>OY969817.1:0-3992824 GCA_963703395.1 uncultured Solirubrobacterales bacterium | reverse complement strand
GCCAGGGCTTCAGCAGACGAGCTTGGAAGGTTCGTCGAGCCGGGTCGAGCGTGAGAGTCGCGTCCTCGAAGCCCAGCCAGCAGCGGGCCAAGGGGAACCACACCTTGTACACCGACTCCTTCGCGGAGAACAGCAGCCGGTCCCAGTGGACCGTCGGGTCAGCGCGCGCCAGCTCCGCCAGCAGAGGCCGCTCCTCCGCGCGGGCGATCTCCCCGAGCACCCCCTCGGGCAGCGGCGCGTGGGGCTCCGCGTCGATGCCCAGCCCCGCGAGGTCTGTAGAGCGCGCGAGCGCGCACGCGCGGAAGCCCGTGCAGTGAGTGATGCTGCCCACCACCCCCGCCGGCCAGCCCGGCTCCCCACGCGCGCCGGTGGCGATCGGCGAGGGGGGCAGGCCGAGCTGCGCAAGCGCTTGGCGCGCGCACGCCCGCGCGGTGACGAACTCGCGCCGGCGCTTCTCCACCGCCTGCCCCAGCGCGTCGCGCTCCTCGGGGAACAGCTCGACGTCGAGCAACTCCTCGCGAGTGTCCACCGCGACCACCTCGGGGGGCAGGAGCTCCTCGATCACGGCCCACCCCCCTCGGGCAGCACAGCACACACCCCGGGGAGCAGGAGCTCCTCGATCACGGCCCGTTCCCGCCCGGCAGCACAGCACACACCCCGGGGAGCAGGAGCTCCTCGATCACGGCCCGTTCCCGCCCGGCAGCACAGCACACACCCCGGGAAGCGGGAGCTCCCGGATCACAGCCCGTTCCCGCCCGGCAGCACGGGGTGCAGCACAACGCGCGCGGGGTCCCGGCGGTGCCACTCGCGTGGGTAGCCCAGCGAGACCTCCGTGAAGCGCACCCCGTCCTGGAAGGTCACCCGCGGGATGTGCAGGTGCCCGTACACCACCGCGCTGGCCCCGAAGCGCACGTGCCAGTCGGCGGTGTGCACGGTCCCGCACCACTGCGCAAACTCGGGGTGGCGCAGGACCCGCACGGGGTCGCGGGTGAGCGGCAAGTGGTTGACGAGCACCGTCGGCAGCGCGGGGTCGCGCGCGTCGAGGCGCGCCTCGGTCTCACGCACGCGCGCGGCGCACCACGCCTCGCGGGTGGGGTAGGGGTCGGGGTGCAGCACGAGCTCGTCGGAGCACACAACGCCCGCGGCGTAGGCCAGCGCAAGCGACTCCCGCTTGGTGGGGGCGACGTTGGAGCCGAACGTGTAGTCGTAGAGCAGGAACAGCGGCGCCACCGTCGCGGGGCCGCCCGGCCCGTCCCACAGCGGGTACGGGTCCTCCGGGGTGAGCACCCCCAGCCGCCGGCAGAGGGCCACCAGGTGGCGGTAGCGCGCCTCGCCGCGCAGCTCGGAGGTTTCCTCGGGATCGGTCCACAGATCGTGGTTGCCGGGCACCCAGAGAACGGCCTCGAAGCGGTCGCGCAGCAGCCCCAGCGCCCACTCGACGTCGGCGAGCGTCTCGGAGACGTCCCCGCACACGATCAACCAGTCCCCCGGGTCGCGCGGCCGCAGACCCTCCACCACACGGCGGTTCTCCGGAAAGCTGACGTGCAGGTCGGAGATCGCAAGCAGCGAGGGGCCACGTCCCCCCGGTGAGCTCACCGAGCCCCAGCCCCGTGAGGGACCTGGAGTGGAGGAGGGGGATCGTCCGCGCGGGTGAGTTCGGCGCCGGGGTGGTGCGCGCGGGGAATCCTACCCCGCGACCACGCGCGGGAGGCAGACGACGGCGGACACATGGGGGCGATCATAGAAACCCATCGTCCAGCCCCCGGCGAGCGTCCCGGCACGAGCACCCAACAGACCGGGAAGGCCCGCGCGAGAGTACCGTCCCCGACGCCCCCTAATATGCACCGTCAACCACGCACGGAGGTCGCGCCGCAGATGCCGCCGCTCATCACCCCCGAGGAGGCTCGCCACCTGGGCGAGATCGAGGACCACGACGAGATCGAAGCGCTCGTGCAGCGCGCGTGGGAGGCGCGCAAGGAGCGCTTCGGGGACTCCACCGACATGTGCTCGCTGGTCAACGCCAAGTCCGGCGGGTGCGCGGAGGACTGCGGCTTCTGCGCGCAGTCGCGTTTCGCCGAGGCGGAGACCCCGATGCACCCGATGATGGACCCCGAGCAGATCCTCGAACACGCCCGCGCCGCCGAGGCCGCCGGCGCGCACCGCTTCTGCATGGTCACCCAGGGCCAGGGGCTCTCCAAGCGCGACTTCGCCAAGATCCTCGAAGGCGCGCGGCTGGTCGCCGAGCACACCAACCTCAAGCGGTGCGCCTCTGTCGGGCACATGTCGAGCGAGCGAGCGAGCGCGCTGCGCGAGGCGGGCATCCAGCGGGTGCACCACAACGTGGAGACCGCCTCCAGCTACTACGACGAGGTCTCTACCACCGTGCGCTACGAGGGGCGTCTGCGCACGATCCGCGCGGTGCGCGAGGCGGGCCTCGAGACGTGCGTAGGAGGCATCCTCAACCTCGGCGAGAGCCGCGAGCAGCGGGTTGAGATGGCCTTCGAGCTCGCGGCGATCGACCCCACGAGCGTCCCCATCAACCTGCTGAACCCCCGTCCCGGCACGAAGTTCGGCGACCGCGAGCTGATGGACCCGTGGGAGGCGGTCAAGTGGATTGCGATCTTCCGCCTGATCCTTCCCGAAGCGCTGTTCCGCGTGTGCGGGGGGCGGGTGGAGAACTTCGGCGAGCTCCAGCCGCTCGCGGTGAAGGCCGGGCTCAACGGGGTGATGATGGGCAACTTCCTCACCACCCTCGGCGCCGAGCCCGAGGAGGATCGCGCGATGTTCGAGGAGCTCGGCCTCAACACAGCCCGCCAGCCCGACAACGGCGCCAACCCCCGGCCCGACAACCGCGCGGGGTGGCTGCAGGGGGAGACCCCGGACGTGGTCGAGGAGCACCTGGGAGGGGCGGGCGGGCCTCCAATCCACGCGGAGGTCAAGCTGGAGGTGCGGCTGTGGGACCCCTCCACCCAGCTGCGCTACCGCGCCAAGCGTGCAAGCCCACCGCGGCCAGACAGAGCGCCCAACAGAGTCCCGGTCGGGTAAGCGTGAGCGAGATCGAAGAGCGTCTGGAGGAGCTTGAGCGGCTTGGTCTCAGCCGCCGGCTGCGCCTGATCTCGGGACCGCAGGGGCCGCGCGTGCTGCTCGACGGCCGACCCGTGCTGCTGTTGTGCTCCAACAACTACCTCGGCCTCGCCGACCACCCCCGCGTGCGTGAGGCCGCCGCCGAGGCCGCGATGCGGTGGGGCGTCGGCGCCGGCGCCTCGCGGCTGGTCTCCGGCACCATGACCATCCACCGCCGCCTCGAGGAGCGCCTGGCCGCATTCAAGGGCACCGAGGCGTGCGTGCTGTTCGGCTCCGGCTACCTCGCCAACCTCGGCGCCATCGGCGCGCTCGCCGGGCCCGGCGACGCGGTCTTCTCCGACGAGCTCAACCACGCCTCGATCGTCGACGGCTGCCGCGGCTCGCGCGCGCGAGTGCACGTGTACCGCCACCTCGACACCGAGCACCTCGACTGGAGCCTGCGCCGCCACGGGGGGGACGGCCGGCGGCTCGTCGCCACCGACTCGGTCTTCTCGATGGACGGCGACCTCGCGCCGCTGGGAGAGATCGTCGAGCTCGCTCGCCACCACCGCGCGCAGGTGCTCGTCGACGAGGCCCACGCCACCGGCGCGCTCGGCCCCGGCGGGCGCGGCGCCGTCGCGCAGGCCGGCCTCGAGGGCGAGGTCGACGTGCTCGTCGGAACCCTCGGCAAGGCGCTCGGCTCCTACGGCGCCTACGTGTGCGCCACTGAGGAGGTGGTGCGCTACCTCATCAACACCGCGCGCCCCCTGATCTTCTCCACCGCCCCCGCCCCCCCGGCCGCGGCCGGCGCGCTCGCGGCGCTCGAGCTCGTCGAGCAACGCCCCCACCGCGTGCAGCGCCTGCGCTCCCACGCCCGCACCCTGCGCCGCGCGCTCGCCGCCGAGGGGTTCCCAGTGAACGACGACGACATGCACATCGTCCCCCTGCTCGTCGGCGACGAGCGCGACGCGATGGCGCTCTGCCAGGGCGCCCTGGAGCGCGGGGTCTTCGCCCAGGCCATCCGCCCTCCCTCCGTGCCCCCGGGCACCGCCCGTCTGCGCCTCACCGCAATGGCGTCCCACACCCCCGACGAGCTGCGCCGCGCCGCTCGCGCCCTCGGCGAGGCCGCTCGTGCGGGAGGGTTGGAGCCCGCGGAGCTCCTGGCGCCCACCGCGCGGCGCACGGCGGTGGAAAAGATAGAGGAGCCCCCCGACGAGCCCCACCGATCGAAGAGCGGCGAGCGCTCACACACCCCGGGCCGCACCCGCTCGGGCGCGCCCTTCGACATCGAGCACACCACCCGGCCCGACGCCGCGACGCCGCGCGCCTCGGACGGACCCCGCGCTCCCTTCGACATCGAGCGCGAAGACTCCCTCACCCGCGCCGCCTGAGCGCTCGCAGTGCGAGGGCTGTTCGTCACGGGCACCGGCACCGGCGTCGGCAAGACCGTCCTCAGCGCCGCCCTCCTCGCCGCGATGCTCGCCGCCGACGAGCCCGTGCGGGCGCACAAGCCCGTGGTCACCGGCCTCGACGACCCGCCCGGCGAGTGGCCCCCCGACCACGAGTTGCTCGCGCGCGCCGCCCACATGACTCCCGAGGAGGTGGCCCCGCTGCGCTACGGCCCCCCCGTGTCGCCGCACCTCGCCGCCGAGCTCGTCGGCCAGCGGCTGGACCCCGCCCAGTTGCTCGCCGCCGCCCGCGCCGCCGGGCAGGGACACACCCTCGTCGTGGAGGGCGTCGGCGGGCTGCTCGTGCCGCTCGCCCCCGACTACACCGTGTGCGACCTCGCCGCCGACCTGCGACTCCCGCTGCTGATCGCCGCCGCCCCCGGCCTCGGCACGATCAACCACACGCTGCTCACCCTTCACGCCGCGCGCGCCGTGGGGCTCGATGTGGCAGCCGTCGTGCTCACACCCTGGCCCTCACAGCCATCCCCGATGGAGCGCTCCAACCGCGAGACCATCGCCCGCCTTGGTGGCGTCGAGGTCGAGGGGCTGCCGAGGGTGCAGACCCCATCCCCGTCCGAGCTCGTGCTTGCTGGGGAAACCCTGCCGTGGCGGAGATGGGTTGGCGCGCCGCCCCGCCGCGCGCCAACACCACCCTGAGCGTGACCCGCGCGAGTGGGGCGCCGAAGCCGACCCGGCGTCCCCACTCGATCGCGGCGACCCTACGCGTGTTCCTCCACCAAGGCCACTTCGGGGGTCCCGATGACGAAGTGCCCTGCTGCGAGGCACCCTTCGGCGGTCTTGCACGACACTCCCGCGAGGCTGCTGCTTTTCGCTTCGATTGGGTTCGGGGTTTCCTGGACGGTCCATTTACTGCTCGCCCAACTCTCCGCGAGCGTCACTTCCTTGCTTCCGCTGTTCACGTAATGCCCCACAGCGGTGCACACCGTCGTCGAGGTGCACGACACCCCCGCGAGGCTGCTGCTTTTCGCCCCAGTCGCGTTCACGGCTTCCTGAACCGTCCATTTACTGCTCGCCCAGCCCTCCGCCAACGTCACTTCCTTGCTTTCGCTGTTCACGTAGTGACCCACCGCCTCACAAACCGTGGTTGACGCGCACCACACTCCCGCGAGGCTGCTGCTTTTCGCCCCAGTCGCGTTCACGGCTTCCTGAACCGTCCATTTACTGCTCGCCCAGCCCTCCGCCAGCGTCACTTCCTTGCTTTCGCTGTTCACGTAGTGACCCACCGCCGTGCACACTTCCGCGGAAGCGCACGACACCCCCAACAGGCCGCTGCTTTTCGCGCCAGTCGGGCTTGGGGTTTCCTGGATCGTCCATTTACTGCTCGCCCAGCCCTCCGCGAACATCGCTTCTTTGCTTTCGCTGTTCACGTAGTGACCCACCGCCTCACAAACCGTGGTCGACGCGCACCACACTCCCGCGAGGCTGCTGCTTTTCGCGCCCGTCGGATTCACCGTTTCCTGAATTGTCCATTTGCTGCTTGCCCAGCCCTCGGCCAGCGTCACTTCCTTGCTTTCGCTGTTCACATAGTGCCCGACCGCCGTACACACTCCGGCGGAGGCACACGATACGCTCGACAAGCTGCTGCTTTTCGCGCCCGCCGGATTCGGCGTTTCCTGGAGCGACCATTCTTTGCCATTCCACCTCTCGGCCAACGTCACTTCGGTGCCCACACCGTTGATGTAGTGGCCCACCGCGGTGCACGCTTCGGCCGCGCTGCACGATACGCTCGACAGGCTGCCGGTCGGCGCGGGCAGCCTGGGAACTTCCTGGATCGCCCATTTGCTGCTCGCCCAGCCCTCCGCCATAGTCACTTCCGTGCTTTCGCTGTTGACTTCATGCCCAGCCGACTCGCAGACAGTGGTCGAACTACACGACACGCTCGACAGACTGCTGTTTTTCGCGCCCGCCGGGTTCGCGGTTTCCTGAACCGTCCATTTACCGCTCGCCAGCCCCTCGGCCAGCGTCACTTCCTTGCTTTCGCTGTTCACATAGTGACCCACTGCGGTGCACACCGTCCCGGACGCGCACGCTACACCCAAAAGACTGCTGCTTTTCGCGCCAGTTGGATTTGGGGTTTCCTGAATCGCCCATTTGACGCCCGCCCAACCCTCCGCAAGCGTCACTTCAGTACCACCGCTGTTGGTATAACGACCAACCGCGTTGCAAGAAGTGCTGCTCACGCATGACAAGCCCGACAGACTGCTTGCTTTCGCACCCGTCGGATTTGGGGTTTCCTGAAGAACCCATTTGCCAGCCAACCACAGCTCTCCCAGCGTGACTTCTGTACCGGCGGCGTTCACATCGTGCCCGACCGCGATGCATCCTTCGGTGGTTTCGCTCACCGGAGCACACGCCACACTCGACAGGCTGCTGGCTTTTGCTTCCGCCGGGTTGACGGTTTCCAGGATAGACCAGGTGCTGCTGAACCGCTCCCCGAGCGTCAGTTCCTTGCCTTCACTATTCACATAGTGCCCGACCGCTGTGCATTTCTGGCCAAGTTCAGCTTTGAGGCACGTCACGCCTGACAGGCTGCTGCTTTTCGCGCCCGTCGGGCTGGGAACTCCACTGATGCTCCAGCCACCTGCACCCATCTGCTCGGCAAGCGGGACTTCGACACCTGAGCTGTTGACATACTTTCCCACCGCCGTGCACAGTTCCAGCAGCGGGCCGAAGATGAAGCCGCACGCGACACTCGAAAGGCTGCTGCTTTTCGCGCCCGTCGGGTTCGGGGTTTCCATCACTTTCCATTCCACGCCATCCCAGTACTCGGCGAGCGTGACTTCCGTGCCCGCGCTGTTCACGGTGTGGCCCACCGCCACGCATTCGCCGAGAGACACACACGAGACGCCCGACAGGCTCGACTTGGCGCTCACCTTGGCCGCAATGTTCGGGACTTCTCGGGCGAACCAGCCCGTGGTGTGTGGAACCCCATTGGGCGTGCCCCAGCCGGTCGGTCCGTCGTAGCCCGCCCTACCTTTGCACAGGTACGCGTCTTCACTGGGGGGCGTACACGACCCATTGCTCCCCGCGGTGACGTCGAACAACATGCCGGGGTGCTTGTAGAAGGCTTCGGCGCCAGCGGTTTTCGCAGCGCTGGTGGCGTGCGCCTCGATCGCGGCGACCAATGGCGCGGACACGCTCGTGCCGCCGATGTTGACCCACCCACCCGCGGAGGGCGTGTTGTACACCGACACAGGCGTGCTGGAACTGGCGACCGCGGATACGTCGTTGTCCAAGCGTTTGGTGCACGCCGTGTCGGTCTGCCAGGTCGGCTTGGTCTCATACAGGCTGCAGCCGCTGCCGCTTCCTCCCCACACCGACTCCTTCCAGCCGCGCTGGCTGCCAGAGGATTTGTTGAGGCTCGTGCCCCCCACGGCGATCACATTCGGCGAGGTCGCGGGCCAGCTCGGAGCGCCCACACCATCGTTGTAACCCGAGTCCCCCGCGGAGACCGTCACCGGGATGCCCGCATGGCTATACGACGCGAGATATTCTTTGCAACCTTTTTTGGCAGGGCAGTACGTTTCGTTGTTCTCGGGGTAGCCGTAGCTGTTGCTGATCTCTGTCGCTCCGAGCGTCGCTGCCTCTTCCGCCGAAGCCGCCGTGTCTTTTGGTTCCTGAGTCGTCGCCTCCACGAGCATGATGTGGCAACCCGGACAGGCCGCGGAGACCATGTCCAAATCGAGCGCTGCCTCCACCGACCAGCCTTTTTCGAGTTCCCCGCTTTCCGGCGGATAGTTTTTTTCTTCGCCTTTCTGATTGACCTTTTTGAAGCAGCCGCTTGCTTTGGTGCACGCCGCGAGGCCATATTTTTCCCGGTATTTGGCGAGATCGGATTCCGCCGCCGCGTAGCCGTACGCATCCACCACTGCCGCCGTTTCTCCGCTTCCACCGGTGGCCGGGATGCCGTAGGCCGACTGCAGGTCGCTGGGATCGTAGCCCCCCAATTCGCCGCCGCCTTCAAACAGCGGTCCGCCACCAGGTAGCCGGTAGCCCTCTGGCGTACGCACGGCGGGGGGATCGATGACGATGTTGCACTCGATCATTCGTCCACCGGGCGGACACGGCGTATAGGGCATGGTCGTCGATGGCTTCAGGGAGTACCCCAGGCGATTCTGAGACCCAGCTTGCGCGCCTGCCGGCTGCGCGAGTACCGCACAGAGCAGCGCCGCAAGCAGCAACACCGCCGGCGCGACCCGCCGTATCGTGCGAGTTGACCGACGACTACCGATCGACCTGCGCCGACCGAGCTGCAACTCAGGACAGCGCACCCCAGGTACACCCACCATGTCGCCCCCTTGTGGACTCCAGCTTGACTGAATCCGACCCCTCTGGACCTGATCCCATCATAAACAGACTACGCGATACTTGTCAAGATCAATTTTCAAATATTTGCGCGAGCGCGACCGAGCTTCCGCTCCGGCGAGCATGCGATCACTTGGCGGGATTCGCGGCGAGCATCACGCTCGGCGGGTCCGCCGTAGTTAATTCACCAGTAACGCTGCCCTTGCAGTGACGTGGTCGCTGGTGCAGTTGACGTACACCCTCACGGACACCGCATATCTCCCACTCGCACCGTAGCGGTGACGCAGCCGCCACACACGGCGAGCGGGCCGAGACGCCCCCGCTATACAGAACTGAGGCACCGGACCCGAACCGCTCGTCGCTCCATCGCCGTAGCGCAGCACAAACCCGAGGGCGCCCGGCGCCCGCTGTGCTCGCGCGGCCACCTCGATCTGGACAGCCGCACCCGCCTTCGCCGGCGCAGGCGCAACCGCGAGCGTCACAGTCAGGTCTCCCGAGCGCACCGTCGTCGCGACCTGCGCCCGCCGCGCCGCCGGGGCGCAGCCGCCGACCCCGCCGTGGTGTGCCCCGCCCGCGGTACACGCCGCTGTGGCGCCGCCGCCACATGCAGCGAGCGCCAGCGCCGCTCCAAGCGGCGCGAGCAGTGCGGCCGCCAGTGTCCGCACAAGCCTCCCGGTCATCCGCTGGACCCCGTCCGCGCCGCTGCGACCACGGCCGCGGCGACACTCGCCAAGTCGTCCCCCTCCATGACGTAAGCGGGCATCGTGTACACGAGGTCCCGAAACGGGCGCAGCCACACTCCCCGCTCGACCGCCGCCGCCGTGGCCGCCGCGACGTCCACCTCGCCCTCCAGCTGCACCACGCCGATCGCGCCCAGCACCCGCACGTCCGCCACGCCCGGCAGCTCCCACGCCGGTTCCAGGCCTACGCGCAGGCCCTGCTCGATCGCCCTCACCCGCTCGCGCCAGCTCACACCAAGCGGGCCTCCTACGCCGGGTGGTCCGCCCCCGCCCTCGGCCCGGTCGCGCGGGTCCTCGCCCCCGCCCTCGGCTCCGTTGCACGGGTCCCACGGGTCCTCGCCGCCGCCGTAGCCATCCAACAGCAGTCCTGTCGATGCCAACGCCGTCGCGCACGCCAGCGGGTTGGCCATGTACGTCGGACCGTGCATCAGGCCGCCGCCCTCGCCCGCCGAGATCGCACCCGCCACCTCCGCGGTGCAGAGCGTCGCCGCGAGCGTCATGTAGCCGCCCGTCAGCGCCTTGCCCACGCACATCACGTCCGGCGCCACCCCCGCGTGCTCGCACGCGAACAGCGCGCCCGTGCGGCCAAAGCCCGTCGCGATCTCATCCGCCACGAGCAGCAGCCCGTGCTCGTCGCACACCTCCCGCAGCAGCGCCACGCACGCCGGAGAGTGGAAGCGCATCCCCCCCGCCCCCTGCACCACCGGCTCCACGATCGCTGCCGCCAGCTCGTCGGAGTGGCGCGCCGCCAGCTCGCGCACCTGCGCCGCCCACCGCTCCCACCGCTCGTCGGGTGGGGCCTCGAAGCCGTCCGGGGGGCGCTCCGCGAAGACGTGCTCCGCAAGGATCCCCGTGAACAGGCTGTGCATCCCCCCCACCGGATCGCACACCGCCATCGCCCCGAACGTGTCCCCGTGGTAACCCCCCCTGACCGTCAACAGACGCGTACGCCCGGGGCGGCCCACCGCGCGCTGGTACTGCACGCACATCTTGATCGCCACCTCCACCGCCACCGAGCCCGAGTCCGCGAGGAACACCCGCTCCAAGCCCCCCGGGGTCATCTCCACCAGGCGCTCCGCCAGACGCACCGCCGGCTCGTGCGTCAGCCCCCCGAACATCACGTGCGCCATCCGCTCCAACTGCCCCCGCACGGCCGCGTCCAGCGCCGGGTGGCGGTAACCGTGCACCGCGCACCACCACGACGACATCCCGTCGATCAGCTCCCTCCCGTCCGCCAACCGCAGGCGCACCCCCTCCGCGGCGACCACCGGCAGGGCTCCCTGCGCCGCCGGGAGGCCACCGTAGGGGTGCCACACGTGCTCGCCGTCTGCTGCGAGCAGTGCCTCCCAATCGGTCAGGGGATCAGTCCTCGTAAAGGGTGAAGTCGCGCTTGCGGGCCCCGCACACCGGGCAGAACCACGTGTCCGGGATGTCTTCGAAGGACGTCCCCGCCGGGATCCCCCCGTCCGGGTCGCCCTCCTCGGGGTCATAGATGTAGCCGCAGGACTCGCAGATCCACCGCTGAAGCGTCTGAGTCGTCATCGCGCCTAAGAGTACCGCTCCGCTTCCCCACCGGGTAGGGTCATTGGATGCACACCCTCGGACGGTGGATGCTTACCCGTGGACGGGCGCGCCGCACCGTCGGAGGGTGGATGCCCACCCTTGGACGAGCGCGCCGGACCCTCGGAAGGTGGGTGCCCACCCTTGGACGGGCGCGTCACGCCCCGACGCGGAGCACGAGGCTCCGCGCCTACACGCTTGGGGCGGCGCCGGCCCGCGTGGACGATCCCCAATGAACGCCCCTTCTCCAGACGACCCCGCCGTCGCCGACGAGCGGCCCGGTCCCGGCGAGGAGTACAACCCCGGGCCCCCCACGCTCCCCCGGCAGGCCGCGACCGTGATCCTGCTGCGCGGCGGGGAGGAGCGCCTCGAGCTGCTGCTCGTCAAGCGCAATCCGCGCGCCCGCTTCATGGGCGGCGTGTGGGTGTTCCCCGGCGGCGCCGTCGAGCAGGCCGAGGGGGAGGACGACCGCGCCCACCGCGCCGCTGCCGTGCGCGAGCTGCGCGAGGAGGCCGGCGTGGCGCTGCCGGGTGCCGAGGAGCTCGTCAAGTTCTCCCGCTGGATCACCCCCGCCGAGGTCCGCACCCGCTTCGACACCCACTTCTTCCTCGCCCCCTCCCCTCCCGGCCAGGAGCCGCGCGTGGACGGCGAGGAGTGCGTCGCGCACGGCTGGTTCACACCGACCGGCGCGCTCGACGCGCACCGCGACGGGGAGATCCAGCTGGTCTTCCCCACCATCAAGCACCTGGAGCAGCTCTCCGCCTTCGCCACCGCCTCAGCACTCTTGGAGCACGCCCGCGGGCGCGTTGTGCAGGCCGTCCAGCCCCGCGTCTTCTTCGACGGCGAGGTCGCCCGCGTGCTGCTCCCCGGCGAGCCCGGGTACTGACGCCCGTCGGGACGGGCGCGCAGGGTGGCGCGGGCGGACGGGGGCGCGAGCGAGCGGGACTATTCCTGCTGCTGTTGGGCGTTGACCACGTGCGTGACCGCGTTGATCAGCGCGAGGTGGGTGAACGCCTGCGGGTAGTTGCCCAACAGCCGGCCCGACGACGCCTCCAACTCCTCCGCGTACAGGTGCAGCGGGGAGGCGTACGTGAGCAGGCGCTCGCACAGGTGTTCCGCCTCCCTGTCCTCCCCGATCTCCGACAGCGCCGACACCAGCCAGAAGGAGCAGATCAAGAACGTCCCCTCCTCCCCCTTCTGGCCGTCGTCCGTCTCCCCCGTGCGGTAGCGCAACACCAGGCCGTTCTCCGTCAGCTCCTCTTTGATCGCCCTCACCGTCGCGCACACCCGCTCGTCGCTCGCCGGTAGGAAGCGCACCAACGGGATCAACAGGTTCGAGGCGTCGAGCGCGTCCGTGTCGTAGTGCTGGCGGAACACCCCCCGCCTGTCCACCCCCCGCTCGAGGATCTCCGCCGAGATCTCATTTGCGACGGACTGCCAGTTGCGCGCGAGCTCGTCCTCCCCCCGCCGTTCTGCCAGGCGCGCCCCCCTGTCCATCGCCACCCAGCACATCAGCTTCGAGGAGACGTAGTGGCGCGGCTCCCCCCGCGCCTCCCAGATGCCCTGGTCGGGGTCCCGCCACACCCGTTCCGCGCAGCGCACCTGGTCGATCAGCACCGGCCACAGCCGCTCGGGGATGTGGTCGCGCTTCTTGGAGTGCAGGTACACCGAGTCCAGCACCGCGCCGTACACGTCGTTCTGGCGCTGGTTGTACGCCCCGTTGCCGACCCTCACCGGGCGCGCGTTCTGGTAGCCCTTGAGGTGGTCGAGCGTGGACTCCACGAGCTCCTTGTCCCCCCTGATCCCGTACATGATCTGCAGCGACCCGTCCTCGTTGCGCTCCAGATCCGCGACGTACTGCACGAAGTCGTCCGCCTCCCAATCCAGCCCCAGGGCGTGCAGGCCCCACAGCGTGAACGTCGCGTCGCGCATCCAGCAGTACCGGTAATCCCAGTTGCGCGCCCCCTGCGGCGTCTCCGGCAGCGAGGTCGTGGCCGCCGCCACCAGCGCCCCCGTGGGCATGAACGTGAGGCCCTTCAGCGCCAGCGCCGAGCGCTGCAGCTGCAACCGCCACGGGTGGTCCGGATACGTTCCTTCGGCCAGCCACGTTCGCCAGAAGTGGTTTGTGCGCTCCACGTACTCCTCCGCCTGCTCCACCGTGCGCGGACCCCCCAGTCCCTCCGTCCACGACATCGCGCAGAAGCGCTTCTCCCCTTCCTGCAGAGTGTGCCGCGCGTGCACGCGGTTGCCCTCGATCCCCACGCGCATGTCCGAGAACAGGCGGAACACCGTCCTGCCGTCGCTGACGTCGAGCGCCTGGTGGTGGCCGACCTCCGCCTGGTCGTCCTTCACCGCGGTCCAACTCGCCGCCGTCGCGCCGTAGTCCAGCATCGGCTCGCACACCACCTCCATCTGCACGTGGCCCTGGATGCACTCGATCACCCGCACCATGAGGTGGTCCGCGTCGTAGTCCGTCGGGGGGCGCGTGTGGCTGGAGCCCTCCTCGTTGTCGTGCCACTCCCCGATCGTCAGCGCGTCCACCACGCGCACCCACCCCTGCGGGGTCATCCACGTCGTCTCGATCACGTTCGTCCCCGGCAGGTACCGCCGGCCCGCCGGCACGTACAGCCCGTACGGCCCCACCCGGAAGCGCCCCGCCCCGCGGTCGAGCATCGCCGCGAACACGCTCGGGGAGTCGAAGTGCGGCAGGCACATCCACTCCACCGCCCCGTCCGAGGCGACCAGCGCGCACGTGTGGCAGTCCGACAGGAAGCCGTAGTCCGCGATCGGCGGAAAGGGCGATTCCTGCCCGTTCATCGTCCCCACGGGAAGCCGTAGTCCGCGACCGGCAGGCAGAGTGAGTCCTTCGCAGTCATCTTCACGCAGGCAGCCGTAGTCCACGACCAGCGGGGAGGTGCGTCCTCCGCGGTCATCTTCCTACAGGCCGGAGTCCTCTCCGGGCAGGTCGCCCCACGAGACGCCCTCCCACACGGAGTCGTCCCAGTACGGGCGCTCCACGCCCGCCGGCAGCGAGCCCTCCTCCTCGAGCTTGTCGAGGTGGGCCGCCAGCGTGAGCATCGCCGCCGGACGCAGCTCCGCCGGCACGTCCCACCACGCCTTGTCCAACAGCTCCTGGACGGTGCGAGCGCCTCCGGCGAGCGCGGCCAGGAGGCGGTGCTCGCGGTCGTAGCGGTGGCCGATGCACTCCTGGAGCTTCGCCACCGGTTCCCAGATCGCCGGGCCGTGGCCCGGACACAGCACGTCGAGCTCGAGCGTGCACAGGTGCACTAGCCCGTTCATGTGGGCGTTCAACGCGCCCTCGTAGGGGGCGACGAAGGCGCTGCCCTCTCCCAACACCGCGTCTCCCGTGAAGCACACGCGGTCCGCCACGAAAGCGAAGTGGTCGGGCGAGTGTCCGGGCGTGGGCACGGCCGTCAGGGGGCCGAAGCGCACCCCCTCCATCAGGGCCACGTCAACGCCCTCCCCGTGCGCCGCCGCCACTGGCGCCCGGCGCAGCTCGCGCAGGGCCGTGACCGACTCCACGTGGTCGGAGTGGTCGTGGGTGAGCGCGATCCCCCCCAGCCCCCCGCGCGCGTCGACCGCCGCCAGCACCCGCTCGATGTGCTGCCTCAGGGCCGGGCCCGGGTCGATCACGTACGCCGGGTCGCGGTCCACGATCCACGTGTTGGTCCCCGACAGCGTGAGCGGCCCCGGGTTGTCGGCCCGCACGCGCAGCACGTCGAAGGCTGCGAGCCGCCGCGCTTCGGCGACCGGGTCGACGGAGAAGCCCTCCTCCCCGGCGAGCGCGAGATCCAGCTCCACCATCGATTGGGGAACCCACTCGTCCTCGACCTCCTCGCCCTGGCCGCCTCCGTCCTCGACCCACTCGCCCTGACCCTCGCGCGGCTCCTCCTCGCCCTGCTCGCCGTCGCCCGGCATCTCCCCGCGCTCGGAGCCAGCCGCGGGATCCGGATCGGAGCCTGAGGGAGTGTGGGAGCGCATTCCAGGACGGTAGCTCGTTCGGTTGACAGACTCCCGAAACACCGCCCTTTTGGGTACGGCTGTCTGCATAATACACGTGTTGCCGACCGTCCCCTGCGCTCAAGCCCACGTTCCATACGGTCGAAGTCGGGTTCATGAGAGCGGGATCTTCATGGCTGTGCCCCACCGAGCTCGATCGCACGCGCATCGTGGACGCCAACGACCGCGTGCGCACGATCCGCCTGGTCGGCGCCGGCGCAATCGGCGTCGCGCTGTCGCTCTCAGCGCCCTGGATCGGCTGGTGGACCCTGATCCTGCTCGCGTTCTGCGCGCTCAACTTCTGGAACGTCGAGGTGCGCCTGCACTCGAGCCCCCACCCCGAGCGCGTGAGCTTCACCGCGATCGTCCTCACCCTGCTGCTGATCGGCGCGGGTGTCGCCTTCAGCGGCGGGCCGCGCTCTCCCGCGCTGCCGTGGATGGTGCTGCCGGGCGCGATGGTGGCCGCGCGCTTTCGCCCGCAGGTCGTGGCCGTCGGGATCGTGCTCACCGTCCTGCTGATCGTCGCGACCACCCTCGGGGTCGATCCTGGAGCGACGATCGCGGACCCCGTGTCGGTGATCGCCACGCTCGCCCTGCTCGCGGTGGTCATCTCGATCGTGCTCGCCCTCCAAGCCGCCGAGCTGCACCACCGCGACGAAGCGATCCTCGACCCGCTCACCGGCCTGCTCAACCGCCACGCCCTGCTCCCCCGCTTCACCGAGATCTCCCACCAGGCCCGCCTCACCCACCAGCCCGTGTGCCTCCTGCTCTGCGACGTGGACACCTTCAAGGCGATCAACGACCGCTACGGCCACGACCGTGGCGACGCGGTGCTGCGCGACGTCGCCTACGAGCTGCGCAAGCGGCTGCGCTCCTTCGAGCTCGCCTACCGCCTCGGGGGCGAGGAGTTTCTGATCGTGCTGCCCGGGGTCTCACAGCCCGAAGGACATGAGATCGCCGAGCGGCTGCGCACGGCGATCGAGGAGGCCCGTCCCACGGGCATTCCGATCACGATCTCCCTCGGCCTGAGCGTCGCCAGCGGGGAGGACGTCGCCTACGAAACACTCTTCAAGGCCGCCGACGAGGCGCTGTACGAGGCCAAGCGTGCCGGGCGCAACCGCACGGTGGTTGCGCCTCCGAGCCCGGCCGCCTCCGGCACCCAGAGCCCTGAGACGGTCGTGGGCGAGCAGCTCGCGGCCCCCGTGCTGCTCGTCGGCTAGCCTCCAGGCTCGCCGTGACCGGACAGCTCGACCCCCAAGCCCAGGCGCTGCTCGAGGTGATGCAGGCGGTGGACGCGCCGGCGCTCCACACCCTCCCCGTGGAGCAGGCGAGGGAGCAGATGCGCGCGGCGCTGCTCACCAGAGGCGAGCCGCTCGCGCTGCACAGTTTCGAGGACCTCCAGCTGCCCGCCTCCCACGGCGCGCGGCCCCTGCGCCTCTACCGCCCCCGGCCGGGCGTCCTGCCGATCGCGCTCTTCCTCCACGGAGGAGGGTGGACGCTCAACGACATCGACACCCACGACCGCCTCTGCCGCCGCATCGCCCGCCGCTCCGGCTGGCTGCTCGCCTCGCTCGAGTACCGCAGGGCCCCCGAGCACCGCCACCCCGCGGCGCTCGAGGACGCCCGCCTCGCCTACGGCTGGCTGCTGGAGAACGCCGACCGCCTGGAGGGCGACGCCTCGCTGACTGCGCTCGTGGGGGAGAGCTCGGGCGCGGCCACCGCCGCCGCCCTCACGCTGCTGCTGCGGGACACCGGCGCGCCCGCACCCGCGTTTCAGGTCCTCGCCTACCCGCTCACCGACGTCCCCGGCCGCTGGCCCTCTCACGAGGAGCGCGGCGCCGGCTACACGCTCGACGGCCCCCTCATACGGTGGTACCTCGATCACTACCTGCCCCCCACCCACGACCCCGCGGACCCCTACCGAGACCCCTACGTCTTCCCCCTCGCCGCCCCCGACCTCGCAGGGCTCCCGCCGGCGCTAGTGATGACCGCCGAGTTCGACCCCCTGCGCGACGAGGGGATCGCCTACGCGCAGCGGCTCGCCGCTGCGGGTGTCGCCGTTGAGCACCTGCACGCCGAGGACCAGCTGCACGGCTTCCTGCTGCTCGACCGCGCGATCGACCGCGCCGGAGAGCTGATCGACCACCTCGCCGACGCGCTCGCCGCCCGCCGATCGAAGATCGGGGGCACCGCGGTCGCAGGCCCTGGTCGGCCCGGCGTGGGCGCCGCCCCACAGCGGACTTAGGGCGTATCGGCCCGACGTGGGCGCCCCATAGCGGACTTAGGGCATATCGGCCCGACGTGGGCGCGGCCCCGTAGCGGACTTAGGGCCGTATCGGCCCGACGTGCGCGCCCACAGCGGACTTAGGGTGGGCTGTCTCCGGGTGCTCCCGACAGTTGGGGGCTCGATAGGTCTTTGAGGTCAGACGGGTCCCGCCGATCGGCGGGACCCGTCTGGGCCGTGGCTCAGGCTGCCTCCTTCACCGCCAAAGTGAAGAGGAGCAGAGCCATATGACGAAGGATGACGTGCTGTTCGGCTACCGCCAGCAGTTGTTCGCGGAGGCCGCGAGGACGAGCGTGTCGGCGGCGTGCCGGACGTTCGGGGTGCACCGCTCGACCTACTACGCCTGGAAGCGCCAGGTCGACCGGCACGGGCTGGAGATGCTCAGGCCCCGGGAGCGCCGGCGGCCGCAGATGCCGAACGCGCTGCCGAAGATGATCGAGGAGCGGATCGTGTCGTTCTCGATCGCTCACCCTGGGCTCGGCCCGCGGCGTGTTTCATCGGAGTTGGCCAGGGAGAAGTGGGGCGGGATCGTCGTCTCGCCGAATGGTGTGTGGAAGGTGCTCTGTCGTCACGGGCTGAACACCCGCGCCAAGCGCCTCGGGCTGATCGCGGGCTACGCCGCGCCCTATGAGCCGCCGAGAACACCAGAGCCAGAGCGCCACATCGACGTCTCACGGCCCGGTGAGCTGGTCGGGATCGACTGCTTCTACGTCGGCAGGCTGAGGGGCACCGAGGGCGCGATCTGGCAGCTCACCGCGATCGATATCGCTTCCTCCTATGCGTGGGCGCAGCTCGTGATCTGCAAGCAAGGCAACCCCACCGCCCGGCAGACGAGCACGCTCGCCGAGCGTGTCGCACGGGAGCTGAAGGCCGCGGGCTGGCGCCTGGAGCGAATGCTCAGCGACAACGGCAACGAGTTCAAGGGCGACTTCACGAAAACCGTCGACAGCGTTGAAGGTGCGCCACACCCGCATCCACGCAGGACGCCCACAGACCAACGGACACGTCGAGGCGCTGCACAAGACGATCCTTGACGAGTGCTGGAGACCAGCGTTCGCCCGTTACCTCTATCCCCGCTACACCGGCCTGAAACGCGAGCTCGATACCTACCTGCGCTTCTACAACAACGACCGCGTGCACCACGGACGCCTCACACAGGGACGCATCCCCGCCGACATCGTCTACCGTGCCCGAAAGATGGAGGCCAGATGAGCCGCACCTGTCGGCACATCCCGGAGTCTGCCCAACTTAGGGCGTATCTCTTGGGTGAGGTGCCGGCGCTAGTCTCCTTTTGTGGACGGGGACCGTGACGGTGCGCACGTTCGCTTGGCGGAGCTCGTCGCCGCGCTCTCGCTCGGGATCGACCTCGGCTTCGGACAGCCGATGGAGCACGTGCTGCGCCAGTGCCTGATCGCGCTGCGACTCGCGGAGCCGCTCGGTGCTGGACGAGCAGACGCGAGCGGTCGTCTACTACACGGCGCTGCTCGTCAACGTCGGCTGTCATGCGGACGCGCACGAGCAGGCGAAGTGGTTCGGCGACGACATCGCGCTGAAGGCCACCAAGTACGACCACCCGCCTCACACCCTGCGAGCCGCGGCGTCCGGGCTGCGACGGCTGGGAGCGGGCAATCCGCCGCTGCACCGCTTCCGGGTCGGCCTCGACCTTCGCGGTCTCGGGCCACCGCGAGGTCGAAGACATGATCTCCTCGCACGCCGCGATGGCGCGGACGTTCGCCGAGCAGCTGGGGCTGTCCGGCGAGGTGCTCGACGGCATCGGCGCGTCGTATGAGTACTGGGACGGGCGCGGCTGGCCGGACGGGCTCAAGGGAGAGGCGATCCCGCTGGCCTCGAGGATCGTCCAGCTCGCAGAGTTCGTCGAGGTCGCGCACCGCGTCGGCGGGCTGGAGGCGCGCGAGGACGCTCGCACGGCAGCGCGCCGGCAAGCAGTTCGACCCGGCGCTCTGCACACTGCTGCGTGCGGACGCGGCGACGCTCCTTGCGGATCTCGACTCGCTCCGTACGTGGGACGCGGTGATCGACGCCGAGCCGGCGCTCGCGGTGATGCTGTCGGGAGAGCGGTTCGACGCCGCACTGGAGGCGATCGCGAACTTCGCCGACCTGAAGTCGCCGTACTTCCTCGGCCACTCGCTGGCCGTCGCCGACCTCGTTCGGCGACGCTGCGGCGCACCTCGGGCTCACGGAGACGGAGACACGCACGCTCCGCCGCGCCGGGCTCGTGCACGACCTCGGACGGCTGGGGGTCTCCAACGCGATCTGGGACAAGCGCGGGCCGCTCGGCGCCGGCGAGTGGGAGCGCGTGCGGATGCACCCCTACCTGACCGAGCGCATGCTGCACGCCTCGGAGGCGCTTGCGCCGCTGGGCGCGATCGCGGTACAGCACCGCGAGCGCCTCGACGGTTCCGGCTACCCGCGAGGCGCTCGCGGGCAACGCGATCTCCCGTGCGGCGCGGCTCCTTGGTGCTGCGGACGCCTACCAGGCGATGCGCGAGCCGCGTCCCCACCGCCCTGCCCGCTCGGCCGACGAAGCGGCCGCGGAGCTGCGCGCCGAGGTCAGGGCCGGGCGCCTCGACGCCGAGGCCGTCGACGCGGTGCTGGGCGCCGTGGGACACCGCGTCCCGCGCCGCCGGGAAGGACCCGCGGGGCTCACCCCGCGAGAGGTCGAGGTGCTCAGGCTGCTCGCCCAGGGGCTCTCGAACAAGGAGATCGCCGAGCGCCTCGTGATCTCGCCCAAGACCGCCGGCAACCACATCGAGCACATCTACGCGAAGATCGACGCCTCCAGCCGGGCGACGGCGAGCCTGTTCGCGATGCAGCACGGCCTCCTCCACGACGCCGAGCCCGTGGCCGCCGTGGCGTCCTGAAGATGAGGCGAACGCCCCATGCGCGGGGACGCCTACCCAGCCTAGCCTTGGTACATGCCCACTGGCCACGACCAAGGAGGAAGCATGAACGAGACAGCGCTTGCAGAGCTGGCGATGAAGGGGTCCCTGTAGGTGGTCCAGGGTTTATGCGTGGTCTGGTTGGTGTTGGTGGTTCTCTTTCTGTGCGTATTCGGTGGGGGTGAGGCCGCCGAGGGCTGAGTGTGGCCTGTAGGTGTTGTACTGGATGCGCCAGTCCTCGATGATGACCTTCGCCTCGGTGAGACAGGCGAACTCCTCGATGTTCAGTAGCTCGTCGCGGAGGCGGCCGTTGAAGGACTCCACAAAGGGGTTCTCCCACGGGCTGCCGGGCTCGATGTACGCGGTTTGAGTGCCGGTGAGGCGGCAGTAGTCCCGCAGCGTCCACGCGATCATCTCCGGGCCATTATCAGCCCGGAGATACTTTGGGGTACCTCGCTGGGTGACGAGTTGCTCGATGACTGTGATGACGTTCTCTGCGGTGCAGGTACGGTCGACGCGGATCGCGAGGGCCTCGCGGGTGTACTCATCGACGATGTTGCAGAGCTTGATGCGGCGGCGGTCGGAGGTCTCATCGAACTGGAAGTCCACGGCCCAGACATCGTTGGGCCTGGTCGCTCTCAAACGCGCTGCCTGCCCGTTGCCCGGGCGGCGGCGCTTGCGGGCCCTCACCGGGCGTCGCAGGCCCTCCTGGCGCCAGATCCGCCTGGTGCGCTTGCGGTTGACCGTCCAGCCCTCCCGCAGCAGAATCTCGTGCGCTGTCTTCCAGCCCCACCTCGGGTGCTCTTTGGCGATCTCCCGCAACCGTGATGCCAGCCGCTGGTCCTCGTCGCGTCGCGGCCGTGGCTGCTTGCGTTGCGTGGAGCGGTGCTGGCCCGTCACACGGCACGCTCTGCGCTCTGAGACCCCGAAGCGCTCCTGCAGGGTGCCGACGGCCCTACGCCGGCGCCCCGGGGTCAAAAGTTTCCCTCCGCCAGCTCCTTGAGCATGTCGAGATCCAACGCCTGCTCAGCAACCAGCTTCTTCAACCGCTGGTTCTCGCCCTCCAGCTGCTTCAAGCGCTTCGCTTCATCGGCCTTCATCCCGCCGTACTGCGCACGCCAACGATTCCACGTCGCCTCGCTGACCTCCAGCTGCCGCAAGACCTCCACGAGCTCGCCGCCCTCGTTCAAGAGCCGTTCGCCCTCCCTGATCTTCCTGACTGCCTGCTCCGGCGTATGCCTATGCCGCTTCATGATCGTGTCCATCCTTCCATCCCATCACGGGAAACACGACCACGCATCCAGCCTGGACCACTTCACGGGGACCCCGTCAGCGACACTCAAGCAGGGCGCCCGCGCGACCTGGGCGGCCGGGGACTACCACGCGGTCGCCGAGCGCCAGCTGTGGGAGGTCGGAGCGAGGATCGTCGAGCGCATCGACGTCCGGCCCGGCGAGGACGTGCTCGACGTCGCCTGCGGCACCGGCAACGCCGCGCTGCGCGCAGCGCAGGCCGGTGCTCAGGTCGTCGGCCTGGATCTGACGCCTGAGCTGTTCGAGACCGGGCGCCGGCTGGCCGCGGAGGCCGGAGTGCAGATCGACTGGGTGCAGGGCGACGCGGAGGAGCTGCCGTTCGAGGACGAGCGCTTCGACGTGGTGCTCTCGACGTTCGGCTGCATGTTCGCCCCGCGCCACGCGGTGACCGCGCACGAGCTCGCGCGCGTGCTGGCACCGGGCGGACGCATGGCGCTCACCAGCTGGACGCCGGAAGGCAGCATGGGCGAGTTCTTCAGGACCGTTGGCCCCTACCTCCCACAGCCCACGGGGCTCGCCGATCCGCCGCCGCTGTGGGGGTCCGAGACCCACGTGAAGCAGCTGTTCGACGACACGGAGGTCGAGCTCGAGTTCGAGCGCGAAGTGGTGCAGCCGCCCCAGTTCGAGTCCACCGAGGCCGCCATCGAGTTCCTGGCGAGCAGGTTCGGGCCGATGATGATGGCGCGCCAGCTGACCGAAGCGTCCGGCCGCTGGCCCGAACTGCACGACGAGCTCACAGCGCTGTACGAGCGCGAGGAACCGGCCGAGTACCTGCTCACCCTCGGGCGCAAGGCGCAGCGATGAGCCTCCGGGGCCGGCTCTTCGCCGCCACCTACGACCGCATGGGGGCCAGGACCGAGAAGGCCGGGCTGCGCGCGCATCGCCAGGCGCTGCTCACGAATGCGCACGGACGAGTGCTCGAGATCGGTGGCGGCACCGGGGCGAACCTGCCGTTCTACGGCGAGGGCGTGAGCGCGCTCACCGTCACAGAGCCCGAGGAGCCGATGGCGCGTCGACTCGCGAGCCGCCTGACGGAACACGACACCCTCCCGGCGGAGCTCGTGCGCGCCCCAGCCGAAGCACTCCCCTTCGAGGACGGGCAGTTCGACGTCGCGGTCTCCACGCTCGTGCTCTGCACGGTGGACGACCAGGCACGCGCGCTCGGTGAGATCCGCCGGGTGCTCAAGCCCGAGGGTCAGCTGCTGTTCATCGAGCACGTGCGAGCGCAGGACCCACGGCTCGCTCGCTGGCAGGACCGGCTCAACGGCTTCAACCGAACGATCGTCGGCTGCGACTGCAACCGATCCACGCTGGAGGGAATCCGGGCCGCCGGCTTCGCGCTCACGGACGTCGCCCACGACGAGCTGAAGAAGGTTCCCCCATTTGTGCGGCCGCTGGTCGTCGGCGCTGCCGTGGCACCCTCTTCAGAGGGTGTGTGAGCTCTGGCGCCAGGCCACCTGAAGATCGACAGCCCGGGAGGCCAGCACGTAACCGTGCTCACCAGGTGTCGACGTTGGGGCGCCGCTTGGCGGGGCGCCGGCGCCAGTCGTCGGCTGGGTGGTCGAACAGGGTGGCGATCCAGCGCCGCGAGTCGGCGGGGTCGATGACGTCGTCGATCTCACCGTAGGCGGCCATGTTCACCCCCCGCCCGTGCTCGTAGGCGGCGGCGACCGTGGCCTGGAAGACGCGCTCGCGCTCCGCCGGGTCGGCGATCGCGTCGAGCTCGCGGCGCATGCCCAGGCGCACGGCGCCCTCCAAGCCCATCCCGCCGAACTCCGACGTGGGCCAGCCGACGGTGAACAGCGGGGCCTTGAAGGAGCCGCCGGCCATCGCCTGGGCGCCGAGCCCGTAGCCCTTGCGGAGCACGATCGTTCCGAACGGGACCTCGAGGTTGGCCCCGATCACGAACAGGCGCGCGAAGTGGCGCACCGTGGCGGTGCGCTCGGCCGCCGGGCCGACCATGAACCCGGGGGTGTCGCAGAGGAAGAGCACGGGCAGCGCAAACGCGTCGCAGAGCTGCAGGAAGCGCGCCGCCTTGTCGGCGGCGTCCGCGTCGATCGCCCCGCCCAGGTGGGAGGGGTCGTTCGCGACCACCCCCAGCGGCTCGCCCTGAACCCTGGCGAGCGCCGTGACCATCCCCGGCCCGAAGCCCTGGCGCAGCTCCAGCACCGAGCCCTCGTCGCAGACGGTCTCGAGCACCCGGCGCACCCCGTAGGCGCGCTTGCGCTCCTCGGGGACGATGTGCCGCAGAATGCGCTGGTCCGGGGCCGCGAACCGCTCGGCGGGCCCGTGAAAGTAGGAGAGGTAGCGCTTGGCGGCCGCGACCGCGGCGCGGTCGTCGCCCACGCGCAGGTCCACGACGCCGTTTGCGTGCTGCACGTCGATCGGGCCCACCTCGGCGGGCTCGTGGGTGCCCAGCCCGCCGCCCTCGATCATCGCCGGGCCGCCCATTCCGATGGAGGAGTCCTCGGTGGCGATCACCACGTCACAGCAGCCCAGCAGGGCGGCGTTGCCCGCGAAGCAGTAGCCCGATGCCACCCCGACGAGCGGCACGAGGCCGCTGAGGCGACCGAAGAGGTGAAACGCGCGGCAGTCCAGGCCGGCGACGATCGGCCAGTCCACGTCCCCCGGACGTCCCCCGCCGCCCTCGGCGAACAGCACGACCGGCAGACGGCGGCGCTCGGCGATCTCGAACAGGCGGTCCTTCTTGAGGTGGCCGCGCATCCCCTGGGTGCCCGCGAGCACGGTGTAGTCGTAGGACATCGCCACGCACGGGCTCCCCTCGACCTCCCCCACACCCGCGACGAGGCCGTCCGCGGGGGTCTGGGCGATCAGCTCCTCCCGGGCGCGGCGGCGCTCCTGGGCGGCGAACAGCAGCGGGCCGTACTCCACGAAGGTGCCCTCGTCCACGAGGTCGGCGAGATTCTCGCGCGTGGTGCGCCGCCCCCGCTCACGGCGTCGCGCCACAGCCTCCGGCCGCGCCGCATCCAACCCGAGCGCGTGGCGCTCGCGCACTCCCGCGAGATCGGCGCGGGGAGCGTCGAGATCGAGCGCCGCGGGGCGCTGCCCGTCGAGCTCCAGGAGCACCTCCTCCTCGCCGGGGGCGAGCACGACGAGCACCTCGCCCTCAGCGACCGCGTCCCCGACCGCGACCTCCACACGGAGCACGACCCCGTCGTCCTGCGCGAGCACCTCGTGCTCCATCTTCATCGCCTCCAGCACCACCACCGTCACGCCCGCCCGCACCGTTCCGCCGGGCGGGTGCGCGACCTCCACCACCACGCCGGCGCAGGGGGCCCTCACGAAGACCTCGGGTTGCGGCGGCGTCACGCACGCAATCATTGCGCAGGGGGCTCCCTGAGCGTCTGGGATGTTGGCGAGCCGCCGCGACGTCACACCGCAGCGGCTCGCGTGAGGGCGATCAGCTCCGCTCGACGACCATGTAGCGGTTGGCGTCCTGATCGCGGAAGAAGAACATCGGTGGGACAGGCCCCCCCATCCGCATGACCTGCTCATCGACGTCAACGCCCCGAGCGCGCAGATCGGCGTGGTCGGCCTCGATGTCCCCGGTCGTGAAGCCCACACGGGTCTCGATTCCGGTCGGTTCCCCCTCCCGCGGGGGAACGAGCGCGATCGAGGTCGCCGCGCCCGGCGGCGCCACTTCCACCCAGCGTTCGTCATGCCCGAAGGGGACATCCATACGCTTCTCGAATCCGAGCTTGTCGAGATAGAACTCGAGCGCTCGGTCCTGGTCTCCGACGGGGACCATCACAGTCCCCACCTGCGTGATATGAGTCCTGGTCTCGGTCTCGGCCATCTCGATCCTCCTGTTCGTTTGGGGTCTCGCCAACTACGACCGCCATGCACAGCGAAACTCATCGGCGACGTATCGCGGGAGCGGTGGGTACCAGTACGGTCTTACCCCCACACCACGGACTCTACCCACACAGCTCTGTACCCACAGCTCTGTTGAGAGCCCGGCTACAGGCAGGATTTGCTGAGCGTCGGCGAAGCGGCTCAGTGCTTCTCCCCTTGCCTCAACCCCCCTCTTTCACTACCTCTGGACAGGGACTACCAGGCAGCGCATTTACTCCCACTGCGGCGCGCACGGGACGTGCACCGGCCCCGGGTCCGCCATGCGAACGCCGCGAGCGGCCGGAGGCCGCCATCCAAAAGGGCAGTTGCCTCGCTGCCTCAGCCGCTCTCGGTCGCGGTGAACGCCTCGGGTCTGACGATAAGCAGCGACGGCAGCGCGGGCCGGGCCAGGCGGAGGTAGAAGCGCCCCACGCCCGCGTCGCCGAGAAACAGGCTGGGCGTAGCGCCCCCCTGCACGCCGCCGGGCCATCCCGGCTCCGCGGACCGGTAGCGGTCGATCCCGTGGCTCGCGACGCGCGCCGCGATCGACTGCGCCGGGGAGTCCCCCAGCCGGCGCCCCTCCTCGACGATCTCCGCGTTGCCGGCCAGGCCGTGGCACACCGAGTAGCTCACCGGTCCCGCGTCGAGCGCCGCCTCGACCCACGCCGCGGTGGTCTCCAGCGCGACGGCGGCTTCCGCCCGTAGACCGTCCTTCGCGTCCGTGAGCCCCTCGCTCGCGCGCGCCTGCGCCTCGAGCTCGAGCGCCCGGATGCGGGAGAGCGCGATGCCGGGAGCGCCGTGACACCAGAACGTGGCGAACGTGGGGGTACCGCCGGTCACGCCCCTGACGCTCTCGCGCAGGTCCGGCCAGTTGCGCGCGCGTTCGTCGAACAGGGCCCGCTCGTACCCGAACGCCTCCAGGGCGGCGCTGCGAAAGCGGGACTGGCCGCTCGCCGCCGCCAGCTCGAGCAGGGCGCCAGCCACGCCCGCGGCTCCGTGTGAGAGGCCCGTTAGCCCACGCTCCTGCTCGGAGGAGTGGGGCGAGCGCCACGACAGGCCACCCGCGTCCGGGCGGGCGGCCGCCAGCAGCGCGTCGCCGTGCTCGACCGCGCGCTCCAGAAGATCCGGCTCATCGAGGACCGCCGCCAGGGCGAGCAGCGCGACGATCGCCCCCGCGTGGCCGGAGACCAGGTCGAACTCCTCGGCGCCCTCCCCCGGGTCCTTGCTCACGGCCCGCACGATCGCCCGGGCGGCCGCGTCCAGCTCCGGCTCGTCGAGCAGTCGTGCGCCGTAGGCGAGCGCCAGTGCGACGCCCTGGCGTCCTCCGTAGAGGCCGAGGCGCGCGAGGCCCGGGGTCGAGTCGGCGCGGGAGGCGGCGTGGCGCAGGGCGCCCAGCGCGCAGGACCGCACGTCCTGCTCGTCGGCTGCGCACCCGAGCTCGGCCAGGAAGACCCCGATCCCCGCGGTTCCCCCGTAGAGATCCGGCCCGAGCGCCTTGTAGGTCACCTCTACCCCTCTGGCCGTCTCCTCGGGCCACGCGCCCACCCAGCCGCAACGGCGCTCGTGCCAGACCGCCGACTCGACGATCGCGCGGCCGATCTCGCACGCCACCTCCAGGCAGAGCCCGCGCTCGAGGCCGGCGAGCTCGGCCTCAGGCATCGGCGGGGAGCTCGGGGGCGGACAGCTTGGGGGCGGACAGCTTGGGGGCGGAGAGCTCGGGGAGGCGGTAGCGATCGACGGACCCGGGGCGCAGGTAGGGCTGCTCCAGGGGGACCTGCGACTGCGCGAAGTGCGCGGCCACGACCTCCAGCTGCTCCGCAACCGACCCGGCGCCCCGTTCGGCGGCGTTGACGATCCCTTCTGCCAGCAGGCGACAGCGGTTCATGCCGAAGCTCTCCTGACCTGCTCCCGGGTCCTCGGCCAGGGCGAGTCCCGGCGCGAGCGGCTTGGTCAAGGCCGGGATCGACGGTCTCAGCCACGGCTCGACCCGCCGGTGCGTGTCCGCCACGATCCGCGCGACCGGATCGAACTGCGGGGCGAGCGCGTACAGGACGCCGGCGTCACAGCGCCGGTAGCCCTCCGGGTCGGAGAGCACCTTGAGGCGGAACGAGAGCCCGGCCTCGTTCAGCGCACCGGTGAGCAGCCCGATCAGGGGGGCCGCACCCTCGCTGCGCAGGCTCCAGTAGAAGCGCACGATCGACGCCGACGCGTCGGGTGGGAGCTCGGCGTCGCTCAGCGCCATGTAGAAGCCGGGCGAGAGCCGCATTAGCTCCTTGGGCATCACCACCCCCACCTGTGCCCCCGGCTGAATCGCGTCGGGCTGCGGGACGCGCTCGCCGCCGTCGCGGTGGAGCTCCTCCGGCCTGACCCACAGCCGCAGGCCGTCGCGCTCGACCACGACCCGGCCGTCCTCGAGCGCGGCGACCGTCCACCCGGGCTCGCGCGAGCCCGCGCCGCGGTTGGCCTGCGAAAGCGCCAGCAGGAACGGCGAGGGGCCGAGCCGGGGGGTGGGCGCGGGTTCGAACCCGTCGCGGCCGGCTCCCCCAAGGCAGTAGAAGCTCGCGTAGAGGCGCGACTGCAGCGCGTACACGAGGTACGCTCGCGCCGCCGCGCCGTCCATTGCGGCCTCGGTGTGAGCCGGCAGGGACGGATTGGGCACCCCGAACCAGGCGAACGACGTCGGCGAGAGGACGGTCGTCGCGGCGAGGACCTGCTCGATCGCCTCGCGGTAGCCGCGCTGCGTTGAGCCGGGATCGCTCATTGCCGGCCCCGTCTGCGCAGGCTGATCGTCATGCGTGTATGCCGAGCAGGCTCGCGGGGGCCTCGCGGGGTCGCGCGAGCAGGTTGTGCGCGAGCTGCAGGTGCAGCACGACCGAGCTCATCAGCTGCTGCTGGTCCTGCGAGGCCTCGAAGGCGACCTGCACTAGCCGCGCGGCTGCCATCTCGACCGCGCGGGTCAGCTGCTGCTCGACGGCGCTCCCCGCGATGCCGGCGGCGTCCGCGTAGGCGATCCAGCAGGCGTTGAGCGCAGGCTTCATCGCGTCGAGCGGGTACGCCGCCAGCTCCGGGAAGCGCTCGGGAGCCTCGCTGCCGGTCAGCGGGATCGAGAACAGCCAGAAGCTGAGGTACTGGCTGAGCGCAGACCCGATGTCCCAGCCGGGGTCGCCGACCATCGCCGACTCCCAGTCGATCAGCTTCACGCTCTCCTGCGGGGTGTCGGCGCCGACCACGAGAACGTTGCTCCACTTCACGTCGCCGTGGATGAGCGCGGCTGGCGCCCAGCCGTGGCTCAGGCCGTCGAGGAGCTCCCCGAAGCCCTCCGTGCGCTGGACGATCCTGATCAGCTCGAGGCCCGCCGCGCTGATGTCCCTGAAGATGCTCGCGTCGGGCCGGTGCAGGGAGAGCACCCAGGGCGCCACGGCCCACGCCGTCTGCGCGGGGGCGTCGTCCGCGAGCCGGGTGCGATCGTGCAGCAGGCCCAGCGCCCGGCCGAGGGCCGCAGCCGGGGCCACCGAGAAGCGGCCGCCGAGGTGATGCGAATGGAGGTCTTCCGCGCCGCGCACGAGCTCGAGCACGAGCAGGCACTCGTCGGAGTCGTACCCTCCGAAGCGCGGCAGCAGGCCGGTCAGCTCCACGTCCGCGAGCGAGAGCCGGTGGTACACCATCGCCTCGTTGGCGATCGTGGCCTGCGTGTCGGGGCCGACTCCCTGCTTGAGCAGGTACCCCGAGCCGTCGCGGGTCTGCACGCGGTAGTTGCGGTTGCGGCTGGACGCGTCCCTGATCGTCAGCTCGTCGTCGAGGACGGCCGCGGGGGGCAGCAGGCCGCGGTCGAGCAGGTAGCTCGCCACGCGCTGGTGGCTCAGCATCTCAGGGTCTTCTCCGTCGTTCGGCAGGCTGGGCTCGTGCGCCGAGCTGCGGCGCACGAGCCCCTCTCACTAAGCCCTACGCCCTTGTCACGGGCACTCGACGCCCGCGGTGGGACAGATGACCACCCGCGACGGGGGGCAGTCGATCCCGACCGTCCTCGGAGGGGGACAGCCGACGGTGTTGACCGTGCAGGGCGGCCGGCTGACGATCGGCGGGCAGACCGGCAGCCTGTGGGTGACCGGACAGTGGTAGATCGGGACCGAGACCCCGACGGGCGTGCACGGCGCGCCGATCGTGGCAGGTGCCGTGGGCGCACAGTGCGGGAGGTAGGTGATGTGTATCGGGGGCGCGCACTGCGGGCCGTAGGTCGCGTGTACCGGGGGCGGGCACTGCGGGTGGTAGGTGACATGTACCGGAGGTCCGCAGTGTGGGTCGTAGGTGACGTGTACCGGGGGCGGGCACTGCGGGTGGTAGGTGACGTGCACCGGAGGTCCGCACTGTGGGTCGTAGGTGACGTGCGCCGGAGGCCCGCACGGCGGCATGTGGGTGACGGGACAGAGGAAGATCGGGATCGACCAGATCGTTCCCGGGGTCGGACACGGCGGGGTGTGGGTGACGTGGCAGGGGCCGTACACCGAGGGTGTCGCGGTGGGTGTGGGGCAGATGGCGTGCAGCGACGGGGCGCCGTACGGCGCCTGGTACGGCGGCGGCGCGTAGGTGGACGCGCCGTAGCCCGAGTAGGCACCGGCGAGGTTCTGCTGCACGATCGAGCCGCCCAGGTAGGACTCCTGGCCCGCGTGGGAGCTGACCGAGCCGTAGTTCAGCTTCGCGTCGGCTGACACCCACAGGACCGACCCTCCCTCTTCGGGCAGGGTCTTGCTGTACAGCACCGCGTTGGAGGGGACGTCTACATAGCTGGAGAGCTCGTGGTCGAGCCACAGGCGGGTGGCGCTCGCGTCGGGGCTGGCTCCCGGAAGACCGAGCAGCTTGACGGTCGGCTGGGGCGGCTGATTGGGATCCGGCACGAGTGCCTGGACCAGTGGATGAGTCTCGACCTTGCCCGGAGTGGTTTTTTCAGCCATGGCGAACCCTTTCGGTCTTCGATTTGGCGCCTCGCGTAACGCCCGCTCGCGCGGGTTCCCCACTGGCGCGATGACATCCGGCAGTTGGATTGCGCATGATTGCAGCTTCTGTTGGAATAGTCAAGCAGATGGATTCGTCCGCCTTTTGGCTCCCCTGCGCCGGTTGGGTGGTTGCCTGCCTTCGCCGTAGCGGCGATCATTGCCGCGGCCCTTAGAGACGGTCAGGAGCTTCAGAGGTGTGCACGACCGACTACTCGCAGCGCTTGACGAACTCGCCCTTGGCCTCGGTGTACGCCTCGCGGTCTCCCCTGTAGCGCTCGGCGAGCGCCCGCTTGAGTGCCGCGTACTCATTCGCGAGCGCTCGATCTGTGCGGAGACGGTCACGGAAGCGCAGACGACGCTCTAGCTCCTCGGGCTTATCCACAAGGTGCAGGTGGTGGGTGCGATGGGCGGCCGTCGGGTAGCACAGGAACCGCCGGTGGGTGAGCGTCGCGTTGAACGCTTGGGGGTACTGGTAGCCGCCGCGCTGCACCAGCGCCGCGATCGGCGCATCGAGGTCGTCCACGAGCGCGATCATGTCGATCACCGGCTTGGCCGCCAGGCCCGGGACTGCCGTGGACCCGAAGTGGTGCAGTTCCACTCCGTTCGCCAGCAGCGCCGCGAGCCGTTCGCGCTCGGCCGCATAGGCAGCCGGCCACGCGGGGTCGTATGCGACGATCTCCACAGGAGCGTCGCGGAGACCGGCGCGCGCAAGATCCTCATGCGCGGCGTTGCGGCGGTCCTGGGGTCCCATCCTGCCGTAGTCTCTCATCTGCTCCGGTACGCCCTTCGTCGAGGTGGCGGCGAAGCTCTTCGCGCAGACGTTCGCTCGCAACGTACCGCGTGGTCCGACCCCTACCCCGCTGGACAACGAGCCCCGTATCGAGAAGGCGTCTGAAATCGCTGCTCGCGGTCGGCGGCGACACATCGGCCTCAGCTGTATACGAGGCACGACCGACACCCTGGAAGAGACTCTGCTCGAGCGCGATGACGAACCGGTCGGGCCAGTGTTGCCGCTCCACCAGCTCCTCAAGGAAGGACCAGCGCGTCCCGGCCTCGGCAATCTGGCCGAGCCGGCGGTGGGCCTGGTCGATATGGGCTTGGACGCAGAGCCGCACCCAGGGGGCGGCGTCACGCTCGGGCTGGTAGGTGCCGCCCTGGACTTGCTGGAGGGTCGCGTAGTACGCGTCGGTGTTACGGGCGAGGTACTCCTCGATCGAGACGAACTCCGGTGCGAGCAGGCCCTCGCAGGCAAGCACGAGCGACTGCACGATACGTGAGATCCGACCGTTGCCATCGCGGAACGGGTGCACCGAGACGACGTGAAGGTGAGCCATGGCGGCACGGACGGCGACATGAGCGTCCAGGTCGCCGCGATCGAGCCATTCGACGACCTCGGTCATTAGCTTTGGAACCTCGTCGTGGGAGGGGCCTACGTACGCCGGCAAACCACCGCCAGGGTTTGTCACCTCGACGCCGCCTCGACGGTACCGGCCCGGATCCCTGTCCTTCTGAAAGGAGCACGCATCGAAGTGCAGGTCGAGGACGACGCGGTTGACCCAACGGAACGTCGGGTCATCGGACATGGCGCCGACGTGGTTCATCGCGTGTGCGTAGCACGCCAGCGCCATGCGGTCGTCGTCGTGGGGATCCTGCGGCTCGTCGCCGCTGGCAACCGCGATCGTCTCGTCTGGGGGGACACGGAAGCCCTCGATCTCGATCGAGCTCTCAGCCGTTGACGCGCGCCACTGCCGGCGCAGGCTGCCGAGCCATGGACCGGCGACGCCGGCCTGATCGCCAAGGCGCTTACGCAACTCGTCGAGCTCGGTGAGCTGACGCGCGATTGCCTTGGTGGGTGAGGGGGTCCGGAAGAGCACGAACAGTAGTATAGCGGTTTATACGTATAATCGTTTAATAGTCGTCAACCCAGGATTGATGCACCGATCAACCCTCCAACCTCTGCGCCGATGACGGAAGCTGGTCTCGAGTGACGAGCTGACCGCTCGCGAGACCGGGGTCTTCATCCTCTGGTGGAGGCATCCCGCGCCGCGCGGCGGACCGAGAGCGCCAGTAGCCCGAGTACCGCGAGCGGCATGACCCACCAGGCCGAGATGGCGGTTTCGGCGAGCAGCGCTGTGAGCGCCAGAGCGAGCACGACCCCGAGAGCGGTCCGCCAGTCGTCACCGACCACGAACTCCCACATGCCGACGAAGAATCCCCGCACGCGTGTCATACGCCCACCGACGCCCGGTCGCGGGTTTCACCGGGCACCACCTGGTCAGGGGTGGCCTGGTGCAGGGCACGGCGCAGGGCCCACACCATCGCGATCGCCGCTGCCAGGACCCCCGGAACGATCGCCAGGAGAGCGGCGTCTCCGCCCGGCCAGCTCGCGCCGGCGCCCTCGGCGCCCCAGAACATCCCGAAGGAGCTGAGCATCGCGCCGACCGCGAACTTCATCGTGTTCTCGGGCACCTTCGCGAGGGGCGCTCGGGCCGCTACTCCCGCGGCGACAACGAGGAGCACAGCGAGCCCCGCGGCGGCGGCGGCCAGCGGCACTCGATTCTGGTTGGCGCCGAAGGTGAGCACGATGAACGCGACCTCCAGGCCCTCGAGCAGCACCCCCTTGAATGAGATCGTGAAGGCGTAGCCGTCAAAACCGGGGTGCCTCGCGCCCGCGGCGCGTGCCGCCTCGGTCTCCTCCCGAAACGTCTCCAGCTCGTCGTGCTTGGCCTTCAGGCCGGCTGAGCGCAGGATCGCCTTGCGCAGCCACTGCAGGCCGAAGATCAGCAGCAGCCCACCGACGACGACCCTCAGCACATCGATCGGCAGGGACGTGAGCGCCGGGCCGAGCGCCGCGACGATCGCGGCGAGCGCGAGGGTCGCGGCGCCGACGCCGCTCATCGCCGAGGACCAGCTGCGCGTGGTGCCCACCGCGAGGACTATCGTCAGCGCCTCGACGGCCTCCACTGCGCAGGCGAGGAACACCGAGAGGGCCAGCCCTATCTCCGCGCCGCTCATGCCCCTGATTATCCAGGCTGCTACTCGTCCCAGGCCTGCACCGCGATCTGGCGCGTCACCAGGCCGTTGTCGATCTCGAGCACGGTGGCGCATATGACACCCGTGCCGTCCGGGTAACGGCAGGCCTCGGTGAAGGCGGCTCCGCTCTCGTCCTGAACCGTGCGCTGGACGCGGTGGGTCATATCGCGCCCGCACACGTCCTCGATCCAGGCCTGGATCTCGCCTGCTCCGTGCAACACACGGGGGGCGCTGGGCCGGGCGACTCGGTCGACGAGCGTGACCTCGGCGTCCTCGGCGTACATCGCGAGCTGCGCGCTCGCGTCCCGCTCCTCGATTGCCCGCTTGAAGGTGCTCAGGTCGAATGTGTGGATGGTGGTCATCGTGACTCCTTTGGTGGTGAATGGATGCATCGATACTGAGGCGGCGGCGTTGCCTGGGCGTCAAGCGAGCGTCAAAGCGAGCTCGACGCTCCCATTTCACGTCCGCAGCCGTTCGCGCCCGACGGGGAGGGGTACGCTTGACTGGTGCTGCGCATACGGCTACTCGGGCGTATGGCCGTGGAGTACGACGGCGCGGAGCTGGCTGCGCCCAGCGCACGGCGCGCCTGGTCGCTACTGGCCTACCTGGCGCTCTCGCCGGGACCCCGGCCGCGGGGCGATCTTGCGGCGCACTTCTGGCCGGACGTGCTCGACACCAGTGCCCGGGCGAGCCTGCGCAGCGCAGTCTGGTCGTTGCGCCGCGCTCTGGGTCCGGCGGCCGAGGCGTACCTGATCGTCGATCGCAACTGCGTCGGCCTCGCGCCCGGCCCAGAGCTCTGGGTGGATGTGGACGCCTTCGACACGCTCGTCCACGCAGGCCGTGAGCGAGAGGCGGTGGAGCTCTGCACGGGAGCGCTCCTGGCGGGCTTCGAGGAGGAGTGGGCGCTGATCGCTCGCGACGCGCACCGCGAGCGTCTGCTCGAGGTTCTCGAGCGGCTGGCCGTGAGCTGCGAGGCCACCGGCGAGCTGAACGAGGCGCTCGAGTGGAGTCGTCGCGCGGTCGCGGTCGATCCGCTCAGCGAGGACGCCCACCGCAGCCTGATCGCACGACTCGCCGCAGCGGGCGACCGCGCGCGGGCGCTGATGGTCTATCGCGCGTTCGCCGAGCGCCTGCGGCGCGAACTCTCCGTCGCTCCCTCTCCCGCCACCCGCGCGCTGGTGGAGCGGCTGCGCGTAGACACCGAGGACGGACCGCCGGACGGGGCCGTCGCGGCGGCGATCTCGGCGGATCCCGTGGAGACAGTCGGAGGGATGAGACCCGGGGAGGTGAGGGTCGGGGGGACGAGGCCCGGGGAGGTGAGGGTCGAATCCACCGCGGCGGCAGGACCGAGACCGATCGCGCGCGGACAGCCCCGGTCGATCCCGTCGCAGCCTCTGGTTGGCCGCACGCGGGAGCTCGACCGTCTGCTCGAGGTGTGGCGGGCGGTGCAGCCCGGGGCGGGAGCGGTGGTGAGCATCTGCGGAGAGGCGGGCATCGGCAAGACCCGGCTCGCGAGCGAGCTGTTGGCGCGCGCGAGCGAGCAGGGAGCGGGAACGGCCGCGTGCGCCGCCCTAGACCTTGGCGGGGCGGCTCCCTTCGGACTGTGGGCCGAGCTTCTGCGCAAGCTGCTTCCGACCGTCCCCGCCCCCCCAGCCGAGGCCGCCTGGCCGGAGGATCTGGCTCGGCTGGTGCCGGAGACCCTTTCGGTCCTCGAGCGTCCGGACACCGCGCGCCCGTTCGTCTCCCCCGACCTCGAGCGCGCCCGGCTGCTCGAGGCGACGGTCGCCGCAATCGAATGGGCGGCGCGCGCCCGTCCCCTGGTGCTGCTGCTCGAGGACACGCACATCGCCGACCCCTCGAGTCTCGAGCTCACCGGCTACGTCGCTCGTCGGATCGACCCCCTGCCGGTGCTCTTCCTGCTCACCCGACGTCCGCTCCCGCGCCGCACCGAGGTGGACCGCCTCGAGCACGCGCTCCGCTCGCGTGGGCTCCTGCGCGAGGAGCTGGCACTCGCTCCCCTGGAGCCCGCGGCCGTCGCAGAGATCGCCCTCGACGTGGCAGTGCTGGCACAGGAGGACGTGGCGCGGGTCGTGGAGGCATCGGAGGGCAACGCTCTGCTGGCGGTCGAGACGGCGCGCGCGATCTCCCGCGGTGAGCGGGAGCTGGCTGAGGGGGTACGCGGCGCGGTGCGCGGCGCGTACGGGTCGGCCGGCGACGCCGGCCGACGCTTCATCGAGCTGGCGGCGGTCGCGGCGCGCGAGCTCGAACACGCCGAGGTCGCGGCGCTGCCGATCGAGGACTCCGCGGAGGCCGCCGTGCAGGCGCTCGACAGCGGGATGCTCGTGGAGCGCGAGCGGCGCATCGGCTTCCGCCATGCGCTGCTGCGCGAGGCGGCTTACTTCGAGCTGCCCCAGCCTCGCCGGGCCGTCCTGCACGAGCGCTGGGCGCAGACACTGCTCGGTTGCGCATCGGAAGGGGGGCCGAGCAGGGCGGCGGAGGTTGCGCGCCACCTGCGACTCGCCGGCAAGGACCAGGCCGTCGAGCAGCTCGCCCTCGCGGCGGGCGACGCGCGGGCGGTGGGCGCGCTCGTCGAGGCCGCCGACTACCTGGAGGAGGCCGTCTCGATGGCAGGCGACAACGCGGAGCTTTGGCTCGAGCTCGCCGAGGTACAGGCGTGGCGCGGGCTTCGCCCCGAGACCGAGCGGGCGTTTGCGTGTGCGGAGGATCTGCTGGCCGGAGAGCCGCTCGAGCTCGCGCGGGCATGGCTGCGCAGCGCGCGCTGGTACCACGGGCCGATCTGTGTACCGACGATGGTGCGCCAGTGCTGTCGCGAGGCGCTGACGCTGCTGGATCGGACGGAGCTCGATCGGGCGGGCGCTGACATAGTGCGGGAGCGGCGTGAGGCGCTCGCGGCGCTCGCCTGGGCGGAGGCGGTCGCGGGCAGCGTCGAGGAGGCGGAGCGGCTGCTGGTGCAAGTGCACGAGCTGTCAGCCGGATCGCACGCCGACGACCTCTCGATCTACGACGTGGCACACGCTCGGGCGTTGGCGATGATGCGCAGGGGCGCCTTCGTCGAAGGGTACGCGCCGGCGATCGCGGCAGGCGAGGCGATCACCCGCGCCGGACGGCCCGACCTCGCCTATGGCTGCTGGGCCAACGCCGCGGGAGCAGCCGCAGCGGCCGGCGAGCACGAGCGGGCTCTGGAGTTCCTTGACCGCGCCGCGGGCCTCGAGGGCAAGGGTCTGGCCACACTGGAGGTGCAGGTGCTTTCAATGCGCTCCTTCGTGCTCCTGCGCATCGGCAGGATCGCGGATGCACACGAGGCGACCGAGACAGAGGCAAGGCTCGCGGACCGTCTGGGCGCCCCCGAGCTCGAAACGATGGCCGCGCACGATCGGGGGATGGTGGCGCTGGCGCAGGGCGATTACATCCGCGCAGCCGAGCTGTTGGAGCAGGCCCTCGCACGGGACGCGCCGATCAGCCGGCCCCTCACCCGTTTGCGTCGAGCTGAGGCGCTGGCCCGTTCCGGTCGCCTGGCCGAGGCTGAAGGGGAGCTGCGCGCGACGACGCTCGAGCCGGTGCGCTCGAGTGACTTCCCGGCCACGCTGGTGGCCCGCCTGGCGCGGGTGCAGGGCTTGATTGCGGTCGTGGCGGGCGACCGGGAGCTGGCCAAACGCCGCCTGAGAGAGGCCGCGGAGGGGTGGCGCCGCCAGGTCTCGACCCTGAGCCGTGGCGATAGCCTGACCGTGGCGCTCGCCGACCTCGGCCGGCCGGTGGTCGGCCTGATCGAGCCCGAGTGGGAGCTGGAGCGTGTGCTGGAAGAGCTGCAGACCATCCAAACAGGCAAGAAGGGAGCAGTACATGCCGTCCTTTCATGACAGCGCAGACGCCCAAGCCTCGCCCGAGGAGGTGTGGAAGCTGCTGTACGACCCAGCGCGCTTCCCGGACTGGTGGGCTGGGATCGGTACCGTCGAGGTGGGCAAGGACGATGGCTCCTACACGATGTACCCGGAGGGGTACCCCGACTTCCCAATGGCGCAGCTGCTCGACACAGCGCGCGAACAGCAGCGGGTGACCATCTCCTGCCTGGTGTCCGACCTGCGCTTCGACTGGGGCCTCGAGCCACTCGCTGACGGAAACAGCACACGGATCACCGTCAACGTCGAGATCCCCGAGGCGGAGGCGGCGCGCCTGGAGGGTCAGCGGGCGGCGATCCGGACCTCGCTCGCCAACCTGGCCGAGCTCTCCGCTTTGACGGTCGATTGACGGGTCTGTAACGCCGCCCGCGTCACCGTAACCTTGGAACTTCAACCACAAGAAAGGCACACACAATGAGCGCGACCGGAATCGACGAAGCGAAGCTCGAACAGTTCATGGGTCAGTTCGTGGGAGACCTGGGAGCGGCGATCACCGCGCCGCTGGTCATGATCGGCGACAAGCTCGGCCTGTACAAGGCGATGGCCGACAGCGAGCCGGTCACCTCTCAGGAGCTCGCCGACCGCACGGACTGCCGCGAGCGCTACATCCGCGAGTGGCTGTGCCAGCAGGCGGCCAGCGGCTACGTCGAGTACGACGCGGCCAAGGGCACGTTCAGGCTGCCGCCCGAGCAGGCGATGGCGCTGGCCGACGAAGACAGCCCGGCGTTCATCCCCGGCGCCTTCCAGCTCGTGGCAGCCGTCGTCAAGGACGAGCCGCAGATCACCGAGCGCTTCCGCTCGGGCGAGGGGTTTGGGTGGCACGAGCACCACCACGACCTGTTTGCGGGCACCGAGCGGTTCTTCCGGCCCGGCTACCTCGCGAACCTCGTGGATGCGTGGCTGCCAGCGCTCGACGGTGTCGTCGAGAAGCTCTCGGCGGGCGCCCGCGTCGCGGACATCGGCTGCGGACACGGCGCCTCGACGATCCTGATGGCCAAGGCCTTCCCGGCCTCGCAGTTCGTCGGATCCGACTATCACGAGGGCTCCATCGAAGCTGCCCGGGCCACCGCCAAGCGCGCAGGGGTCGCAGATCGTGTGAGCTTCGAGGTGTCCTCAGCCAAGGACTTCGGCGGCGGACCGTTCGACCTGGTGTGCGTGTTCGACGCGCTGCACGACATGGGCGACCCGGCGGGCGCCGCACGCCACGTGCGCGAGCAGCTCGCGGAGGACGGCACGTGGATGGTCGTCGAGCCCCAGGCGGGCGACGCGATCGAGGAGAATCTCAACCCGGTTGGGCGGATTTTCTACGGGGGCTCGACGATGCTCTGCACGCCGGCCTCGCTGAGCCAGGAGGTCGGCCTCGCGCTCGGCGCCCAGGCCGGCGAGCAGCGCCTCACCGAGGTGTTGAACGAGGGCGGCTTCAGCCGGGTGCGCCGCGCCGCCGAAACCCCCTTCAACATCGTGCTCGAGGCGAGGATCTAGCAGCGATCGATGGACGAAGGATCGATCAGCTGCTCATCCACCGGTCTTGCCTCTCGCTAGGCGCAGAGACGCTCGAGCTCATCGGCCCCGCCAGCAGCGCCGGGGGCGGAAGCCAGAGCTCCCTTCAGGCGAAGCGCAGCCTCGCGGTAGGAGGGCGTCTGCAGGACCTCCGCGACGGCCTGCCCGATCTCCTGGACGCCGGCATCGACCGGTAGCGCCACGCCCGCGCCGAGCGCTTCGACGCGCCGGGCGTTGGTGTCCTGGTCCCTGCCCATCGGCATGCACACGAGCGGGGCGCCGTGCGCCAGGGCGGCCATGACCGTCCCGAGCCCGGCGTGCGTGACGACGAGCGAAGCTCGAGGCAACAGGACGTCGTGTGGAGCGAACGCGCATACCGCGACGTTCGGGGCCAAGCTCAACAGGTCGGGCGCCAGCACGTCGCCGAGCGTCATCAGGCCATGCACCGGGAGCTTCGCCAGCGCGTCGGCGACGCGCTGAAGCGCCTCCTCCTGATGCTGGTAGGTGGTGCTGAAGCTCACCAACACCAGCGGCCGGTCGTCGGCCGGCAGGTCCGGGATGTCCGTCTGGGGCTCGTCGTCGAAGACGGGGCCGATGTACCGGACATTGCCGGGGAGCCTCGCATGTGGAAGGTCCAGCGCATCGACGGTTGTGACAAGAACGAGCGGCATCGGCTCGAGGAGATCCGCGTACTCCGCGACCGGAGCCAGACCCAGCCCAGACCGAGTGTCGTTGACCACCGGCATCATCGCGGAGAACGACCGCGCGAGAATGCCCTCAGCGGACGCGTGATCGAGGAGGTGGACAAGGGCCGCGGCCGGCACGCGCGACCGCTCTGCCGCGGCGAGACCGCCCGCGAGCATGCAGTCCACCAAGATCGCATCGGGCTCGACGGCCGCGATCGCGGCCGTGACGTCCTCGGCAGTGTCGGCGCCGGAGAGCAGGTCGACGAAAGCCGGCCCCTCTTCCTCGATGGATCGTTCCGGGGTCCACTCCGGCGCACGCTCGAACGCATGGAACGCGTATCCCCGACGCTCCACGCGCCCCGCGAGCGAACGCTGACCGGTGAACGCGACCTCGTGACCGCGCGCCGCGAGCCCGCCGGCGATGCGGAGGGCCGGAATGAAGTTGCCACCCCCGTCCCAGGTCACGAACAGAAACCGCTTCGGGCCGCTCTGAGCACCTGCCACGGCGTCACAATAGGGCATGCACAACACTCGCTCGACCGATGGGAGCGGCGCGCAACGGCAGGACGGCGGCTGGTCGTCGTCTTCCACGGTCGGCGCCTGAGGGGGCGCTATGCGTTGTTTCGCACCGGCGAGGCGAGAGACTGGATGATCCACCGCATGGATCCCCCTGAGCGCGAGCGCGAGGCCATGCCCGAGCGTCTGGCTCCGATGCTCGCCGGCGCGGGCGAGCTGCCGCGAGAGCAGGACGGTTGGGCGTTTGAGATCAAGTGGGACGGCGTGCGCGCGATCGCCTACTGGCGCCCCGGGCGGTTGCGCTTGGAGAGTCGCAACCTCAAAGACATCACTGTTCGCTATCCGGAGCTGCGCGCGCTGGGGCGCCAGCTCGGCGCGCGCGAGGCCGTACTCGACGGAGAGGTCGTCGCTCTCGACGCGCAGGGGCGACCCAGCTTCGAGCGCCTACAGAGCCGGATGCACCTTTCCTCCGAGAGCGCCATCCGTCGCCTTGCGGATCAGACGCCGATCACATACGTGATCTTCGACCTGCTCTATCTCGATGGCCACCGGACTCTGAAGCTCCCCTACCGCGAGCGTCGCAAGTTGCTCGAGGGGTTGAATCTGAACGGTCCGGCGTGGCGAACGCCGGCCTACCACTCCGGCAATGGACGGGACCTCCTGACTGTCAGCGCCGAACATGGCTTGGAGGGAGTGCTCGCCAAGCGTCTTGACTCTCCCTACCGGCCGGGAGAGCGCAGCGGAGATTGGCTGAAGGTCAAGAACGTGAACAGGCAGGAGCTCGTGATCGGTGGATGGCTGGACGGCAAGGGCCGGCGCGCAGGAAGTTTCGGAGCACTGCTGGTCGGCTACTACGAGGGGGAGAGCAACGGGCGCGCCCTCAGATACGCCGGCCGGGTGGGCACAGGATTCGACGATCGCGAGCTCGAGCGCCTCGCGGGTGAGTTGGCCCGCCGTCAACGCCGCTCCAGCCCGTTCGCGACGCGCGGAACCCAGCCACCGCGCGGCGCTCACTTCGTCGAGCCCGAGCTGGTAGCCGAGATCGAGTTCTCGCACCTGACCTTTGAGCGCATCCTGCGCCACTCCTCCTATAAAGGATTGCGCTCGGACAGGCCCGCAGCGGAGGTCGAGTTGGAGAGCTCTCCCGAGCAGAGCACGGCGCGTAGAGACAAACGCTCTCAGCGGAAGCCTTCACGGCAGGTTCTCACCGAGACCGAGCACGCGGCGTCGGGCCAGCCGTACAGGGTGCTGCATGAGACCAAGCGCCACACCGAGATCGAGATCGACGGCCGCACGCTGCGGCTGTCGAACCGCGAGAAGGTGCTCTACCCCCGCGCCGGGCTCACGAAGGGCCAGATCGTGGACTACTACGCCGCGGTCGCCCCGGTGCTGTTGGGGCATCTGGCGGGGCGTCCGCTGACGCTCAAGCGCTATCCCGATGGAGTCGACGGCCAGCACTTCTACGAGAAGCGCTGCCCCGCCCACCGACCCGAGTGGGTAAAGACCGCGGCGGTGTGGAGCGGGCGCTTGAAGGAAACGATCGACTACTGCGTGGTCGAGGATCTACCGACGCTGATCTGGACGGCAAACCTCGCCAGCATCGAGCTGCACACGAGCCTCTCCCGCGCGCGTGACATGGACGTCCCGACCTCGCTGGTGTTCGATCTGGACCCCGGGGCACCCGCCGGCCTGCGCGCATGCTGCCAGGTGGCGCTGTTGATCAGGGAGCTGTTCGAGACCTTTGGGACCCAGACGCTCGTGAAGACCTCGGGAGCCAAGGGCCTGCAGGTCTACGTGCCCCTGAACACACCGGTCTCCTACGAGCAGACCAAGTCGTTCGCCCGCGCCGTCGCCGAACTGCTCGAAAAGCAGCACCCCAAGCTGGCGCTCTCACAGATGAGCAAGAGCCGCCGCCCCGGCAAGGTGCTGATCGACTGGAGCCAGAACGACCCACACAAGACGACGGTCTGCGTGTACTCGCTACGCGCCCAAGAGCGCCCCACGATCTCCACGCCGCTCACCTGGGAGGAGGTCGAGCGGGCATCGCGCCGCCGCAGCGAGCCGGACCTGAGCATCGAGCCGAAGGCGTTGCTGGAGCGCGTCGAGCGCCACGGTGACCTGTTCGCCCCGCTGCTCAGCCTGACGCAGGCCCTGCCGGACCCCGCCGGCCAAGTTGCGGGCCCCGTTTAGGTTGTGCGCGTGGCGGAATCACCGACGAAGACGAGAGTGACGACAGGAGCTGTGCAGGGGCACCGCATGCCCTGAAGCCTGACCGTCGATTCAAGCAAATTGACTCGCTACAGAGGGGAGTTGCAATGTCTACGAGCAGCTCGTCCGGGATCTGCGGGTGAAGCAGCCCAGACCATGCGCTCGAGAGCGAGGCGGCGCTCAGGCTATCGGTCGCCCCCAACGGCGGGCGCCTCATACGGGAGCTCCGCCCACACCACCTTCCCAGCATGCGTGCCTTCGACCCCCCAACGGGTCGAAAGAGCGTCGATAAAACCCAGTCCATGCATCGGCTGCGGAATCAATCCCCGGCCGCCTACCGTCGCGGACAGCGGGGCCTCGTCCTGGACAGCCACACGCAGCACCGATTCCTCCACGCAGATCGCGATCGAGAACGGCGAGCCAGCATGAAGCACCGCGTTGCTCGCCAGCTCGCTCACCACCAGTGCCACGTCGTTCGTGAACACCTCCCCATGCCCCCGCTGCCTTAGCGCGGCAACAGCCATGCGACGTGCGCGCCCTGGCGCGTCGCGCTCGGCGGCGAACTCGGCTTCCAAGAACCAATCGGAAAGCTCGTGGTCCCCTCCCGCCAACGGGCTTAGCACAGCTGAGTGCAGGTGACAGACCCGATGCAGGGCCTCCGCGTGCTCGGATCCCGAGACGGACGCAGCCCGGTAGGAGCAGAGGAGGGAGAACGGCAGCTCGCGGGCGAGATCGTTCCACAGCGTCTCCAGCTCGATCGCTGCGAGCACGTTCCCGGCATCCCACAGTAGAGCCACCATCTCGCCGTAAGCACGGACCGCACGGCCAGACTCAGTGGCCTTGCGCACGAGCCCGCCGACCACCTCATGGAAGGCGTCGCGATCGATCTGCCCATCGGACATGAACGCAGCCATCACGCTGGCCGCGTCGAACGAGAGAAACGTCCCGCTGGCGCCGGCTACCGCAAGGTCGATGCCGTCAGCCTCAAGCGCCGCCTCGAATGCGCGGCGGTGGGCCTCGGTGGCGATTACGATCGCCACCTCCCCGGCCCGAGCGGCCGTCGCCAGGTACGGGTGGACCGCCTCAACCAGCTCGGAGTCGTGCTCATAGAACCGGACGACGTGGTCTCCGGCTCCAGCCATTATCTCTCGTGCCTCGACCGCCATTCGCGCACCTCGGTGTATCCCAGACAGTCACCCGTCCGGCAGAGTAATCCTACCGAACACGCTGCGGTCGATCCGCGCAGTCGCCCGCACGGGCTGTTCTGTCAGTGCGCCAGAGCCGTCCTCTTGATGTGCTCAAACTCTGCCTGATCGATCGCACCGCGGTCGAGCAGCTCCTTGGCTTTTGCGATCTGCTCGGTCGGGTCCACCTGAGAGCCGACCGAGCGCAGGTACTGGCCGAATTCGCCCTGGACCCTTTCCTGCTGCTCAATGGCACGCTTGGTCATGCCCTCGTGCTGACTGATGAGGTACACGAACACTCCCAGGTACGGCAGCACGATGATGAAGATGATCCACAGGACCTTATGCAGGCCCGTCGTATCGTGGCGGCGGAAAATATCCGCCAGCACGATGAACATAAGCCAGATCCAGACGACGAAGCCGAAGAACACCAGAATCGTCCAGACGATTTCGAGAAACGGATAGCTGGTCGCCAAAATCATTTGGCCTCCCCCTCTGATCGCTGTTGTGCTCCTCAACCTCGACTAGGGCTGCCGGAGCCGGTCGCAGACATCCTGCAACCAGTCAAGTTCAAGCATACAGGAGCTGTCAATAACGAGAAGAAGCTGCAGCAACGCGAGTGAAGCTTTGTTCGGGGTGCGCCCTTGGCCACAGAGTTCAGCGGTGACTTCGATCGTGCGCCACCGGCGCCAGGGTGCCGATCAGGCGGACGACGCTGGTTGCATCACCGTGAAGGAAGCTCCCTGAAGATCGATCAGGCCGGCGAAGCGTCCGATCGGCGTGTCCATGGGCTCGACCGTGACGGTCGCCCCGAGCTCGTGGGCCTTGGCGACGGTATCGTCACAGTCGGCGACCGCGAAGCACACGCCCCAGTGCGGCGGGATCTCGGCCGGGAAGTAGTCGTCGGTCATCTGCATCATCCCCCCTACGGGCTTCCCGTCGAGCTCCCAGACGGTGTAGGTCTCGGGCGCGCCCTCGAACGCCGGGCGAGCAGCGACCCAGCCGAAGACAGCCGGGTAGAACACCTTGCCTGCGTCGAGGTCACGGGTGAGCACCTCGTTCCAGCAGAGCGAGCCCGGCTCGTTGACAACGTCGGCGCCCCTGAAGGTCTTCGGCTGCCAGACGCCGAAGACGGCTCCGGTGGGATCGGCGAAGAACGCCATCCGCCCGATGTCCATCACATCCATGGGCTCGACCACCACGGTGCCGCCGGCCGCCTTGACCTTGGCCGCGGTCTCCACGGCGTCGGTGACGCTGACATAGGTTGCCCATGCGGTGGGCTGGCCCTCCTGCATGTGGCCCATCAGGCCGCCGACGTTCTTGCCGTCCTGCTGGAACATGCGGTACCCGCCGGTCTCGGCTGCACCCGGCTCTGTGGCGCTCCAGCCCATGAGCTCGCCGTAGAACTTCGCGGCGGCGTCGGTGTCTGGCGAGGAAAGTTCGATCCAGGACGGGGTTCCGGGTGCGTACTAGGGCATGGTGCTCCTTTCGCGGAGGGACGATCACGATCGTGGCACATCGGCGTGGTGAAGCACATGGGAACGGCGCACATGTGCGCCGTCGATCGGGGCGCGCATGCGCGCCCCGCGCAGGGCCGCATGCGGCCCTGCGTTCCGGGCCGTACATGTACGGCCCGGCCCCCCGGCACATGTGCCGGGGGGACCCCGTCAGGGGGAAGCAACCCCGCTGCGGTGCCTGCGCTGTGAGGCGCTCGGCGAGCATCGATGCCAGTATGGCGATGAATGAACCGAACCTTCCTCGACGGGCAGGCACGATCGACGAGACACAGTCGATGACACAGGGCGCCTCGGATCTCGAGCAGGCGACGCGCGTCGCGGCAGAGAACGGCGGGTACGTCGCGCAGCTGTCCGAGGAGTGGGAGATCTGGGGCCCAAACGGCGGTTACCTCGCGGCCATCGCGCTGCGCGCCGCGGGCACCGTCGCTCGCATTCAGCAGCCGGCGAGCTTCTATTGCCATTTCCTCAGCTCGCCCGCCTTCGACGCCGTCCAGCTCGGCGTCAGCGTGCTCAAGCGGGGCCGCCGCGCCGAGTCGTTCGCCGTGGAGATGACACAGCAGGGCAAGCCGATCCTCCACGCGCTGGTGAAGACCGCCGCCGACGCGCCCGGGTACAGCCACCAACACCCCGAGGCACCTGAGGTACCCGCACCCGAGGCCCTGAAGAGCTACGAGGAGCTGCTACCCACCGAGCAACGTCCAGGCTTCAGCTTCTGGAACAACGTCGAACGGCGGCCGATTGACCAGGGCACGACGGATGAGCCAACGGCGCCGGTGCTTCGCGAGTGGACGCGTTACCGGCCGCGAGCGTGCTTCGAGGACCCATTCCTCGACGCCGCTCGCGCCCTGATCCTGCTGGACACCTACGGCTTTCCGGCCGCCTACCGGCGCTACCGCAGCTGGGAGTACCTGGCGCCCAACCTTGACACAAGCGCTTGGTTTCACCATTTCAACCCGAAGTGCGAATGGCTGCTGATCGACAGCGAGTGCAGCGTGGCCGACCGCGGTCTGATGGGCGTCAACGGCAAGGTGTGGGATACCGAGGGAAAACTGCTCGCCACAGGGTCCGCGCAGCTGTGTTGCATCCCGGGGAACCTTGACGAATAAACTGCCGCCGCCAGCCGTCCCCGAGCCGGCACGCGACGCCACCGAAGCGGCTGCCGTCGGTCTTGCCCTGGACGACTGGGCACCTGCGGGCCGTCGGGCGACTCGACGCCGCCCGACCCTGACCCGTCGGCTGATCGAGACCTTCATTCGCGGCCACCCGCGCTCGGCAAAACCCCCGCCCGAGCTCGAGGAGCTCACCGCGCGCGAGCTCGAGATCCTCAAGCTGATCGCGCGCGGCCTCTCCAACGCCGAGATCGCCGATCGGCTCGTGGTCTCCGGCACAACGGTCAAGACGCACGTCGCCCACGTACTCTCCAAGCTCGGTCTGCGCGACCGCGTTCAAGCGGTGGTACTGGCCTACGAGACAGGGGTGGTATCCCCAGGGCAGAGCGAACTGCAATAGGTGGTGCTTAGCCCGGTTGCTGGGGATTCTCCGGATCGTGAGCGGTTTCGTGAGCAGTCTGCTCGGAGGCACTCGGCGCTGATGGATCGTCTGAGACGGGAACGGCAACCACTTCGAGCCCGTCGATGCCGTTGAAATCCGTCGGGTTGCAGGTGTAGATCGGCAGGTCGTTGGCGACGGCCGTGGCGGCGATCATCGCGTCATAGGTTCGCGCGGTGGTCTTGCGACCGGCGCGCCGCAGCGATGCAGCCACGCTGCCGAACGCTCGGGCGGCATCCGCATCGAAGGGGAGTGGCTTGAAGTCCGCCTCGGCCTGCTGGAGCTGAGTTTGACGGGCGACACGTTCGCTCTCCCTCTTGGCGACCAGCGGACCGACCGAAAGCTCGGCAAGCGTCACAGCCGTGATGAGCGGTTCGGCGGGGAGCGCCTTTGCGTCCGTGAGCTCCTCCAGCAGGATGACCGTCGAGGTATCGAGTATCCCGCGCGGGTGCGGCGACTCCTCGCTCACAGACTTGAGTCCAGCAGCCGGTCAACGTCTTCACGAAACACCACGGGGTCTACAGACGGCAGCCGCCGCCAGCGACTCAGCAGAGCCTCCGCCGACAGTCCACGAGGCGATATCGCCCGCAACTCGGCGACAGCCCTACCCGAGCGCGTGATCGTGATCAGCTCTCCACGCGCGGCACGATCCACGACATCGCCACCGTGGTTGCGCAAATCTCGAATGCTGACCTCAGCCATACGACCGATTGTATCACGCGTGATACAGCCTCGATTATGCGCTGTATAGCTGAGATCCAGCTCTAACCATCACAGCAGGCGCCCGCTCACCGCCGTCTCACGCTCGCGCGATAGAGCGAGGGCAAATGCGATGGCCTCGAGCGCCGGCTCGTGCTCTGCCTGCGATACCGAAATGGTCAGGCGCCGGATGTTCGCCTCCCAGCCCAAGTCGAAGAACGGGCAACACTCCCGCTCGGTGGCGATCGTCTCCTCAACGAGCGTCGTGTCTACCCGACGGTCGAGGTCAACGACAAGGCTCCGGCGGGTGCGCTCGATCAGGCGGGCGCCCCGGCCCGCCTGCCGGTAGCGCTCCAGCTGGTGGCGTAGTCCGCTCTCGTCAAGGGCACAGCTCGGAGCCATCGGTAGCGGGTCCACCGATCGAGCCTACGATCCGAGCACGGAGCGTTCCCGTCCCCACAGGCCGCCGAATCGGAGTGGCCGGCTTGCGCGTATGGCGATGAGCGAGTACGCCAGGAGACCCGCGGCGGCGAAGGGAGCGGTGCAGGAGAGGCTGCCAAGCAGGGTCGCGGTCGCCAGTCCGGTGCCGGTTACATGGTGGACCGCTGTCGGCCCGCCGAAGCTGGACACCGATGCAAGGAACGCGACGGCAAGCAGAGCCACGCCAATGAGCGAGAGCACCACGCGGCTAGCGCGAACCGCCTCGGGCCTCGGCTCAGCGCCGGTTTCCAGTTGGGCGACGCGAACAGCCAGTAGTTCCTGGCCGCCGATGGACGCCGCGACTCCCAACTCGCTCCATTCGGGGCCGCGTACAACCTTCAGCAGCGCTCCCGCGAGCGAGCGGCGCCCGCAGACCGCGACCGCGCGCCGGTCGGCCGCAAGCTCACGGCCAGCGACATAGCGGGCACGCAGGGCATCCAACGCCGGCAAGAAGAACAACGCCGCCGAGAGCGCCCGCACCAACACGACCTTCAACGGATCGAGGTTGCACACGTGGTAGCGCTCGTGCTCAAGCACCGCGCGCAACTCTCCGCGCGATGCGCCTTCGAGAAGCCCACGGCTCACCGCGACCCGCGGAGTCAGGACGCCGTAGACGAACGAGAACGAGTCGGGTCCGTCCACGAGCACGACACGCCCCTCCAACCCTGCCTGCATGGCCGCCCCTGTCAACTCGGCGGGCACCGTCACCGCCAGGGCACGTACGCGACGCGCGAGTCCGTGAGAAGCGACTATCTGCCTCACAAGCGAGCGGCCCCCGAGTCCCAAGCCGACTGCGATCAACACGACGAACGGGAACACCAGCAGAAGCGATGTGCTCGGCGGCCCGACGAGCTCTCCGCGGGATACCCGCGCCAGGATCAGCGGCACCAGCACGCCGCCGACCGCTCCGCAGAGCACAAGCGCACCGAGCAGCAGCGCAATCACCATGAAGGCCAGGAAGCTGCGGTTGGCGCGATCCAGCCTCATCCATCCTCCGCAAGTAGAGATCGCAGGCGGCGCAGCACGCCGGGGTCGGCGCGCGCCTCATCCACGAAGTGCGTGACCGCCGCATCCCCGTAGGTGCGGATCACGTTCTGCACCGCGATGCCGGCCGCGTCGGTGGCGGTCGCCTCGTACACGTAGCTTCGTCGCTCGCCGTGGCGAGCGAGGACGTTCTTTGCGACGAGCCGGTTCATCACAGTCATCACGGTCGTATAGGCCAACGGCTCGGGTCGGCGCCGATTGAGCGTATCGAGGACCTGCCTCACCGACACCGGCGCGTCGGCCTGCCACACCGCCTCCATCACCTCGGACTCAAGCGGTGCGAGGCCGCCGCTTGCCTTTTTCGGTCTTCCCGCCACAACCCACACACTACTACATTTTTGTCGTGTATGCTCGGGCGCATGACCACCACCGAACACGACTACACAGCACAGGCGCGACAGGCAATCGAGATCGTCTGCGCGGGCGACCTCTCCCGCATGGAGGAGTTCTACCGCCCCGACTTCGTGGATCACATCAACGACATGACATTCCACGGTTACGACGGGGGCCGCGAATCGGTGGCCTTCTACATGACCATCTTCAAGAACCTGCGGATGGGTGCCGACGAGCAGATCACAGAGGGCAACCGCGTCGCCTCCAGATGGGTCCTCAACGGCGCCTACCACGGGCGGCCGGTCACGCTGCGAGGCATCACCATCAGCCGCTTCGCCGAGGACGGCAGAATCCTCGAAGACCGAGGGCACTCCGACTCGATCAGCCTCGTGCGCCAGCTCGGCGTGATCCGAACGCTCGTCCTCGGCCTGGAAATCCTCACCCGCAGGGTCAAGCTGCCGAAAGGCGCGCTGGGAGGAAGGTAGCGACGGTTGCAGTCTCACGGACGGCCGTGGACATCGCCGCGCTGCGCAGGGCCGCGGACGACGTCCCGGCGAGCTGACTCGCGGCTTGGAGGGCACAGCAGGCTGTCGCGGCCTCGCTCACGGCGTTAGGCGGGGTGCGCTTCGGGCTGCGGCCGAGAGGTGTCCGGGGGAAGCCCCCTCCCGTCTCCAGGGCCCAAGTGGGGCAGCCACTGCAGCCACCTCGGCAGGTACCAGTTCCAGTCGCCGAGCAGCTTCATAGTCGCCGGCAGCAGGACGCCGCGCACGAGCGTCGCGTCGAGCAGGACCGCCACCGCCAGACCGACGCCGAGCTCCTTGAAGATGAGCAGCGACAGGGTCGCGAAGATCGCGAACACAGAGACCATCACCGCCGCGGCGCTGGTGACCACCCCCGCGGTGCTCTTGATGCCGTGCGCCACCGCCTCTTCGGTGGAGTTGCCCCGGTCGAAGGCCTCGCGGATGCGCGAGAGGATGAAGACGTGATAGTCCATCGACAGGCCAAACAGGACGACGAACAGGAACAGCGGCATCCACGACGTGATGGAGCCGGTCGACTTGAAGTCGAGCAGCGATTCGAGGTGGCCGTACTGGAAGATCCAGACGAGCACACCGTAGGCAGCCCCGACCGACAGCAGGTTGAGGATGATCGCCTTGATCGGAATGACGAGCGAGCGAAACGTGACCAGCAGCAACAGGAACGCCGCCGAGAGCACGAACGCGAAGACCAGTGGCGCGTGTGACTTCATCGTGTCGTTGAAGTCCTTCGAGCTGGCCGTCTCACCCGTTACCTCGGCCGTCGTGTCGGGAACCGACCCGACGGTGGCAGGGATCAGGGTATTCCGAAGCGCGGCCAACGCTCCAAAGGATGCGGAGTCGTTACCGTTGCCCGACAGCGGAATGTCCACCTCGGCGACGGTGTGCGCCGGGTCGATCTTGAGCGTGCTGGGCTGCTTGAACATCGGGTTCGCCGCGGCGCGTTCGCGCAACGCGCGGATCGCGCGCGCCATCTGGGGCGAGGTCACGTCGCCCGAGCGGATCACCACCACGGCCGGGATCGCATCCCCTGGGAATGTCGCTTGGATCTTGTTGTAGGTCTTCACGACCGCGAGGTTCTGGGGCAGGGCGCTCGGGCCGGGAACGGCAAGGTGCAGACTGAACGCGGGAATCGCCAGCACCACGAGCAGACCCCCGGAAGCAATCACCGAGATGACCGGGTGCCGCAGGACGGGGTTGAGCACGCGCGCCCACAATCCGCTCTCGCCCGCGTTCCAAGGCATCCGCGAGATGATCGGAACCCCTCCCTTCTCGACGCGATCGCCGAGCCACGCCAACAGCGCGGGCAGGACTGTGAGAGAGCCGACAACCGCCACGGCGACGACGATGATCGTCCCGGTGGCGAACGATTCAAAGGTTGGCGCGCCCGCGAGGTACATCCCGGCCATGGCCATTATTACCGTCAGGCCGGAGACGAGAACGGCGCGCCCTGACGTCGCCGCCGCGGCCGCGAGCGCCGCCTCTTCGCTGCTGCCCCGCTCGCGCTCCTCGCGCTCGCGGCGCAGATAGAACATGGAGTAGTCCACGCCGACCGCAAGCCCGATCAGCAGGATCACCTCGTTGATCGACTGATCGACAGGCGAGGCGTGGCTGATCAGGGCGACGATGCCGATCGTTCCCACCACAGAAGTGAGTGCGAGCAAGAGCGGAATGCTCGCGGCTACCACTGCGCCGAAGGTGATCAACAGGATGATGAGCGTTATCGGCAGCGACGTGAAGAGCGCGCGCTGAAAGTCTTTGCCGATGACGTCGCTGATCTCCTTTTCGGCGCTGGCTTCGCCAAACTGCGCCACCGTGAAGTCAGGATGCGCAGCCTGCGCGGCGCTCGTGGCCCGCAAAGTCGGATCGACCCTGTCTTTGGCCTCGCTTTCCTTCCCCGCGATCTCAAAGCGCAGCAGAGCCGAGTGGCCGTCGGGTGAGATTCGCGCCCGGTTCGCCGCCGCATAGGGACTCTCGAAAGCCCGCGTGTAGGGAGCTGCCGCCAGCCGGCGCTGGACATCTGTCACGACCGCTCGAAAGGATGGGTCGGTTGCACGCACGCTGGCGCTGTAAATCAGAACTTCCTCGCTGACGTGCTTGGGGAAGGCGTCACGCACGTCGACGGAGGCACGCCCTGACTCGCCAACGCCGCTCTGTGAGTTTTCCCGCGTCACGGTTTTCGCGGCGCCGCCAATCGTGAACACCACAAGAACACACCCGAGCCAGCCCCAGATGGCAATCTTGCGGTGCTGAGCGCTCCACCGACCGGCACGCGCCGCGAGATTCCGATTCTCCGTCACAACATGCCTCGAGCCATCCCTAACAGGCGGGCGGGGTCCCGAACGGGAAGAAGGACGTCTTGAAGACGTTCCCGGAGATGCAGCTTCCGTTAGCGGGGTTGTCCAGGTAGACGATGTCGCCGGAGCCCTGTGTGCGAGGGTCGGGGCTCTTGCCGTTCTGCACGATTACGTTGCGAGTCACGACGGTGTCGTTGGAAGAGCCAAACCCGAACGGGTTTTCGACCACGCCGACGCCCGCGGTGTCGTTGTTGACCACTACGTTCCCGCGAATGATCACATCGTGGCCACCCACGTTGAGGATTCCGCTACCCGACGGCAGCAGCTGCAAGTCGTCGAAGAATTCTTCGACGCAGCCCGGAGGCGTTCCAGGGGTCTGGCACACCGGCGGGAAGGGATTCGGGCGGTTGTTCTTGTGTACGACGTTGCCTTCGATGAGCGCCGTCTCGGTCGAGGACGTGGGCAGGTTGGGCAGCACGATCACGAAGATGCCCGTCGTGTTGTCACTCAGCAGGTTGTTGCGCACGATCGAGTTGTTGGTGTTCTCCAACTCGATGCCGAGCTCCCCGCCTACGAGCCGGTTCTTTTCGACGACCGTGTTGTTGTCGACGCCGACGTAGATCGTGGCGTCATTGCCGCCACCGCCGAAGTTCCTGCTGATCAGCCCGTCCCGCGAGCAGCGCGGGAAGATGCCGTACTCGCCGTTGTCGAGGTACGCGCCGCCGCTGACCTCGAATTTGTCGACGCCGAACAGGAAGATGCCCGTGTCCTCGGCGTTGCGGACCGTGAGGCCGCTGATGTTGAAGCCGCTCACGCCGTAGGCGGGGCAGGCAGGGCCCGGGTCGAATGTGAGTTGCGTGCCGACGGTGATGCCGTAGGTGTTTCCGGTGGCGTCGATGACCGCCGCCTTGCTGCCTGTGATCGTCAAGTCGTTCGTCTTCACGCTGACCGTAGGGCCGGAGTAGGTTCCCGGCGCGACGACGATCGTGTCGCCGGGGGCGGCTTCGTCAACGGCCGTCTGGATAGCGCTCGTGCTACCGGTCGGCGCGACACGGATCTTCCTCGCCTGCGCCGTCGACGGCCACACGCACCACACGATGGCCGCGAGTGCCACCGCGAGCAGCCTGAGCGCGCTCCGCTGGTTGAGGACCATGATCATCTCCTCCATGCGGTTTGTCCGCATGGCCCTCGTCCACGGCCATGCGCGGAACACCGACAAACGCTACCACGTGTTCCTGCCCGGTCAAGGGGGCATAGCTGGGTCTCGTGGCGGGTCTCGCCATTCGCGCGCTGCGAGCCCCGCATAACCTGCTCAACGGCCGTCGCAGAGACATTATCGGGGCGATTGGTGCTGCTTGGCCCGGTTGCTGGCGATTCTCGGGGCCGTGAGTGGTTTCGTGGGCGGGCCGCTCGCGCTGGGCGCGTCTTTAACGAAAGACCCGGCCCACGACGGGGCCGGGTGAGTACGGCGGATTGTAGCTGTCTGTCCGCGAGCGTCAGGCTGCTCGATCAACGTATTCGCGTAGCGCGACGCGGGCGATCTCGCTGACGGAGCGATGCTCCTTGCGGGCGCGAGCGCGTAGGGCCTTGGCGAGGTCGGGATCGACGCGCACCTGGACGCGCGGCGAGACACCGCCGTCTCCGAGGGCGGGGCGGCCCATGCGGACACGCTTGGCCTTCGTCAAGTCATAGCCACGCTCCGCCTCCTCTGCGAGCGCATCGACAATTTTCTTGGTCAGCTTGGTTCCGCTTCGTGTTCTCAAAGTCGCCACTGCCTGGCCTCCTCGTATTGAGCCCTGTACTTCTCGCGTAGCTCCATCGCGTGGATCACGATCAGTTCGCCTTTCGGTCCTTCTACTGCCATCACCTCGAGTTCCTTGCCGTCGGCGTCATCGCCGAGGACGACCAACCTTTCGTCGTCTGCTTCGGACGCCTGTGGCGCTGGCTCCTCGAAGGCGAGGCCGCAATGTGAGATGACATGCCGGATGCGTTCCTTGGATATGCGGTGCTTGGTGGCCGAGCGCGCGAACCGCACGCGCTTCTGGGATACATTAGCACTTATGTCAGACATAAGTGCCTCCGAACAAGCTCTGCTGCGCCGGCATGACCGTTGATGATCCCGATCGCCTGGGACGGTTCTCTCGCACGGCGCCCGTCGCGGCATCAGCGTAGGCGTTGACGATGCGGTCGAGTGCGCGGCCCTTGTCGCGGTGGCCGTAGAGGCGTCGGACGAGATTCCCGCCGTCCTGGTGGCCGAGAGCGATCGCAACATCCTCGGAGGGCATCTCCAGCTCGTTGACCATGTACCAGCCGGCGAAATGACGGGTGGCGAGGTAGAGGCTGCCGTCCCATCCAGCGGCGGCCCTGACGGCCTTCCAGTGGTAGGCGCGGGAGCTTGGGGTCCAGTGCTCGCCGCGCAGCGAGACGAAGCAGAAATCTCCCTCACGCGGCAGGCCAAGGAGCGCGGAGCGGGTGTGTGCGGTCAGCGGCGCCTCGCGGCGTAGGTGGTTCTTCGGCGTGTCGAACCGCCGCGTCGCCGCGTTGAACTGCTCAGCGACGACGATCCGGTTGCGCGGCATGGAGCGCGGAGAGCGCAACCCCAGCCTCACCAGCGTCATCAAGATCGCCAACGCCCTCGGCGTCCAACCCTCCGACATCCACACCCGCGCCGAGCAAATCCAGGCCACCAACGCCTCGCGCTGACGCCCCAACGTCCCAAGCCGCCCGGCCCGACGCGAGCATCGCCGACAGCCGTCAGTTGCACCCGCAACAACCCGCAAGGATCGCGCACAGACTAGATGCACGGCCCAGTTGGGCTGTGCGATTGCTGTGCCCAAGAGCCAACGCAGGCACCCGCAAGCGCTAGGCGAAAACGATGTGCAAGCGGCCCGCGGTTCGCGGGCACTCGGTCGCGTCGGCAACTTCGGAGGACTGTGAACACAAGTCGCCTGGGTACCGCCTACCCTTCTTCGTTATGGAGATCAGGGAGGAGCGCCAAGCGAATCCGGTCGAAGATTGAGCCATCCTGTGTTTGGCGGCGACTTTGATCTGACCTGGCTTTCTTGGAGTCGGTGTTCTGGAATCAGGCGGCGATCTGTTGTTGTTGGTGTTGGTTCTCGTATTCGCTGGGTGTGAGCATGTTCAGGGCGCTGTGGCGTCTTTTGGTGTTGTGCCAGATCTCGATGTAGTCATGGATCGCAGCGGCGAGCTCGACACGTGTCTTCCATCTTCGGCGGTTGAGCAGCTCGACCTGCATGCGGGCCCAGAACGCCTCGACCATCGCATTGTCGAACGGGGCACCGACAGCACCCACGGACGGCGCGAGGCCGGCCTCTGTGACCTTCTGGCTGAACACCCAGGACGCGAACTGCACCCCCTGATCGGAATGTATGATCCCGCCCTCTCTCGGCGCTCTGCGGTTCAACGCCATGCCGAGCGCGTTCGTGACCAGCAGCCCGGTCTGGCGGCTGTCGATCGACCAGCCAACGACCATGCGTGAGAACGCGTCGATGACCGCACAGCAGTAGATCTTGCCCTCCCTGGTCGGGTGCTCGGTGATGTCTGTCATCCACAGCCGGTCAGGCCCCTCGGCAGTGAAGCGTTGACGCACCAGGTCCAGCGAGCTGCCCTTGCCGACCCTCGCACCCCGCGGCAGCCGGCGCCTCGGTAGCCCATAGATCCCCAGGCGTCTCATCAGCAGATGACCTGCTCCTTGCCGACGTGGATCCCACGGCCGTACCTCATCTCGGCAGTCACACGCAGCGTCCCGTAGGTGCCGCCGGAGTCCTTGTGCACCTGTGCGATCTCACCAGCAAGCCAGGCATGTCTCAGTGTCCGGGCGGACGGTGGACGTACCTTCCAGTCGTAGTAGCCAGAGACCGACACGCCGAGCATCAAGCAGGCCCGCTGCACGTCAAACCCCTGCCCGGTCAGGGAGGCGATCACCGGGAAGAGGCTTTTGGGGGCAGGTTCTGCTCCAGGAACACCTCATTGACCTTCCGGGAGACCGCGAGTTCAGTCTCGAGCTGGCGGATACGCCTCTTAGCAGCCGCAAGCTCCATCTGCCCCTCGGTGCTCAGCCCAGGCGCCTCACCGCGGTCGATGCGCTCCTGCTTCAGCCAGCCATAGATCACCGCCTCTCTCATCCCAAACGTCTCGGCGAGCTGCGCGGGTCGCGTCCCTTTTCCCGGGTGAATTCACCGAGGCGTAGCTCCGCTGGCTGGGGATCTTATGCGGCGATCACCTCCTCGGTGTCGTCGGTCACGGGTGGGGCTGGGTCCTCGCGCAGTTGACGGCGCAGCCGTTCGATCTCAGTGACGGTCTTGGGGTTCATCTTTACCCCGCGCCACCCGCGGGATGAGAGCTCGAGCACGGCCCAGATCAAAGACAGCGCTGAGGTCTCGCCAGGGAACCGGCCGATGACCTTGGTACGCCGGCGGACCTCCACGAACGTTCTCTCCAGGAGATTCGTGGTCCTGATCCGCTTGCGATGCTCGGAGGGGAACCGTAGATGCGTAACAAGGGCCGGCAGGTCCGTTTCGATGACCTCCATCGCCGAGGGATACGCCGTGCGGTAGTCGGCGATGATGCCCTGCAGCTCGCTGGTCGCCTCGCCTGGGGAGCGGGCCTCATCGAACGCTTTCCACCAGCGCGCCTTGACCTCCTGGTGGTGGCGCTCCGGCAGCTTGCCCGTGACGTTCCTCAGCACATGGACGGTGCAGCGCTGCTCCAGCGCGTGCGGCCAGAGCTCACGTACGGCCTTCCAGATCCCAGGTGCCCCATCGGCGACCACGAGCGCCGGGGAGCGGAGCCCCCGGTTGATCATGTCGCGGCCGAACGCGAGCCACGCGTCATAGCTCTCGCGGCTCCCCAACGCCAATCCGAGCAGGATCTTGCGGCCCTCAAGCGTCACGCCCCAGCACACCAGAACACCCTCCGATGGTGTGTCGTCGGGGCGGAGCTTCAGGTAGATCGCGTCCAAGAAGCAGTAAACGATGTCGTGCTGCTCAAGGCGCCTGCGGCACCACTGGCGGTATCGCTCCCGGGTGTCCTCACAGATCCGAGAGACGGTGCTCTTGGACGCAATCGGCTCCTCGAAGACCTCCTCCAGGGCGGCCTCCACGTCGCGGGTTGACAGGCCCCGCAGGAAGCCACTGATTACCAGCGACTCCAGCGCGTGCGTGCGGGTGACGCCCTTGCCGAGGATCCGGCTCTCGAACCCGAGCTTGCCCGCATCCCGGATCCTCGGGCGCTCCAGGCGCATAGCGCCGCTCGTCGTCTTGACCGTCTTCGGTTCGTGGCCGTTGCGGTGACTGACCGTCTCATCGCGGCGCTCATAGCGGCGGCGGCCGAGGAACTCACTGACCTCGTCCTCCAGCGCCTGCTGCAGGATCAGCCGCGCACCCAACCGGCCGACCGTCTCGATCGGGTCTTGCTCCTCGCCGACACCGGCCAGGACCTCATCCAGTTCTGAGCGAAACCTCTCGCTCGGGGCTACCTTCTCCATGCGGGCGTACCTCCATCGCTTGGTCTTCTCAGGACAAAGCGGAGGCTACGCCCGCAACTTCAAATCCCCCGGCTGGTGGGACGCGACCGCTGCGCGACCCGCGTCCCGGAGCGAGCGAGCTCGACAACCTGCTTGCGCACCTCGACTGGATACCTGCTGGGCATTGCTTCCTCCTCGCTAAACGCCGGAGGATTCCAGAAACACAACTCCACTAAACCCGGGGCAGATCACCGACTCCAAGAAAGCCAGGTCAGATCAACAACTCCACTAAACCCGGGGCAGATCACCGTCTCCCCGGAACCCAGGGCGGCTCACCTACACGTGGCTGCCCTTCGGCGGCGGGCGCCGCCGCTGCCTGGGCGCCAGCTTCGCCATGCTCGAGATGCACATCGTCGTGCGCGAGGTGCTCCGCCGTCACCGGCTGCTCGGCAGCGCGGAGCGGCCGGAGCGCGCCCGCCGCCGCTCCATCACGCTGAGCCCCGGCCGGGGCGCCAATGTGGTGCTCGGCGCCGCCTGATTGTCCCGGATGGCGTGGCAGGAGCCGATCCGCGGGGGCTACCTGAGTAGTGCGTATCCGGTTCCGTCAGGTAGTGGTTGTACGGTGCGCCGGTGGGTCGGCCAGACTTTCCGCGATCGATCATGGAGTTCCAAGACCGTTTCGCATCTGAGGCCGCGTGCCTTGAGTATCTGGCGGCTTGTCGCTGGCCTGAGGGGTTCGTGTGCCCCGGTTGCGGCGGCCGGCGGGTGTGGGTGCTGGAGCGCCGGCATCTGTGGCAGTGCTCGGATTGTGACCTGCAGACGTCGGTGACGGCGGGGACGGTGATGCACGCTACGCGCACGCCGCTACGCACGTGGTTCTGGGCGGCCTACCTGGTCGCTACGCATCATCCGGGGATCTCGGCCAAGCAGCTGCAGCGCCAGCTGGCGCTGTCGCGTTATGAGACACTGGATGACGGAACAAGCCACGCATGCGGGTCAAGACTCCTCGACGGAGCCGGCTGCTTCCTGTGGCTAGAGCGTTCGGAAAACATTGCAGTCGTCACTGCACCGGGAACGTGCTCCCTAACCATCGCGCCCCCGCCATCGAGGGGGTTCGGGTGTGCGAATCAGCCAGCGCCAGGTCGCCCTCGGCCGAGCCACCGCGCCGTTCCCGAAGTGGTTCATACAAGTGCCCGCAGCAGGCCCAAACACGAACCCTCTCGGTGGGCTGGTCACGTTCCTGGGTTCCAAGCAAGGCGATCCCGGTTCCGTCTGCAGACATCGCTGGAGCCTCCATCCTTTAGCGTCGGGGTCGGCTGTTCTGTCGCGTTCGTACTGATCGCCGTCGCTGCACGTGCTTGCCTATTCCAGAGTGCGACTCCTCCGGAAAGTGCGCTGCCGGGTGTCCGGCCGTCTGTAGGACGTGCATCTTCACCTCCCTCACAAGGTCCCCGAGTGCTTGGACCTCCTCACAAGCAGCGTCACGATTCGGACCGTAGAACGAGGCCTCCTCTAGGCGATCAGTCTCTGCGTTGTGCTGTCCTTCAAGCGCCTTAAGTACAAGCAGCGCGTTGGAACTTAGATCGAGTTCGATCTCCGCTGGCGGTTGATCGCCCGTAGGTGGGATGTCGCTAAGGAGCCCACGTGCGGCATCGAAGTCCTTCTCTGCCCGTTCATATTCATCAGCAGGCGGCTCATCTTCGAAGTCGAGCATGAGTGTCGCGATGCGTTGGGCCGCGAAGCCAAACGGAGTGCGCAGCCCACTGCGCAGATGCCGCACGAGGACAGCCGTCACGATGACCGTGTCGCTCATGCTGTTTTCGAGTCCTCGACAGCTGAAGGTGGGATTTGGCTTCTCATGTGGGATGTCTCGTCGTCGCGCCGGTAGCCGAGGCGAGCGGAGATCCGGTCAGCTGTGGAGACGAGGTGCGGGCCGAGCGCATCGATGAGCTCCTCGAGCGAGATCATCGACGAATGAGCCGCCATGTTGACTGCGGCAACCACCTCGCGAGTCTCGTTGCGCACAGGCACAGCGATCGAGTGAAGTTCAGGGGCCAACTCTTCGTCGTTGGTGGCGAAACCCGCGCTAAGCACCTCATCGAGCTCATCGCGTAGCGCCTTTTTGCTCATGATTGTGTTTGGGCCACGCTTGGTGAGCTTGACCTCGGCGAGCAGGTCGCACCGTTGGGGCTCGGATAGGTGCGCCATCAGCAGCTTGCCCATCGAAGTGCAGTACGCGGGCAGGCGCGAGCCAGGGTGCAGGTTGAGGTCGATCTTGTTCTGGCCGCGACGGAAACTGCGCGCGCGGTCCACATACAGGATGTCCTCCCCGTCGAGCACGGAAAGATTGACCGTGTAGCTGGTGCGCTGCCGCAGCTCCTCCAAGTAAGGATGGGAATGCTCGCGCAATCCGGTCGAGTTGAGCGCAGCCATCCCCAGATCGGTGACACGAAGACCGAGGCGGTACTTGCGCGCGGCCCCCTGCTCGAGATAGCCAAGAGCGACCAGCGTGATCACGTACCTGTGCGTGGTCGAGCGGCTCATACCCAGCTCGTCGGCGATGTCCGCAATGCCCCGCACGGGCTTCTCGGGCGTGAAGCAATGCAGGATCGCGAGTCCCCGCTCAAGCGACTGCGAGTAGCGCGGTTCGCGCAGGCTGGGTATCGGCTGCCTACCGTCGGGCAGCGGAGATACGGGTGGCGCTGTGCGCGGCATCAAGTCCCCGTCTCGCGTCCTTCGTCAAGCCAATCGGCGGCCACCGCGATGTCCTACTGCCTCGTGCGTCTCGCAGGAGTAAGGAAGGGGGGCCTCGTCTCCCCCGAGGACCCCTCCTTCCCTGGCGGTCTCGACCGCGCGTGCCGCGGCCACCATCACCGTCACCGAGACTGAGGGAGATCGCCCCGATGATGGCCTACCAACGCCTGTACCTGTGGGGATGTAGGCGTTGGAGCCTGGAAAGCACAGAAGCGCGAGCCCGTACATCTCCAAGATCGCCGCGCCGGCTGCGCCAGTTGCCATATCTGCGCAGGAGGATCGATTACATGCCCAAGGCCGGCGTAGCGTCTCTTCTGCAAATGAACCGTGGGTGGGCCGGGCATCCAGCGCCAGGGACGCCTCATGGACGCCCGGCCCACCCTCTGACCGGCGACCCCAGGGAGCGTGACGGCGCCAGGCTGCCGTCAACATAGGTCGCCCGTCCCCTCCACGGGCACCTGGGCAGGCGGCACCCGCGAGGACTCGGGTGGCGCCTCGCAAGTTGCCCACGCCACCCATAACCGTCAAGTCCATCCTCGCCACCCCGTCGTTCTCCGGCGGCACTTTCTTCTGGCCGTGTGTATTCACGTCCACTGACGCTAGGCGCCACCAGCATCGCCGTCTGAGCCATCCTGTGTTTGGCGGAGACTTTGATCTGCCCCGGGTTTAGTGGAGTTGTGTTTCTGGAATCCTCCGGCGTTTAGCGAGAAGGAAGCAATGCCCAGCAGGTATCCAGTCGAGGTGCGCAAGCAGGTTGTCGAGCTCGCTCGCTCCGGGACGCGGGTCGCGCAGCTCGCCGAGACGTTTGGGATGAGCGAGGCGGTAATCTATGGCTGGCTGAAGCAGGAGCGCATCGACCGCGGTGAGGCGCCTGGGCTGAGCACCGAGGGGCAGATGGAGCTTGCGGCAGTGCTCTCGGAGTCGAAGCTGCCCGCCTGTGCGCAACGGGCTACGCAGGCCTCAATCAAGCTGAACATATAGGTCGAAGCAAACTCTGAATGGTGGCGCTTGAGCGGATCGGCGAAGCGCTCCGGGTGGGCCTCGTCGAGTTGTGCCTCAAGCGTTGGATATGCGGAGAGCGCCCTGATGCTGTCGCCAAAGTAATCGCGTCCGATGGCGATATACGGGTGGAAAACTGGTGTCGGGATTACGTTCTCCGCCCTAAGAGCGTCGAACGCCTCCGCTATGAAAGCCCGGCTTGCCCTACGGAGGTCACGTTCCTCGCTCACACTTATCACAGAGTCCATAGTCGGTCGAAGACAGCAAATCGCTGGCTGATGAGTGGCTGGACATCCGCGTCTGAGCGTACGCACCTACCGGGACGCAGGCGGATCAGCAGGCCATCGCTGGTAGCGCGCTGGCGCCAGCCACCCTGTCCGAGCTGTTCGTGCCGACTCCCATAGATCGACAAGCATTGACCACAGGTGGTGAGCCCACGAGCGCTCGTTGGAGTGCGACCGTACATCTGCCGGTCACAACATCCGAGGCTATTCGATCGGTGCAGTCCCGACATACTTAATGAAAGCTGACACGTAGGCGCGGCGCGAGCCATCCAGATCAAGGTGCGGGTTGCGTATGCCATCGTGGACGATCTTGTTACGCGCATCGTAGACTTGGCCGAACGCCTTTGCATGTTGTGCACCCTCAGCAGACCCGCCGAACAAGCTCTTGATCGTATTGCGAATGCGCTTCGAGGTATTGGCCGCCGAGTGGTCGTGCAGTAGCAACTCGAAGGCAGTCGAGAGGGAAATAATGTCCCTCCAGCCCTGTCCCGAAAACGACCGCTGGAAGTACGTCAGCGACTCGAAGCGACGGCGGGCCGCGCGGGCCAGCTCGTCGGCACGGTCAGGATCGAACCCGTAACGTAGGTATCCGCGGTAGACAGCCCAGACCTTCTGCTGAACCTGGTCTCCCTCCAGAGGGTGAGCTTCCCAGTACGCAGGGTCAATGTCAATTCGCATCTCACTCATCGCGACGATGTCCGGGCGCCCACGACTGATAGGCACGCAGTCACCGTCAAATTCGTCAGTGGCCGAGCGGCCGGGAGACAGGACGAGATAATGGTGGATGTTGAGGGTCTGCTGATTATTGATGACCCAGGTGCTCATCGTCGGCCTGTCGTTTGACTGACGCGGAGGCTGTAGTGCGGCCACCATGGCTATGAGCGCGGTTGCAGCTTGCAATCGAGACAGCAGCAATGCCTCGTTGCCATAGTAGGTGCCAGCTGCCTCGGCGACGCGGACGCAGAGCAATGGATTGCGCTCAAGCCACTCGGTATGGCGCGATCGTCGCCAATGCCTGATCGACTCTCGAGGGACCACACCGTTGACTCCAAATTCCTGCCGGACCCTCTCAAGAAGGGCAATCGTGTTATCCAGACTGTTGGTCTGGGAGCTAAGCGCGACGCCCCAGTCGGCTTTGATGAGCTCGATGCCCGTTCGTAGAGCGTCCAGGTGCACGCTCTCGAGCCCGAGAGAATGCACAGCGAATACAACGAATCCCGCCGCCTCTACGCGCGCATCCCTGAGCACCTCGAGAACCTGCCGAACCGGGGGTCCGTTGGCCGGGTGCTTGAGAGCCTTGAACAGCAGATGGTCGATGATCTCGATGGCGACCAGCAGATCTCTTGACCAGAGCTCATGTGCGATCTCATTCCGGATTGGGAGCATCCGCTCGGCCAGGGCGCCAGCGTCGGACCCGGGATTCTCGTACGCCTTGATCGCGAGATCCTCCACATCTTCATAAGCGTCCAAGCGCTTCCTGTCAGCCAGAAGTGCGGCGATCAAGTCGGCAATCGTGAGGTTAGGCTCGACCTGACTCCGTGCGATCCGCTCACCGAGCTCTGCGGGGTTGGGGAAGCTAGCAGTCATGCAGTATCCAAACCATCTATATCGCGAAACCGACGATCGGAGTTCGCCCACTCCTCCGACGTCGCACCGCGCGTTCCTCCGTTCTACCGCACAATCCAGCAACATGACTTCGGCGACACGAGCCCTACAGCGACGGGACGCCGCAGCGGCAAAGTACAAGCCCGATCCGGTGGAGCTACTCCTCGTCGCAGAGGCGCGCCCTCTTCCCCGGACCGCTACTTCTATTTCGAGCACGTACCTGGTCACGACAGCCTGTTCCGCCATGTAGTTCGCGCGATTCTCGCGATCGAGCCCTCGCGCTCTGAGAAGCCCAGCGAGCTGCGGCGCCTGGCCGACCGCCGTGTGTTCCTCATCGATCTCAAGCCGACCCGAAGGAGCCCGGAGAGACCCTCAAGGGCTATGTGCCCGATCTCGTCGCCCGCGCGGTGGCGCTGGCTCCGCGCCACGTCATCACGATCAAGGCCAACGTGTGCGATCTCACCCAGCAGCCGCTACAAGCCGCCGACTTACACGTCGTGGATCAACGCGTCCCGTTCCCCGGCAGCGGCCAGCAGCGCCGGTTCCTGGATGCGATGCGCGCGGCGCTGGACTCGATCGGCTGGCGCCACTGAGCCATGAAGGCCGCGCCACCGCAAGCTACCCCCACGGCAGCTCGCTGGCACAGCGACCGCCAACAGACCCGCAATCGCTGAATGCCGCAGCGCTCTGCTGCGCTATCGCAGCGAAATGTTGCAGCGACCTGCTGCCAAATCGCCGCCCCCGAGCCGGCCACGAGACAAGTCGACCACGCACCGCGCGCGACCGCGGAGCGGCGGCCTCGACCATAGGCGGTCCTTCGATCGTCGCCCAACACACATCGGCGCATCCGTCAATTGGCTGATAGGCATCCCAAACGACGAAGGAAATGATCGGGCTGAGTGGTCCATATTCCGACAGCCGACCATTCAGCTCGTGACCATCCCCCCGACAACTGCACGGCTACTCCAGCTCCCAATGATCTCGGCGAAGGATCGGCGTGTGAGCGAGTGGCGGCATCCGTCCACCAGATGACCCGGGAGAGCTGCGGCGGCACCGGGGGTAGCCCCGCTAACCCGTCGGGCACACGTGAGCCGTGACGCTCGACGCGCTCGCGGGCGACGATGAGCTGTTGGATCGGCTCGCCGATCGGCTGGCGGATCGGGTTCTCGAGCGCTTGGCACCGCACCTGGGAGCGACGTCCGGGCGACCCGAGGGGCTCATAAACGCGAGCGAGGTCGCGCGCATGACCGGCATGTCAGGCGGGTGGGTCTATGACCACGCGGGCGACCTCGGCGCCGTGCCGCTGGGCTCTGGATCATCGCCCCGGCTTGGTTTCCATCCCGCGCAAGTGCGCCAGTACCTCGACCGGGAGCGTCGCCGATCCCCCACCGCTGCCGATGCCGGTGCCGTACTACGCCAAGCCACGCCGCAGCAGGCAACCAGAGAAGACCGACGCCGTGAGAAGGCTCCTCGGCGAGCTCCCGCTATATCCCTAGTGACACCAAGAGCTGCGGCCCAGGCGTTTTGTGTCGCCAGAACCGCCTAGACTTGGTCTGGAGGTCACGTGATGCCAGAGCCAGCCGCGAGCAACGATCAGATCGAGCGGGCAAACGCCCAGTTCTGGGCTCCTCCCTCGCTGGAGGAGCTGATGGCCGATGTCGCGCCGCTCGACGCGGACGAGCACTTCGACATCCCCGACGTGACCGACGAGGAGTGGGATGTGTTCGCGGCGGCGCTCAACGAGTGATCGCAACCGTTCTCGTCGACACGAACGTTTTCACCGCCCGCCTGCGGGAGCGCTCCCCGCTCGCTACAAACTATGCGAAGCACCTGTTCGGGCAGCGCATCGCGGTCGCTCCGCAGACGGTAGCCGAGGCTCGCTATGGCGCGCTCAGCGCCGGCTGGGGCTCGGCCCGGATGGAGCGCCTCTCTCGTCTGATCGCACGCGCGCGCGTCCTTCCGGTTGACATCGACACGATCGAGGCCGTCGCCCAGCTGCGAAACGAGTGCCGGCAGACGGGGCACGGCCTGCACCAGCGAGGCCACAACGCCGATCTGTGGATCGCGGCGACGGCGATCCGCTGGCGCATCCCGCTCGTCGCTCACGACGCGGTGTTCGACGGCTGCCCCGACCTCGAGCTCCGGACAGAGCTCGACACGCGGCTCACCGACTGAGCAAACGCGAAGCGATCGGCCGGCCCGGGCGGGACTCGGTCTCGGCGAGCATCAGCACTGGTACCCATGGTGTCGGTGAGGCGCATCTCCTGGATCGGGCCCCGTGTTCCGTTGACGATCCGCCCGGGCCGTGATCCCGTTCGCGAGCAGCTGCTCGCGCACCCTCGCCAAAGGCCCGGCCCGACCTGGGACCGCAGTGGCACAGGCCGGGTGCCGCGTGTGCAGCCCGGCTCCTGCTCGCGCGGGCGATTAGAAGGCATCCGGCCGCCGCCTCCCAACAAACAACTCAACATGACCTCAACGTCCGATTTTTTCGAGCACCGCAACCGGCGCGCCAGCCACGAGAAGGGGTCTCGGGCCGAGCAGGTCGCCCGACACACCATGGTCGACGAGCGGCTGATCGACGAACTCACCCCGCTGCTGGCCGACAAGCTCAGCCCGCTGCTGATTGACAAGCTCGCCCCACTGCTGATCGAGCGGCTCCCCCCGCTGCTGATCGAGCGGCTCGCCGATCGGCTCGGAGCGACCCGCGAGCAGCTCGCTGAGCGGCTCGCCGACCCGACTCCCGACCAGCATGGGGGACTCGTCGACACCCGCGAGATCGCGCGTAGGACAGGCCGCTCGCGCTGGTGGGTCTACGAACACGCGGGCGAGCTCGGCGCGGTCAGGCTCGGGTCTGGGTCAAGGCCACGACTCGGGTTCTGGCCATCGCGCGTGGACGAGTACCTGCAGGCAGCCGCACAGCTGCGCCAGCCGATCTCGGCGCCCCGTCGAGCCCGGCCGCAGCGCCGCCGGCGGGGCCGGCGCACCTCGACCGGTGTCGAGCTACTCCCGATCGAGGGCCGTGATGCGTAGAACAGGCCGTCTTCTCGTTCGCAGTACGCCACGGCATACATCCGGGGCTGGATACTGGCTCTCATGCCCGTTCGAGCTCCCAGGAAACCGCCGGTCGGTGGCTGTGCCCGGCAGGCCGCGCTGATGGGCGGTCGTCCGGCCACCGGGCAGGTGCTGAAGCCCGGTAAGGGGCAGCGCAGCTTTGCGCTGCGGGTATGGGCCTACGGCAAACGCGAGTACATCACGCTCGGACGCCCCGAGGACGGCTGGACCCTACGGCGGGCCGAACGCGAGCTGCAGATCATGCTGCGCGACATCGACCTCGGCACCTGGCAGCCGCCCCGGCCAGAGCCCGCCAGGGCGGAGAACGATCCTCTGTTTCACGAGTTCGCCTCCGAGTGGTTCGCCGCCAAGCGGCCCGAGCTCGCGGCCAACACCGCGCGCAGCTACCGCAACGATCTCACCAAACACCTGTTGCCGTTCTTCGCCGAGCACACGCTCTCGCAGATCACGATCAGCGAGGTCGACCGCTACCGCCAAGAGAAGGTCAGCGAGGCAGCGCGCCTAACGGCAGCCGCCGCGGAAGGCAAGGCACGGAGGGTAGTCGTCGTCGACGGGCGCGGCCGCAGCTACCAGCGCAACGAGCGGCCGCTGTCGAACCGCTCGATCAACATGCACCTGTTCCTGCTCGCACAGATCCTCGAGGTCGCCGTCGAGCACGACCTGATCCCGGCCAACCCCGCGAAGGGCAAGCGCCGCAGGCTGAAGGTCACAAAACCCCGTCCTGTGTATCTGGACAGCGCCGAGCACATCGCGGTGATGCTCGAGGCCGCCGGCGAGCTCGACCGCGACCCGAAATCGAGAACCACCGGACGCCGCGCTGCGATCGCGCTATTGATGCTCGACGGACCACGGGCCTCCTCGGCCGGGGCGCTGCTCGGCCGCGACCAGGACCTCGCGAACGGACGGATCGAGATCGGACGCGACAAGACCGACGCCGGTATCCGCGAGATCGACATGCTCCCTTTGCTGCGCGAGATCCTGACCGAGCACAAGGCCGCCAACACCACCGGCCCCAACGACCCGATCCTCACCACCCGCCACGGCAACGCCCGCAACCGCCACAACCTCCGCCAACGCGTCGTCACCCCAGTCGTCACCCGAGCCGAACAGCTGCTCGCCCAGCGCGGCAGCCAGCCACTCCCCAACGGAATCACCCCCCACAAGCTCAGGCACACCTTCGCCTCGGTGCTCTTCGCGATCGGCAAGGACCCCACCTACGTCATGCACCAGCTCGGCCACACCGACCCCGCGTTCACGCTGCGCGTCTACGCGCACATGATGCGCCGCAGCCCCGAAGAGCGCGAAGCGCTCAAGGCGCTCGTCGAGGCCACGATTGGACACTCGGCGAGGAGCAGGCCGAAGAGTCAGCCGAGCAGCGGTAGAGCAGGTCATCCTCCAGGTCGGCGCCGCGCCGCGCGAGCCTACGCGTTTACGCGCGTCTCGATCGCTCGCACCGCCACCGCGACCTCTTCTCCAATATCGGGGTCCTGGGTAAAGCGTCGCAACGCCTGAGCAGCTCGGCGGTCCCCTCGTTCAGCCAACACGCGAACGATGTGGTGTCGCACGTCCCACGTGTTCCCGAATGCGGTGCGGAGTTGATCGGGATGCTCGAGGCTCCACGTGAGCGCCTCGACGCCCAACGGCGGCATCGCGGCGAGGACAAGGTCGTGGATGGCCTGCTCGTCGAACCAGCGAGCGTCGTGCAGACTCGACAGAAACCCGGCAAGGGCGTCACGCTCATCGACGGTGAGTGTCGCCCACGCCTCCTCGGCTGCGCGGCGCTCGCCGCTGCTGAGTTCGCGTTCGCGGACAGCGTCGAGGATGACCGTCAGCCCGGCGCGCCAGGCTGGGTCGCTGCTGCCGCCGTCAATGGGGTCGGGAAGCGGCTGGCCGTCGGCGACGAGCAGTCGCAGAGCCGCGACGATCGCGCGCATGCTGTCCGAGGACATCATCCACTTGGACGGGTCGGCTTGGGCGATGTGCTGTGTGACGGCGCTGCGCACGATGGGGCTTGAGAGATCTTTGAACTGGCTCATGATCCAGTCGTCATACATGCCGGTCTCGCTGCCGCGCAGCGCCATCGTGAGCAGCTGCTGTCGGTCTGTCTCATCGAGGGTGCTGACCGCCTCGTAGTAGGGGCCGATGGCTTCGGTCTCAAACTGCGCGGAGACGATCCCGCGCGCCATTCGCAGCGCCGTTGGGTCGCCGGCCATGCTCAGGACGATGCGGATCTCCTCGGCGATGTCCTCAAGGCTCCGTGCAGGCTCGATGCCACCGAGAGCAGACAGCGCCTCGACAATCATGCCGTTGAGCATCAGGTCGTTCGTGGGCAGCGACTCGACGGCGTCGAGGACTCGTGCGCGCTGGTGTTCGTCGAGGCGCCGACCGTGGTCGTGGGCAATCCCAAGGCCGACGAGTCGCAGGTGGTAGCGGCCGGCGGCGAGGCAGCGGACGATCACCTCGGGCAGCTCGTCCGCCGGCGCGTGCGGGGTGTGGAGAAGCTCGGCGGCGAGATAGAGCGCCCCGAGCCCGGGCTGCGGCTGGCGTTGCAGGAGCGCGACAGCGGTGGCGTGCGCGTGCGAGGACCCCATGTTCCGTACACGGTCGGTCGCGGCGTTCATGACCGTCTGGGCGGGTAGTCCGCGAGGGCCGCGCAGCGCGTACGTGCTGGCGAAGATCTGGTCGGCGAGACCCGGGATGCTCTCCTGCGTCCCGTCGAGCGCAGCGGCGCACAACTCGTCGGTGTGCTCGAGTAGTCGCAGCACACCGTCGAGGTAGCGCCCCCGCACGAGCAGGCGGCCGACCGCGGTCAGTTGCGCATCGGTCGCCGCGTTCGTCGGCTCAGGCAGCGTCCAGCGCCCCATGAACGCGGGGCCGGCGACGGGCGTGAACGTGATCCCGAGCTGCGTGGTGCGCGCGCACGCCACCGCGATCGCGTCACAGAGCAGCGCGTCCGCTATGCGTTCAGCGAGCGGGCCGAGCTCCCCCATGACGGCGGCTATCAACACGTCCGGGTCCTCGCACGCCGACAGGATCGTGGTGAGGCGAGCCTCGTCGCTCTCCAGCGCGAACGCGTCGGCACGCAGATGCGCACAAGTAGGTTCGTTCAGGATGCGAGCGAGGCGGGCGGCATCTGGTTCGGCGATCACCGCTTCGGCAGCTAGGAAGCGCTCGTAGCGCTCATGCGCGAAGGACACCCGCCCGTGCGCGACACGGACGAGCGGGCTTGTGAGCAGCACTCCGAGCTGTTCGCCGTCGAGACCGTGGTCGCGGCGCAGCATGCGGTTGACATCCGGCCGGGGCAGGGACGGGACGAGCTCGTCGTGCATGCGCTGGGCGAGCGCGCGCAGCGCCGCGCGCCGACGCTCATCGCCGTCCAGGACGCGGTCGACGTAGATGTCGAGCAGCTCGGTTCTGGTCGTCTCATCGGGCAGCACCGTTGCGCAGTCGGCGGCGAGCGCAAGCTCCAGGGGCGTGGTGAACGGATCGCAGCGGTCGATGATCACCGCGTGCCCGTAGGCGTCGAGAACAGCGAGGCGCTCCTCCGTCTGCGGAAGCTGAAGCTCGACGTCCAACAGGTCGGGCAGCGCGGCCGCTTCTGGCGCCGACTGGGCGGTGATGATGACGCCGCGGCTCGGGGTGCGCAACCGCGCGGTCTTCGCGCCGGCGACGAGCGCGCGGCGGATCCGCTCGGGCGCTTTGCTCAAATCGTCGACGACGAACACGGCAGCGCGGCCGGCGACGTCCGCGGCCCGAAGCAGATCGTTGGGAGGGAGCGTCGTGTAGGGGGCGACGGCTCGTGCGACCGCGGTCTTGAACGACTCCTCGCACACCTCGGCGGCCAGCCAGATCGGCACGTGACCGGCGCGGGCGAGCTCGACAGCTGCGTGTCGCGCCCACAGCGTCTTGCCAAGACCGGAGCCGCCGGTTAGGAGCACGGCGCGCCCGCCGGCGGCGAGGCTAGGGATGTCGGGGCGCGGTGCTTGCTGTCCGTCGACATGTACGCCGGTCGGCACCAGCGGCGGGAGGTCCGCGTGCTCCCGAAGGAAGAGGCCGAGGTAGGTGTCCACGGCGGCGGTGCCGGCGTGGCGGACCAGCGCCTCCGGCGAGTCCTCCTCCTCGCGGTAGAGGTTGAGATGGCGGCGGAACCCATCCCAGTCCTCCTGTGACCATCGCAGCACTGGGCCGGGCGTCTGCAGCCGCTCGACCAGCTCGCCATAGCCGAGCACGCTTACGTGCGCTCGGCGCTGGACGCTAGAGCCGTCGTGCAGCGACGGGTACACGCACACGACGGAGTCGATGTCGCGGTAGAACTTTCCAGCGGTCGGGCTGGGCGCGCCTGCCGTGGCGGCGAACTCGTGCAGCGCGTCGCTCAACGCGTAGGTGGCATCGATTGCCTGCGCGAGCGGGTTGCGCCACTCCTCGATCGTGGTCGGGCCGACGCGAACCTTCCACGGCCCGTTCGGTGGCCCGTCCACGACGGGTCCGGGAAAGACCTTCTCCTCGAGCTGCACAACGCGGCTGTCAGTGATCACGACGAAGTCGATCTGCCGCTCCGCGCGGCCCGCACGGAAGTTGGCGAAGATCTGAGCGGACACGCCAAGTCCGAGCAGATCCTGCTGCAGACGGGCGAGGAACTCGCGCTCGCTCGCGACGGAGATAGGGTTGCCGAGGTAAACCTCGACGGTGGTGTTGGTACTCATCCTCTGCCGCACGAGGCGGCGACTGGGGGGGAATCATAGCTGCCGGCACGGCGACATAAGTTGACCATGATGCTCGGATCACGCCTCGCAGTGCACACGCGACGCTGCGATGCGACAAGCGGGGACCTCACCGAACAGGTCGGACAGCACCACTGGCAAGAAAGTCCTGCAAAGAGCCTGGTTACCGTAAGCGTTCAGTGGGTCAGGGGGATATGACCCCGGTGCGTCGAATCCCTTGGCGTGGAGCGCGCCGAGGCGGAGGCGATTTATGACGCCGGTCGTGAGGTTGTGGTCGAGGTGCTGCTGCGGATGGATCGGCGCATCCAGCAGCTCGAGGCTCGCGTCGAGAAGCTCGAGCGCGAGCTGAACAAGAGCTCGCGCAACTCCTCGCGTCCGCCGAGCTCCGATTCTCCGAGCAAGGCTAAGCGCGGCAAGGACCCCTCGGGTCGTGGGCGTGGCGCCCAGGACGGTCACGAGGGTCACGGCCGGCCGCTGCTGCCAGCGTGGGCGGTCGATGAGGCGATCGAGCACTGGCCCGAGCGCTGTCGCTGCGGCCACGTCTTCGCTGCCGATGAGCGCGTGGCGGTGGGCGAGCCCGCGCGTCACCAGGTCGAAGAGCTGCCGCCGATCACGGTGTCCGTGACAGAGCACCGCGCCCGGCGGTTGCACTGCCCGCATTGCGGGCAGGCCACGCGGGCGCAGCTGCCAGCGCAGGTGGCTGCCAGCTCCTTCGGCCCCCGCCTGCAGGCGGCGATCACGACGCTCTCGGTGCGCAACCGCGTCTCCCGCTCAGACGCCGTCGAGCTCACCGAAGAGCTGTTCGGGGCGCGCATCAGCTCGGGCACCGTCGATGCGATCCTCACAAGGACGGCGCAGGCGCTTGCCGAGCCACACGCCGATCTGCTTCAGCAGCTGCGCGCCGTGGCGGCGCTGAACGTGGACGAGACCGGCTGGCGGACCGCCGGTCAGCGCCGCGCCCTGTGGGGCCTCTTCGATTCCACCCACGCCTACTTTCGGGTCGCCTCTGACCGCCACGAGGACCGTGCCAAGGAGCTGTTGGCCGACACCAAGGCGATCGTCACCTCAGATCGCTGGTGGGCCTATGCGCATCTGCCGCCGCACCGCCGCCAGCTGTGCTGGTCACATCTCAAGCGCGATTTCCAAGCCCACGCCGAAGGGTTGGCGGCCGAGAAGGAGTTCGGCGAGGCCGGGCTTGCCCTGTGCGAGCGGGTCTTCTGGGCATGGGAGGTCTTCCAGCACACCGACGAGCGGGACGAGCTGAAGCGCACAGTCCGCGCGCTGCAGCGCACCTACAAGCCAATCATCCACGCCTTCGCCGCAAAGAGGGCGCGCAACAAGCGCTGCCGCGGTATGGCGCGCAACCTCTTGAAGGCCTGGCCGGCGCTGTGGACGTTCGCAGCCCACAACGGTGTCGAGCCCACGAACAACCACGCCGAGCGCGGTCTACGCGGCGCGGTCATCTACCGCAAACTCTCGCTCGGCAGCCAGTCACAAGGCGGCGAGCGACGCATCGAGCGCCTACTCTCAGCACACACCACCTGCCGCCTACAGCGCCGCTCGCTGTTCGCCTACCTCACCAACGCGATCGCTGCCGACGCCCGCGGCGACCCAGTCCCGCTACTCACCTGAGCGGCCACCCACTGAACGGTTACAAAAAACCCCGCATTTGCGGGGCTTTTATAATCGGGGCGCCCAGATTCGAACTGGGGACCTCGCCGACCCGAATCGCTAGGTCAGGCAGCCTGGTTCCCACAAAATGCCTGCAAAGGCGGGGGTTCTGGCTACGCATGTTGACTCCAGTTGGTTCGATATTGCCTTCGATATGAACGGATTTGGGCAGTGGGAGGGCCGTCACTGCCCAAACTCCTCGGACTGGGCCCGGCGGCCGTCTGACCTCGCAGCTTCTCCTTATAGCAGCGCGGGCGCCGCGGTCGGCGACCTCCGAGTTACGGTCGATGATCGCCGCGCATAGCGCCGGCCAACGCGCAGACATCGGGGACCAGACCCTGCAGTTCGCGCCGCCCGACACCGAGAGGCCTGGGGCCTGCTCTGGATGCCGCTCGACGGTGAGTTCGCGCCTGGCGCTAACTACTTTCAGCGAGCTGGGCGGCGAGCGGCTGTCGCAGTCCCGGCTTCCACAGCTCGATCGTCTGCAGCACCCAGAAGACAGCGAAAAGCCCGATCAGGGCCACCTCAGTCCAGATCGTCAGATGCGAGAAGCCGCCGGCGATCGCGATCACGGCGGTTGCCACGATCGTCGCGAGCATGCCGACCGCAATCACGATGTAGGCGTTGCGATAGTTCATAACCTTGCGCTGTGGCTGCGAGCGCCAGGCGTTGATACAGGCGACCACGACTATGCAGAGGAACATCGCCGGCGCCGCCGTGATGTGGGCGTCGTCTTCGAACACGTCGCGTGCGAACGCGAACACGAGCAGTGCCGCCAGCCACACCGCGCAGCCGCCGATCCCGGCAGCCAGGCCCGCGCCCCGCGGCCGCTCCCCCCGTGCGATGAACATCACGATCGCAATCGCGATCACCGCACCGCCGAGCGCGAACATCGCTGTCGCATTATTAGCGATGTCGGCCGAGCGTTCCTGCACCGCGCTTGCCATCTGGACGCAGGCGGGTGTTCCCGATTCCGGCGGCGTAGGCGCAAACGCAACCACCGGCGCAAACATGCCCGCGAAGTTGAGCAGGATGTCCTCCGCCTCCGGCCTTCCGCGCAGGCACACCATGCACACCGACATGCCGAGCAGCATCGCCACGAAGTAGCCCCGCGCCGGCGTATACCAATAGGCGCTTATCGAGGTCTGGAAGCAATGCGCCTGCGCATGCTCGTAGAGGACCGCGGCGACGAGACCGAGCACCAGCGCAACCAGTGCCAGGCGCAAGTAGTGCCAGGTCCTCACAGCATAGGGCGGATTCATGCCTACGATTCCAACACATGGATCAGACGGTACGCGCCGAAAAGCGCGAGTGAGACGCCTGTGATCCTGCCCGTGTGGTGCGGCGAGATGTCGCGTATGGGAAGTTGTGGTGGTCGTGTTCAGTGACCTTGATCGAATCGACCGCCGTGATGTCGAGCTTCGAGCGCGCCCTTGGTGCTCTGCGCGCTGTCGCGTTCGGCGACCTCCGGGTGGCGGCCGATGATCGCCGCGCGTAGCCGCCGGCTGGTGCCGCGGCCTGGGCGTCTGAGCCCGCAAGCGGCGCGACGCAAGGCACCGGCCGGGCGGATATGGTCCCGGCGTGCTTCGGGTCTACCACCGCGAATACGCAGGACGTCCGATCCGGGCGCTGTGGACGCTCGAGGAGATCGGGGCGCCCTACGAGCTGACGCTCATGAGCTGGGAGGAAGGCAGCGGAGAGGAGCACCGCGCGCGCCATCCACTCGGCCGCGTGCCCGTGCTCGAGGACGACGAGGGCTACGTGTTCGAGTCGACGGCCATCTGCCTGCACCTCGCCGACCTACACCCGCAGGCCGAGCTGTTGCCGCTGCCGGGCACGCATGAGAGGGCGCTCGCCTATCAGTGGTCGTGCTTCGCGCCCGCCGAGCTCGAGCCGCCGCTCATCGAGGCCGCGATCTTCCGCGAGAGCGATCCAGATCGCGCCGCCAAGGCACGGGGGCGCTTCGTCGCGGCCGCAGGCGCCATGGCGGACGTGCTCGCGGACAGCGAATACCTCGTTGGCGGCCGGTTCGGCGTAGCGGACATGCTCATCGCCACCGCCCTGTCCATCCCAGAGAGGGCGGGCTTCCCCGAGGATGTCTCGCAGGATCTCAAAGCATATGTCGCGCGGCTCAAGGAGCGTCCGGCATACCAGCGCGCCAGAGAGCGCGAAGCTGCGGCGACAACAGCGCGCTGAGGGCTGCCCCCGACCCTGGATGGGGTCATCGCTGTGCGCGTGGCAGCTTGTGGTGTATCCCGTCGCTGCTCGCTGGTCAGGCAAGCATCCAGCGGCCGGGTGCGGCAGCGGACTCCTTGATTCGGCCTTCGCCGGCGAGTACGAGCACGCGCGCGTCGACGAGGACCTCGGGCTCGTTGAACGCGGCTGCCATGTCCGTCGTGCTCTGCGTTGCATTACCAAGCTCGCTGAGCTCGACCTGTTCGCGTCGGCTGCGCCGCTCTCATGACTCAACCATGCTCCATCGTGCAGGACGCCCCGAGAGCCGCTTCAGCCTGCCTTCGCGCTCCAACGCTTGGAGGTCTTCGCGGGCACGTTGTGGCCCATTGACAATCGCGCTCTCAAGAGACAGCACATGCGCGGCCGCTTGCGCAGCCGTCAAAGTTGCGCCAGCCCAGTTATGGCTCCACCACTCCAGTAGGCGCTCCCTGCGTTCCTGTGCAGCGGTCATCGACGCACCAGAAGCCAGGTTACTGCCCGCAGGCGGTACGTCGAAAGGGGATGGCTAGTGCAGATGCGCGACGCCAAGGAACACCACCACGACCCACGTCCAACACATCAATCGCAGGCCATCAGTCACGCCCCCCTACGTTGATGCGAGCGCTGACCACCGGCCGCGGTCCCTCGAGCAGCTCGGCGACGGTGCGACTGACACCGCTGCTGGGACCGCGCCGCCGCGGCTTGACCCGCAGCGGCAGCGGCGGCGTGCTGGCGGCTAGCTGCGGGGCTGCCTGCAGTTGCGCAATCGCGTCGGGGGAGAACCCGAGCCGTGGCCGTGGGCCGCTGCCGAGCGGCACCGCCCCGAGCTCACGGGCATGGTCATAGACCCAGCGGCGCGTCTTACCGGTCCGCCGTGCGACCTCGCGCGCATCGAGGAGCGCCGCCGGCGGCTCTACGGCGCTCAGACGGGCTGCGAGCCGGTCGGCGAGACGGTCGGCGAGGATGTCGAGCAGCCGATCGTCATCGACGAGCTCGCAGGCGAGCGCAAGTCGACGGCCCGGCTCGTGAGCGCCGCGCCCAGACGCATTGCTCCGGCTTTCCTCCCGCGACCCAATGGACCTGGGCGCCTGAGAGGGTCGCGATGTTGGGGCTGGAGCTGTCAGCGGAAACTTCATCACCAGGATCTCGATGCCTGCTCTGCGCTGCCCGCCTCGGCGGTGGCGACGATCGCGAGCACGGAGCTGGCCTTGCTCCATACGGCTACGGTGATTGGTGCCCCGGTGTTGGCGGTGGCGTCGGTGGCGGCTTGCGCGCGTGCAGGAGTAGGCACGGCAATGATGATTAGCGAGCTGGTGTGGCAAAGGACGCTCCGCGGTATCGCGCTGGCGTAGCGGGTCGCCTTATCGTGTAGGCGTCTGGCGGGCTCGGTCGCCCGGTCGAGCTCAAGCAGGATGTGCAGCGGCGCTTGCGCGGGAAGATTCAGAACGCCGTATCCATCGGGCGTGATCACGCCGTCAAAGAGTTGGTGGGTCGTGCGTTCGCCGTACCACTCGATGAGCGTGCCGCCCGCGGCGGCGGCTTCGTGGGCTAGGCGCGCGAAGAACTCGTTTACCTCGATGTGATGGCGCAGCTTGGCCGAGTTGGCAAGAGCTAGCGCTGTCGAGTGGCGCCAGTTCAGTTCCCGGCGCTCGATGCCGCGCAACTCGGCGACGATGTGCGCGCCGGCCTCGTCCAGTATCCAATGGTACGGGGTGCTGCCCTCGCCGCGTTGCCATGGAGGACGGAAGCGATCGAGTATTCGCAGCGTGTAGAGGGCGTGTAGTCGAGCGCGAGTGGTTCTGATGCCGGAGAAGTGCAACAGCTGGAGCTGCTCAGTGGTGAGGACATGGTGCTCGTAGCAGTCCAGCGCGATCTGACGGTCGCGTTCGGTCAGGCGCGATCCGAGGTTGACGACATGCGCCAACGTGACCTTTCCTGGCCGTGCGCTTGGACGGGGGCTTTCATTCATGTGACAACGTCCCGTTGTCGGCTGCACGAAAAGTGTAAGCGTTCAGTGGGTCAGGGGGATATGACCCCGGTGCGTCGAATCCCTTGGCGTGGAGCGCGCCGAGGCGGAGGCGATTTATGACGCCGGTCGTGAGGTTGTGGTCGAGGTGCTGCTGCGGATGGATCGGCGCATCCAGCAGCTCGAGGCTCGCGTCGAGAAGCTCGAGCGCGAGCTGAACAAGAGCTCGCGCAACTCCTCGCGTCCGCCGAGCTCCGATTCTCCGAGCAAGGCTAAGCGCGGCAAGGACCCCTCGGGTCGTAGGCGTGGCGCCCAGGACGGTCACGAGGGTCACGGCCGGCCGCTGCTGCCAGCGTGGGCGGTCGATGAGGCGATCGAGCACTGGCCCGAGCGCTGTCGCTGCGGCCACGTCTTCGCTGCCGATGAGCGCGTGGCGGTGGGCGAGCCCGCGCGTCACCAGGTCGAAGAGCTGCCGCCGATCACGGTGTCCGTGACAGAGCACCGCGCCCGGCGGTTGCACTGCCCGCATTGCGGGCAGGCCACGCGGGCGCAGCTGCCAGCGCAGGTGGCTGCCAGCTCCTTCGGCCCCCGCCTGCAGGCGGCGATCACGACGCTCTCGGTGCGCAACCGCGTCTCCCGCTCAGACGCCGTCGAGCTCACCGAAGAGCTGTTCGGGGCGCGCATCAGCTCGGGCACCGTCGATGCGATCCTCACAAGGACGGCGCAGGCGCTTGCCGAGCCACACGCCGATCTGCTTCAGCAGCTGCGCGCCGTGGCGGCGCTGAACGTGGACGAGACCGGCTGGCGGACCGCCGGTCAGCGCCGCGCCCTGTGGGGCCTCTTCGATTCCACCCACGCCTACTTTCGGGTCGCCTCTGACCGCCACGAGGACCGTGCCAAGGAGCTGTTGGCCGACACCAAGGCGATCGTCACCTCAGATCGCTGGTGGGCCTATGCGCATCTGCCGCCGCACCGCCGCCAGCTGTGCTGGTCACATCTCAAGCGCGATTTCCAAGCCCACGCCGAAGGGTTGGCGGCCGAGAAGGAGTTCGGCGAGGCCGGGCTTGCCCTGTGCGAGCGGGTCTTCTGGGCATGGGAGGTCTTCCAGCACACCGACGAGCGGGACGAGCTGAAGCGCACAGTCCGCGCGCTGCAGCGCACCTACAAGCCAATCATCCACGCCTTCGCCGCAAAGAGGGCGCGCAACAAGCGCTGCCGCGGTATGGCGCGCAACCTCTTGAAGGCCTGGCCGGCGCTGTGGACGTTCGCAGCCCACAACGGTGTCGAGCCCACGAACAACCACGCCGAGCGCGGTCTACGCGGCGCGGTCATCTACCGCAAACTCTCGCTCGGCAGCCAGTCACAAGGCGGCGAGCGACGCATCGAGCGCCTACTCTCAGCACACACCACCTGCCGCCTACAGCGCCGCTCGCTGTTCGCCTACCTCACCAACGCGATCGCTGCCGACGCCCGCGGCGACCCAGTCCCGCTACTCACCTGAGCGGCCACCCACTGAACGGTTACCGAAAAGTGTTGATTTGCAGTGATTTTCATGGCTGTGCGTACCCCGTTCTTACCCTGGATCCACCGTTTCATTGTGTGAGTTGGGGGGTGGCGTCGGGATCGGGCGTGTGAGTGGGGGGTGTGGTGGTCTGTGGCTTGGGTGATGGGCTCAGCGGTCGCGGGGTGGGTGGTTTGGCAGCGTTTCCGGGCACGGCAAACGGGGCGCAGGGCTTGCTTGTCTTCGAGGAGCCCGCCGACCGGGTCTCAGGCGGCGGGGAGCGCGCGGATCCGGTTGAGCGCGTTGAGTGTAGTCGCCGTGCCAGGGCCAGCGGGCGGGGAGGTGCAGTGTCCAGCCGCGGGCGTGGCGGGTCAGCCGGCCGGGGACGCTGCAGCAGCCGGCGGCGTAGGGTGCGGGCGGCGCGGACGGTGCGTGTCGGGCAGGCCGAGCAGCTGTGTCCAGCGGAGCAGGTTGTGCGCGAGCGCGGCGAGCACGGTCCAGGCGCCGTTGGCGTTGAACTCGCCGGAGGGGAAGTGCGCCAGCGCCTGGTCTTTGAGGTCGGCGATGACCTGCTCGACGACGGCGTGATCGCGGTGCTCGGCCTCGACGAGCGTGAGCTCCTCGGCGCGGTTGGTGATGAAGCAGAAGTGCCGCCAGTCGGGCCACAGCTCGGCCTGCGCGCCGAGCAGCCGGGTGCGGCGGACGATCAGCCGCCGGCCGCCGTAGATGGTCTCGGCGATCTGCGCCTCGCCGTCCTCGGGGTAGTCGGCGATCGGCTGCCAGGCGTCCTCGTCGATCGCCTCGACGGCCGCACGGATCGGTCTTGATCATCCGCACCCCGATCGAGTACTGCCAGCCGGCCTGCTCCAGCCGCTCGAACACCTTGGTGTTCCAGAACCCCGAGTCGGCCCGCAGCAGCTTCGACGCCGGTCGCGCCGGCGCGGTTCGACGCGGGCGATCAGCTCGTCGGTGAAGCGCAGCATCCCCTTCTGCGTGTTCGCCGACCCCTTGCGCAGCCGGATGTGCAGCACCTCCCGCGTGTCGGCGCGGGTCGCGAGGATCGGGTGATACCCGAGCAGCTTCGTGTAGCCGTAGGCCGCGCCCTGCTTCAACCGGCCGCAGACCTCGCCGACGAAGCTGTCGACGTCGATCACCAGCCGGCCCGTCGCCCGGGCCCGGCGCCTGCCTGCCACGCCCGCTCGAGCGTCTCGCCCGAGCAGCGCGTCGAGCTGGCGCACATGCCCGAACGTGAACGCCCGCAGGAACGTCCCGAGCGTCGAGGGCGCCGGTACCCAGCCGCCCAGCAGCCGCCGCGTGCGCCCGGCGCGCAGCACGTCGCAGTCATCGATGCTGTCCGCGCCGAGCACCATCGCGAACAGCAGCGCCATCACCTTGCGCCCCGCGTTCGCCGCCCCCGGCCGGTCGCGACGCAACCGCACCAGACCGACCGGCCAACGCCTCGATCCCCAGCCGCGCCGGCGAGCGTCGCGACGAGCGCGACCCCAGCGTCCGCAGACGACCCGCTCATCGTCGAACTCGACCCGCACACCGTCCAGTCCGACCGGCCCGTCATCGTGCACCATGAAGGTGACCTCCTGAACGCAGGCCCGCGGCTGCCCTAAACAGCCGCTACAAAGCCCTGCTCAGGAGGTCATCCTCCCCTCACCACCAGACAGAACCGGTGGATCCAGGCTTAGTGGGAGGGCAGATCGGAGGGCAGATCGGAGGACACGGCGGGGTCGAGATCGACTCCTCCGTGGTTCGTTTGCTGATACCGGCGACGACGATGGAAGGGCTTTGGTGGGAGTCGTTGCCTGTCGTCGGCAAGCTGGGCTTGGGTTTCGTCGAGCTGGCCGTGCGCTCGAAGGCTGAGTTCTGCCTTGATCTCCTCAGCGCGTCCTGGTACGGGGGCTAGAAGCTCTTGTGTGGTGAGCGTGAATGGACGGCCGGTCTGCCCGTGGTGGCAGACGCGCACGGCCGCTGTGTATAGCGGGAGGTGCGCGAGGTCGTACTCGGTGAGCTCGGGGAAGACGTCGGGCTCTAGGTGGTGAGCGTCGTCTTGGCTGAGCTGGAAGTAGATCTTGGTGCGTGCGTTGGCTGCTATGCCCTCGCGTAGCTCGGGAGTGAGCTGCGCGAGGTGCTGGTGGGCCATGCAGAGCGAGAGGCGGTAGCCACGCGCCTCCGCGAGGACGTCGGGGATCGGGGTGGGGAGGTTGAGGTAGTTCTGTACCTCATCGACGTATAGGGAGCAGTCGCGGCGCTCCTCAGGCTTCAGAGCGGCACGGGCTAGTGCGTATCCGGTTGGCTCAGGCTGCCTTGTTGTGGTGGGTGATCTGCGTGTAGGTCGTGGGGTCGTGTAGGGCGCTGAGCCCGAGTAGGGTCTGGAAGGCGGCCATCGGGGTATCGCGGCGGTTGTGACGGAAGACGTACTCGTCGAGGTAGACCGGCAGGTGCTTGTCTGAGACGCTTCTGTGGGTTCCGTGCATCCATGCCTTGAGGTTGGATATCGCGCGATGCACTCGTGGCAGCAGTTGCTCGTCTTTCGGGATGCTCGCGACCTTGCGTGGGCGATGCTCATAGCCGAGTTTGGGTAGGCCGTTGTAGGAGAACAGCCCGTCGGTGTGGATGATCGCCCCAGGCGCGGTCGTGTCGGTCGTAAACGCCTCAAGGGTGGTGGCTTGTGAGTTGGGCAGCATCTGTAGTCGCAGGCGTCCTGAGCCTTGGCCGCGGACCTCGATCGCAGCGCCGATCAGCGCCTTCTTGCCGTGTTGGCGGCCACCTTTGAGGTTGTCCTCGTGGCCGCCGAGGAAGAACTCGTCGATCTCGACCTCGCCGGTCAAAAGGTCACGCTCCGGGGCGACCATCGCACGCCTGAGCTTCTGCAGGATCAGCCACGCGGTCTCATAACGCGACAGCGCCAGCTGGCGCTGCAGCTGCTTGGCCGAGATCCCCGGATGATGCGTAGCGACCAGGTAGGCCGCCCAGAACCACGTGCGTAGCGGCGTGCGCGTAGCGTGCATCACCGTCCCCGCCGTCACCGACGTCTGCAGGTCACAATCCGAGCACTGCCACAGATGCCGGCGCTCCAGCACCCACACCCGCCGGCCGCCGCAACCGGGGCACACGAACCCCTCAGGCCAGCGACAAGCCGCCAGATACTCAAGGCACGCGGCCTCAGATGCGAAACGGTCTTGGAACTCCATGATCGATCGCGGAAAGTCTGGCCGACCCACCGGCGCACCGTACAACCACTACCTGACGGAACCGGATACGCACTCACGGGCTAGCGCTGCCTGCCATGTTCGTGCGACGACCATCGACCCGAGTAGCCGGCTTGCGTCCTCGCCCAGGGTGCCCTTCGGAAGCCGGGCGAGCAGTAGTCGCCCAGAATCGATGCAGCGGGGAATGTCAAGGGTGGTCTTTGTGGTACTGATGATCGCTCGGACTGGCTTGCGCAGCAGGAATACCCGGAGCTTGTTGAGCAACGGCCCCGTGCTGTTTGAGCGCTGTGCCTCTGAGAGCCCTTGGTACCAGGCCCAGAACGGTCCCAGGCCGACCGGGTCGTCTATTTGAGCGATGAGCTGCGCTTGGCGGGCGGGGTCACTCAGCAGCAGGGGAACATCGGCGAGCGTCGCGGTCCTGCCGTTGGCAGTGAGAGTCAGCAGCGTAGCTCTGAAGATGTCATCTGTCCTCGGTCCCCAATCGCGCTCGAATACTCGCCTGAAAATCGCGACAAGCTGATCAACGCCAAGGTCACGGTCGGCGTTGTCCAGCATGTTCATCGCGAGCGGCACCGAGTCCAAGGGGTCCAGTAGGTCAACGTCGTCCTCGCGGCCGGCGGGTATGCGCGCTAGGAGGTCCTCGACTAGATCCCCCTTTGGATCGATCACCACGGCGCCTCTGCGCTCGCTGAAGTCCGAGAGGACGAGTTGCGCGATCAGGGTGGACTTCCCGACGCCAGTTGGTCCGAGAATGTGCAGGTGCTGCCGCGCGTCAGGCACCGCTAGGTAGACATTCCGACCGCCTGAGCTCCCCAGCGGCTTACCGTTCGCGCTCAGTCCGGGCGGCGGTGAGACTTCGCGCGCACTGGCGCGAATGAGTCCTGGGATCCCGGTCTCGCTGGGTAGATGCGCGAGTGCTGCGAGCTCTCCGGTGCTGACCAGGAACGCTCGGCGCCCTAGCCATCTGTCGCTCAACTTGACTCGTGAGCTGCGCACTCGGCGGCGGCGCAGCCCAACCCTGCCCTCGTACGGCGCAAAGCCTCCAATGACCGCGTTGATACGCCCGCGGGCCTCCGCACGTGACGGAGCGCTGACTGCCACGCGTACAAGGCAGCGAAAGAGCGGCTGCGCGCTCTTATCCAGCACATCGCGCACGTCGGGGCTGATTGTCGGGTCAAGTGTTGGACGAGCAGGAGGACGGCGGGTGAGGAGGTCAAGCAGTCGCGCTGGGCGCGCTGTTGGGATGCCGGCGCGTAGGTACCTTGCGGCTGCCCGCAGCCGGCGTTGCTCGCGCCTGGTCGCGGGCCGCGCCAAGACCTGCACGAGCGCACGCTGCTCGTGGTGCAACCCCGAGAGCTGGCCGAGGATGAGCGGCACAGGATCGGGATTTATGCCGCGGTTGATCGAAAACCAATCCGGGCCGCTGAGAACGAGCTCCGAAGCGACCCGCACCGTCGTGGCAGAGTCTGGCCCGTCTTGGTCGACGGGTTCGATGGTGGTGCTCGCACCGGGCCAGGCCGAGGCGACGGCGCGCTCGACGAGACCGGGCGGGATCGTCTCGGGCACCCAGAGCCTGAAGATCGTGCCGGTCTCACTTGCGAATATCTCCCACGCGAGATGCGGCTGTCCTATGAGGAGTCTCGCTATTTGCCCGAGCAGGAGATCGTGCAGCGCGGACCACAGCAAAAGAGCTCCCTGCGACTGCACGTTGGGCGGAACACCGATCTGCACAAGGCGCGCGCCTCTCGCAAGCCGCCGTCGCCGCGCACGACGGACCATCAATCCCGCCACACCGATACCTGCCAAGGTCACTGCGAAGAACGGCCATACGTGCTCGACGGTCAGCAGCACATGGTGACCGAGCCTCGGCAGACCACGCAGCAACCGGCTGGGATCCTCAAGCCACTCAAAGTGACGCGCCGGGCGATGACCGTTGTGTCTCATCGCCCCACACGCCCAGTAGCTCGCCCGGTCGGACCGAGGCGATGGTCTGTGCTCCGGCTTAGCGCCCGGTCCATCCGTGTGTTCGACCCCGCGGCAATCGTCGCGGGACCGGGATGTGAGATCGGATTCCAGTCCTCGACGCCGCGCATCCATCATCGTTGGTGTGCCGTGCGTCGATGCCTTCCCGGGAGCTCGCCGGCTCATCCCGCGCCGTTATCGCTGCCGTGCTCCGGCGGAAATCGCTGGGCCCCTGCGTGCTGTCGTTAGGGGGGTCGTCTCTGTCGTTTGGCCCGCTTTTCGAGCCCGCCGCGTTGACGGGGTCCCCGTGAAGTGATCCAGGCTGGATGCGTGGTCGTGTTTCCCGTGATGGGATGGAAGGATGAACACGATCATGAAGCGACATAGGCACACGCCGGAGCAGGCGGTCAGGAAGATCAGGGAGGGCGAACGGCTGTTGAACGAGGGCGGCGAGCTCGTGGAGGTCCTGCGGCAGCTGGAGGTCAGCGAGGCGACGTGGAACCGTTGGCGTGCGCAGTACGGCGGGATGAAGGCTGATGAAGCTAAGCGCTTGAAGCAGCTTGAGGGCGAGAGCCAGCGGTTGAAGAAGCTCGTTGCTGAGCAGGCGCTGGATATCGACATGCTCAAGGAGCTGGCGGAGGGAAACTTTTGACCCCGGGGCGCCGGCGTAGGGCCGTCGGCACCCTGCAGGAGCGCTTCGGGGTCTCAGAGCGCCGTGCGTGTCGTGTCGCGGGCCAGCACCGCTCCACGCAACGCAAACAGCCACGACCACCGTGTGACGCGGATCAGCGTCTCGCCTCGAGGCTGCGGGAGATCGCCAAGGAGCACCCGAGGTGGGGTTGGAAGACAGCACACGAGATCCTGCTGCGGGAGGGCTGGACGATCAACCGCAAGCGCACCAGGCGAATCTGGCGCCAGGAGGGCCTCAGGCGGCCCGTGAGGGCCCGCAAGCGCCGCCGCTCAAGCAACGGGCAAGCAGTACGTTTGAGAGCGACCAAGCCGAACGAGGTGTGGGCTGTGGACTTCCAGTTCGATGAGACGTCCGACCGCCGCCGCATCAAGCTCTGCAACATTGTCGATGAGTACACCCGCGAGGCACTCGCGATCAGAGTCAACCGGACCTGCACCGCCGAGAACGTCATCACCATTATCGAGCAACTCGTCACCCAGCGAGGTACCCCAAAGTATCTCCGGGCTGATAATGGCCCGGAGATGATCGCGTGGACGCTGCGGGACTACTGTCGCCTCGCGGGCACCCAAACCGCGTACATCGAGCCCGGCAGCCCGTGGGAGAACCCATTCGTGGAGTCCTTCAACGGCCGCCTCCGCGACGAGCTGCTCAACATCGAAGAGTTCGCCTGCCTCACCGAGGCGAGAGTCATCATCGAGGACTGGCGCATCCAGTACAACACCTACCGGCCACACTCAGCGCTCGGTGGGCTCACGCCCACCGAGTACGCAACGAAAGAGAACCACCAACACCAACCAGACCACGCATAAACCCTGGACCACCTACAGGGACCCCTTCAGCGTGTCGTTGGGCTGCTCGTAGCAGCGACGTGCGGCGGCCGCCGGGCGCCATATCGGCTCTACCAAGCCAAACGACAGGCGATAGCAGTGTCATCGGGGACAGTGACCCTCCTGGGTGCGGGGGAGCGTGTCGTTTGGGGCTTGACGCGCCGGGCCGCGGCGCCGTACGCTGAGATCCTTCTTTTGCATTGCTCGTTTATCGCAGTACGGCCGCCCTCTGTTTGGGTCATATCTCCTCTGGCAACAAGTCCGCCTTTCGTGACCTTCGAGTCGCTCGCGGCTTTTGTCAGACGCGTTGGATCAGCAGCCTCTTGAGCTCCCTCCGCCTAATCAGCCTTGGGTGACCTGGTCTATCGCGACCTCAAGGGGTTTGGCTCCTATGACCCCGACGCGCACCCGCGGCTTTCCCGCGCGCTCTACGGCGCCCAGCAGGCCGCATCGCAACACGCCAGCGCAATGATGAACCTGGCCACCGGTCTAGACCCGCGCAGCTGGGTGGTCGCGCACGGCGTACGTCTGCGCGGCCTCGACTGGCCGATCAGCGCCATCGCCGCGGGCCCCACTGGGATCTACGTCTGTGAGCCGCACGGCATCGACCGCTACCGCGCGGCGGTCGCCGCGCTCGAGGGCGCCGCACATCTGGCCCAGATCAGCGACGGCCTTGACCTCAACGTCGTTCCCGTGGTGCTGTGCGACCCACACGAGAACCCACACCAGCTCCTGGTCGATGACGAGCAGCGCGTGTGGGCGCTGCCGCTCCAGCGGGCCACCAGCCTCATCGAGCAGGCCGATCGGCGGGGCCTTCGCCCCTCACAGATCCGCCGAATCCGCCGACCTGCCCCGGGTTGGGAGTACCGCGTTGACGCCACCGAGGATGGCTGGGCGTTTGAGGTCCGCTATGACTTGGAGGTCCACGATCGCGGCAACCCCCGTCTGTAGAGAGAGCGGAGCGTCTACAACCTTATACTGGCCTGTCCGCGATCAGCCGTTGCACATCCTCGAGCCGGTGAGAACCTCGTATCAACCGCAGCCGACCGGCACGGGGCCTCTGTGCAGGCAGCGCGACTATGACGAACTGCTGTGAACAGCGCGGCTGGTCGCGAAGTCCTCGCCGGCGCAGAGCGTGCGGTCCCATCCATCGCGAATGGAGCGGACCATACGATCGAAGGCGCCATCGCTGCCGTAGTAGAAGACGGCCGAGGAGGCGTCGTCACTGCGGCCGGAGGCCAGTACGAACAGGCCGGCTAGTCGGTCGTGGAAACGCTGTGGCGGCAACCGTGTAGGCAGCACCGAGTGCCAAAGATCGAACATATCCGGGTCCCGCGTGATGATTTGCTCCTGGCTCTCGTCGTACAGATTGGTTCCGGGCAAGGGAGTGAGCACTGAAAAGCTCGGCAGGTCGACTCCCAGCTCAGTGATTGTCCGCTCGAGGTGATCAAACCCGTCGTCATCCCATGACGGATCGACGATAAAGTTTGCCCTGACCTTTACCCCGAGCCGGTGGAACAGCTCGATCGCGTCTTGGGTCTGCTGGGCGCTCGTGCCCTTCTGGTAGCCGGCGAGCTCGCGATCCGTCATGGACTCAGCTCCGACGAGCACTGAGTCCAAGCCTACCGCGGCCCAGCGTTCCATGACGTCCTGCCGACGCAGCGCGGTGTCAGTACGAACGTACATGTGGTAGCGCTTGCGTAGGCCAGCGTCCCAGATTGCATCGGCGAGATCGAGCATCCGTCCCGGTTGGATGAACGCCTCGTCGTCAACGACGTAGACATTCTCGCCTTCAATGTCCTGGAGTTCCTGGATGACGCGATCGGACTCCATCACCAAATAGCGCCTTTCAGTTATACGCCACAGCGAGCAGAAATTGCAGTGGTAGGGGCAGCCGGTGCTGAAGCGGACCAACGAGACAGGCCGATAGATGGAGTGAAAGTATGACTCTCGGTGACGCGCCGTGGTCGTGCGGTCTGGCCTAGGCAGATCCTGCAACGCGTCCGGGGCTGGCTTTTCACCTCGACGTATGTTGTCCCTCGCACTATATGACGCCAGCCCTGCCATATCAGGCGGTTGGACGCCGCGCTCAAGCGCCTCCAGCAGACAGCGAAACAGCGGACCTCCTTCGCCAGCCACTACCCAGTCGGCGTCAAAGTCATCCATCCACTCGCTTGAGACGGTCGGATGATGCCCGCCCAAAACGATTACCGTCGACGGCCATAGCGATCGTGCAAGCCGGCTAGCCCGTCGCGACGGCCGGATGCTCGCCGTGAACGGAATGGCGACACCTACGACATCCGGCGGTTCCTGATCTGCCGCCCACTCTTCGAGCGGCGGATCGAGCCGTTCGTCCAGAATCGTGACATCGTGATTATCGCGCAAAGCACCAGCGACATACTCCAGTCCCAGCGGCTCACAGCAGCTCATGTCGTCATTAAGTGATGCGCGCTCATTGCGCGGCCAGATCAGTAGGACTCGCATTGCATATCTCCTCTCGAGTCGCAGCATTGACGGTCGTCCATTCTCACCGACAGCCGTGGAGCTATCAGTGCAAATTGACACCCTGTCAACGGCTCGTCAATAAACACCCTCGACCCTCCCGAGTGTTGTGAACTCAGGGCTATACGGATCTCCTATCCACGGCCACGGATAATCCGCCGCCACCGTCCCATACGGAGCAATGCGCATCGCCCGATCACGCTCAATGAAACCAGGAATAAGCTGATCGGAGGTAAGTCGCCAGACCCTCACCTGACCCTCGGTGCCGAACTCCACTTCGTTACCCTGCTCATCTACGATTTCAAGTAGCACATAAGGATTACTGGGAATATACACAAGACGATATCTGTCATCTGGTTCGAAAGGCTTCTGGTAGCTGATTGCCGTGGTTGACGTCCCGTACATGCCCACTATCGGAATGCCTGGGAGAACTGACTCACGTAGGAGTTCGTTGCTCTCGGGCGTCATCGTTGTGCCAGCGTGCACGACGCCGCGCAGCATCCCCCGCAAGCTGGAAACATCGGTCTGCGACGGCAGCATCTCAAGAAGGCGAGATGTGCAGAAGAGTACACCGATTCGTTGTGACTTAAGAACCGCTATGACCTGATCCCATATATGCTGGACGTACCGATCATACGCCTGCTGCATTCCCTCCTCGCCAAAGATCTTCACAATCCGAGGGTCAAGGTCGATCGTAAAACACGACCCGCCACGGCGCTCGGCAATAGATACCACGAGCCTGCCTGTGGTGTGTGGTCCCATCGGGCCGATGTACAGCCAGTTCTCCTCGCGAGGAATACCGTGAAGGTCGAGCATATGATCGCTGAATGAAAGGGTGTCGTCCCAATAACTCCCCAACCACGTACCATGCTTCGGTAGGCCGGTCGTCCCACCCGTCTGCGAGACCCATAGCCTGTCGCGCATAAGGCGGACGGACTCGGGTAGGAAGTCTTCGACTGGTCGCCGTCTAGTAGCCTCCTCATAACGAGCTTGATCGTCCTCGTCACGCAGCCCAACGAGACTACGCGCATCCTTCAATCCTGTAACCGCTTCGTAGGCTTTGGTGTTAAGCACACGATCTCGCTCCAACCAGTAGGGAGATCCCGTCTTGGGATGAAGATGAGCACGTATACAGCGGACAACATCGTCGTCCGTGACCAATCGAAGTGCCGCGGTACTCATCATGTCGGCCAGGATTGGTGCACGTCAGTGGCGCCGATTAGCAGCGGCTTCTTTTGGAAGAGAAAGTCAGACAGGAAGCCCTCATGAGGGTCAGTAGGCTCATAACCCCGGTCGAAGTACTCACCTGCGAAGACCTTACTGATAGTCGGCTCGCTGGCAAGATCCTCCAACAGCTCTGTGTCGCGACTATTCGCATCCAATACGGAAACAATGAGAGAGTCCCGTACAGCATCGAGCACTTTGTCTCGCGCGATTGGCGCCACCGCGACAAATGGGAATGGGAGCTCGGTGCCAAAGAGGGGCGACCCAACCTGGGTCAAGAGGACAGTGGGACGCAAGAACGTGTGCCCGGCGTGTCTCACCACGAGAGATCCCCCCACGACCTGCTCGGAAATGTCAACGGCTCCGGCCGCGATCTCCCGCTCGATGGCTGCCGCGACCGTCCCGGCACTGTCATTGTCCGGCCAGGCAGGCACGCGGGCGGCGCGGTCGTCAACATCGAGCAGCGGGATATCAGCAAAGCTAAGAGCAAGCTCCCGCGCCGCCGCTGTGGCGTCGTGCTGGTCGCCGATGACCGCGAGAGAGCTAAGGTTGGTACACAACCGACCGCTGCCTTCAAACGCCAGCCGGGTGAGTCTTTGCCATGTCCCCGAGCTCGCACCGCCCGGCAGCAATATCGCCTTACTGCGACCGAAGTGGTAGGTCTTCACACGGTTAGCCGCCACGCCGCTAGGCACATCCTCGCCGGGCCACACAAGCTGGTCAGCTCCTCGCCACACGGTAGGGGCAAACCCATGGCAGACTGACAACGCATTTGCAGGCAGACCAGCGCTGTACAAGGCGGCTGCGATCACACATGAGATCACCGGATCGCCGTCGCTGGTTATAACCACTACCGGGCGCCGGGCGCCAAGAACCTGCAGCCACTCGACCGCCATCGTAGGGAAATTTCCTGGAACGCGAACGGCACACATCCGACCAGCAGGACGCCAGGACCAGCTCGCGCCCGAAACGCCGTCACGGAAAGCTCTGAGCCGGCCCTCTGGCGCCTGTGCGACGAGGATCTCACGCAAGCGCCGCAAATGACCCACCACTCCGAGGACCCCCCGCTCGACCCGCCGCGGTGGCAAGCCACCGCACGCTGATGTCGTGGCGAAGGCCAAGGCGAGAAAGCCCTGGTCGACCCATCGCTCCAACTCGTCAGCAGCCGACGCGAAGATTGGCCACCACTCCTCGTCGGCGAACTGCCGAAGTACCGGGGCAGCATCGCGAGCCCGTTCGAGCATCTGCTGCTGGACAAGGTCACTTGCCACACCGACTTGAATTGGATGGTCAGCGAGAGCCTTCAAAGGACGGCTTCGGGACGCCAGGCAGCGTCCGGCGAGCACGGCGGGCACCACAACTGTACCCTCGGTCGTGCGATGCACTACATCGTCCGGGCCAATATCTACTCGACTGGGAATGGTTTGCGTATTCACCCTTAGCGTCCTCGATGCCTGAATCGTCTCAGGCGGTGTGTGTCGTCACCAGCGCGCTGGTGTTATTAGCGACCAACGACAGCATTTCGGAGGGCAACACAGTGATCCACGATGTCTCGCCAGGGCGTACGCACATTTCATAGCTGACGCTCTCACTTGATAGAGCGATCGCTGAAGCGCCTACCGTCCCATACCGGCCATCAGGTAGATCAAGGTCATCCACCACCGCCTCTGACGCAACCGCTCGCCACGGCGACGAGTTGACTGGGGCTTCCGAAGGGACTAGAGCAAGAGCCGTGCTTACCCGCCCGCCGCGCTCATGACCTGCCATATCGAGACCAGCCGATGTGAGGACATGATCTCCCGCCTCGACTCGACGGCTTGTCATCTCTGAGCCGTCCCAACTGAGCAGTTCCACTGTTGGACTGGAGTTTTTTTGCGGACTGCCCGTACCGTCGCCATTTTCAGCGGCGTGCGCTGTGTTGCGCATGTGGTCGCCATCGGGCATCGCTACCAGAAGATGGAACCCAGGCAAGTCACACAGAGTTGAGGGCGTGATGTCCTCCCCCGACGCAGCCAGCAGCGGCAGCATCCCCCGCGTCGGCGCCGTCCGCCCTCTTCGAGCGTCTATCGCGTGCGGAGTTGCATTCACAAGAACGGCGACCGCCCGGCGCTCGCAATGAATGGCCAGCGGGGTTCCTCCGGCCTGCAGGTCCAACACGCCGACAAGTGCGGGATCACGCTCGGGCCAATGAGCCGCTGGGGCGCGTGTGCCCCTCGCATAAAGCTCGTCTCGCACAGCGACCATGCGAATCGGCCACGACCCGACTGTGGCGATGCGCAAGGCTACTGTGCACACGCCGATTCTCCTTGCCGACGCCCAACTCTTACTTGCGCCGCATAATCCATGCGTGCCGTAGGCATCCACGCGACCTTTGGGGGTTGTAGGGGTCGGCGCAGTGCGGCATCAGGAGTAGCTGTACGTGGTTGGGTGGTGGTTGATGGACACATCGGTGGACGCCTGCAAGTACCAACCTGCAGGAAGGGTGGGCGTGGCCGGGAGCATGAAGCTTTCTACCAGGCCGACGTTGGTTCGTGCTAGGCCCACAGTGGCCGGTCTACCCGGCCACTGTGGACGCTTGAACATCACTAGACAGTAACCAGATACAAGAACAACCTCATCTGCTGGCTGCCCGTTATCAGCCGCTGCGTGGAACTCGACGAGACGAGGGCAAACATCGAGCTCCGTCAAGCGCTCGTGAAGGGGAGGCTACCGATCAGCCCGCGGCGGTGGTCGTCGACCCGCGTAAAGCCTGTGGCTCCCACGATCTCGCCCAACTTCCGACCTGCATCGACGCGGCCGTGCAACCTCGCCCGTAGCCCTGCTGGACGCGTTGGGACTGAGGAGACGATATCGTCATCGTCAGCCTGGACGCCCCCGATGGTAGCTGTCCGGGACCTCCCACTGAGCGCGAATACCACAGGAGCAGACATGAGCCCCCAAACCGCTGACGATCACTGGATACCTCAAGGGTTCGAGAGCTTTGTCGTCAAGGCCGGCAGCGACGGCAACGCCACCGGCTTTGTATGCGTTGCGTCGCGGAGTCCCTGTCGAGCCCATGCCCTCTTCACCCAGAGCCGTTTCGCCGGACCGTGCGTAATCGTGAGTCGCGAGATGGCGGCAGCCGGCGACGCGCAGGCCATGGTTACGGTCGTGAAGAACTCCAACGTGGCTACCGGAGAAGAGGGCCTTGCCAACGCGCGAGAGGTCGTGGACAGCGTGGCGGCTCATCTCGATATAGCTCCGCAGAAGATACTCGTAGCTGCGACGGGAACCACGGGCCGCAGATGGCCGATGGGCGAAGTACGCCAGCACCTCGGCGCGGTTGGAGGCGGTATGCGCCCGGCCGATTTTGCCGCAGTGGCCGAAGGCATCATGACGACCGACCTCGTGCCGAAGATGGCATCAGCACGAGTGGGAGATGCTGCGATTCTCGGGGTAGCCAAGGGCGTGGGCATGGTTGAGCCTAATATGGCCACCGTACTCGTGTACTTCTTCACGGACGCAGAGGTCCCAGTCGACGAGCTCAAGACGGTCTTTCGCAGTGCGATACACCGGACAATCAACTGCCTGAGTGTCGATACCGACACCTCAACGAGCGACACGGCGATTATCTTCGCGAATGGGTCTGCAGGACCCGTTGACAGTGACGAGTTCAGGCGAGCGGTGGACGAAATCGCTGGAAAGCTTGTGAGAATGCTTGCACGAGATGGTGAGGGTGCAACTAAGTTGCTCGAAGTCGTGGTCCGTGGCGGCCGGGACTACGAGCAGGCCAAGCGCGTAGCGAAGAGTGTGGTGAACTCCCCGGTTGTGAAGACGGCAATACACGGAGAAGATCCGAACTGGGGACGGATCACCGTCGCAATCGGGAAGTGTGAAGATGACACCGATATAGAACCCGAGCGTACGACAATCGCCGTCAACGGCCTTGAGGTATTCCCTGCCGACGTTGAAGACCGACTCTCCGAGCTCGCAGAGCTGCTCGGGGGAAAGGAAATTGAGATCGCGATTGACCTGGGACTTGGAGATGCATCGGCAAGGGTCTGGGGTTGCGACTTGACCAGTGACTACGTGAAGATTAACGCCGAGTATTCGACCTAAGCCCCCCGGCAGAGCAGTGGACTGTCATCACATAACAGGCTGATTACGTCAGGATTCTTGCTCCGACGTAGCTGGTGCCAGCGGAGTAACCGTAGAAGTCTCAGTCCCGCTCACCGCAGAAGGTTCAGCCTCTCCGCGCACAATCAGCACCGTAAGGACGCCAGCGATAGCTGCGATTGCGAAACAAACCACGAACAGACCATTAAGCCCCGCTATAAAAGCATCGTTCGCTGCGGACCGGATTGCCCCCTGTAGCAGCGGGGGAAATGCTTCTACTACAGGGTGAATGGCCCCGGCACTAACGGCTTCGATTGCCTTTTCGGGCAACTCTGGTGCCGAGACGTGGAGCTTGGTTCCGATGCGATGCTCGGATATCGCACCGAGCACCGCGACGCCGGTCGACAAACCGAGCAGTCGAGCGCCGCTGTTGAGCGCCGATGCCATCCCAGCACGCGTGGTTTCGCCGATCCGTAGGGCCATCCCGGCCACGGTAGTGTTCACCAGGCCGGTCCCTGCGCCAGCCAGTGCGAATCCCACTAGCAAAGCTTTCCACGTCGAGTGCACTGTGATGCCGTGCAAAAGCAGAAATGCCACGGCGCAGAATCCCATCCCAGTTGCAACGATCATGCGCGGTGGGAGAACTCGACTCAGCCACGTGGTCGCGAGCGATGCGACAAGTGCCCCGACCGTCACCGGGAGCAGGCGAAGTCCGGCAGCCACCGGGCTGTACTGCAAAACGTCCTGGAGGTACAGCGACAAGAAGAGCAGCGACGCAAACACGGTGAGTCCGAGTGCGAAGGCTGCCACGGAGGCTCCCACCATCGCCGGCTCCCGAAACAGTCTGAGATCGAGGATAGGCTGCGCCGCCTTGCTCTCTATCACCACGAATGCCCCGAGTAGGGCCAAGGACACTCCCAGGAGCGAGAGGATAGTCACGCTTCCCCAACCGTCAGAATTGCCACGCAGCAGCGCAAAGACGAGTGCCCCGAGTCCCGCCGCGAGAACCAGGGCGCCTGGCCAATCGAAACGTCCACGCTCGCTTCGGACGAACTCTGTAGACGACAAGAGCGCGAACACGATCAAACTGGCGCTGATTGGCAGGTTGATGAAGAAGATCCAATGCCAGCTGAGGTATTCGACTATGATGCCACCCACGAGTGGTCCAAGCGCAACAGCCGTGCCGCTGACGGCACCCCATACCGCGAGCGCAAACTGTCGCTCTCGTCCCTGAAACGTGACCCCGAGGAGTGCGACTGCGCTGGCGAGCGTTGCGGCAGCACCGACGCCCTGGACGGCCCTCGCGACATTGAGCACGACTGGTCGATGTGCGATCCCGCAGGCGAACGAGGCGCCCGCAAAAACGATCACGCCAGCGACGAACACTCGACGATGACCGAGGTCGTCAGCGAGCGAGCCGGCGACGAGGATCAGCGCCGCCATGCTGACCGCGTAGGCATCGATAATCCAGCGCAGGTCGGTGAAGCTGCCGCCGACGTCGCGCTGGATAGCCGGCAACGCCAGATTGACGACGGTGAAGTCCAACAGAAGCATGAACGTCGCGACAGAGGCGGCCACCAGCGTCCACCAGCGTCTGCGACTAGTTCGGTTACTGGCCGTTGCGTGACTCACGCCAAGTGCTGCCTCGCTCACGTCGCCCCCTCCTTCGTGCGTGTCGATGGTGTATAGGCCACGTCCGCCTCGATCTCCCGCTCGAGTTCGCGCTCAAAGAGCACCTGCTCGGCGATCTGGCTAAAGTCAGGGTCAACCGGATCGCGTTTCTCGCCGGTGGCGAGCTCTGCGGCTAGACGCACCACTTCACGCATCACCGTGCGGCCGGCGACCGGGTTACTGGACAGTTCGTGCTCGACGTAGGGCAACTCGATCAGGCGGCGTGGCCCGCCGTCTCCTTCCTCGAATGCACGCTGTACGTCTGCGAGTGCGACCCAGTCGTCGTCGGAGCCGCAGAAGTTCACGACCGGCTGAGGCACCGCACTCAGCTCAGCGATCGTTCGCTCCAGGGTGATCCAATCGCCAGCGTTCCAGTCGCTCCACCAGCTGTCTGCACGGATACGCTTGCGCTCGAACTCAGCGTGATCGGGGTGTTCGTCCGCGGTCATCGCGACCCAGTCCGCGCCGAATACCTTGGTGAGGGTCTTGTGGGTATCGACAACGCCCACGATCCCGATCAGACCCACCAGGCGCTCATCACCGGCCAGGAGCCTGATTGCTGTGCGATTCGCGAGGCTTGCGGCCACGACGACGGGGTGACGACCCTCGTGGGCCTCTATCGCTTTGAGCACGGCGCGTTGTGACTCATACATCGCAGTCATCGTGAACTCGTAAATGTCGCCATCGCTGAGGCCGATGTGGTCGAGGTAGTCGCACCTGTAGACTCGAAAGCCGTTGGTAGCAAGGTAGAGCGCCACAGGTGCCATGTGGCGCATCCGACGCGCGAAGCCCGGCGCGACCAGCGCGAGCGGTGCGTCAGGGGCCCGGCTGCCGCTGCGCCACACGGCAACGTGACGCTCGCTGGCCGCGACACCAGAGATCTGTTCCACTTCCTGCCGCGCTGAGCTCATGAGCTGCCATCACCCCACGCCCGATCCATCTTTAGCGCGCAGCCCCAGCTCTCCATGCGATCCAGGCGCCGCTCGATCTCGAGCGTCCGGCCTGGCCAGCCGCACTCACACGGGCTGGCGCGCACAGACCCCACATCGTCGGCAAGGATGAAACAGGGATAGCTCGATGCTGACGGGTCGAGATATGAGAGTAGGCCCGACTGACCATAGGGCAGTGGCGCTAGCGTGGTGAGCGAACGCGCGGTGACGTGCAACCAGGGTGGCACGTGCTTGCGGTGGCAGTGGCACTCCACGATCACGGTGTTGAGCTCGACCTGATTGAACACGTCGCGCACGCGCTCTTCGTCCTTGAGAGCAAATGCGCGTGTGACGATGTTGCTGAACTCGTCGCGGTCAACGTGCTGCGAGTCATCGCGCTTCCAACCGCCGGCGGTGACGACGGCGAGCTGCGGCATCGCGCGCGTTCCTTGATCGAGCGCAGCGCGCGCGACCGCCAGCACGAGCGTCGGTGGACCGACCAGCACCGGCATCGCCGCCTCTTGCGCGAGCTCGTCCAGTTCACGCAGCGCACGTCGTGGGTCAAAGGCGCCGTTGACGACAGCGTGCTTCGTCGGATAGTCCATGCCGATCAGGCTCATCACATATGCGAACCAGAGATCGCCCGCCTCGATGTGGTCGGGACCGAGATTGAGCACGCGGACCTCATCCTCGTACCAATCGCCCAGCAGCTCTAGCCCGCGGCGAGTGCTGCCGAGCAGCCGCTCGAGCGTTACGCGGTCGCGGTAGACGATGCTCAGCCTTCCCTGCGTTCCGCTGCTCGTGCACCGCTTCGCGGTTTGCTCAGGAAGAACGCTCAGAATGGGCGCGCGCTTGAACGCGGTCGTCGGCAGCTGGGGGACACGGTCTAGGTCCTCGGGTCGGCGAAGGGCGTCGGCAGCGAAACCCAGCCGCTCGGCGAATCGCGCGTAGGCTGGGCAGCACTCCAGATGGTGTGCGACGCTTGCTTGGATTACCTGAAGCCTCAGCTCGGCGTCGTCCTGGATCTCGGCTTGGCGACCGAAGTCGGTGAAGACGAGCCGATCCAGGCCGGATACGACATCCAGCACGTCGTGCTCGGTGGGAATGCCGGTCGTGGTCACAGCACTAAGTCCGCCAGCTTGCCGGCTTTCAACATCTCCGTCTGGTTGAGCGCGACCACCATTCCCTTTCCATGCACACGCGCTGGCGCCTCGACCGAGACAAGGCGCACCAGTCCCTGCAGGGGATTGAGTGAGTCGTGCGTGCCGCCGATCCTGAACCAGTTGCTGAGCCCAGGCTCGACGAAGCGAGACACTCCACGACGTGCCAGCGCGTCGCGGTGCCTCTCAAGCAGCGACCACGGTGTCGCCGAGACGGTCTGCACATCGGGACCGACAAAGGCGTAGGACTCCTCGAGAGAGTCAACAGGATGAACGTAGAGCACGCGCCCAAGGGGATGTTCGCCGGCATCCAACTCTGGAGGCCGAACCACGATCGTCCACTGCTCGCCGGCCTCGAGCTGCGCACCGAAGAACAGCTCCTCGCAGCGTGCGAGCTGCACGCGAGCGACTTCATCTTCATCCTGCACCGCGGGCGGCAGCAGCTGGCAGTGCTCGTCGAGTGTGTCCCGCAGCGCCGCCACGAGCGCGGTCGGATCTCCTTCGACGAAGACGCGCTGTGTCGAGAAGCAAGCACGCTGGTCATAGAGCACCACGTCGTGGGCAATCCCGCGCGCGGCCGTCGTAATCTCCGCGTCTCGCCCGACAAGCGCAAGGCTCCGCTTCGGACCGAACGGCACGACCGGGATCTCCTCGCCCACGTGGGTCTGTGCCCATCCGATCGCGTCTCGACCACCCCATGCGCAGACGCAATCAGCGTGCCGAAGGGCCTGCGCGGCCGCACGGTCGCTTCTGCGCCAGTAGACCGCGTTTGTGGCACGCGTTACTGGATGCTCTGGATCAACATCTAGGAAGCTCAGCGCCAACGCCGCGGGGGTGACCGGGTCCGCCGATGCTGCCTTTGCAAGGCACAGATTCTTGGTGACGAGGGCGCGCACCATCGAGATCACGCCGGATAGCGGGACGTTGCCCGGGAGAATGTGGACAGAGAGGCCACGTGGGTATGCGCGGACCCAAGCCTCCTCACGCGCCACCCAATCGTCGAGTATGAAGCGACTCCCGAGCTCAGCCGCCACGACGTCGTACATGCGCGCGTGCGCGGTTAGGAGAATGCCGATCCGGTCCGCCTCAGCATTCGCCACCTTCTCGGAGTAGCCCAAGAGATCCTGCATTTGGCGAACGTAGAGGCGTCGCCGTGCATACTCGTCGCTCTTCCAGTTCTTGCCTACGCGGTTGAGAAACGACAGGATCTCCTGGAGTGGCACGTCAATCAGCAACTCACGGTCGCTCGCGTAGATCTGCGCGAGCGCATCTTCCCCGAACGCCGGAAACGTAACCTGCGCACCGCTCGGCGTCTGCAGAGTCACAACGCCGTCTGACGTCGTGTCTACCCGACGGCCGCCGAGCACGAAAGGGAGATGCCGGACGTTCTGGCCAGCAGCGGACGATTCGCCTTGCGCCACAGCACTCGACGTCACGATCACACCGTCGTAACCACGCCGACCTGGGCTCGCACCTGCGGGATGACCTCCTGCGCGAATCGCTTCATCGCCTGCAGCGTGCGCTCCTTGTCGCCCGTGCCCTCGAAGCCCACGATGAAGTGGCGTACGCCAGTTGTTTCGACCAGCTCTACGATGCGCTCGATGCAGTACTCGGGCGTCCCGATCAGGTTGAGCTCAAGCAGTCGCTCAAGCTTGTCGCGTTCCCCTTGCTCGGCATCGCCGCCGCCGGAAAGAATCTCATCCTCCCAGCGGCGGAGAACAAACTCATAGTTGGGCAGCTTCTGCAGTTCCTCGAATCGGAGGAGTGCGTCTATCTGCACCTTGCGCCACCAGCCTATGTTGTCGCGTACTTGATCCTTGGCCTCTGCCTCACTATCCGCCACACACCCAATCGCCGACAGCACGTGCTCAACCCGTGTCGGGTCGTGGCCGTGAGAGCGGGCCGCTTCGTTGTAAAGCTCGACCTGCGAGCGAATCGCCTCGCGCTCAAGCCACCACGACAGCAGCATCGGGTAGCCCTGCGACGCCACCCATTCAGTGCTGCTTGGAGATTCGCAGACCACGTAGATGGGTGGATGGGGCTTGACGCGGGGCGTCGGGTAGAGGGGTACTGGGTTGAAATCGACAAGCTCCGTATGCGCCTCGACGACGTCCTCGGTCCATGCACGCTTGATGATGTCCAGCCACTCCCGCATGATTAGATGAGACTTTGCGGGGTCGACGCCGAAGGCGTCAAAGTCCTTCTGGAAGACGCCACGCCCGATGCCGAAGTCGAATCGGCCGTTGCTCAGCTGGTCGACCATCGCCACCTGCTCGGCCATCTGCAGCGGGTGGTACAGAGGCAGCACGCATACGGCCGTCCCGACCCGCAGGGTGGTCGTCTTGCCCAGCAGATAGGACGCAAGCGTGACTGGGTGCGGGCACAGGCCGAATCGCGTGAAGTGATGCTCCAGCACCCACACGCCGTCGTAGCCGAGTCGCTCCGCCTCGACTGCATAGCACGTCGTATTGTCAAAGACTTCCTCTTGAGTCCATGATGGATAGTGAGCCGTCGTCACGAACACGCCAAACTTCATTGTGTCTCCCTTTCATCACCCGGCATAGCGGCGAGCTCAACATGGATTCGCAATGTCTTCATCGCGTCAGATCCTCTCTGCAAGGGCCGTCGCTTGTATCGAGGCTGTTTGCATCGTGGTGGCCTGCCAGGGATTCATCAGCTCGTCGAGCAGCTCGGCGGTGGAGCGCGAGGCGAGATCCTCGAAGACCTCTGCATAGACGCGTGCCTTCTCAAACTCCCCACCGAAGAGGGCGGCTAGCCCGGACTCCACGCCAGTGCCGTGGTGAAGCGCCACCTTCTTGCGCCAAGCGACCGACTCAGGGACATGCGCAGCCATCGCCGTGCGGAGATGCTGCTTCTCACGCGGGCCGTACTTACAGCTGACGTCAATGCTCAGCGAGGTCTCGACGACGCTTCTGTGCCAGTAGGGGTGACAGAGGCGATAACCGTGCATCCCGGCGATCAGGCCGCCGAACTCCGAGCTGAGCTGTGTCCGGCGCAGTGAGGCCAGCAGCCCGCGGTTCATCACGACTGGGGCGTCTTGACGGTGCAGCAATCCGCAGTTCAACAGGTCGCTACCCCAGCCGGTGAGTACCGTGCGCTCCTCTATTTGCCCTCTTCTGAGCACTGCGACGACGTTCAGGACACTGTCGACCGACTCTGGATCGGCATGGCCGAGTTGACGGATGCTCGGCCGAATCGCACCGATCAGCTCATCGACGGTGAGGTCTATCCGCCGATGGGTGAGGCCGCAGTGCGCCGCGAGCTCGGCTGCCTCGGCGTGCTCGTTGCCCCAAGTCGTCCCGATACTGTAGGCGACGGGTGCGAGTCCGAGTTCATGTGCCGCCCAGGCCAGCGCGGCGGAGTCGACTCCGCCGGAGAGCAGTACCGCAGGGGGCGCAGTGTCTGAGGCGATCATAGCTGCGACACTCGTCTTGAGTGCTTCGAGAAGCCTCTCGCCGGCGTCTTGAGCGTCGTGACGAGTCGGTCGCCAAATCGCTTCGATCGGATCGTTCGCGAGCGATTCGGTATAGGTGCCGGGGCAGTGTTCGCTGAATGGCGGAAGGCGCCGGACGGTTCCTCCGGCTCGATCCACCCCAGCTACCTCGCCGACAGCGACCGACCAATCGTACTTGTCGCGTTCAGCGGTAAGGAGGAGCGGATCACTGCTGAGCGCCCAACCGTCGTCCGACTCCGCGAGATATATGCAGGATGGGTACATAACCGATGTGAATAGACGGCCATCGTCGACGTTCAATCGTGTTACCGGCCAGTCGCCGGGACTGCTGTCGTCAATCTCAAGCCATGTATCAGCAAGTTGTGCCGACACATAGAGGTGCCCGCGGTCGGTGGCAGCGTCGCGCCGGTGCGCCGCGAGTTCGGGGCGCTGCTGGCTCGAGAATACGAACCAGCCTCCCGAACTCATAAGTCCCGTTGACGATTGGGGGCTCACTTCCCTGCCTTATCGGAGGCTAGTATCGCGCGCATCCGCACCTGAGCCTCTCCAGCTGCAAACGCCCGGCGATGCGACACCTTGCCATGTCCGCGCACCTCTTCCAAGCCCGTTACAAGCGGTTCATTCATCCTCGGGCGGGTGCCACGCACAGCCGCTCGCGTATAGCCTGCAATCCGCCTAGCCTCCTCCACGGCCTCGTCGAGTAGGTCATCCATAGCGACAACTCGGTGGAGAAGGCCGTCGTTTAGTGCCCGCTCGGCGGACCACTCCTCACACGTGAACAGCATGGCTTGCATGACTGCACGACTCGCTACGCATTCCAGCAAAAAGGCACCGAAGTTACAAGCAATGCCGAGTCGAAACTCGGGCATAACCAGCTTGGCTCGGGCACTTCCTACGCGGTAATCACAACATAGGGCCACTTGAAGTCCGAGTCCGATTGCATAGCCGTCGATAGCTGCAACTATCGGACACTCAATCCCTGCAACCGCAACATAGAGATCGGTTATCCGATCAATCCAGTAGTCAATCTCTGGGCCTCCAGTGAACGTTGAAGGCTCGCTAAGATCGCCACCCACTGCAAAGGACCGTCCCGGTCCGCCGTATAGCACAATACAGCCGACACCGGGATCGCTGTCGAGCTCACGAAGAAGCTCGGTGAGCTCGGCCATCCGACCCATGCTAAACGGGTTGTGCGGGTGACCGTCTGCGAACTCCACCACATGCACATCCGCGTCGCAGCGCGACGTTCGCAGTGAACTCGTCATGGTGTCTTCTCTAGCCACCGCCTCTCAACCTCCCAAGGCAAACTGCGCCTGCGGGTCGCTCGACTCGACGCGCACAGACACTATGGCATCACGTAGAACCGAAGCACCTGACTCACACGCCAGCCACTTGCGGCTCATCTCCGAGGCAGGCTCATCGAACATGAACTCGTGCATAGCTGTGTGTGCGCTCTTCCCGCTCGAGAGCTTCAACGCGTGGTCGCTGCCGTCAACCAGGGTTACCCAGAGCGTCTTGGTAACGACGTCGGCGACCTCTGGCTGCATGGCTTGGGGTGTAGAGTTACTCATGTGTTCGTAAAGTAATTAGGCTTAGACATTCTCACTTATGCCTATGAGCTACATGCTGACATGGCACGGTGGATGTCACCACTTGGGGAGCAAACCCCAGAAAGGTGAACGTTCCCTGAAAGCGATACCCGCCTCGAGGACAGATGGGTGGAATCGCGATGCCTCGCGGCTTGTAAGGGACGCGCTTGCCTCTCTTATACTTATAGTACGTCAAATTCTGAGGCCCCATTGTTGTAAACATCGACGTAAGCGCCATATATGTATCCGCTCCCGGCAGGGGCCGCACGAGGGGTATTTCAGTGACCAGCGTTGCGCCATAGCCGTGTTCGGATTCGAGTAGCTGGCTTGTAAATATCGCTTCCGCCGCGACGGGGCTCCAGCCAACACCCTGCATGAGTAGAGTAGTGTGTTCCTTTTGAGCTTCAGTCATCAGGATCGCTAGTTCTACAGGCTCTTCTAGAATTTGTGGGCCAATCTGAGCATCAATGAGCCCATGACCAGTTCCCATGAACGAATTGGGAGAACATCCTTCAAGGCCAACATTTTCCAGGACAGCGGTGCTACAAGTGGCTTCTCCGAGATTCGTTGTCCCAAGACCCATGCCTGCCGGCAGGCTTATGTCCAGTTTGGTAACAGGAGGAGGTAGTTCACCGTGCGGAGTACGAATATGGAAGCCCACGGCGACTGTAGTTTCTGTACCTGGCTTATCAGGCATAAAAGCCACGTGCATGTCCACTTGTGGCGGCGCGGTCGCACCATGAGCCACTGCTACCCAAGCAAATGTCGCCACTACAGCAGCGTATACCGTGAGCTTCTTCATGAGCACCGCGCAGATCATTACGGAGTTAGACAGAAAGCGGTCCGGTCACTTGCCCACTAAGTGAATAGCTACCGCGATGGAGCGTCCCAGTGATGTTGAGTCGACTACCGGCTGAATGACGGTAGCGACCACTGCCGCGTGTTATGACGAGGGTCCCGTGGAAATATGATGTTCGTCCAGACACGTAGAAGGCCGTGTTTCCACTACCAACTAGGGCGCCACAGTAAAACCCGATATACGCTCTCGTGTATGACAACTTGATGCTGATCGTCAACGAGCAGCTGAACGTGCCGCGCGCTGCACCCTTCTCGGTCAGTTCAGTGGCGCCATGATTACCCGTCAACTGGGCGCTCACAGAGTCCCGCACCATCTCTGTCTTGGCTTGTGCCGATGACACACTAATTGCTACAACCGCGAGTGCCAATGCAAGCGCAAGCGATCTTGGCCAGCGCATGTGTACTCTCTCCTCTTTCGATGATTTACGCATAACTCGACACGCCGTTCGGATACGCAACGCTCGCGTGGCAGCATTGCCGATCTTTACGCATCGGCTTGGCGATCTTTTACGGGGGTCGCATGGGATGAGGTCGCAGGTCGGCCGTGATGCCGCAGGGCAAACATCCGAAGCTTCAGGAGTGGCTGCGCGTGGCGGGTGGCTGATGGACACATCGGTGGACGCCTGCAAGTACCAACCTGCAGAAAGGGTAGGCGTGGCCGAGGCTCTTGGGAGCATAGAGAGCTTTCTACCAGGCCGAGGTTAGTTCGCGCTAGGCCCACAGTGGCCGGTCTACCCGGCCACGTTGGACGCTTGAACATCGCTAGACATGGACCAGATACAAGAACAACCTCATCTGCCGGGCAGCCCACTATCAGCCGCCGCGTCGTGCTCGCCGAGACGAAGGGCGACATCGAGCTCCGCCAAGCACTCGTGAAGGAGGCTACCGATCAGCCCCTCGGCGGTGCAGATCCGGCTTTTGACCGCGCGCCGGCCGACGTGCAGTACTTGGCCTGCGGACGTGGCATTGCACTCCAGATCGATGTATGTGCGCAGCGTGCAACGCAGCTTGTCGCCTCCGTCTCTCTGGCTGCGGAGCGGCGTAAGATACTTTTGCCGTAGCGAGCGTGCCAGCGTGTCGTTCTCCAGCGTCGCCGCAAGCAGGCGGTCGTCCGCATATCGAGCGAACCTCTCCGATGTTCGCAGCGCGAGCGCCAACGCCGCTCGAGCTTGGTCGTGTGTCAGACGCCATCCATCGACTCCAAGCCCCGGTTCACCGATTCCGAGTGATAGCCGCAACCCCCTGATCGACGCTCGCTCGAAGTCCTCCTCAGTGGGCTTCTCCTGACTGCCGAGCCAGGCCGACAGAGTTCCATCGACGCATATGGCCAAGACTCTGCGGCCAAAGTGCGCCTTAAGTCTGCCAAGCAGTTGCCCGGCGTCAGTACCTGTCGCGATCAGTGCGACGTGCCATGACGAATGGATGTCGTAGTCCAACTCAGCGAGATCGCGCGGGTCGGCAGCACCTGAGAGGATGCTCTGTACGATCTCAGCTCGGCGCCGCTCCGGAGAGCGCGAAAGCCGGTCACGCTCTTGGTCGTACTCGTGTTCTATCGCGGCCGTCAGGCGCTCCAGCAGCGCCTCCTGCGTCCTCCGTATGTGGTGCAGCGCAGAGCCGTGATTCGACAGACCACAGACCTCGGCCTCCTTCATCACGAATTCTCCGAGCTCGCCGTGGCCAACGACATAGCGCCGAAGCACCGTTCCGAGGCTTACGCCTATGCGCGCTGCAAGACGAGCCTGGGCTATCGCCGCAGCCGGGATCGGCTCCGCCCACCCAGGTCCGTGCTCCATTCCCTCAAGCCCATAGCTGACGACCTCGCTGATCGTCTCCCGCATACTTGCCTGATACGCTCGGTCCTCGCCTATGACCGGATCGGGTACGGCTTTCAGAACACGGGCATAGATTGCCTGCTCAATCTCCGAACTTTGCGACCGCAGGCGCGCTGCGATCCCAATGCGGATCTCCTTCACCCGGCCGGTGCCATTGCGTGCGTTTTCGTTCGTCACCAGCTACCTAACGCTTGGCTTGAGCAGCTTCAGCCCCGAGCGGGAGCTATGGCGCGCTCGCGCTCCTGACACTTACAAGCTTCCAAGAGGGCACCGTGTCGATCGCCAGGGCTGACCGATGCCGACGGATACGGGCGACCCCTATCGGGGGGGGGGGGTGAGAATGCCCGTTCTCCGCCAGGGACGCCTATGTGGGCAAGATGCTGTTCTTTGTCGGCGGAGCATGGCACGGGTACGCTACTGGATAGCCAAACAGGCCGCCCACGCGGAACCAGGCCATCCTTGGGAGATCGGCGATGTTGCACGGCCGGCAACTCTAGCGGGAACTTGTTCCCTGGTCATGACGGCCTTGGCCACGGAGGGTTCGGGTGTGCGGATCAGCCAGAGTCCCCAGGTCGCCCTTGGCCGAGCGATCCGTCTACGCCGTGTGGAGATCGGGCTCACCCAGGAGGCACTGGCCGACGCCGCCGACCTCGACGCGACCTCCATCCGCGGACTCGAGCGCGGCATCAGCAATCCTACGTGGGACGTAGCCGACCGCATCGCGCGAGCCCTTGGGCTCGCCCTGCATGAACTCGCCCATAGAGCCGACGACCTGGAGACCAGTGATCGCCGGCCGACCAATAAGCCGCTCCCGAAGCATCCCCGGCAGAAGCGCTAACGCTGTCGGTTAGGGCCAACCGACGCAGGTGCTCTCTCACCGCTGAGCCTCGCGGCATCGCGCAACCGCGGCGGCCGGCACCAGAGCAACGGGCGGCTGCTCCGATGCCGGCCTGTCAGCACCTCGTCCTGTGGGGATATGGAGGCACTGAAGCCCTGCAGCGTTGAGTCGGTCCAGAAGCGAGCCCTGCATTAGCGGAGCCGGGAGGATGAACAGGACGTCATCAATATGGAACCTACCACATGGCATCAGGGTCCGCCCGCACGGAGGGTTGGGGGGTGCCAAACACCGCCAAGGACCCACAAGTCGCACTCGGCCGCGCCATCCGGCTGCGCCGCGAAGAACTCGGCATCTCCCAACAAGACCTCGGTCTGGAGATCGGCTACGACCAGGGATGGCTCTCGCACATCGAGAACGGCCGCACCAACCCCGCCTACGGAACCGTCGACCGGATCGCGCGAGCCCTGGCATGGCCCATGTCCCGCCTCGTAGCGTTCGCCGAGTCCGTCGAGACCGAGGACCGCAAGCCCCTCGACCGCCCACTGCGCCCCGAGGGCACGGAGCAGCCACGGCGATAGGCACCCCCGGCGCTGGGTCGCCGACGAAACGCTGCGCATCCTCGTTGTCGTCCCGGCCGCGTAGCCAGCCAGTCAGCCTCAGCTCAAGGTCGACCCGCTCGGCAGGGGAGACGGCCTCCAAGTAGTCCAGCGCTGGCCGGCTCACCGGGATCTCGATCGTGATCGGGCGCTCCCCGTGCGCTAGCGGTATCCCCGTTCGTTCGCCCCCAGATATGTACACCTGTGCCACGACGCCGCCATGGCACGGATTCGTGGCACAGACGGTCGAAAAGCTCCGTGGATGCGACCCTCCGCCCGCTGGCCTTCCACGTCCTCCGTTCCCTAAGTGCTCTGGCACGGAAGTTCGGCGACGTATTCGGCAGACGGACACGCTCGCTCTTGTCGCCCAGAAGGCGCTCGTTGTGGCGCCAGGCGATAGTCGAGCCAGTATTCGCTCACACGAAGTTCAACCGGCGGATCGACCGCTTCCAACGCCGCGGAAGATCCGCCGCCCGCTCAGCATGGCGACTCATCACCGCCACCCACAACCTCCAAAAGCTCCACAAGCACCAGACCATCACCGCAGCCGCCTAAAATCGGCTCGGATCGCCGGCCAGCCATTACCAGCGCGCCAGCAGCCAGCCGAACGACATCCATCCGAGGCCTTTACGCGACAGCCACGCCCAGAAGCTCGGTCCGGTGAACCGCCGGGAGCGGCTCCATGAGCGACGATTCGCCCACGGAGGTCAAGGCCTCGCCGCCAACCAGCGAGGAGGCCGGTTGCGCACCGGCCGAGGCGCAGGGAAAGCCACGCCCGACCGGGAGGTTCAAGCGGACTCTGAAGAACGTTGCCGACTGGGCCGCCGACTCGGACCTCATCGAGTGGGTCTTCGGCTGGGTCCTCAAGGGCGTCCTCGTCGTCCTTGGGCTAGGGGCGTTGCTGCTCCTCTCTCTATTCGCCCCCAACGTGGTGGACTCGGTTAGCAACTGGGTTTTCAGCAATGACCCCAACTTCGCGCTCCCGGACCTCGTCCTAATCGGTCTCGTGCCATTGGCGGCGGTCGGCGCCATCCTCTGGCTCGCCGTGAGGTGGCTCGCCGGGAAGATCAGCGCCCGGCGCGCCGCGTTGGCACGCAGAGCCTCCGACAGGCAAGGAGACATGCCGCGTGGCTGCCGAGCAGATCACCGCGCCGGCGATGATCCAGGCGGCGGCGTCGCCCTTGCCGTGACCGATCGGGGAAGCGCCGAGCGCTGGGCTGGTTGGGTTGTGTTCGCTGTCCTTCTCGGCGCTGCTCTGTTCCTCCTCCGGAGACGCGCCGACCGGTAGGAACAGAACCAGTCTGCTTCCGGTCGATCGACCAGCAGCGCTCTGCTGCGGCACGGAAGCCGGTAAAGAGCACTACCGTGCTCTAGTTGTAGAACGAGCACCTTCTGGGCGACAGAGCGAGCGCGTCCGTCTGCCGAGTACGTCGCCGAACTTCCGTGCCAGAGCACTAAGAACTCCCTGCATACGCGAGAGAATGTGTAACCGTTCAGTGGGTGGCCGCTCAGGTGAGTAGCGGGACTGGGTCGCCGCGGGCGTCGGCAGCGATCGCGTTGGTGAGGTAGGCGAACAGCGAGCGGCGCTGTAGGCGGCAGGTGGTGTGTGCTGAGAGTAGGCGCTCGATGCGTCGCTCGCCGCCTTGTGACTGGCTGCCGAGCGAGAGTTTGCGGTAGATGACCGCGCCGCGTAGACCGCGCTCGGCGTGGTTGTTCGTGGGCTCGACACCGTTGTGGGCTGCGAACGTCCACAGCGCCGGCCAGGCCTTCAAGAGGTTGCGCGCCATACCGCGGCAGCGCTTGTTGCGCGCCCTCTTTGCGGCGAAGGCGTGGATGATTGGCTTGTAGGTGCGCTGCAGCGCGCGGACTGTGCGCTTCAGCTCGTCCCGCTCGTCGGTGTGCTGGAAGACCTCCCATGCCCAGAAGACCCGCTCGCACAGGGCAAGCCCGGCCTCGCCGAACTCCTTCTCGGCCGCCAACCCTTCGGCGTGGGCTTGGAAATCGCGCTTGAGATGTGACCAGCACAGCTGGCGGCGGTGCGGCGGCAGATGCGCATAGGCCCACCAGCGATCTGAGGTGACGATCGCCTTGGTGTCGGCCAACAGCTCCTTGGCACGGTCCTCGTGGCGGTCAGAGGCGACCCGAAAGTAGGCGTGGGTGGAATCGAAGAGGCCCCACAGGGCGCGGCGCTGACCGGCGGTCCGCCAGCCGGTCTCGTCCACGTTCAGCGCCGCCACGGCGCGCAGCTGCTGAAGCAGATCGGCGTGTGGCTCGGCAAGCGCCTGCGCCGTCCTTGTGAGGATCGCATCGACGGTGCCCGAGCTGATGCGCGCCCCGAACAGCTCTTCGGTGAGCTCGACGGCGTCTGAGCGGGAGACGCGGTTGCGCACCGAGAGCGTCGTGATCGCCGCCTGCAGGCGGGGGCCGAAGGAGCTGGCAGCCACCTGCGCTGGCAGCTGCGCCCGCGTGGCCTGCCCGCAATGCGGGCAGTGCAACCGCCGGGCGCGGTGCTCTGTCACGGACACCGTGATCGGCGGCAGCTCTTCGACCTGGTGACGCGCGGGCTCGCCCACCGCCACGCGCTCATCGGCAGCGAAGACGTGGCCGCAGCGACAGCGCTCGGGCCAGTGCTCGATCGCCTCATCGACCGCCCACGCTGGCAGCAGCGGCCGGCCGTGACCCTCGTGACCGTCCTGGGCGCCACGCCCACGACCCGAGGGGTCCTTGCCGCGCTTAGCCTTGCTCGGAGAATCGGAGCTCGGCGGACGCGAGGAGTTGCGCGAGCTCTTGTTCAGCTCGCGCTCGAGCTTCTCGACGCGAGCCTCGAGCTGCTGGATGCGCCGATCCATCCGCAGCAGCACCTCGACCACAACCTCACGACCGGCGTCATAAATCGCCTCCGCCTCGGCGCGCTCCACGCCAAGGGATTCGACGCACCGGGGTCATATCCCCCTGACCCACTGAACGCTTACGAGAATGTGGCGTTGCTCGGCGTGCAGTGACGGTTTCTGGCGCGACCGGGTGTTTTAGTCGGGGAGGCAGGGATCTGAACCTGCGACGGTTCTTCAGGGGCATGACCGCTGCCATCTCCAGGGGGTTATCCGCATAGCGGTGCGGACCGATGCTGTCAGGGCGTATTGGATCACCACCTGTGATACTGGACTTAGTAGGCGCGTCGGGGCGTGGCGCAGCCTGGTAGCGCGCACCCTTCGGGAGGGTGAGGTCCCCGGTTCGAATCCGGGCGCCCCGATACCTTCGTGGCTCGCGCCGAGAGCCCCAACACCGCTCCTCATTCGGCAGCATTGTCTGACGGCTGAGATTCGTCGCGGTGCGGCGCGCGCTCAAGCGTCCACTGCTCGCCTTCCACTAGGGCTTGCAGTTGCTCGCGCTCGCCAGAGCTGCGGCGCATCATGTGCGTGTAGACGCGCAGCGTGAACGCTGGGTCGGTATGCCCGAGCTGCGCCATCACGTAGTTGGGGTCCTTGCCGATCGCGACAAGGATCGAGGCGAAGGTGTGCCTGAGCTTGTGCGGCGTGATCCCAAGCGGAAGTGGTTGCCCGCCGCGCTGCGCCTGCAGCTCTTCGGCGCGACGCACAACGGCCGCGACCACGTCCTTGAGGTTGTGGCGGTCGCGCGCACGTCCGGTGGCCGTAATCAGGACGGGATCGTCGGGACCGGTCGGCGCGCCTTCCTTGAGCTTCTGCGCTCGGTGCTCGGTCAGGATCTCGCGAAGCAGCGCCAGCGTGTCGATCTCGCGCATGCCCGCCTCGGTCTTGTCGCGCCCAACTGCGATCCGGCCGTTGGCGAGGTCGAGGTCGCGTTCCAGCAGCGCGCCGCCGGCGGAGACGCGCGGGCCGCCAAGCATCAGTACCGCAATCGCCGCCTTGCGTCCGGTGGTCTGGTTGTGCCGGCGTTGCGTGTAGCAGCGCCCGCGGGGATCGTGGATGGTGATCACGTCGCCGTCGCGCTCGTCGAGGTCGGCGGCGGCTTCGAGCATCACCGCGATATGTTCGGCGCTATCGAGGTAGACGGGGCGCGGCTTTGTGGTCTTCAGTCGCCGCCGCTTGCCGACCGCGTGGTTGCGGGGCACGATGTCGTACTCGACGGCCAGCTCGAGGATCTGCTGCAGGACGTCGAGCTGCATGTTGATCGAGCGCGCCGAGAGTGGCTTCTGGACGGTAGCGGCGCCCGAGCTTGTCGACGATCTCGACCATCAGCGGCCGACCGGCGTCGATCGCAGCCTGGCAAGTGGCGGCTTCGCGGACCTTGTGCTGGCGGTAGCGGTCGATCTCCTTGACGGTGATCTGCTTGACCAGGTGCTCCTTGAAGAACGGGATCAGGTGGTTGCGCAGTTCGTTGCGATAGTTGCTGGCGGTGCTCTCCTCGATCTCGAGGCACTTGGCATCGAGCCAGTCGGCGGAGAACGGCAGAAAGTAGACGTCCTCCTCGGGCGCCTGGGGGACCGGGTCTGGCTCGGCCGGGCGCCAGGTGCCAAGCTCGACGTCGCGCAGCACGACCGCGAGCTCACGATCTGCCCTCGCGTTCGTCCAGCCATCCTCCGGGCGGCCGAGCGTGACGTACCGCCGCTTGCCATAGGCGCGGAACCGCAGCGCAAAGCACGGCTGCTTGGGCGTCGGCTTCACGACGCTGCCTGTGATTGGACGGGCCATCAGCGCCGCCCTCGTGCCTTGGCGCGCGCGCCGATCACCGGCCGCGGTCCGTCGAGCAGTTCGGCGACGGTGCGGCTAACGGGGCTGGTGCTACCGCGCCGCCGTGGCTTTACGCGCAGCGGTAACGCCGGCGTGCTGGTGGCCGGCTGCGGGGCTGCCTTCAGTTGCGCGATCACGTCGGGGGAGAACCCGAGCCGTGGCCGTAGGCTGCTGCCGAGCGCCACCGCCCCGAGCTCGCGGGCATGGTCGTAGACCCAACGGCGCGTCTTGCCGCTCCGCCGTGCGACCTCGCGCGCATCGAGGAGCGCGGGCGGCGGCTCGACGGCGCTCAGACGGGCTGCGAGGCGATCGGCGAGGACGTCGAGCAGCCCATCGTCATCGACGAGCTCGGAGGCAAGCACGAGCCGAGGGCCCTGCTCGCGAGCGCCGCGCTCATCCTCGACGGCGCGGTCTGGACACCCGCGCCCAGGTCCCGAAGGCAAGACGTTTGACGTGTCTGGCATCCCATGAACAGTTGGGGCAAAGACCGCGCTTGCCTTCCCCCTCAGGCGGCCGTGAGCACGACGGCCGCACCCGCCATAGCGTTTGCCGCCAAGCGGCAGAAGCAGCGCCGAGAGCTCGTGCGCGCCAGTCAGGCGCGCGGGCACCGCGAAGCGCTCGGAAGCGGTCTTGAGGCCCGCCGAATCGGCGAGTTTTGGCAGTGAATGGGCAGTAACGCGGCGGCTACGACGCGGCGCGGCGATGACTGCGCTTCGCCACACAGGCCGAAAAGCCCCTGTCCTAGCGGCTTTCCGGGTTATCGGGGCGCCCAGATTCGAACTGGGGACCTCGCCGACCCGAACGGCGCGCGCTACCAGGCTGCGCCACGCCCCGACGCAGGCTCCAGTATCCCACAAGGCGATACGTCCCACCACACAGAGCAATCCGACCCGCCGCCGGCCCGCCGTGAGGCCGCTACGGGGGACTATCCTCGCCGGGGTGCCCGCGCGCCTCGCCGACATCGTGGATGAGCTCGACCGCCTGCTGGAGCCTGAGCGCTTCGCGGACTACTGCCCGAACGGGCTGCAGGTCCCGGGACGGGAAGAGGTGACCACGGTGGCCACCGGGGTGAGCGCCCACCTGGAGCTGTTCGAACGTGCCCGCGCGGAGGGCGCGGAGCTGGTGCTAGCCCACCACGGGATCTTCTGGGGAAGCGGGCCGGGGCCGATCGACGCGGCCCTCGCGCGCCGGTTGCGGGTCCTGTTCGCGGCGGACATCTCCCTACTCGCCTACCACCTCCCGCTCGACGCACACCCGGGAGTCGGGAACAACGCGCTGCTCGCCCGCGGCCTCGGCGCGCACGAGCTCGCCCCCTTCGCGCCGCACCGCGGCCAGCCGATCGGGTGCCTCGCGCAGTTCCCCGGGGAGGGGCTGCCCCCGTCCGAGCTGCTTGCGCGCGTGCGAGAGCTCACCGCGCGCGAGCCGCTCGCCTTCGACTACGGGCCCCCGTTGGTGCGACGCCTGGGGATCGTCTCCGGCGGCGGGGCCGAGTACCTCGCGGACGCAGTCGCCGCGGGCGCGGACGCCTTTCTCACCGGGGAGCCCGCCGAGCGCGTGATGGCGCAGGCGCGGGAGGCAGGGGTGCACTTCATCGCCGCCGGCCACTACGCCACCGAGACGCTCGGCGTCAGACGCCTCGGCGAGCACCTGAGCGAGCGCTTCGGCGTGCGCCACGTGTTCGTGGACGTCCCCAACCCAATTTGATCTCCCACCTTGCGGGCAAACCACACCTTGCGGGCAAACGTTCGGTTGCCAACGTCCGCTCCCGGCGATATACGTAGGGCGTAGCGCTCACGCCGACAAAGGAGATTCGCCGATGGCCAATCATCTGACGCCCACCGAGCTTGCCCGCGAGTCCGGACTCGGGCGCCGGGAGGTCCTCTCGAAGTGCGTCGAGCAGGGGATCCCGATCTTTAAGGGCCGCATCGACAAGAGCCTCTTCCTCGCAAGCCTCCGCCAGGGGTCCACCTCAGGGCAGCGCCCCGCGCACGCAGGGGGCTAGGAAGCCGCCAAGCGGCGTCCCAAGCTGGCGGCTACCCCGCCAAGCACAAATTGCGCTCGGAGGGCATATCCTTTGGCTGTTATGTCAGTCGGGGTCCTGAGGGGGCCCTCGACTCCCACTCGAGGAGGAGAGCGCCATGGAGGCAGGCACCGCAGAGCAGGCCACTGGATCGACCGTCGAGCCCACGCCGGAGACAGCCTCTGAGCAGACCGCAGCGGCGCGCACGATCGCCGACCTGCTCCCCGATGCCGTCGCGGCGTTCGGCGACCACGTGGCGGTTCGCCACAAGCAGGAGGGCGCTTGGCGAGACGTCACCTACGCCCAGCTCGGGGAGATCGTGCGGGAGATTGCGCTCGGCCTCATCGACCTCGGCATCGAGCCGGGGGAACGAGTGTGCATCCTCGCGGGCACGCGGCCCGAGTGGACCTACGTCGACGTGGCAGTGACCGCGACAGGGGCGGTGGTGGTGCCGATCTACCCGACCAACTCACCCGAGGAGTGCCACTGGGTGATCTCCGACTCGGGCGCGCACACGATCGTGTGCGAGAACGCGGAGCAGCTCGCAAAGGTCGCGGCGGTGCGCGACCGGCTGCCGGAGCTGCGCACGGTGATCGTGATCGACCGCGTGGGCGAGAGCGGGGACGGGGCGGCGCTGGAGGCGATCCCGCTCGCGGAGGTACGCGAGCGCGGACGCGCGCGAGCGGACCTCGAGGGACCCGATGAGCTCGAGCGCCGCCGCGCCGCGATCCGCCCTGAGGACCCCTACACCTTCATCTACACCTCCGGCACCACCGGCCCCCCCAAGGGGTGCGTGCTCTCCCACGGCAACTACTGCGACACCGTCTACATGGTGCGCGAGGTGGGGCAGATCCGCGACGACGAGGTCAGCTACCTCTTCCTCCCGCTCGCGCACGCGTTCGCGCTGCTGATCCAGCTGGGGGCGTTCGACCGTGGCTCCACGATCGCCTACTTCGGGGGGGACGTGAAGCAGATCGTCAGCGAGCTGCAGGAGGTGCAGCCGACGTTCCTGCCCTCGGTGCCGCGGATCTTCGAGAAGATCTACACGCTCGCCCACGGGGCGATCGAGGCGCAGCCGCCAGAGGAGCGCGAGCGCACGGAGGCCGCGCTCGAGCTGGGCAAGCGGGTACGCGACATGCTCGCCCGCGAGGAACCGATCCCCGAGGAGCTGCGCGGGCCCTTCGAGGAGGCGGAGGAGGGGCTGTTCAAGAACGTGCGCGCGATCTTCGGCGGGCGCGTGCGCCAGGCGGCCACGGGCGCCGCCCCGATCGCGCGGGAGATCCTCGAGTTCTTCTGGGCCTGCGGCGTGCCCGTGCTGGAGGGCTACGGGATGACTGAGACCTCCACGATCTCCACGGTCTCCACGATCGAGGACCACCGCTTCGGCACCGTGGGCCGCGCGCTGCCCGGCGTGCAGCTGCGGATCGCCGACGACGGCGAGATCCTGATCAAGGGCACCAACATCTTCCAGGGCTACCACCACAACGCCGACGCGAGCTTTGGCGCGGTCGAGGACGGCTGGCTGCACACCGGCGACCTCGGCTCGCTCGACGAGGACGGCTACCTCTCGATCACGGGGCGCAAGAAGGACATCATCATCACCGCGGGGGGCAAGAACCTGACGCCCGCGAACATCGAGAACGACCTCAAGCAGTGCCGGTGGATCTCCCAGGCCGTGATGCACGGCGACCGGCGCCCCTACCCGGTGGTGCTGATCACCCTCGACGAGGAGGAGGTCGCCGGCTACGCCCGCGCACACGGGCTCCCCGAGGAGCCCGCCCAGCTCGCGCGCGAGCCCGCGATCCGCGAGCTGATCGACGCCGAGGTGCAGCGTGTCAACGCCCGCTACGCCAACGTGGAGCAGGTCAAGAGGTTCGCGATCCTCGACACCGACCTCTCGCAGGCGGGCGGCGAGCTCACGCCGACGCTGAAGGTCAAGCGGGCCGTCGTCGCAGAGAAGTACGCCGCGGTTCTCGACTCGCTGTATGGGGACCGGTAGGATCCGGTCGGACCGCCCGCGGCGGGCGAGTTCCGATGAGCACGCCGAAAACACGCTAGCTTTAGACAAGGAGGTTGAGTCGCCGTCCGTGCCGGCCCCGGCGATGGGGCGAGACCCGGCTCCGAGAGCGGCCACCATCACCAACTATGCGTAGCGATCCCAGCGATAACGGCGGCCTTTTCGTAGGCAGGCGTCCGGGCACGGCGCCGATCCACTTCCGCAGGCTGCCCAAGCCCGGCAGCGCCGCACGGCAGCGGATCGACGGGTACATAGCCGGGGCGATGCTGGCGAGCATGATCGTGCTCAGCCTGCTCTGCTGGGGCCCGATCCCGATCGCTTGCCTGTGGATCGGCGCGCACGTCAACTACCTCACAGGCTCGGTCAGCCTCGGCATCTTGGTCGCGTTCGTGGCGCTGTTCGTGCTGCTCTTCGGGGCGCTGAAGCTCATGCGCAACCTCGACGAGGGGTGGATCCTCGTACGGCGCGCCGCGGGCCACGACCAGCGCTCGGGAGCCCTGGGCCGCGTGTTTGCGACGACCGCCGCCGTTTGTGCCGTGGCCTTCGCGATCTGGTTCGTGCTGATCCACGGCCCCGGCCAGATGGTGGAATCGGGCCAGGGATAGGTCGCGCCCGGTCCGCCGCGACCTTGACGACCCCTCCACATGGGCCTGCTCGACTACTACCGCCAGTTCGAGGGCCTCTCCGAGGAGGAGGTCAACCGCGACCTGCGCGAGGAGGCGGCGGAGCGCAGGCGCAAGGCGCTCACGCGCGTGCGGACGATCGACCTCTCGCAGACGACGTGGCCCGAACTGCCCCACCCCAACATCGCCAACTCGATCACGTACATCGCGCGGCGCGGCCTGCAGCTCTACCCGCACCTGCGGGGCTCGGAGCTGCGCGATGAGCTGGCCAGCCGCCTCGGGGTCGACCCGCCCCGCCTGATCCTCGGCAACGGCGCCGCCGAGCTGCTGAGCGCAGCCACACGCGCCCTGATCGAGCCCGGCCAGGAGCTCATCACCACGTGGCCCTCCTACCCCCTGTTCCCGATCATGGCCCGCCGGGCGCACGGCAAGGCGGTGCCGGTGAGCGGCGGGGTGGACGCTCTGCTCGAGGCGGTGGCCGAGCACGACACGCGGGTGGTGGCGGTGGCCAGCCCCAACGACCCCACCGGCGAGCTGCTGGGAGTCGCGGAGCTCAAACGGCTGCTCGACGGCCTGCCGGAGGGCGTGGCGATGCTGCTCGACGAGGCGCTGATCGAGTTCGCCGACGCCCAGCCCATGGACGCCTCGCTCGGGCTGCTGGAGGAGTACCCGCACCTGCTGGTGTTCCGCAGCTTCTCCAAGGCGTGGGGCATGGCGGGGCTGCGAATCGGCTACGCGATCGGCGGCCCCGGCTCGGAGGAGCTGCTGGCCGAGCTGGAACCGGACCTGGGAGTCAACGAGCTCTCGCAGGCAGGGGCGCTGGAGGCGCTGCACACCGCTCAGGCGCTGCTCGACAAGCACGTGCACGCAGTCGCGGTCGAGCGCATCCGCCTGAGCACCGCCCTGCGCAGACGCGGCTTCGAGGTGGCCGACAGCCAGGCCAACTTCCTGTGGGCGGCCCACCCCACCCTCGACGGGAGCGAGCTCGCCGCGCGGCTCTCGCGCGCGGGTGTGCTGGTCGCAGCGGGAGCCGCGCTGGGGGAGCCGCGGCACGTGCGCATCAGCCTCCGCAATCCCGCCGCCTCGGACCGTCTGCTCACGGCGATCGACGGCACCCTCGCGCAGCCCGAGCCCGACGGCGACTCGCGACCCGTGCCCGAGACCGATGCGGAGTCCGAGCGCGAGACGGAGCCAGACACGGTTTAGAAGCCGGCTCCGCCTGCCGGCCCCCGGCCCGGGAATACCCCGTGCCTAGCTGGACGGCCTCAGGCGCCCGCGGACTCGGCCTGACGCAGCAGCAGCCTGTGGCTCAGGCGCCCGCGGACTCCGTCTGACGCAGCAGCGCCCCGGTGGTCCCCTCGAGGATCCGCCGCCACGCGCTCACGTCGTGGTCGGGCTCGGCGGCCTCGAAGTGCTCGACCACCGTGCGCAGCCGCTCGGGGGAGATCTCGAGCCCGTGGCGCTCGGAGATCTGGCTGTAGCGCTCGTATTCCTCCGCGAGGCGGTGGGCGACCGTCTGGAAGCCGTGACGGGCGATGGCGATGCGCGAGGCGAAGTTCATGATCGAGGTCTGGAACATCAGCTCGTCGGTGGGAGCGGGCTCGATCAGCACGATGTCCACTCCGGGGTAGCGCTCCTCCCAGCGGGTCGCGACCTCGTGGAGGCGCTGGTGGGCGAGCAGCTTGAACGCCTGGTAGCCGATCTGGGGGAAGCCCATGTCCGAGACGCGGCGGGGGCGGCGTCCGCGCAGGGTGCGGACCTCGCGGGCGAAGTCGTTGACGAAGGGCACGACGGGGTTGATCACGACCACGAGCTTGGCCCCCGCCTCGACGGCGATGTCGAGGTTGGTGGTGGAGGTGATCCCCCCGTCCACGAGCTCGCGGCCGTCGAGCCGCACGGGGGCGTAAACCATCGGCAGCGCCCCCGAAGCGCGTACGGCGGTGGAGATCGGGACGTGGTCAAAGCCCTCCGCGCCGAACACCACCCGCTCGCAGGTGTCGAGGTCGGTGGCGGTGATGTACAGCTCCCTGCCTCGCCGCAGCTCGCGGAAGTCGTCGCTGCGGCCGGGCTCGCCAAGGACCTTGCCAAGGTAGCCCTCGATGCCGGCGCCCGTGTACAGCCCCGAGGGCAGCGCCTGGGCGAGCTCCAACACGAGGTCCAGCACCGACATCTGCCGCGGCTGGGTGACCAGCCGGCGGGCGATCCCGGCGAGGTGCAGCGGCAGGCGCACGCCCTTGCGCGCGAGCTCGGGGAGGTTGAGGCGCAACAGGTCGCCGAGGTCGATGTCCCGGAAGGGCTGGGGGTCCTCGGAGGCCGCCACGCGCATCATCTCCTCGGGAGTGACGCCGTTGGCGCAGAGGGCCGCGATGAACGCCCCCGCGGAGGTGCCCACGTAGACGTCGAAGTCGTTGACGGTGCTGTTTACCGCGAGCAGGTCGAGCGCGCGCAGCGCCCCGATCTCGTACACCCCGCCGGTGAAGCCGCCGCCGCCGAGCACGAGAGCGGTCTTGGAGGGCCTGGGCCGGCCCCTCCCGGGCGAGCGGGGCCCCGCTGCCGAGGCGCCCCCCGCGGGGGTGCGTGCGGCGCCACCGCGTCCCCCGGTGCTCGCAGGAGCGCGGGAGCGGCGCCGGCGCTGCTCGTTGGCTCGCGCCGGTTCCAGCTTGACAACACGCCCCATACCACGCTTTATTGTAGGGCTGCGTGCCCCGGCGCCTGCTCGCACCACTCCCGACCGTGCTCTGCGCGCTCTCCCTCGCAGGCGCCCTGCTGCCTGGGACGGCGCTCGCGAGCACCCCGGCGGCGGCCGTGCAGGGGCACCTGGCTCGCGAGCTGGGGCTCGCCGGGGCGCAGTCGGGTGCGTACGTGTACGACATGTCCAGCGGGCAGGTGCTGTTCTCGCAGCGCGCGACGCAGCGGCGAGCGCCGGCGTCGGTGGAGAAGCTCTACACCGCAACCACCGCCCTGGAGCGGTGGGGCCCGACGGCGCAGCTGGAAACCACGGTGCTCGGCGTGGGCCACCTCGCCCCCGGGGGGGTGTGGGAAGGGAGCCTCTACCTGCGCGGCGGGGGCGACCCCACGTTCGGGACGGCGTCGTTCATCCGCAGCCACTACGGAGGCGTGGGCGCGACGGTCTCGGCGCTCGCGGGGCAGGTGGCGCGTACGGACGGCATCCACCGCGTCACGGGGAGCGTGGAGGGGGACGAGACCTACTTCGACTCCCTCCGCGGGGAGCCCGCGAGCGGCTACCGCTTCGACCCCTTCCTCGAAGGGAACCTGAGCGCGTCGGCGTTCAACCGGGGGGAAACGGGCTCGGAAAGAGGTCCGCACGCCCCGGCAGCGTTCGCAGCGCGCAGGCTGCGGGCGGCGCTGCGGTCCGCAGGCGTGGTGGTTTCGGGCCACACCCCCCCGGGCGGTGGCGCGGCGCGAACACCTCCGGGCGCGGTGCCGCTCGCGGCAGTGCGCTCCCCGACGATCGCGCAGCTGCTCGGCCTGACGCTGCCGCCGTCGGACAACTTCTTCGCGGAGACGCTGCTCAAGGACCTGGGCGCGCGCTTCGGGGGCGCGGGCAGCACGGCGGCGGGGGCGCGGGTGGTGCGCGAAACGGTCGGCGAGCTCGGCCTGCACCCGCAGGTCGTTCGACGGCTCGGGACTCTCACGCGCAGACTCGACGTCCCCCTACGAAGTGGCGACTCTGCTCAACGAGCTCGCGCGCACCCCGCTGGGAACGATCCTGCGCGGAGACATGGCTGTGGCGGGGCGCACGGGGACGCTCTCCGAACGGATGCGGGGCACTGCGGCGCAGGGCCGCTGCGAGGGCAAGACGGGAACCCTCATTGGCGTCTCCAACCTGGTCGGCTACTGCACGGCGACCGGCGGGGACGAGCTGGCGTTCGCGTTCTTCACGGACGGCATCTCGATCGAAGCGGCGCACGTGCTGCAGGACAACATGGCGATCACGCTCGCGAACTACTAGCGAGGTCGCCGCCCGCCGCGCGGGCCAGACGGGAGCCCGGGTGGAGCACACGCGCCGGACCGGGCTGACCCGCGGAGCCCGGCGGTGGAGCCACGCGCCGGACCGGGCTGACCCGCGGAGCCCGGCGGTGGAGCCACGCGCCGGACCGGGCTGACTCCGGCGGCGGGCGGTCAATCGCCCCCGCCGGCGGGCGGGTCGTCAAGCAATCGGCGCAGGCCGGCTTCGTCGAGTACGGGGACGCGCAGACGGCGAGCCTTTTCCAGCTTCGAGCCCGCGCTCTCCCCGGCGACGAGGTAGTGGGTCTTCTTTGAGACCGACGTCGCGACGCGCCCCCCGGCGGCCTGGATGCGCTCGGTGGCGTACTCACGGGTCCAGGTGGGGAGAGTGCCGGTGAGCACCAGCGTGAGGCCCGCCAGCGGCCCCTCCGAGGGCGGCGGGCCCTCCTCCGCGAAGCGCAGCCCGATCAGGCGCAGGTCGGCGATCTGTTCGCGCATCTGCTGCTCGTGGAGTTGCTCGCGGATCGAGCGCGCCATCTTCTCGCCGATCCCGGGGGTCTCGGCGATCTGCTCCTCGGTGGCTCCCAGCAGCGCGTCGATGGCGCGGAAGCGCTGGGCAAGGTTGCGGGCGGTGACCTCGCCGACCTCCTCGATCCCCAGTGCGAACAGCACGCGCGCGAAGGGGCGCCCCTTGGAAGCCTCGATCGCCGCGAGGAGGTTGCGCACGGAGAGCTCCGCGAAGCCCTCCAGCTCGAGTAGCCGCTGCTCGCTGTCGGCGAGCCGGTAGTAGTCGCCGGGGGTGCGCACGAGTCCCTGCTGCTGGAGCAGGCGCACCTGCTTCTCGCCGAGCCCCTCGATGTCCATGGCGCCGCGGGAGACGAAGTGCTTGAGCAGCTGCCACGCGCGCTCGGGGCAGGCGCGGTTGGGGCAGGTGGTGAAGACGGAGTCGCGAGGCTTGACGGTCTTGGTGTCGCAGAACGGGCACCGCGCAGGCGGACGCGGGCGCGGGGGGCGCTTGGCGTGCTCGACAACGTGCGGGGCGGGGGAGACGACCTGGGGGATGACGTCCCCGGCGCGCAGCACGATGACGTCCTCGCCTTCGCGAATGTCCTTGCGGCGCAGGTCCTCCTCGTTGTGGAGGGTGGCGAGCTTGATCGTGACACCGCCGACGGAGACGGGCTCGAGCATCGCGTAGGGGCGCAGGTCGCCAAACTTGCCGACGTTCCAGCCGATCTGCCGCAAGCGGGTCACGGCGGTGGTGGGAGGGAACTTCCAGGCGATCGCCCAGCGGGGATCGCGCGCGACCGTGCCGAGGCGGCGCTGGAGGGCGAAGTCGGAGATCTTGACGACGACGCCGTCGATCTCGAAGTCGAGCTCCCCGCGGCGCTCCTGCCACTGCAGACACTGGGCGATAACCTCGTCCTCGCTGCGCAGCAGCTGGACGTCGCGGTTGACGCGAAAGCCGTGCTCGCCCAACCACTGGAGCGCCTGCCAGTGGTTGGTGAACGAGAGGCCCTCGGTGACCCCCACCTGGTAGCACCAGATCGACAGGGGTCGCTCGGCGGCGAGTGCGGGGTCGAGCTGGCGCACGGTGCCCGCGGCGGAGTTGCGGGGGTTCATGAAGGTCGATAGGCCCTGCTCCGCGCGGCGCTCGTTCAGCGCGGTGAAGTCGCGCAGCGACATGTAGAGCTCGCCGCGCACCTCCACCAGCGGGGGGGCGTCCTCGAGGCGCAGGGGAATCGCGCGGATGGTACGGAGGTTGTGGGTGATGTCCTCGCCGATCTCCCCATCGCCGCGCGTGGCCCCCCGCTCGAGCACGCCGTTGCGGTAGACAAGGCTGATCGCGAGACCGTTGACCTTGGGCTCCACCACGTACTGAAAGCGCGGGGAGGCGATGCCCTCGCGGGCGAGGTGGTTGCGCATCCGCTCGACCCACGCGCGCAACTCCTCCTCCGAGCGGGCGTTGCCGAGCGAGAGCATGGGCTCCAGGTGCGCCACCTTCTCGAGCCGCCCCACGGGCGTCCCCCCGACGCGCTGCGTGGGCGAGTCGGGAGTGAGCAGGCCCGGGTGCTCGGCCTCCAGCGCGAGGAGCTCCGCGAACAGGGCGTCGTAGCGGTCGTCCCCGACCTCGGGGTCGTCGAGCACGTAGTAGCGGTGGGCGTGGTACTCGATCTCGCGGCGCAGGTCCACCACGCGCGCGGCGAGGTCGCCTGCCGAGTCCCCGCCGCCGGACGCCGGGCCCCGGGGAGAGTCGGACACGGGAGGCTTTTTCATTTGAGTCTCATCGCACCCTCCAAGCCGGCTCCCGGTCTCGTGGCGCCTTCCAAGCCGACTCCCCGTCTCATTGCGACCTCCACACTGGCCCTGCTCACCTCACCCGGTCTCCACCTCGGCGGAGGCGAGGAGGCCGTGGAGGTCGAAGCTGCCGAGCGCCTCCATGCCGGGGCGGTCGGTGAGGTCAAAGTGCAGGGGGGTGACGGCGATCCGTCCGGCGGCCACCGCGGCAAGGTCGGTGCCGGGCTCGTCGTGGAAGCCGGGGTCGTCCCCGTAGATCCAGTAGCGCCGGCGCGCCGGGGGGCCGGTCTCCTCGCGCTCGAGCTTGAGTTCGTCGCGGTAGATGCGCTTGCCGAGCTTTGAGACCTCGACGCCGGTGGGGCCGCCGGCGGGGACGTTCACGTTGAGCAGCGTGCTGGCGGGCAGGGGCAGCACCTCCAGGCGCTCAACCAGCCGTGCGACGAAGTGGGCGGCGACGTCGAACTGGAACCCCCCGTGGAAGCGGTAGTCCAGCGAGCGCGCGCCGGACTGCTGGGAGACGGCAATCGAGGGCAGCCCGAGCACGACGCCCTCGAGCGCGGCGGCGACGGTTCCCGAGTAGGTGATGTCGTCGCCGAGGTTGGCGCCGTGGTTGATGCCGGAGACGACGACCTCGGCCTCGAAGTCCTCCACGACCCCGAGGCTCGCGAGGCGCACGCAGTCGACGGGGGTGCCGTCGGTGGCGTACCCGACCGTGCCGTCGGGGAACGCGACCTCTTCCACCCACAGGGGGCGGCGGGTGGTGATCGAGCGGGCCATCGCGGAGCGGTTGCCGTCGGGGGCGATCACCGCGAGGCGCACGTCGGGCAGCGCAGCGAGCGCGGCGCGCATCGCGAGCAGCCCCTCGGCCCCGATTCCGTCGTCGTTGGTGAGCAGCACGTTGAGCACTGCCCCAGCATAGGGGCCGGGGTGGGCGGGATCGAGTCGAGCTGCGCCGTTAGCGTGTTCGCTGGGCACGCGATGCAGGACGCACTGAGCGCTAGGCGTAGGCGACCGAGGCGAGCGCCAGACCGTGCGCGGGAGCGGTGGGGCCGGCCTCGCAGCGAGGGTGGCCTTCGAGCAGTCGCGTGAAGTCCTCAACGGGGCGCCGCCCGCCGGCGACCTCGAGCATCGTGCCGACTAGCACGCGGTTCATGTGGCGCAGGAACGCGTCCGCCTCGATCCACAGCTCCAGCAGCTCGCCCTCCGCCGCTCCTGCGCCTCGCGCTCGCTGCCGGTCCTCCGAGTGAGGCCGCTCCGGGCCGGCGAGAGCTCTCGCGACCGGGGTGCGCCACTCGGCGCTCAGGACCTCGCGCTCGAAGCGCGTGTGCTCGGTCTCGGTGGGGGTGAAGGCGGTGAAGTCGTGGCGGCCGGGGAGCAAGCGGGCGCACTCCGCGAGCGCGGCGCGGTCCAGTGGGTGGGGCCACCAGAGCGCCTGCCCGCGCGTGAAGACCCCCCGCGCGCGGCGCGCGACCACGCGGTAGCAGTAGGTGCGGCTGCGGGCGTCGCGGCGCGCGTCGAAGCCCTTGGGGGCGGGTTCGGACGCGAGCACGGCGACGTCTGCGGGCAGCAGTGTGTTGAGCCGCACGGGGTCGAGCGCCTCGTGGGCGTAGCTTGCGACCTGCCCCCACGCGTGCACCCCCCGGTCGGTGCGCCCCGCGACGGCCACCGCGAGCGGCTCGCCGTCGGCGCCGCGCTCGCCGAGGACTGTCCGCAGCGCCCGCTCCAGCTCCTCCTGCACCGTGCGCAGCCCCGGCTGGCGGGCCCAGCCGGCGAACTCGCTCCCGTCGTACTCGAGGGTGAGCTTGGTGACCAGCCGCTCAGACCAGCTCGAGGAAGACCATCTCGGTCGAGTCCGAGCGGCGCGGGCCGAGCTTGAGGATGCGGGTGTACCCCCCCGGACGCTCGGCGTAGCGGGGGGCGACGTCCACGAACAGGCGGTGGACGGCGAACTTGTCCTGCGCGAGCGCCGAGAGGGCCTGGCGGCGGTTGTGCAGGTCGTCGCGCTTGGCGAGCGTGATCAGTTTCTCGATCTCCGGTTTGACCGCCTTCGCCTTCGCTTCGGTGGTCTTGATCCGCTCGTGCTCGAGCACCTCCTTGGTGAGGTTCATCAGCAGCGCCTTGCGGTGCGCGGAGTCGCGGCTCAGCTTGTTTCGTGTCTTCTGGTGTCGCATGACTAGGAGGGTCTGACAGAGGGGCCCGACCGAAGCCGGGGGACACTCGCCTTCGGCTCGCATCCCCGTTTCGGCCAGCCGGCCTCTAGGGGGTCTTCTGGTGTCTCGTCGCTTTCGGGGAGTCTAGCCGGCCGGCCGTGCTGCTCGGGTCAGTGGGTGCGCTCCTCGTCCTGGCGGAGTTGCAGCCCGCGCCCTTCGAGCGTCTCGATCACCTCGTCGATCGACTTCTTGCCGAAGTTGGGGATCGCGTTGAGCTCGGCCTCGGACTTGGAGATGAGGTCCCCCACGGTCTGGATGCCGGCGCGCTTGAGGCAGTTGTAGGAGCGCACCCCCAACTCGAGCTCCTCGATCAGGATGCTCCACTCCTCGCCCTGCAGCGCCGCCTGGGCGCCCCCGACCCCGCCGACTGCGAGGCCGTGGCCGTCGAGCTGGCCGCCGGGGGAGGCGCGCAGCTCCTGGATGCGGTCGGCGTCTGTGAAGATCGCGAGCTGCGAGATCAGTAGCTCCGCGGCCTCCCGCAGCGCCGCCTGGGGCTCGATCGAGCCGTCGGTCTCGATGTCGAGCGTGAGCTTGTCGAAGTCCGTCTTCTGGCCCACGCGGGCCTGCTCGACCGCGTAGGCCACGCGTCGCACGGGGGAGAAGATCGAGTCGATCGGGATCACGCCGATCGGCTGGTCGGGGGACTTGTTCTCCTCCGCGGGCCGGTACCCGCGGCCGCGGCCGATCGTCATGTACAGCTCGAGCTTCGTCTTTTTCTCCAGCGTGGCGACGTGGACGTCGGGGTTGAGGATCTCCACGCCCGCGGGCAGGTCGATGTCCTTGGCGGTTATCTCGCCGGGGCCGCTAACCACGAGCGGCGCCTCGACCTCGGTGGCGTCGGAGTGCATCCGGCACACGACACCCTTGAGGTTGAGGACGATGTCGGTCACGTCCTCCTTGACGCCGGGGATGGTCGAGAACTCGTGGGCCACCCCCTCGATGCGCACGCTCGTGACGGCGGCGCCCGCCAGGGAGGAGAGCAGCACGCGGCGCAGCGAGTTCCCGAAGGTGTAGCCGAACCCGCGGTCGAGCGGCTCGATCGTGAAGGTGCCGCGGTTCTGCTCCACCGACTCGCTGGTGATCCGGGGAATTTGGAAGTCGAGCATCAGAGTCCTCGTCGTTGTGTTCTTGCGCTGGCGTCCGTTGGACACCGGCTCCATGGCACCGCCGCGCAAGCGGGAGGCGATGCCGGCAAAGCTCTTGGGGCCCGTCCCACGGGCCCTAGAACGTGCTTTGAAATAGGCGGTGCGACTGGGGCGTTCCTGGGCCAAGCTGGGCGACGCGGGGCGGCGAAGCGCATGCTGGTGGCATGTGCGAGCCGTCACGTGGCGATCCAGCGCAGCGTCCAGGGGCGCATCCAGGCGTGCCGATCTTTTCAAAGGGCGTTCTCACTTCGAGTACAGCTCGACGATGAGCTGCTCCTGCACCGGCGCCGCCACCTCGCGCCGCTCCGGGCGGCGCAGCACCTTCGCGGTGAGCGACTCGTGATCGGCCTGCAACCACGCAGGGATCTGCCCGGTGAGCTCGGTCGCGTCCCGCACCACCTGCGTGGCGGGAGTCTCGGCCTTGATCGCGATCACCTCGCCGGGGCGCACCTGGTAGCTGGGGATGTTCACGCGCCGCCCGTTGACCGTCCAGTGGCCGTGGCGGATCAGCTGGCGCGCCTGGCGCCGCGAGGCGGCGAAGCCGAGGCGCACGAGCACGTTGTCCAGGCGGCACTCCAGTAGCGCGAGCAGGTTCTCGCCGGTGATCCCCGGCTGGCGGGAGGCCTTCTCGTAGTAGCCGTGGAACTGCTTCTCCAACACCCCGTAGTAGCGGCGCGCCTTCTGCTTCTCGCGCAGCTGCAGGCGGTACTCGCTCTGCTTCTGGCGTCCGCGGCCGTGCTCGCCGGGCGGGTAGGAGCGGCGCTCGACGCCGCATTTGTCGGTCAAGCAGCGCTCGCCCTTGAGGAACAGCTTCTGCCCCTCGCGGCGGCACTGCTTGCACTGGGGGCTCGTGTCCCTGGCCATCAGACGCGCCGCCGCTTGCGGGGGCGGCAGCCGTTGTGGGCCTGGGGGGTCACGTCCTTCACACCCGTCACTTCGAGGCCCGCGGCGGAGAGCGAGCGGATCGCGGTCTCGCGGCCCGAGCCGGGGCCCTTGACGTAGACCTCGACCTTCTGCAGCCCCTGCTCGAGGCCCTTGCGGGCCGCCGCGTCGGCGGTGACCTGAGCGGCGAAGGGGGTGGACTTGCGCGAGCCCTTGAAGCCCGCGCCGCCCGCGGACTCCCAGGCGATCACGTTGCCCTGCACGTCGGTGAGCGAGACGATGGTGTTGTTGAACGACGTCTTGATGTGCGCCTGCCCCACGGGGATGTTCTTCTTGGGCTTGCGTTTTCCGCGCGCGCGCTTGGGGGCAGCCACTACTTCTTCCCCGCTTTCTTCTTGCCGGCGACCTGCATCCGCTTGGGGCCCTTGCGCGTGCGCGCGTTGGTCTTCGTCTTCTGCCCCCTCACCGGCAGGCCGCGGCGGTGGCGCAGGCCGCGGTAGCAGGCGATCTCCTGCAGCCGCTTGATGTCCTGGGAGCGTTCCCTGCGCAGGTCGCCCTCAACGGTAAGACCGGCGTCGATCGCGTCGCGCAGGCGCGACACCTCGTCCTCGGTGAGGTCGCGCACGTAGGTATCCGGGCTGACCCCCACCTCGGAGAGCAGCTTGTTGGCGGTCGAGCGCCCGATGCCGAAGATGTACGTCAGGCCGATCTCCGAGCGCTTGTTGAGAGGCAGGTTGACCCCGGCGATGCGTGCCACTGCCTAGCCCTGCCTCTGCTTATGGCGCTTGTTCTGGCAGATGACCAGGACCGCCCCGTGGCGACGGATGATCTTGCATTTTTCGCACATCGGCTTGACCGACGGTCGTACCTTCATGATCCCTTTCGGCTGGTCCGGCGACCGGGCTCTGGCTGCCGGGACGGCCGCCGCTACCTGATCGAGGATAAGCTCGCAGGGCGAAACGCCTTCGCCTGCGGGCGGACGCACGATGGTAGCACGGGCAAAAATGGATTGCCGCGTAACCGAGCGTCCCGCCCTGGTCAGCTCGCGCCCGCAACCCCTTCGGCCACCGGCTCGGCCGTGGGGGCGAGGCCGTTGGCCTGGGGACTCTCGCCCGCTGAGAGGTGCCACGGCGTGAGGACCCGCGGCCCGCCGGCGGTGACCGCCACCGTGAACTCGAAGTGGGCCGCGGGGGAGTCGTCTTGGGAGAAGATCGCCCACCCGTCGCCCCCGACCCGCACCGCTGGTCGCCCGGCGGTGGTCATCGGCTCGATCGCGAGCACCATCCCCTCCTCCAGCAGCGGGCCCTTGCCGGGCCTGCCGTAGTTGGGGACCTGCGGGTCCTCGTGCATGTTGCGGCCCACCCCGTGGCCCACCAGCGAGCGCACCACCGAGAGTCCCGCGGCCTCGACCACCCGCTCGATCGCGTGGGACACGTCGCCCATGCGGTTGCCCACCCGGCACTGCTCCACCCCGGCGAGCAGCGACTCGTGGGTGGCGCGCAGGAGGTTCTCCTCGCGGGGGCCGACCTCCCCGACCGCGAACGTGCGTGCAGCGTCCGCCACCCACCCGTCGAGCGTCACTCCCACGTCGACCGAGATGATGTCCCCGCGCTCCAGGCGGTAGCGCCCGGGGATGCCGTGTACCACCATCGCGTTCGGGGAGGCGCAGATCGAGCCGGGGAAGCCGCGGAAGCCCTTAAAGGTCGGGGTCGCCCCGTGGGAGCGGATGAAGCGCTCGGCGGCCGCGTCCAGCTCCTCGGTGCGCACGCCCGGGCGGATCTTGCCCTCCACCAGCTGGAGGGTCCGCACGAGGATCGCGCCCGCCGCCGCCATCTTCTCGATCTCTGCGGGGGTCTTCTTGATGATCATCAATCTGAGCTTAGCTGGACGCCGGGGCCACATCGCTCGACGATCCGCAAGCGCCGAACCGGGTCAGCGCCGCCTCGCCGAGCGGATCACAGCTCATCCTCAAGACGCAGCGTCGCGAGGGTCGCGCGGATGTGGTTGTGGACCTCGTTTGCGGTGCGGCTGCCGTCGAAGCGGCGCAGCAGCCCCTCGCGGTCGTAGTGGCCCACAAGGGGGGCCGTCTGGGCGTGGTAGACCTCCAGGCGGCGGCGGATCGTCTCCTCGCGGTCGTCCTCGCGCTGGATCAGCCGCGAGCCGTCTTGGTCGCAGATACCCTCGTGCTTGGGGGGATCGAGCTCCACGTGGTAGATGTGGCTGGGGTTCTTCACGCACACTCTCCGCCCCCCGAGGCGGCGCACCACCTCCCCATCCGGCACCTCGATCAGCAGCGCCGCCGTGAGCCTCCGCTCCAGACCGACGAGCGCCTCCTCGAGAGCGCGCGCCTGCGCCTCGTTGCGGGGAAAGCCGTCCAGCAGGAACCCGTCGCGGGCGTCGTCCACGCCGATCCGCTCGGTGATCATGCCCACGATCACCCCATCCGGTACGAGCTCCCCCGCCTTCATGTACCGCTGCGCCTCCCTGCCCAGCTCGGTGCCCTCCGCCACCTGGGCGCGCAGCATGTCCCCCGTGGAGATGTGCGCCAGGCCGAAGTCGCTCTGCAGGCGGTCCGCCTGCGTGCCCTTACCCGCGCCCGGTGGGCCGAGGAGGATCAGGTTCAGCTCGGACACTTCACCCGCAGCCTATCTACTGGCGCCCGATTCGGACTCCTCGGACCCTGCCGAACCCCACGCTTCGCACTACGATCTCGCCCACCCGCCCCTCCGCGCCACGTTCTGTGGTCGTATGGGGCGCAGGGCACGCCACAAACCACGCCTCCCTCCCCTCCCCTGCTGGCCGACTTACTTCAAACCCTCGTCACTTCGTACCACAGCTGAGCCTCGAGCTGCATCTCTGAGCGGGAGAGGGCGCCCCTCCCGATCCCCCCCGGCGGAGGGCTACTTCAGGAAGCCCTCGTAACTTCGCATCATCAGCTGAGCCTCGAGCTGCTTCATTGTTTCCAGTGCTACGCCGATCACGATCAGCAGCGAGGTGCCCCCGAGCTGGAGGTTCACGTGGGTGCGGTCGAACAGGATCGTCGGCAGCGCCGCCACCGCCGCGAGGAACAGCGCGCCGGGGAACGTCAGGCGCGCGAGGATACGGTCGAGGAACTCCGCGGTCGGCCGTCCCGGCCGCACGCCGGGGATGAACCCGCCGTACTTCTTGAGGTTGTCCGCCTGATCCACCGGGTTGAAGGTCACCGCGGTGTAGAAGTACGTGAAGACGATGATGAAGATCGACTCGCCCACGATGTAGTGCCAGCCGTTGGGCGAGAAGAAGTCCGAGACCTGCTGGCCCCAGTGGGTTTTGACGAGCTGCCCGAACGTCGGCGGGAAGGCCATGATGCTCGCGGCGAAGATCACCGGGATCACCCCCGCCATGTTCACGCGCAGCGGCAGGTACGTCTGCCCGCCCTCGCTCATCCGCCGCCCGATCACCCGCTTGGCGTACTGCACGGGGATCCGCCGCTGGCCCTCCATCACGAACACGATCGACGCCACCACCACGAGCACGAGGAACGGCATCATCACCTTGAAGACCTGGTTCTGGCTGGTCCACCACGTCTGGATCCCCGACGGCAGCCGCGAAGCGATCGAGGCGAAGATCAACAGCGAGATGCCGTTGCTGATCCCTTTCTGGGTAATCAACTCGCCGATCCACATCAGCAGCACGCAGCCCGCCGTGAGGCACACGACGATCAGAAAGATGTGGGCGAAGTCGAACTTGCTTACCACCGATTCGCCCGCCCCCGTCTGCAGCGAGTGAAACAGGAAGACGTAGCCCACCGACTGCGCGAACGCGAGGCCCACCGTCAGGTAGCGCGTGTACTGCGTGATCCGCGCCTGGCCCACTTCGCCTTCCTTGGAGAGCTTCTCCAGCGACGGCACCACCACCTGCAGCAGCTGCAGGATGATCGAGGCCGTGATGTACGGCATGATCCCCAGCGCGAAGATCGCGATCCGGGAGAGGCTCCCGCCGGAGAACAGGTTGAGCAGGCCGAGGATGTTGTTCCCGGCGAGCTGTTTCTGGATGTTGTTGACCGCGGTGAGGTTGACCCCCGGCACGGGCAGGTGGGAGCCCAGGCGATAGATCAGCAGCATCGCGGCCGTGAAAGCGATCTTGCGCCGGATGTCCCGAACCTGGAAGGCGTTGAGGATCGTGGAGAGCACCGCAGGCGATTCTAGACGGAGACCGCGCCTCGCGCGCGGGTCTTCTCAAAGGTTCTTCTAGGAAGCGGTGGTCTCGTTGACCACCACGCAGCTGCCGCCGGCCGCCTCGATGCGCTCGCGCGCGCTCGCGCTGAAGGCATGGGCGCTGACGGTGAGCGCCTTGCCCAGCTCGCCCTTGGCGAGCACCTTGACGGGGATGCCCTTGCGAGTCCCGAGGCCCTTGGACTTCATCAACTCGAGCGTCACCTCCGTCCCCGCCTCGAAGCGGCTGTCGAGGTCGCCGACGTTCACCGCCTGCGTGTGGGTGCGGAACGGCTCGAAGGGCATCGACTTCTTCATGTGCGGGCCCCTCAACTTGCGCATCCGCATGTGGATCGGCATCTGCCCGCCCTCGAACCGCGCCCTGCTCTTGGCGCCCGAGCGCGACCCGTAGCCCTTCTGCCCGCGGCCCGCCGTCTTGCCGGTGCCCGAGCCTTCCCCGCGCCCCACGCGCTTGCGGGGTCTGCGGCTGCCGGGGGCCGGCGCGAGGCTGTGCAGCCCGATGCGGGGCTCCTCGCTCACTCGCCCTCCTTGACTTCCACGAGGTGGCGCACCGCGTGCAGCATCCCGCGCGCCTGGGGGCAGTCCTCGACCTGCACGGTGTGTCCGATCCGGCGCAGGCCCAGCGAGCGGAGCGTGTCGAGCTGGCGCTTGTTCGAGCCGTTGCCCGAGCGCCGCTGGATGACGGTCAGCGCACTCATCAGGACGAGGTCTCCCCGGAGGTCTCTGCGGCCGGCGGTGTCTCCGTCTCGCCTTCCGCGACCGCCTTCGCGGGCTCGCTCGCCTCGCCGGCGGGCGCCACTGCGTTGGCAGGGTCGGGGGCCGCAGCGCCGGCGGGGACCGGGGCGTTGGCCGCGTTGGGGGCAGCAACATCGGCCGGGGCCGGGGCATCGGCCGGGGCCGGGGCATCGGCGGGGACCGGGGCGTTGGACGCGGCGGGAGCGGCAGCGCCGGCGGGGATCGGGACGTTGGACGCGGCGGGGGCAACAGCATCGGCCGGGGCCGGGGCATCGGCCGGGGCCGGGGCATCGGCCAGGTCGGGGGCAGCAACGCCGGCGGGGACCGCCCCGGCGGCACCGGCGGGCGCCTCGCCCTGTGCGTCCTGCGCTGCGCCGTCGGCGGGCTTGTCGGCGAGGCCCAGCACCTGGTTGATCGTGAGGCCGCGCAGCCGCGCTACCTCCTCGGGCCGGCGCAGCTCGCGCAGGCCCGTGATCGTCGCCTTCACAAGGTTGATCGGGTTCTGGGTCCCGAGGCTCTTGGAGAGGATGTCATGGATCCCGGCGAGCTCCAGCACCGCCCGCACCCCGCCGCCCGCGATCACTCCGGTGCCGGGGGCCGCGGGCTTGAGCAGTACGCGGCCGGCGCCAAAGACCCCGGTGGTCTGGTGGGTGATCGTGCTGCCGTGGCGGGGGACGCGGAAGAGGTCCTTCTTGGCGCGCTCCACGCCCTTCTGGATCGCGAGGGGAACCTCGTTGGCCTTGCCGTAGCCGACGCCCACCACTTCCCGTTCGTCGCCCACCACCACGAGCGCGGTGAACGAGAAGCGCCGCCCGCCCTTGACCACCTTGGCGACGCGGTTGATCTCGACGACCCGCTCCTGGAGGTCCAGGCCGGCGGGGCTCACTGAGCGATCTGTGGAGAAGGTGGACATGGCGAAGTCGAGAGGGTAGCGGGGTGGCGGGGACGAAGAGCTGTAGTGGGAGCGAAGGTGGTCTTGGAGGTTGGTCTGGTACGAAGGGCGTAGTGGGAGCGAAGGTCCGATCCTGGGAGGTTGGTCTGGTGCGGCGAGCCTTAGACGGTAACGCCCGCCTCGCGCAGGGCCTCCGCGAAGGCGCGCACGTGGCCGTGGTAGAGGTAACCTCCACGGTCGAACACCGCTTCGTTGATGTCCGCGGCCTTGACCCGCTCCGCGAGCAGCGCGCCGGCGCGCTGCGTGCGCTCGCCTTTCGCAAGCGGGCGCAGCTCGGGCTCGAACCAGTTGACCGCCGCGAGGGTGCAGCCCGAGACGTCGTTGACCGCCTGCGCGGAGAGCCCCTTGTTGGAGCGGAACACCGAGATCCGCGGCCGCGTGGCGGTCCCCGAGATCTTCGCGCGCACCCGGCGGCGGCGCTTGAGTCTACGCTCGGGCTTGGTGAGGAGGCTCATGCGCGCTTGCCCACCTTGCGGGTCACGTACTCGCCCTCGTAGCGGATGCCCTTGCCCTTGTAGGGCTCGGGGGGGCGCTGCTTGCGGATGATCGCGGCGGTCTCCCCCACGAGCTGCTTGGAGATGCCCCTCACCACGATCCTCGTGGGCTGCGGCACTTCGAGCTCGATCCCCTCGGGGGCTGCGATCAGGACGGGGTGGGAGTAGCCGACGGCGAGCTCCAGGTCCTTGCCCTTCAACTGCGCGCGGTAGCCCACCCCCTGGATCTCCAGGCGCTTCTCATAGCCCGCGGTGACTCCCTGCACCATGTTGGCCACCAACGTGCGCGTGAGGCCGTGCAGCGCACGGTGCTCGCCGCGGTTGGTGGGGCGCGAGACAAGCACCTGCTCGCCCTCCTGAACCACCTTTATGTCGCGGTGGACGCGCTCGGAGAGCTCCCCTTTGGGCCCGCTCACGCGCACCGACTCCGGCTCGATCGTCACGCTCACGCCGGCCGGCACGGGGATTGGCTGTCTTCCGATCCTGGACATCGGTCTACGCGTCCCTTCGGGTGCGCGGGGGGCGGGGGCGGGCCATCGCGGTCACCAAACCTGAGCCAGGACCTCGCCGCCCACGCCCTCGGCGCGTGCGTCGTGGCCGGTCATCACGCCGTGCGAGGTCGAGACGATCGAGGTGCCCATCCCGCCCTGCACCTTGGGGATGCCGCCGGCCTGCACGTAGGTGCGCTGGCCGGGCCTGGAGACACGTCGGAGGCCCGAGATCGCCGAGCGGCGGTCGTCGGTGTACTTGAGGCGAATCTCGATCACCTCGCCTGCGCCGCTGTCGGGCGCGGGGGCCAGCGACCAGGACTCGATGTAGCCCTGCTCGACGAGGATCCGTGCCAGCTCCGCCTTGAGCTTGGAGGCAGGGATCTGCACCGTCTCGTGCGCAGCATGGATCGCGTTGCGGATGCGCGTGAGGAAGTCGGCTATGGGATCGGTCATCGACATGGATCAGGGGGCTGGTGTCGTGTGTGTGTGAGGGACGTTGAGTTGTATGGCGATGGTCTTGGGGGCGTCGAGTGATACGTATTCGTGCGGCATGCGTAGATACGAGTGTGGGACACAGTCCAAGGAGAAGATTCTTACGCCCACGCCCTACCAGGAGGACTTGGTCATCCCCGGGATCTGGCCGTTGTGGGCGAGCTCCCGCAGGCAGATGCGGCAGAGCCCGAACTTGCGATAGACCGCCTTGGGGCGCCCGCAGCGGTTGCAGCGAGTATAGGCGCGCGTCTTGTACTTCGGCGTCCGCGTCTGCTTGACGCGCAGCGAGGTCTTGGCCATCAGTCCGTCTCCTCCTGGTCGTTCGTGTCAGCGCCGGCCTCGTTGAACTCCGCGGGCCGGCCGTAGGTGGAGAAGGGCATCCCCAGCGCGGAGAGCAGCGCAAAGGCCTCCACGTCGGTGCGGGCGCTGGTGGTGATCGTGATGTCCAGGCCGCGCACGCGGTCGATCGCGTCGTAGTCGATCTCGGGGAAGATGATCTGTTCGCGGACCCCCATCGAGTAGTTGCCGCGGCCGTCGAAGGAGCGGGAGTACAGGCCGCGGAAGTCGCGGATGCGGGGGATCGCGATCGAGATGAGCCGGTCGAGGAACTCGTAGCAGCGGTCTCCGCGCAGGGTCACCGCGACGCCGACGGGCATTCCCTCGCGCAATTTGAAGGCCGCGATCGACTTCTTCGCGCGGCGCACGCTCGGCTGCTGGCCAGCGATCGTGGCGAGCTGGTCCTGGGCGGCCTTCAGCGCCTTGGAGTCCTGCTTGGCGTCGCCGACGCCCATGTTGAGGGTGACCTTCTCGATCCTCGGGGTCTGCATCGAGGAGGTGTAGCCGAAGCGGTTGACCAGCCGCGGGCGGATCTCTTCCATGTAGCGGACCTTCAGGCGTGCCGGGGGGCCCCCATCGGAGCGGGACCCTTTGGGGGGGGTCTTGGAATCCGGGGGGCTCTTGGTACTCGCCATCAGTCGATCCTCGCGCCCGAGCGGCGGGCGATGCGGTAGGGCTTGCCGTCCTCCCGCTCGACCCCTACGCGCGTCGGCTTGGCGCCTTTGGGGTCCAGGAGCATCACGTTGGAGACGTGGATCGGGCCCTCGCGCTCGATCACGCCGCCGCCCACAGTGGTGGTCGCGCCTCCGAAGGAGCCCGCGCTCGGCATCTGCTGCGGGCGCGTGTGCCGCTTGAGCATGTTCAGCCCCTCCACGTACACGCGTTCCTTGCTGGGTTCCACGCGCAGCACACGACCGCTCTTGCCACGGTCCTTGCCCGCCATCACCTGCACGCGATCGCCGGAGCGCACCCGCATGGTGCGCCGGGCCGGTGTCTTCGCCTTCCCGCCCGCGCCCTTCCCGCCCGAGCGCGCACCGCTGGTCTGCTTTGCGCCCTTCCGCGAGGAGCTCGACCGTTTTCCACCGCCAGCCTGTGCCCGAGCGCGCGCCATCTCAGATGACCTCGGGGGCGAGGGAGACGATCTTCATGAAGTTGCGCTCGCGCAGTTCCCGCGCGACGGGGCCGAACACGCGGGTGCCGCGGGGGTTGTTCTGCTCGTCGATGATCACCGCGGCGTTCTCGTCGAAGGAGATGTAGGTGCCGTCCTCGCGGCCGAAGGGCTTCTTGGTGCGCACTACCACCGCCGTGACCACTTCGCCCTTTTTAACCGTCCCGTGGGGGTTGGCCTGCTTGACGGTGGCGGTGATCACGTCGCCCACGTGGGCGTAGCGGCGGCGGGAGCCGCCCTTGACGCGGATGCAGAGGATCTCGCGCGCTCCCGTGTTGTCGGCCACGCGCAGCCTCGTCTCGTTCTGGATCATCGCGCCCGCTCCAACACGTCCACGAGCCGCCACCGCTTGGTGCGCGACAGCGGGCGGCTCTCGATCACGCGCACCACGTCGCCCTCGTGCGCCTCGTTGTTCTCGTCGTGCGCGTGCAGCGTGCTGGAGCTGCGCAGGATCTTCTCGTAGCGCCGGTGGCGACGGGCCACGTCGATGCGCACGGTGATCGTCTTGTCGGCCTTGTCGGAGACCACCACCCCCTGACGCACGCGGCGGACGCCCTCCGTGGGGGCGTGCACGGGAGCGAGCGCCTGCGGCGCTGGAGCCGAGGCGCGGCGCTCAGCGTATTTGGCGCGTTCTTGCAGGCGCCGCGCACGGCGCCGCAGCGCCTTGGTACGGCGCACGGCCTCGCGCTCGGCGTGGCGCTCCTCGGGCGAGCGCGGTGCTCGGGCGCTTCCGACATGGGTCGAGCGGGCCTTGCGCCGGCGCTCCTTGGGGGGGAGCTGCTCGACGGGCTCCGCCTGAGCGGCCTGCGCAACCGGCTCCCGGACCTCCAGCGCAACCGACTCCTGGGCGGCCTGCTCCTCCTGCGGTTCCTGCTCCTCTGTCATCTCCTTGTCCTGTTCCTCAGCCATGTCGTTCAGATTCCCAGCTCTCGCTCGCGGGCGACGGTGAGAACACGCGCAAGCTCACGCCGCGCGCGGGCCACTCCGGCGGTGTTCTCCAACTCTCCGGTGGCGTTGGCGAAGCGCAGCCCGAAGAGGTCCTTGCGCAGGGTGGCGATCTGCTCGGCGAGCTCGTCGGCGGGCATGTCGCGCATCTCCTTGGCCTTCACCGCTCGGCCCTCGTGCTCGTCATCTCGGCTCTCGTGCTCGTCATCGTTTCAATCGTCCCCATTCTCAGTCCTCGCGCATGACGAACTTGGACTTGACTGGAAGCTTGTGCGCGGCGAGGCGGATCGCGTCGCGGGCGAGCGGCTCGGGCACGCCGGCAAGCTCGAACATCACGCGCCCCGGCTTGACCACGGCGACCCAGCCCTCGGGGGAGCCCTTGCCGGAGCCCATGCGGGTCTCGGCGGGCTTCTTGGTGACGGGCTTGTCGGGGAAGACGTTAATCCACACCTTGCCACCGCGCTTGATCTTGCGCGTCATCGCGATACGGGCGGCCTCGATCTGGCGGTTGGTGAGCCAGCCCTGCTCGAGCGACTTCAGGCCGTACTCGCCGAACTGGACCTTCACCTGGCCGCGCGACATACCGCCGCGGCGGCCGCGGTGCTGCTTGCGGTGCTTGACGCGCTTGGGGGAGAGCATCAGCGGGTCACCTCGGGGCTGCCGCCCCCACGACCAGAGCCTCCGCCCGGTCCACGACCGCCGCCCGGACCGCCAGGCCCACGACCCCCTCCGGGGCCGCCCCCGCCAAACCCGCGGCCACCTCCGGGTCCTCCGGGGCCACGTCCACCCCCGGGGCCTCCCGGTCCACGTCCGCCGCCGGGTCCTCCGGGTCCGCGTCCAGATCCGCCCCCACCCGGGCCTCCCGGCCCGCGTCCGCCACCTGGACCCCCCGGTCCACGCCCGCCCCCACGACCGCCTCCTCCGCCGCCGCGGCCGCGGCCGCGGCCGTCCCTGCCGTCCCGTCCTCCGCGACCGTCGCGCTCGGAGCTCGGTGGGGGCGGGGCGGTCATGTCGGTGAGGTCCGCGCCGGTGTAGCCCTCGGGCATGATTTCGCCCTTGTTGACCCAGCACTTCACGCCGATGCGCCCGAACGTGGTGGCGGCCTCGTGGAAGCCGTAGTCGATGTCGGCGCGCATCGTGTGCAGGGGCACGCGCCCGTCGGAGTAGCTCTCGGTGCGCGCCATCTCCGCGCCGCCGAGGCGCCCGGCGACCTGCACCTTGACGCCCTTGGCCCCGGAGCGCATCGCGCTGGTGAGCGCGCGCTTCATCGCGCGGCGGAACGCGACACGGTTCTGGAGCTGCTCGGCGATCGACTGCGCGACGAGCTTCGCGTCGAGCTCGGGACGCTTGATCTCGAGGATGTTGACCTTGATCTGCTTCTGGGTCATGCGATGCAGGTCGCGGCGCAGGGCGTCCACTTCGGTGCCGGACTTGCCGATCACGATGCCGGGCCGCGCGGTGTGGATGTTGACCTCCAGTTCACCGGCGTCCTTGCGGATCGTGATGTCGGAGAGGCCCGCGTGGGCGAGGCGGTCGGTGATGTGCCTGCGCACGCGGATGTCCTCGGCGAGGTACTCGGCGAAGTTGCGCTCGTTGAACCAATTGGACTTCCAGTCGTGGATGTAACCCACGCGCATGGCCTCTGGATGAACCTTCTGTCCCATCTTCTCTCTTCTCCGAATCTCTTCTGACTCTGTCTCTACGACCGCGGGGTCAGCGTGATCGTGAGGTGGCTGGTGCGCTTGCGGATCGGCGTTGCCCTGCCCATCGCGCGCGGCCGAAAGCGCTTGATCGTGGGCCCCTCGTCGGCGTAGGCCTCGCGGACGACGAGATCGTCCTCGAGCAGCTCGTGGTTGTTCTCCGCGTTAGCCACTGCCGACTCGAGCAGCTTGCTCCAGTCGCGCGCCGCGTCGCGGGGCGTGAAGGCGAGGATAGCGCGTGCCTCCTGCACGGACTTGCCCCGCAGGTGCCCGCACACCATGCGCGCCTTGCGCGCGGAGGTGCGCACGTAGCGCGCCCGTGCGGAGACCACCGCGCGCCGCCCGACCAACTCGGCTCCGCGCCTGGTCGGCGTAGGCTCGACGGCGAGCTCCTCCTCCTCGGCGGACGACTGCTCCTCGGCATCCCCCGCCGGCTCGGCGGCTTTAGCTTTGGCCGGTTTCGCTTTGGCCGGTTTCTTCGCAGCCGGCTTCTCAGCTTTCGCCGCTGGTTTGTCCGCAGCCGGTTTTTTGGCCGCAGGTTTTTTCGCAGCCGGTTTCTCGGCGGCCGGCTCGGCGGGAGCCTTCCCCTGCTTCTCCTCTTTCTCGTCCTCGGCGCTCATTTCAGCGCACCTTGCCCGATCCCGCGTGTCCGCGGAAGTGGCGGGTGGGGGCGAACTCTCCAAGCTTGTGCCCGACCATCGACTCGGAGACGAACACGGGGATGTGTTTCTTGCCGTCGTGCACCGCGATCGTGTGACCCACCATGTCGGGGAAGATCGTGGAGGCGCGCGACCACGTGCGGAGCATCTGTTTGCGGTTCTCCGCGTTGAGCGCTTCGATGCGCTTCATCAGCCGCTCTTCCACCCACGGTCCCTTCTTGCTGGAGCGGCTCATCGGCTCTTGCCCTTTCCTCGCCTGCGCCCGCGCACGATGTAGCGGTCGGAGGGCTTGTTCTTCTTGCGGGTGCGGTACCCGAGGGTGGGGACCCCCCAGGGAGTGACGGGGTGCCGGCCGGCGGTGGTGGAGCCCTCGCCGCCGCCGTGGGGGTGGTTGACGGGGTTCATCGCTGTCCCGCGGGTCTGGGGGCGCACGCCCATGTGGCGCTTGCGCCCGGCCTTACCGACCTTCACGTTCTGGTGGTCGGAGTTGCCGATCGTGCCGACAGTGGCGCGGCACTCGGCGCGCACGAGGCGCATCTCGCCCGAGGGGAGACGCAGGGTGGCCATCTCGCCGTCCTTGGCCATCAGCTGCACGGAGGCCCCTGCGGAGCGGGCCATCTGGCCTCCGCGGCCGGGATGCAGCTCGACGTTGTGGATCACGGTGCCGACGGGCATCCGGGCGAGGGGCAGGCAGTTGCCGACCGCGATGTCGGCGTCCTCGCCGGAGCTCACGGTCATTCCCACCGTCAGTCGCTGGGGAGCGAGGATGTAGCGCTTCTCACCGTCGCGGTAGTGCAGGAGGGCGATGTAGGAGGAGCGGTTGGGGTCGTACTCGATCGCGGCGACCTTCGCGGGGACCCCGTCCTTGCGGCGCTTGAAGTCGATCCGGCGGTACAGGCGCTTGGCGCCGCCGCCGCGGTGGCGGGCGGTCTTGCGCCCGTGGGCGTTGCGCCCACCGCTCTTCTTCAGGCCCTCGACGAGCGTCTTCTCGGGCTCGCTCTTCGTGATCTCGGCGAAGTCGGGGTACGAGGTGAAACGCCGGCCGGGGCTGGTGGGCTTGGGTTTGCGAATGGCCATGGAGCTCCTATACACCCTCGAGGCTGCGGAAGATGGCGATGCTCTCACCCTCGCGGACCTGCACGATCGCCTTCTTCCACGTGCGGGTGCGCCCGCTGGTGTTGACGCGACGCTTGGGCTTGGACTTGACGCTCTGCGTGCGCACCGCCACGACGTGCACGTCGAACAGCGATTCGACCGCCTGGCGGATCAGTGTCTTGTGCGCGTCTGGGTGCACGCGAAAGGTGTAGCGGCCGGCGGCGGAGAGCTCGTAGCTCTTCTCGGAGACCACGGGGCGGATGATGACCTGGGAGTGCTCCATCAGTCCTCCTTGGCTCCGCCGGCGCGAGCGGTGAGCGCGTCGAGCGCGGCCTGCGAGAGCACCAGCGAGGCGGCGCCGAGGAGGTCGGCGACACCCACGTTCTCGTGCTGCAGCACCGAGACGCGAGCGAGGTTGCGGAAGGAGAGCGCGGCGTCGGACTCCTCGACGGCGAGCGCCACAAGGGTTGGGCGAGGCTGGTTCCAGTCCTCGAGCAGATCGAGCGCCTGACTGGTCTTGGGCGCGGCGAAGGAAGTGGCGTCGAGGATCGCGAGCGAGCCGCGCCCGGCGTGGAGGGAGAGCGCGCTGCGCAACGCGGCGCGCTGCTCCTTGCGGTTTACCTTGAAGGTGTAGGAGCGCGGCTGAGGGCCAAACGCTGTGCCACCACCGGTCCACAGGGGCGAGCGGCTGGAGCCGGCGCGGGCGCGACCGGTGCCCTTCTGGCGCCACGGCTTGGCGGAGCCGCCGGAGACCATCGCGCGGGTCTTGGTGGCGGCGGTGCCACGGCGGCGAGCGGCCTGCTCGGCGCGCACGCTCTGGTGCACGAGCGGGCCGTGGAAGCCCGCGGCGAAAGCGCCCCCGTCGAGCTTGACCTTCTTGGAGGCCCCGAGCACAGGGGCGTTCAGCGCCGCGTCAGCCATCGGTGCGCACCTCCACGACCCCCCCGCGGGGGCCGGGCACGGAGCCCCGCACGAGCAGCAGGTTCTGGGCCGTGTCCACGGCGATCACCTCGAGGCCGCGCTGGGTGACGCGACGGTTGCCCATCTGGCCGGGCCCGCGGATGCCTTTGACCACGCGCGAGGGCGTGGCGGACGCGCCGATGGAGCCGGGGGCGCGGACGTTGTGGGAGCCGTGGGACTTGGGCCCGCTCTTGAAGTTGTGGCGGCGGATGGTGCCCTGGAAGCCCTTGCCCTTGGAGACCCCGGAGATCTTCACGCGGGCCCCCACCTCGAAGGAGGCGACGGTGACGCTCTCGCCGAGCTTCAGCTCAGTTGGTGGGCCTTCTCCATCTCGGAACTCGACGAGGTGGCGCAGCGGGGGGGCGTCGGCCTTCTTCAGGTGGCCGAGCTCGGCTTTGGTGAGGTGCTTCTCGCGGGCGGCGCCGAATGCGAGCTGGACGGCCGCGTAGCCGTCGCGCTCGAGGTCGCGGATCGCGGTCACCGGACACGGCCCAGCCTCCAGCACGGTGACGCGCGCGACGGAGCCGTCCTCCCTGAAGAGCTGTGTCATTCCGAGCTTCTTGGCAAGGATCGCGGGCATCGGGAGGCTCACGTGGCGAGGCGGATCTCGATGTTGACGCCCGCGGGGAGGTGGTCCAGACGCTGAAGGGAGTTGACGGTCTTGGGGGTGGGCTGGTGGATGTCGATCAGGCGCTTGTGGGTACGGATCTCGAAGTGCTCGCGGGAGTCCTTGTCCTTGAAGGGGGAGCGGATCACGCAGTACACGTTCTTCTCCGTGGGCAGCGGCACCGGCCCGGAGACGGTGGCGCCGGTACGGGTGGCGGTCTCCACGATCTCCCTCGCGGCGGACTCGATCGCGGAGGTGTCGTACGCCTTCAGGCGGATGCGGATCTTGTTCTGGGTGGCTGGTGCCATGGAAAGAGTGCTCGGAAAGGCTCAGTTTTCTTGATGGGTTTGCGAACGTTCTTCATCGCGCCGCGCTGCGGCGGAGCTGCGTTTGTCGTATCGGACTACCAATGAAAAGGGCGCCCCCGGAAGAACCGGGGGCGCCCCTCTGGTGCTACTCGATGATCTCGCTGACCACGCCCGATCCAACGGTGCGACCGCCCTCACGGATCGCGAACCGCAGGCCCTGGTCCATGGCGATCGGCTGGATCAACTCGATCTCCATCTGGACGTTGTCGCCGGGCATGACCATCTCGACGCCCTCGGGCAGCTTGGCCACGCCGGTGACGTCGGTGGTGCGGAAGTAGAACTGCGGCCGGTACCCCGAGAAGAAGGGGGTGTGGCGACCGCCCTCCTCCTTCTTGAGCACGTAGACCTCGGACTTGAACTTGGTGTGCGGCGTGATCGAGCCCGGCTTGCAGAGCACCTGCCCGCGCTCGATCTCCTCGCGCTTGGTGCCGCGCAGCAGGCAGCCGACGTTGTCGCCGGCGCGGCCCTCGTCGAGGATCTTGCGGAACATCTCAACGCCCGTGACGACCGTGGAGGTGGAGTCGTGGACGCCCACGATTTCCACGGTGTCGCCGGTTTTGACGATCCCCTGCTCGATGCGCCCGGTGGCGACGGTGCCGCGGCCGGTGATCGAGAAGACGTCCTCGACTGGCATCAGGAAGGGCTTGTCGAGCTCGCGCACGGGCTCGGGGATGTAGTCGTCCAGCGCGTCGGCGAGGTCGAGGATCTTCTGCTTGTACTGCTCGTCGCCTTCCAGCGCCTTCAACGCGGAGCCGATCACGAAGGGGATGTCGTCACCGGGGAAGTCGTACTCGGAGAGCAGCTCGCGGACCTCGACCTCCACCAGTTCGAGCAGCTCCTCGTCGTTGACCATGTCGGCCTTGTTGAGGAACACCACGATGTAGGGGACGCCGACCTGGCGGGCGAGCAGGATGTGCTCGCGAGTCTGGGGCATCGGGCCGTCGGCCGCGGAGACGACGAGGATCGCACCGTCCATCTGCGCGGCGCCGGTGATCATGTTCTTGACGTAGTCCGCGTGACCTGGACAGTCCACGTGCGCGTAGTGGCGCTTCTCGGTCTGGTACTCCACGTGCGAGGTGGCGATCGTGATCCCGCGTTCCTTCTCCTCGGGAGCGTTGTCGATCTCCTCGAAGCTGCGGGCTTCGGCGCCTCCCTTCTCCGCCAGCACCGTGGTGATGGCAGCGGTCAGCGTCGTCTTGCCGTGGTCGATGTGACCGATGGTGCCGACGTTGACGTGCGGCTTGTCGCGCTCGAACTTCTCCTTCGCCACTTTGTGTTCGCTCCTCTGAATCGACTTGTGTTGTCCGCCGCTTGCGGGGCGAACCGGGGAAATCTATCTAAATACCGAGTTTCGTGATCGCTGGTGTGTTGTCCGTGTGCGCGTGTCGCATCCGTGCCTCGTGCTTTCTCGACCCGCCCCGCGCCATCTAGGCCGGGACCGGCTCCCCCGTGCGCTGCTCGATGATCTTCTCCGCAATGCTGGGGGGGACCTCCTCGTAGCCCTCGAACTGCATCGTGTAGGTGGCGCGCCCCTGCGTGTTGGAGCGCAGGTCCGTGGCGTAGCCGAACATCTCGGAGAGCGGCACGAGCGCGTGGATCGCCTGCGCGTTTCCCCGCTGCTCTGAGCCGTGCAGGTGTCCGCGCCTGCGCGAGAGGTCGCCCATCACTTCGCCCATGAACTCCTCGGGGGTGACGACCTCCACCGCGAAGATCGGCTCCAGCAGCACCGGTTTGGCGCGCCGGGCAGCCTCCTTGAAGGCGAGCGAGCCGGCGACCTTGTAGGCGATCTCCGAGGAGTCCACCTCGTGGTACTTGCCGTCCACGAGCGTGACGCGCACGTCCACCATCGGGTAGCCCGCCTTGACGCCGCTCTCCAGCGCCTCCTCGACGCCCTTCTCGACGGCGGGGATGAACTCCGAGGGGATCGCGCCGCCCTTGATCTTGTTGACGAAGTCAAAACCCTCGCCGGGGGCGGGCTCGATGTTGATGTAGACCACCCCGTACTGGCCCGAGCCGCCGGTCTGGCGCACGAACTTGCCTTCGACCTTCTCGGCGGTGCCGCGCACGGTCTCGCGGTAGGAGACCTGGGGGCGCCCGACGTTGGCCTCCACGCCGAACTCGCGCTTCATCCGGTCCACGAGCACTTCCAGGTGCAGCTCGCCCATCCCGGAGATCTCGATCTGGCCGGTCTCTTCGTTGGTGCGGACCTGAAAGGTGGGGTCCTCCTCGGCGAGGCGCCCCAGCGCGATCGACATCTTCTCCTGGTCGACCTTGGTCTTGGGCTCCACCGCGACCTTGATGACGGGCTCGGGGAACACGATCGTCTCCAGGCGCACGGGGGCGTCGGGGGCGGCGAGGGTGTCGCCGGTCATTACCTGCTTGATCCCGACCGCCGCGGCGATGTCCCCGGCGTACACCTCGGGGACCTCCTCGCGGTCGTTGGCGTGCATCATCAGGATGCGCCCGATGCGCTCGGTGCGGCCGCTGTTGACGTTGAGCACGCGCGAGCCCGCCTCGACGCGCCCGGAGTAGACGCGGAAGTAGGTGAGCTTGCCGACGTAGGGATCGGCCATGATCTTGAAGGCGAGCGCCGTGAAGGGCTCGGAGTCGTCGGGCTTGCGCTCCACCTCGCGCTCGCCCTCCTCGCCCTTGACCAGTTCGGTGCCGGTCATCGGGGGCACGTCCAGGGGGGAGGGGAGGTAGTCGATGACGGCGTCCAGCAGGGGCTGCACGCCCTTGTTCTTGAAGGAGGAGCCGCACAGCACGGGGGTGAGCTTGGTGGAGAGGGTGGCCTTGCGGATCGCCTGCTTGAGACGCTCCTCGGGGATCTCGGCCTCCTCGAGGATCAGCTCGAGCAGCCCGTCGTCGTAGTGGGAGACCTCCTCCAGCAGGTGCTCGCGCGCGGCGGCGGCGGCTTCGAGGAGCGCGGCGGGGATCTCGATGACGTCCTGCTCCTTGCCGAGCTCGTCCTTGTAGACGATCGCACGCATCGTCACGAGGTCGACCACGCCTTCGAAGCCCCCCTCGGCGCCGATCGGGAGCTGGATCGGCACAGGGTGGGCGGCGAGGCGGTCGATCATCGTCTGCACCCCGCGCTCGAAGTCGGCGCCGATGCGGTCCATCTTGTTGATGTAGGCGATCCGGGGGACGTGGTACTTGTCGGCCTGGCGCCAAACCGTCTCCGACTGAGGCTCGACGCCGGCGACGGAGTCGAACAGCGCGATCGCCCCGTCGAGGACGCGCAGGGAGCGCTCGACCTCGACGGTGAAGTCGACGTGCCCCGGGGTGTCGATGATGTTGATCCGGTGGCCCTTCCACTCCGCCGTGGTGGCGGCGGAGGTGATCGTGATGCCGCGCTCCTGCTCTTGTTCCATCCAGTCCATCGTGGCGGCGCCCTCGTGGACCTCGCCCATCTTGTAGGTGCGCCCCGTGTAGTAGAGGATGCGCTCAGTCGTCGTCGTCTTGCCCGCGTCGATGTGGGCCATGATCCCGATGTTGCGGGTGTTCTGGAGGGTGAACTTGCGTGGCATGGCTCGGAGTGGTGTGGGGGGTGGCGCTGGAACTGGGTCGGGGCAAAAAAATGGGGCCCCTTGGGCCCACGCGCGCTGCTGGTGTGAGGCCGATTCGCGTCGCTATGTGCTCAGGGTCTTCATGTTGGCGTCGCGCCCCACGGACAGCACTGCTCGCACAACCAAGCCGCCCGCCGAGCGAAGGCCGACTATAGCAGAGGCTTGGAGCCCCGCTCGTCCTCGCAAGAGTCCATCTGAGCGCCGTCGTCGAAGACCGCCCGCAGGCGGGTGAGCACGCGCGTGGCCGCGCGCAACTCCTCGACGTCCACGTCCGCCAGCGCCTGCTCCCAGCGGCCCTGCCACTTCGCGCGCTTGGCCTCGATCTCGCGCCGCCCGCGAGCGCTGAGGCGGGAGACCACCACGCGCCTGTCGCGCTCCAGGCGCGCGCGCTCCACGTGCCCGCCGGCGGCGAGGTGGTCGAGCATCTGCGTGACCGTGGCGGGCGTGAGCTGCGCCGCGCAGGCCAGCTCCCCGGCGGACAGCTCGCCGCGCTCCTCCAGCTCGAACAGCAGCTCGCACTGCGCGTGGCTGAGCTCGGTGGCGCCCAGGTGGGTGTCGCGCCCGCGCAGGCGGCTGAGGCTGCGGAACGTGCGACGGAAGGCTTTGCCCAGCTCGACCAGCTCCGCCGCCCACTCCTCGCGAGAGACCTTCACCGAGACCGCCACGCGCGCTCCCTCAGGCTCCGACCGGCTCGACGGCTCGCTCGGGGCGGCCCGCGGCGCTCTCAGCGGCGGGGTGGGTGGGGCTCGAGTCGGCCGGGGCGCCGCGGTCGGAGGCCGGGTTCGGGCGCTCGGCGCGGAGCAGCATCGTGCAGGGGATCAGCGTCAGCGCCGCGATCCCCAGCGCCCACCAGTAGGCGGTGTCGAACGCGCTCGCCCGCGTGGCCGGGGCGATGGCATTCACGCCGGCGCGCTGCAGGACAACCGCGAGTATCGCCGTGCCGATCGCCCCGCCGGTGCGCTGCAGCACGGTGAGCTGAGGCGTCGCGTCGGAGACCTGCTCGGGGCGCATCGACGCGAAGGCCGCGGTCATCGCCGGCATGAAGCACAGCCCGATGCTGAGGCCGCGCACCACCAGCACCACGGAGATCGCCACGATCGACGTGTGCGCTCCCACGAACGTGAGGGGGATCGTGCTCAGGCACAGAATCGAGACCCCTGTGAGCGCCACGCGTCCCCCGCCGAAGCGTTCGGTCAGGCGGCTCGCCAGCGGCATCGCCACCAGCGCCCCGATCCCCTGCGGCCCGGTGAGCAGCCCGGTGCTGATCACGTCCTCCCCGCGCACCACCTGGTAGTAGTAGGGCACCAGGATCATCGCCCCGAACAGCGCCGCCCCCAGGCCGAAGTTCGTGAACGCCGCCCCCGCGAACACCCGGTTGGAGTACATGCGGATGTCGAGCAGCGGGCGCTCCACCCGCAGCGCGTGCAGGCAGAAGAGCACGATCATCGCCAGCCCCACGACGGACGGAACGATCACTTCGCCCGAGCCCGCCGGCGCACCCGAGCCGAGCTGACTGATGCCGTAGATGAACGCCGCGAACCCGACCGGCAGCAGCGCCAGCCCCACCACGTCCAGGCGCCCCGCCTCCCCTGCATCTGTGTGGGGGAGCATCCGCCAGCCGAGCGCGAACGCGATCGCCCCGATCGGGACGTTCACGAAGAAGATCCACGACCAGTGCAGGTGCTGCAGGATCAGGCCCCCCACCACCGGGCCGAGGATCGGGGCGATCATCGCCGGCATCGAGACGATCCCCATCACCTTGCCCATCTGCTGGGGACCGGCCACCTGGGCCATGATCATCATGGCGACCGGCATGATCATCCCGCCGCCCGCGCCCTGCAGCACACGGAAGACCACCAGCGAGGTGATCGAGCTCGCCAGCCCGCACAGCGCCGAGCCAGCGGTGAACAGCACCAGCGAGACCAGGTAGACCTGCTTTGCCCCGAAGCGCCGCGCCGCCCACCCCGTCACCGGGATCACCGCCGCCAGCGAGAGCAGGTAGCCCGTGATCACCCACTGCACCTGTGAGAGCGGACTATGCAGATCCCGCGAGAACGTGTCCAGCGCCACGTTGACGATCGTGGTGTCGAGGATCGACATCATCATCCCGAGGATCACCACACCGCAGACCACCCACACGTGCCGCGGTATGTGTCCGGCCGCGTAGCTCATCCGAGCTTCGGTGGGTGTTGTCGATCGCCGCGAAGACATTTGGTACCTAAATGTTAGGTACCAAAGCGTTAGCTGTCAAGGCCTACCAGCGGTAGTGCGCGAAGGCCTTGTTGGCCTGGGCCATGCGGTAGATGTCGTCCTTGCGCTTGTACGCCCCGCCCTGCTGGGACTGGGCGTCGAGGAGCTCGTTGGCGAGGCGCTGGGCCATCGTCTTCTCGCGGCGCTGGCGCGCGAACTCCACGAGCCACCGCACCGCCAGCGTGCGTGCGCGGCGAGCGGGAACCTCGACGGGGACCTGGTAGGTGGCCCCCCCCACGCGGCGCGAGCGAACCTCGAGGCTGGGCGTGAGCGTCTTGATCGACGCCTCCAGCGTCTCGATCGGGTCTTTCTCGCTGCGCTCGCCCAACACCGCCAGCGCGTCGTACACGATCCGCTCCGCCACCGACTTCTTGCCGTCCAGCATCACCTTGTTGATGACCTGCTGCACCAGCTTCGAACGATGGACCGGGTCTGGCTCAACCGGACGTATGTGGGCGGCTGCGCGGCGCGGCATTACTTTTTCTTCACGCCGTACTGCGAGCGGGCCTTTTTGCGATCGCTCACGCCTGCCGCGTCGAGCGTGCCCCGCACCACCTTGTAGCGCACCCCCGGGAGGTCCTTCACGCGGCCTCCCCGCACCAGCACCACCGAGTGCTCCTGCAGATTGTGTCCCTCTCCTGGGATGTACGCCGTCACTTCGATCGATCCCGAGATCCGCACGCGCGCCACCTTGCGCAGGGCGGAGTTAGGCTTCTTCGGGGTGGTCGTGTACACGCGCGTGCACACCCCCCGCCGCTGGGGTGCGGCGACCTTCTTCTTGCGGCCCTTCCCCGACTTCAGTCCCGGGGTCGCCAGTTTCTTCTTTGGGGCCTCGCGGCCCTTGCGCACAAGCTGAGAGGTCGTCGGCATCGGCCGGGGATGGTAGCAGCGTGAGCTCGGCGGGCGGAGCGGGGTAGTGGGTCAGTTTCAGTCGAGTAGGGCTGCGACCTCTTGGAGCGTCCAGACGTGATCGGCCTTCCCGGCTGCCATCGCGGGCGTCCGCGGGTAGGGGTTCTTGAGGCTCAGGTGGGGGCGCGCGAAGTTGTAGACCTGGTAGTGCAGCGCGACGGCGGCGGCTAGGTTCTCGACCTTCTTGGAGAAGGCGTTGGTCAGCCGCGTCATGCGCCGCATGTTCATCCGCATCGTGAGGTTCTGCCGCTCGACGTAGGACGTGCTGATCTTGGCGGGGTGGGGGTCGCCGGTGCGTACACGGACATCGACGCCTGTGCAGACCGCCGGGCTGTACCGCCGCTCGTCCTGTGGGTCGCTGGCGTAGGTCTTCTGGATCGTCGCCCAATCGACCTGCGCACCGAACGAGAAGCCGATCGCCTCCGCGTACGCGGCGAGCCCGTCGGTCGTGATCTGCGGCCGGTACTTCAGCCGGGTCCGCAGGTCCATCATGAACAGGTAGCCATCATGGGCGGTGCGCTGCCCCACGAACCACGCCGGGATGAGCTTCGTGTCCGCGCAGATCGCCGTCCACGTCCAGACGCTGCCGATCCCATGCTCGCCCTGGCGGCCAGTGGGGATGTTCTTGTCCTTGGCGTAGACAAAGTTCCAAATCTCGTCGCACTCGAACGTGGTGCAGGTCAGGTCACGCAGCGTGGCGTGCTGGTAGGCGCTGCAAGCATCCCCCAGGTCCACGAGCAGCTTCGTGATCGTGTTCTTCGCGGCGCCCGTGATCCGGACCGTGCTCCGGATGCTCATACCCTCGGTAAGGCATCCGATGATCTGGGCGCGCTTCTCGGTGGTCAGCCGGTTCATACTGACCATTATGCTTGGAGGGTCGGACGGAAAGATTCTTTGACCAGGCCGTACCAGCCGTAGACATGGCGATGGATAGCCGCTAAGTTGTGAAGGTACGGCGTTTTCTGTCCGGAGGACGTGTTATGGCGATCAATCCCAATGAGCCTCGTCTCGTGATCCAGGGTGGCGGCGCGCCCCCGTGGCTGGCGGGTGCCCAGATTGAGGCGGCTGGCCCCTCCCTCTACGTCAACGGGCTCGCCATCTATTACTCGCCTTGGGACTTCAGCCTCATGTTTCTGCGTGGTCTGCCGTCCGAGTCACCCATAGAGCGGACGGAGAGCGGCGAGCTTCGTTTCAACGTCAACTACCGAATCGCCCAAGGCGTAGTCATGTCACCTCAGCACGCCAAGGCGATGCTTGGCGCGCTCGCCAAGAACGTCGAGGCGTACGAGCGCGAGCACGGAGAGATCCCTGTGGTCGAGCCTACGTCCACACCGACCGAGTCCGCCTCAGCGTCGGAGGCGGAGCCTCCGACAGGAGGGTAGGAATGCCTGACTACGTGTTCGCTGACTTCACCACGGCAGGAGGTACGGTCAATCCGACGGTGACTGTTCAGCCGACTGCCCCCACCGCCCCGGAATCCCCGGCGGCGTGTTGGGCGTACTCCGAAGGCGCGCAGCGCTACGAGGGCCGTTGGGTGCTGCTCAGCGGCTCGCTCGACCCTCTGGACAGCGATCTCTCCCCGACCGCGCTCAAGGACCGCCATCCGCAGCTCCCCAGCGGAAGCATGATCGTGTTCGTACCGCCGACCACGATCCGTCTCGGTGCGTGACACTCACCGCGCTGCCAGAACCGGCTGCGTTCAGCTACAGCCACAAGGGCGACTATCCCAATGGCCGGCCCATCATCACCGTTGAGTTTGCGGCCACAGACGCCCAAGGCGTATTGTTGGGGGCATACCGCACAGGCGTGCTGGTCGATTCAGGCGCGGACCTGACCATCTTGGACTACGAGGTCCCTATGGCCCTCGGCTTGGATCTTTCCGATCGGGCCAAGCATCCGCTGAAACCAATCGGAGGCATCGCGGGTGGTCTCATCTGCGCGAGCGCGACAGTCATGGCCGAGTTCTGCGGCCAATGGTTTGAGATACCGGCCCTGTTCCCGGTGCCTCCCCGACCTGTGCAGAATTGCCTGGGCCGCGAGGGCGTCTTCGACCACGTTGGTTTTGCGTTTGGTCGTGCCGAGAAGGCTGTCTACTGCGCTGCCTAGCGCGCCCAGCGGGCCTTAGCTGCCCTACGCGCGATCTCCGAACGCTGCTCGGGCGTGAGCTTCGCTGACCGAGCCTTCCCGCCCTTGGCACCACCCTTGAGCCCTCCCTTCCGGCCGGTGATCTGGTACACCGACTTTTCGGGCTGCGGCTCCGTGGCGTGCTGCATAACGCGGTAGGCCATCTGGTTGAGGTCGGCCATCCGGGGATCGTAGCGCCACGGGGGGCGTTCAGCCCCCGCCGTGGGTGGGGAGTTGTCCAAAGTGCTGCTCGTACTCAGCGGCACGCGCAAGGTTCTCGAAGGTGATCCCGAGCGCTCCCGCTAGCCCAAACAGCGTCTCCAGCCTGGGGTTGACGTGCCCCCGCTCGATCTTGCCGAGGTGCCCCGCGGATACCCCGGCCTCGTAGGCGAGAGCTTCGATCGACAGGTGTTGGGCTTGGCGCAGGCGACGAATCGCCCGCCCCAAGTCCTCGTTTGTGGGCATCTGTGGCCCTCAAATACAAATCAAGCCGAGAGCATCGACGTGCCGCAAGCCATCCGACACCCGGACACGCTCGTCCTCCAGGACCACAAGACCAAGACGCGCCAGGTGCGCCAGGGAGCCCCGGATAGCGTCCTCGTCTATGTCATGCAGCTCGCGCAGCACGCCCGCGCGAGACCACCATTCGGGCCGGTCTCCGCGGAGGAGCTGCAAGACGATGATGCTTTCCGTCGCGGGCTCGCCGTCAGCGAACTGATTGGATGCGTCGTGCATGGGGAAGGTCCAGCCTTTCCTGTGCCGCGCCCCCCGGCTGTTTGCGCAGCGCGGGGGGCAACTCTTGGATGGGATCGGGCGAGCCTAAACCCTGAAACGGCCCCCGTGGGGCCGATCCTCAAACTGACCCACTACCCGGAGCGGGGCCGAGCGGAGCGGGCGGGACGGGCGAGGCGGGCGAGCGGGACGGAGGCGGGACGAGCGGAGCGGCGGGACGGACGAGGCGGGATAGGCGGGCGGAGGCGGACGAGCGGAGCGGAGCGTCTGTCCTGCGCTACGCGGATCTGGCGGTCGCCTTGCTACGCCGCGGCCGGGGCCACGCCAGCGGAGCGCACCGGTGCGGGCAGCAGCGCCGCTGCCACCACCACGAGCACGAACGCCAGCGACTGGCACACGATTCCCGCCGCGCTCCCCGCGACGGGGTCCCCGAAGACCACGATCCCCCCCGCGATCCCCGCGATGTTCGCGGCGGTGCCCGTCACCGCGATCACCGGCACCGCGTCTCCATCCTGCAGGCCCCGCGCGGAGGCGTAGAAGGCGACGATCGACGCCGCCACCGCCACCGCCAGCCACGGGCTGAGGATCACCCCGAGCACGCCGTGAGCGCCCACGATCCCCGTGAGCGCCTTGATCGAGACGTCCGAGACCCCGAAGAGGATGCCCGCCGCGGCGCCCAACATCACGCCGTGGTGCTCCGCCCGTCCGCCCATGCGGGGGCCCATGATCAACAGGCCCCCCAGCCCGAACAGGCCCGCCTCGAAGGAGATCATCGCCGCCTGCGAGAAGCGCGAGTCAGCCCCGTGCAGCGCCGGCAGCGTGAGCCCCAGCAGCACCAGGCCCGCTGCGGTCAGCCACAGGCCCACCCACTGCCGGCGGCCCACCTTGAAGCCGAACAGGCGGTCCGCCATCACCGCGATCAGTACCACGCCCCCTGCGAGGACGACCTGCACCACCGACATCGGCGCCAGCGCCAGCGCCGCCACGTGCAGGCTCCACGAGGCCGCCGCCACGATCATCCCGAGCGTGAACCACTTCGAGGAGAACAGCGCCCGCGCCGAGCGCAGCGGGTGGCGCACGGTCACCGCCCGCACCTCGTTGGCCCCCCGGTACTTGTAGAAGAAGCCCAGGTTCGCCACGAACGCGCAGGCGAGCGACAGCAGTATGCCTAGATCGAGAGTCATGGATGGTGGTGGGAGCAGATCATCCTGCGCAGCTCCATCGGCAGTGGCCAGTGGATGCTTTACTGCGCGGAGTCGATCCGGGCAGATTAGCCGTGGGAACCTGTGTAGAAGCTAAAGGGCCGGTTCTACCCGGCCCCCTTGACGCCCGCCTCACAGCACACGCAAGACCCCGCCCACCGACCGTGGACAGAGCCGCACAGCCCCTCGACCGACTCCCGCAGAGGACGCCCCCGATCGACGCCCGCACCGGCCGCAGCGCCCAGAAGCCCCTGCTGATGGTGGACATCGACGGAGTCCTCTCGTTGTTTGGCTTCCCCCCGCACGCACCGCCGGAGGGGTCCTTGCACTTTGTCGATGGCATACCCCACTTTCTTTCGTCCACCGCCGCCCGCCACCTGCTCGCGCTTGTCTCTCTCTTCCAGCTCGTCTGGTGCAGCGGCTGGGAGGAGAAGGCCGACGAGCACCTCCCCCACCTGCTTGGCCTCCCCCGCGGCCTGCCCCACCTGAGCTTCCCCCGCAGGGCGTCCGCAACCGAAGGACGTACCCAGACCGAGGCCAAGGGGGGCGAGGCAGTCGGAGCCGATGGGCGCAGGGCTGCCGACAAATCACTCCGAGGCCACTGGAAGCTCGCCGCTATCGACGCCTACGCCGGCGAGCGCCCCCTCGCCTGGATCGACGACTGCATCGACGCTGCCTGCCACGCCTGGGCGCACTCACGCGCGGCGCCAACGCTGCTCGTGCAGACCTCCCCCGAGCAGGGGCTCACTGAGCGGGAGGCAGCGCAGCTTCGGGTGTGGGCGTTGGCGCTGGGGCCGGCGCGGTGACCGCGACGGCCCCTCCGCGCTAGCCCTCGCTCGGCGGCTCCTCCTGCTCAAGCGGCTCCTCGGGCACTTCGAGCTCGGCGAGCTCCTCGACGAAGCCGGGGTCGGAGTCGCCGGCGCCGATCTTCTCCAGGGAGGCGAGATCCGCGTCGAACTCCTGGCCGTAGCCGCCGCCCAGGGGGTCGCCGCCGTGCAGGCCCAGCTCCGCGGCGATCTCCTCCTGGTCGAGCAGGCCCACGTCGTCGATCGCGCGCGGAAGTGGTTCGGCCGGCTCGATCTCGATCCGCCGGTAGCGCTTCAGGCCGGTCGCCGCGGGGATCAGCTTGCCGATGATCACGTTCTCCTTGAGGCCGTTGAGGCGGTCGACCTTGCCCTCCAGGGCCGCATCGGTCAGCACCTTCGTGGTCTCCTGGAAGGAGGCCGCCGAGAGGAACGAGTCGGTGTTCAGCGAGGCCTTCGTGATGCCCAGGATGATGTCCTCGAACTGCGCGGTCTCCGCCTTGGCGCCCTCCACCTCCGCGTTGACCCGCGCGAACTCGAAGCGGTCCACGAACTGGCCCGGCAGGTAGTCGGTGTCGCCCTTCTGGTCGACCCGCACCTTCTTGAGCATCTGGCGCACGATCAGCTCGATGTGCTTGTCGTTGATGTCCACGCCCTGGGACTTGTAGACCTCCTGCACCTCGTTGACCAGGTAGCGCTCGGTCTCCGTGCGCCCCCGCAGTTTGAGCAGGTCGTGCGGGTACAGCGAGCCCTCGTTGAGCTGCTTGCCAGCCGCGATCTGCTCGCCGGCGCTCACGAACAGGCGCGTGCGCCGCGGGAAGGTGTGACGGTGCTCCTCCCCAGCCACGTCGGTGATCGCCACCGTGAGCGCCTTCTCGGACTCCTCGATCGAGACTGTCCCGTCCTGCTCGGCGATCTGCGCGAGGCCCTTCGGCTTGCGCGCCTCGAAGAGCTCCACCACGCGGGGCAGGCCGTGGGTGATGTCCGCACCGGCGACTCCCCCGGTGTGGAAGGTGCGCATCGTCAGCTGGGTGCCCGGCTCGCCGATCGACTGGGCCGCGATGATCCCCACCGCGTCCCCGATCTGGGCCATCTGGCCGGTGGCCATCGCCCGGCCGTAGCAGGCCTGGCACACGCCGCTGGTCGCCTCGCACTTGAGCACCGAGCGCACCGGGACCGCGACGTGGGTGCCGCGGTCGTGGTCGTCCTGGTTGGCCTTCACGATCTCCGCGAGGTCCGCGCGGCCGATTTCGACGCCCTGCTCGGCCAGCACACGGCCGCGCTTGGTGGCGATCTCGCGGGCAGCGACGCGTCCCACGAGGTCGTCGTTGGGGTCCCCGCCATCCTTGAAGATGGCCATCTCGATGTACTCCTCCGTGCCGCAGTCCGGCTCGCGGATGATCACGTCCTGGGCGACGTCGACCAGGCGGCGTGTCAGGTAGCCCGAGTCCGCGGTGCGCAGGGCGGTGTCGGCGAGTCCCTTGCGCGCCCCGTGGGTGGAGATGAAGTACTCCAGCACCGACAGCCCCTCCATGAAGTTGGCCTTGATCGGGCGCTCGATGATCTCGCCCTTCGGGTTGGCCATCAGGCCGCGCATCCCCGCCAGCTGACGGATCTGCTTGAAGGAGCCGCGCGCCCCGGAGTTGGCCATCATGAAGATCGGGTTGAGGGTGTCGAGGTTCGCGATCATCGCGTCCGCGACCTCGTCGGTGGCGGCGTTCCACTTCTCCACCACCGCCTCGTGGCGCTCCTCCTGGGTGATCAGGCCCATGTCGTACTGGTCGGAGATCTCCGCCACAAGGTGCTCGTACTTCTTCAAGATCTCCGCCTTCTCCGGGGGGATCACCACGTCGTTCTTGGAGATCGTGATGCCCGCCTGCGTGGAGTACTTGAAGCCGAGGTCCTTGAAGGCATCAAGGACCAGTGAGATCGTGGTCGCGCCGTAGGTCTGCACCAGCGCGTCGATCAGGCGCGTGGTGTCGCGCTTCTTCATCGACTGGTTCACGAACGCGTACTTGGAGGCGTCGAACTCATCTCCAAGGGCCTCCGCGAGCGCGCGCTCGATGCGGTCGTTGTAGATGATCCGTCCCACTGTCGTGAGCACGTGGCCGCCGTCGCGCCCGAAGGGTCGGAACTCCGCGATGTCGTGCAGCTTGACCACGCCCGCCTCGTAGGAGAGCTCGGACTCCTGCGCGGTGCGGAAGACGTGCGGACGCGGCTCGCCCTTGGGCCACTTGGCGGCGGCGAGGAGTTCCTGCTTGGCGGAGAGCTCCTCGGCCTCGGGGCCGTAGGTCAGGTAGTAGGCGCCGAGGATCATGTCCTGTGTGGGCGTCGCCAGCGGCGCCCCGTGGGCCGGAGAGAGGATGTTGTTGGAAGAGAGCATCAGGATCCGCGCCTCCGCCTGCGCCTCCGCGGAGAGCGGGAGGTGGACGGCCATCTGATCGCCGTCGAAGTCGGCGTTGAAGGCGTGGCACACCAGCGGGTGCACCTGGATCGCCTTGCCCTCCACGAGCAGCGGCTCGAACGCCTGGATCCCCAGGCGGTGCAGCGTGGGGGCGCGGTTGAGCAGCACCGGGTGCTCGTGGATGACCTCCTCGAGCACGTCCCACACCTCGCCGATCATCGAGTCCACCATCTTCTTCGCGGCCTTGATGTTCTGCGCGGACTTGCGCTCCACGAGGCGCGCCATGATGAACGGCTTGAAGAGCTCCAGCGCCATGATCTTCGGCAGCCCACACTGGTGCAGCTTCAGGTAGGGGCCCGCCACGATCACCGAGCGCCCCGAGTAGTCCACGCGCTTGCCCAGCAGGTTCTGGCGGAAGCGGCCCTGCTTGCCCTTGAGCATGTCGCTCAGCGACTTCAGCGGGCGGTTACCCGGTCCCGTCACGGGCCGGCCGCGGCGGCCGTTGTCAAACAGCGCGTCCACGGCCTCCTGGAGCATCCGCTTCTCGTTGTTGACGATGATCTCGGGCGCGCCCAGGTCGAGTAGCCGCTTGAGGCGGTTGTTGCGGTTGATCACGCGGCGGTAGAGGTCGTTGAGGTCCGAGGTCGCGAAGCGCCCGCCGTCGAGCTGCACCATCGGGCGCAGCTCCGGTGGGATCACGGGGACCGCGTCGAGCACCATCTGTTCGGGCTTGTTGCCCGACTGGATGAACGCGCTGACGACCTTCAGGCGCTTGACCGCGCGCGCCTGCTTCTGGCCCTTGGCGGTCTTGACCTGATCCTCGAGCTCGACCCTTTCCGCCTCGAGGTCGACCTGCTGGAGCAGGTCGCGGATCGCCTCCGCGCCCATCCCGCCGCGGAAGTACTCGCCGAAGCCGTACGGCGAGCCGAAGCGCTCCTTGAGCTCGCGGAAGGTCGTCTCGTCGTGCTCGATCTGCTTGGGCTCCATCGTCTTGAAGAGCTCCCACACGCCCCGCATCCGCTCGGCGGCGTCCTCGATGTAGGCCTCGGTGTCGGCGATGTCCGCGTCGAAGATCTTGCGCAGCTCCTTGAGCATCTTCTCGCGCTCCTCCTCGGCGAGCTTTGCGAGGTTGATGTCCAGCGAGTCGGCCCACAGGTGGTCTTCGTCGGAGAAGCCCGTCTGCTTGCCGCTCTGCAGGTACTTCTCGCGCCGCGCAAGCGACTCGCGCAGCTCCAACACCCGCTCCTCGCGCTCGGCGGCGTAGGAGTCGAGGACCTTGCCCACCTCTTTCTCGAGCGTCTCCAGATCCTTCTGGCGCGCCTCGTCGTTGACCCACGTGACAATCGAGGCCGCGAAGTAGAGGACCTTCTCGAGCTCCTTGGGGGCCATGTCGAGCAGGTAGCCGATGCGGCTGGGCACGCCCTTGAAGAACCAGATGTGGCTCACCGGGGCGGCCAGGTCGACGTGGCCCATGCGCTCGCGGCGCACCTTCGAGCGCGTGACCTCCACGCCGCAGCGCTCGCACACGATGCCCTTGTAGCGCACGCGCTTGTACTTGCCGCAGTAGCACTCCCAGTCCTTGGTCGGGCCGAAGATGCGCTCGCAGAAGAGGCCGTCCTTCTCGGGCTTCAGGGTGCGGTAGTTGATCGTCTCTGGCTTGGTCACCTCGCCCGAGCTCCAGGAGCGGATCTGCTTGGAGGAGGCGAGGCCGATCTCGATGGCGTCGAAGTTATTTATGTCGATCATGACTGCTCCTCGACCAGTTGGCTTTGCTCGGCGCAGAGGTTCGGCCTGTGCGGGGGGAGGCCCGGGAGGGGGGCCTGCCCCCCTCCCGTCAAAGTGTTGATGTCGATCATCTGTGGCGCTTTCGCTCGCGGGTGAAAAGAAAATGGGGCGGTGGGAAACGGGTCGGGAGAGGTGGTCCGCCGGGCCCTCTACGTCTGGTCCTCTTCGACCAGATCGGGCTCGAGCGCTCCGTCGGCGAGCACCCCAAGGTCGAGGTCAGCCCCCTCGGCGAGCAGCTCCTCGACGCCGAGATCGTCCTCGGCCCCCTCGAGTGCGTCCTCGGGCTCGGGCTCGGGCTCGTCCTCCTCGGCCTGCGCGTCAGGCTGCTCGGGCAGATTCGGCTCCGCCGTCCCGTCCTCTGTGGGGGCGACGTCGGCGTCGTCCTCCCCCTCGACGGCCTCGTCGGCTGCGACCGGCGCGGGTGTGCGCACCCCGGTGAGGTCGATGCCGAGCTCCTCGGCGGCGCGCAGCAGGTCGTCGTCCTCGTCGCGCATCTCCGCGCGCTGGCCTTCTTCGGAGACCACGTTGACGTCGAGCGCAAGCGACTGCATCTCCTTGAGCAGCACCTTGAAGGACTCCGGGATGGAGGGCTCGGCGATGTTCTCACCCTTCACGATCGCCTCGTAGGCCTTCACGCGACCGACGGTGTCGTCGGACTTGATCGTGAGCATCTCCTGCAGCGTGTAGGCGGCGCCGAACGCCTCCAGCGCCCACACCTCCATCTCGCCGAAGCGCTGGCCGCCGAACTGCGCCTTGCCGCCCAGCGGCTGCTGGGTGACGAGCGAGTAGGGGCCGGTGGAGCGGGCGTGGATCTTGTCGTCGACGAGGTGCAGGAGCTTCAGGATGTACATGTACCCCACGGTCACCTGCTGCGCGAACGGCTCCCCGGAGCGCCCGTTGAAGAGCGTCATCTTGCCCGAGGCCTGCTCTCCTGCGCGGCGGCTCTTGTTGACGTCCATGCGGATGCGGCCCCGGTGCTCGTCCTGCCACTTCACGAGCGCCTGATCGACGTCTTCGACGGTAGCCCCGTCGAACACCGGCGTGGACACGTACACGCGCGCGGGGTCGCCGTTCTTGCGTTCGCCGCTGGCTTCGCGGTAGGCGTCGGTGCCGTCGTCGTACCAGCCCTGCGCGGCCACCCAGCCGAGGTGGGTCTCGAGGATCTGACCCACGTTCATGCGGCTCGGCACGCCGAGCGGGTTGAGGATCACGTTGACGGGAGTGCCGTCCTCCAGGAACGGCATGTCCTGGACGTCCACGATCTTCGAGATCACGCCCTTGTTGCCGTGGCGGCCCGCGAGCTTGTCGCCCTCGGAGATCTTGCGCTTCTTGGCGACGAACACCCGCACGAGGTCGTTGACCCCCGGCGGCAGGTCGTCGCCGGCGTCGCGGCTGAAGGTCTTCACGTCGATCACCACGCCGCCCTCGCCGTGGGGCACCTTCAGCGAGGTGTCGCGGACCTCGCGCGCCTTCTCCTTGAAGATCGCGCGGATCAGCTTCTCCTCGGCGGTCAGCTCAGTCTCGCCCTTGGGGGTGACCTTGCCGACCAGCAGGTCGCCCGACTGGACCTCAGCGCCGACGCGTACGATGCCGCGGTCGTCGAGGTTGCGCAGGGACTCCTCGGAGCGGTTGGGGATGTCGCGGGTGATCTCCTCCTCGCCGAGCTTCGTGGTGCGGGCGTCGATCTCGTACTCCTCGATGTGGATCGAGGTGAGCTCGTCGTCCTGCACGAGGCGCTTGGAGAGGATGATGGCGTCCTCGAAGTTGTAGCCCTCCCAGGACATGAAGGCCACCATCAGGTTCTTGCCGAGCGCCATCTCGCCGCGGTCGGTGGAGGAGCCGTCGGCGAGCACCTCGCCCGCCTTGACCTTCTGGCCGGCGTCCACGCGGGGCTTCTGGTGGATCAGGGTGCCCTGGTTGGAGCGCATGAACTTCTGCAGCTCGTACTCGCCCGTGCCGTCGCTGCTCTGCACCACGATCTGATTGGCATCGACGAACTCGACGGTCCCGGCCTCGCGGGCCAACAGCACGTCCCCGGTATCCAGGGCGGCGCGGCGCTCCATGCCGGTCCCGATCAGCGGCGCGTCGGCCTTCAGCAGCGGCACGGCCTGGCGCTGCATGTTGGAGCCCATCAGCGCGCGGTTGGCGTCGTCGTGCTCCAGGAAGGGGATCATCGCGGTCGCCACAGACCAGATCTGCTCGGGGGAGACGTCCACGAGGTTGACGTCTTTGGGACCCACCGTCACGTACTGGCCGGCCTGGGTGCGGCAGAGGATCTCCGTGCCCTTGAGCCTGCCGGTCTTGGGGTCGACCGGGGTGTTGGCCTGTGCGATCAGCTGCTCCTCCTCCTGGGTGGCGTCCAGGTGGACGACCTCCTCGCTGACCACGCCATCCTTGACCACGCGGTAGGGGGTCGTGACGAAGCCATGCTCGGAGACCTCCGCGAAGGAGGAGAGCGAGCCGATCAGGCCGATGTTCGGCCCCTCCGGGGTCTCGATCGGGCACATGCGCCCGTAGTGGGTGGGGTGCACGTCGCGCACCTCGATCGGGGCGCGCTCGCGCGTCAGGCCGCCCGCGCCGAGCGCGGAGAGCCGCCGGCGGTGGGTGAGCCCGGCCAGCGAGTTGGTCTGGTCCATGAACTGGGAGAGCTGGGAGGAGCCGAAGAACTCCTTCAGCGCGGCCACCACGGGGCGGATGTTGATGATCGTCTGGGGGGTGATCGTGTCGGCGTCCTCGGTCGTGAGGCGCTCGCGCACGACGCGCTCCATGCGGTAGAGGCCGATGCGGAAGGCCTCCTGGATCAGCTCGCCGACGGTGCGCAGGCGGCGGTTGCCGAAGTGCTCGTACTCGTCGAGGTGGTCGGCGACGGGCTCGCGCGGCATCGAGAGCGCCTCGGCGGCGTAGTCCTTGATTTCGCCTTCTGGGTGCTCGGGCAGGCCGAGGCGCTTGGGCAGCGACACGAGCTCCTTGACCAGCGCGAGGATGTCGTCGTGGGTGAGGGTGCGGGTGTCGATGTCGATGTCGAGACCGAGGCGCGAGTTGAGCTTGTAGCGGCCCACGCGCGTGAGGTCGTAGCGCTTGGGGTCGAAGAACAGCTGGTTGAGCAGCGCCTTGGCGTTCTCCACGCTCGGCGGCTCGCCGGGGCGCTGCTTCTTGAACAGCTCGATCAGCGCGCCCTCTTCGGTGCGGGTGACCTCGGTGTCGGAGTCCAAGGTGTTGCGGATGTAGAGGGAGTCCTCGAAGATCCGCAGGATCTCCTCGTCGGCGGCGTAGCCCATCGCCCGCAGGAGCACCGTGACGGGCAGCTTGCGCTTGCGGTCGATGCGGACGTAGACCTTGCCCTTCTTGTCGATCTCAAGCTCAAGCCACGAGCCGCGGGCAGGCATGAGGTTGGCGATGAAGACCTGCTTCTCGCGGTCCTTGGGCTCCATCAGGTAGGCCCCAGGGGAGCGCACAAGCTGGGTGACGACGACCCGCTCGGTGCCGTTGATGACGAACGTCCCGCGCTCGGTCATCCAGGGGAAGTCGCCCATGAAGACCGACTGCTCGCGAATCTCCCCCGTCTCGCGGTTGATGAACGCAACGGTGACCGTCAGCGGGCGCGCGAAGGTCAGATCCTTCTCGCGGCACTGCTCGAGCGAGGCGACGGGCTCGTCGAAGGCGAGCTCGCCGAACTGGACCGCAAGGTTGCCGGTGTAGTCCTCGATCGGCGAGATGTCGTCGATCGTCTCCCGCAGGCCACCCTTCTGCGGGTGGGTCAGCCACTCGAAGGAGCGGCGCTGGATATCGATCAGGTTGGGAACGTCGCAGGACTTGTTCAGACGCGCGAAAGTGCGGCGCGTCCGGAGAGCATCAGCAGCAGCCAAGAAAGACTCCTTCTAGGAGAGAGACGACACGACGAGTGCGAAACCACGAGGCGCAAGCGCGACCGATCAAGATAGCACAGATCACCGCCGCCCTCAAGTGGGCAGCCGGCGCTCACGGACCCCGCCCCCTGGCGACCGCGTATGTGGCGCGGCGCCGATGCTTCGGGACGGCTGCGGCTATCGGCCAGCGGCCGGGATTCTACCGGAAACTCAGCCGAATTGTTAGCGCCGGGTAAAGAGGGTCGCAGACCCGGTCACAGGCGCCCGCAGGGCGCCTCCTCGAGTAACTCGAGCTGGCCCGGAAGGCCACGGACCTCGGCCGGCAAGCCCTCACGTACCGGGTCGCCGCACATGCGCGGTGGCGCAGCTGGGACGACCCCGCCTCTGGGCAGCCGCATCAACCGCGGCCCCTACTTCAACTCGACCGGGGCGCCGGCCTCCTCACGTACCGGGTCGCCGCAAACACCGCGGTGGCGCAGCTTGATGGAGGCCGATTTGCTCTTGAGTCCAGCCCCTACTTCAGCTCGACGCTGGCGCCGGCCTCCTCGAGCTCCTGCTTGAGCTTGTCGGCCTCCTCCTTCTCGATGCCCTCCTTGACCGGCTTGGGGGCCTCGTCGACGAGCGCCTTGGCCTCCTTGAGACCGAGGCCGGTGGCGGCGCGAACGACCTTGATGACCTGGATCTTCTTGTCGCCGGCACCCGTGAGAACCACGTCGACGGTGGTGGGGCCTTCCTCCTCGGCCGCGGCCTCGCCGCCGCCCGCTCCGGCGGCAGCCGCGGCCGGCGCGGCGATCGCGGCGGCGGAGACGCCGAACTCCTCCTCGAGCGCTTTGATGCGCTCGGCGAGCTCGAGCACCGAGATGCCCTTGAGCTCTTCGATCCAATCCTGGGTGGTGGTTGCCATCTCAATCCTCCTTGGGATTCGCTTCGGCGGTCTCGGCCTCGGCCGAAGCGTCCGCCTGGTTGTCGTCTGTCGTCGGCTCCGTGGCCGGCTCAGTCTGGTTCTCGGGGTCTGTCCCACCCGCGTCCGCAGGGGCGGGCTCCTCCGCTGGGGTCTCCTCGGCCGCAGGGGCCGGCTCCTCCGCTGGGGTCTCCTCGGCCGCAGGGGCCGGCTCCTCCGCTGGGGTCTCCTCGACCGCAGGGGCGGGCTCCTCCGCCGGTGTCTCCTCGGCCACCGGGGCCGGCTCCTCCGCCAGGGTCTCCTCAACTGCGGGCACCGGCTCCTCTGCCGACGTCTCCTCGGCCGCAGAGGCTTGCTCCTCCGCCGGGGTCTCCTCGGCCACCGGGGCGGGGGCCTCTCCTGCGGGGACCTCCCCGGACTCCTTCTTCTCGCGCACCTGCCCAAGCGCGACGGCGAGGCCGCCGATCAAAGCGCCGAGGGTGCGCACAAGCCCGGTGATGGGGGAGGCGACGACGCCGACGAGCTGTCCATAGAGCACTTCGCGGGAGGGCAGGCGAGAGATCGCGCGAAGCTGGTCGGCGTCGAGCGCAGCGCCATCCATGAGACCACCCTTGAATGGGAGCAGCTGGGTGAGGCGCGCGTAGTCGGCGATCGCTTTGGCTGCGAGCGCTGCGTCGCCGCGCACGAAGGTGAGCGCTGTGGGGCCCTTGAGCAAGGGCTTGAGCTCGGCGGTGCCCGTCTGGTCGGCGGCGCGTTCGGTGAGGGAGTTCTTGACGACGCGGAAGGTGGCGTCAGCGTCGCGCAGCTTGGCCCGCAGCTCAGCTGCCTGGGGCACGGAGATGCCGCGGTAGTCGACGGCGAAGACGGCCTGGGACTTCTCGATGTCGGCGGCGATCTCGGCGATCGCCGCGGCCTTTTGGTCTCGGTTCATGGGGCTCCTGTCCCGGGCTTCTGCTGCCGATCGAAATCGGCCAGCGGCCGGGGGTCTTAGGTTGCCGGTGAAGAAGCGCTCAGGCGGCGGCTGCCGCCGGGGTGGGCGCCTCCTCAACGATATCGCGGGTGCGGCTGGGGTCGACTTTCACGCCGGGCCCCATGGTGGAGGCGAGCGTGATGGTGCGCAGGTAGCGGCCTTTGGCGACGGAGGGCTTGGCGCGGATCAGCTCCTCGATGACGGCGGCGTAGTTCTCGAGCAGGTGGGGCGCCTCGAAGGAGGTCTTGCCGATCACGAGGTGCACGATCGCGGTACGGTCGGTGCGGTACTCGACCTTGCCGGCCTTGGACTCCTGGACGGCCTTGGCGACGTCCATGGTGACGGTGCCGACTTTGGGGTTGGGCATCTTGCCGGCGGGCCCAAGGATGCGCCCGAGGCGCCCGACGACGGACATGAGGTCGGGGGTGGCGATCGCGACGTCGAACTCGTCGAAGCCCTCCTCGATCCGTTTGGCGAGGTCCTCCGCGCCCACGACGTCGGCGCCGGCCTGCTCAGCCTCGGCAACCTTGGCGCCCTGGGCGAAGACGGCGATCTTGACGTCGCGCCCGAGGCCGTTGGGCAGCGCAATGGTGCCGCGCAGCTGCTCGTCGGCGTGGCGGACGTTGAGCCCGGTGCGGACGTGAACCTCGACGGACTCGTCGAACTTGGCGGCGGCGAGGCTCTTGACGAGCGCGATCGCCTCGGCCGGCTGGTACTCGCGCTCGCGATCGATCTTGCTGCGGGCCTCGGCGTGGCGGCGGGAGTGGTGGGTCACGCCTGCACCTCCACGTCTACACCCATCGACCGCGCGGTGCCGGCGATGATGCGGGAGGCGTGCTCGATGTCGTGGGCGTTCAGGTCGGGGAGCTTGCGCTCGGCGATGGCGTGCAGCTGGGCGGTGGTGAGCTTGCCGACCTTCTTGCGGTGGGGCTCTCCGGAGCCCTTCTCGAGGCGCAGCGCTTCGCGGATCAGCACGGCTGCGGGCGGGGTCTTGGTGACGAACGTGAACGAGCGGTCCTCGTAGACGGTGATGACGACGGGCACGACGGTCCCGGTTTCGCTCTGGGTCTGGGCGTTGAAGGCCTTGCAGAACTCCATGATGTTGATGCCGTGCTGGCCCAGGGCAGGGCCGACCGGCGGGGCGGGGGACGCCTGCCCGGCGCGCGCCTGCAGCTTGATGGTTGTGAGTACCTTCTTGGCCATAATCGCTCTCTAGATCTTTTTAACCTGGTCGAAGCCCACCTCTACGGGGGTCTCGCGACCGAAGATTGATACCAGGACCTTGAGCTTGGCGGCGTCGTCGTTGATCTCGGAGATCTCGCCGGAGAAGTCCGAGAGGGGGCCGGAGACGACCTTGACGGTCTCGCCGATCGCGAATTGGGCGCGGGTGCGAGGAGCGGTGGCGACCTCCTTGTGCATGAGGCGGTCGACCTCGACCTGGGTGAGGGGCACGGGCTCCTGGGCGGCACCGACGAAGCCGGTGACGCCGGGGGTGCCCTTGACGACCCCCCAGGAGTCCTCGTTGAGCTCCATGTTGACGAGCACGTAGCCGGGCATGGTGCGCTTCTCGACGAGGATCTTCTGGTTGTCCTTCATCTCCGAGACGGACTCGGTGGGAACGACGACCTGGCGCACGGCGCGCTGCTGGCCGAGGGAGACAATGCGGTGTTCGAGATTGTGCTTGACCTTGTTCTCGTGACCAGAGTATGTGTTGAGGACGTACCAGCGAAACATGCAGGCTCCTAGGGCAGCCAGAGAGATGGTGGATGGACGGAGGGGGCGCTAAAGAATGAAGTTGACGATCTTCTGGGCAACCCAGTCGGCGGCGCCGAGGTAGACGCCGGCGACGGCGACGAAGCCGAGTACGACCGTGGTGGCCTGGGAAACCTGGGGGCGGTCGGGCCACTGCACGCGCTGAAGCTCAGCCCAGGACGCGCGCAGGAAGGCGACGGCGCGTGCGAGCAGCGAGCGGCGGTGCTCACGGACATCGACTGCCCGCGTAGACGCGCGCCCGCCACCGGCCTCTTCGTCGGCGGCCTGGAGCGCCGCGCCGTTGCCCTCGCCGGGAGGGCGAATGCCCCGCGGCCCGTCGCCGATCTCGGTCGCGACCCCCGCGCCGGCGCCGTTGGGGGCGGGCTCCCCGTCGTCGCGCTCCGCGGAGGGCGCCTCGGGAATGGGGGCCTCTGGGAGAGCGTCGGGGGGCACGGGAACACCGTGCGCGCCCCTAACGAGGGCGGCGTCGAACTCGTCGACCTCGCCCGAGGCGTGCTCGAGCGAGCCGGGGAGGTCGGCGCGGTGTAGCTCGGAGTGGGTCGCGGAGGCGGCGCCCCGGGGGGCACGCCGCTCGCGGCGCTGCTTTGCGCGTTTGCGGTCACGGGCCACGGAGGCGCTCCCGCGCTAGCGGGTCTCCCGGTGCCCGGTGTGCCGGCGGCACCAGCGGCAGTACTTGCGCAGGGCGATCCGGTCGGGGTTGTTGCGCTTGCTCTTGTTGGTCTGGTAGTTGCGATGCTTACACTCCTCGCAAGCGAGGGTGACGGCGATTCGAACGTCTCCGCGGGCCATATCGTTTCCCTGCGTAGTCGTGTGTGAAGGACAGCCCCAGGCGAAGAAAAACCCCGCCTGGCGCGAGGTCTTCCAAGTCTAGCGCGGTTTGGCGGTCAGGGGCACCGTGGCGGCCGCAGCTCGCGGGCCCGCAGGGCCACGCAGAGGGCGCCGCCCAGAGGTGGCGTAGGGAGAGGCGCCCCGGGTGGCCCAGCCGGGGAGTCGCGGGGCGCTGTCTCCGACGGACGGTACTCCCCTCCATCCCGCCGGGGGCTGCGCCATTCTTACGGCGCCGTCGCACCCATCCAGCCGACCAAGAGGAGGCCCCGCCATGCAGCTGCCCGAGCCGATCCCCACCGCCATCCGCGACGAGAGCTTCGCGGGTGTCACCTACCACGTCCGCGGGGAGCTCGTCCCCGAGCTGCAGGTCGAGGTCGGCGGCGCCGCGGTGATGTTCGAGCACCACGTGCTGCTGTGGAAGGAGACGCAGGTGAACGTCGAGCTGAAGAAGCTCCCCGGGGCGATCAAGCGCAAGATTGCCGGCCTCGAGTTCTTCGTGACCCGCACGTCCGGCGCCGGGCACATCGCGTTCTCGCGCGACTCGCCCGGCCAGTGCGTCCCCATGCATCTGCGCCAGGGGGAAGGGCTCGACGTGCGCGAGCACCAGTTCATCGCGGCGACCGACAACCTCGACTACAGCTTCGAACGGATCAAGGGCGTGCAGAACATGGTGCTCGGCGGCTCGGGCTTCTTCATGGACAAGTTCCGCGCCACCGGGGGGGACGCGCTGGTGTGGCTGCACGGCCACGGCAACGTTTTCCTCGTGCAGCTCGGCGAGGGCGAGCAGCTCGACGTGGAGGCCGGCGCGTGGCTCTACAAGGACCCCACCGTCTCCCTCGAAGCCGTCACGATGGGCCTCAAGACGGGGATCATGGGGGGAGGCGGCAAGCTCACCTGGAACCGTTTCACCGGCCCCGGGCGCCTCGCGATCCAGACGATGTTCATCGCCCCCCTCGAGGGCGGCGAGACGGGCAACGCCCAGGCGGCGACCGCCGGGGGCATCGCGGGGGCGCTGATCGGCGGGCTCACGCGGGGGTAGACCACGCACGCGGGGGCTACTCCCGCCTCCCCCGCACGGGGCTACTGGTACGCCGCCACCACCGCGACGATCACGTAGATCGCCGCCAGCGCCCAGCCCTCGAACGCCGCCGCCTCGCCGTCGGCGGTGACCTGCCACACCGCGAGCGTCATCAGGCCCAGCGCGCCGATGTAGACCGGGGAGAGCGCGAACGTCAGCTGGGTGGGGAGCGTGAGGGAGATCAGCACGAGCACGGGGTACAAGAACGCCGCTGTCTGCGCCACCGAGCTCTTCACCACCGCGATCGCGAGGTCCGACTTGCCGCGCGCCGCCAGCGTGATACTCGCCACGTGCTCCACTGCGTTGCCCGCGATCGCCACGATCACCAAGCCTGCGAACGCCGTGGAGATGTGCAGCACCTCGATCGCCGGGCGCAGCGCCGCCACGAACCACTCCGAGACGAACCCCGCCCCCACGGCGGCGAGGACGAGCAGCGCCACCGCCGCGCGCAGGGAGATTCGAGCCTGCCCTCCCTCCGGCTCGAGCACCGCGACGGGGGGAGCGACAGAGCCGGGTGGTGAACTCGAGGAGGGAGCGGGCGAGAGCGTGGAGGGCGTGGCCGCTGAAGGCTCGGCACCGGGCAAGGTCTCGGTGGGCAGAGATCGAGCGGGAGAGCGCAGGTACGGGACCAGCCAAGTTCCGTACACCCCCAGCAGGCAGCAGGCCCCCACCACGGAGATGCTCGTGACGTGCCCTCCCGCTCCGCTGCCAGAGCTCAGCGCGAGGCCGATCAGCACGATCAGGAAGACCGTCACCAGCAACAGCGTCGTCGCGTCGTTGGGCAGGCGACTGGAGAAGCGCATCACCCCGTCCGGCGCGCGGCGCGCCCCCGCCACGATCGCCAGTCCCAGCACCAGCAGCGCGTTGGCCAGCAGCGAGCCCACCAGCGCCGTCTGCGCCACCACCAGCTCCCCCGCTTTCAGCGCGAACACCACCACGAACAGCTCCGGCAGGTTGCCGAGCGTCGCCTGCAGCGCCCCCGTGGCCGCCGCCCCCACGTGCTCCCCCAGCTGCTCCGTCGCCAGCGCTACCACCCACGCCAAGCCCGCCAGCGCGAGGGTCGCCAGCGCGAAGCGGGGAACGGTAGCCCACGCGCCGTAGTTCGCCGCGCCCGCCAGCACGCCCGCCACGGCCACCGCCGGCAGCAGGACGCGCTCCAGTTTGGTCAGGCCTGCCATGGGGCCGCGCGAGCATAGAGGGTCGCCAGGCCGCTACGCTGCCGCAGTGCGGCTCGCTACGTTCATCGCGCCTGGCGACAAGTATCCGCGCAGCGGCACCGTCGATGACGGACAGGCGAGGGCGTTTGCCGACGCAAACCTGACCGTGCTCGACGTGTTGAGGGACTCCACGCTCGCGCAGTTCGCCGCCCTCTGGGCCGACACGGGCCAAGGCCCCTCCTGGCCGCTGGAGGAAGTCACGCTGCTCGCGCCCGTGCCCGCGCCCCGGGCAATCTTCGGGATCGGTCTCAACTACGCCGACCACATCGCCGAGACCGGCGGCGAGCGGCCCGAGCGGCCGCTGGTTTTCATGAAGCTCCCCTCCTCCGCCGCGCCCCCAGGGGCGGCGGTGCGCTGCCCCGCCGTCGTGCGCCGCCTGGACTACGAGGGCGAGCTCGCGGTCGTGATGGGCGCCGGCGGCCAGGTCGCGGGGTACGCCGTCGCCGACGACGTCAGCGCGCGCGACCTGCAGGGCCGCGAGCCCCAGTGGACCCGCGCGAAGGGAGCCGACGGCTTCTGCCCCTACGGCCCCTGGATCACCACCGCCGAGGAGGTCCCTGACCCCCACCACCTGCGCCTGCGCACGTGGGTCAACGGCGAGCTGCGCCAGGACTCCGACACGTCGAACCTGATCTTCACCGTGCCCGAGCTGGTCGCCTTCATCGGCGAGACCTGCACGCTCGAGCCCGGGGACCTGATCCTCACCGGCACCCCCGCCGGCGTCGGCATGGCCCTCGACCCGCCCCGCTTCCTCGCATCCGGGGATGTCGTGCGCATCGAGGTCGAGGGCCTTGGCGCGATCGAGCATGGGGTCGCTTGAGGCAGCTGCCCAGCTTTCCCCGCGAGATGCCCCGGCCGACCGGTTACGCCGCGGCGCCGCCCCCGGCAGCGAGCCCAAGCCGTACACGCGCCACGCGCACGGCCTCGGGGTTGCAGTCGATCAGGACGTAGCGCCGGTCGAGCTTGGCGGCCGCGGCGCCCAGCGTGCCGCTGCCGGCGAAGAAGTCCAGGCACCAGTCCCCGGGACGGGTGGAGGCTTGGATCATCCGCCTGACGATCCCCTCCGGCTTCTGCGTCGGGTAGCCCGTCTTCTCGCTGCCGTTGGTGGGGACGATCGTGTGCCACCACACGTCGGTCGGCAGCTTGCCCCGCGCCGCCTTCTCCGGGGTCACGAGGCCGGGGGCCATGTACGGCTCGCGGTCCACCGCCTCCGCGTCGTAGTGGTAGCGCGTGCGGTCCTTCACGTACACCAGGATCGTGTCGTGCTTGGCAGGCCAGCGCCGTCGGGAGCGTGCGCCGTAGTCGTAGGCCCACACGATCTCGTTGAGGAAGCTCTCGCGGCCGAAGAGCTCGTCGAGCAGCAGCTTGCAGTAGTGGGCCTCGCGGTAGTCGATGTGGAAGTACAGCGTCCCGCTCTCGCTCAGCAGCCGGCGCGCCTCGCACAGGCGAGGCTCCAGGAACGCGAGGTAGTCCTCGAAGTCGTCGCGGTAGGAGGACTCCGTCAGCAGTCGCGTGCTGTAACGCCGTCCCGCGAACCCGGTGCGGTCCCCGCTCTCGTCAGCGGCCGTGTGAACGGTCCGGCGCGTCTGCGCCCGGCCGGTGTTGAACGGCGGGTCGATGTAGATCAGTTGGAAGGTCCCATCCTCGAAGCGAGGCAGCACCTCCAGGTTCTCGCCGAGGATGACCTGGCTCTCACGCGGCATCGTCTTGATGCCCGCAATCTACGAGAAGCACCGGCGCGGTACCCCTTCGCCCGTGCACGACGCGCGGTCACGCGTTGCGAACGCCGCGGGGGCCGGCCTGACCGGCGCTGTCCCGTCACTGCGCCGCACCGTTGGACCCGGTGGGGCTTGCCCTTGCCGCTCGTGACAGGGCCAGGGTATTGCCAGTGAGCTATACTCATGCTGTGGCGAAGGTCATGGTCTCGATTCCCGACAACCTGCTCGGCGCGCTCGACGCCGAGGCGCGGCGGCGCGGAACGAGCCGCAGCGCCCTGCTGCAGGCCGGGGCGCGTCGCGAGGTCGGCCTGCTGCGCCGCGAGCCCGGCTCGGTGCTCTCCGACCTCGACGAGCTCAGTCGCACCTGGAAGGGGCCGGTCAACGCCGCGGAGCTCGTGCGCGCGGAGCGGCTACGCGACGGGTGACCCCGCCCGAGGAACGGGCGGCGCAGGGAGCCACACCTGGGGTGGCGAGGACGGAGGCAGCCGCGAAGACGGCGAGCGAGGCAGCCTCGCCAGGGGTCGCGACGACGACGGAGGCGGTCGCGACCGCAGGGGCCGGCGCAGTCGCGACAGCGTGGATCGTCGACGCCAGTGTCGCGCTGAAGTGGTTCCTACCCGTGGATCGCGAGCCCGACGGCGAGCTCGCACGCTCGGCGATCGGAAAGCTCGCGATACGCACGACCGCCTTGGCGGTGTACGAGGTCGGCAACATCCTCACGCGGCACTCCGGATGGACGCCCGAAAGGATCGCGGCGGCCCTCAAGCTCCTGCGAGAGATCTGCGGCGACCCGCTCGAGCTCGCTCCCGAGGACCACCACCCCACCGCGCAGCTCGCCCTTGAGCACGACCTCACCTTCTACGACGCCTCTTACGTCGCAATCGCCAGGCGTACCGGGCGGGGGCTGCTCTCAGCCGACAGGGATCTGCTTACCCCGCAGCTGGCGCTCCCACTCCAGGACGCGCTGGCCTAAATCACCTGAGGCGGGTCGGTTCCCCCGGGCAGGTGTAAGGCGTTCCGTCTCCCATGTACCTGCTCCAGCCTCGGCGCGCATGGCTCGCGAAGAATCTCGACCGCGGCGGCGCCCCCGCACGTGCATGCCGCACGGCACCGCACTGCGAACGCCGCTGGGGCCGGCCCGGCCGGCCCTCATCCAAAAGAAACCCCGCCCTTTACTCCACTGGGCCCGATCTTCGATCGGTCGGCGCCTTCGCGGGGCGCGCGGGTTCTCGCTCAGTGGCTCTCGAGCACGCGGTCGATCATGCCGTACTCCAACGCTTGCTCGGCGGTGAAGAAGCGGTCGCGCTCCATGTCCCGGCGGACCTCCTCCTGGGTGCGGCCCGTGTGCTCGGCGTAGATTTCGTCGATCCGCGCGCGCACCTTGAGGATCTCGCGCGCGTGGATCTCGATGTCCGTGGACTGCCCTTCGAAGCCTGCCGACGGCTGGTGGATCAGGATGCGGCTGTTCGGCAGGCACGCTCGCTTGCCCTTCTTGCCGCCCGCCAGCAGCAGCGAGCCCATCGACATCGCCACGCCCACGCACATCGTCGCGATGTCCGGCTTGACGAACTGCATCGTGTCGTAGATCGCCAGGCCCGAGTAGATCGAGCCCCCCGGGGAGTTGATGTAGATCGAGATGTCCTTCTCCGGATCCTCTGCCTCCAGGTGCAGGAGCTGGGCGACCACCAGGTTGGCGACCTGATCTTCGATCGGGGTCCCGAGGAAGATGATCCGCTCGTTGAGCAGCCGCGAGTAGATGTCGAATTCGCGGTCGCCCCGCGCGGTGCGCTCGATGACCATTGGGACCAGTGGCATCGCCCCACCCTAGCGGGCTACTCCCTGGGACGCCGGGCGCCGGTCCCTGACCCGTCCCGACCTACCCGGCCTACCCGGCGACGGCCGCTCTGGCGCTCCGCCTACCGCCGACCCGCCTACAGGTTGATCGTGCGCATCCCCTGCTCGTCGTAGCGATCCCCCTGCGCCTGCGGGACCGCCGCGGCGATCCGCTCGGACTCCTCCGGGGTGAGGTGGACCTCCGCGGCGGCGAGGTTGTCCTCCAGGTAGGTCCGCCGCTTGGTACCCGGGATCGGCACGACGTGCTCCCCGCGGCTCAGCACCCACGCCAGGGCTAGCTGCGCGGGAGTCACGCCCTTCTCCTTTGCCAGCTCCCGCACACGTTCGGTGAGGACGAAGTTGCGCTTGAAGTTCTCCTCGCTGAAGCGCGGCCCGTAGCGGCGGAAGTCGCCCTCTTCGATCTCCTCGCGCGAGGCGAAGCGGCCCGCCAGGAAGCCACGGCCGAGCGGCGAGTAGGCGACCAGCGCGATCCCCAGCTCATCCAACGTGGGCAGCACCTCCTCCTCCACGTCGCGACTCCACAGCGAGTACTCGCTCTGCACCGCCGCGATCGGGTGCACCGCGTGGGCGCGACGGATCGTCGCGGCGCTCGCCTCCGAGAGGCCGAGGTGGCGGACCTTGCCCTCCTCGACCAGCTCCGCCATTGCCCCCACCGTCTCCTCGATCGGGGTCTTCGGGTCTACGCGGTGCTGGTAGTAGAGGTCGATGTGATCGACCCCCAGGCGCCGCAGGGAGCCCTCGCACGCTTCGCGCACGTAGGCCGCGCTGCCCTCCACCGAGCGCCGCGGGACCGGCTCCAGCTCCAGCTTGATCCCGAACTTGGTGGCCAGGAACACCCGTTCCCGCCGGTCGGCGATCGCGCGGCCCACCAATTCCTCGTTGGTGTGCGGGCCGTACATGTCCGATGTGTCCAGGAAGTCGCACCCCAGCTCCAACGCCCGCTGGATCGTCGCGACGGCCTCCCCCTCGTCCGTGGCGCCGTAGAACGCCGACATCCCCATGCACCCCAGCCCGATCGCTGCGACCTCCGGGCCGCTCGGCCCCAACTTGCGCCTGTTCATCCGCGCTTCCTCCTTGCCGACATAATGCTGCGGAGAGGGTGGCAGCCGGCCGAAGGCCTGCAAGCCGGGCCTCTTCGATCAGAATGGTGGCGCAGCCGGCCGAAGGTCGGCTGGCCGAAACAGGGACTCGCGCCGAAGGCGCGTGTCACCCGGCTTCGGTCGGGCCCCTCTTCTTTCCAGTCAACCATGTTTCCCCTGAACCTACCGAACGTCCTCACGGTCCTGCGGATCATGCTCGTCCCGGTGCTGGTGGCCGCCCTACTCGGAAACACTCCGGCGGGGGACGTGCTCGCAGCGGTCGTGTTCGTGCTGGCCTCGCTCACGGACTTCGTGGACGGCTACCTCGCGCGCTCGCGGGGCTCGGTGACCACGTTCGGCAAGTTGATGGACCCCCTGGCGGACAAGCTGCTGATCATCGCCGCCCTGCTCTCCCTCGTCTCCCTCGGGCGCCTGCCCGCGTGGGTGGCGATGGTGATCATCGCTCGCGAGCTCGCCGTCACGGTGCTGCGCCTCGGGGCCACCCAGGCCGGCGTGGTGATGGCCGCGAGCATGTTCGGGAAGGTCAAGACCTGCCTGCAGATCGCCGCCATCCTCGCCCTGATCGCCGTGCACGGGGAACCCCTGTGGGTCTCCCTGCTGCTGTACGCCGCCGTGCTCGTGACCGTACTCTCCGGCCTCGACTACTTCTTCGGCCTGCGCCGCCGCCTCGCGCAGGCGCAGGCCCTCAGCCCCCCTCGTTCAGCAAGTTCTTCAAAGAGGGGAGGGGGCTTCGGGGGAGGGCCTGCCCTCCCCCGACTCAAGCCACTCCTCCAGGGTCGTCTGCCGTGGGGCGGGGCGCCCGGAGTCGAGCTCGCCGCGCAGCTCGGCCAGCAGACCGTGGCGTTCGGCCACCACGTTGTGCTGGTGGATCGTCTCCAGGTTCTCCTGGCGCGCGGAGACGAAGCTCCCGCCGTCCAACTGCGGGAAGGCGCGCACCACCCCCGCGACCGCCTCGCGCACGCAGTCCTCCACGAAGCGGGGGCGGCGGTGGGCCTTCTCCACGACCTCCACCTCGTCGGAGCGCTTCATCAGCTCGTAGATCTCCGAGGACATCGACCCCTCCACGATCTCCAGCAGCGTCTTCGCGTCGATCTCCGCGTCGCAGTTCTCCAGACACCCGATCTGCAGGGTCCCGAGGCCCCGCTGGTTGTGGGTCGCGACGGGGACCTGCGCGAGGATCCGCTCGATCTGCTCCGCCGTGAACCCCTCCTGCTCGGCCAGGCGCTCGCTCGCGCGGGCGGCCACGAGCTCCTGGGCGCAGGGGCACGCCGTGATCCCGGTCGCGGACACGCCCACCATGTGGCGCGTGCCCCCCTCCAGCGCCACCGCGCGGCCGTAGAGGGTGTAGATCTCCTGCGTGGAGACTCCGGAGACGGGCGCGGGCTTGTGCTCGGGGTAGCGCGCCTCCACCGTCACCTCCGCGCGCCCCGCCCCCTGACGGTCGCGCACCAGCTCCGCGATGTTCCGCGCGAGGGTCTCCGCGCGGAACGGGGACTCCGTGAGCACCACCTCCCCGATCGCCTCGTTGACGACCTCCTCAAAGCGCGACATGTGCGCCCCCTTCTGGTCGTGGCTGAGATCCACGAAGCACTCCAAGCGCGCGAAGAACAGCTCGTCGCGGATGCGCACCACCTTCTCCACCCCCGTGACCCCCACCCGCGAGAGGCCCACCGCGACCGCCGGTGCACGGGCCTGTACGTCGTCCGCGGCGCGAGGGGTAAGCGAGTTCAGTGTCACGCGCATCGTGTGGTCGGTACCGCCCGCCCAGCCTAGTACACCCGGCCACCCTCCGGGAGCCCCCTGTGGTCCCGCGAAAGGCTCCTCTGGCGGTAACCCGCGCACAGGGGCCTTGATATCTGGTATCAATCCGCGCACACCAAGCGCCGCGTCGCAACGCACGGGGTCGTGCCGGGTTTGGGTAGCTGTAGGTGTAGGGCGCTTCAGGCAGGAGAGGAGGCAGTTGGTGGCACCGATCACCGAGGAGACCGCGTAGGAGGCGCGAGCACACAGGTAGGGGAGGTCGCGGCGGGGGATGCTCACCGCGACGGGGAGCCGTTTGGATCCTGGGGGTCCACGAGTGAGCGATAAGGTCGCAGAGGTTGCAGGGCTTGACGACACGGGTGTCGCAGGAGTGCCCGTGCCGGCTACCGCCGAGGTCGCGGTGGTCGAGATCGAGGAGCTTCAGACGCTGATCGCGGAGGGCCAGGAACGCGGGTTCGTGACCTCCGAGACGCTCGGCGAAACGCTCGAGGAGGCGGAGATCGCCATGGAGCAGGTCCATGACCTGCTCAGCTTCCTGGAGGAGCACGGCATCGAAATCCTCAGGGAGCTCCCAGAGGCGACGTCGGAGGTCGAGCTGCCCGAGGAGCCACACCCCATCCCGCTGCACCGCGCCGGCGCCCTCGAGGAGGCGGACGAGCAACAGGAGGGCGAGGCGGAGGACGTCGAGCTCGAGCACGTCGCCGAGCTGCGCGCCCACCTGGACGAGCTCCGAGGAGCCGAACTCGACTTCGAGGGAGCCGACTCCGGCGTGGATTCCCTGCGCCTCTACCTGCGCTCGATCGGGCGCGTGCCCCTGCTTAGCGCCGCCGAGGAGGTCGGCCTTGCCAAGCGCATCGAGCGCGGGGACGTCACCGCCAAGCAGCACATGGTCGAGGCCAACCTCCGCCTGGTGGTGTCGATCGCCAAGGGCTACATGGGTCGGGGCCTCACGTTCCTCGACCTCATCCAGGAGGGCTCCCTGGGGCTGATCCGGGCGGTGGAGAAGTTCGACTACCGCCGCGGCTTCAAGTTCTCCACGTACGCTACCTGGTGGATCCGCCAGTCGGTGACGCGCGCGATCGCGGACAAGGGGCGCACGATCCGCATCCCCGTGCACATGGCGGAAAAGCTCAACAAGGTTCTCCACACCGAGCGCCTGTTGATCCAGCAACTGGGACGCGAGCCGACCCCCGCGGAGATCGCCGCGGAGCTCGAGTATCCGATCGGCGAGGTGCGCGAGATCCTGCGTATGGCTCAACAGCCGATCTCCCTGGAGAAGCCCGTGGGCGACGAGGACGACTCGGCGCTGGCCGACTTCGTGGAGGACATCGCCGCGGAATCCCCCTTCGAGACCGCCTCGGAGTCCCTGCGCCGCGAGAGCGTGGTGCGCGTGCTCGCCGTCCTGCCCCGCCGCGAGCGCGAGGTGCTCGAGATGCGCTACGGAATCACGGGCGGGCGCTCGCGCACCCTGGAGGAGGTGGGGCGTGCATTCAACATCACCCGCGAGCGCGTCCGCCAGATCGAGAACCGCACGCTCAAGAAGCTGCAGACCCTCCCCGAGGCCCAGCTGCTGCGTGAGGCGTCCTGAAGTCTGAATTCCGTCCTTGGCCGAACGTATGTTTGGGGAATGCGCGGCAACTCAGCTTGGCACCGTGCGGATATCGGCGAGCAGCTGTCGTCGTGCGACCCAAGTCGATCGCTATCATCGCCGTCCCCGACGGTGGGGTTCCCGAGCGGTCAAAGGGGAGGCGCTGTAAACGCCTTGGCTCTGCCTTCGCAGGTTCGAATCCTGCCCCCACCACTATTTCCAACGTGGGCTCGACGCCCTGCCCAGACAGCGCTTCGACGCTTCCCTGCTCACCGGTCCCGCGGTCGAGCCGGTGGACCATTTCCCGCCAACTTAGGCTGTGATCTGAAGGTTCTCGGGGCCGCGGTCCGAAGGTTCTCCCATGCCCGATGAGCGCATCAACCCGCGACAGGAGGAGGGCACCCAGTGCGTAGTCGTCCTGCAGGTCCTGCGCAGCGACCACGAGCTGCGCTGGTCGCGCCAGGAGATCGAACACGAGCTCCACGACGTGGACCCGGATGCGATCGGCGTGGCCCTCGAGCGCCTGGCGGAACAGGGCGTCGTGCACTGCGAAGGCGAGCAGGTCTGGGCCTCTCCGTGCGCCCGGCACCTGGACACCCTCGGGTTCATCTGCATCTGAGCCGCGGGAGCTCAGGGGCCCAGGGTCGCCCTCCAGCGAGACGCGGTGACGGGTGGCGGGCGCTACCCGCTGGAGGCGTTGCGTTTGGAGCCGGGCGGGGGCCGGCGCTCCCTGGGAACCGGGAGGCCCTGTGCGAGGCGGTCGAGCGAGACGCCCAGGGTCTCGGAGAGGATCAACAGGATGGACAGCTTGGGCTCGCGCTCTCCGCGCTCCAGATTGCCGATGTACGTGGGGTGCAGGTTCGCTTCGTACGCGACGTCCTCCTGGGTGCGGTTCGGTCCGCGCAGCTCCCGGAGGCCCGCGCCGAACTGTCGCAGGACCCGGGCTCGCTCGGCGTCGAAGCGGGCTTGCTTGGCCTCGTCGGTGTCCACGAGCCGGCACTCTTGCCGCTAGCTGTCTGCGAATCTACAGACAAAGGGCTGCGCCGTGCGATGCGCGGTCGCCAACCCGACCGATGCGGGTCGCTAACCCGACGCCAGCTGCCGCGCGAGCGTCTGCGATGCGGGTCGTTAACCCGACGTCAGCTGCCGCGCGAGCGTCTGCGCTTCGGGGGTGCTCACGACCACGCGCCGCAGCGCGCCCTTGTTGCGCACCGAGAAGGAGAGCGCGGGGACGCCGCGGCGCACCAGCCACGCTTCGTCGAGGCGGATGGTGCGCGCCACGTAGTAGAGCCACGGCAGGCGTAGCCCGGCTTTCATGCCGGTCCGCAGCACATCCCGCATTGGCTCCTCCAGCACCCGCACGTCGCCCACGTCGGCGCGTGGGACCGTGATGTTCCCGAGCAGGCCCAGCGCCTTCTCCCAGCGGGAGAGCGACACTTCGACTGCCTCCTCGGACACTTGCACGCGCACGCCCGCAGGGTAGCCGCCTACGGATGCCGAAGGGGCTTTCGATCCCTGGGAGGGAGCGCGGGGGCAGATTTGGGTAGAAGAGGGACATAGCCCCACCGCCCGCGCTCGTGCGGGCGCCCGGCAATCCCCCAGAAAGGATCCCCCATGGAGCCCTCCGCCCACAGTCGTGTCCTGGTGGTGGCCCACAAGACGGCCGCCACCCCGCCGCTGCTCGACGCTGTGCGCGCACGCGCCGCGAGGGGGCCGTGCACGTTCACGCTGCTCGTGCCCAACACCACGCATGGGCTGCACAAGGTCACCGACCCCGAGGACCAGGGGGTCGGGGAGGCCCGCGCAGTGCTCGACCGCGCCCTGCCCGCCCTCAGCGAAGCTGCGGGGACTCCGGTACAGGGGATCGTCGGCGATTCCGACCCGATGGCGGCGGTGCAGGACGCGCTCAACCTGCAGGGCTTCGACGAGGTGATCGTCTCAACCCTCAGCCCCCGCCTCTCGCGCTGGTTGAAGCTCGACCTTCCCAGCAAGGTAGCGGGCATGGGCCTGCCGGTGACCACCGTCACCCCCCAGGAAGCGTCCGCCGCACACGCCGCGTAGTTGCCGGTGGCCGGCACACGCCCTGCGCCGCCCACGCCGGCGGCGCGCACGATTGCGGGCGGTCAGCCCGCAATCGGCGGCGGCTCCGTGGGTCTTCTGCTCCGCTGCCGCCGTTGGGCCGGCCGAGCGCCGGGGCCGCCACTGGCCCGAGCCTTTGGCTTGTGTTTACACCTCGATAACGTTTATGATTCGGACATGCTTTAGGCGGGGGCTCTCGTGGCGCGGAAGTAATGGTGTAGACACGAGTCTGTAGACCTCTCGTCTGCGACCAGCGACAGTTAGCGCATGTCCGTAGAGCTCATACGCAACCAATTCGCGCACAACCTGCGCACCCACCGAGAGAGGTCCGGCCTCTCACAGGAGGCCCTCGCAGAAGCGTGCAACCTGCACCGCACCGAGATCAGCCTCCTGGAGCGGTGCAAGCGCTCGCCTCGCCTGGAGACGCTCGTGATCCTCGCCCAGGGTCTGGGACTCTCCTCGCCCGCCGAGCTGCTCAAGGGCATCCGCTGAGGCGCGCACCGCGCAAGCGCCGGCGTCGGGATTCGAACCCGAGACCTCTCGCTTACCGTGACGGGACCCCATCAGCGCTCTATCGCTAGGCAGAGCGCCAGTTTTGACTCCCGGGCCGATGATTCGATGCCCTCCCCAGGGACAGAAGAGGACAACCTTGGACAAAAGGTGTATCGAGCTGCGGTGACGTTGCGGTAGAAAAGTGGAGCCGACGCGGGGGCTCGAACCCCGGACCTCATCCTTACCATGGATGCGCTCTACCAGCTGAGCTACGTCGGCCTGACGCTCGAATCCTAGCGGCAGTGGCCTGCTCTTGGTGAGCCAATCGAGACTCCCGCTGGAGCCCGAGCTCCGCGAGTTAGGCGGCGAGCACTGGACCTGGCGATCGCCGCTACCGCCAAGGCGCATGGGGTCCCGTTGTTGACCTACAACACCAAGGATTTCCAGATCATCGCCGACAAGATCGACCTCCGCGAAGCCTGAAGCGCCGGACTTCGCTCGCAGGGCCGGAGCGAGCGGGCCACTTGGACGCCAGCGTCATCAATCGAGCGTAGCCCCGCCGAGAAGCGCGGCTGGCGTCACGATCGGGATGCCTTGGAAGGAGCCAAGTTCGAGCAGATCATCATCCCCCGAGACGATGTAGTCGGCGGCTCCCTCGACGGCTGCCTCCAAGACGCGATTGTCGCTCTCGTCGCCGACGACCGCCAGCGTGCGCGTCGGTAGGACCACGACGCTGCTTGCCTCAATGAGATCCACGAGTTGCTGTGCTTCCCCGAAGACCTTGGCGAGCTTCGGGTACCCAAGGATGCGGCGCAGCTCAGCGAGGAGGGGTGGGCTGGTCAGGAGTACCAGCTGACCAGCCAGTGCCGCGTCGAGAATCTTCGAGGGAGCGCCAGACCATCCGAGACCCGAGACAACGACGTTGGAGTCGAGAACGACCCTCGGCTTCACTCAGCCGCCCGCGCCGCCGTGATCGCCTCATCCACGACCGACACGTCCAACCCGGCGTCCGCGACCTTCCGGCGAACCTCAGCCAACCGCGCCCGCAACTTCTCCTGCGCCACCTCTCGCTTGGTCTCGACCAGACGGTCGTACTCCGACGGACTGACCAGCACGGCCACGGCTTGTCCGCGACGCGTGAGAACAACCGCCTCATCATCGGCGGCGATCTCATCCGCGATCTGGCCCAACTTCGCGCGTGCCTTATCGACCCCGATCGTTCGCTCCATCACGCATCCTATAGGTTGATCGTAACGATAACCTTACTGCTAACGGCTAGCTTCTTCAACCCGGATCTCGTCGCATAGCTTCCAGCGATCCGGCGGGCACCAGAGCGCTTGAGCGGGCCTTCGATCCGGCATCTCACCGGTCGAACATGTCTCTGCGGTGGCGACGATTAGTGCATCGCTTTCATGGCGTGGGCGCTGTGCCCGTCGCTCGGCACCACGAGCCCGGGAAGGGCGTCCGGTGCCGCCACGAGCACCGCCGCGAGGACGAGCAGGATCGCTGCCGTGCCCCACGTCACCAGACGGCGCCACGGAAGCGTCTTCTCGAGAGTGATCAACGCAGCGACGAATGCCATCCACGTGATGCTCATCACACCGAGCGCGAATAGCGCGCCCATGAGCGCCCAACAACAGCCCACGCACCAAGCGGCATGCCGAGTGCCCATCTCCAGGGCCCCTCGCTGTCCGTCGCGCCACGTGCCGAGGAGGAATCCGAGCGGGCTGCGGCACTTCTCCAGGCAGACTTCCTTCAGCGGTGTGAACTCGTAGAGCGCGGCGATCGTCAGCACGCCCCCCGCGAACCACCGGCCGCCAGCACTCCAGCGCAGGTCGGCGCCGAACAGGCTCCTTCCCAGATGGAAGAGGCCGTAGGCGGCCACCCCTGCCACGCCCCACACGAACAGGTAGCCGCTCGTAAACAGCAGCGGGCGGCTCAGCCCGCGCCGGCGCGTCATCTGAGCGTAGAGCGCCACCGTCGGCGAAACCGACGGAAACATCATCGCGGCCATCATGACAATCCACACGCCCACGAACCAGCCGAGCGCCCCGAGATCGGTGCCGGGCCCTGCATCCATCCCGGCCATCTCCTCGACGGTCGACCACCACGCGAGGGCGGCCAGCAGGAACAGCAGCGCGACGAGCGCCAGCCGCGTCCGCACGGCGGCGAAAGCCTCACCGAGCCCGCCGCGGGTCGCCCCTCGATCGGCGAGTGCGGGGGTTTGCGCCGTGTTCAGGCCGCCCACGAGAACTGCGACGTGGAGAAGCCGGCCTTGCCCTCGTACTGGATGCCGAAGGCGTCGATCTTGGATCGCGTCGCCTTCGCCACCGTCAGCTCGGAGCCGGCGGGATGGAAGACCCCGGTGAGCTTCGCTGGCTGGCCCGTCTCCACCCCGAAGGGCACGACGTCCTCGATCTCGAAGTCCACCGCGTCGCCAATGCGGATCGAGTGGCGCAAACCGTCCTCCTGAACCTCGATAGGCGCGCGCTCGACTCCCAGGTTCTCCGCAATCAACGGCCCCAGAGCCTCCATCGGGCCACCAAGCGCCCCTGAGAACACCGCGCCGAGCTTCTCCGCCTGCTCGTCGGACGCAGACGCGTCGATGAAAACGCCAAGGCGCCAGTTGCCCTCGCTCATCACCTTCGGCGTGTCCGCGAGGGCGGCAACCGTCAGCCCACTCACGTCGATCCCCTCCACCTCGCCATTGCGTACGTGGAAGACGAGCGTAACCTTGCAGCGGTCAAGCGTGGCGCCGAGCGCCAGCGACGCCGTACAAGGGCAGATCACGTCACACGAGCACGTCTCGAAATAAGACCCTGCGAGCTTCCAGGACATGGCGCCTCCTTAAGACACGAGAGGGATACGACCGGAGAGGGTACGACCGCGATTGTAACCCAAGGGACAGGCCAATCCGTGCCTGCCGAACCGGACGAGCAAGGCGGGAGGATCCGACGTCCGGTGCACTTGCGCGCCTTGACAGGCGCTCTTCCGCGCGCTAGTATTCAACCATTACGTTTATCAACCAACATGGTGAATAAGCGATGGCGACCGAGCAGCTCAACGCCACGTTCGCGGCCCTCGCCGACCCCACGCGTCGCGCGATCCTCGCGCGGCTCGCGCAGGACGGCGAGGTCACCGTGAACAAGCTTGCCGAGCCGTTCCCGGTCAGCGTCCAGGCGATCTCCAAGCACCTGAAGGTGCTCGAACGGGCGGGGCTCATCACGCGCGGGCGCACGGCCCAGCTTCGTCCGTCCCGCCTCGAGGGTGCGCCCTTGCGCGACGCGGCGGACTGGCTCGAGCAGTACCGCGAGATCTGGGAGGGCCGTCTCGATCGCCTTGCGCTTCACCTCCGAGACATCCAACGAAAGGCAGATAGCGATGACTGAGCAATTCGTGATGAGCGAGCGTACGATCGTGATCGAGCGCGTCCTCGACGCCCCGCGCGACCTCGTGTGGAACGCCTGGACGGACCCAGACGAGGTGACGAAGTGGTGGGGTCCCGAGCACTTCACGACGCCGCGCGAGAAGATCGAGTTCGACCTGCGCCCCGGCGGCGTCTGTCGCCTGACGATGGTCGGGCCCGACGGTGAGGAGTACCCGAACGACGGCCACTTCGGAGTCGTCGAGCCGCCCGAACGTTTGTCGTTCGGCGAGGAGCACACCGACCACCCGATGATCGAGTCCGGCGAGACGACCGTGGAGTTCGTCGAACTCGACGACCACCGCACGAAGGTCGTCGTCACGTCACGCATGATCTGCGCGGAGGAGCTCGTCGCCATGGCGCAGGCGGGATGGGCCAGCCAGCTCGACAAGCTCGAGGGCCTGCTCGCCGCCTAGAGAGCGGTCAGCTGGCGACGAGGTCTTCGTACCGCCGTCGCGTCGGCGTCGTCCCCTTCGGCTGGGGTTCGGGCGCAGTTGCGGGCGGAGCTCATTGTGGCGCGAGGGGGTTGAGGTGGTGGGCTCCGGCGGCGTCGTGCAGGTCGCTGTCGTAGACGAAGACCGCGCCGATGTCCTCGCGGATGGCGAGCGCCGTGGCGAGGTGGATCGCGTCCATCGCTCGTAGCGGTGGGATGTGGGCGGCGGTGGCGAACTCGATGATCTCCGGGGACAGTGGGATCAGGTTGATCCGCTCGAGGGCCGCGTCGGCGCGCCGCAGGACATCGTCGCCGCCGAGACGCCCTGCTGTGCACACGGCCTCGACGCGGATCAGCTCGCTCGCGACCAGTATGGGCCAGCTCACTGAGTGCGGCCCGGAATGCGTCCGTCTCGCGCTCAGCCTTGAACAGCTTGACCAGCGCCGAGGCGTCGAGGTAGGCGGCGCTCACTCCCCGCGGACCCACCACAGCGCATCAGACGCCGGCGCGGCGCCCGCCGAGTCTGGCTCACACGGCGGCGGATCCAGTTCCAACAGGCTTCCCCGGCCAGGCCTTGCGCCGTAGCGCTCAACCAGACGAGCTCGCAACTGGGACTCCGAGTCGGCGCCGGCGAGCACGGCCTGCGCGCCGCGCAGCGTGAGCGCACGGATCTGCGCCGCCGCCGAGCGTGTCTCAGCGGGGTCGAGCAGCGGCTCGGTGAGGGTGAGCGCGCGCTCCATCTCCGGGTCGCGTTCGACTCCCAGGCGTGGGTTACGAGAAGCCACACTCAGATGGTAGCACTCTTGTGTAGCACTTTGACGGAGGCCGGGCAACGCGGAGTGCGCTACGCGGAGGCCGGGCAACGCGGAGTGCGCTACGGAGTGACGCGCCAGGGCTGATTTCCAGGGAAACGCCCCAGGGGACCCCCGCCTTACCATGAAGGTGCCCTACCAGCCGAGCTACCTCGGCGCCGCCATCAGCTCCTAGCGGGCGCTCGCCGGCGCTGATAGGGTCGCGCTCGTGAAGCTCCCGAACCTGCATGAGAGTCCCTCGCGCGAGCTTGCAGTCGGTCACATAAAGGGGGTGTGGCGAGACCTTGGACGAGAGGCCGGCACGCGCACCGTGGGACTGCGGCGCATCGAGGTCGCCGCGGGGCACTTCTCCACGCCTGCCCACGAGCACGGCGCCGACGAGGAGATCTTCTTCGCGCTCGCCGGCAGCGGGCTCCTCTGGGAGGACGGCAAGACCTACGAGGTGCGCGCTGGCGATTGCATCGTGCACCGGCCCCTGCGCGGCGCTCACACCCTGCGCGCCGCGGACGGCGGACTCGATGTGCTCGTCTTCGGCCAGCGCCGCGACCCCCACCTCACCGCGCTGCCCCGCATCGGCGTGGCCTGGACATTCCCCCGCTGGGTGGAGCTCGCCGACGGCGATCCCCCGTTCGCCCGCGAAGCCGCCGCCGGGCCGCCCGAGTGCCCCCCGCCCCTGGCGGAGCGTCCCGGCAACGTGGTGGCTCTCGCCGACGCCCCCACCACCTTCGGTGGCGCCGCGCGCCTGCTCGGCGAGGCCGCGGGCGCGCGCGTCACCGGCCTCAAGCACGTCAGCCTGTCCCCCGGGGGGCGAGGCGCCCCGGCGCACTGCCACTCCGCGGAGGAGGAGATCTTCGTCGTGCTCGACGGCGGCGGCACGCTCCAACTGTGGCCCCGCGGCGGGAGCCACGAGGATCTCGAAGAGCACTCGCTGCGCGCGGGCGACGTCATCTCGCGCCCCGCCGGCACCGGGGTCGCTCACGCCCTGCTCGCCGGCGAGCAGGGCGTCACCTACCTTGCCTACGGCACTCGCGAGCCGGGAGACATGTGCTTCTACCCGGAGACCGGGCGCGTCTCCCTGCGCGGGCTCGGCATCGCTCTGCGCTCACCCGAGATCGAGGCGCTGCCCGGCTAGGTTGGGCCAGTCTTCGAGGGCTCCGTGCCGGACTCGACCTGCGCGCGGCCCGGGAGTCATCATTGAAGCTCGTGCAACCCTCCCGCCGAGATCGCGCGAGCCCTGGGCGTGGCGCTCGCGTGCGGCGCGCGGCCGTCCGGGCGCTCGACTGGGCGCTGCCCGGCGAGAACCCCACGGGGGCGGTTTACGGGACGATCACCCTCGGCGCCCTGCTTGCGGCGGAGGACGGCCTGCACGACACCTACCTCGAGACCGTGGGGTCGGTGGCGGTGGCGCTGGTGCTCTACTGGCTCGCGCACTCCTACGCCGAACTGCTCGGCCAGCGCCTCGCCACCGGCGGGCGCCTCACCGCGCGCGCATTGGGGCAGGCGCTCGCGCGCGACTGGGCGATCGTGCGGGGCACCTCGGCGCCGCTGCTCGCGCTGCTGGCCGCGTGGGCGGTGAGCGCCAGCCAGGAAACCGCGGTCACCGTGGCGCTGTGGACCTGCGCGGCGACCCTCGTGGCGTTCGAGCTGCTCGCTGGGCTGCGCGCGCGGGCGCAGTCCGGCGAGCTCGCGCTCGAGGTGTGCGTAGGAGCGGCGATGGGCATGGGCGTGATCGCCCTGCGCGCGATCCTGCACTGAGCCCCAAAGGCCGTCCCCGAGCGGCCGCTGGTCGAGGAAATGGTAGACATCCGGTGGCCCACATTACGAGCCGGCCAGGATCAAACCCGAGGTGCTCCGCGGCGACCGCGAACACCTTCGCGCGGCCACTTAGCTATCTTCACACGCGGCGTGGTTGCTGGGGAAACACCTCCTTCTACGCGCAGTGGCGACGGCGGCGTGGATTGTATCCAGTAAGCTGTAGACAAAAGATCGCTGACATGGAATAGTCCTGTTTACCGGATACCATGACAGTCTGGGGAGCGAGAGGATGCGGAGAGGTCGAATGTCTGGGTCGGAGCGAGAGCGTCCGGGGTCGAACGGCACCGGGAATACCGGGAATGGGAAGCCGAAGCGACAGGCGAAGACAGGAGCGATCGTGCCGATCTACGCCCGCCTGCCGAAGGGGCCGCACAGCATCGGTGCGACTGGGGTGGCCCGCAATCAACGCATCCGCATGCACGGGGGGATGATCGAGGCGGTCACGACCAGGGGCTACGAGCGGACGAGCGTAAGGCTCGTAATCGGGCTGGCAGGGGTCTCGCGGAGGGTGTTCTACGAGCAGTTCTCGGGCAAGGAAGACTGCTTCCTGGCGACCTTCGACCTGATCGTCAAGCGCGCGATCCAGCGGCTCACCCACGCCACGGCGCCGGGCGACCCGGAGAAGCGCCTGCGCGTGGCGTTGGAGGCGCTCGGGGCGGAACTCGAACAGAACCCCAAGGCGCTGCATCTGGTGATGATCGACGCCCAGACCGCGGGTCCCGAGGGGGTGCGGCGGCTGCAGCGGATCACGGCGTTGTGCGAGGGCCGGCTGTCGAGCGTCCTCTCCGATCGGGGCTGGCCCACCACTGGCTTTGCCGGCGGCGGCCAGTCGGCCGCGCTTCCGCTGCCCGTGGTGAGGGCGATCGTGGGCGGGCTGCGCAGGGCGACGTCCATGCGCCTGCGCGACCGGGAGACCGAGGAGCTCGGGACGCTCACGAGGGAGATGGTGAAGTGGTCGCTCCTGTTCTCCTCCCCCGCAGTGGCCGAGCTGCGCCCGCAGCCATGTGCGAACCCCCCCTTCCCCGAGGCGGTGGCGCTCGAGCCGGGGGCGTGCGGCGGCGAGAGCAGCCGCGCGCGGCTGCTGCGCAGCGCGATCGAGCTGCGAGCGCGGGAGGAGAAGCTGGACGAACTCAGCTCCCTGCGGATCGCCGACAGCGCGGAGCTGCCCGTCGAGGCCTTCATCGAGCTGTTCCCCGACCCCGAGGCGTGCTACCTGGAAGCCCTGGACGTGCTCGGGGACGAAGTGCTGCAGCTCGTCGCCGACCCCGGCCTGGTCTCCGCGGAGTGGTCCGCGGCGGTGTGCCGCACGGTCGCACGCCTACTCGCATACCTCGCGTCCAGCCCCGCCCGCCTGAGGACGCTCGCAGTGAAGGCGTTCGAGGCGGGGCCGCCGGCGATCGCGAACATGGGGGACCTGGCCTACGAGGTCGCGACGCTGCTGACCGAGGGGGCGCCCCGGCGCCCGCGCACCAGGATCGCGGTGGAGGGGATCGCGGGGGCGCTGTGGCAGATCCTTGCCGGCGAGGTCGTCGCGGGCCGCGGCCACCGACTGCCGGTGCTCTCCGAGTACGTCTCCTACGTGGTCCTCGCCCCTTTCGTCGGCCCCGAGGAAGCCGCGGCGGCGATCGTGCGCTCCAGAGCCGCGGAGGCGCTCGCTGGCCCCCCTTCGGAGGCGCCGTCCCCCGGAAAGGCTCAGCTTGCGGCATCTCCCAACGGGGCGCACGCGGCGGCCAACGGTACGCGCAGGGCAAACGGCACGCCTTCGACCAACGGGACACGCACGGCCGGCAAGACGCCTTCGGCCAACGGTACGCACGCGGCATACGGGGCGCCTTCGACCAACGGAACGCACGCGGCCGGCGGGACACCCTCGGCTAGCGAGGCCCACGCGGCCAACGGGAAGCCCTCGGCCGACGAGACACGCGCGGCCAGTGGGACACCCTCGGCCAACGGGGCCCACGCGGCAAACGGCACGCCTTCGACCGACGGAACGCACGCGGCCGGCGGGACACCCTCGGCCGACGGGACGCACGCGGCCGACGGGACACCTTCCACCAACGAAGCCCACGCGGCCAACGGGACAAACGGGCGCGGGCCGTCCCCGGCCGAGGAGGACTACCGGCGCTTGGCGGAGCGCCGCTCGGCGAAGTGCGTAAACACGACCCCCACGAGCACGGAGAGCACGATCACGACGATCAAGGGGGCGTGACCGGAGCCGAAGATCCAGTTGACCTTGACGTCTTCGAGGTTGAAGACGGCGAAGAGAGTCATGAGCACCGCGAGCGTCACCAGCCCGCCTGTGCGGGCAAGCTCGCGGTTGCTGCGCTTGGGCTTGGACTTGGGCGCCGGGATCTGGGTGGAGGCGGACATGGCCCTCCCCGTCATCGTAGGGCATGCTCGCCTCACGCCGAGCGCGGCCGACGACCTCCACGTGGCTGCGGCGGCGGAGACGCGCGGCGGGTCGTGGCCCGCACCCGGAGCCTCAGCGTCCCGCCGCGGCGAGCTCGGCCTTGACCCAGACGCCGCCGCACGAGAGATCCTCGACCCCGAGGGCGGCGGCGACGTTGAGGGCCATGCCGTGGCGGAAGAAGTCGTCGATCCGCTCCTCCTCCGCGCCAGAGAGCTCCCGGGCGAGGCCGACGAGCACGGCGTAGCAGTGGCGCACGCGGGCACGCACCACCTCGTCGTCGCACGCCGCGTAGGACTGGTGCTGGAGCATCAGGTAGTCGCGGTCGCTGGTGAGCAGCTCCACGTACGCCTTCCCCATCGCCTCCAGCGTGTCCTCGCAGTCGGCGGGCGCGCGCCCCTCGCGGTACTCGGCGGCGGCGCGCTCGAACGTGTGGGCGATCCGTTCGAAGCTGCGCTCCAGCGCCGCGAGGAAGAGCTCGCGCTTGTTGCCGAAGAGGGTGAACACGTACGGCTGGGCCACCCCGACGCGGCGGGCGATGCGCTCCACCGGGGTGCCGTGCAGGCCGCCATGCGCGAACTCGTGCACGGCGGCAGAGATCAGCTCCTCGCGGCGCTCCGCCGCGGGGACGCGCGCGCGGGTCGGCTCGGCGCTCAAACGGCACCTCCGAGCGCCTGCACACCCTCGGCTCGGGCGGGGTGAGCGGGCTCCCACGCGGGGCGGACGGGGTCTCCACCGCGGTGTATGGGGTGGGCGGGGTCCAACTCGAGGCGGGAGGGCTCTACAGCGGGGTGAGTGGGGTCCTCATCGAGCTGCGCGGGGAGAGTGCGGAACGGGAGCGCGAGCACCGCGAGCGCGCCGGCGCCGAGCATCGCCGCACCGACCCACAGCCCGGGGACGACACCGTTCACGAACGCCTGCGGTGAGCCGTAGCCGCCGGCGTGGGCGAAGACGGAGGCGAGCACCGCCACGCCGAGCACCCCGCCGGTCTCGCGGATCGCGTTCGTGGCGCCAGAGGCCTGCCCCGCCTGGTCGGTGCGCACGGCAGAGAGCACCGCGTTCGCGGAAGGGGCGAACACGAGCGCCATTCCAGCCCCGGCCATGACGAAGGGCACGATCATCTCGGAGTAGGGGACGTGGGTGGTGACGATCGCCGCCAGCCACGCGAGCGCGCCGGCCTGCAGCGTGAGCCCCGCAAGCATGAAGGGGCGGCTGCCGAAGCGCTGGGAGTAGATGCCCGCGAGTGGCGCCGCAACCATCGTGGCGCCGGTCCACACGAGGATCTTCAGGCCCGCCCCAAGGGGGCTGTTGTGGAGAACGTCCTGCATGAACTGGGAAAGGAAGAAGATTGACCCGAACATCCCGAAGTACATCGTGAGCGACGCGAAGTTGGTGACCGCGAAGGCGCGGCGGGAGAAGAATGACATGGGAAGCATCGGCTCGCGCGCGCGGCGCTCCCACGCGACGAACAGCGCGATCAGAACGGCGCCGGCTCCCAGCGAGGCGAGGATCGCGGGAGAGGTCCACCCCAGCGACTGGGCGCGCACGAGGCCGAAGACGACCCCGAAGGCACCGGTGGAGGCGAGCGCGAGGCCCGGGAGGTCGAGCGAGCCGTAGGGGCCGTGGCTCTCCCGCAGGCGGACGGCGGCGAGCGGGAGCAGGAGCAGGCCGATGGGGACGTTGATCCAGAAGATCCAGTGCCACGAGATCCCCTCGACGACGGCGCCCCCCACGAGCGGGCCGAGCGCCACAGCGGCTCCGGAGATGCCCGACCACACCCCCAGCGCCATCCCGCGCCGCTGCGCGGGGAAGGCGGCGGCGAGCAGCGTGAGGGTCAACGGGGTGACCATCGCGGCGCCCGCCCCCTGGAGCGCGCGGGCGGCGACGAGCAGGTCGGTCGTGGGGGCCAGGGCGGCGCCCGCGGAGGCGGCGGTGAAGACCGAGAGGCCCACGAGGAACATCCGCCTGCGCCCGAAGCGGTCGCCGAGCGCGGCGCCTGTGAGCAGCAGCACTGCGTAGGCGAGCACGTAGGCGTTGACGGTCCACTCCAGCGACTGAATCGAGGCGCCGAGGTCGTGCCGGATCGAGGGGAGGGCGATCGAGACGACGAGGTTGTCGAGCACCACCATGAAGAGGGCGAGGGAGACGATCCCCAAGGTCCAGTTGTTCCTGCGCGAGTCGTTCACTGCCGTCTCCTCTACTTAGTGATTGCTAACTAACAATAGATTAGCAGCGACTAATAACCCTGTCAAGGTGGGTCGCACAGTCGCGGGGCACGAGGCCCCGCGCCCGCGCGCGTGTGAGGCACGCCCGCCTGCGCGCGCCTCGGACTGGATGCGCAACCCTCGGTAGATGCGCAACCCCTCGGTAGATGCGCAACCCTCGGTAGATGCGCAACCCTCGGTAGATGCGCAACCCTCGGTAGATGCGCAACCCCTCGGTGGATGCGCAACCCCTCGGGCTCGCGGGGTGTTGAGCAGGAAGGTGCGTATCCGAGCGACGGCGAATTACAGTGGGGCGATGATCGGGCGAGGGGTATGGACCGCGGCCGTGCTGGCCCTGTGCGCGACGGGCGGCGCGCTGTTGGGAGGGTGCGGCGTGGGGACGAAGACCGTGACCGTCTCCGGCGCCTCCGCGCCGACGACGACCCCGGGGGGGAGTGCCGGGGGCGCCGCCACCTCCCCGCGCACCGCCACCTCCCCGTCCACCACCACGGGCGGTGGCAGCCACAGCGGAGCGGGGCAGCGCGCGAGCACCACCCGCACTGCCCCCGCGCCCGCCTTCACCCACACCGGCGCCGCTTCCGGCGAAGCCGCTTCCGGCGCCTCCGTCGCAGCGGCGGTCGTGAGAGCACACGGGTACACCCCCGGCAACGTCTCCGACTACCACCCCACCCAGACCCTCAGGGTGCTGCTGGGCACCCGCAGCGGCTCTGCCGACGGGTACGACCAGCGCGCCTTCTTCTTCCTCGACGGCCGCTACCTCGGCACCGACTCCAGCCAGCCCTCCGCCTCCATCCACGTCGTCAGCCAAAGCGACACCGAAGTCGCCCTCGCCTACGCCCTCTACCGCTCGCACGACTCCCTCTGCTGCCCCTCCGGCGGCCAGGCGATCGTGCACTTCCAGCTCAACGACGGCACCCTCCTTCCGCTCCAGCCGCTCCCCCGGCCAGCTCCCCGAGCGGCCTCGCCAGGCAGTAGCGAGCCGGGCGCCCCGCCGTGGCCTCCGCGCGCCTGGATCGTCGAGCGGGCGGGACCATTTCTCCCTATCTTGGTGGGTGCGCTGTTACACACCCCAAGCGAGAAGGAGGCTTCACCATGAGCGAGAAGATCGAGGGCCACGCCGAGGAGCTGCTGAAGGGCAAGAACTTCGCTCACGTGGCCACGCTCCGCGGCGACGGCTCCGTCCACGCCGTGCCGGTGTGGGTGGACGTGCAGGACGGCCAGGCCGTGCTCAACACCGCCGAGGGGCGCGCGTGGCCGCGCAACCTCGAACGCGACCCGCGCGTGACCCTGACAGTGCAGAACCTCGAGAACCCCTACGAGTACGTCACCATCCGCGGGCGCGTCGCCGAGCGCACGCACGAGGGTGCCGACGCCCACATCGACTCGCTCGCGGTGAAGTACCTCGGCCAGGACACCTACCCCTACCGCCAGCCCGGCGAACAGCGCGTGATCATCCGTGTCGCACCCGAGCACGTGCACACCTACGGCGCCTGAGGGGAGCGCGGGCCGGCGCCCGCCCCGGCCTCGGGCGGGCGGGCCTCCGGTCAATCCGGAGGGCGGGTACGTGGACCGGCGGGCGGACGGTCGGACGAGCCGGCGGATCCGAACAGCCTCCGCCACCACGGCGCCGGCCGCGGCTGGGCGCGCAGCCACTCGTCGCGCAACACCAGCTGCCCCCGTTCGCGGGCGCGCACCACGCACCTCGTGTGGGCGTGGCGGCGGCGGCGGGTGTCGCCTTCGGGAGCGATCAACATGTGCTCGCTGAGCGCGGGCAGCTGATGGCCGCACAGCGGGCAGCGATACGTCGCGGGCTTGCGATTCGCCGCGCGGCGCACCGTCCACCACGGGGCCGGCGGAAGGCGCGTGGGCATCGCCCCATTGTGGCCTGCCCGGCTCGGGCCCCTCGCCACCGCGCTGGCGGTGGTCGGCCTGGGAGTGGGTATCGCGCTCGCGAAGGCCCAGCTGGAGCGCCGCTCCGACCGCTCGAAGCTCGGCCCGCGCGCGCCGCCGCGAGCGCCTACGACCCTCGCTGCTCCCGGGCGAGCCCTTCGCGGAGGGGCTGCGGCGGGTAGCTCTCGGACAGCTCGACCTCGCGATCGAGCTGCTCGAGGGCTACCCCGGGGAGACGAGCCGATCGGACGGCGAGCAGACCGTGCACGAGACCCGCAAGGCCCTCAAGCGCCTGCGGGCGCTGCTGCGCGCTGCTGCGCCCCGAGCTCGGTCGCAAGCGCTACGCGCGCGAGAACGCCGCGTTGCGCGACTGCGCGCGGCGCCTCGCGGGAGCGCGCGACGCGGAGGTGATGGTCGGGCACCCTCGACGCCCTCGTGCAGCGCCACCCCGCGCAGCTGGCCCGCAGCGCCGCCGTGCAGGCGCTGCGCGCCGCAACTGCACGCCGAGCGCGAGCTGCCGCCGCGCTCGCCGTCCGCGACCCTCGCGTGCGCCGGGAGGTCATCGGCGAGCTGCGCGCAGTCCGGGCGCGCGTCGAGCGCTGGAAGCTGCGCAAACGCGGCTTCAAGTCGCTCGCCCCCGGCCTGGAGCGCATCTACCGCCAGGGGCGCCTGGGCTTGCGCGCCGCCCGCCGGCGCGGGGGCGGAAGCCGACGCGGGAACGGCGGTGGGGACGGGGGCACCGAAACCCTGCACGCGTGGCGCAAACGGGTCAAGGAGCTCCGCTACGCCGCGGAGGCCCTCGACCGCGGGGACAGCGGGCGCGGGGCCTCGAAATACACGCGCCGCGTCGCGCGCCGCGCCGACCGCCTGGGGGAAATGCTCGGCGAGGAGCACGACCTCGCGCTGCTCGAGGGCAGGGTGCGAGAGCGCTCCCGCCAGTTCGCCGGGGAGCGCGGGACGCGCAAGCGACTCCTGAAGCTCATCGCCCGCCGGCGCAAGTCGCTGCGCAAGGGTGCGCTGCGCGAGGGCGAGCGCCTCTACCGGCGCAAGCCGCGGCGCTTCGTGCGCCGCGTGAGGCGCGCGCAGTAGCCCCGGCGGAGACCCGCAAGAGACCCCGCGGGGGACCTGGTGGGCACTCGCAGCAGCACTCGCAACTCGTTCAAATCCGGCAGTCCGGCTTCAGAACCGTTCCGCCGACGCCGATGCAAAGCGTGATGCAGACAGCGATGCGCACGCGGCCGGGCCCCGTCAACCTGACCCTCGCTCTGCTCGTGGGGGGCCTGGGAGTGCTGATGCTGCACAACCTCGCCGGCCTCGCCGGCTCCGCGCGCCACGGGCTCTTCGACCACACCACCTACGGCGTGCTGATGGGCGGGGCCACGCTCACGGTGCTCGCGCGCGGCGCGATCGTGCAGGCGCAGCGCGCCGCGTGGCTGACGATGGGCGCGGGCCTGGTGTGCTGGTGCCTGGGGGACCTCTACTACGCCCTCTTCGTCGAAGGCCCCCGCGTGGCCGGCGGCAGCATCACTCCCGCCGACGCGCTCTACCTGGTCTTCTACCCCTGTTGCTACGTCGCGCTCGTGCTGCTCATGGGAGCCCACCTCCAGGAGCTGCGCATCGGCATGTGGCTGGACGGTCTGATCGGCGGGCTCGGGGCCGCGGCGGTGGGGGCGGCGCTGATCCTGCCCCCGATCCTGCACGGCGCCCACGGGGACGCCGCCGCGTTGGGGGTGGCGCTCGCGTACCCCGTCGGCGACCTGCTGCTACTGGTGTTCACGCTCGGCGCGCTCTCCATGACCGGGCTGGCGCCCCGGACGCGTGTGGCTGCTGATCGCGGCCGCGATGCTCACGAGCGCGGTCGCAGACTCCGCCTACCTCTACCTCACCGCCACCGGCAGCTACCGCGAGGGCGACTGGACGCAGTTCCTGTGGCCCGCCTCCGTGATCCTGCTCGCGACCGCCGCCTGGACCCCCTGGCCGCGGCCCGCGCGCCGGCGCGTGGAGGACTGGCGCCTGGTGTCGGTGCCCTCCCTCTCGCTACTCGCGGCGCTCGGGGTGCTGATCTACGGCAACCTCCTCCACTCTCAGCTCACGCCCACCGCCGCTGATCCTTGCGGGCGCGACCGTGCTAGCCGTGTGCGTGCACCTGATGATGACCGTGCGCGAGAACATCGCGATGCTCGTCGGCTCGCGGCGCCTGGCGCTGACCGACCCGCTCACCGGTCTCGGCAACCGCCGCCAGCTGATGGAGGACCTCAGCGTCGCCTGCCGCCGCGCCGAGCGCGGGCGAGACGTGGGAGCTCATGCTGTACGACCTCAACGGCTTCAAGCGCTACAACGACACCTTCGGCCACCCCGCCGGCGACGCCCTGCTGGCGCGCCTCGGCGACAAGCTGAGGGCGGTCGTCGCCCCCCACGGCACCGCCTACCGGATGGGCGGCGACGAGTTCTGCGTGCTCCTGCGCGACTCCGCCGAGCACGATCGACGCGCTCGTGCAGGCCAGCGTGGCCGCGCTCTCCGAGCAGGGGCCGGGCTTCTCGATCGGAGCGGCCCACGGCGTGGTGAGCATCCCCCCCGAGCTCGACGACCCCGCCGCGGTGATGCAGCTCGCCGACCAGCGCCTGTACCAGCGCAAGGACCAGACCCGCGAGGCGAGCGCGGTGCACCAGCTGCGCGACGTGCTGCTGCAGGCCTTCCAGGAGCGCCACCCCGACCTGCAGGAGCACCAGCGCGGGGTGGGCGCGCTCGTGCTCGAGGTCGGACGGCGGCTGGAGCATGGCCGGCGAGGAGCTCGACGTGCTCGCCCGCGCCGCGGAGCTGCACGACGTCGGCAAGATCGCGATCCCCGACGCGATCCTCAACAAGCCCGGCCCGCTGGACGACGAGGAGTGGCGCTTCATGCGCCGCCACACGATCCTCGGCGAGCGCATCCTCAAGGCCGCCGCCGCGCTGCGCCCGGTGGCGCGAGCTCGTGCGCTCGAGCCACGAGCGCTTCGACGGCACCGGCTACCCCGACGGCCTCGCCGGCGAGGAGATCCCGCTGGGCGCGCGGATCATCTTCGTGTGCGACGCCTTCGACGCGATGATCTCCGAGCGCTCCTACAGCAACGCCGTCGCCCCCGCCGAGGCGGTCGCCGAGCTGCGCGCGTGCGCCGGCACCCAGTTCGACCCCGCGGTCGTGGAGGCCTTCGTGGCCACCCTCCTGGAGCCGGGGCTCGAGCGGCTCAGGGCCGCCGCGCCCACGCGGGCGCTCCCGCTGCGCGCCTCGGGCGGCCTCAGCCTGGATCCCTCGATAACGGGCTGAGCATCCGGCGCCGGGGCGACCCCGGGGTCGGTGGACTCAGGCTCAGTCCACGCTGAGGATCGTCAGCACGCTCTGCCCGCGGGGCAGCACCACTGCGGCCTGCTCGCCGGGGCGGCGTCCCACGAGAGCGCGGGCGACGGGGGACTCCACCGAGAGGCGGCCCTCCGCGGGGGCGGCGTCGTGGGAGCTGACGATCCTCCACGTGCGCTCCAACCCGCTCTGATCGCGCACCGCCACGGTCGAGCCGAAGCCGACCGCGCCGTCGGCGCCCGGCCCCTCCCGCTCCTCGACGACCACCGCCGAGGTGATCTTCTCGCGCAGGCGCGCGATCTTCGTCTCCAGGTGGGCCTGGTCGTTCTTCGCGTCGTGGTACTCGCTGTTCTCCTTCAAGTCCCCCCACTCGCGCGCCGTTTTGATCCGCTCCGCGATCTCCCGGCGGCCGGCCCCCTCCAGCCCCTCGAGCTCTGCGCGCAGGGACTCCAGGCCGGCGGGGGTGATTAGGCTGGTTGCCTCGCTCATCGCCGGGAAGCGTACTCGCGATCTAGAAGAACGTGCGGGGCGGGGTAGACAGGAGCGCGTAGATCTGCACGAGCGCGGCCTGCCCCAGCAGTTCGGCGGTGGGCGGCGAGCCGTAGGCGAAAAGGTTGTCGCCAAGCCGGTGGCGCTGCCACGCGTAGTAGGCGTATTCGCGCGCCGGGCCGGTCCCCGGGGGGTCGCGGGTGATGGAGTCCAGGTAGATCAAGTTGCGCAGGTAGACCGACGCGAAGAACGGGTTTTCCGAGGAGAGCCGGCTGTAGGTGAAGTAGGCCAGGGCCGCCTTCGCGGTCTGGCGGGCCTCGTACAGGTAGACGCCTTCGTGGGTCGCCTGGTAGAGCAGCGCGCCCGCGCCCATCATCGTGCCCTGGGTGTAGCTCCACAGCGTTCTGTTCACAGCGCCTCGGAGGTTGAGGTGGTCGGCGTAGAGGCCGCTCGGTTCCAGCAGGCACTTGCGCACCCACCCGTAGGCCATCTCCGCAAACTGCAGGTAGCGCGCTTCGCGGGTGATGCGGTAGAGCTGCACCCCCAGCTCTGCGGCGGGAGCGTTGGTGATGGTGTTGCGGTCGGTGTTGCTCTGAGCGTTGGAGAACGGCACCCCTCCGGGGCACGGAAGTGGCTGGCCTTCGGGGCCGGCGGTCTGCCAGCCCCCCATCACGAACTCCATGATCTGCTCGGACTGCTGCAGCGCGGCGGGTTCGTGGCCCAGCTCATACAGGCGCACCAGCTCGATCCCGACCCACTCGTTGTCGTCGTAGAAGCTGTCCCCGCCGGGACCCACGGGGGGGGCGACGACGCCGTCGTAGGAGCGCACCGTCGTGGAGGCGCCCGTCGCGGTCGGTTCCCCCACGGGAGCGGGCGAGCTCGCGTACACCTGCAGGCCGGCCGCGAGCGCGCGCAGCCCGCCTTCCAGGTGGGGCTGCTGGCCGGGGATGTGCGCGATGCTCACGCTCGCCGCGAGCGCCTGGGAGAAGGGCCACAGGAACGAGTACTCCGGTTCGCCCTTGTAGAGCCCCGCGCTGGGTACGTAGAAGCTCTGTTGCATCGCTTCGTAGGCGAGCACCGCGCGCCTGGCGTAGAGGCTCAGCGCGGGCGGCTTGTGCGCCTTCGGCGCGCTGTGCTTGCGCTGCGCGGCAAGCGCAGCCGGCGCGCAGAGGAGCAGCGCGAGCAGGACCACAAGGCATCCCGCGGTCGCAAATCGTCGGTGAGCGGGGCGGGGTGGCGTCATTGAGTGCTCAGGGCAAGACAACAGGCTAGCGAGGCGTTTGATGCGGGCGTTCGAGGGGACGGTCGATGCGGATCGCGCCTTCGTGGTCGTGCCTTCGTCGATCCCTCGTGAGAGACCGCGCCCGGCCGTGTCGTCAATTCTGACGTCCTACTTCCGCACATGTTCGCAACAGCCAAACACAGGAGGGACCGTATGGGAGCGGCGAACGAGAACTTGCATCACCCGGCCGTGCCCTTGCCGCTGCAGATCGAGTTCGAGGGAGGCGAGGGAATGCCGCTGCGGGCGACCGTCTCCGGCGAGATCGACTACGCGGGCGCCTTCTCGATGCAGGTGCGGATCACCGCTGCGTGCCGGCGGCGGCGGGCGCGTGGTCTGATCCTGGACCTCGCGGGCACGGAGTTCATCAGCTCCAGCGGGCTGGGCGCGATCCTGAACCTGCAACGCGAACCTGTGTGCCTGCGGGGCGGGCTGGCGATCTCGCGGCCCAGCCGGCAGGTGCGCGACATCCTCAGGCGAACGGGTCTGGACCGGCGCCTGATCGTGGTGGACACGGTGGAGGAGGCCGAGGTCATGCTCCTGTACACCGCCGCCGGCGGGGACGTCAGCCCCAGCGTCCGCAAAGACGCACGCCACAACTGAACACCGCGTCTCCGGGCGCACACTGAGACCCCACGGCGACACGAGTCTCGGTCGGCTGGCGGCCGGATCGCACCGCGCTCGGCTACGGTTCCTCCGGTGACGACGGTCCGAGAGGCGACGATCGAGCTGCTGCGGGAGCGGGGCATGACCACGCTGTTCGGCAACCCCGGCTCCACGGAGCTGCCGATGCTGAGCTCCTTCCCAGAGGACTTCCGCTACGTGCTCGGCCTGCAGGAGGCGGTGGCGGTGGGGATCGCCGACGGGTACGCCCAGGCGACGGGGCGCCCAGCGCTGGTCAACCTGCACACCGCCCCGGGGTTGGGCAACGGGATGGGCGCGATCTTCAACGCCCAGGCGAACAAGTCGCCGCTGGTGGTGACCGCGGGCCAGCAGTACCGCTCGCTGATGACGCTGCAGGCCAACTTGACAAACCGCGACGCCACGCGGATGCCGCACCCGCTGGTGAAGTGGAGCTACGAGCCGCCCTGCGCCCAGGACGTCCCGCACGCGCTGGCGCGCGCGGCGCACACCGCGGCGCTGCCCCCACGGGGCCCGGTGTTCGTGTCGATCCCGATGGACGACTGGTACGCGGAGGTGCGCTCCGACGAGGAGGTGCGCCACCAGACGACACGCGTGGTCACGGGCGCGAGCGTGCCCGACCGGGCCACGGTCGAAGGGCTGGCGCGGCGCCTGGCGCAGGCCGCCAACCCGGCTTTCGTGGCGGGCCCCGACATCGACGCGGCGGGGGGATGGAACGCGGCGGTGGCGCTCGCGGAGCGCGCGCGCCTGCCGGTGTACGCGACCCCGGCGACCGGCGGGGGGCGGCTGGGCTTCCCCGAGGACCACCCGCTCTTTCAGGGGATCCTCCCCCCGGCGGTGCAGCCGCTGGGGGAAGTGCTGGCGGCACACGACTTCGTGTTGGCGGCAGGCACCTCGATCTTCCCCTACTACCCCAACATCCCCGGCCCCCTGCTCGCGCAGGGGACGAGCCTGACGGCGATCACGGCCGACCCCGACGAGGCGGCGCGGGCGCCGATGGGCGACGCGATCGTGGCGGACGTCGCGCTCACACTGGCGGCGCTCGCGGAGGCGGTGGGAGCGGCGATGGAGGAAGGACCCCCGGCCGGGCGGCCCACACGCGAGCCCTCGCCGGTGCGCCCGGCCCCGGAGGAGGTCCCCCTGACGGACCCGATGAGCCCCTCCACGGCGGTGCGCGCGCTGGCAGAGGTGTTTCCGGAGGAGGGGATCGTGGTCCTGGAGTCGCCCTCCGCGACGCCCGCGCTGCGCAACCAGCTGCGGCTGGGGCGCCCCGGGAGCTACTACTTCTCCGCCGGCGGGGGCCTCGGCTTCGGGATGCCCGCAGCGATCGGGGTGCAGCTGGCGTGCCCGGAGCGGCCCGTCGTGTGCGTGATCGGCGAGGGCTCGGCGCAGTACGCGGTGCAGAGCTTCTGGACCGCCGCCGCTTACAAAGTACCCGTGACGTTCCTGGTACTGCGTAACGAGGAGTACGCGATCCTGAAGTTCTTCTCGCTGATGGAGGAAGTCCCGGGCGCGCCGGGCCTCGACCTGCCCGCGCTCGACACCGCCGCCGTGGCCGCCGGGTACGGCGTGAACGCCCGCCGAGCGGGCGACCCCGAGGAGCTGGGCGTGGAGCTGCGCCGCGCGCTGGCCTCCCCAGAGCCGGAGCTGGTCGAGGTGCGCGTGGCGCCGGGGATGGCGCTGGCGTGAGTGGGACCCCTGGCTCCAACGGCGGCGCCGGCGGGAGGGAGCCAGACGCGATCGTCGTCGGAGCTGGTCTCGCGGGTCTAGTGAGCACCCTGGAGCTCCTGCGCAGCGGCCACACCGTGCTGCTGCTCGACCGCTGCCGCCCCCACGAGCTGGGGGGCCTCGCACGGGAGGCGTTCGGGGGGATGTTCATGGTGGACTCCCCCGAGCAGCGCCGCTCGCGGATCCGCGACAGCGAGCGCCTGGCGCTTGAAGACTGGCTGCGGATCGCGGAGCTCGGCCCCGAGGAGCGTTGGCCGCGCCAGTGGGCGGAGCAGTACGTGACGCGCGCCCGCGACGACGTGGGCGGCTGGCTGCGGGAGCTCGGGGTACGCTTCTTCCCCGTCGTCAACTGGGCGGAGCGGGGCAACTTCGGGGACGGCAACTCCGTTCCCCGCTTCCACCTCACGTGGGGCACGGGCAAGGCGCTCGTGCAGGCCGTGTGGGGTGCGATCGAGAGCCACCCTCGCCGCGGCGCCCTGGAGGTCCGCTTCGGGGCCCGCGTCACCGCGCTGATCCTCGACGATGGTCGCGTGGTCGGCTGCAAGCTGGACGACCACACCGAGGCAAGGGCGGGCAAGGCGGTGGTGATCGCGGCCGGTGGGATCGGAGGCAACCCCGACCTCGTGCGTCGCGTGTGGCCCACCGCGGAGCTGGGCAGCCCCCCGCAGCAGCTCCTGATGGGCTCCCACCCCTACGCCGACGGAGCCCTGCACGAGGAGGTGCAGCGCGTAGGGGGAGCCGTGACCAACCTCTCGCGGATGTGGAACTACGCCGACGCCGTGCGCCACCCCGCGCCCCAGCGTGAGCACCACGGGATCAAGTTGATCCCGCCCCGCTCCGGGGTGATGCTCGACCCCGACGGCCGCCGCTACGGCCCCGTTCCGATGATGCCCACCTACGACGCCTACGCCGCCCTGGAGCGGATGTGCGAGGACGAGCGCAAGTACTCCTGGCTGATCTGCAACTGGAAGATCGCCCGCCGCGAGCTCGACGTCTCCGGCTCCCAGCACAACCCCCACCTGCGCGAGCGCCGCCGGGTGCGCTTCCTGCTGGGGGTGCTGCTCGGCAAACCCCGCCTGGTCTCCCACTTCCTGGAGGGCTCCCCCGACTTCGTGTCCGCCCTCGCTCTCCCCGAGCTGGCGCGCAGGATGAACGCGGTCACGGGCGAGGAGGCGATCGACCCGGACGTGCTCGCGGCGGAGATCGGGCGCTACGACGAGTCGATCGCCCGCGGGAAGGGCCTCTTCAACGACGACCAGTTGCGGCGCGTCGCCCAGCTGCGGGGCTGGCGCGGGGACCGGCTGCGCACGTGCGCCTTCCAGCCGATCCTCGACCCCGCGGCGGGGCCCCTGATCGCGATTCGCCTGCAGGTGATGGCGCGCAAGAGCCTCGGCGGCATCCAGACCGACCTCGCCTGCCGCGTGCTGGGCGGCAGGGACGGCGAGCCCCTACCCGGCCTCTACGCGGTCGGCGAGGCCGCCGGTTTCGGGGGCGGCGGGATGCACGGCAAGCGTTCCCTGGAGGGCACCTTCCTCGGCGGCTGCGTTTTCACCGGCCGCCTCGCCGCCGCCGCGGTCGCCGGGACCGAGCTGCCGCTGCGGACCCCTCCGCGCGTCGGCGTCCCCTCGCGCTGAGCGGTGCCCCGGTACGACTACGTGACGGTGGGGCACGTCACCGTCGACGTGCTCGACGCCGACGGATCGCGCCGTCCGGGCGGAACGGCCTTCTATAGCGCACTCCAGGCCGCGCGGCTCGAACTGCGCACGCAAATCCTGACTCAAGGCGACCCCCCCGAGATCGAACGGCTGCTCGAGCCCTACCTCGGCGAGCTCGACCTCACGGTTCTCCCCGCCGCGCGCACCACCACGCTTCGCACTTGGGGCGAGGGCCCGGAGCGCCGTCAGCGGTTGCTCGCTTGGGCCGGGCCGATTGCGGGGCCCGTCGAGGTGGACACCGCGATCCTGCACCTCGCCCCTATCGCCCGGGAGACCCCGCGCGCGTGTTTCGATGGCCACCCGCCCCGCGCCGATTTCGTCGGGCTCACTCCCCAGGGCCTCCTGCGCGAGTGGGACGCCCGAGGGGACTTCGCGCTCGCCCCGCCGAGCCGGGAGCTGCTGCCCGAGCGTTGCGACGCGGTGGTGCTCTCCGAGCGCGAGTGGGAGCACTGCGCCGACCTCCTCGCGCAGGGGTGCGCAGGCGGTGCGGTGGTCGCGGTGACCGCCGGCCCGCAGCCCACCGTGCTTCACCTGCCCGGCGGCGAGATCGTGGGTGTGCCCGTGCCCGCGGTCGGGCGTCCTCGCGACGACCTCGGCGCCGGCGACGTCTTTGCGGCAGCCTTCTTCATCGCGCTGTGCGAGGGCCGCCCCCCCGCCGCTGCCGCGGCCTTCGCCAACGCCGCTGCCGTCGTGCACATCGCCGGGTCCGGGCCGGGCGCGATCGGCGACCGCCGCGCGGTGGAGGCGCGGCTGGGACGCGAAACTCCACCAGCCGGGGCGTAGCGCATGATTGCGCGGTGCCCCGAATCAGCTTCTTCTACGGCATCGCGATCAAGATGTACTTCTACGATCACGAGCCGCCCCACTTCCATGCGCAGTACGCCGAGCACCACGCAGTCATCACTATGAGTGTCAAGATGAACCTATAACTTTTTTTCTGCCTGGGCAGGCGCCGCATCGGCACGCACTCCGGTCATTCGCCAGCCCAAACAGGCTGTCGGGCGGATGCGATAAGGTCCGCCGCAAGTCGCGTTCTGCCGCCACCGCCGCGCGCAGAGCCGTACAGCCCGGTATCCAAAATCCTGTCCAAAGGGGTATCGCAAGCGATTGGACAGGTACGCAGCCGCGCTCCGCGCGGCTGGCCCACCACCCACCCCGCCCGATTTGCAGGGGGAAAACGCCTCACGCCCCTGATCTTTTCGGTTGTCCTTTGGACGCCCTTTCGCTCCCGCATCCCACCGCCCCAACATAGTTGTGACACTGGGATGCGGGAGCAGATCAGGGGAGTGAGGCGTAGTAGGTAGATGATCGGGCGGGGTGGATGGTGGGCAGATGATGAAGAACAACAATTAGAAGAAGAAGAAGAAGAAAGAAAAGGAAGGACGGAAGTAGCCGAGCCGTCGCGGTCTGCAAGGGGGCTTGCACGAAGGCTCGGCTACTTCCGTCAGGAAACGGAACCGGCGTTTGCTTGACGCTCGTGCCTCCGGACGTCGCCAGCTACCGCGTCAGCGCCGCCGCTTCGAGCACACCAACGGCTTCGAAAGTCCAGCAGAACTCCTGCGGCAGCGCCACACGCCAGGGGCCAACGATGCCGTACAACGGCTCCCATGCGCCGACACCGAGGCGCAGCGCGACAACCACGATCGGTCCTGTACGGAGCGCCGCCCTGACCAACTCGCCACGGCTGTTGAGCACGACCGCTTCCAACTGCTCCATGCTGCGCCTCAGTAGTATTCGCCACGCTGGGTACCGAAGCCTCGCCACCACGCGCGCGTCGTCATCTGGTTAAGCCTTGAGCGCTCGGCGCGCTCGTGCGCTTGGCGGTCATCAAGGCCATCCTCGGCAGCTTCCCAGCCCAGGCGGAAGGCTCGCTCCATATGCCACTGCGTGTACGGGTTGAGCTTGTCGTTGTACATGCTCAACGCGCCACGCTAGTGTCGGGATCGGCGAACTCGTGACGACTTGGCTCGCAGCGGCGGCCGGGAGGTCGAATGGCTCGTTGACGACTTCACCGGCTGACGATTGAGACGGCGAACCTGCTCCTCGGCCTCCTTGACGAACTCCCCAAACTCGGCGACCTTGGCGGAGGCAGCGTCGCGCATCGCCTTGCGCGTTCGCTTCGGCATTTCACTGAGCTGATCTTCCAATGTACGGTGCTCGTCCTTCAGTCCCTTGACCACATACGTTCCACCGATGCTGAGGTTGACGACGATATCGCCCTGCGCGTCGTTCTCTTTCAAACCGATCTCGGTGAGGAGCGTGTAGGTGGTGAAGAACGCGTGCAGCGGCACGACGTAGGCGCCGTCCGGCGCACTGCTGCCAAACTGAAGTGCCAAGCTGTAAAGCTGCTTGGCTGCATATCCCCACTCTCCAAATAGGCCGCCGCGAAGATAGGAGACGAAGCTGGCGGGTACGGTGAGCTGCGTGTTCATTGTTTACGCCTTCTCATGCCGACTGAGTGACGAAGTGAATCGCTATCTTGGCATCGACCGTTTCCCAGCAAATCGCCCGGCGACAGCCGTTATGGGGCTGGTCTTGCATAACGGGAGGCGTGGGTGCCCCGCTGGCCACTCTACAGCGGGCACCCACGCTTTCTCCCGTTCGCACGCCAGGGCGGCGCCCGTTTTTTCCCTCGCCTGTTCCCCGAAGAAACGCGAGCCGGGCTGAAGGAAGGCCCAGCCCGGCTCGGTAGCCTCCGCCGGTTGTGCGTCCTCGACGTGCGATTGGCACAAGCGGGAGCTGGCACCCGGCGGCGAGTTGAACTGACGTGGGGCGTCTGTCCAGCCCGCTGCCGTTTTGTCCTTTGAACACACGACGGTCACGCACGCGGCCGTGGCTTCCCTCGCCCTGAGTATGAAGGGCCGCCCCCTTCTGTCCAGATTGAAGGGGTGGTCTGCCTGTCAGCCGGTCGCAGTCGCCGGCCCATTGGACGCAGTGCATGGTCATCGCCGACCCGATATTGCCGATCGTTGCGCTCGACGTAAAGACCGGGATGGGCATAGTCTCAACCCGGACGATTGATGTCGGAAGACAGCGTCGATCGGCAGTCACAAGCTCCGCGCCGTCGCGCCGTGGGACCGACGGCGCATGGCGTGGCGGACGCCGAGGACGATCATGGCCGGTATCCCGAGGTCGCCGATGGCGTCGATAATGCTATCTCTGGCCGGGCGTGCGTGCGACGTAGATGCATCGCGCGAGGCGAGATACAGGCTCGACATGCCGGCCAGGATGAGCGCATGGTTCGTCCCGTCAGGGAGCGCTCGTGCATGTCGAGCGGCCTCCAGCGCAACGGCACGCATCCGCTTGGCCGTCGCCTCGGATGATCCGTAATGCTCCACGAGACTGTGCTGCCCGGCGAGCAGGTCTTCAGGGCGATCGACCAGGCTATCGAGAAGCGTGTGCAAGGAGCCGATCCACGGGAAGTAGGCGTGCTCAATCTCCGCGGCCTTGCGCAGATTGAGAGTAGGATCGGCGGCGGCAGCGATGAGCGCAAAGATGCCCACTGACGAACCGCACGCGGCGCCCACCTCCCACCAACGGAGGTTTGTGTCAGGTGGTGTGACGGCCGACGCCCACGCGGCGAACTCTCGCGGCCGAGTGATGAGCGTCTGATACTGGACGATTCGGTGAGCATTGAGCTGAACGAGGTCGCACACCGTTCCGTAGCGCGGGAGTGCCAGGAGCGCCGAGCGTGAGGCATCGACCAATGCCGTCATGTAGCCGCAGTCGTCGTGATGGGAGTGGTGCGCGTAGTAATTCTCGTGCGGTGCGCCCGGTGTTACTGCAACGAGCAGGGAAGAGTGAAGATCGCGGGCGTTCGCCGCACGGTCACAACACGGCTGCTCAACGAGCGTGTCGGCGAAGTCGTAGATGGCCTGCCACGCGAGCGCGGCGCGCGTGACGGTCAGACGCTCTGCGGAGGGGGCGAAAACGGCGAACGCGGCGGCACCCTCAAGGTTGCCCCACTTCGTCTCCAAAGTTTCCAACGCGAGAGTGCGAAGGGCGGGGTCGGCGATCGTGGTGGCTCGGCGTCGCCAGCGCCGGATCTCGCGGCGGGCCGATGGGAAGACCGCAATCCAGTAGCGCTGCGCGGCGAAGAGGAAGGTCCGTGCGAGGGTTGCTCGATCAAGGGTCGAAGCCCGCACAGCGGATAGCTTTGCGCGCTGCGTTTGGTCGCGTGCATCATTCCTGAAAGCTGGTTGCCGCAGGGACCGTCGCCGCCTTGTAGCCGGGCAGGGCGACGACGGCAAGGGCGATGCCCGCGACAAGTAGGAGCGCGACGAGCACTTGGACTATCTCGGGTGAAAAGGGCGCGGGGAAGCCGGTGGCGATCCGCAGCCAACGGTTTGCGAGAGCGTGTCCGTAGATGCCGAGGATTGCGCCGTCGGCTGCGCCGATACCGAGCACGATGGCACTCTCCAGCAACAGCGAGCGCCAGAGCTGCCAACGATCGAAGCCCTGCGTTTTGAGCGCCGCCAGCCGATTGCGCCGCTGCCAGATCGCCGTGCTGAGCGCGGCGGCGAGCGAGAGCGCGGCCATGAGCAACAACAACGTCGAGATGTCGGCAAGGCTGCGCAGACCCTCGCGGAGATTGTGCTCGAACTGCTGTACTCGTTCGCGGGTCGTCTGGACGCGGAGGCCCGTTGACGCGAGCACCAGCGCGACGCCGCGGCGCCCGGCGGCCGGGGTGACGCCGGGCTTGAGGGTGACTTCCAGTGCCGCCGGGTTGGTGGTCTGCCAGTAGCGCCGATAGTCAGCGGCGTTGAGCGTGATGCCGCCCGGCGGCCATCCAACGTTCGTCGTGACCGCGGCCACGCGCAGCGGCGCCGGCCCTGCCGGGGCCGGCAGCGCGAACGAGCTGCCGACGTGCAGGTGGTGTTCGCTGGCGAAGCCTTCGGGCACCGCCGCCCAGCCGCCGCGACGCAAGCGTTCGGTGGCGCGGCGCAGTTCGCCTCTCACCATCTGGCTCGCCTGGAGCATCCACGGGGCGTCCGGCGATCGGGCGCGAATCCACAGGCGCCGGGAGCCGTCATCAAGGAGGCCGCCCTGGTAGGTGCGCACCGACGCGACCTCCGCCACTCGCGCGACGACCGTGGACAGGTGATCGGCGGCGAAGCTGGTGGTGGTCAGATCGTTCGTGCCTGGCGTGATCCATAGGTCGGCAGTCCCGAAGAACTGCACTGTCGCCGTGTCCAGCCCGCGGATCAGGTCGGTTCGCGCGCCCTCGATCGCCACCGCTCCGTAGATCGCCAGCGCCGCGACGGCGGCTAGCGCGACCGAGCGCGTGACCGTCGCCTCGGTTTCGATCACCGCGACCGACAACATGCTTCCCGCGATCCGCTTGCTGACCGGCTTCAGCAGGCGCGTGACCGTGATGAAGGCGAGCGGGATCAGGGCGACCGCTGCGACCGCCAGCGCGATTCCGCCGAAGACGGTTAGGCCGGGGTCTACGACGACGCCGACCGTCGTGGCAAGGATGATGAGGACGCCGACGTATCCGAGCTTACGAGCGGTACTGGCTCGGATGCTCTGTCCGGGATCACCTGGCGCGTGCAAGACGGCATCGACCGACGCGCCGGAGCGAAGGTCGAGGACGGGCGAGAGCGTGGCCGCGAGCGCTGCGGCGACGCCGCATCCAACGGCAATCGCCACGGTCATCCAGTGGACTGCCTGGTGTTCGCTGACGGGGAACGCGACCTCCAGGTAGATGGGCGACTGCGCGAAGATGGTGTGCGCCAGCACCTCACCGAGCGCGACGCCGACGAGCGACGCGACCAGGCCGAGCGTGGTGGCCTCGAAGGCCAGCATCGTCCTCACCTGCCGCGAATCGAAGCCCACCGCGACCATTTCGGCGATCAGCCGGCGCCGCTCGGGCACGGTCAGGAGCATTGCGTTCAACGCCAAGAGGAACCCGACCATGACACTGATCCCGGCGAACAACCGCGTGGACTGGCTCGTCGGCTTGGCGGTTTCGCTGAGCAGCCGCCATTCGTTGTTCGCCGGCTCAACTTCCACTCGCCCAGCGGCGAGGCGCCGAAGCTCCCCAGCCACCCGTTGCTGCGCTCCGGGATAGGTGCCGATCAAGACCTGCGTGACCCGTCCGGGCTCCCCCGCGAGCGCCTGCGCTCGCCGCAACTGTGCCACCGCGAGACCGCTTTGCGCGAGTGCCCCGATCGCGCCGCTGTTCAACACCGCTCGCACCAGCACGCGATGGACCCGCCCGCCGGTCAGAAGCGTGACGACCCTGCCGGACCTCGCACCGATGGCTTCGCCTACCGCCGAGGGAAGCCCGATGCCGCCGGAAAGGACAGCCTCGCCAGCGCCGAGATCCTGAGTGGCGGCACCCCCGAAGCCAAGCAGGCCGGCCGTCACGCCGACCAACTGGATCGACTGACGCCCGCCCGGTCCGACGATCACGCCGTTGGTGCGCAGCAGGTACGCGGAATCGTGGACGCCGTTCAGTCTGCTCGCCCGTTCGGCGAGCTGTTCGCTGAAGCCCTCTTCTGAGCGCGCCGCGAGCTGGAGCTGCGCGGAGCCGATCACGGCCTTCAGCACTTCGCGGGCCGAGCCCGTCGCCGACGTGTTGGCGACCAGCACGCCGAAGACCAGCGCCACCCCGACCGCGATCCCGCTGCCCGCCAATAGCTCTTGCATCGCGTGATCTCGTAGCCGGATGCGATACATACGCACCAAGGCGGTCACCTTCAGGCCGCCGATCCTCGGATGCAGAGAGCGCGCGCTCATTTGGCGAGCGCGACCAGCTCGGCGTTCAGGCCGTCTTCGAGGTGGCCGTCGCGCAGCGTGTAGACGCTATCCACGAACGCCGTGGCCTGGGAATCGTGGGTGACGATCACCGCCGGGATCGCGCGCTCGTGGCAGATGTCCCGCAACAGCCCAAGCGTTTCCCGGCTGCGCTTGGAATCCAGGTTGCCGGTCGGCTCGTCAGTGAGCAAAAGCCGAGGCTCGTTAGCGAGCGCCCGCGCGATGGCGACACGCTGGCGCTCCCCCATCGAGAGCTGCGCGGTCCTATGGTCGACGCGCTCCCCCAGGCCGACGCGCTCAAGCCACGGGCGGGCCTCCTGCTGCGCCCGGTCCATGCTGTAGCCCTCGGCGATCAGCTTCAGCGCCGCGTTCTCGAGCGCGGAGCCGCCGGGCATCAGGTGGAAGGACTGAAAGACGAAGCCCACGTCGCGGCGGCGGTACTTCGCGCGCTCCCGCGGCGCAAGCGACGATATGTCGCGCCCGTCGAAGTGCACCGTGCCGGCGTCCGGGGTCATCAACCCCGCCGCCAAGAGCAGCAGCGTCGTCTTGCCCGAGCCCGACGGGCCGTACACGGCCGCGAACTCGCCGGGCGCAACGGTGAGCGACACGCCATCGACAGCCCTAACGGGCTCGGCTCCGGCGCGGTAGTGCTTGACCACCCCGCGCAGCTCCAGGGTCACGATGCCGGAGGGGCGGCGCCGGCCCGCCGAAACGCCAGCACCTTCCGCCGCGAATCGGTTGAGCGCACCCGGCCGTTGTGGACCCTCAAGACACGCGGCGCACCTTCGATAGCGGCGGACTGCTCAGAGGCGATCACGACCGCGAGCTCGTCTTCCCGACCGAGGGAGCGCAACAGCGCGTACAAATCGCGTGCCTCACTGGGGCTCGTCAGCAGGGCTGGCTCGTCCACGAGCAGCAGGCGAGGCTCGCGGACGAGCGCGCGCGCCAGCTCGACACGGATACGCTCGGCCAAGTTCAAGCGATCGGTCATCCAGTCCTGAACCTCCGACGCGCCGACACGCCGGAGCGTTCGTCGAGCCGCAGCTTCGGCGTCGTGGAAGCTCAGACCACAGCCCACCAGCGGAAGCGCGACGTGCTCAACCACCACGCGGCGCACAGTCGGGCTCCACTCGCCCAGCGCGAGCGCGATCCCGCCACGCCGACGCTGCTTCGCCTGCTTGTCCATCGACATCTCAGCGATGTCTTTACCGTCAAAGATGATCTCCCCAGCGTCCGGCAGCTCAACACCTGCCGCCAGGCGCAGCAACGTGGACTTCCCCGACCGTCGCGCACCCCACAGCCCAACGTATTCGCCGGGGTCGATCTCGAACGACACGCCGGCCAGCACGGGCACCGTCCGCGAACCGTCCAGGATGCTCTTGGAAACGTTCTTGAAGGAGAGCAGCGACATCCCGCCCGCGCTCATTGCGACTGCGCGACGAACTCTTCGATGTCCCGGCGCAGCTCCTCGACCCAGGCTTTCTCGGCGTCCAGCCGTTTCGACACCGAGGCGCGAACCTGGCTCATCACCAGCCCCAGCCACGAGACGGGCGGAACATCCACAGCGGCGTTGGCCTCCAGGTCCGCGATCAGGTCTTCCTCATACCGATCCAGCAGCTTCAAGACCGTCGGCGCCTCCTCTTCGCGTGCGAACGCAAGGTGCGCCTGAATGTCTGCGCGCACCAGCGTCATCAAGATAGGCGCCTCCATCCACCCATCACGCGCAGCCAGCGCTGCCGGCGTCGGGAAATAGACCGTCCGGTCGTTTTTGGAGGCTCTGCGCCGCGCCTGCGGGTTGCCCGGCGTCTCTTCAGACCGCACGAGCCCAGCTTCCTCAAGGTCTTTGAGCAAGGGGTAGAGGTGTTTGGCGTAGATGCGCCAGCTCGGCCCCAGCCGCTTCTTCAGGCGGCTGGCGATTTCGTAGCCGTAGCCCGGCCCTTCGAGCAGCACAGCGACCACCGCCGCCCGCAGCGGCGAGCGCTTGCCCAACTCCGGCTTCTTCTTCTCTTGAGCCACGGACTCGAATTAGACGATCGTCAGATATTGCAGCCTACACGTCGCGGTCGGCGTCTACCAGCCGTGTTTCTGATTTGCGGAATACGCCCTCATCCTATAGGTTTCCTGAATGTGGACATATCCCAAGACAACAAACTTGCCCGCATGGCGATCTATGTTCGTTGCCGCCCTGTTGGGCTTGGCCTTGCTCGCGTGCGTGGCCGCGGCTGACGCATCATCGGTGCGCGCGAGGGCCGCACGAACGCTCAACGTGACCGACGAAGCGCACCTGCACCTCGTCAACACCGCAGGCGAAGTGCTTGAAGAGGAAGGCCCCGCCACCGGGGCGCTTCCCGGCAAGGTCCACGTCCGCTTCATGGTCGGCACGTCGGTCATGGGCACGTTCGTCTTCTACCCCCGCGGCGGCGGGTCGATCACCGGCCACGGCTCCGCCCGGCTGCACTCCGCGGGCACGTACTCCAGCTTCGGCGGGACGCTCGCCGTGAGCCACGGCACCGGCCGCTACGCACACGCCCACGGCAGCGGCGGCCTCTACGGCGTCGTCAACCGTCACGCCAACGACGCCTTGGTTGTCCAGACCACGGGGAAGCTCTCGTACTGATGACCACTCGGCCGACGCCGAGCGCGGGACGACGGACCATCTTGGCCGTCCTCGCTTGCGTCGTCTGCCTGCCCGCCTCGGCGGCCGGTACGCCCACGGTCACGCTCAAAGCCGGCCTTCGCCCCGAGCGGTTGGGCGCCGGGACGACCATTAAGTTCGCCTTCTCGATCGCCTACCACGAAACGCCCAGCCCGCTTCGCGTCATGGAACTGCGCTACCCCTCGAACCTCGGCATCAGCACCAGCGGCCTCGGCCTATCCACCTGCCGAGCTGCGATCCTCGAAGTGGACGGGCCTCCGGGCTGCCCCTCGACCTCCGTCATGGGCTACGGCTCCGGTCTCGTTGAGGTTCCTTTTGGTCCCCGCATCGTGTACGAGGGAGTACGGCTGACGACCTTCATGGCGCCGTTGCGGCAAGGACACCTTGGGCTTCTCTTCTACGCGGAGGCAGACACGCCGGTCTCTGCGGAATTGGTCTTTCGCGGTGTCGTACTTCCCGCGGATGCGCCGTTCGGTGGCGACCTCGCCACCGATGTGCCGTTGGTGCCGACGTTGCCCGAAGCGCCCGACGCGATCTTGGCGAAGTTCGCAACGACCCTCGGCCCCGAACGCATCACGTATTGGGAATACAGCCAGGGTCGTTACATCCCGTACCACCCCCGCGGCATCCAGCTACCGCCACGGTGCTCGCACGGTGGCTTCCCGTTCGCCGCTGCCTTCACGTTCGAGAACGGCATCCATGCCAGTGCTCGTGCGGTCGTGCCCTGCCCCGGCAATCACCTCCGGGCTCGAAGCACTCCCGAACCGCATCCGTCTACCTGAAGGCTCGGCACCCGCATGATGACCCCGTGAGCCAGCACAAGAACACCGCCAAAGCGATCTTCGTCGTCTTGGACCTGACTGCTCTCGCGGGCATGGTCGGGTACGTGTTCGTGGTCTTCCTGGGGTTCTGGGCGGGTGTGGCGGTCGGGGTCGTCTTCTGGGCTGGGATCGGCTGGCCGCTGCTGGCCGACTTTGGGGCGCCAGATCCGCAACTCGGTGGCGCTCGTCGTGGGCGCCGCCTGCAGGGGGCTGCAGGCGGGAGCTGGGAGACGCGAACCCTGAAGCACCGTCGCGGCAGGATTGAGCCCGTCGTCTCTGCGTGGCTGGCTGACGTGACGGATGGGCCGCTTGGGCTGCCCGCGGATTCTTTCTGACCGCCTGAGCGCGTTTCGCTCCCTGTAGCTGAGCGGACGGACCTTGCCCGTCAACCCCTTCGGCCTCCCTCCATACCGGCCGACCCTCCGGCCTACGGGGTGGACAGCCTGCGGCACCGCCCGCTTGGCGCTCGGTATCGAACCACTCACAGGAGGTCATACCGACATGCCCCGCAGGAAACCCGCAGCAACACCCGCACCCGAGAGCAGCCCCGCTCCCAGCACGAGCCGGGGACCGGCGCTCAACCGCGCCACCCTCATCGGTCGCATGACCCGCGACCCGCAGCTCCGCCACACCAAAAGCGGACGCGCCGTCTCCACTCTGCGCGTCGCCGTCAACGACGGCCCGGAGCCCACGTTCCACGATGTCGTCGTGTGGGGTCGCACGGCCGAGGTCGTCTGCGAGTACATGCGCAAGGGTCGCCTGATCCACGTCGAAGGTCGCATCCAGCCGCGGAGCTGGACCGCCAAGGACGGCAGCGAGCGCCGCAACGTCGAGGTCGTCGCCAACCGCGTGCAGTTCCTCGGCCGGGGCGCATCCCCGGCCGTGGACGGGGAGGCGGTGTGATGAGCACCGAACCTCGCATCTACGTCGCTTGCCTGGCGGCATACAACAACGGCTGGCTGCACGGCGAATGGATCGACGCGGATCAGTCCGCCGAGGAGCTGCACGAAGCGGTTGCACGGATGCTCGCTGCGTCACCGCAGCCGGGCGCGGAGGAGTGGGCGATCCACGACTATGAGGGCTTTGGCTCCCTACGTCTCGGCGAGTACGAATCGCTTGAGCGCGTGGCAACCATCGCGGCGGGCATCGCTGAGCATGGCGACGCTTTCAGCGCATGGCTTTCCTACGACGAATCGCAGGACGTGACCGACATGCAGTCCTTCGAGGACGCATACCGTGGCGAATGGGATTCGCTGCGCGCATACGCCGAGGACTACGCGGAGTCAACGGGCATGTACGACGCCGCCGAGAAGTCGGACTCGAGATACGTGGTCGTGGACATCGACATGCTGACGCGCGACCTCAACGTCGAGCTTTACACGGTCGATAGCGACCACCACACGATCTACGTGTTCGACCCGGCTGCATGATCTTCGCGTTCGGGCGGTCTGTTTCAAGAACGTCGCACTCGCCGACAACCGACAGGAGTACGGTAGAAGCGACGGGGCCGCATCCAGCTAGCGCGATAGCTTGAGCGGTTAGAGCCGTGAACACGCCACCCGACGACAAGCCTGACGGGGCTCGACCACCCGCTGGTCATCGACCCGCGGGGCGGCGCGTTCGCGGCCCGCAGCTCACTGAGCGCGACGGCGAAATCCTCCGATGGATGGCTCGGCATGGCGTCGTCACGGCCGAGCTGGTTGGGCGCCGTTTCTTCTGGCGGCCACAGGAGAACGACTACGGCAAGTGGGCGGCATACCGCCGCCTTCGCGCGTTGCGCGAGCTTGGGTTGATCCTCAGCAACAAGCCACTCGCGGATCGTCCCGCGGTCCTGCGCGTGACGCGCGAGGGCGCGAGGATCGCCGACGTTGGTCTGCGGCCTGCGCCGCTTGTCCTCTCGGAGCTGCGCCACTCGCTCGCGGTCATCGGAGACCATGCCGTGCTCGTGGGCAATCTCCCGAGTCGAGCGCTGAAGCTCGTCACTGAGTGGGCCGGCCTACACCATGAGGAGCTCGAGGCCGACTGGCAGCACGTCCAGGACGGAACCACCCCCGAGCCGATCGATCCACTGCCCTAACATGGGCACGTGGTACCCGTGAGCGTCAAGTCAGCTGAGGTGCTTGGTCATTACCGGCTCCGACTGGGGTTCAGCGACGGCAGTTCGCGCGACGTCGATCTGACCGGAGAGTTGCGTGGGCCGGTCTTCGAGCCGCTCGCGGACCCCGATTTCTTCAGCAAGGTACGGGTCGATGACGACCTCGGCACCGTCGTTTGGCCCAACGGGGCAGACCTTGATCCCCTTGTGCTGCACGGGGACTTTGAGCCGGCCTCTCGCTTGACCCACCACTGATCGCACGCAAAGGCGCTCCGCTCGCCGAGCGCTCACCCCGTCCGCTGCGCCAGCGCCTCCTCGATCAGCGTTGCGATGCCGATCCCCGCCAGCGCCTCTTCCGCTCCGCATGCGCGCGCGGCGAGCAGCAGCGAGCCGCCCACCGGAGCCATCTCCACGACAGCCACCCGCGCCTCTGGGGCCAGCGCGTGGATTGCTTGCGTGAGGGGGTCCACGAACACCTCGCCAGCCTTGTACGCGCTGCCGATCAGCCCCACCGGGAAGGCACCCTGAAGGCCCGTCTGGCGGATCACCGCGGCGATCTGCTGCCCCAGCTCCGCCGCCCCGCGCTCGTACAGCTCGCGCGCCACCGCGTCCCCCCGCTCCGCGAGGGCCGCCGTCTCGATCGCGAACGCCGCGATCTCGCTCTTGGTGAGCGGCCTGCTGTAGACCCCCGCCGCCAGCGCCTCCACGCTGGGGGCGTCGAAGAACTCGACCGCCGCTTCGCTCAGCGCCGTCTCGGGGCCCGAGCGCTCGCGGTCGCGCAGCGCCGCCTTGATCGACTGCACGCCCAGCCAGTACCCCGAGCCCTCGTCGCCCAGCAGGTGGCCCCAGCCGCCCGCCCGCCACGCGAGCCCGTCGGGACCCACGCCGAACACGTTGCTGCCCGTGCCCGAGATCGCCCCCACCCCTGGCCGCGCGCCGGTCGCCGTCGCCCACGCCCCCACCACGTCGCCCACCACGATCCACTCCTTCGAGCGCTCCTCGCGCACGTGCGCGATCACCGCGTCTGTGTCCGTGCCCGCCACCGCCAGTACCGCCGCGTCCAGCTGGGCGTCCTCGATGCCCGCCCCCGCGAGCGCCCCGTCGGCCGCATCGAACAGTGCCTTGCCCGCGGCCTGCACCCCGACCGCGTCCTGGTTGCTCGGCCCCCCGTGCCCCAGGTGCAGCGCTCCGTGCTCGACGTCCAGCACGGCTGCGAGCGTCTTCGTCGCGCCTCCGTCGATTCCCAGCAGGAAGCGCGCCCTGTGCGCGGAGGGCTCCGAGCCGAAGTGGGCGAGCGCCGGGGGGAGCTTGACGAGCGGGTCGCGGTCCACACCCGGGATACTTGCAGTCCATGCGGCAGCCCGACGTCCACGCGGTATTCCCCGACGCACCGCGACGCGCGGGGATGTACGAGTCCTTCTACCTGCGCGCCGTCGCCCCCGATCGGCCCCTCGGGGTGTGGATTCGCTACACCGTGCACAAGCGGGGCGGGCACCTTCCCCGAGGCTCGGTGTGGTTCACCCTCTTCGACGGCGCCCGCGAGCGGCCGTTCATGCACAAGCTCACTACCGACGAGCTTTCAGTCCCTGCTGGCGGGTGGATCGCGGTGGGCGACTCCCACCTGGGCCCCGCGCGCGCGGAGGGCGCCTGCGGGGAGGCCCGCTGGTCGCTGGGGTTCGCCTCGCGCGATCCCGAGCTGCGCCACCTTCCGCGTGCCTTCCTCTACCGCGCCCCGCTGCCCCGCACGAAGCTCACGAGCCCTGCGCCCGCGGCGCGCTTCGAGGGGCTACTCGAGCTGCCGGGCCCACCCTCCCCCCACTCCACGGCCGCCCCACCCTCGCCCTCCTCCCAGCCCTCCCAGCCCTCCCCGCTTTCCCCGCTCTCCCAGCCCTCCCAGCCCTCCCAGCCCTCCCAGCCCTCCCAGCCCTCCCAGCCCTCCCAGCCCTCCCAGCCCTCCCAGCCCTCCCAGCCCTCCCAGCCCTCCCAGCCCTCCCAGCCCTCGCGCACGATCGCACTCGAGGGCTGGCGCGGGATGGTCGGCCACAACTGGGGCGCCGAGCACGCCGAGCGCTGGATCTGGCTGCACGGCGTCGGCTTCGAGGAGGATCCCGAGGCGTGGCTCGACGTGGCGCTCGGGCGGGTGCGCATGGCGGGGCGCACCACCCCCTGGGTCGCCAACGGCGCGCTCCACCTCGACGGGGAGCGCCACCGGCTGGGTGGCCTCGGCGCGCGCGGGCTGCTTGTCGCGGAGAGCCCCGAGCGCTGCGCCCTCTCGCTGCCCGGGGCCGGGGGGCTCGTGGTCGAGGCGCACGCGCAGGCTCCCCGCGAGGCGCTCGCCGGCTGGCGCTACGCCGACCCCGACGGCGGGGGGCACGACGTGAGCAACTGCTCGATCGCCGCTCTCACTCTCACCGTACGCCGTCCCGGGCGCTCCGCGCGCACGCTGCGAACCGCGTATGGCGCAGTCTATGAGCTGGGCATGCGCGAGCGCGACCACGGCGTGCCAATCGCGCCCTTCCCGGACGGTTGACACCAGGTCACGGCCTGGCGCCGAGCTGTCCTCGATCGGGGTCGGAGACATTCTCGCTTACACAACGTCCCGCCCCAGACCCTCTCACCGCAGATCGCCCGCGCTCAGTAATACGCCGCAAAATTTGCGTCCATACCATAGATTTGGCTGCAAATTGCGGTTGAAAGGTCTACAATAAGTACTAGCAGCGCAAAAGAGATGGACAGCGACAGAGGCAAGGATAGCTGGAGTTCGCATGACGTTCTGCGTGCGTATGTGGCGCCGAGTAGCCGCCGATGCGTCAAGCTCGCGGAACCATTCTGAACTCTCAACGACATACCTCCCCGGATGAGTGGGGATGTGGAGGACAGCGAGGAACATGGATGATCATCGCAGGCAGTAATCGAGGCCGAGTCCACGCCGCGCCGGTCACGATCGAACGCACCGCGCTCCGCAACGGACGGACCGCGCCCGCGCCCGCGCCGGGGGAGCGGACCCCGCGCCCCCCCACACCGCCGAATCGACTTCGCGGTGCGATCTCGTATGGCCCACTCCGCGCGGCGATTCCCGCACCCGCCCTCGCGGCGGCCCTGGTGGTGATGCTGCTCGCGGTGCTCGCAGACGCGTTCGGACCGTGGGCGCGCCTGGAGTCATCCGCCACCGGCGGCCAGGTGGCCGTCGAGGCCGCAATCAGGCTGCTGTCCGCGCTGGCCGCCGTCCTGTTCTTCGACCGCTTCTGGCGGCGTCCGCGGCCAACCGTCCTGTTCCTCGCGGGCGCAATGGCGATCGTCGCGGCCTCCGACCTGGTCGCCGGCGCGGTGCTCGCGTGCGCCTGCGTGGAGTGGTCGCTGGCAGAACGCCGCTCCGCCGCGCACCTGCTCGCGCGCGAGCGGCGCCGCATGGCGGCGGACGTCCACGACCTGATCATGCAGGACCTCTCCTTCGCTCTCGCCAACGCGCGCACGCTTGTCGACGACCCCGCGCGCGGATCGCAGGCGAGCACCATCGTGAGCGCCGGCGAACGCGCGCTCGCGGGTGCCCGCGACATGGTCAGCGGGCTTGCCGAGCACGACACCAGGCCGATCGCCCAAGCCGTCGAGGCGAGCGTGCGAGCCGCCGCCCGTCACACCCCGCTGGCGTTCCACGCCGAACAGGTGCCGTCCACGGCGGAGCTCGACGAGCCGACCCGCCACGCGCTCGTGCACATCGCCCGCGAGGCCGTCACCAACGCCGTCAAGCACGCCAGCGCGAGCACCGTCGAAGTGGTCCTCGAGCACGTCGGCCAGTGGCGACTGACGGTGCGCGACGACGGCCGCGGATTCGACGAAGCCCCTGCCGGCGAGGGCTTCGGGCTGGCGAGCATGCGCCACAGCGCCCACGCGCTCGGCGGCGCCGTGCACGTGGGCCGCGGCAGCGGCGGAGGCACCACGGTGGAGGCCGTCCTGCCATGAACGCCGCGCCCACCGTCGTGATCGCGGACGACCACCCACCGATCCGCCTGGGCGTGCGGATGGCGCTGATGCGCGGCGGCTTTCGGGTGCTCGCCGAAGCGGGCGACGGCGACGGCGCGGTGGAGGCGGTGCTGCGCGAGCGGCCCGACATCTGCCTGCTCGACATCCGTATGCCCGGCGGCGGCGGGATCGAGGCCGCCGCCAGACTCACCAAGCTCGCGCCGGCCACCGCCGTGGTGATGCTTACCGTCTCCGCCAGCGCCGAGGACCTGCTCGCCGCGCTGCGCGCCGGCGCGAGGGGCTACCTGCCCAAGGACATGGCCCCCGACCGCCTCCCCGCGGCGCTGGGCGGAGTGCTTAAGGGCGAGGCCGCGCTCCCGCGGACGTTCGTCGGGCGGATGCTCCACGAGATGCGCGAGCTCCCCGCCCCGGGCCGCGCCCCAGTGCGTGCAGGCGGCGTCGAGCTCACCGCGAGGGAGTCCGAGATCATGCGCATGTTGCGCTCCGGCCTCTCCACCGTGGAGATCGCCGAGCGCCTTTCGCTCTCTCCCATCACCGTGCGCCGCCACATCTCAGCCGGCGCCGCCAAGCTCGGCGCCGACGGCCGCGACGAGGCTCTGCGCGCGATCGCCTGATCACCAGCCTGCCCGCTATCGCCTGATCACCAGCTCCGCCCGCGATCGCCTGATCAGACCAGCCCCGCCCGCACCGCGTACACCGCGGCCTGCACGCGGCTGCGCACCCCTAGCTTCTCGAAGATGTTGGTCACGTACTGCTTGACCGTGTGTGGGCTGATCGAGAGCTCCAGGCCGATCGCGATGTTGTCGGCGCCCTCCGCGATCAGACGCAGGACCTCCTCCTCGCGCGGGGTGAGCGCGGGGAGCTCCCCCTCCACCTCCCGCTTCTCCGCCGCCGCCTCCGCGATCGCAGCCTCGACAACCGCCGTCTCGGCGCCGGCGCGCACGTAGGCCGTCAACGCCCGCGCCACCTCGCCGGAGAGCACCATATGTCCCTCTGCCGCCTGCCTGATGCCGTCGGCGAGCCGGTCCGCGCGCGTGTCCTTGAGCAGGTATCCGCACGCTCCCGCCGCCAGCGCCGCCAGCACGTCGGTGTCCGCTGCGGAGACCGTCAGGACCACAGCCTGGACGTTCGGGCTGCTCCGCTCGATCTGGCGCAGCGCGTCCAGGCCCGAGACCCCCGGCATGTTGAGGTCGAGCACCACCACGTCGGGGGCCAGCTCGCGCGTGAGAGCGACCGCCTCCGCACCGTCGCTCGCCTCGCCGACAACCGCCATGCCGGCCTCTTGGAGCGTGCCGCGCAGGCCATCGCGGAAGAGGCGATGGTCGTCTGCGATCACGACGCGCAGCGCGCCGTCTTGAGAGGTCACGTCCGGAAAATAGAGGAATCTCCCGCCGCTCGCGGACCTGCCGGCGCGCTCCGCGGGCTTCGATCGCCCCACCGAGCCGGCGTCGTCCCATCGGCACGACGCTCTCGTCGTCCCTTCGGTCACTCCAGTGAAGTCCTAATCTACGGAAATTTCGATCCTGGGTGGACGGAACGTTTAGCCGCCCCGCAAAGAGGTTAAGAAGCCACCACGGCGCGTCGAGCTTCATCGGACCGCGCTCCCACGTCCCCGCCAGGAGGGTCCTTGATGCTCAAATCCAAGTCTCGCACGCTTGTCGCTGCCGTCGCCTTACTCCTACTGTCTCTCTTCGTCTTCGCCACCACGTCGGCTCTCGGCGCAAGCCCCTTTCACCATGAAACAAAGCATGCAGCCCACTCTCGCGTAGCCGGCCACTCCCGACCTGGACGACACCATCGCTCCCGCAGCAAGGCCGCCACCATCCGCGGGGCGAGCGCCACCGTCCGCGACGCGACCACCGCGGCGACCGTGCTGCTGCTTGGCAACGAAGCCGTAGAGGCTCAGGGAGACAGCGTGCGCGCGGGAGAAGCCGAAGCGTTCCCCTTCGTTGCCACCACCTCGGGCGCCGCCGGGACCGTGCATGTCTACGTTGGCTACCGCAACACCGCCAGAAGCCTGATCGTGGGTCTCTACACCAACGCCGGCGGCCACCCCGGCTCGCTGCTCACCTCGGGCGTCGCCGCGCACCCCGCGTCCCGCGCGTGGAATACGGCATCTGTCGCCCCCGTCCAGCTGGCCTCCGGCTCAACCTACTGGCTCGCTGTGCTCGGGACCGGCGGCACACTGCACTATCGCGACCGCGCGAACGGGCCCTGCCAAGCCCAGACCAGCGCCCAGACCAACCTCGGCGCCCTGCCCGCCTCCTGGAGTACCGGCACCGCCTACTCGACCTGCCCGATCTCCGCCTACCTCACCGGGACGCTCAACGCCCTGCCCGTGGAACCCCCCGAACCCGTCGAACTCACGCCCCCCACGGACCCGCCGCCTCCGGTCGAACCGACTCCCCCCACTCCGCCAGTCGAACCCACTCCCCCCGCCCCGCCCGTCGAACCCACTCCTCCCACCCCACCCGCCGCTCCCACGGCCGGGTTTACCTACAGCCCCGCCGTGCCCGTGGTCAGCCACGCCGTCACCTTCAACGGTACGAGCTCCACCTGCTCCGCCGGTCCCTGCGCCTACGAATGGTCCGACGACGGCGGCCCCACCCGGCCACTACCGGTGCTCTGGCCGCTCGGCAGTGGGCAGACGATGTCATTCACCTTCCACGAAGTAGCCACCAAGCATGTGCGTGTGGTCGTCACTGACGCCCTGGGCCGCACCGCTACCGTCGAGCACAACGTCGCGGTCTCCGCTGAACCGCCCCCGAGCGAACCCCCCACCGAAAAAGAACCGCCCAAAACCGAACCTCCTCCAAGTGAACCGCCCACCGAAAAAGAACCACCGAAAACCGAACCGCCTCCGAGCGAACCACCCGCGACGCAGACCAACTGCATCAACACCCCCAGCTCATGCGGATATCCCGACGCCACCAACACCGGGGTACCGGCAGGCACCAAACTGACCTCGCAATCGGGGGAACTGTCTGTTACCAAAGCGGGCACCACCGTCAAGGATCTCGCCGTGACCGGCGCGATCGCCGTCGATGCGAACAACACGACCCTGGAAGACGATGAAGTCATTTCCAGTGCAGGGAGTGGCAATCGCGGCATCTACATCGCTCCTGGAGTCACCGGCACAGTGCTCAATCACGTCACCTGTCACGGCGCCGGCAAAGGAACTCAGTACTGCGTCTTCAACAAAAACTCCACCACGAAGATCGAATACTCCTATCTCTACAACTGCGGCGAGTGCCTCAACGGCCCCGGAACGATAACCAACTCCTTCTTCGACGTCACCGCTGTGATCTCCGGTGAACACTACGAGGACATCTACTACGGCGGTGGCGAAGGACCGCTAGTCGTCAACCACGACACGATGCTCAACCCCCAGGGACAGACCGCTACCGTGTTCGCCAGTACCGACTTCGGGAATCAGACCACGCTGACGATCACCAACAACCTGCTGGCCGGCGGGGGCTACACCCTCTATGGCGGCACGAGTTGCACCACAGGCGGCTGCGGTGCCGTCAAGGGTCCGGTTACGGTGACCGGGAATCGCTTCAGCAACAAGTACTACCCCGGAGGCGGCTACTACGGCATCGGCGCGTACTTCAACAACGCCGTGACCACCTGGTCGGGCAACGTCTGGGACAACAGCCTGAAATCGGTGCCGCAGCCCTGAGAGGTCGGCGGCAGGAAACATCCTGAGAGAAGTGACAGTTGGATGCGCAGCGACGAGCTCTCTCAACCGAGGGGGCTCGTCGCTCAAGCTTGGCGAGCTCCTCGCAAGCTCCGATCGCGCGCTCGCCGCGCTTGACGAGCACCGCGGTCGCTTTTCGGCAGAGCGCCATCTCCGCAGAGCGCCACCTCAGCAGAGCGCCACCTCGTCTCCGTCTCCCACCTGCAGGCGCAGCGCCCGCGGGATCGAGAAGTCCCGGAAGACCCGGGCCTCGCGGCCCACCACGCTCCCCACCAGGCGCCCACCCACGTGGATGATGCTGGCCCCCGCGAAGACTATCGAGCGCTCGATCTCGACCCCCTCGACGTGGACCCGCTCGCCGATCGAGGTGTGCGGACCGATGTAGGAGTCGGCCACGTACGCGCCCGCCCCCACGATCACCGGACCGCAGATGACGCTCGACGTCACCGACGCCGTCGCATCGATGAAGACGCGCCCCTCGAAGCGATTGCCATCCCGCTGCACCGCCGACACCCGGTGCTCCAGCCCATCGAGCAGCGCGCGGTTCATGTCGAGCAAGTCGCTCGCCTCACCGGCGAAGGCCCGCCACTCGCGCACCACTCGCACCTGCAGGCGAGTGCCCTCGCGCGCGATCAGCGACTCCGCGATGGCCCCCAGCTCAAGCTCCGCCGAGCACACCTCGGCGTGTCGCGGATCGTCGAGCGCGCCCGGCCCGAGCACGCACACGCCCGCCATCCCGAGCCCCGCGCTGGCGGGATCGAGCTCCGCCACGCGCAACATGCGCTGCGTGGCCGGCCCCATACGTTCGGTGTTGCGGGCGCCCTGGGCGACGAGCAGCACGATGTCGGAGCCCTCCTCGCGCAGTAGTTCGAGGAACGGGTCGAGCGGCTGGCCCAGCAGCCCGTCGGAGCGGTGCAGGATCGTCGGAGCGCCATCCACGAACCGCCTGATCGCGTGCACCGCACCTGCAGTGTCAACCTGCGCATCATACGCCAGGTAGTGCACCTCGACGCCCGGCCCGGCTCCCGCGATGCAGGTCTCGATCTCCTCCACGAGATCGGAGGGCGCCAGCACTCCGATCTCGTCCACCCCCGCCGCCGTGAGCGCATCGAGCACGTGGCACACGATCGGGCGGTTGGCGATCCGCTGCAGCGACGTCGCGCGCGTCGCGTCCAGCCAGGGTCCCGTCGACCTGGTCGTAGGCGGGATCACGATTACGCCCCTGCTGAGCACGTATACAAAACGCCTGGAGCAGGCCACCGCTCGCACGAAAGTTTTGGCCGGCGCTTGGAAGTCGAATGGAGTACCACAGAGCCGAATAGCCCGGGGTTGAACTGGCGCCCGCACGCATGTTTGTCGGTTACCTCAGCACACCGGGTCCGTATGCGGTAGAGTCTCCGCCCAGTGCCAGTCCGCCACCCACCTGCATGGCGGCACGGATGCTAGCTTCGCTGAGAACTACGACGATTCTCGTCGTCCTGAGCGCTACTGCGATAGTCAGTGCGTATGGGTTCGTCGCGAGCGCTCACGGGTCACACAAGAACACGGCCCGTGCGAGAAAAGCCCACCGCAGGTCCACCAAACACACTCGCTGCGTAGCCCGCAAACCGAAACACGGGCACGATGCGCTTGCGAACAAGCGGCAAGCGAAGCACCGTCTGTCCGTGAAATGCGCAGCTGTGCATCACCGCTCCGGCCGGTCCAAGACGCCGCCAGCCCTCCACAAGCGCTCGCTCTCGCCGTTTTACGCTTCGAGCGCACTCGCGGACCCGCCTCCACCACCGCCCGCTCCCACGGCGGGCTTCACCTACAGCCCCGCATCCCCGCAAGTCGGACAGCCCGTCGAGTTCAATGCCTCCAGCTCCACCTGCCCCGACGGCCCCTGCACCTACGAATGGTCCGACGACGGCGGCCCCACCCAGCCGCTACCAGCACAGTGGCCGCTCGGCAGCGGACAGACCATGACCTTCACGTTCCACGAAGCCGCCACGAAGTACGTGCGCCTGCTCCTCACCGACGTACTGGGCAGAATCGCGACCGTCGAGCGCAACGTTGTGGTCTCGCCCGAACCGCCTCCACCACCGCCCGCTCCCACGGCGGGCTTCACCTACAGCCCCGCATCCCCGCAAGTCGGACAGCCCGTCGAGTTCAATGCCTCCAGCTCCACCTGCCCCGACGGCCCCTGCACCTACGAATGGTCCGACGACGGCGGCCCCACCCAGCCGCTACCAGCACAGTGGCCGCTCGGCAGCGGACAGACCATGACCTTCACGTTCCACGAAGCCGCCACGAAGTACGTGCGCCTGCTCCTCACCGACGTACTGGGTGAGACTGTCACCGCCGAGCAAAACGTCGTGGTCTCACCCGAACAGTCTCCCCCGCCGCCACCAAGCCCACCAACCAACACCGCCGTCCCGACCGTGAGCGGCACCGCCCAGGTGGGTCAGACCCTCACAGCGCACAACGGCACCTGGAGCGGCACCACACCGATCACCTACACCCGCCAGTGGCAGAGCGAAGGAGCCAACATCGCCGGCGCCACCAGCTCGACCTACACCCCCGTCACCGCCGACGTCGAACACACACTCGACGTCGTGGTCACCGCGCACAACAGCGCCGGATCGGGATCGGCCACAAGCGCCCAAACGGCAGTCGTCACCAACGAAGCCGTTCCACCGGCTCCCACGGCGAGCTTCACCTACAGCCCCACCTCGCCGGAAGTCGGGCAGTCGGTCAAGTTCGACGCCACCGGCTCCACCTGCCCCGACGGCCCGTGCACCTATGAATGGTCCAACGACGGCAGCCCCGTCCAGCCGATCCCGCCACAGTTCCCGCTCGGCAGCGGACAGACCATCTCGCTGAAGTTTTCGAGCGCCGGCACCAAGTACATGCGCCTGCTGGTCGCCGACCTGCTCGGCCGGACCGCCACCGTGGAGCACAACGTCACCGTCGAACCCGAACCGCCGCCTCCGCCGCCACCGACCCCCCCGAGCAACACTTCCGCGCCCACTGTGAGCGGCGCCGCCCAGGTGGGTCAGACCCTCACGGCGCACAACGGCACCTGGAGCGGCACCACACCGATCACCTACACCTACCAGTGGCAGCGCAGCGCAACCAACATCACAGGTGCCTCCGGCTCGACCTACACCCCCGTCACCGCCGACGTGGAACACACACTCGACATCGTGGTCACCGCGCATAACAGCGCCGGGTCCGAATCGGCCACGAGCGCCCCGACAGCAGCCGTCACCAAAGCAGAAGGCGGGCAGCAGACCAACTGCATCAACGACCCCAGCTCGTGCGGCTACCCGGACGCCACCAACACCGGCGTGCCCGCGGGCACCACGCTCACCCCGCGGTCAGGAGACGTCTCCGTGACCGCCGCAGGAACCACGGTCAAGGATCTCGCGGTGACCGGCGAAATCCTGGTCGAGGCGAACAACACGACGGTGGTAGACGACGAAGTCATCGCCAGCTCCGGCAGTGGCAACCGTGGCATCTACATCGCTCCTGGCGTCACCGGCACGGTTATCGATCACGTCACCTGCCACGGCGAAGGCAAAGGCTCTCAGTACTGCGTCTTCAACAAAAACTCCTCCACGAAGATCGAGCACTCCTACCTCTACAACTGCGGTGAGTGCCTCAACGGCCCCGGGACGATCACTGACTCCTTCTTCGACGTCACCGCTGTGATCTCCGGTGAACACTACGAGGACATCTACTACGGCGGCGGGGAAGGACCGCTAATCGTCAACCACGACACGATGCTCAACCCCCAGGGACAGACCGCGACGGTGTTCGCCAGTACCGACTTCGGGAATCAGACCACGCTGACGATCACCAACAACCTGCTGGCCGGCGGGGGCTACACCCTCTATGGCGGCGCGAGCTGCACCACAGGCGGCTGCGGCGCCGTCAATGGACCGGTAACGGTGACCGGAAACCGCTTCAGCAACAAGTACTACCCCGAAAGCGGCTACTACGGCATCGGCGCGTACTTCAACAACGCCGTGACCACCTGGTCGGGCAACTTCTGGGACGGCACACTGAAATCTGTCCCGGAGCCCTCACCCTGAGGCTCCGAAGCGCCCTCACCCTGAAGCCCCGAAGCGGGCCCCGGAGTGAGCCTGTGGCCGCCGTCGAGTGAGCTGACGGGGACTACGCCGGATAAGGGCGTGCCGGCGCGCGCCCCGAGACGCCCCGCCGGCGGAGTGCACCAAGCATCCGCGCGCGCAGCTCGCGCCTGACAAACTGGCGAAACTCCGGGTCCTCCACCCGCGGAATGCGGCGCACGGCCGAGCGCAGGTAGCCGTAGAGGAACGCCACACCGGAGAGCCCCCGCGGCGGCGTCCCCGCCACCTTGAACGCCCGCAGGGTTACCCAGGGGAGCGTGAAGTGGACGATGTACGCGCACTCCCCGTGCCGAGCGCGGCCCCGCAGCGTGCCGTCGGCGCTCGCGAAGGGACGGTGGTGCAGGGCGACCAGATCCGCGAACGCCTGCGTGCGGTAGCCCCGCATACGCGCGTAGGTCTCGTCGATCGTGTCCCACCCGAGTCGTTCCTGCATACCCCCGATATCGGTGAAGCAGGCGAGCGAGTAGCACTTCAGGGTGCCCGGCACGTGGTGCTCAGTGGGCATCCGCATCGTTTTCCAGCTCTCGCCCTCACCGTCGCCGTTGGGGTCGGGGTCGGCGTACAGGCCACCCGCGAGGCCGAGCTGGGGGTCGCGCTCGAACTCCCCCAGGATGCGCTCGAAGTAGTGCGGGGGCAGCTCGGTGTCGCCGTCGAGCTTGGCGATGTGGGTGAAGGAGCGCCACTCGACGCTGTCCAGCCCCTGATTGAAGGCCCTCACCTCGGCGGCCAGCGCCAGCCGATCGGCCACAGGATCCTTGCGGGTCCGCTTGGACCCGTCGAGCACCCGCACGAAGCCGATCCGCTCGGCCAGCCGCGCGAGGATCTCCGGGGTGCCGTCGGTGGAGCCGTCGTCAACGAGCACCCACAGGTCCGGTGGACGTGTCTGCCGCGCCACGGCCTCCGCGATGCGCTCGATGTGGGCCGCCTCGTTGCGGATGGGGGAGATGAGAAGCAGTCGCTGGGTCATCGCGTCGGTTGGGACGGGTTCTCGCAGGTTCATCCAAGCAACGCGCCAGAGGGGTTCGCGCTCGTGGATGCCCCGCCTGCTGGGACAGGACTTGCCGACGTCGCATCTGTGGGCGCCGCCCCCGCCGCGGCCGCTTCTGTGGGCGCAGGCCCCTGTCCGGCCGACTCGACGACCTCGCGGATCACCCGCTCGACAAGCGCGCCGGCGTCCTCCCAGGATGCTCCCTGCACGCTCGCGGAGGCCGCCTCGGCCGCCGCACGACGCTCGGCGGCGGGCCGGTCGAACGAGACAGGCGAGCGCGTTGGCAAGATCGAACGGCGTTGCGGGGGCGTAGGCCACCTCGGGGTTGTCGAGCACAACGCGGTTGTGCTCAGCGTCGTTGACGACGGGGACGCAGCCCGCGGCGAGCATCTCGTGGGGCACCAGGGAGACGTTGGTGGCGGAGAGCACGAGCCCGGCGACGCAGCGGTTGTAGAGGCCGCCCAGCTCCTCGGGTGTGAGCAGGCCGTGGTCCACGGCGGCGAACGGCAGGCCGCGGACGGACTCGCCGTAGAGGTGGATGGGAACCTCGGGGTGGCGCTCGGCGAACAGGTCGAGGGCCGCCACCGCGAGCTCGAAGGCGCGACGGGGGGTGGAGGGACGCGAGTACAGGCACACTCCGGTGCGCTCGGCGGCGGGGTCCAGGCAGTAGCGATCGAGGTCACAGCCGAAGTCGAAGTGGTGGGCGGCCATCCCGTAGTCGCGCTCCAGCATCTGCGCGAGCCAGGGCCCGGCGGTCACGCCGTGGAACCCGAATCCGTAGGTGGCCTGCGCGAGCAGGGACTCGCTGCCGGCGGCGTAGAAGGAGGGCTCGTGGTCCTGCACCAGGTAGAGGCGCGCACCCCGCGCGGGGGACGTGAGGACGGGATAGGCGGTTTCCCAGGAGGTGGCGAAGATCGCGTGGGCGTCCTCGATGCCCGCGGCAGCGTCGCGGATCTCCGCCTGCAGGGAGGGCCACCAGGCCCGTATTTTCTGGCGGTGGCGCTCGAGCGACCACCCGTGGCGGTCGTGGAGGTAGACGGTGCACCGGTGTCCCGCCCGCTCGAGCGAGGACGCCAGTCGGAAGAGGGTCGTGAACCCTCCCGCCCCCTCTCCCGGGGGGGCGCAGACCCAGGCCACGCTGAGCGGCTCCCCGTCGCGTAGGGGCAGCGGCGGCGGGAGCTTCCAGCCGCAGGCGGCGACCTCCGCCGCCCGCACGAGATCGTGGCGCGCCACGAGCAGCCGCCCCTCCCCCGCGGGGGAGATCCACCGCGAGGTGCGGTCGAGCAGGCGGGCGGCCACGCCGGCATACCCTTCTCTGCGCAGCAGCGCCCGCGTCTGGCGGGCGCGCTCGAGGGCAGTCAGGCGGCTCATATCCTGCACCCGGACCTCCGAGAAGCGCGTGTGCAGGCCATTGGGCGCTCGCGGACGGGAAGCGAGCTCATATCCCCCGCAACCTCCAGCGCATACGGATGGCGTGGGAGCGCAGGCGATGGGCGGCGCCCGTGGCGAGGAATGGGAGGAAGCCGCGGGAGCGTCCGGCGCCAATCCACTGGCGTAGCCGCAGCCCCCGCCACTCGCGCAGACGATGGGCTTCCGGGTACACATCCAGCGCGAATCCCGTCAGCTCCTGCACAACCTCCTCCGCGGCGCCCTGATCGACGGCGCGACTCGCCCGCCACAGCGCCTGGCGGGCCAGGGTGCGCGCGACCGCCCTCTGCAGTTGGTCGGTCCACAGCCCGCCTGACCCCATACCGCCAGTCCGCGGCTGGTCGAGTCCCTCGGGGCGCGCGGGGCGGGAGGCGAAGAACGAGTCGAAGGCGACTCGGCGTTCGCGTAGGTCGACCATCGTGCTCGCTTCGCTACGCAACATGCTGTCGGAGTGGACGCGGTAGACGGCCTGGGGAACACCGCGGACGTACGCGACGTCGGCGACCGCGGCGATGCGCAGCCACATGTTCAGATCGCTCGAGTGGTGGCACGCGGGGTCGTAGCCCCCCACGGCCCGCTGCACGGAGGTGCGTACCACGACCTCGGGAGAGGAGATGCAGTTATAGGTCGAGCGGCAGCGAATGCGAACCCACTCGGCTCCCGACCACACCTTCGTGGCGCGCCAGCGGCCGGAGGGCTCCGGGAGCGGCCTGCCCTCAGCCGCGAGGAGGGTCTTCCCGTAGACCATCCCCACGTTGGGGTGCTTGGCCATGACCTCCGTGGCCCGCCGCAGGGAGCCGGGCACGAGCAGGTCGTCGGCGGACAGCAGGACCACGTACTCCCCAGGGGCCCACTCGAGCCCCTCGTTGGCAGTGGCGATCAGACCCGCGTTCTCGGTGTGCGGGCGAAACTCGACGCGCTCGTCGCGGTCGGCCAAACGCCTGCCGACCTCCGCGCTGGCGTCGGTGGAGCGGTCGTCGATGACGAGCACCCGCACTTCGACGCCCTCCTGTGAGAGGACGCTCGCCAGGCAGCCCTCCAGGAGGTGGCCGTAGTTGAAACAGGGCACGATCACGCTGACCGTGGGGACGCTGCCGACCGTGGGGACGCCGCCCTCCTCGCCGCGGGTGGTGGGAGCCGGCCGGTCGAGCAGCGATTCGGTCACCACCCTTAAAACGTCCCGGGCGGAGGCGATCTTCCAGCCGAGTACGCTTCCCGCGTGGCAGTAAAGAGAAGCCTTGGGCGCCTGCGCCGACCCGCTGAGACGCTCGCCCAGCGGGCGCTCAAGCCGGTCGGCTACCAGCTCACCCGCCGGCACTTCTACAGCCCCATCCCGATCGTCGAGGATCTACCCCCGAGCCTGTGGGACGGTCCCTCGGAGCTGCCGGGCGTCGATCTGCGCCTCGAGGACGCCCTCGCGCTGCTGAACGGGCCCCTGCTTCCCTACCTCGCAGAGTTCCACCCACCGTTGCACCCCCCCGAGCCGGGTGGGCTCCCGCCCTCTGCCGAGCCGCGGCACTTCTGGTTGCGCAACAACTCCTACGAGTCCGTCAACGCCGAGACCCTTTACGCGATCCTGCGCCACCTCAAGCCCGAGCGTGTGCACGAGCTCGGCTCTGGCGCCTCCACTCACGTGATCCACCTCGCCGCCCTCGCCAACGCGCGGGAGGGCAGCCCGCTGGAGCACACCGTCTTCGACCCCTTCCCCTACCAGGCCAGCCCCATGGGCCCCGTTCAGAGCGCCACCACCCACCCGATTCGCGCCGAGGACCTCGACCCCGCCCGGTTCGCCGCCCTGCGGGCCGGCGACGTCCTGTTCGTCAACACCACCCACACCGTGCGCACCGGTGGCGACGTGACCCACATCTTCCTGGAGATCCTTCCCCGCCTCGCCCCCGGCGTGAGCATCCACGTGCACGACGTCTTCCTGCCCTACGAGTACCCCCGGGACTGGGTCGTGGGGGAGCGCCGCGCCTGGGCCGAGCAGTACCTGCTGCAGGCGTTCCTCGCCTTCAACAACGACTTCGAGGTGGTGCTGCCCAACTACGCCCTCGCGCGCGCCGCTCCCGACGCGCTCAAGCGGGCCATCCCCTCCTTCGATCCGCAGACCGTCCGTCCCGGCGGGTTCTGGATCAGGCGCCGGGCGTAGAGCCGCACACGCGCGCTCGACGCGGAGCACGGAGGCTCCGCGCACACTGCCCTCGGTGGCCGCCCGGCCTGCGCGGATGCGACCCAAAATGCCCTCCCGCTTCACGCTGCGGCCGGGCACGCGATCAGCGCAACCCCTGCACGCGGTCGCGGCCCTCGACCATCACCCGCCGGATCAGCGGCCACGGCCGGGGGGCGCGCGCGGGGACCTCGGCGGGATTCAGGGGACGATCCGCGATCAGCGTCAGCTCGATCCTGCCGGGCGCCTCGACGGGCAGCGGCTCCGATGCCCCCAGGCCATCCTCGAAGGCCATGCTCGCGACGCTCCCCCCGTGGGCGAGCCGCTGCCAGCCGGCGCCCCCCAGCGGCTCATGGGCGAAGACGCGCAGCTCGCGCACTCCCGCGGGCACCTCGATCGCGATCCTGCGGGCGTGCAGCCGCACGAACAGGGTCTCTCCCACCCGCCGAGTGGCGTAGCCGCTGCGGGCGACCGAGCCCAGTGGGCCCCACCGCACCTCCCCCAGGGCGTTGATGTCCCGCGCCGCCTGCGCCAGGATGTCCAGGCCGTCCGCGAAGTCCCAGTGGTGCCCGTAGAGAATCAGCGGCTGGCCGAGCAGCGCGCGAAAGGCGAGGTCCTCCCGCGGGTCCACCAGCGGGCTGCGCAACAGCATCGGCAGCCCGCCCGCCACCAGCTCCGCGGGGTGCCACTCGCCCAGCGGCGTGGGAGCCGGCAGGCCTTCGCGCCAGGGGTAGGACTGGTTGAGGCACGCCGCCTCGATCCCCAGCGCGAACGCCGCCCGCAGCGCCTCCTCCGAGCAGGCGCTGTGGGGAGGCACCATCACACGGTCGATGCCCACCCCCGAGCGGCGCTCCAGCGCGGCCGTCCGCCGCAGCGCCTGCGCGATTGCGGACTCCGCCTCACGGTCGCTGCGCAGCCGCCCCAGCTCCTGCGCCACGTGGTCGTTGCCGTGCATCAGCAGCGACAGCTCCGCCCCGTTGTCCCGCACCAGCGCGGCCGCCCGGCGATCCACCCGCCAGCGATCGAGCGGCACCGTCGCGAGGCCCATGTGGTAGCCGTGCCGCCGGGCGTGGGCGATCAGCTCCCCGTACTTGAGGTACCCGTACGAGGGCCAGTGAAGGTTGGGGTCGTCCACCACGAACGACGCCCGCGGCGCCGGCAGGGTCCAGCCCTCCGCGCCCGCCACCCGCCCGAGGAAGTGCACCAGCGGCAGCAGCCCCATGAAGCGGCCCGCTTTCAGGTGCTCGCGCAGAGTCTCCCCCTCGCCCGGCTCCGCGAGGGGGTAGACGCTGAACCACAGGCCCACCGGGCTCCAGCCGGGCTCGGCGCCTCCCGAGCTCCCGCCCACCGCCTGCCACCAGACCGGCCGCTCCTCCACGCTCGCCAGCACGCGATCCACACCGGGACGCGGCGGGGGCAGCTCGCCGTCGCTTGCGCTGTCCGCGATCGCCCGCCCGCGCAGGGGACGGGCCAGCTGGCTGTCGTCGGCCAGCGCGACCACTCTGGCCCTGCTCTCGCCTCGCGTGGCCCTGCCCTCGCTCTGCGCAGGAGCAGCGAGCACCAGCCGCGGGACCCCGGTGGGAACCTCCGGAAGGCGCTCGGGGTCCAGCACAATGACGGCGTCGGGTCGGTCCCCCTGCGCAAAGCTGACCGGGTAGACGTGCTCGAGCAGCGCCGTCAACCGCTGCACCGCGGGACGCTGCGCCCCGACCACCGCGACGCGCTTACGCGGTCCGTCGAGCTCGGCAGGGTTGCGAAAGCCGGTCAAGCGGGGTCTCGTTGATCTCTCATGGCCAGTCGTGATCCTACGGTGGCGGGTGGAGCGCCGGCGGCGCCGCGCCGAATCGTGGTGCTGCTCGAGAACCTCACCTACCCCAAGGACACCCGGGTGCGCAACGAGGCCGAGTCGCTCGCGTCCGGCGGCCACCGGGTCACCGTACTCGCGCCCCGCGGTCCCGGCGAGCCCTCGCGGGAGCTCCTGCGGGGCGTCGAGGTGCGCCGCTACCGCACCGTGTGGGCCGGTCGCTCGCCGTGGTCCTACGCCCTCGAGTACGGGATCGCGCACGTGCAGCTCACCGCGCGCTCGCTCGCGGCGCTCCTGCGCGGCGCCGACACCCTGCACCTCAACGGCCCCCCCGACACCCTCGCGATCGCGGGCGTCCTCGCGCGGCTGGGGGGGCGCAAGGTGGTCTACGACATGCACGACTCCGGGCCGGAGCTGTTCCGCGCCAAGTTCGGCGAGTCCCCGCTCAGCTCCTTGCTCGCGCTGGCGATGCTCGCCGCGCAGGTCGCGGCGGTCCGCTGCGCCCACCACGTGATCGTCACCAACGAGACCCAGCGCGAGCTGGCGATCGCGCGCGGGGACGCTCGTCGCGGGAGGTCACCGTCGTGCGCAACGGGCCCCGCGTCGCAGAGTTCCCCGAGCCCTCCGGCGGCGCTCCCGGGGAGCTTTCCGCGCCAAAGCTCATCTACGTCGGGACCCTCGACGTCCAGGACGGCGTGCTCGACCTGCCCGACCTCCTCGGGGCACCCGCGCTGCAGAGCGCCCACCTGACGGTCGTCGGCGATGGAGCGGCACGCGAGGAGCTGCTGGCGCGCTGCCGCCGGGCGGGCGTGGAGAGCCGGGTCACCTTCACCGGCCACGTGCCGCACGCGCGCGTCGCCGAGCTGATCGCCGAGGCCGACATCGGCATCGACCCTGCGCCCGGCACCGAGCTCAACCACGGCTCCACGATGATCAAGGTCGCCGAGTACATGGGCGCCGGGCGCCCCGTGGTGGCCTACGACCTGCGCGAGACCCGCCGCACCGCCGGCGAGGCGGCGCTGTACGCGCCGTGTGGCGAGCGCCAGGCCTTCGTCGATCTCGTCGCCGACCTCGCCCGCGACGGGGAGCGTCGGCTGCGCCTCGGACGCCTCGCGCGGACCCGCGCCCTCGAGCTCACGTGGGACCGCTCCGAGGAAGCGCTGCGCGAGGTCTACGCGCGCCTCGCCTGAGCCAGCGCTGCGCGAGGTCTACGCGCCCCTCGCTTGAGCCAGCGCTGCGCGAGGTCTAGGAGGCGAACGGCGGCTCGGAGAGGCCCAGCACGACGGCCAACGCGCGGCGCTCGACGGCAGCCTGTGCGGCCCACCGTGGCCGCGAGGAGCCGAGGACGGTGGCAAGGGCGGCGCGCAGCGCGTGACGCAGCACCAGCGCCGCACGGATGGCAGCTGCCCGTACTCCCCCGTAGTGCTTGCGCGCAAACAGGATCTTTGCGTAGCTCTGCTGGGCCGACAGGTCGGGCCCGGGAGCGTGGCCGCTGTGGTGCGTCACGGTCATCGTCGGCAGGTGGGCCACCCTCCAGCCTGCCTGGTGGAAACGGAAGCACCAGTCCGTCTCCTCCGAGTAGAGGAAGAAGCGCTCGTCGAGCGGCCCCACCTCCGCAAGCGCCTCCGCGCGAGCGATCAGGAACGCCCCCACCAGCCAATCCGCCGACGTCTCGGACCGGTAGAGCGCGGTGCGGGGTTCCTCCTCGCGCCAGCGTCGCAGCGGTGTCCAGCGCGCCGCCGCAAGCGCCTCGCCGAGCGCCAGCCAGGCGGAGGGGAAGCGCCTGATCGAGTACTGCAAAGTCCCGTCGGGAGCGTTCTGCACGACGCTCGCCACGCCGATCTCGCGCCGTTCGTCGAGGGTCGCCACGAGCTCGTCGAACGTGCCGGAGTCGATCTCCACGTCGGGGTTGAGCAGCAGCACGTAGCGGCCGCGCACGTGCTCGAGCCCGCGGTTGTTCGCCGCGGCGAAGCCGATGTTGCGCTCCCGCAGCACCCGCACCCCCGGGCACGCCGCCTCGATTGCGTCGGGGGTGCCGTCGCCGGAGCCGCTGTCGACGACGATCCACTCGACGGCGAGGTCGCGCACGGCAGCCGCGGCGGAGCGCAGCGTGCTCAGCGCGAGCTCGGCGCGGTTGTGGGTCACCACGATCACGCTCAGATCGGGGCGGTCTCCGGGGCGATCCCCAGTCAGGTCGGGGCGGTCCCCGGGGCGATCCCGCGCGCTCGGATCGGGAAGATCACGCACAGGGAGAGCCCGCGCCGTGTCGGCTCGGTCCGCGACAGCACTCATCACCAAAGCAACGCGCGCAGACCCTGTTTCTCTCGCCGCAAAAAGCGCCGTGTCGGGATCGTTGCTTGGGGTGAGGCACAGCCGCACCCGTCCCTTAACCACCGGAAGGATCGAGCAAAAATGGAGTTTGCGCTTGTATTGCGAGAGCTGGCTAGGCACTGGCGCGCGCTGGCGGTCGGCGTGCTCGTCGCGCTGGTCGCCGCCACCTTCAGCGTCTACCACCTCAACGGCCTGAAGCTCAAGCCCCGCCAGCTGACGCACTCCAGCGCAAGCACCTCGGTGTTCGTGGACACGCCGTCCTCGGTGCTCGGCAACCTCACGCCATCGTTCGACCCGCTGCAGGCCCGCGCCACGGTCTATGCGAACTTCATGGCCAGCCCGGAGGTTCTCGGTCTGATCGGCCGGAAGGCCGGCATTCCGGGCGATCGGATCTACGCCGCCGGGCCCGTGGACTCGCAGGTGCCACGCATCGTGGAGGAACCGACGGCGGTGCAGCGCAACGTGGAGATCACCGGCGAAACGGCTCCCTACCGGCTGAACTTCAACAACGACCCCAACCTGCCCACGATCGGCATCTTTGCCCAGGCCCCGACCACGCCGCAGGCGATCCTGCTTGCCAACGCGGCCGCGACCAGCCTCAGCCAGTACGTCAGAAACCTCCAGGAAGCCGGCCACGTTCCCGCGCAGGCGCGCGTGGTGATCCGTCAGCTCGGCCAGGCGAGCGGGGGGGTCGCCAACGGCGGGATCAGCAAGACGCTTGCGGTAATGGTGTTCGTCGGCGTCCTGCTCGCCTGGTGCGTGCTGATCCTGCTGGCGACGCGCTTCCGCGAGTACTGGCGGGCGAGCGCCGGGTCAGCGGCGACCTCCGACGGCGGAGCTCCGGCTCCCCAACTGACGCTCAGCGAGCTCGACCGGCCAGGGATCGACGAGCTGGAACGGCCGCAGGGGATCGATGAGCTGGACCGTCCGCAGAGCGCCCGTGAGGCCGCCGAGCTCGGAGCCCGGAACGCGGAGCACGAAGCCCGGAGCAGGAAGGCGCGCGGCGAGCGTGCTCCCGAGCCGGTCGGTGCGGCGAGGATACGCGCTCGCTTCCGCACAAGCGGACAGTGACCGAGGTGGGGGCAGGGGCGCGCATCGCCGACGCGGGCCCCGACGCCTTCCCCCACACGCGCCGGCCGCTGCCGTGGCTGCTGGCGGGGTTCCTGGCGATGCTGTTCTTCGTTCCGATCGACTCCACGGAACTGAAGGTCAGCCTGCCGGTGGGTTCGCAGATCGACCGCTTCGCGATCGTCGGCCTGGTCCTCGCGTGGCTCCTGTTCGGTGGAGATCAGCGGGCATTCCTGCGCACACGACGGTCGAAGCTGTACGTGGGCGCGGCGTGCGTCTTCCTGGCGCTCGCCGTCGGGAGCCTGCTGCTGGACGCGGGACGGATCGTCAACATCGGCGACTTCACCCTCGCGGAGAAGCGCTTCGGGCTGTTGGGGTCGTTCCTGGTCCTCTCGTGGTTCACGCTCACGGCGCTGCGCTTCGAGGACGTGCGGGGCTTCGCGACGTACCTGATCGGGCTGGGCACGCTGATGTCGATCGGGATCCTGATCGAGCGTCACACGGGGACCAACATCTTCTACGAACTGAGCGCGACGATCCTCAAACCGATCGCGAAAGTGGCGGCGGCCCCAACCAACATCCACCCGGAATACGGCACGGACGGCCGGGTGGTGGTGGTGGGGCCGACGCTGCACGGGCTGGCGGCGACAACGATGCTGATGGTGACGATGCCGTTCGCGCTGGTGCGCATGTTCGACGTGGACCGCGCGCAGGCCGGCTGGCGGCGGTCGTGGTGGTTGAACGCGATCGCGCTGGCGCTGATGCTGGTGGGGGCGGCCTCGACCGATCGCAAGACCGCCCTGCTGGTCCCGGTCGCGGTGGTCCTGTACCTCGCCTGCTACCGCCCGCGCAAGGTGCTGCGCCTGGCCCCGATCGGGCTGGTGGCCCTGGTGGGCCTGGTGCACTTCGCCTCTCCGGGGGCGCTCGGCACGATCTTCACCCCGAGCGCCGGGCTCGCCAGCAGCTCGACGACCCACCGGATCGGAGACTTCACGAACGTCGCGCCCGACGTGCTCGCGCACCCGGTGCTGGGGCGCGGCTATGGCACGCTCAACATCGAACACTCCACGCAGTTCCGGATCAACGACGACGAGTACGTCGATGAGATTTGGCAGGTGGGGGCGGTGGGGCTGCTCGCGTACGTGTTCATGATCCTCGCCCCCGTGCTCCTCGCCCGCGGCGCGATCCGCGCCCGCAACCCCGCGGTCTCCTCGCTCGCGCTCGCAGCCTCGGCGGGCTGCGTGGCCTACCTCGTGGTCAACGCGCTGTTCGACGCGATGTCCTTCCCGCAGGCGCCGTACATGTTCTTCATGGTCGCCGCCCTGACGGTGATCGCCTCCGCCGGGCCCGCCGGCAACGTGGTTCCCAGCCGCGAGCGTGCGCGCCAGCTCGTCCGTGGTCGGCGCGCGCTGGCCGAAGCCTCCGCGTAGAGGTCGGGTTTTTTGGATGGAGACCCCCACAAGGGGGGTCGGGAGGGGTCGGTCAGTACAACTTCGGGCGCACGCATCAACCCGCATGTACGCCCGCGATCAGACCATGGGTGGAGCCTTCAAGAGATCGTTGGCCTGGCTGGCCTGAGCGACCTACCGGCCTACGCGTGTACGCAAGACGCGATACGGCCCAAACTGACCCACCACCCAGTCGAACGCTATGGACCGGGTGACCGCTATGGACCGGGTGACGGCCGGCGGCTACGCCTTGATGTGACTCAGCGCAGTGGCCGCAAACGAGGCGGCAATGGGGCACGGCGCCGCGACGGTCAGGAACCGGCCGGTCGTGAGCGGGACGATCATCGTGGGCGAGCCCGCGACGCCGCAGTAGGCGGCGTGGCCGCTCACCGTGACCGACATCCGGTCCTTGAGGTGCGCCTGCGGCTCGAGCGTGGAGAAGTTCGTGGAGATCACGGCGAGCGTGACGAAGCGCTTGGCGTCCTGGGGCCGGTAGACGCAGGTGGGACCCTGGGGCGCTTCCACGGGCCGGCCAACGGGCTTGCCGAGGATCGCCTGCGCCTGCGCGCGGCTGACGAGCGAGCACGGGGCGAGCTTCTTGGCGCCCGAGGCGCTGACCTCGTCGTCGATCACCCCAGCCTGAGCCCGCGCCTTGAGCGGGCGGTGGCTGGTCGGTCGCACCTGGCCGGCGGCCGGCAGTTGGCGGATGGGCGTCACTTTGCGGGCGGCCTGTACGCGCGCGCCGAGCACCCCCTCCGGGACGGACGCCGAGGGAGAGGACGAAGACGAGGAAGAGGAAGAGGACCCCCCGCACGCGCCAAGGAGGAGTGCCGCTGCGGCCGGCAGCAGAACGCACGCACTCCTACGGGTCGCGCGGCTCATCGTCCGATGGCGTCCCTCGTCGTCTGACCGCACATCGGACTCACTCATGCTCGACACTCCTTTGTCGTTTCGCCGGACCAAGCTCATCGTCGTCACCGGATCGCCGGATCGCGATGTCGCCTAGGAACCCGGCGCGAACATCACGTCGACCCAGTAGTTGGTCGCGTTGTAGCTGTTCGAGGGGAACGTGCTTTCGGCACTGTAGTTGTAGACCCCGTTGGCACTCGTGGTGTTCGCGAGCGCCTGCAGCGGCGGGTTGCTCACCCCGACGGATGCGAAGGCCGCGGCGTTCGCCGCGTAGTGGCCGTTCGGGGCGAAGTAGCCCGCCACGTACGTGGTGCCGGCCGTGACCGCGACCGGGCTCGAGAACGTCACCTGCTGCCAGCCCGATTCGGTCTCGCCCGAGAACGTCGCCGAGGCGAGCAGCGTCCCGCTTTCACTCCACAGGCTACCCACGTGAGCACCGGTGTTCGCCGCGGACTTGTAGAAGCGGATCCCCGTCACGGAGCCGTTTTCTGCGGCGGTGAACTTGACCCCGAGCTCGATCGCGCCGCGGTCTCCGGAGTCGGCTACTTCCGGGGCGGCGTAGTCGAAGATCGTGTCCCTCGGCGTAACCGCGGCGGAGGCCTGGGACTGCGGGCCGGTACCGATCGAGTTGGTGGCGGAGACCTCGAAGGTGTAGCTGGTGCCGTTGGCAAGACCCGTGATCACCGCGCTACGCGCGGAGGCGCCCACATTCACAGCGGTCTGCGCGGCGGCCCCGATGTAGGGAGTGATCGTGTAGCCGGTGATCGGGCTACCGTCGGCGTTGGGCGCGCTCCAGCTGACCTGCGCCTGTGTGGTCGCCGTCGTCGCCGCGACGTTTTCGGGCGCTTCCGGCGCCGAGGGCACGGCGAGCTCGAACAGCACGTCCACCCAGTAGTTGGTCGCGTTGAAGCTGCTCGACGGGAAGGTGCTGCTCGCACCGTACGCGTACACCCCGTCCACGCTCGCTTCGTTCGCGAGCGCCCGCAGCGGCGGGTTGCTCACCCCGACCGACGCAAAGGCTGCCGAGGTCGCCGAGTAGTGGCCGTTCGGAGCGAGGTAGCCCGCCACGTAGGTGGTGCCCGCTTTGACCGCGACCGGACTCGAGAACGTGACCTGCTGCCAGCCCGCTTCGCCCTCGTTGGTGAACGTGGCCGAGGCCAGAAGCGTTCCGCTCGAGCTCCACAGGCTGCCCACGTGGGTGCCCGTGTTGGTGACCGCCTTGTAGAAGCGGACCCCCGTCACGAAGCCGTTTTCTTCGGCACTGAACTTGACCCCGAGCTCGACCGAGCTGGTGTCTCCCGCGTCGAGGATCGCCGGCGTAGAGAATTCGAAGATGGTGCTCTGCGGCACCACCGCGTTCGAAGCCTGCGACTGTTCGCCGGTCCCGGCCGAGTTGGTCGCGCTGACCTTGAACGTGTAGGTGGTGCCGTTGGTGAGGCCCGTCAGACTGAGCGAGGTGCTCGAGGCCCCCACTTTGACTGGAGTCTGGGCGGTAGCGCCGATGTAGGGGGTGATCGTGTACCCGCTGATCGGGCCCCCGCCTTCGCTGCTCGGGGCTTTCCAGCTCACCTGCGCCTGGCCCGCCGCGACTGCGGCATACACGCCCGTCGGCGGCGAGGGCGGCCCCGACGGCGGCACGGGCGCGAACAGCACGTCGACGTAGTAGTCGGTCGCGTTGTAGCTGTTCGAGGGGAACGCGCTGCTCGAGCCGTAGGCGTACACCCCGTCCGCACTCATAGCGTTGGCGACGGCGTGCAGCGGCGCGTGGTCCACTCCCGAGGAGAAGCCGAGGCCGGTCGCCGAGTAGTGCCCAAACGGGGCAAAGTAGCCGGCCACGTACGTCGTGCCCGCTTTGATCGCCACCCGTTCGGAGAACGTCACCTGCTGCCAGCCCGATTCCGATTCGTCGGTGAACGTCGCCGAAGCGAGCAGCGTCCCGCTCGCGGTCCACAGGCTGCCCACGTGGGAGCCTGTGTTCGCAGCGGACTTGTAGAAGCGGATCCCTGTCACCCAGCCTTCGGTGTCCGCGGTGAACTTGACACCGAGCTCGACCGAGCTCGGGTCGCCCGCGTCGGGGAGGGTCGGCGTGGTGAAGTCGAAGATCGTGTCCTGGGGCGTGAGTGCACCGGTGGCCTGCGAAGGTTCGCCGGTCCCAACCGCGTTGGTGGCCGCAACCTTGAACGTGCAGCTCGTCCCGTTGGTGAGGCCGCTCACCGTCGCGGAGGTCGCCGAGGGACCGGTGCTCACCGGCGTCTGGGCAGTGGCGCCGATGTAGGGGGTCACCGTGTACCCCGTGATCGGGCTGCCGCCTTCAAGCGTGGGCGCTTTCCAGGTGACCAGCGCCTGTTTGGTTGCAGGGGTCGCCGACACACCGCGCGGCGGGGAAGGCGGTGCCGTCGCGGGCGGATCGACCGGGTTGGAGTGCGCGGACACCGGGCCGGCGCCGTTCGGGTTGGACGCCTGCACCGTGAACGTGTAGGTCGTGCCCGGCGTGAGACCCGTGATCGTCACCGAGGTTTCCGGCGGGGTGCCGGTCACCGTCGTCGCCGTCTGCGCGTTGGCGCCGATGTACGGGGTGACGGTGTAGGTACTCACCACGCCGCTCGAGGGCGCCGTCCAGGAGACGGTGGCAGCGCCGGCCTGCGGCGTGGCGCTCACTTCGGTCACCTGCCCCGGAATCGCGGCCGGGGTGAACACCGGGTCCACCCAGTAGTTGGTCGCGTTGAAGCTGCTCGTCGGGAACATCGGCGCACCGGCGTACGCATACAGGCCGTCGGTGCTCGTGACGCTCGCGGGAACCGCGTGCAGGGGCGGACTGTTCAGCATGTTGCCGCCGGTCGGCGGGGGGTTGTAGAAGTAGTAGGGATCGCCCGAGTAGTGGCCTTTGGGCGCGAAGTAGCTCACCACGTAGGTTGTGTGCGGCGAGATCTGCACGGGCGTCGAGAAGTTGACCTGCTGCCAGCCGGAGGCCGTCTCGCCCGAGAACGTCGCGGAGGCGAGCAGCGTGCCGCTTTCACTCCACAGGCTGCCGACGTGCGTGCCGGTGTTCAGGGCGGACTTGTAGAAGCGGATCCCGTTGACCACGCCGAACTCATCAGAGGTGAACTTCATGCCGAGCTCCAGCGACGTCGGGTCGCCCGCGTCGGGGGTGCCCGGCGTGACGGCCGCGCCCCAGATCGAGCAGGGGCATTCGACTTTGACGGTCACGCCCACGGACGGGCTCTCCAGGTTGGCGCTGTCGTCGACGGCGCGCGATTTGATGGTGGTCGTGGGGTTGCCGTGCGCGGCCCAGGCGTAGGACCATTTGACGGTCTGTTCGGCCGGCGTGCTTAGTGTCGCCGGGTGCCACCTGGAGCCTCCGTCGGTGGAGACTTCCACGCCGGCGACCACGCCGCCGCCAGTGTCGGTCGCGGTGCCAGTGATCGTGACGGCGCTGCCGTCCTGGAGCGTGGCGCCCTGTGCAGGCGCGGTTATCGTCGAGGTGGGCGCGGTGGTGTCGGTCGATTTGCTCGCCGCCGTCAGGCCCGCTATCAGCGACCCGGGCTGGGCGCCCATTTCGGCGAACAGGTTGACCGTCGCCTGCTCCAGGTTGAGGTCCGGCGGTTTGTTGGCGGGCTCGGTGGTTTCTGCTTCCCAGGCGTTGACGTTGGCCAGACCCCACGACCACTGCACGGTGCCCGCGCCGAACACGAGCCCCCCGCTGGGAGCCTTGTACAGCGTCAGATGGTGCGTCGCGGTGGTGCCTTCGGCAAGGCGGCTCCCGTAGTCGGTGAACGTCTGCAGTCCGCTGACGGTCGTCGAGGAGAGGTCGAGCTCCCCGGCGGGCCGGAAGCCGTTGTCGACGTCCTCGTCCCACTCGTAGCCGAGCGTCCCGCTCCCGGGCGCGAGCGTCAGCGACTGCCCGGCTTTCAGCGCGGCGGCGGCCGTGCCCCGCCACAGGCGGTCTTTGCTGTACTGCGAGGGCACGGTGATGTCCGAGGTGCCCGCGTTGACCAGGAACAGCTGACCGGTGAGGGCGTTCTCCGGCCGGCCGCCGTTGGCCGGGGGACTGAAGCGCGGATCGCGCCAGGTGCCCGTCCAGATCGAGGGGTCCTGCGGATCGACGGGGGCGTTGTAGTGAGTCTCCTTGTAGGAGGTGAGCGTGCGGTAGGGCGTGTTGGTGCCTTCGCTGCTTGCGCCCCAGCGCGTCTTCCAGAAGACCTCGTTGCCGCTGAAGAACGCGAGGCTCACGCCGGCGGCGAGCGCCGATTCCAGGCTGGCCCGCTGGCCTTCTGACCAGTACTCGTCGTGGCCGCTGGAGACGAACGCCTTGTGGTTCTTCAGCAGCGCGCCGCTCTGGTCGACGGTGGCCTGGCTGGTGTAGCTGACGTTGTAGCCGTTCTCCTCCAGCCAGTAGATCATCTGGTACTCGGCGTAGTAGAGGTAGGACCGCCCGCCGTCAACCTCGAAGGCGCCCTCCCACGGCCGGTTGTAGGAAACGGCGTCCGCCCCCTTGTACGCTTCGGGTTCACCTTCGGGACAGGCGACCGTGCACGTGTAGAGGCTGTTGCCGCCCCAGTCGTTGTAGGCCTCCCAGGTTGCGTCGGAGGTCTGCAGGAGGATTTCGGAGTGGCTGGAGTCGTTGCGCACGACGAACGGGATCTGGCTGTCTTCGCCCGGTTTGTCGTTGCGCACCAGGTGGGCGATGTAGACCCCCGACACGGCGTTGCTGGGCACCGTCCACGACGCGGAGACCCCCCAGTTGCCGCAGTCGATCAACCCTGTCGAGGAGTTGGTCAGGCAGGCCGGCTGTTTCTGGGGCAGGGTCGCGCTCGGTTTGATGTTGGTGGCGATCAGGCGGGCCCCGTCGCCTTTGTAGTAGCCCAGGCGCAGGATGTCGATGTGGTAGGAGGTCGAGGGCGTGCTGATCTTGAACGACTCGGTCTGGCCGACGTTGACGCTCATCGCGGTGGCGTAGCCCTGAATCGTTTCGCTGCCCACGTTGTTGACCTGCCAGTCGCTCGGCGGGTCGCCGGGGAGCGCGTTCTCGCACACGACCGGGTTGGGGGCGGACGCGCATTCCGTTTCGGCCATCGCCGCCGGCGCCGGCGGCAGCACCAGGGCGCAGGGGAGCGCGATCGCGCCAAGCAGCCACAGCCGCGCCGCGCGCAGCGGTGTGGATCGGTCCAAGCCCGAGTCTTGCGCGTCCATCATGAGGCCCCCTTGCCGCTGAGCACCGCAGGCACGGTGCGTACCAGAATCGAGAGATTGAGCCGCAGAGAGCGGCGTTCCACGTACTCCACGTCGAGCGCCACCATCTGCTCGAGGGTCAAGTCTGAGCGCCCGCTGACCTGCCACAGCCCGGTCAGCCCAGGCTTGACCGCGAAGCGCGCAAACCAGTGCGCTGGGTAGTGCTCGACCTCGTAAGGGATCGGTGGACGTGGGCCGATCAACGACATATCCCCACGCAGCACGTTCCACAGCTGGGGCAGCTCATCGAGACTCGAGCGCCGCAGCAGGCGCCCGAGGCGCGTGACACGCTCGTCCCCCACGAGCTTGAACCGGGGGCCACCGTCTGGGCGCTCGGGCTGCTCACCGGCGATCAGCCCCAACACAAAGGCCCGGTGGGTGTCGTGGCCGACGCCGTCGTGCATCGTGCGGAATTTGTTGACCGTGAAGGGCTCCAGATCCCGTCCGACCCGGCGCTGGCGGAACAGCACAGGACCTGGGGAGTCGATCCGGATGGCGAGGGCGATCAGCGCGAGCAGCGGTGCGAGCGCCACCAGCAGCACGGCGCAGAGCACGACGTCGAGCGCGCGCAGCGGCGCATCGAGGTGGCGCGCCCGCGCGCCGGGTACGCCGACCGGCGAGTGAGACGCCTCGCCGGCTGGGGCGAGTGCGGGGACAGCTGGCGAGCGAGACGCCTCCCTGGCTAGGGCGAGTGCGGGGGCAGCGGTCTGGGGGTTGGATCCATCGCCGCCGAGGGCGGGGGCGACCGCAGCCGGGGGATACTCAGCCAGGCCCCGTCTCTGGGCAGCGCTCGCCTCCATACCGGATAAACGCACCGGCGTTTGTCGGTCTTTTGTGAGTGAGAACGCTGACATCAGGCCGCTAGGCTGACCGCGTGGGCGGCAAGGCGCTGCAGCACGTAGTCCTGCTGCTCTTCGCTCAGGTCGGGGAAGAGCGGCAACATCAACACCTCGCGCGCCGCCGCCTCGGTGTGCGGCAGAGCGGCGCGACTGCCGCTGTAGGAGCGCTCCTCGTGGATCGCCATCACCCCGCGGCGGGTGGGGATCCCGTCGCCCAGCAGGCGGCGCATCAGCTCGGTGCGGTCCACCGCCGCGCGCGGACCGACGCGTACGCAGTAGGACTGCCAGGTGCGCTGCGCGTAGGGCGGTTCGTAAGGCGCGTACAGGTCCGGCATACCCTCGAGCGCTGTCGTGTAGCGCTCGGCCAGGCGCCGGCGGCGTTCGAGGATGCGCTCGAGATCCTCGAGCTGGCAGAGCCCCAGGGCGCCCTGCAGGTCGGTCATGCGCGCGTTGAAGCCCCGTTCGGGGTAGCTCTCGATGACCACGTCGCGAGCGGCGTGGCGGGCGAGGTCGGACATGTCCATCCCGTGCGCCCGCAGCCGTCGCAGCCGCTGGGCGATCGCGGGATCCTGCACCGCGATCATGCCGCCCTCACCGGTGGTGATGACCTTGCGGGGGTGCAGGGAGAAGCAGGCAAGCGGCCCAAGCGAGCCGATCGGCCTACCCTTGTACAGCGCGCCGATCGCGCAGGCGGCGTCCTCGACGATCGTGATGCCGCAGCGCTCCGAGAGCTCGAAGAAGGCATCCATGTCGGCGGGCAGGCCGACCTGGTGGACGGGCATGATCGCCTTCGTCCGCGGCGTGATCGCGCGCTCAGCCGCGGCCGCGTCGAGGTTGTAGGTGAGGGGATCGATGTCCGCAAACACGGGCTGCGCGCCGCACTGCCAGACGGCGTTGGCGGTCGCGATGAACGACAGCGAGGGAACGATCACCTCGTCCCCGGGGCCGACCCCCGACACGTGTAGGGCGAGCTGCAGCGCCGTGGTGCAACTGGTCGTGGCGACCGCGTCCGCCGCCCCGACGCGCTCGGCGAAGGCGGCCTCGAACGCCTGTACGCGCGGGCCCTGGGAGACCCAGCCGGTGGCGACCGCCTCTGCGATCGCCGCTCCCTCTCGACCGGAGAAGCTCGGACGCGCGAAGGGAACCTCCATCACGACGACGCCCCGGCCAGGGCCGGCGTCGGCACGTGCTCGCGCTCCGCGCGCCACCACTCGACAAGCCGCCGCAGGCCCTCCTCGAGGTCGACCTCCGCCTCGAAGCCCAGCCGCTCGCGGGCGAGCGCGGTATCCGAGAGGCGCCGCGGAACCTTGTTGACGGACCGCTCGGGGCCGTGTTCGACGGGCACGTCGGCGTCCATCACCTCGATCAACATGCGCGCGAGCTCGAGCAGGCTGGTCTCGGTGCCGCTGGCGACGTTGAACACTTCGTCGCTCGTCTCCGCGGTCGCCGCGCGCAGGTTCGCACGGGCGACGTCGCCGATGTAGACGAAGTCCATCGTCTGCGAGCCATCGCCGAGGATCAGGGGTGAGCGCCCTTCGGCGATGCGCTCCATCCAGCGCACCAGCACCTCGGTGTAGACACCGTGGATGTCCATCCGCGGGCCGTACACGTTGAAGTAGCGCAGCGCCACGTAGTCGAGCCCCTGCATCGAGTGAAAGCTGCGCAGAAGGCCCTCGTTGAAGGTCTTGGCGGCGCCGTAGAGGGTGTCGTTGGCGTAGGGGTGGTGGGACTCGTGCGTGGGGAACTCCTCGGCGAGGCCGTAGACGGACGCCGAGGAGGCGGCGACGATCCTGCGCACTCCCTCCGCCAGGGCGGCCTCGATCACGTTGTAGGTCCCGTCGACCATCACTTCGAGCGCGAGTCGCGGTTCCGCCGCGCACTGGGTGATCCGCAGGGCCGCTTGGTGGAAGACCACGTCGATGCCGCGCGTCAGCTCGGCGACGAGCTCGCGGTCGCAGATGTCTCCCTCGACCAGGCGCACGGGGCCATTGGCGAGCGCCCACTCGAGGTTCTCGCGACGGCCGCGCACGAAGTTGTCGAGCACGACGATCTCCTGCGCGCCGGCCTGCACGAGCTGATCGGCGATGTTGGAGCCGACGGCCCCTGCGCCGCCGGTGATGAGGGCGCGTTCGCCGCGCAGCGTAGGAGCGTTCATGATGACTAAACGCCCCCGGGTAGAGCGATTTTTCGAGAGCTTCCCAATTGCCCTGGCTCGTCGCCCAGTGGCCTGATGACCCGCGCGGGGTTACCCGCCGCGATCACGCCCTCCGGGATCGACGCGGTCACGACGCTGCCGGCACCGATCACCGAGTGAGCGCCGATGGTCACGCCCTTGAGAATCTTCACGCCGTCCCCTACGAACACGTCCTCGCCCAGCTCGACTGCCGCCATGCGCGGCTGACCGTCGCGGCGGTGGTTGGGCCGCAGGTCGTGGAAGTCGCTGTCGTAGATCGTCACCTCCGACCCCAGGAGCGCACGCGCGCCGATGCGGATGCCCGGCCCCTCGCTCTTGAGGAACGCGTTGTTGTTGATCTGCACTTCGTCGCCGATTTCGATCGCCGACTCCGGCGTGGCGGCCTCGACGTGGCAGTAGCCGGTGTAGAACAGGGTCGAGCGGGGCCAGCCGAACTCGACGTCGCGACCCAGCACAATCGCGCCCCCGCCGAGAAACAGCACAGGCTGCAGGATGAGCGGGGAGCCGCTCACTCGACGGCAGGTGGAGAGCGCCTGGTACTTCCAGATCCGCGCGCGCCGCAGGGGCGCGTCCAGGTAGCCCGAGCCTCTCATACCAAGCTTCCTCAGGCCGCCGACCGCACGCCGGCCGTGGTCAGGCGCCGTTGCACCCAGCGCAACCGGGGGTGCTCTGGCAGGAAGTGCTCCAGCACCACGCGCAGAGTGCGCCACGTCTCGGGGAAGCAGATGCGCAGCGTAAGCAGGTAGGCGGGCAACGCGATCAGCCCGACCGCTGTCAGCCACAGGATCGCGTGCAGGTGCGCATCCGTCAGCGCAAGGCTCGCCGGCAGGGTCACCGCCACAAGCCCCAGGCAGGCGACGGTGGCCGGGCAGACGTCGCTCCACAGGCAGCGCAGCGGGCGCTCGGGGGAGTCGCGCAGCATCAGCCGGTACGCGAAGAGGAGGAACAGGGTGTGCACGACCGCCGCGTTGACCGCCACCGCGTCGATCCCGAGCGGCACGACCACGAACACCGAGCCGGCGTAGACGATCCAGTGCGAGAGGCCGTAGCCGAGCAGCGCGCGCGTGCGACCGTTGGCCATCAGCACCGTCCCCACGGCGTCGATCACGAGGGTGGCGGCCCCGCCCACCGCGAGGATCTGGGTCGGCACCACCGCCCCGGTCCACTTGGGACCGAACAGGAAGGGCACGAGCACCGGCGCGCCGATCGCCAGGAGCGCGAGCAGCGGGAAGAGGGCGATCGTCAGCAGGCGCACCATCTGGCGGCGCATCTCGGCCAGCTCCGCTTCGCTGCGGGTGCGCGAGAGCAGGGGAAAGCCGACCTGGCCCATCACCATGCTGACCTTCTTCTGGTAGTCCACGGCCAGGGTGTAGGCGCGGAAGTAGAGACCGGCCGGGACGACCCCGAGGCGGGCGCCGACGATCGCGTAGTCGCTGTTGCGGAACCCGACCCAGCTGGCCGCCGCCATCGACGCCGAGAAGCCGTAGTCCAGCAGTTCGCGGGCGGCCCTGAGGTGCAGGCGCGGCAGCGGCGGCGGCGCGCTGACCCACGCGATGGTGGTCATCGCCAGCGTGCTGGCGAGCATCCCCCAGATCAGCGCCTCACCGCTCAGGCCGGCGAGCGCGAGGGCGATGCAGGTCACGACGCGCACAAGGGTGCTCGCGACTTCGATCTCGCTCAGGCGCCGGAACGCCATCCGCCTGCGCAGCAGCGCCATCGAGACTGTGCCTGCCGCGGCGATCAGGCACAGGGGGGAGATCAGCTGGACGAACAGCTCGGTGCGCGAGCCGAAGATCGGGTAGATCACCAGGCTTGCCACGACCAGCATCAGCCCCGCCAGCACGAGGCCAGTGAGCAGCCCCAGCGCCATCCCCGCCTGCAGGTGCTCGCGGCGGAGGATCTTGCGCTGGACCAGCGCGCTGCCCACCCCTTCGGCGGTGATCACGTAGGCCAGTTCCTGGGCGATCAGTGCCACCGCGTAGCGGCCGAATTCGGCGGGCGGGATGATGCGCGCGAGGACCACCATCGAGCCCAGTAGGAGAAACTCGGCCGTGGGGCGGGCGATCGAGGACCACCGCACCCCGTGCATGGCGGCGGCGCGCAGGTCAGCCGACCCCAGGTCCTCAGCAGCGGGCAGACCCTCGGCCGACCGCAGGTCGTCGGCCGACCGCAGATCCTCGGCCGACCGCGACTCGTCCGTCATGGCTACGCGGCGGCGCGTTCGAGGCGCGGCGCGGCGAGCGCCAGCGGCGCTCCGTTGTCGCGGATCGAGGCCGACGCCATCTCGACGGCGGCGACGATCTCGATCCCGAGCGCCACGTTCGAACGCGGTTCGGAGCCGGTGCGGATCGCGCGGGCGAAGTCCTCGAGCTCCAGGCGCAGCGGCTCCTGCGGTTCCACCCGCGGGATCACGACGTCGCCGGTGCGGTAGATCAGCTGGTGCTCGCCGAAGTTGGAGGGCGGGCCCACGTCCATGCCGCGGTCGTACACGCGCACCGGCTCATCGGAGGCGGTGTCGTCGTACTGCACCATCCGCTTGCTGCCCACCACGATCATCTGGCGCATCTTGCGAGGCGCCAGCCAGGAGAGCTGCACGTTGGCACTGGCGCCGCCGGCGAAGGTGAGTGTCAGGAACGCCGTCTCCGGCACCCCGCGCGCGAACACGCTGCTCCCCGACGCGGCCACCTCGACGATCGGCTGGTCGAGCCAGTACAGAAGGATCGAGAGGTCGTGCGGCGCGAGGTCGCAGACGACCCCGTCGCTCTGGTACTTGCCGAGGTTCATCCGCGAGGACGTGACGAAGTGGATGTCGCCGATGACGCCGGTCTGAATCAGGTCGCGCACGGCGTTGACAGCCGGGCTGTAGATGAAGGTGTGACCCGGCATCAGCACCAGATCCGCGTCCTCGGCCAGGTCGGCCAGCTCGTGGGCGTGGTCGAGCGTGGTGGCGAGCGGCTTCTCGACAAGCACGTGCTTGCCCGCCTCCAGCGCCCGTTTGACGAGCGGGTGGTGGGTCTGCGGCGGTGTCGCGAAGATCACGGCCTCCACAGCGTCGTCGCACAGCAGCTCGTCGAGGTCACCTACGGCGCGCGCCTGCGGGTGGCGCTGGGCGAGCGTCCGCAGCTGGGCCGGGTCACGGTCGCACAGCGCGTGCAGGTGAAACTCGGAGCGCTCGGCCAGGTTGCGGGCGAGGTTCGGACCCCAGTAGCCGCAGCCGACGACCGCCGCGCCGATTGGCGCCGGACGGGGCACGATCCGCCCTGGCCGTCGCACCTCCCCCGACGGGGAGCCCCAGGCACCGCGTGTCCCCGGGGAAGTCCCCTCACCTGTAGAACCTGAACCCATATACATCATCAACGCACCCCCTCAGTTTCGTCTTTTGGCAGCCCGTGGTTTGTGAAAGAGGGCGTGTTGGACTGAAGAAGAGGGGCCCGACCGAAACCAGGAGACACGCGCCCCTGGCGCGAATCCCCGTTTCGGCCAGCCGGCCTCCGGCCGACTGCGCCACCCTCTTTTGGGAAGGCTCCAACCGCCTCGACCACCTGCTCGAGCTCGGCCGCGCTCATCCCCGGGAAGATCGGCAGCGAGCAGATCCGCTGCGCGAGGCCCTCGCTCACCGGGAGGCTCTCCGGACCCATGCCCAGATCGGCGTAGGCCGCCGTACGGTGGATCGGTACCGGATAGTGGATGCCAGTGGCCACACCCCGCTCTGCGAGGTGCTGACGCAGCGCGTCGCGCTCCTCGCAGCGCACCACGAACAGGTGGTAGACGTGATCGGCCTCTGCGAACGGCAGGCCGACCGAGTTGACCGCCCCGCGCAGCCGCTCGCGCAGCTCGGCTCCGAGCCGGCGGCGTTCGTCGTTCCAGCCGTCCAGGCGCGTGAGCTTGCGCCGCAGCACCGCTGCCTGCAGGGCGTCCAGCCGAGCGGTCGAGCCGACCACGCGGTGGTGGTAACGCGGGCGCTCCCCGTGGGAGCGCAGCAGCTGCAGGCGGTCGGCGAGCTCCGGCACGGCGGTCACAACTGCCCCTCCGTCGCCCCACGCGCCGAGGTTCTTGGCGGGGTAGAAGCTGAAGCAGCCGAGTGCCCCCAGCGTGCCCACCCGCCGGCCGCGGTAGCGCGCACCGTGCGCCTGGCAGGCGTCCTCGATCACGTGGATCCCAGCGTCACGAGCCAGCGCGAGGATCGGGTCGAGGTCCACGGTCCCCCCGAACAGGTGCACGGGGATCACGCAGCGCACGCGCGGGGAGATGCTGGGCGCGATCAACTCTGCGGTGATGAGGTGAGAGTCGGGGTCCACGTCCACCGGCACCGGGGTGGCGCCGACGGCACTGACCGCCTCGGCGGTGGCGATGAACGAGTTGGCCGGCACGATCACCTCGTCGCCGGGCCCGATCTCCAAAGCGCGCAGGGCAAGGACGAGCGCCTCGGTGCCGGAGGAGACGCCGACTGCGAAGTCGCTCTCGCAGTAGTCCGCGAACTCCCGCTCGAAGGCCTCGACGTGGTGGCCGAGCGTGAACGCCCCGTGCTCGGCTACTTCGCGGACAGCCCCCAGCAGCTCCTCGAGCAGCGCGGGGTCGGCGCAGTCCATGCGCGCGAACGGCACCTCGGCGGGACGGACGGGGTCGGGTGTGGCGAGTGTGGTGGACATCATCGGCGCCCTCGGACGGGATCGTGTGTGGGGGACAGCGGCGGGCATTCTCAATCTCCTCAGCCCGCCACGGCGGCGGTCGCGGGTGCGGCTTCCAGCCGGAGCAGCTCCTGGCGGAGCGCTCGGCGGCCGCGGTGGTGCAGTCCGTGAACCGAGCTTTCCGAGCGGCCCAGCTGCGCGGCGATCTCGGGCGGGGTGAGCCCGATCACGTGGCGCATCACCACCACGTTGCGCTGCTCCTCAGGCAGCGCGTCGAGCGCCGTGCGCAGGCTGCGCGCGCGGTCGAGCGACGTCTCGTCGACGTGGCTGTCGGCCCCGAAGACCTCCTCTGTCGGAGTCGCGCGGCGCCGGCGGAGGTGGTCGAGCGCCACGTTGCGCGCCAGCCGCAGCAGCCAACCCGAGAAGGGAATGCCGCGGTCGTCGTACTTGCAGATCGCGGTGATCAGCTTCAGGAAGACGTGCTGCGTGAGGTCTTCCGCCTCCTTCTCGTCGCGCACGATGCTGCGCACGTACCCGTAGACGTTTTCGGAGTAGCGCACGTACAGCAGCCGCAGCGCGTCGCGGTCCCCCTCCTTGGCACGAGCGATCGCGAGGCGCACCTGGCGCATCGACTCGGGCGACTCGTCGAGGGTCGCGCGAGCACGCAACCCGATCCGCTGGCTCTCCTGAACGTTCCTAACACTGGCGAGCATCGGAGGCACCTCCATCCTTGGTTCGGCGTTTCCATGGTTTCTGCTGTCTGCTGGCGAACCCACTCGCACTCCTCCGAGTGCTGCCGACCTCACACGCTGCGCGTACAGAGATCCGGCGTGGGGTTCGGAAGCGATGATGGGGAGCCGGCGGAGCACTCACAATCGCCCGTTGGTCGCGACTTGCGTTCAGCGGTGTGAACGCCTCGATCCGCCATCCTTCGGGGACCCACGACCTCAAGGAGCGCCACCATGAGCGAGCACCCACACCCCCGCAGGAACCCCGACGACGAGGACCCCTATGAGTCCCTGATGGCTCGTCGGGGCGCCCCCAAGCGCCGCTTCCCGGCGCGCGAGGCCGACCCGCGGCTGGCGTATGCGCTCGTGCACGACGAGCTGCTGCTCGACGGCGTGGCGCGCATGAACCTCGCGACCTTCTGCACCACCTGGGCCGAGCCCGAGGTGCTGGCGTTGCTCGCTGAGTCCTTCGACAAGAACATCGTCGACAAGGACGAGTACCCCCAGACCGCGGAGCTCGAGGCGCGCTGCGTGCGGATGCTGGCCGACCTGTGGCACTCCCCGCACCCCGACACCACGCTCGGCACCTCCACCACCGGCTCCAGCGAGGCCGCGATGCTCGCGGGGCTGGCGGCGAAGTTCCACTGGCGCGAGCGCCGCTCCTCAGCGGGCGATTCGAATCCCGCCCACCCCGAGCGGCCGAACTTCGTGTGCGGCCCCGTGCAGGTCTGCTGGGAGAAGTTCGCGCGCTACTTCGACGTGGAGATCCGCGAGGTCCCGATGGACGAGGGGCGCTACCTGATGGGCCCCGAGCAGTGCGTGGAGCTCTGCGACGAGAACACGATCATGGTGGTGGCGACGCTCGGGCAGACCTTTACCGGCCTGTTCGAGGACGTGGCCGGGATCGCCGCGGCGCTCGACGTCCTGCAGGCCGAGCGGGGTCTCGACATCCCGCTGCACGTGGACGGCGCGAGCGGCGCCCTGCTCGCGCCGTTCACCGCGCCGGAGCTCGTGTGGGACTTCCGCATCCCGCGCGTGAAGTCGATCAACGCCTCCGGGCACAAGACCGGCCTTGCGCCGCTGGGCTGCGGCTGGGCAGTATGGCGCGAGCCGGCCGACATGCCGCAGCGAATGATCTTCAACGTCAACTACCTCGGCGGGGAGATGCCCACGTTCAACCTCAACTTCTCCCGCCCCGGGGGACAGGTTGTGACGCAGTACTACGACTTCATCCGCCTGGGCCGCGAGGGCTACGGCCGCGTCCACCGGGCCACGTATGAGACCTGCCGCCACCTCGCGCACGAGATCGCCGAGCTCGGCCCGTTCGAGATCGTCCACGACGGCGATCCCCAGGAGGGGATAGCGGCGGTCTCGTGGAAGCTCAAGGCGGGCCAGGACCACGCCTTCAACCTGTTCGACGTCGCCGACCGCCTGCGCGCCCACGGGTGGCTCGTGCCGGCCTACACGCTGCCTCCGCACCTCGAGGACCTGGCGATCCAGCGAATCCTCGTACGCCACGGGTTCAGCCGCGACATGGCCGACCTGTTGCTCGCCGACATCCACCGCAGCCTCAAGACGCTCGAGAACCACCCGCCTAGCACCTCACTCAGCGAGCGCGAGGTGGGCTCCTTCAACCACGACGCAAAGGCCGCGGTGCGCTGAGCCACAACGCCGCCCCGTATCGGCAGCCGCCACGAGGATCGTCGCACCTGACTGCGATCGGGCGTTCAGTCGGGATCGTCCGCGCGAGGCGGTACGTCTCCCTGGGTGGTGGGCGCGGGGCTTCCTGCCCCGCGTCGGCGCTACAACGCCTCCTGCGCGAACGCCTCCGGGAGGTTGCCGCTCCAGGTATCGAAGAAGGCCTCGGCGGTGGACGCATCGAGCGGGCGCGCGAACAGGAAGCCCTGACCGCTGTCGCAGCACTCGTCCTGCAGCAGGCTCAGCTCACCGTGGCGCTCGATGCCCTCGGCCAGCGTCTCGATCGACATCGCCTTGCCGAGCTGTACGAGCGTGCGGATCAGCGTCTCCCCTTCGGGGCTCTGCGTCAGCCGCGCGATGAAGGAGCGGTCGATCTTCAGCGCGTCCACGGGGAACTGCTGGAGGTGCGAGAGCGAGGAGTAGCCGGTGCCGAAGTCGTCGATCGCGATGCGCACCCCGAGCTCCTTGACGGCGCCGAGCCGGTGGACGGTCTGCTCGGCGTCGCGCATGATCGTCGTCTCGGTGATCTCGAGCGTCAGCGCGCCGGGCTCAAGGCCGCTCGCTGCAAGCGCCTCCCGGACGTGGCTCACGAACTCGTTGCTTTCGAGCTGGCGCGCGGAGACGTTGACGGACATTCCGATCGAGTGCCCCGCCTCGCGCCACGCCGCGCTCTGCCGGCAAGCCTCGTCCAGAACCCACCTTCCGACCTCCACGATCATGCCGGTCTCCTCGAGCAGCTGCACGAAGTCGTCGGGCTGCACGACCCCGCGTTTCGGGCTGCTCCAGCGCAGCAGAGCCTCAACGCCGGTGGGGCTCATGCTCTGGAGGTCGAACGTGGGCTGGTAGACAAGGAAGAACTGATCGTTTTCGGAGGCTTCGCGCAGGTCCATCTCGAGCTCCATGCGGCTCTGCACGGCGTCCTGCATCGCGGACTCGAACACCACGTAGCGGTTCTTGCCGTCCCACTTGGCCCGATACATCGCGATGTCCGCGTCGCGCAGCAGCTCGTCGGCAGACTCCCTGTCGCCCATCGCGATCCCCACGCTGGCGGTGACGGCCAGACGCGCAGCGTCGGAGCCGTCGAGTTTGAATGGCTGCTCGAGCGCGGCCAGCAGGCGCTCGGCGATCAGCTCGGGGCCGGCGGCCAGCGACATGCCCTCGGCGATCACCACAAACTCGTCGCCGCCGAGGCGCCCGAGCGCGTCGGTCTCGCGGATCGCGGCCCCCAATCGCGCGGCGACTGCCTTCAGCAGCCGGTCGCCCGCTCCGTGGCCGAGTGTGTCGTTGATGCCCTTGAAGTTGTCGAGGTCGACGAACAGCGCCGCGACGGGCGTGCGACTGCGCCGCGAGCGCACGAGCATCTGCTCGACGCGGTCGAGGATCAGGGTGCGGTTAGGCAGGCCGGTCAGGGGGTCGTGGGTGGCGAGGAAGGCCAGCTCGTCCTGACGGCGGGAGAGCTCGTCGTGCGCTTTGCGGCGCTCCTCCTCGAAGGACTCGCACATCCGCACGAGCGTCACGTCGAGACTGCGCTGCAACATGCCGAGCGCCGCGGTCAGCACCTCCTCCGACAGGCCGAGCGCGAGGGCATGCTCGTGCATTACCTCCTCGGCCGCGTCGCGCCAGCGCAGGCAGCGCTTGGTGACCTCGTTGAGCGGCGCGGCCCGCTGGGCGGCCAGCTGGCCGAAGATGCGCCACGACTCGCGGCCAACCTCTCGGGCGACCTCCTCGCCGTCGCCGGCCATCCACCTGGCGACGGCGATCGTCGAGACCGAGCCCACCCGCGCGAAGCTGTCTTCCACCAGCGCATCGAGCACCGCGCCGGACCCCGCCGAGCGGCGCAGCATCCCCGTGACCACGTCGTCGGTCCCCACTTTCAGCGCTTCCCCAAGACGGCGCAGGTCGTGGCTGTGGTCGTCCATGAGGTCCGCCGGCGCGGGCGCCGGCGCGCTCGCCACCTGCTGCTCCCCCTCGATCGAGGGATCTCGTCCCTGGACGGACATGCCCTCGTCTATCGGCAACGGCTCATGCATCTTGAGAAACATCTCCCCAAAGCAGCAACTCGACCGGCCGTCAGGGGTTTGATCGGGCGAGTCGCCTAATAAACGGCGGCTTGACGAGAAGCCCAGCGAGCCTATAGGTTGGTAGGGTCGGGTCGGGGTCTACACTAGGCAAAGCAAAACGCAGGAGGAGAGGGACATCGTGGTCTTGAAGAATCGCATTCATCGCAGTCTCGCAGTGGCGGGCACGCTCGCCGTCGCGGCCGGCACACTTGTTCTGAGCGGGGCAGCCGGCGCGTCAGGGTCGACCGCCACGGCGGCGCGGACGATCACGCTGAACGACAGCGGGCACCTGCGCGAGACATCGCACAAGGGGTTCAACCTCAACTACTCAGGGCAGGCGAGGGGCACGATCGGCGGCACGATCTACCTCCACCTCCACGTCGTCAACACCAACCGGTTCACCGCCGAACTGAGCGTCTACCCGCACGGCAGCTCGATGACCGGAACCGCATCGGGGACCTATCGCAACAACGGCGCCACAGCGAGCTTCACGGGCACGCTGTCGGTCACCCGCGGGACGGGCAGCTACTCCCACGCCCACGGGTCGGGCATCAGCTTCAGTGGCACGATCCAGCGCTCCAGCGGCTCTGTCACCGTCCGGGTCAACGGCCACCTCTCCGTCTGACGCGTCGCGGCGGGGGGAACATCATGCTCAACAAGCCCAGGACCCTGATGCTCGCGACGGCGCTGCTGATCGGCGGGTGCCTATGGGCACCCGCCGCCGGCGCCGTCACGGAGAGCGCGACGCTTCAGGCGTCCTTCTCACCAGACAGGCTCGGCGCCAGCACGACGATCGGGTTCGGGTTCCACCTGTCCACCGCGGATGGGCTGGCGCCCCCGCCGTTGGCGAACATCGACCTGCACATGCCGGCCGGCATGAACTACACGGCGACCACGCTGGGCCTGGCGATCTGTCAGCCGGAAGCGCTGGAAAAGCACGGGCTCAGCGGCTGCCCGGCCAACTCGCGCCTCGGGTCCGGCAGCGCGTTCGTCGAAGTCCCGTTCGGCACCAGCTCGGGTCACGAGATTCCCGAAATCCAGGCGTTGATGGGGCCGCCGAGCAGCAAGAGCAACATCGTCGTGCTGTTCTACGCAAACGGCCAGACCCCGGTCTTCGCGCAGCTGGTCTTCAGGGGCGAACTGCTGCCCTCCTCGGGGCGCTTCGGCTCGGAACTGTCCACGGCCGTTCCGGCGATCCAAAGCGTTCCCAACGGCCCGGACGTATCGATCGTCAGCGTGCAGTCCACGATCGGACCAAGCCACCTGACCTACTACAAGCACGTCCACGGCCGGCGCGTGCCCTTCCACCCGATCGGCATCGCTGTCCCGGAACGGTGCCCGCACGGCGGCTTCCCGTTCACCGCCAGCTTCGTCTTCCAGGACGGCTCCACGGCCGAAGCGTCAACCACCGTCCCCTGCCCCCCGCCCTCGCGGCACCGGCACGGGTAATCGTCGCGCGGTCAGTCTCGGGGGAGGCTAACCGCCACACAGTCAGTCCTGGAGGGCCGCCGCCGGGGAGACCCGGCGGCGCAAACCCGGCGGCGCGAGAATGGTGGCCCACCCAACCCCTTACGGTGGGGTGACGCCGACCGCCGCGGCGGTCAGTCCTGCAGGGCGACCGCCGGGGAGACCCCGGCGGCTAGGTATCCGGGGATTGCGACCATCGCCACCGCGGCCGCGGTGACCAGCGCGAGGCTCGAGGCCGCGACGAGGGCCCCGAACGAGTAGACGACCGGGAAGTTGATCACGTTCGCGAGCGCCCGGTCGAGCAACTGCTGGCCGTAGAGGCCGAAGACCGCGCCGCTGAGGCAGCCCACGCCGAGCAGCAGCAGGCTCTCCAGCAGGATCGTGCGCCACAGTTCCGCGCGCGGGAAGCCCTCCAGCTTCAGCTTCGCGAGGCGCGGGCGTCGCTGCCACACCATGTTGCCCATCGCCGCCGCCATCGCGAGCACCGCGGCGAGCAGGATCAGCGTGGCGATCTGCGTGAGGCGTTCGAGTCCCTGGCGGCTGAGCGCGCGCTGCTGGCCGGCGTGCTGTTCGGCCGTTTCCACGGCCAGGCCCGAGTTCGGTCCGAGCACTCGTTCGATCTCACGGCGGCCCTGCGTCTGCGAGACGCCGGGCGCGAGCAGCACGTTGTAAGCGCTCGCGTCCGTCGAGTCCCACGCGCGGGCGAAGTCCGTGGCGTTCATGACGATCGCGCCGGGCGCCCAGCCGATGTTGGTGCCGATCGCGGCCACCCGGAACGTGGTGGGGACCGGCGTGGGCAGCGCGAAGGGGTCGCCGACGTGCAGGTGGTGGTCGTCGGCGATCGCCTGCGATACGACCGCCCAGCCGCCAGCGCGAACCTCTTCGGTGGCGCGCGCCACGTCGCCTTCGACGATCTGGCTCGCGGGCAGCAGCGGGGTCGCTTCACGCGGCGGCGCGATCACCCACACGCGTCGTTCGCCGATGTCGAGCAGCCCGCCGCGGTACAGGCGCACCGCACGCACGCCCGGCAGGCGCGCGAGCTTCGCCTGCTGCGTCGGCTTGAACGGCGTGGTCTTCAGGAGGTTGTAGGTGCCGGCCGGGGAAACCCACTCGTCGGTGAAGGCGTTCATGTCGTGCGCCGCGTTTTCCAGGCCGTGCAGCAGGTCGCCGTGGGCCGCCTCGATCGCCACGCTGCCGAAAACCGCGACCGCGCCGGTCGCGGCGATCGCCACCGCGCGCGCGCGTCCGGCGCGCAGCTCCATCACGGCGACGTGCGGAACCGCGCTCGTGATGCTGGGTGCGATGCGCCGCACCAGCGCGAGCGTCGCGCTCAGCGGGATCGGCAGCAGCAACAGCAGCGCGGCAACGAGGAAGACCATGCCGAGCACCGCCGCTTTCGGCGCGGCAAGCAGGATTGCGGTGGCGGCCGCCAGGCAGAGGACCCCCGCGAGCGCGAGCCAGCGCGAGCCGCCGCCACCTCCGCCCCCGTCCTTCTGCGTGATCGCCGCGAGCGGTTGGCGCGAGACGATGTCTTTGAAGGGGCTCAGCACCGCGACCGAGGCGGCGAGCATCCCGCCCGCGACGGCGACCCCGACGCTCTGCACGCTCACCACCCGCTGCGAACCGACCGCGAAGGCTGAGGAGAGATAGCCGGGGTTCGAGTGGAAGAGGTGGATCGAGAGCTCCTCGCCGAGCACGAGTCCGAGCACGCACGCAAGCACCCCGAGCACCACCGCGTCGAACAGCAGCACCCCGATCACCGTCCGCGGCGGGTAGCCGTCGCGGCGCAGGTCCGCAATCAGCCGGCGGCGCTGGGGGATCGTGAGCAGCATCGCGTTGAACGCGAACAGGAAGCCCACCAGCGCTGAGATCACCGCGAACAGCGCCGTGGACTGGTTGGTCGCGGCGGCGGCACGCGCGAACAGCTTTTCGTCGTAGTCGGCCGGCTCGACGTTCAGCCGCCCCGCCGCGAGCCGCTGCAGGCCCGCGCGCACCTGCGCTTCGTGGCCCGCCGCGGGCTCCACGAGGACCCGGGAGACGCGCCCGGAGAGGCCGCTCATTTCCTGGGCGAAGTCGAGCGGGGCGATCACGATCGGGCTCGCGATCAGCGCCCCGATCTGCTTGGCGCCGAGCTGCTCATACAGCGGCGCCTGCGCCACCCGCCCATCGAGCTGAAGGGTGGCTTCTTCGCCGAACTTGGTTACGCCGAGCTTCCTCGCGAGGGGCGCCGGCAGCACGATCGCGCCGATGCCGGCGACCGGCGAGAGCTGGGTGTGGCGCACGAGCGTGCCACCCAGTTCGGAGAGGCTCGCGTCGGCGCCGACGAGCTCGACCGATTCGTGTCCGGAGGGACCGCTCGCGTTCGCGCTCCCTTCCAGCAGCGGCGCCGCGGTACGCACGCCGGGGAGCGCACGCACCTGCTTGACGAGGCCTTCTTCAAAGCCGCCCGAGTCGCGTGCGATCACCTGTAGCGTGGCGTTTCCGACAATCCCGTGCGAGAGCTGCGCCACGGAGCTCGAGAGGCTCGAGCTGGCGACCTGCGAGGCGAACAGCAGCGCAACGCCTGCGGCGATCCCCACGACCGCGAACAGCTCCTGCAGCAGGCGCGCGCGCAGCCGCACGCGGTAGAGGTGCAGAACGTTCGCGTACTTCACGACGGCGAGTCCCGCATATCTACTGCGCGGAGACCCGCGCGGCCCACTGATCGGGCTCGTACTCGCCGAGCTTCCCGTCGCGCAGCGCGTACACCCGGTCGGCGTAGGCGGCCGCCTGGGGGTCGTGGCTGACGAGCACGATCGCGACTTGGTGCTCGCGGCAGAGCTCCGTCAGCAGCTCGAGCACTTCGCGGCCGCGCTGCGTGTCGAGGCTGCCGGTGGGCTCGTCGGCGAGCAGCAGGCGCGGTTCGGTGGAGAGCGCCCGCGCGATCATGACCCGCTGGCGCTCGCCCATCGAGAGCGTCTCCGCGCGGTGCTCCAGGCGTCCCCCGAGGCCGAGGCGATCGAGCAGCGGCGCGATCTGGCGGTGGGCGTCGCGCCAGCGCATGCTCTTGAGGAGCTTCAGCACGGCGTTGTCGATCGCTGTTACTCCAGGCAGGAGGTCGAAGTTCTGGCGGATGAAGCCGAGTTCGGAGAGCCTGAAGTGCGAGGCTTCGCGCTCGGAGAGCGAGGAGACGTCGCGTCCGCCGATCAGGACCGCGCCGGAGGTGGGGGCCAGCAACGTGGCGACCATTAGCAGCAGCGTAGTCTTGCCAGAGCCGGACGGGCCGTAGAGCGCGACCATCTCGCCCGGCTCGACAGTCATCGAGACGCCGTCGACAGCGCGCACAGGCTCCCCGCCGACCTCGGGGTAGTGCTTTACGAGATCGCGCAGCTCAAGCAAGACGGCCCTCCCTCGGACCCGCGGGCGTGACGACGATACGGATCCGCGGCCTCGCGACCCGATCAGACAAGACTCTACTTGATGCCATGCGCCTCGTGGCCCAGCGGGGCGGCCGGGGACGCGGTCAAGGCGATCGCGCCCGCGGTGGCGCCCGGCGCGAGCTCTCCGACCATGGCCGGGATCACGACCTCCGCCCCGACGCCGCGCCGTGCGGGCGCCCCGGGCGCGGAGGGCGCGAAGCGCCGCAGGCGCAGCCGTGTGCGGAAGACCGCCATCGAGAGCTCTGCGGGCTCCCCCAGCGCGTTCAGCACCGCAGCGGCCACCGGCGCCGTCTCGGATGCGCGGGCCTCGGGCGTGGAGAGGTAGAAGCTCGCCATCGCCGCGACGAGGATCGCGTGGGCGCGAGCGCCCGGCAGCGCGCACGCCGCGCTCATCGAGCGCTCCGCCAGGAGGCCCATCCGAGTGGCCGCGTCGAGCGGGGAGGCGTAGCAGCCGACGAGGCTGCGCTGTCCCGTGGCGTAGTCCTCGGCGGCGTCGATCAGGTTGTCCAGCAGCGAGTGCAGCGCCCCGATCCAGGGGAAGTAGGCACCCTCGATGGCGGCGATCTCCACAGGATCCACGTCGGGCCGGGCGGCGGCGGCGATCAGCGCGTACACGCACATCGAGGAGCCCCCCGCGGCTGCGGTCTCCCACCAGCGCAGTCCGCTCCCCTGTGGGGTGTGCGCCCGCGCCCACCGTTCGAGGGCCAGGTAGTCGCCCTGCACCTCCCCGGTGTTGCAGCTCTGGAAGGCGACGATCCGCTCCGCCGCACGGCGTGCCGCGGGCGCCACCACGGCGTAGGAGGGCAGCTCAGCGAGCGCCGCACGGCAGCCGTCCACGGTCTCCGCGAGGTAGCCCCCGTCCTCGCGCAGGTGGTGGTGAGCGTAGTAGTCGAGGTGCTCCGCCTCGGGGCTCAGTGCGACGAGCAGCGCGCGGTGCAGCAGCTGCCCGTTCGCCTCGGGGTCGGTGTTCGGCAGCTCGGTGAGCATGTCGAGGTAGTTGTAGGCCGCCTGGAAGCACGCCATCGCCCGCACCGCCGCCGAGCGCTGGCGGCGGGGCACGAACGCCGCGAACGCGCTCGCCCCCTCGATGTTGCCCCACTTGCGCAGCGCGTCGACCACCACCCGCCGCAGCAGCGGGTCGGGGATCTCCTGCGCGCGAAGCTCTCGCCGGCGGCGCTCCGCGCAGACGCGCGGGAAGACCCCGAGCCAGTAGCGCCGGGCGGCACCCGCGAAGGCGCCTGTGAGCGCGGTACGACCGCCAGCTGTTGTACGCATCGGCACGACCCCCAGAACCCTAGCTCCTGCTCCTCAGTCGCGCCGACCCCCGCGCGACAGCCCGATTATAGACGCCGACGCGATGCTTTGTCTAGTGTCGTTGCAGCGGCGTCTACTCCAGTGGGGGGATCGTCGGGGGCGCGAAGCGTACTTTTCCACCCCCGGGCTGCGCGCTAGTTGCCGGTCGGGTGGCGGCTGCCATCATGGCCAGGTGAGCACCGCCGCTCCCGATCGCGCCAGCTCCTCCGGGCACGCCCCGAGGGTGCGGGCGGTGCTGCGCCAGAGCGAGCGCGTCACGCCGCTGGAGCTGTTCTTCGACCTCGTGTTCGTGCTCGCGCTCACCCAGTGCACCGCGCTGATCGCCCGCCGGCCCGACTGGCTCGGCGTCGGGCAGGGGCTGCTGGTGCTCGCGGTGCTCTGGTGGTCGTGGGTGGGCTACGCCTGGCTGACCAGCGTGGTGGACCCCGAGGAGGGGGCCGTGCGCCTGGCGATATTCGCCGCCATGGCTGCCCTGCTCGTCGCCGCCCTCTGCGTGCCCGGCGCCTTCGGCGCCGACGCCCTGCTGTTCGCCTGCGCCTACGGGGTCGTGCGCGGCGCCCACATCATGCTCTTCCGGCTGGCCTCTCGCGAGGATCCCGAGCTGCGCCACTCAGTCACCGGGCTCGCCGTCTCCACTGCGATCGGCGTCGGGCTGCTCGTGGCGGCCGCCTTCGCCGGAGGCGTACCCCAGGCCGCCCTGTGGGTGCTCGCCGTCGCCCTCGACATGGCCGGCCCCTACTTCTTTGGGGCCGACGGCTGGAAGCTCGTGCCCGGGCACTTCGCCGAGCGCCACGGCGCCATCGTGATCATCGCCCTCGGCGAGTCCGTCGTCGCCCTGGGTGTCGGTGCCCGCGTGATCCTCGACGCCGGCGTCGTCGCCGCCGCCGTGCTCGGCGTCGCGATTGCCGCCGCCCTGTGGTGGTTGTACTTCGACGTCACCGCCATCGCCGCCGAGCGGCGCCTCTCCCGGGCCAAGGCCGGGCGCGAGCGCAACGAGCTAGCCCGCGACTCCTACTCCTACCTGCACTTCCCCATGGTCGCCGGCATCGCCCTGCTCGCCGTCGGGCTCAAATCGACGCTCGAACACGTCGGGCGCCCCCTCGCGCTCGTGCCCGCCGCCGCCCTGCTCGGCGGCGGCGCCCTCTACCTGCTCGCCCACGTCGCCTTCCGCCTGCGCAACATGCATACCCTCAACGGCCGACGACTCGCCTGCGCCGCGCTGCTGTTCGCGCTGCTGCCCGCCGCCGTCGCGTTGCAGCCGCCGTCGCTCGCCACCCTCGGGGCGCTCGCCGCCGTGCTCGTCGGGCTCATCTCCTACGAGGCCGTGCGCTACGCCGAGGCCCGCGAGCGCATCCGCCACCAGCCTGCGCGGAACCCCGTCGCCGGATAAGGGCTCCTCTGCCAGCCGGCGGTGGATCGAAGAGCGCCGTTCAGCGGTCCACGCGCACGCGAATCGCCTGCTCGAGCTCGTAGCCGCGCTCGGTGAGTCTCCACGCGTTCGCTTCGCCGCGCGCGGCGTCTCCCGTGTTGATGAGCAGGCCGATGCTCTCCAGGCGCGCGAGCAGCTTCGAGATCTGGCCCTGGTTGACGACTCCCGCTTCGCGGGCTACGCGGCGGTTGTTCAGGCCCGGGCGGTCCGCCACCGCGGTGAGCACGCGCATCGTGCGGTACGTGAGACGCATGTCGAGGCCCTTCAGCGGGTCCTCCGGCGCGCGGCTGCGGCGTGGACGCGGCGGGCGGAGGGCCAGCTCGGCCGCGGCGGCCTTGGGGCCGAGGTAGGGGAGCACGATCATGCTCATCAACTGGCCCCGCAGGGGGAGCAGCGGCTTTATGTCGGGCCCCACCCCCCCCTCACGCAGACGCGTGTGCAGGACGCCCAACACCGCCCCCACCACGCCCTCGGCGGTCACGCGGTTCAATCCGTTCCCGGCGGGCGCGTCGCGACGGCCGCGGTCCACCGCACCCACCAACGCGTCAAGGACCCGCGCACGGCGCTCGAGCGCCGCGGGGCCCGCGCCGAGCGCGTTCGACCACGCACAGCGCCGCCATCGCCGGCTGCTCGTCGAAGAACTTGAGCATCGCGGTGAGGCCCGCCCTGATCCGCCCGAGCCACGCCCGGTCGCGCTGATAGGCCGAGAGCACCGCCGCGGCGATCTGCTCGATCGCCTCGTCGAGCGCCGCCAGCAGGCACGCTTCGCGGTCGGCGAAGATCTCGTAGAAGGTGCGCCGCGAGACTCCCGCGCGGGACACCACGTGCGCGACCGTCACGCGCTCCGCTCCGCGCTCGCGGGTCAGGTTGACCATCGCGCCCAGCATTCGCGCGCGCTGGATCTCCGCCACGCGCTCGCGCTCCAGCGCAGCGCGGGCGCGCGGCGAGGCGCCCGCGAGCGCCCCGTGCCCGTTCTCCGCGCCGTCCTGAGCTCCGCGCCTGCTCGTCCTGTCCACTGCCCCTCCGATTCTTGCGGCCCCTGCGAGGCCCCTGCGGCCAGTCACTGCATGTCTAATGTAGGCGGGATGCTCTGGTGTTGTCAAGTGTTGTTTCTATCTCTTTCGCCGCTTCCCCACGCCGGTACGGCCGACCTCGCCGAGGCGGCGGGGGGGGTCAGGGCCAACCGCACCCGCCCGCCGCTCGGCGCCCGCAGGCGCGCGGCGATGCGGGGGCTCACGTACTCTCCGCCGTCCGCCACCGCACGGATCGCCCGCGGCAGGTCGGAGTCGGCCAGCTCCTTCAGCACAAAGCCCGCCGCCCCCGCTCCCAGCAGCGCGCGCGCGAAGGCCGGGCTGTCGCGCATCGTCACCACCACGATCCGCGTATCGGACGCTCGCGCGTTCAGGTCGCCGATCGTCGCGGGACCGGCCCCGTCGGAGATCCACAGGTCCATCGCCAACACGTGCGGACGGTGGGCCCGCAGCGCCCGGGCGGTCTCGTTGAGGTCGCCCGCCTCCGCGACCACCTCCACGCCCTCCTCCCCGTCGAGCAGGAGACGCAAGCTGCGGCGTACACCCGCGTGATCGTCGGCGAGGACGATCCTTATGGGCTCCTCCTTTGCAAATCGCGCCGAATCCGGCGCGCCTGCCAGTCGCAGACGTGGGGGCATCCTCGGACGCTATCTCCGGCGCGGCGCCCCGTTGACCGGGTAAACCCACCCACCCTTGCGGCAAAGCACCGAGGACACCCGTAGCGACCGGTCGGTGTGGAACGTCGCGCCGTCGCGCAGCGCGACTAGCTTCGCTTGCGCCCGGATAGCCGGCTGACACGCGGTCATCTCGTTGTAGCATTCCCACTGATGGACAAAGCAGCGCGCGGCGTGCTGGACTTGGCCCGCGGAGTGCTCGCCGAGCTCGACCTCGACGTAGTGCTCGAGCGGGTGCTCGAATCCGCGCAGGAGCTGACCGGCGCGCGCTACGCGGCGCTGGGGGTGCTCGACGAGTCGCGCAGCGAGCTCGCGCGGTTCATCACCCGCGGGATCGACGACGCGACCCACGAGGCGATCGGAGCGCTGCCCCGCGGGCGCGGCGTGCTGGGGGCGCTGATCGAGAACCCCGTGGGGCTGCGCCTGGCCGATGTCGGCCGGCACCCTCGCTCGTACGGGTTCCCCCACGGGCACCCCCCGATGCGCACCTTCCTGGGAGCGCCGATCCCGATCGGCGGGCGACCCTTCGGAAACCTCTACATGACCGAGAAGGCCGGTGGCGCAGAGTTCTCCGAGGAGGACGAGGAGGCGCTTACGATCCTCGCGGAGCTCGCCGGCTTCGCGATCGACCACGCGCGCCGCTACACCGGCGCGAGCGAGCGCCGCGACGAGCTGGAGCGGACCGTCGCTACGCTCGACGCCACCACGCAGATCGCGCTCGCGGTGGGGGGCGAGACCGACCTCGACGCGATCCTCGAGCTGGTCGCCAAGCGCGGCCGCGCGCTGGTCAGCGCGCGCGTGCTGCTGATTGAGCTGCGCAACCGCGAGGAGCTCGTCATCGCCGCCGGCGCCGGAGAGCTCTCCCCGGAACTGATCGGTAAGCGGATCTCGATGCAGAGCTCCCTCACGGGCCAGGCGCTGCGCGCGCGCCGCACGCTGCACCTGGACGACGAGCTCAACCGCGCCCGCTTCGAGGAGCACGGTACCGGCCGGCTGGGGGTGCACGCCAGGAGCGGACTGGTGGTCCCGCTGCTCTTCCAGGGCCGCCCATACGGCGCGCTGCTCGCACTCGACCGCCTCGAGGACGGGCCGGGCTTCACCGCTGAGGACGAGCGGCTGCTGGAGGCGTTTGCGGCGAGCGCCGCCACCGCGGTGGCGACCGCGCAGTCGGTCGCCACCGAGCGCCAGCGTCAGCGCCTGGCCGCGGCTGAGGGGGAGCGTCAGCGCTGGGCGCGCGAGCTGCACGACGATACCCTCCAGAGCCTCAGCGCCCTGCGGATCGGGCTCTCCACGGCGTCGCGCTCGGAGCGTCCCGAAGCGCTCCAGGACGCCTACCGCCAGGCGATCGAGCAGCTTGAAGAGGCGATCACCAACCTCCGCGCGCTGATCACCGATCTGCGCCCCGCGGCGCTCGATGAGCTCGGCGCGCACGCCGCGGTCGAGGCGCTCGCCGAACGGGCCTCACGTCACGGCATTGAGGTCGACGTCAGCATCGACCTCGCCCAAGGGGATGGGATACCCACCCACCCGGAGAGCGCTCGCCACACGCCGGAGCTCGAGACCGCGATCTACCGGATCGTCCAAGAGGCGCTCACCAACGCCGCCAAGCACGGCGGCGCGCGGCGCGCGGTCGTCGAGATCCGCGAGGAGGGCGAGACCGTCCACCTGGAGGTCCGCGACGACGGCGGCGGCTTCGACCCAACTGTGGAGACCGACGGCTTCGGCCTGCTCGGTATGCACGAGCGGGTCGAGCTGCTCGACGGCACGCTGCAGCTCGACTCCGCCCCGGGCCGCGGGACCGCGGTGCGCGCGAGCTTCCCCGTCCAGCGCCGCGCGGTCGCGGCGGGGGCCGAAGTGCGCGACATCCGCCGCGGCAGCAACGAGCGCTGAGCGCGCGGACCGAGCCGCCACCGCGCAGGACCCACGCGCAAGACGTCCGCCGTCGTGGGGAGCGGTGCGTGAGGACGGAGTCGAGCGCGCGAAGGCCGGCGCCCCGGCTGCGTCAGACGCTCAGCAGCCCGCGCTCCAGCGCGTAGCGGACCAGCTCCGCGCGCGAGGAGAGGCTCAGCTTCTGCTGGATGTGGGCGCGGTGGGTCTCGACCGTGCGCACCGAGAGGAAGAGCTGCTCCGCGCTCTCCGCGTTGGTGTGGCCGAGGGCGATCAGGCGCAGCACGTCGACCTCGCGCTCGGAGAGGTCGTCGGGACGTCCCGACGGGGACTCGGACGCAAGCCGCGCCCCGAGACGCGGGTTCAAGTAGGTCTCGCCCACGGCGGCACGGCGAACGGCCTGCACAAGCTCGTCGTCCGCGGCCTCCTTGAGAACGTAGCCGAGCGCGCCCGCGCCAAGCGCGTGACGAGCGAAGGCCGGCTCCTCCTGCATCGTGAGGACCACGATCTGGGTGACCGGGGACTCCGCGCGGATCGCGGGAATCGCCTCAAGGCTCGAGCCGCCGGGCATGTTGAGGTCGAGCACCAGCACCGCGGGACGGTGCCCGCGCACGTACCGGCGCGCCGCCTCCACGTCGCCGGCCTCGGCCACGACCTCGAAGTCCGCCTCACTGTCCAGCAGCAGGCGCAGGCCGCTGCGCACCACCGCGTGGTCGTCCGCTAGGACGATCCGGACCGTCGCGGGCGGCGTACCCTCCGCATCCTCCTCGACCCCGCTCGAGCCGAGACGGTGGGCCTCCTCTTCGGGCATTGCCATCTAGGTATACACCCGCACAAGACGCGGTTATCCGTAGTCGTCCGCAACAGGACCGCGGGGTTGCCCACGCGGGTAGGGGTTGCCCACGCGAGCCGCGGCCTCATCCAGCAGGGCGGCGACCTCGCGGTCAGGGGTGGGAGTGAAGTCCTCGTACCAGAAGCCGATCGCCCACAGGTTCGGTGGCAGCTCCACGCAGACAACCTCATCGACCTCCTCCCCCAGCTCCGCCACCGAACTCGGCGCCGCCACGGGCACCGCGAGGATCACCCGCGCCGCGCCACGCTCCCGCAGCGAGCGCGCCGCCACCTGCGCCGTGCGCCCAGTCGCCAGACCGTCGTCCACCACGATCGCCGTGCGCCCATCCACCGGGAGCGGCGGATGCACTGGGAGGGAGGAGGGAAGGGGGGCACGGTACCTTGCAAGCCGCTCCGCAAGCTCCCGCTCGGCACGCCAGATTAGCTTCTGAAGCTCATCCGGCCCGACGCCCAGAGCCCTCACCGCCTCCCGGTCGACCACCCCGACTCCCCCCTCCGCCAGCGCCCCGATCCCGTACTCCGGGTTCATCGGCGCGCCGATCTTGCGCACCACCACGACGTCCAGCGGCGCGCGCAGCGCACTCGCCACCTCCGCGGCCACCGGCACCCCCCCGCGCGGGATCCCGAAGACGACCGGATGCTCTGCCCGCAGGGGCTCCAGCAGGTACGCCAAGCGGCGGCCCGCGTCGTGACGGTCCGCGAACCGGCGGCCTCCATCTGGAGGGTCCGGTGTGCCCCCCGCCGCCGAGTTGACTGCGCCCGAGCGCGCCATCAGCGCCCTGCTGCGGCTGGTGACCACAGGCGCTCTCTACGCATCCTCCCACTGTATGGCACACGTGGGCCGCGCCAACGGCGCTCGCCTCCAACTCTGCAACAGCCGAGCGTCGATCCTTACGCGGGCGGCGGCGGCCCGGTGCCGATGCTTACCGGCCCGCTACATCGGCAGCGCCTCATATACGTCGATGCTGCCGCCGGCGGCGAAGATCGGGCAGCCCTTGGACAGCTCGGCCGCGGCCGCGAAGCTGTCGGCCTCCAGGATCGAGTAGCCGGTCAGTGCCGAGCTCGCCCCGTCGCCGAGAGTCCCGTCGGCCGCCATCGCCTTGGAGGGCCCGAAGGGGTTCCCCCCGTCGGTGAGCGCCGCGCCGAGGCCGCCCATCCAGGCGCCCCACGCCGCCATCGCCGCTTCGCGCTCGGCGTCGGTGGACGCCATTCCTCCGCCCTTGTAAGCCAGTAGGTACTTGGCCATCGGTTTGCTCCTTTTGTTGTGCGTTGGTTGTGGGTCGTGTCTGCGTCGTTGTCCGTAGGTTTCTGTGCCCAGATCCCTCACGGCCTCTGCGCCGTGGCGAAGAGGCGCACCTGGAGGCTCTCCAGGCAGCCCATCCAGCCGTGCCGGTGCTGCTCGCAGGACTCGGGGGTGGCGAGGCCGATGTGCTCGAGCACCACGGTGGTGCGCTCGCCCTCGTCGAGGAAGTCAACCGTGACGGTGCTCACGTGGCTCGTGCCGCCGTTGTCCTGCTCCCAACACCAGCTGTAGGCCAGCCGCTCGGGGCGGCGCACCTCCCGGTACTCACCTCCGACGGTGTGGACGGCGCCGGTCTCGGGGTCTTCCATCGAGAGGCGGTAGCTGCCCCCCACACGTAGGTCCACCTCCGCCACGGGTGTCCGCCAGGCGGGGTTGGCAGCCCACCAGCGGCGCAGCACCTCGGGGTTCGTCCAGGCGTCGAAGACTTCCTCCGCGGTGGCGTCGTAGGTGCGCTCCAAATGCAGGCTCGTCGAGGGAGCCTGGCTTGTCTCGGGGCTCATGCCCGCTCCTTTCGCGATCGTCGCTCGCGCTGCTCGAGGAGGTAGCGCTCTACGACATCGAGCTTACGCTCCCAGAGCTCGTGGTGGCGCGAGATCCACTCGTAGGCATCGTCCAGCGAGTGCTCCCGCAGGTGCAGGCGGTGGGTGCGCCCGTCGACCACGCGTACGACGGCCCCCGCCTGCTCGAGCACCTTGAGGTGCCTGCTGATCGCGGGCTTGGAGACGCCGAAGTCCCGGGTCGCGTCACCCACGCTCAGCTCGCCCTCGGTCAGCCGTTCGAGGATCCCCCGGCGGATCGGGTGCGAGCACGCCGCGAACGACTTGTCGAGCAGCACATTGTTAGCCATAAGGTTAACTATAGCAAAAGGGGATTGCGACGATCCAAACCTTCATTGGGTGACGGCCGCTGTAGATCAACCGCCACAACCCCAACCCCAACAACCACAGTAAGCCCTACGAGCTCGATGCCATCGAACCCAGAAGGTAGGAGTTCGAGGTCGCAGAACGCCCCAGGATGCCGCGCGGTGCCGCGCGGGCGCTCAGCGGCGGCGAAGATCCTCGGTTCGGCAGGGCGAGTCCGGTAGGTCGAGAATCTCGGGATCGCCAGTGAGCAGTACGAGCCCGTGGGCGGCGGCAGTCGTGACTGCGAAGCAGTCCCCGAGCGCAATCGACGCACGGGCCTTCAGGCGTGCGGTCTCGACCATCCGTGCGGTGCCGGGAAGGTCGAGCGAGAGGGCCGCCCGTAGGGACGTCCTGGCTGACGCCCGCGAGACAGTACGTCAGGCGACTTTGAGGTACTGACGCAGAGCTTCGCGGATCACTGTGGAGGTCGTCTCGTGATCGCGGTTGGCCCGCTGCGCCAGCGCCTCGCGAAGCTCGGGGTCGAGTCGAACAGACTCCACCCCTGCTGCTGCCGATCCCATCGGCGGCCGTCCGCCACGCCGACGGAGCGTCTCCTCGACGTCGTAGCCCGCCTCGGCCTTGGCGCTTAGCTCGTCAACGAGCTCGTCCGTGATCAGCACTCCGCTGGCGGTTCTTCCCTCGGTTTTCTTCTTCGCCATGTCAGCTGGATATCCACGGGAAGGAATTGTAGTACGAAACCGGGCAGATCCTTCAGCCAGGGCGAGTTCGAACAACCGCTACGAACTCGGCCAAAACGGGGATCGAGGGACGAAGATCGAACCCCGATGCTGCCTGGCGGGCGCATCAGGTCGGCACGGAGAGGGCGGGAAAATCCTCGAAATCTCCGTGGCCACTAATTAGACGACTCCACGCGAAGAGATTCGGTTCTCCCTGATCCGGCCACTTGGTGCTGGCATGCTGGGGGCCACCAAGCCTGGCGACCCCCAGCGCAGCGCAGCGTCAGATGAGCTGCATCAGAACGCCGATGATGGTCGCGATTCCCGCTATCAGTGCGATACCGGCCCCAATCGTCATGCCGTCGAACTCGAAGATAAGGTGGAGTGAGAGTCGTGTGGAGGTCTTCGAGCCGTCGGCCGACTCGCTACTTGCGTGCATTTGCTTCCCTTTCGCGGGCTCCTGCAGGACCAGCGAATCACCAGGAGACTGTCGGCGTTGGCTTCGCCCGACCAGATCCCTCATCCGAAAGACGTCGGTATCGTTCGTGCTGATGCGGGGCGAGCCATACGTATTGGCGTAGTGGTACTCACCGTGTCTTTGGAGAGCGAAAGTGCTGGTCGCGCTCGATCCCGTAAGGGAGAGCTGCGGCAAAGATCGGTTGAACACGTCTCCGTTGGAGATTCTGTAGCTGGCTACTCCAATAGATTGCTCCTTTCGAAGTTGGGGGTCGCGATTCTAGCATGCGCTTCAAGCCCCTTGAGAATGCCGTCTAGCGAGCTTTTCGGTCGTGCGAGACGACCCAACCAGCCACACAGCACCCCAAGGGGCGGCCTCCGTAGCGAGCAACTGGTTGACGACGTCGGACACCCGCTAAGCATGATCCACGCTTGGGACATCCCAGCGGACGAAGTTCGAACGAAGACCGCATACCGGCGAAAACGGGTCGATCGGGACGACCTGCTAACCCCACGGCCCTTCTGGACCGGTTGCTTGAGGCGCTGAGGAGTCGGTAGGACGGGAGGCGCGGCGACGGGCAGCAGATGCGATCAGGCGACTCCGAGACGCCGATCTTACCGTGGTAGCATCGGGCTGTGGCAAGTCAGAAGCGATCGATTTCCTTTGATGAATCGGTGCTGCACGAGGCTGAGCAGCGCGTAGCCGAATCGGACGGTGGAAGCCTTTCGGCGTTCGTGAACGCTGCGGTACTGCGCGAGTTGCGGGTCGCCCGCGGCCTTGATCTTCTCGCCGAGGACGATGCCCAGTTTGGTCCGGCGCCGGCCGAGGTACGGGCTCAGGTCGCTACAGAGTGGCCGGCCTGACACTCGATGCCGGCGCGCTGATCGCCTACGAACGGGCGAGGCGCGTGTCCGAGAGATCTTGGCGGTGGCCTACGCGCGCGGTTTGGTGCCAACGATCCCCGCCATCGCGCTCGCCGAGGTCTGGCGCGGCGATGCGAAGGACGCGCGCGTCGCTCGCCTGCTCAAGGCGTGCTCGATCGAGGCCGTTGACGAGCGGTTGGCGCGAGAGGCAGGTCGCTTACGGAGAGCCACACCCGGTGCGCAGACGATCGATGCGTGCATCGCGGTGGGCGTGGGCAGGCGCCGCGATGCCATCGCCACCTCAGATCCCAACGACATGAGAAGGCTCTTGGGGTCGGGCTTTATGATCCTCGTCGTGTAATCCGCACATCGGAGTGCGCTCCTTAGCAAGCCGCGGGTCCCGGGGGGCGGCGAAGTCGTACTCGAGACTGGCGTATGGGACAAGGGTACGCTCAGGCCGCTGCTCCGCGAGGCCAGTTCAACGATCCAAGGGCTTGCTCGCTACCTAGTGGGTTCCCCGGCAACGTTTGCCGGTTTCGATAACGAGGGGTGATGGTGCTGGCGGCGAAGTCCTGTGGTCGAGATCGATATTCGACCGGGAGGGGCTATGGCCGCCAGGGTGCAGTTGCGGGAGATCACTAGCGAGGAGGGCAACCGGCTGCTGCGGATCGTGCGGCGCACGTCGGGGTCGGTCGTGACGTGGCGTCGCGCGCAGATCGTGCTGCTTTCGGCGCAGGGCATGTCCCCGACTGCGATCAGCGAGGTGGTCTTCACCGATCCGGACACGGTCAGGGAGGTCATCCACAACTTCAACCGGGACGGGTTCGACGCGCTCTACCCGCGCTACCGTGGGGGGCGGCCGCAGACCTTCACGCTGCCCAAGCGCCAGGAGATCAAGCGGATCGCGTTGAGTGACCCCCGAGACCTCGATCAGCCGTTCGCGACCTGGAGCCTTTCCAAGCTCGCTGACTACCTGGTCGCTGAGGGGGTGGTCACGGACATCTCCCACGAGGGTTTGCGTCAGCTCCTCCTTGAGGAGGGCGTCCGTTTTCAAGCCGTGAGAACGTGGAAGCGCTCGACCGACCCGGACTTCAAGGCCAAGCGCGACCGGATCGTCGAGCTCTACGCCGCTGCCGAGGCCGGGGAAGCGGTCGTGATCTGCCTCGATGAGTTCGGGCCGCTGAACCTGCAGCCCCAGCCCGGCGGCAAGGGTTGGGCACCCAGAGCGAAGCCCAAGCGGATACGTGCGACCTACAAACGCCCGCACGGTGTCAGGCACCTGATCGCCGCCTACGACATCGGTCGCAACCGGCTCTACGGGCACATCAAGAAGCGCAAGGACCGTGCTCACTTCCTGGAGTTCTGCCGCTACATCCGCTCGCTCTACCCGACCACGACCCGGCTGCACTTCATCCTCGACAACTTCAGCCCCCACCACGGCAAGCAGATGCGCGACTGGGCCACCCAGAACAACGTCGAGCTGGCCTACACCCCGCACTACGCCTCTTGGCTGAACCGCATCGAGGCGCAATTCCGAGCGTTGCGGTACTTCACGCTCGCTGGCACCGACCATCCCGACCACGCAACCCAGGCCCGCCTCATCCGCCGATACATCCACTGGCGCAACCGAAACACCGACAACCCCCGCCTACGCCGACTCATCAACACGGCAAACGTTGCCTGACACTCCACTAGCCCAGCACCCTGGCGACGAGGTGGGGACCGACGAGGTAGCGGAAGCGCTCGATCTGCCCTATGGCTAGAACAGCCTCGCCGGAGCGCTGGGGGCATTTGGGCGCAAGCTGGGCAACCGCGGCCAGGAGTTTCCTTGGGAGGTTTGGTACAGCCCGGAGGATGGCAGGACACGCATGAAGATGCAGCCGGAGGTTGCATCGCTTGTTCTCGAAGTCCTTTGACTGTCGAAACCCGATCCCACCAGGCACTCGATTCTGGCTTCACGAAACCAAAATCGGCCAATACGGAGGGGGAGGGATTCGAACCCTCGTCGGAGGAGAAACCCCCGAAATGGTTTTCGAGACCACCGCATTCAACCGCTCTGCCACCCCTCCAGGGCGACGCCCCAAGGCTAGTCGATCGGTCTCGCGGGACGGTCGGTCGGCGGGTGCCGATTGACCGCAGTGGGGCTCATCCGCGTCTGTCTACCAATCAGGGAGACCAGTCGTCAAAGGGGTCCACTCCAGAGCGGGCTTCCGACAAGCGTCGTCGGTACGGCAAGCTCGGCCTTCGCGAAAGAGGTCGGTGCGCAGCACACCGACCCACGTCGCGGCGGTGTCGGGTGAGCAGGCTACCTCCGTGAGGCGAAGAACTCGCTCAGCAGCGCCCCGCACTCCGCCGCCAGCAGGCCCGCGGCGACCTCGGGGCGGTGGTTCAGGCGGGGCTCCCCGAGCACGTCCAGCACGCTGCCCGCCGCCCCCGCCTTGGGGTCCCGCGCGCCGAACACCACGCGGGGGACCCGCGCCAGCACGATCGCCCCCGCGCACATCGCGCACGGCTCGAGCGTCACGTAGAGCACGGTCTCCAGCACCCTCCAGCCGCCCACCGCGCGGGCGGCCTCGCGCAGGGCGATCAGCTCCGCGTGCGCCGTGGGGTCCTGGCGCACTTCCCGTTCGTTGTGTCCCGCCCCGATCACCTCCCCCGCGCGCACCGCCACCGCGCCGATCGGCACGTCCTCGTGTTCCAACGCGTGCTCCGCCTCGCGCAGGGCGAGGCGCATGAAGTACTCGTCGCGCGGAAAGAAGCGGTCGCTCATAGCGTGCCGGCGGATCTCCAACGGTGGACCCGCCGGTCAGGGTGCGGCCCCAGGGAGACGCGGGGCATCATCATTACCAAACCCATGCCCCGCCGTCCCGCACCGACCCCTCCCGCGAGCACCCCCGCACCCCCCCCGCCCCCCGAGCGCGGGGACCCCGGCTCCGTCCCCGCCTCTGCGGTTGCCCGCCCCGCGGACGCGCCCACGCGCGGCGAGCCACGCGGTCGACCCCCCGGCGGGCGCCCCGGTGCGCCCGCGCACCCGCGTGTGCGGCGCGCGCTCGGCCTCGCCTGCGCGGCCCTCGCGCTCGGCGCGGCGGCGCCACCGGCGTTGGCCCCCCACTCCGCCCGCGCCGCCCCGCGCACGGGCCGCCCTCCGGGTGGGCCCGCAATCCAAATCAAGGGCCCACCCGCACTGGCACCCGCCGCTGAAGCCCCCCACACGCCCGGCGTGGTGGTGGTCGGCTACGACCCCTCCGCCTCCCCTCCGGCGCGTGCCTCAATCGCGCGCGCCGTCGGGGCCGTCGGGGCGAACCGGGCGGAGTCGGGCGAAGAAGGGGCAGGAGAAGGGGCGGGCGGGGATCCCACCCTCCTCACGCTCGGGCGCCGGGACACCGTTGCCCGCGCCCTCGCCCGCCTGCGCCGCACACGCGGCGTGGCGTGGGCGGTGCCCGACTACATCGCCCACGTGGCCGGCCCCCTCGGCCCGAGCACGCCCGTGCCCGCCGCGCTCGCTTCCTCCACGGCCTCCACCGCCGGCGCGGGCGGGCCCTTCCCCGACGACCCCGGGCTCGCCGGAGTCCCCGGGGGGTGGCGGGAACTGCAGTGGAACTTCACGGGGACCTTCGGGGTGGAAGCGCCGGGGGCGTGGGAAAACCTGATCTCCGACCACGCCCCCGGGGGGCGAGGCGTGATCGTGGCGGTGCTCGACACCGGCGTCGCGTACGCCAACCGCGGGCGCTTTCGCATCTCGCCCGACTTCCCCCGCTACGAGTTCGTCAAGGGCCACGACTTCATCGCTCACAACCGCTACCCCAACGACCGCAACGGCCACGGCACGTTCGTCGCGGGCACGATCGCGGAGGCCACCAACAACGGCAGGGGCCTCACCGGCCTCTCCTACGGGGTGCGTCTGATGCCCGTGCGGGTGCTCAACAGCGAAGGTAACGGCAACGCCGCGACGATCGCCCGAGGGGTGCGCTTCGCGGTCAACCACGGAGCGCGGGTGATCAACCTCTCCCTCGAATTCCCCGGGGGGATCACCGCCTCGGACATCCCCGAGCTGATCTCCGCGCTGCGCTACGCCAACCGCCGTGGGGCCGTCGTGGTGGCGGCCGCCGGCAACGAGGCCCACGCCGCCGCCGCCTACCCTGCGCGCGCGCGCACCGTGATCGCGGTGGGCGCCACCACCGAACACGGGTGCCTCGCCTCCTACTCCAACTTCGGCACGGGCGTTACGCTCGTAGCCCCCGGCGGCGGGCCCGACGCAAGCCTCTCCGGGGACCCCAACTGCCACCCCGAGCTCGCCTCGGGGCGCGACATCTTCCAAGTCACCTTCCTCGGCGCCTCCCCCCGGCGCTTCGGGATCCCCGGGGGTTACGAAGGCACCTCGATGGCCACCCCCCACGTCGCCGCCGCAGCTGCGCTCGTGATCGCCTCCGGCGTGCTCGGCCGCCACCCCACTCCCGCGCAGATCGCCGCCCGCCTGCGCGCTACCGCGCGCCCCCTCGGGGGGCCCTCCGACAGCCCCCTCTACGGTGCGGGCCTGCTCGACGCCGCCGCCGCCACCGCGCCGGGGGGGCCGGGGGCCGTCGGGGGGTAGGGATCAGGGCGCCCGGGACCGCCCCGGGGTGGGGCAGCGCTTTGAGGTTCGCTTGGGTCGCCTCCGCGCGGGTTTACGTGGAGTCACCGGCCGTGGGCGCGGGGCTTCCCTGCCCCGCGACCGTGCGTGAGCCACCCGGCAGCGCAGCCTCAGCCACGCTCGGCGGCAGCTCGCGAACCACCCGGCGCCTCAGCCACGCCCACGCTCGGCGGCAGCTCGCGAACCACCCGGCGCCTCAGCCACGCCCACGCTTGGCGGCAGCTCGCGAACCACCCGGCGCCTCAGCCACGCCCACGCTCGGCGGCAGCTCGCGAGCCCCACGCCGATGCTCGGCGTCCGCTCGCGCGAGAACCTCAGCCATCTCCCTGCGGAACCGCTCGCGCCCGAAGCGCGTGGCGCCGGCGCGGACGGCGGCCTCGTCGAGGTCGAGCGCCTCGAAGCGCTCGACCGCCTGCGCGAGGCCCGCCGGGCTCTGCTCGTCGAACAGCACTCCGGTGCGCCCGTCGAGCACCGTCTCGGCGGCCCCTCCAACGCCGTAGGCGATCACGGGCAGCCCCGCGGCTTGCGCCTCGACGGGCACGATCCCGAAGTCCTCCTCCCCGGGGAACAGCAGCGCGCGGGCGCCGCCGAGCAGTTCGTCGCGCTCGCGCTCGGAGACGCGGCCGAGGAGCTCGATCGCCGGCGATCGCGTCGCGGCTCGCACGGCCTCCAGGGCGCGCCCGTCCCCGGCGATCTTCAGCGGGGCCCCCACGCGCGCGCAGGCGGCGACAGCGAGGTCGACGCGCTTGTACGGCACGACGCGGCCGAAGACCAGGTAGAAGTCGGCCGGGGAGCGGGGCAACCCGAGGAAGTGCTCGACGTCGACCGGCGGGTGCACGACCTCCGCGGCGCGCCCGTAGCAGCGCTCGATGCGTTCCGCCACGTGGCGCGAGTTGGCGACGAACACGTCCGGAGAGGCCGCCCCGCGGAGGTCCTGGCGGCGCAGGCGCCCCAGCAGCAGCGGCAGCGCGAGGCGGGTCAGGCGCCCCACCTCCTCCCCCTCCAGGAAGCCCTCCTCCCAGGCGTAGCGCATCGGGGTGTGGCAGTAGCAGACGTGCAGCGCGCCCGGGGGGGTGCGCACGTTCTTGGCGCACGCGTGGTTGCTGGAGAGAACCAGGTCGAAGCCCGACAGGTCGAAGGAGCGGTAGGCGCGGTCCATCAGCGGCAGCAGCCTGTGGTAGTTGCGCCTGGCTCCGGGGATGCGGTTGAGGTAGGAGGCGTGGACCGGCCGCCCGGTGATCTGCTCCGGCCAGGGGGCAGGGTCGTAGATCGAGGTGAAGAGCTCCGCGTGGGGGAACATCTCGAGCAGCTCCTGCACCACCTGCTCGGAGCCCCCGGGGACGGTCAGCCACTCGTGGACCACCGCCACGCGGGGAAAGCGCGCGCGCAGCTCGTCGAGCAGTGCAAAGCTCACCGCCGCGAGAGTACCGATCGGCCTCCGCCACACCTGGGATCATGGCCGCGATGCCAGGCCTCGAGAGACTGCGTGGACGCAAGATCGTGTGCGTCGGGTTCGCCGACTGGGACACCGAGCTGTGGACCAACCAGCACCACCTGATGTCGCGCCTAGCGCGCGACAACCGCGTGCTGTTCGTCGAGTCCCTCGGCCTGCGCCGCCCGCAACTGGCCGGCCGCGACCTCGCCCGGATCGGGCGCCGGCTGCGGCGAGGACTCGCGCCTCCGCGGGCGGCCGACGGGCTGCACGTGCTCTCCCCGCTCGTACTGCCGCTGCACCGCCACGCGGCGATCCGCGCGCTCAACCGTCGCCTGCTGCGCGCGCAGGTGCGCCGTGGCGCGCGGAAGCTCGGCATGGGGCGGCCGATCCTGTGGGCCTACGTGCCCCAGGCGGAGGCGTTGATCGAGACGCTCGATCCCGAGCTGGTCGTCTACCACTGCGTCGACGACATCGCCGCGCAGGAGGGTGTCGACACGGCGAGCTTTCGCGCCGCCGAGCGGCGCTTCGCCGCGCGCGCGGACCTGGTGCTGGCGAGCGCGCCCGCGCTTGCGGAGCGGATGCGGGGGCTCTCGGGGAACGTGCTCGACGCCCCCAACGTCGCCGACACCGCCCTGTTCGCGCGGGCGCTTGGCCCGAGCCCGGCCGACCCGTCCGATCGGAGCCCCACCGCCCAGCCAGATCCCGCGGTCGCGGCGCTGCCGCGGCCGCGCATCGTCTTCACCGGGGCGATCGTCGCCAAGAAGCTCGACGTGCCGCTGCTCGTAGCGCTCGCGCGAGCGAGGCCCGCGTGGTCGTTCGCGCTCGTCGGCCCCGTCGGCGCGGGGGACCCCGGCACGGACGTCTCGGCGCTGAGAGACGAGCCCAACATCCACCTGCTCGGCACCCGCTCCTACGAGCAGCTGCCCGGCGTGTTGCGCGGCGCCGACGCGGGCCTGATCCCCTACGCGCGCAACGCGCTCACCGAGAGCATCTTCCCGATGAAGGTCTACGAGTACCTCGCCGCCGGCCTGCCCGTGGTGGCCACCCCACTGCCCGCGCTCGCAGACGTCGCCGAGGTCCTCACGGCCCCCGACGCCGAGGGTCTTGCGCGCCTGCTCGAGGAGGCGCTCGCGAGCGACAGCCCCGCACGCCGCGCGGAGCGCTCGCGCGCCGCCGCCGCCCACTCCTGGGAGCGGCGCCTGGAGGAGATCGCGGCCGCGATCGAGGCGCTGTGAGGGACCTGCTCGTCACCACCCACACCCCGGTGCTGGGCTCGGGGCGGGCGCTGCGCACCTACGGGGTCGCCCGGGCGCTCGCCGTCCACGGGGGACTGGACCTGCTCTACGCGCGCTTCGAGGGCGACGCGCCCGACGCGGCGTTCCGTGCGATTCCCGGAATCGAGCTGCACGAGGTCGTGCCCTCGCGCGGCGCGCGGCGGCTGCTCGCCTATTGGAGGGCTCGCCTGCGCGGCGCGCCCGGAGCCCTGGCGCGCGGAGCCTCCCCCGAGCTGGCCGCGGAGGCCGCCCGGCTCGCGCGTGCCCCCGGCCGGGGGCGGGTGATCGCCGACGGGCCGGTGGCCGCCGCGGCGCTGGGGCGCCTGCTGCGCGAGCGGCCGGTGATCTACAACGCTCACAACTTCGAGTCCGGCTTTCGCCACGAGCTCGACAGCGCAAGCGGGATGGGCGGTGCGCGCGTGCTGCGGCGCTTCGAGCGGGGGCTGCTGGAACGCGCCGGCGAGTCGTGGATGGTCAGCGAGGCCGACCTGGCGGCGGCGCGCGAGCTCTGCTCCACGGCGCGGCTGCGGTACGTGCCGAACGTTGTGGATGTGTCGGCGATCACGCCGGTGCATCCACTCCGAGAGGAGCAGCGGGCAATCTTCGTGGCGAACTTCGCCTACGAGCCCAACCGCAACGGCCTGCGCTTCCTGCTCGATGAGGTGCTTCCGCGGGTATGGAAGAAGCTGCCCGACGCCAAGCTCGCGCTGGTCGGCGCCGGCCTGGAGGAGCGGCCATCCACAGACCCCCGCGTCGAGGTGCTCGGCTTCGTCGAGGACCTCCACGCCGCGTACGCCCGCGCCAGCTGCGCCGTGGTCCCGCTGCTGCAGGGAGGGGGCACGCCGCTGAAGCTGATCGAGGCGCTCGCGTATGGCCTGCCCGTCATCGCCACCCCCCGCGCAGTGGCGGGCCTCGAGGTGTGCGACGGTGAGCACTGCCTGGTCGCCGACGGCGCCGAGGCGTTCGCCGAGGCGCTCGTCCGAGTGTTGCGCGACGGCGCTCCCGAGCCCGCCCACCGCGGGCGGGAGCTCGCCGCAGAGCGCTACTCGATCGAGGCGCTCGGCCGGCTGATTGCGACGTAGCAGCGCGCCCCTCAGAACCGTTTCGACGGGGCGCACATCGCGGCGGGTAGTCCGTGCGTCGGCAGCCCCGAATCACGTACGGGGCGACATCCGTCCAGGGCGACATCCGTCCAGGAGCCGTGCACGACGTCTTGCAGCGCCGTTGGGCGCCGATAGAGAGCTCGACGCCCAACGGCGTCTATCAAGGCACCAAGTGCACCACGACAAAGGCACACCCGTCGCGAGGCGGGGTCGCAAAGCAAGGGATCTCCCCGAGACCGCCCAGCCCCCGAAAGAGCACGGATGCTCCCCCTCTCTCATCTCGGTCGCAACGTCGCAGCGGCTCTCGCTTTCTTCAGCATCGCTTTCCTGGGGACCTTGAACGCCGGTTCCTCCGGCGCGCAGCCCCTTAATCGGCTGCAGTCCGGAAAGCTTGCGATTGCAACGCAAGCCACGTTGCAAGCTCGCTCCATCAAGCGCCAACGCAGCCATCTACAGCAGGTGGCAAGGCGCGCCTGTGCCTCGCACCAGCGGGCCACCTGTGTCAGGAGCCGCGCGCAACTGGCGCGTCTCGACGCCCGGCACATCCGCGTAGGCACAGCCGCTCGTCGCCGCCGCCCCATCCACCAAGCCACTCCGACGGCCTCCGGCTTCTCGTCCGGCTCGAGCTTGGACCAAAGCGCAAGTAGCTCAGGATCGAGGTCCAGCGGCTCTGACGAGGGCATCTCGGGCTCCAGAGGAAACGGCTTCCTCGCAGGCAGCTCGGACCTCAGCGAAAGTGGTCCCGCCACAGGCAACTCGGGCTCCAGCGGCAGCGCGGGCTCCGGTGCCGGAAGCGGCTCGGGCTCCGGTGCCGGAAGCGGCAGCTCGGAAACCTTCGGGCAGCCGTTCGTGAAGGGCATCACCGCGAACTTCGAGGGAGAAGGCCCGAACAACGTGCCCGAAGAGGTCTCGGAGATGCGCTCCCTCGGCGTGAACTGGACCCGGGAGGCCCTGGACTGGTCAGAAGCCGAGCCCCAGAAGGGAGTCTTCGACTGGTCGAGCTTCGATCGGGTCGTCGCCGAGGCCAAGGCCAACGGGATCTCGATCCTGCCGATCGTGGGCTACGCGCCATCCTGGACCAGTCCGACAGACGCGGCCGCCTACGCAGAGTTCGTCGCCGCGGCGGTCGCCCGCTACGGACCCGGCACCTCCGCGAACCTGCAGTGGTGGGAGCTGTGGAACGAGCCCTACTTCGCCTACGCCTGGTCCGGGCACACACCCGAACCAGAGGCATACGGACGCGACGCCCTCGCTGCAGCCGAAGCAGCCAAGAACGTCTCACCCACCGTCAAGCTGCTGATCGCAACCGACTACCAGGAGGCGGGGCAGACGGGAGGATCGAGCACGGAAGAGAAGACCTGGATCGACGACATGTTCACCGCCGCTCCCACACTGGGCGCGTGGATCGACGGCGTGTCCGTCCACCCCTACGGTGGCGACCCCTCGACGCCCCTCGCGGAATCCGGCGGATACCTCGATACCAGCGGCGTGTGGGGCTTCCAGCGAATCGACACGATCCGCGAAAAGCTCCTCGCCCACGGTGTCAACGTACCGTTCTGGATCACCGAGGAGGGCTGGTCGACCTGGGAAAACAGCGAAGCGACCGTCGCGCACAACTATGCCGACCTGATCACCCAGATCAAGGCCCGCCCCTGGATCAGGGCACTGTTCCCATTTGGCCTGCGCGAAGACGACCCACACCCAACCAACAACCAGCCAGGATTCGGACTGCTCAAGTACGGCACCCGCGAACCCAAGTCCGCCTGGCCGACACTCCAAGAAGGCTTCAAGGCGCTCACCTGAGCCTTCGGCAATGGCTGCCTACACTGCGCTGATGGCGCTCAACCGCTGGCAAGCTCTGGCGATGATGGGCGCTGTCGTGGGCCTCGCTGGGGGAGTGGTCACAGAGAGGCGACCGAGCACGGCGATCGAGCTGTGCGTGATTGTCGCGGCAGTCCTCGGTCTGGCGATGCTCGGCGACCGAGCCTTCCCCTGGGCGATCCTGGTTGTGACCGTAGCTCCCTGGTATCAGTTCACCGCTGACGCGGCGGCTCCGGTGGGAATCAATCAGAAGGTGATCTGCATCGCGATCGCCGGCGCGACCCTGGCGCCATGGCTGTGGTCGCTGGCGGTCGGAGGCCGTCGCACGCGACCGAGCCCTGCCACACTGCTGATGGGCCTGCTCTATGGCTGTTTGGCGCTGCTCATCTACACAACGCTCGGAGGCGTCTCGAAGATGGTCACCCCGGTGGTCGCCGGCTATCTCTTCGGTGGCGTCGCCTTCCTGTGCGCACGTCGTTTCGTCGATCTGCGCAGCTGGCCGGCGGCCGGGTTCGCCGGGCTGGCGATGCTCCTGCTGCTTGGAGCCGAGGCCTACGTCGCGGCCCCGAGCGAGAGGGTCGGGTACTTCGTCGGATACCCGATCACCTACGGCGCGCTCCTTGTCGGCCTCCTACCGGTCGGCCTGCTGTTTGCGTTCCGCCGCTCGCGGCTGCTCGCCGCCGTGATCGCCGCCGCCGGAGCGGCGATGCTGGTATTCAGCGAATCTCGCAGCGCTTGGATCGCCGCGACCGTCATTCTGCTCGTACTCGTAGCCCTGCTGGTCCGCGGCCGGAACCTCCGCGCGCTGGCGCTCCTCGGAGCCGCGGCGCTGATCGTCCTGGGACTCGTCGTCGGCACCGGCTCGCTGCACAAGGTCGTCGAACAGCGGCTCAACGCCAAGACCGCTACGAGCGAGTCTGTCACGCACCGCGTATGGAGCGCCGAATACGCGATCGGTCAGATCGGGCAGAACCCGCTATTCGGCGCTGGAGCGCCGGGCTTCTCGGCCGAAGAAGCGGACAAGCGTACGAGCATCGGAGCGATCGACAACGGCTATCTGTCGGTGGCCGTGGACATGGGCCTGGTGGGTCTCGGCGCCGCGCTGATCCCGATCCTGATCGCCCTGGCGGTGCTGGCGTGCTGTCTGCGTTTCGGCGTGACCCCGCCGCTGGAGCTCGCGCTGGCGCTGGGGGTCCTGGGCATGGCCGTGGTCACCCTCTTCTACGACAGCTTCTACTGGTCACAGATAGACCTGCTGCTCGGGGCCATGGGAGGCGCACTCTCACTACGTATCAAAGCGATCGGCTCTCAGGTTGGCGATGAGACGCCCTCCCGGCCGGCTCGCTCGCGACTGCCGCTGGAGCCTCGTGGGGTCTCGGCGTAGTAGTACTCGCCGTCGGGCGCGCCTGCCACCCCCGTGACCACCAGCCCAAAGACCTTTCGCCCGCTCTGCTCCAGGATGCGCCGGGTGGCGCGGACGCGGTCGCGGCGGCTCGTCCCGGCGCGCGCGACGATGATCGCCCCGTCTATCTCCGGCAGCCGCATCAACACGCGCGTGTCGGCGACGGGGAGTAGCGGCGGAGAGTCGATAATCACGACTTCGGCTGCCTCGCGCACGCCGGCGATGATTGCGGACATGCGCCCCGCACTCAGCAGGTCGGCCGAGTTCGGAGGGTTCATGCCGCTTGGCATGATCGCCAGGTTCGGGTCCTCGGGCCGGGTGACGAGGTAGCCGGCGAGGTCGTCGTCGCAGACCAGCAGATCGGAGAGCCCTGGAGCATCCGCGGAGACTCCCAGCTGCGCCGCGGCTGTCGGGCGGCGCATGTCAGCCTCGATCAGGATCACCCGCCGGCCCACGGCTGCGAGCGCGCGGGCCAGGTTGATCGCCACCGTGCTCTTGCCCTCGCTCTCCTCGGCGCTGGTGATGAGAAAGCATCGTGCCCTCCCGGCCGGATCGAGAAAGCGCAGGCTCTCGCGGAGCATCCGATACGCCTCGCCGGCCGGCCCGGCGAGCTGGGCCGCGACCGAGCCATAGCGGGGGAGCCGGGTCTGCGGGATGCTCGCGATCACAGGGTAGCCGCCGTAGACGCGTTCGATGTCCTCGAGCGTCTTCAGCCGCTTGTCCAGGAAGTCGACCAGCAACGCGAGCCCACAGCCGAGGAACAGCCCGACCACTCCTCCCAGGAGCATGTCGCGCTTGGGCTTGGGCGATACCGGCGTGCTATCCGGCTGGGCGGTGGCGATGACCTGGCCGTTGCCCGTCTGCACCGCCCTCAGCACGCGCAGTTTGCGCAGGTTTTCTTCGAGCTTCGGCCTTTCCGCCACGCTTGCAGTCGCCAGCGAGTGAAGCAGGAGCTCTTCGGCCTGCGCCACCAGCGCCCGATCGGTTTCGCGCTGATAGACGATGTAGCCGTTGGCGAACGCATTGGCGACTGCGGCCGCTTGCGCCGGTGTCGAGCGCGTGGCCTTGATGACCGCGATGTTGGCGTTGGCGCTCGGGGTCGCGGACACCGATTCGAGCAGCGATTCGGGCGATTCGGAGGTGTGCAGCAGCCTTTGCGCCGCGGCGGCTGTGCTCGGCGAGGTGACGACGTCGATGTTGGTCTGCGTCGTGCGCTGCGCTTCTTCGGCGCCCGTCTGGTAGAGCCCGCTGCCGAAGAGCGCCTGAGCGAAGCCCGGTTCGCGGAAAAGCAGCTGGGCCGAGGAGCTGTACTGCTTGGGCGATCGTAGCGACAGACCGGCCGCCACGCCAAAGCTGACCACGAACACGACCGCGACGATCAGCTTGCGTCGCCACAGGACGCCAAGCAGCTCGAAGGGTGAGACCGTCGGAGCTGCCTGGGAATCGAGTACGGGCTCTTGTTCGGCCACTGTCAGCCGACCCGCGCGGATTGTCTCTGCACTCCCAGCATCATAGGTCCGTGTCCGATCGGCCAAGCGCCACCTCGGCTATATCGGTTGGGCGCCCACCGCCCTTGACCTCCGATCGGCCGTGCCCACCCGGGTTGTCATATGCAGCACAGCTGAGATACTCCCTGGGTGAGCACCAGCGCGGTCCCCCCGGCGTTGCCCACCGTCCCCCCCCAACACCAGCCCGCCCCGGGGCCCAGCCGCGAATTGATCGGCAGGCACGTGCTGGGCCCTACCGAGCTCGTCGTCGGACTCACCGTGTTTGGGGCGATCCTGCGCTTTGCGACGCTGGACGTGCAGAGCATCTGGAGCGACGAGGCCGCCACCATCGTGCTCGTGCAGCGCGGGCTGAGCGGCCTACTCTCGCATCTCGCCACCAGCGAAACAACGCCGCCTCTCTACTTCGTATTGGTGTGGGCCTGGACGAAGATCTTCGGCGCCGGCGTACTCGCCTACCGCTCCTTCTCGGCGCTGGCGGGCACGGTCACGATCCCGGTGATCTACCTCGCCGGGCGGTGGATCTCGCCACGTGTCGGGGTGTGGGCGGCGGCCCTGGCGACGGTCAATCCAGCCATGTATTACTACTCGCAGGAGGCCCGCAGCTACGCGCTCCTGATCCTTTTCAGCGCTGCAGCCGTCGTCCTTTGGCAGCGCGCGCTGAAGACGCCCAGCGCAGGCCGGTTGGCGGGGTGGGCCGGCATGTCGATCCTGGCGCTGCTCACGCACTACTTCGCCGCGTTTATGTTCATCGCACAGGCGACCATGCTCGTCCATCGTCTGGGCTGGCGCCGAGTGCTTCCCTGGGCGGGCGCAGTCGGGCTTGTGGGGCTCGCACTCGTCCCGCTCGCCCGGCGCCAGACCACACATGTCCTTGCCGGGAGTCATGGCAGCGGCAGCTGGATCGAAGGAGTGCCCCTGCTGTCGAGGTTCGCCCAGGTTCCCAAGCAGTTTCTGGTGGGCCTCTACAGCCCTGAGGAGATACTCTCGACGCTGCTCGTGGGCCTGCTCGCGGCGGCAGCCATCGTGCTGCTGGTCCGGCGTGGCGAGAGGCGCGAGCGCCGGCTCGCGCTCGACCTTGCGATCATGGCGGTGGTTGCCCTGCTGATCCCCGCCACGCTGTCTGTCACACACCTGGAGGACGTCTTCAACGGCCGTAACGTCATGGCCACATGGGTGCCGTGGGTCGTCGTACTCGCCGCCGGCCTTGGCGTCGCACGGGCGGGTCGCACCGGGGCGCTGCTCGGTACAAGCATCTGCGCGCTTTCGCTGCTCGTGATCGCCGGGATCGACCTGATCCCGGGCTACCAGCGCGAGGACTGGCGGGGTATCGCGCGCGCGCTTGCAGCGCCCGCCGCGACCCGCGTGATCGTCGCTCCGGAACTCGGCGCCGCGCCGCTGTTCATCTACATGCCCACCGACGAGAACATCGTCACTCCCAGCATCGCCGCGCACGAAGTCGCCTTCGTGGCTCTGAGTGCCCCGCGCACGGGACACGCGCCCCGGCCACCGGTCGTGCCCACCAGTCCGCCCCTCGGCTTTCGTCTCGTTGGCGAGCGCCGCACCGAAGCCTTCGCGGTCTCCCGCTTCCGCGCCACGGGGACCGTCACCGTGAGCATGCGCTCGCTGCGTCGTATCGACCGCGAACCCAAGGCAGAAATCTTTCTACAGCGCTGACGGCCGGGGCGCGGTCTGGAAGAGGTCGGGCACGCCGACCTCGACCGCATATACGGCACCGCAGCTCGAGCAGCACAGCGACTGTGCCTGCTCCTGGAGCTCTCCGCGGCAGAGCGGGCAGCGCCACCGCGGCGCCACCGCGCCGGCTCCCTCGGCGGCGCCCAGCCCCGGCACCGTGATCAGCCAATCGCGGTTGCGCAGTGGCTTCAGCCGGTGAGTGGGCGCCCCCCAACGCTGCGATACGCGGTGATCGAGCCGGTAGAAGACGTCTCTGAGACCGGCCGGCAGGTAGCGGCCAGCGCCGACGATCAGCGCCAGCGTTGCGTTGCAGCGGAAGCTGCCCAGTCTCGCCTCGGAACCGAACAGGCGCCGCACGGTGGCGGGATCGAAGTTGTTGACGTGTCCCTCGGCCCGCAGCTCGAAGTCCGGCTCGTGCTCGTCTTCGGTCTGGCTGACCGGGGTAGTGACAAGCACCGTGCCACGCGCGACGCGCCGCAGCTCCGCGACCATCAGGTCCGGGTCGAGCACGTGCTCGACCACCTCCGTGGAGTAGACCAGGTCGAAGCTCCCATCGGCGAACGGCAATCGCGTCGCATCGGCCGCGGCCACCGTGAGGCCGTGCTTGTCGTGGGCCTTGGCGAGCGCGACTGTCGAGAGGTCCACCCCCCAAACCTCCACACCGAAGCGCTCCCGGACGATCTGCATGAAGTACCCCTCCGCGCAGCCCACATCGAGCACGTTCTCGAACTCGAGACCCGCGAGCGCGTCCAGGAGCGCGAGCCGGCGGATGTAGTGCCTGAAGGCAGCCGGGGTGTAGCCGCCGTGGGGGTGGTGATCGTAGGCGGAGAGTGCGCTATTGACGTCCTCGCGCACCGCGTGGACGAAATCCTCACGCGAGAGCGACTCGCGATCCATGGCCACGGGCGCCAGGTTAGCCGCTCGCGGCCGAGTGGGCCGCCCGGGCGCTCAGCGCGCGACAGCGACGCCTGCTCGTCCGCTCCACGCAGGCCACCGAGCACCTGCTCATCCGCTCAGTGCGCTCAGTGCGTCCACCACGAAGCGCTCCTGCTCGTCGAGATAGGGCCTGAGGCGGAACGCCTGCGCCCGCTCGTACGCACGGTCGACGCGCGCCGCCGTCTGCTCGCGCTCGCGCAGCGTACGTGCCAGCGCCGCCGCCGCCGCGGACGCATCGCCGCGGCCGAACAGCAGAGCATGCTCCTCGTCGCGCACACCCTCCCCGATCCCGCCGACGTCGGAGGCAACCAGGGGAACGCGCGCGAGCGCGCCCTCGATCGTCACCAGCGGGAACGGCTCATCCCAGGTGGAGGGAACGATCAGCGCGTGCGCGCCCGCCAGCGTCGCCGCCGCCTGCTCGGGAGTCGCCTGGCCATGCCAGCGCACCGCCTCCCCCACGCCGAGCCGGTCCGCCAGCCTGCGCAGCTCGGCGCCGTGACCGGCCTCCTCGGGACCGACGATCACGAGGCTCGCGGGCAGGTGATGCTTGGAGCGCAGCGTCGCGAGCGCCTCGATCGCGACGCGCACCCCCTTGTAGGGGGTGACCCGCCCGAGGAACGCAATCTCCGGAGTCGGCGCCGGGGCTCGCTCGACCGCGGCGTAGAGGTCGCCATAGCGCGGCACCGAATGGCCGACTCGCTCCAGCACCGGCTCCACGAACAGCGGCACCCGCACCATGCGCCGGATCGCCTCCGAGTTCCACGAGATCGCCGCGCGCAGCCGCGCCGTCGGATCCAGGCGCAGCGCCGGCAGCGCGTTCAGCGCGCGGCAGCCGGCGGCCCACGCAGCTCGCGCTGGTCCGCGACGGGCCGGAAGCAGCTCGCGCAGGAACTGGTCGCCAAGAAAGACACTCCCGAACCAGTGCTCGCAAACGCGGAAGGCAAGCGGAACACCGCTGTCGGCGAGCGCCCGCAGAGCCGCTTGTGGGATCGCCGAGCCGTTCCAGACATAGATCAGGTCGGGACCCCACGCGAGCGCTCTGTACGCCGTCTGCGCGGCCCGCAGCGAGGCGAGCGGCGCGCGCAGCGCTCCACGAGCATCGGGACTCAGCAACGCGAGCTCCCGCCGGACCTCGACCGACCGCTCCTCCCTGCCCCGAGAACGCCGGCCCCTCTGGTCACGCCCACTGGTCAACACGAGCACCTCGTGGCGCTCGCACAGACGCTCCACCACAGCCGAGCACTCGACCTCGTAGCCCCCGAAGGCCACCGGCGGATAGAGCGTCGAGACGACGAGGATGCGCATCGAGGCGAACGGTAGCGGCGGCGGCGAACACCGAGCTGTGACGCCCCTGGGACGCTCGAGCTCACCACGAGTAGATGAGCTGCCCGCCACGCTTGAGGACCCAGCCGTCCCGGCGCCTGAGAGCGGAGCGCCAGTCCCCGCCGAGCATGGCTCCCGTTCGAGCCGCAGGCGCCCGCCGCGGGGCGGGTTACGTTTAGCGCTTGACGCGCGTGCTGTTCTTCAACGAGGGCAACCTCGGTACGCACATCCTCGGACAGGGGCAGCTGGAGGCGGCGCTGCGCGTGGGGCTCGCCGGCGAGCCCTGCGTGCAGGCGCGCTTCGCGGGACTCACCCCGATGGGTCGCCTGGCGCGCGCAGCCGCGATCCGTCCCCTGGAACCGCTCGCGCGCGCGGGCCTCGATCTCCGCACGCTGCGCTGGCATCTCGTCCAGTCCGAGCGCGCCCGGCGGGTGCTGCGCGATGCGCTGCGCGCGTGGCCGGCGGATGTGGTGCACGTCCACAGCCACTCGATCGCACTGACGATGAGCGCCACCATGCGCGCCGCGCCGGTGGTGCTGTCGGTCGACACCACCGTGGGCGACTGGTGGGCGATGCCCGCCTGGCGGCCCACACAACGCTACGCGCCCGCCACGATCGCCCCGAGCCGCGCCCTCGAGCGCCGCGCGCTGCGCCGGGCCGCGCTGGTGCTCGCCTGGACCGCGTGGGCGCGGCGCGCGGTCGAGCTGGCGGCACCGGGGGCGCACGTTGTCGAGCACCATCCCGGCATCGATCTCGAGCGCTACCGGCCGGCCGCGCGCCGCGAGCGCGCGCGGCCGCGAGTGCTGTTCGTGGGCGGCCGCTTCGCGGAGAAGGGCGGCGAGGATCTGCTGGCCGCACTCGGCGAGCTACTCGGGGAGTCGATCGACCTCGACCTCGTCACGCCGGCACCGGTGCCAGCGCGGCCCGGTGTGCGCGTGCACCGCCTCGAGCCCTCCGATCCACGGCTGCTCGACCTCCAGCAGCAGGTCGACGTGCTCTGCCTACCCACCCACGGAGACGCGGCGCCGTGGGTGGTGCTCGAGGCGATGGCCTGCGGGACGCCGGTCCTCGCGACTCGCATCGGCGGGATTCCCGACCTGCTCGACGGGGGCCGCGCCGGTGTGCTCGTGCCCCACGGAGATCGCCGCGCGCTGCGGGAGGCCCTCGAGCAACTGCTCACCGACCCCCGACGGCGCGCGCTGCTCGCCGAGCGCGCCCGGGAGCGCTGCACGGAGCGCTACGACGCGCGGCAGCAGTTCGCCCGCTTGATCGAGCACCTCCGGACCGCGATCAGGCGAGCGCCCGGCGCTTGAGCAGCACGCGCAGATCGTCCAGCTCGAACGCGCCCAGCCCGAACAGCAGCGCGGGGTAGCAGACACAGGCGGCCGCGAGCAGCGGCACAAGCGGCGCTCCCAGCAGCTTCAACGCCTCGAGTGCGCCGCCCGTCAGCAGGGCCGCCGCCAGCGTGCGACCGATCCGCCCGAGCCCCGGGCGGTGCAGCTCCAGCGTTCTCAAGGTCAACCTCGAGCTCGCGCCAAACACCAACATCTCGGTCGCCAGCGTCATCCAGGCGGCGCCCATGAAGCCCACGAGCGGCACGAACAGGAGGTTCCCCGCCACGTTGACCACGAGCGCCACCAGGCTGATCGCGAGCAGCCTGCGCTGCTGCCCCAGGACGGTCAGCAGACTGCCGTTGAGGTAGCCGAAGCAGATGAACACGAACGCCCCGAACAGCACCGGCAGCGCGGGCGCGGCGGAGCTGAATTCCGCACCGAAGATCAGGCGTGTCAGCGGCGCTGCGGCGACCGTCACGAACGCGAGCGCCCCGAACGAGGCGATCGCCATCAGTTCGGCCGTCGCTCCCGCGGCGCGCAGCATCCGCGCGCGCTCCCGCGGCCAAGAGGCCGCGATGATCGGCGTCATCGTCGTCAGGACCGAGATCGGGACGAAGTGCGCCTGCTCCACGACGCGGTAGGCGGCGCCGTACAGACCGGCCGCCCTGCTGCCCGCCAACTCAAAGACGATCACCTGATCGATGTTTGCGTACGCCGTGATCAGCACTCCCGAGATCCCCAGCGGGACGCCCGCACGCACGAGCGACGCGAGCCGTCTGCGCGAGGGACGCGGCCAGCGCCCGATCAGCCGTCGCGCCGCGAGCGCCTGCGCGATCGACCCGACGGCGTTCGTGAGCGCCAGCGCGATCGCCAGCGAGACCATGTCGCCGCCGCGCCAGAAGATGATCGCCACCGCCACCGCCCACAGCACGCTGCGAAGCGTCAGCACGAGCATCGGCACGGTGTTCTTGACGCGCAGCTGGAAGACCAGCTGCATCGCGCCGACCCCGTCGAAGGGCATCCCGAGAATTACGATCACTCCCGCGAGCAGCATCTGGTGACTCTGCTGAAGCAGCAGGATCGCGACCAGCGAAAGCGCCACCACCGGCGCGAGCAGGATCAGCCGCAGCAGCATCGCCGCGCCCAGCCATTCCCGCTCGCACTCAGGATCGCGCGCGACTTCGCGCACTACCACCCGTTCCATACCGAACGTCGCGAAGTACCCCGTCAGACCCAGGACCGCAAGGATCGTGGCCCATTGGCCGTAGCCCGCGCTTCCCAGGGTACGCGTCAGCAGCGCCGTAACGAGAACACCGAGGGCGAGATTCAGCACCCGCGCGACAATCTGCACGGCGATGTCGCGAGCGGCGCGCTGCTGGTTGGCTTGGCTTGCGGCGGTCGTGGCTGCCACGGTGCTCCCCGTGTGGAGAGCCGCCACAATACGCGGAACTCAAGCGGCGAGCGCCCTCTGCCGATGGCGGGGTAGCATTGCGCTGCTCCCGCGGCCGGGGATCTTGCGGCCGCAAGGACTCCGGGACCAGCGCCGCGAGACGCACGACACGGAACGATCGAGGAGGAGCGTCGGATGAGCAAGGCGACACTGATCACCGGCGGCAGCGGCTACATCGGCGCGATGCTCGTCAAGGAGTTGCTCCAGGGGGGGCGCGAGGTGCGCGTCCTCGACTCCCTGCTGCACGGACAGGAGGAGATCGCCGCCGCGCAGGAGCGCGACGGTGTGCAGGTGATCCGCGGCGACGTCCGCGACGCCGAGGCCCGCCGGCAGGCGCTCGCCGGCGCCGAGGCCGTCGTCCACCTCGCTGCGATCGTCGGCGACCCCGCCTGCGCACTCGACCCCGCGGTCTCCGACGAGGTCAACGTCCAGGCCACCCGCGCGCTCGTCGCCGACGCGAACGCCGCCGGCGTGGAGCGCCTTGTGTTCGCCTCCACGTGCTCCAACTACGGGCGCATGGCCGACCCCGACGTCCCCATCACCGAGGAGGGCGAGCTGCGCCCGGTCTCGCTGTACGCGGAGCAGAAGGTGGGGATGGAGCAGCTGATCCTGGGCGGTGCGAACGGGACCCCGTCCGCCCCAACCAAACCCACCTGCCTGCGCTTCGCCACCGTCTACGGCGTCGGGCGGCGGATGCGCTTCGACCTGACCGTCAACGAGTTCACCCGCGAACTGTGGGCCGACCGCGAGCTCGAAGTCTTCGGGGAGCAGTTCTGGCGCCCCTACATCCACGTGCGCGACGCCGCCCGTGCGGTGCACACGGTGCTCGAAGCCCCCGCGGAGAAGGTCGCCGGCGCCGTCTTCAACGCCGGGCGCTCCGGGGAGAACTACCGCAAGCTCGACCTCGTGGGGGAGATCGGCAAGCAGATCGACCGCGGCACGGTCTCCTACGTGCACCGCGACGAGGACCCGCGCGACTACAAGGTCAGCTTCGAGAAGATCCGCGGCGAGCTGGGCTTCCAGACGCTGATGACCGTCCCCGACGGCATCGCCGAGATCCTTGCCGCGCTGGACGCCGGCGGGTTCGGCGATCCGTTCGACGGCCGCTATCGCAACATTCCCTGAGCGTCGCGCGCCCGCGCCGACCCCGCAACTCGATGGCCGCGACCGACACCTTCCCCGAGCTGCCACTGTTTGACCTGCGTCTGGAGGAGCACGACCTGGAGGCTGTCGCGCAGACGCTGCGCTCCGGCTGGCTGACGCTCGGCCCCCGCACAGCCGCCTTCGAGGAGGCGTTCGCCGCGCACCTCGGCGCGCGCCACGCAGTCGCGCTCTCCAGCTGCACCGCGGCGCTGCACCTCGCCTACCTGGCCGCCGGCGTCGGCCCCGGCGACGAGGTGATCGTGCCCTCCTTCACGTTCGCCGCCACCGCCGCCGCCGCGCTCTATTGCGGGGCCACGCCGGTGTTCGCAGAGATCGTCTCGCGCAACACCCCCAGCCTCGACCCCGAGGACGTCGCGCGATGCATCACGCCCCGCACGAAGGCCGTGTGCGTCGTGCACTACGCCGGCTACCCCGCCGCTGCGGACCGCCTGCGTGAGCTGTGCGACGCGCACGCCCTCGCGCTGATCGAGGACGTCGCGCACGCACCCAGCGCCACGCTCTCCGGGCGCAAGCTGGGGACCTGGGGGCTTGCCGGCGCCTTCAGCTTCTTCTCCAACAAGGTCCTCTCCGTGGGCGAGGGCGGGCTGTTGTGCACCGACAGCGACGAGGTCGCCGCCTTTGTGCGCTCGCGCCGCTCGCACGCGATGACCAGTGGCACCTGGGACCGGCACCGCGGCCGCACCGACACCTACGACGTCGCCGGACTCGGCTACAACTACCGTCTCGACGAGCCCCGCGCCGCGCTCCTGCTCTCGCGCTTTGAGCGCCTCGAGGCCGACATCGCGCGCCGGCGCGAGCTGACGCTCCGCTACCGGGCGCTGCTCGCAGGGATCGAGGGAATCGTCGTGCCGTTCGAGGACGCCGACGTGCCGGGCTCCTCCTGCTACGTCATGCCGATCATGATCGAGCAGGACGACCGCCAGGCGCAGGTGAGCGCGCGGCTGCGCGAGCGGGGCATCCAGACGAGCATCTTCTACCCCTCGATCCACCGCTTCAGCGCCTACCGCGAGCGCTTCCCCGACGTTTCGCTGCCCATCACCGAGCTGGCCTCGCGGACCGAGCTGACGCTGCCGTTCTATCCGCACATGACCCACGCCGACCAGGACCGCGTCGTCACCGCGCTCGCCGAGGCGCTCGCGCGATGAGCGGCGACTGGCGCGTGCCGCTCACCGACGTTGCGATGCCCGAGCAGGACGTCGAGGCCGTGCTCGACTGTCTGCGCTCCGGCTGGCTGACGATGGGCCCCCGCAACCAGGCGTTCGAGCAGGCGCTCGCTGCGTACGTGGGCTCGCCGCACGCGGTGACCGTCTCCAGCGGCACCGCCGCGCTGCACCTCGCATGCCTCGCTGCCGGGATCGGCCCCGGCGATGAGGTGATCGTGCCCGCGCTTACCTTCGTAGCGAGCGCCAACGCCGCCCGCTACGTCGGCGCCGAGCCCGTCCTCTGCGACATCCGCGGCCGCGCCGGCGGCGGCCCGTACGACCTCAACATCGACCTCGACGACGTCGCGCGCCGGATCTCCCCCCGCACCCGTGCCGTCGTCGCGGTGCACGTCGGTGGCTACCCCGCCGACGTGCTCGCGCTGCGCGCGCTCTGTGACGAGCGCGGCCTCACCCTGATCGAGGACTGCGCCCAGGCGATCGGCGCGCGCCTGGACGGCGGCCGCCAGGTCGGCACCGTCGGCGAGCTCGGCACGTTCAGCTTCTTCTCCAAGAAGCAGCTCTGCGTCGGCGAGGGCGGCATGGTCTGCACCGCCGAGGAGGAGCTCGCCGCGCGTGTGCGGCTGCTGCGCTCCCACGCGCTGAACAGCAGCACCTGGGACCGCCACCGCGGCCACGATCCCGCCTACGACGTCGTCGACGTCGGCTTCAACTTCCGCCTCGACGAGCCGCGCGCCGCGTTGGGGCTCAGCCGCCTGGGGCGGCTCGAGCAGGACATCGCCGCCCGGCGCGCACTCGTTCGCGCCTACCGCGAGCGACTCGCCGACGTGTCGGGGCTCGAGCTCGTCTGGGACGAGCGCGCCGTCGAGCTCGCCTCCCACTTCTTCTTCCCCGTCCTGCTCCCCGACCGCGACGCGCGCGAACGCTTCCGCGCTCACCTCAAAGCAGGGGGGGTGCAAACGACCTGGTACCCCGCGCTGCACACCCTCACCGAGTACCGGCACGCGGCCCTCGCCGGAGAGCTTCCCTTGGCCACCGAAGCGGCCGACCGCCACTGCGCGCTGCCGCTGAGCGCCACGATGGACGAGGCGGCGCTCGATCTCGTCGTGGACACCGTGCGCGCGGCCCTCGCCTAGCGGTCCGGTTGGTCCAGTCGCTAGCCCGTCTGTCAGCCCTCCGGCGGGATCAGGCGGTCGCGCACGCTCTCGAACTCCTCGAGCGCCTGCTCGTAGTCGTCGTGGCGGCCGATGTCGAGCCAGTAGTCCTCGCTCTGCCAGGCCCGCACCACCTCGCCCGCCGCGATCAGACGCAGGGTCAGGTCGGGGAAGTCCAGCCGCTCGCCCGGCTCGACGTGTGCGAGCGCATCCGGCGCGAAGCAGTAGACGCCCATGCTGGCCGTGAAGTCGATCGCCGGCTTCTCGTCGTAGCCGGTCAGGCGGGTGGGATCGCCGTCGTCGCCGAAGCGCAGGACCCCGAGCGAGATCTGGATGTGGCGCACCTTGGTGGCGATCGTGGCCGCCGCGTCGCTCGCCCGGTGGCGCTCCAGCAGCGCGCCGTAGTCGATGTCGGTGAGCACGTCCCCGTTCATCACGAGCACGTGGTCCTCGCGCAGCCCGTCGATCAGCGCGAGCGCACCCACGGTGCCCAGCGGCTCCCGCTCGCGGTAGTAGTCGATCGGAATGCCGTACGCGGAGCCGTCGCGGAAGAACGCCTCGATCAACTCCGCCAGGTAGCCGGTGGCGATCGTGATCCGCTCGAAGCCGTGCGCCTTGAGTTGGCGCACCACGATGTCGAGCACCGGGCGGTCCCCGATCGGCATCAGCGGCTTGGGCAGCACGGTCGTGTAGGGGCGCAGGCGCGTGCCTTCGCCTCCTGCCAGAATCACCGCGCGTCTCATGGTCGCAGTGCGTCTCCCAGCAGGCGCTCGATCTCCGCGGCGACCACCGGCGCAGCATAGGTTCGCTCGGCGTACGCGCGGGCCGCGGCGCCCTCGCGCTCGATCCGCCGCGGATCGTCGATGTAGCGCTTCAGCAGCGTCCGCAGCGCCGCCGGCTCGTTCTCCGGCGAGGCGATGCCCCCGAGCTCCGGAGAGATCATGTCCGCAACTCCCTCCGCGCCCGTGGACAGGCATGGGCGCGAAGCGAGCATTCCGAGTATCACGGCCCGCGGGGCTCCCTCGGTGGGGCTCGGGCAGAACACCGACACGTCGAACGCCGAGAGCACCTCGGGGACCTCCGCGCCGGGGGTCGAGATGAAGTGCGCACGCTCGCCCAGCGGTGCCGCCAGCTCGCGCAGCTGCGCCTCGGTCTCCCCCTCCCCAGCGAGGATCAGGTGCACGCGCGGATCCTCCAGCTCCCGCACCGCGTTCACAACCACGTCGTTGCGCTTCTTCGGGTGAAACCGCGAGATGCAGCCCACGACGAATGCGTCCGCCGGGATGCCCAGCTCGCTTCGCACCCGTGAGCGGCCCTGCTCGGTGTAGCGGATCTCCTCGGTGCGCAACACATTCGGAACGACTACCAGCTTGGCCGGGTCGACCCCCACCGCGCTGACCGAGTCGAGCGTCCCTTGCGAGACGGCCATCACCAGCCGGGTTTGGCGGGCAGCGGCGAGGTAGGCGCGCCGCGGGACGCCCCTGCGCAGCGGAAAGGGAATCGGACCCCACTCGGCCCACACCACCGCGCGCCGCGCCCGCCTGGGCAGCGTGCGCGCCAGCAGCTGCTCCTTCTTGTAGTGCAGCAGCAGCGCGTCGTAGGGCTCCTGCGCCGCCAGCGCCCGCCGCAACCTCCACACCAGCAGCGGCCAGCGTGCAGCCAGGCCCACCCAGGTCGTAGTGGAGAGCTTCGGCCCGATGTCGATCGGGAGTACCTGCACCCCCGTGTCACGCCCAATACCCGGCATGTCCGTGAGCATCACGATGTCGTGGCTGCGCGCGCGCAGCGCCTCGAGCATCTCCACCGCCGCGAACTCCGCCCCGCCGCTGGAGTCCGTCGTCATTACGCTCACGATCTTCATTCGCGCCGTATCATCCCTGCTCGGCAGCGCATCCGGACTTCTCGTGGGCCGGCCTCCATCTGCAAGGGGTCTTCGATCCCGTGAGCACGCAACCCAAACCAGTCCTCTCCAAGCTTCGCCCGACCAAGGTGCGCTCCGCCGTCGGGCGCCGCCGGTTCGAGTGGCAGCTGGGGCGCACGCCGGTCAGCGGGCGCGGCGAGCCGCTGGCGCTCGGCACGGAGTACGGGGGCTGGATGGTGCCCGCAGCGCTGATCGAACCCGGGTGGATCTGCTACTGCGTCGGCGCCGGCGCCGACATCTCCTTCGACCTCGCCCTGATCGAGCGCTTCGACGTTCGCGTCCAGAGCGTGGAGCCGGTCGAGCAGTACGTTCGCGAGGCGCTCGAGGCGGCCGCGGGAGAGCCTCGCTTCGCGGCTCACCGCGCAGCGATCTCCCCCACGGACGGGCCGCTGCGGATGCAGCGCACCCACAACCCGCTGGGTCTTGCGCTCTCGAGCGCAGAGCTATTCGACACGCACGAGTTCGTGGAGGTCCCTGGGCGCACGCCGGCGAGCCTCGCGCGCGAGCTGGGCCACACCCGCATCGACCTGCTCAAGCTCGACGTCGAGGGCGGCGAGTACGAGGTGCTCCCCCAGCTCGACCTCGCAGCGCTCGAGATCAAGGTGCTCGCAGTACAGCTGCACCACAACCGCGGCCCCCGCGCGGCCCGGCGGCTGATCGAGCACCTCGAGAAGAGCGGCTTCGAGGCGGTGGCGATCAAACCGGCGGTGAAGCTCACCTTCGCGCGGCGCGACCTGCTGGGGGCATAGCAAATACGGTTCGCCGCGGATGCCACGAGCGCGCATCTCGGCCTGTCTGATCGTCCAGAACGAGCGCGAGCGCCTGCCTGCGGCGCTCGCCAGCGTCGCGTTCTGCGACGAGATGATCGTCGTGGACGGCGGCTCCACCGACGGCACCGCCGCGCTTGCGCGCGCCGCCGGCGCCCGCGTGATCGAGCGCCCGTGGCAAGGCTTCGCGATCCAGCGCAACGTCGCGATCGACGCTGCCGGCGGCGACTGGATCCTCGAGGTCGACGCGGACGAGCGCGTCTCGCCGGCGCTGCGGGCGAGCATCGAAGCGCTGCTCGCACAGCCGCCGGAGGGCGTGGCGATGGCCGTCTGTGCGCTGCGCAACCGTTTCCTTGGCGGCGCACTCGGGCCGTCGGCCAAGTATCCCGCCTACCGCTCACGGCTCTTCCGGCGTGGCGCATACCGACACGACGAGTCACTCGCGGTGCACGAGGGCCTCGAGCCGCGCGAGCGGCCCGCGATCCTCGCGGGCGACCTCGAACACGAGCTCGCGGCGACGCTGCGCGAGGCGCTGCTCGACACCTACGGCTACGCGCGCCTGGAGAGTCGCCGGGTCCCACGCCCCCGCGCCGCCGGCGCCTACCTGAAGGGCATCGTGCTGCGTCCCGCTGCGAAGCTCTGCTACCGCGCGGTGCTCGACGGCGGCTGGCGCGATGGGTGGCGCGGAATGCTGAAGATCTCGCTCGACGCCGGCTCCGACTCGCTCGTCTGGATGCTCGTGCTGCTGCGTCGCGGCCGCGCACAGACGCCGCCCAGCGGCGGGGGAGGCGAGCACTTCGGCCGCAGGCGTGCGGGACCGGTGCGGATCGTCGCGGTGTCCGACCACGGCCGACCCACCGAGCGCGCAGTGCGCTGGCTGAGCGCACTGCAACGACACGGAGCCGACGTGGCGCTGATCTCCGAGAAGCCCGATCCCAGCCACGACATCCCGCAGCAGGCGGTGGCGCGGATCGCGCCGCTGGCAATCATCCGTGCCCTGGACGTCGAGCGGCAGGTGCGCGTCATCGACGCGGTGGTCCCGTTTGGGAGACGGGCGCGCTTGGTACAGCACCTTCTGCCACCAACTCTGCGACCCGCGATTCCAGGTCTGAGCCCCGACATGGACCCCGATCGTGCCTTCGCGCTCATCGAAGGCACGCCTCACATGAGCGGGACCGTTGCGCTCAAGTGGTCCGGATGATCAGCACCGAGCACGGTGCGTGGTGGGAGACCTTGTTGGGCACCGAGCCCAACAGGAAGCGCTTGGCGCCGGTCATGCCCTTGTTGCCCACCACGATCAGGTCCGCTCCGCGCTCTTCCGCCACGTCGAGGATCGCGTCGGCGGGGTCGCCCTGACGGGCGTACACGCTCACCTCGACGCCCGCGTCGCGGGCCGGCGCCGCGGCCGCCTCCAGCGCGAGGTCGACGTCCTCGCGCGGGTTGATCGCCCACTGCAGATCCTCCGGGGTGTCGCGGCGTTCCTCGCGCAGGCGTTGCGCCGGCACGGGCTCATAGGCGCTTACGATCTCGAGCGCCGCCCCCAGCGTGCGGGCGAGGTCGGTCGCCTGACGCACCGCCTCGCCGGCCGTCTCGGAGCCGTCGGTGCCAACCACGATCGATTTGAACATGACTCTGACTCCTTGCCTGCGTGTGTGTAGTAGAGCTCGGGGCCGCGCTGCCGGCCGAGCCGATCATATCCGCGTCCGGCGCCGACTCGACACCGTGCTCGTACAGCCGGTGGCATGAAACGCCCAGACCCCGACGCTTTCGCGCGTCTGCACACGACAGTGACTCCTTGCCCACGCCACCGCGGCGCCGTCCTTTGGATCGCTTTGGAGATCCCTGTCGATCTCGGAGACGATCATCCACACGCTCCCACCGCCGCGGCGCGCCAGGCTCATGAACGTCGCGACGCTCGGCGGCCCGGTGGGAACACTGCCGTAGCCGGTACGGTCCTTGAAGCCGACGATCCCCGCCGGAAGCGCCAGGTCGTGCCACTCCTGCACGACCAAGTCGCCGTCGCCGGCCCGGAAGGCCGGGTCGTAGTAGCCGAGGGAAGGCAGCACGAGCGCGTTGTTGACGATCGTCGGCTGACCTGCAGCACGTTCGGCTCGCAGCCACGCGGCGATCGGCGGCCAATTCTCCTGCAGCGCGCTGACCTGACGCGCGTCGGCGAAGGCCCCCACGCCGACCACGACCACGAGGCACCCAGCCACGAACGCGACGTCGCCGCGGCCGTCCCACAGTTGCCGCGCGGCGATCGCCCCCAGCAGGCAGAGCCCGGGCAGCGCGACGATCGCATAGCGCGGCCAGAAGACCGGCTCCACCGCGGAGACCACGAGCAGCAGCCCGCCCGGAAGCAGTCCCCAACAGGCCGCGATCGCAAACGCGTCCCGCTCCCCCCTCACGCCGCCGCGACTCACACGCCACGCTGCTGCCGCCACCAGCGCGCCACCCGCCGCCAGCGTCACCCAGCGCACGGCCGACACGCCGGAGAAGCCGCCGGTGAACTCCTGCAGCCCGACCTCCACCAATTCGCGGCTCAGCCGCGGCAGCCAGTAGAGCGGATTGCGCTGGCCCCGCTCGAGCGCCGCTCCGACCAGCAGCGGCACGCAGCACACCAGCACCGCGAGCAGCGACCGCAGCCACCGACGCAAGCCCGCGCGACCGCCGCGCCGCGCGATCAGCGCCTGCGCGGGCACCGCGATCGGCAACGCGAGCAAGTTGCAGTAGGCGAGTACCACCATTGCGGTGACGTAGCCGGCCCACGCCCGGCGCCCATCTGCGCGCGCGAGCGCACGCGGAAGCGCGCCGAACGCCAGACACGCGGTGAGGAGAACGAACGCGTAGGGGCGCGCAGTCTGGCTGTACCAGATCGCCATTGGGTTGATCGCGAGCAGCGCCGCGGCGAGCAGCGCAACTGCGCCCTCGCGCACCAACTGCCGCGACGCCCACCACAGCGCCGGGACGCTCGCTGTGCCCGCGACCACGGCAGGCAGGCGCAGCAGCACTTCGCCTGTGCCGAAGATCCGGATGAGCGGCCACAGCACGATCGGGTACGCCATCCCGTTCGTCTCGTAGCCAAACAGCCCGATCATGTGAGCGAAGCTTCGCTGGGCCAGTGCGAGCGTGTACACCTCATCGGTGAAGAGGCTGCGTGAGAGGCTCGTCACACGCAGCAGCAGCGCGAGCACGGTGAGCGCGGCGATTGCGATCGTCGCTCCCCGTGATGCGTTCACTGAGCGCAACCGCAAACCGCTCGCGGTGATGGTGGTAGAGGTCATCCTGTTCGGTGTGGGCGAAGCCTAGTAGACAGCTTCGCGTGCGCTCCGTCCTGCACCGCGAGGCCAGGTGCCCCTAACGTTCCGTTCCCTCGTTCATGATCGACCTCCACTGCCACGTGCTGCCGGGCATCGACGATGGCCCCGCCACGATCGAGGGCTCGCTCGAGATCGCGCGCCGCGCGGCCGCGGCCGGCACACACGTGCTCGTGGCCACGCCGCACGTGAGCTGGCGCTACCGCAACGACGCCGCGACGATCGCCGAGCTGGTGGCCGAGCTGAACGAGCGCCTTGCCCGCGAGGAGGTCCTGACGGCCGCCGGCCGCGTGCTCGAGGTCCGGGCCGGAGCCGAGATCGCATTGACGCTGATCCCCGAGCTCTCGGACACGCAGCTCGCCGCGCTCGGCCTCGGCGGCGGCCCGTGGCTGCTGGTGGAGCCCCCCTTCACCCCCGTGGCGCCGAACCTCGACGCGATCCTGCTGGAGCTGCTGGCCGAAACGGGGATTCGCGGCGGAGGCGCGTGTCTCCCGGCTTCGGTCGATCTTCGATCGGTCGGCGGCCATCGCATCGTGCTCGCCCACCCCGAGCGCTGCCCCGCCTTCCAGCGCGACCCGCCGATGCTGGAGCGGCTGGTGCGCGCCGGCCTGCTCACCTCGGTCACCGCCGGATCGCTCGGGGGCCGCTTCGGCGGCGAGGCGCACCGCCTGGCGCTCGCGCTCGCCCGGGAGGGGCTGCTCCATAACGTCGCCTCCGACGCCCACGACGCCGTCAACCGCCCCCCCGAGATCGCCGCGGAGCTCGAGCGGGCCGGGCTCACCCCGCTCGCGGAGTGGCTGACCGAAGCCGTTCCTGCCGCGATCCTCGACGGCGGGGAGATCCCGCCCGCGCCGGTTGGGGCGCCGGCGGATGCCGAGCGAGCGCGGCGAGGGTGGCGGCGCGCCCTGCGCCGCTGAGGGATCACACGAGCTTCGTGATCGCCACGATCATCCCGATCACCACGAACACCACGATCGCGGCCTGCATCCAGATCCATGTGGGCGACATGACACCTGACAGCGTACTTGTGGCTACCGTGTAGCGATGGCAGGACGCCGCCGCACCCTCATGGCTGGACGCCTACACAAGCTCCTCGCCCTTGCGCTGCTGGGACTATGCGCGTCGGCGTGGCTTGTGCCGGCGAGCGATGCCAGGCGCGCTACGAGCGCGCAGGTCTCCCCTCCCCTGGGCGGTTTGAACATCTCCGGGCTCTCTCCCGGAGCTCGGTTGGGCGACGCGGACCGCGAGATCGCCACTGCGCGGGCGCTGCACGCCCAGATCGTGCGCGTCGCGGTCCCGTGGTCGGTGCTGGAGCCCCGCGGCCCGGGCCAGGTCGAACCGCACGCGCTGGCCTTCCTCGATCGCCTCGTCGGCGACGCGGCGGCAGGCGGCATTCGGGTGATCGTGACCGCCGACAGCACACCTTGCTGGGCCTCCTCGGCGCCGCCGTCGCTGCTGCGCAGATGCGCTCCCGGGGGACCGAGCAAGGCCGACGCGTGGCCGCCCCTCGACCCCTCCGCCTACGCGAGCTTCGTCGCCTACCTGGCCACGCGCTACGGCACGCGCCTCGCGGCGATTGAGGTCTGGAACGAGCCCGACCAGGCCAACCAGGACTACCTTGCCGGACCCGAAAAACCGCAGCGCTACGCTGCCATCCTGCGCGCCGCCTACCCCGCGATCAAGCAGGCCGCCCCGAGCGTGCCCGTGCTCGCGGGCTCGCTCGTCGGCTCCAACGGGGTCTTCCTACGCGCCCTCTACGCCGCCGGCATCAAGGGCTACTACGACGGGCTGGCCGTCCACTTCTACAACCTCACGCTCGGCTCGCTGCGCGCGATCCACGAAACCCAGCTGGCCAACGGGGACGACAAGCCGCTGTGGCTCGACGAGTTTGGATGGACCAGCTGCTGGCCGCACCGCAGGATCCAACAGGAACAGGCATGCGTCACCCCGCAGGTCCAGGCGAGGAACATCACGAACCTCTTCCGCTCCCTGGCGCGCACACCCTACGTAGCCGCCGAGGCGCTCTATGGCATGCAGGACGGCTCGCGCGAAGACTTCGGCGTGCTCAGCACGGGCGGCGCCCGCAAGCCCGCTTTCGCCGCGCTCGCCCGGGTGCTCGCCTCCCCCTTTGGGGCCCCCAGTCCGGTGATCCTAAGCCTGCGCAGGCGCCGCGGGACGGTGGTGGCCAGCGGCTCCGGACCCGTCGGCGACTACCTGCAGCTCGAAGCGCTCCAGGGCTCCGTGCCGCGCTACAGGGCCCTGTTCACGCTCGATCGCTTCGACCGCTACTCGGTCACGCTGCCGCGAGTGCTGGGCACACATGGCCTGACGGTGCGCGTGTTCCAATACTGGGCCGGCCCCCACGGCGACGCCCAGCGCAGCATCTGAGCCCGATCCAGGCCGGGAAGGCTCTTCGTCACTCCGCGCTGTGCAGCAGCGCCCCGAAGGTGAGCGCCAGAATCTTCAGGTCCAGCGCCAGCGACCAGTGGGCGATGTAGTAGTTGTCCCACTCCACCCGTTCCGCCAGCGAGGTCTGGCCGCGCAGACCGTGCACCTGCGCCCAGCCAGTGATCCCCGACTTGACCCGGTGGCGGTCCCCGTAGCGGGTCACGTCCTGGCGGAAGAGCTCCACGAAGTGCGGGCGCTCCGGGCGGGGGCCGATGACGCTCATCTCCCCACGCAACACGTTGAAGAGCTGGGGTAGCTCGTCCAGTGAGGTACGGCGCAGGAAGCGGCCGATCGGGGTGCGGCGGTCCTCGCCCTCAACTCCGCCCGGGGCGGTGTCACCGCCGAGCAAGAACGCGCGCTCGTCGTCCTCGCTCGGCTCCTCCTCCATGTGCCCCACACGCATCGAGCGGAACTTGTAGAGGTCGAACAGCGTGCCGTCGCGGCCCACGCGGCGCTGGCGGAAGAGGATCGGTCCGGGTGAGGTCAGGCGCACCGCGAGCGCGGTGCACAGCAGCACCGGAGCGAGCGCGATCAACAGCAACGCCGCGAACATGCGGTCGAAGGCGTGCTTCAGCGCGAACTGCACGCCCTTTGGGTTGACCGCGGTGAAGGAGAGCAGCGGCAGGCCCCCCACGGTGTCGTAACCGACGCGGTTGTTGATCGTGTCGAACATGCGCGGCACCACCGAGACCTCGATGCCCAGCTCCTGGCAGCGTTGGATCAGGCGGCTCACACGGGCGTCCGCGACGGAGGAGAACGCAACGATCAGGTTCCTCACCCCGGTGCGCTCGACCACCTCGTCGAGGTTCTCCGTCGTGCCGAGCACGGGCACGTCGCGCCCCCCCACTTCCGCGAGCGAGCGGGGGTCGTTGTCGAGGAAGCCCACCGGGCACAGGCCGTACTCCGGGTGGTCCTCCAGGCGGCGGGCCACCTGCGCGCCCACCATGCCCGCGCCCATGATCAGCACCGGGCGTCCCACAAGCCTGCGGCTGCGCGCCAGCCGCTGCGCGAGCGCGAACGCCGTGCGGCCGACGCTCAGCGCCAGCAGCGCGAACAGCCACGTCCGCACCCAGTTGGACTGCGGCGGCATCCGGCCGTTCACCGCCAGTCCGATCATGGCCACCGCCATCGCCGCGACCGAGACCGCGCTCACCACCGGGGCCAGCCCGTCGAGGATCAGCGCGCGCAGCCGCGTGTGGTAGAGCCCGCGCAGGTAGAGCAGCACCATCGTCAGCGCCGGCAGCGCCAGCAGCGGCGCGCGCACCGCCGAAGCGTGCAGCGTGCCACCGACGCCCCCGAGCGCGAGTACCACCGCGAGGCACAGCAGCACGAAGTCCACCGCCGGGCGCAGCACGCCCCAGCCGGGCTCCTCCAGCAGCAGCTGCAGCGGCCCGCGGAAGCTCCCCGCGCGCGCCGATCTCGGCTCCGGCGCGAGCCGCGCCGGATGGCGGTGGGTCAGGGGCAGGCTGGGAGTGGTCGTCTGCCGGGTGAGACGCGGTCCGTTCATCGGTGGCTCGGCATCGGGTGGGTGGGCATTCCCATCATTCGTCCTTGACGTAAGCGTGGGCCCCGTCCTTCTGTCTGGCCGGTCGGAATGTTGGCCGGCCTCACGCTGGCGGTTTTCAGAGTCCTACTCATGACGAGTACCCGCAAGCCGTATCGTCGCAACCGCCATCAGCGCCAGCGCGCCCGCCACTGCCACCAGCGCCAGCAGATCGGCGCCCGAGAACCACGGCGTGCTCGCGCTCACCAAGGCAGCCGTAGACGCCCCACCGTGCGCGGAGCTCAAGGACGTCGAGGACGCGCCGGAGTCCTGCGCGGAGCCACCGTGCGCCCGCGTGGCGCCCTTGGCATTTGCGGCCTGGCCGCTCCCGCCCGCGCCGTTGGAGCCAGAGGCGCCACTGGACGCTGAGCCTCCCCCAGACGAGGACGAGGGACCGCTACTGGAAGCAGCGCCACCCCCGGAGGAAGGCGAGGAGCCGCCCCCGGAGCCGCCCGTGCCCGAGCCTCGCCCGGAGCCGTTCAGCAGCGTCGCGCCGATGATCGCCTGAGCGCCCGCGCCGGGGCCACCGTAGCCGCTGAGCAGCGGGCCGCCCGCGAGCGCCCCTGCTGGCGCGAGCGCGCTCAGACCTGCCAGCAGGCTCAGGGCCCCGAGTGTAGAGACGATGGTGCGATGGTGTTTCATGCTTCCCAACCTTGGGTTTCCTCCGGCTTTGAGCGACCTACATCGCTCTCCTTGCCTCGCCTCGCCGCCCGGCTCCGCCGCGACCGGCTCGTTGCCGCCGCGGCGTCGGGTCAACGAATCGATCAGGCTCACACAACCTAGCGAAGCCTGCGAGCATTATCGAGCAGAGGATCACACATCTGATCCGTAATTTCACTCACGCTCGACTAATCTTAGGAGAGCTGACGAGCGTTGAGCAGGATTGAGCGGTTCAGTTCCCCGACGTCCACCCTGCGGCCGCTCCTCACCCGCGCCAGCGCCTCCCGGACGAGCGGATCGCGCGGGCTCAGGTGCGCCGCCCGTTCGAGCAGCTCGAGTGCTTCGCGCCGCTCCCCTCGCGCCGACGCGATCGCCCCCTGCTCGAGCGTCGCGTAGGCGTCGCCCGGGGTGCGCCGCAGCGCCAGCGCGAACTCGCGCTCGGCGCGCCCCACTTCGCCCAAGCGCAGCGCGATGCTGCCCGCCACCACATACGGTTCGTCGCTCAGCGGGTTCAGCCGCGCAGCGTCGTCCAGGCGCGCGTACGCCTGCGGCGGGGTCCGCACCCAGATGTTGGCCGCGCTCTGCACCTGCAGACGGCTCAGCCACGGGGCCGTGAGGGAGGCCGTGGCGGCGAGGACGGCAATCGCGCCTACCACCACGGCGCACGCACGAGCCCAGCGGGGACGGGGGACACGCGTAGGAGAGCGCGAGGTCAACGCGGCAGCGGCAGTCGCGGCCGTCGAAGGCGCACCGGTCGTCGAAGGCGGACCGGCCGTGGCGGAGGCCGTAGAGAAGGACAGAGACGGAGCCTCAGGCGTCGCCGGTGCCGAGACCCCGCTCGCCGCGGCCGTGCGCGGCGCCAGCGCGCACGCGAGGCCGAGCAGCGCGAACGCCGGCGCCCCCAGGCCCGCGAACTCCCAGAACCAGTCGAACGAGCCGTGCACCACCCAGTACGCGAAGCCCGCCACCGCCGCCGCGGCGACCGCGCGGGCCAGGGGGTCGGGATTGCGCACGACCGCCCGCCGGCACGCGACCAGCGCCGCGCTCAAGCCGACCACCGCGAGCAGCGCCCCCACGAGGCCCGTCTCGAGGAGGGTCCGCAGCTCCACGCTGTGCGGATAGTGCGGGGTCTCGTCGCCGCGTCCGTGCGCCAGGTACTGCTCGGCGAAGTTGTCCGCCCCGACCCCCCCCACCGGGTGCGCCGCGAACTCGTCGAGCGCCACCCGGTAGAAGTCGTAGCGGCTGCTCCCCAGCCCGCCCGTCAGGCGACTGCCGTTGGTGCTGTTCGCGGCGTAGCCGCGGGGGCTCTTGAACGTGTCCCACGCGTGGCGCACCCGCGCCACCGGGTCGCCCGCCGCCGCCCAGCCGCCCGCCAGCAGCGCCACGAGCAGGACGGCGGCGACTGCGGCGAGGACCCTGTGCACGCGCGCCTGGGCGCTCCGCGAAAAGCTGCGCCGGCTCTCGACCGCCGCTCCGACCGCCACCACCAGCCCCACGACCAGAGCCGAGAGGACGATCGCAGTGCTGGCGCCGTGGACAGCAGCGCTCGCGCCGTGCGCCGCCGCCGCGCCCGGAGCGGCGCCTTCGGCCGCGCTCAGACGATCGCCCACGCGTAGCACTGCGGGCGCCGCCGCGCCGACCCCCGCCGCCACCGGGACGAGCAGCGCGAACGTGCGCACCCGCCCGGGGAGCAGCGCGAACACCAGCGCCACCATCACCGGAGTCGCGTACAGCGCGCCCCGGCTCTGGCTCAGCAGCGCCACCTCGGCCAGCACCACCGCCCCACCCGCGAGCGCCCCCCGCAGACCCCACGGCAGCCGCGCGCTGCGCGCCATCAGCAGCGCCGGCCAGAACGCGACCAGCCACTGCGCCGCGTCTGCGTTGGCGTACCCCGCCGGGTAGACCAGGCGGCCCCCCGGCAGCAGCGCCTGCAGGCGCGCCACGCTTCCCGCCGCCGCGTTCACGTGGAGGACCGCGAAGAGCGCCACGCCGCTCACCGCGAGCGTCCACGCGCACACGAGCAACGCCGCCGTGGCCCCTCGTTGCGGACAGCACGCGAACAGCGCGAACACCAGCAGGTACAGCAGCGTTCGGTCAGCGCCTTCCCACGCGTCGCCCGGCACCCCCGCCCAGAGGATCGAGAGGAAGCTCAGCGCCGTGTACGCCGCCAGGCACGCCACCGCGACTCGCACCGCCGATGGGATCTCGCTCAGGCGCGGACGCTCCGCTGCCAGCGCGACCGCCAGCAGCGCCAGCACGATCAGGCCGCCCGGGGCCCAGTGGGTGAGGGGGTAGCCGGCCTGATCCGTGGCCCACACCGCCATTAGCGCGAGCGCGCCGAGGGCGGGCACCGTGGCGGGGGCTTCGCGCAGGGGCGCAGTCAGCCTCGCGGTCATCTTCAGGCTCAGAGCCTACAGCTCGCTCCGCCGGTCCCCGCGTGGGGGAGCCGCCGCGCGCCCGCCCCGCGTCCACACGCCGTGGCGAGCCGCGCGCCGATCTCGCGGACCCCGGAGGGGTCCTCTCCAAAAAGGCAGTTACTGCCCGGCGGACGCCGGGCGCGTCGCTCCCGCGAGCAGCAGTGAGAGCACCCGGCCCATCAGCTCGTCCGGGACCGCATCGGGGTCCGCCATCTTCTGGCGGGCGATCCCGTCCGCCAGCGCGTCGATCGCAATCGCCAGCTGCTCCGCCGGCAGCGTCAGCTCCAGCTCGAAGTCCCGCGCCCCGTCTGCGATCAGGCGCGTCAGCGTTGTCCGCGCGCGCGCGAAGCTTTCCGCGACGTGGCGGCGCACGCCCTCGTCGCGCGCCGCGTACGCCCAGAACTCCATGAACAGCAGCAGCACGTCCGGTTCGCGCTCGATCATCGCCATCCACCGCTCCGCGCCCCCCTGTGCGCGTTCGGCGACCGAGGTGCGCTCGCGCACCGCCTCCTCGATCTCGCGCGCGTGCTCGTCGATCTCGCGGTCCATCACCGCCAGGAACAGGTCCTCCTTGCCGCTGAAGTTCGAGTACAGCGCCCCCGTCGAGTAGCCCCCCTCCGCGGCGATCTCCTCCACCGAGGCCCCATGGAAACCGCGCCGCGCGAAAACCGCGCGCGCCGCCGCCAGCAGGCGCTCGCGCGTGAGGGCCTTGCTCTGCTCGCGTGTCAGACGCACCGTCGCCACTGCCCCCATCCTACTTGACGGAGCGGGTGCTATTGCGATAACGTTCGCTATCCGTTTCGCGGCTCGGTAGTCGCTGCGTGGGGCACGTTCCCCGCGCGCCCCTCCACCCGCACCCACTAGCCACCCCTCCACCGCACACAGTCCATCCCCGACGGACACCACGAGGAGCAGACGACATGGCGAGCAGCGCGACCCCCACCACCCCCGGCTCAACCTCCAACGGCGACGGGCCCCCCGCCTCCGCACAGCTCGGCAGCCTCCCCGCCGACTCCATCTCCTACGCAGACCTCTACGCCCGCTGGGAGCGCGGCAACTGGAGCGCCACGGAACTGGACTTCACCGAGGACGCCCGCCAGTGGCGCGAGCAGTTCACCGAGTTCGAGCGCCAGGCCGCGCTGTGGAACTACGCCCTGTTCTTCTGGGGCGAGGACGCCGTCGCCGACAACCTCTCCCCCTACATCGACGCCGCTCCGCTCGAGGAGCAGAAATACTTCCTCGCGACCCAGCAGGTCGATGAGGCCCGCCACGCCGTCTTCTTCAAGCGCTTCATGCACGAGGTCTGCGGGATCGGCGACGGCTCCATGGCCAGCGGGCTGAACGCCGTCCTGCCCCAGCTCTCCCCCGGCTTCCGCAAGATCTTCGCGCGCCTGGACACGATGGCCGACGAGCTGCGCGCCGACCGCTCCCCCGCCAAGCTCGCGGCCGCGGTCGCGCTCTACCACGTCGTGATCGAGGGCGCCCTCGCCCAGCCCGGACAGCACCTGATCTGCAGCTACCTCGAGGAGCGCGACGTGCTGCCCGCGTTCCGCGAGGGCATGGAGAACATCCAGGCCGACGAGCAGCGCCACATCGGCTTCGGCGTCAAGCTCCTCTCCGACCTGCGCCGCGAAGATCCCGTCGGCGTCCCCCGGGCCGTCGCGCGGCTGCTCAACGACGTCACCCGCTACACCGCCCAGGTGCTCATGCCCCCCGGCTGGGACGAGCGCTACCTGACCGTCTTCGGCTACACCTTCGACAAGATCGGTCCCGAGGGCGTCAACTCGCTGATGACCAAGCTCCGCTCCGCGGGCCTGCCGCCCGAGACGCTGCCCGGCCCCCCGATCATGCCTCCCGGCCTCACCCCGTTGGAGCTCTCCCAGCGCGGGCGCGCACTCGCCCAGGCCGGGGTCATCGGCGTGCGCGAAGGGCCCTCCGCGCGCGACCCCGAGACGTTGGCACTGCTGTTCGACACCATCCGACGCCAGGTCAACCCCGCTCACGGCCTGCGCCGCCCCACCACCTTCCAGTGGGAGTTCACCGACCCCGACGTCCCCACCTGGCACCTGACGGTCTCCAACGGCTCCTCCACGGTCCACCAGGGCGTCGCACCCGCCCCCGACGTGCGCCTGCGCATCGCCTACCAGGACTTCGTTGACATCGTCGGCGACCGCCTCAACCCGATGCGCGCGCTCGCCACCGGCCGTATGCGCCCCCGCGGCAACCCGCTCGCGCTCAAACGGCTCACCAAAGTCTTCCCGCGGGTCTGAGGCGGCGCGGCCAAGGCGCCGACGCGGGATTTGAGCCCGCCCCGCCCCCGCCGGGCTCTATTCCGGGCCGAACTCCCGTTCCCGCGGATGATTGGGGGACCCGCCCCCGCCGGGCTCTATTCCGGGCCGAACTCCCGTTCCGCGTGGGTCGGAGGGCCCGCCGGAGCGGGCGTGGAGGGCGCTTCGCTGGCCGTGTTGCTCGATGGCCTACGAGACGCCGCCCGTGCCGTCACCGACGCCGGGCTGGTAGCGGGGGCTGTGGAGCCGCTCACGGCGGCCGCGGGTTGTTCGGGGCCAAACTCGCTTCGAGCGTGCCGGGCGGACGCCCGGTGCGCGGCAGCCACCCGCGCTGCTCGTGAGACGCCATGCGTGGGTGTGGTGGACGGCCTTCCGGCCAACGCTCCGCCGAGCGGAGTCGAGCCCGTCGCCAGCTGCGCAGTGCCCGCGACATACGGGCTCCTCGTCGGGGCTTCACGATGGAGCCGTCGTCGATCGGAGGCTCCCGCGTGGTGAGGCGCCACCGTGAAGGCCACGCAGCCGACGCTGAGCGCCAGCACGCAGCTCACCGCCAGCTTCGCGCCCACCGAGCCGCCCACCAGCCAACCCCCACCGGCGCCGCCCACTCCCGCGACGCCCGAGGCCGAGACGGCGCCCGCGCCGGCACCCGTGGAGGCGGCCCCCGTTCCCGTGCTGGCGCCGGTCCCCGCGCCGGTTCCCGCACCCACTTTTGCGCCAGCGCCCGCACTGGCCACAGCGTGAGTGGGTGGGGCTCCCAACCCAAGCCCCCACGGGAGCGGCAGCGGGGGGAGCACCGCGGCGAGGCCGCGCAGCGAGAGAACGTAGGCGCGGCACGCGGGACACTCCCGCTGGTGCAGGCGCGCGAGGCGGTAGCGCTCGCCGCGGGGGTCGAGGACGCCGAAGGCCAGGCCCCGCATCTGCGACGCCTGCTGCTCGCACCACTCCCCGCCGCGGATCGCCTCCAGCAGCTCCCCCACCTTGCCCGCCACCCCCGGCCGGCCGGGGCCGCGGCCCTCCATCAGCTTGCCCATGCGCGCCTCGCTGATCCCCATGCGCTCCGCGGCCTGCGCGCGAGTCAGGCCCTGCAGGTAGCAGAGGGCTGCCGCTTCGCACTCGCGCGCGTTCAGGCGACCCCGCAGCGCCTCGAACAGCTGGCGCAGACGCGCCCGGTCGTCGAGCTCCGCCGCCAGGTCCGGCTCGGTTGCTGCCCGCTCCACCTCCAGGGCTGGTTCGGCCGCGGCTCGCTCCCCCGGCCTCCGCCCGGGTGCAGAGCGGTGCTCGTCGATCGCGCGCCGGAACGTCACCACCGTCAGCCACCCCCCCGGATTGGCGATCTCCTCGCCCGCCGCCACCGCGGCGTAGAGGCCCTGCCAGGCCACCGCGTAGCACGCTTCCACGTCCTGCCGGTCGAGATGCACCCCGCGGGCGCGCAGCCGCCCGCGCACGCTCTTCAGCACCTCCTCGCGCAGCCCCCCGAACTCCTGGCGCAGCAGGCGCTCGGCACGGTAGCGGCGCAGCGTCGAGGGGCTCACGGCCCGAGAGCTTACGGGCTGACTTGCGAGTTCGTCGAATCGTTCGACTGACTGACAGTTGTCTGTTTGACCTCGCCACCGATGGTCAGGTCGCCGCCACGAGGCGGGTATCTTCAGCCGATCTACCCCCTCTCCCTATCCACTGTGCCAGCGCCCCCGCGCGCGGAGGTGCTCGGCATCCCGCTCGCGATCTCCGACTACGCGGAGGTGCTCGACTGGATGGAGGCGACGATCGCCGCGGGGGAGCGCGGCTACGTCACCGCCGCGGCCGTCAACCTTGTGATGAGCGCCCGCGAGGAACCGGCGACGCTCGCCGCGACGCTGGACGCCACGCTCGCGGTGCCCGACGGGATGCCGCTCGTGTGGGCGCTGCGCCTGCTCGGGCACCCGCGCGCCACGCGCGTGTACGGTCCCGACCTGATGGCGGCCTTCTGCGCGCGCGCCGCCCGCAGCGGGACCCCCGGCTACCTCTACGGGGGCCGCACCCCCGAGGCGCTGGAGCTGCTCACCCGTCGCCTGCGCGAGCGCTTCCCCGGCCTTGTGATCGCGGGTGGCCACTCGCCTCCCTTTCGGGAGCTCACCGACGAGGAGGAGCGGTGCGTGGTCGCCGAGATCGACGGCTCGGGCGCCCAGGTCGTTTGGGTCGGCACCGGGCAGCCCAAGCAGGAGCGCTGGATGCAGCGTATGCGCCCCCGCCTGCGCGCGCCGCTGCTTGTGGGGGTGGGGGCGGCCTTCGACTTCCACGCCGGGCTCGTTCCCCAGGCCCCCTCGTGGATGCAGCGCAGCGGCCTCGAGTGGACCTACCGGTTCGCGCGCGAGCCGCGCCGGCTGTGGCCTCGCTACGTCCGCTACAACCCCCGCTTCGTGGCGGGCTTTGCGCGTCAGTACGTGCGCGAGCGCCGCCGGCCCGCCTGACCGGATGCAGGGGTTGGGGCCCACGACGTGAACCCTTGGTCGCGGTCTCAGGGTTCGCGTAGGCCCTTACTGCAGTCTTACGCGCCGGGTCAGCGACGTCGCGCGGGGCCGGAGAGCGCTGGTTCGCGACGAGTCGCCTTGGCGCGAAACTTGCCCGGCGGCTTGGACGCATGGTCGCGAAGCTCGGCCTCCACCGCCTTGGAGAAGCCGCCCTCCGGCGGCCGGATGAAGGCGTCGGCAGCGCTGATGACATCGGCCAGCTTGCCTTCAGCCAAGGCATCGAGCGGTTGACGAAAGCCAAGCTCGGGATGAGTCCCCAATTCGAGGCTGCGACTGCGCAGCCAAAGAGCGATTTCCTCAGGCGGCATCGCTCTCCGCTGCAACAGATACAAAACCGCGGCACGTAGCCGATCGATGGCCCCGTCATAGCCTCTACGCGGCTCCTGGCCATCCAGCCAGCGGCGGACGGTCCTCGTGTCGGCGTCTGTGGCGATCGCGATGTCCTCATTCGTGAGGCTGATTTCGCGAAGCACCTCCAGCACGTCCCTCCGATTGAGGGTGCGCCGCAAGCGCTCTGCCCATTCGAGTTCGTCAGTCATGTTGCAACCTCCCGAGCGCCCAGTCCGGCACTCTGATCGTGTTCTTTGCCACTTGATCGTCCATGACGCCGATAAGCTTAGCAAAGATTATCAAGAATCCAGGACACCTCACGGTCATACGCTATGCTACTAGATAGGGTATACAGAGGGAGATTCGATGGACATCGATGTTGGACAGACGTATGAATCCAGACGATCACCGAGGGCCGATGGGGGCAGGGAGGCCCGCATCGAGCTATCCGCCTCGTGGGTGGGATCGGACACACGGCGCCAGAGCCACCAGCTGCCGCTCGCCACACCGGGGATGCCGCCCAACCCGCTGCCGCCGATCACGAGCTACTCGGCATCGGGCCTGCTCCTGGCCACCGACTGGAAAAGGGCGCTTCGCTGCGCCGGACATCCGTGCGACGTCGATTCGCCATGCCACTGGAGCACCGGGATGGGGGAGCTCTTCCGGTGGGCGGCCGACGCCCGCCCGTACGTCAGGAACATGCTCGAAAGCTCGGCCGCCCGTGGCGCTCCCGAGTCCACCTTGGTAAGCCACGTCGCCCCCGTGGACATCCTGGCGCTGCCGGTCCGGAACTTCGCCCCGGTCTTGAGCAGCGCGGAGGCGGTCGCGGCGGTCGACACAATCGCGCACGGAGACGGGGACGAGCCCTGGTGGATGGCCGCGAAGGCCAGCGAGGACTGCGGCGGCTTTCTGCTTCCCCTCCCGCGCAACCCCGAGGGGACGCTGCTTGTGGTGTTTCGGCGGTTCGAGGATCGCCTGCGGATCTGGGGTCCCGCCGAGCGAATCGATCTAACCATCTAATGCCCTCAAGAATGTCCTTTTCATTGTCCGCTGAATATGCTATGCTGTGTCCTGGCGCCAGTCCTGCCCACACCCGACCAGGAGGTTTGTCCTCCGGCGCGCAACCGGGGGAGATCGATTGACAGACACACGCTCAAGAGTCTCCGGGCGTCCCCGAGGGCGTCCGCTGAAAGGAGGTTTGCGATGGCAGCGTGAGCGCAGTCCGCTTGGAGGGCGACGGAGGCGGAGATCACCAGTGGGGATCCCGTCGGCCGTCGCCCTCCTCGCCATCTGCCTGCTGGTTCCGATCGCTCTCGTCTGGGCACCGGAATGGGTTGTGCCCGGGAGCACCGGCACGGCCGAAGTCCAAATCAAGCTCCAGGACCAGGTTCGCACGATCGGCCTTCAAGCCATCGCCGGTGGCCTGCTGCTCGTAGGAGCGTTCTTCACGGCTCGGACCCTGCGGATCAGCGCCGAAGGGCACGTGACCGATCGCTTCAGCTCGGCTGTCGAGAAGCTCGACCTGCCGGGGTCTGTCGCCATTGGAGGCATCCTCGCACTCGAGCGCATCGCCCAGGACTCTCCCCGCGACCATCCTGCTATCACCGAGCTGCTCGCCGCGCACGTGCGCGAGCGCGTCCCCGCGACGTCCGTGCCCGCCACGCCAAGCACTGAGACCCAAACCGCCCTCACGGTGCTGGGTAGGCGAGACCAGCGACACGACTCCCAACGGGCTCCCGTCGTCGATCTCAGCGGGACGGCCGTCGAAGACGCGGATCTGCGCAGAGGGCACTTCGCGCGAGCCGACTTCTCAGGCAGCAAGCTTCCCCGCGCCCGGTTTCGACGGGCCAATCTGCGAGGTTCGTGGTTCATCAGCAGCGACCTCGCGGGCGCGGATCTCAGCAATGCTCTCCTCGGTCGAGCCGATATGACCGGCGCGTCGCTGAGCGGAGCCCGCTTGATCGGGGCCGACTGCGATGCAACGAAGCTCACCGGCAGCTCGCTGCTCGGCGCCATCGCCATCAACGCCAACCTCGCGCGATCCGACCTTCAACGGGCCGAGCTCATCAGCGCCATACTCACCGGGGCCGATCTGCGCGAGGCCAATCTTCATCGGGCCGACCTCCGCAGCGCCGTCGCCGACCAGGCCAAATTCCAAGAGGCGACGCTCACCTCGGCGTTGGCAGGCAAGTCGAACCTGGTCGCCTCGAACTTCCAAGGCGCAGCCATGACCTCCATCGTCCTCAGCGATGCGGTCATCGCGCACGCCGTCTTTCGCGCCGCAACCATGTCGGGGGCCAACCTGAACGCAAGCATCGCGGTCGGCGCAGACTTTTCCAATGCCGAGCTCCACGACGCCGACTTGACGGATGCCCACCTTCAGGACGCCATCCTCGAAAACGCCGACCTCACCGGCGCGACACTGCAGGGCGCAGACCTACGTCACGCCCGCCTCTCCGGCGCCATCCTCGAAAACGCCGACCTCACCGGCGCGACACTGCAGGGCGCAGACCTACGTCACGCCCGCCTCTCCGGCGCCATCCTCGAAAACGCCGACCTCACCGGCGCGACACTGCAGGGCGCAGACCTACGTCACGCCCGCCTCTCCGGCGCCATCCTCGAAAACGCCGACCTCACCGGCGCGACACTGCAGGGCGTCTCGATGCTCGGAGCCAATGTCACGCAGATGAACATCACGGACGCCGACTGGGACTGACCTCAATCCGCTCGCTGCCCCCGCTCTGCAGGGTGTCGCGCTGAGACGCGAGCGGGCGTTCGTGCAGCCGAACCGTCAGCTCGGGGCTATATGCTAGGGTCCACCCCTTCAACTCGATGGAATCTTGGGAGGATTCGCCATGAGCACATTGTCGTTCCCGACGGTCGTTGACCGATCCGAGAGGCAGACGCCCGCCGAAATCGATCCTGACGAGATCCAGGAGGCGCGCCGTGATCCCGCCGTGCGGCTGCTGCTCAGGGAAGCTGCTGCCGAGGGCGCCCTTGTCGCTCGTCAGGGTCGCCAGCACTGGTGAGCCGGTCCGCTCCACGTGGTTGGCGTCGCAGCCCGTCATTGAGATCGGAGTCCTCCTGCTGCCTCACCGACAACCCGACAACGTGAACGAGGACGCACAAGACGGTTGGTACCAATGGATGCCGGACAATGCCGAAGGCGTGGCGCTTCCAGGGCTCGCGCGTGCCGTAGCCGAGTTCGAGTCCGTGAACACAAACGCGGGCCACGAAGCCTCGAGGTGGCTGCGTGAGGACGCATTGCTCGACTATCCGTCAACCATCACCTACGTCTTGGCCTCGGGGGCCCGCATCGACGGCTACTTCGCAATCGCCTCTGGGTCGGTCACGCTGGAACAGGAGCACCGGAGAGAGTTCGCGCCCGAGGATTCCGACTACCTCCCGGCGCCGATACAGGGTGCGTCCTACATCGAGTGGTTCGCCCGCCACAGAGACGGCGAGACGCCGGGGCGGAAGATCGTGCTGTACGCCCTGTCCGTAGCGCAGAAAGTGGCGCACATGCAGGGGACGCCAGTCGTAGTTCTCGACCCGTACGACCACGAAACGGCAACGCTGTTGAAAGAGCGCTACACCTTTCGACGGTCGCGTACCTTTGGCGGCAACGACGTGCGCCTCTGGGTTCCGTTGTATCCCGAGTAGCCCTCAGTCGCGCCACACGGAGATCACCAGCGTCGGCGACCCTCGCTCTCGACACGGGTGCCCTCAACTTCGGCAGCTGCCAGCAACGCGCGCAACTGCTCATCCCGGCGCGCCTGCTGAACTTCATCGGGATCGATTGAAACCAACTCGACCCGGCCGGACGGCGCCGCCCCCTCCCGTGGGTCCGACGCCTTCGAGGCGGGCTGTCTACCAAAATGTATCATTTGTCACAATATCCTAGAGCGGTTGCCTGGCTGTGTCAAGCCCATGCCCCAGCCATCGTCGGAACACTCATCGGATGAATCGTCGAGGAACATGAGCGTCGCTAACCTCCCCTCGATGACCCCGCCGGAGCACACCGCTGACGTATCCGTGATCGGTCTCGGCCGAGTCGGGCTGCCGCTCGCGCTTTCGTTCGCCGACCGCGGGCTGCGAGTGGTGGGCATCGACAACGACCCCGCCCGCCTCGGCGCCTTGCGCGAGGGCGTCATGCCCTTCCAGGAGACCGGCGCGCAGGAGCTGCTGGAGCGAGTTCGCGGCAGAGGCCGGGCGGGACCGGACGGCGCAGATGGGCCGCGGCCCGCCGGTGGGGGTTCTGGACCGACGGGAGTCGGGGGACTGGAGCTCTCCGAGCGCGTCGCCGACGCCGCGCGCGCGCGCCACATCGTGATCACGCTCGGCACCCCCTCCTTCTCGCACATCGAGATCGACATGCGCGACATCCGCTCCGCACTGGACGACCTGCTGGGAGTGCTCGCTCCCGGGCACTCGCTCGTGCTGCGCTCCACGGTGGCGCCCGGGACCACCGACTTCGTGGCGGGCTACCTCACCAAGCACCGCGGCTTTCGGATCGGTGAGGAGGTGTTCGTGGCCCACGCGCCCGAGCGCATCGCCGCGGGGCGCTTCCTGGAGGAGATCGACACCCTGCCCTGCATCGTCGGCGGCGTCGGCGCCCGCTCCGGCGACGTCGCGGCGGAGCTGTTCGGGGTGTTCGGCGCGCCGATCGTGCAGACCACCCCCGTGCAGGCCGAGCTCGCGAAGATCTGGGCCAACATCCTGCGCTACACCCACTTCGCGCTGCCCAACCTGCTGATGATGGACTGCGAGCGCCACGCCGCCAACGTGTTCGAGGTGATCGACCTCGTCAACCGCGACTACCCCCGCGGCGGGATCGCCCAGCCGGGGCTCACCGCCGGCACCTGCCTGCGCAAGGACTTCGCCTTCTCCGAGGAGCGCTCCAACGCGCCCGGGATGCTGCTCGCCGTCTCGCGCGTCAACGAGTCCGTGCCGCTGTTCCTCGTCGAGGGGCTGCGCCGGCGCCTGCACTCGCTGGCGAACCGCAAGGTCGCCGTGCTCGGTCTCGCGTTCAAGGCCGACACCGACGACGAGCGCGACTCGCTCGCCCACAAGCTCGTGCGTCTCTTGGAGCGCGAGCTCGCCGACGTCGCCGTGCACGACCCCCACGTCGCCACTCCCACCGCGCCACTGGAGGAGGCCCTTGCGGGCGCGGACGCGGTCGTCGTGGCGGCCCCCCACTCCGAGTTCCGCGAGCCGGGAACCCTTGCGGCGATCTCGGCGCTCGCCTCCGACGACTGCCTCGTGGTGGACCCCTGGAACTGCTGGGGTGCCGGCCAGGTCTTCGCCTACACCGCCGAGCTCGCCCCGCCAAGCCGCGCGCGCTCGGAGGATGGACAGGAGGTCCAGCCCCCACCCGCCACGGGCCGAACGCACTCACGCGGACGATCCCCAAGCGACACCCCTCGGGTCCCATGAGCCGCGTGCTCGTCACCGGTGGCGCCGGAACGATTGGCGCCGCGGTGGTGCGCCGCCTGCTGGCGGACCCCGCGTACGAGGTGCGAGTCTCCGATCAGCGCCCCGCCCCGCAGTGGATGCGGGAGGGCTGCGAGGTGCACACCGGCGACCTGCGCTCACTCGCGGAGGCGCGGCGGGCGAGCGAGGGCTGCTCGCACGTGATTCACCTCGCCGCGATCGTGGGGGGGATCGCGAACTTCCACCGCCTCCCCCACACGCTGACGGAGGTCAACAACGCGCTCTACAACGCCGTGGTCCGCGCGGCGCTGGAGGTGGAGGTCGAGCGCTTCACCTACGTCTCCTCCTCGATGGTCTTCGAGCGCGCCACCGAGTTCCCGACGACCGAGGCGCACCTTCCGGACTGCCCCGTGCCGCTCTCGGCGTACGGCTTCTCCAAGCTCACCGGCGAGGTGTACTGTCTCGCCGCCCACGCGGAGCACGGCCTCCCCTACACGATCTGCCGCCCCTTCAACGCCTACGGCCCCGGCGAGGTGCCCGACGCCGAGCCGGGCATCGCGCACGCGGTGCCCGACCTGATCCGCAAGGTGCTCTCCGGCCAGAGCCCCCTGCAGATCTTCGGCTCCGGCGAGCAGACCCGCACGCTGACGCACGTGGACGACATCGCAGACGGGATCGTCACCGCGATGAGCTCCCCGGCGGGCTTGAACGAAGACTTCAACATCTCCGCCTCCCGCGAGCTGACCGTCGCGGAGATCGCGCAGATCGTGTGGGCCGCCTGTGGCGAGGACCCTGAGGCGTTCGCGCTGGAGCACCTCCCGAGCTTCACCGTAGACGTCCCACGCCGCTGGCCCTCGGTGGAGAAGGCCCGCACCCTGCTCGGCTGGGAGGCGCGCATCGAAGTGGAGGAGGGGATCGCCGCGACCGTCGGGTGGCTGCGCGAGCGCGAGACGTCCGCCCCCGGCGCTGCCGAGTCGGGGGCAGGTCATGCGGCCGAATCGGGGACAGGCCCTACCGCGGCCGAGTCGGGGGCAAGATGAGCCGCCTTCGCTCCCGCGCCCTCTAGGGTCCCGTCGCATGGCGGTTCCCCTGTTCGACACCTCCGCTCCACTGGCCCCGCTGCGCGGCGAGCTGCGCGCCGCGGTGGGGCGGGTGCTGGACTCCGAGCGCTACATCCTTGGACCCGAGGTCGACACCTTCGAGCGGGAGTTCGCGGCGTACTGCGGGGCGGCGTACGCGGTCGGGGTCGCCAACGGCACCGACGCCCTCACGATCGCGTTGCGTGCCATGGGCGTCGGGCCGGGCGACGAGGTCGTCGTGCCCTCCTTCACCTTCTACGCCTCGGCCGAGGCGGTCCCCCCCACGGGGGCCACGCCGGTGTTCTGCGACATCGACCCCGACACCCACTGCGTCACCGCGGAGACGGTGCGCGCCGCGCTCACCCCCCGCACGAAGGCGGTGATCGCGGTGCACCTCTTCGGCAACCTCGCCCCCGTCGCCGAGATCGAGGCGCTGGGCGTGCCTGTGCTCGAGGACGCCGCGCAGGCCGCCGGCTCGCGCTCCGCCGCCGGGCGCCCCGGCGCGCTGGGGACGGCGGCCACCTTCTCTTTCTTTCCCTCCAAGAACCTCGGGTGCTTTGGCGACGGCGGGGCGCTTACGACCTCCGACCCCGGGATCGCCGAACGCGCGCGCACCCTGCGCTTCCACGGCTCCCGCGACAAGGTGACCTACGAGCAGGTGGGCTACAACTCGCGCCTCGACGAGCTGCAGGCCGCGATTCTGCGCGTGCAGCTCCCGCACCTCGACGCCTGGGCCGACGGCCGCCGCGAGGCTGGCGCGCACTACGAGCGGGCGGGCCTCGGTGAGCTGGTCGCACTGCCCCAGCCGACCGCGGGTGCGCAGCCCGCGTGGCACCTCTACGTGATCGGCCGCCCCGATCCCCCGCCCCTGGAAGCGGCACTCGCCGCGGCGGGCATCGGCCACAAGCCCTACTACCGCACCCCCATCCACCGCCAGGCGGCGATGCGCGCGTGGGGCGCCGGCGTCGAGCTGCCCGCGACCGACCACGCCGCCCGCACCCACCTCGCGATCCCGATGAGCCCCCTCCTCACGCGGGCGCAGGCCGCGGAGGTCGTCGCGGCCGTGCGGCGCGCTTCGACGCTGTAGCTGCTTCACGGGTCGGCTCGGCGGATGCCTGCCGCTCGTGCTCCAGCTCGTCCCTCGTTGTCTGGAGCGCGGCGAGCCGGCGTATGAGGTGGGTCTGGACCAGCTCGAGCTCCTTGACGTCCAACAGTCGCGGGCCGTGCGCGGGCACAGCCTTGCGCGACGGGGCCACGAGCTCGGGATGCTCGGTTTCGATCTTTACAAGAACCTGCTCCAAGGTGGCGATCTGGGTGCGCAGCTCGTGCCTGCGCGCCGCCCCCTGGTCATGGGGATGCGGCCGAGGTCCAGGCTCCACGTACAGGGCGGCCGCGACCTCGCGTGGATCGACGCCCGTCTGGTGAGCCTCGCGGGCGGCGTTCGCCGCGATCGCGCCCGCGGCGGATGGCTTGTGCGCGGTGGCGGTGACATACGTGCCGCTTCCCTGCTGGCTCTCGATCATGCCCTCGTGCTCCAAGCGCTGGTAGACCGCGCGAACCGTGTTGGCGTTGACTTTCAGCGCCTGGGCAAGGTCCCGTAGACCTGGTAGGCGCTGCCCGGGCGTCAGCCTGCCGTCGTGGATGCGCGCGCGCAGAGCCCACGCCACCTGCACTCCGATCGGAACCTCCGCCCGGCGATCGATCGCGAAATCCAGGCCACCCAAACCCTCGCTGTCAGGCTGGCGGGTCACACCCTTACGGTAGCGACTTCGGGGGAAGGTGGGATATTCTGCTAGTGAACTAGTACACTAAAGCAATGGCACTGAGGGCTGGGCCCAAATGAGCGGGGAAAGCCCTCCTGAGAAGCGCGGCCAGACCGAGCGGGCTCGGCTCGAGCGGGCCCTGCTCCCCACCAGGAGCTTCCTCGAGGAAGTGGGCGACATGGTGCTCCTGACCGGCAGGACGCTCTCCTCCGCGCTGCGCCCGCCCTACCCCTACGGGGGCGAGTTCGTCTCGCAGTTCCTCTTCGCCCTGCGACTCTGCTGGTTTCCGCTGCTGGTCTCCACAATCTGCATCTGCTACGCCGCGCCCGGCATGCAGGCCGCGAACTTCCTCACGCTGTTCGGCGCGCTCGACCGCCTCGGCGGGATCTTCACGCTCGCCGCGATCCGCGAGATCGGCCCACTTGTAACCGCGATTGTGGTCTCCGGGGTTGTGGGCACCGCGATCACCGCTGACCTCGGGGCCCGCAAGGTCCGCGAGGAGCTCGACGCCCTGCAGGTGCTCGGCGTCGACCCCGTCAAGAACCTCGTCGTCCCCCGCTTCCTCGCGATGATGCTCGTAACCGGGCTCTTCAACATCTACGCGATCCTGTTCGGCATCTTCGGCGGACTGCTCGCCGAGGTCGTCAACGGCTACCCGCTGGGGCCGTTCTGGAATACGCTGTTCGCCAACGCCGATACGACCGATCTGTGGGGATCGGTGTTGAAGGCCACACTCTTTGGAGCGATCATCTCGATCGTCTGCTGCTACAAGGGGATGACCGCCTCTGGCGGCGCCGAGGGTGTGGGGCGCGCCGTCAACCAGGCGGTCGTGGTCTCCTTCCTTGCCATTGGTGCGTTCAACTCCGTATTTACGCAGACGCTGCTCGCCACCCACCCCCAGATCCTGCAGATCAAATGAGGCCGCGGACTCCGGCGTGCGAAACCGCGATCGCGCTCCTCGACGCTCTGCCCTCGAGGCCTCAGCGCCAGCGCTCCAGCAGATCCTCCGCCGGGACCTCGCGCACCGCGCGGCCCGGGACGCCCATCACGACGGCGCGCGGGGGGACGTCGCGGGTGACCACGGCGCCCGCGGCGACGAAGGCCTCCTCGCCGATCTCCACGCCCGGCGTCAGGACGGTGCCGCCGCCCACGCGGCAGGCGCGGCGCAGGGTGGCGCCCCGCAGTTGCATCGCCGGGTCGTGGCGGGCCATCGTGTCGTCGTTCGTGGTGCTCGCGCCGGGGCCCACGAACACGTCGTCCTCGATCAGGGTGAACGCCGTCAGGTACACGCCGGTCTGCACTTTTACGCGGGCGCCCACGCGCACGTCGTTGTCCACCACACTGCCGCGGCCGATCACGGAGCCCGGGCCCACGTGGGAGCGCTCGCGCACGAAGGACTGGTCGCCGAGGATCGCCTCGTCGCCGATGGTTGCGCCGGCGAAGACGATCGCGCCCGTGCACACTGTGACGCGCTCGCCCAGCTCCAAGCGACCCACCTCGCCCTTTGCGGAGGAGCCGCGCGCGAGGCGCGGGCGCTTGCCGAGCACCGCGTGATCCTCGATCACGCAGCCCGCTCCGATCGCCGTGCCCGCGTGCACCACCACGTACGCCCCGAAGGAGACCCCCTCGCCGATCTCCACGCCCTCGCCCAGCAGCAGGCCCGGAGCGCGCGGGTCGGGGCTGAGCCGGTTCAGCTCGCCGGTCGCGCTCACACCCTCGGGCTCGCTAGTCGCGCTCACACTCTCGCCGCTCACAGTCGCACCGTGTTCGCCACCGGCGCTCCCCGCGTGACTCCGCGCAGGTCCACGACCACGCGAGCCCGCTCGGCCGCAAGCGCATGATCGACCGTGGGGTGGGCCGTCACGATCAGCGCGAGGTCCGCGTCCCGCAGGGCCTCCTCGAGCGGGACGCTGCTCAGATCGAACTCGGGCAGGTCCGGCACGTGCGGGTCGTGGTAGACGAGCTCTGCCCCCAGCGCGCGCAGCAGCGTGATGATCTTCAGCGCCGGCGACTCCCGCACGTCGCCCACGCCCGGCTTGTAGCTGACTCCGAGCACCGCGATCCGCGCGCCCCGCACCGGCAGGCCCTCGTCGTTGAGCGCGCGCTCGACCTTCATCACGCAGTGGTAGGGCATCTGCTGGTTGACCTTCCCCGCAAGTTCGATGAACTCCGTCGCCATGTCGAACTCCCTGGCGCGCCAGCTCAGGTAGAAGGGGTCCACCGGCAGGCAGTGCCCGCCCATGCCGGGGCCCGGCTCGAAGCGCATGAACCCGTAGGGCTTGGTCGCGGCGGCGTCCACTACCTCCCAGATGTCGATCCCCATGCGGTCGGTCAGCATCGCCAGTTCGTTCACCAGCGCGATGTTCACGGAGCGGAAGATGTTCTCCAGCAGCTTGCACAACTCCGCCGCCTCGGGACTCGAGACGGGCACGATTCGATCGCACACCAGCCCGTAGAGGTCCCGCGCGCGCTCCGCGCACGCTTCCGTCAGCCCACCCACCACCTTCGGGGTGTTGCGCAGCGTGAAGTCGGTCCGCCCGGGGTCCACGCGCTCGGGGGAGAACGCGAGGTGAAAGTCCCGGCCCGCCGTCAGGCCCGACTCCTCCAGGATCGGCAGCATCCGCTCGCGCGTCGTGCCCGGGTAGGTGGTCGACTCGAGCACCACCAGCTGATCAGCTTGCAGTACCTCCCTCAGCCCGCGGGTGGCTTCAAGGAGCGGCCCCAGATCGGGCTCCCGGTTGCGCGTCAGCGGCGTGGGCACGCACACCAGCACCGCGTCGGCCTTCGCCAGCCGCGCATAGCGCGTGGTGGCGTGGATTTGCTCCCGCACCGCCTCCAGCTGCGCGGAGGGCACGTCCTCGATGTAAGACTCACCCGCCTCGATCGCCCGGACCTTGCGCGCGTCCACGTCGACCGCGACCACGTCGCAGCCCTCCTGCGCAAACGCCACCGCCAGCGGCAGCCCCACATAGCCCAGCCCGACGATGCCCACGGTCGTCATGACCGGGCGTAGTGTAGGACGTCACGCCCCGTACACCTCCGCAAGCTTCCTCGCGACAACCTCCGGGGCGCACAGGGCGCGCACCCGCTCCAGCGCCCGCTCGCCTGCCTGCGGGTCGCCGCGCAGACGCTCGATCGCCGCCGCCAGCGCACCGGCGTCGCCCGGCGTCGCCAGGCCCTCCTCGCCGACCAGCTCGGGGAGCGCTCCCACACGACTGGCCGCCACCGGCAGGCCCGCGGCCATCGCCTCCGCCGCCGCCAGGCCGAAGGTCTCCGCCGAGCGCGAGGGGACCACCGCCAGCGCCGCCCCCGCCCGCAGCTGCGCGAGGCGCGCACCGTTGACGCGGCCCACGAAGCGGACCGCCCCACCGTCCCGGACCGCTCCCCCGTCCTGCTCGCCACCCCCGCTCCCACCCTTCAGGCCCTCGCCCGCCACCACCAACGGGATGCCCACCCGGCGGCACGCCTCGATCGCCACGTCGATCCCCTTCTCCGGGGACAGGCGCGCCACGACAAGCGCATACCCTGCCGACGGCAGATCCGCTCCCGCCGACGGTTCCGAGGCTCCCGCTCCGGACGCCGCCTCCCGGCCCGGTGCGCCACCTCCCTGTGCGAGCGCCCGCACGGGAGGCGCCAGCACGTGCACGCGCTCCCACGGCAGCGGCGCCCCCAGCTCCCGCAGCCGTTCCCGCGCGAACTCGCTCGGGACGATCACCGCGTCCGCCTGCTCCACCAGCCGGCGCTGCCACAGTGCAAGGCCCGCCGCGTAGGCCAGCGCCTCCCTGCGGCTGCCACGGCAGTTCCGCAGCACTCCCGGCAGGGTGTTGCGCCCGTGGCATTGCACGCACTCCTCCCCCTGCGTGAAGCACACTCCCACCGCGCACACCAAGCGGTACTGGTGCAGGTGCAAGACGACGTGCGCCCCCGCGGCCCGCGCCGCCGCCAGCGCCCGCCACCCCAGCGTCGGGTGGATGTTGTGCGCGTGCACCACCCGCGCCCCCCCGCGCCGCACCGCGTCCGCCACCTCGTCGGGGTCGAGGCCCCCGCGCAGCAGCCCCGCCGCCGCCCGAGCGCGGCCTGCGCGCGCCGAGTCTCGGCTCAGGAGCCGTGCCGGCTCGCCCAGCCGCTCGCGCACGAGCCACATCAGATCCTCCACCACCCGCTCCTCCCCCCCCGTCGCGCGATAGCGGTTATGCAGGAACAGGACCATTCCTGCCCAAAACTAGAATGTTCGCGTGGCGAATGCTCGCACCGCGAGTATTCCCGACGAGAGCACTCGCACCTTGACCCCCTCCGCATCGATCGTCATCCCCACCCGCGCGCGTCCCGCCTATCTCGAGGTCGCGCTCGCTTCGATCGCCCCCCAGGTCCTCGCCGCCGAGGCCGAGCTGCTCGTGATCGAGGACGATCGGCCCACGCCCGCCGTGCGCGCCCTCGCCGCGCGCTTCGGCGCCCGACACCTCGCACACGGCCGCTCGCTTGGGCTCAACGCGGCCCGCAACACCGCGATCGCCAACTCCAGCGGCGAGCTGCTGGTGTTCGTCGACGACGACGTCGAGGTCCGCCCCGGCTGGCTGGAGGCGCTGCTGCGCGCCGCCCGCGAGCACCCCCGCGCGCAGGTCTTCACCGGGCCCATCCACCCCCGCCTCGAAGGCCGGGGCGGGTGGGGTCGGCGCTCCTGTGGGCGGGAGGGACCCCCCATCACCGCCCTCGACCTCGGCCCCGAGGACACCGACCGCGTGCGCTACGCCTGGGGAGCCAACATGACCGTGCGCCGCTCCGCGCTAGAGCGCGTCGGCCCCTTCGACGCCGCCCTCGGGCTCTACGGCGACGAGCAGGAGTGGCAGGAGCGGCTGCGTTCGCGTGAGGACAGCCGCGTTCTGTACGTCGCCGCTGCCGCCCTCGACCACCGGCGCTCCCCCGCCGACGCCCGGCTGCGCCCGCTGGCCCGCGCCGCGCGCGCCCAGGGTAGGGCGAGCCGCCGCTTCGACGCCTGGCGCGGGGAAGCTCCACGCCTCCCGCGCGAGCTGCGCACGCTCGCCGGGTGCGTGGGCCACGTCGTACGCCGCCGCTGCCCCGCCGGCCTCACCATGGTCGCCCACAGCTTCGGCCGCGTAGAGGAGGCGGTGCGCGAACGCGGCGGTGGCTCTCAGCCAGGTCGAGCAGGCGTCGAGGAGGACTTCCTCTCCGGCGAAAGCGGCACCGTCGGGGGTCTCGACGCCCTGCGGCGGGAGGTGTACGACAGGCTCCTCGACACCCGCGAGCTGCTCGGCGGCCGGCGCCTGCGCCTCGATCGCGCCACCCGCCGCTCCCCGCCTCGCCGGCGGGTGCTCGTGCTCGGCGTCGAGCGCCCCGAGCGGCGCGAGCTGGCTGCCGCGATCCGCTCAGAGCTCGCCCGCTCACGCCACGATGTCGAGCTGCGGTTCGGGAGGCCCGGAGACCGCGGGAAGTTCGAGAACCTCAACCTCCTGCTCGCAACTGGTCCGGCTGAGGACGACGAGCGGAGCCCCGCCCGTGACCCGATCGCGGGTTGGGAGAGGGGCGGGGGCCGCAACGCCGTCGAGAGCTACGACTGGCTGCTCGTGGTGGATGACGACGTCGTCCTCCCCCGCGGCTTCCTCGACCGCCTGCTGTTCCTCGCCGAGCGCTTCGAGTTCGACCTTCTCCAGCCCGCCCACCGCGCGCGCTCCCACGCCGCCTGGCGCGTCACCCGCCGCCGTGCGGGCGCCGTGGCGCGACAGACGCCCTTCGTCGAGATCGGTCCCGTCACCGCCTTCGCCCGCACGACGTTCGCGTCGGTGCTGCCCTTCCCCGACGTGCGCATGGGGTGGGGCCTCGACCTGCACTGGGCCGCGCTCGCCCGCCGGCGGGGGTGGCGCTGCGGGGTGCTCGACGCCGTCGCGATCCGCCACTGCGCCGCCCCCGCCGGGAGCGCCTACTCGCGCGAGGCCGCCGTCGACGAGGCCCGCGCCCTGCTCGCCGGGCGGCCGTACCTGAAGGCCCGCGAAGCGCAGACCACCCTCGTCACCCACCGCCGCTGGTAACCGCCACGCCATGCGAGCCCACGCCCGCGGCCGTCCTGGCCCGCACCCCAGTCCTCCGCCGCCGACACCGAGCCCTCGATGAGAGTCGCCGTCGTCGCGGAGTTCTACCCCCGTCGCGGGGACCCCGTGCTGGGGGTGTGGGCCCACCGCCAGGCACTCGCCGCCCGGGCCGCGGGCGTGGAGGTGCACGTGCTCGTCCTGCACCGTCTCGTGCCGCCGCGCGCCTCTGTGCAGGCTGGACCAGCCGCCGCCGCGCGGGCGCTCGGGGGCCTGCTGCGCGACGGGGTGGGTAGAGGCACCCACGAGCTCCACGATGGCCTGCCCGTCACCTACGTCCCCTACGTCTCCCCGCCGCGCGAGCGCTACTACCCTGCGTGGAGCGCCTGGGCGGCGCCTGCGTTGGGGGTCGCCCTGCGCCGGCTGCGCCGTCGCGGCGGCTTCGATCTGATCCACGCCCACAACGCCGTGCCCGCCGGCGAGGCCGTGCGCCGCGCCGGGCTCGACGTGCCGCTCGTGGTCTCCGTGCACGGCGGCGACGTGCTCTCACACCGCCCCGCGTTCCGCCGCCGGCCGCGAGGCCGTCGAACGTGGACTGGGAGCCGCCCGCCTCGTGCTCGCCAACAGCCGCGGCATCGCCGAGCTCGCCCGCACCCACGGCGCCCGGGACGTGCGGGTGGTGCACCTCGGGACCGACCTCCCCCGCTCCACCTCCACCGCGCGCCGCGCCGATCGTCAGGGTGGGACCGCATCATTGGTCACCGTCGGCCACCTCGTCGCCCGCAAGCGCCACGCCGACGTGCTGCGCGCGCTCGCCGTGCTCTCACCCCGACACCCCCACCTGCGCTACGCGATCGTCGGCGACGGCCCCGAGCGGGCGCCCCTCGAAGGGCTCGCCGTCCGCCTCGGAGTCCGCGAGCGCGTGGAGCTGTGCGGACAACTGCCCCCCGGCGAGGCGATCGAGCGCGCGCGCCGCTGCACCCTGTTCGCGATGCCCTCCACCGAGGAGGCCTTCGGGGTCGCCTACATCGAGGCGATGGCCGGCGGCCTGCCCGCGATCGGCTGCCGCGGGGAGCCCGGGCCCGAGGAGATCGCCGCCGCGGGCGACGGCTTCGTGCTGGTCCCCCCCGGCGACATCGAGCGCCTCACCCAGCGCATCGACGAGCTGCTCTCCGATCCCCAGCGGCTGCGAGAGGCCGGCCGCCGCGCGCGCGCCACCGTCGCCGCCCACTTCACGTGGGAGCGCTGCGGCGAGCAGACCCTCGCCGCCTACGAGGAGGTGTTGAGGTGAGGGGCCGAGGTTGGAACGTGCCGAGCTGCGCCGCCAGGCGCATGGACTACGAAGGGCCGAGGTTGATACGTGCTGAGCTGCGCCACCAGGCGCATGGACCACGAAGGGCCGAGGTTGATACGTGCTGAGTGCTGAGCTGCGCCGCCAGGCGCATGGACCACGAAGGGCCGAGGTTGATACGTGCTGAGTGCTGAGCTGCGCCGCCAGGCGCATGGACCACGAAGGGCCGAAGTTGGAACGTGCCGAGCTGCGCCGCCAGGCGCATGGACCACGAAGAGCCGAAGTTGGAACGTGCCGAGCTGCGCCGCCAGGCGCATGGACCACCGCGGCCTATGAGGCTTGCCGGCCGAAGTTGCTGGCTCCTCCACGCCAGCCAAGTTAGGGAGTCGTTGACGAGCGCGGCCCGGGGGTACCCGGGGTGCAAGCGGATTCTTCTGCACGGTGGTGGGGAGGCCCGATGAGGCCAGTCCTGTTCGTCACTGGGCACGCGCCCTTCGACCGCGTGGGCGCCTTCGCCCGCCTGCATGAGCGCGAGGAGGTCGAGTTTGCCCTCTTCGGCGGACGCTCCCAGCACGGCGGGATCGCGGGGGTGGAGGAGCTCCAGTGCCCCCACCGGCACCTCCGCCAGCGCGAGGTCGCGGCGCTTGCCGCCTCCGGGCGCTACCGCGCCGTGGTGTGCTCCACCGGCGGGCGCCTCGCGCTGCCCGGCGCGTGGGCCGGCGCACGCCGCGCCCGGGTCCCGGTGATCCTGTGGAGCGCGCTGTGGGCGCACCCCCGCACCGCCGCCCACGCCCTCAGCTACCCGGCGCTGCTGCGCCTCTACCGCTCCGCGGACGCGATCGTCACCTACGGCCCGCACGTCAGCGCCTACGTGCGCGCCCGCGGCGCCCGCAACGTGCACGTCGCCCCCCAGTCCGTTGACAACGGTTTCTGGGCCGCGCCAGGCGTGAGCCCCCCCGCTGCGCCCCAGTGGCCCTCGCAAGCCGCCGTCAAGTTCCTGTTTGCGGGCCGCCCCGTCCGGGAAAAGGGTGTGGGGGCGCTGATCGATGCCTGGTGTGAGTCAGGCCTCATCATGCCCTCAGCCGCGCTCGTCCTCGTCGGCGTGGGGCCCACCCCCCCTTGGGTTCCCGCCGGCGGCGCGGCCGGAGAGGAGATGGTGTGCATGGACCCCGTACCCCCGGCGCAGCTGCGCAGCATCTACGCCGCGGCCGACGTCCTCGTGGCACCCTCCATCCCGACCCGCACCTTCCGCGAGCCCTGGGGGTTGGTGGTCAACGAGGCAATGAACCGCAACCTCCCCGTGATCGCGAGCGACGCCGTGGGGGCCGTCGCCGGCGGCCTGGTGCGCGATGGGCGCAACGGTCTCGTCGTGCCCGCCGGAGACTCCCGCGCGCTCGCCGACGCCCTGCGGCGCCTCGCCGTCGATGCGCCGCTGCGCGCCCGCCTCGGCGCGGCCGGGAGCAGCGACGTGCAGGCTTACACCCACGATGCTTGGGCCCAGGGGTTCTCCCGCGCGCTGCACAGCCTCGGTCTTTCCCGCGGGGAGCGCTGGTAGCGTGCGTCACCTGTTGCCGACCACCAGGATCGCTCCACCCAGCCTGAATCGACCGATCCCGCGGAGGCAGGCTCCGCCGCCCCGGGCACCGGCCGCCGCGCGCGGGCGGGGACGGACTCGATATCGGATGGCGCCTCGCCGGGGCCCATCGCCTTCGCCCCGAGGCGTCGCGCTCGCCGTCGCGGCGGCGCTGCTTCTCCCGCTCGCTGCCGCCGCGCCCGCAAGCGGGAGCGAGGCCACCAGGATCCTCGAAGCCTGCAGCAACGGAACGCTGCCCACCGGCTACAGCCAGCAGGCCTACAGCCAGGCGATCAAACAGATGCCGCCGGAACTCTCCGAGTACACCGACTGCCCCGACCTCATCCACAAAGCCCAGCTCGCCGGCGCCGCCGGCTCCCACGGCGGTCCCGGCGGGTCCAGCGGCTCGGGCGGAGGCGGCTCCGCCGCCCCGGTGGCGCCCCCCACGCCCTCCGAACAGCGCACCCTGGAAGGCGTCCCCCACACGAGCTCGCCGGTCCACCTGGACGGCGAGGTGATCCACCCCGGGGTGGTGCACGTCAACATCGCCTCCGCGCTCAGCACACTCCCCACGCCGCTCCTCGCGCTGCTCGCCTTCCTGCTTGCCTGCGCCCTGCTGCTCCTCACCCGGGCCGTCCGCAACCGTCGCCGCGCGCGCGAGCACTTCATTCCCGACTGATGTCAACCGAGCTCGTAACCGCCCCCACGCGCGAGGAGCGCCCCACGGCGAGCATCGAGCGACCGCCCGCGGGTGGGGAGGCTCCAGAACGACCGCCGCCCTTTCACTCGCGGCCTCCGCACCCAGAGCGCGTCAGATCCCCGGGGTGGCTGCGGCCGGCGGATCTCCGATCGGTCGCGCTCGTCGCCGGACCCACACTGCTGATCGCGGGCGTCCTCTGCCTGATCGCCTTCCTCGCCGGGGGGGGTCTGAACCTCGGCGCCATCACCCCCGTCGAGATCGGCCTCACGCTCGGCTGCGCAGGCGGGATCGCGGCGGCGATCCTGCTCGCACCGGCCGAACGGCCCGCCTACGGGCTGTGGCCGGCGGGTCTGCTGCTCGCCCTCGCCGCGCTCTCCGCGCTGTCGGTGATCTGGTCGGTGAAGCCCGACAGCAGCTGGGAGGACGCCGCCCGCCTGCTCGCCTACGCCGGCGTGTTCGCCCTCGCGGTCCTGCTCGCCCGAGCGGCGCCCGCGCAGTGGTCGGCGGTGCTCGGCGGGGTGCTGCTCGCCGCCGTGGTCGTGTGCGGCTACGCACTGCTCACCAAGGTGTTCCCCAACGCGCTCGGCTCAGAACGGGCCTACGCGCATACCTACGCGCGGCTGCGCGAACCGTACGGCTACTGGAACGCGATCGGCCTGGCCGCCGCGCTGGGCGCGATCGGCTGCATGTGGCTGGGCGCCCGCCGCGCCGGACACGCGCTGCTGAACGCGCTCGCCTACCCCGCGATGGGGATCGTGCTGGTCACGGTGCTGCTCGCCTACTCGCGCGGCGCCCTCGCCGCGCTCGTGCTCGGGCTCGCGCTGTGGCTCTGCCTCGTCCCGCTGCGCCTGCGCGGCGTCGCCGTGCTCTGCACCGGCGCGCTGGGCGCCGGCGTGGTGGTCGCCTGGGACTTCTCCCAACACGCCCTCACCACCGACAACACGCCGCTCGCCGCTCGCGTCAGCGCCGGACACCAGCTTGGGGTGCTGCTCGCCGCGGTGCTCGTGGGCCTCACCTTCGCCGGCCTGGCGATCGGCTTCCTCGCCGGCCGGGGCGCTGGCCGATCTGCGATCGGTGAAGGGCTTCCAGACCGGACTCGCCGGCGGGCCGGCGCGGCGCTGTTGAGCCTAGTTGCGATCGCCGCGGTCGTCTTCGCCGGGCTGCTCAGCTTGAGCCACCGCGGCCTCGCGGGGAGCGTCTCCCACACCGTCGGCACGCTCACCAACCCCAACGCCCCCGTGCCCGCCAACGGCCCCGGACGCCTCACCGCGATCGGCAGCGTGCGCGCGCGCTACTGGAACGAAGCCCTGGAGATCTTCAGGGACCACCCGCTGCTCGGCGTCGGCGCCGAAGGCTACGAAACGGCCCGCTTGCGCTACCGCACGGCGATCCTCGACGTCGGGCAGGCCCACGGCTTCGTCGTGCAGACGCTCGCCGACCTCGGCCTGCTCGGGCTGCTGGTGGCGATCGGGCTGCTCGGTACCTGGCTGGCCGCGGCTGGGCGCCCCACTCACCCCTTCAACCGGCGCTGGAGCCGCTGGCGCTGGCGGCGTCTGTCGGACTCCCCGCCGGGCGGGTGGGGATCCCAGTCTTCCTGCCACTACAGCGCGGAGCGCGTCGGGCTGCTCACGATGGTCTGCCTCGTCGCCACCTTCGGCGTCCACTCCTTCGTGGACTGGACCTGGTACGTCCCCAGCCTCGCCTGCGCCGCCCTGCTTTGCGCTGGCTGGGTCGCCGGCCGCGGGCCGCTGTCCAGTCCGCCGGGCGAGTTGCGCCTGCCTTCGCTGCGCGAGATCGGCCCGTTGCGCGGAGGGATCGCGGCCGCCGTCGTCGTCTTCGCGCTGCTCGCCGCGTGGGCCGAGTGGCAGCCGCAGCGCTCGGTGGACGCCTCCAACGAAGCGCTCGCGCTGGTTGAGCACCACCCCGCCGCCGCCCTCGCGGCCGCGCACACCGCGATCGGCCGCGACCCCCTCTCCGCCGAAGCGCTGCTCACGCTCGCCGCCGTCCAGGAGGGCGCCGGCCAGTACCCCGTCGCCGCGGCGACCTATCGGCACGCCGTGCACCTGCAGCCCTCGAACTTCAAGACCTGGCAGGCGCTCGGCGAGTACGACCTGCGCACCGGACAGCCCCAGGCCGCGCTCCAGGCGTTGCGCGCCGCGGTCTACCTCAACCCCGAGGCGGTCGCCCCCCGCGCGAGCATCGCGGAAAACGGCGAACTGCTGTCGATCCAGAACGACTACCTGCAAGCGCTGCGCGCCGCGGGGAGCCACGGCGGGACCACCGCTCACTGAACCAACTCCCGACTCGGCGGCCTCCGGTTCACTGCGCCACCCTCTAGAAGCGTCTGCGCTGCGCCGCGGCGAGCAGCACCCGCCGCGCTCCGGGCAGGCCGCCCGCGCCGGCGGTCTCGATCCGCTCGAAGCCGAAGTCGGCCAGCAGCGCCGTCAGGGTACGGAGGGTGTAGAAGCGCAGGTGGTCCGAGCGGGGGTCGAAGTGGGACTCGAACGCCCGCCCCGAGAGGGCCAGCGACAGCCGGGTGAGCGGGCCGTGCGCAGGCGTGCTCAGCACCAGCGCGCCCCCGGAGCGCAGCACGCGGCGCACCTCCGAGAGCCACCCCGCGGTGTCCGCCACGTGCTCGATCACCTCCCCCGCCCACACCGCGTCGAAGCTCGCGTCCTGCAGCGGCCACGGGCCCTCCGCGGGGACGAGGCGCAGGTCCAGGTTCTCCCCTCCCAACCCCTCCTCCCGGGCGCGCGCGCGGCGCAACGGCTCCTGCGCCACGTCGATCCCCACCGCCTCCCGGCCCGCCCGCGCGAGCGCAGAGGTGAAGCGTCCCTCGCCGCAGCCCACGTCCAGCACCCGCGCCCCCGCAGGCACGCGGGCAAGCAGGAAAGAGAGACGTGGCGCCATGTACTGCGGGCACAGGCCCTCCGGGATCCCCTCCCACAGGCTCTCGTGGTACTCACGCCTAGGCACTCCCCGCAGGCTATAGACGACCGCGAGGTACAAGATCGCGGAGAGAGCGGCAACTCCGCTGTCATCTCTTCCACTCGGCAGCAAAACCACTAAGGTCCCCCCCATGCACGTCTGGGGGAGCGACGTGAAGGATCTCGATCGCCCGTGAGGGTCGCGTTCGACAGCCGCCCCACCGCTCACCTGCCGGGCACTGGGCGCAACGCTCGGGATCTGCTCCAGGCGTTGCGCGACACCGCCGGCGAGCAGGATGAGATCCGTGAGAGCCACCGCCCGCGGGGGGCCGACCTATTCCATACCCTGTGGATGCAGGGGGCGATGCTGCACAGCCCCTGCCCGATGGTCGTTACCCTCCATGACCTCTCCGCGCTCAAGCGCCCCTCCGAGCGGCTGCGCTCCGGCGGCATACACCTGCGCCTGCGCCACCTCGCGCTGCAGCGCGCCGTGCACGTGATCGTCCCCAGCGAGGTCGTCGCCCACGAAGCCGTCGCCGAGCTTGGATTCGAGCGCGAGCGTGTGGCCGTGATCCCTGAGGCGCCGGACCCTGCGGACTTCACGACTCAGCGGCCGGACTCCGCTCCGCCCGCGTGGTGCTGGGAGGACGCCGCGCGCGAGACCTGGCGCGTCTACCAGCGGGCGCTCGCCCACCCCCACCGGCCGTGCGTCACCGGCTGGCGCCGGCAGGGGCTCAATAAGCCCCGCGCCGCGAGAGTACAGCCGGAATCGTCTTGAGGAGAATTGTGAGGTCGAGCGCCAGCGACCAGCGCTCCAGGTAGATGAAGTCCAGGTGCACCAGGTCGTCGAAGTCGAGCTCCGCGCGACCCGAGACCTGCCACAGTCCCGTGATCCCCGGGAGCACCAGGTAGCGCTTGCGGTGCCACTCCTGGAGCATCTCGAAGTCGCGCTCCGGCAGCGGGCGCGGCCCCACCAGCGACATCTCGCCCCGCAGCACGTTCACCAGCTGCGGCAGCTCGTCCAGCGAGAAGCGCCGCAACAGCCGGCCCACCGGGGTCGTGCGCGGGTCGTCGCGGATCTTGAACAGCGCACCCGACGCCTCGTTGAGCGCTTCCAGGCCCTCTTGCTGGTGCTCGGAGTCCACGTACATCGTGCGGAACTTCAGACACGCGAACGGCCGCTCCCCGATTCCCTGACGGATCGAGCGGAACAGCACCGGCCCTCGCGAGGTCGCCCGCACCGCCACCCAGATCGCCGCCAGCAGCGGGCTCAGCAGGAGCAGCAACACCGTGGCGCCCACCACGTCGAACGTGCGCTTCAGCGCGAAGTCGATCCCCTCGAAGACCGGCGGCTTCAGCTCGAACAGCGGCACCGACTCTCCCGGCACGAACTCCGCACGGTGGATCAGGATCTCCATTGTCGAGGGCGCGATCCGCACCCGCACCCCCCGCTGGTGGCAGCGGTCCACGAGCTCCACAGCGTCCGCCTGCGGGAAGTCCGGGTCCGCGATGATCACCTCGTCGACCCGCTCCGCCGCCAGCACGCGCTCCAGGTCTCGCGGCGTGCCCAGCGAGCGCAGGCCGTTCGCGGGCAGGGCGCGCAGCGAGACGTACCCCACCACCTCCACGCGCGAGTGGGGCGCGTCGGCGAGGGCGCGCGCCACCTCGCGGATGTGCGAGCCCGTGCCCACCAGCACCGCCCGGCGCTCGTGGCCCGCCGCCCGCAGGACCGCGCCCGTGGCCCGCTCGTAGAGGTAGCGCAGCAGGGGCACGTACAGCAGGGCGAACACCAGCGAGCCCCAGAAGATGTAGTAGCTCTGGAAGCGCTCGCCGCTGACCAGCGCGAAGAGCAGCGCCACGAACGTCACCTGGAAGAGCGAGGCCACGATCCGCGTCATGCCCGGCCGCTGCGCCCGCGCCGCGTACAGGCCCGAGCGCGCGAACAGCAGCGCCGTCAGCAGGTACGCGAACGCCAGGATGCTCCTGGTCTCCTCGTACGCGCCGTGCGCGTTCACCTGGCTGAGCACCGCCGCCTTCAGCACCAGCGCGGTGAAGATCGCCAGCGCCAACCCCGCGAAGTCGAGCGCCAGCAGCGTGAGCACCCGCGCCGCGCGGCGCGCAGTCTCAACGCGCAGCAGGAACGAGATCGCCGGGGAGCGCTTGCGGCGCATGTCCCGCTCTGAGGGCTCCCTGCGCGCCGTCGCCTCCGAGAGCACCGGCCGCGCCCTCTCCGCCTGCCCCTGCCTGATCCTCGGCGCGCGGGGAGGCAGGGTGTCGGTCCTCGGGGGATCTGCGTGCTCAGCGGTGGACGCCGCCTGCGGCGAACGTGGTCCCATATCGCTGTTCACAACGCCTCAGACTCGCAGATGTAGCGGTCGGGACGCCTCCCGGCCAATTCAGCCAACCAGGACTTCGATGCCCGACTCGCTGATCGTGCGCTCCAGGCCCTCCCGCAGCGCCACCTCCGGGGACCACCCCAGGAGCTCGCGCGCCAGCGCGATGTTCGGTCTGCGCTGCTTGGGATCGTCCACCGGTAACGCCTCGAAGACGATCTCCGAGCTCGACCCCGTCACCGCTTTGACCGTATGCGCCAGCTCCAGCAGCGTGAACTCGTCGGGGTTGCCGATGTTCACCGGCTCGTGGTGGCCCGACTCCGCGAGCGCGATGATCCCCCGGATCAGGTCGGCCACGTAGCAGAACGAGCGCGTCTGGCCGCCGTCGCCGAAGACCGTGATCGGGCGGTCCGCCAGCGCCTGGCGTAGGAATGTTGGGATCGCCCGGCCGTCGCGCGGGCGCATCCGGCTGCCGTACGTGTTGAAGATCCTCACGATCGCCGTGTCCACTCCCTGCTGGCGGTGGTAGGCCATCGTCAGCGCCTCCGCGTAGCGCTTCGCCTCGTCGTACACCCCGCGCGGGCCGATCGGGTTCACGTGGCCCCAGTAGGACTCCGGCTGCGGGTGCACCTGCGGGTCGCCGTACACCTCGCTCGTGGACGCCAGCAGGAAGCGTGCCCGCTGGGCCTTCGCCAGGCCCAGCGTGTGGTGGGTGCCGTAGGAGCCCACCTTCAGGGTGTGCAGCGGCAGGCGCAGGTAGTCGATCGGCGACGCCGGCGAGGCCAGGTGGTAGACGAAGTCCACCGGCTCCTCCACGAAGTACGGGTCGATGATGTCCACCCCCACGTGCACGAACCGCTCCGGGTCGCGAAGGTGCTCGATGTTCGCCAGCGACCCCGTCTCCAGGTTGTCCACGCAGATCACGCGGTGGCCCCGCGCGAGCAGCTCATCGCACAGGTGCGACCCCAGGAAGCCCGCGCCGCCGGTGACCAGGCAGGTTGACATCGGCTTCGAGCATACCGGCCGCGCCCGCGCACAGCGACCGAAAACCCCGCCTCCTCGCTACCGGGAGCCGGGTGGACGGGCTCCCTCCTCGCGAGGCTCTTATCATTCCACCTCATGGCCACAGTCGGAAGACACCCCGGGACCGGCGCCGAGGACGAGGACCCCGAGCGTCTCACCGTCGCCCCGATCGTCGGGCCCGACGATCCTCGCCGCTTTACCGACTCCGGTATAGAGATCGCCGATCTCTATACCGAGGCCGACCTCCCCGAGGAGCTCGAGCTCGGCGAGCCGGGTGAGTACCCCTACACCCGCGGCATCCACCGCGAGATGTACCGCAAGCAGCTCTGGACGATGCGCCAGTACGCCGGCTACGCCTCCGCGCGGGAGTCCAACAAGCGCTACCGCTACCTGCTCTCCAAGGGCTCCACCGGGCTCTCGATGGCCTTCGACCTCCCCACCCAGCTCGGCCTGGACTCCGACAACCCCCGCTGCCTCGGCGAGGTCGGCCGCACCGGCGTGGCGATCGACACGCTCGAGGACATGCGCACCGCCTTTCAGGGCATCCCCCTCGACCAGGTCTCGACCTCGATGACCATCAACGCCCCCGCCGCCTGCCTGCTGCTGTTGTACGAGCTCGTCGGCGAGGAGCAGGGCGTGCCCTCCCACGAGCTGCGCGGCACGACCCAGAACGACGTGCTCAAGGAGTACATCGCGCGCGGCAACTACATCTACCCGCCCGAGCCCACGATGCGGCTGACGACCGATCTCTTCCAGTACTGCCACGAACGCGTGCCGAAGTGGAACACGATCTCGATCTCCGGCTACCACTTCCGCGAGAAGGGCTGCTCGGCGGTGCAGGAGGTCGCGTTCACGCTCAGCTCCGGGATCGCCTACGTGCAGGCCGCGATCGACAAGGGCCTCGACGTCGAGCACTTCGCCCCCCGCCTCGCGTTTTTCTTCAACGGCCACAACAACGTCTTCCAGGAGGTCGCCAAGTTCCGCGCCGCGCGGCGGATGTGGGCGCGGATCATGCGCGAGCGCTTCGCCGCCACCGACCCTCGGGCGCAGATGCTCCGCTTCCACACCCAGACCGGCGGCGTCACCCTCACCGCCCAGCAGCCCGAGAACAACATCGTGCGCGTCGCGCTGCAGGGCTTCGCGGCGGTGTGCGGGGGCACCCAGTCGCTGCACACCAACGGCTTCGACGAGGCGCTGGCGCTGCCCACCGAGCACGCTGCCAAGATCGCGCTGCGCACCCAGCAGATCCTCGCCCACGAGTCCGGCGCCGCGGACACCGTTGACCCCTTCGCCGGCTCCTACTTCGTCGAGGCCCTCACCGACGAGATCGAAGCGCGCGCGCAGGAGCTGATCGCGAAGGTCGACGCGCTCGGCGGCTCCGTCGGCGCGCTGCAGTTCATCACCGGCGAGATCGACGAGTCCGCGTGGGGCTACGAGGAGCGCTACCGCATCGGCCAGGACGTCGTCGTCGGCGTGAACTCCTACCAGGAGGAAGACGTCGAGGTGCCCGACCTCCTGCGCGTTGACCCCCAGTCCGAGCGCGACCAGGTCGCCCGCCTCACCGCCTTCAAGGCCGATCGCGACCACGCCCTGGTCGCGCAGCGCCTCGAGGAGCTGCGCGACCTCGCCCGCGGCAGCGAGAACCTGCTGCCCGCCATCCGCCAGGCGCTCGGCGACCGCTGCTCGATCGGCGAGGTGTGCGGGGCCATGCAGGACGTGTTTGGCGCCTACGCGCCCACGTTCTGAGTTTTCGCTGCTCGCTTCGACCGCTCACCGCCGATCGAGCACACCTAGCAATCTTTGGGGATCGTCCGCGTGGGTGGGTGTCGCTCCGCGGGTGGTGGGCGCGGGGCCTCCGTGCCCCGCGTCGGAGGCGGCGCCTCACTACCGAAAGCATCGCTTACGCCCGGCGGGACGGATAGGCTGCGCCGATGCTCACAACCCCCGCCGTCGCCTTCTTCGAAGTCGTCCTCGCCGTCCACATCCTCGCCGTCGTCATCGCCTTCGGCGCGACCTTCGCCTACCCCGTCTTCCTCGCCGCAGTCACCAAGGCCGACTCGCGCGCGCTGCCCTCGCTCTACCGGGCCTTCCACGCGATCAGTCAGAGAGTCATCATGCCCGGGCTCGCCGTGGTCATGATCTGCGGCATCTACCTCGCCTCGAAGCTCCACGCGTGGAGCGTCTTCTACGTCCAGTGGGGGCTCGGCGTCTCGCTCGTGATCGGGGCGATCGAGGGGATGCTCCTCGGGCCCAACGAGAAGCGTCTCGTGGAGGCGGCCGATCGCGACCTGCTCGCCGCTGGCGACGGACCCCTCACCCCCGGCCCCGAGCACCAGGCCCTCGTCCGCCGCGTTGGTGCGGTCGGCGCGCTGATGGACCTGCTTGTGGTGCTCACGATCTTCTTCATGGTCACGCACGCCGGGTCATGACCTCCCGAGCGGGGGGATCGGGTCTCAGAAAACCGCAACCCTCCCGCCCAGGGGGACGTTGAATCAAGGCTAGGAAACTCGCAGCCCCGATCCGTCTGCCTTCTCTAATCCGACATCACCAGGATCGTCCACCCGGCGGGGGTAAGTCCCGAAAAAATGCCTCCGACTACTGACTGCTGGAGGCACGCCCCCGCCGCAGGCCGGGCTCTACACGCTCAAGGCCGTTAAGTCAGCGCTTCAGCGATCCCGCAATGCCGGGCCGTGTCGCCTTGGGCGCCTTGGCAAGGACCAGGCTGCTACTTCTTCCCCTTGGCTTTCCCACCAGCCCTGTGGGTGGCCTTCTTCTTTGGGCAGCCGGTGGCCTTGATCGTGGTGCTCTGGTGGATCACCACGCCGTTCTGTGCGAGGAATTCGGTCGGCATCGCGAGCTTGCCCTTGCAGAGGTTCTTGGGTGCCGCGAGGGCGGAGAACGGGCCCTCGGGTAGCGTGAGCTCGAAGCTGCCTACCGGGACGTCGGGGACGGTCTTGAACGTGCTGCTCGTGATCCCCTTCTTGCTGATGAAGGTCGTCCCGACGAGATCGACGGTGATGCCGTAGCCCTGGAGGACGATGATGAGTGAAGGGAACGCTTCGCCGCCGTGGGAGACGAAGTACGCCGGGCCTTCCAGCGGGACGGGGAGGATCGGGGTGATCGCCTTGGCGTGCCCGACGACCGACGTGGCGGGGCAGTTCGCGGGGTTCGCTTCAAACGTTGCCGCCAGGCACGCTTTCTGGAGCGTCTTCAGCCGCGAGGGGAGCTTCTTGGGGAGTTCGACTTTGACCCGTGCGATATTCGCCTCCGTGCCCTGGGGGGTCTTGGGGTAGGTCAGCTTCACGTAGAGGCTCGCGCCGTCCTTGCGGGAGGTGTGCCCTGACGTTGAGACCTTGAAGGTCGGTTTGAACGCAAGGTTCGCGCAGTCGGCGGCCTGGCCTTCGTCGTTGACCGTGACCGGCACTGCGTCCGCCGGGTTGGTGAAGTCCGCACCCGCCCCGGTGACCGTCGCCGCGATCGACATGCGGTTGCAGCTCGTCGGGTTGATGATGAACTTGGAGCGGTCGATGTAGACGTGGATGTCGCGCACGTGCACGACGATCCCGCGGATGATGTGCGGGATCGGATCGGACCCGCTCGCGTTGACTTCGGCCTGGGCGGTGATCGGGTTGATCCGCAGCGCAAAGCGGATCACGACCGTTCCCAGGTCGAACGGGCCTACGGTCGCCGAGGTGATCGACACGGTTGACAGCGGCGCGCCGTGGTAGGGCCCGGCGAGGTAGATCTTGCCGGGGGTGTACGCCAGAACGCCTCCGACGCCCGCGCCGACGAGCGTATGCCCGATTTCGCTCGCCGCGGGACAGGAGGCCGCGCTGTTCTCCTGGGTGCCGCTCACGCCCCGTGCCGCTTCGATGTCGGCTTCCGGGCAGAACGGTATCCCCGAGAGGTTCCCCGTCATGCCCGGCGGCAGGACCGTCGAGAACCGAGTGATCTCCTGTTCGCCGTCGTTGCGCGTGATCCGCAGGTAGAACGGGGAGTAGGAGCCCGCAGCGTTGTTGAGCGTCCCGGCGGTGACCTTCGGTGCGAACGGCGGTACGCCGCTCGCCGGGCACGCGCCGCCGCCGACGCCCTGGGTAACTTCGAACGGGAGGCTGAGGGCGCTCACAACCTGCTCCGGCTCCGACCACGACGTGAATACTCCCTGCGCGCTGTAGGCGCCGCACACCGGCGGGGTCACCAGCGGCGCGGCCTCACCCGGACGGAAGCTCAACTTGAACTCGTTGAAGGGCAGCTGCGGGTTGTTTTCAAAGGTCGTCACGAGCTGGCCCGTCACCGGGTTCGGAGTGACCTTCCCGGCCAGCTTGACGAACAGCCCGCGGCTCGGGAGGCGCTGAATGACATACACCGCGAGCAGCGACCCGTTCGGATGACCCGGTTCGCTGAACGGGTTGTCGTACGGCTGGGCGAGGTAGACCGAGCCGGTCAACTTTTCCTTGAGGACGGGCGTTTCGGTTTCGACCGTACCCAGGCTCGAGTCGTTCGGGCAGCCCTCGCCCGGGGGAGTGTCGAGCGCTTCCGCCGCATACTGGGCCGGCGTGCACGCACCCAGCCCAACACCCCCAGACGGGTTGACCGTCATCCCCGCCGGCAACGTCACGACCGCGGCCTTCAGATGTGAGGTCGCCAGAGCGGCCGCGTTGCCGTAGCTCTGCGGAACCGACACGCCTACATCCAGCCCCGTCGGCGCTTCCGCCAAAGTGCTCGTTGGCGCAACGCTCAACCCCGGACTGAAGCTCAAACGTTCACAACCACTCATCGGCCCAAAGCTCGCAGAGGCCTTGTGCGGCACTTCGCGCTGCTGCCACGAATCAACTTCCAGCGAAGCCGTCAGCGGCGAGGACGCGCATTGCGTCGGATTGGACAGAAACGGCACGGCCGAGATCGGCGAGGGGATACCGGTGCCGAGCGGCGTGAAATTTGGGCCAAAGCAAAGGGTGGCCTCGCACACCGTGCCGCGCATCAGATCGTGGCTTTCCTCCGCCGGCACTCCCCATACCGTCAGGACCGAGCCCAGGACCTGCAGGGTGCCCTGCACGGTGTTCGGAGCGGTCGCGGTCAGCCCGTCGTCTCCGGAACGGACGGTGACGACTATGTTGCCGCTCACCACGCTGACATTGACACCGAGCCTCGTCACCTCCCCACCGAGCGGCTGCAGGTTATACACAGGTGCAACCGCCAGCAGCGACCTACCACCGAGCGCCGGGCCGCCGAGCGTCACGGCGATCGTGCCGACCTGCGAGTCGAGCGGGCAGTCAAACCCCCATTCTACCTTGTTGAGCTGAGCCTCGCTGCACGTCGGGATCGCGATCGGATCACCCGCGAATCCGGGCGGCAGTTCGTTGACGACGTCCTTCAGCTGACCCTCGGCGCTGCCTTCGGCATCCGTGTTGAAGTAGAAGCTCGTCGTCAAATCCGCGTGCGCTCCGGCCTGCGTGTTCGACAGCGTCGTTGAGAACGAGCCTGGGGCTATCCCGTAACCGGGAAACGAGGGCGAGATCGCCGTCGGCGTGCTCACAGAAGCTTCGCTCGCGCCACCACCGGAAACCGACACCTGATTGGTTTCCAAAGCCGCGGCTTTGTGTTCGACATCGACAGGGACCGCGAGCGTGATCCTGTCTCCGGCCGGCACGGCACCCGAGTACGTACACGTCAAGCCAGCGCAGCTCAGCGGGGCTCCGGAGATCAGCTCCGAGCCCGAGATGCCCGCGCCGTCGAGAGCCAGCTTGGCTGGCAACGCGTCGGTGATCGTGACGGCGCTGCCGTCGGTGGGCGCATCGCCCGTGTTCGTGATGACCACGTTGTAGTGGTCTTTGCCGGTTTGATCTTCCGGAGCGAAGTTCGTCGGTGCGGCGACCACGCTCACTGTCCACGCCGGGTTCGGTACGAACGCCGATGCCCGCGCGGGAGCGAAGCCCACAAACGCAAGACAACAGCATAGCGCCCCCAGACCAGCCATACCGACGTGGCTGTCTCTACGGGCGCTCACCTGGAACCTCCACGGTTGTGTTCGGCGGCTCGGCGGGCAGCTTTTCTTACTCTGTGCCGCTTCACGCACCGGCCCTTCTTGCGCACCCTGCTCTTCTCACACGGCTTCACCTTTGGTTCGGGCGTACCAAGGACCGGCACGGGATTCACAGGACCAGAGAACGACCTCCACGCCGGAGTCGGATCGTTCGGAGCCACGAGCGGGCCTAGGCAGGTGTCACCCAGACACGCCACGGATTCCTTGGGGGGCGGGAAACCGCCGCCGATACGAGCGTCATAGATATCAGCCGAGGAATCCGTATCCTGCGGAACGAGCTGGGAGTGCGCCATGAAGAACACGTTGCTGCCATCCGCGCTCGCACCGACCAAAACCGCTTCCTGTGCATCGGTGCCTGAGCTGATCAGTGAGATGACTCCGTCATGCCACTCATACACATCGGTCCAAGGAGAAAGTTGTTCGCTTGACCCGGGGCTATCCCCGATACCGTTGACGTCCTGCGGCACGAGCTCGTCATTGGACTGGAAGAAGACATAGCTGCCATCTTCAGACACCGTGTTCTCGGACGGGGTTACGTCCCAGGTGGTTAGGTTGAGACCATTGAGAATCGCACCCCCCCTCGCAGGCGCGTTGTTTCCCGGGCAGGAAACGCACGTGAGGCTCGCCGTTTCGTTGTCGTAGCGATAGATCTCATCGTATTCTTTCGGGTTGTTGACGCTGCCGAAGACGTACCGGCTGACGAACAGGAAGAACCTGCCGTCCGGTGTGACCTGCTCATTCCGCGGGTTGCTCTGCCCTGGCCCGGAACCGAGTATCGAGGGCGGAAATTGCGATGTTCGAGCCGTTGCAACATAGTGAATTTCATGGGTGGCCGTGTCATAGCCGTAGACGTTGTCAATCCCTTCTCCGACAGCGTGGCTAAGATCTGGCGCTTCAGGGGTCAGTTTGCCGTTTGCGTAGAAGTACACCTCTGCCCCATCCTTGGAGACAACTACGTATTCGGGCTGCACTCTGCCTTCCACCATCCCGGTGGTGCCTCTCGATATACGCGTCAACCTTTCGCCTTCCGGGGCGTTGGCGTCGTACTCGTACAGCTCTTCATCCGATTCTGCACTTTTGTGGATGCCTTCAGCGTCATGGGTCAATTCCGTTTCAGTCAGGAAGAAGACTTTCGAGCCGTCGGCGGAGGCGCCCTGGAACTTGACGGGATGAACGCCGTTCAGGCCGACCACCCCCGTATTCGGTTTCGAAATATCGACCGTGCTCGAGCCGTTCACGCGCATGTAGAGCTTTGCAGGCTGATTTTCACAACTCGGATCGCGCGGTCGTTCGTAAGGATCGGGACTCGTGAACACGACATCCGAGCCATCGCTCGAGGCGGCCTCGAACAGCGCGCCGCAGGGACTTTCGAACGAGCCGGCGCTCGTCGCATTCACGAGACGTTGCAGCCCCCCGCCCGCCAATTCATAGAGATCGTGAGCGCCTTCGACGGTGCCTGTGGGAGAACCGGACAGCAGCATGTGATCGGTTCGACTCGAGGAATACGCGGCTGAAGTCCGGGGTCGCGCCCGCCAGGAAATCCAATGCGTCGCCGCGCGCGCTGCGTCCTTCATTCGTGGGAGTCGTCGCGACAGTCGAGTAGGGGCCACCGGGAGGACCAATTTGGTAGGTCTCTTCGAGCGAGAGCGGGGTCGTCGAGTACCAGCCGACACCCATCTCGGTCAGGTCCGAGTTGAAGATCGATCCTTCTTTGTAAAAAGCCGAGCCGGCGCCCGGCGGAGGGACCGATTCGATCTCCCAGCCCGAGGAGGTACGCGAGAAGACCGAGAAACTGCCGTTGGGCATCGGCCTCGGTCCGAACGCAACGAGGGAGCTAAGCGCAACGCGGCTGCCATCGACGGACGGAATCGCAAACGAGCTAGTTGGGTCCATGTCCTGCACCGCGGTGCTCTTGGTCGCCGGGGTTACCAGCTCATACGCCCGGCAGTCCGGCAGGGCCGCCGACGGGCCGGTGCGAGCCGCTTCGTTCGGACATACTCCGGCTGCCCGCGAAGTGCCGGCGACCCCAGCCAGGGACGTGAGCACCAACCCAGCCACCACTACCGACCGGGCGCGTCCTGCCCGGCGCTCCCCCCTCACGTTGCCAAACCAAGCGCCGTTCGCCTGCGCCTCGATCCCACCCATCCGTCGCCTCATCGATAACCTCCCACCCTCTCTTTCCTTGCCGATGCAACCCGCAGTGCTACCCACAGCAGAAACCCAGCGCCTCCGACGACGCACCGCCTCTATATACCGGGGTGGGACCGGCATCACACCGGCCCCACCTGGACACTCAACAAGACTCGGATATCTCTAGGAAACCCGAAGTCCTTGTCCGCTCGCTTGTAAGATCGCGATAGGCCCTCTTACCTTACCGGATCCAGCTCCGCCTATTGTGCATGTTGCGTTTTTGGAACTATTATCGAATTCGGCTAGAACTAATAATTCCCCTTTTCCTACGCCTTTGGTCCAAGCATTTGCTAGAGATGTACTTCCTTCTTCGGTAGTGCAACTATCTGCTTTTGTGATACCCAAAACTTCGCAAGAAACGGACCAGCCAGCCCCTTTGCTGTTCTCCGCTTTAATTCTGTCTCTTCTTCCTTCTGTTTGGACGATTTCTGTTTGCCACGGTAGATTGAGTGGTGTTGCTGTTGCTCCTTCGACTTTGGTGCAGTTTTTTCCGGGGACACATTTGATGTTTTTAATTGCGGTTATCCGATCAAATTTCCCTGGTCCAACGGTACCTTCATTTTCACCCGTACACTTGACTTCAACTTCCCCCACGGGGAAAACATTAGTGTCAGTCAGTTGCAAGGAACCATGACTTACGACTGCCTCTGTTCCTTTGACTTCCTGCCATGAAAAGGTACCGCCCGAAGCGGCTGTGAAACATTGATCGGTTGTGTATTTAGTAGTAGTTCCTCCTGTTTCGCAGTGTTCCCATACTCCAGCCGAAGCGGTCCCCGCCGCGACCATGCTCATCGCGAACATGGCCACGAGGCAGAGCCCCGCGATCCTTATTGACTTCATGCGTAACTCCTTCTATCTCGAACTTTTTATCTTGGGGTTTAGCAGCCAGCCCTGAACCCACCCGCTTCCCCGCGAGAGGCTCCGGCACTAGCTTCCTACATCTGTTGTAGGTGTGTGGTCTATATGCCTCTGGTTCGTAGCCGATATGTCTCTCAGCCCTCCTCAAACATCGAGCGCATCCCGATCGAGGCTCGAGTCGAGGCTGCAACACAACTATACACAACTTGTCAATGACATGGGCCAGGAAGTCTCGACCGCCGAAATCGCCCCAACGACCGGGAAGATGCCACCGAAAGAATGTTTCCGACCCGACCCCCGAACGGCCCTCAAACCCCGCCGTGGGGCACGGAGGCCCCGCGCCCACGACCCTGGCAGCACCACCCACCCACGCGGACGATCCCCAAGCCCACCCACGGCACGCCCTTCCCCAGGCTCCTACGAGGCTCGCCACGGTACCCGCCGCGGTACCCTTGGCTCCATGAGCCAGGGCTACCGAGTCGCTGTCGTCGGCGCCACCGGACAGGTGGGCTCGCTGATGCTACGCCTGCTGCGCGAGCGCGAGTTTCCCGCGCGCGAGGTGGTCCCCTTCGCCTCCGCCCGCTCCGCTGGGCGCGAGCTCGAGAACGGGGACATCGTGCGCGCCCTCGACGAGGAGGCAATCCAGGGCTTCGACCTGGCGCTCTTCTCAGCCGGGGGGGGCGTGTCGGGGGAGTGGGCGCCCCGCTTCGCCGAGGCGGGGGCCGTCGTGGTCGACAACTCCTCCTGTTGGCGCCTCCACGAGGACGTGCCGCTCGTCGTCTCCGAGGTGAACCCCGACGCGCTCGCCGAGCACCGCGGGATTGTCTCCAACCCGAACTGCTCCACCATGCAGATGGTCGTCGCACTGAAGCCGCTCCACGACGCCGCCGGGATCGAGCGGCTGGTGATCTCCACCTACCAGGCCGTCTCCGGCACCGGCCGTGCCGCCGTCGAGGAGTTGCTCGAACAGTCCCACGCCCTCCTGCACGAGCGCCCGATCGCCCCGCCCGTCGCCTACGCCCACCAGATCGCCTTCAACGCCCTCCCCCACGCCGGCGGCTTCGCCCCCGGCGACGACCACACCGACGAGGAGCGCAAGCTCATCCATGAGACCCGCAAGATCCTCGCCGATCCCTCGATCCGCGTGAGCGCCACCTGCGTACGGGTCCCCGTCCTCACCGGCCACTCCGAGGCGGTCAACGTGCAGACCCATGAGCCCCTCTCGCCAGAGCGCGCCCGCGAGCTGCTCGCCGCCGCGCCCGGGGTGGAGGTCGTCGACGACCCCGCGGCTGCGCGCTACCCACTGGCGATCGACGCCGCCGGCCGCGACGACGTGCTCGTCGGGCGTATCCGCCGCGACCCCGGCCACGAGCGCGCACTCGATCTTTGGATCGTCGCCGACAACCTCCGCAAGGGGGCCGCCACCAACGCTGTCCAGATCGCCGAGCTGCTGCATGGGCGTCGCCTGATCGCGCCCTCGCGCGACCGCGCAGTCGCATAGCCGAACGGGAGGTCGCGTAGCGGAGCGGTTGCGTTGTCAAGCGGGTTGCCTGGTCGAGCCGAGCGGTGGCGTAGCCAAGGCTTCATCGCGGAGGCGCGGCGCCACCGCGTTTGCGCTCAACGCCACTCTGAAGGACTCCCGCGCCGACGCTCGAACATGAGGGCTATGCCCTCCACCGAAGCGCAGCGCACCCTTGTGAAGTCCCCGCCCGAGCTGTGGGCCGAGCTGGCTGACCCCGTCGCCCTCGCGCGGCACCTCGGCGAGTTCGGCGAGGTCCGCATCGCACGCGTCGAGCCCGAGACGAGCGTCGAGTGGGAGGCGCCGGACGTCACCGGCGTCGTCCAGCTCAAGCCCTCGGGCTGGGGCACCAAGGTCACGCTCACCGTCGTCCGCGAGAGCCCGGAGCCGGAGGCCATCCTCGAGAGCTCGGAGCCGGAGGCCGTCCTCGACCCCGAGCCCGCGTCTGAATCGGAGCTGGCGCCTGAGCCCGAGCCGGCGCCTGAACCAGAGGCGAGCTCAGAGCCCGAGACCGTCGCCGAGGAGGGCCCGGAACCCCGGCTCCCGACACGGAGATCCAGGCTCCTCGGAAGAGCCAAGCTCTTCGCCCGCCGCTTCCGGCGCCGCCGCGCGCGCGCCCTTGAGCTCGAGCCGCCGCCGACCATCGAGGTCGAGCCCGAGCGGCCCGCGCCCGTGCAGCCCGAGCCGGCAGCCGAGGAAGAGGAGCCGCCGAACCTCGCCGCCGAACTCGCAGCGGAGCTGGCGCGAGTCGAGGAGGCGATGGCCGAGCAGGACGCGGCGCTGCTCGGCGCGGTGCTGGACCGTCTGGGCGCGGCGCACCACCGGCCGTTCTCGCGCGGTTAGGGACCCTCACGAACCGGCGGCCGGGCGCAGCGCGAGGCCGGCAACGCGTGCGTGGGCCGGCAACACGTGAAAAAAACTTGCGCCTACGCGCGCGTGTGAGAGCTACAGAGGCTGTGGCGCGGATAACATCGGGCGCCCTGATGATGCGCGCAAAGGCACCGGAGACCTACGAGGAGAAGCTCGCCCAGCTGCAAGAGCTGCGTATGGCGGCGCTGCACTCGGCCCCGGAGGCGGAGGAGAAGCAGCACGCGCGTGGCAAGTACACCGCGCGCGAGCGTGTCGAAAAGCTGCTCGACCCGGGCTCCTTCCAGGAGCTCGACACCTTCGTACGCCACCGCACGTACGAGTTCGACATGCAGCGCAACCGCCCCTGGGGTGACGCGGTGGTCACCGGCCACGGCACGATCGACGGTCGCCAGGTGTGTGTGTTCAGCCAGGACTTCACGGTCTTCGGGGGCTCCCTGGGGGAGGTGATGGGCGAGAAGATGTGCAAGATCATGGACCTCGCCGCCAAGATCGGCTGCCCCATGATCGGCATCAACGACTCCGGCGGCGCCCGTATCCAGGAGGGCGTCGTGTCGCTGGGCTCCTACGGGGACGTGTTCCTACGCAACGTCCGCTGCTCTGGGGTGATCCCGCAGATCTCCCTCGTGATGGGCCCCTGCGCCGGCGGGGCCGTCTACTCGCCCGCGATCACCGACTTCGTCTTCATGGTCGCCGAGACCTCGCACATGTTCATCACCGGCCCCGACGTGATCAAGACGGTGACCGGCGAGGAGGTCGGCTTCGAGGAGCTCGGCGGCGCGATGACCCACAACACCAAGTCCGGCGTGGCCCACTTCGCCTCCGTCGACGAGGACGCCTGCCTAGAGGACTGCCGCTACCTGCTGAGCTTCCTGCCCTCCAACAACCTCGGGACCACCCCGCGTGTGCAGCCGACCGACGACCCCCTGAGGATGGACGAGGCCCTGGATCACGTGGTTCCCGACAACCCCAACAAGCCCTACGACATGCGCGACGTGGTGCGCCTGATCGTGGACGACGGGGAGTTCCTGGAGGTCCACGAGCACCACGCCCGGAACATCGTCTGCGGCTTCGCGCGCCTCGACGGGTGGACCGTCGGGGTGGTCGGCAACCAGCCCTCCCAGCTCGCGGGCGTGCTCGACATCGACGCCTCCGCGAAGGCCGCGCGCTTCGTGCGCACCTGCGACGCCTTCAACATCCCGCTGCTCACCTTCTGCGACGTCCCCGGCTTCCTGCCGGGCACCGCGCAGGAGTGGGGCGGGATCATCCGCCACGGCGCCAAGCTGCTCTACGCCTTCGCCGAGGCCACGGTGCCGAAGGTCACGATCATCACCCGCAAGGCCTACGGGGGCGCCTACGACGTGATGTCCTCCAAGCACCTCGGCGCGGACTTCAACCTCGCGTGGCCCACCGCGGAGGTCGCGGTGATGGGGCCCGAGGGCGCCGTCAACATCATCTACCGGCGGGACCTCGCAGGTAGCCCCACGCCCGAGGAGCGCCGCCAGAAGTTGATGGACGACTACAAGGCGCGCTTCGCCAACCCCTACACCGCTGCCGAGCGCGGCTACATAGACGACGTGATCGTCCCCCACGAGACCCGCCCGCGGCTGATCACCGCGCTGCGCACCCTGCAGACCAAGCGCGAACCGAACCCCAAGCGCAAGCACGGGAACATCCCGCTTTAGCGCCGACTCCTTCGTTCCCCGAGCGCCAGCCACAGCGGGTAGGTGGCGAACAACAGCGCGGACACGAGGTGCGTGCGCCGTCCCGCGCGCCGGAAGTCGATGCGAAAGACGCCGGAGTTGAGCATCCAGTCGCGCCCGCTCCGCGCGCGGCACGCCTCCCACAGGCGCCGGGTCCAGGGACGATCCAGGTAGAGCGAGACGCTCGTCGCCAGGAACGCCCCGGCGGTCGCCCGGCTGACCGCCCGCGCGGCCGGCGTGCGCTCGGGCATCAGCCGCCCGTAGGCGCGGCCGGTGGCGTACAGCCAGGGGGGATCGATCAGGAAGGACACGGGCGGTCCAGCAGATGGTAGGCCAGACGGGTGGCGAGTGCCATGATCGTGATCTGCGGGTTGACCCCGAGCGAGCTCGGCATCACGCTGCCGTCGGCGACGTGCAGTCCCTCCACGCCGTGCACGCGCAGGTCGGAGTCGAGCACCCCGCGCGCGGGGTCGGCGTCCGCACGAGAGGTCCCGAGCGGGTGAAAGGCCATCAGTTTCAGGTCCCGCGCGCGGGCGCGCGCGGGAGTCACGCCGGGGGGCAGCGGCAGGTAGACCTCGCGGGCCCCAGCGGCGCGGAAGAGCTCGTCGAGGCGGTCAAGGCCGGCACGGAACTTCGCGACGTCCTCCTCCACGAGGTCGTAGCGGATCACACCGGCCCACCCCGCGCGCGGCGCAGTGAGCGCACGCTTCCGCGCGAGCTGTCGCTGACCATCAGCCCGAACTGCGCGAGGTGCCGGTAGTTGGTCATCGCCGCGTCGTGGCGGGTCCCGGTCAGGGGCAGCGAAAGCGCGACGTAGGCGGGCGGGCCGGCGACCCCCTCGAACATGATCCCCTCAGCGGCGAACTCGTCCACGTAGAAGCTCTGGGGCACCCCGCGCGCCATGTCGACGACCTCGTCCATTAGTGCAAACGCCGCAGTGGCGGGGTGCAGCACGAGGTTGCGCCCGAGCTGCCCCGAGGCCGCCCCGAGGCCGCTGCGGGCGAGCAGCCCCGGGGTGTGGATCGTGCCGGCCGACACCACGACCTGCGGGGCGCGCACTTCCACGGTCCCACCGGGACCGTCTGCCGCCGTAGAGCCGCCGCGAGCTCCCTCGCCGGCTGGCCACGCGCCGTCCGCGAGCCGCGCCCGCACCCCCCGGGCACGACCCCCCTCGACGAGGATCCGCTGCACGTCGGCCCCCGTGAGTACAGTGGCCCCGGCCGCCTCGGCCCTTGGGAGGTAGGTGATGCCGACGTGCTGCTTGGCGGAGGTGGGACAGCCGAAGGCGCACACCCCCGAGCCGACGCAGCCGCGGGCGTTGCGGCGCAGGTACCCGTGCGACCAGCCCAGCCGCTGCGCCCCGCGGAGCGCGACGGCGGCGTTGGCGCCGGCCAGCTCGGGGGCGACCTCGGCGACCGAGAGGGCGCGTTCGACCCGCTCGAAGCAGGGGTCGAGCTCACCCCCGCTGAGCTCCAGCCCGTGCTCGGTGCGCCAGCGCTCCAGCACGTGGGCCGGGGTGCGGAAGCAGGTGCCGGAGTTCACGAGCGTGGTGCCCCCGAGGCCGCGGCCGAGGGGCAGCAGGATCGGGGGAGCGCCGAGCGTCATCGTCTGGCCCCCGTCGCGGTAGAGGCGGGCCATCATCTCCATGGGCCGCGCCGTGAAGCCGTCGGCGTCGTGCGGGGGGCCCTGCTCGAGCACGACCACGCGCGCCCCGCCCTCGGCGAGCTCCGCGGCCGCGACGGCCCCGCCGGCCCCCGCACCGATCACGCAGACGTCGGCGTCGAGGGTTCGGGTGGGGCTCACCTGGGGCCTCCCCGGCCAGGCGGACACGGGGCCGGCGCCGCGGGAGCACGTGCTGCCCGAGCCGCGGCCGCCGGATGTCGGGGCTTCACGGCCGCCCCTCGGCGCGGCGCAGGGCGCGCCCGCGGGCGGTGACTGCGGCGGCGTCCCAACCGAGCGCGCGGGCGAGGAGGGGATCTTCGTAGCGCTCCATCCCGAGGACGCTCTGAGCGAGCTGCTCGGCGGAGCCGAGGCGCCTCAGCAGCAGCGCGCCGCGGGGGCGCCGGCCGAGCGCAACCAGGACGCGGAGCCCCGCGCGCTGGAGCCACGGGGCCGCGGCGAAAAAGCCGTCGAGCTCCTGGGACACGCCCGCGAGAGTATCAGCGACCTGGCCATCCAGCCAACGGACGCCCGAGCCGGGCCCGGCCCCCACCCGGCCGCCCCGGCCCCGGTCCGGACACGGCCCCCCACCCGGCCCCTACACTGTGGGCCACGATGGTCAACCGCCGTCCGCAGCTGGAACTGATCGCGCCATCGGCCTCGCCGCTGGAGGCGGCGGCGATCGTGGCAGCGCTGGAACGGTTCATGAGAGACACCGCTCCCCGGTTGGCGCCAGCGGCAGAGCGGCGGGACGTGTGGACGCGGATGGCGATGCTCGAATGCGTCGGGCGCGAGGACGAGTGGCCGACCGATTGGGGCGATCCGCACCCCTGGGAATGAGCGGGGCGCCCGGCGTTGAGACGAACGGGCGCCGGCCCTGGGAGGAAGCGGGGGCGACGGCTCTGGGAAGAACGGGGGCGGGCCCTGGATAAATACCCAAAAGTCGCTAGCCTTTAGGGTCAAAGCTTTCCGCGCCCCCGTCAAACCGCACAAGCAGCCAGAGAAGGCACCCGGATCAGGAGGTCTCGTCGATGGAGCCAACCACCGTACCCCCCGCCCCGCGCGGCACGCTGGAGGACCCGGAGGTTCTGCAGAACGTGCCCGGGCACGTGATCCCGATCCTGCGGCGGGAGTTCGACGACTTCAAGACAGAGGCCACCAGGTTCCTGGAGGGGGGGACCCCGGAAGACGAGTTCATCAAGTTCCGCCTCAAGCAGGGGGTGTACGGCCAGCGCCAGCCGGACGTGCAGATGATCCGCGTGAAGCTGCCGTTCGGCGGCATCACCCCGGAGCAGTTGGAGTCGTTCGCGGACGTCGTCGAGAAGTACGTGCCGCTGCGCAAGGGGCACATCACGACGCGCCAGAACATCCAGATGCACCACATCCCGCTGCCGGAGGTCGAGAAGGCGATCCGCGAGCTCGGCGAGACGGGCCTCTCCAGCCGCGAGGGGTGCGGCAACACGATGCGCAACGTCACCGGCGACCCGTGGGCGGGAGTGGCCCCGGACGAGCTGTTCGACCTGACCCCCTACGCGGGGGCGTACGTGCGCTACTTCGTGCGCCACCCCACCACGCAGGCGATGCCGCGCAAGGTCAAGACCTCCTTCGACGCGAGCCCCGCCGACCGGGCGATCAGCGGCATCCACGACATCGCGTTCCGGGCGCGCCTACGCTGGCCGAAACGGGGATGCTCGCCGGAGGCGGGCGTCTCCCGGCTTCGGTCCGACCCCAAGGATGGGGGCCCCGGGGGTGGGGACCCCATCCGCGGCGCCCAGATGCTGGTGGGCGGGGGCACGTCGATCATGCCGCGCAAGGCGCAGGTGCTGTACGAGTTCGTGGAGCTCGACTCCGGCGAGTACCTGCGGGTGACGGAGGCGGTGATGCGGATCTTCGACCGTCAGGAGTGGCTGCGCGTCAACCGCGCGCGGGCGCGAATCAAGGTGTTCGTGGACAAGTACGGGATCGACGAGCTGCGCCGCCAGGTCGAGGAGGAGCTGCAGGGCGAGTGGGTGGCCGAACGGGACTTCTCGGTGGAGGGCCGGCTGTTCCTCGACGACGAGCGCGAGCGCGCGCCGGCGCCCCCGGCCACGTACGGCAGTCCCAACGGCGACGTCTCGGAGTTCGAGCGCTTCCGCACGGCGAACGTGCGGGCACAGCGGCAGGAGGGCTTCGTGACCGTCGAGGCGAAGGTGACTCGCGGCGACCTGACGCCCGAGCAGTTCCGCGGCCTCGCCGCGATCGTGCGCGAGTACTCCGGCGGCTACGCGCGCACGACGGTGCAGCAGAACCTGGTGCTGCGGTGGGTGCGCGAGGAGAGCGTGTACGACGTGTGGCGCGCGCTCGGCGAGCTGGGGCTCGGCGACGCGGGCTCACGCGAGATCGACGACGTGGTCTCCTGCCCGGGGACGGACTCGTGCAAGCTGGGGATCACGAGCTCGATGGGCCTCAACCAGGCGGTGCAGGAGCGGATCGAAGCGATGAACATCACCGATGAGCTGACGCGCGCGATCCACATCAAGATGAGCGGCTGCCCGAACGGGTGCGGCCAGCACCACGTGGGCGCGATCGGCTTCTACGGAGCGTCGATCAAAGTCGGCGAGCACACGATCCCTGCGTACATCCCCCACGTGGGAGGGGTCTTCGAAGGCGGCGACGTGCAGTTCGGCCAGCGCCTGAAGCTGCGCCTGCCGGCCAAGCGCGTGCCGGAGGCGATCGAACGGTGGTTGCGCCACTACGAGTCCACGCGCGAGCGGGACGAGCGGTGGGGCGCGTTCGTGGAGCGCGTGGGCACCCCGCAGCTGGAAGGGCTCGTGAAGGACCTCTCGCTGCCCGCAGAGTTCGGCCTGGAGACCATGGGCCAGTTCATCGACTGGAACCGCAACGTCCCGTTCCAGGTGATCCGCGGAGAGGGCGAGTGCGCGGTCTGAGCGACACCACGGCCGTCCCGGTCGCGCGGGACGCGGCGGGCCCTGACCCGGCGGAGAGCCTGGCGGGTTCCAGCCCCGCGCAGAGCCCGGCGGGCTCGGATCCGGCGGAGAGCCTGGCAGGAACCCTGCGCGAGGCGGCCCGCCACGGTAGCGGGGCGGTGCTGCTGTGCTCCTTCCAGAAGGAGGAGTCGGTGCTGATCGACGAGCTGCTGCGGATCGAGGACGGCGAGCGGGTGAGGATCGTGACGATCGACACCGGCGTGCTGTTCGAGGAGACGCTGCAGACGTGGAGGGCCTTCGAGGAGCGCTACGGAATCGCGGTGGAGGTGCAGGACGCAAGCGGGCGGGCGGGCAACGAATCCAACCGGTGGACGGGTCCGGAGCACTGCTGCTCGCAGGCGAAGGTGGCGGCGTTGGAGCGCGCCCTGGACGGCGCGAAGGGCTGGATCACCGGCATCCGCCAGGAGCAGGGCCCGACGCGGGCGCAGGCACAGCTGATCGAACGAGACATCCAGCGGGACATCTGGAAGTACAACCCGCTGGCGTTCTGGACGGAGAAGGATCTGTGGCGGCGCATCCACGAGCGCGACCTGCCGTACAACCCCCTGCACGACCACGGCTACGAGTCGATCGGCTGCGCCCCCTGCACACTGCCGGGCAGCGGCCGCGAGGGCCGGTGGGCAGGCAGGGAGAAGACCGAGTGCGGGCTCCATGTTCATGTATAGCTGCGCTGGATCGGCGTCCTCGATCGCTCGTGTGCGAAGCACACTTCGCTCACTGCGTCCTTGCCCAGCTTGCTCTACGTGCCATGGAGCGGGGTTTGTACGTGAAAACCATCACGACATGAAAAGCGAGGAAGCATGCACGGTGAGACGGGAGCGACCGTGAGCGTGGCGGCGCGCCCGCAGCTGAGCCACCTGCGGGCACTGGAGAGCGAGGCGATCCACGTGATGCGCGAGGTCGCCGCGGAACTGGAGCGCCCGGTGCTGCTGTTCAGCGGCGGCAAGGACTCGATCGTGCTGCTGCGCCTCGCGGAGAAGGCGTTCCGCCCGGCGCCGTTCCCGTTCCCGCTGATGCACGTGGACACGGGCCACAACTTCCCGGAGGTGATCGAGTTCCGCGACCGCAGGGTGGCGGAACTGGGCGAGCGGCTGATCGTGGCGAGCGTGCAGGAGTCGATCGACAGCGGGCGGGCGGTGGAGGAGACGGGACCGCGGGCCTCGCGCAACCGCCTGCAGACGGTGACGCTGCTGGACGCGATCGCGCAGCACGGCTTCGACGCGGCGTTCGGGGGGGCGCGCCGCGACGAGGAGCGGGCGCGGGCGAAGGAGCGCATCATGTCCTTCCGCGACGACTTCGGCCAGTGGGACCCGAAGAACCAGCGCCCGGAGCTGTGGAACCTGTACAACGGGCGCATCCGCAAGAGGGAGAACGTGCGGGTGTTCCCGCTGTCGAACTGGACGGAGCTCGACGTGTGGGAGTACATCGCCCAAGAGCAGCTGGAGGTGCCCTCGATCTACTTCGCCCACGAGCGGGAGGTGTTCCGCCGCGACGGGATGCTGTACGCGTGGCGCGAGGGCAGTGGAGCTGATCGACGGCGAGCGGGTCTTCTCCGAGACGGTGCGCTACCGCACGGTGGGCGACATGAGCTGCACAGGGGGCGTGCGCTCGCTGGCGGCGACACTGGAGGAAGTGGTCACGGAGATCGCGGCGACGCGGATCACCGAGCGCGGCGAGACGCGCGCGGACGACCGCATCTCGGAGGCCGCGATGGAGGACCGCAAGAAGGCGGGGTACTTCTAGTGGGTCTTATTTTTTTGACGAGGCCCCCCACAAGGGGGGGCAGGGATGGGTCGCGTGGCTCTCGCCGACCGGTCGGCGCGGGGACGACGCGTCCATGACCCTCGACCTGCTGCGCTTCACCACCGCGGGCTCGGTGGACGACGGCAAGAGCACGCTGATCGGGAGGCTGCTGTACGACACCAAGCAGGTCTTCGAGGACCAGCTCGAGCACGTGGCGCAGGCGAGCGCCCGCCGCGGCGGGTCGGGCACACTCGACCTGGCGCTGCTGACCGACGGCCTGCGGGCGGAGCGCGAGCAGGGGATCACGATCGACGTGGCGTACCGCTACTTCGCGACGACCCAGCGGCGGTTCATCATCGCCGACTGCCCGGGCCACCAGCAGTACACGCGCAACATGGTGACGGGGGCCTCGACGGCAGACCTCGCGGTGATCCTGCTGGACGCGCGCAAGGGGGTGCTGGAGCAGTCCAAGCGCCACGCGTTCATCAGCGTGCTGCTGGGGATCCCGCACCTCGTGGTGGCGGTCAACAAGATGGACCTGGTGGAGTGCTCGCAGGCACGCTTCGACGAGCTGGTGGTAGAGTTCGCCGGCTTTGCCGCGAAGCTGGGCGGCAGAGCCAAACTCGTCTACATCCCGATCTCGGCGCTGGAGGGCGACAACGTGGTGGAGCGCTCGCCGCAGATGGATTGGTACGACGGACCCACCCTGCTGGAGCTGTTGGAGCAGGTCGAGGTGGCCTACGACCACCCCGACGACACCCCGGCGCGGTTCCCGGTGCAGTGGGTGGTCCGCCCGTCGAACGGCACGAGCGAGACCGGCGACTACCGGGGCTACGCGGGCCAGCTGGCGAGCGGGTCGCTGCGCGTCGGCGAGGAGGTGGTGGCGCTGCCGAGCGGCCTGCGCACACGGATCGCAGGGATCGACACGTTCGACGGCGCCTCTGGAGGAGGCGCTGGCGCCGATGTCGGTGACGCTGCGCCTGGAGGACGAGCTGGACGTCTCACGCGGGGAGCTGATCTGCCGGGCAGCGCAGACGCCGACGGTGGGCAGAGAGCTGCTGGCGGACGTGTGCTGGCTGAACGAGCGCCCGCTGCGTGCGGGGGGGAGGTACGCGATCAAGCACACGACGCGCAGCGCCACGGCGATCGTGGAGGAGCTGGGGGACCGGGTGGACGTGCACACGCTCGAGCGCGTGCCCGCGCCGGGGGAGCTCGCCCTGAACGACATCGGCGCGGTGCGGCTGCGCACGAGCTCCCCGCTGGCGTTCGACCCCTATCGCGTGAACCGCCGAACGGGGAGCTTCATCCTCCTCGACGAGACGACCAACGAGACGGTGGGCGCCGGGATGGTGGGCTCGACAGAGGGCTGAGCCGCCGCTCAGGGACGCGCGCAGCCCCCCGATGTTTCGTATATTCGGCTACGCTCGGAGCCATCTGGTTAAGATCGGTTCGACGGACATTCTATCTTTGTTGGATAAGTAGAACTCTTTGGACAAGGAAGTCGATAGCCAAGCTGGTGCGGCGGCTTTCGCGGCCGTCCACCCCGGTAGGCGGGCGCCGAGTGCGAGAGCACGCCAGGGCGGCGCCCAGAGGCTCGCGCCAGGGGTCTGTGGAGCGCTTACCCCGGGCGCGGGCGCCTGCCGGACGCTGTAATCTGCCGCCCCTCGTGTTTACAAAGGTGCTTGTGGCAAACCGCGGTGAGATCGCCGTGCGCATCGTGCGGGCCCTGGAGGAGCTGGGCGTCTCTTCGGTGGCCGTGTACTCGGAGCACGACCGCGACGCCCCGCACGTGGGACGCGCCGAGGAGGCCTACAACCTCGGCGGTGGACCGGCGGCGGAGAACTACCTGAGCGTCGAGAAGCTCCTCGACGTGGCGGCGCGGGCGGGAGCGCAGGCGATCCACCCGGGGTACGGCTTCCTGGCGGAGAACGCCCCGTTCGCGCAGGCGTGCGCAGACGCGGGGGTGGTGTTCATCGGCCCTCCGGCGAGCGCGATCGAGGCGATGGGCTCGAAGACCCGCGCACGGGAGCTGATGCAGGCGGCGGGGGTGCCGATCGTGCCGGGCACAACCGAGCCGGTGGCGAGCGTCGCGGACGCGCTCGAGCTCGCCAGGGGGGAGATCGGCTTCCCGGTGGCGGTCAAGGCGGCGGGCGGCGGCGGCGGCAAGGGCTTCCGGGTGGCGCTGAGCGAGGACGAGCTTGAGGGGGCCTTCGAGGGGGCAAGCCGCGAGGGGGAGAAGTTCTTCTCAGACCCGACGGTCTACCTGGAGCGCTACCTGCCCGACCCGCGCCACGTGGAGGTGCAGGTGCTGGCGGACCGGCACGGCAACGTGATCCACCTGGGGGAGCGCGACTGCTCGATTCAGCGCCGCCACCAGAAGGTGATCGAGGAGTCCCCGGCGCCGGAGTGGGTGGTGGACGCCGAGATGCGCGAGCGGATCGGCCAGATCGGGGTGGAGGCGGCGCGCGCGGTCGACTACGTGGGCGCTGGCACGATCGAGGGGCTGCTGGCCTTCCCTGCGGGGACGCAGGACGGCAGTCGGCAAGCCGGCGGCCGCGGGTCGCGCGGGGGGGCGAACGCAAAGGGCGGCGCGCAGCCGGAGTACTTCTTCCTGGAGATGAACACGCGCGTGCAGGTGGAGCACTGCGTGACGGAGATGACCACGGGCATCGACATCGTCAAGGAGGGCATCAGAGCCGCCGCCGGCGAGCCGCTCTCCTACCGCCAGGAGGACGTGGCGCTGCGGGGTCACGCGATCGAGTGCCGCATCAACGCCGAGGACGCCTCCAAGAACTTCGCACCGGCGCCGGGGAGGATCGGCCGCTACCGGGAGCCCACGGGCCCGGGCGTGCGGGTGGACTCGGGCGTCGGCGAAGGCGGGGAGGTCTCGCCAGCGTACGACCCGATGGTGGCCAAGCTGATCGTGTGGGACGCCGACCGCGAGCAGGCCACGCGGCGGATGCTGAGGGCTCTGGAGGAATACGAGATCGAGGGGCTGAGGACCCTGATCCCCTTCCACAAAGCGCTGCTCGCCACCGAGCAGTGGGCGCGCGGGGAGACCTGCAGGGACCTGCTGGAGGACCGCGCGTGGCTGAAGACGCTGGCGTTTGACGCGCCGCAGAAGGCCGCGGCGGACTCCTCAGCCGAAGAGGAGGCGCAGGAGCGCTTGGAGCAGACCTACACGGTCGAGGTGTCAGGCAGGCGCTTCGACGTCAAGGTCCTCGGCCCCCCCTCCACGGGGGGCGCCGGCGACGCCGGCGGGCTGAACGGGTCCGCCGCGACAGGCGTACGCAAGCCCCAGCGGCGCGAGCGCCGCTCGGCGGCGACGGGCGGGCCGGACACGCTCGCCTCGCCGCTACAGGGAAACATGTGGAAGGTACTGGTCAAGCAGGGGGACACGGTGCAGGAGGGCCAGCTGCTGTGCATCATCGAGGCGATGAAGATGGAGAACGAGATCACCGCCCACAAGGCGGGGGTGATCGCCGAGCTGCCGATCACGGAGGGCGCCCCGATCGCCGCGGGCGCCCCGATCGCGACGATCAGGAGCGCGGACGGCGCGGAGGGTTGAAGCCAGCAGGTGGAGCCCGGTGGAACTCGGCAGGTGGACGCATATCGCATGACACCACTGCTCGAAGCTGAGCAGCGACCATAGGAGCAGGCGTCAGTCGCCGGTGGCGTCGAAACATCGGCTGGTTATCGCCGGGCGGCGGTCGGCGAGGCCGACCGGGCCGTCGGCGTACTGCCCCTCCCCGTCGTGCCCACAATGCGCGATCACGTCGCTCATGCGGCGCAGCAGCTCGACCGGAACCGGTGCGCCGGACCTGCGTTCCGACCCTGTGGGATTGGCATCTTTATTTGGACGAGTGGAATAATACGGTTATGAGAGCGCTCTTTGGCCGCCTGGGCAGGCAGACGATCGTGTATGGGATCGGCGGCAGCGCTCTTCCGGTCGTGGGACTGCTCACGCTGCCGGTGTACGCGCGCGTGTTCCTGCCAGCCCAGTTCGGCGTGCTGGAAATCGCGACGGTCGGATTCACAGCCCTGCTCGTGCTTGTGGACGCGGGGATGGCAGCGGCGGCGGTGCGCAGCTTCTACGACTACACCGAGGGCCAGGGGGTCGAGCGCCGTGCTACGCTCACCACCGCCCTGGCAGGTGTGATGTTTCTATCCATGATCGCTGCCGCCACGCTGGTTTTGCTCGGAGGCTCGATCTCTAAAGCGCTGTTTGGGACGGCGGGACACGCCGATCTCGTGCAAATCGTCGGCGTCACCGTGCCGGTGGCCACCCTCGCGGCCTACCTACGTGAAGTCATGCGTCTGCGCTTCCGCGCCTGGCACTACGTCGTCTCGGCCGCACTTGGCGCGGTGGGAGCGGCCGTGGCCGGGATCGTCGCGGTGACGACATTCGATGCCGGGGTCGCCGGGGTCCTGCTGGGCCTTCTGATCGGCAACGCGATCGCGGCGGCCTATGGCATCGCGATCGCCTCACCAGACCTCCTCGGGCGCTTCTCAGCATCTGAGCTCCGCCGCATGATCCACTATGGCGCGCCGCTCATTCCCGCCGCGTTCGGCATCTGGGGACTGGCGTTCCTGGACCGCATCATGCTCTCCCAGCTCGGAAGCTTCTCAGAGACCGGTCAGTACGGAGTGGGAAGCCGCTACGCCATGGTCCTGATGTTCTCCACGACTACGTTCATGACGGCGTACATACCGTTCATGCTCTCCCTGTGGCGAGATGACGTCGAGACCGAGCGGCAGGTGAGGGCACGGCTGCTCACATGTGACGCTCGCCCTGGTGGGCGCGGGCCTCGTCCTGTCCCTGTTCGCCCGCGAGCTCACAACGATCATCGCCCCGCGATTCGACCGCGCCTACCTCGTGGTGGGGGTGCTCGCAACAGGCGTGGTGCTCTACGCGATCGCCAACATCGCCTCGTCCGGCATTGGCCTCGCTCGCCGGACGAAGTACATCGGTGCCTACACCGTGATCGCCACGCTCCTGAACGTCGCCCTGAACTTCCTCCTGATCCCCGCCTGGGGGATGATCGGCGCGGCGAGCGCCACGACCGCCGCGTACGGTCTGCTCGCGATCCTCCACTACCGCAAGGCCCAGCAGCTCTACCACACGCCATATCTGACCCGCCGCGTGCTGACCGTGCTGCTAGTCGGCTGCCCACTCATGGCGATCGGTGCGCTGCCGATCGAGCCCGAGGGGTTGGCGGTGGCCGTCAAGCTCGTGGTCATAGTGATCTTTGCCCTTTCCGTCTGGCTCCTTCGACTGATCGACGAGGAGGAGCTGCACGCGCTTCTCTCCCTGACGTGGCGGCCGCGCTCTCGCGCAGCGGCCCTCTGGTGAGATCGGCAGTCGCCCGGTGAGCGACGTCAATCGGCCAGGTCACCGGGCGCCGCCGACAAGATTCATCCGCCGCTCCCGCTGTGCGATCGCCCGCTCGACGAGCTCGGCGAGCGCTTCGGCCGGCCTCGGGTAGACGTAGCGTTCCAGTCCGTGCGGCTCGTAGGCGCTCGCGAGCGTCCCATCCGCGACGGCCTCGAGCGCCCGCGCGATGCCCTCCACGTCCTCGGGCTCCACCACCACGCCCGTGCCGGTCTCGCGGACGATCCGCGCGGCCACGTTCCCGCGCGCCAGCGCGAGGATCGGCCGGCCCGCGGCGAGGTAGTCGAAGAGCTTGCCCGTCGCCTCCGAGGTGTGCCCCGGCCCGGTCAGCAGCAGCAGCGCGTCCGCGTCCCGCTGCAGCGCCGCCGCCGCGCCGCGGCTCAGGCTGCCCACGTGCTCGACCGCGCCGTCAAGGTCGAGCGTCTCCAGCAGCCGCTGCTCGCCGGTGTCCAGCCGGCCGGCCAGCACCACGCGCAGGCGCGCTGCCACGGCGGGGCGCTCGGCGGCGAGCCGGCGCAGGGCGGCGAACAGCGGCCGGGGGTCCCGTCCGCGCGGCCCGCTGAGCGTGCCCGTGTACACGACGTTGACCCGATCGCGCGCGAGCGCCGGGTGCGTCGTGTCGTTCAACTGCTCGCCGATCGCCGGGTTCCAGCCGTTGGGCACGTATGCGGACAGCGCTCCCAGGCGCACACGGGCGTCCTCGGCGATCGGGCGGGTGACCCCGACCACGAGGTCGGCCGCGCGCAACGCGCGCCGCTCGAGCAGGGCGTCCAGGTAGTCCTGTGCGCGCGTGGGCCACGAGTGAAGTGCCTCGTACCGCCACCCGTCGCGGAGGTCGGCGATCCAAGCCGGGCGCTGCCGGCCCAGCAGGGGCGCAAGCAGATGCGTCGAGTTGGGCGGCCCACTGGTGATCACACAGTCGATCTCACGTTCGCGCACCACCCGCCGCGCCCGCGCCAGCGCGGCCGGGCACCACGTCAGCAGGCACTCATCCGGCACCACCACGTCCGTGAACCACCACGGCGGCGGCTTGTGGACGGTGGTCGCGAGCTCCGCGGGGAGCGCGGGAGAGCGGCGCAGCAGCCGGCGCGCCGCGCCGACGGCGCCCACGTCGAAGGTGGGCAGCACCCACGGTCCCGCCTCCTCGCGGGCGCCGCTCGACCGCGAGGTGACCACCGTCACCTCGTGCCCCGCCCGCCGCAGCCACTCGCTCATCGCCGACCACCGCGCGCCCCCGATCGAGGGATCGGGTGGGAAGTAGTAGCTGAAGACCAACAGCCGCCGGGCGGGCATCGGCTCACACCGCCTGGGGGAGTGGGCCCGCAGGAGCAAAGAACTGCGGCCACAGCTCGACGCGCCGGGCGGACACCAGCTCGGCCACCTGGGCGCGTAGGCCCACATGAGCAAAGAACCGCGGCCACAACTCGTCGTGCCGGGCGGGCACGGCTCACGCCACCTGGGCGAGGAGGCCCGCAGGAGCAAGGGAGCGCAGCCACAGCTCGACGTTGAGCACCCTCCACACCGCGCTCACGTCGCGCCAGGAGCCGGCCGCGTAGTCGCACTCGAGGGCCGCCTGGTCGTAGCGCCCGCTCGCCCGCGCGCTTGGGTCGAGCACGACCTGCGCGATGCGCTCCCGGCCCGCGGGGTCCTCGAACCACGTCCGCTCAGGTGTCTCGTACCCCACCTTCTCGCGCCGGTCGAGCACCCTGTCCGGCACCCAACCACGGAGGGCCGCACGCAGCGCGCGCTTGGTCACGCCGTCTTTGAACACCTCGCCCGGTGGCAGGGAGATGGCGTACTCCGCCACGCGCCGGTCGAGGAACGGCATCCGCATCTCCACCGAGTGGGCCATGCTGTTGCGATCGCCGTACCGGCACAGGTTCGGCAGGCTCGTGTGAAACGCCTGCGTGAGCAGCTCCCGTCGCAGCGGGGAGCGCGTCTGACGCCAGTCCGCCGGCAGGCGATCGACGGCGGCAGCCGCGCGGGCGATCTCCTGCGTGACGTACGGCGAGGCGCGCCGCAGGCGGTGGCGGCGCGCCAGCGCGCGCGGCGTGCGGCCCACCGCGTAGGCGACCGCGAGCTCGCCCGCGACGGCGCGATCCTTGGCGAGCGCGCTCAGCGCCGCGCGGGGCCCGGCCGCGCGCAGCGCCCAGCCGGCGACGCCGGAGTACCCCCCGAACAGCTCGTCTCCCCCCTGCCCGTCGAGCAGCACGACCACGCCCGCCTCGCGTGCGGCGCGCGTCACCCGCCACTGCGCGTAGATGCTCGTGCCCGCGAATGGCTCCTGCTGGTCGCGGACGAGCAGCTCGAGGTCCTCCAGCAGCTCCTGCGCCCGAGGGCGCACCGCGTGGTGGGTCGTGACGTCGGCGGCGCGTGCGACCTCCTCGGCGTAGCCCCACTCGTCGCGCTCGAACCCTGGGAACGTCGCGGTGAAGGCGTGCCGGACGTGCTCCCCCGCCAGGTGCGCGCAGACGGTCACGATCGCGGAGGAGTCCACGCCGCCGCTGAGCGACGTGCCCACGGGGACGTCGCTGCGCAGTCGCAGCCGTACCGAGTCGCTCAGCAGCTCCCGCAGCCGCTCGGCGGCTGCGGCCGGGTCCGAGGGGACCGCCACGAGCCCCGGCCGCCAGTAGCGTCGCAGCGAGAGCCCGCCCCGTTCCCACCGCGCCAGATGGGCAGGGGGCAGACGGTGGACGTCGCTGAAGAACGTCTGCGGCAGCTCCGGCAGGGCACCCAGCGCCACGAAGTCGCGGATCCTCCCCTCGTCGGGGCTCCCGATGGCCGGGTCCACCGCTTTCAGCGCGCGCACGTCGGAGGCGAACGCCAGACCCTCGCCGATCGACCGGTACAACAGCGGCTTCTCCGCGAACGGGTCGACGGCGATTGTCAGCCGCCGGCGCACCTCGTCCCACACGCCGAACGCGAACATGCCGTTGAGGCGATCGAGCGCGCCCTCCCCCCACTCCGCCCAGGCGTGCAGCAGAACCTCGCCGTCCCCCTCGGTCTGGAAGCGGTGCCCGAGCCCGCGCAGCTGCTCGCGCAACTCGAGGTAGTTGTAGATCTCACCGTTGAACACCACGTGCAGGGCGCCGAGGTGCAGCGGCTGGTTGGAGCGCTCGTCGAGGTCGATGATCGCCAGGCGCCGGAAGGCGAAGCCGACCTCCTCGCTCCGCCACACGCCCTGACCGTCCGGCCCCCGGTGGACCATCGCGCCCGCCATCCGCTCGAGCGTCTCTACGTCTGGCCTGCCCGCCCCGACGATTCCCGCAATGCCACACATTCGCAGGAGCCTACCCACCGGAAGGTGCCTCCAAATCGCTTCGAGGCCCACGCCCACCTTCAATAGGGCCGGCCCGCGAGGCCTCTTGGCGGGCGTGTCTCCGACTTCCAGGCGCCGGATGCGGCCTGCAATTCAGCGGAACTCGACGCTTTGGGAGCGCCGCGGAGGCACCGTGGGGATTGACTTCACTCCTACCATCGCTCTGTGACGATCTCACTATTTGAAATCACTGGAATACTGCGGCCGCTGCGGGCGGAGTTGCACGAGCGCGTCGCCGCGGTGATCGACGACGGCCGCTACATCCTGGGCCCCGAGGTCGAGGCGTTCGAGCGGGAGCTCGCCGCGTATCTGGGCGTCCGCCACGTGATCGGGGTCGCCTCCGGCACCGACGCGCTGACGATCGCCCTGCGGGCTGTCGCTGAGGTGGGCCCGGGCGACGAGGTGGTCGTGCCCTCGTTCACCTTCTTCGCGAGCGCGGAGGCGATCCTCCCGACGGGCGCCACGCCGGTGTTCTGCGACGTCGATCGCGACTCCCACAACGTGACCGTCGAGACCGTCCGGGCGGCGCTCACCCCGCGCACCAGAGCGGTCATCGCGGTCGACCTCTTCGGCAACCCCGCCCCGGTCGCCGAGCTCCGCGAGCAGATCGGGCTGCCCGTGATCGAGGACGCCGCCCAGGCCGCCGGCGCGCAGGCGCACGGACGCCGCGCGGGCTCGCTCGGAACCGCTGCCACCTTCTCGTTCTTCCCCGCCAAGAACCTCGGGTGCCTGGGCGACGGGGGCGCGATCGCGACCGACGACGAGGCCATCGCCGCGAGCGCGCGGCTGCTGCGCTACCACGGCTCCCGCGACAAGCTCACCTTCGAGCAGGTCGGCTACAACTCGCGCTTGGACGAGCTCCAGGCGGCGGTGCTGCGCGTCCTCTTGCCGCACCTCGACACCTGGACCGAGGGCCGCCGCGCGGCGGCGCGCGCCTACGAGCACAGCGGGCTCGGCGAGCTCGTCGCCGTCCCGAGCGCTGCCCCCGGGGTGCAGCCGGCGTGGCACCTCTACGTGGTGCACCACCCCGACGCGGACCGGCTGATCGACGCGCTGGCCCGGGCCGGAGTGCAGGCGCGCGCCACCTACCGCACCCCCATCCACCGCCAGCCCGCGATGGCGCGCTGGGGCTCCGGTGCCGAGCTGCCCGCGACCGACGAGCTGGCTCGCACCAGCCTCGCGATCCCGATGAGCCCGACCCTGACCTCCGCGCAGGCGCACACAGTGACCGACGCGATCCGCGACGCGCTTGGATCGGGGCACGACGCATTGACGCTGGGTAGGAGGCCCAGCGCCCACACGCTCGTGGCGCAGCTGGCTCACGCGGACGATCCCAAATGAGCGCCCCCTACCGCATCGGTGTCGCCGGACTCGGCTACTGGGGTCCCAACCTCGCGCGCTCCTTCCACGGGCTGCCGGGCTCGGAGCTCGTGTGGTGCTGTGACGCCTCCGCGGAGGCGCGCGAGCGTGCGGCCGCGCAGTTTCCCGCCGCCCGCCTGACCGCGCGGTTCGAGGACCTGCTCGAAGACGAGACCCTCGACGCTGTCGTGCTCGCCACCCCGGTGGCGACCCACGCCGAGCTCGCGGTGCGGGTGCTGGAGTCGGGCAAGCACTGCTTCGTCGAGAAGCCCCTCGCACACTCCGTCGCCGACGCCGAGCTGGCCGTCGCGGCGGCCGAGCGCACGGGCCGCACGCTGATGGTCGGCCACCTGTTCATGCACCACCCTGCCGTGCGCCGACTCAAGGAGCTGGCCTCGACCGGCGAGCTGGGCGAGGTCCGCTGCATCTTCTGCTCCTGGGTGAACCTGGGGGTACTGCGCGCCGACGAGAACGCACTCTGGAGCCTGGGGCCCCACGAGGTCTCGGTGCTGCTCGACCTCGTCGACGAAGAACCCTACGAACTCTCCGCCCGGGGGGAGTGCTACGTGCGCCCCGACGTCGAGGACGTCGTCTTCTGCTTCCTGCGCTTCCCCTCCGGGATCGCCGCTCACCTGCACCTCTCCTGGTTGCACCCCCGCAAGGAACGACGCTTCACCGTTGTGGGGTCCCGGCAGATGGCCACGTTCGACGACATGGCCGTCGAAGGCAAGCTCACCGTCTACGACAAGGGCTTCGACCCCGCCCCCCACGCCGACGACGAGTACAGAACCCGCTCCGGCGGCATCTTCCTGCCGCAGCTCTCCACCGTCGAGCCCCTGCGGCTGGAGTGCGAGCACTTCCTCGAGGCGCTCCGCACCGGCGTCCCGCCGCGCTCGGACGGCCGCAACGGCCTGCGTGTCGTGCGGCTGCTGGAGCGGCTGCAGCACGAGCTCGAGCGCAGCCGCCGCGCCGCGCCCGAGGCCGGGGGCCTCGCCGCGACCACGCCTGCGGCCACCTCCACGCCGGCCTCCGTCAAGCCCGACTCGCCCGTGGCCCTCGGGCGGTGACTCGCGAGGACCCGCAGCGCCGCCCGGCGGCAGCCTCCGAGGATCCCCGGCGCAGTCCACAGCCGGCGGCCTCCGCGGATCCGCAGCGCTGTCCGGTGTGCGCCGGCTCGCTCGGCGAGGAGCTGCTGAGCTCCCCCGACCGCTTCCACAGAACACCGGGGACCTTCTCGGTCGCACGCTGCCGGACGTGCGGAGTGGGTGTCACGCTGCCCGCCGCGCTCGGGCCCGAGCAGCTCGCCGCCTACTACCCGAGCACCTACGGGGCCTACGGTCTCCCGAGCGGAGTGCTCGGGCTCTGCTCCGCCGTCATCCGCCGCCTGCAGTCTCGGCAGGCGCTGCGCACGGCTCCGCTTGCGCAGCTCGCGGCCTTGCCCCCCGGACGCCTGCTCGACGTCGGCTGCGGGCGTGGGGACCTCGGCACGTGGTTCATCCAGCGGGGGTGGACGGCGGTCGGAGTGGAGCCCTCCGCCGCGGCCTGCGCGCTCGCGCGCACCCGGGGCGTCAACGCGCGCGCGGGCACCCTCGGCGAAGCCGAGCTCGAGCCCGGGTCCTTCGACGCGGTCGTCTTCCGCCAGTCGCTGGAGCACGTAAGCGATCCGGCTGCCGACCTGTCTCGCGCGCACGCCGCCCTGCGCGAGGGGGGCCTGCTCGTCGTCAGCGTGCCGCACTTCGGGTGCTGGCAGCGGCGGCGCTTCGGGGGCCGCTGGTTTCACCTCGACGTTCCCCGCCACCGCTTTCACTTCGACGTCGCCGCGCTGCGCGGGGTGCTTGCGCGCGCGGGCTTCGAGGACGTCCACACGTCCACCTCCTCGAGCACGGTGGGCCTTGCCGGCTCGGTCCAGTACCTCGCCGCCGGCCGCTGCCTGTTCCCTGGCGGGCTGCCCCTGCGCGTGGCGGTCGCGGCGTGCGTCCTCACAGTGCCCCTGGCCTGGACGCTTGACCGCCTCGCCGGAGAAGGCGACATGTTGCACGCGGTGGCGCGCAAGGCCTACGCGCAGGGACGGAGACAGTTTTGACGCCTGTGGCCTTGCCTGCAAAGGCGAGAGCTGGCGTCGCTTGACCCCCACGGGACCTGCTTGCAAGGCTGGTTCGACTATGCAGAGCTTAGAAAGGTGCTCGGCCGCCACCGCGTGAGCTGCAATGAGCGCAAGCGTCGAGAGGGCCGTCGTCCGGGACGATCTGAGCGAGCCGGCGTGTCTGGTGTCGGTCGTCATCCCCTGCCTCGATGAGGCCCAGAACATCGAGCAGTGCGTCCACACCGCGCTCGGCGCGATGACGGCGGCGGGGATCCGCGGGGAGGTGGTCGTCGCGGACAACGGCTCGGTCGACGGCAGCGCCGCCCTGGCGGAACGCGCGGGCGCCCACACGGTCCACGAACCGGTGCGCGGCTACGGCAACGCCTACCTGGCGGGGTTCGCGGCGGCGCGCGGGGAGTACATCCTGATGGCGGACGCGGACCTGACCTACGACTTCAACGAGATCCCGCGGTTCCTCGCAGAGCTCCAGGCGGGGGCCGACATGGTCATCGGCGACCGTATGCACAACATCCGCCCGGGCGCGATGCCGTGGCTGCACCGCTACATCGGCAACCCGCTGCTCTCGCGCCTGCTGAACCTCCTCTTCCACACCGGTGTGAACGACGCGCACTGCGGTATGCGCGCGTTTCGCCGCGAGCACCTGGAGCGCCTGGAACTCCGCACCAGCGGCATGGAGTTCGCCTCCGAGATGGTCGTCCGCGCGGCGAAGGCGGGCCTGGGCATCAGGCAGCTGCCGATCGAGTACCACCCGCGCGGCGGCGAGTCGAAGCTGTCGAGCTTCCGCGACGGCTGGCGCCACCTGCGCTACCTGGTCCTGCACTCCCCGCGGCACCTCTTCATCATCCCCGGCGCGGTGCTGGTGGCGCTCGGCGCCCTGATCTCGGCGACGGTGCTCGCGCACGTCTCCGTGCTCGGCCGCCGCTGGGAAGTGCACACCCTGATCGGCGGCTCGCTGCTGCTGATCGTCGGCGCGCAGGTCGTCACGCTCGGCCTTTGCGCGCGGGCGTACGGGATCTACTTCATGGGCGAGCGCGACCCCTGGTTCGAGCGTATGCGCCGTCGCTGGCGCCTGGAGCACGGCCTGCTGCTCGGCGGTGCGATCGCGTCCGTGGGACTGGCGATCGTCGGCGTGATCGTGCTGGAGTGGGCGCGGCGCGGCTTCGGGAGCCTCTCCGAGGAGCGTCTGGCGATCCTCGCCGCGACGCTGCTGGTGCTCGGCATCCAAGTCATCTTCGCCTCGTTCCTGCTCTCCATCCTTGGATTGCGACGCCGCTGATGCGCATTGGGGTCGCGCTCGCGGGCGGATTGGCGCTGATCGCGTTTGCGCTCCTCGCAACGCTGTCCCACGCGCCGCTGGTGCTCGCCAAGACGAAGTTTGTCCCGCCCGAAAAGCAGCTGGTCGCCACGACACACGACCTCGGCGGCTGCCAGCGGGGCGAAACGCTGCCGCGTAACACCTCGGCGATCCGCCTTGGCCTGTTCGGGGTCACCTCCCCTGAAGTCGCGGTGAAGGTCTTCGCGGGTTCGCGCGTCGTCACCGAAGGTACCCTGGCCCCCGGCTGGTCGGGCGAGGGGGCGACGGTGCCGGTGCGCGAGCTCTCCCGCACCGTGGCGCCCGTCAGGGTCTGCTTTGCGCTCGAATCCGTGACCGGGGAAGTCACGATGGTGGGGAGGCGGACGCCTCCGGCCGAAGCAACGCTCGGAGGAGCACGACCGCTGCCAGGTCGGATCAGCATCGAGTACCTCCGGGCGGGTCACCGGTCGTGGGCGTCGCTCGCCGTCTCGGTCGCGCGGCGCCTGGGTCTCGGTCGCGCCGCCGCCGGCACCTGGAACGCCCTGCTCGTGCTGGCGCTCGCGGCCACGGTCCTCACGCTCTCCTCCTGGCTTGTCGTGAGGGATCTGAGGTGAGTCGGCGCACCACGCCGGGGGCGCCCGTGAAGCAGGGAGCCGCAAAGCGCAGAGCGGAGCGGACGAAAGCGGCGCAGCCGGCGGCCGCCGCCGAGTCGTCGCGATCGACCACCGTGAGTGCCCCGGCCGCTCGCGGGCGCAGCCGGCCCGTGCGAGCCGCTCCCACGGGGACGGGACCGTCGATCCGCCTGCGGGACGCGCTTCGCCGGATACCCGTGACGGCGTGGGTGTGCGCCCTGGTCGCCTCGCTCAACGCGGTGTGCTGGTCGGTGATCTCGCCTCCCTTCCAGGTGGTGGACGAATCGGCTCACTACGCCTACGTGCAGCGCCTGGCCGAGACGGGACGCCTGCCGTCCTCGGCGGGCGAAAACTTCCCGCTCGCGGAGGAAACAGCTCTCTACGACCTCCACAACGCGGCGGTGCTCGAGCACCCCTCGGTCAACACGATCTCCACGGAGGCCGGCCAGCGCAAGCTCGAACACGATCTCGCTAGACCCGACAAGCGCACGGGGAGCGGAGGGGCGGGAGTCGCGGCGTCGCAGCCGCCGCTGTACTACGCGCTCGAGACGATCCCCTACGCCCTCGAGTCGGGGGGCACGGTGCTCGACCGGCTCGCCCTGATGCGCCTGCTCTCCGCCCTGATGAGCGGCCTGACCGCGCTCTTCGCCTACCTGTTCCTGCGCGAGGCGCTCCCCGGAGCGCCGTGGGCGTGGACGGTCGGCGGTCTCGGTGTGGCGCTCGAGCCGCTGCTCGGAGTCATGTCGGGCTCGGTCAACCCCGACGCGCTGTTGTTCGCGGTCTCGGCGGCGCTTTTCTACTGCCTGGCGCGAGGCTTCCGGCGGGGCATCACGCCACGGCTGGCGGCCGCGATCGGCGCGGTGCTCGCCGTCGGCTTTCTGGCCAAGCTCACCTTCCTCGGCCTGCTTCCCGGGGCGCTGCTCGGCCTGCTGGTCCTCTGCGCCCGGGCGGGGCGCGCTGGCCGAAACGGGGATGCTGGCCGATTCGGGGATGCTGGCCGAAACGGGGACTCGCGCCGAAGGCGCGTGTCACCCGGCTTCGGTAAAGCGAGTGTCTCCCCAATCGGTCAAAGGCGCGTGTCTCCCGGCTTCGGTAGGCGGACCGCCTACCGCTGCCTCGGGCTTGGGCTCGCGGTGGGCGCAAGTCCGGTCCTGCTGTACATCCTCGTCAACCTGCTCTCGAGCCGGCCCGCGGTCGGCGTGCTCGGTAACGCCGTGGCGCTCAACGGCAAAAGCGGGTCGCTCCTCAGGGAGCTCAGCTACATCTGGCAGTTCTACCTCCCCCGGCTCCCTGGAATGACGCCCTACTTCCACGGTTTCCTCACCACGAACGTGTACTGGTTCAGGGGGCTGGTGGGGATCTACGGCTGGCTGGACGCGGCGTTCCCGCGTTGGGTCTACAAGGTCGCGCTGATCCCGGCGGGGCTGATCGCCGTGCTCTTCCTCCGCGCCCTCCTGCTCTCCCGCAGCGCGCTGCGAAGCCGCCTGGTCGAGATCCTCGTCTACCTGGCGATGAGCCTGGGGGTGCTGCTCATCGTCGGCTCGGACGACTACATCAACAAAACGCCCGGGGAGTTCGCCGAGCCCCGCTACCTGCTGCCGATGCTCGCGCTGTGGGGCGCCGTGCTGGCGTTGGCCGCGCGCGGCGCGGGGCGACGCTGGGGGCCGGTCGCGGGGGTGCTGATCGTCACCCTCGTCCTGGCTCAGAACATCTTCGGCCAACTGCTGGACATCTCGCGCTACTACGGGTGAACGTGATGAGCGCCCGACGATCGGCCACAGCCTCGGTCGGGCGTGACCGAAAAAGAGGGCCCCGGCTCGGCAGCCTGCGGCCGACTGCGCCACCCTTGACTGGAAAAAGAGGGCCCCGGCTCGGCAGCCTGCGGCCGACTGCGCCACCCTTGACTGGAAAAAGAGGGGCCCGGCTCGCCGGCCTGCGGCCGACTGCGCCACCCTTGACTGGAAAAAGAGGGGCCCGGCTCGCCGGCCTGCGGCCGACTGCGCCACCCTCTGTGCGGATCGTGCTGGCGGTGGGGCTGGCGGTCATCGCGGCGGCGTTCGTGGCGACACTGTCGCACTCGCCGCTCACGGTCGCCCGAGGCGATTCGTCCACGGCCGGCGGGCTCGTCAGCACCCAGCACTCGGCCCACGCCTGCCAGTCCGACGAAGCCCTGCCGCGGGGCATCTCAGCGATTCGCCTGGCCCTGTTCAGCGTGCTCGGCTCGAAGGTGACGGTGCGGGTCCTGTCGGGCTCGCGCGTCCTGACGCAGGGCTCCTATCCTCCGGGGTGGTCGAGCGGCTCTGTGACGATCCCGGTGAGTCCGGTGGCCAGGGCGACCGCCCCGGTGAAGGTCTGCTTCACGCTCAGCTCGATGAACGCGCCCGTCTCGCTGCGGGGATGGCAGACGCGTCCCGCCGTCGCGGCGCTCTCCGGCGGAGGCCCCCTGCCTGGCAGAATGGGCATCGAATACCTGCGCCCGAGCCGCCACTCGTGGTGGTCGTCGGCCGCCTCGGTGATTCGGCGGCTGGGTTACGGTCACGCGGCCGGCGGGCTCTGGAACGCCCTGCTCGTGGCCGCGCTCGCCCTCGCGTTCCTCGCGCTCTCCTCCTGGCTGCTCGTGAAGGAGCTCTCGTGAGCAGGCGCACCGCCGCGAGGGCGCCCACGCAGCGCCGGTCCGACGGGGTGCAGGCCGCCGGGCAGCGCGTGAAGCGTAAGTCCGAGGGGGCGCAGAGCGCCGCCGCACCCGCCGTGGAGCCAGGCTCCCCGGCCGGGAGCGCCCCCACCGTCCCTGAGCCCGCGCGCCAGCGGGCGCTTGGCAGGGGCCGGCAGCTCCTCGCGGGCCTGCCCTCGGCGCTCCGCCGCGTACCCATAGCGGCCTGGGTCTGCGCACTGGTCGCGTTCCTCAACGCGGCGTGCTGGTCGATCGTCTCCCCTCCGTTCGAGGTGCCCGACGAACCCTCCCACTTCGCCTACGTGCAACACCTCGCCGAAACCGGGCACCTGCCGTCGGGGAGCGAAGAAACGTTTCCGCACGCCGAGAAGGCCGTGCTGAACGCCCTGCTCTATTCGAACGTTCGGTTCAACCCGAGCGTGGACACCATCTCCTCGCCGACCGAGCAGCACGCGCTGGAACGCACTCTCGCCGCGCCGCTCTCGCGCAAGGGCTCGGCGCAGGCGGGGGTTGCCGCCTCCCAGCCGCCGCTGTACTACGCCCTCGAGACCCTCCCCTACAAGCTTGCGTCACCCGGCACCCTGCTCGACCAGCTCGCGTTGATGCGGCTGCTCTCCGCCGCGATGGGCGGCCTCACGGCACTCTTCGCCTTCCTCTTCCTGCGCGAGGCGCTCCCCGGAGTACGGTGGGCGTGGACGGTCGGCGGCCTCGGCGTCGCGCTGGCGCCGCTACTCGGACTGATGTCGGGCGCGGTCAACCCCGACGCGCTGCTGTTCGCGGTATCGGCGGCGCTCTTCTACTGCCTGGCGCGGGGCTTCCGACAGGGGATCGCACCGCGGCTCGGCGTCGCGATCGGCGCGGTGCTCGCCGTCGGGCTCCTGACCAAGCTCACCTTCCTCAGCCTCGTCCCCGGCGCCGTTCTGGGGCTGCTCGCGCTGTGCATCCGCGAGGCGCGTACGTCGAGGCGGACCGCCTACCGCTCGTTCGCGCTCGCCGTCGTCGTCGGGGCGAGCCCGGTCCTGCTGTACGCGTTCGTCAACGTGCTCTCGGGCCGGCCCGGGCTCGGCGCGATCTCCGGCGCCCTCCACCTGAGCGGCAGGAGCGGGTCGCTTTTCAAGGAGCTCGGCTACATCTGGCAGTTCTACCTGCCGCGACTGCCCGGGACGAGCCACTACTTCCACGGCTTCCTCACCACCCGCGTGCTCTGGTTCAACGGGCTCGTGGGGCTCTACGGCTGGCTGGACACGACCTTTCCAAACTGGGTCTACACCGCCGCGCTCGTTCCCGCGGGGCTGATCGCCGCCCTCTTCGCGCGCGCACTCTTCACGTATCGTCGGGCTCTGCGCAGCCGGCTGGTCGAGCTCGGCGTCTACCTGGCGATCGGCCTCGGCGTGGTGGGCGTGATCGGAGTGGACGACTACATCCACCACCTTCCCACCGAGTACGCCGAGCCCCGGTACCTGTTGCCCTTGATCGCGCTGTGGGGCCCCGTGCTAGCGCTGGCCGCGCGCGGCGCCGGACGGCGCTGGGGGCCTGTCGCGGGGGCGCTGATCGTCACCCTCCTCTTGGCCCACGACCTCTTCAGCCAGCTGCTGGTCATCTCGCGCTACTACGGGTGAGCCCGGTCGGCATTCTCCCGGTGCAAGCGCCGCTGGAACGCCGTGCGCCGCCCGGGGGGCAGCTCTGCCTCGACGCCGCGCTCCTCCAGGGCGCACAGGTAGGCGAGATCCTCCTCCAGCACAGCGAGCGCTCGATCGGCGTCGAGCACGGGCCCGTGGCCGGGTACGACGTGCAGGGCGTCCGCCAGGAGGGGGCGCAGCCGCTCAAGGGTGGCGACGTAGGCCCGCAGTGCGCCGGGAACGTCACCAAGGGTGGGGATCTCAGCCCGGGAGATGTAGTCCCCGGCGAGCAGCACACGTGCCCACGGAATCCAGAGGGCCATCCCGTCGGCGGTGTGACCCTCGGTGGGGTGCAGCTCGAGCTCGAGTTCGCCGATCGCGCAGCGTCCGGGGACCGGCAGCGACTGGATCGCCCCCAGAGCCAGCGGCCGGGGGCGCTCGATCAGGTACTGCTCGTCGAAGGCCAGCAGCTCGCGCTGCGCCTCCCCCGGTGCGGAGCGCAGGCGCTCGGCGGTGCTCTGCGCGCAACCGAGCGCCACCCCCGGAAAGGCGAGGCGCCCGAGCAGGTGATCCCAGTCGGCGTGGGTGGCGAGCAGGCCGCTGGGGGCCGGAAAGCGGGCCTGCTCGAGCAGCGCGGGCAGGGCCTCGAGCTCCTCGGGCAGGACGGGCGAGTCGACGAGGAAGGTCTCGTGCCCCTCGCCGTCAACCGCCCCGCGCACCACCGTGCAGTTGGTCTGCCAGATCGCGCTGGTGGCGAGGAGCACGTCCGGGTGCAGCGCGCGCACCTGCACGGCGTCAGGCGACGCCCAGCAGCTTCGCGGCCTCGCGCAGGTTGGGGACCTCGGCGGTGGGCTTCTTCTGAGAGGGGTCGAGGATCTCCTTGTTGCGGTTGACCCAGATCACGGGCACGCGCGGCTTGATGCAGGGCGCCACGTCGTGGTGGTGGCTGGAGGCGACGTGCACCCACCCCTTCTTGCCGCCCATGCGCCGCGCGCACTCGGTGAAGTGGGCGAGGTCGGGCTTGTAGGAGCGCACCTGCTGGGCGGTGACGACGAGGTCGAAGTCGGTCGCGATGTGGCGGCGGGTCTGGCCGAGCAGCTTGTCGTCGACGTTGGAGAGCAGGCCGAGCTTGTGCTTCTTGGCGAGCTTCTGCAGCTGGATGGGGGTCTCCTTGAAGGGCATCCAGCGCTGCACCGAGTCCGGCAGGAAGCCCGAGCGCGATGTTTCCAGGGGCCAGTCGATGCGTTTGGCGATCTCGACCGCGGTGCGCCGCAGGACCTCGGCGTAGAGCTCGTAGGAGCCGGCCTCGACCTCGCGGGAGATCTCGTGGAAGAGGGCGAGCAGCTCGACGCGGTCGAGCGTGATCCCGTCGCGCGTGGCCTCCTTGGCGAAGGCGTCGTAGATACCGGTCTCCCAGTCGATCAGCGTGCCGTACACGTCGAATGTGACGAAGGTGACGTTCTTTGGAAGAGGCATGGCGTGGGCATTATGCCCTGCGCCGGGATCGCGGCGCGGTCAGCCTACTTAGGCTAGAGTCTCGCGCCGCTGATGGACCTGCTCGAGTATCAGGGCAAGCAGCTGTTCGCCCGCCACGGACTGGAGGTGTCGCCCGGGAGGGCGGTCGCGACCGTGGAGGACGCGGTGGCCGCCGCCGACGAGGTGGGCTACCCGGTGGTGGTCAAGGCCCAGGTGCTGATCGGAGGTCGCGGCAAGGCCGGCGGCGTGAAGCTGGCCGCGGACGCGCGCGAGGCGCGCGAGCACGCCACCAACATCCTCGGCATGGACATCCACGGCCACACGGTGCGCAAGCTGTGGATCGAGCACGCGAGCGACATCGCCACGGAGTACTACGCGTCGGTGCTGCTCGACCGTTCGGCCAAGCAGCCGCTCGTGATGTTCAGCACGGAGGGCGGCGTGGACATCGAAGAGGTGGCGGAGAAAACGCCCGAGAAGCTGGTGCGCCACCACGTGGACGCTCTGGAGGGCCTCTCGCGGGAGGAGGCGGTGCGGATCGCCACCGACGGAGGCGCGGACGCCGATGTGATCGAGGGCGTCGCAGACGCGCTCACGGCGCTGTACGAGGTGTGGATGCAGGAGGACGCCACGCTCGCGGAGATCAACCCGCTGATCGTCACCCCGGAGCGGCAGGTCAAGGCGCTCGATGCGAAGGTCTCCCTGGACGGCAACGCGCTCTACCGCCACCCCGAGAACCAGGGGCTCTCAGACGCGGAGAACGAGGACCCGATCGAGCGCCGGGCCAAAGAACAGGGCGTGCAGTACGTGGCGCTCGACGGCGACATCGGCATCCTCGGCAACGGGGCCGGCCTCGTAATGTCGACGCTCGACGTGGTCGCCCAGGCGGGAGGGCGCCCCGCCAACTTCCTCGACGCGGGCGGCGGCTCGGACGCCGCCAAGATCAAGCAGGCGGTCGAGCTGATCCTCTCAAACGCACGGGTGAAGGCGGTGCTGTTCAACATCTTCGGCGGCATCACCCGCTGCGACGAGGTCGCGCGAGGGGCTGATCGCGGCGTTCGCGGAGATCGGGGCGGGCGGAGGTGGAGGGCGGGACTCGATCCCGTTCGTGGTGCGCCTCGACGGCACCAACGACAAGCAGGGACGCGAGCTGCTCGCGCGGGTGGCGCTGCCCAACGTGCACCCCGCCGCCACGATGAACGAGGCGGCGGAGAAGGTCGTCGCGCTCGCCGCGGGACGGGAGGTCTGATGTCGGTCCTGGTCGACAGGGACACTCGCCTCGCGGTGGCCGGCATAACCGGGCGGGAGGGCTCCTTCCACGCGCTCAACGACCGCCGCTACGGCACCAACGTGGTGGGCGGCGTCACTCCGGGCAAGGGTGGCCAGGACGTCGAGGGCATCCCGGTGTTCGACAGCTGGGCCGAGGCCGTGCAGGCGACGCAGCCGAACACGGCGATGATCTTCGTCCCCCCGCGGTTCGCGGCCGACTCGATCCTGGAGGCCGCGGCGGCGGGGGTGGAGCTGGTGATCGCGATCACCGAGGGCATCCCGGCGCACGACGAGCTACGGGTCTACAACATCCTGAAGCGCGAACGGGCAGGCGGGCGTTCAACGCGCCTGGTCGGCCCCAACTGCCCTGGCATACTCTCACCGGGGAAGGCCAACGTGGGCATCATCCCGGCGTCGTTCTTCAAGGAGGGCAACGTGGGCGTGGTGTCGCGCTCGGGCACGCTGACCTACCAGATCGGCAACGAGATCGCCCAGGCGGGCTTCGGCAACAGCTCGATCGTGGGAATCGGCGGAGACCCGGTGCCAGGCTCCTCCTTCGTGGACATCCTCGAGCTCTTCCAGGCCGACGCGGAGACCGAGCTGATCGTGCTGGCGGGCGAGATCGGGGGCTCGGCGGAGGAGGAGGCGGCGCAGTACATCGCCGAGCACGTCTCAAAGCCGGTGGTCGCCTACATCGCGGGCTTCACGGCGCCGGCGGGCAAGCAGATGGGCCACGCGGGCGCGATCGTGTCGGGCACCTCGGGCACGGCGGCCGCCAAGGCGCAGGCGCTCGAGGAGAGGGGCGTCCGCGTCGGACGCACCCCCACCGAGGTGGCCGAGCTCGCCGTGCAGATCCTGCGCGGCTAGCGAGCGCGCAATATGCGGCCCAGGGCTCGTGCGACCTCCGATCCGGCCCGAGTAGGATGTGAGTGGCAAGCCCCCTCCCTGGATGCCGATGACCGATACGTTCGCCAATGGACCAAGCGCGCCCGGCGATGCCGCCCCCCAGCAGACGGGTGACGTGACAGGCACGCTCGCGGAGCTGGAGCGCAAGCTGCGAGAGCTCGAGCGGGAGCTGACGTCGATCGGCAGACGCCGCGAGCTCGCCGGCGCGAACGCCGCGACGGACACGACGTCGGCAGCTCCGGCGTCGGGGGCGTCGGCAGCCCCGGCCTCGGCAGCCCCGACGCAGCCAAGCGGGAGACTGGTGGACGAGGCGATCGAGCCTCCGGCCCCGATCCAGCCTCCGGCCCCGACCCAGCCTGCCGGCACCGGGCAGCCGGTCAAGTTCGTGAGACCGCTCGAGTCCGCGCGGCCGCAGGTCTCAAGAGAGCCGGCCCGCCGGATCGAGCCGCCCGCGGGGGGCGAGCCCCACACGCCGAGCGAGCCGCGGGCCGAGCACCAGCCGCAGACGACGCGCGAGCCCCACGAGCGTCTGCGCCCGAGCGAAGCGCAACTCGCGAGCCTTGCGGAGCTGCGGCGCTTCCGCGATCGGCTGGAGCGCTTCGCGAGGGATCTGGCGGCTGAGTACGACGCACTGCTCAGCCGGGTGATGGCGGGGCTCACCTCCGCATCGCCCCCACCTGCATCCCTCCCGTCCGCCGACATCCCACCGGCCCCCCAACCGGCTGTCCACACTCAGCCTGCCGACGCCCCGCCTTCCCCGGCCCCGCCTGCCGACGCTCCGCCCTTCCCGGCCCAGCCTGCTGACGCTCCGCCTTCCCCCGCCCCGCCTGCCGACGCTCCGGCGTCTCGAGAGGAGACTCTCTTCGAGGGTCGTGTCGAGCTGGGGGTGGGCCCGTTCTACGACATCGCCTCGCTGAGCGCGTTCGAGCGACGGCTGGCGAGCCTGCCCCACGTGAGCGAGGCGTCGGTGCGCCGCTTCGAGGCGAGTCACGCGGTGGTCGACCTGCGGCTGGCGGCGCCGGTGGCGCTGGTGGCAGAGCTGCGCCGCTCGGCGGATACCGACTTCGACGTCCGCGAGGTCGCGGACGGACGCATCCTGCTGACGTTTGACGAAGGCTGAGCAGCGGCGGCCTTCGCGTAAGCTTCCCGCGATGGCGGACTCCACGATCTCCTTCGCCCGCGGCGCCCCCTCGCTCGACATCATCGACGTGGAGGGCTTGCGCGACGCGTCCGCGCGCGCGTTCGCGAACGACCCGGCCGGGGCTACGGCGTACGGGACCTCGGTGGGCTACCCGCGACTGCGGGCGTGGATCGCCGAGCGCCACGGGGTCGAGCCGGAGCAGGTGCTTGTTACGAACGGCTCGATGCAGGCCGACGCGTTCCTGTTCGAGCACCTGGTGCAGCAAGGGAGACGACGTGGTGGTGGAGCGCCCCACCTACGACCGCACGCTGCTCTCGCTGTGCGAACGCGGCGCGCGGGTGCACCAGGTGGAGCTGTTGCCGGACGGCATCGACACCGACGCGCTCGCCGCCCTGCTGGAGGGACGATTGGGAGACCCGCCCGTGCGCCCGAAGCTCGCCCACATCATCCCCAACTTCCAGAACCCCGCCGGCTACACGCTCGCGCCGGCCAGGCGCAGCGCGCTGCTCGCGCTGGCGGCGGAGCACGACTTCACGGTGTTCGAGGACGACCCCTACGTGGAGCTGCGCTTCAGCGGCCGGAAGCTCCCGACGATGCTCTCGATGGACCCCGAGCGCGTGGTGTACGCGTCGTCGTTCTCCAAGACGGTGTGCCCCGGCATCCGCGTCGGCTACCTGGTGGGGCGAGCCCGAGCTGATCGCGGCGATCGCAAAGGTCGCAACCAACACGTACATCTCCCCCAACATGGTGGCGCAGTCGATCGTGTACGAGTTTTGCGCCTCGGGGGCACTGGAGCGCTCGATCGAGACGGTCAGGACGGCCCTGGCCAAGCGCGCACGCACGCTCGAGGTGGCGCTGCGCCGCGAGCTGCCCGAGGCCGAGTTCGTACCCCCCGAGGGGGGCTACTTCATGTGGGTAACGCTGCCCGAGGGCACCGACGTCGCCGCCCTGCACAAGGCCGCCGCGGAGCGCGGAGTAGCGTTCGTGAAGGGCACCGACTTCCTGCTGGAGGGCGGCGAGAACACGCTACGCCTGGCCTACTCGGGCGTCACCCCGGAGCAGATAGAAGAGGGCGTCGCGCGGCTGGCGGCGGCCTTTCGCTCGCTGCAGCCCGCAGCGGCGTAGGGCTCACTTCCTGTGACGGCGTAGGCTCACTTCCCGTAGCGCTGCTGGCCCAACACCAACTGCTCCGGCAGCGCGGTGCGCGGAGGCGGGGAGGGGTCGGCTGCGACGGAGACGGTCTCGGCGACGGAGGGGGTGATGGCGCAGCGGCGCCCGTCCGCTGTCTGTACGACGACCTCGCGGCGGTCATGGGCAGCGAGGGTGCCCTGCAGGCCGGGCTCGAGGCCGGAGTCCTTGAGGTAGTGCAGAAGGTCCTCGGCCTCGTTCTCGAAACGCAGGACGCGCACCGTGGCGCCGATCTGCACGTCGGCGAGCGGCACGCCGACCTCGCGGGCGCCGGCCACGATGGGGTGACCGTGGGGGCAGGTCTTAGCGTCGCCGATGGCCGCGAGCATCCGCTGTTCGAGCACGGGGGACATGGCGTGCTCCAAGCGCTCGGCCTCCTCGTGGACCTCATCCCAGGGGACTCCGAGGATGTCGGTGAGGAAGCGCTCGATCAGGCGGTGGCGGCGCACGATGCCCTCGGCCTGGTGGGCGCCGTCGGCAGTGAAGGCGATCGCGCGGTTCTGACCGCGTGTGATGTAGCCGTCGCGTTCCAGGCGCCCGACCATCTCGTGGACGGTGGGAGCGGAGAGCTGCATCGCGCGGGCGACATTGGCGCCGGTCATCGGCAGCCCAGCCTCCTGGAGCCAGAAGAGGATCTGGAGGTACTCCTCCTCCCCCACGGTGGCGGTGTCACTTGCCATCTCTCTGACGATGCTAACGCCGTCTCCTGCGCTCTGGCTTGAGGGCCAATTAAACTGCTCGTAGCGCGCCGTAAGGTGCTGTACTACTATGCGATACATGAGCGCCGTACCCCTGAGCATCCGTCTCCCCGAACGGACAGTGGGCCGGCTCGCCGATCGTGCAGATCGTTCCAGCATGGCGCCGCGAACTCTTGCCCAGCGCTACGTGGAGGAGGGCTTGCGTATGGACGAGCATCCGCTGGTGCGTTTCGCCGACGGCCCCTCCGGTCGCCGGGCACGACTGATCGGCGGCCCAGACGTGTGGGAGGCGGTCGCAGTCGCGCAGGACAACGACGGCGATCTTGAGGAGACCGCCGTATATCTGGAGATGCCCCTGGGGCTCCTTCAGGCCGCCGCCGCCTACTACGGAGCGTACCCGCAGGAGATCGACGAGCGTATCGAGCGCAATCGCCGGGAGACGCAGGAGGCCCATGCCGCCTTCCTCGCCGCCCGGAAAGCTCTCGGCCGGTGAGGTTGCTGCTCGACGAGATGCTATCTCCGGCCATCGCACGTGAGCTACGCTCCCGCGGCCACGATGTCGAGGCAATACAGGAGCACCCCGAGTGGTGCTCCTACAGCGACCAGCAGGTCACCGATCTCGCCCGCCGCGAGCGCAGGGTGCTCGTCACCGACAACCCCGTCGAACATGAGGCCCCTTCACTATGAGGCGATCATCCCCGGAGGGCCCGGCGACCATGGCATGATCTTCATCCCCGGCGGTCGCCGCCGTACTCGAGCTGACACCGGCCGGATCGTCGCCGCGCTCGAGCAGAGGCTTGCGGACCATCCCGCAGAGAACGACCTCGCCAACGGGGAGGATTGGCTGTAGCCGCCGCGCCTCAGAGGCGCAGTTGCTCGAAGGTGCAGTGCCGCGGGTCCTTGTCCTCGCGCCAGCGGCGCAGCTTGGCGCCGTGGCGGATGCGACCGGCGGAGACGTGGTCGAAGTCGATCTCAATGACGAGCTCAGGGCGCAGCCCGACCCACTCGAGGTCCCGCCCGGAGCTCCAGCGGGAGGGGTCGGCGGAGCCGCGCTCGCCCGTCTCGTAGGGGGCGAGGAAGCCCACGAGACGGCGCTTCTCGGCAGCGTTGAAGCCGGAGCAGTGACCCACCACCCGCAGGTCGGAGCCGTCGTAGAGCCCAAGGATCAGCGCGCCTACGGTGTCGGGCTCCTTGCCGGGGCGCCAACCCACCACGACGACGTCGAGGGTGCGGGTGCGCTTGACCTTGAACATCCCGCGGCGCTCCCCCGGCCGGTAGGGGGCGAAGCGCTCCTTGGCCATCGCCCCCTCGGCCTCGCGCAGCCAGTGCTCGGCCTCGTGGACGGTGTCCACGGTGGGCATCAGCTCGAGGGGGGCGCCCGCGAACCGCTGCTGCGCGAGCAGGGCCTCGAGCGCGGCGCGGCGCTCGGCGAAGGGCCGGTCGAGCAGCGACTCGTCGTCGAGGGCGAGGAGGTCGAAGGCGACGTATAGGGCGGGGGTCTCGGCGGAGAGGAGCTTGATGCGCGAGGCGGCGGGGTGGACGCGCTGCCCGAGCGCGTCGAAGTCCTCACGCCCGTCGGCCCCGCGGACGACGATCTCCCCGTCGAGCACGTAGCGCCCGGCGGGGAGGCGCAGCTCGGGGAAGTAGCGTTCCAGCGGCCTGCCGTTGCGGGACTGCAGGGAGACCTCCTCTCCGTCCACGAACGCGAGGCAGCGGAAGCCGTCGAGCTTGATCTCATACAGGTACGCATCGCCCTCGGGGAGCGCCTTGCGGGAGAGCGCGAGCTGCGGCTTCAGCGGGGGCGTGAGCGGAAGGGTCATGGTCCCTCGTCCCCCGCCTCAGCCGCGGAGCCCTTGCCCGCGGATGACCTCGACTTCCCGTCGGCGTCCCGCGCGCGGGAGGGCTGCACGCGCCGGGGCTCGCCGCGCTGCTTGCGGAAGTGGGGGGGCCAGGGGGCGTCGCCAAGGCCCTCGCGCTCGTCGCGGTCGGCGAGCTCGAGCAGCGAGTCGAGCGAGCCGGCGTGGCGGTCGATGGCGGCGGCTGGGTCACCGCGCTCGCGCAGGCGGGCGGGAACGGTGTCGAGACGCAGTTCGGCGGGCTCGACGTCGGCGACCTCCTCCCACTCCAGCGGACAGGAGACGCGAGCGTCAGGGACGGCGCGCACGGAGTAGGCGGAGGCGACAGTGCGGTCGCGGGCGTTCTGGTTGTAGTCGATGAAGACACCCTCGCGCTGCTCCTTCCACCAGCGGGTGGTGGCCTGGCCGGGCATACGACGCTCGACCTCGCGGGCGAGGGCGAGCGCGGCGCGGCGCACTTCGCGGAAGGTGCACACCGGGGAGATCCGGATGAACACGTGCATCCCGCGCGAGCCGGAGGTCTTGGGGAAGCCGCGCAGCCCGTGCTCCTCGAGCACCTCGCGAACCCCAAGCGTCACGTCGCGGACCTGCGCGAAGGGGACGTCGGGCTGCGGGTCGAGGTCGATGCGCAGCTCGTCGGGGTGGTCGAGGTCCGCGCGGCGCACGGGCCAGGGGTTCCAATCGATCACGCCGAGGTTGACCCCCCACACGAGGTGGGCGGCGTCGGCGGCGACGAGCTCGCGGGCGGTGCGCCCGGAGGGGAACTTCACGACCGTGGTCTGCAGCCACTCGGGGGCGTGGTCGGGGACGCGCTTCTGGAAGAAGGGCTTGCCCTGGACCCCGTCGACCCAGCGCTTCATCACGGTGGGGCGCTCGCGAAGGTGCACGAGGACCGCCTCGGCGCACTCGACGTAGTAGCCGATCAGGTCGAGCTTGGTGAGGCCGGGCTCGGGGAAGTAGACCTTGGTGGGGCTCGAAACCCGCAGCTCGTGACCGGCGGCCTCGATCGTGACGTACTCCTTGTCCCCGGCCGACGCGCGCTTGCGCGTCTTCGGCGCAGGAGGCTCGGGCTCCTCGACGGTTGGGCGGTCGGGCTCGTCGGCCATGCCTGTAAGGATGCCCTACCGTGATCTCGAAGACGGTGCTGATCGTCGCCGAGCGCTTCGGCGAGGGAGTGACTGGAAAAGAGGGGCCCGACCGGAGCCGGCTGCGCCACCCGCTCAGCGCGGAGCGCGCGGGGGCGGCGATCGGGCGGGGATTGCAGGCAGGCGACCCAACACTCGAGGTGGACGTCTGCCCGATCGAACCGGCCGAGGAGGAGGACGTGCGAGAGCTCCTGGGGGCGCTGGACTTCGATCGGCGGATGCGCGCAGCGCGCGCGGTGGTGGTGGGCGCGGGGCGCATGGACGAGCGCACGCTGCTCACCGATCGGGGAGGGACCAGCGCGGTGTTCGAGATCGCGACGCGGGCGCGTCAGGCAGGGGTGCCGGCGTACGCGGTCGCCGGGGAGAACGCGCTGAGCCCCTTCGACGCGCGGATCCTCGACCTGCAGGTCATCGTGGAGGCGGGCAGCACGCAGGCCCTGCGGCGCGCCGGGGAAAAGCTGGCGCGAGTGGTGTGACCCTCACAGGAAGCACTGCCCCTCGCCGCGGTAGGTAGGGACCTCCTCGACGATGCGAGCGCCCTCAAGAAGGTAGAGGCGGTCGAAGCGCTCGCACAGCTCGCCGGCCTTCGCGTGGCGCATCCAGACGCGATCTCCTACTGCGAGCGTGCGGGCGGGTGCGCCAAGCAGGGGGGTCTGCACCTCCCCGGCCCCCTCCCGGCGGTCGAGGCGCAGCCCAGGGGGCAGGTGCGGGCGGGGTAGGCGCGCACGGTCGGGAGGGCCGGAGGCGAGGTAGCCGCCACCGAGCGCAGTGAGGACGCCGGGCGAGGGGCGGCGCACGAGGGGTAGCGTGAACAACGCGGCGGGACGGGGAGTGAAGGCGCGGTAGGTGTCGAACAGGGCGGGCCCGTAGAGCCCGGAGCCGGCGGCGACCTCGGTGACGGCCGCCTCGCGGGCGGTGCCCTCCAGGCTGCCGGTGCCCCCGCCGTTGACGAACTCCAGGGGCGCCACGGCCTGCACGGCGGCGACCGCTGCGGCGCGGCGGGCGGCGAGCTCACGAGCTGATGCGGCCTGCAGGAGGCGTACGGCGAGCGCGCGCAAGGAAGGGCCGGGTCCCCGCCCGGGCGGCGCATCGCCGAGCCCGGCGATGTGGGCCTCGTAGGCCATCAGGCCCACGAGCCGCACCCCCTCGCGGGCAACGATGGCGCGGGCGAGCGCGGCGGCCTGCGCGGGGGTGTGGACGGGGGAGCGTTTGGCGCCGACGCGCACGCGCCCGTCGAGCAGCCAGAGGCCGGCGTCGAGCTCCAGGCAGACCCGCACGGGCGCTTTGTCCGTGCCCACCAGCCCACGGGTGGCGGAGTCGAGCAGGTCGAGGTGGGCGAGGGAGTCGACCATGATCGAGACGCGCGCCTCGGGCCGCTCGGCGGTCAGCTGAACGAGCTCGCGCAGCGCGCGGCGATCGACGGTGGGGTAGGCGACGACGATGTCCCGAAAGCCGTGCCCGGCGAGCCACAGGGCCTCCGGGAGGGTGAAGGCGAGCGTGCCCGCGAAGCCGGGCCGGGCGAGCACGCGCTCCTGCAGGGCGCGGCAGCGTACGGACTTGCTGGCGAGCCGGATCGGCTTGGGCGCGGCGCGGCGTTCCATATCGGCGGCGTTGGCCCAGAAGGCGTCGAGGTCCACGACCGCGAAGGGCGGATCGAGCGAGGCGGTGGCGCGTTCGAGTCGCCCGAGGTCGGTGTCCGAGGAGGCGTTCATTTGGGATCGTCCGCGCGGGTGAGTGGGAGCGACAGGCGCGTGGGCGCGGGGCCTCGTGCCCCGCGTCTCGGCGTCCGGTGTTTGGCCCGGGCCATCGCAGCACCGATCATACGACGGACGCAAGACCGGCCATCGCACCCCACCGTATGCAGTCAGTACCGATCACCCGCGAGGCATGGTCCCAAATGCTCCGCGCGGGCGTGCGCCCCCTACCCTTTCTGAAACGTCATATAGTCGCGTTGATCAACCTCGTCCGGTCGAAGCGTTCTTATCTCCAATGTCTCAGGACGCAGCGCTGCAGACCCCGTCACATACACGATCAGATCTTCGGTGAGGTGGTACAGCGCCCAGATGCCCGCGTGCTCCCATTCCCGCGCGGCCACGACCTCGCCGTCGATGATCATCTCTCGCGTTCTCCACGCACGCTGATTGCGCGCCACTTTGCGTGCCAACGCATTCAGCTCATCCACCTGTGCGTTGACGTCTACACACTCATCGACCTCTCGCAACGGAGTCATGACAACAACGATCGCTACCGTCTCTGCGGCCATCTCCGGTGGAATCGGAACCCTCGGTCCATCCCTCCCGCGCCTACCCGTCGCACGCCTCACTACCCCGACGGTCAGCTCACCAAGTGTGCCTTCGGGACGGTGCACAGTCGTGCAGATATCCCAGCCACTGCCTCCCTGCAGACGCTGACCCACAAACGATCCGCCCAACCCATACCGCGGAAGAGCGCGCTCGGCATCGACCATCATGGAGTTTCCCCGGTTCCGTGGACACGGTTGATTATGCGGTTTTTGCTTTCCCTTGATGTTGTGGGTGTGTGATTCTCTCGTACTCGCTTGGTGAGAGTTCCGGGGATGTCCACTTTGGCGTGCAACAAGGACACAGGTCACTCAGGACAAGGACGGTGGGAGACTCATCGAGAACAGGAGCATGAAGCCCTTTAAGCCGTCATTTATCATTTGAGTTCCCCATAAGCTTTATACGCCGTCCGTCCTTGGGACAAATCCACCACGCCAGATCTTTAATCTCCTGTGGGTACATAGGGTGAGCATGTCTCGGACATTCAGGAAGTGCTAAACCCCATGTCCCATGTAGCTCAGGAAGGTTGTCTTGGAGCCCTTCGGCGATCTGCACCATTATCTCCGCATCGCTCGCCTCCCGGTCTACCCCAAAGCCGAACACCGCCTCTTTCCCTACTTTCACCAACATTTTGCCGAATTTGGGATTCTCTTCGCCTAATACGAAATTGAAGCACACTCGATCGTGCCCCAGCAACCCAAAGTCAGCTCTAACCTTTTGCGCAAGACCGCCTAGTCTAGTATCTGTCATTTTGATATATTACCTTATGATAAAATCGCAACGCACATATAGTACGGCGGTGACCCTACGTCCCGTGGCTGAGCTAGTTCCCTCTATTTCAAAATTTATTGCCAGTTGATAGTTAATCCCAGCACTTACTTGCGGCGCCGAACCGCCCCACCTCTCGATGCGGTTGTTGGCGGTGTCGGCGACATACACTTCTTCCCCCGAGCCGACCGCTATACCGGCGGGGCCTTTGAACTGGCCTGCCCCCGAACCTTCCTTGCCAAACTTCCCGACGTATACACCTTTTCCGTGAATTCCTGCACTCGGTTGTTGGCGGTGTCGGCGACATACACATTGCCGTTTGGGGAGACCACGACACCATCGGGTTCTTTGAACTGGCCTTCCACTGAGCCTTCTTTGCCGAATTTGAGTTTGTATTCGCCATTCGCGTTGTACTTATTATAGTTCCTGCCTATGCACCCGACTTACGCCAACCACGTACCACACTCACCATAGGGCGCTCGCAGACCACAAAATAAGGCGTATCAAGATCACCGCGTCGCTTATCCCCCGAAAGTATCCTTAGATAAGCCATAGCTACAAGGAGAGCCAGGCGCGTACGTGCCAGCTCGTTTTGAGTGCGAGAGTCCGGTCCTAGTAGTTCAGCCATCTCGTGCAGTCGCGGCGTCAGCCACTGGCCTGGGTCAGCTTCAACATATCTCCGCAACTCTTCGAGCCCCGGGGCGATGCTCGCCAGCCGCTCAAAGGCGTCCTTCAAAGCCATGCGTCCCAGCTCCCATTCTTGGTCGTATAGTTCCCTGCGACCAGCGTCAGGCAACTGCACAGCCCCACCCCCCAGAGCAGCCTCAACCAGTCGAAAGGCGCGGTCACCAACATAAGTATCACGCGCCTTCTGCAAACGCTCTCTCGCCCTGCTGGCAGCAACCTGGTTCCTCAATGCGACCACCCTTAGCCGCTCCGCCGCCTCCTCATCACCTAGATCCGACCGCGCCAAGCTCTTACTTGCTTCGATCATCGCGCGAAGCTCTGGGTCCACCGCAGGATGAGGACCGGTAGCCAACTGGCGCACTATGCTAGCGCCTAGCCCCAGATATAGCCTCACCTTTTTCACTTTGACCCAGTCTAATGTTCCACTCAACACGATGATTACTCACCGCCATCATCACTAGAAGCCATACTCCGAGATAGCCGTAACCAAGATAAATAGATGGATATGCTTGGGTCGGAACGTTCCCGTGATGGAGACCTCCACGAAGCCAAGGGGGCCGGCCGCCAGCCCTGAAGCACCCGAGTCCACCCATCGTCCATTGTAGCTTCGCTTTCGACAAACGACCCTCCCATCAGACACCTCCAGGATCGGGGTCATGTCATCCAACCCCAGATTCGCCGCCGCGCCCTACCCTTTCTGAAACCGGTCCTTAGAGAGACTCACGTTCCGGGGATGTCCACTTTGGCGTGCAACAAGGACACCCGTCGGTTGCTACGTGAGACAGTCTTGAGATTTTTCCCGAAGGCATCATACCACGTTATAGCTGTGGTCACTGATATCAGGGCTTTTGTGGGTCCCTGGTTTGTCGGGACCTGCGCTTCGACTTCGAAGAAGTTGTCCCTCACCTGCACGATCTGCGCGGGCATATCGCCGGCTTTGACTTCTACGCTCGATACGTTGTCTGGGACCAGGCCAAGCACAAGCTCGTGGTCCTCTGCTGCGAACAGCGGAAAGATGAGGACAGCTCGCCCTGCAACGATGTCGTCCACAGAGTATGCCCTCGCCCCTACCTGACCACTCGGTTCGTAGATATCCAGACTGACCAACGGCTCGCCCGGGTTCATCCGCGCCCGCCGGGTCCTGGGCAAACAGGCCCCGTCTCTGCTCACGCCTGAGATCAAGAAGACCCGCCAGCCCAACTTACCACTCGTGATTCGCCGGGTGGCGTCGATCCAAACCTCTCTGAAGCCGAGACGCGCGACGGCTGAATCGGGCAGCCCCACCACTTCCGTCGGTGATCCGCGCAGCACGCCGAGAGTCTCTGTCAGCGCCGCTGGCGCGGGGCCTCGCAGAAGCCGCACTTTCTGCGCATCACCGGTATCTCTGCCCATATGATCAGCACCTCCACACACAGTCAAGCGATCCTGGTTCAAGGACCCGTGAGAGTATGCCATGCCCAGACCGCAGCAGCACACCCCGCTGACTATAGCCAATCCGTAGCGCATTGGTAGGATGCCCCCGAGTTTCATTGTTCTGGTTGTGGCATCCGTGGCATCTACTCCTCAGGACCAAACAGTTCCGGGGGTAGGGCAATCCTGAAGCACCCGAGTCTACTCCATCCCCCATTCGATATCTTTGGGCGAACCTTGTAACACACGCCGGCTTCACTGAACGGAATATCAGCATTAAACTCCAAGAGATCCCTGAACGCCACACCTTGATAGGCGCCATTCGCCTTGAACGGCTCCGTTTGGTCCGAGCCAAAGACATTGTACCCATACAGTTCTACAGGGGTGTTGACGTACTGGTGTTGTCTCTTGTCGTAACGTCGACATCGCCAGCGATCTTCAAATTCTATCAAGTCGTCTGCAGCAGAGTACGTGATCCCCACTTCCATGTTGCAATCCCCGACAGCCGGGTCGAATGTGAATTCAGCTTCTTCCCCTCCCGCTCCGCCTTCGCTCGGCATAGGTGTCGCTCCTGGGGGTGCCGGGGGATTCAGTTTCGCCAAGTATTCTTCTTTAGCTTTCTGCCGTTCGGCTTCGCGCAGTGGCGCTCCAGCGCCGTCAGCGGTGGCCAGCGCGATCGATTCGGCCGAGACTTCGGTCGTGTATGGTCCGACCGGGCTCGAGAAGTCGCTTGGGGGCACGATTGGCTGCGATTGCAGTGGCGCTCCGAGCTGCGGGACGTAGCCGCTTCCGCCGGATGCGGTGGCTCCGGAGGGCAGTTCGGTGGCCAGGCCGATGGCGCCGAGCCATGAGTATTTCGGCGGGCTGCTGGTGGTCGGCACGCCGAACTCGGTGCTGATATAGGTCGAGAGCAGTTTGGTTTCGGTTTCGCTGCGCGCGGCCTTTGCGACGATGTCGCCCTGTAGGTCTTGGAGCTGCAGGACAGCGGCTTCACCGCTTGTCTGGGTAGCGGTGAGAGAGCCGTCGATACCGGGGATGTTCCGCCTCCATTTTTCGCCTTCGATGGTCCAGGCGATCCCCGCGCCGGGGCCGGGGTAGTGGTTGACGACGGTTGAGTTGGTCGTGCCGCTGGAGATCGTTTCGCGAGTACGGCCTTCGGGGTCGAGCTGATACTTGAGGGTCTCGCCGTTCTGGGTCTGTTCGTAGGTCTGGTTGTCGACATAGAACTTGGCCGTGATCGCTTTGCCTTCGGCGTCGCTCGCAGGTATCTTGGTCATGTTGCCGAGGGTATCGTATTCCGCGCCGGCGTCGGTCAGGCGGTCGGCGCTGTCGTAGGTGTGGCTTTCCGTCGTGCCGCCGGATGTCGCGCATGTTTCCGATTCCGATTCGCGCTTGGTCAGGCTCACGCGGTCGGAGTCTTCATTGTAGATGTAGGCTCGAGTTTTGCAGCCTTTGCCGGCGGGGGTTTCCTGGGCCTGGGTGAGGCGTCCCGCGTTGTCGTAGATGTATTCCTCCTTGGCGAGGGTGCTCGTGCGCAGCAGCGCTTCGCCGTGGACCGACGGTGTGACCGCTTCTTTGAACCAGATTTCGGGGCAGGTCCCTTTGCAGTGGGCCGTCTTTTGGTATTCGATCGCGGTCGCTTCGCCCGTGCTGTTGCGAGTGTACTTGGCGGTCATGCCGTTGGGGTAGCTCTCGCTGGTCATCCCGCCTTCGACGTCATAGGCGGCGGCGAAGGTGCCGGCCCCGTTGCTGCCAGGGCCAGCGTCCACCAGTTTCGTCAGGTCCTTGGTCGTCGGGTCGTACGAGTATGTCTGCTTGGCCGTTTCATGGTTGATTTCATAGCTCATTTCTTCGACCCGACCGTCGACTTCTGGGCCGCCATACTTGTATTTCGTGGTGCTGCCGTCGGCGTCTGTGTATTCGGTCAGCTGGCCGAGCGTGTTGTAGGCGCTTTTGATCGACCTGGTTGTTTCGCCGACCGTGGTGCTCTGCTTTACCATCACTCCGGTTTCGGAGCTGTATTCGTCGGTGACCTTTGGCAATGAGGTGTCGACTGTGGAGGTCTGTTCGCTTGTGGACAGCCTGCCGGCGCTGTCGTAGGTCATTTTCTTGGTGCGGGTCGTCGACCCAAAGGTTTCGGTGACGGCTTCGAGCTCGTCCAGCATATTGTAGGTGTCGGTTACGACCGGTAGTTCTGGAAGGCCTGAGGTGCCTGGCTGCGCCGCCGGCTGGGATTGGCAGGGCAGTTCTGCCCATTCCGGACGGTTGGCGCACTGTGGGTAGGTGGGGTCCCCTCCCGCGCTGTAGTAAACCGTCTGGCTGATGTGCGCGCTTTCGCCGGCCGGCGGCACCCACTTCTCGGCACGGTTGTTGGCGGTGTCGGCCACGTACACGGCGCCTCTCCACACGTCGCCGTTTCCGGCGACGGCGATACCGGCGGGTTTTTTGAACTGGCCGTTGCCGGTCCCTTCTTTGCCGAACTGCCCGAGATATTTGCCTTCTTCGTTGAATTCCTCGACGCGGTTGTTGCCGGTGTCGGCGACGTAGACCTTGCCGTTCGGGGCGACCGCAATACCGTCGGGTTCTTTGAACTGGCCTTCCCCGGAGCCTTCTTTGCCGAACTTCAGCTTGTATTCGCCTTTTTCGTTGTACTCCACTATGCAGTTAGCGCCTGTGTCCGCCAGGTACACGTTGCCGTTCGAGGCGACCGCGATGCTGTGTGGGCCTTTGACGAACCCCGATGCGGCATGTTCGCAGGTATCAAGTTCTGGCGATACTTCAAAATCGAAGCTACGAATATACGTACCTTCTTCTTTAAACTCGTGCACCCTGGCGCGTTCTTTTACTTCTGCGCTGCCGCCATTCACAACGTACACGTTGCCATTCGGGGCCACCGCGACGCTCGACGGCGTTTTGACCTTTTCTGCTTCGATGCCTGTATTCCCAAACTGCCGTATGTATTCGCCTTTTTCTTTAAACTCCTGCACACGTCCGTTTGAAGTATCGGCCACATACACGTTCCCATTCGCTGCGACGGCGATCCCTTCGGGGTGTTTGAATTCGCCGTTACCGCTCCCTTCTTTACCGAACTGCAAGAGATATTCACCCGACGAAGAGAACTCCTCCACCCGGCTGTCTTTGGTATCGGCGACGTACACGGTCCCGCTCGGCGCCACAGCCACGCCGCCCGGTTCGTGGAGCCGATGACTTTCTTCGCCTTCGTTCCCAAACGCAGTCTTGAACGTATACAAAGCCGCTTCTTCTTCTTTCGCAGTACCTGCGGCTGGCGACCGGGTTTCGAGGACTTTGCCCGTCATGGGATCATAGACAGTCGTGTGCACCAGGTTCAGCCCAGATGATGAGCCGCCCCACCTCTCGATGCGGTTGTTGGCGGTGTCGGCGACATACACTTCTTCCCCCGAGCCGACCGCTATACCGGCGGGGCCTTTGAACTGGCCTGCCCCCACACCTTCTTTGCCGAACTTCCCGACATATACACCTTTTTCCGTGAATTCCTGCACTCGGTTGTTGCCAGTGTCGGCGACATACACATTGCCGTTTGGGGAAACCGCGACACCATCGGGTTCTTTGAACTGGCCTTCGCCGGACCCTTCTTTGCCGAATTTGAGTTTGTATTCCCCATTCGCGTTGTACTCTATTATGCAACCACCACCGGAATCTGCCAGGTACACATTGCCGCTCGGAGCAATCGCGATGCCGTGTGGCGCTTTGACACCAAGGTTGAGTTCACACGTGTCCAGTTCTTTCGAGATTTCGAACCCGAAGCCGCGGATATATTTTCCTTCTTCGTTGAACTCGTGCACTCTGGCTCGTTCTTTGACTTCCGTGCTGCCGCCGCTCACGACGTACACATTGCCGCTTGGGGCCACGGCTACACCCGATGGGGTTTTTACCTTTTCCGTTTCAGTACCTGCGTTCCCGAACTGACGTATGTATTCACCTTTTTCTTTGAACTCCTGCACACGTCCATTGGCGGTGTCGGCCACATACACGTTCCCATTCGCTGCGACGGCGATCCCTTCGGGGTGTTTGAATTCGCCATTACCGCTCCCTTCTTTACCAAACTGCAAGATGTATTCACCCGACGAGGAGAACTCCTCCACCCGGCTGTCTTTGGTATCGGCGACGTACACGTTCCCGGTCGGCGCCACAGCCACTCCACCGGGTTCGTGAAGACGACGACTTTCTTCACCTTCGCTCCCAAACGCCATTTCGAAGACGTTCCTGAGGCCATTGGAGGGGTCGGTCGTCACTGACGTCGGTTTGCGCAGCAGCCAGCCGAGGTTGCTCTGGCCCGAATAGGAGGTTGTGGTGGTCCGGATGTCGGATTCTTTACCTTCGTATGCCGCGCCGTCAACGGTCTTTGTCACAAGGTTGTACGTTTCGCCTTCGGGTGCGCCTTCATCGTAGTAGTAGCGAATGTGGTTGCGCACAAGCTTTTCGGTGCCGCCCGCCAGCCTGACCTGGTGTTCGGGGCCGAAAGTTTCAAGCAACCGGCTGCCTGCTCCGAAGCCGCCTTCCGCTTCTTCTTTTTCTCTTTCTTCTTTGGTTTCCCCGTTGTACCTGCTCTCCGTATCGAGCTGTTTCGAGACTTCTTTGGATTTTTCACCAGCGCTCAACGCCGTCGCGCGATTGACTGGGCTCAGACTCCTTATGACCTCGTTGCTTTCGTTGTATTCGCTCGTCGAGATCCCTCCCGAGGGTGAGACATGGTTGACCGTGCGACCCGATTCATCGTAGTAGTTGATGGAGGCGCGTTTGTAGTCTTTGGCCGGCCAGCCCATCGGCTCGTCCGGCGGGAAGATCGCCGTCGCCAGCGGTTCGCCGGACACCGGTTCGGCCGGGTCGTCGGTCTGACCCCACTTTTCGAGTTCTGCTTTTGTCATCGTGGGAAGCCCCGACCCTGAGAGGGGCACGCCGTACTCGATCGTGCTCACCAAGCTCGTACCAAGCGCCGGCGGTTCGGGTACCGGGTTGCTCTGAGAGTATTTTGGAGAAAAGCTCTGCACCCGGTTGTTGCCGGCGTCAGCGACAAAGATCCCGTAGATGGTGCTCGCCGTCCCTCCCCCGGGGTTAATTATTTCGCCGTTTCCCGAACCTTTTTTGCTATATGTGACAAGGAAAGTGCCGGCGGGGTTGAACTCCTCTATCCGGTTGTTGCCGTAGTCGCTGACATACAGACCGCCGGATACGGTGTCGGTGGTAATACCGGAGGGCGCTTCTAGCCCGGATCGTGCAGGAAGCCGTTTGATGTGAGGTTTGGTTGGTGGTTGTGGGGTGGGGTTGGTTGAGGTTGGCGTGGATCGTTGGGTCGGGGTGTTTGAGGGCGCGATCCGGGGTCGTGGTGGCGGTCGAGTGCCGGTTCGCGGACAGGCTTCGCGGGGCGTGTAGCGCCGGGGGTCCGGGGTGGTCGTCGTGGGGGCCGCGGCCGTGTCAGGCTGGGGGCCGCGGGAGCGCTCTGAGGCGGATGAACGCGGTTGTGAGCTCGTTGGCCCAGGGCCAGCTGGCTTGTATCCGTAGCGTGGCGGTGCGGGCGTGGAAGCAGAGGCGGGCCGCGACGTGCAGGATGCGGTAGCGCAGGCGCTTGGGCTCTGATTTCGCGAGTTCGCCGGTGAATAGCAGGCGCTTGGTCCACACGAGGAGGTCGTGGGCGATCCGTACGAGCTCCAGCCAGACACGGTTGTGCTCGAAGTCGCGGAACGGCAGGTTGCGCATGCCGGTGTCCTTGTCGTTGCGGATGTGATCCTCGACGCGGGCGCGACCGCGGTGATCGCGCTCGACGTGCGCGACTGGGCCGGCCTGGTCTGTGAGGATCGCTTGGAAGCGGTGCCCGTCGTGGTCGGTGAAGGAGAGTTGCGCGCCTGGGTGCGCGCGCTCGCGGCGGACGATCACCCTCGACCCAGCCGGCCACCTCGACAGGTCGAGCCGGCCAGTGATCTCGGCGACCTGTCCGTTGGGGCGCGGACTGCCGTCCTGGGCGAGCGCCGCAACCCAGTCACTGTCAGGGGTTTCGAGGATCGCGCCGCGCACGGTCTCGGTCAGGTCGTAGCCGACGGAGAACTCGATCCGGCCCTCGCGAGCCCAACCCAACAACTCGTGGCTGGCGCCAGCGGTATCGACGCGCAACAACAGCTTGATGTTCTCGACGTGCTCGACCGGGATCTGTCCGATCGCTTGCTCGGCGACCTCGATCTGGTCGATCGCGGTGTTCGCGCCAGCGTTCCCCGGTCGCAACTCGCCGGCCAGCGCTTCGCTGGTCTCATCGCCATAGGCGAGCATCGGGTGAAACCCGTAGCCGCCCTTGAAGTTCCCAGCCGCGCCCTCCTTCTCAGAATGCGACCCGATGAGCGTGGCGTCCAGGTCGATCGTCAAACGCTCCGGGGCGCCCAGCAGCCTCCACACGCATGACCGTGCGTGCGCGTGAGCGACCCGCAACCGCTCCAGGCCCCCCGGGTCACGGGCGACCCGATCCACGACCCGGAACGCAGTCGAGGCCGAGGCGACATTCCCGAACAACGACTCCTGATCGCCGAGCGCCCCGAGATCAGCCAGACACTCCCCACCGTCCGCGAGCATCACCGCGAGATCACCGACCACACGGCCGTGATCGTGCCCGGATCGACGTTGCTTGAAGTCCCCAAGCCCCAACGACAGAGCGCCCCTCAGCCCAGTCTTCTCAGCGACCTCCCCCAGCAGCGCGCTACCCACGTGCGAGACCAAACCCTCTCCGTCCGACACAACATCTACCTTGAACCTGCGGCCATCGCGCTGCACCCGCAAGGTGAACCTCCTGAGCTCGGGAACAAGGACTTCGCAACCCCGATTCTCCAAGCTCAGCCGGACATTCCGCGCCCCGGACCACCCGGGGCGCGGACCGTTAACGAAAGATCCGGGTTAGCTCCCAGACCAACAGTCTGGATAACACGATTGCCCTTCTTGAGAGGGTCCGGCAGGAATTTGGAGTCAACGGTGTGGTCCCTCGAGAGTCGATCAGGCATTGGCGACGATCGCGCCATACCGAGTGGCTTGAGCGCAATCCATTGCTCTGCGTCCGCGTCGCCGAGGCAGCTGGCACCTACTATGGCAACGAGGCATTGCTGCTGTCTCGATTGCAAGCTGCAACCGCGCTCATAGCCATGGTGGCCGCACTACAGCCTCCGCGTCAGTCAAACGACAGGCCGACGATGAGCACCTGGGTCATCAATAATCAGCAGACCCTCAACATCCACCATTATCTCGTCCTGTCTCCCGGCCGCTCGGCCACTGACGAATTTGACGGTGACTGCGTGCCTATCAGTCGTGGGCGCCCGGACATCGTCGCGATGAGTGAGATGCGAATTGACATTGACCCTGCGTACTGGGAAGCTCACCCTCTGGAGGGAGACCAGGTTCAGCAGAAGGTCTGGGCTGTCTACCGCGGATACCTACGTTACGGGTTCGATCCTGACCGTGCCGACGAGCTGGCCCGCGCGGCCCGCCGTCGCTTCGAGTCGCTGACGTACTTCCAGCGGTCGTTTTCGGGACAGGGCTGGAGGGACATTATTTCCCTCTCGACTGCCTTCGAGTTGCTACTGCACGACCACTCGGCGGCCAATACCTCGAAGCGCATTCGCAATACGATCAAGAGCTTGTTCGGCGGGTCTGCTGAGGGTGCACAACATGCAAAGGCGTTCGGCCAAGTCTACGATGCGCGTAACAAGATCGTCCACGATGGCATACGCAACCCGCACCTTGATCTGGATGGCTCGCGCCGCGCCTACGTGTCAGCTTTCATTAAGTATGTCGGGACTGCACCGATCGAATAGCCTCGGATGTTGTGACCGGCAGATGTACGGTCGCACTCCAACGAGCGCTCGTGGGCTCACCACCTGTGGTCAATGCTTGTCGATCTATGGGAGTCGGCACGAACAGCTCGGACAGGGTGGCTGGCGCCAGAGCGCTACCAGCGATGGCCTGCTGATCCGCCTGCATCCCGGTAGGTGCGTACGCTCAGACGCGGATGTCCAGCCACTCATCAGCCAGCGATTTGCTGTCTTCGACCGACTATGGACTCTGTGATAAGTGTGAGCGAGGAACGTGACCTCCGTAGGGCAAGCCGGGCTTTCATAGCGGAGGCGTTCGACGCTCTTAGGGCGGAGAACGTAATCCCGACACCAGTTTTCCACCCGTATATCGCCATCGGACGCGATTACTTTGGCGACAGCATCAGGGCGCTCTCCGCATATCCAACGCTTGAGGCACAACTCGACGAGGCCCACCCGGAGCGCTTCGCCGATCCGCTCAAGCGCCACCATTCAGAGTTTGCTTCGACCTATATGTTCAGCTTGATTGAGGCCTGCGTAGCCCGTTGCGCACAGGCGGGCAGCTTCGACTCCGAGAGCACTGCCGCAAGCTCCATCTGCCCCTCGGTGCTCAGCCCAGGCGCCTCACCGCGGTCGATGCGCTCCTGCTTCAGCCAGCCATAGATCACCGCCTCGCTCATCCCAAACGTCTCGGCGAGCTGCGCGACCCGCGTCCCGGAGCGAGCGAGCTCGACAACCTGCTTGCGCACCTCGACTGGATACCTGCTGGGCATTGCTTCCTCCTCGCTAAACGCCGGAGGATTCCAGAAACACAACTCCACTAAACCCGGGGCAGATCAAAGTCTCCGCCAAACACAGGATGGCTCAGACGGCGATGCTGGTGGCGCCTAGCGTCAGTGGACGTGAATACACACGGCCAGAAGAAAGTGCCGCCGGAGAACGACGGGGTGGCGAGGATGGACTTGACGGTTATGGGTGGCGTGGGCAACTTGCGAGGCGCCACCCGAGTCCTCGCGGGTGCCGCCTGCCCAGGTGCCCGTGGAGGGGACGGGCGACCTATGTTGAACGGCAGCCTGGCGCCGTCACGCTCCCTGGGGTCGCCGGTCAGAGGGTGGGCCGGGCGTCCATGAGGCGTCCCTGGCGCTGGATGCCCGGCCCACCCACGGTTCATTTGCAGAAGAGACGCTACGCCGGCCTTGGGCATGTAATCGATCCTCCTGCGCAGATATGGCAACTGGCGCAGCCGGCGCGGCGATCTTGGAGATGTACGGGCTCGCGCTTCTGTGCTTTCCAGGCTCCAACGCCTACATCCCCACAGGTACAGGCGTTGGTAGGCCATCATCGGGGCGATCTCCCTCAGTCTCGGTGACGGTGATGGTGGCCGCGGCACGCGCGGTCGAGACCGCCAGGGAAGGAGGGGTCCTCGGGGGAGACGAGGCCCCCCTTCCTTACTCCTGCGAGACGCACGAGGCAGTAGGACATCGCGGTGGCCGCCGATTGGCTTGACGAAGGACGCGAGACGGGGACTTGATGCCGCGCACAGCGCCACCCGTATCTCCGCTGCCCGACGGTAGGCAGCCGATACCCAGCCTGCGCGAACCGCGCTACTCGCAGTCGCTTGAGCGGGGACTCGCGATCCTGCATTGCTTCACGCCCGAGAAGCCCGTGCGGGGCATTGCGGACATCGCCGACGAGCTGGGTATGAGCCGCTCGACCACGCACAGGTACGTGATCACGCTGGTCGCTCTTGGCTATCTCGAGCAGGGGGCCGCGCGCAAGTACCGCCTCGGTCTTCGTGTCACCGATCTGGGGATGGCTGCGCTCAACTCGACCGGATTGCGCGAGCATTCCCATCCTTACTTGGAGGAGCTGCGGCAGCGCACCAGCTACACGGTCAATCTTTCCGTGCTCGACGGGGAGGACATCCTGTATGTGGACCGCGCGCGCAGTTTCCGTCGCGGCCAGAACAAGATCGACCTCAACCTGCACCCTGGCTCGCGCCTGCCCGCGTACTGCACTTCGATGGGCAAGCTGCTGATGGCGCACCTATCCGAGCCCCAACGGTGCGACCTGCTCGCCGAGGTCAAGCTCACCAAGCGTGGCCCAAACACAATCATGAGCAAAAAGGCGCTACGCGATGAGCTCGATGAGGTGCTTAGCCCGGATCGTGCAGGAAGCCGTTTGATGTGAGGTTTGGTTGGTGGTTGTGGGGTGGGGTTGGTTGAGGTTGGCGTGGATCGTTGGGTCGGGGTGTTTGAGGGCGCGATCCGGGGTCGTGGTGGCGGTCGAGTGCCGGTTCGCGGACAGGCTTCGCGGGGCGTGTAGCGCCGGGGGTCCGGGGTGGTCGTCGTGGGGGCCGCGGCCGTGTCAGGCTGGGGGCCGCGGGAGCGCTCTGAGGCGGATGAACGCGGTTGTGAGCTCGTTGGCCCAGGGCCAGCTGGCTTGTATCCGTAGCGTGGCGGTGCGGGCGTGGAAGCAGAGGCGGGCCGCGACGTGCAGGATGCGGTAGCGCAGGCGCTTGGGCTCTGATTTCGCGAGTTCGCCGGTGAATAGCAGGCGCTTGGTCCACACGAGGAGGTCGTGGGCGATCCGTACGAGCTCCAGCCAGACACGGTTGTGCTCGAAGTCGCGGAACGGCAGGTTGCGCATGCCGGTGTCCTTGTCGTTGCGGATGTGATCCTCGACGCGGGCGCGACCGCGGTGATCGCGCTCGACGTGCGCGACTGGGCCGGCCTGGTCTGTGAGGATCGCTTGGAAGCGGTGCCCGTCGTGGTCGGTGAAGGAGAGTTGCGCGCCTGGGTGCGCGCGCTCGCGGCGGACGATCACCCTCGACCCAGCCGGCCACCTCGACAGGTCGAGCCGGCCAGTGATCTCGGCGACCTGTCCGTTGGGGCGCGGACTGCCGTCCTGGGCGAGCGCCGCAACCCAGTCACTGTCAGGGGTTTCGAGGATCGCGCCGCGCACGGTCTCGGTCAGGTCGTAGCCGACGGAGAACTCGATCCGGCCCTCGCGAGCCCAACCCAACAACTCGTGGCTGGCGCCAGCGGTATCGACGCGCAACAACAGCTTGATGTTCTCGACGTGCTCGACCGGGATCTGTCCGATCGCTTGCTCGGCGACCTCGATCTGGTCGATCGCGGTGTTCGCGCCAGCGTTCCCCGGTCGCAACTCGCCGGCCAGCGCTTCGCTGGTCTCATCGCCATAGGCGAGCATCGGGTGAAACCCGTAGCCGCCCTTGAAGTTCCCAGCCGCGCCCTCCTTCTCAGAATGCGACCCGATGAGCGTGGCGTCCAGGTCGATCGTCAAACGCTCCGGGGCGCCCAGCAGCCTCCACACGCATGACCGTGCGTGCGCGTGAGCGACCCGCAACCGCTCCAGGCCCCCCGGGTCACGGGCGACCCGATCCACGACCCGGAACGCAGTCGAGGCCGAGGCGACATTCCCGAACAACGACTCCTGATCGCCGAGCGCCCCGAGATCAGCCAGACACTCCCCACCGTCCGCGAGCATCACCGCGAGATCACCGACCACACGGCCGTGATCGTGCCCGGATCGACGTTGCTTGAAGTCCCCAAGCCCCAACGACAGAGCGCCCCTCAGCCCAGTCTTCTCAGCGACCTCCCCCAGCAGCGCGCTACCCACGTGCGAGACCAAACCCTCTCCGTCCGACACAACATCTACCTTGAACCTGCGGCCATCGCGCTGCACCCGCAAGGTGAACCTCCTGAGCTCGGGAACAAGGACTTCGCAACCCCGATTCTCCAAGCTCAGCCGGACATTCCGCGCCCCGGACCACCCGGGGCGCGGACCGTTAACGAAAGATCCGGGCTAGCTGGCCTTCGCCGGCGCCTTTGGAACCGAACACCCTGATCCATTCCCCGGACATCGAGAACTCCTGGACGCGATTGTTGCCAGAGTCCACGACATAGGCATTGCCGCCCGAGAACGCGATCCCGCTCGGGCTTGCGAACTGCCCATTGCCAGATCCCCCAGCACCGAATGAACCCAGGTAACCACCGGTTTCGGAGAACTCATCCACGCGATTGTTGGACGTGTCGCTGACCCATACGTTACCGTTTTCCGGCGCGATCGCCACGCTCTCCGGGGAGCTGAGCTGGCCGGGTTCACTGCCTTTTTCGCCAAATACGCGGGTATATTCGCCGTTGGAATTGAACTCCTCGATGCGATTGTTGCCCTTGTCAACGACGTAGAAGTTGCCAGTGGCCGGATTGACGGCTATCCCTTCTGGTTTTGAGAACTGTCCACTGCCCGACCCAGCGGTGCCCGCCTGACAGCTGCTCGTGCAGGTCTCCAATTCCGCTTTACCGTTGCTCACACCCCATCCGATCGCCTTCACGAACGAGATACTGGAGAGATGATCTTCCAACTCCACGACTCTAGAGTTGCCCGGATCTGTCACCCATATCACGCTGCCCTTGATCGCGACTGATGCTGGGCCGTTGAACTGCCCTGCACCACTGCCGCTTGTCCCAAACTTGTTGTTGTACGTCGGTGCGGGGATCGACAGCGCTTTGCTCGCTTCCGTGCTTGCAACCGCAGCCCCATCCGCATTGACAGCGGTGACCTGTGCTTTCAACGTGTAGCCACCGTCGCGTCCCTGCGGAGTATAGCTCTGGTTGACCGCGCCGGGAATCGGCGCGCATTCTTTGCCCGAAGGGCTGCAGTCTTCCCACTCATAGCTGTATGCGAGAGGAGTGTTGCTCCAAGACCCGCTGGAAACGCTCAACGTCGTGCCGATCACGGGACTCGTGTTAGACAGCAATGGTTCACCGGACCCGGGGGTGTTCACGGGCGCGGCCATTTCATGCTGTTCTTTCAATTTTTCCGGCGAGACTGCCGCCGGACGGGTCACCGACAGCAGCCGCCCGGGGCTCGAATCGTTCCCGGTCGTCCCATAGTGGAACAGCGACGGCTCTTGACCTGGCGGACTGACGGCCACCACATGGTTTTCCGCATCATAGCCGTAGGTCGTCTTCAGCGAGATCCGCGGATCCCACTCAGCCCTCAGCCGGCCCTGTGTGTCGTAGGCGTATTCGGCAACCGACTTGGTTTCCATTTCTTTGGCGGCAGGGTTGTACGCGCGGAAGGAGACCTTTTTCAGCCGGTTCTTGTAGTCTTTCCACTGATTCGGCGCTTCGCCTTCCGCGGTCGTCGTTGTCGCGTATTCGAATTCCAGCGCGCGGCAGCCAGGCTTCAGTTCCGCCGGCGGGCACGTCACGCCCTGCGGCGGCGTCGCGATGGCCCGCTTCGGCCTGGTGACCCCTTCAAGCCTTTCCCATTCAAACGTCTCCTTTTCCCCGTTCGTTTTGGAAAGCGCCCCTTCGGTGCTGGCGATCACCCACAGGCCCGCGCCTCCCTGCTGGACGTACTTGACCGTCGTGCCCTCGGCAGGGTTCTTCAACAGATAGGCCTTGATCGTTTCGCCTTCCTTTTCGGCTTCCAGCACCAGGTTCTCGTCGCCCTTCGGTGAGATGAACCCGCCTTTGCCGTCGCTTTCGAAGCTCGTACGGCCCCCTTCGGAGCTGATCAGCACCACGCTGCCCGTGGGCTCCTGTTCGACTCCCTGCGAGCCGCTCACGCTGAAGCTCCACTGCGGACCCAGCGGCCCCTGTGCACCGGCGGTCAGTTCACGAGAGTTGTAGCTGCGGGAAACCCCAAGCGAACCCTGTCCGCCGCCGATCGAAACGTCGGACGCGCCGAGACGCAGAGCGCCCGTGATCGGATCGACAGAGCCCGGCCCGACAGAGAGAGGTCCCGCATGGCGCACCGTGATGCTGTATTCCGCTTTTTCTTCATTCCCCGCATAGTCGGTCGCGACCAATTCGAGTTTGTGCTTGCCCGCGCCAAAGTTTTCGCCGTTGAGCGTCCATTCGCCGGTCACCGTACACGGACCCGGCGTACAGGACCCAGCTTTGCCGCCAAGAAGCACATAACCGTCGAGTCCGAGCACCAGCGACTTCACCCCTGAGCTGTGTATCGTACCTTTACCGTCCGTCGCCTGCACTTTTAGATGGTATATCTCATCGTTGATCTGGCCGCCAGCCGGCAGACCCAGCAAATTGAGACCATACGGTGGGGTCGAGTCAACTTTGAGGGTAGCTTTCGCGCCGGGGGCGAATTCTTTCATACCATCCTCGCCTGCAAGTTCCATGAAGTCTTCACCATCAGCGGGAGGTCCTTTTTCGGGGTAGGTGAACATTTCTTTGACCGAGGGGTGGCACCAAATGCCTTCACACAACCCTTCTTCAAGATAACCGTGTACAGACGCCCACGATCCCGCGACCACCCCCATCTCGCTGAGCCCGACTCCGGGATCTTCGCCTTCAATTTCAAAAGCACCGTTGTACTTGCTCAGCCAAGCACCTTCTTTATAGAGCACATTTGTCCGGCCATCTACTTTTTCAGAAGTGGTGTTGAACATCACTGTAGGACCGTGTTCCTGCCAGACCGTCACATCCGCGGTGTTGACTGTGGCCTTATTTTCGCCGGAGCCTTCACCTGTAGCCGCCTCGGCGAAGTGGACGATGTTTGCCTGGGCCACTTCTTTTTGGCGAGTGAATCCACCTGGGCATTCTTCTTCCGGTTTGCCCGGAAACGGGCACACGGTATATTCGCCTGTGAAAGGGCTTTCCGCCGGCGCGATCAGCTTTGTATCGGTCGGATTCGTACCGTTCGTAAGCTGAAGCTTGGTTTCGATCTTGCCGTGGTTGTACCCACTCGCCTGCACCGTCGCGCGAATGATCCTCGCTTCCCCGATAGCTTGGTAGTTGAGGAAACCCTCTTCTCCGCCGTGGTACGTACCGGTCGATTCAAGAACCAGGCCGTGCGTTTCTTTCCAACCGGAGGACGTAAACTGGGTCGAGTGTTCAGCCTCAGCGAATTTCCAGTGTGTAGGCTTGCTGGAACCCGTCAACTGTTCATCGATGACCTGCGGGTCCACCTCGATCGGCCACCTGTATTCCCCCGAGTGAACATCGACCGTCAGCCTCAGAAGGTCCCCTGTGACGCTCATCGAGACAGGCACCGGCGCCCCCACGGCATCCTGCGCATCCGGCGCAGACACCGACGCTATCGCCGTCCCTTCGTTCACAATCTGGACCGCCCCCGACCCGTCCTTCGCCTGCACCAGGCTCACGCCTTCCGGCATCCCCACCCGGAAGAGCAGGACTTCAGGCGAGCGGACGCTGCGCAGGAAGGTCTCGCTGTCAAAACCCAGTGTGGTCGGCTTCACCGCGGCGTTAACATCGCTCCCCGCCCCAACCGCACCGTAGAACACCACCGCCCCATCGACCCGTCCTTCCGAGCCACCAACCGGCGTCCCCGACGCATCGACCGGGGTCAACGACACGCCGGTGCTCCCCAGGCTCACGCCATCCTGCAGCTTCTTCGGGATCCGCACCCCAACCACCGGCGTCTTCGGTTCAAACGCGCCTTCCACATCGCTCAGGCCGAGATCGACAGGCTCCCGCCGCCCCGGCGACGTCTCGACCGCCAGCGGAACCAGCGATTCGATCACCGCGTGCTTGCCTTCCCCGCCTTCGCCAAGATCGACCTGCATGTCGTTATCCGTCGGGTAGCCCGCGACGCTCTCCCCCTCCACCAGCTTCGGCGGCCCACCCGCCGGTTCGTCGATAACACCCGGGAACACTTCGCCAGCCAGGCTGGCCGCCTGTTCGGCGTCCAAGCCCTCGTACGCCGATTCGCTGAGCTCGCGATTCAACGCCGTTTCCGGAGAGCTCTGCAGCGCTGCTTCAGCTTCGCTCACCCCCTGGCCACCGACCAGCGGCTGCACCCCCGGCGCCACCAGCGGGCTTTCAAGCGGCGCGCCACCCGTCCCACCCAGAGCCGACGAGCCTTCCTCCGCCCACGCAGCAGCCGGCAGACACATCGCCAACCCCACCAGCCAACAGCAAGCGCATCCTGCCTGCGAGTGCCATCTGCGGCGCATCCCCTGTCCCTCCAGTTAGATTGTTGATCGCCCACCGAAGCTCGCGGAACGACGACGAAACGCCTCATCAAATACGTGTCGTTACGAAACCTGGCGCACTCTAGCCAGCGTCAGCCAACGAGCACAAGAGTTGTTTCTAACTAGAAAACTCACTCCTATTTTAGTGCCGCCGAAAGCTCGGTCCGACTGTGCGAACCACGTTGACGCCCTCAGAGATCGAGGACCCGCTCGGTGTAGGCGTTGGCGAAGCGCCCCTCGGGGTCGAGGCGGCGGCGCACCGCCTGGAAGCGCTCCCACTCGGGGTAGCGCCCGCGCAGGGTGGCGGCGCTCTGGAAGTGGCGCTTGCCCCAGTGGGGGCGGCCGTCGAGCTCGTCCATGACGGCCTCGACGGCGCGGAAGTAGGGCTCGAAGGCCATCTCCTCGAACATGTGGACCGCGACGAACCCGCTGTCGCGCCCGGCGGCGGTGGAGAGCAGGGCGTTGTCGGCGGCGACGGTGCGAACCTCGATCGGGAAGGGCACGGCGAACCCATTGCGAGGCACGAGCTCCAGCACGCGGCGCACGGCCTCGACGGTGCGCTCGCGAGGGAGGGCGTACTCCATCTCGGTGAAGCGCACCAGCCGGGGGCTCGTGAAGATGCGATCGGAGCGGTCGATGCGCCGGGAGGCGCCCGCGAGGCGCGTGACGAGCCGGTTGACGCGGGGGATCTGGGAGGGCAGCCGCCGTCCCAGTCGGCAGCAGAGCTCGAAGGTGCGGTTGGTGAGCAGCACGTCGTTGAGGTAGGCGCTTTTGCGCCCGCGGGGCCGGGGAGCCTCGTCGGTGCGGTTGTTGATGCGGGTGAGCGCAGTGCGGGCGTGAGGGAAGACGTAGAACTCGAAGTGGTCGTTGGCGTTGGACAGCTCCTCGAAGCGCTCAAGCGTCTGCTCCAGCGGCGCGGGCGCGTCGATGCCGCACAGGCGGAAGGCGGGCACGCAGCGCAGCGTCACCTCGGCGATCGCCCCGAGCGCGCCGAGCCCCACACGCGCGGCGCGCAGCAACTCGGGGTCCTCCTCGGAGCAGTGCAGAGTGGAGCCGTCGGCGAGCACGAGCGTGAGCGCGGCAACCTGGGAGGGGATGTTGCGCAGCTTCGCTCCGGTGCCGTGGGTGGCGGTGGAAATCGCCCCGGCGATGCTCTGCGCGTTGACGTCCCCCAGGTTCTCAAGCGCCAGGCCGTGCTCGGCGAGGCGGCGGTTGAGCGCGCGGATCGTGATGCCGCCCTGCACCCGCACGAGACCCGAGGAGCGGTCGACGTCGAGCACGCGGTTCATGCGATCGAGTGTCAGCAGACGCCCCTCGGTGAGCGCGATGTCACTGAAGGAGTGGCCCGCACCGGCGACTCGCACCCGCTGGCCCTGAGCTGCGGCGCGCTCCAGCGCGGCAGCGATCTCCGCAATCGAGGCGGGCCGCTCGATCGCGGCCGGGCGGCAACGCTGATCGCCCGCCCAGTTGCGCCACTCGGCGGCGCCTGTGACCGACGCCGTCATGACCTATGCCAATCGCTAGGCTCGCTCACCGGATGAGTGAGCCTACCCCCACTGCACCGCCAACACCAGCAAGGGAGGTGGCCGCCGCACGCGTGCGTTCACTGCCAACCCCGGGGACCAAGCGCGCGACGGTGATCGGGGCGGGCTCGTTCGGGACCGCGCTCGCGGTGGTGCTCGCCCGGGGGGGCCTACGCACGACGTTGCAGGCACGGACCGCCGAGCAGGCGCAGAGGCTGGAGGCCGAGCGCGAGAATCGCAGCTACCTGCCCGGCGTGGTGTTGCCCGCACAGTTACGCATCGAGCCGTCCTCCGCAGGGGTGGCGCGCGCGGACTACGTCTTCCTCGCGGTGCCCTCGCAGGCGATGGGCGGAGTGATCGCGGGGCTGACGGACGCCGGACTCGGGCGTCGCACGGCGGTGGTGTCGGTCGCCAAGGGTCTCGTCCCACCGGAAGGAGCGCCGCCGACGAGCATCCTCAGCGCGGCGTTTGGGGCGCAGCGCGTGGCGTGCCTCGGCGGACCGGCGCACGCCCAGGAGATGGTGCACGCCGGCGCCGGGCTGGTCGCAGCCTGCGCTGAGGAGGAGCTTGCCGGCCAGCTCGCGCAGGTGTTCACACGCGCGGGCGTGGTGTGCGAGCGCTCCAACGATCCGATCGGGGTGGAGCTCGCGGGGGCCGCCAAGAACGCCGCGGCGCTCGCCGCGGGTGCCACCGAGGCGCAGGGCCTCAACGCCGCGGGCGCCGCAGCGGGGCACATCTTCGCGGAGGTGTGGCGCTACGCAGAGAGCCTTGGGGCGAGGCCGGAGTCGATGATCGGTCTGGCGGGCGCCGGCGACCTGGTGGCCACGGCGCTGGCACCCGAAAGCCGCAACCGCCGCGCGGGCGAGCTGCTGGCCGCAGGGGTGCCCGCCGCGGAGATCCCGGCCCGCATCGGCCAGGCGGTGGAGGCGCTCGAGTCGGTGCCGCTGCTGGCGCGCGCCCTGGAGCGGGCCGGCGCACAGGCTTGGGGCGGGCAGGCATTGGGTGAGCGGGCACCGATAACCACCGCGCTCGGCCGTCTCATCTCGGGCGAGCTGCCGCTGGCGGAGTGGGTCGCCCTGGTGCGCGCCACCGTACCCCCGCCGGCTCGCTGGCACCGCCGGATGGGCGGGGGCCGAAGGCAGGACTTCTGGCGGCGGCTGTGGCGGCAGCTGCGCCAGCCTTTCGTATAAGCCGTCCGGTTGCCGAGAGGCAACACCGAGGTGGAGCGCGGCTACCTCATATCCGTCTGCATCGCTCAGCAGCCGTGGGGGCTTACCGGGGTCGTCAGGCGGTAGACGTCCAGAGCGCTGTTGCTGAACACGAGCCGACTCACACTGGATGACTCACGCACGTCTACGCCGTGGGTCTTGTCGATCAAGATGTAACTCACCCCCTTCCGCGCGAGCTCTCGTACGGCCGTCGGCTCTCCGCGCAACGTCGCTTCACTGTTGAGCGCATAGAGCGCCGGGTAGGGCTGTTCACGGCGCTGCTCCTGGGTCGCCATGATCCAGCTTTCGAAGAGAACCTGCCGTTCGCTGAACGCTGAGTAGTAGAAGTACCCCGAGTCGACCGTCGCACCTGTGCCCCCAGCGGGCCTGACATCGTGGGTGTTGACCGCCAAGACGTCACACACGCCAGTGTGTCCGCGGACCCATAGCAGCCCTCGATAGAGAGCTGCCGTCATCCCGGGATGGCTCTCGGAATCCCGCGACACCACCTGTCTATCCAATATGGTCCTCCATGTAGCCGGGACGGCCAGGACAATCGACTCTGCGCAGCCGAGCGCCCCGAGCAGGAGGATGCAGCACGCCGCCGCACGAGCTCCACGCGCAGAGATCCTCGGCGCAAGATGCCGCTCGAGCCCCAGGCTCCACAGCACGACCAGGCATCCCACCACGGCGAGCGTCCCTCCATACCAGAGATACCAAGACACGCTCCGTGCTCCGGCCAGCGCTCCGTTCGCACTCAGGATCTGCGTCGCACCCGCGGTCGCCAACCCGAGGATCAAGGCGAGGACGCACACGCGGACGATCGTCCTGCGCACATCTCTCGGGACATCGCTCCACAGTGCCATGAGGCTCACGGCCGCGACGGGAATGAGTGCTATGTAGCCATACCAGACAAAGTAGATCTCACCGTCGTTGACAGTTCCCATCATCACGTAAACGATGAACCCGACCACGAACACCGCCAACGCGAAGCTCGCGTAGGGAGACCAGGCGCCCCGCCTCCACAGCGGCCAGAGCGCCCCCACCACGGGTAGGAGCTTCCACAGGAAGATCACCACCGCCACGCCCAGCAGCGGTGCAAACCCCGGGTGCGACGCAAGGGTGGATCCGAAGACGGTGTATTTCAGGAAGTGGAGCGGAGCAAGTTCCGTCTCTGTCGAGGCGGGTCCACCGGCGCCCGCAAGCAACAGGAAGTACATGGCGACAAAGCACGCGAGCGAAAGGATCAGGCAGTAGGAGAGCAGCCGGTCGACCTTTGCCCCGACCAGCCGCCACAGCCAGAAGAGGCCCAGGCCGCCCACAAAAGTTGCGACGACGGTCGTCTTCACCGCACCCCCACCAAGGACGAGGATGCCAAGCATGAGGAGCGAACCCACGGCTCCGGGCGGCATCGAGCCGGCGGGCACGGGCTGGGCTGAGGAGCCTGCCTCGCCCATGCCGAGCAATTGAGATCTGAACAGTATGAGCAAGCCCAGGAGAAAGATCACGCCCAACCCGTACGTCGGACTCCAGGTGAATTCGCTGAATAGAGCAACGCCGAACACCTTGGTGTGGGTTGGGTACAACTTCATATTTTCCACCACGATCAGGAGCGCGACGGTGACGGGACCCGCCCACCGTGAACGTCCCAGCAAGCCGCCCAGGCACCAGAACTGCAGCATGGCCACCACGGTCGACGTGGCGGGGAGGAGCCTGAATATCGCTGTCGCGATCGGAACGCCTGTCACCTGCTTGATGGCGGCGACGTGGAGGAACGCACCGGTGTAGTAGCGGAGCGGGTGACCGGCGAGGTAGGACTCGGTGATCGGCCAGTGGTGGAGGGCCTCGGCGGCCAGCGACACGTCCCAGACGTTGTCCACGAAATAGAACACGCTGCCGGCGTGTTCTGGGAGGGGGTAAGTCGCAAAGAACCTGAAGGCCAGCAGCAGGAGGGCGATCGCGATGGCGCCCGCCGCGAGGAGCGGCTCGGCTCCCTGGCCGCGCAAGCTCAGAAGGCCACGGCGAAGCACGTCGCTCCCACGCAGCACCGGCCCTGAACGGGTTCGACGGCGCCTGTAGAGGACGCACGGCCCGAGCGTGATCACGGCGAGGAGCGGGAGGAATGCGAACACGCCCCGTGCGTGGAGCCCGGCGGTCAGCGCAAACGCGCCGATCTCGAGCGCGTACCCCAGCGGCCACCCGATCGCAAGGGCGAGCAGCCGTCCTCCGGGGGCCGGGCTCAGCAGCGCATAGAGCAGGCAGCCCGGGAGCAGGACATAGAGAGCTTCAAAGGCGACGAATCTAGATATGTCTCCGATTGGGACTCCCGAGACGAGCCAGACCACCAGCAGGGTGAACGCGACAAGTAGAGCCGCCAGCCAGCCAGCCTGCCGGCCGATCTGCCCGGTCAGCGCCGTCCCCAGGGGGGCCGGCCGGTGGGCAGCCGCTCCTACGCCCAGGCGCGCGGCCATGGGCGCGACGAAAATAGAAACATTGGAGCCACCAGAATAATAGGGATTATACGGGGGCACCTGTGTGGCCACGCGGGGCGCCATGCCACACACCGCAAGATATGCGAGCAATGGCCTCCCAGCAGCATCCACTCAGCAGGCAGATCAGACGCAGCGTCCTGGCGCAGTCCAAGCGAGCCAACGTCGGTCACGTCGGCTCCGCGCTCTCGGTCGTCGATCTGCTCGCCGCGCTCTACGGCGGTGTCCTTGAGGCTCGCTCAGAGGCCGACCCCGGGCGTGACCGGTTTGTCCTCTCCAAGGGGCACGCCGCGCTGGCCCTCTACTGCACGCTGCACGCCACCGGCCGTCTGAGCGATGGCGCCCTAGCCAGCTTCTGCGTCGATGGCAGCGCGCTGGCGACCCACCCGGAGCACGTCATCCCATGGGTGGACTTCTCGACCGGATCGCTTGGATTGGGCCTCTCATTCGCGGTCGGCGCCGCGCTCGCCGCACGGATTCAGGGATCGCACCGCCGTGCATTCGTGCTCCTCAGCGATGCCGAGTGCAACGAGGGATCCGTGTGGGAGGCGGTAATGCTGGCCGCCCATCACGGACTGGGAAATGTGATCGCGATGGTGGACGTCAACGGGCAGCAGGCACTAGGATACACCCGCGAGGTGCTCGACCTCGCGCCCCTGTCGACCCGTTGGGGAGCCTTCGGATGGGACGTTCACGAGGTCAACGGCCACGACGTCGATGCCCTGGCCGGCACGCTCGAGGACGTGGCCGGCAACACGGCCACGCCGCACGTGCTGCTCGCCGATACGACCTTCGGCAAGGGGGTCTCCTACATGGAGAACACGATCGCCTGGCACTACCTGCCGATGTCTGACGCGCAGTACGCCCAGGCCATGAGTGAGTTGGAGAGCGGCCCATGGTGAACGCCCTCGTCTGCATCGCGCGAGCAGTCTCCACCGGTAGCCCACCCTCGACCGCCCCGCCGAGCGCAGTTCGGCGGGCACCCTCCCCTCGGGATGGGTCCTCATGAGGAACGCCTTCATCGGCGCAGTGCAGGAGATCGCCGAGGCCGACTCGCGCGTCGTTTTTCTCACTGGCGACCTTGGCTTCACTGTGCTCGAGCCGCTCGCCACGAGCCTGGGTAAGCGATTTGTGAATGTAGGGGTAGCCGAGCAGAACATGATGGGTCTCGCCACCGGGCTCGCGGAGGGGGGACTGGTGCCGTTCGTCTACTCGATCGGCACCTTCGCCTCGATGCGCCCCTACGAGTTCATCCGCAACGGCCCGCTGCTGCACTTACTGCCCGTGCGGATCGTCGGAGTGGGCGCCGGACTCGACTACGGACACAACGGCGTCACCCACTACGCGCTGGAGGACGTCGCGATCATGCGCGCCCAGCCCGACATGACCGTCATCGCGCCCGCCGACCCGGCTCAGGCCGTCGCAGCCGTGCGCGCGTCGATCGCGATCGAGGGACCCGTCTACTTCCGGATCGGCAAGACGAACGCCGCGATCCCCGAGTTGAACGGGTCTTTCGAGCTCGGACGCCTCGGGTTGATCGGCGAGGGCCGCGACGTGGCGATCCTCGCGCTGGGGAGCATCGCGAGCGAGGCGGTGGAGGCGCGTGAGTTGCTGGAGCGACAGGGCATCGACGCGACGGTGGCCGTTGTCGCCAGCGTGCAGCCCGCTCCGATCGACGACCTTCTCGAACTGTTGGGAGACCGGCCCTTCGCCGTCACGGTCGAGGCCCACTACCGCACCGGCGGCCTTGGATCGTTGGTGGCCGAGGTGATCGCCGAGCACGGGCTGAGGTGCCGGCTGGAGCGCAGGGCCGTCGAGGCGATGCCACGCGGCCTGACGGGGACGCTGCCGTTCCTCAACGACGCCCATCGCCTATCGGCACGCTCGCTCGCCGAGACGATCGCAAACGAGTTCAGTCACGCATAGGGCCTATCCGGTAGGGCCTATCCTGCCCCGGGAGGCCCTATCCCGGTAGGCCCATAGCGCCGATCCAGGCGCCTCCGCCACGCCGTAGCGCTCCCATAGCCGCGGCTTCTCGCGCAACCACGCGGCCGTGCGGGTGAGGCCCTCGCCGATACCGGTCGACGCGCTCCAGCCGAGATGCTCAAAAGCGGCGCGCGGGTCGGACACCCAGACATTTGTGTCCCACTCGCGCCGCTCCATCGTGCTCCACTCGGGGAGCGCTGTCACACCCAGGGCCCGGCGGGCAAGCCCGACCAGCTCGTCGAGGGTCGTCTGCCTTCCGGAGCCGACGTTCAAGGTTGCGCCGGGGCCGCCGGGCGCACCACGCTGCGCCGCGCGCAGCAGCGCCTCGCAACAGTCATCCACGTACACGAAGTCCCGGGCCGTATCCGGGCCGACCAGCGACGGGAGCCTGCCGTGAGTCGCCTCGCGCACCAGTGCTGGCACGAGACGGCCGGGATCCTCCCAGGGGCCGTAGATGGAGTACAGACGCAGCGTCACCGCCGGCAGACCGTCCGCCGCGGCGAGCGCAGTGAGATGCGTGCCCGCGGCCTTCGTGACGGCGTAATAGCTGTTCGGCTCCAGCCACTCACCCTCAAACGGCGCGTGCCGCTTCAGGCCGTACTCCGAGGAGGAGCCCGCGCTGACGAACGCCTGTACTTCGGCGGCGCGCGCGGCCGTGAGCAGCACCGCGGTGGCCCCGACGTTCACGCCGATCATCCTCTCGATGTCGGTCTGCCAGGAGTAGGCGCCGTGGGCTGCCAGGTGGAAGATCCACTGGGGCTTGGTCGCAGCGACCACCCGCTCGACCCCGGCGGTGTCACAGAGGTCGAGCTCGATCGTGCGCAGCTCGGCCGCGATCTCCTCCAACCGCCACGGCGCCCCGCCGGGGCGCGAAAGGGCGATCACCTCGTGCCCGGCCGCAGTCAGGTGTCGAACGAGGTTCGCGCCGAGGAAGCCCTCGGCGCCGGTGACGAGGGCTCTCACCACGGCGGTCAACCCGGCTTGCGCGCGATCAGGCTCAGGTTGCCAAGCGGCGCCGTCACTCGTATGCGGCCCACCGGACCCGCGCGCAGTGCAGGCAGAAGCCTGGACTTGATCCCCGCAGGCAGCGGAACAAGCTGTCCGAGGTAGGCCAGGCTGTAGGTGTTACGCACGCTGCGTACGCGCGAATCGGTGAAACCGGCCTTCGCGAAGATGCTGCGCATCGTCGCAGGGGAGTACAGGTAGGTGTGCTCGATGTCCACGATCGGGCTTCGCTCGCCGAGCATCCGGGCGGACCACGCGCAGACGTTGTGGTTGAGGGCGAGGATAAGCCCACCCGCTCGCAAGACCGCGAGGCACTCTTCGAGCAGCTCAACGGGGTTGGAGATGTGGTCGAGCACCTGGAACAGGCACACAGCATCGAAGCTCTCCGGGGCGAACAGTCCTCTGCGCATCACGTCGCGCACAATCGCGCCGTCGAGCTCGGGTGGCGCCTTTGCCACAGCATCGGCACTCGGCTCCACGCCACGCACCTCCCTCCAGCCCTGCCGGCGCGCCTGCTGCAGGAAGAAACCGTTTCCGCAGCCGATCTCAAGCAGCGCCTCGCGTCGCGGCGAGCGCGCTTCCAGCCAGCTCAGCGCGCGACCGTAGGTCGCCTGGATCGACTCCACCTCTCGACCGTAATCGAAGCTGCTCGACGCGTAGAGCCGCGCAAGCAGGTCCTCGTTTGCGACCGGATCCGAGCGCACGAGGCCACAGGTGTCGCAGGTGACCATCCGGTAGTGGACACGGTCGGGCAGACGCCGGGCCGAGAAGACGCGGGCGCTGAACGCCTCGAGGTCGAAGGTCGCGGGCCAGCGCTCTGCCGCGCCGCCCTCGCGGTCGCAGATCGCGCAGCGCGTGGGGTGCATCTCGGGCAGCACCGTGTCGCGACCACGCGTCACGGCTGTGGGACCCGCTCGGGCTTCCGCGACCCCTGTGGAACCTGCTCGGTTTTTTTCGCCGACCCGTCCCGGATGGCAGCGGCGGCTCCATCATCCGTGGGGGCCTGGGTGGGGGCGTTGAGGACGCTCTCGACCAGGAAGGGTGGGCGATGCTTGCTCTCCTCATAGATGTGCGCCACGTATGAGCCGATGATCGCGAGGCACAGCAGCTGAACGCCGCCGATGAACAACATGCCGACGATCAGCGTGGTGAAGCCCTTGGGAGCAAGGCTCGGGTCGGCGACCCGCAGTACGAGTTGCGCCACGAGCCCGACGAACGAGACACCCACCGTGACCAGAGCGAGCCAGGCGATCAGATCGAGCGGCACGTAGGAGAACGAGACGATCGCCCGACGCGCCCAACCGACGTTCTTGACCAGAGAGTTGGTGCTCCTGCCAAACATGCGCTCCGGTCGTACGTACGGCACTCCAGCCTGGCGGAAACCCACCCACGCACGCAACCCCCTGATGAAACGATGCGACTCGGGCAGGTTGTTCAGTGCATCGACGACACGGCGATCGAGCAGTCCGAAGTCGCCCGCGTCAAGTGGGATATTGACATAGGAGAGCCGGCGAAAGAGACGGTAGAAGAGCTTGTAGGCTCGGCGCATGAACGCCGTCGTCTCGCGCTCGACCCGCACGCCGTACACGATGTCGAACCCCTCACGCCACTGCTCCACGAATCGCGGGATGATCTCGGGCGGATCCTGCAGGTCTCCGTCGAGCAGCACGACCGCGTCTCCGGTCGCGATCAGCATCCCGCTGGTAAACGCGCTCTGGGAGCCGAAAGCACGCGTGTGGTTGACGACCACCACCTTGGGATCGCGGCGGGCGAGCTCGGCCAGCACCTCTCGCGCGTTGTCCGGGCTGCCGTCGTTGACGAAGACGATCTCGTAGTCGGCGCCGATCTCGCCGAACGTCCTGCGCAGGCGTTCGTACATGATGGGCACCGCCGGAGCGTCGCCGTAGCACGCGATGACTGCGCTCAGCTTCACGCCGTGGCGCTGTCGGCCGTCACGTGCAGTGCTGCATGTGTTGCAGTCTTGCCAATCGGCCGACAGACGCAGAGAAACAGGTCCTGGACCGTCCGGTAGTGCGCGACTCGCTCAAGCTCGAAGTGAACAAGCAAAGCGTCCACCATCGCCTCCATCGAACGCGCATAGGATCCCCGGTCATACCGCAATATCAACCGCTGAACCCCCCACCTGTCGGCCGCCAGTGGGTCGACAAAGACCATCCGGTGACGCGTGATGCGAGCCATCTCGGCGATCGTCTGCTCGAACTGTGCATCGTCGAGGTGGTGGGCGACCGTTATCAGTGCGGTCCAGTCGACGGCCGCGTCCTCCAGGCCCGTATCGACAGCCGAGCGCCGCAGGCAACGTGCGTCGGGGATCTTGCGCTCGAGGCGCCGCAGCTTCTCCGGGTCGGGATCGAGTGCCCAGTAGGTGGTGTCGGGCGGCAGCACACGCGCGAGATTGCCCGTGCCCGCACCGACGTCGAGGACCGTCTGACCTGCCGCGGCGCTAAACACGTCTTCCAGTCGCCGCGCGGTCACATGGCGCAGGGCCACCACCTGCAGCAGGTCGTAGACGCGTGGGTCATCGAGGAGGCTCATCCGCTTCACCGATAAGGCCGATCAACTTCTTTCATGCTCGACACAGTACGGTGCGAATTCTTAGAAACAAAGCGACAAAGCTACCGCTGCCTCCCGACCATCAACGCGCGAGTGGGCGCCTTCACCATTGAAGGAAGCAAGCTACGCAGCTGCGTAACGCTGTTTCTTACCCGACTGGCTCTCAGGGCTGGCGGCCCTACGTCCGCAGCAACATGAGCGTCTGTACCACGGCCTCGTAGACCCCCGCGCCGTGGGCCGCCTCGCACACGCGCACGTTCTCGCGCTCGGCGAGCGCCTCCTGGATCGTCGGGTCGTGCTGCACCGCGTTGGCCACCAGCCAGAAGGTGTGCACGTGGGCCGCGCTCGCCAGGTCCTCGCGCGAGTCGCCCACCGCGAATGTCTCTCTCCGCGCGTACCCCCGCGCGCGGCGGTGGAAGGCCACGGCCGCCGCCTTCGAGGCTCCCGCCGGCACCAGGTGGTAGCCCCGTACCTGGGGCAGGCCCTCCAGGGCGGGGGAGCGCCGGCTCACCGAGCCGTTGTCCACCAGCCGCAGGCCCTCGTAGCCATGCTCCGCGAGCACCCCGTCCGCCTCGCCCGCGTCCACCAGGCCGCGGAACAGGTGCGACACTTCGCGTTCGGTGTGCCACGGGTCGTGGTGCTCCAAGCGGCCCGCGTAGTGCTCCAGCAGCAGCGCGGGCGCCCCCGAGCGCTCGATCTGCTGGGCGATCGTCAGTTCCCCCGGGCGCATGGCGCCCGTCAGCCAGTGCTCCTCCCCGTCGAGCACGACGCACGCCCCCGCCTCGTAGATGTAGGAGCCCTGACCCAACAGGCGCGCGTCCTCCGCCAGCTGCGCGCGGCGGCGACCCGACATCAGCACCACCTCCACACCCGCCCGCAGGCACGCCTGCACCGCGCGCACCCCCTCGATCGAGACCTGCCCCTCACCGTCGTGCAGCAGCGACGCGCCCTTCCCGAGCAGCGTGCTGTCCAGGTCCAGGTACAGGCAGCGCACGCTCACCGCCGCACGCCCCCGCGCACACTTCGTGCCCGCACCACGGTTCAGGCGACTCCGACGGTCTCGAGCGGCGGGCGCTCGAGCGGCGGCTCGTTCTCCAGCTCGGCGAAGCGCCCCTCGCGCGCCAGGCGCCGGGCGATCGTTGCAAGCACCGTGTACGCCATCGGGGCGAGCGCCTCCAGGGGCTGGTGACGGTTGCGGTGCACCTCGAGGTCCACCTGCGCCATCCCCTCCAGGCCGACCTCCCGCCACACGTCGATCACCATTGCGATCTCCACCCCGTAGCCCGTCGCAAACGGCAGGCGCCCCAAGAGCTCCCGCTGCGCCGCCACCTCCCCCGCGAGCGGCTGGCGCACGCCGGCGAGATCCGGGTAGAAGAGCGCGAGCGCCGGGCGCGCCGTCAGGTGGTTCACGCGCCCCCCGCCCTCAGCCACCGTCACCCCGCCCTGCTCGAAGGGACGCCGGTAGAACGCCTTCACGAACTCCACCCCTTCCTCGCATACCAGCGGGCCCAGCAAGCCCGTCGCGAAGTGCCCCTGAAAGCCCTCGGTGTCTGCGTCCAGGTAGCACACCACGTCTCCCTCCAGGACCGACAGCGCGCGCCACATCGCGTCCCCCTTGCCCAGCACCGCTCCGAACTGGGGGAGCAGCTCCGCCTCCTGGCGCACCACCGCCCCCGCCCGTTCCGCCACGGCCGCCGTCCCGTCCGCCGAGGCCGCGTCCACCACCACGATCTCGTCGATCGCCCCGGCCTCCCGCAGCTTCACGAGCTCTCCAACGATCGCCCCCACCGTTCCCGCACACTCCTTCGCCGGCAGGCACACCGACACGGACCCCGCGCGCTCGCGCGCGATCCGCTCCACGGAGTAGAGCGAATGGTGGAAAGTGCGCTCTCGCGCCCACTTTTCCGCAGTCGAGCCCGCCATCGCCTCTACTATCGCAAGCGGTGGCGATAGAGCGCACGATCGAGCCCTGGAGCGCCCTGCTCGACGAGGGCCGCGCCGATGGGCGGCTCGTGCGCGAGGCTCGCGAAGGGTCGGCGAGCCCCCAGGGGCGGGCGGGTTCCCCTCCAGTGGATCCCCCCGCGGAGCTCCACCCCGAGGTGCTGGCCGCACTGGGGCGCGCGGGCATCGAGCGGCTCTACTCCCACCAGGCGCGCGCCCTGCACGCCGCGTGGGAGCGGCCGCTGATCGTCACCACCGGGACCGCCTCGGGCAAGTCGCTGTGCTTCAACCTCCCCACCCTCGACGTCCTCTGCCGCGACCCCCACGCGCGCGCGCTCTACCTCTACCCCACCAAGGCCCTCGCCCAGGACCAGGCGCGCGCGCTGCACCGCTTCGGCCTCGGCGAGCGGCTGCGGCCCGCGATCTACGACGGCGACACCCCCCGCGAGGCCCGCACCCAGATCCGCCGCCGCGCCAACGTCGTGCTCACCAACCCCGACATGCTCCACCTCGGCATCCTCCCCCACCACGAAGCGTGGGCCAACTTCTTCGCGAACCTCGCCGTCGTCGTGGTCGACGAGGCCCACGTCTACCGCGGCGTGTTCGGCTCTCACGTGGCCAACGTCCTGCGCCGCCTGCGCCGGATCGCCGCCGCGTACGCGACCGAGCCGCGCTTCCTGCTCGCCTCCGCCACGATCGCCAACCCGCTCGAGCTCGCCGAGCGGCTCACCGGCCTGGACGGCATCGGGCTGATCGACGAGGACGGCTCCCCCGCCCCGCGGCGGCAGATCGCGATGTGGAACCCCCCCCTGACCGACGCTGCGCTCGGCGCGCGGCGCTCCGCGCTGGGCGAGGCCGCCGAGCTGCTCGCTCGCCTCGTGCGCGACGGCGCGCGCGCGATCTGCTTCATGAAGTCTCGCAAGGGCGTCGAGTTGCTCAGCCGGCTCGTGCGGGAGGAGCTCGAAGGCAAAGACCCCGGGCTTGCCGACCTCGTGGTCCCCTACCGCGCCGGGTACACCCCCCAACAGCGCCGCGAGCTCGAGGGCCGCCTGATGCGGGGGGAGCTTCGTGCCGTGATAACGACGGACGCCCTGGAGCTGGGGATCGACATCGGCGAGCTCGACGCCGCCGTGGTCGTCACCTTCCCCGGCACCGTCGCGTCCCTGCGCCAGATGTGGGGGCGCGCCGGGCGGCGCGGGCGCGGCCTCGCGGTGTACGTCGCTGGGGAGGACGCGCTGGACCAGTTCTTCTGCCGCCACCCCGACGAGTTCCTGGAACGGCCCGTGGAGGCCGCGATCCTCGACCACGAGAGTCCCCAGATCCACCTCGCCCACCTCCTCTGCGCCGCCTTCGAGGGGCCCCTCTCCGGTGAGGACGCGGGGGTGCTCGGACCGCGCTGGGAGGCCTACGCGGAGATGCTCGTAAACAGTGGCCGGCTGCGGCGAAGATCTGGAACCCACCCACCCGCCTACGTCCCTCGCAACCCCGGCGAGTATCCCGCCGCGGCCGTCTCCCTGCGCTCTGCCTCGCTCGAGAACTTTGGGATCGTGGACACCTCCTCCGGGGAGCTGCTGGGCACCACCGAGGCCGCGCGCGCCCACTCCACCGTGCACCAGGGCGCGATCTACATGCACCTCGGGCGCTCCTACGAGGTGCAGGAGCTCGACCTGGAGCGCCGCCGCGCGCTCGTGGCGCCGTTCGACGGCGGGTGGTACACCCAGCCCAAGCGCGAGACCGACACCACCATCGAGAGCGTGCTCGACCGCCGCGAGACGCTCGGGGTCGCACTCTCCTTCGGGGAGGTCAGCGTCACCGAGACGGTGCTCGCCTACCAGCGCCGCCGCCTCGTGGACCACGCACAGCTCGACCTCGTCACGCTCGACCTGCCCGAGACCAGCTTCTCCACGCAGGCCCTCTGGTTCGAGCTCGACCCTGAGGCGCTTGACCTCAAGGCGCTCGACGCCGATGCGCTCGGCGCGCTGCACGCCGCCGAGCACGCCCAGATCGCGGTGCTGCCGCTGATCGCGATGTGCGACCGGTGGGACATCGGCGGGCTCTCCACCAACTTCCACCCCCAGACCGGGGGACCGGCGATCTTCATCTACGACGGCCACCCCGGCGGCGTCGGGATCACCCGTGCGGCGTTCCTGCGCTTCGAGGAGCTCTGCCGCGACGCCCACCGCCTGATCGCGGAGTGCCCCTGCCGCGCTGGGTGTCCCTCCTGCGTGCAGTCGCCCAAGTGCGGCAACCTCAACGAACCCCTAGCGAAGGCCGGCGCGCGGCGCCTGCTGGAGGGGATGCTGGGCAAGGCGGTAAAAGCGGGGGTGCAGTCGGTGAAAGCGGGGGTGCAGCCGGCGAAAAGCAGCGGCGAGCCCGGCACAATGGACGCCGCGTGTCAAACGGCGTCCCCGGCAAGAGAGCGATCGCGGGCCTAGCCGCCTTACTGGCGTTTGCGCTGGGCGCGCCGGCGAGCAGCTCCGGCCTCGACGAAGGCCCCGGGGGCCAGGTGGCTCTGACCAATTGGACGATGAGCCCCGATCCTGGCGATCTGGGGGTCCTCGAGGGTTGGCCCGCAGGGGGTTTCGGGGGCACGGAGGTGACGGTGCCCAACACGGTGAACCCCACCCCTGTCAAAGGGCTCGCGGCGGTGCCGAGCTACGAAGGCTCGGTGGCGTGGTACCGCACGACCTTCACGGCGCCCGCGGCGGGGACGTACGCGGTGAGCTTCCAGTCGGTCAGCTACGTCGCGGAAGTGTGGCTCGACGGGCAGCCCCTGGGCTCGCACGTGGGCTTCGACCTGCCCTTCGAACTGCGCAGCGCGGTGGCCGCGGGGACGCACACGGTGGTGGTGCGCGTGAACTGGCGCGACCCCCTGGTGCAGACCCACGGGGGCTTTCACCGCACGTGGTTCAACTTCGGCGGAATCGACGGCTCGGTGAGCGTGCGGGAGCTCGGGGCGAGCGAGCTGTCGAACCCCACGATCCAGACCACCCTCACCCCGGACAGCCCTCGCGCGCAGACGGCCACGGTGCAGCTGAGCGTGGACGTGCGCAACGACGGGCCGGCGCGCACGATCGCCCCCCAGGGCACGCTCAGTGGAGCGGGCCGCACGATCCCGGTGAGCTTCCCCGCGCAGGCGGTAGGAGCAGAACAGACGGTGAGAGCGAGCGCCACGGTGACGATCCCCGAACCGGCGGAGTGGGCGCCGGGGAGCCCCAACTTGTACGACCTCGCGCTGACGGTGCCCGGGGAGAGCGGCTACACCGCGCGCGTGGGCCTGCGCCAGCTCACGTGGGGCGGGGGTCGGATGTACCTCAACGGGCAGCCACTGACGCTGCACGGGGCTTCGATCCAGATGGAAGCTCAAGGGCACGGCGAAGCGTTGGGCCCGGCCGAGGAAGCGGCGCTGGTGCGGGAGCTACGGGAGATCGGGGCGAACGCCACGCGTTCCCAGCACCCCCTCCCTTCGAGCATGTTGGAACGCTTGGACGCAGCGGGAATCGTGGTGTGGCAGGGGGTGGGCCCGAACGACCCCTCGGGGGACTGGACGGGGATCACGCCCGCGCTCGCCGACCGGGCGCAGGAAGACGTGCGGACGGCGGCGACGGCGGAGCAGTGGCACCCCTCGGTGATCGCGTGGAACCTCACCAACGAGCTCGCCGGCAACGGCCACCCCGGCGGCCAGGCGCAGTACGTGGAGGCGATGGCGCAGTGGCTGCACGCCTACGACCCCGGGCGGATGGTGGCGGTGGACGTGTGGGGCCTGCACCCCCCAAGGCGCGCGGGGCCGCTGTTCGGCGACGTGGACGCGGTCTCGGAGACCGACTACTCGGGGTGGTACCAGGACGTCCACGACAAGCCCAAGCAGCTCGCCAAGTTCATCCGCGGACGCCTGCGGGCGATGCACCGAACCTTCGCGGGCAAAGTCCAGATCATCAGCGAGTTCGGCGCCGAAGCCAATGCGCTCAACAAGCCCAACCGGCCGGGGGGGTATGGCTTCCAGTCGCACCTGTTGACCCGGCACATAGCGATTTACGAGGCGGACTCGGCGCTCAGCGGAATGCTGGTGTGGGTGCTGCGCGACTTCGCCGAGACCCCCACCTACAACGGGGGCTCCGTGCGCCGCGAGCTGCCCCACGTGAAGCTGATCGAAGGGATCAACGGGAAGGGCCTGTTCGACTACGCCGGCCAGCCGAAGCCCGCCGAGCGGGTCGTGGCGAGGCTGTTCAAAGCGTTGCCCGCGGACTGATGTTCAAAACACTGCCCGCGGACTGATCCCACTCTGTAGGCGATGAGCGCCGTGGTGTGCATCCACACTTGCGCCTCTAGCTGCCACAGCGCCTCTCGCTACACCTGCGCCTGCTCGGTCCTGCCCTCGGGTGTCAGGCGCAGCGCGTCGCGCAGCTCGGCGGGATGCGCGTAGCGCGCCTTGGGCTCGCGCTGCAAGGCGCGTTCGAGCACCTTGCGCAGCTCCTCAGAGACGGCCAGCCCACTCAGGTCGAGGTCGGCGGTGAGCAGCCGCTGCAGCATTGCGACCGGGCTTTCCTCTGGCTCCCGTGCGCGCGCGGGGCGGCCGGTGAGCATCTCGACGAGGATCAGCGCCAGGCTGTAGAGATCGGCGCGAATGTCCACCGGCCCTCCAAGGATCTGCTCGGGGGCCATGTAGGCGGGTGTACCCACGGACGTCTCGCCCCCCGTGATGGCGTGATCCGCGCTCGCCGGAGCGACCTGCTTGGCCAGCCCCAAGTCGACGATCACCGGCCTCTCGCCTTCGGCCAGTACGACGTTATGCGGCTTGAGGTCGATGCGCGCGATGTGCTGGCTCTCCAGGTAGTCGAGCGCACCCAGCAGTTCGAGCGCAATGCCGATCGCCGGCTTCGCCGGCAGGCGGCGCCCGCTGCACACCTGCGCCAGCGAAGGCCCCACGACATGATCCAACACGATGCCCGACCGACCGTCGGATTCCACGAAGTGCTCGCGCATGGCGGCGATGTTGGGATGCCTCAATCTGGCTGCCAGCCTGATCTCACGCAGCAAGCGCGCCCGCGCAAACGCTGCAACGCCGGCGCCAGGCGCATCGAGCAGCTTGATCGTTACGACGTCGCCCCAGACCGTGTCGATCGCGCGGTAGGAGCGCGTAGTCGAGCTGCGGTCGATCTCTTCGACCAGTTCGAAGCGTCCGTCCGCGACGACCCCGAGCGTCGCGGGACCCCACTGCCGGCGGTGGAGCGGCTCGCCCTGTGGGCCTCTCTGCGCGGCGCCCCCGGAAGCGACGGAAGCAGCCCCGAGGTCGGCGCGCTCGCGCTCGCTCGAGCGCGCGAAGCCCGCCAGGCGCTGATGCACGTGCGCGGAGATCCGGTAGGAGGAGACCTCGCCTCCGGGCAGGTCGCCGACGTAGGTCTGCTGGGCGAGATCCCGGTCGATGCGCTCCACGATGTCCCGCTCGAGGAGGTGGTCGAGCAGCTCTTGCACCTTGCGAGGGTCGCGCACCAGCAGCGGGTCGACGTTCGTCTCGACGCTCGCGTCCTCCCCGGTCTTTGCGATGTCCTGGATCGTGAAGCTCCTCCGCTGGCTGCGCAGGATCCAATCGGTGATGTAGTACGCGCCGAGACGCCAGCGATCCTCGTCGATCGGGACCGCAAACGGGCGCAGCTCCTGATCGGGAGCCAGGAAGTCCGCCAGCGTGCGCTGAAGCCCGGCGTAGAACTCCACGCGCGCCACCTCTGAGGCCTCGAGGTTGACGATCGGCACCCCATCGCTCCAGTGCACGAGCGCATTGAGCTCCATCAGCAGCAGGCGCGGAATGCCCCGCGACTTGAACTCCAGATAGTCGCGCAGCTCCGCGAGCCCCTCGACTTTGTAGGTCCGCCCGGCCGTAATCGCCTCCAGCAGGCGCTCGGTGGCGCGCCACACACACGGGATGTAAAGCTGCCAGCTGAAGACGCTCTCGTACACGCTGTTGCCGCGGTAGCTGGCCTGCTGGGCAATCCCGTGCAGGTCGGGGCCGCCCACGAACAGGAAGTGCACCCCGGCCGCGGTGAACAGGTTCTTGAGGCTCGACAGGAGGACATCCAGACAGCGCTTGCCGTCCTCGCTGTCGGTGAGCTTGTCGAGCTCATCGATCACGACCACCAGCTTGCCTGCCCACGGCGGGGATCGCCGGCGTGCGAGTCGCGCGCGCAGGCCTGTGCGCGAGCTGTTCTCGGCTCGGCGGATGTGCGTGACGATCCGTAGGAAATCGTGCTCGGCGTCGGTGTCCGAGTAGGCCAGGAAGGACACCTCGGTGGCCAGCGCGCTGGAGCGCTTGCCCGAGAGATCGAGCTTGGGCCCAAGCCCTCCCAGTACCGGCAGACTGCCCGCGCCCAGGGACGCTGCGCCGCTGCGCTCGGTGGTGTTCGAGCGGCTCTCCTTGAACGACAGCGAGGTGCGGGTGTAGGCCACGAGCAGCGAGCGCTTGACCTCCGGGTTGAGATTGTCGAGCACCTGCTCGTCGCTCAGCGCCTCGAACAGCCGGCGGACGATCTGAAACAGCAGCTCGTCGACCTCAGTGGGTCTGGCCACGTTGAGATAGACCGCCAGCACCTCCGCCCCCGGCTGGGCCGCCTTGCGCATCTCCTCGACGGCACGGCGGATCACGGTGCTCTTACCCACGCCGCGAAAGCCGGTCACGAGGAACGCTCCGCCGGTCGAGTACTCGATCCGCTCTGCCAGCGCGGCCACGGCGCGGTCGTTGCCCAGAAAGGGCACCGCCTGGCCGTCTCCCACGAGCGGCTCGTGGACGTAGCGGAACTGGGCATCGAGCGGGATGCGGATCGGACGGTAGAGGGGCTGCAGCTGGACCTCGCTCGGGCGCCAGTCCTCGGGCGGGGGCGGAGGCCACGTGAGCGGCGGCGGCTGGGAGGGAGGTGCCCCTGAGCTGCCCGCCAACGCCGTGCGTTCGCCTGCTTGGGTGGGCGCTCCGATGGCGATGGGTGTGGATGCAGACGGCGCCGCCCGAGCGTCCGGCACTGTGTCGCCAGGCGACGATGAGGGAGCCGGGAATGCCGGCCCGAGGTCTGCAGCCGGGGACGGCGGGCGGGGGATCGCAGGGATCGTTGCCTCGGACAGAGGGACCTCCTCACAGGCCTCCAGCGCGGCGGCGGCGAGCGCCCCGGCGGAGGCGAAGCGCTTTTCGGGGTCCTTCGCGAGCGCCTTCACGATCACCGGATCGAACGCCGCGAGCGCGGGCATTCGGGCAGAGATCGGCGCCGCGAGATTCATCAAATGGGCATATATGAGGGCCGCGTCGCCCTCGCGCTCAAACGGGGGCGCGCCGGTGAGCGCGTGGTAGAGGACGCAGCCCAGCGCATAGACGTCGGTATACGGGCCAACCTGCGAGCCCTGGATCTGCTCGGGGGGCGCATAGCGGAGCGTGCCGACGAAGTGCCCTGGGCTCGTAACTGTGATCGCGCGGTTCTGAGCCAGCCCGAAGTCGGCCAGATAGACGTGCTCACGCTCGCCGGGGCGGCTGATGAGCACGTTGGCGGGCTTGACGTCGCGGTGCACCAACATCCGGTGGTGGGCCGCGTCGAGCGCGGCTGCGACCTGCTCGACGATCCGCACGGCGCGCCGCGGCGCGAGCAGAGTCTCGCGCTGCAGCAGCGCCGCCATGTCGGTTCCCTGGACAAAGCGCATGCTGATGTACAGCAGGCCCTCGGCCTCGCCCGCCTCATAGAGGGGCAGGATGTTCGGATGCTCGATCGTCCCAGCCATGTACGCCTCCTGGCGGAAGCGCTGCTGGAAGCTCTCCGAGGAGGCGAACTGAGGCGCGATCACCTTGAGCGCGACGATGCGCTCCAGCGAGAGCTGCGTCGCACGGTAGACCAGCCCCGTGCCCCCCTGTCCCACGAGGGCATCGACGCGGTATCCCGCGAGCGTACGGCCGATCAGCTCCGTCGAACTAAGTGCGCGTTTGTGCAGCAGATCGATCGGCCCCTCCGGCGCCGTGCCGCCTCGCCGGCTCTCTTCACCGCGCCCGATTGCCCCGCGCGATCTTGCGCAGGTCGATCGTGGCGTCGTAGAGCTTGGGGTCCACGCCATGCTCGAGCGCGACCTCGCGCAACGGGCGCCCGGAGTCGGTGGCCTCCTTGACGATCGCAGCCCCCAGGTCGTAGCCGATCGCCCCGTTCAGAGCCGTGGACACGGCGAGCGTGGCCCCGGCGGAGGCGTCGGTCCCCGCCTTGTTCGCGCGGATGCCGTCGACGCACTTCTCGGCGAACACGCGCGAGGCGCTCGTGAGCAGGCGCAGCGAGGAGAGCAGGTTGCGCGCGATCAGGGGAATACGGACGTTGAGCTCGAACTGGCCCTGCATCCCGCCGACGGTGACGGCAGTGTCGTTGCCGATCACCTGCGCGCAGACCTGGAGCACCACCTCGGGGATCACCGGGTTGACCTTCCCCGGCATGATCGAGGAGCCCTTCTGCAGCTCCGGCAGGTAGAGCTCGCCGATGCCCGCACGCGGGCCGGAGCCCATCAAAGCAAGGTCGCCGGCGATCTTGGTGAGAGATACGGCGATCACCTTCAGCGCACCGGAGAGCTCGACGAGCGCATCGCGGTTGGCCTGCGCCTCGAAGGGATCGAGCGGCGGGGCGATCTGGCGCAGGCCGGAGTCCTTCTTCAGCCGCGCGCGCACCCGCTCGGCGAAGCGCGGGTGAGTGTTGAGCCCCGTGCCGGTGGCGGTACCGCCGAGCGGGATCTGCCCGACGTGCTCAAGCGCGGAGCGCACGCGCTCCTGGGCGAGCGCGAGCTGGGCGGCGTACCCACCGAACTCCTGCCCAAGGGTCACCGGGACGGCGTCCATCAGGTGGGTGCGGCCGGCCTTGACGACGTTCTGGAAGCTCTTGGCCTTCCTCGCGAAGGAGCGCTCCAGCTGACGGAGCGCGGGCAGCAGTTCGCTCTGGGCGAGATCGAGCGCCGCCAGGTGCACGGCGGAGGGAAAGACGTCGTTGGAGGACTGCCCCATGTTGACGTGGTCGTTGGGGTGCACGTTCTCGCCCGCGAGCACGGCGATCACCTCGTTGGCGTTCATGTTGGTCGAAGTGCCCGAGCCGGTCTGGAAGACGTCGATCGGGAACTGCGCGTCGTGCTTGCCGGCGGCGATCTCGGCGGCGGCCTTCTCGATGCGAGCAGCGCGGCGCTTGTCGAGCAGCCCGAGCTCCCCGTTGACCGCCGCTGAGGCGCCCTTGATGCGCGCAAGCCAGTGCACCACGGCGACCGGCACGGTCTCCCCGGAGATCGGGAAGTTCTCCACGGCCTTGGCGGTCTCCCCGCCCCACAACTGCTTCTCGGTCATGCGGTTCTCCTTTGGGGCCGGACGTGTGGCCGTTCTAGGGTTGTCTTTTGGAGAGCGGCCTACCGGCCGCCGCGGCGTTCGCGTGGCGGGACCAGACGTTATCCATGTGCCGGGCGAAACGCACTCGTGCGCGGTGGGCGCATCACCCGCAGAACGCAACGAGCTCCCGCGCGAGCCCGACGGGGTCGTCGTAGGCGATCAGGAAGCCCGTCCCGGACAGCACCCGCAGCTGGGCGGCGGGCAGCAGCTCAAGCGTCTCTTCGGCGCCCGCGAGCGGGTGCAGACGATCGCAGTCGGCCCACAGCAACAGCACGGGCATCTTCAGCTCGGGGTAGAGGTCGAGCAGCTGGGCTTGGGGTCCGCGCGGCCAGCGGCGAGCGAACTTGGCCCACGAGCGGGCAAGGCTGGGATTGCCGGGAACGTCGGCGAAGGCGTGGCGCACGAGGTCGCGGGCGGTGGGCTCAGCGCGTGCGGAGAGGCGCAGCCCGAGCGAGGGAGAGAACACGATCGGCGCGGCGTGGGTGAGCACGCGGTCGGCGCCGGGAACGGCGCCCGCGCGGGCGGCCATCCGCCAGACGGCGCGCAGCCGGGCGTGCGCTTCGGGGCGGTGCAGGCGGTTGGGCATCAGCACCATGCGCGAGGGGACGAGGCGCCCGGTGGCAACCGCGCGCAAGAGGATCTCCGCGCCGATGTCGTGGCCGGCGATCAGCGGTCGCGGCCCGAGCACGTCGGCGGCGAAGCCGCCGAGCACGTCGGCGAACCAGTCGAGCGTGTAGGGGTGGCGGGGCCGGTCCTCGGAGTCCCCGTGCAGCGGCAGGTCGGGGAGCACCACGCGGAAGCGCTCGGCCAGCCGCCGCGCGACGGGCTCCCACTCCAGGTGGGAGAGCATCGCGGAGTGCAGCAGCGCGAGCGGAGGACCGGCGCCGAGCTCGCGGTAGGCGACGCGGGCGCCGTCGGGGTGGTGGTAGAGGCGCAGCCTCACGCACGTGCGCGGTAGCGGACCACCCGTGCATCGTGACTGAAAAAGAGGGGCCCGGCTCGCCAGCCTCCCATTGACTGGTGCGCCCCTGACCGAAGAAGAGGCCCGGCTCGCCAGCCTCCCATTGACTGCTGCGCCCCCGACCGAAGAAGAGGGCCCGGCTCGCCAGCCTCTAGGCGCCAGCCGCGTAGGCCCCACCGAGCGGTCTAAGGTGTGCCCCTTGTTTGAGCATCCGGATCTCAAGGGTCGACGGATCCTCGTCACCGGCGGCAGCCGAGGCATCGGCGGGGAGGTCGCGCGCCTGCTGGCCAAGCGCGGTGCCGCCGTGGTCGTGGTGGCGCGTAGCCGCGCGGATGTGGAGGAGGCCGTGGCGGAGCTGCCCGGAGAGGGCCACCGCGCCCTGGCGCTGGACGTCGGAGACGAAGCGGGCTGGAGAGCGGCAGCGGAGGAGGGGGCGCTGGAGGGGATCGACGGGCTGGTGAGCGCCGCCGCCGTGCTGGCCCCGGTCGGCCCGGTCGGGTCCTACGCGCCACAGGAGTTCTGGGCGACGATGCGCGTCAACGTGCTCGGCACGCTGCTGGCGGTGCACCACTGCATCGCCTCTTTGGAGGCAGCGCGAGGCGCCGTGGTCACGTTCGCGGGCGGAGGAGCGACATCACCGCAGCCCAGGTACGACGCCTACGCGACGTCCAAGGCCGCCGTCGTGCGCCTCTCGGAGAACCTTGCCCTCGAGCTCGCCGAGCGCGGAGTGAGGGTCAACGCGGTCTCGCCCGGCTTCGTCGCCACCGGCATCCACGCCGCCACCCTGAACGCCGGCCCCGACCTGGCCGGCGAGGGCTACTTCGCGAGCACCGAGCGCCAGCTCGACGACGGCGGGGTGCCGGCGCGGCGCGCGGCCGAGCTGACCGCGTTCCTACTCAGCGAGGAGGCCCGGGGGATCACGGGCAGGCTGATCAGCGCCCCCTGGGACCCGTGGGAGGAGCCGGCCTTCCAGCGGCGGCTGCGCGAGGAGCCCGACCTCGCCACGATCCGCCGGATCGACGGCCAGTTCTTCGTCCCCGTCTGACGACACCCAGGGGCATCGCTTACGTCCGCGTCACGGTCCGGCGGGGAGGCGCCTGAATCGCCGGCGGATTCTCCGTACCATCCCAGGCGTGGACGAGCACATCGACGGCGGCACGTGGACGGGGACGCGCGTGCTCTTCACGGGAGCCCAGGGCTTCATCGGCTCGTGGGTCGCCGAGCGGCTGCTTGACGAGGGTGCGGAGGTGTTTGTCCTGGACCGCCCGGCGGCCGAGCACTCGCGCTATCGCCTGCGCGGGCTGCACGATCGCTGCGCCCCTGTGCCGGCCGACCTGGAGGATGCGGGATCGCTGAGCAGGGCGATCGACGAGCACGCCATCCAGGCGGTGTTTCACCTCGCGGCTGCGACGATCGTGGGGTCGGCCACGACCTCGCCCCTGAGCACCTACGAGGTCAATGCTCGCGGGACGTGGAACCTCTTGGAGGCCTGCCGCCTCGCCGAGGAGCCACTCCAGAAGGTCGTGGTGGCCTCGACCGACAAGGCGTACGGCGTGCACGAGGATCTTCCCTACCGGGAGGACAGCGCGCTGCAGCCGCGCTACCCCTACGACGCCTCCAAGGCATGCGCCGACATCGTCGCCCGCTCGTACGCCCACACGTTTGGATTGCCGGTCGCCGTCACGCGGTTCGGCAACGTGTTCGGCGGAGGGGACATGAACTTCTCCCGTCTGATCCCGGGAACCGCCGGGGCGCTGCTGGCGGGGGAGCGGCCGGTGATCAGATCGGACGGACTGATGGAGCGCGACTTCCTGTACGCCGAGGACGCGGTCGCGGCCTACCTGGCCGTGGCCGGCTCGCTCGATCGCCCCGAGCTGCACGGGCGCGCGTGGAACGCGAGCATCGGACGCCCGGTGGCCGTCCTGGAGGTGGTCGGGCAGCTCATGGAGATCGCCGGGCGCAGCGACGAGCCGGATGTACGCGGGCGCGGCACCCCACACGGTGAGATATCGCGCCAGTGGCTGGACTCGAGCGCCATCTCCGAGCAGCTCGGCTGGACGCCGGCGTGGGATCTGCGGCGTGGCCTGGAAGCCACCTATGAGTGGTACGCACAGGAGCTGCCGCGGATGCCTGCTCTGAGCATGGGGGGAGCAGGCTCCCCCCATGGACCCCCCACAACAGACCTTCAAGCGTTAGACAAGCCGACGCGGGGACCTGAGCCCCCTGCTCTCGCTCGCCCGAGCGGCTGAGCCGAACCGCGACCGTGATCGTTCACCCGACAGAGCTTCCGGGGGTGGCCATCGTCGAGCTCGAACCACACGTCGACGAGCGCGGGTCCTTCACCCGCACGTTCGACGCGGAGCTGTTCGCCGCTCACGGTCTCGAGCCGCGGGTCGCGCAGTGCAGCGTCTCCTTCAATCGGCTGGCCGGCACGTTGCGGGGACTGCACTACCAGACGGACCCTCACGAGGAGGACAAGCTCGTCCGCTGCACGCGCGGACGGATCTTCGACGTGGCCGTAGACCTGCGGCCACGTTCGCCCACCCACCGGCGGTGGGTGGGCGTCGAGCTGAGCGCCGACGGAGCGCGCTGCCTGTTCATACCGCGCGGCTGTGCGCACGGTTTTCAGACGCTCGAGAACTGCAGCGAGGTCCACTATCAGATCGCCGCCGCCCACTCGCCGGAGGCCTCCCGTGGCGTGCGCTGGGACGACCCGGCGTTCGCCATCCGGTGGCCCGAGCCTCCGGGTGGAGGGCGCACGATGTCCCAGCGCGACCGCGGCTTCCCCGACTACGCCGTGTGAGCGGGACTCAGCCCGCGGCCCACAGGGCGCGCGCGGTCCTTCAGGCGCAGCGGTCAGCTCGCGGCGAGCAGGTCGCGATCGTTCCAGCGCAGCGCTTCGTCCAACCGTCCCTCGGCGATGAGCTCCTTGACGCGGGCGATCCGCATGAACCGGGAGCCCCCAAAGTCCGCGATTGTCAGTCCGTTCTCCCGATAGGCCGTGAGCATCTGCTCGACGCTCGCGCGCACGGTCCACGTGGGGCGCAGCTCGGGGAACGCCTGGCGCAGCTTGGCGAAGCTCGCGCGGTAGCTTCGCTTGTCCGGCCCCGCCCCCTCGGCGAACGCGATCCGCGACCCGGAAACGACTTCCTCGACAATCTGCGCGACGTCGCGGATCTGGTAGTTCTCGTCGTCGCCGCCGATGTTGAAGGCCTCTCCGTGCACCTTCTCCCGTGGCGCCTGCAGCAGAACGAGGAAGGCGCGCGAGATGTCCTCGATGTGCACCAGCGGCCGCCACGGGGTGCCATCGCTCTGCATCAGCACCTCACCCGTGGCGAAGGCGAAGGCGGTGAGGTTGTTGACGACCAGATCGCCGCGGTGGCGGGGGGAGAGCCCGTGAGCGGTCGCGTTGCGCAGGAACGTCGGGCTGAACGAGTCGTCGGCGAGCGCCCCGATGTCCCGCTCGGCGAGGACCTTCGACTCCCCGTAGGCGGTCACCGGGTGAAAGGCGGCGGTCTCGTCGATCCAGTCCTGGCCGGCAGCGCCGTAGAGGCTGCACGAGGACGAGAACAGGTAACGCTCGACCCCCGCCTGCTTGGCCGCCTCCGCCAGTGCAACCGACGCGCGGTGGTTGACGGCGTAGGTGCAGTCGGGGTTGAGATCGCCCACCGGGTCGTTCGAGAGGGCGGCGAGGTGCATGACGGCGTCGAAACCGTCGAGGTCGGAGGCTGTCACATCGCGGATGTCCCTGCGGATGACCGGCACGGCCGGCGCATGGTCCTCGCCGAAGTCACACCCCTCGTACAGGTACATGTCCAGGCCGACCACATCGTGCCCGCCCTCGACGAGCAGCGGCACCAGGATGGAACCGATGTAGCCGTGGTGACCGGTGACGAGGACGCGCATGGAGGTTGATGATCGGGCGATGTACGGCCGGGCGGGGACGAGTCGGCGAGGGAGTATATCCCAGCTATTAGCTTCAATCTCCTATGCGCCGAGGTTGTCCCCGGTTCGCTCGGGGTGGAAGACGACGGTGCGGAACAGCAGGAAGTTGGTGCTCGTCAGGAGCAGTACGGTGATCAGGTAGACCACCTCCGTGGAGAGTCCCACCACTCGGGGCAGCAGCGAGGTGCTGGTCGCCGTCACCCCGTATTGCACGCCGGCGACCACCAGGTAACGGCGTGCCTGGCGCTGAAAGGGCAGCGCGAACTCCTCCTCGCGAGCCCACACGAACAGGCGCTGCAGCGTGAAGTGAACGCTGAGCGCCAGTGCGAACCCGGCGAAGAGGGCCTCCTGGAAGGGCAGGCCCACCACCACAGCGAGAAACGTCGTGGTGAGCAGGTACACGAGCGCGACAAACACGCCAGTCATGACGTAGCGCACCCCCTGCCCCGCCAGGCCCGAATCGGACCCCACCCACCCAAGGAGCACACGAGCAGATTTCAGGTCGGCCGATTTCAGATCGGTCAGGCGTCTCATCGGCGGCGCGCTCAACCACCACGCTCGTCGTCCCACCCGTAGCGGGACTCGACGATGTACTTGGGCCTGTTCCTGGACTCGTCGTAGGTACGCCCGACGTACTCCCCGATCACGCCCAGCGACAGCAGCTGGATACCGCTGAAGAAGGCGACGGCCATCACGACGGTCGGATTGCCGACTGGGAAGGCCACGCCAAGAAGCTTCAGGACGAGGTAGGCGGTGGCCACGAGGAAGGCGAGCCCGGAGAGCGCCACCCCCGTCAGCGAGATCAGTTGCAGCGGGTAGCGCGAGAAGCCGATCACCCCGTTCAGCCCGATCAGGACCGAGCCGAAGAAGCGGTTGTACTTGCTCGTCCCGGCGTCCCGGCGGTCGCGGTCGTAGAGCACGCTCGTCTGTCGAAAGCCCACGAGCGCCACCAGGCCGCGCAGGAAGCCGTGGTGCTCCTCGAGCGCCACCACGTTCTCGACGACCCGCCGGCTGAGCAGCCGGAAGTCGCCGGTGTTGGGAGGAATCTCGATCTCGCTGATGCGCGCGATCACCTTGTAGCCGACCTTCGCGACGATCCGCTTGACAAGGGTCTCCCCCGCACGGCTGCGCCGCTGCGCATAGACGACGTCGTAGCCCTCGCGCCAGCGCGCGACGAGCTCGGCGATCAGCTCGGGTGGATCCTGCAGGTCGCAATCGATTACCACCACCGCGTCGCCGCTGGCCGCCTCGAGGCCCGCGAGGGTGGCCATCGGCTGGCCGAAGCGCCGGGAGAAGCGCAGCGCCTTCACCCGCCGGTCGCGCTCCCCCAGTCCCAGGATCAGCTCTTCGGTGCGGTCGGTGCAGGGATCGACGCTGAAGATGACCTCCCAGCTCATCCCGAGGCCATCAAGGACGGCGGCAAGGCGACGGTACATCCGCTCCACGTTCTGCTCCTCGTTGTAGGTGGGGATCACGACGCTCAGCTTCGCGCCCGGGCCCCGGCCGTTGGGCAGCAGCGAGGAGGACGCCGGGCTCGGCGCCGCGACCCGCTCGGGGAAACCGGGCAGACGGGGAGCGGACATTGCCTCCAGCGCCGTGTCCAGCCCGCTCCCGGGGCGCCATGACCGGGAGGCACTCATCGAGGGTCCTCCGGACGGCTCAGCACTTCCTCCGGACGGCGCAGCACCGTGAGGCCGCGGATCCCGAAGGGCAGGCGCACACCGGCGTCCAGCATCCGTGCCTCCAGGCGGCACGCCAGCGCGCCCAGACGCGCGTCCTTCGTGGCGGCGATGTCGCCGGCCACGCGGGCGGCGAGCGCCTCGCCTTCGAGGTGGCCGAAGCGCCGGCGGTTGCGCTGCTTCACCAGCCAGAACAGCGGGTAGGGCAGCGAACCCAGGTGCGCGTCAAGGAGCACCTCCAGCCCGACCTGCCGCGCCTTGCCCGCCAGCTCGCCCCGTCCATAGCGGCGCTCGTGGCCGAGGAAGCGGTCGTAGTAGTCGTAGGTACCGGGGCCCGCCGGCACGACCACCACCGCGCGCCCACCCGGCGCCAGCACGCGCCGCAGCTCCGCGAGGGCACTCACGTCGTCGGGCACGTGCTCGAGCAGGTTGGCGCTGAGCACCGCGTCCAGAGTGGCGGAGCGCAGAGGCAGATCGCATACGTCGGCCTGCAGCAGGCGGGCCTCGGGAACCAGCGTGTTGGCCTTGCGCAGCCCGGAGGCGACCAGGTCGACGCCGATCAGGGTCGCGTCGGGGCGCGCCGCGCGGAGGTCCGCGAGCAGATGACCAGTGGAGCAGCCGAGGTCGGCGAGCACCGGCCGGTCGGGCAGCGGGCCGAGCCACCTCAGCATGGCGCGCCGCGTCCACACGTCGAGGAAGTGCTCGCGACTGCTCTGCTCGTGCAGGTCCTCCAGCTCCTCCGACCAGTTGACGGAGGGGCGCTCGACGTAGGCCAGGAACGCCTCGCGGCGCACGGGTGGGTGGGCTCCGATCTCCACCGCCCCGACCGAAGGCCCACCCGCCCCGATCCAGCCTTCGTCGAAGGCGGGGACCCTGTCCGACCCGGGGGGTGGCAGGAACATGTGCCCCGCCACACTCAAGGACGCCGGAGCCTCGCGCATCACGCGTACTCCCCCGCGTAGGCGCCGGAGAACTCGAAGTCGAATGCCAGTTCGGTCGCGTCCGCGCCGGCCATCGCCCGCCTGGTGTCCTCGGGCTGACGGGTGTAGACGAGCAGGAACCCGCCCCCGCCGGCGCCCACCAGCTTGCCACCGAGCGCCCCGCTGCGGCGGGCCAGCTCGTAGAGCCGGTCGATGTGCTCGTTGCTCATCCCCGGGGAGCGGCTGCGCTTGTGCTCCCAGTGCTCGTGCATCAGCTCCGCGTAGCCCTCGAGGTCACCGGCTTCCAGCAGCCGGTGGATGCGGCGCCCCAGCTCCTTGGTGCGGTGCAGGTTCTCCACCATCTGCTCCTCGCCCGCTTTGGAGCGCGCGTCCTGATCGGCGAGGACCTTCGAGGCCGAGCGCGCCTCGCCGGTGTAGAACAGCAGCAGCTGGTCGCGCAGACGCCTGAGCACAGCCGGGTCGAGCTCGAGCGGCTGCACCTCGACCCGGCCGTCGGTGTGGAAGGTGTAGGAGCAGATCCCGCCGTGGGCGGCGACGTAGGGGTCCTGCTTGCCGACCGGCTCGCCGAGCACGCCCATCTCGATCTCGCACGCCGCCTCCGCGAGGTCCCCCGGGCTGATCGAGCAGTACCGCGCGCGCGCCAGACCCTTGAGCAGGCAGACGGTGTAGGCGCCGGAGGAGCCCATGCCGGTGCCGGCCGGCACGTCGGCCACCGAGGCGATCTCCAGGGGCGCCCCCCGCCAGTGGCGCAGCAGGCACTCGCGCAGGATCGGGTGGCGTATCTGGCCGACCTCGTCGACCTCCTCGAGCTCGGAGTACTTCATCCGGTAGCGGCGCTGGAAGACGGTGTGGGTGAGCATGTAGACGTACTTGTCGATCGACCCGGACACCAGGAAGCCGCCGTGGGCGCCGTAGTAGGAAGGCAGGTCGGTCCCGCCTCCGCCGAGGGAGATCCGCAGCGGGGCGCGGCTGAAGATCACGGCCATTGCGCCCGTGTCCTCCTCATCGAGGAGCCTTCCCGGCGGGAGCGATCGGGAGCCCGCCCGCCCCGACCCCGGCCTCGTCGCCCCAGGCGTACTCGTTCGCGTCGAGGAACTCCAGGGTGCGCACCGCCGCCTGTGCGATCGTCAGCTGCGGCCGCCACCCGAGGCCGCGGATGCGAGCTGTGTCCAGGTGGATCAGGGGGCTGTCTCCGATCCACCCGCGCCGTCCACCGGTACGCTCAACTCGCGGGGCGAGCGAGAGGTGCTCGCAGAGGATGCCAATCGAGTCCTCCACCGAGATGGTTTCGTCCAGGCCCAGGTTGTAGACGTGCGCGCCGGGCTCCTCCCGGTGGCGCTCGACGGCGCACAGCATCGCGCCAAGGCAGTCCTGCACGTACAGGTAGGACTTCTCCTGGCGACCGTCGCCCAGCACCCTCAGACGGGAGGGATCGCGCCGCAGCGCGCGGTAGAAGTCGAAGAGGTGCCCGTGGGTGTAGCGCTCGCCGAGGATCGACACCAGCCGGCAGATCACGCCGGTGAAGCCGTAACCGGCCGCATACGCCGCGATCAGACCCTCGCCGGCCGCCTTGGAAGCGCCGTAGAGGGACGTCTGAATCGGGAAGGGGGCGTCCTCGGGCGTGGGAAACACCTCTGGCTCTCCGTAGATCGATCCGGTGGAGGTGAAGGCAATCCGGGTGACGCCCCGCGCGCGCATCGCCTCCAGGACGCCGGCGGTCGCGATTGTGTTCTGTTCGAGGTCGCAGCGAGGATGCTCAAAGCCCTCGCGCACGTCGGCGTTGGCCTGCAGGTGAAAGACCCAGTCACAGCCCTCGAACGCGTCTTCGAGCGTCGCCGCGTCGAGCACGTCGCCCTCGACAAGGCGTACCTGCGGACGGCGCAGGGCGTCGGCTAGGAACTCGTGTCGGCCGGTGCGGAAGCTGTCGAGGACCACAACCTCCACCCCATCTGAGCTCAAGCGGTCGACGAGGTTGCTGCCGATGAACCCGGCGCCACCGGTGACGCAGACCCGCCTCATCGCTACAGCGTGAAGCCGGCGGCGAGCGCGTCGCCGTGGAACATGCGAACAGTCTCCAGCGAGTACTGCGCAAGATCCTTCCCCAGGCAGTCGAGCTTCTTCAGCAGGTCGTGGGTGATGGTGATGATGTGACACCCCACCTGGTCGGCCTGCACCAGGTTGAGGATCTCCCGGGGTGAGGCCCAGATCAGCTCCGAGCGGGGAGCACTAGCCATGATCTCCACCGAGCGGGCCATGATCGGCACCGGGTCGATGCCGGCATCGGCGATGCGCCCCGCGAAGACCGAGATGCAGGAGGGCGCGCCGTGCTCCACGGCCGCCGTGATCACCTCCACCTGGGCGGTCGTGAACAGGGCGGTGACGTTCACCTTCACACCCTCCTCGGAGAGTTCGCGCACAAGCGCCGCCAGCGGCTCGCCCGTGGTGGTGGTGACGGGGACCTTGACGTAGACGTTCTCGCCCCACGAGGAGATCAGACGCGCCTGGCGAGCGATCTCCGGCGGATCGTCGGCGAAGACCTCGAATGAGATGGGATGCTCGGTGACGCGCTCGAGCAGGCGGTGGGCGAACTCGGCGTAGTCGGTCAACCCCACCTTGTGCATCAGCGTGGGGTTGGTGGTGAACCCCGCGATCCGCGGATCGGCGGCCAGCGCGAGGATGCCGTCGAGGTCGGCCCCGTCGGCGAAGATGCGCGTGGAGATACGGTCGAGCATTGGTCGATCACCTCGCCGACGACCATACGAGATTCACTTCTCCGGAATTGTTTCCGACCCCTGCCGAGCGGCAGATCCGCCCCCACCAGAGAGGATTCGCGGCCCCGAGATCAGAGGAACTGTTTCTGTTACTCCGGGGGCTGGAGACACCCGCGCCCGGCTCAGCGCGTATTCGCCTCGTAGGAGAGCATCGACCCAGACTGTGCCTTTTCAGCGGGCGAGCCCGCGACTACTGTGCTCGCATGTCCAGCACGTTGGATGTCGTGATCGTGGCCTACAACCGGTACGAGCTCACCGCGAGCTGCCTGCGCCACCTGCGGGCGCAGACGATCGACCACCGGGTGATCGTGGTGGACAACGGCTCGACCGACGACACCCGCCCGCGCCTGCGTGCCGAGTGGCCCGAGGTGCAGCTGGAGTGCCTGGAGGAGAACCACGGCTTCTCCGCAGCCTGCAACCTCGGCGTGGCGGCCGGGTTCGGGGAGGTCGTGGTGCTGGTCAACAACGACGTCGACTGCCGTGCAGAGGTCCTCGAGCGGCTCCTCGCTCCGCTCTTAGATCCAAGCGTCGGATCGGTGGCCTCACTAATGCTCCAGCCGGGCGGTGAGCGGATCGACAGCATGGGCCTGACGGTCAACTGCACGCTGGCCGGCTTCCCACGGCTGCAGGGTATGCCGCTCGCCCACGCCCGTGACGCCCTGCCCGTGCTCGTCGGACCGGCGGGCACGGTGGCGGCCTACAGGCGCACGGCGTGGGAGCAGATCGGCGGGCTCGACGAGACGATGAGCGCCTACATGGAGGACTTCGATCTCGCGCTGCGCCTGCGAATCGCCGGCTGGCGCACGGCAGCCGCCCCGGATGCCGTGGGGGTGCACCTGGGCTCGGCCACCCACGGACACCGCTCGGCCTCGCAGCGACGCCACGGGGGCTTCGGACGCGGCTACATGCTGCGCCGCTACGAGCTCCTGCGCGGGGGCGCCGCGCTGCGCACTGTGGCCACCGAGACCATCGTGGTGCTCGGTGACCTGGTCATATCCCGTGACCTGGCAGCGCTGCGCGGGAGGATCGCGGGATGGCGCGCCGCGTGCGGGCGAGAGCGTCTGCCGCTGCCTCCGGCCGAGTCGATCGACCGGCGTATCGGCTTTCGCGATTCGCTGGCGCTGCGGCGCGGGGTCTACGAGCGCCGTGGCGCCTGATCGGGACCGCTGCGCCTAATCGGACCGCTGCGCCTGGTCGGACCGCTGCGCCTGATCGGGACCGCTTCAGCCCACCATCCCACGGCCGCCGATCCGCTGGCACTGTGGCGCGGGGGTCTACACGCGCCGTGGCGCCTGGTCGGCCCCCTGCCCTGCCCACCATCGCACGGTCGCGGCAAGCCCGTCGGGCAGCTCCCAGCGCGAGCGATAGCCGACCTCCTCGCGCAGCCGGGCGACGTCGGCCACCAGCAGCGGCGGCTCGCCGGGACGATCGGGCAGCGCTCCGCGACGGATCAGCTCCGGGCGCCCGATCAGTTGCGCGATCCGATCGACCACCTCGTCCACCCTCACGCCAACCCCCGAGGCGATGTTGACCTCTCCAGTCACGGTGCTGTCGAGCAGCGCCGCCAGCGCTCCGGCCGCGTCCTCGACGTGCAGGAGATCGCGGACCTGCGCGCCTCGGCGGGTGGACACGGACTCCTCCGCCAACAGCGAACGGGCGACCGAGGCCACCAGGCGCTCGGGGAGCTCGCGCGGGCCGTAGAGGAAGAACGGCCGGGCCCAGGCCAGCTCGACGCCCTCCCGCTCGGCGTAGGCGCCCGCAACTCGGCGCAGCGCATCCTTGGCCGTGCCATAGAGGGTGGCGGGCGCGACGCGGGAGCGGGACTCGCAGAGGGGCCGGTCCGCGGCGGACCAGTCGTACTCCGCGCAGGTTCCCAGCACGAGCAGCCGCCGCCCGCCGTGGCGCACGAAGGCGCGCATCAGGCACAGGCTGCGCTCCACCCAGGCGACGTTCTCCGGCGCGCTCCAGTAGCGGCCGTGCTCCATGCACCAGGCGAGGTGCACGAGTCGGCCGGGAGCCAACTCGCGCATCAGCTCCTCGATCCTCGCGCCGTCCGCCAGGTCAGCCTTGTGCCAGCGCACACCGGGCACCTGCGGGGGCGAGCGGCGCCTGGAGAGCGCGTGGACCTCCGCGCCGCGGCGAGCCAGCTCAGCGGCCAGCGGCAGACCGATGAAGCCGGCGGCCCCGGTCACCAGCACACGGCCCATCGACGGGCCGCCGGCTCCCCCCCGGGAGGCGAGCGGCAATCCCGGGAAGTCCGTCACGAGATCAGCTTCAACTCCGGCGAGCGCGTCGCAAGCCGACCCCCCCACTCGCGCACCAGATCCAGCTGCTGCACGATCTCGTCCTTCAGGTTCCACGGCAGGATCAACACCACGTCGGGACGGTCTTCGCGGATGGCCAGCGGCGAGCGGATCGGGATGTGGCTGCCCGGCAGGAAGCAGCCCTGCTTGTGCGGGTTGAGATCTACCGTGTAGTCGAGGAAGTCACGCCGCACGCCGCAGTAGTTGAGCAGCGTGTTGCCCTTCGCCGGGGCGCCGTAGCCGACCACACGCCGGCCCTCGTCCTTGAGGCCGATCAGGAACTCGAGGATCCGACGCTTGTCGGCCTCGACGCGGGCGCCGTACTCGGTGTAGGTCTGGAGTCGTTCGTAGCCCGCCTCCCGCTCGCGCTCGCGCAGCTCAAGGGCGCGCGCGGTGTCGGGCTTCTCCCCGTCGTCCTCGTGCGCGCCGTAGACGCGCAGCGAGCCGCCGTGCGTGGGCAGCTCCTCGACGTCGAACAGGCGCAGGCCGTGGGCTACGAACACGCGACTGGCGGTGAGAAAGGAGAAGTAGGAGAAGTGCTCGTGGTAGATGGTGTCCCACAGCCCGTCCTCGATCAGCCGCATCAGGTGCGGGAACTCCATCGTGATCGTCCCGCCGGGCGCCAGCAGGATCTTCATGCCGCCCACGAAGTCGTCGAGGTCGGGGACGTGGGCGAGGACGTTGTTGCCCACCAGCAGGTCGGCGTTGGCGGCCAACGACCGCGCCGTCTGACGGCCGAAGAACTCCACCAGCGTGGGGACGCCCTTCTGGAGCGCCACCTTCGCGACGTTAGCCGCGGGCTCGACCCCGAGCACGGGAATGTGGCGCTCGTGGAAGTACTGCAACAGGCAGCCGTCGTTGGAGGCGAGCTCCACCACCAGACTGCGCTCCCCCAGTCCGAGCAGTTCGATCATCTGCTCGGTGTAACGCCGGCAGTGCTCCAGCCAAGTGGTCGAGTAGGACGAGAAGTAGGCGTACTCGGAGAAGATCTTCGCGGGCGTCTCGAACTCCTCCAGCTGCACGAGGAAGCAGCGTGCGCAGACCAGCGCGCGCAGCGGATAGAACGGCTCCATCACGCCGAGGAGCTCGGGCGTAAGGTAGGAGTTGGCCAGCGGCGAGGAGCCGAAGTCCGCGAACACGTCCCGGAGCGGGGCGCCGCAGAACCTGCACGGTGTGAGCGCCGCCTCGGCGGCGGCAGGAGCGCCGGGCGCTCGGCCCGGGTGGCCAGCCCGGGCATCCCCGGCGATCGAAGCGCGGCGCCCCGCCGCGGTCCCACTCATTTCCACACCCGCCAGGGAGCCTGGCCAGACTCCCACAGCTCCTCCAGCTGGTGGCGATCGCGCAGCGTGTCCATCGCCTGCCAGAACCCGCGGTGGCGGAACGAGGCGAGCTGCCCCTCGCCGGTCAGCCTGCGCAGCGGCTCCTGCTCCCAGGTGCTCCCGTCGCCCTCGAGGTAGCGGTCCACCTCGGGAGAGAGAACAAAGAACCCGCCGTTCAGCCAGACCCCGTCCCCGCGCGGCTTCTCCTGGAAGCTCTGCACGCGCGTGCCGTTGAGCTCGACCGCACCGAAGCGTCCGGGGGGCTGCACGGCGGTGACGGTGGCGAGAGCGCCCTGCTCGCGGTGGTAGGCGATCAGCGCGGTGATGTCGATGTCGGCCAATCCGTCGCCGTAGGTGAAGCAGAAGTCCTCGTCACCCACATATCGACAGAACCCGCTTCAGGCGCCCTCCCGTCATCGTCTCCTCGCCGGTGTCCACCAGCGTCACCTTCCAGGGCTCGGCGCTCGAGCGGTGGATCTCGACGCCACCGCGGCCGAGATCGAAGGAGACGTCAGACGTGTGCAGGTGGTAGTTGGCGAAGAACTCCTTGATCACGTAGCCCTTGTAGCCGAGGCAGATCACGAACTCCTCGACGCCGTGGGCCGCGTAGATCTTCATGATGTGCCACAGGATCGGCTTGCCGCCGATCTCCACCATCGGCTTGGGGCGGACCGTCGTCTCCTCACTGAGCCGCGAGCCCAGTCCGCCGGCCAGGATCACCGCCTTCATGTTCGATCAAGCTAACGAGACGTCTCCAAAAGATCGAGCGCCTCGAAACGGCTGCCACTATCCACCGCGAGTGTGGGCGCGACCATGTTTCTTACAATGGGCAGCCCGTGACGGCTCCCCCACGACACCCGCTGATCCCGCGCCGCAAGGTGGACGCTCGCCAGGAGCTGCCGGCGCTCGAGCTGGAGGTGCTGCAACGGTGGCGCGAGCGGGAGGTGTTCGCCCAGTCGCTACGCATGCGCGAGGATGCCGAGCCGTGGGTCTTCTACGAGGGGCCCCCCACCGCGAACGGCCGCCCCGGCGCCCACCACGTGCTCTCGCGAGTGTTCAAGGACATCTACCCCCGCTACAAGACCATGCGCGGCCACCGGGTGGAGCGCAAGGGCGGATGGGACTGCCACGGCCTGCCGGTGGAGATCGCGGTCGAGCAGAAGCTCGGGATCAACAGCAAGCACGAGATCGAGAACGTCGTCGGCATCGAGGAGTTCAACAGGCAGTGCCGCGAGTCGGTGTTCGAGTACCTCGAGGAGTGGAACCGCCTCACCGAGCGGATCGGCTTCTGGATCGACCTCGACGATGCCTATAGGACCCTGGACGAGCCCTACATCGAGTCGGTGTGGTGGGCGCTCGCGGAGATCCACCGCCGGGGGCTGCTGTACGAGGGGCACAAGGTCGTGCCTTACTGCTACCGGTGCGGCACCGCGCTCTCCTCGCATGAGGTGGCGCTGGGGTACAGGGACGTGGTCGATCCGTCGGTGTACGTGCGGCTACCGGTGAAGCATCCCAGCGGCCCGCTGCAGGCAGGCGATGCGCTGCTGATCTGGACGACGACGCCGTGGACGCTGCCGGGCAACGTGGCGGTGGCGGCGGGACCGGACGTCGAGTACGTGCGCGCCCGCGTGGGCGAGGAGACGCTGATCCTGGCGAGGGCACTGGTGGAGAAGGCGCTCGGCGAGGGCGCGGAGATCCTCGATCGCTTTCCCGGTCGCGATCTCATCGGGCAGTCGCTTGATGGAACCTGGGTTGGACCGACGTATGCGGGCCCGATCTTCCCCAATACCACGGTAAGGCGAGAGGAGCCTGTGTTGAGGATCGTCGCGGGCGATTTCGTGACGACCGAGGACGGCACGGGGCTGGTGCACATCGCGCCCGCGTTTGGAGAGGACGACTTCAACGTCGCAGCCGCCGCGGAGCTGTTCGATCCGAGGGCTCCACACACGCTCTTCAATCCCGTGAAGCTGGACGGAACATATGACGAGACGGTCGAGCGATATGCGGGTCGCTTCGTCAAGGACCCAGAGCTGGCGGAGGAGCTGATCGCCGACCTCGACGCGCGCGGGCTGCTGTTCAAGCGCAGCGACTACGAGCACTCCTACCCGCACTGCTGGCGCTGCGGCACGCCGCTCGTCTTCTACGCAAAGCCCTCCTGGTACATCGCGACTTCGCAGCTGCGCGACAGGATGCTGGCGGCCAACGAGACCGTCAATTGGCACCCGTCGCACATCAAGCACGGCCGCTTCGGCGACTGGCTGTCTAACAACGTCGACTGGGCGCTCTCGCGCGAGCGCTACTGGGGCACGCCGCTGCCGGTGTGGCGCTGCGATCACGGCCACGTCCGGGTGATCCGGTCGTTCGCCGAGCTCGAAGAGCTCTCGGGCAAGTCTCTCGACGATCACCACCGCCCCTACGTGGACGAGATCGAGTTCGAGTGCATCCACACAGAAGGCCCAGGCTCGATCTCCGTAGAGGGCGCAGATGGCGGAGTGAGGTGCGGCGAGCCTATGCGCCGCGTCCCCGAGGTGATCGACGTGTGGTTCGACTCGGGGGCGATGCCGTTCGCCCAGCACCACGTCCCGTTCGCCTCCGCGAGCGGCGGGGCCGCCGACCAGCTCGCCGAGGCGGAGCGCTTCACCGCCGACCCCGCGCGCTTCCCCGCGAACTTCATCTGCGAGGCGCTCGACCAGACCCGCGGGTGGTTCTACTCCCTGCTCGCGGTCTCCACCCTCCTGTTCGACACCGCCCCGTACCGCAACGTGGTGTGCCTCGGATTGATCCTCGATGGCGAGGGCCAGAAGATGTCCAAGTCGCGCGGCAACACCGTGGAGCCGTGGCAGGTGATCGACGCCTACGGTGCGGACGCCTTCCGCTGGTACTTCTTCACCTCCAAGCAGCCCTGGGACGGGTACCGCTTCTCCGAGGAGGCGATCGGCGAGGGCGTGCGCCTGTTCCTCAAGCAGCTGTGGAGCACCTACTTCTTCTACGTGCTGTACGCGCACGCCAATGAGCGGGCTCTGAGCAAGGCGCCGGAGCAGTCGCCGATCGGCGATGACCTCGATCGCTGGGCGCTCTCGCGCACGGCCAGCACCGCCGAGCTCGTGGCCGAGCGCCTGGACGCCTACGACGCGACCGCCGCGGGGCGTGCGATCGCGGAGCTGGCCGATGAGCTCTCCAACTGGTACGTGCGCCGCTCGCGGCGGCGCTTCTGGGACGGCGACCCAGGCGCCTTCCGCACGCTGCGCACCTGCCTGCTGACGATCGCCAAGCTGCTCGCCCCGTTCTGCCCCTTCGTGGCCGATGAGATCTACGACAACCTCGACGGGGCGCTGCCGAGCGTGCACCTGTGCGACTTCCCGATCGGCGAGGCGCTGCCCGCGCGCGACCCCGCGCTGGAGGAGGCGATGGCGATCGCGCGCGAGACGGTGCGCCTGGGCCTCGGCGCGCGGGGACAGGCGAAGATCAAGGTGCGCCAGCCGCTCGCGGAGGCGGTGGTGGTCGCGGCGGGACGCGAGCGCGAGGCGATCGAACGCCTGGCCGACGTGGTGCGCGAGGAGCTCAACGTGCGGCGCGTGCGCTTCGTGGCTGGGGCGGAAGAGCTGGGCCGCTACGAGGCGAAGGCCAACTACCGCCGCCTCGGTCCGCTGTTCGGTCGGGAGATGCCGCTGGTCGCGGAGGCGATCGCGGCGCTGGACCCGGCGCGGGTGGCGAGGGCTGTGCTCGGCGATCTCCAGTCACCCGGCGCGGGCAAGGAGACGGGGCTCGGCATCTCGGTCGCCGGGCGCGAGCACACGCTCACAGCTGAGGACGTGATCCTCACGATGCGCCCGCCGGAGGGCTACAGCGTGGAGCGCGAGGGCGCCCACGCGGTGGCGCTCGACCTCACGATCGACGAGGACCTGCGCCGCGAGGGACGCGCTCGGGAGATCGTGCACGCCGTGCAGAACGCCCGCAAGAACGCGGGCCTCGCCGTCGAGGACCGGATCGAGCTGGGCCTCTCGGGCGATCCCGCACTGCTGGAGGCCGCGGGCGCGCACCGCGAGTACCTTGCCGGCGAGACGCTCGCGGTCGGCCTGACCCTCGACGGCGACGGCGCGGCGAGCGCCTCGGGTGAGCAGCGCGAGCGGGCCGAGATCGACGGCCTCGCCATCGAGATTGCGCTCACGCGCGCCCAGTGAGCTCCGGCTCCGAACGCTCCGGCTCCGAACGGGTGCGGAGGCGGCGAACAGCGAGCGCGCCGAACTGCAGGAGCAGGGCCAGCGCCGCGGCGAGCGTGAGCACGCGCCCCGCCACCACGGGCAGCGGATCGGCCTGACTCACGGAGATCGTCTCGGTCGGCGTGGCCGCGCCCTTCGCGGCGCTCTGTCCCGCCGGGCGTGTGGCGGGGCCGATTTCCAGCACGTCGTAGCCTTCGCTGTTGATGCCCGCGATCTTGGCGCCCGTGACGTGCACGAGGCTCGGCGGGCCCTGCAGGTTCGAGTAGACGAGCTGGCCCGGCGCCAAGTGCACCACCTTAGAGGTGTGGTTGTTGTGCACCGCGGCGGGGTTGAAGTGGACTTCGGGGGGCCGCCCGTTGGGGTCGGTCAGGGGACGCAGACGCACGTCGACGTAGTCCGACAGCAATTCTCCGGCGCCCGGGGTGTGATACAGGGCGGTGAGGGTCGCGTAGCGTTCTCCTCCCACGGGGTGGGCATCCGTCTGCTGGATCGCGCCGACCACCGACACAGCCAGGACGGGGACGAGCGCCCATGTCGAGAACCGTGCCCCGCGGTCTCGGCCCTTGGCGAGGACGAGGGTGGCGAGGACCGTGGCGCTCAGAGCGAGCAGCACGTAGCTCTCCAGGCGGTAGCTGAACTGCAACGTGGCGAAGGCGCGCGGCAGCGCGAGGATCATCCCGGCGTGCGTCATCAACACGATCAGGAAGGTCGTCAGGGCCGAGCAGATCAGGAGCACCCTGATCCACGTGCCCCGCAAGCCCCTCCGCAGGAAGATGGCGAGGCTCACGAGCACCCAGGCGATCACCAGGATCGGCAGCGAGAGCGCGAACGCGGCGCCGGGCGTTGACGCCGAGGCGCGCGAGAGCGTGAACAGGTGCCTCACCGAGACCAGGTTCTGCGTCGCCCGTAGCAGCGCCGCCCAGTGCGGGAATTCGGTGGCGATCAGCGTGCTCGACTCGTAGGCGGCCGCCGGCAGCAGGAACCACGCGCTGAGCAGCGCCGCGGGCACGACCAGGCCCGCCACACGGAGCACGCCCGCGCGCGTGATCTCCCGGCGGGACCGCGGCACGCAGACGACGATCGCAAGGCCGACCACGACGATCATCGCGGAGCCCCACACAATCGTCAGGCTGTGGCTGCCGAAGAAGAAGATGCCGCTGACCGTCAGCGCGAGCGCCGGCCACCCTCGCAGCCGCTCGGCACGGAGCACGCTCAGCCCGGAGGCAACCATCAACGGCATCGCGGAGACTCCGATGAGCTCCGGCCAGTCCCCGCGCGCGTAGATCTCCGTGAGGTAGTAGGAGGAGGTGACGAACACGAGACCGGGCACGTGAGCCGCCCAGCGTCCCACTCCGGCCATGCGCGCCAGCCAGTACCACCCCCCGTACGCGGCGGCGAAGCCGAGCAGATACGTGAGGTCGTAGGTTTCGATCGGGGCGTTGCCCAGCGCCAGCGACAGCGTGCCGGTCAGGGCGTAGAGGGTCCCGCCGTAGAAGGCGAAGTGCGGGTAGAACACCCCGTAGGGGTAGTTGAGGAACAGGCTGGGCACGTGGTCGGCGCGGATCGCCAGGCTCTGCTGCCACAGGAACCAGACCTGGCCCATCCAGTCGCCGTTGAAGGTCGCGCTGGAGAAGACCACCGGCCAGGACAGCACGACGATGAGCAGCACCGCCGCCCCTCCCACGAGGACCGGCGAGCGCACCACGGGAGCGACCGAGACCCGCTTGACGGGGCCGATCGCAAGCCGCCGGATCGTCGATTCGTCCTGGATGGGGCGAACCATACGGGCGCTGTGGCCCGGCTCTGCGAGAGCCGCCTATGTTGGGCCCGCCGAGGCCCGAATCGGCTCACCTACAGGCGATCGACGATTCGCCCGCGAGCGCGAATGTCTCCGACCGGGCCTCCACTACGCCAGCACAGGCACCCCTCCCGACCTCCCCCCGCGCAATCAAACTGGCCGGCTACGCCAAGGCGGGCTCCAACTCGGCCTCGATACTCAACGGGAAGGGGGCAGGCCCCCCTCCCGACCTCCCCCGTACAACCAAACCGGCCGACTACGCCAAGACCGGCTCGAGCTCGGCCTCGATCACTTAACGGGAAGGGGGCAGGCCCCCCTCCCGACCTCCCCCCGTGCAACCAAACTGGCCGACTACGCCAAGGCGGGCTCCAACTCGGCCTCGATCTTCTTCTTGGGGTAGGCGCCGACGATCGTCTTGACGGGCTCGCCCGCCTTGAAGAGGATCATCGTGGGAATCGAGAGCACCTGGAAGCTGGCAGCGGTCTGCTGGTTATCGTTGACGTTGAGCTTGACGATGCGCAGGTCGGCGCGTTCGCCGGCGATCTCCTCGAGCACGGGGCCCACCACCCGGCACGGCCCGCACCAGGGCGCCCAGAAGTCGACGAGCACGGGGGTTTCGGACTCGATGACCTCGGCCTGGAAGTTGGCGTCGGTAACTTCGCTCAAAGCGCCTGCCATAGGGGGCTCCTTTTTATTCGACGGCTGGTTCGCCTAATACTATACAAAGTGTAGTAGGTCCCGCCAGCAGGCATCGGCAACCGGTCCGAGACCTGGCGGCTCGGCCGATCGCGCTGGCCCAAGCGCCTTTTCGGACTTCGAGGAAATCGTATAATGCCAGCATTATGAGTCGGTTCTTCGTTGCTGGCGGGGCTGGATTCATCGGTAGCCACCTCACCCACGAGCTGCTGCGTCGCCCCAATCACGAGGTCGTTGTCTTCGACAACATGGTCTCTGGAAACGTTTCTTACCTCGACGGGCTGCTCGACGATCCACGGCTGCACCTGATCGAAGCCGATCTCCAGGAATTAGAAAAGGTGCTCGAGGCGATGTCCGGCGCCGACCACGTGTACCTGTTCGCTGCAAACCCGGATATCGCGGCCGCCGTCGACGGATCCGGGGATCGACTTCTGGCAGGGCACCTACCTGGCGCACAACGTGATCGATGCGATGCGCATCAACGGCGTTCCGCGAATCACCTACGCCTCGGGCTCCGGCGTCTACGGCGACCGTGGCAGCGCAGGAGGTCGACGAGGAGTTCGGACCGCTGATCCCGGTCTCGACCTACGGCGCGAGCAAGCTCGGCTGCGAGGCGATGCTCGCCGCCTACGCGCACATGTTCGGCATCCACGCGGTGGTCTTTCGCTTCGCGAACGTCGTGGGTGCAAGGCAGACCCACGGCGTCACCTACGACTTCGTGCGCCGGCTGCTCGAGGACCCAACGGAGCTCCGCGATCCACGGCGACGGGAACCAGAGCAAGTCCTACATCCACGTCAGCGACGTGGTCTCGGCGATGCTCACCCTGCTGGACCGGGGTTGGGAGGGCTTCGAGATCTTCAACGCCGGCACCGGCGACTACATGACGGTGAGCGAGATCGCCGACCTCGTGGTCGAGCGGATGGGGCTGGCCGACGTCCGCTACGAGTACACGGGCGGAGCGCGCGGCTGGAAGGGCGACGTGCCGGTCGTGCGCTTCCGCAGCGACAGGCTCGCCGCACTGCGGCTGGCGCTGCGCTCACAGCTCGACCGAGGCGCTGCTCGACTCGATCGACGCCAACATCGCAGAGGCCACGCGGGAGGTGCATCGGTGAGCGCGTCGACGCTCGAACTGCTTGCGGAGCAGACCGCGCAGGAGTCGGTCGAGGTCTCGATCGTCGTCCCCTGCCTGAACGAGGAGCTCACGGTCGGCGAGTTCGTCGAACTGGTGCACCGAGGGACTCACGACGGCAGGTGTCAGCGGCGAGGTGCTGATCGTGGACTCCTCCTGCGATCGATCGCCGATCATCGCGGCCGAGCACGGCGCGCGTGTCGTCAGCGTGCCGCAGCGAGGGCTCGGGCGAGCCTACATCGAAGCAATCCCGCACGTGCGGGGTGAGATCGCGATCATGGGAGATTGCGACCTCACCTACGACTTCCGCGAGCTCGACGGTTTCATCGCCGCCATCCGCCGCGGCCACGACTTCGTGATGGGGACGCGCACGAAGGGTGAGATCGAGCCCGGCGCGATGCCGGCGCTGCATCGCTACTTCGGCTCGCCCGTGACCACCCTGATGTTCAACGTCATCTATGGCACGCGGTTCAGCGACATCCACTGCGGCATGAGAGCGATCACGAGGGAGGCTCTGCAGCGAATGGAGCTTGAGTCTCACGGCTGGGAGTACGCCTCGGAGATGATCCTCAAGGCGCGCAAGCTGCGGATGCGCACGACCGAGGTCCCCGTGCGCTTCTGGAAGGATCGCGAAGGACGGGAGAGCCACCTGCGACGGGGAGGATGGCGGACGCCCTGGGTCGCGGGCTGGGAGAGCCTGCGTGTGATGTTCCTCTACGCGCCCGACTTCTTCCTGCTGCGCCCCGGTCTCGTGCTGCTCGCGCTCGGCCTGCTGGTGGCGGGGGCGCTCGGCCCCGGGCCGTTCGTGGCTTTGGGCATCGGCTTCAACCTGCACTGGATGCTGCTGGGGGTAGTCGCCGCCACCGTCGGGTACAGCGCGGTGCAACTCGCCCTGCTTGCTCGTGTCTTCTACGACTTCGATCGCCCGCAGACCGACCGCCTGCTCACGAGGCTTACCTACAACCGCGGCATGTTGAGCAGCGGCTTGCTGATCCTCATGGGAGTCGTCCCCAACGCGGTACTGCTCGCTCGCTGGCTGAGCAACGACTTCCACCTGACCTCGATCCAGTACCCCTCGGTATTCGGCCTGCTCCTGCTGATTCTCGGCTTTCAGACATTTGGCTTCACGCTGTTGTTGCACATGATGGGTCGCCGCAGCCGGGTGCAGCGCTAGTGGACCACTCACCGTGAACGTCTCGCTGGCCGCGCCCGACGGCAGCCTGCGCTACAGCGATACCACAGACCATTTCGAGAATGGCCTGCTGCGCCTGATGAACCTGAGCCGCGAGGAGTTCGACCGCTGGCTCGAGCTGGCGGCGCGCAGCGAGGAGCCCGGTGTGCTCGAGCAGCTGCGGGGGGGCTGGGAGTTGCTGCGCCCCCCGCCGGCGGCGTCCGGCGGCCCCGTCGAGCCAGGCCCACGAGGACTGAAGGGTCGGCTCTGGCACGCAGCGATCGCCGAGACGCCGTCGCACGGCGTAGCGGTCTCGGACGCCGCGCGCCACGGTTGGCTGGTGCGTTGGGACGGCGAGCGCTTCGTGCGCGAGACGGACCCGCCGAGCTACGAGGAGGAGTACTTCGAGGGCGACAAGCTGCGCGCCGGCGGCTACGGCGACTACACCGCACAGGCCGGCTGGCGCCTGGAGAAGGCGGCTCGCCAGGTTCGCGAGATGCGCGAGCTCACCGGTGTGAACGCCGGGCGAGTGCTCGACGTCGGCTCGGGCTACGGCTTCTTCCGGGTGGCGCTCGGCGAGGCCGGCTATGAGCACGACGGCGTCGAGGTCTCGGAGTTCGCCCGCCGTGTCGCAACCGATTCCTACGGGCTGGCGACGTACGGCGGGACGCTGGAGGAGCACTGGAAGGATTGGGAGTCGCGCTACGACGCGGTGACGCTGTTCGACCTGATCGAGCACGTGGTCGATCCCGAGCGCTTGCTCGAGCAGATCGCCTCGGTCCTGCGGCCCGGCGGCGTCCTCGGCGTCAAGACGCCGAACCTCGACTGCCCCGAGGCCACGGTGTTCGGGCCCCACTACCACTCGCTCAAACGCGAGCACCTGAGCTTCTTCTCGGCCGACTCCCTGACCGCCCTGGCGCTGGCGGCCGGGCTCGAGCCCGTGCATGTAGCGACAAGCTCCCACCTGCTCGTGGGGTTTGTCGGATCCGAGCAGGTGCGAGCCTGGGAGCGCTTGTTGCAGGGCGCCGACCTTGTGGCGTGGTACCGCCGCACTGCGGCCTAGCCTCATACCGCTGTCGAAGCCCTCCCGGATCGCGTTGTCCGGTGCCCGCCCCATCGATCGGATCGCGCTGTCTCGCTTTCCCTGTCAGCGACGACGTCGGTCACCTCGGCAGATGGTGTACACGGCTTTCCCGTGCGGAATCTTCGGTAGCTTTGTAGCCGTCGCAAATAAGTGGAGAGCACAGAGGAGGGAGATAACCGATGGAGAGCGCCACCGCACCCGAAGGACCGACGAGCACCGCCGCCGCCGAGGCCGTCCCGACCGCCGCTAACGCCGCGACCGCAGCGACGATGGTGGAGGCATTCGAGATCACCAGCTCGGCGCTTGGCGATCGTGTCGCGATCCGCACGAAGGACGATGAGCAGACGCTCACTTGGGCACAGTGGCGCCAGCGGGCGCGCAACCTCGCCGGGGGCCTGCACCGGCTGGGTCTGCGCCGCGGGGACACGCTCGCGATCATGCTCGGCAACCGGCCCGAGTTCCACATCGTCAACATCGCCGCCGTCACGCTCGGTGCAACCCCGTTCTCGATCTACCAGACCTACGCCGCCAACCAGATCGAGTACCTCGTCTCCGACGCCGCCGCCCGCATCGCCGTGGTCGAGCGCCAGTACCTCGACCGGCTGTTGGAGGCCCGCGACAATCTGCCCCACCTCGAGCGCGTAATCCTCATCGATCCTCCCGAGGGTGAGTCGCTCCTCGGCGGCGTGCTCACGCTTGCGGAGGTCGAGGCGTTTGGGGTCGATGCACAGACGCAGGCGGCCGTGGAGCAGGCCGCCGCGCAGGTCGGGCCCGAGGATGTGCTCACCTTGATCTACACCTCCGGCACCACCGGACCACCCAAGGGTGTGCAGCTCTGCCACCGCAATCTGATGTCGGTGGTCGCCGCGATCGATCACCTTGTCGAGCTTCCCCAGGACTCCCGGGTGATCTCCTGGCTGCCCGCCGCCCACATCGCCGAGCGCGGCTCCCACCACTACTTCCCGATCGTCTACGGCCTGCAGATCACCTGCTGCTCGGACCCCCGCGAGGTCATGTCCTACCTCCCCGACGTCCGCCCCCAGATTTTCTTCGCCGTGCCCCGCATCTGGGAGAAGCTCAAGGCGGGCCTCGAGGCGATGCTCGCGGGCCTGCCCGAGGAGCAGCGCCAGCCCACCGAGCGCGCACTTGCCGCCTCGCTGCGCAAGGTGCGTCTGGAGCAGCGCGGCGAGGCCATCCCCGACGAGCTGGCGGGCGAGGTCGCGGCCGCTGACGAGCAGGTGTTCTCGGGGTTGCGCCGGATGCTCGGCCTCGACCAGCTGCAGGCGGTCTATGTCGGCGCCGCTCCCACCCCCGTCGAGGTGATCGAGTTCTTCCACGCCCTTGGCGTACCCCTCGCCGAGCTGTGGGGGATGTCCGAGACCTGCGGGGTGGCCACCGTCAACCCGCCGCAGAGAATCAAGATCGGCACCGTCGGCCCGGCCGCCCCGGGCATCGAGATTTCACTCGCCGAGGACGGCGAGGTGCTCGTGCGGGGCGAGACCGTCATGCTCGGTTACCGCAACGCCCCCGAGAAGACCGCAGAGACGATCGACCCCGACGGCTGGCTGCACACCGGCGACATCGGCACCCTCGACGAGGACGGCTACCTACGGATCGTCGACCGCAAGAAGGAGCTCATCATCAACGCCGCCGGCAAGAACATGTCGCCGGCGAACATCGAGGCCACGATCAAGAGCGTCTCCCCGCTGATCGGCCAGGCCTGCGCGATCGGTGACGCACGCCCCTACAACACCGCCCTGATCGTCCTCGACGCCGACTTCGCCCCCGTCTGGGCCGCCCAGCACGGGCTCGAGGGCCGCTCCCTGGAGGAGCTCTCCAGCGAGCCCGCCGTGCAGGCGGCGGTGCAGGAGACCCTCGACGCAGCCAACTCCCGCCTCGCCCGCGTCGAACAGATCAAGAAGTTCACGATCGTCCCCGGCGACTGGCTCCCCGGTGAGGACGAGCTCACCCCCACCATGAAGCTCAGGCGCAAGCCGATCGCGGAGAAGTACGCCTCCGAGATCGAGGCCATGTACGCGTAGGTTGGCGTCGCGGCCTATCCAGCGTTCACCTCCCAATGGGTGCAGCTTGCAACTGCGCGCTCGATCGGCAACCTGGTACGCGCCCTAACCCTTCACAGCGGCGGTGGCGATCCGATGCGCGTTGGCCATCACCGAGATCGTCACCGTCGTCGCGGGCAGCGAGGGGAAGACCGCGGCGTCGACGACGTGGACGCGATCCCAGCCCCGGAGGCGTCCCAGCGTGTCGGTCTCCAGGTCACCGGGCTCGCAGCGCATCGGCAGCGAGCCGCCGAGGTGGTTGCCCTTGCCGGGGTGCCCGACCTGGACGAGGCCTGGCAGCGGGACCATGCCGAGCAGACGCGCACTCGCCGTGAGGCGGCGCACGAGCCTCCTCACGCGCGCGGCCCCGGGGCTCACGTCGTCGCCGACGATGCGAACGCCCTCTGCGTCGCCCTCCACGGTGAGCCCGGGCGAGTCCTCGGAGTGCAGAAAGCCCTGGATGACGATCAGGCGACCGAGCGCCGGCCGCAGAAGCCGCTCGAGCCTCGACGCCCTCAGCGGGAGCCGCTTCGCCAGCGCGGAGAGCAGGATGTCGTTGTACCCGTACAGCTGCAGGTGCATCGTGTGCTCGGAGATACGCTCGTCCTCCAACTCCACGAACACCTGCGCGAGGGTATTTCCCTGTGTCTGCACGCTGACGGGCGCAGCGCGTGGGGTCAGCATCGGGACCACGAAATACTGGCTGTCCTGCAGCCGGCGGCTGAACTGTGCACGTCCCGCCGACTCGAGCATGAGCCGCGTCGAGGAGATGGAGCCACACGCGACGAACACCCTTGAGGCGGTCAGCTCCCCTCGCTCGGTGAGACGCCGGCGCCGATGAAAATCGACTCTCACCGAGTCGCCGGCTTCGCTCAGACGGTCGACGTACACGCCCCCCCGGTAGTCGACCTTGCCGGCGCGCACGAGTGCTTCGAGCGTGTGGGAGGCGTTGTAGATGGACCCATAGGGACAGCCGTGCAGGCACATGCCGCCGTAGCGGCAGCGGCGAGGGTCCTCCTCCGAGGTGGCGACCGCCAGCCGGGAGGCCCCGAAGGCGAAGCCGGCCTTGCTCAGCGCCCCCGCGTGACGGCGCAGGTGGCTCAACACCATCTCCGCCTGCGGGCCACGCCGCAGCACGCCGGGTGAATCTGTGTAGAGCGGCACGATCTCCGAGAGCTCGTCCGGCTCCGCCGCGACCGACACGAAGCGCAGCACCGCTTCGTAGTGAGGCCCGAGCTCGGCGAGCGTTATCGGCCACTCTTCGATGTCGCGCTGGCGGAAGGGCAGGACCGAGGCCCCCCAGGAGTTGCTCAGTCCGCCGTACGCGAGCGAGGGGAGCGTTTCGGCGCCCTCGCGCACGATCGGCAGGTCGGGATCGTCGAGCGCGTAGGGGAACAGCGAGCCGTAGGACGGCTTGAGGGGGACGTGCTTGAGTCCCACCGGAAACGCGTCGCGCGCACGTCGAGCGAGCTCTGGCGGCCAGCGCTCGGGCTCGGACTGAGCGAGCGTGTCGAACACGTCCATCTGCCCCGCCTCGATCCTGTCGCCGGCGTCCAGGACCGTCACGCGGTGACCGGCGTCGCAGAGCGCCTGTGCCGCGGCGACGCCTGCGGGGCCGGAGCCGATGACCACCACGGTCATGCCGCCACCCGTTCGATCCGTGGATAGAGCTGCTCGCACAGCTCGGTGACGCGCCGCGCCTCGCTCATCGTCGCCGGCTGTGGCTCGTCTGTGGGGGCCTCATCGCCGCGCCACCTAGCCACGACGTCCGCAAGCTCGTCCCGGAGGCTGTCGTTGCGCGTGCCGAAGCTCCGCACCTCCTCGGATTCGCGCTGGCTGACGGCGCCGGCGCGCGTCCACGCCCAACGGCGGCCGAGCCGCAGCGTCATTGGGCCGTAGTTGCCGCCTCGGCCCTCGGCGATCGCATAGCCGTCCTCGCCGAACGCCTCCACCCGAAACGTGTTGACCCAGCGGACGTGGGAGACGCGGACCGTGGCGAGCAGGCGCTCGTCGCGGAAGGTCGCGACCACGTCCTCCTCGATCCCGGTCGGCCAGAATCCTCGAGTCGCCTCGATCGCCACACAGGCTGCTAAGGGGGCGAGCCGCAGCAGCAGGTCGAGCAGGTGCACGCCGGGGTCGAGCAGCACCCCCCCGCCGGCCCTCGCCGGGTCCAGCTTCCAGCCGTCGGCCGATCCGGGGTGCCCGCCGTGCCCGACGAGCATGTCGATGTTGCGCAGCTCCCCCAGCTCACCGGCCCTGGCCCGGCGCAGAAGCTCGCCGATCGCGGGCAGGTAGCGGTAGTTGTACCCGACGAAGCTGGGTTCCGAGAGGCCCGCCGCGAGCGCCTCGAGCTTGCGCGCGTCGGCCCCGCAGATGCCCAGCGGCTTCTCGGCCAGCACCGGCCGGCGCGCCGCGAGCACACTCGCGGCGATCGAGACGGCGCGGTCGTGCGGCACGGCCACCACGGCCGCGTCGTAGGCGTCGCGCGGCAGCTCTGCGAACGTCGAGTAGTGCGGAGCGCCGGTGGCCGATCGGACGGGCCGACGATCGGACGATCGGACGGGGGGGCGGGGTCCGATCCTCGAACCCGACCCCGGGCCTGGTGCAGACGCACCCCCGCCAATCGCCGGGTCGACGGTCGCCGCAAGCGTGGCGCCCTCGATCCGCTCGAGGGCTTCGGCGCGCTGGCGCCCGATCAGCCCGAGTCCGATGACGGCGACGCGCAGGAGACTCACCGCTCCTCCAAGGCTCTCCTCGAGCGCCGGATCGAGCTCCCGGCGCGGCGTGCAAAATGGTGGACGCGTTCCATGTCGCCGTCAGTCGTGACCGGCAAGCGACAGGTTCGTGAACACCAGCGCCTGCTTCGCGGCTGGAATCGCGGACCTGCCCCTGCTCGCCGGGGCGGCCAGCGAGCGGAGCACGAGATGGTCGATACCGGGGCCGAGCCGCACCGGGATCTGCCTCACTCCGCCGCCCGGCGGAATCGTGTAAGTGTTACTTGCATGTCGGGGGCCGCGCACAAGCAATAGCGCAGCGCTCTTTGACGGATTGGCGCCGCCCGCAACTGCGACAGCCGGAGTCATCTTCGCGACCAGCGCTGCCGTTCGGGTGTCGGGTGAAACAATGGTGAGTTCGGCCTGTTCGCCGGCGCTCAGCGCGAACGCAGTGGTGGAGGCAGTGATGCTGGTATAGGTCACAGGGGCGGCCTGTATCACTTTGCCGGCGAACACTTCCGCCAGCACGGGACGCCCGGCGACAATCGCGATCGCCCTCGACAGCGGCGAGGAAATGTTTTCAAGTGTGCTCCACGTGGCGGGGTGATTAACGGCGAGCAGATTCGCGTAGCCGACGAAGCCGATAGCCAGTCCGGTGAAGCAACTCCAGGCGGCGAGGAGCCCTCCGCCGATCCGCATCAGCCAGCGGCGGCGCCCACGGATGCTCTCAGATAGAGCGAGCCACGCCGCGAGGGCGCCGAGCATCAACAGCGTCGCGAAGTTGACCTCATAGCGCTCGGTGGTGGCATAGAACTCGTACGAGAGGAACAGCAGGCCGAAGATGCCGGCGCCCGCGAGTATCAGCAGCGGAGAGCCGAGTGACCCGAGTAGCTTTGGACGACGTCGCCAGATCCACGGCAGCGCCCCGAGGAAGACCAGGATCGGCGCCATCAGAAGCAGCCCGCCGGTGAGTTCGAATGCCTGGTAGTTGGCCGGCAGAGTGGCCGGATAGGATTCCGGTGGCGGGGCGAGGTTGACGAAGGGAAAGAGAATCGAGGGTCGCGGTGGTGACACCAGGTAGTACCACGCACCGGGCAGCACGTAGCTGAGATCGCCGAAGTGGGCGGTGTGCTGGTTGAAGCCCGCCAGGGCATACTTCGTGCCAACTTCAAGGGGGCTGCCGAAGCGCGCCTGGTTGTAGGCCGCCAGCAGCAGGACGCACACGCTGACCGGGACGGCTAGGGCAACCAACAGCTCGCGGTCCGCGCGGGTCCCCCGCAACGACAGGTAGACGGGGACGAGCACCAGAGCGCTCAGCGCGAGCGTCGGACGCGCACCGACCGCCAGGCCGAAGCAGAGGCTCATGAGCACCAGGCGTCTCAGCGACGCCCGTCGCGCAACCAGCGCCGAGGCGGAGAGCCAGACGCCGGCCATCGCGAAGCAATAGCCGCCGGCGATGGCCTCCTCGTAGACTTCCGGGCGGCGCAACGTGAATGGCACCACAGACGAGAGCGCGAGGGTGAACGCGGCGAGCGCACACATCCACAGCGGCGCCTTGCCGAGCTGCCTCAACACCACACGCAATACCGCCAGCGCGAACCCGAGCCCCACAATCGCGAAGATGGCGGCTGTCAGGCTCGTGGACGGTTCGAGGCCGAACAGGTGCAGTGGCACGAGCAGTACGAGCACCGGCGTGGGACCCCAGGTGAGAAACAATTTTCCGTGATAAAGGGCGAAGTCGTGAATGTCCCTCGGTTTGAGCTGAAAGGTGGAGTTCGCCACCGGGTCATACGGTTCTGGCAGCCTCAGGAGCCCGGCGGGCGGGCGACCGACCGAGAGGTGCAGGTGCAGAAACGCGTTGGCCAGCAGGTTGTAGGGATCTGTCTGCGAGCCGCTCAGAGTCAGCGGGTACGATGTGCCTGCAGTCCACAGATAGAACACAGCGCCCAGCAGGAACACCGCACCGAGCGCCAGGCTCACCCGATCCACCGCCAACGCGCGCATGCGCGCCGGTAGGCGGACAGCGCTCCGCAGATTGGCTATCCGCGCCTCCATGAGTCGAGCAGCCTAGATGGTTCGGGTCCTCAGTTGGAAAGGGCACACCCTTCCCCCGACGTCTGCTTGGAGGAAGCGGCCGCAGTGTCTCCGACCCAGCGTTGCGCGCGCCCACTCAGTGTGCGCCCACGGTCACGGTCCACCCTTCCCAGTGGCGCACGATCGGGAAGTGGATGCCGGTGAGCGCGGGAAACAGGTGCGGGGAGACGTAGACCTCGAGGAGGGCGGCGAGCGCGAGGGCGGGCAGGGCGATCGCAACGGTGACGAGCGTGGCAGCCAGCAGCTGGTCCCACTCGCCCCGGCGGCTGGCGATGATCCAGGCGGCGAGGGGTAGGAACAGCGCGATCAGCTCGGGGATCGCGTGAGGCAGGACCACGAGCAGCAGGAGCGCGGGGGAAACCCCCAGGAAGTGTGCGAACCCCGCGAGCCGGTTGCCGAGAACGTAGGCCTGGGCGGAGAGTGAGAAGACGGTGGCGCAGGCGACGAACGCGATCGCTATCCGCCCGCCGTGTTCGTGCACCCACCGAGAGAGGCCACGGTGGGAGGGAGCCTGCAGCGGGAGGGAGCTGCCGGCGATAAACCCCGCGACGCAGGCCATCGCGTGGAGGGCAAGCACAAGCAGGTTGTGGCCGAGCACCGTGACCACGCCGGCCGCGTCGCCCACCGCGAAGGGAGGTTCGTGACCGATCGGCTGGCCGCCGCCGGACACGGCGGAGATGAGCAGCACGGCCAGCAGCAGGCCGAGGGCAGCGAGCGCCGAGCCCGCGACCCACGAGCCAACGACCCTCCAGGGCCGGCTCCGCCAAGCGCGCAGGGTGCTGCGGGTGCGGCGCACGCCATGGGCGAGAGCGTAGGCGGAGGCGTCCACCTCACCGTGATCGGCCGCAGCGCGGCCAACCCTGAGCGGGAGCACCTACTTCTGCGCAGAGGCGTGGCGGCCGGCGGGAGCAGCGGGTCGCTCCCCAACGGGTAGCGCGGGGGAGGCGGGCACGTCCTCCGTGGGCGGTTGGCGGCCGTGGCGCAACTGGGGCACGAGCCACACCGCCTCGGCGGCGATGCGCCAGGACATCTTGCTCTGCCCGTGCCGGCGGTCGCGGAAGACGATCGGGACCTCGACGACGTTGAAGCCGGCGCGCACGGCGCGGTAGGTGAGCTCGACCTGGAAGGCGTACCCGTGGGAGCGCACACTGTCGAAGTGGATCGCTTCGAGAACCTCGCGGCGAAAGCACTTGAAGCCGCCGGTGAGGTCGCGCACGCGCAGGGAGAGCACACGCCGCGCGTAGGTGGACCCGCCCTCGCTAATGAAGCGGCGCAGTAGCCCCCAGTCCCGGACCCCTCCACCGGGTACGTAGCGGGAGCCGAGCGCGAGATCGGCGCCGTCCCGGATCGCTCCGAGCAGGCAGACGAGGTCGGCGGGGTCGTGGGAGAAGTCGGAGTCCATCTCCAGCACGTAGGCGGCCCCGTTCTGGAGGGCATGGCGGAAGCCGGCGAGGTAGGCGGGACCGATGCCTTCCTTGGCGGTGCGGTGGAGCACCTGCATCCAGGCGTGCTCGGCGGCCAGTCGATCCGCCATTTCACCGGTGCCATCGGGGGAGCCGTCGTCGACGACGAGCACGCGGAAGTCCTCGCAGGGCGCGCGCGCGAGCGCGTTCCCGGCGGCGAGCACGATGGCCTCGATGTTCTCGGCCTCGTTGTAGGTGGGCAGTATGAGCCAGGCGGTGCCGTTCACTTCAGGACACGTACCCTAGAGCGTCGGGGCTGCGGTCGGCCCCACCAGCCGAGCGGCAGGCGGGGCTCGGTCGGCTCCACCAGCAGGCGGGCTCGCGCAGGCGACCTCGAGGCGTCGTGCGTGGCCAGGGGCGAACCGAGCTGCGCCGCCTCGCGCGTGGAGAGACGGGGCTCGTGTGGGCTTGCCGGCCACGGTCTGTGGTCTCGGGGCGAACCGAGCTGCGCCGCCTCGCGCGTGGAGAGACGGGGCTCGTGTGGGCTTGCCGGCCACGGTCTGGGGTCTGCTACCCGCCAGCTCGAGTTACCAATGACGAGTCGAGCGCGGCAGCTCGTAAACCACGAGAATGGCGAGACGTGGCTGACCTGTCCAATGCTGTGATCGCCGACGCCCTCGAGGAGCTGGGGGATCTGTACGAGCTGGACGGGGCGATCGTCCACCGGGTGCTGGCGTACCGTCGGGCGGCCGAGACGGTGCGCGAGGCGACGGTGTCGGTGGCGGGCCTGGCTCGGGCGGGACGGGCGAGGGAGCTGCCGGGGATCGGGGAGACGCTGCAGGAGAAGATCGTCGCGTTGGCGGACACCGGCGCAATCCCCGCGGCGGAGCGGCTGCGGGCAAAGTTCCCGCCCGGCCTCCTCGCGCTGACCCACATCCCCGGCCTCGGCCCGAAGCGGGCGCGCCTGCTGCATGAGCAGCTGGGGATCGACTCTCCTCAAGCGCTGCGCGAGGCGGCGCTGGGACAGCGGCTGCGCGCGGTCCGAGGGCTCGGGGAGAGGTTCGAGGCGAAAGTGCTGGAGGAGCTCTCCGAGGAGTCGCTGTCCGCACACCTCGCGGCCACCCAGGGGGACGGCACGTCCACTCGCCGCAGGCCCCGGCGGGTGCTGCTGCCGGCGGCGATCGACCTGGGAGAGGCGCTCGCGGCCGGGCTGCGGGAGCACGGCCCCAAGGACGCCCACGTGCAGCTCGCCGGCTCGGTGCGGCGGGGGGTGGAGAGCGTGAAGGACATCGACCTGGTGGCGGTGACCCGCGACCCGCTGGCGCTGGCGGGATCCCTGGAGCGCCTGGAGCAGATGGAGCAGGTCTCCTCCACCGGCAGTGCGGGCGCGCGCGGGCGGGCGCACGCAGGCCTCGGCGTGGACCTGCGGATCGCCGCCCCGGAGCAGCAGGGGAACCTGCTGCAGCACTTCACGGGCTCCGCGGCCCACAACACGGCGCTGCGGGAGCTGGCGGTGCGCGGGGGGCTGCACGTGTCCGAGCACGGCGTCAAGGACGACGCCGACGGGTCCACGCGGACGTGCGCCACGGAGGTGGAGGTGTACGGGCTGCTGGGCCTCCCCTACATCGAGCCGGAGCTGCGGGAGAACCGGGGCGAGCTCGAGGCGGCGCTGACCACCCGCGGCCGGGCGAGCGGGCTACCCACCCTGATCGAGCTGGGGGACATCCGCGGGGACCTGCACTGCCACACGGTGGCCTCGGATGGGAAGGCCACGATCGAGGAGATGGCGTCGGCGGCGCGGGAGCGGGGGTACGAGTACCTGGCGATCACCGACCACTCCGCCTCGCACGGCTTCGGCAACGACGTCTCCCCGGGGCAGCTGAGCGAGCAGATCGAGCGGGTCGCGGAGGTCGACGCGCGCCTCGACGGGATCAAGCTGCTGGCGGGCAGCGAGGTGAACATCCTGCCGGACGGGACGCTCGACTACGAGGACGAGTTGTTGGAGCGGCTGGAGTGGGTGGTGGCAAGCGTGCACACGGCCTTCGGGATGAGCGAAACGGCGATGACCGAGCGGATGATCGCCGCGATCGAGCACCCGCTGGTGGACGCGATCGGCCACCCGACGGGCCGTCTGATCGTGCGGCGGGAGCCCTACGCAGTGGACTTGGAGGCGGTGTTCGCGGCGGCGGCGAGGACGGGGACGCTGCTGGAGATCAACGCGAACCCCGACCGCCGCGACCTCTCCGAGGCGCACGTTCGCGCGGCGGTCCGCGCAGGGGCGGGAATCGTGATCGACTCCGACGCGCACCGCCCGCAGACCCTTCAAAACATGCGCTGGGGGGTGCTCACCGCGCGGCGCGGGTGGCTGACGAAGGCGGACGTGGCCAACACGCGCCCGTGGCCGCAGCTTGAGCGGCTGCGCAAACGCACGAGAGCCGGCGGGAGCTGACGCGGAAGCCCGCGGGTCAGTGGGAGGGCACCTGGCCGTAGAACTGCGGACTGCGGAAGGGACAGTACAGTTCGACCTTCCGCGAGGAGGGGTTGTAGCGGGCCACCCACACGCCGGTGCCGTCGGTCAACCGGGTGCAGGTCGGTGGAGCACCCGCCGAGACCGGCAGGTGAAGGAGGGTGGCGGTGCTGCTCGAGTTGCTGAATTCGGGTGCGCCGGTGACCACCGGCGAGAGCTCGGCGATGCGCGTCAGCGGCAGGAGCCCTTCGGTGTCGAAGTCGGGTTCCCTGCTCTGCTGAGCGCTCCACGCGACGGTGCGCACACCGTTGCGGTGCAGGACTTCCAGCAGGCCGGGAACGTCACCGTCGCGGTGGGGCCCGGCGACCAGGAAACCGGCGGTCGAGTAGAACGTAACGGTGTCCGCGTAGTCCTCCCCCACCGGCGGCGGATTCACCAGCATGACCTGCTGGGTCTTACCGACGCCGAACGTGGTGCCGAGGGTGTTAGCGGTTACCCCGAGCGCGAGCACGGCGATGGCCGCCCACCGTGCCGCGCGTGGCATGTAGACGATCCAACCCGTGGCGATGACCGCCAGGTAGGGCAGCAGGGGGATCGCGTACCGGATGTCGTGGGAGGGAGTCGCGGTGATCGCCAGCCACGCGACGAACGCCCCGGCGAAGAACTCGAGCCTCGCGCCCAGGGCTCGCTCGTCGGTCCCCGCGGCCGCCCGCCTCGCGCCCCGCCCGACGGGGGCGGAGGGCCCTCCGCCAAAACTCGCGCCGAACGCCTCGCGGCGGTGACGGAAGAGCGTCAGGATCATCCAGGCCGTCCCCCCCACCAGGAGCGCGAACAGCGGCACCATCAGCTGGGAGTTCAGCATGTTCCAGAAGTACCACGTGAAGTTCGCGAACGAGAGGGTCGGCGGAACGTCGCCGGGCACGACGATCGGGTTTTCGGTGGAGACCTGCACGAAGGTGGAGAACTGGGAGAGGTGGTCGACGTACCAGGGGCCTCCCACCACCAGCGCGACTGCCGCGAACGTCAACAGGCCACGCCGGTTGCGCCAACCGCCACGCAACAGAGCCATCAACAGGATGCCCGCCACGAAGCCCGGGTACTGCACCTTGGTGATCAGACCGACCCCGACCGCAAGGCCCGCCACGCCAGCGGTTCCGACGCGGCTGAAGTCCTCACAGGCGAGGATCAGCCAGATCGACACCGCGACGACCGCCCCCTCCGGGGCGTCGAGCATGAACACGTGAAATTGGGCCATCAACAGGGCTGAGCCAAGCACGAAGATCGTCGCCAACATGCCGGCCTTGGACCCGACCGAAGCCGGTAGACGCTCGCCTCCGACCGAAGCGGGGAGACGCTTGCCTCCGGCTCGCATCCCCCGTTCGGCCAGCATCCCCGTTTCGACCGAAGCCGGTAGACGCTTGCCTTCGGCTCGCATCCCCGTTTCGGCCAACAGGCGCCCCGTCTGGTAGCACCCGAGCGCCAGCAGCGAGACGAAGACGAGGTTCTCGCCGATGATCGGCGGTGCGACGTGGACGCCTCCGACGAAGGCCGCCAGTGCGCCGACCAGCGGAGCGAAGGGCGGGTAGGGCGATTCGTGGTTGAGCGGCCCGAGCAGTTCGCCGGCGCTGAGCATCTGGTGAAAGAGGAGCGCCGTTTCCAGGTGGTCGCCCGCGTCGTAGATCGGGATGCTCCGATCCTGGGTGAGCCACCAGCAGGTGAGCGCGATGAAGGCCGTCGTGGCGCCGATCGCCGCCCACGCATAACCGCTCCACTGCGACACGGCGACGCGCACGTGCGACACGCTGAGGTCGGGCCACACCGGCCTTCCGGACGCGCGCGCGGACGCGGAGCCGCCGGCAGAGACTCCGCGCGCGGAGGCCCGGACACCGTGGCGGCTCGACATCCTCCAAACCTAGTCAGAGGTAGATCCAGCTACCAGCATTAACCGATCGACTCAGCGGCCGTGCGGCCGGCTCGCTCCCGGGATGTCTCCGACCCCGGCTAAGACGACCCCCTGTGCTGCCCAGGCAGGCCCCCCACGCGCTTTCGCGGGGCACGAGGCCCCGCGCCCACCCCCCTCCGTGCCCACACGGCCTACGCGGACGATCCCCCCCAACCCGACCCCGTCAGTACCGACCCCCCTCCCTGTCCCAGCAGCCGTGGGAGCAACTCCTCGGCGACAAGGCGATCCACGGCGGCGGCGGTGAAGGGCTCCACCAGCTCCGCGGCACGCGCGGCGTAGTCCGCGGCGGGTGCGTCGAGGGCGAAGCGCAGAGCCGCGCCGAGGTCTTCGCTGACGAGGCGGGGATCGAGCTCGCGGGCGAGCGGCAGCGCGACGTAGGCCCCGGGCGCGGGGGTGGTGACGAGCAGGCACCCCTCGGCGAGCGCCTCCAGCTGGGCGATCCCGTAGTCCTCGCGGCGGGGTGCGCACACGAACACGCGGGCGCGGCGCAGCAGGGCGCGGTGGTCGCACTGAGAGAGGGGCCCGGCGATGCGAACGTCGTCGGGGACGTCGAACCCGCTCTCGCGCAGACGCTCGCTCGTGACGCCGGTCACGACCAGCTGCTCGGAGGGCCGGCGCACGCGCCGCCAGGCCTCGAGCACGCGGTCGAAGCCCTTCTTGCGGGGGTTGGCGGCGTAGGTGACGGCGGCGACGTCGCGCCCGGGAGGTGTGTGACCGACGCGCGGCACACCGAGCGAGGAACCGGGCTCGGCCTCCGGTCGAGCGTCCTCGCCGAGCGCGGGCGCAGAGATCGGGGCGGGCAGGACGAGGGCACGCCGCTCGCAGCCGGGGACCGCGGCGGCGGCCTCCGCCAGGGCGCCCACGCTTGAGGGGAGCAGCAGGGGCGCCTGGCGCAGGCGGCGGCGCTCCAGCGGGCGCTGCCAGAGCCCGTGGCGGCCGGGGCGGTTGGCGGCAGCGGCGGCGTCGAAGCGGACCGCCCCGGGCAGCGGCCACAAAAGCGCGGCGGTGGTGGTGGAGTAGACCACCGACCGGGGCGGGGTCCCGCGCCGCCCGCCGAGCGCCTCCCGGGCGGCGCGGCGGGCGGCGCGGGCCCAGAGGAGGTCGGTGAGCATCATCGTGCGGATCGCTTCAGGGTGCCCGGCGCTCGCGACGGCGACGTTCGCCCCGGCCCGCCGCAGGGAGCCCGCGAGCTCGTCGTCGGCGACGCGCAGGCCCTCGGTGGAGCCAAGGCTCACGAGCAGCACGTTGACCCTCTCGGGAGCTTCCGGCATCGCCCCGGCTCCTCAGCCGCGCTCGCCGCGCGCCCGGGAGGCCGGCCGGCCCGCCCGCGCCGGAGGGCCGTCTGGGCGTGTCGGGGCTCTCAACGCACCTGCTCGGGCCGCATCGCCTTGAAGCCGGGGGCGCGCTGCAGGGCGATGCGGTGAACGGGCGAGGTGGGCATCACGTAGAAGCGAACCCCGTCGCGCTCCTCAATCGCCGCCACCGCGGCGTGCTGGTGGCGCCAGGCGAGCGCCCACACGATCGCGAAACCGGCGCCGATCCCGGGGATCTGGGGGGCCAGGAAGGAGAAGCCGCCAGCGAGCAGGGCGAACACGAGCAGCGGCCAGAGGCGGTTGACGAGGATCGCCGCAGGACGGTGCTCGGGCAGCGCGGTGGTGGCGCGTGCCCCCGCAAGCAGCTGCGCGATCGGGGGGCTCGTGTCGGCGCCCCGGCCGAGCGCCAGGCCGATCAGGGCGGCGATCGCCCACCAGGCGGCGGAGAGCAGCGCGAGCTGCGACTGCGAGGAGGCGGCGGCGGCGAGCACGGTGACGAGCGCGAGCGCGGTGGCGGCGCCGGCGGAGAGCAGGACGGTGGTCTTGAGGAATTCGGTGAAGCGCACGGCGCGGGTGGGTGGGTCTATAGAAGAAGCGCCTCGAGCAGCTGGCGCACGCCGTCGGGGCCGTCGATCGCGAGGTCGGCCTCGGCCAGGAGCTCCGGGGGGACCTCGTCGGAGCGGACCGCCACGCACACGGCGCGACCGAGCGTCCCGCGCTGCACGAGCGAGCGCAGCCCGCGGAAGGCGTCGAGGTCGGTGACGTCGTCCCCGACGTAGACCGCGGCGTGGAAGGCTCGGTCGGGGGTCGAGCGGGGGGCCGGCGGTGAGGCCGGGTTGAAGCCCGAAGGGAGGGTCGGACGGACGGCCGCGTGGGGGGACTGGTCTACGACCCTCGCAGGCGCGCCGTCGAGCAGCGCGACGACGCCGAGGCCCTTGTCGAGGGGGATGGGGGGGCGCACCTCGAGCACCTTGCGGCCCCAGTGGACGACGAAGCCCTCCGCCTCGGCCTGCGCGGCGATCTCCCGCACAGCGTCCGCGGCGGCGGCCTCGTCGGGGGCGCCGCGCCAGTGGAAGGCGGCGATCGCCTGCTTGTCCTCGGCGCGTACGCGCAGGCGCTGGTGTGCGGAGGTGTAGACGCGGGCGGCGAAGGCGCGCACACGCTCGCTCCAGGCGGCGAGCTCGGGGTCGAGCTCGGGGCGGGTGGCGCCGGGCAGCAGCAGCTCGCCGCCGTGGTTGCCGACGTAGGCGATGGTCCCGATCGCGACGATCTGGCGCGCGATGGCGGCGCGGCGGCCGCTGACGCAGCCGACGAGCCGGTAGCGCCGGGCGACCTCGATCAGCAGGGTGCGCGTGGCCTCGGGGACGTGGGCCTCGTCGGCGTGCCGGACGATCGGGGCGAGCGTGCCGTCGATGTCGAGCAGCACAGCGGAGCGGGAGGGATCGGAGCGCAACGGCTCCAGTGCCTCCACTGAGCGGCGGGCGGCAGGGGACACAGTCCTTAGTATGCCCGGTCATGCCGATGACCCGGTCGCCGAGCAGGTCGCTGAAGCTGATGGCGATCGGCACGCTGGCGGGCCTGTTCAGCGGGATCTTCGGGGTGGGGGGCGGCACTGTGATCGTGCCGCTGCTGGTGTTGTGGATGGGCTACGGGGAGCGGGAGGCGACCGGGACCTCGCTGGCGGCGATCGTGTTCATCGCGGGCTTCGCGGCGGCCGTGCAGGCGGGGTACGGCAACGTGCGGGTGGAGGACGGGCTCCTGGTCGGGGTGCCCGCGGTCGGAGGGGTGCTGGCGGGAACGTGGCTGCAGCAGCGCCTGCAGGGCCGCACGATCGCGCTGCTGTTCGCGGTGGTGCTGGTGGCGAGCGCGGTGGAGCTGCTGGTGCGATGATCGCCACAGTCGCGATCGGGCTGGCGGCGGGGGTGGTCGCGGGCCTGTTGGGGGTCGGTGGCGGCGTGCTGTTCGTGCCGGGCCTCGTGATCTTCATGGACCTGACCCAGCACCAAGCGGAGGCGACGTCGCTGCTGGCGATCGTCCCGGTGGCGATCGTGGGGGCCGTGGTGCAGGACCGCTACGGCAACGTGCGCCGGGAGGACGCGCTGCGGCTGGGCCTGTTCTCGGTCGTGGGGGCAGCGGCGGGGGTGGCGCTGGCAAACGCGCTCTCGGGGAAGGCCCTGCAGGTGGGCTTCGCGCTGTTCATGCTGTTCGTGGCGGGACAGTTGGTGCGCAAGAACGTGGGCACCGGGGCGGGCGGTGGCCGCGAGAGCGCGGGCACCGATGCGGGCGGTGAGCGCAAGAGCGCGGGTGGTAACCGAAAAGGGGTCTAGACTGAAACCGTGGGACTCGACAATCCAATCCATATCGCGTTCCTGGTGGTGATCCTGCTGTTGGTGTTCGGCGCCAAACGGCTTCCAGAAATCGGCCGCTCGCTGGGTAGCGGGATGCGCGAGTTCAAGGACTCGATCAGCGGGGAGTCCAAGCAGCCGACGCTGAACCAAGCAGTGCAACAGCCGCCGGTCCAGCAGCCGCAGCCACCGGTGGCGCAGCCCGTCGCGACCCCGGCCCCGGCCCCGCCGCCGGCTCCAGCCGAGCCGCGGGACTAAAGCCCTGCGGCCGGTAGGGCCCAGGCTCTACGCCGGGGTGGGTGGCAGCACCGAAGGGCGCGCCTCTTCCAAGAGGGGCGAGCCGCAGCGCCAGCAGTAGGCGGCGCCGCGACTGTGGACGGCGCCGCAGGCACGGCATGCCCCTCCGACACCGGCGTCGGAGGCGGCAAGCAGTCGCTCGACCTCGCCGAGCTGGGCGTCGGCCTGCTGCAGCTCGGCGGCGCGACTGGCGAGGACGTCGAGGCGGTAGTGGTCGCGGACGGCCATCTCGTAGGCAAGCCCGCCGAGGTCCCAGGTGAGGGAGGCGACGCGCTCGGCGAGCTCCACGCGCAGCCGACGCAGCTCTGCGAGGGAGCCGCTGTCGGCGGGTAGCGGGGGGGGACTCGAGGACCCGGAGATCGCCTCGAAGTCGGCGGTCGCGGCGGTGGGCGCGTGGAGGGGAGCGCTCTGTACCCTGGGGCGGGGCTGTCCGTTGGGGTTGACGCTCACGGCAGGGCTAGTGGCCGGTTTCGATGGGGGCGGTGCCAAGCCGGTTCTCTTCTTCTGCGTGCTTCTTGCCGGTCGAGTGGGCGAGTTTTTCAAGTGTGGAGGAGGCTTTGTGGGCGGCGGGGAGTGGCTTGGGTTCCGCCACTTCCTTGGCCGCTTCGGCTTCTTCGGCCTTTTCTTCGCTCTTGGAGGTGGTATGAGCCTTGGTGGCGCTGGCGGGGGCGGAGGACTTGGAGCCTGAGCCCGAATCCGAGCCCGAGCCCGAGCCGGTGGAGGTGCCCACGGCGCCACCCGCCACGGCAGAGGAGGCGGCGGGCGCGGCGGCGAGCACCCCGCTCAAGCCCTTCACTTCGAGCACCTGCTTGCCGGAGCTCGCGCCCCCGGTGAGCCAGTGCCCGACGAGCAGCCCGATGAGCAGGGCGGCGAGCAGCACCCCCAGCAGTCCGAAGAGGCCGGAGTAGCGCCGCAGGGAGCCGAGCACGTTGTCGGGCTCGGGCGGGGCAGCGTAGATCGCGGCCCCTCCGGCCCCACCGGCCACCGAGTTGGACCCCCCCACCCCGGCGGGCTGGTACTCGCCCTGGAGCACGTCGAGGAAGGCCAGGCGTACGGGCGAGCAGGGGCGCCCGCAGGAGAGGCAGTAGCGCTGGTCGGGGACGAGCGGGGCGCCGCAGCCGGCGCAGCTGGAGCCGCCGGTGCCGTCGGGGTGGTTTGGCGTCCCCACCCTCCCACGGGGGATGACGTCGCTCACCCGAAGGCCCCCTGGACGTAGTCGCGTGTCCGGGGGGCGCGGGGCTCCTCGAAGACCTGGGCGACGGTGCCGTACTCGACGAGGTCGCCGAGGTACATGAAGGCGACCTTGTCGGCGACGCGGTGGGCCTGGGCGAGGTTGTGGGTGACGATCACGACGGCAAGGTCGCGGCGCAGCTCGTGGATGAGCTCCTCGATGACGCCGGTTGAGATGGGATCGAGGGCCGAGCAGGGCTCGTCCATCAACAGCACCTCGGGGCGGGGCGCGATCGCGCGGGCGATGCAGAGGCGCTGCTGCTGGCCGCCGGAGAGGCGCAGCGCGGGGCGGTGCAGGTCGTCCTTGACCTCCTCGTAGAGCCCGGCGCGCCGCAGGGCGTCGACGACGAGCGGCTCGAGCTCGGGACGCCGGGGGCGCCGGCGGGACTGCTCGCGCAGGGCGAAGGCGACGTTGTCGAAGATCGACATGGGGAAGGGGTTGGGCTGCTGGAAGACCATCGCGACGCGGGCGCGCAGAGCGGTGTCTTCGAGGTCGTGGATGTCACCCCCGTCGAGCAGCACGCGCCCGCCGCGACGGGCACCCGGGGTCAGCTCGGTGAGCCGGTTCAGGGTGCGCAGCAGGGTCGTCTTACCGCAACCGGAGGGCCCGATCAGGGCCAGCACCTCGCCCTGGTGGATCGAGAGGGAGACCGAGCGCACGGCGTTGGCGCCACGCCGACCCAGGGTGCTGGCACCGCCATAGGAGACACTGACCTCCTCCAGCCGCAGCCGTTCGGGACCGGCAGGCGAGGAGAGCGGCCGCACGGCCTCGCGCTGCTCCGGGGGGCGCACGGGCTCGGGGGGGCGGTCGAGCACGATCGTGCGCACGGGGGGCACGGCTGCCGCCGGGTACGCGGCGACCTGTGTGGGTGTGGGGGCGAGATCGTCCACCTGAGCCGCCTGGGCGCGGCGAGCGTAGGCGCGGGGCTTGGGGCCCCGCGTGAACGCGTGGGGGACCGGCTGGGGCGGTGGGGCCTGCTGAAGCTCACTCACGAGACGGCCTCCCTTGGGTTCCTCACTAACTCCACTATAGAGATTGGCACGGTGCGTGCTCACACGATCCCTCCGGCGATCGCGACGCCCCCGGTGCGCGCAAGGGAGCGGCGGGAGAACCGTTCGACCGCGAGGTTGAGGAGCAGCACGAACAGCAGTAGGACGGCGGCAGCGGCGTAGGCCTTCTGTGGAGCGACCCCTTCACCGGCCGGGGAGTTTTCGTAGACGTAGCTGGTCAGGCTGGAGCCGGTGCCGCGCAGAACGTTCACGCCGGGAAGCCCGCCCTGGTGGGGTTCGAACCGCAGGGTTTCGCCCAGCACCACCAGCACGATCGCGGTGTCGGCGATGATGCGGCTGACGCCGAGGGTCACGCCGGTGGCGATGTTGGGGCGCACGGAGGGCAGCAGCACGCGGCGGATCGTGGCGATCCGGGTCTTGCCGAGCGCGAAGGCGGCCTCGCGCATGTGGGCGGGCACGCCAAGCAGGCCGTCGCGGGTGGCGACGAACAGCGGGGGCAGCGCGATCAGCGACATCATCGCGCCGGCGGCGAGGAAGGAGTGGCCCTCGACGACGCCGGTTTCTTCGTTGACGGAGGACACGAACGCAAGCACGTGCAGCTGAAAGATCGCCACGCCGAAGACGGCGATCAGGATGTCGGGGGTGCCGGCGACGATCTCGATACTGGATTCCACGATCCGCGCCAGGGATTGACGAACCCGCCCACCCTGTCCGTACTCGACGATCCACAGCGCACAGGAGATTGCCAGCGGAGCGGCGATCGCGATGCCGATCACGGTCAGCAGCGCGGTCCCGAGCAGCGGATCGAGAAAGCCGCCCGAGCCGGCCTGACTCAGGCTCGCCTGGGGACGGCTGAAGATCAGGCTCGGACGCAGGTACTCGACTCCCTGGACGCCCATGTAGAGAAGGATCGCGGCGGCGGTCGCGCACAGCGAGAGGCCCGCAGCCCAAGCGGCGAGCCACACGAGGCGGTCGCTCAAGCGCCAGGTGCGCATCGAGGAGCCCCGGCCGCGGCCCGATTCAAGCTCGCCTGCTCGCGAGACGAAAGTACTCACAAGACCTCCTCTGTTACCGCGGCCATCGCAACCCCGCGCTCGTCAACGGCTCCGTAACTCTGCTGGCGTGTAGGTGTCAACCACCTCGGCCGGCAAGCCGCACAAGCCGTGGTGGTCCGGGCGAGTGAGGGGCGCAGCCCACGCGCGGTCATCCGCGCACCTGGTACTTCCGCAAAGGCAGCTTGACGAGGTAGCCGGCGATCGAGAGGACGAGGACGGAGAACAGCAGCAGCAGGGCGCAGGCGTACAGGGTGGAGTTCAGTGCCGGGGCGCCGCCGAGCCCTTCGCGGTTGTCGACGATCGCGGAGGCGATGGTGCGCAGGGGCTCGAAGAAGAAGACCAGCCCGTCGCTCGGCCGCGGGGCGAAGAAGCTCGAGCCGGAGACCATCGAGATCATGATCGCCTCGCCCAGCGCGCGGGCGGTGGCGAGCACGGTGGCGGCGACGATCGCGGGGCGCACGGCGCGCAGGGTGACGGCGCGGATCGCGCGCAGCCGGTTGACGCCGAGCGCGGCGGCGCCCTCGCGCCAGGCCGCGGGCACCGCGCCGAGGGCGTCGCAGATAAGCGCGATCATGATCGGGGCGATCATCAGCGTGAGCAGGACCACGGCCACGGCCAGGCCGGCGCCGGTGAGCTCGACGGTGTTCTGCAACGAGGTTCGCTCGGAGGCGGTGATGAGGTGGTTGAGGACGAACGGCACCAGCACGAGGATCCCGAGCAGGCCCCAGATGACCGAGGGCACGGAGGCGAGCAGGCGCACGACGCGGATCATCATGCGGCGCAGGGGCGCGGGGGCGAGCTCGACGATGAAGAGTGCCGAGAGCACGGCGAGCGGCAGCGCGAGCAGGACGGCCAGAGCGGTGGTCAGCAGCGTGCCGTAGAGGATCGACCAGACGCGCACGTGGTAGACGGAGGCTGGGGGGTGCGCGGGGGCGTTGAGCATGTTTTCGAGCTGCGCTTTGAGGTCGCCGCCGGACCCGAGCCAGCTGAGGCCGTTGTGCTCGAAGGTGGGCCAGGCGCGCACGGCGACGAACACGATCATGAAAACCACGCAGAGGCAGGCGAGCAACGACACCGCGCCGAGCGTACGCTCGGCGCGGGAGTCGGGCCAGGGGTTGCGCAGGCGCCCCAGCATCCTCGCCGGAGCCGATCGGGGCACGTCCGGCGGAGCCGGCCCCGGGGGATGTGGAGCACCCTGCGCCATCGTGCGGTCTAGACCGGGATCCACTCGGTGGAGATGATCTTCTTGGCGGCCTTGCTCTTGGTGATCCACGAGATGAACTTGGCGGCGGCGCCGGTGGCGGGGCCCTTGGTCACCTCGTAGAACTTCGCCACGGGGACGTACTGCCCGGAGGTCGCGTTGGCGAGGGTGCAACCGACGCCGTTGAACCCGACGGGATTGACGGTGCCCTGGTCGGCGCGGTAGTTGGAGAGAAAGCCGATCGAGTTGGGGTCGGCTTCGATCGCCTGCTCGAGCAGGCCCTCGGAGGGCTTTTCGGCGGCGAGTTTGGAGATGGATTTGTTGGCGAGGAAGAGGCTCTTGAAGTTGGTCAGCACGCCGGCGGTGGAGGTGCGGCTGATCAGGTCGATCGGGCCGGATGCGGAGGCGCCGGGGACCTTGCTCCATTCGCGGACCTTGCCGGTGAAGATTTCCTGGATCTGGCCTTCGGTGAGTGTGGAGACGGGGTTGGATTTGTTGGTGACGACGCAGATCGCGTACTTGGCGATCGGGTAGAAGTCGAGGCCGGCGGGGTCGGTGGGCAGGGCGTCGCGGGAGACGTCGCCGATCGTTACGCGGCCGGCGGCGACGTCGTTGACGCCGATCTGGGCGCCGCCCTGGGAGATCCTGAAGCTGACCTTGTTGTGCAGGAGCTTTGAGTACTTGTGGGAGAGGGCCTGAACGAGCGGGAAGGAGGCGGTGGCTCCGCTGATCGTGATCACGCTCGTAGCCGAGGCGATCGCGGGCACCGCGCTCCCTATCAGGGTCACAGCCGCGAGCGAGGCGACAAACCGAGAAAGAGGGGCCCGGCTCGCCGGCCTGCGGCCGGCTGCGCCACCTTTGACTGACAGAAGAGGGGCCCGGCTCGCCGGCCTGCGGCCAGCTGCGCCACCCTCTAAGCGACGGATTCGATGCATTGTGGGGGCCTCCGTTTGGGTCCGTGTTGACAAGTCGTTGGCGAGCACCCTACCATATTCTTCATAAACAAGATCAGGATTAGTTATTTTGTCGAAAAGATCGGTAAAGTCTGGATCGCCTCACGATGACCCCTCCCCTCCCCCCCCTCACTCGCCAGGCCCCCAAGCTGCCCTCCCGCCGGGTGGGCGCGGTCCTCGCGGCGCTGATGCTTGCCGCGGGGATCGCGCTGGGAGCCCTGATCGGCCCGGGCCCGGCGGCGTCGCTGGCGAGCACCTCCCGGGCGGGCGCGGTGGGGCGGGTGCTGGCGCTGCTGGCGCTGGGGGAGAGGGCGAGCGCGGGCGGCGGGCAGTCGCTCTCCTCGGACGCGGGCCACACGTCGAGCACCCCCGCGTCCCTCCCGGCGCCGTCCGCGGCGAGCAAGGCCTCGGGGACGGGCGGCGGACAGGGCGAAGCGGGCGGGGGAGCCGCGAGCAGCTCTTCGTCCCCCTCCACACCCTCCTCACCCCCCAAGTCGGGCTCCGCGGAAGGCTCGGTGTCTCCGACTCGCTCCAGGACGCCGGCGGCAGGCGGCGGGGGAGGCGAAAAGACGAAGGCGGCGACGCCGCTGCCCCCGATCGCGCACGTGTGGCTGATCGTGCTCCCCTACGGGACGAGCGTGGCCAACGCGCTGGGACAGAGCGCGGCGGCGCCCTACCTCGGCGGGCAGCTGGCGGGGGAGGGAACCGTTCTGAGCGCCTACACCTCCCTGGCGGCGGCGCAGCTCGCGGGCGCCGCAACGCTGCTCTCAGGCCAGGAGACGGCGGGCGTGAGCACGATCTCCCCGCCGCCGTGCGGCACGGCGGCCACGCCCTGCCCGTCGGGGGAACCGGCGGGCGTGGAGGCGGCGAACGCCTTCGTGGCGGAAGTGGTGCCGAAGATCGTGGCGAGCGCGACCTATCGGGAACACGGACTGATCGTGGTCACGTTCGCGACCGCGAACCGGGAAGGGAGCTCGACGGGCACAGCGGGCACCCCCTCAACGGGCGCGGCGGGCACCCCTTCGACGGGGACGCCGAGCACGGAAGGGGCGGCCTCGGAAGTCGAATACCCGGCGGGCTCGCTCACGTCCACGCTCACGGCGGCGGGCGCGCCGGCGGGCGCGCTGGTGCTCTCGCCCTTCCTGCGCCACGTGGGCAAGCGGGTCGCGAGCGCCTTCGACCCCCTCTCCCCCCGCACGAGCCTGGAAGGGCTCCTCCAGGCCAAGGCCACCGGCGCCTGAGCCTTGTACGACCAGCCCGATCGACCGAGCCATCACCGGCTCGACCCAACCAACCGGACCCCAACCGACTTGACCCACACCCACGACACCCACAACCCAACCCCCCAATGAACGGAGGCCATGTGCACTCACTGAAGTCGATCTACCGCAGCGCTCTGAAAGCGAACGGGCGGCGGGCCACCTGGTGGCTCACCGCGCTCATGGGCGCGATCGCCCTGTCGCTTGCCACCCCGGCCCTCGGGGAGGCCGAAACGACCCCGCCCCCGGCGTCGAACCCGACCCCGCCGGCGGCGTCGAACCCGAACCCGACCGGGGAATCGAACCCGAACAACTACGAATGCGCCGGGCACGTCTCGGCCGGCAAGAAGGAACCGATCGGCGAAGAAACGCCGGTGCAGTACACGTTCCTGTGCAACGGGCAGATCACGGGCTACCAGTTGCAGACGCAGCTCCCGATCACGGCGATCGAAGGCGCCCCGCTGGTCACGAACTTTGCGGGCACGCCGTTGTCGGACTCGTTCTCGTGCAGCGGGACGTTCCCGGGGTACGCGGTCAACTGCGTGGGCACCAGCACCTCCGGAGCGCAGGAGCGCGTCACGGGCCAGTTCGAAATCGGGTGGAAGCTGTGCACCGAGCCGCGCGTGGACCCGCTGCTGACGGTCACGTACGCGTACCTGGAAAAGGGCGTGATCACCCAGGCGATCTCGGGACCGTTCGACCTCGGGCGCCCGCTGGGCTGCCCGGCGACGGGACAGTCGGGCAAAGACCGGCTCGATGCCTACCAGGGTCCGGAACCGAAGCCGAAGACGCACAAGAAGGGCAAGCAGGGCAAGGGTAAGAAGAACGGCAAGAGCAACAAGAGGAAGAAGGGCAGCAAGAGCTCCTGACACACCCGACCCCGCCCAGCGGTGGGCACACCCACGCCTGCCCACCGCGGCGGGCGGATAGGCTGGGCGGTCCATGTGGATCGCAACGCCTTCAGGACTGCGGAAGCGAGCGTGGGCCCTCGGTGGCGCCCTCGCGCTCGCGGTGGCGCTCCCGGGCTGCGGATCGAGCGGCTCGGGAGCGCTGCCCACGACGGTCACCGACACCGCGGCGGTGGCTCCGATCTCGACGAGTTGCCCCGACGCGGCGGTGGAGGCCATCGAAGAAGTGGCCCACCGGGTCTACCGGGAGTTGGCCAGCGGGCGGATCGTCGGCGAGGCGGTCAAGCGCCTGGAGAGCTCCAGAGCGCTGGCGCAGGCGGTGGAAGGCGATGACCCGGCGGCAGCACGGAAGGCCCTACGAGAACTGCTGCTGAACCAGATCGCGAGCGTGCGCGTGACGCGCGGCGGACGGACGCTTGCGGCTGTCGAGCCAGGTATCGGGATCGCGCCGGTGAGCGGTCGGGTCGTGAACGGGCGGGGAGCGCCGGTCGGCGCGTTTACGGTGGCAGTGCAGGGAGCCAACGGATACGCACAGACGCTGGCCGGCCTGTTGAACGCACGGGTGGTGATGAGCAGCGGCCGCAGGCGGCTGGCGGCGACGCTCAACCCGGCGCCCACACTGGCGCCGGGCCGGCGCGAAATGACCTACCGCGGGGTGAGCTACCGCGTGGATACGTTCGCCGGACGGGCGTTTCCAGACCGGCCGCTGAGCATCACCCTGCTGGCACCCAGCGCGTCGATCGCGGCGTTGTGTCGGCGGCGCGGCTCCTCCCCCCCAAGCGCCGCTCAAGCGTGGGCGAGCACGCTGGGAGAGGTCGCCGAACGGGTGTACTACGCGGAGCACGCGGGCAGCAAAGCGGAACTGATCCTGGGCTACGTGGAGCGCTCGCGCGCCTTCCGCCAGGCGGTGCTCGCGGGCAACGCGGCGGCGACGCGGGCGGCGATCATCGGCTTCTTTCGCACCCACCTGCACATCGTTCGGGTGCGCGTGATCCGCGCCGGGAAGCTTCTGATCGACGTGGGCGGCCCCCACGTGCTGGGACCGATTCCCGGCGTGATCCGCGATGGCAGGGGGCACGTGGCAGCCCAATTCCTACTGGCGATCCAGGACGACAAGGGCTTTCAGATCCTGTCGCAGGCGTTCACGGGGGCGCAGGTGCTGATGCGAGAGGGTGCGCTCCAGGTGATGGGCACTCTGAGTCCCGGACCGGCCAACGTTCCCGACCGCGGCAGGGTGGTCTACCGCGGTGCGCCCTACCAGGCGTACTCGTTCGGCGCAGAAGCCTTCCCCTCGGGGACGCTGCGCATCTCGCTGCTGTTCCCGTCGGCCTGAGAACGTGTTCCGAGGGCGGCACGCGGCTCGCGCCACGGCACCGGCTACACGAGACTGGTGGCGATCCGCTCGACCTCCTCGACGGAGGTGAGGCCGGCGCGGACCTTCTCGATGCCGTCGTCGTGCAGGCGTCTCATCCCCTGGCGGGCGGCGGTGGCGGCGATCTCATCGACGGACGCGCGCTGGAGGATCTGGGTGCGGATCTCCTCGCTGACGGTCATCACCTCGTAGATGCCCATGCGTCCGCGGTAGCCGGAGCCCGAGCAGCGGGAGCAGCCGACGGCCTCGTAGGGCTCGGCGCCGGCGAGGCCCAGCTCCAGCAGCAACGACTCGGGGAGCGAGGCGTGACGCTTGCAGTGGGGGCAGAGCTTGCGCACGAGCCGCTGGGCCACCACGCAGTTGACGGCGGAGGAGATCAGGAAGGGCTCGATGCCCATGTCGATCAGCCGCCCGAGCGCGGAGGGGGCGTCGCGGGTGTGCAGGGTGGAGAGCACCATGTGCCCCGTGAGGGCCGCCTCGACCGCGATGTGGGCAGTCTCACGGTCGCGAATCTCGCCGACCATGATCACGTCGGGGTCGGCGCGCAGCATCGAGCGCAGGCCGGTGTCGAAGGTGACGCCGGCCTTCGGGGTGACCTGCATCTGCTTGACCCCGGCGATCCGCGACTCGACAGGGTCCTCGATCGTGAGGATCGAGCGGGCGCCGTCGTTGAGCACGGCGAGCGCGGCGTACAGGGTGGTCGACTTGCCCGAGCCGGTGGGCCCGGTGACGAGCACAGCCCCGTGGGGCCTCGCGATCGCGTGAGCGAAGCGCTCCTGCTCGGTGGGCTGCAGGCCCAGCGACTCGAGGTTTTGCACAACGGCGCCCTTGTCGAGGATGCGCAGCACCGCACCCTCGCCGTAGACAAGCGGGAGGGTGACGACGCGGATGTCGATGCGCCGGCCCTCGACGTTCAGCGCGAGACGGCCATCCTGGGGGACGCGGCGCTCGGAGATGTCGAGGTCGGCCATGATCTTGATGCGCGAGACCATGCCCGCGGCCATCCGGCGGCGCACCGTGGCCGCCGGGTAGAGCACCCCGTCGACGCGGAACAGCACGCGGGTGTCCCCTTCTTCGGGGTTGACGTGGATGTCGGAGGCGCCCTGCTGGACGGCCTGGGCGATGATTGAGTGCACGAGCTTGATGACCGGCGCGTCCTGGTCGGCTTCCTCGGCAAGCGCCGAGGAGACGTCCCCCGCACCCTCCTCGTCCCCCTCGACGATGTCCTCGATCGAGCCCTCCAGCTGCCCAAGGCGGGTGGCGAGCAGCTTGACGTCCTCAGCCGAGGCGGCGGCGACCCGCACACGACGGTTGGTGATCATCGCGATGTCGTCGATGGAGAGGATGTTGGTGGGGTCGGCCATCGCCAGCAACAGCGCCCCGTCGTCCATGAAGCGCACGGGCACCGCCTGGTAGCGCTTGATGGCCTCGGCGCTCAGCAGGTTGACCGCGCCCATGTCCGGCTCGTAGGCCGAGAGGTCGATGTATTCGAGCCCGAACCGTTCGGCGACTACGCGAGCGAGCTGGTCCTGGCGCAGGACCCCCTGCTCGACCAGCACCTGCCCGGTGGGCTTGCGCTGGGAGCGGGCCGCGGCGACCGCCTGCTCGACGGCGTGGCGATCGGCGAAGCCGAGGTTGACCACCACCTCCCCGATCCGCCGCCCGGGGCGCACGGGCCGGGTGGGGGAGTTGAGCCCGTTGGCGGGGTGGCGTACCTGGGTGGAGGGGATCCCCATGCGGTCCGGGTCCACGACGGTGGTAGCTGTCGCAGTGGGCGGGTCCGGGTCCACGACGGTGGTAGCTGTCGCAGTGGGCGGGTCCGGGTCCACGACGGTGGTGGCTGTCGCGGTGGGCGGGTCCGGGTCCACGACGACAGGAGGAGCCGGGGGCTCCAGGACCACAGGGTCTGGGGCGGTGGACTCTGGAGCAGGGAGCTCTTCCAAACTCGGGGGAGGCGGCTCTAGGAGCATGGCGGTGGTAGGACGCTCAAGAATCACCGTGGTGGCGGAGCTGGAGACCGCCGACTCGAGCGCTGAGAGCTCGGAGGTCACAGGGATGGGGGGAGACGCCGCGGGAGTAGGTACGGCGGTGGGCGAGGGTACGACGGGGGGCGAGGATGCGACGGGGGACGACGGCACAGCGGGAGGTGAGGATGTGCCGGGGGGCGAGGATGCGACGGTGGGCGACGGTACGACGGGGGGCGAGGATGTGCCGGGGGGCGAGGATGTGCCGGGGGGCGAGGGCGCCGCGGGAGCAGAGGCAGGCGGCGGCCCAGCTGGCGTCGACGCCGCGGGCTGCGCGGCGGGTGAGGCGGGCACGGAGACGACGGGCGCGGGGACCAAAGACCCATCTACCTGCGGCGGGGTCGCCTGCTCGTCACCGGCCGCCTTGGCGCGTCGGCGTCTGAACCAACTCATCGAGTTCTAATCGGCATCGGGCGGCTCGCGCTTGACCGCCGTGGGACCCATGCCCGCCGGCGCTCAGGGCCCGTGCTCGAAAGCGCTCTTGAGGTGGGCGTCGAGGGCGTTGCAGCGGTAGAGAGCGATCGCCTCGGGGAAGGCGAAGCGCTGACCGGGGAGGGCCTCGGGGCCGTGGTGGGCGAGGATGCAGTGCTCCAGCGCCAAGCGGCGCGGGGCGGGGAGCGAGGAGGGGTAGCGGGGTGCGAGCAGGCGCAGCCCCAGCTCGAGGTGCCCGAGCAGCCGCCCCTCGTCGCTGCGGGCAATCTCTGCGCCGTAGGTGAACTCGCGGGTCTTGCCGAGGTCGTGCAGGAGGGCGGCTGCGAGCAGCAGGTCGCGGTCGAGGCGAGGGTGCAGGGTGCAGAGCTCCAGAGCCAGCGCGGCCACGGCGACGGTGTGCTCGAGCATCCCACCGAGGTAGGCGTGGTGGTTGCCCGAGCCGGCCCGCGTGGGGCTGCCGGCGCCCACACGTCCAGGTAAGGAGCAGGGGGCCCTGCGAATCTCGCTGCGAAGCTCTCGATCGCCGAGCACGCGCTCGAGCAGGGTGCGCAGCCCGGGTTCGTAGAGCTCGCGCGAGAGGTGCTCGAGGAAGCCTTCGAGCTCGTCGAGATCGCGGTGGGAGGCGGGCAGGAAGCCCGCGGGGTCGGCCTGGGCGCCCTCGGCGCGGGCGATCGTGCGCAGCTCGATCTGCAACTGGTCGCGGAAGCGTTCCACGCGGCCCTGTACGGACACAAGCTCCCCACGCTCAAAGCGCCCAGCGAGCAGGTCGGCGTCGCGGAACGCGCGCGCGAGGATCGAGCCGGTGCGGTCGCGCAGCTCGACGGTCAGATAGGGGGTGCCGGCCCGCGAGAGGAGGCGCTCCTTGCGGGAACACGCGAACACCCCCGCGACCTCGTCGCCGTCGCGGAGCGTGGCGACCGTGTGGGGCTCCTCCTCGGGTGCGGCCATGCCCGCATGATGTACGGTGGAGCGGATGCAGCCGCTGATCTGGGATCACCGCCCGGAGGGCCTGCGGGCTCCTGCGATGGTGTGCGCGTTCCAGGGGTGGAACGACGCCGGGGACGCGGCCTCGACGGCGGTGGACTTCATCGGTAATGCGCTGAACGCGCGGCGCTTCGCGCAGATCGACACGGAGGAGTTCTACGACTTTCAGGCCAACCGCCCGCGCATCCGCTTCTCCGCGGAGGGGACCGATTCCCCGCCCACCCGCCGCGAGATCGAGTGGCCGTCGGTGGAGATGTTCGAAGCGATCGTCCCCGGCGCACAGCGGGACCTGGTGTTGGTGCAGGGCGTGGAGCCATCGCTGCGGTGGCGAACCTTCAGCGCCGTGATCGTGGAGCTCGCGGAAGCCCTGGGGGTGCAGCTGGTGATCACCCTGGGAGCGCTGCTGGCGGACGTGCCCCACACCAGCCCGGTGGCGATGACCGGCTTCTCCTCGGACCCCGCCTTGGGCGATCGGATGGGCGCCGCAGGCCGTCCAAGCAGGTACGAGGGGCCGACGGGGATCGTGGGCGTCCTGCACACCGCAACCAGCGAAGCCGGCCTGCCCTCGGTGAGCCTGTGGGCGAGCGTCCCCCACTACGTCGCCGCGGCTCCCAGCCCCAAGGCCGCGCTGGCGCTAGTGCGCCGCCTGGAGGCTCTGGTGGAGGTATCCGTGGATGCTCAGGAGCTGGAGGAGGCAACCGCGAACTACGAGCGCCAGGTCGGCCTGGCGGTATCGAGCAACCCGGAGGTGCAGGCGTTTGTGGAACGCCTGGAGCAGGACGCGGAAAGCGAGGAGGAAGACGAAGGCGAGGGCGAGCAGAACGGGTGGAGTGGGCGGGATCCGATCTCCATGGAGGACCTGCCCTCGGGGGACCTGCTGGCGAGCGAGTTCCAGCGCTTCCTACGCCAGCACGGGACCCACCCCCCCGAAAACCCCCCCAAACGTTCGTAGCGGCCGCTGTTGCTTGGGGTCGTCCGCGTGGGGACGTGTGGCAACCGCGCGCGCGGGCGCGGGGCCTCCGTGCCCCGCGTCCAGGCTCGCGCGATGGCTCGCTCCATACGGGCGAAGCCGCTCAGCCCCTGAAGGGGTTGCGGCTCGCTCGCCACTGAACAACAAGCGGCCGCAATCGCCTGCTGGTCGCCCACGCCCCGATGGCCGCTGTCGCAGCGAGAGGTCCGAACGCCGGGATGGTGAAGCGATAGTCGTACTCCGATGTGAATACTGGTGCGGCAAGCAAGGTCAAGGTGGCGAACAAGAGCAAGAGGGAAGCTCGCCGCTCATCCGCAGTGGTCAAGATCGGGGCGGCAATAGCAAGTAAGAGCAGTAAGGCCATGAGCGGCCCCTCGATGCGCGTGTCACGCTCGTAGGCCATCAAGAATCCGACGCCTCTGTGGATTTCGCCATCACGAGGATAATATTCACCGAGCACCCTCTGAACGCTCGCGAGATTGCTCGTATTAAAGTAGTAGTCGGCTAGGCTTTCTGGAGTGTTGCCATACCCGGCGTTGCCGACGTAGGGTGAGCTTGCGAAAGCGGGATCGACGATCCGTATGAGATCACGTCCAACGGCTTCGAGATAATCTAGGGGCTGCCCGAAGATCGCCGCCTCGGCGAAGGAGCGAAGCTTCGAGTTCTCACCGGGCTTTGGAACGGTTTCGTCAGGCTCGCCAAAGAGACGAACGGCGGGTGAGACCGACGTGAACTCCCATACGTCATGACCTTCTCGCTTGGGACGGGGAATATCGATGCAGAGCTGGCTGGTGCCAACCGGCGGATGGAACTTGGAGCATTCGGCAAACGGCGCCACCCGTGCGTAGAGATCGAAGTAGCCGGCTCCCGTGAACCCGCCGTAACCAACCGCGTCTTCGTGCGCCTTCAAATAGCCGCCGAGTGGAATAGCCGCCGTAATGACCACTAGCGTTGCACGAAGCAGCCGCGTCCGCCACTCCCCAGGGAGGACAAGCAGGGCCACCGGCACTATGACCAATAGCAGCGCGAGCCCCACCGTTCGGACATCGGCGGACGCCCCGAGTGCCAATCCCGCCACGATCGACCACGCCCAATGACCCCTCCAGGCGCGAATGAGGGCGTACAGCGATAGGTTGACCAGAAAAATGAACACCGCCTCGGTGAGCGGCGCATGCTCGACAAAGAGCTCTGACCCGCCGAGCACCACCACAGCCGCCGGCACGAGGCCGAGTCCCTGCGGGAAGCCGGCACGCCGAACGGCACCGAACAGGAGCAGCCCGCTGACCAAGCCAAGGATGTGCTGGACCAAGATCGCAAATGACAGATGCGGTCTAATGTCGTGCATGAGCCGCAGGAACTCCGAGTAGGCGCCTATGCGCAGCGGGTCGTTGAAGATGCCGGTACGGGCGTCCTCGACGTAGATCGCCGTGTCCGGAAAGCCAACCAGCGCGGGGCGCCACTGCTCGATGAAGTACAGGCGCAGGACGAGACCAGCGAGGAGGATCAGCCCAAGCGCGATCATCTCCGGCCGATGGGCGGCGGCACTTATCCGCGCCGGCCAAGCGTCCACACGCACCTGAGCGTACGTCCGACCTCTCACGATCCCGCGGCGCAACGCCGCGTGTTCACTTGATTGGGGCAAAGTTCAGCGGGAGCTAATTGTGCTCTATCAACAAGATTGGCCAGGGTCGACGAGCCGGCCAGCAAACAAAATTGTGCCGGTACCATCATCGCGAATAAAATACAAAAATGGGTGATTCAGTGTAAACGTAGCTCGATGTCGAACGATCGGGGCTGAGATGGCTTTTATGACCTCGACGGTCGCTGCGGTAGCCACAGTACCTTGTTCACCTACCTGAAGATCGGCGGCGTGCTCAACAAGTGAAAGATAGAGCGCACCTGGTTTGCCGGCAATCCCTGAAAAGTCAGCCATCAATGGATGAAAGGCATCTGGCATGCCCATTGAACTGAGGGCAGTGTTCAGCTGTATCCCACAATCCAGACGAAAACGAGGCATACCCAGCTCTATCGAGCTCTTGCTCAGCTTATAAACTACACGGTTGAGCTGACGGACACCAAAGTGTGCCTGAAAGTCTGGGAGCGCTTCTCGATCGGGCATTACGATCAGCATCGAGAGGTCCGAGGCAAGATATGGCAAGTCTACAGCTCGATAGCTCGGTCCACTCGCATAGCGGAACGTGCTGTTCTGCCGCATAAACGCTACCGCTCTTCGCTTGCCGCTTGTCGTGACAAATGCTCCTGTCTGCGTATTCTTTGGGTCGAACGGCAGCGCCCAATGTGCATCCAAATAGATCGCGCTGGCTATGACCATCCGTGTACTACGATCGATTGCGTCGGGGGCTAGAACATTTTGAACGATCCCCTTAGTCTTGCCCGCTACCCAGCCGTTAATATCGTTGACTGCTGATTGAGGGCCTGCTTCAAAATTCTCGCTTTGAAGCGGTGCGTCAAAGACGGTCGCAATGGTGTCCTGAAATGCTGGCTTGACTGCAAATCCAGTTTGTACCCAAGACCCGTCGGCGGTGGTAAGCTGGGCGGCGTCCCTAGGGTCCTCCTTTCCCGCAACACTCTGCTCTTGGGACAGCCTGGCTCGCAACGACTCTAGACCGCCGGTCATCTGTGTCAAGGAAGCGGCATGTAGAACCTTCTCGATCTGCCGCACAGTTCGGTGCGCAGCGCCGGCGCCGACCATTCCCAATGACATGGCGACGCTGTACGGCGAGGTTACGAGGTTGCCCCGGCCCCCCAGATGCCGAAGTAGTTCCAATGCAAATGCATCAAGTGGACGTGCCATCGAATCGGTGGCAGACCTTACTCGGGCACCCGACCGATGTGGCGCTGGTGCCCCCGGACACACCTCAGCACCAGAAGGCTCAATACACAGCCTCGGGACCGCCGACCGAGCGTTGTGTGGATGATGGCCCTCGCCAGTCGCGGTCCAGCCGACGTACAGCACGACCGCGCACACAAGCGCCGTGGCGACGGCTAGTCGCCTACCACCTATCACGATTTGTGCGTGCATGCTCAGCTGGTCATGGGCCTATGCATCCCGATTGTTAGTTGATTCGACTACCTCCACTCTACCACGTGAATCGGGAGGATGCTTGAGGCGCCCCTCACTGGATGGAAGGCGACGAGAGGGTAGCCCCCATGGCGATTTGAGCCAAGGGGACTACCCGACTCTCACTCCAGCCCTTGATACCCCTCTATATGATTGCTACATTTAGCAGATTCTCGACATTGAGGGCCTCTGTGTACCACTCCTCGCATGGAGCACTGCTCGTACTTGCGTTGTTTATCCCATACGCAACTGAGCCGGAATACACTGGACCGCCGCTATCTCCATCGTGGAGGCATATGTTTATTTCGGACATGTTCTGTACTTCGTGTCCTCCATAGTTCTCGGTGACATGCGTGTGCTGAACAGTTCCACACTTCGAAGCGCCAAATGCGCCTGTCTCACAGAGAACGTAGCCAACCTGACTTACGTTGACTGAATTCACTGGATTGTCATAAAGTTTTGTTATAGTCGACATGTACTCTGGTGGCCACCCCGCATAACACCACCAGTTAATTTCTGACCCACAACCATTTGACATTGCGTCGATCTCCATAGCGTCGCCGAGGACCCCCCAATAGGGCTTCTCCATTGGACCGATCTCCTTCCGAACCGGATTGTCTTCGGGATGTCCATCCCAATAGTTTGCGTACCAGTAATTGCCTCCTGAGAAACAGTGGCCGGCGGTGATAAAAATGACGTGCTGGGAAGCGTTATCGATCGCGTAGAACCCCGCAGTACATGCGGCCGATGAACCTTCGATCTCTACGCCCCCTCGCAAAGGCTTGGCACAGTCAATAACATTAGTCCCATAATTCGCGTTCCACTTTATTCCGCAAGCCGTTTGTGTAGGCTTAGCTGGGAATGCGCCTGCTGGCGAGACCTGTACATCGACCTTAACCGAACTGGCCCTACTCGCAATATGTATAGCACTACTATTGGACGCCGCGAGATTATCAGGCACCATAATATCTACGGCGTTGGTGGCCGTATCAATTCCAGTACGCATCTGGCCGGCTTCCTCGAGGGCGTGAAAATCGTGATCGAGCGACGTCTGCTCTGCGACCAGTTCGGCCCACGAATAGGGCACGGTGACGATGTCTGTTTCGCCGCTGACATTTTGCGTAGCCAGCGTGCCTTCAACGCTCTTGATGTTCGCTCCAGGAGTAACACCTATCTTCAAACGGCCGTCACTATTGTCGAACCAGATGCCTGCGTACCGCGAGCCCTCGGCCGCAGACATGGCAGATGCGAGATTTTGAGTGTGGTTCTGGAGGTTCACCCGCCGCTGGGCCTCCGATGGTGGTAGGTGAAAATTTGATTCATAGTAGGCGACAGTGCTTGCGTCGCCAGGTGTAGTCGGTAGTGGTTCAGTTGTGAAAGGAGGTTCTCCTAGATTAGGTGCTTCTGACGCCTGGACGAGTCCTGGGACATATGCCCCAACCATGGTGGCAACAGCGCACGCTATGGTGGCGATCGGGAGTCTTTTTTGAATCATTCGATACATATACAAAACCTCCTTTTGGTTGATATGAATATCCGGTTGCAGCGCTAGGGCAAGCACCGGCCCTATGCCGTATGTCATGCGTAAGGCCAGCGACCACAGACCAGTGAGGTCCTCCAGCAGTCTGAGGTGCTTTTCTCCGGCCGGCAGCGCGCACGACTTCGTCGAACTGTGCTCGCGAGGGCCTGATACAGGCCAGCTGTTCCCGGTTCTCCGGCCCCCCTCCAAAGCTCTGCGCCCATGATCGGGCGAATCTTGCCGGTCGCAGCCCCGCCCGTATAGACCACAAGTGGACTATGTTCTTGGGAATAGTTCGGACTTCGAACAGGGCGGTCTGGTTCGCCAATCGAGGTGCTTGGAGCTGTCGATGTGAGGGCAGTTCGAGTGGCCGGGAGGCTGCTATGTCTCCCGCAGCGCGTATGCGGCGCGCCATGTCCGCAGGACCGGCAGCAGCAGCCTGGTGAGCGAGCCGCCCGCATGTACCAGGCTGCGGGTCTGCGCACGCAGGCGCGGCGCCTGGGCGCTGTCCTTCGAGAGGTACAGCGCGACCATACAGGCCGCGATCACCGCCTGCCGCGGGCCATTGGTAAGCGCACGCGCCTCGGCCATCGAGAGCTGTATCAGCTCGCGCACGTGCCTGACCGCGAGCTCCTCACTCCCGTAGTAGGCCACGTAGCTGTGGCCGGCACCCGCGGCGTCCTCGGCCATGTCGGCATAGCTGTCGAGCATCGTGGCCGTCATCGAGATTCGGAGGTAGGCCGCGAAGGTCTCCACGCAGTCGCGCTCCCCGCATGCCGGCTCGGTCGCGAGCGCCAGCAGCGCCAGCACCGTGAGCCACGCAGTTGCCGCCGCGGTCAGCTCAAACCAGTTGGACTGCTCCCCATGGGGCAGCTCGCGCCCCGCCCACTCCCGCAGCAGCGCCGCCCGCCGCGCTGGGTCCAGCTCGTGGTTGAGCGCCTGCACTTCCGCGAGCCTGGCCGCCCGAATTGCCAACGGACGGACCCGCGGGTACGCGGGCAGCGAAGCGCAGTCCCTACGGCATGCATCCACGAAGGCGCGCAGGTAACCACCATCCTCGCGCCAGGGATGACGGCCGTAGTAGTTGCACCTCGGCGCCTTCGGGTCGAGAGCGTCAGCGAGTGCTCTCTGTAGACAGCGCCCACTGGCGATCCCCGCGGAAGCCGCGCGCTCGTCGGCGCTGTCCAGGAAGTCGGCCATCGCCTCGTAGCGCACCAGCAGCCTCAGCAGCTGCGGGGCGCGGCGCCGGGGCAGTATCCAGAGCAGTGCAGCGCCGTCGATAGTGCCACGCTTACTCGTGAGCGCGTCGAGCGCATCTTCGCGAAGTGGCGCGTCGGGGATCGCCGCTGCCCTGCTCTGCCAGCAACTTACCTCGCGTGCGACAGCGCGCAGCCCCCACAGCAGCTCGCGTGCCGCCGCCACAGCAAGCGCCCACAGCTGCCTCGGGGAGAGAGGTGTCGGATCGATTGCTCCTCCGGGGTTGAATCGCTTAAGCCTAGAGCGCCAGGACCGTCAGTTCACATCGAGTCCCGCCGGCGTGCGGTCCGTCAGCTCTGGAGCGCCGGCTGCACCCTGGCCGCGAAGTAGCCCGGAATCGCGACGATCGCGACCGCGGCCCCGCTTACCAGCGCAACGCTCGCGAGGGCGATCGGCACCGCGACGGAGAAGACCGTCGGGAAGCCCGTCACCGTGGCAAGTGTGTGGCTCAACAGCAGCTGCCCGTAGAGGCCAAAGATCGCCCCGATCGAGCAGCCCGCTCCGAGCAGCAGCGCACTCTCGCACAGCAGCGCACGCCACAGCTCACCATCGTCGTAGCCGTCGACCTTCATGCTCGCCAGGCGCCCGCGCCGCTGCCAGATCATCGCGCCCATTGCCGCCGCCATCGCCAACACTGCCGCGATCAGCACGAGTATCGCGATCTGGCTCAGGCGCGCGAGACCCTGATGCTGACCAGCGAGATCGGTCTGCTCGCGCTGCGCGGCCGTCTGGATGCTCAATCCTGAGCCGGGCCCGAGCGCCCGCCGAACTTCGCGCTGCGCCGCGACGAGCGGGACTCCCGGCTTCAGTTCGAGCTGGTAGGCGCTCGGCTGGGGGCTGGCCCACGCGCGCGCATAGTCGTCCGCGTTGACAATGATCACGCCCGGCGGCCAGCCGAAGTTCGTCGTCACCGCGGCGAGCCGGAACACGGCGGGCAGCGGCGACGGCAGAGTGAACGGCCGGCCTATGTGCAGGCGCAGTTCGTCGACGATCGACTGCGAGACGGCCGCCCAGCTATATCCGCGGATCAGGGCACTTCCCCGCGCCACGCTGCCGCGCACGACCTGACTCGGCGGGATCGGCTGTGAGCTCGTGCGTGGCTGAGCAATGACCAACGCACGGTGATCTCCGACATCGAGGAACGATCCACGATAGACATGCACAGCCCGGACATCTCGCAGATGCGCGAGCGTGCCGCCGAAACGGTCGTGGAACGGAACGGTCGCGAGCGTGGTCCCGATACCCGCGGGTGCAACCCACAGTTCGGTGACCAGGTTCAAGTCTGCCGCTGCACGATGCAGCCCGGTCTGGAGATTGTGCTGGGCACCCTCGATCGCGACACTGCCGAACACTGCGATCGCACCTGTAGCCGCAATTGCGGCCGAGCGCACCCGCCCGGAGCTCGACTGCAGCTCGATGATCGCCAAGCGCGCAGAGACGCCCACGATCCCACGTTGGAAATGGTCGTATGCGGTGACGATCGCACTCAGTAGGACCGGCAGCAGAAGCAGCGTCGCCGCGACCAAGCTCACGAAGCCAACGACCGCGATCCCTGCGCTCCCAATGCCAGCGAGCAGAATTACGCTCGTCACCGCCAGGCACACGAGCCCACACGCGGACGCCCAGATCATGCCGGTCCGTGTGTAGCCAACCGGCGTCCCCGCGCCGTGTGGCACCCGCGCGAAGATGTCCCTGAGTGGGTTGAGCACTCCGACACACGCCGCGAGCAGCCCCCCGCCCGCCGCCACCGCGACGCACTGCCACGTGACGATCCGCTGGGACCCAACGGGGAACGCAAGGGAGAGGTAACCGGGGCTCGCCTCCAGGAAGTGGTGCGAGAGCCACTCACCCATCAACAGCCCGACGAGCGAGCCCGAGGTGCCGAGCACGAGCGCGTCGAACAGCAGTACCTCGACAATCTCCCACGGCGTATACCCATCGAGGCGCAGGTCCGCGACCAAGCGCCGGCGCTGGGGCACAGTCAGCAGCATCGCGTTGAACGCGAACAGGAAGCCGACCAGTGCGCTGACAGCCGAGAACAGTTCAGTGGACTGGATCGTCGGACCCTCCGCCTGGCGAAAGACGGTCGCATCGAAGTCGGCCGGCAACACGTTGAGTCGTCCACCTGCAAGCCGGTTCAGCTCGGCCCGCACCTCGCCGTCACTCCCGAGCTGCGTCTGAACCAGGATGCGTGATATCCGGCCCCGCATCCCGGCCAGGCGCTGGGCATAGGCCAACGGCGCGAGCGCGACTGGGCTGTGCACGAGCGCCCCGATTTCGGCGGCCTGAAGAGTGAGCCCCAGGAGCGTCAACATACGGCGCCCGTCCAGCTCGATCGTGAGCGGCTGCAACGGGCCCGCTCCAAGCTGCTGCACGATCGGGGCGGGTACTGCGAGCGCCCGCTGCCCAGCGAGCTGTGCCGCAGTGAGGTGACGCAGCAGCGTGCCACCGAGGTGCGCGAAGCTCGGATCGGCGCCGATCAGGTAGACAACCCGTCGGCCGGTCGGGCCGACCAGGTATGCGTCGGTCGCGAGCACCGGCGCCGCTTGGCGCACGCCCGGCAGGCGCTGCACAACCGCCAGCTCCCGTTCGCTGAAGCCCCCCGGGTCGCGCGCCTCCAGCTGTAGGCTCGCCCTGCCCACGATCCCGCTCGTGAGCTGATCCACCGAGCCGCTGAGGCTGGTGTTCGCCACCTGCGAGGCGAATAGCAGCGCCACGCCCACCGCAATGCCCAGGACCGCAAACAGCTCCTGGATCAGGCGCACACGCAAGCGCGCGACGTAGAGGCCCGCAATGTTCGAGGGTTTCACGGACGCCGCACCGCCTCGCCAGGCGCCCACGGCGCGAGCTCGCGGTCGGGCTCGTACTCGGGCAGGCGCCCGTCGCGCAACTCATGCACCCGGTCTGCGTACGCCGCCGCGCGGGGGTCGTGGGTGACGAGCAGAATCGCCACCTCCCGCTCGTGGCAGACCTCGCTCAACAGGTTCAGCACCTCACGCCCGCGTTGCGTGTCGAGGCTACCCGTCGGCTCGTCTGCGAGCACCAGCCGTGGGTCGGTGGAGAGCGCGCGCGCGATCATCACCCGCTGACGCTCGCCCATCGACAGCTGCTCGGCGCGGTGACCGAGGCGCTCACCCAGCCCCAGGCGTTCCAGCAGCGGCGTCACCCGGCGGCGGGCGTCGCGGGTGCGGTGGGAGCCGAACAGCTTCAGCGCCGCGTTGTCGCTCGTGCGCGCCCCCGGAATCAGATCCAGCGACTGGCGGACGAAGCCCAGTTCGAGGCGACGGTAGCGCGCCGCCTCGCGCCTAGAGAGCGTGGTCACCTCGCGCCCCCCCACCCGCACCGAGCCGCTGTCAGGGCACAGCAGCGCGGCGATCAGCATCAACAGCGTCGTCTTGCCCGACCCGCTTGGGCCGTACAGCGCGATGAGCTCCCCCGAGCCCACCTTCAATGACACGCCGTCCACCGCGCGCACCGGCTCCCCGTCCCCCACCCGGTAGTGCTTGACGAGATCGCTCAGCTCGAGCACGGCGCCTACAGGGACGCCCCTCCGGCGCGCGAGCGGCGCCTTCCCCCGTCCGGAAAGTCAATCACCTCGCCCTCCCGCTCTCCCCAGTCGGCCGGCTCGAGCATCTGCCCGCCGCTGAGCGAGCGGATCGTGTGGGCGTGCACCATCGCGCTCATGTGGGGCACCGTCGCGAGCACCGCCATCCTCTCCTTCTCCGCGGCTGCGCGCAGCAGCTCCATGACATCCTCCCGCTGGATGTCATCGAGGCTCGCGGTCTGTTCGTCGATCAGCAGCAGCCGCGGGGTACGCACGATCGCGTGGGCGATCGTCACCAGCGTGCGCTCACTGTCGGAGAGATCGCACCACCTCGCCGCCGCGCACTGCCCCGCCCCCACGCGCTCGAGCGCCGCCATCGCCAGCTTCCGCGCCTGGGCGTGGCTGTGGTCTCGCAGCAGCGCCATCCCCACGTAGTCGCGGATCTGTAACTCGATGCTGTTCGGCCCGGTGGCCCGCACCCACGCGATCGGACCTCGCAACAACCGCGCCAGCCCATTCGCCGAGATGCCCTTCAGGTCCCGCCCGGCGAAGCTCACGCTCCCCGTGGTCGGCTCCACCAAACCGGCCGCAAGCTTCAGCAGCGTTGTCTTGCCCGAGTTGTGCTGACCCCACACTGCAACCACCTCACCAGGGTGCACATCGAGCGAGACACGATCGAGCACCGGTACGCAGCGCTCGCCACGCCAGTAGCTCACGCTCACCTCCTCCAACGAGAGCAGTGGGTGCACCGTCACCTCTGCAGCCTGCGCGCCTGCGCGGCGCGCCGGCGCTGCTCCTCGATTTCGCGATCCATCACCAGGGCTATACGCTGCAGCCACCCAGCCATCATCTGGAGGTTGTCGATACCCACGTTGCGCAGCATCACTGTCGCCGACCGCGCCCAGCCCCGCTCGGGCGGGTGGGCTTCCAGCGCCTGACGCCGAGCTGACTCCTTCAGCTGTTTCTGCATCGCCAGGCAGTCCCGCTCCCGCTGGCGAACCAGCACGACCAGCTCCGGTAGATCCTCCGCCCGCGAAACCGCGATCTTCACGAGCAACTCCTCGAAGATCAAGGTCAACGCCAGTGGCGCCCGCATCCATCCGCCGAAGCCATAACCGAAGGCTCGGTGTACGCGCTTCGGGACCGAACGATTTCGATAGGCTAGATAATGGATAGACACTTAACGTCACCCGAGAAAGCCCAGGACCGGCTGGGGGCGAGACGCATCGCGCTTAAGAGTCAGCGGGCGGCCTGGGCCGCCCGCTGACTGAGGGAGGAGAGGGTCCTTCTCCTGCCGGCGGGATATGAGGCCGGCAGACTTTCCCGCTCGTGGTCTCCTCCGAGCACGAGGCGGGGGAAGCTTGGCTGCTCAGACCAGGTTCAGAATGCGCTCCTGCACGCGGCTCGCGAAGTCGGTGCTCTCTTCAAAGCGCGCACGCACAGCGTCTTCGATCTGGGTCTGAGCCTTCTCGATCTGCGTCTGGGTCTGCTCCACCTGGGTGGAGAAACTCTTGGCGAGGTCGTCTCGCCGCCTGTCGAGCTCGTGCCGACGCTCGCGCAACTCGCGCTCGACGCGGGTGCGGGTCTTGCGGACCTCGCGCTCCAGCCGACTGCGGGCGGTGCTGCCGCGACGCTCGAACTTGCGCAGCTGAGCCTGGGCCTTGGTGGGGGTGGAGTAGCTGGAGAACGCCTCGCTCACACTCGATGCGACCCGTTCACGAGCAACAAGGGCGGCCCCAACGGGGATCAGGACGACGCGTTCTGCGTAGTCGCCAACGCGATCGACGGGGCTGGGTGTGGCGGTCGTGCGGGAGCCGGCACCCCGGCGCGTGGAGCCGGCCCGAGCGGTGGTGGTGCGGGATGTGGCACGCGAGCGTCCCGCACCAGCCTGGGCGGCGCGGGTCCTGGGGGCTTTGGCGGCGCGTTTAGGCGCGGCGGATTTGGTCGATTTGGTGGAGCGGGAAGAAGCGGTGGTCTCGGCCATGTGGAGGCGGTCTCCTAAATCTATTTGGGTGGGTACGTTTGTTCTACCGTGTCTCGGCGATGCTGGGCATTGCCGAACATATGTTTGTACCCCGTGATCCTCAGATCGTTACATCGGCAGCTTAGCAGGATGTAAAGGGCCTGTAAGAACTGGCATAAGTCCGAGCGAGTTTGTAACAAGAGGAACATGTGTTCGACCACTCTGATGGCAAGTGGGTAGCCCCTGTATAAGCCAGATTTGGTGCACCCGGAGCCATCTATGCTCTCCCGGACCGCCCCGCCCCATGCTCACGGGCCTGCCACGGGGAGCGGCGGCGAGCGCGCCTCGGGCCCGACGGTCAGGCTCAGCCGGTGCGCACGAGCCACGCCTCGGGGGCGCGGAGCTCGGCCGCGGTGGGCAGGTCCTCCACGGAGCGCCACGCGCGCGCAAGGAGTCGAGGCCCCTCCTCCCCTCCGGCTAGGACGACGGCGTCGCAGAAGCGCCGGCCATCCTCATACTGGCGCAGCTTCAGCTCTAGGCCAAGCAGCCGCTCGAGCAGCCGCCAGGGAAGCCCACGGGTGACGCGGCGGCGGGTCATCGCGGCGCGCAGGCGCGGAAGGGAGGGGAGCACCTCAGTGCCGACAGCGTCCATCACATGCTCGGCGTGGCCCTCGACGAGGGACATAGTGACCTGCAGGCGCTCCACCAGCTGCCAGCGCTCCTCGCCGAGTGTCAGCCGCACCAATTCCCCGTGGCGCAGGCGCTCGGCGAGCGCGCGGGCTTCGCCAGCTCCCGGAAGTCGCAGGAGGGTCCCGAGGGAGACGGTCACCTGCATACCCTCGATCAGCTCCCGCAGGATCCCCGCGAGGTGCTCGCGCAGCCAGGGCGCCCCGGAGAACTGGACGGCGTGGGTGATCTCGTGGATCGTCACCCAGGTGAGGAGCTGCTCGCGGTCCACCTGCATGACGTGGGCAGCCTGAGCGAGGTTGGGCGCCACGAGCAGCAGGCGGGGGGTGACAGAGGGGTCGAGCAGAGCGAGGTCGTACTGGCCGAGCACCCGCTGGGAGAGCAGACCCGCCATCGCTCCGACCTGAGCCCCCAGCAGCAGCCCTCCGGCGGCGCCGAGGGCGTCGTACAGAGGCCCGAGATCCTGTCCTCCGGGGCGCTTGCGCCGCGGACGGCGGCCGGGTCCACTCCCCTGCTGGGCGACGGACTCCAGGATGGGGCGCATGGTCTGCAGGTTCGCGGCGATCCAGCGGGGGCGGTCCACCGCCTCCAGGGGGGGCAGCTCGTCGGGGAGCGCGAGGCCCGAGTAGGCGCTCACGCGGCGGGCGAACTGGAGGGCGAGCGGCTGCACGGTCTCACCGAGCGCCCCCCCGGAGGGAGGAGACCCTGCGATCAGCTCCCCCACGCGCTGCGCGGTGCTCCAGTCGATGGCGTCCACCCTCTGAGGGTAGAGCCCGCTTCGAGGTACCGGTACCGGCGCTGCTGGACCTTGACGAGGCCTGAGCCGGGACGTGTCCTTGCCACGGCGGACTCAACCGGACTACTCATGGTGTTCCTTGCAAGAAGGTCAACTTGCATGCCACTGAACTATCACGTCCACCCACCGGGCGTGCCCGCACAACCAGCCCGCGCGCATATCCTCTGATCGTGCACTCCTCGCTCGACGACCCCATGAGAACCAGCGCCCCGGGGCGTACGGGGCAGCAGGCGAAACTCCTGGAGCGGGCGGAGGTGCGGGATGTGGTGGCGTGGATGCGCCTGCTGATCGACCCGCGGGACGCGGCGGCCGCGGTGCGCGCGCTGGCGCGGCCGCCGATCGAGCTGCGCCAAGTGGACCTGGCGCGGGTGATCCAAATCGCGCGGCGGGGGAAGCTGGAGGTGGTCGCGGCGCTGGCGGCCGCAATGGAGTCGCCACAACTGCCGCCGGAGGCGCGGGAGCGGATCCAACGCTTCCTGGAGCTGCACCGGTGGGCGGCAGGGGGCCTGGACACGGTGCGGGCGGACCTGTTCGTGGGGCGCCTGATCGAGCGCCTGGGCATACGCCGCCGGCAGCTCCTCGCAGCGGATGGCGAGGACGTACAGCGCCTCGCGGGCCTGGCCGGCCTGTGCGAGCTGGCGGAGGAGTTCGTGGGGTCATCGCCCAGGCCGACGGCGCGGGCCCTGGCGATCCATCTGATGGCGGCCTCCGAGGGAGCGCCCCAAGAGGGAGCGCCGCCGGGAGAGGACCGATTGGAGCCCGACCGATCGAAGATCGGCCAGCATACGCTCGACGACACCCCCACGGGGACACTGCAGACGACGCTTCAGATGATGCGCGAGGAGGTGCTGGGGGACGTGGCGCGGATCGCGGGGCGCCTGGGTGAGCTGCGGCTCGACACGGAGCTGGATGTCTCCCACGGGGTGGTGAGGTACCTGGAGCTGCTCAAGCTGGCGGCGCTTGTGGAGCGCCCGGAGGGCGAAGCGGCGCCAGAGGCGTTGCAGGACGTGAACACGCGCCTGAAGACCGCGATGACGCCGCTACAGCGGGAGATCTACGAGAGCTCGCCGCTGGACGAGCTGCTGCGCGCGGATCGGGGGGAGAGCGACCGATCGGAGATCGGCCAGCAAGGCAAGCGCGGAGCGCGCGCGCGCGCCCAAGCGGTGGCGGCGCGGGACGAGCCGACGCTCGAGGCGTTCCTGCCGCGCAGGGGAGAGGGCCTGGTGCTGTCGGCCTCGGACGTGGAGACCTACCGCAGGTGCCCGCTGAGGTACAAGTTCGCGCGGGTCCTCAAGATCCCGACCGAGCAGACGCTGAGCCAACGCTTCGGGATCGTGGTGCACCAGGTCTTGGAACGCTTTCACTCGGCCGAGGGAGGACGGGAACTGGAGGGGGACGGAGAGCGGGGGACGCTTCAAGAGTTGTTGGACCTGCTCGACGCGGCGTGGCGGCGGGCGGGCCTGGGAGAGGGGACGCGCGAGCGCGAGCTGCGGGAGAAGGCGCGCAGGGCGCTCACGCGCTACCACGAGCGCCTGCGGGAGGAGACGGCGCAGCCGCTGTGGTTCGAGCGCTCGTTCGCGTTCCGTCTGGGACCCCACCACGTGCGGGGGCGGGTGGACCGGGTGGACCGGCTGCCGGACGGAGGTTACGAGCTAATCGACTACAAGACGGGCTACGCCAAGACGCCCGAGGAGCTGGGCGAGGACATCCAACTCTCGCTGTACGCGATCGCGGCGCGGGAGGCGTGGGAGCTCGAGGACACGCGGGAGTCCTACTACTACGTGCTGGACGACCGCAAGGTCCCCGTGCCCCGGAAGGGCGATGAGGACGCGGAGTGGGTGAGGGGCGCGGTGCTCGAGGCGGGTGAGGGAATCATGGCTCAGAACTTCGAGCCGACGCCTTCGCCCGCGGTGTGCGCGCTCTGTGACTATCGCATCGTGTGCCCGGCGGCAGAGCGCTAGGGGTGAGATCGGCCGGCCGAGGCCGCCGCGTCGCTACGTCGTTGCGGGGGCATGGGCGCAATCCGAGGCCGGCCCGCTGAGGGGTTCTGCCTCAATCCGAGGCTGGCCCGCTGCGGGGTTCTGCCAGAATGGCCAGGTGCCCTCGCGCGAGCAGATCCTGAAGTCCCTTGAGGCAGTTATCGACCCGGAGCTGCGCCGCTCGATCGTGGAGCTTCAGATGGTGCGCTCGGTGGAGATCGGCGCGAGCGGGGTGGTGGATGTAACGGTTTCGCTGACCACCGCGGGCTGCCCGATCCGGGGACACTTCCAGAGCGCAGTCGCACAGGCGGTGGGGTCGCTGGAGGGCGTGGGCCACGTGAACGTCTTCTTCGACGTGCTCAACGACACCGAGAAAGCGGCGCTGCGCGAGCGGCTCGGTCGCGCAACCCTGCCGGAGGGCGCGCTGGCGCAGGTGCGCAGCGTGGTGTGCGTGGGCTCGGGCAAGGGGGGCGTGGGCAAGTCGACGCTGACGGCGAACCTCGCGGCGGCGCTGAGCGCGGAGGGCAGGCGCGCAGGGGTGCTGGACGCAGACGTGTGGGGGTACTCGATCCCGCGCATGTTTGGGCTCGGAGCCCAGCGCCCGGCGGTCTCCCCGGAGCGCAAGATCATCCCGCTGGAGGCGCACGGCGTGAAGGTGATGTCGATCGGCTTCTTCGTGGAGGAGGACGCGGCGGTGGTGTGGCGCGGGCCGATGTTGCACAAGGCGCTCTCCCAGTTCCTGCAGGACGTGGCGTGGGGGGAGCTCGACCACCTGCTGATCGACCTCCCCCCGGGCACGGGGGACGTCTCGATGACGCTAGCCCAGCTGCTGCCGCAGGCGCGCTTCGTGATCGTCACGACCCCCCAGCCGACCGCCCAGAGGGTGGCGCGGAGGGCCGCGGAGATGGCGCACAAGGTCTCCCTGGATATCGCAGGGGTGATCGAGAACATGTCCGGCTTTACGACCCCGGCGGGAGAGCGATATGCGATCTTCGGCGAGGGCGGCGGCCAGGAGCTGGCGGACGAGCTGGACGTGCCGCTGCTCGGCAAGGTCCCCCTGACGATGCCGCTGCGCGAGCACGCCGACAGCGGGATACCGCTGGTGCTCGATGACCCGGACGACCCCGCCTCCCAGGCGATCCGCCAGGCGGCGCGGGGCCTGACCGCGATGACCCCGCTGGAGCTGCCGGTGCTGAGCGCCCCGCCGGCGTCCGGCAACGGGGCCTCGGCTCCGGCGCCGCCACCGGCAAGCCGCAAGCCGGCGGGCATGTCGCTGCCGATGGCCTGAGCGCCGGTCGGAGCCACGCGTCTCCAACTGCGCCGGCCCGCCAGGCCGGCTCCTCCGGCGAGAAATACGCATAGATGCAGGCAAATCTCTTCCAGCCCCCTGGCCCGGGTGGGCCTGGGAGGGGTCGCGTCAGCGCCACCGCTTGACGGCGTGGCGGGGGCTCTGGACGATAAGGACTATTCGACTGAATCGCGACAACCTGGGCGTCCGGGTAGCGCTCGCCGCCGGTCTCGTGCTCTTGGCAACGGCCGTCGCCGTGAGAGTGTCGCGTCCACCGCTCGTCGCCTTCGCGACGAACTCGGTAAAGGCCGAAGCAGCAATCGCGACCGCGAAGGGCAACACAACCTTCTGCCAGAGCAACGAAACGTTGCCGGCGGGCGCCTCCGCGATGCGTGTCAGCGTGGGCGTGAACGTCGGCCCCAAGGTGACCGTCACGGTCCTGTCGGGCTCGCAGGTCGTCGCCGAGGGCGCCCAGGCCGCCGGGTGGACCGGCGAAGAGGTCACGGTCCCGCTCGCGCCCGTGGCCAGCGCGGTGGCGGGCACCAGCGTCTGTATCGCGCTCGGCCCGGCGGTCGAATCGATCGAACTGGCCGGCGTCAAGGCGCAGCATCCGACCGGTGAAGCACCCGGCAAAGTCAGGGTCGAATACCTCCACCCGGGGAGCCGGACGTGGTTGTCGATGGCGATGGGAGTGGCGCGGCGCATGGGCCTCGGGCGCTCTCCGAGCGGTACGTGGATCGCGCTCGTTCCGATCTTGCTGATGGTCGCGGCCCTCGTCCTCGCCTCGCGACTGGTCCTACGAGAGCTGGGATCTCGTCGTAGCGCCCCACCCGGCCCGGCTCCGATCGCGGGTGGGGCGCAGGTCGCACGCCGGAGGGCCGCACCGGCTCGCCGGCCCCCCCGACCGCAGCCAGACAGACCTCAGCCGGTGAGCGGGGGGCTCGCGTCGCGTCTGCGCACCGCGACGGGCCGCGTGCCCAAGGCGGCATGGATCTGCGGAGCCGTCGCGTGGTTGAGCGCTGCGAGCTGGGGGATCGTCATGGCCCCGTTCCAGGTGCCCGACGAACCCGCCCACTTCGCCTACGCCCAGCGGCTGGCCGAGACCGGCGGGCTGCCCACGTCGAACTCGGTGAACTACGCCCCCGAGGAGATCGTCACGCTGACGGACCTCGACCACAACGAAGTCCGCTACAACGCGCTGCGCGGCACGATCTCCACCCCGGCGCAGCAGCAGCGCCTCGAACATTATCTCGCCCAGTCCATCCCCCGGCGTGGCGAAGGGGGCGCCGGGGTGGCGACGTCACAGCCGCCGCTGTACTACGCCCTCCAGACGATCCCCTACCGCATCGCCTCGGGGGGCAACCTGTTGGAACGCCTCGCGCTGATGAAGCTGCTGAGCGCGCTGATGGCGGGCCTCACCGCGCTCTTCGCCTTCCTGTTTCTGCGCGAAGCGCTCCCCGGAGCCCCCTGGGCCTGGACGGTCGGCGGGCTCGGGGTGGCGCTCTTCCCCCTGCTGGGCTTCATGTCGGGCGCAGTGAACCCCGACTCGATGCTGAGCGCGGTGTCCGCCGCGCTCTTCTACTGCCTCGCACGGGCATTCCGGCGCGGGCTCTCGACACAGCTGGCGGTCGCGATCGGCGTCGTGACAGCGGTCGGCTTCCTGACCAAGCTCAACTTCCTCGGGCTCGTGCCGGGCTTGGCGCTCGCCCTGGTCGTCCTCACACGGCGCGCCACCCAGAGCAGGGGTCGCGCGGCCTATCGCTCCCTGGGGCTGGCGGTCGCGATCGGCGCAAGTCCCGTCCTCCTGTACGCACTCATCAACCTCCTCTCGAACCACCCCGGCCTGGGGCTGGCCTCGATCGGGATCCAGCAGACGAGCAAACAGGGGTCGCCGCTCAACGAGATCAGCTACATCTGGCAGTTCTACCTACCACGGCTGCCCGGAATGGCCAACGACTTCCCCGGCCTGTTCTCGAGCCGGCTGTGGTTCGACAGGTCGGTGGGGCTGTATGGGTGGCTGGACACCACCTTCCCCAGTTGGGTCTACAACGCCGCGTTGGTCCCGGCCGGGCTGATCGCCGCTCTCTGCGCAAGCGCGTTGATCGCGAGCCGCGCCGCGCTGCGACAGCGCATCTGGGAGCTGCTCGCCTACGCCGTGATGAGCCTGGGGGTCGTGGCGCTCGTGGGAGCGGACTCCTACCTGGAGTTCCCCGGTCGCTCAGGTGGGTACACGGAGCCCCGCTACCTGCTGCCGATGGCGGTCCTCTTCGGCGCGCTGCTAGCCCTTGCGGCGCGGGGCGCCGGGCGGCGCTGGGGGCCGACAGTGGGCGTGCTGATCGTCCTGGCGATCTTCGGCCACGACCTCTTCAGCCAGCTGCTCGTGGTTTCGCGTTACTACGGCTAAGGCTTATCTCAGTCGTGCGTGCGGGCCTACCGAGATACGCCAACCCCCTACGTGCTGCTGTTGGCGAAGTACTCGGCGTTGATCTGCGTGTACTTCTGCCACTCCTCGGGCAGCTGGTCCTCGGCGAAGCAGGCGTCGACCGGGCAGGCCTCCACGCAGGCGTCGCAGTCGATGCACTCGTCGGGATCGATGTAGAGCATCTCGGCGGCGTCGTAGCCGGGCTCGTCGGGCGTGGGGTGGATGCAGTCCACCGGGCACACCTCGACACAAGAGTTGTCCTTGGTGCCGATGCACGGCTCAGCGATTACGTAGGCCATTCGTTCTCCAGGTTGGTTGTAAGGGATCTGACTGAAAGAGGCCCGGCTCGCCGGCTTTTGGCCGACTGCGCCACCCTTTGTTGAAAAAGAGGGGCCCGGCTCGTCGGCCTCCGGCCGACTTCGCCACCCTCTACGCGGGAGGGGCTCATATTGTACGGAGGATGCTGCTTCTTACCGGCGCCACCGGCCAAGTGGGCTCCGCGCTCCTGGGCCGCCTGCTCGCGGAGGGCATCCCGGTGCGCTGTCTCGTGCGCGAGCCGCGCCGGCTGGGAGCCCAGCGAGTGCGGGTGCAGATCGCCCTCGGCGACCTCGCGGACCCCCCGTCGTTTCGCAACGCGATGCGGGGGGTGGACACGGTGGTGCACCTGGCCGCTTCGATCCGCGACCAGCCGCGGGGATCGATCGAGGAGCTGGTCGGGATCGCCACGTGGCGGATGGTGCAGGCCGCGGAGCGCGCGGGTGTGGAGCGCTTCCTGTTCTTCTCCGCCCTTGGCGCCTGCACCCACAGCCGGGCGCGCTTCCTGCGCGCCAAGGCGCTCGCGGAGCAGGCGGTGCGCGAGGCGGGAGTGCGCTCGATCGTCTTCTCCCCCTCGATCGTGTACGCCCCCGGGGACCGCTGGCTGACGCTGCTGGAGCGCCTTGCCCTGCTGCCCGCGATGCCGGTCTCGGGCAGTGGCCGCGCGGTCTACCAGCCGATCTGGACCGAGGACGCCGCTGACTGCGTGATGGGGGCGTTGCGCGAGCGTGCCCTGGCTTCGGAGTCCTTCGAGCTCGCCGGTCCGCAGACCCTCAGCCACGAGGAGGTCGTGCGCGTGGTGCTGCGCTCGCTCAACCGCCGCCGCCCGCTGGTACACGTGCCGACGCCGATCGTCTCCCGCGCCCTGCGACTGCTGGAGACGGCGGTGGGCACGCGCGCCTTCGCGACGTGGGACGAGGCGGAGCTGATGGAGGTTCCGATGATCTCCGCCCGCGGCTGCGCCGACACGGAGCGCCTGGGCGTAAAGCCCCAGCCGATGAGCAGCGTGCTAGCTGTTCAGTAGTTCTGACACCTCGGGGCGACGCTCGGCCCAAGGGTGCGCGGCTTCCAGCTGGGCGGCGAGCGCGAGCAGATCCCCCTCCCCCGCGGGGCGGCCCACCAGCTGCACCGCGAGCGGCAGGCCGTCCTCCCCGTGGAAGAGCGGCACCGAGATGCCGGGCTGGCCGCTGGCGTTGAACACGGGGGTGAAGGGCGTGAACAGGCCGGAGCGGGTGAACGTGGACATCGGATCCGGGGCGGCGGTGTCCAGCGTTCCCAACGCCAGCGGGCGCTCGGCCAGGGCCGGGGTCAGCAGTGCGTCGTAGGGCTCCAGGAACTCGACGAGCTGGCGGGTGAACGCCTCCAGCCTCACCGTCGCACCGAAGCCCTCCACGGCGTTCAGTTTCTTGACCATCGAGAAGATCGCCCAGCTCATCGGCTCCATGTCCTCGGCGGTCGGCTCGCGGCCGGCGACGATCCCGGAGAAGGCGATCGAGAGGCCGATGTGCGTGCTGAACACCGCCCCGAACAGCTCCTGCACACCCTCGATCTGCCACGGCGGCTCGACCTCCTCCACCTCGTGGCCGAGCCCGCGCAGGAGCTCCGCGGCCTCGCTCACCGCATCAGCAGCCATGGGGTCGATCGCGGCGTCGGGAATCGGCGGCAGGGTGGTTGTGGCGATCCGCAGCCGGGTGGGCGGGCCTTCGGTCATCGCTGCAGCAGCACAATCGAACGCCTCGCCGACCGGATGCACCCCAGCGGCGCACAGGAAGCGAGCATCACGAAGGACACCGCCGAACGGAACTCACCGCGCCAGCAGACCACAGAACGCCCACACCAGCCCACCACCGAGCGTGCGCGCCCCCGCGAGCACGAGATCGACGACTTCCTCGACCCCCCACACCGCCGCCCACACGACCGCTCCGACTTCATCTCTGCCAGCCAGCGTGATCAGACCCAGCAGGACCGGGTGCAGAGCGACGCCCGCGAGCGCGTCGCGGAGCATCAGCCGCAAGCACAGAACGCCCCGGTCAACATCCAGGACGCCAGCCCGGCGGACATCCAGCTGGACGTGCGGGACGCCAGTGACATCCAGCTCGCCTACTCAACCCAGCTATATGACCTCCAGGCCCACACCGGCAAGCCGGCGTACGTGCTGTTCGGCGGATGGCAGACCGAGGAGCGGCTCGGCTTCGTTGCCGCCGTCCACGCCGACGGCGAGACCGACATCCGCATGAGCACCGAGGGTCGCGAAGGAAGGGAAATCCAGGCCGAGCTGCAAGACCGCATCGCACAGATCATCGAACGCAGCCAAACGCGCGAAACCAACAACTCCCGCGACGGAGCCGAGCAGACGCCACAGCGAGCAGCGCAGATCGAGCCCGCCACCCACGAGGAGCCGCCGCGCGAACTCCACGGCCAGCCCGACCATTCAACCCAACTCCAACCCGGCGACCAAGCCCCGAACCACGCCCCCGAACGCGAACGAGTCGAGCGCGACCCCTACATCAAACAGGCCATCCAGGCCGAGCGAGACCGCCAGCAAACCTGGGAGCACGGCATCCAGCAAGGGCGCGACCACGACCACGGCTTCGGGATCGAGTAGCAGTCGTCGTCCCGGACGCCCGCTGAGCCGCGATAGCGGTAGCGCTGGGCGACGGTGAGGAGCGGAAGGTACTGGAGCGGTGGGCTCGGCGTCCGCCCTCCCGCTCGACCTCGGCCTCGGGGTCCTCAGGCGTGTCGGCGGACCGCCCCGTTTCCGTGGACACGTGATCAGGCTGGTGTCCCCTCAAGCCTGTGACTCGAATGACAAGCACGAGCCAAAATGTCGCAAAGTGCGTACCTTAGGATTGAGGATCTTTGCGGACCTATTGACGTGCGCCTCATTGTCTGATTAGGATGACCGTCTTGAGTGCGCAGGGATCAGGGTCGCACGGCTCTCTGGGCTTGCGACCGGTTGATGGCTGTGTGCTTACGGTGGCTATCTACGTGATCAGACAGGGAGGAGCCGACGGTGCACAGAGTATTGCGACATAGCCTGCTGGGAGACGCTCGATCGCGCCTCGGTCTTGTTTTTGGTATCGCTTTGGCGGTTTTGGCTCTGGCTCCTGTTGGCGCTTCGGCTGAACCTCTCTGCACGGATACGTGGACGGGACCGATTGAAGGGACGTGGCAGACAGCCTCGAACTGGTCGACGGGGAGCGTGCCGGGCTCCTCTGATGTGGCGTGCGTCGGCGCGGGGAAATCGGTCAAGGTCACGGAAGGCACCGACGTGACCGGTGTCCTCAAAGACGAAGGTGCGCTCGTGATCACGGGTGGATCCTTGGAACTCGCTAACGCCTTGGAAGCATCGAGCGTGAGCGCGCTGACTTTAGAAGGGGGCACCTTGACGGGGACGGCGGCGTTGGATGTGTCCAGCTCGCTTTCTTGGTCCAGGGGCACTATGTCAGGGTCGGGTTCCACGGTCTTGAAGTCGGGGGTGTCGGCCTCGCTCGGCACCGAATCCAACAAGTTCCTGGCGACGCGATCGTTGGTCAACGAAGGCGTGCTGACATTTTCCAAAGGTCCGTTGTGGATGTCCGAAGGTGCTACGGTCAGGAATACCGGGGTTTTCAAGGCCAACTCGGAATCGAACATCGTATCCTCCGGCGAACAGTCAATCATTAACACTGGTACTCTGGAGAAGACGGCTGGGACGGGGGAAACAACGATCGAACCCGATGTCGAAAATCTGGGGACCATCGATGCTGCCAGCGGGCACCTGAGGTTTACGGGTGCAAGCGTAACGCTGGCGTCCAGCAGTGTATTGGAAGGCGCAGTCACTCTGGCTGGCATCGCTGTAACCGGAGATAACTTCCTTGGGCAGTCCTCTGCAGTGACATTGCTCAGTGGCTCTACGCTCACTATCTCCAGTGGCGACACCGCTACGATTGGTAGCTTTACCCTAAATGGTGGGACTGTGTCGGGGGTGGGTACGCTTGACATATCTGGCTCATTTTCATGGGTCAAAGGAACGATGTCAGGGTTGGGGTCAACGGTTCTGGCGTCGGGCTCTACCGAGTCGCTTGAAACCGAAGGCGACTACTTCCTGTCTCAACGTACGCTGGTCAATGAAGGGGTATTGACGTTGTCGCATGGAGAGCTATGGATCTCCGAAGCAGCTGAACTTGAAAATGTCGGGACGTTCATAGCTAACTCCGAAAAACCACTAGCGTCTGGAGGGGGCGGCCCGCTGATCGTCAATATGGGCACGTTCAAGAAAACAGTGGGGGCTTGGACAGAGGAAATCGGACCTAGTTTCCTAAATCTGGGTACTGTCCTAGAAGAAACGGGAGCGTTCGATTTCATCCAGCCAGAGGAAGCTGCGTCTTCTGAAATGTGGGGCGGAGAAGAAGACCCGTCGGCGCCCGGTCATGAAGTCGCGCAATGTGGAGAATCGGTTAGCTGTACCGGGAACTTTTCTCAAAACCAGACCGATTTTGCGATTGGTGGCCGCGGTGTCGGCCTTGACCTTACGCGCACCTATAACTCGCAATCCGCCGCGCAGGGAGTCCTCGGGGCTTTTGGCTATGGCTGGTCGAGTTCGTTCAGCGATCATCTTGTGGTTGAAGAAGCAAGCAAAAAAGCTGTCCTGTACCAGGCCAACGGGAGCACGGTGCCATTCACCGAATCTAGTGGCGTGTTTACCGCACCAGCGTGGTCGCAGGATACCCTGTCAGGTAGTAAAGGAGCGGGCTACAGCCTGGCCCTTGAGAATCAGACGGTCTACAAATTCGCTGGTGCTACCGGCCGTCTGGAAAGCGTGACTGACCGCAACGGGAACGCCACGACGATGACCTACAATGGAACCGGGCAGCTGACGACCATCACCGACCCCGCGGCCCGCACGATCAAACTGGCTTACAACGGCGAAGGGTTGGTCGAAAGCGCTGAAGACCCGATGAAACACGTCGTGAAATACACCTATAAAGAAAAACAGCTGGCCAGTGTGACACAGCCCGCTGAAGCTGGCCTGCGCTGGCAGTTCACCTACGGCGGCGAACACCAGCTCACAGAATTGACCGACGGACGCGGGGGAAAGACGGTCAACGAATACAATGGGTCACACCAGCTCGTATCACAGACCGACCCCATGAAACGCGTCACCACCTTTGAATACGGGACGTTCCGAACGAAGACAACCAACCATGCCACAGGCGCTGTGACCATGGATTACCTCACGAGCGACGGCTTGGCCGCAACCGTTACCCGTGGATACGGGACTGCGAGCGCAACAACCGAATCCCGCTCATACGATGCTGCCAGCGACCTCCTGAGCGTCACCGATGGCAACGGCCACACGACGAAATACGGCTATGACAGCCACAGCAACCGCACGAGCATGGTCGACCCGGAAAAAAATGAAACGAAATGGACGTACAACTCGACCCACGACATCGAAACAGAAACCAAGCCTAACGGAGAGACAACCACCTACAAACGCGACAGCCACGGCAACCCCGAAGTGATAGAACGACCGGCGCCCGGCGGAAAAACTCAGATCACCAAATACAAATACACATCCCACGGGCAGGTCGAAAGCACGACCGACCCGCTGGAACGTACATGGAAATACGAATACGACACTGCTGGCGACAAGACCGTCGAAATAGACCCTGAAAGCGACAAGCGGACCTGGGGTTATAACGAAGACTCCCAGGAAACGAGCATGGTCAGTCCGCGTGGGCATGTCAAAGCGGGTGAAGAAAGCAAATATACTACCACCACCGAACGCGACGCCCAGGGCCGGGCGATCAAGATCACCGACCCGCTTAAACACGAAACGACCTTTACTTACGATGGTGACGGCAACCTCGAAACCAAGACCGATCCCGAACTAAACAAAACGACCTACACCTACGACGCCGACAACGAGCGAACCAAAGTCAAAGAACCAAACGGCACCGTGACTGAAACCGGCTATGACGGTGCCGGGCAGGCCATCAGCCAGACCGACGGCAACAAACACACCACCAAATACGAACACAACGTCCTTGAGCAGATCACCGAAGTCGTAGATCCGCTCAGTCGTAAAACGCTCAAGGAATACGACGCCGCCGGGAACCTCACGAAACTGACTGACCCCACGAAACGGACGACCACCTACAAATACGACAAAGACAACCGCCTCATCGAAGTCAGCTACTCTGACGGCAAAACACCGACCGTCAAATATGAATACAACTCTGATGGCGACCGGACCAAGATGGAAGACGGCACGGGCACCACGATCTACGAATACGACCAGCTCGACCGGCTGACCAAAACCAAAGATGGTCAGGGGAACACCGCAAGCTACGAATACGACCTCGCCAACGAGCAGACCAAGATCACCTACCCCAACGGCAAAGCCGTTACCCGCGAATACGACAACGCTGGCCGACTGAAGAACGTCAAAGACTGGCTCGAACACACAACCAAATTCTCCTACAACGCCGATAACGAGCTCAAAGCGACCACGTTCCCCACGGGTACCAGCAACGAAGGCACCTACGCTTATGAAGCGAACGATGCGATGAACGAAGTCAAGGTGGCCAAAGGCGCGGAAACGCTCGCATCGCTCGTCTACACCCGCAACAAAAACGCCCTGGTCACCAAAGTCACCAGCAAAGGGCTCCCTGGCGAAGAAAAACCTGCCTTCACCTACGACACCAACAGTCGCCTGACGAAAGGCTTCACCACTACCTACAAATACGACGAAGCGAACAACCCGACAACTATCGGCGTACTCACCTACAACTACGACAACGCCCACGAGATCGAAAAAGCAAAAGAAGGCGCCACCACAAAGGCCACATACAGCTACGATGAAAATGGAGAGCGGACCAAACTCACCCCCAGCACCGGACCGGCCACCACGTATGGCTATGACCAAGCGGGCCGCCTCACGTCCGTAACCCGGCCCAAAGAAGGCGAAGTGACGAAAATCGAAGACACGTACGCCTACAACGGCGACAACCTCCGACAGTCGCAAACCATCTCCGGGACGACAACCTATCTAGCATGGGACGTCGCTGAAAAGCTGCCCGTGATACTCAACGACGGGACGAACAGCTACATCTACGGCAGCGAAGGTCTCCCTGTCGAGCAAATCACAACCGCAGGCACCCCAACATTCCTGCACCACGACCAGCAAGGCAGCACACGAGTCATTACCAGCACCACTGGGACAGTCGTTGGCACCACGACCTACGACGCGTACGGCAACAAGACTGGAAGCACCGGGACCACCACAACGCCTCTGGGATACAACGCGCAGTACACCGACAGTGACACTGGACTGATTTACCTCCGCGCACGGTATTACGACCCGACGACGGCGCAGTTCCTGAGCGTAGACCCGGCTGTGGTAACGACATTGGCGCAGTACAGCTACGCGACGGACAATCCTGTCAACGCCAGTGATCCGTCAGGGCTGACCCCGTGGTCACCAAAGATAAAAGCGTCGATCGCGAAGTGTCAATCATGGAAGCAGTGGCACAGCAAGAAGAGTCCTTTCTATGGCAGTAAAGTCATTTATGATGCTTGCCAGAACCTCTTGAGCCTTCCGCCGGAAGTGTTTGGTACAGGCCCTCATCACGGACCGGAATGGGAATCAGAGGTTCGAAAAGAAAAAGAAGAAGAGTGTGTAGAGGTAGGTGGCATAGTCGGTGGCGGGGTGGGAGGAGCCCTCGCGCCTGCTCCCGGTGGGGGCATTCTCGCGGCGGCTGCAGGAGCGGCGTTTGAGGCGGGCTGTAGGGTGGCGGTCCGAGAATGAGCTACCATGGCGTGCGTGGGGCAGCGAATGAAGAACGCAGTGGTTGGAGCAACTCTGACGATCGTGCTAGTCGCGGTGGGCGTCAGCGTAGGCCACGCGCTCGGTGTCGACGATACCGTTGTGGTCCTAGTCTTTGCGTTCGTGGGAGCTACGGCGGCGGGTGTCGCTGGCGGTAAACGCCGGATGTGACGGTAGGATGTCTCGTATACACGGCCGTGCAGTGAGAGGCCGTAAGGAAATGGGTGACGCACCCTGACCACGGTTTCACCGCCGATCCGGGCCTCAATCCCCCGATCGACGCCCCCCCACGAGGTTACGCAGGGATCCAGGTTTAGCGGTTCGGGCGCGCTTCCACGATCGATTCTGGACCTCGAACCCTAACTGCTCTCGGCTATTCAACCTGGTTCGGAAGCCCGTCAAGCGCCGCGCGGCCTCAGGCTGTAATGGGCCGAGGGGTTAGGTGACTCCCCCGGAGGACAAGCTCTTCGCCAGCTGGGACCGCCGCCTCCACGCGGCTGCCGGTGCTGAAGGACTCGCGCTCATTCCAGAGACGCTCGAACCCCAAAGCCAGGCGCCGGCGCGGTGAACTCACGGTTGGGGCCGGCAGAGCGGCCCCGGGGGCCGCGCGTCGGCTGAACGCGCGAGCCGAGCGCACCTCCTCGGAGTCGAGGGACCTGTGCTTGCGGCGAGAACCGCCGCGCGTGATCTTCCATCTCGTGTTCGGCGGGGATCGTCCGCGCGAGCAGGCGGGGCATCCTGGCGCAGTGGGCGCGGGCCCTCCGTGGCCAGCGACGACGTGCAGTGCGTTGACCAGGGACTTCGGCAACGCCGGACCCACGGGCGGCGAAAACCTCACCGGGGGTTGCGCTCCCCCATAACCGGCGCGCTACGCGCGCCTTCATGACCAGCCCGACCTCCAGCGCGGCGGCGAAGGGGTCGGTAGCCCGTGGGGCTCTCCGGCCTCGCCGCGCTCCGCAGTGCCCGCGGCTCCGCCGGGCGACGCCGTAAGCCTTCTGTACGGAAGGGCCCCGACGACCACCGTGGGCGCTTCGGAGGGACCGGCGTCAACTGCGAAGTTACGGTCGATCGTCCGCCGCTCCCCAACCAGGCTGCGCCTGGCCGGGGACCCCGACCGCGGCGGAGCGCAGTCCCCCGTCCCCCGCCGGGCGAGCAGGGTAGCACGCCCTGTCAACCCACAAGGGGTATGACAGGGCGTGCGCCGGGGGCCGGGCCGGGGGCCGGCCGACTGCTCGATCGACGGATGATGTCCCCAGGGAGAGGCGAGACTCAAGGCATGGTCAGCGGCCGCAGCCTCCAGTTCGTCCGTACCGTGCCCGCCGACGCAACCACCCTCGACTCGCCGGATGCGATCAGCACTTTGCGGCCCTCCGGGGTTGCCGCGCTCCGTCAAGGCGAAGATCCAGCGGCACGACCGCGCCCAACACGTCGCGGTCGGCGAAGTGCTCGTAGGTCTCGACCGGCACCTCGCCGGCGCCGTCCTTGGCGCGCATCCGCGGCTGGCGCACCCTACCCGGCGGGAGCCCGAGCGTGACCTCGCCGTCGTCGCCCCGTGCCGGTAGGCGACCCGCTCCGGGTCATGCTTGCCCCGGGGACCACAGACCTCTGCGCCTTCTTGACCATCAGCTCGTGTATCACGCCGAACTCGACACCCACACTCAACGCGAGCAGCCCTTCCTTGGCCCCCCACCAGCTCCCCGAGCACGGCCTGCGCCCGATCTACCCCGCGCGAGAGAGAGCAGCCGTCGTCCAGACGAACCTCACACGACCAGCCCCGGGCGACGCTCCGCCCACGGCACCGCTTCTTCGATCTGCGACGCGAGCCCCAGCAGAGCGCCCTCGCCCGCGGGACGACCCACCAGCTGCACCGCGAGCGGCAGGCCGTCCTCCCCGTGGAAGAGCGGCACCGAGATGCCGGGCTGGCCGCTGGCGTTGAACACGGGGGTGAAGGGCGTGAACAGGCCGGAGCGGGTGAACGTGGACATCGGATCCAGGGCGGCGGTGTCCAGCGTTCCCAACGCCAGCGGGCGCTCGGCCAGGGCCGGGGTCAGCAGTGCGTCGTAGGGCTCCAGGAACTCCACGAGCTGGCGGGTGAACGCCTCCAGCCTCACCGTCGCACCGAAGCCCTCCACGGCGTTCAGTTTCTTGACCATCGAGAAGATCGCCCAGCTCATCGGCTCCATGTCCTCGGCGGTCGGCTCGCGGCCGGCGACGATCCCGGAGAAGGCGATCGAGAGGCCGATGTGCGTGCTGAACACCGCCCCGAACAGCTCCTGCACACCCTCGATCTGCCACGGCGGCTCGACCTCCTCCACCTCGTGGCCGAGCCCGCGCAGGAGCTCCGCGGCCTCGCTCACCGCATCAGCAGCCATGGGGTCGATCGCGGCGTCGGGAATCGGCGGCAGGGTGGTTGTGGCGATCCGCAGCCGGGTGGGCGGGCCTTCGGTCATCGCTGCAGCGGCCGCGAACGGCTGCGCCGGCGGCGGCGCCCAGGTGGCGTCGCCCACCTCGTAGCCCGCGAGCACGTCGAGGATCGCCGCGGTGTCGGCGACCGTGCGCGTCAGCACGCCGTCGATCCCCAGCAGCGACTCGCCCAATTCCGGAGCCGCGGAGATCCGCCCGCGCTGGGGCTTGAGCCCCACCAGGCCGCAGCACGCCGCGGGGATACGGATCGAGCCGCCACCGTCGTTGCCGTGCGCGACCGGCACCATGCCCGAGGCGACCGCGGCGGCCGACCCGCCGGAGGAGCCGCCCGGCGTGCGCTCCAGATCCCAGGGGTTGCGTGTGGGACCGAACAGGCGTGCCTCGCTGGTCGGCAGGATGCCGTACTCCGGCAGCGTGGTGCTGCCCACCACGATGAAGCCCGCCTGCTTCAGCCGGCGCGTGACGTTGTGGTCGTAGTCGGCCCTGAAGTTCTCCATCAGCGAGCACCCGTAGGTGAGCCGCAGGCCACTCACCGGCCGGTTGTTCTTGATCGCGATCGGGACCCCCGCAAAGGGCCGCTCGTCGCCGGGGCGCACGGCGTCCGCGGTCGCGAGCGCCCGCTCGGCGTCGATCTCCACGAACGCGTTCAGCCTCGGGTTCAGCTCCTCGATGCGATCGAGCGAGCTCTGCACCAGCTCGCGCGCGGAGAGCTCTCCTGCGCGCACCATCCCGGCGAGTTCGCTCGCCTCACGGAACATCAGATCGCCGTCGGACACTGGCTCCTCCTCTGGGGTCGAGAATGGGCGGGTATGAGTCCGCCGCCCGGAACCCTAACGCCCCACCGCGCCCGTCGGGGCGCCCGAGGGATGGCGGGTGGTTGCCGCTCCCATTCCTGCGACGATATGGACCGCCCAGAAGGCAACCTGGCCGGTCGCGAGGGAACCCGTCGCGAGGCCGGTTTCACCCGTCACGCAGCGAGCCCAGAAAGCGAGTGCCATGAGCGCGGTTCAGACACCTGAGGTCCAGTCGGGCCTGGAAGGCGTGGTCGCCTTCGCAACCGATATCGCAGAGCCCGACAAAGCGGGGGGCGCGCTGCGCTACCGCGGCGTCGACATCGAGGACCTGGTGGGGGCGGTCCCCTACGAGCAGGTGTGGGGCCTGCTGGTCGACGGCCGCTTCAAGCCGGGGCTGCCCCCCGCCGAACCGCACCCGCTGACGGTGCGCTCCGGCGACCCCCGCGTGGACGTGCAGGTGGGCTTGGCGATGCTCGCGCCGGAGTGGGGCTTCAACCAGCTGATCGACATCTCCGACGAGCAGGCCCGCGAGAACCTCGCGCGCGCCTCGGTGATGGCGCTCTCCTTTGTGGCCCAGTCCGCGCGCGGCGTCGGGCAGCCGCCGGTACCCCAGGAGGAGATCGACCGCGCGGGCTCGATCCCCGAGCGTTTCCTAATCCGCTGGCGCGGGGAGGCCGACCCCAGTCACGTGAAGGCGATCGATGCCTACTGGGTCTCGGCCGCGGAGCACGGGGTCAACGCCTCCACCTTTGTCGCCCGCATCGCCGCCTCCACTGGAGCGGACGTCGCCGCCGCGCTCTCCGGGGCAGTGGGAACGCTCTCGGGCCCGCTGCACGGCGGGGCCCCCTCGCGCGTGCTGAAGATGCTCGACGAGGTGGAGCGCACCGGGGACGCCGAGCTGTGGGTGAAGGGGGCGATGGACCGCGGGGAGCGGCTGATGGGCTTCGGCCACCGCATCTACCGCGCTGAGGACCCCCGCGCGCGGGTTCTACGCCGGACCTGTCGAGAACTGCGCGCCCCGCGCCTGGAGGTTGCCGAGGCGCTCGAGCAGGCCGCCCTGGCGGAGCTGCAGGCGCGCAAGCCCGACCGCGTGCTCGCCACCAACGTCGAGTTCTGGTCCGCCGTGGTGCTCGACCTCGCGGAAGTGCCAGCGGAGCTCTTCACCCCGATGTTCACCTGCGCACGCGTGGCGGGGTGGTCGGCGCACATCCTTGAGCAGAAGCGCGAAGCGAAGCTAATCCGGCCGACCGCCAAGTACATCGGCGAGCCCTCGCGGCCGATCGGTGCAGTGGAATAGTCAGAAACATAGCCACATGCGCGGTTTTGCATATGGCAGGATTCTCTACGCAAGGCGCCGTCTCGGCGCGGCGGACCCGGCCCCCCCAGGGCTAGCACCGCGACGAGGGCCCGGCACAGCGCCGGGCCCTCGTCTTATCGCTCTGCCTATCTTTGAGGAGTGAACGTGCTGCCCGCGAGGGCAGGCACAGTCATGCACTCACACATACACTCGCGGCAAGAAGGGTGGGGGAGAGTCATCCGAGCACCCTCCCCGCCCTCCTCGCTTTACATCATTCCGCTCATGTCCGGCATGCCACCGCCACCGCCACCGGCGCCTTCCTTCTCGGGCACCTCGGCGACGATCGCCTCGGTGGTGAGGATGTTCTTGGCGATCGACGCCGCGTTCTGCAGCGCCGAGCGGGTGACCATCGCGGGATCGATGACGCCCGCAGCAACGAGATCGACGATCTCGTTGGTGGCCGCGTTGAGGCCGTGGCCTTTCTTGGCCTTGCGCACGTCGTTGACCACGACCGAGCCCTCCAGGCCCGCATTCTCGGCGAGCTGACGCAGCGGCTCCTCGAGCGCTCGCAGCACGATGCGCCCGCCGGTTTTTTCATCATCGTCCTCGGCGCCGCCGCCGTTGGCACTGACCGCGGCGGAGGCCTGCAGCAGCGCGACGCCGCCGCCGGGCACGATGCCCTCCTCCAACGCCGCCCGTGTGGCCTGCAGGGCGTCCTCGACGCGGTGCTTCTTCTCCTTCATCTCCGTCTCCGTAGCCGCGCCCACCTTCACGACGGCCACGCCGCCGGAGAGCTTGGCCAGGCGCTCCTGGAGCTTCTCCCGATCGAAGTCCGAGTCGGTGTTCTCGATCTCGTTTTTGATCTGGTTGATGCGTCCCTTGATCGCTGCCGCGTCGCCGGCCCCGTTGACGACCGTGGTGGTGTCCTTAGCGACCACCACGCGCCGCGCGCGCCCGAGCTGGGAGAGCTGGGTGTTCTCCAGCTTCAGCCCCATCTCCTCGGTGATCACTTCGGCGTTCGTGAGGATCGCGATGTCCTCGAGCATCCGCTTGCGGCGATCCCCGAAGCCCGGCGCCTTCACGGCCACGCCGGTGAAGGTGCCCCGCAGCTTGTTGACCACGAGCGTCGCCAGTGACTCGCCCTCGACGTCCTCGGCGATGATCAACAGCGGCTTGCCGCTCTGGATCACGGCCTCGAGCACCGGCAGCACGTCGCGTACGGAGCCGATCTTCTGGTTGGCGATCAGGATGTAGGGGTCCTCCAGGGTCGCCTCCATGCGGTCCTGGTCGGTGACCATGTAGGGAGAGATGTAGCCCTTGTCGAACTGCATCCCCTCGGTGAACTCGAGGTCCATGCCGAACGTCTGGCCCTCCTCGACGTTCACCACGCCGTCCTTGCCGACCTTCTCGATCGCATCGGCGATCACGTCGCCGATCTCCTCGTCGCCGGCCGAGATAGTGGCCACGCGGGCGATCTGCTCCTTGCCCGAGACCTCCTTGCTCTGCGACTTGATGCTGGCCACCACCTGATCCACAGCGCGCTCGATGCCGCGCTTGAGCGCCAGCGGGTTGGCGCCCGCCGCGACGTTCTTCAGGCCCTGGCGCACGATCGCCTGGGCCAGCACGGTGGCAGTGGTGGTCCCGTCGCCGGCCACGTCGTTGGTGGCGGTGGCCACCTCGCGCACCAGCTGGGCGCCCTGGTTCTCGAAGACGTCCTCGACCTCGATCTCGCGGGCGATCGTCACTCCGTCGTTGGTGATTGTGGGGGCGCCGAACTTCTTGTCCAGCACCACATAGCGGCCCTTCGGGCCGAGTGTGACCTTGACCGCGTTGGCGACGGCGTCCACGCCAGCCTCCAGCGACTTGCGCGCCTCGGAGGCGTACTTGATCTCCTTGTGTGCCATTTCTTCTCCTTAGAGGACCTTTGCGAGGACATCGGACTCGCGCAGCACGAGCAGGTCCTCGCCATCGACCTTGATCTCGGTGCCGCCGTACTTGCTGTAGAGGACCTCCTCGCCCTCCTTCACATCGAGCGGGATCCGCTTTCCGTCATCGTCGAACTTGCCCTCGCCGACGGCGAGGACCTTGCCCTTCTGCGGCTTTTCCTTGGCTGTGTCGGGGAGGACGAGGCCACTGGCCGTCGTCTCCTCCTCCTCGATCGCCCGCACGATCAGGCGATCGCCCAGGGGCTTGAGCTTCATCTTGGTAGGACCTCCGCTGCTAGATAGAGAGTGATCGAGGGCGGCGCCTCGTGAGGGAGGGCACGTCCTCGGGGTTCTGGCACTCCTCTTGGCCGAGTGCCAACGGCGTGCTCGGCACTATATACGACCGCGGGCCCATGTCAAGGATCCCACCCGCCATTCGGCACTTTCGTGCCCCGATTGCCAAGGATTTGCCGAGCGGGCCTCAGGGGCCCTCACAAAGATTGCCGAGTGGCCCCTCAGGGGCCCTCATTCAGTTCTGGGCGCCGCCGAAGCCCTTCATCGCCTCGGTCATCCCCGAGGGCGTGTCCATGATCCGCGAGAAGCGCACCACCGTGACGGTGTCGTCGACCGAGACCTCGCGACCGTAAATCTGTTCGAGGAAGTGGATCAGCTCCTCGTGGCGGCGGAACTCGGGGTTGTCGTGCTTGATATCCCGTGGGGAGAGGTCCCCGAGCCGTGTGACTTCGACCTGGTCGATCACCGCCTCGAAGATTCGCTCTCGGGGTGAGTACTGGTAGCCGATCGTGACCAGCACCAGTTGGTTCTTGCGATACTTGTCCGACTTGTCTCCGAGCCGGATCGTGGCAGTCTTGCGGCCCCGCTTAAGCTCGTCGGCGAAGATGGTTGAGTAAAAGTTGAGCACCTGCACGACAGTGCAGGCTATCTGAAGAAGAGGGGCCCGGCTCGCCGGCCTGACAGCCGGCTGCGCCACCCTCTATCTGAAGAAAGAGGGGCCCGGCTCGCCGGCCTGACAGCCGGCTGCGCCACCCTCTAGGGGTCCGGCGCCCGCAGCGCACGCCTGGCCATCTCGCGCTCGCCCTCGTAGGTGAGCGCGGCGCACGCCTCCGCGAGCGCCATCCAGCGCACCTCCTCGACCTCATCGTCGTGGTCCTCCGTGTCACCCGAGCGGTAGCGCAGCACGTAGAAGACGACCGACTTGGGCACGGTGGCGCCGTGGCGCCTGTACCAGTAACGCACCTCGCCGAGCTCCTGCACCAGCTCCGCCTCCACGCCGGTCTCCTCGCGCACCTCCCGCACCGCCGCCTGCAGCGGGGTCTCGCCGGGGTCGATGTGCCCCTTGGGCAGCCCCAGCACGCGCGAGCCGTCCGCCGCGCGGCGGCGCGGCACGATCACGAGCGTCTGCTCCCCGCGCACCACCACTCCGCCCGCTGAGCGCTCCCGCGGTAACGCTGGCGCCCGCCCCGGCCGGTCCGCCTCGCCGCGCTCAGCATTTGCAGCTCGCTCCGGTGGCCGGCCCGGGGGAGCGGATTTCCGGCGGGCGGGCTTCCTGTCCTCAGAAGACATAGGCGCTCAGCGCCTCCGGGTCGTGCACGACCAGTCTGCCCCTGCCCTGGGAGATCACCCCCGCACGCTCCAGCACCGCCAGGAAGCGGCTTGCCGACTCGCGCGAGCTGCCCGCGATCTTCGCCAGATCGGCCTGGGTGGCGGAGATCTGGACATCGTGGCCCCCTGCGGGCGCAGATGGGCTCTGGATCTGCGCCTGCGCCTGCGCCTGCGCGACCATCTCGCTCAGCGCGGAAGCCACGCGGCTCTGCACCGTCTGGAAAGAGCGGCGCGCGAGGCGCTCGTTGGTCTCCCGCAGGCGCCGACCCAGCGCGACCAGCAGGCGCATCGCGATCTGGGGGTGCTCCGCCATCAGCCTGCGCATGTCGGGGCCGAGCACCGCCACCGCGCTCATCGGCCCAAGGGTCTCCACGGTGGCGGAGCGGTGTTCGTCCTCGAACAGCGCTAGCTCCCCGAAGATGTCGCCCCGCCCGAACGTCGCCAGCGTGAGCGTGCGCCCGCCGTGCTCGCGCACCGCGCGCGCGCGCCCCTCATGCACGACGTAGCAGGTGTCGCTCCGATCCCCCTCGCGAAACACCGCCTGGCCGGACTCGAAGCTGCGCGGGACCGCCAGTTGCGCGATGCGCTCGAGGTCCCCGCTCTCCAGCGTCGAGAACACCGGCACTCGCGCGAGCAGCTCCACGACCTCCGCTGAGCCCGGTGCGCGCATCGCCCAGTGGATAGCACACCTCCACGCGCCCGGTTCACCCCGGGGCCAATCCTTCCCGTTCGCGCCTCACTCGACCCCGAGCACCCCGTCGATCTCCGATCGGCCGGCACGCTCCTTCGGGAGCAGCCTTGACCTCCCGCGCTATCTTCACAACATGACCCCGTCGAGGATGACCGCGGCGCCGCTGCTCGTGGCCGGGGCGCTGCTGGCTGCGGCGCTTCTCCCGTCCCCGACACCCGCGTCCGCAGCAGCCCATCGGCCGTTCCGGGCGCTGGCGCAGTCGCCGGAATTGTGGGCCACCGTGGACGTGTGCAACGCCCCCCACCACCCCAACACGATCGGCATTCGCGGCTCGATGCCCACCGACCGGCACCCTCGCGACACGATGTACATGCGCTTCCTCGTGCAGTCGCTCGACCCCTCCACCCACCAATGGGTTGACCTCGGCAAGAGCGCGGACTCCGGCTTCGTGCTCCTCGGCACCGCCGCCTCCACCCGCCAGGCCGGGCGCACCTTCGAATTCAAGCCCACTCCTACCGCCTACACGCTGCGCGGGCTCGTCGAATTCCAGTGGCGCCGCGCCGGGCGGGCGGTGCACCTCGCCAGCCGCCCCACCGCCGCCGGGCACACAAGCCTCGCCGGCGCCGAACCCAAGGGGTTCAGCGCGGCGACATGCACGCTCACGTAGTCGTTGGGAGGGGGCTCAGGGGGAGGGCCTGCCCTCCCCCTGCCCACCCTTGGGGTTCAGCGCCGCCACCTGCACGCTCAGTTGAGGTCCGCCGCCGCGGGCAGGCCCTGAGCATTCTGCTCCCGCGGGCAGATAGAGGGATCGACGCTCAGTCGGGCGGTGCTCAGCCGGAGAACAGCCGCGGATCGTTGGTGATGATCCCGTGCACCCCCAACGCCGTGAGGCGAGCCATCTGCGCGGCGTCGTCCACCGTCCACGCGTACAGCTCCCCGTTCCCCGCCGCGACCGCCCGCACCAGCGCCGGGGTCACCACGCGCCAGTGCGCCATCACCGCGTCGAAGCGGCCCGACCGCAGGGCCGCATGGGCACGCCGCGGCAGCAGGGCTCGGTAGCCCGCGAGCAGCACCAGCGCCGGGATCGCGATCAGCTTGTTGTCCTCGGTGTAGTCGCGCCGCGCGCGCGGCACCGACCAGCCCACGCGCAGCGTCGGCTCGATCGCGCGCATCGCGTCGAGCTCGTTCGGGAATGTGCTGCTCACCAGCGAGCGCTCGATCAGGCCCGTCTCGCGCAGCTCCGCCACCACGCGCTCCCCGTAACCCGGCAGCTTCACGTTGACGTCGAGCTCGATTCCAGCATACGCCTCGCTCGCGAGGTGCTCGAGACCCTCTCGCAACGTCAGCGGCGCCTGCGCGGTGCGGAGCGCCCGGTAGTCGTGGGCGAGCAGCAGCCGTCCGCTCCCGTCTGGGCGCTCGCTGAGGACGTCGAACTCGATCATGTCCACCCCCGCGCGCACCGCCGCCTCGAAGCTGGCGAGCGTGTTGCCCGGTGCGAGGTGCGCGGCGCCCTTGTGCCCCACCCTGCGCGGTGCGGTGCTCGAGCCGGGGACGCCCATCACCGCCCCAGGATAGGGCCTATCCGAACCCCACCCTGCCCGGGTAGCTTCAGAAGTGCTCGTCGCGGGCGAGGCTGCGGCGGGTGGAGTCGATCGTCTGTCCCGCCACCTTCGGGCCCACGTACGGAGCGATCACCATGAACGCGAGGTGGTCGACCAGCGACGGCAGGTACTTCACACGCTTGGGCGTCGCGTAGCTGCCGATGATCGCCCACAACGCGCCCACGACCGCTTCGTGCGCGAGCAGCGGAGCTCTGCGCGGCTCGGGCGAGACCTCCTGCAGCATGGTCCCGAGCTTGCCCAGCGTACGGCCGATGCAATCCGTCACGACCGGGCCGACGTCGAAGAGATCCACGAACGCCATTTTCGTGAGCCCCGGATGCGCGACGAAATGGTCGATGCCCGCCCTCACGCCGAGGTACGCAGCCTCCGGCCAGCTGTCCGCGTGAACCGCCGCCGCGGCGATCGCCGCAATCGTTTCGTCCACGAACTCGTCGACCACCGCCACGAAGCACTCCTCCTTGGAGGGGAAGTGTTTGTGGAACGATTCCGTCGACATCCCCGCGAACTGCGCGATCTGGGGATCGGTCAGCCCGTTGTAGCCCTCGTCCAGCGTGAGGTGCACCACCGCGCCGAGCACCCGGGCGCGTTTCTCCTCGCTTTCCAGGAAGCGCGCCGGCTCCACCGGCCTGTGCGGCGGAGCGGTGCGCGCCACACCGATCCGCGCTGCCGGCGAGCGATAGGCGCTGACCCAGTCGAGCAGTTCGTCGGTCAACATTGGCAGCTCCGCCACACGGTCTGTCCGCAGCCGCTCGAAGATCATGTGGCGACCGCCGCCCACGATCGCTTTCGGCCCCAACGCCGGGAGCTGCACCCCGTCGGGCGCCACTCTGTAGCCACTCGCCAGCACCCGCTCGAAGGCGAGCGCCGAGCGCATCAGCCGTTCGCGGCTCTTGGCCCCGAGGCCCAACCCTTCGATCAGCACCAGGCGCGAGGACTTGACGTTCCGCTGCGCGTCCTCCACGAACGCCTGGCACGCTCTGTGCATACGGTTGGCCCACCCGCGCTCGCTCATCCACCCGTCGAGCATCCGCCGCTTGGCGCGCGCCACCGCGATGTCGTAGGTGCCCAGGAAGCAGTCTTCCTTGTTGGCGAACTGCTCGTAGAAGGCCCGCCGCGATACGCCCGCCAGCGCGATCACGTGGGCCACCGTCGTCCCCTTGTAGCCCTGGCGATGGATCGCCTCGATCATCGCTCCGAACAGCCGCGCGCGCTGGTGGCGGGCGACCGCATCGCGCCCCATGCCGTGAGGGCCGTGCGGCAGGCGCCGGTACATCGCGCTCAGCTCCCTCTCAGTTCCGCTCAGCCCCACATGTCCGACCATACAGCATTGCCTGAAGATTGCAAGTTAAAAATTGTAGGATCTATCGACGTTTCCGATCGTCCTGAAAACGTCCCCTCTATGCACTCTGCCGACCTGTCCGAACAAGCTGGGTCTACGTGTCATCCCGCATTCTGCCCGACCTGTCCGAATAGCTCCATCAGCGGGTCAGTGGGCGGTCATCGCACGGCGAGCTCCACACGCCGCGGCCCCACGCGGAAGCCGGCCCGCTCCAGGGCCGCCTCCCAGCGGGAGCCGAGCACCGGCTCGCCGTCCACCCGCTCGAGCGCGATCCGTGCCGGCAGCCGGCCCGTGCGTGCGTGCTCCGCAAGCGCCTCCAGCGCCTGCTGGACGCACCCGTCATCGGGGTCCACGAGCACCCGCAGGGTCCTACCGCCGCGCTCCAGGTAGAGCACCGGCTCTCCGCCCACCAGCACCACGCTCGCCCCGGCGACCCGTGCCGGAGAGGACCGGGGAGGTGAGCGGACGGGCGGGTGGGCTCCAATCATTCCCGCCGAGCCTCCCGCGGCAGGCTGGGGCTCATCAGTCGCGAGCTCCTGTCTCCGACCCTCCGGCGAGCGTCTCCACGCCAGCGCCGCACCGTACGGCTGCGCCGGGTCGGTTGCGGCGAGGACCATCGCCCGTGAGGTCTCGACATGCGAAAGCCCGCCCGCCGGTTCGCCCGGGTGGGCGGGCCTCGAATCATTCCGCTGCGCGCGCAGGCGCTCGACCGCGCCCGGCAGCGCGAACTGCGCGCCCCCCAATCCCTCCACGAAATAGCCGCGGCGCGCCACGCCCAGCGTCTCCAGACGGCACAGCTCGGGGTACAGCGCCGCAAAGCCGCCCGGTACGCCCTCCGCGAGCACGAGCTCCCGCGTGAGGATCCCGTGGCGCTCGAGCAGCAGCTCGGCCAGTGCCCGCACGCGATCGGAGGGGGTGCCCGGATTGCCGGCGAACAGCGGCGCCGTCAGCGACCAGCGCCCCGGAAGATAGGAGGCCCGCCCACCCGCGCGGCCCACGGCCCGTCGCCCCGAGAAGCGCCCGCGGCGGCCCGGCGGGCGGGCACCGAAGCCCGCGGGTGGGCCTCCGACCGCCGACGTGAGCGGGGTCGGCGGCAGGGTGGGTCGGCTTCCAACGGCTGGGTGGTTGCCCCGCTGATCGCGGAGCGTGAGACGCAGCGCGCGCAGCGGGGCGAACGCGTCGTTGGTCACCTCCCCCGCCCACACCAGGTCCCACAGCGCCTCTGCGAGCGCCGGCGCGGACAGCTCCACGTCGGCGAGCAGGTCCGTGAAGAAGCACCCGTCTTCTTTTAGACGCGCGCGTACGCGCACGTGCGCGGCGGATTGGGCGAGCGACTCCTCGCGGTCGCTCGGGCGCTGGGGCAGGGGCTCCCCGCGGCGCGGCGGCGGGCCGAGCAACGCCACGTCCTCGCGGAAGTAGAGCGCCACGCGGCCGTCCGTGCGCCCGAGCGCCCCTGCACCCACCCACACCAGCTCCCCGCTCGCGCACAGCTCGTCCATCCACGTCGTCGAGTACGCCCCCACCCGGCGGGGCAGCACCTCCTGCTCCCACGTGCGCGGCGTCAGCGCGAGGCCCTGCAGCGCCACGAGCCGCTCGCGCAGGCGCTCAACGCCGGCGCCCGCCGCCGCGTGGCGGTCGATCCCATGCCACGCCGGCAGGAACGTCGCATACGCGCGGCGCTCCGCCGGCTCGATCTCGCGCCGCAGCGCCGCCAGTGAGGCCCGCCGCAGGCGTCGCAGCACCTCCACGTCGCACCACTCCCGCCCCCCCGCTGTGCCGTCCGGGTGCAGCTCCCCGCGCACCACCGCACCCGTTCGCTCCAGCTCGCGCAGCCCCGCCTCGACCACCGCGGCGCCGAAGCCGAAGCGGGCGCGGGGCTGCTCGGTCGTGAACGGCCCGTGCGCCGCCGCGTAGCGGCGCAGCAGCCGCCCAAGCGCGTCCGGGACCGCCGCCAGGAAGGCACCCGGCAGGCCTCCCGGCGGGACCGTGCCGAGCGCGTCTCGGTAGAGGCCCGCGTCGGCCGCGGCAATGTGGCGCTCCTCCCCGCCGATCCGCACCCGCACCGCGCGCCGCTCCCGCTCCAGCGTCGCGAGCATCTCCCCGGCGTCGACGCCCTCCAGCACGCGATCCGCGGCCTCCGCGGCGTTCAGGTCGCCGAGTATGCGCAGCGAGTCGTGCAGCTCGTCGCGGTTCGCGGCCCGCATCCGCTCGCTGCGGCGCTGCAGCTCATCTTCCAGGCTTGCCAGCGCATCGCGGTCGATCAGCTCACGTAGCTCCTCCTGCCCCAACAGCTCCCGCAGCAGGTCGCGGTCCAGCGACAGCGCCGCCGCCCGGCGCTCCGCGTTGGGAGCGTCGCCCTCGTACATGTACGTCGCCACGTAGTCGAACAGCAGCGAGGACGCGAACGGCGAGGCGCTCGCCGTCTCCACCTCCACCACGCTCAGCTCGCGGCGGTGCAACCTCCCGAGCAGCTCCGTCAACCCCGGCAGGTCGAGCACGTCGCGCAGGCACTCCCGGTACGCCTCCAGCACGATCGGGAAGTCGCCGTAGCGGCGCGCCACCTCCAGCAGCGTCTGCGCCTTCAGCCGCTGCTGCCACAGGGGAGTGCGCCGGCCCGGGTACGCCCGCGGGATCAACAGCGCCCGGCCCGCCGCCTCACGGAAGCGCGCCCCGAACAGCGCCGAGCTCCCCAACTCACCCACCACCAGGTCCTCCACTTCGTCCGGCTCGATCATCGCGAGCTCGACCGCCTCGGAGCCGCCCAGCTCGTCCGCCTCCGGCAGGTGCATCACGATCCCGTCGTCCGACCAAATCGCATCGGCCTCGAGCCCCATCCGCTCGCGGATGCGCGCCGAGAGCGCGAGGCCCCACGCCGCGTGGACGCGCCCCCCGAAGGGAGAGAGCACGCACAGCCGCCAGTCCCCGATCTCATCGCGGAAGCGCTCCACCACCACCGTGCGGTCGCTCGGCAGCACCCGCGTCGCGTCCTGCTGCTCGCGCAGGTACTCCACCAGGTTGCGCGCCGCCCGCGCGTCCAGGTCGTACTCGCGCTCCAACACCTCCGGCGGCTGCCCCACCGCCCACCGCGCGAACGCCCCGATCGCCTCCCCCAGCTCTTTCGGGCGCCCAACCCCGTCGCCCTTCCAGAACGGCACCGCCCCCTGCGCCCCCGGCGCCGGCGTCACGATCACGCGGTCGCGGCCGATCTCCTCGATCCGCCACGCGGAGGCCCCCAGCAGGAAGACCTGCCCCGGCCGCGCCTCGTAGACCATCTCCTCGTCGAGCTCCCCCACCCGCCGTCCGTCCGGCAGCGTCACCAGGTACAGCCCCCGGTCGGGGATCGTGCCCGCGTTCGCCACCGCGAGCGCGCGCGCGCCGCGCCGCGGGCGGATCGTGCCCCCCACGCGGTCCCACACGATCCGCGGGCGCAGCTCCCCGAACTCCGAGGACGGGTAGCGCCCGTCGAGCATGTCCAGCACGCCCTCGAGCTGCCGCCGCGGCAGCTCCGCGTAGGAGTGCGTGCGCCGCACCCGCTCATACAGCTCCTCCACCGCGAGCTCCTCCTCAGCCGCCGCCATCGCGACGATCTGCTGAGCCAGCACGTCCAACGGGTTGCGCGGCACCACCGTCGGCTCGATCGCCCCCTCGCGCATCCTGCGCACCAGTACCGCGCACTCCAGGAGGTCCGCGCGGAACTTCGGGAAGATCCGCCCCTTTGAGACCTCCCCCACCCCGTGGCCCGCGCGACCGATCCGCTGCAACCCGGCCGCCACCGACTTCGGCGACTCGACCTGCAGCACGAGGTCCACCGCGCCCATGTCGATCCCCAGCTCCAGGCTCGACGTCGCCACGATGCACGGGATCTCCCCCGCCTTCAACAGCTCCTCTACCACCGTCCGCTCCTCCCTCGCGAGCGAGCCGTGATGCGCACGCGCGATCTCGCGTGGCGGCCCCGGTCCCTGAGCAGGCCCCTGTCTCCGCGCGCGAACGTCGCGGGGGCCGCCCCGGGCGGCCCTATCCTCATCTTTTCCGGCCTCCTCCTCGCTCCCGGCTTCATCCTCCGCTGCCGCCTCGCCCTCCGCTGCCGCCTCGCCCTCCGCTGCGGCGAGCTCGTTCAGCCGCAGCGCCAGTCGCTCCGCTGAGCGACGGTTGTTGACGAACACGATCGTCGAGCGGTGCTCCCGAATCAGGCGCAGCAGCTCCGGGTAGATCGCCGGCCAGATCGATCCGTGCAAAGGCTGCGGCTCCGGCGCCAGAGGGTCCGCGTTGACCGAGCCGCTCAAATCGGTCATCGACTCGACCGGCACGTGGACCCTTACATCCAGCGGCTTCGGAGCGCCGAAGCCGGGAGACGCTCGCCCTTGACCGAAGCCGGGAGACACTCGCCTTCGGCTCGCATCCCCGTTTCGACCAGCATCCCCGTTTCGGCCAGCGTCCACGATCCGGCACGTCCGCTTCGGCCCCACCATGAAGCGCGCCACCTCCTCCAGCGGGGTCTGTGTCGCCGACAGGCCGATTCGCTGCGGCTCGGCGCCGCCGGCCTCGCGGACCAGCGCGTCCAGGCGCTCCAGCGTAAGCGCCAGGTGCGCTCCCCGCTTGGTCGCCGCCACCGCGTGGATCTCGTCCACGATCACCCACTCCGCGCCCCCCAGGATCTCTCGCGCGCGCGAGGTCAGCATCAGGTACAGCGACTCCGGGGTCGTGATCAGGATGTCCGGCGGCTCTTTCAGCATCCGCTGGCGCTCGCGCTGGGGGGTGTCACCCGTGCGGATCGCCACGCGGATGTCCGCGCCGTGAGGCGGACGGGATATTCCCTTCAAGGGAGCGCGCAGGTTGCGCTCGATGTCGTAGGAGAGCGCCTTCAGCGGCGAGACGTACACCACGCGCGTGCGGCGCGGGCTGGCTGGGGATGGGTTGGCGGGATCCCGATCGTCGTCCGCCGCCAGCCGGTCCAGCGCCCACAGAAACGCCGCCAGTGTCTTACCCGAGCCGGTCGGCGCCGAGATCAGCACGTGCTCCCCGCTCGCGATCGCCGGCCACGCTCCCGCCTGCGCCGGGGTCGGCTCCGCGAAGGCCGCCTCGAACCACTCGCGCACCCGCGGGGTGAACAACGACAGAGACACATCCGCGAGGCTAGCGCGCGCAACGGTGGCCCGAGCCGCGCTCACTCGTCACTGCTAACTCATCCTGGCGTGTATGAGGCCAGACGCCCTGGCCGGCAAGCCCTCACCTGACTGGTCATCCAAGCGCGGGTGGCGTAGCTCAACCCGCCCAATCAACCCGCCCAACTTCCTCGCGAGGCGCACATGCCCAGACTCGCTTTCACAGGGCCGAATCCCCCGGTTTTTCCAGTAACCTCGGACACATGGGGACCTCCAAGCTTGCCCTCGACCAGGGGCTCGTCGAATCCTGCCGCGCCGCCGCCACGCGGATCGCCGACGACGTTGCCGAGCGGATCGCCGGCATGACCACCGTCTCCGTCGAGCGCACCGTCGCGCGCCTGTTCGGCGTGGACGGCGCCAACGACCTCGGCGCCCCCCTGCCCAACGTGCTGGTCGAGCACGTCCGCTCCGGCGGCGGCCTTGGCAAGGGCGTCGCCTACTGGATCGCCAACGCGATGCTCCACTCCGAGGGAATCGGAAACCCGCCCGCCCGGGCGGGTGCCCAGCAAATCGCCGACGCCGTCGAGGAGGGCAGCCTGAACCTCTGCGCGCTGCCCCTTGCGAGCGAGGGCGCGATCCGCGAGCGCGCCCGCGAGGAGCTCGCGGGCCGTCTGCAGGAGATCGGCGGGCGGATGGACGAGCGCCGCGCCTTGCGGGAGCGGCTCGGCGAGAGCCCCCCGCCGCTGCGCTACGTGCTAACCGCCACCGGCAACGTCTACGAGGACGTCGTCCACGGCCTCGCCGTCGCCGAGGCCGGCGGGGACATCGTCGCCGTGATCCGCTCCACCGCCCAGAGCCTGCTCGACTACGTCCCCTACGGCCCCACCACCGAGGGCTACGGCGGCACCTTCGCCACCCAGGCCAACTTCGCGATCATGCGTGCCGCGCTCGACGAGTTCTCGCAGAAGAACGGCCGCTACGTGCGCCTCTCGAGCTTCTGCTCGGGTCTCTGCATGTCTGAGATCGCCGCCATGGGCGCGATCGAGGGCCTCGACAACATGGTCAACGACGCCCTCTACGGGATCCTCTACCGCGACATCAACATCGTCCGCGGGCTCCTCGACCAGCGCGTCTCGCGCACCGTCAACGGCTACTTCGGGGTCGTCATCAACACCGGCGAGGACAACTACCTGCGCACCGCCGACGCCCTGGAGGCCGCGCCGTCCGTTACCGCCTCGCAGTTCATCAACCACCAGCTCGCCCGCGACTCCGGCGTGCCCGACGCGCAGATCGCGCTCGGCGACGCTTTCGAGATCGACACACCTGTCACCAACGGGTTTCTGTATGAGTGGGCCCAGGCCCTTCTCACCCGCGAGCTGTTCCCCGACTGTCCCGTCAAGTACATGCCCCCCACGCGCCACATGGACGGCAACCTCTTCCGCACCCACGCCTGCGACACCCTCTTCAACCTCGTCACCGTCGCCACCTCCCAGGGAATGCAGACGATCGGCGTCCCCACCGAGGGGATCTTCACCCCCCACATCCACGACCGCGTGCTCGGGCTGCAGAGCGTCAACTACGTCTTCAACGCCGCCCGCGACCTCGGCGAGGAGATCGAGTTCAAGCGCGGCGGGATCGTCCAGACGCGCGCGCAGGAGGTCCTGCGCGAGGCGCACGCGGTCCTCGAGCGGATCGCCGAGGTCGGACTCTTCAAGGCGGTCGAGGGCGGCGTCTTCGGCGACGTCTCCCGCCACCTCGAAGAGGGGCGCGGGATGGACGGGATCGTCGCTACCGAGGAGGGCTACTTCAACCCCGTCACCGAGCTCATGCGGGAGACCCTCAGCGTTGCCTGACGAGGCCGACCTCGAGCACGTCAAGCCCTACGCCGACCACCACGGCGACGGGATCGTGCAGCTCAGCTTCACCCTGCCGGTCCCCGACGGGCTCGCCGCGCGCAGGGCCGCGCTGGAGCTCGCCGGCAAGATGGGCTTCCAGCACCCCGAGGTCGTCCACCACGAGCGTCTCACCGACGGCTACACCTACTTCGTGATGTACGGCCACACCGTCCACGCCGTCGACTACGCCACCCTCAGCAACGAGGTGGTCGACATCGCGCAGTACATGACCGAGGACGAGGTCGAGGCCTACGCGCAGGAGCACGTCAGGCGGCCGATCGTCGTCGTCGGCGCCTCCACCGGCACCGACACCCACAGCGTGGGGATCGACGCGATGCTCAACCTCAAGGGCTTCCACGGCCACAAGGGCCTCGAGGGCTACCGCGCCTTTCACGCTCACAACCTCGGCAGCCAGGTCCCCAACAGCGCGCTCGTCGCGAAGGCGATCGAGCTCGACGCCGACGCGATCCTCGTCTCCCAGACCGTCACCCAGCAGAACCTCCACATCCACAACCTGACCGAGCTCGTCGAGATCGTCGAGGCCGAGGGCCGCCGGCGCGAGCTGATCCTCGCCTGCGGCGGGCCCCGCGTCTCCGGCGAGCTCGCCAAGGAGCTCGGCTACGACGCCGGCTTCTCCAAGGGCACCTACCCCCACCACCTTGCGACCTTCCTCGTGCGCGAGCTCGCCGCTCGCCTCGGCGAGGGCGAACCCGACGATGGAGAGGGCGACGGCGTGGGCGGGGAGGATGGGCGGGGATCCGATCCCCACCGGGGCCGCGCGGCCTTCGCGGACCGTCGCCCCGAGGCCGGGCGGCTAGGCTGAGCAGGCATGCAGCTATCCGAGTTGATCGCACCCGCGCGGCGCCTCGCCTTCGTCGGCCTCGCCAAGAACACCGGCAAGACCGAGACGCTCACCGTCGCCCTGCGCGAGCTGCAGGAGCGCGGCCGGCGCGTCGGCGTCACCTCGGTCGGGCGCGACGGCGAGGAGCGCGACGTGATCGACATCCGTATCGAGAAGCCCCGCGTCGAGCTCTGCGCCGGCAGTCTCGTCGCGACCACCGACGCGCTGCTGCGCGCCGGTGCGATCGCGCACGAGCTCGTGCTGGAGACCGGCGTGCGCACCCCTCTCGGACGCGTCCTAATCGCCCGCCTGCACACCCAAGGGACGATCGAGATCGCCGGCCCCTCCGCCGCCGCGGACGTACGCGAGGTCTGCGACGCGATGCTCGCCCACGGGGCCGAGCAGGTTTTGATCGACGGCGCCATCGACCGCCGCGCCGCCTCCTCCCCCGCGGTCTCCGACGGCCTCGTGATGTCCACCGGGGCCGCGCTGCACGAGGAGATCGAGCAGGTCGTGACGCGCACCCGCGACGCCGTCGAGCTCGTGCGCCTCCCCGTGCTGCGCGAGCAGCACGTGCGCGAGCTCGCGGGCACGGCCTCCATGCTCGTCGGGGAGCCCAGCGAGGAGCCCCTTACGCTGCACCCCCGCTTCGCGCTCACCAGCACAGCCGCCGACATCGCCCAGCTGCTGCGCGCGCGGCCCGGAGCGAGTCACCTGCTCGTGCAGGGCGCGCTGTGCGAGCCCTTCCTCGCGGAGCTCCTGCGCGCCCGTGAGCTGAGAGATTCGAGGGATTCGAGCCCGCCCACCCGGCTCGAATCTCTCGAACCACTTCAGCTCGTGGTCGCCGACGCCACCAAGGTCTTCCTCACCGACCACAGCTGCGAGTGGTACCGCCGTCAGGGCCTCGTGATCGAAGCGCTCGCGGGGATCGACCTGCGCGCGCTCACCGTGAACCCCGTCGCCCCCCACTCGCATAGCTTCGACTCGCTGCGCCTGCGCGCCCTGCTCGAGGAGGCGATCCCCGACGTGCCCGTGCTCGACGTGCGCGCCACCTCCAACCTCGTGCCCGCGGCGTGAACCACGTGGGCCCACTCCCGCCCGAGGAGGCGCAGGCGCCGTCCGAGGACGATCTCGCCGGCTCGGCCCCCAGCAGAGGGGATACAGGCGGCGCACCTGCCACGAAGGCCGTGCCAAACGGCGTCGAGGAGCGGCCCGAGGACGGCGGCGGCGGGGCGGACGAACGCCGCGCAAAGATGGAGCGCCTGCGCGCGGAGGGCGTCGAGCCCTACCCGCACATCTCCACGCGCGTGCCGCGCACGTGGATCGCGGACATCCAGGGGGCGCACGACCCCGCGACGCTCGCCGCCGGGGAGCACGCAGGGCTCGCCTACCGCGTCGCCGGGCGCCTGATCTCGCGCCGCGGTCACGCCAAGACCACCTTCTTCGACGTGCGCGACCAGTCCGGCTCGATGCAGGTGGTGGCGCGCCGCGAGGAGATGGGCGAAGAGGCCTACGAGCGCATGACTGGCCTCGACATCGGCGACATCGTGACGGTGGAGGGCTGCGTGTACGTCACCCAGCGCGGGCAGCTCACCCTCGCAGTGAGCGCCTGCACGCTGCTCGCCAAGGCGCTGCTCCCGCCACCCGACCGCTACCACGGCATGGAGGACCCCGGCGCGCGCTACCGCTACCGCGAATTGGACCTGCTCGCCAACGAGCAGACGCGCACGATGTTCTTCCGGCGCACCAAGATGATCGAGGCGATCCACGACTTCCTGCGCGAACACGGCTTCACCCAGGTGGAGACCCCGATGCTGCAGACGCTCGCCGGCGGCGCCGCCTCGCGACCGTTCGTCACGCACCACAACGCGCTGGACATCGACGTCTACCTGAGGATCTCGGTGGAGCTGTACCTCAACCGCTGCGTCGTGGGGGGCCTCGAGAACATCTACGACCTCGGGCGCGCGTTCCGCAACGAGGGGATCTCCCACCGCCACTCCCCCGAGTTCACGATCCTCGAGTGGATGATGTCCTACGCCGACTACTGGGACGTCGCCAAGTTCACCGAAGACATGGCCGAGTCCGTCGCGCTGCGCACGCTCGGCACGACCAAGGTCGAGCAGTACGACGGGCGCGTCGTGGACCTCGCCACGCCCTGGCGGCGGCTCTCGCTGCGGGAGGCGATCGCGGACGCCGTCGGGATCGACTACCTGGAGGCCTCGCGAGAGCAGCTGGTAGAGGCGCTCGGGGAGCACGAGGGTGGGCCGGACGGGCAGGACACCGATATGACGTGGGCGAAGCTCGTGGACGCGATCTACGTCAAGCACGTCGAACCGACGCTGCACGAGCCCACCCACGTGTTCGACTTTCCCGTCGACCTCTTCCCGATCTGCAAGCGCCACCCGGAGGACCCGCGGCTCTCCGAGCACTTCGACTCCGTGATCCGCGGGATGGAGATCCTGAGCGGGGACACCGAGCTCAACGATCCGCTCGACCAGCTCGATCGCTTCGTGATCCAGCGCCAGCAAGCCTCCAGCGGCGACGGCGACGGCGACCAGCCGCAGCCCAACGACGAAGAGTACGTCCGCGCGCTCGAATACGGGATGGCTCCCACCGCAGGGGGCGGGTTGGGGGTCGATCGGCTGCTGATGGTCCTGACCGGGGTCGAGTCGGTGCGCGAGGTCGTGCCGTTTCCGACTTTGCGGACTCGGGGTTGAGGGAGGTCAGGTCCAGACTTGCCCCTCGAAGACAGCGACATCGAGGTCTGGGCCACCCCACCGCCTGGTCTTACACCAGCTTGATTCCAACGAGCTTCACGGCATAGCCGCCCATGGCTACCTCAGCCGCACGCGCTGGCGTGAGGTCCTTGATCGCATTTTTCGGCCGCTTGATTTCGGGGGCTCGCGGAGCCTGCCCGGAAAGGCGATCGTGATGATCCATGTAAGTCTCACCTCGTGAGTCGTAGTTCCGACCGCCTCCAAGGATCAGCAGTCGGCTCGTAGGTATTATCACCAGGTTCGCGCTGTCTTGCTCGAACCCTTCATACGACTTCCAGCAGTCCGCCGATCAAGAGCTGAGTGACCGCCCCAACCGTGATCGCGGCGTCGTCGCTGTCCTTGATGAGCTCGTGCAACGATGTCTCCCCATCGCAGCCAAATAGCGCACTCAGCACATCCGGATCGACATCAGCGCTCACCCCCAGCTCGCCAGGCAGACTCACGGTGGCGGCTCTCTCGAGCCAGCCGCGCTGGGCTCGGACGAGTCGCTGAACCACGCTGAGCCCTGACGGGGCGGCATAACGATGGCCGGATAGGTCCGGTGATCGCTCCAAGAAGTCATTGCCCACCATGATCCGCATCAGTTGCCGCGCTGCCCCATCGCTCGGGGGCGTAGACGCCCGCAGCAGGCGAGTCCAATGCCTTGCTGATCGGCGACGGCGGATGACGACCGCGCCGAAGCTGATCGCTTCTGTGCCGGTCTCGCAGAAGTAACGATTCCAACGTGCCACGGTTTCCTTGAACGCCGCAGGCTCCAGCAGGCGGGCCGGCGGTGAGTTCCAAGCGACCGCGTGTTCGAGCGGCGCAACGGTCTCAAAGCAGACGACGAGTGAGTCGCAACCGTTTCCATAGACCCACGAGCTGGGCACCGCCTCCCAGTCGTCACTTGTCTTGTGTGGCCACATGCCGAGGACGATTGCCAGCCCATTCTCCTCGAGACGATCAGGGATCTCGCGGCACAGCTCAGCCACTAGCTCGGCGCCCGGCATCCCGCTGTCCCGGTAGGTGAACTCTGAATCCGGGGAGACCACGTAGGGAGGGTTACTGACGATTAGGTCAAACCGTTCACCTGCGACCGGCTTGAGCCAGTCACCCTCTCGCCACTCCACGTTTTCAAGCCCGTTCAAGCGTCGATTCAGCTCGGCGAAACCAAGTGCGCGCGGATTGATATCCACACCGACGACCCGAGCGCAGTGACCGGCGGCCCGCAATCCCAACACCCCAGAACCAGTCCCCAAGTCGAGCATCGAGTGACGAGTGTCGGGGGGCGTCAACCAAGCCGTCAATTGCGATGGCCTCGTCAACGGAGCCACCACGTCCGACCCGCTATCGTTGTCGCCGAACAGCACGAGGCCATCGCATGGCAAAGCACGTACGGTCGCGCGCACGCTCTCGCTGCCTATCTCCAGAAGCCCCGCGTCAGCGAGCTCCTCAATCGGGATCGGGTGCAGAGCTCGTTGCGCCGCAGCCTGTGAAATCGAGCCTCCCGCCGCTAGCAGAGCGACAAGGGCCGTGACCCTGTCGCCGTCATCGTCCGGCGCCAGCGGCAAAGCCATGCCGATAGGAGAGAGTCGTTGCAGACGATGTGCATCTCGCGCAGCTACCGCCGCGCCGTAGTCGGCACGAACAAGGACGTCACGGAGGGCTTTGAGAAGCTCTCCGCTCACGTCGGGCACAGGCGACAGCTTGCTCACTCGCCGTGCGCCTCGATAGGCCCCCTGCGAGGTCGCATACTACGCCACACCGACCTGCAAACTCAGCTCGGGCTTCTCGATGAGTCTCTCGACATAGTCCACAAACTCCTGATCATAGTAGTAGCCGAGCAGGTCCCATGCTTCGTGGAACTCGTCTTGCCTCAGCAACTCGACCAGGTAGTTCTCCCACCCGCCGATATAACGATCCTCACGGATCCCCGCCGGCGCATTGGCATATGTGACATAGGAGCGATTCAGTAACTGGATGAGCGCCGAGTAAAGCAACAAGCGCGATGGCGGCAGGGCAGTAGGCTTGCTGAGCGCCAGCGGCGCAATTCCGAGGTCGGGATATTGCAGACAAAGCGCAAGGAACTCCGACCACTTGTCTGCCATCTGGTTGTACGAGTCAAAAATTTGCCGTTCGCGCTCTGTCTTGCGCTGGCGCAAAAGGCCCCACAGGGTCGGGAGGATCGCGAACGTAGCGACGAACACCAGCACGACCTGGGCGAGCTGAGCCCACCCACTGCCGGACATGCCGAGAACGGTACTCGGGTGGGCGACCTTGTCGGCGTGCACAACGGTGGCGAACATGAGATTCGTATTTGACGGACCATTCCATTTTCCTTCTACAGCTACACGGGAGTCCACCGCTTTCATCGAGCTTCTGCTGGCTGCGAGCTTCTGCTGGCTATCGCCTCGCTACGCGAGCTGCCCACCGCGCTCGAAGCCCGCATCGCCGCGAAGCTCACCCACGTCCCCCGCGCCCCCGATCCTCCGTTAGCGTCTCCGCGCCCCCGACCCTCCGTTAGCGAGGCGATTCGCTTACCGCCCGGCGCCCGCACACAGCGCCGTCGCGGGGCACGGAGGCCCCGCGCGCGCTCGCGCGATGGACGTACTGACACGCGCGGACGATCTCCAAGAACACCAGACCGGGCGCCCTCGCCCCGGGGGGCTACTTGCGACCGGGCGGCCTCTCGCCCCAGCTACCTTGCACCTCGTCAGAAAACCTGCTACGCTTCCACTCAGATTTCATAAGAGCGCCCGTCGCTATTGGGCGCTACGCCACAGACACCCCACCAGAAGGAGCCCCGCACCATGGGCAAGACCATAGGCATCGACCTCGGAACGACCAACTCATGCATGGCCGTGCTCGAGGGTGGCGAGCCGACCGTCATCGAGAACTCCGAGGGAGGCCGCACCACGCCGTCCGTGGTCGCCTTCACGGCCTCCGGCGAGCGGCTCGTCGGCACCGTCGCCAAGCGCCAGGCGGTGACCAACCCCCAGAACACCGTCTTCTCGATCAAGCGCTTCATGGGCCGTAAGGAGGGCGAGGTGCGCGAGGAGGAGTCGATCGTCCCCTACAAGGTCGTCTCCGGCCCCAACGGCGACGCGCGCGTGGAGGCCGGCGGCGAGCAGCACTCCCCGCCCGAGATCTCCGCGATGATCCTGCAGAAGCTCAAGACCGACGCCGAAGCGTACCTGGGCGAAAGCGTCGACTCCGCGGTGATCACGGTCCCCGCGTACTTCAACGACGACCAGCGCCAGGCCACCAAGGACGCGGGCAAGATCGCCGGGCTCGACGTGAAGCGCATTATCAACGAGCCCACCGCCGCCTCGCTCGCGTACGGCCTCGACAAGGAGAACGAGCAGACGATCCTCGTGTTCGACCTCGGCGGCGGCACGTTCGACGTCTCGGCGCTCGAGATCGGCGACGGCGTGTTCGAGGTCAAGTCCACAGCCGGGGACAACCACCTCGGCGGGGACAACTTCGACAAGGCGATCGTCAACTGGCTCGTCGCTGACTTCAAGCGCGACCAGGGCATCGACCTCTCCGCCGACCCGATGGCGCTCCAGCGCCTCTACGAGGCCGCGGAGAAGGCCAAGATCGAGCTCTCTACCACTCAGGAGACGCAGATCAACCTGCCCTTCATCACGGCCGACTCCTCCGGCCCCAAGCACCTCGACACGCGTCTCACGCGCGCGAAGCTCTCCGAGCTCACGAGCGCGCTGCTGGACCGCGTCGTCGCCCCGGTGCGCCAGGCGCTAGACGACGCCAAAGACAAGGGCGTCAAGGAGATCGACCACGTCGTGCTAGTCGGCGGCATGACGCGTATGCCGGCCGTGCAGGAGAAGGTCAAGGAGCTCACCGGCAAGGAGCCCCACCGCGGCGTGAACCCCGACGAGGTCGTCGCCGTGGGCGCCGCGATCCAGGCGGGCGTGCTCGCCGGCGACGTCAAGGACGTGCTGCTGCTCGACGTCACCCCCCTGACGCTCGGGATCGAGACCAAGGGCGGCGTGATGACCAAGCTGATCGAGCGCAACACCACGATCCCGACGCGCAAGGGCGAGGTGTTCTCGACCGCCGAGGACAACCAGCCCTCCGTGGAGATCCACGTGCTGCAGGGCGAGCGCGAGATGGCGACCTACAACAAGTCACTGGGGAAGTTCCAGCTCACCGGCATCCCGCCGGCGCCGCGGGGCATCCCGCAGATCGAGGTCGCGTTCGACATCGACGCCAACGGCATCCTCAACGTCTCCGCCAAGGACCTCGGCACCGGCAAGGAGCAGAAGATCGAGATCAAGGCCGGCTCCGGGCTCTCCGAGGAGGAGATCAAGAACATGGTCTCCGACGCGGAGTCCCACGCCGAGGAGGATCGCCGCGCGCGCGAGCTCGCGGAGGCGCGCAACAACGGCGAGAACGCTGCCTACCAGGCCGAGCGCCAGCTCGTCGACCTTGGCGACCAGGTGGACGCCGACTCCAAACAGCGCATCGAGGAGGCGATCAAGGAGGTCCGCGAGTCCCTGGAGTCCGAGGACCCCGCCGCGATCAACGCCAAGACCGACGTGCTGCAGAGCGCCTTCCACGCCGTCTCCGAGGCGATGTACCAGCGCGCCCAGGAGCAGGCCGCGGCCAACGCACCCAACGGCGACGCCTCGAGCGCCGACGGAGCCGGCGCTCCCTCGGGCGAGGAGGACGTCGTCGACGCGGAGGTCGTGGACGAGACGAAGGCCTGAGCGCGATGAGCGACACCACCGACCAGGCGGTTGAAGAGCAGGCGCGGGACGCGCACCCCACGGAGGGTGGGGTTGGGTCCCCCTCCCCCCTCCACCCCGGGGGCGGATCCCGGAGGGGAGGGTGTGGTGGAGGCCGAGGACGACGGGGAAGCGCGCGTACTCGAGGGCGACCTCGACGAGCTCGTGACGACGGCGGCGCAGCGCGACGAGTACCTCGCGCTCGCGCAGCGCACGCAGGCGGACTTCGAGAACTACCGCAAGCGCGTCGCGCGCGAGTCCGCGGCCGCCGGGGAGCGCGGCGTGGCAAGGCTCGCCAAGGAGCTGCTGCCCGCACTCGACAACCTCGACCGCGCGCTCGAAGCCGCGGAGGAGCGGGACCCGCTGCTGGAGGGCGTGCGGCTCGTGCGCTCAGAGCTGAGCGCGGCGCTCGCGCGCGTGGGGATCGAGTCGTTCGACCCTGCGGGCGAGCAGTTCGATCCCACCCACCACGAGGCGATGGCCCAGCAGCCCGTGGAGGGCGCAGACAGCGGAACCGTCGTCGAGGTCTACCAGCCCGGGTACCGGCTGAACGGAACCGTGATCCGCCCCGCGCGCGTCGTGGTGGCGGCGTAGGAGGCGGCATGGCGAGCACCCGCCCCGACTACTACGCGACGCTGGGCGTCGAGAAGAAGGCCACTCCGGAGGAGCTGAAGAAGGCCTACCGCAAGCTCGCGCGTAAGTACCACCCCGACCGCAACCCCGACGACAAGCAGGCGGAGGCGCGCTTCAAGGAGGTCTCGCACGCCTACGACGTGCTCTCGGACCCCGAGAAGCGCAAGCAGTACGACAGCGGCACCGGGCCCTACGCGGCCGCCGGCGGCGGCAGCGGCTTCGGGGGCTTCGGGAACTTCGACTTCGATGCCTCTTCTATGGGCGACATCCTCTCCAACCTCTTCGGGGGGTCCGCGAGCGGGCGTCGCACGCGCGCCAAACCCCGCCCGGAACGCGGGCGCGACCTCGAGACCGAGGTCTCGATCTCCTTCGAGCAGGCCGTCGCGGGCGCACAGGTGCCGCTGTCGGTCTCGACGCAGGCGCCCTGCGGAACCTGCCACGGCACCGGCGCGAAGCCGGGCACGACGCCGAAGGTCTGCCCCCAGTGCCAGGGCCGCGGGATCGAGACGCAGGGCCAGGGGATGTTCTCGATCTCTCAGCCCTGCTCGCGGTGCGGCGGCTCGGGGACGGTGATCGAGGACCCCTGCCCGACCTGTCACGGCTCCGGTGCGGTGCGGGCGATGAAGCGCTACCGCGTGAACATCCCCGCGGGCGTAAAGGAGGGCTCGCGCATCCGCCTCCCCGGCAAGGGCGAGGCCGGCCCGCGCGGGGGACCCCCGGGCGACCTGTACGTGATCACGCACGTCGCGCACTCCCCGGTCTTCAAACGCCGCGGGGACAACGTCGAGGTCGAGGTCCCCCTCACGATCCCGGAGGCGCTGCGCGGAGCGGAGGTGAAGGTTCCGACGCTCAGCGGCTCAAAGACACTGCGCGTGCGCCCGGGCACCACCCACGGCACGGTCCAGCGCCTGCGCGGCGAGGGGCCCCCCAAGCTCGGGGCCGGTGGGCGGGCGGGGTCCCAGGAAAAAGGGGACATCCACTACCGCTTCACGATCGACGTCCCCGAGCAGCTCAGCGACGAGCAGAGCACCGCGGTGCAGGCGCTCGCGGAGGCAATGAACGGCGGCGACCCCCGCGCGCGGCTGTTCGAGGAGACGCCCAAGTGACCGCTCGCGAGTCGGCCGGCCACGGGTCAACCGAGCACAGGTCGAACCGAAGCCGGGAGACACGCGCCTCCGACCGAAGCGGGGAGACACTCGCCTTCGGCTCGCATCCCCCGTTCGGCCAGCATCCCCGTTTCGGCCAGCAGGCCCACGACCTCGATCCACGTGGCCGCCAACCGCGGCGTGTTCATGATCTCGGTGGCCGCCCAGCTCGCGCGCATGCACCCGCAGACGCTGCGCACCTACGAGGCGCGCGGCCTGATCGACCCGGAGCGCTCCCCGAAGGGCACGCGCCTGTACTCCCAGGAAGACGTCGAGAGGCTGCGCCGCATCCAGGAGATGACGGCGGAGCTGGGTCTCAACCTCGCGGGCGTGGAGCGCGTGCTGGACCTGGAGTCGGAGATCGAGCGGATGCACGCCCGCATCGAAGAGCTCGAGGTGCAGGCGTTGCGCGCCCGGGTCGAGTTGGCGGAGCGCCTGGAGGAGGTTCGCCGCTCCTTTCGTGCGGAGCTCGTGCCTTTCCCGAACTCCCGCCCGCCCGGGCGGGAGCTTGTGCGCGCGGTGGACGTGCGGCCGCTCGACCTTGGGGTGCCCCGGCGCGCGCGGTGATTGTGCGCGCGGTGGATGCGCGGCCGCTCCATCTCGGGTGCCACGGCAAGCGGGTACTGCTGCGAGCGCGGTAAAAACCTCGGGGGACCCGCCGTGCGGCGGGTCCCCCGATGGCTGGTGCTGTGCTGCGACTACCTGCTGCTTATTCGCTTGCCCTCACGGCTTCAGCCGAAGCGATCTTCAGCTGACCATTGAGGATCGCGGTGTTGTGCCCTGCGGCAGACGGCAGACCGAGCGCGGCGTTGACGGCCGGGTCGATCAGGCCTTCGAGGAAGAAGCCGCCGCAGCCGTGCGCTCCGGGCGAGGACCAGGCGTTGTCCACCAGCGAGCCGCCGCTGAGGACGCCGATCGCGCTTTCTTCTTCGAAGCTCAGCGTGCCCACGGCGCCTTTGATCGGTTTGTTGGGTGCAGGCGGTTTCGTTTCACCGGTCGTGAGGTTCAGGACGATCGGGCTCGACGCGGAGCCTACGTAGCATTCGCTGCCGAGGAAGACGTTGTTCAGCTTGACCTTCACCGGCAGTTTCAGCGCGGTTCCGCTCGCCGAGAAGAGGCTCGTAAGGTTGAGCCTGGCCGCGCTCGCGGGCTGCGCGAGTTCGGTTATCTCCGTGACTCCCGTGATCCCTTCGTTGATGAATTTGTTGAAGATTTCCTGCAGCCATTTGGGCAGGAATTCGGGCGCCACGATCCCGAGCAGTCCCCCGGGTACGGTCAACGCCGTTTTCGACAGCGTTTCACCGTTTTCGGCCGCGACCAGTTCCCGTTCTTCAGTTTCGGGGACCAGTTTCAGTCCTGCCTGCAGCGTGATCGTTTTGTTGATCGGCACCGTCTTTTTGCCGATCGTGAATTCGCCGGCGTTCGTGTTGGCGATTGTGCAGAGTTCGATCGCCGGATTGCTCAGCGGGCACTGAGCGAAGACGGCAAAGCCGCCTTTCGGATGGTGTTCTGTCGCGAGGGCCGACGGCGCGAGAGCCAGCGAGGCCAGCAGCGCTACGACGACGAGTGTGCGCATGCGAATGCTCGCCAAACGCCCGGTACGATTCCTAATCATTGGGATTCAACCTTCCTGATTGTGTCCAAGGGTAGCTTCAAAGCGACCCTACCAACGGCCCCCAACCGCCGCAAGCAGTGTTTCCGACTTTAGGGATCATCCTGGCTGTCCTTGCCAAGCCAGATGGCGCAAAATGCGCGATGTACCAGGGAGTTTCTGTGGCGGGCGCAAAATTGGCCGCGCCAAAAACGGTCGCCCCTCGTCCGAGAGGCACGCCGGCGAAAACTGTGCAAGCCTAGATCGATGAACCCCGACCGCCTGACAATCAAGTCCCAGGAGGCGTTGGCTGCGGCGACGCGGCTCGCGCGGGAGCGGCGCAACCCGCAGGTGACCCCGGCGCACCTGCTGGCGGTGCTGCTGGAGAGCGAGGGTGGCGTGGTCCTCCCCGTTCTGGCGAAGCTGGGAGCGTCGGTCCCGGCCCTGCGCGCGGAGGCAGGCCGCGCCCTGGAGGAGCTTCCCCGCCTCGGCGAGGGCTCGACCGTCGAAGAGGGCAGACCCTCCACGGAACTGACAGGGGTGCTGCGCGCGGCGGAGGCGCAGGCGAAGGAGCTCTCCGACGAGTACATCTCCACCGAGCACCTGTTGTTGGCGCTCGCCGAGGACAAGCGCCCACCCACTCGCACGGGCCAGGCGCTACGCGCGGTGGGCGCAAGCTCCGAGCGCCTGTTGCAGGCGCTCGCGGAGGTGCGCGGCCCGCACCGGGTGACCGATCAGAGCCCGGAGGAGAAGTACCAGGCGCTGGAGCGCTTCGGGCGCGACTTCACGAAGCTGGCGGAGCAGGACGAGCTGGACCCGGTGATCGGCCGCGACGAGGAGATCCGCCGCGTGATCCAGGTGCTCTCGCGGCGCACGAAGAACAACCCCGTCCTGATCGGCGAGCCGGGAGTGGGCAAGACGGCGATCGTGGAGGGCCTCGCACAGCGGATCGTGGCGGGCGACGTGCCGGAGTCGCTGCGCGAGCGCCGCGTGATCGCGCTGGACATCGGCTCGCTGATCGCGGGGGCGAAGTACCGGGGGGAGTTCGAGGATCGCCTGAAGGCGGTGCTGAAGGAGGTCTCCGAGGCCCGCGGGACGGTGATCCTGTTCCTGGACGAGCTGCACACGATCGTGGGGGCGGGCGCGGCGGAAGGGGCGGTGGACGCGGCGAACCTGCTCAAGCCGATGCTCGCGCGCGGGGAACTGCGCTGCGTGGGCGCGACGACGCTCGACGAGTACCGCAAGCACATCGAGAAGGACGCGGCCCTTGAGCGGCGCTTCCAGCCGGTGATGGTGAGGGAGCCGACCGTGCAGGACACAATCGCGATCCTGCGAGGCCTGAAGGAGCGCTACGAGGTGCACCACAAAGTGCGCATCCAGGACAGCGCGCTGATCGCGGCGGCGACGCTGTCGGACCGCTACATCGCGGACCGGTTCCTGCCGGACAAGGCGATCGACCTGGTCGACGAGGCGGCGTCGAAGCTGCGAATCGAGATCGACTCGCTGCCCACGGAGATCGACGAGGTGGACCGCCGGGTAATGCAGCTGGAGATCGAGCTGACCTCGCTGAGGAAGGAGACCGACGAGTCCTCGGCGGAGCGCCGCGAGGCGATCGAGCGGGAGCTGGCGGAGCTGAAGGAGCGCTCGACAGCGATGAAGGCGCAGTGGCAGGCGGAGAAGGACGCCATCAGGGTCGGCTCAGACCTCAAGGAGCGCCTCGAGGCAGCCCGCGGCGAAGCCGAGCGCGCCAAACGCGAAACCAACTTCGAGCGCGCTTCGGAACTGCTCTACGAAGAGATCCCGGAGCTAGAAAGGAGACTGGCCGCCTTGGAGGGCGGGGCGGGCGGGCCTCGATCCCCGTCGCGTTCGACAGAGGCCAGGCCGGGAGAGGCGGCAGCGGCAGCGGACGAGCGAGCGGTGGAGGGCGATATCGCGAGCGGGAACAGGGCGAACGCTCAGGAACCGGGGGGGCCTGACGGTCAGACCCTCTCCGCGCCGGCAGCCCCGCCGACGCCGGTGTTCCTGAAGGAGGAGGTGGACGCGGAGGACGTCGCGGAGGTGGTGGCGCGCTGGACGGGCATCCCGGTGAGCCGCCTGGTGGAGGGGGAGGTGGAGAAGCTGATCCACATGGAGGAGCGCCTGCACGAGCGGGTGATCGGCCAGGACGAGGCGATCGAGGCGGTCGCCACCGCGCTGCGCCGCTCGCGCGCGGGACTGGCGGACCCGAACCGGCCGATCGGCACGTTCCTGTTCCTCGGCCCGACGGGCGTCGGCAAGACCGAGCTGGCGCGGGCGCTGGCGGAGTTCATGTTCGACTCCGAGGACGCGATGATCCGCGTGGACATGTCGGAGTACATGGAGAAACACACGGTCTCGCGCCTGGTGGGCGCGCCGCCGGGGTACGTGGGCTACGAGGAGGGGGGCCAGCTGACGGAGGCGGTGCGCCGGCGCCCCTACTCGGTGGTGCTGCTGGACGAGATCGAGAAGGCGCACCCGGACGTGTTCAACACGCTGCTGGCAGTGATGGACGACGGCCGCCTGACCGACGGGCAGGGCAGGACGGTGGACTTCAAGAACACGGTGCTGATCATGACCTCGAACATTCCGGTGGAGGATCCGGACCCCGCCCACCCCGCGACGTCGGACACGACGCTGCGCGAGGCGCTGCTGAGCCACTTCAAACCGGAGTTCGTCAACCGCCTCGACGACATCGTGCGCTTCACGGCGCTGACGCGCGAGCAGCTCGGGGAGATCGTGGAGCTCCAGGTCGCGCGCGTGATCGCGCGGGTGCGCGAGCGAGGCGTGGAGGTGACGCTCACGGAGGCCGCGCGGGAGCTGCTGGGCGACATGGGCTACGACCCGACGTACGGGGCGCGCCCGTTGCGCCGGGTGATCCAGAAGCAGCTGACCGACCGTCTCGCGCTGTCGCTGCTGGAGGGCAGCCTGCGAGCGGGGGACGCGATTCGCGTGGACGCGGCGGAGGGGCGCCTCACGTTCGAGGCGCAGCCCGCGGCAGCCGCCACGACCGCGGGTTGAGGTCTAATCTGGGGACGCTTCCACCACGACCCCCGAGGAGGTCTCGATGCCTACGTACATCATGCTCGCGCACCTGACGCCGGAGGGCGTGCAGACCGTCAAGAACAACCCGCAGCGAATCCACGAGGTCAACAGGGAGGTGGAGCAGTTGGGGGCGAGGGTCAAGGCGCAGTGGGCGACCCTGGGGCGCTTCGACTTCGTCAACATCGTGGAGGCGCCGGACGAGCAGACGATGGCGCGCGTGTCGTTGGAGCTGGGCTCGCGCGGCACAGTGAGCTACGAGACGCTGACGGCGATTCCGGTAGACGAGTTCATCACGTCTCTGTGAAGGTGCTCGTCGTCGGCGGCGGCGGGCGTGAGCACGCGATCGTGCGCGCGCTCACGCGCTCGCCGCAGCGCCCGGAGGTGCTGTGCGCGCCGGGCAACGCGGGCATCGCCCGCGACGCGCGCCTGCTGGAGGTGGCCGCCGACGATGTCGAAGGGCTCCTCGCGGCGGTGGAGCGCGCGGCGGTGGACCTCACGGTCGTCGGGCCGGAGGCGCCGCTTGTGGCGGGTCTCGTCGACGCGCTCGCGGCACGCGGCCACGCAGCATTCGGGCCGAGCGCCGCGGCAGCGCAGCTGGAGGGCTCGAAGGCGTTCGCCAAGCAGGCGATGGAGGAAGCGGGCGTGCCGACGGCGCGGTGGCGCCACGCACGTACGCTCGAGGAGGGCGAAGCGGCCGTGCGGGAGCTGGCAAACCCCGGGGTGGTCGTCAAGGCAGACGGCCTGGCGGCGGGCAAGGGCGTGACTGTCGCGGACACCGACGCACAGGCGCAGGCGGCGCTCGGGGAGATCTTCCTGGAGGGGCGTTTTTCGACTGAGGGCCCCACCCACCCGGCCACCGCCGTCATCGAGGAGCGCCTGGATGGCGAGGAGCTCTCGCTGCTCGCGCTCTGCGACGGCGAGCGAGCCGTCCCAATGGCCTCGGCGCGCGACTACAAGCGGATCGGCGAGGGCGACACGGGGCCGAACACCGGGGGCATGGGCTCCTACTCGCCGGTCGCCGGCTTCGACGCGGGGAGCGTCCAGGAGATCGCCGCCGAGGTGCACCAGCCGACCGTGGATCTGATGCGCACGCGCGGGACGCCCTTCCACGGGGTGCTCTACGCCGGTCTGATCCTCACCCCCGACGGTCCGCGCGTGCTGGAGTTCAACGTGCGCTTCGGCGACCCCGAGACCCAGGCGGTGCTGCCCCGGCTGAGGTCGGATCTGCTGGAGCTGCTGCTCCGCGCCTCGCGCCCGGGAGGGCTGCGAGACGCACGGCTGGAGTGGTCGGCCGAGTGTGCGGTGACGGTCGTGCTGGCGAGCGTGGGTTATCCGGGCCCACCCACCCCGTCCTCCTCGAGCGGCGATCCAATCGCGGGGCTCGAGCGCGTGCCCGGGAGCGTGGAGGTGACCCACGCGGGTACCGCGTGCGCCGCGGGCGCGGTCGTGACCGCGGGCGGGCGCGTGCTGAACGTGACCGGCCTTGGCGAGGACACGAACAGCGCCCGCGAGTCGGCGTATGCTGCGGCGCGGATGATCTCCTTCGAGGGTATGCAAATGCGAGGCGACATCGCCGCTGCGATGGAGGTCGATCCCAGCCCGCCCGCAGCCCATGACCAGCTGGAGGAGCGGCACGGGAGCGAACCGAGCTGGGAGGTGGGGCGTGGGTGAGGTGACCCCGATCGCGACGCCGCTGACGGAGACCGAAGTGCGGGCGCAGCTCGAGGAGTTCGATGTGGACGCCCCGCGAGTGGGGATCGTGATGGGCTCGAAGAGCGATATGGAGAAGATGCAGAGGGCCGCGGAGGAGCTGGAAGAGCGGGGCATCATGCACGAGCTGCGGGTGATGTCGGCGCACCGCGAACCGGACGTGGTAGCGGAGTACGCAAAGAACGCGCAGATGCGCGGCCTGCGCGTGATCATCGCGGGCGCGGGCATCTCCGCGGCGCTGCCGGGAGCGCTGGCGGCCCACACGGACCTGCCGGTGATTGGGGTCCCGCTCTCGGGCCGCCTGAGCGCGGCGGGCGGCCTGGACGCGATCCTCTCGATCGTGCAGATGCCCCCAGGCGTGCCGGTGGCCTGCGTCGGTCTGGACAACGCCCGCAACGCGGCGATCCTCGCCGCGCAGATCCTCACGGCGTGAGCGCGTGATCGTGCGCTACACCCGCCCTGAGCTGGGCGAGATCTGGACGGACGAGGCGCGCATGGAGGCGTGGCGGCGGGTGGAGGTCGCGGCGTGCGAGGAGCTGCCGGGTCTACTGGGCGAGAGTAGGGGTCCTACGCCAGCGGAGCTGGAGGCGATCCGCGCGGCCACGTTCACAGTGAAAGAGGTGAACGAGCGCGAGCGCACGACCGACCACGACATGGCTGCGTTCGTGGACGTGCTGGCCGCTTCGGCGGGCGAGGCGGGACGCTGGATCCACTACGGGCTGACCTCCTCGGATGTGCTGGACACCGCGCTCGCGCTGCAGCTGAAGGCGGCGGGGGAGGTCGTCGTGCCAGGAGCGCGCGCGCTCCTCGACGCCCTGGCCGTGCGCGCACGCGCACACGCGGGCACGTTGTGCGTGGGGCGCACCCACGGCGTGCACGCAGAGCCCACCACGTTCGGCGTGAAGCTTGCGGGCTTCGCGTTCGAGGCCCACCGTAACGCGCAGCGCCTGGAGCGCGCCTTCGCGCAGGCGTCGGTGGGAGCGGTCTCAGGCGCAGTGGGCACCTACGCAGCAACCTCACCCGAGTTCGAGGCGCGCGTGCTGGCGCGCCTGGGCCTGGAGCGCGAGCCGGTCTCCACGCAGGTCGTCGCGCGCGATCGCCACGCCGAGCTGCTGGGGGCGGTCGCGATCGCCGGCGCGGGCCTGGAGCGCTTTGCCACGGAGGTGCGCCACCTACAGCGAACCGAGGTGCGGGAGGTGCAGGAGCCGTTCCGCGAGGGCCAAAAGGGTTCGAGCGCGATGCCGCACAAGCGCAACCCGATCAAGAGCGAGCAGATCACGGGCCTCGCGCGGGTGCTGCGCGGTAACGCACAGGCGGGCCTGGAGAACGTGGCGCTGTGGCACGAGCGCGACATCTCGCACTCCTCGGTGGAGCGAGTGGTCCTGCCGGACTCGACGATCCTGATCGACTACCTCCAGCACCGCGCGGTCGCGCTGGTGGAGGGCATGACGGTCGACGCGGAGCGGATGCGCGCGAACCTGGAGTTGACGCACGGAGCGCTCTTCTCACAGCGCCTGCTGCTCGCATTGGTCGACACGGGCATGAGCCGCGACGATGCCTACTACAGCGTGCAGCGCGCCGCCCAGCAGGCCTGGGACAGGGGAACCCCGCTACGCGAGCTGCTCGCCTCCGAGCCGACGCCCGCGGCTCTGGATCTCGACGCGATCTTCGACTATGGGCACTTCGTCCGCCACGCACAGGAGATCGTCGCGCGCCTGGACGAGATCGTCTGAGGACCGCGCGCCGCGTCCCTCGGTAGAGTCGGGAAGCGATGACCACGCTCGCCGATCTGCCCCTCATCGCCAGCGGCAAGGTGCGCGAGCTGTATGAATTGAGTCCCGCCCACCCCGACCGCCTGCTGATGGTCGCCAGCGACCGGATCTCCACCTACGACGCGGTTCACCCGACGCCGATCCCGGACAAGGGCAAGGTCCTGACCGGCCTGTCGGTGTTCTGGTTCGAGCGGACCGGCCACCTCGTCGCCAACCACCTGGTCTCCGCGACGGAGGGCGTACCCGAGGAGGCCTGCGGGCGGGCGTTGGTGGTGAGCAAGCTGAAGATGCTGCCGGTGGAGTGCGTGGTGCGCGGCTACATCACTGGCTCGGGCTGGAAGGATTACCAAGCGACGGGCGCGGTCTCGGGGATCGCGCTGCCGGCGGGCCTGCGCGAGAGCGAGCAACTGCCCGAGCCGATCTTCACGCCGAGCACGAAGGCCGAGGTTGGCCACGACGAGGCAATCGACTTCGAGCGCGCCGCAGAGCTGGTGGGCGACCGGGCCCTGATGGAGCGGGTGCGGAACGTCTCGATCGCGCTGTACTCCTTCGCGGCAGAGCACGCGCACGAGCGGGGGGTGATTCTGGCGGACACGAAGTTCGAGCTCGGCCTGGACGGCGACGGCGAGCTGGTGATCGGCGATGAGGTGCTGACGCCGGATTCCTCACGCTACTGGCCTGCCGACGGCTACGAGCCGGGCCGCGGCCAGCCGAGCTTTGACAAGCAGTACGTGCGAGATTGGGCGGCGGGCAGCGGCTGGGACAAGCGGCCCCCGGCGCCGGCGATCCCCGAGGACGTCGTCGCGGGAACCCGCGCACGGTACGTGGAGGCGTACGAGCGGATCACGGGCGAGCCCTTCCGGGCGTGGCTCGATCGGACCGCAGGCGACGCTGACGGCGCGGGCCCCCAAGTCGTGGGGACCGAGGCGAGCCCGTCTGGCGACGCACAGAGCTCGGCGTGAGAGCGCGCGTGCTGATCCGTCCCAAGGCGGGCATCCTCGACCCTCAGGGCGAGGCGGTGCAGCGCGCGCTGCCGGCGCTTGGCTTCGCGGGGGTAGCGAACGTGCACGTCGGCCGCCTGGTCGAGCTCGACGTCGAGGACCCCGGCGAGCTGCAGCCGATGTGCGAGAAGCTGCTCGCCAACCCACTCGTCGAGGACTACGAGGTCCAGTTGCTTGATAGCGGGGACCGGCTGACCTCACCTCTTTGAGCAGTTGCCAGAGTCGCATGTGCATGTGTGCCTGCCCATATACACATGCTAAGATGTGCATATGCCGCAACTCACCCGCCGTACCCAGCTTCTGCTTGACGACGATCTGCACCAGCACCTGCGCGAAACGGCGGCGCAGCGGGGCATCTCGCTCGGCGCCCTGATCCGCGAGGCGATCGACGAAAAGCTCTCGCGCGCTCAGGGTGATCGCGCTAAAGCGTTTGCAAAACTACTCGCCGCGCCACCGATGCCCGTTGACGACTGGCCGGTGATGAAGAAGCAGATGATCGAAGATATGAACGCCGGTGGCATGAGCATCCTGGACACGTACGACACGCACGACTGACCCGCGGGTGCGGCGTTTCCTCTTTGACACCGGGGTTTTCATATACGCGCTCGGCGGCGAGCACCCCTATCGCGACCCCTGTCGAGCCATCATGCACGATGGCGAACGGGGACTCCTCGCTGCGGAGGCAAGCGTAGAGCTGATCCACGAGTTCACTTATGTGAGGCTCAGGCAGGGCGTAACTCGTCGCGCAGCAGTCGCAGATGCGCGCGACATCGCCGGCACGTCCCGGCTGCACGTGGTCGAGTCGAGTGACATGGAGCGCGCCCTGGAGCTGTGGTCCGATCACGAATGTCTCGATGTGCGCGATGCGATCTTCGCCGCCCAGGCACTGAATCGCGACATCGACGCCATCCTCAGCCCCGACCGGGGCTTCGACGGGATCCCCGGCTTGGAGCGCATCGACCCGGCCGACGCTACGGCAGTCGCTTCGCTGACGGCTCGATGAAGTTCGGGGTCCTCCAGTTCCCGGGCTCGTGCGACGAGGTCAACGCGCTGCAAGCCACCCGTCGCGTTGCCGATGCGGAGCTGCTGTGGCACGGCGAACGCGATCTCAAAGGCGCCGACGCGATCGTCGTGCCCGGCGGCTTCTCCTACGGAGACTACTTGCGCGCGGGGGCGATCGCGCGCTTCTCGCCGGCGATGGAGGCGGTCATCGAGTTCGCCCGGAACGGCGGTCTCGTGCTCGGTATCTGCAACGGCTTCCAGGTGCTCTGCGAGGCTCGCCTGCTGCCGGGGGCACTGCTGGGAAACGCCAACCGGCGCTTCACCTTTCGCCAGGTCGAGCTGGAGGTCGTCAACGGCGACACGGACTTCACCCGCGCCTGCGTGGGAGCCTCCAAGCGGTTGGCCGGCGCCGACCGCACCGCAACCCGCCTGAGCATCCCCGCCAAGCACTCGTGGGGGCGCTACTACGCGGAGGAGCGCACGTTGGACGAGTTGGAGCGGGGCGGCCAGGTGGTGCTGCGCTACGCCCCCGGGCATAACTTCAACGGCTCGCTGCGCGACATCGCGGGAGTGCGCAACGCGGCGGGCAACGTGTTCGGGCTGATGCCCCACCCGGAGCACGCGGTGGACGAGCTGACCGGTTCCACGGACGGGCTGTGCATCTTCCAGTCGATGCGCCTTGCCATGGAGGGCACGCGTGCCTGAAAGCGGCGTGCTCCCCACGGTCGAGGATGCCGTCGCGCTCGGCCTCACGCGCGCGGAGTACGAGCTGGTGTGCGAGAAGCAGAGTCGCCCGCCGAATCAGGTGGAGCTCGCGATGTACTCGCTGCTGTGGAGCGAGCACTGTGCGTACAAGCACTCCAAGAAGCTGCTGCGGACGCTGCCCACGGAGGGCCCCCACGTGGTCATGGGCCCCGGGGAGAACGCGGGCGCGGTGGACGTCGGGGGCGGGCTGGTGTGCGCGTTCAAGGTCGAGTCCCACAACCACCCCAGCGCGGTGGAGCCTTTCCAGGGGGCGGCCACGGGCGTGGGAGGCATCCTGCGCGACATCTTCGCGATCGGGGCTCGCCCGATCGCCGTGCTCGACTCGCTGCGCTTCGGCGAGCCTCGCGAGGGCGGTGCCGGAACCCGCGCGCGGTACCTGCTCGACGGGGCCGTGCGCGGCATCGGCCATTACGGCAACTCGATCGGCGTGCCCACCGTCGGCGGCGAGGTCTACTTCGAGGAGCCCTACGAGCAGAGCTGTCTGGTCAACGCGATGGCGCTCGGCCTCTGCGAGCGCGCGCGGCTCGTGCGCTCCGCCGCGGCCGGCGTGGGCAACGTGGTCGTGCTGTTCGGTGCCTCCACCGGGCGAGACGGAATCGGGGGGGCGTCCGTGCTGGCCTCCGCCGAGCACGGCGAGGGGGACGACGACCGGCGTCCCACCGTGCAGGTGGGCGACCCCTTCGAGGAGAAGAAGCTCCTGGAGTGCTCGCTGGAGCTGCTGGAGCGGGGCCTGCTGGTCTCCCTGCAGGACCTCGGCGCCGCGGGGCTGACCTCCTCAGCGGCCGAGATGGCCTCCAAGGGGGAGGTGGGACTTGACATCGACGTGGCGCGGGTGCCCCTGCGTGAGCCGGGGATGGAGCCATTCGAGGTCATGGTCTCGGAGTCCCAGGAGCGGATGCTGTGCGTGGTCGCTCCCGCGGACGTGCCGGCGGTGCTGGGGCTGTGCGAGAAGTGGGAGGTGGGCGGCACCGTCGTCGGAACGGTCACGGACACTCGCCGGATGCGGGTGTTCGACGGCGAGCGGCTCGTCGGAGACATGCCGGTGCAGGCGTTGGTGGACGACTGCCCGCTGTACGACCTGCGCCCGGAGTGGCCCGCGGCACCGGTCTACGCCGCGCCGGCGGCCACGCTCCCGCCGGGCGCCTCGCTCCGTGAGACGCTGCTCGCGCTGTTGCGCTGCCCGAACGTCGCCTCACGCCGTCCGCTCTTCGAGCAGTACGACGCAGTCGTGCAGTCCCGCACGGTGCGCCGCCCCGAGCAGGCCGACGCCGCGGTGCTGCGCCTCCCCGACGGGAGCGCCCTCGCCGTGAGCATCGACTGCAACGGCCGCCGCGTCGCCGCCGACCCCTACACCGGCACCGTGGAGGCAGCGCTCGAGTGCGCAGCCAACCTCGCGTGTGTGGGAGCGGAGCCGCTGGGGACAACCAACAACCTCAACTTCGGCAACCCCGAGAAGCCGCACATCGCGTGGCAGCTGACCGAATCGGTGCGCGGCCTCGGCGACGCGTGCCGGGCGCTGGGGGCGCCGATCGTAGGGGGCAACGTCTCGCTCTACAACGAGGGACCCGCCGGCCCGATCTACCCGACGCCGGTGGTGGGCATGGTCGGGCGCCTGCCCGACGCCGCGCGCGCGGGGCGCCTGGGGTTCGCCCGCGCTGGCGACACGATCGCACTGGTCGGGCCGTTCGCTCCCTCGCTCGCCGCGAGCGAGCTCGCCAAGCTGCGCGGCCAGCCGCTGCCCGACGGGCTGCCCTCCGTCGATCTCGGTGCTGTCCGCGCTGCGCAGTTCGCCGTCCGCGGCGCGGTACGGGTCGGCGGGCTCTCAAGCGCCCACGACCTCGCCGAGGGGGGGCTCGCCGTCGCGCTCGCCGAGTCCTGCCTGGGCGGCAGGTTGGGCGCCGAGATCGCGCTGCCGGCGGACTGGGTCGCGGCCGTGGGCGGCGATCCGTGGAGCGCCCTCTTCGGCGAGGGCCCGGGGGGGTTTCTCCTCAGCGGCACCGAGAGCGGGGTGCGCGCGCTCGGGCGACGCACGCCGGTCAGGGTCCTCGGGACCGTTGGCGCTGGTGCGCTGAGCATCACGATCGCCGGAGAGACGCTGAGCGCAACGCTCGAGGAGCTGGCGGAGGCTCATGGGGCGCTGGCGGAGCTGTTCCCATGAGGACTGCTAGCTTGTGGCTGTGAGGCCCACGCCTGGCCGCGTCGAGGATCGCGATGGGCCGCGCGACGAGTGCGGCGTCTTCGGCATATACGCCCCCGGTCACGAGGTCTCGCGACTCTCCTACTTCGCGCTCTACGCGCTCCAGCACCGCGGCCAGGAGTCCGCGGGCATCGCGGCGGCTGACCGCGGCGGGCAGATCGTTACGCGCCGCGAGCTCGGCCTCGTCAGCCAGGTGTTCAGCGAGAACGACCTGCGCACGCTGGCGGGCGATCTCGCGATCGGGCACGTTCGCTACTCCACCACCGGCTCCAACGCCTGGGAGAACTCTCAGCCCGTGCAGCGCTCCGAGGGCACCCACGGCTCCCACAGGGAGCTCGCGTTGGCGCACAACGGCAACCTCATCAACGCTGTGCAGCTGCACAGCGAGCTGCTCGAGCGCGGGGTCACGTTCAGCTCGACCTCCGACTCCGAGATCGTCGCCGCCCTGATCGCCACCCACCCCGCCGAGCGGATCGAGGACGCAATCGCCGACGTGCTCCCGCGCCTGCGCGGCGCCTTCTCGATCGTGGCGATGACCAAGGATCGCGTCCTCGCCTTCCGCGACCCCCACGGCCTGCGCCCGCTGGCGCTGGGCGTGCTCGAGCCCGGCGATGATGGGAGCCCACCCAAACAGGTCCGTCACTGCGTGGCGAGCGAGTCCTGCGCGTTCGACATCATCGGCGCGAAGCTGCTGCGCGACGTCGAACCCGGCGAGCTCGTCACGCTCTCGGAGAACGGCATCGAGAGCCGCCGCGTTCAGAGCGGCGCGCGCAGGGCGTTCTGCGTGTTCGAGTACATCTACTTCGCCCGCCCCGACTCTCGCATGAACGACCAGGCGCTCCAGGTCGCGCGCGGCCGCATGGGCGAGATCCTCTGGCGCGAGGCGCCCGTCGAGGCCGACCTCGTGATCGCCGTGCCCGACTCCGGCAACCCAGCCGCCCGCGGCCTCGCGCGCGCGGCCGGCCTGCCCCAGGACGACGGCTTCGTCAAGAATCGTTACGTCGCCCGCACTTTCATCCAGCCCGGCCAGGAGCTGCGCAAGCACGGGCTGCGCCTGAAGTTCAACCCCCTCCCCGAGGTGATCGCGGGCCAGCGCCTGGTCGTCGTGGACGACTCGATCGTGCGCGGCAACACCACCCGCCAGATCGTGCAGATGCTCCGCGACGCCGGCGCGCGCGAGGTGCACATGCGCATCTCCGCGCCCCCGATCAAGCACCCTTGCCACTACGGCATCGACATGTCCACCCGCGAGGAGATGATCGCCCACGGCCGCACCACCGCGGAGGTAGCCGCCGAGCTGGGTTGCGACTCCCTGCACTACCTCTCGCTGGAGGGCGTCTACGAGGCCGTCGGCGCCGGGGCGGGTGGGCGCCAGTCCCACTGCGACGCCTGCTTCAGCGGCGAGTACCCACTCGACGGCACCGGCGAGGCGAACGGCAAGTACGCGCTGGAGGAGCCCGCCGGGCCCACGCTTCCCCTCGTACGCGCATAGATGGCCCCTCAGACGCCGCTGCCAATTGCCGTGCTGGTCTCGGGCACAGGTACGAACCTGCAGGCGCTGCTCGACACCGTGCACGGACGCGAGGCCGAGGTCGTGGCGGTGGCCTCCAACGTGTCCGGCGCGCCCGCGCTCGCGCGCGCCGAGGAGCGCGGCGTGCCTACGGCGGTGTTCTGCCGCGCGGACTACGCAGATCGCGAGGCGCGCGATCGGGCGATGGCCGACTGGCTCACCAAGCTCAGCGCGCAACTGGTGGTGCTGGCCGGCTACATGGAGCTGGTCAGCGAGCACTTCCTCAGGCGCTTCCCAGGGGCGGTCATCAACGTTCACCCCTCCCTGCTCCCAGCCTTTCCGGGGCTGAAGGCGATCGAGCAGGCGCTCGAGTACGGGGTCAAGGTCTTCGGCGTGACCGTCCACTTCGTCGACGCAGGTGTGGACAGCGGACCGGTAATCCTCCAGGGCGCCCACGAGCTACCCGACGCGCACGATCCCGGAGATGTGCTTCGGGCGCTGCGCCCGCTCGAGCACGGGCTGCTGGGAGAGGCCGTACGGCTGTTCGCACGCGGGTCACTGCACTTTGACCCCGCCAACCCGCGCCGGGTCGTGGTCTCTGGATAGTCTCTGAACGTGGCCTCTGAAACGACCCCCCGCACCGGCCTGGAGCGCACCGCGCCCGGTGAGGTGCGCGTGCGCCGCGCGCTGCTGTCGGTATCGGAGAAGGCCGGGATCGTCGACTTCGCCCGCGGTCTCACTGAGCTGGGTGTGGAGATCGTCTCCACCGGGGGCACCGCGCGCGAGCTGTCGGATGCGGGGGTCGCGGTGCGCGCGGTCGAGGACTTCACCGGCTTCCCCGAGATGATGGACGGGCGCGTCAAGACGCTGCACCCGCGCCTCTACGCGGGGCTGCTCGCGCTGCGCGACAGCGAGGAGCACCTGAGCGCCGCCGCCGAGCACGAGATCGAGTCGGTCGATCTCGTGTGCGTGAACCTCTACCCCTTCGAGCAGACGGTCGCCCGCGGCGACGCCACAGCCGCGGAGATCGTCGAGAACATCGACATCGGCGGGCCCACCATGATCCGCGCCGCCGCCAAGAACCACCCCTTCGCCGCCGTCGTCGTGGACCCCGACGACTACGGGGAAGTGCTCGCCGAGCTGCGGGAGTCCGAAAGACGGCTCTCCCCCGCTACACGCGAGCGGCTCGCCGCCGCCGCGTTCGCGCTCACCGCGCGCTACGACGCCGCGATCTCGACCTGGTTCGCCCTGCGCACCCACGAGGGCTTCCCGCCGCACTGGCGCGACGCCTACGAGAAGGTGAGCGATCTGCGCTATGGCGAGAACCCCCACCAGCGAGCAGCGTTCTACGCACGGGTCGGCTCGCCTACGCACCTGCTCGATGGCGTGAGCCAGTTGCACGGCAAGGAGCTCTCGTTCAACAACCTGCTGGACCTCAGCTCTGCACGTGAGCTGCTCGAGGATCTCTCCGGCCCGGCTTGCGCGATCGTCAAGCACAACAACCCCTGCGGGTGCGCCCTCGGCGAGGGTGGCCTGCACGCTTACGAGAGCGCCTTCGCCTGCGACCCCCAGAGCGCCTACGGGGGCGTGATCGCGGTCAACCGCCGGGTGGACCGCGCCTTCGCGCAGGAGCTCTCCAAGCAGTTCGTCGAGGTGCTGCTGGCCCCCGGCTTCGACGACGAGGCACTGGAGGTGCTCACTGAGAAGAAGAACGTGCGCCTGCTGGAGCTTGCGCAGTGGCCGCCGCCCCTCCGCGAGGTAGAAGGCAAGCCCGTGATCGGGGGGCAGCTGGTGCAGACCCGTGACGTCGTGAGCGAGGGACGCGAGCAGATGCGCGTGCTCACCGCGACTGCCCCCACAGAGGCGCAGTGGGAGGACATGCTGTTCGCCTGGACGGTCTGCCGCCACGTACGCTCCAACGCGATCGTGCTCACATCCGGTCGCGCCACCGTCGGCATCGGCGCCGGGCAGATGAGCCGCGTCGACGCCGTGCGCATCGCCATCGAGAAGGCCCGCGACGCGCAGCCGGAGTTGCTGGTGGGGGCGGTGCTCGCGTCCGACGCCTTCTTCCCCTTCGCCGACGGCCCCCAACTCGCGATCGACGCCGGCATCCGCGCGATCGTCCAGCCCGGCGGCTCCGTGCGCGACGAGGAAGTCATCGCCGCCGCGGACGCGGCCGGTGTCGCGATGGTCGCAACGGGCATCCGTCACTTCCGCCACTGAGGGCCTTTATTCACGGCCGGGCCGGAAGGACTCGACACGAGGGCCTTCAATTCACGGCTGGGCCCGAAGGACTCGACACGAGGCCTTCGATCCACAGCCTGGGCCAGAGGCCTCGACACGAGGGCCTTCGATTCGCGGCCGGATCGGAGGGACTTGACACGCTTGTCTTTACGATATATCGTGCTACTATCGTGATGTTCAACGATAGGAGTAGACATGTACGCTGACGCAATACACACGACACACGAAGGACGCTGTTGCGGACACCGCGAGCTGCCGGACCTCCGCGCCCTGTGGCTCGCCATAAGCGGCGGAGGTCCCGCGGGAGAGCATGGCCCCCGCCACCGTCGGGGAGGACCCGGTTCACGCGGCGGCCCCGGCAGCTTCCCGTTCGGCGGGTTCGGAGGGGGCGGGTTCCCACCCGGGCCGTCCTGGCGCGGCGGGCGCAAGGCGCGACGCGGGGACATCCGCACCGCCGCCCTGCTGCTGCTCGCCGAGCAGCCCCGCAACGGATACCAGATCATGCAGGAGGTGGAGGAGCGCAGCGACGGCGCCTGGCGCCCGAGCCCCGGCTCCGTCTACCCGGCCCTGCAGCAGCTCGAGGACGAGGGTCTCGTACGTTCCGAGGAGATCGACGGACGCAAGGCCTTCCAACTCACCGACGCCGGCCGCGCCCACCTCGAGGAGCGCGATCCCAACCGCCCCGCCCCGTGGGAGCAGATGAGCGGCGACGTCGGGGCGAAGGCCCACGAGCTCGGAAAGATCATGCGCGAGGTCGCCTTCGCCTTCATGCAGGTCATGCGCGCCGGCAGCGAGGAGCAGCAGGAGCAGGCCCGCAAGGTGCTCGTCACCGCGCGCCGCGAGCTCTACCGCATCCTGGCCGACGGCGCGGACCCCGAGAGCTCCTGAGATCCGCACAGACCCGGGGAGCTCCTGAGCCACGCCGACACTAGGCGATTGGCAGTTCGCCGGGTTTCGACGCCAACCCCACCGAACCCCCGACCTCATGTACTACGGTGTCTTCGGCCCTCCACGCTGGGGCCGCGGACACCGTGGTCATGGCCTCCCTCGCCCGAGACACCCACCGCTTCCCCCCGAACGGCAGCCTCGACGCCGCCGCGCTGGCCGATCTCCGATCGGTCGCTCCCGCCGTCTCCGTCAAAGGCCTCGCCAAGCGCTACGGCGAGATCGAGGCAGTACGCGAGATCGACTTCGAGGTCGCCCGCTCCGAGGTCTTCGGGTTCCTCGGGCCCAACGGCGCCGGCAAGTCCACCACCATCAACATGCTCTGCACGCTCGTGCGGCCCACCGGCGGCTCCGCGCTGGTCGCGGGCCACGACGTCGTCTCCGAACGCGACGCCGTGCGGCGCAACATCGGGCTCGTCTTCCAGGACACCACCCTCGACGGCTACCTCACGGCCGAGCAGAACCTCCGCCTGCACGCCGAGCTCTACGGCGTTCCCCGAGAGACCGTCGCGCCGCGGATGCGCCAGGTGATGGAGATGGTCGGGCTGTGGGAGCGCCGGAGCAGCCTCGTCGGCACCTTCTCCGGCGGCATGAAGCGGCGCCTGGAGATCGCCCGCGGCCTGCTGCACTCCCCCCGCGTGCTGTTCCTCGACGAGCCCACCGTCGGCCTCGACCCGCAGACGCGCCGCTCGATCTGGAGCTACATCGCGGAGCTCAAGCAGCGCGAGGACATCACCATCTTCCTCACCACCCACTACATGGACGAGGCCGAGTACTGCGACCGCATCGCGATCATGGACCAGGGGCGCATCATCGTGCTCGACACCCCCGAAGCGCTGAAGGCCAACGTCGGCACGGACCGCGTGCAGATTCACACCCCCGACGACGAGGCCACCCTCGCCGCCCTGCGCGAGCGCTTCGGCATCGACGCCACCATCGCCGAGGGCGCCGTCACCTTCGGCGTCTCCGGGGGCGAGCAGTTCGTGCCCCGCCTGTTCGCGGAGCTCGGTCAGCCGATCCGCGCCGTGAGCGTCTCCCGGCCCTCGCTCGACGACGTCTTCATGTCCTACACCGGTACGACCATCCGCGACGCCGAGGACTCCGGCCTGACCGACCAGCGGCGCAACATCGCGAAGATGATGAGTCGCTGATGAGACGACGTGGTGGGCTGCGCACTGACTCGCCCGGACCACCGCGGCTTGTGCGGCTTGCCGGCCAAGGTGGCCGGCGCCTACACGCCAGCCGAGTTAGGGAGCCGTTGACGAGCGCGGGGCTGCGAAGACTGGGGCAGACAAAGGATCTCCTGTGAGCCCCACCGAGACACCCTCCGCCAAGACGGCGCCAGCCGCGGCGCCCGCGAGCGTTCCCGTTGCCGGGGTGCGGGTGCCCACCCGCAGCCTGCGCGGCGAGCTGCGCGCGATCCGCGTCGTGTGGCGGCGTGAGCTGATCCGCTTCAGCCGCGACCGTCTACGCATCGTCACCGCACTCATACAGCCCTTCCTGTTCCTCTTCGTGCTGGGCACCGGGCTCTCCTCGCTCGTCTCCACGAGCACCGACGGTGTCAACTTCAAAACCTTCATCTACCCAGGCGTGCTCTGCATGGCGGTGATGTTCACCGCCATGTTCTCCGCCGCCTCGATCGTGTGGGACCGCGAGTTCGGCTTCCTGCGCGAGATGATGGTCGCCCCCGTGCGGCGCAGCTCGATCGTGCTCGGCAAGTGCTTCGGCGGCGCCACCGTCGCCGCCTTCCAGGGGGTGATCGTGATCGCCATCGCCGGCCTCGTCGAAGTCCCCTACGAGCTCGGCCTGATCCTCGAGATATTCGCCCTGCAGCTCCTGCTCGCGTTCGCGATCACCGCCTTCGGCATGATGGCCGCCGCCCGCATCACCCAGATGCAGTCCTTCATGGCCCTCATGCAGATGGCGATCATGCCCATGTTCTTCATTTCCGGCGCCATGTTCTCCGTGGCCAACCTGCCGCAGTGGCTCGCGATTCTCAACCGCATCGACCCCCTCACCTACGCCGTCGATCCCATGCGCCGTGCGATCTTCGCCCATCTCAGCATCAGCGAAGAAGCCCGCCATGCGCTCGCCCCCGGGGTCACCTGGTTCGGCTGGCACGTCCCCACGATCGTCGAGGCCGGGGTGATCGCCGTGCTCGGGCTGATCATGCTCTTCATCGCCATCTGGGAGTTCAGCCGCGCCGAGTGACTTCAGGCTGCGCCTGGCCGGTACGCCAGTGGCTACGGTGTGTGAATGCGTATCCGAGTGGTGCGGCCCGACCATCCCGAGGTCTCCGAGGTGATCGCCTCCGACCACTGCGTGCTGCGCTTTCGCAAGCGCAACAAGATCCGCACGCCCGGTCTCGACGCGGTCGGGGAGGCGCTGGAGCAGGCCTTCGAGGATGCCGACCTCACCCGTTGGGCCCCCACCTGGGTTGACACCGACAGGCACACTCAAATGTGGGCGCTGGTCGACGACCTCGCCTTTCCGCTGACTCCCGCCGGGGAGCCCGGCAGCTGGGTGGCGACCACCTGCCTGGTACGCCCGCGACCCTGACCCGGGTAGGCTGCCGCTCTGTGGCCGACCCTGACCTCCACAGCGCCTACCGCCGGGCCGGCGTGGACTACGCCGTGCTCGACGCCTCCAAGCGCAGGGCGCTCGATGAGGCGCTCGCCACCTCCCACTGGCTCGCCGCCGCAGGCGCTCGCGCGGTCGATGGGTCCCGCGGGGAGCCCGCCTTCGTGCTGCGCTTCGCGGGCACCACCCTCGCTTTCGTGCTCGAGACACTCGGCACCAAGTCGATCCTCGCCCGCGAGTACCACGAGCTCGCCGGCGTCAACCGCTTCGACCACGTCGCCTACGACGCCGTCGCCGCCGTCCTCAACGACCTCGTCTGCGTCGGGGCGCTGCCGCTCGTCGTAAACGCCTACTTCGCCACCGGCTCGAGTGCCTGGTACGAGCGCGCCGAGCGCGCCGACGCGCTGCTCGCGGGGTGGCGCCGCGCCTGCGACGACGCGCAGTGCACGTGGGGTGGAGGGGAGTCCCCCTCGCTCACCGAGCTGGTCGCGCCCGAAGACATCGAGCTCGCCGGCAGCGCGCTCGGCTTCGTGCCGCCCCCCGGCGAGCCGCTGCTCGGCGACGAGCTCGCCCCAGGCGACGAGATCGTGCTCCTCTCCTCAAGCGGCCTGCACGCCAACGGCGCCTCGCTCGCCCGGCGGATCGCCGCGCAGCTCCCGGATGGGCTCTTGACCGAGCTGCCCGGCGGCGAGCGCTTCGGCGAGGCGCTGCTGGCGCCCAGCCTCCTCTACGTCGAGCTCGTCCGCCGGCTGCTCGGCGATGCGCAGGTGCGGCTCACCTACCTCAGCCACATCACCGGGCACGGGCTGCTCAAGCTGATGCGCCCCCGACGCGAGCTCACCTACAGGATCCGCGCGCTGCCCCCAGTGCCGCCCGTGCTCGCGTTCCTCGCCGCGCACGCCGAGCTGGACCCCGCGGCCGCTCACAGCACGCTCAACATGGGCGCCGGCTTCGCCGTCTACTGCCGTCCCGGGGGCGGCGCGCGCGTGGTCGAGCACGCGCGCGAGCTCCACCTCGACGCGCTCCTCGCGGGCGCCGTCGAGGAGGGGCCGCGCCAGGTGATCCTCGAGCCTTTGGACGTCACCTTCGCCGGCGCTCAGCTCGCGCTCGCCCCCGAGCGCACCCGCTGAACCCGTTCGCTTTCGCCCAGCGCCTCCACGAAGATCTCGATCCCCCGCTCGAGCAGCTCCCGGGAGATCACCAGCGGCGGCAGGAAGCGCGCCACGTTGCCGTAGTGGCCGCCGAGCTCGATGATCAGCCCCTTTTCGCTGCAGCGCCTGCGCACCGCGTCCGCGAGCTCGGGCCACGGCTCCCTGGTCTCGCGCTCGCGCACCAACTCCACCCCGATCATCAGCCCGCGTCCGCGCACCTCCCCGACCGCGGCCAGCTCCTCCGCGGTCGTCGCGTCCTCCAGCAGTTCCCTCGCGAGCTCGCCCAGCTCGCGCGCGTGCCCGGGGAGGTCGAGCTCCCGCATCACCTCGATCGCCGCCGCGCCCGCGGCCATCCCGACCTGGTGCCCGCGGAACGTCCCGATGTGCGCCCCCGGCTCCCACGTGTCCAGCGACTCGTCGTATGCGATCCCCGACAGCGGGTACCCGATCCCCCCGATCGCCTTGGAGAGCACGATCACGTCCGGCGTAACCCCGTCGTGCTCGCACGCAAACATCGCTCCTGTCCTGCCGAATCCCGTCTGGATCTCGTCCACGATCAGCGGCACCTCGTGCCGGCGGGTGATCTCGCGCACCTCCGCCAGCCACCCCTCCGGCGGGACGACCGTGCCGCCCTCGCCCTGGATCGGCTCCACGATCACACCCGCGGGCTTCGGCAAGCCGCTGTAGGGGTCCTCCAGGGAGCTGTCCAGGAGCTTCGTGCACGCCATCTCGCACGACTGCGGGCGCAGGCCCAGCGGGCAGCGGTAGCAGTAGGGGAACGGCATGAAGTGCACCGACGTCTCCTGCGGCCCCCCGCACGCCACGTCACTCGTGACCGACAGCGCGTCTGCGGTCATCCCGTGGTAGGAGCCCTGGAACGCCACGACCGGCCGCCGGCCCGTGTGGGCGCGCACGAGCTTCAGCGACGCCTCCACCGCGTCCGAGCCCGTCGGTCCGCCGAAGTGGATGCGCGCCGTTCGACGCAGCGCGCCCGGCAGGATCTGCTTGAGGCGGCGCATCAGCCGCAGCTTGGGCGCAGTGGGGAAGTCCAGGGCGTGCACCAGCCGCTCCTGCTGCTCGCTCGCCGCGCGCGCGACCGCGGGGTAGCCGTGGCCCAGGTTGAGCGTGCCCGCGCCGGCGAAGAAGTCCACGTACGTGTTGCCGTCCACGTCGCGCAGCGTCGCCCCCCGCCCCGCCTCGAAGGCCACCGGGACGGCTCGCGGGTAGGAGCGCGCGCGGCTCTCCAGCGCCGCCTGTTCGGCCAGCATCCGCTGCGAGCGCGGCCCCGGCACGGGGCCCGCTATCGCGGGCGCCGGCGAGAAGTGCAGCCCCTCGAAGGGCTCCGGCCGGGCGCGCGCCGACGCCACCCGTGCCCCGCCGTTGGCGATCCGCCGGCCGACCCAGCCCTCCGGGCTGCGCGCCCCCGCCCCCTCGGAGGCCGGTGTCTGCGCACCCGCGCTCACCGTGTGCCCCACCCCGCCACCGCGGCCTGCCCGAGCGCCACCCCGCCGTCGTTGGCGGGCACGAGCCGGTGGGAGTACGCCCGAAAGCCCGTCCTCTCCAGCGCCTCGTGGCAGCCGCGCAGCAGTAGCTCGTTCTGGAAGACCCCCCCGCTCAGCACCACCCGCTCGATGCCCGTCCGCGCGCGAATCGCCTCGCAGGTGCCCGCCACCATCTCGATCACTGTGCTGTGGAAGCGCCCGCTCAGCTCCGCCGCGGTCGTGCCCCGGCGCTGCGCCTCCCGCACGAGCTCGCGCACCATCGGAGCGGGGTCGATCTGCCACGGCCACCCCTCCGCGCCGCACAGCTCCCACGGCAGCGGCCTACCCGCGGCGCCGGGCGCTACCAGCTGCTCAAGCTCGATCGCCGCCTGCGCTTCGTAGCGGCAGTGCTCGCGCACCCCGAGCAACGCCGCGACCCCGTCGAACAGCCGCCCCACGCTCGAGCTGCTCGGCGAGCGCAGACCCGTCCGGAGCATCCGCGCGAGCACCCGCCGCTCCTCCGCGCCGCGCTCCCTCACAACCGGCAGGTCGACCTCATGGAAGTCCTCCCCGAACGCCTCCCACAGCAGCGACAGCGCCACCCGCCAGGGCTCCTCCACCGCCCTGTCCCCGCCGGGCAGCCGGAAGTACGCGAGGTGAGCCGCCCGCTCGAAGCCCACGTAGTCGCCCACGAGAAACTCACCCCCCCAGACGTTGCCGTCGATCGCCGTACCCCGTGCCGTCGAAGACCACCCCCACCACCGGTTCGCTCAGGCCGTGCTCGCACATGCACGCCGCCATGTGCGCGTGGTGGTGCTGGACCGCCACCGTCGGCAGCTCCTGCGCGAGGGCGAAGCGCGTGCTCAGGTAGCCGGGGTGCATGTCGTGCGCGATCGCTTCCGGCTCCACCTCCAGGAGCATCGACAGGTGCTCGATCGCGTGCTCGAAGGAGCGCATCGTCGCCTCGTTCTTGAGGTCCCCGATGTGGTGGCTGAGGAACAGCTCGCTTCCGCGCGAGAGGCAGATCGTGCTCTTCAGCTCCGGCCCCACCGCCAGCAGCGGTGCCAGCTCGAACGGCGCCCTCACCGGCTCCGGCGTGTAGCCGCGCGCACGGCGGATTGAAGCCCACCCACCCGTCTCACCGCGGGCGTCCGCGCGACCGAGGTCCACCGAGCGCACGATCGAGTCGTCCACGCGCGTGTAGATCTCGCGGTCGCCGACCAGGAACGCGTCCGCGATCCCTGCGAGGCGCTCGAGCGCGTCCTCGTCGCGGAACGCGATCGGCTCGTCCGAGACGTTGCCGCTGGTCGCTACCAGCGCGTCGAAGCCGCTCCTCGAAGCAGCAGGTGGTGCACGGGGGTGTAGGCGAGCATCGTCCCGTAGCTGCGGTTGCCCGGCGCGATCGCGGCGGCCAGCGGGGTCCTCCGCCGCGCTTGCGCACGAGCACGATCGGCCGCCGCGGGCTGCTCAGCAGCTCCGCCTCCCGCTCCCCAACGAGCGCGTACCCGCCGCACCGCCTCCAGAGTGGGGGACATCACCGCGAAGGGCTTCTCCTCGCGGCGCTTGCGCCGGCGCAGCCTCGCCACCGCCTCCTCGTCGCGGGCGTCGACCATCAGGTGGTAGCCCCCGAGCCCCTTGACCGCGACGATCGCCCCTTCGTGCAGCAGCCGCGCTGTCTGCTCGATCTCGTCCGGACACCCGGTACGGGGCGTGGAGCCTCGCGGGGCAGCGGGGTGGGTGGGTCCTCGAATCGACCACCGCCACCCGCGGGCCGCACTCCCAGCACGCGGTCGGCTGCGCGTGGAAGCGCCGGTCGCGGACGTCGTGGTACTCCCGCTCGCAGCGCTCGCACATCGGGAAGGCCGCCATCGTGGTCATCGCCCGGTCGTACGGGACGCCGCGGATGATCGAGTAGCGGGGGCCGCAGTTGGTGCAGTTGATGTACGGGTAGCGGTAGCGGCGGTCCGCCGGGTCGAGCAGCTCCCGCAGGCAGTCCTCGCACACGCACGTGTCGGGGGAGATCAGCGTGCTCGCCTGCGCCCCCCCGCGCTCGCTCACGTGGATCTCGAAGCCCTGTAGGTAACGCTCCTCGTAGCGCTGCTCGAGCAGCGCCACCGACTCGATCCGCGCGAGCACCGGGGCGCGGGTGCGAACTTCCACGATGAACTCCTCCAACGCCCCCGGCAGACCCTGGACCTCGAGCACCACCCCGTCGGAGTCGTTGCGGATCCAGCCCCCCAACGCGTGGCGCTCGGCGGTGCGGAACACGAATGGCCGGAAGCCCACACCCTGGACGATCCCGCGGATCTGGTATCGGCGCGTCTCGAGCGCGGGGCGCCCGCCGCGCGCGGGGCGGCGCGGCTCAGCGGCCGGGTGGGCCGCTGCTGGGAGGGGCGCTGACCGATCGGGGATCGGCGGTCGGCTGGAATTGGGCGGCATGGCTGTCCTCCATCGCTCCTCCCTCAGCACAACCTCGGCAGCTCCGCGCCGTAGAGAACCTCCACGACCGCCTCGGCGCCGTCGGCAGCGCACCATCGTCACGGGGCTGCCCCCGGGCTCCCGCGCGGCGCCGACGATCTGCGCCGCACGGCCGTTGGGGTGCAGCCGTACGAGCTCGAGGATCTCCGCGGCGGCCTCCTCCGCGACGAGCATGCAGATGTTGCCCTCGTTGGCGAGGTACAGCGGGTTGACGCCCCAACATGTCCGCCGCCATCGCGGTCTCGTGCTGGATCGGCAGCCGGCGCTCCTCGATCTGGATCGAGACCCCCGCGCCGTCGGCGAGCTCGTTGAGCACGGTCCCCAGTCCCCCGCGCGTGATGTCGCGCATACAGTGCACCTGCGGGGCGTACTCCTCCAGCACGCTCCACACCAGGCCGTCCAGCGGCGCGCAGTCGCTGAGCACGCGCTCCTCGAAGCCGAGGCCCTCGCGGATCGAGAGGATGTGGACGCTGTGGTTGCCAAGCCAACTGGTGACGATCACCGCGTCCCCCGGGCCGACCCTGCTCACCCCCAGCTCCACCTCGCGCTCGAACACCCCCACGCCGGCGGTGTTGATGAACAGCTTGTCCACCTCCCCCGCCCGCACGACCTTGGTGTCGCCGGCGACCACCTCCACGCGAGCCGCCGTGGCGGCCTCGCGCACGGAGTCGAGCACCCGCTCGAGGTCGGCAGATCGGGAAGCCTTCCTCCAGCACCAGCGAGAGTGTCAGGTAGCGCGGAACCGCGCCGCTCACCGCGAGATCGTTGACCGTGCCGCAGACCGCGAGCTTGCCGATGTCCCCGTTGCCGAAGAAGATCGGGTCGATCACGAACGAGTCCGTGGTCACCGCGATGCGCCTGGAGTCGAGCTCCAGCACCGCGCTGTCCTCCATCCGCCCCGAGTGCACCGCGCCGAGGCGCGGTGCGATCAGCTCCGACGATCAGCTCCTGGCTCATCCCCCCGCCGGTGCCGTGGTCGAGCTGGATCACCCCGCCCGTCATGGGATCTGCTCCCCCGGGCTGCGCCTTGCCCAAGTAACTCGGCGAGCGAGCCGGATGCGCTCGCTGCTTGCGGGAGCTGGTCGCCGAGGGCCGCCGGGAGCGGTGGGTGGGCCGGCCGGCGCAGGGGTGGACACGCCCGTCATGGGATCGCGACCACGCTGAACTCGGGCAGGCTGTCCTGCTCGATCGCCGCCGCGAGCTCGGCCGTGGGCATGATCGTGGCGCAGTAGGACCCCAGCCACTCCAGCGCCCGCGACTGGTCCTCGGCGCGCGCCGAGACGACCGCGTCGGGCGGCACGATCACTTTGTAGCCGCGGAAGAACGCGTCCGCGGCGGTGGTCTGCACGCAGATCTGGGTCTGCATACCGGTGATGATCACCGTGTCCACCTCGAGCTCCTGGAGACGGTCGTGCAGCGCTGTCTCGTAGAAGCCGCTGTCCTTGTTCTTCTCCACCACCACGTCGCCCTCGACGAGGAACTCCACCACGATGCGCGCCCCCTCCGACCCCTTGGTGACGGGGAGCCACCCGTCGTAGCGCTCCGCGTGGGGGTCGTCCTCGAGGTTGATCAGCTGCAGGTGCACCACAGGTACTCCCAGCGTCCGCATCTGCGCGAGGAAGCGCTGCATCTGCGGCGTGAACGCCGCCACCGCCGCCTTGCGCTCGTCGTTCTTGTTGACGAGGTCGTACTGCAGATCGTTTGTCAGGACCGCACAGCGAGCCACCGCGTCTCCTCCTTCGCGTCAGCCAGACGGAACCGCCCCCCGCCCCTGGTCGCCGCGAGCGTTGAGTTGGGGGGCGGCCGTCCGTCCGGAGTCTGGCAGGACATCAGGCAGTCATCAATCTATCGGATGCGTTTGGCCTCTCTGGATTTCTAGGCCGGCATCCGGTAGCGTCGAGATCATGACCGTTCCCCGAATCGACGCAACCGCCGCGCTATCCCACACAGGTGCAGGAGCTTCCACCTCCAGCGACCACGCGGTTTCCAGCCCTCCGAGCCCAGCGGAGACGAACGTCAGTAGCTCCAATTCGTTCCCCACTCGCGGCGCGGACTATGACCCGGGACCGATCGAGGCCCGCTGGCAGGCCGCCTGGAGGGAGACCCGAGCGTTCGCCGTGCCCCCGCCGCAGGACGAGCGAGAGCCGGCGTACGTCTTCGCAGGCTGCCCCTTCACCTCGGGAGACGCCCACATGGGACACATCCGCAGCTACACGATTGCGGATGCCTACGCCCGCTTCCTGCGCGCCCGCGGCAGGGCGGTGCTGTTCTCGCTGGGCTTCGACTCCTTCGGCCTGCCCGCCGAGCTCGAGGCGCTGCGCCGCGGGATCTCCCCCCAGCAGTGGGTGGAGCGCTGCTGCGAACGGATGCGCAGCCAGTTCGAAGCTCTCGGGTACTCCTGCGACTGGGAGCGCACCTTCGTCTCCTCCGAGCCCGAGCACTACCGCTGGACGCAGTGGCTCTTCCTGGCGATGCTCGAGCGCGGCCTCGTCTACCAGCGCGAGGCGCAGGTCAGCTGGTGCGACTCCTGCCAGACCGTGCTCGCGACGCTGCAGTCGGAGGACGGCACCTGTTGGCGCTGCCACTCGGAGGTGCGCTTCGTGCGCCTGCCCCAGTGGTTCATGCGGATCACCGCCTACGCGCAGGACAACGAGCGCGGCCTGGAGGTGTTGCCGGGCTGGGACAAGGCCGCGCTCGGCTCCCAGCGCGCGGTGCTCGGGCGCGTGGACGGCGTGGAGCTCGACGCCGCCACCTTCGACGGGGGCAGCCTCACGGTCTTCACCCCCCACCCCGAGGCGATCGCGCAGGCGGCGTTTGTGGCGGTCTCACCGGCCCACCCCGACGTGGACCGCTGGATCTCCGAGCCCGCGGTGGCCGAGCAGCTGGCGGGTATGCGCGAGGCGGGCTGGCGGCGCGAGGATCGCGAAGCGGAGCAGGTCCCGGTGGTGAGCACCGGTGCGCTGGCCACCGTCCCGGGAGTGGCGGGGATGGTGCCGATCGTGATCTCCCCACTGGTGGATGCCCGCTTCGGCCCGACCGCCGTGCTCGGCATACCCGATTGCGATCCCACCGACGCCTCGATCGCACAGCGGCTGCCCACGCCAGCGGGGGCCGCGTGGAAGCCCGCCAAGGCGAGCGCCACCCCGCGACCGGCCGTGCGCTACCGCGCACGCGACTTCCCGATCTCACGTCAGCGCGCGTGGGGGGCGCCGATCCCGCTGGTTCACTGCCCCGCGTGCGGGACGGTGCCCGTGCCCTTCGAGGATCTGCCCGTGCGGCTCCCTGAGGACCTGCAGATCACCGGCGAGGGCGGCAACCCGCTTGCGGGCCGCCCCGACTTCGTCGAGACCTCGTGCCCGCGCTGCGCCGGGGCGGCGAAGAGAGAGACGGACACGATCGACTGCCACGTGGACGGGATGTGGATGTGGATGCCGATCTGCGTGCCCCCCGAGGGCCGCGCCACAGCGATGTTCAGCCACCCCGAATACGCCCGCTGGCTGCCAGCCGAGCAGATCGTGTGGGGCGCAGACGCAGGTGGGTACATGTTCGACCAGCGCCTGATCGGCAAGGTCCTGCAGGACCTCGACCAGCTGCCTGCGCTGCCCGACCGCGAGCCGTTCACGAAAGCGCTGATGCATCAGATGATCCGCCTGGAGGGGCGCAAGATGAGCAAGCACCTCGGCAACGTGGTCGACCCCAACGAGCTCGTAACGAACGTGGGCGCGGACACGGTGCGCCTGGCGGTCCTCTACGCAGCCTCCCCGGGACGCATCTTCAACTGGAACGACCAGCCGGTGCGCTACTGCCAGATCTTCCTCAAGAAGCTCTACGGCTACGCCGAGGGGCGCCTGCGCGAGTGGAGCCCGCCCCCGCCGCAGTCCGCCGCGGGGGTCGGTAGGGAAGCGCAGCCGCCGCCTGCGCAGGCGGCGGCTGAGGACGGAGAGCCGGGTGTCGCGGGGGCGGCGGATGGCCCCTCCGCCTGCGCTCGAATCGACACCTCCGAGAAGCTCCGCCGCCGCCTGGCCAACTGGTGCGCAGTGGCGTGCACGAAGGTCGCGGAGAACTTTGAGCGTCTGGAGATGCAGCGCGCCGCCCACAACACGATGCTGCTGCTCACCCGTATCCAGGACTTCGAGCAGCGGGCGCTCAAGCAGCGCGGCGGAGAGCTCGAGCAGGCCGACCGCGAGGCGATCGTCGCGGCGCTGCTGCTGCTGGCGCAGATGCTCGCCCCGCTCACCCCACACCTCGCCGAGGAGCTGTGGTCGCTGGCGGGCAACACCACGCTGGTGAGCACCGCGCCGTGGCCGGTACTGGCGGAGCAGGGGAACGACCGTCCCCCTGCGCCAAGGGACGACCGTCCGGCCGCGAACCCGGCAGCAGCCGAGCGCGACCCTGCGCGCGCGGAGCGTGCCCTGGCGGGAGGGGGAGATGCCTGACTGAGAAATGAGGGGCTTGGCTCGTCGGCCTCCGGCCGACTGCGCCACCCTCCAGCAGTGCCTGAGAACACGCGCGTCCGTAGCTCAACGGGTTAATGGCAAAGCGAGTATCCGGTGAGGGAGGGGGCTGTGCGAGTCATCCAACCGGCGGCCTCGTTGCCAAGCCGGCGGCTCTACGTCGCGTCCGCGGCCACGGTGCCCACAACCGCCAGAGAAATCAAAGCCTAAGAGCAGCGGCCTTTGGAGCCGCAGATACGGGTTCGAGTCCCGTCGGACGCATTCACTCCGGCTCGGAGGCAGCGCTTACGCTGCGTCGAGCACACTCCACCAACCCCAAGGCCCATCCCAGCCGTACGTGCAGGCCTACCGGTGTCGGGCGTCGGCCTTCTATACGATCGCCGCGTGGAGCGCACCCTGATAGCCGATCTCCAAGCGAAGGTGGGCGAGACCGTGCGCCTGCGCGGGTGGGTGGGCGCGGTGCGCGACCAGAAGCGCATGCAATTCGTGATCCTGCGCGACGAAACGGGGCTCGCGCAGGTGGCGCTGGAGAAGGCCGACCCACCGAGCGAGCTCAATCGGCAGATTTCTGAGCTGAGCGCGGAGTCCGCGGTCACGCTCACCGGCGCCGTGGCCGCCGACGAGCGCGTGAAGCTCGGAGGGATCGAGCTGCGCCTCGAGACGCTCGAGGTCGACTCCGCCGCGGAGCCCGAGCTGCCGGTCACGCCGGAGTCGGCGCTCGACAAGCGGATCGACTGGCGCTACCTCGACCTGCGCCTGCCCGAGCGGCGGCTGATCTTCGAGGTGCAGACCACAGTGGAGCACGCGATGCGCGAGCACTGGCGCAACCAGGGCTTCATCGAGCTGCACACCCCCAAGTTCATGGGCTCCGCGAGCGAGTCCGGGGCGGAGCTGTTCAAGGTGGAGTACTTCGAGCGCACCGCCTACCTCGCGCAGTCCCCGCAGTTTTACAAGCAGATGGCGATGGCCGCAGGCTTCGGGAAGGTGTTCGAGGTCGGCCCCGTGTTCCGCGCCAATCCTTCCTTCACCTCCCGCCACGACACCGAGTTCACGAGCGTGGACGTGGAGATCGCCTGGGTCGACTCCCACGAGGACGTGATGGCCTTCGAGGAGGCCTGGCTCGCGCACGTCTTCGGGGTGGTTGCCGCCGAGCACGGCGAGGCGATCCGCGAGACTTTCGGCGTGGAGGTCCTGGTGCCCTCACTGCCCTTCCCGCGGGTGAGCCTCGCGGAGGCTAAGGAGCTGTTGCGGGCGCGAGGGCACGAGCACGTCCCCGGGCCCGAGGACGACCTCGACCCGCCGAGCGAGCGGACGCTCTCGGCGATCGTCGCACAGGAGCACGGGCACGAGTTCGCATTCATCACCGACTACCCCACCGCGGTGCGGCCCTTCTACCACATGCGCCAACCCGACCAACCCGGGCTCACCAGGAGCTTCGATCTGCTCTGGCGCGGCATCGAGATCACGACCGGCGCCCAGCGCGAGCACCGCCACGACGTGCTGCTCGAGCAGGCGCGCGAGAAGCACGTGGAGATCGAGCCGATCCGCTACTACATCGACTTCTTCCGCTATGGCGCCCCGCCCCACGGCGGCTTCGGCTTCGGGCTCACCCGCCTGCTGATGCAGATGCTGGGGCAGGAGAACGTGCGCGAGGTCACCTTCCTCTATCGCGGGCCCAACCGCCTGGAGCCGTAGGGCACAATGGACACACCCCGATGAAGCGTGCCGCTCCACTCATCGCCGTCCCCCTGCTCGCCGTCAGCCTCGCCGCCTGTGGCAGCACGGTGTCCACCAGCAAATTCAAGGGCGAAAGCCACGCCGTGGCGCAGCGCATCTCGGACTACCAGGCGGACATCGGAGCGGCGAGCGAGAAGAAGCTGTGCAGCGAGGACCTCTCCAGCGCCGTGCGCAGACGACTGAGCGTCGCGACCGAAGCCGGGAGACACGCGCCTTCGACCGAAGCGGGGAGACACTCGCCTCCGACCGAAGCCGGGGACACGCGCCTTCGGCGCGAATCCCCGTTTCGGCCAGCATCCCCCGTTCGGCCAGCATCCCCGTTTCGGCCAGCGGCTGCGAACAGGCGCTCAAACGCCAGCTCGGGTCGATCGACGACTACGAAGCGACCGTCGAGCAGGTCACCGTGAGCGGCGCCACCGCGACGGCTTTCGTGAAGAGCACGTGGTCGGGCAAGCCCCGGTCCACGACCCTCAAGCTCGTCAAGGAAGGCGGCAGCTGGCGGATCGCCGGAGTCAGCCTCAAGTAACGGCGGGTACCGCAGCCGCCCCAGGCCGCGGTCGCATTGTAGGCGCCGGTACCAGTCCGGTTGAGCCGAGGTCGCCGGGTGCGCGGCGGGTCGTGGCCAGGCGCCGGTGTCCGCACCACCGCCGACGCGGGCGGTCAGTGTGTGCAGTACCGGCCGCCGGGATCGCAGCCCCGCCGGATCGCGCCGGCGGACGAGAGCCTGGGCCGACCCCGGGGCCGCGGTCGCTGGTGGTGCCGGGAGCGCGACCGCGGCCCCAGATTCCCTCCCTCAGGCGGCGACGAGCTCCTCCTGTGCCTCGAGGCAGTGCGCGCAGGCACGGACGTCCTCGAGCTCCACGTCGAGGGGCGCGTGGTTGGACGGGCGAAAGCCCCTGCGGTAGGTGTGGTTGACCTCGCAGGCGCCGATGTGCGGCGCGAGACCCTCGCTGGCGAGGATCAGGTCGATACGCAGCCCGTAGTCGCGCCCGTAGTGGCCCTCGCGCTGCTCCCAGCAAGTGTAGCCGTGCTCCACGGGGTGCAGCATCCGGTAGACGTTGACGAGTTCCCCCTCGCAGAGGATCGCGCGCAGGTCCTCCCGCTCGGCGACCCCAGTCTGGAAGGAGTCCTCGAACCACGCCGGCTCGTAGACGTCCTCGTCGGTGGGGGCGACGTTGAAGTCTCCTGCGATCAGCAGCGGGTGGGCGTGCTCGTCACACGCATGGCGGGCGACCGCCTCGAGGAACGCGCGCTTGCCCGCGTCGCTGCGCTCTCCGGGAGCGCGCCCCGCGGGCACGTACACCGAACCGATCGTGATCCCCTCGGTCGTGAGCTCCACCCAATGGCCCTCCGCCATGCTGCGGTGGCGGTCGAGGTCCACTCTGCGGTCGGTGATCCGGTGGTCCTCGCGCACCAGGATCGCGACGCCTCCCCCGTGCTGGCGCCCGGGGCTGTGGCGGGACTGGTAGCCCATCTCCCGCAGCCGCTCACGGGGGAAGTGCCACTCCGTGCAGCGGGTCTCCTGCAGGCACACCACGTCCGGCTGCTCGCACGTGAGTAGCTCGATCACCCGTGGCCAGCGCGCTCTGATCCCGTTGACGTTCCAGCTGACCACTCGCATGTCCTCGGTCGTCGTCATGGCCTCACGCTCCCTATGAGTAACGAAAAAACTACGCCTTACACAGAGAAAAGATAGAGATGACCACTGGATACTTCCAGGTACTCAATGGCCGAACTCGTCGACCGCCGTTAGACGTCTTGGCACTCTTTTGGTTTCATTTCGCCAATGACAAGAGCTAAAGGCCCGCTCGGGCGGTGGGCGACCCGTCACCGGTCCGTGCAAGACCCGCCCAAGGCTGGAAGCCTCGCGTCGGAGCGGAGCGGCACAGGCCACCGTGCGACACGGCTCCCACGGCGGCGGCCGCACCAGTGCCGTCCGCAGCGGCCTCTACCTTCAAGCCCATGCTCATCAACGAGCTGACAGACGGCATGGAGATCGACCAGGTGCTGCTGGTGCGCCAGCTCGAGCGCCGTCCGCGCCGCGACGGCGGCGACTACCTGCGCCTGCTGCTGGGCGACCGCACGGGAGCGTTGCCGAGCATGGTGTGGGAGGGCCTGGAGCAGATCGAGGCGCTGGCGCGCCCCGGGGAGCCGGTGCAGGTGCGCGGGCGCTACTCCGTGCACCCCCGCTTTGGGCCGCAGATCAACTTACGCGAGCTAGCCGCCGCACAGGACGGGAGCTTCACGCCGGCCGACCTGCTCGACGGGCCGGCGCGCGAGGCGTCGCAGATGGAGCGCGACCTGCGCGAGCTGATCCTCACAATCCAGGAGCCCCACCTGCGCGTGCTGCTGGAGCGCGTGCTGGGAGAGCGCTCGCCGCTGTGGGCCGGCTACCGGGTGGCGCCCGCCGCGAAGTACTACCACCAGGCGTACCCCCACGGGCTGCTGGAGCACTGCCTCGGGGTGGCGCAGGCGGTGAGCGCGACCTCGGCGATCGGCCTGTTCAAGATCGACCGCGACGTGGCGGTCACGGGGGCGCTGCTGCACGACATCGGCAAGCTCGAGGCCTACACAACAGATGAGGGCGGGCGGGACCGAATCATCGACCTCACCGACCTCGGCCGCCTGCACGGGGAGATCGCCCTCGGCTACTACCGCATCCGCCGGGAGATCGAGGAGATCGAGGGCTTTCCCGAGCAGCTGGAGTGGGCGGTACTGCACATCATCCTCTCCCACCACGGCTCGCTCGAGCACGGCAGTCCCGTGGTGCCGTGCACGCGGGAGGCGACGCTGGTCCACCAGATCGACAACCTCGGCGGGCGGCTGGGCAGCTTCGACCGCCTGGAGAAGGAGCTCCCCCCCGGCCGCCACTGGTCGGGGCTCGACCGCGCGCTCGGCGCGGCCGCGTTCTTCCCCTCCCGCCTCGAGGTCGAGGCGGGAGAGCTCGAAGCCGCATAGGGCAATCTTCGCAAATAGCGGAGCGCATGAGGGTCCAAGATCATTGTCTCCCCGTCGGGTTCTATCTTTCTGGCGAGGATGGCGAAGGACACCGAGAAGCTGATCCGCCAGCTGTCGCTGATCTCCTACCTGATGGCCGAGCGTCGGCCGGTCACGGCGCTGGAGATCCGGCGCGACGTGGAGGGGTACAGCGCGATGAACGAGGACGCGTTCGCGCGGCGCTTCTACGCGGACCGCGCGGAGCTCGAATCGCTGGGGATCCAGCTCACGGTGGACCGCCCCGCGGACGCGGCGGCGGAGCAGGAGAGCTACTCGTTGCGCCCGGAGAGCTTCCACCTGCCCGCGATCGAGTTCGCCGACGAGGAGCTCGCGGCGCTGCAGACCGCCCTGCACCTCCTGGACGGCGAGTTCGCCTACGCGGAGCCGCTGCGGCTGGCGCTGCAGCAGATCACGTGGGGGCGGCCCAGCCCGCTGCGAGCGCCCGAGCAGCGCTCGGTGGCGCTCGGGATCACAGCCTCCGCCGGCGGCCACGAGCTCTCGGCGCGGCTGGCGAAGGTCGAGACGGCGATCTTCCGCCAGAAGACGATCACCTTCGACTACTACACGATGGAGCGCGACGAGCAGGGGGGCAGACGCGTGGACCCCTACCACCTGCTGTTCCAGGGCGGGGAGTTCTACCTGCTGGGCCACGCCCACGAGCGCGAGGCGATCCGCGTCTTTCGCCTCTCACGCATCCGCGGCAAAGTCGCGTACGCGACCAAGGCCGAGCACGACTTCCGCCGCCCCGCGGACTTCGACCCCCGCGCGTACGCCAATCGCGCGGAGTGGCAGCTCGGGGAGCAGCGGGGAGTCGCGGAGATCCTGCTCTCCGAGCGGATCGCGTGGCAGATCGAGCGCCACTTCGGCCGCTACGGAGAGATCCGCGCGGCGGCCGACGGGGAGCGCGCGGCGGGAGAGGGGGATCGCGTCCTGCTGACCCCGTACGCGGTCCCGCGGATGATCGTCTCGTGGGTGCTGGGGCTGGGCGAGCACGCCCGCCTGCTGGGCCCGCCCGAGCTGACGGAGGAGCTCGCCCGGCGCCTGGAGCTGCTGGAGCAGCGCCACACCGAGAGCCCGCTCGGCAAGGCCAGCGACGGCGAGGGCAAGGGCGAACCCGCCGCCCGCGCGGCGGCGCAGACGCGGGGCGCGAAGACCCGCCGGCCGCGGAACGCGAGCCGCGCGGGGGAGGAGGCCTCGCTCGAGGAGCCGCGCCGCGTGGAGGCGGCGATCCGCCCGGAGCGCTTCGCGCGCCTCGTGACACTCGCCGGCATCCTGATCCACGCAGGCCGTGCGGGCCAGCAGCTGGCCGCCGCGGAGCTGCGCGAGCGGCTGCAGCTCAGCGAGGAGGAGCTGCGCGAGGACATCGACGTGCTGAACGTCGTCAACTTCGGCGGGGGCTCCTACGTGCTCTACGCGGAGATCCTCGACACCGAGGAGGGCGAAGTCATCGAGGTCGACCCGGAGCCCTACAGCGACAACTTCGACCGCCCCGCGCGCCTGCTGCCGGTCGAGGCGAAGGCGCTGATCGCGGCGATCGACCTGCTCGGAGAGCACGTCCCCGAGGGCTCCCTCGCGTCGGCGCGAGAGAAGATCGTCGCCGCCCTGGGGGCGGACCCGATGGAGCAGGGCCTGCAGGTCGCGCACGGCCGTCGCGACGACCCCGACGTGGCCCGTCGGATCTCCCGGGGGATCGTCGAGCACCGGCTCATAGAGCTCGACTACTACAAGGAGAACGAGGACGAGTTCTCCCACCGGCGAGTCGAGCCGTACGCCCTGGTCAACGGGCGCGAGGGCTGGTACGTGGCCTCGTTCGATCCCGCGAGAGACGCCATGCGCCACTTCCGGCTGGACCGCATCAAGTGGGCGGTGCTCACCGACGAGCACTTCGAGCCCCGCCCGGAGGTGGACCCGGCGGCCGAAGTGGAGGGGTGGATGCGCACAGGCGAGGTGCAGGCTTCGCGCACGGCGCGCCTGTGGGTCTCTCCCGAGCGGGCCCGCTGGGCGCGGGAGAGCCGCCGCGTGGTGCAAGAGCGCCCCGACGGCTCGGTGGTGGTGGAGTTGAGCTTCGCGGGGGTGCAGTGGCTGGTGCGAGAGGTCCTCAAGGAAGCGGGTGACGCGGCGGTGCTCGAGCCCGAGGACGCCCGCGAGGCGGTGCTGGCTGCGGCTGCGCGTCTGCACGCGGTACCCGCGGGGGTGCGCTGAGCCCGGTCCGCTAGCCTGCCCGTCGAGGATGAGCCGCAGGGCGCAGATCAGGATGGACGTGGAGGAGGTCGCGGCCTTTCTGGCACAGGAGCGCACCGCCGTGTGCGCGACGCTCGGGTCAAGGGGGTGGCCGCACCTGATGCCGCTGTGGTACGTGCTGCGGGAGCGTTCGGGGGGCAGGCCGGGTCCGCAGCTGTGGTCGTGGACGTACGCGGCCTCGCAGAAGGTCCGCAACCTTGAGCGCGACCCACGCGCGACGCTCGAGGTGGAGGCGGGAGAGCTTTACCACGAGCTGCGCGGGGTGATGCTGGAATGCGAGGTCGCGATCCACCGGGACACGGAGATCGTGAAAGCCCTGGGACACGAGATCTTCGCTCGCTACGCGGCCCCGCGCGGGGAGCCTCCGCCGGAGCAGCTGCCGGTGGAGGTCGGCGAGATGGTGGACCGGCAGGCCGCCAAACGGGTGGCGCTGCAGTTCATCGAGCTCGACCGCGTCACGTGGGACCACCGCAAGCTCGGCGCGGTCTACTAGCCTTCGCGATTCGATGGAGCCATTGAAGGGACTAATCCTCTCGGGGGGCAAGGGCACGCGCCTGCGTCCGATCACCCACACCAGCGCCAAGCAACTGGTGCCGGTGGCGAACAAGCCGGTGCTCTTCTACGGGATCGAGGCGATGGCGCAGGCCGGGATCGAGGAGGTGGGGATCGTGATCGCGCCCGAGACTGGCCCCGAGATCGAAGCGGCGGCGGGGGACGGCTCGCGCTTCGGGGTACGGATCACCTACGTGTTGCAGGACGAGCCGCTGGGCCTCGCGCACGCGGTGTTGACCGCGGAGGAGTTCTTGGGAGGCAGCCCATTCGTGATGTACCTGGGGGATAACCTGCTGCAGGGGGGCATCTCGGACCTCGTGGCCGCCTTCCGGGAGCACGGGCCGCAGGCGCTGATCCTGCTGACGCCGGTGGCCGATCCGGAGAACTATGGCGTGGCGGAGCTGGCTGCAGCCCAGCGGGGAGACGGAGCGGGCAGGGTGGTGCGGCTGGTCGAGAAGCCCTCGCAGCCCACGACGGACCTGGCACTGGTGGGGGTGTACATGTTCACCGCCCGCATCCACGAGGCCGCGCGGGCGATCCGGCCCTCGGCGCGCGGGGAGCTCGAGATCACCGACGCGATCCAGCACCTCGTGGACTCGGGCCTGCGCGTGGAGCCGCACATCGTGCAGGGCTGGTGGAAGGACACGGGCCGCCTGGAGGACATGTTGGAGGCCAACCGGCTGATCCTCGACAACGTCCTGCGCAGCGTGGAGGGAGAGCTGATCGACTCGCAGGTGGAGGGGCGCGTGGTGGTCGAGCGCGGGGCGCGCCTGGAGCGCACCAGGGTGCGCGGCCCCGCGGTGATCGGAGCGGGGGCGCAGCTGCGCGACTGCTACATAGGCCCCTACACCGCGATCGGGGAGCGGTGCTCGATCACGGGCGCCGAGGTGGAGCACTCGATCCTGTTGGAGGGCTCCTCGGTGTGCGAACTGGACGGCCGCATGGAGTCCTCGTTGCTGGGACGCAACGTGAGCGTGCGCCGCGGCGACCGCCAGCCGCGCGCGTACCGCTTCATGGTGGGCGACAACTCCGACATCTCGATCCTGTGAGACTGCTCGTTACGGGTGCCGAGGGGATGCTCGGGCACGACGTGCGCCGTGCGGGCGAGCGCGCGGGGCACGAGCTGGTGCTGGTGGACCTGCCAGAGCTCGACATCACAGACGAGGCCGCCGTGCGCGCGTTCTTTGGAGAGCAGCGCGTGGAGGCCGTCGTCAACTGCGCAGCGTGGACCGACGTCGACGGAGCCGAGACGCACCGCGAGCTAGCCCGCGCGGTCAACGCGGAGGGGGCCGGCAATCTCGCCCGCGCGGCGGCCGAGCTCGACATCCCCCTGGTGCACCTCTCGACGGACTACGTATTCGACGGCGCGCCCCCACGCGATCCGCAGGGCCGCCCGCGGCCGTACCTGGAGTCGGACCCGACGGGTCCGCGCTCGGTCTACGGCCAGACCAAGCTCGAAGGGGAGCGCGAGGTGCTCACGGCCTCGCCGCGCCACACGGTGGTGCGCACCGCGTGGCTCTACGGGGTGGACGGACGCAACTTCGTGGACACCATGCTGCGCCTAGCGGACGAACGCGAGGCGGTGCAGGTCGTGGACGACCAGGTGGGCTCGCCGACGTGGTCGGGCCACCTCGCGCCAGCGGTGCTCGGACTGGTGGAGCGCGACGTGAGTGGGCTGGTGCACCTTGCCGGCGGGGGCGCGGTCTCGTGGAACGGGTTCGCACACGAGATTTTTCGCCAAGCAGACCGCTCCTGCCGCGTGGAGCCCGCGACTAGCGAGCAAATGGCACGCCCGGCGCCGCGGCCGGCCTACTCGGTGCTCGAGTCCGAACGCGACGACGTGCTGGCGATGCCAGACTGGCGCGATGGCCTCGCGGGCTATCTGGCGGCACGGACTGGGATGATGCACACATGAGGCTCCTGGTCTGCGGCGGCGCGGGGTTCATCGGCTCGCACTTCGCGCGCGTGCGGGTGCGCGAGCACGAGGACGCGGTGACAGTACTCGACAAGCTCACCTACGCGGGGCGCGAGGAGAACCTCGCGGAGCTAGCGGGCGAGCCGGGCTACCGCTTCCTACAGGGCGGGATCGAGGACCCGGAGGCGGTCGCGCAGGCGCTCGACGGATCGGGGAGCCCCCAGGGGGCGCCGGAGGCGATCGTGAACTTCGCCGCCGAGACGCACGTGGACCGCTCGATCGCAGAACCAGACGCCTTCGTGAGGACGCACGCGCTCGGCACCTACGTGCTGTTGGAGGCGGCGCGGGAGCGGGGGCTGCGCTACGTGCAGGTCTCCACCGACGAGGTGTACGGGTCGATCGACGTGGGCACCTTCACCGAGAGCTCTCCCCTGCGGCCCTCCTCGCCGTACTCGGCGACCAAGACGGGGGCCGACCTGCTGGTGCAGAGCTACTTCCACACCTTCGGCCTGCAGGCGAACATCTGCCGGGGGTCGAACAACTACGGCTCCCACCAGTACCCGGAGAAGCTGATCCCGCTGATGATCCTCAACGCCCTGCACGGGGACCGGCTGCCGGTGTACGGCGACGGCAGGCAGGTGCGCAACTGGATCCACGCGAGCGACTTCGCGCGGGCGATCGGCTGCGTGCTCGAACGCGGCGCCCCGGGAGAGGTCTACAACGCGGGGGGGCCCGACGAGCTCGGGAACATCGACGTGGTGAGCCGCATCCTCGAGCTGGCGGGCGCCGAGGAGTCGCTGATCGAGCACGTCACGGATCGCCCCGGCCACGACCGCCGCTACTCACTCTCCTCCAACAAGGTGCGCGCGCTGGGCTGGGAGCCCCAGGTCCGCTTCGCAGAGGGCCTGGAGCAGACCTTCACGTGGTACCGCGAGAACGCCTGGTGGTGGGAGCCGATCCGCTCGGGGGAGTACCGCGCCTACTACGAGCGTCAGTACGGCCGCGCGCTGAGCTAGCCGCGCGGTCGTTCACTCGCAAGCGCCCTCTGGTGGTCGCGGTGACGGGTCCCGAAGGGGCAGGACGCAGTGAGCGAAGTGCTCGGCACCTATCGCGAGTATTACGAGCGTCAGTACGGCCGCGCGCTGAGCTAGCCGCGCAGCCGTTCACTCGCAAGCGCCCTCTGGTGGTCGCGGTGACGGGTCCCGAAGGGGCAGGACGCAGTGAGCGAAGTGCTCGGCACCTATCGCGAGTATTTCGAGCGTCAGTACGGCCGCGCGCTGAGCGAGCCGCGCGGCCGTTCACTCGCAAGCGCCCTCTGGTGGTCGAGGACCAAGCAGATCAAGGACGCAGTGAGCGAAGTGTGCTCGGCACACGAGCGATCGAGGACGCCGAGATGCGCAGGTCATCGACCACCAGAGCTACTCCCGCTCGTCGTCGCGCCGGTAGCCCAGGCGCGCCGAGATGCGGTCGGCGGTGGAGACGAGGTGCGGCCCGAGGTGCTCCACGAGCTCCTCGAGCGAGATCATCGAGCTGTGCGCGGCCATGTTCACCGCGGCGATCACCTCGCGCGACTCCGAGCGCACGGGCGCGGAGATCGAGTGCAGGCCGGTGGCGAGCTCCTCGTCGTTGACCGCGAAGCTCTCCTCGCGCACGTGCTCGAGCTCCGAGCGCAGGCCCTTCTTGCTCGTGATCGTGTTCGGTCCGCGCTTTGAGAGCTTCATCTCTCCGAGCAGGTTGCGTTGCTCGTGCTCGGGGAGATACGCGAGCAGCAGCTTGCCCATCGAGGTGCAGTACGCGGGCAGCCGCGAGCCGAGCGAGAGTCCGAGGTCGATCTTGCTCTGCCCGCGGCGGAAGCTGCGGGCGCGGTCGACGTAGAGGATCTCCGGTCCGTCGAGCACCGCGAGGTTGACGGTGTAGGAGGTGCGCTGGCGCAGTTCCTCGAGGTACGGCCGCGAGTGCTCGCGCAGCCCGGTGGAGTTGAGCGCGGACATTCCGAGGTCGGTGACCCGCAGCCCCAGCCGGTACTTGCGCGAGGCGCCCTGCTCGAGGTAGCCCAGCGCGACGAGCGTGATCACGTAGCGGTGGGTGGTGCTGCGGCTCATACCGAGTTCGTCGGCGATGTCGGCGATCCCGAGCACCGGCTTCTCGGGTGTGAAGCATCCGAGAATCGCGAGGCCGCGCTCCAGCGACTGCGAGTAGCGCGGTTCGCGCAGGCTGGGAATGGAGCGGACCCATTCCCCGTCGGCGTTGAGTCTGTCAGTATGTGTGCTTGTTCTTGGCATTGTCGATGGACCCCTGTCCTTAGTCCCGGGTGACCTGGACCCCCTGCGGGGCCAAGCATGTCTAACCACCCATCATACTTCGAAGTTCGGATGTTCTCAATCATAAACACCGGTGTTGTCCGTGCTCTGGTGTGGTACTCCCCGGGGTCGCGGGCAATCTCGACGCTCGCTCCCGGCTCGGCCCACCCGGTCAAAGACCCGCGGAACATCCCCGAGCCCTCGCCGATCCCCCCGCTGCCGCCGCCGGTCCAAGCGCCGGCGGCGGGGCTCGCGGTCCCGACCGGCTCGCACACACCTGCCTCCACGGAGCCGTGCGAGTCCTCGCACACGCAGGAGTTCCCCCGGTGGGGGCGACGCGCCCGCCATCGACTCTGAGAGATCAATCCCGCCCGATACCTGAAAGCGTCAGGTGAAACAGCGCCGGCTCGGGCACATGCGCGCCAGCGCGCACTCGCCGCAGGCGGGCGCGCGGGCGTGGCAGATGCGGCGACCGTGGCGCAAGAGGTTGACATGTAGCTCCAGCTCCTCCCCAGGAGGGGTGAGCGCGAGCATCTGATCGTGCAGCTCCGCGAAGGGGGCACCGGGGCGCAGCAGCTCAAGGCGCATCCCGACACGCGAGACGTGCGTGTCGACGGGCACCTCGTGCAGCCCGTACGCGAACAGCAGAACGCACGCCGCCGTCTTACGTCCGACCCCGGGCAGGTCCGTCAGGTAGTCGCGCGCCTCACCCAACGGGACCTCCGCCAGCCAGTCGAGCGAGAGTTTGACTGACGGCTCACCCACCCGATCCAGACCCAGCTCTTGCTGACCCTGCCCTTCGGGCAGTGCGTCCCCCCGATCTCCGACCGCTCGTCAGAGATCGCATGCAGGATTCGCTGGATGCGACCGGACTTGACCTTTGAGATACCCCCCGGTCGGATCGCCTCCTCCACCACCTCCCGCGGCGCGTCGCGCACCTCCTCCCACGTCGGCAGGCGCGCGCGCAGGCGCAGGTAGGCGACGTCGCGGTTGCGGTCGTTGGTGCTCTGCGAGAGCACCGTCAGCACCAGCTCCGCCAGCGGGTCTCCGTGGGGAGCCATGCGCGGAGCCCCGTACACAGCGCGCAACCGGTCGCGAACCGCACGCACACGGCGGCGGCTGGGCGGGGTCCACGTAGCACTGCGCACGGCGCCACGGTAGGGCATACCTCCGCGCCAGGAGACCCCCGCACGCCTCGCCGCGGGGCACGATGCCCCGCGCCCACCGGCCACCGATCGAAGATCGGCTTGTGCCCGCGCCCCACGCGGACGATCCCTCCCCTCCCTCCGGCGGGTCCGGCTCCAAGGCCGGTATATGCTCGCCCCGGTGCCCACCAGCGAGCACACCGCCCAGATCGGGGAACTGCCGGTCTTCTGGCGCAGCGCGCCGTCCAGTGGCGAGGACGGCCGGGCGCCCGTGCTGTACCTGCACGGGGTGCCCACCAACTCTGACGACTGGGTGGGCTTCCTCGAGCGCACCGGCGGGCTCGCGCCCGACCTCCCCGGCTTCGGGCGCTCTGGCAAGCCAGGGCACTTCGACTACTCGATCCCCGGCTACGCGCGCTTCGTCGAGCAGTACCTCGACCTCCTGGAGGTGCCGCGCGTGCGGCTCGTCGTCCACGACTGGGGCGCCGTGGGGCTTGCTTTCGCGCAGCGCCACCCAGCTCGGATCGAGCGGCTCGTGGTGATGAACGCCGTGCCGTTCCTCCCAGGCTACCGCTGGCACCGCACCGCGCGCCTGTGGCGCGTCCCGCTGCTGGGGGAGCTCGCGATGGGCGCCACCTTGCGCCCCGTGCTGCGCCGCGCCACGCGCGAGGCCAACGTCACGCCGGGGCCGCTGCCCGAGGCCTGGCTTGACACCGTGCTCGACCACTTCGACCAGGGCACCCAGCGCGCGATCCTGCGGCTCTACCGCTCCGCCTCCCCCGAGGTGCTCGCGCAGGCGGGCGCCGAGCTTCACCGGCTGGAGGCGCCCGCGCTCGTGGCGTGGGGGCTGCGCGACCCCTACATCCCTGCCCGCTTCGCCCGCGAGTACGCGCGCGCCCTGCCCCACGCCGAGCTGCTGGAGCTGCCCGACGCCGGCCACTGGTGGTGGCTCGACCGGCCCGACGCCGTCGACCGCGTGCTCGGCTTCCTCGACGGCGACTGACTCAGAGATGACGCGGGACACGCTGGCCGCACACGACCCCGCCACTCCCGAGAGGCCGCCCGCCGCGTGCCCCGGAGCGCCGCGGGGCGCCGACGGCCGCGCCGCGCCGCCGCCGCGCGGAGGACGTCTCCTGACGCAGCCGTGGGCGCTCGCGCTCGCGGTGTCGGCTCCGCTGACGATCCTCTACCTGATCCTGCGGCCGCCCTCCGGGGACCTCGCGGCGGCCACTTACCGCGGCGACGTCTTCGCTCACGCGGGGTTCACTCTGTGGGACAACGGCTGGTACGGCGGGCACTACCTCCCCGGCTACTCCCTGCTCGCGCCCGCCCTCGGGGCACTCACGGGAGAGCGGCTGTTGCTGGGGCTGTGCACCGTGGCCGCCGCTGCCCTGTTCGGCCTGATCGCCGCTCGCGCCTTCAGCGCGGCGGGCGCGCGCGTCGCGGCGGTCTCGTTCGCGCTGGGCGCCTCCGTGACGATGCTCTCCGGCCGCGTCGCCTTCAGCCTCGGGCTCGCCGTCGGGCTGCTCGCGGTTCTCGCGCTGCAGCGTGAGCGCCGGCCGATCTTCGATCGGTCCACCGCGCTCGTGCTGGCCGCTCTTACGAGCCTTGCGAGTCCGGTCGCCGGCGCCTTCCTCGCGCTGGCCGGGCTCGCGTACGCGCTGGCTGGAGTGGCGGACGGGCCGAAGGAGCAAACACGGCGCGGCCTCGCCCTCGCGGCGGCGGCTCTGACCCCGATCCTGCTGCTCACGCTCGCCTTCCCAGAAGGCGGCTGGGAGCCGTTCGCGCCGTCGGTCTTCTGGCCCGGCCTGGCGGGGGTGCTGCTGATCGCGCTGCTGCTCCCCAGGGTCGCCGTCGGACTTTCGCCCCGCGCCGGGCGCGCGCTCACGTGGGGTGCGTGGCTGTACGCACTGGCGCTGACCGGCGCCTTCGCGCTGCACACCCCCGTGGGCAGCAACGCCGCGCGCCTCGGCGCTCTGTTCGCGGCGCCGCTGGTGGCGGGTGCGCTGTGGGAGCGCCGCGGGGAGATCGGAGAAGAGGGGCCCGACCGAAGCCGGGTGACACGCGCCTTCGGCACGAGTCCCCGTTTCGGCCAGCCGGCCTCCAGCCGACTGCGCCACCCTCTGGTGCTGCTCGCGCTCGCGCCGGCGCTGCTGTACTGGCAGCTCGAGACCCCCCTGAACGACGTCTCCGCGCTCGCGGGGGACCCCTCGGTGAACGCCTCCTACTACGCCCCCCTGCTCGGCGAGCTGCAGCGCCGCGCGCACGGCGCGCCGCTGCGCGTGGAGGTCCCGCTGACGGGGGCTCACTGGGAGGCGGCGTATCTGCCCGCGCACGGCTCGATCCTGCTGACGCGCGGCTGGGAGCGCCAGCTAGACACGCGCTATGCGGCCCTCTTCTACGACAAACGCTCCGCGCTCCCCGCGACTGCCTATAGGGCGTGGCTGTACGAAAATGCGGTCTCCTACGTGGCGCTGCCGGACGTGCGCCTGGACTTCTCAGGCGTTGCGGAGGGACGACTGATCGCGCGCGGGCCGCCCTACCTGCGCGAGGTGTGGCGCTCGGCGCACTGGAGACTGTTCGCTGTCGCGGGCGCCCCCCCGCTCGCCGCGCCACCCGCGGTCCTCACCGCCGTGGGCGCCGACTCGTTCACGCTCGCCGCCCCCCGTCCGGGGAGCTACGAGGTGCGCGTGCGCTTCACCCCCTCCTGGGCGCTGGAGCGGGGACATGGGTGCGTACGCGCCGCGCCGCGCGGGTGGACCGTGGTCGACGCCCGCGCCGCGGGCACGATCAGGGTGGGTGTCGTCTTCTCGTTCTGGCGCCTCTTCGACCACGGCCCGCGCTGCGACTGACCCTCGTTTGGACACGAGCGCCGGAGGAGCCGCCGGCCGCCGTGGGCATCGACTTCTCGGCTGCCCGCCCCCGCCCGTCCAGGAGCAGACTCCCACCGCGATCCGCCCAAGCATCCATTAGGCTACCCCGATGGACCCTCGGCTCCGCCGCCTGCAGGCACGGATCCTTCCCAACGGATACCTCGACGTGACGCGCCAGGTGCTGCTCTTTGGAGCCGTCTACCTGGGCTACCGCCTCGTGCGGGGGATGGTGGAGGGGCCGGGGACCGCGGCCTTCCGGCACGCGTACGATTTGATCCGGATCGAGGAAACCCTGCACCTCTTCGTGGAGCCCTCCGTACAGACGTGGGCCTCGAGCAGCCACCTGCTGATGGGCGTTTCGAGCTGGCTGTACGTAAACGCGCAGACGACGGTGACGATCGGCGCGCTCGTCTACCTCTACCTGTGCCACAACCGCTCGTTCTACTTCGTGCGCAACATGCTGATGATCTCGATGGCGATCGCGCTCGTGGCCTACGCCGTGTTCCCCACGGCGCCCCCGCGGTTCATGCCGGAGTTGGGCTTCATCGACTCCGTGTCGGCCGTCACCGGGGTGCACGTCTCGCACGCGAGCGCCACGATGAACGCGCTCTTCAACCCCTACGCGGCGGTGCCCTCGATGCACGTGGGGTTCGCGCTGATGATCGGCTGGCCGCTCGCGCGGCTGGTCCGCTGGCGCGCGCTGCAGGTGCTGTGGGCGCTGTACCCGCTGCTGATGGCGTTCGTGATCGTGGCGACCGCCAACCACTTCATCCTCGACGCCCTGTTCGGCGCGCTGACCGCCGCCGTCTCCGCCTATGGCGCGCGCTGGCTGGCGCGCGCGCGGCCCGCGGTGTGGCGCTTCTCGCCGGCGCGCGTGGGAGCGAGCGCGTAGAGGACCCGACCCGCCTCGGACGCCTGGATCAATGCCCCCCCGACACGCTCCCCCAGCGAGAGGCCCACGGCGGCGTCGCGCCGGCCGATCGCTGATCGGCCGCACCCAGCGCCGCGATGGCCGCGGCGCGAGGGGCGGACGCGCCTTCCTCACCACGGCGCAGCGGCGCGAGTTGGTGCGCAACCGGCTGATCGAGTCGCGCCTGACCCCCAACGCGATCTCACTGACGGGCCTCGCGCTGAACGTGCTCGCCGCGGTGCTCGTGTGGGAAAGCCTCTTCTTCCTCGGCGGCCTTGCGTTCGTGGTGGGCTCCGTGATGGACACGCTCGACGGCCGCTACTCGCGCATGTCCGGCAAGGGCACCCCGTTCGGAGCGTTCCTCGACTCGACGCTCGACCGCCTCGAGGAGGGGATCGTGCTGACCGCGGTGGCGGGGTACTTCGCGCTGCACGGCAACCGCGCCGGGGCCGCCGCGGTGGTGGTCGCGGTGGTGGCTTCGCTGATGGTCTCCTACACCCGTGCCCGCGCCGAGGCGCTGGGCGTCGAGTGCAAGGTGGGGATCGCCACACGCCCCGTGCGGGTGGTGATCCTCTCGATCGGCCTGCTCTTCGCCCGCGGCGCCTCGCTCGGCAGTTTCGAGCTGCTGCAGCCCGCGGTGTACGTGCTCGCGGCGCTCAGCGTGATCACGGTGGCCCAGCGCATCCTGCACGTGCGCCGCGAGCTTTCCCGCGCCTCGGTGTGACCGCACGCGGCGCGCAGGGTACTCTCCCGGGATGACCTCACCCACCGACAACGGCGCCGCCTCCAACGGCAGAGCGCGCTACCAGCAGGAGAAGGTCCGCGTGGCGATCATCGGCGTGGGCAACTGCGCCTCGTCGTTCGTGCAGGGCGTCCACTACTACGCCGACGCCGACGCCTCCCACCGCGTCCCCGGCCTGATGCACGTGGACCTCGGCGGCTACCACGTACGCGACATCGAGTTCACCGCAGCCTTCGACATCGACCGCGCGAAGGTCGGCAAGGACCTCGGCCAGGCGATCTGGGCGGGGCAGAACAACACGATCAAGTTCGCCACGGGGGAACGGGGGGTTCCCAAAAAACTCGGGGTGCCGGTGCACCGCGGCATGACCCACGACGGCCTCGGCAAGTACCTGAAGGAGAAGATCGTCAAGGCCCCCGGCGAGACTGCGGACATCGTGAAGATCCTCAAGGAAACCCACACCGACGTGGTGGTCTCCTACCTGCCCGTCGGCTCCGAGCAGGCAACGAAGTGGTACGTCGAGCAGGTGCTCGAGGCGGGCTGCGCGTTCGTGAACTGCATCCCCGTGTTCATCGCCCGCGAGGACTACTGGGACCGACGCTTCAAGCAGGCGGGCCTGCCGATCGTGGGGGACGACATCAAGTCGCAGGTGGGCGCGACGATCGTGCACCGCGCGCTCGCGCGCCTGTTCGGCGAGCGCGGCGTGCGGATCGTGCACACCTCGCAGCTGAACGTGGGCGGCAACATGGACTTCTACAACATGCTCGAGCGCGAGCGGCTGGAGTCCAAGAAGATCTCCAAGACCAACGCCGTCACCTCGATCATGGAGGACGAGCTGCCCGCGCAGGACGTCCACGTCGGCCCCTCCGACTACGTGCCGTGGCTGACCGACCGCAAGTGGGCGCACATCCGCCTGGAGGGCCAGGCCTTCGGCGACGTGCCGCTGACCGCCGAGCTGAAGCTCGAGGTGTGGGACTCCCCGAACTCCGCCGGCATCGTGATCGACGCGGTGCGCTGCTGCAAGCTCGCACTCAACCACGGCGTCGCCGGGCAGCTCGACGGACCCTCCTCCTACCTGATGAAGTCGCCCCACAACCAGCGCCCCGACGACCAGGCGCGCGCGGAGACGGAGCGGTTCATCGCCAAGTACACCCGAAGATCCGGCCCCCACCCGCCCGGGCAATCGATCACACCCCCGCGGGGTCGCAAAGCCACACGCGCCGCGAAGACCGCCCGCGCCTCGAAGTAGCCGCTTTGACCTAACCTGGAGGCGATGGCCCCGCCGTTCTCGATCGCCCACGTCACCCCCTACCCGTGGGAGGCGCAGGAGAACAAGGTCAACACGTACGTGCGGGAGGTCGCAAGTGAGCTCTCGCGGCGGGGGCACCGCGTGCTGATCCTCGCCCCGTCGCGCTCGCAGGAGGGGGTGCGCGCGTCGCGGCGAGCACTGAGGGCGGCCCGCGAGAGCTTGCTGGAGGGCACCGACGGCGGTGAGCCAAGGGTGATCGCGGTGGGAGAGGTGCTCGACGTCCCCACCGGCTCGAGCAGGCCGACACGGGCGCTGCCGATCGACGTGGCGCGCACAATCGAGGAGCTGCTGAGCACGATCGAGCTCGATTTCGCCCACGTGCACGAGCCGTTCGCTCCAAGCGCCGCTAACGCCGCGCTGCGCCACTCGCGGGCGCTGAACGTGGGCTCCTTCCACGCTCCCACCGAGCGGCTGCTCTCCACGCTTCTGGGGCGCCGCTTCGTGGCGACGTTCTTTGGCCGGCTCGACGCGCGCACCGCGAGCTTCCCGGCGACAGCGGAGCTGATGGAGCGCCACTTCCCGGCCGACTACCGGCTGGTGGCCCCGGCGGCGGGAGGCGAGCCCGCGCAGCCCGACGATCGGGGGGGCGGGGCCGAAGCCGACGATCGGGGGGATGGGGCCGACGCCGACGCGGCCGGCCGGGGGGAAAGGGCCGAAGCCGCCACAGCCAAGGGGGGCGCAGAGCGCACGTGGAGCGACGTGGCAGACGAGTTGGAGGAGCTCTACGGCGAGCTGGCGGCGCGCCGGCGCGACCCGCGGGGGGACCCCCAGCTCAGGCGCCGCCTGGCGCGCAGAGAGCTGATCGACGTGGACCTGCACATGCACACCGACCACTCCCACGACTGCGCCACCCCGGTTGAGGTGCTGCTGGCGAGCGCCCGCGAGCAGGGACTCGGGGCGATCGCGGTGACCGACCACAACGAGATCTCCGGAGCGCTGGAGGCCCGCAGGCTGGCGGACAGATTCGGTTCCCACCCGCCCGTCAAGGTGGTGGTGGGCGAGGAGGTCAAGACCGCCTCCCAGGGCGAGGTGATCGGGCTGTTCATCGAGGAGCGCATCCCGCGTGGGCTGACGCTGGCCGAGACCGTGGCTGAGATCAAGCGCCAGGGAGGAGTGGTGTACGTGCCGCACCCGTTCGACCGCATGCACGCGGTCCCGGACTACGAGCACCTGCTGCCGGTGCTCGAGGAGGTTGACGCGATCGAGGTCTTCAACCCGCGCGTGGCGATCGGGGCGTTCAACGAGGAGGCGGCGCGCTTCGCCGCCAAGTACCGGATCGCGGCGGGGGCGGGCTCGGACTCGCACGTCGCCCAGGGCCTCGGCTCGGTGCGAGTGCGGATGCGGGACTTCGACGGGCCGCAGGAGTTCCTGCAGTCGCTGCGCGACGCCGAGATCGTGACGCGACCCACGAGCCTGTTGTACGTGCAGGCGCTCAAGTTCCTGGAGACCAGGGCCACCCCGCCCTCCGCCCGGCGCGCCCGCGCGGCCCGCAGGGTGCGGCGGGCCACCGGCGGCGAGCGCCGGCTGTGAGGGCTGGAGCGCAAGGCACGGTGCAGCGCCAAGGACAAGCAGCCGAGCCGTCAAAACCAAGGGCGTCCATGCCCGCGACCGACGACGAGATCCGCGAGAAGTACCTGGAGCGCGCGATCCGTGAGCTGAACACGCTCACGCGCGATCTGCAGTCCTGCCCGCACTGCCCGCGGGGGAACCTGATGCCGGTGCTCGGCTCGGGCCATCCGCAGGCGGACGTGATGCTGCTCAAGTACGCCCCGCTGCCCTCAGAGATCGAGGAGGGCGTAGCCTTCTACGGCCGCGCGGGGAGCGCACTGATGAAGTCGCTCAAGCGCCTCTCGATCGACCCGCTGGCGGTGTACGGCACGCTGTGCGTGAAGTGCCCGCTGGCCGACTCCTCGCTCGCGGAGCCAGAGTGCGTCGAGCGGGTGGTCGAGGAGATCGCGATCGTGCAGCCGAAGATCGTGGTGGCGATGGGGGAGGAGGCGCTCGCGACGCTGAACGAGCTGGCGATCCCGCTTGCGCGTCCGCTCGCGACGCGGTTGGGGGAGATCCAGCGGTTGACCCCCACGATCGACGCGCTGTACGTCCCCAACATCGACGCGTCCCTGGACGAGCAGGACGCGAAGCGCGTCTTCTGGGAGGCGTTCAGGGCACTGGGCGAGTGGTGGGCGGCACAGCCGCCCTATTGACGCTCCGCTCCCTTGCTTCGCTCCCTTGCGGCCCGCCAACCACATCAGCCGTTGCGGTCCTCGGGTGCGCGGAGCAGGTCAGAGGGTGAGCACGATCTTGCCGAGCTTGCCGCCGGCGGCGAAGCGCTCGTAGGCGGCGGCGGCGCCGTCCAGGGGGAAGGCCACGGCGATGGGCACGGTCAGCGTGCCGTCCGCGAACAGCGGTAGCGCCTCGCGTTCCAGGCCGCGGGCGGCGAGCGCCTTCTCCTCCAGCGGTCGGGCGCGAAGGGTCGAGCCGTGGATGCGCGCGCGCTTGCCCATCAGCGCGAGCAGGTTCAACTCGGACTTCGCGCCGGCGGAGACCCCGATCACCACGACCCGCCCGCCGGTTGCGAGCGCGCTCAGGTTCTCGGGCACGTTGGGCGCGCCGACGAGCTCCAGGATCACGTCGAAGGGTCCCTGCTCGGCGAAGCCCTCCGGCGCGACCGCCCGGGCGCCGAGCGCGGCGACGGCCTCGCGCAGCTCCTCGCGGCGCACGGTCGCGGTCACGCTCGCCCCCGTCGCACGCGCGAGTTGGATGGCGGCGGTGCCGACGCCACCGGCGCCGCCGTGCACGAGCACACGCTCGCCGGGGCGCAGCTGCGCCTGAGTAAAGAGCGCGTCGTGGGCGGTGGTGAAGACCTCCGGCAGCCCACCGGCGGCGGGCCAGTCCAGGGCGTCGGGGACGGGCATCAGCTGGCGCTCGTGGACGGCGGCAAGCTCGGCCTGGCCACCCCCACCGACGATCGCCATCACACGGTCCCCGAGCGCGAAGCGCTCCGCACCGAGGCCGAGCGCGGCCACCTCACCGGCGAGCTCCAGGCCGGGGATGTCCTGCGGAGAGCCGGGGGGCGCGGGGTAGAGCCCGCGTCGCTGCATCATGTCGGCGCCGTTGAGCCCCGCGGCGCGTACGCGCACAAGCACCTCGCCCGCCCCCGGCACGGGGTCCGGGTGCTCCTCGATCTCGATCTCCTGCTCGCGAATGGTGACGGCGCGCATCGGGGTGGGAGCCTATCTGCCGCCGGTCTGGGGCTCCCCTTCGGCGCGCGCCTCGACGTTGGCCTCTGCCTCAGCGCCCGGCCCCGCGTCGTTCGCCCCGGAGCCCGTGTCGTTCGCCCCGGAGCCCGTTGCCGCGCCCTGGCGTTCGAGCAGCGCGACGCACTCCACGTGGTGCGTCTGCGGGAACATGTCCACGGGCCGCACGCGGCGCAGGGCCCAGCCGGCCTCGACGAGCTGGGCGGCGTTCGGGGCGAGGGTCGTGGGGTTGCAGGAGATGTAGACGATCCGCCGGGGGGCGGCCTCGATGATGCGGCGCACGACTTTCGCGGAGAGACCGGCGCGGGGAGGGTCGACGACGAGCAGGTCGGGGCGCCCGGCGCGCGCAAGCAGCTCGGGGAGTGCGAGGCGGGCGTCGCCGGCGAAGAAGTGAGCGTTAGAAATCTCGTTGCGCCGCGCGGCGGCGATCGCGTCGGCGACGGCCTGCTCGACGAGCTCGATCCCCCACACCTCGCCGGCGCGGGGGGCGAGGGCGAGCGCGATGGTGCCGATCCCGCAGTAGAGGTCATACACCCGCTCCCACCCCTCCAGAGCGGAGAACTCGGCGGCGATCCCGTAGAGGACCTCGGCCATCTCGGTGTTGGTCTGGAAGAACGCCTCGGGGGAGATGCGCAGCTCGAGCTCGCCGAGGCGCTCCGGTAGCTCGGCGTCCCCCCACACGAGCTCGGTCTCCCCGCCGGCGGTCGTCTCGGCGAGCTGGCGCGAGCGTGTCCACAGCACCCCCGAGAGGTGCTGCTCCCCCAGCTCCGCAGCGAGCGCCGCTGCGAGCGAGGGGGCGTCGAGCGCGCCGTCGGTGGTGACGATGCGGACCTGCAGGCGGTCGGTGCGCCGGCCCTCGCGCACCACGAGGTTGCGCAGCTGCGCGCGGCCGTCGGGCCCCGGCCCGGTCCTGTCCTGCGCGGACCTGTCCCGGGGCGCCTCCGGAGCCCCCGGCGCCTCGGTGTCCGGCCGGGGAGCGCCGTCGGCGAGGCCGCCCCCCTCCTCGCCGCCGCGGCTCCACGCGCGCAAGCCCTGCTCGCCGCACCAGCGTGCGGCGACGCGGCGGGCGAGGTTGCCGCGGACGGAGGCGAGCAGGCAGTCCTCGATCGCCAGCACCCGGTTCCAGCCGGCGGGAGCGTGAAAGCCGCACACGAGCTCCCCGGTACGGAGGTCGTGGCCGAAGGAGTACTCGAGCTTGTTGCGGTAGCGCCAGGGTTCCAGCGCGGGCACGATCGGTTCGACCTCGAAGCCCTCGAAGCCGCCAAGCCGCCGCAGCGCGTCCTGGGCCTGCCCCTGCTTGATCTCAAGCTGACGCTCGTAGGGGAGCACCTGCCACGGTACGCCGGGGTGGTCGGCGAGCGGGGGGATCCGCTCGGGGCTGGGCCTGAGCACCTCGAGCGTGCGAGCGTGGGCGTAGGTGCGCTTGCGCTTGTAGACGAGGGCGCGCACGCGATCGCCGGGGACGGCGCCGGCGACGAACACGACGTAGCCGGCGGGCCCCAGGCGCGCGACGCCCTCGCCCCCGTAGGCGAGCGAGTCGATCTTCAGCTCGAGCTCCTGGCCGCGCTCGGGCCTGGCCGCGCGGGAGGACGCGGCGGCACCGGGGCGATCGGCGGCGCTCACGAGGAGGGGTCCGCCAGTGGCGAGAGCAAGCCCATGACGTTCGGGCCGTCGGCGCCACCCACCAGCAGCTCCAGCAGCGCCTTCTGGGCGTGGCGACGGTTCTCGGCCTGCTCCCAGATGCGCTGGCGCGGGCCGTACATCACCTCGGCCGTGATCTCCTCGCCGGGGTGCGCGGGCAGGTCGTGCATCGCGAACGCGCCCGGCGCCGCCGCGTCCAGCAGCGCGTCGTCGACGCGGTAGTCCGCCAGCGCGGCGCGGCGCTCGTGCGCGGTGGCCTCATCGCCCATGCTCACCCACACGTCCGTGTACACCGCGCAGGCCCCCTGCGCCGCCTCGTACGGGTCGGAGTGCAGCGTCAGTCGCCCGCTGGCGCCGGCGGGCAGGGCAAGGTCGTGCTCCAGTGTGTAGCCAGTGGGCGAGGCCACGGCGACGTGCATCCCGGCGAGCGTGCCGAGCACGGCAAGCGAGCGGGCGACGTTGTTGCCGTCGCCCACGTACGCCAGCCGCAGTCCCTCAAGCGCACCGCACGCCTCGCGCACCGTGAGCAGGTCGGCGAGCACCTGACACGGGTGGTGGCGAGCGCTGAGCATGTTGAGGATCGGCACCGTGCTGTAGGCGGCGAGCTCCTCGAGCACATCGTGTCCTCCGGTGCGCAGCCCCACCGCCGCGACGTGCCTGGAGAGCACCAGCGCCGTGTCGCGCGGCGCCTCGCCGCGCGAGAGCTGCAGCTCATCGCTGCGCAGCACGACCGCGTGGCCACCCAGCTCGTGGATACCCACCTCGAACGACACGCGGGTGCGCGTCGAGGGCTTCTCGAAGATCAGCGCGACGCTGCGCCCGGCGAGGGCGCGGGAGGAGAGCGGCGCGGCCTTCAGCGCGGCGGCGCGCGCGAGCAGAGCGTCGAGCTCGGCGGCGCTCAGCTCACCGCCTGTGAGGTAGTGGCGGGGAGCGGACGCGAGCGGGGGGGAATCGGGCAGCGCGGACGCGTCGTCGGGAGGGGAGGAGGGGCGCGTCATGGGAGCGCCAGTCTAGGCTAGGCTGACGCCGTGCAGAGAGGCGAGGGTCAAGGAGCAACGGTGAGGAGAGGCATGTCCGTCGCGGCGGCGTGCGCGGCGCTCGTGGTGGCCGCGGGCTGTGGGTCGAGCAGCTCGAGCTCGACGGGCAACGCCGCGACCACGGCCAAGAGCACCTCGAGCCGCGGGCTGAAAGCTGTCACGACCCCGAAGTACGCCACCCCCTCGTCCTCGGAGCCGGTGCAGAGCGGGGCGGTGCAGATCGCCTACCGCAACATCGCGATCGACCCGGACACGGTGAGGGTCAAGGCGGGCAGCACGATCAAGTGGACGAACTACGACCCGGTCGAACACAACGTGACCAGCAAGGGCGGCCCGATCTCGTTCGCCTCGAAGGACTTCAGCGAAGGCCACGCGGTCGAATTCAAGATGACGAAGCCGGGGGTCATCCACTACGTGTGCACGATTCACCCGACGACGATGAACGGCACTATCGAAGTTGTGAAGTAGCGCTGCGCCGCGGCGGCCACCCGGCGTGGCTCCGGGAGGGGGCCCGGGGGGAGCCCGCCCCCACGTTGCGGCACGATCGAAGTCGTTAAGTCAGGGAACTCCGCCAGGCCCGCCTTGGGCGTGGAGGCCGTGGCGTACAGCCGCCGCGGGATGCGACCGGCGGCACGGGCGAGGCGCCCGGCGTGCACGGCGTGGCGCATGGCGCGGGCCATGCGCACGGGGTCCTGAGCACGGGAGATCGCGGAGGCCGCCATCACAGCGTCACAGCCGAGCTCCATCGCGAGCGCGGCGTCGGAGGCGGTGCCGATGCCGGCGTCGAGCACGACGGGCACGTGCACGGCGTCCCGCAGGAGGGCGAGGTTGTAGGGGTTGCGGATGCCCATGCCGGAACCGATGGGAGCGCCGAGCGGCATCACGGCAGCGCAGCCGACGTCCTGCAGGCGCCGCGCGAGAACGGGGTCGTCGGTGGTGTAGGGGAGCACGACGAAGCCCTCGTCGACCAGCTCCTCGGCGGCGCGCAGCAGCTCGGGGGCGTCGGGCAGGAGGGTGTCCTCGTCGCCGATCACCTCGAGCTTGATCCAGTCGGTGGCGAAGGCCTCGCGGGCGAGGCGCGCGGTGAGCACGGCGTCGCGGGCGGTGTGGCAGCCGGCGGTGTTGGGCAGCAGCTCCACGCCGACGTCGGCGAGCACGTCGATCAGCGACCCGCGCGCGTCCGTGTCGATGCGCCGCAGCGCGACGGTCACGAGCTCGCTGCCGCTGGCGCGGACCGCCTCGGCCATCAGCTCGAGCGACGTGAACCCGCCGGTGCCGAGCAGCAGGCGCGAGTGCAGCGTGCGCCCGGCGAGCACGAACGGGTCGGTGTCGGTGTCGGTGGGGACGGTGGAAGACGCCATCGTCAGATCATCCTCCCTGCATCGCGGTGAGCACCTCCACGTGGGCGTCCGGGGAGAGCGCAAAGGTCTCCCAGGCGGCACGGGGAACGACCTCGCCATCGACGGCGACGGCGACCCCACGCGCAGCGACGGACAGCCCGAGCCGCGCAAGCGCACCGACCACGGTCTCGCCGGGTCGCAGGTCGGAGTCCTGCCCGTTCAGGAAAATCATGAGAGGACCCCCACAGGGGGTCCGGTCGGCGTTCGCATGGCGTGACCGGGGTCAGGCCCAAAGCGCGAGGGGTCGCATACGCAGAGAAGCGCGCGATGCTCCTCGTCCCCGGGCGTGGAGCCGGTGAGCGCGCCCGCGAGGAGCTCCGCGGTGAGAGGGGCGAGCAGGATGCCGTTGCGGTGGTGCCCGGTGGCCCACACGAGCCCGTCCACCGCGCCGGGGCCCAGCACAGGGGCGTTGTCAGGAGTGGAAGGGCGGAACCCGACGGAGAGCTCCTCGATCTGCAGCTCGAGGACGCCGGGCACGAGCTCGCGGGCGTCGCGCAGCAGCTCGTAGACCCCACCGGCGGTGGGCTGGTCCTCGAAGCCGCGCTCCTCGACGGTGGCGCCGAGCACGTAGCGCCCATCGCCGCGGGGCACGAGGTAGCCGCCCTCGAAGCGCACGACGCGCTGCAGCAGGCCCGGGCCGGAGGGATCGCGCAGCCGCAGGATCTGCCCCTTGAGGGGCCGCACGGGTACACGCGCCTGAGGCGGGAGCCCCTCGACCTCGGCGGTCCACGCGCCGGCGGCGAGCACGACCTGGCCGGCGAGCACGCGCTCACCGTTGGCGAGGGTCACTCCCACCACGCGCACGCCCGGCCCGTCCAGCTCGACGCGCGCCACGGGAGAGTGCTCGCGCACCCGCACCCCGCTGAGCTCGCAGGCGCGACGCAGCGCGGCGAGCACGAGTCGGGGGTCGACGCTGTGGTCGTCGGGCGCCTCCAGCGCCAGCCGCACGGTCGGCGCCAGCGCGGGCTCGAGCTCGCGCGCGGCGCTGGGCCGCAGCCGCGTGGAGCGCAGCCCGAGCGACTCGCGGAAGGCGAGCTGGCGCTCCAGCTCGCGCGCCTCGTCCTCATCGCGCGCCAGGACCAGCGTGCCGGTCTGGCGCAGCCCGACCTCGACGCCGGCGGCATGCGCCAGCTCGGCGGCGAAGCCGGGCCACATGCGCGCGGAGCGCAGCCCGAGCTCGAGCACCCACCGCCCGGCCTTCCCGAACTCGACCTCGGAGACGGGGGCGAGCATCCCGGCGGCGACGCCCGAAGCGCACTCCTCGCCGATCGCGCCCCGCTCGAGCACGACGACGGACATTTCACGCAGCCGCGCCCGCCAGGCGACGGCAAGGCCGATGACGCCACCGCCGACAATGGCGACGTCGGCCGTTGGAGCGTCGGGTGACATGGGATTGATGCTAGCCCCCGGGCGTCCTCTCACACGCCCTTCCAAACGTTCGCGTATACGCTAACATAAGCATCATGAGAGGCACGCAGGCAGCAGGCAGGCTGATTGGTGAGATCCGCCGGCAGAGTGGCCTCAACCAGGCGGAGCTCGCGCGGCGGGCCGGACTGACGCGATCGGTCGTCAACGCCTACGAGCGTGGGCATCGGCAGCCGGGCGTCGACGCGCTTGCACGCATCGCCGCGGCCGCCGGCCTGCAGCTGGGGGTTGAGCCCGCGCACGCGGTTGACCCGGTACGGGCCGGACGCATCCTCGAGCAGGTGCTCGACCTGGCGGAGGCGCTGCCTCAGCGGCGACGCGGACAGCTCGCGTACCCGCCGTTGAACCGGATCGCCAGTTGAGCGTTCTTGCCGATCGGCTGCTGGCGGTCCACGACGCTCTCTCCGCCGCCCGCTTCCCCCACGCCTTCGGCGGTGCGATCGCGCTCGCGTACTGCACAGAAGAGCCACGTGGCACACGCGACCTGGACGTGAATGTCTTTGCCGAGCCCGTAAGAGCCCCCGAGGTTCTCTCGGCCCTCCCCGAGGCAGTGGCGGTGAGCGCCGCTGACATCCAAGCGGCGGAGCGCGAAGGTCAGGTGCGGGTGTGGTGGGAGGACACGCCGATCGACGTATTCCTCGACATTCACCGATTCCACCGCGAGGCCGCCGAAGAAGTGCGCGAGGTCCCGTTCAGCGGTCGTACCATCCCGGTGCTCGGATGCACGGCGCTGGTCGTGTTCAAGGTGTTGCTCGACCGAACCAAGGATTGGGCGGACATCGAGGCAGTCGCGGAAGCAGGCGCAGCCGATATCTCACGGGCGAGCTCATTGGTTGCGAGCATCCTTGGGCCTGAGGATCCAACCGTCCGTCGGCTCGCTGCGCTGGCAGGCTGACGCTGGCAGCCGATCGCTCCGGACGGAACCCACGGGATTGCGAGCGACGACACCCATGCGAGACTTGATCTCGTGTCCGACCACGACGTAGGCACCGAGAGACGTACGCGCCTCGCGGCGGCGCGCCTGTACCTGGTCTGCGATTCCGAACCGGGCCGCCGGCGGCTCCTGGGGGTAGTGGGCGCGGCCATCGCGGGCGGCGTGGACGTCGTGCAGCTGCGCGACAAGCACCTCTCCGACGAGGAGCTGACGGCGGTGGCGCACGCCGTCGGTGCCCTATGCGAGCAGCGTGGAGCACTCTTCGTCGTCAACGACCGCCCCGCGGTGGCGCTGGAGGCGGGGGCCGACGGGGTGCACGTCGGCCAGGAGGACATGCCGGTCGCGCAGGTGCGGGAGCTGGTCGGCCCGGACATGGTGATCGGCCTCTCCACCCATGCCTCGATGGAGATCGACGCGGCCACGGCAGGGTTCGATGCGGCCGCGAGGGCCGGCCGCGGGAGCGTGGGGAACGTGGACTACATCGGCGTGGGTCCCGTTCACGCAACACCCACGAAGCCCGGTCGCCAGGCGGTCGGTCTGGAGCTCGTCCGCTACGCCGCCAGGTACTCGCGACTGCCGTTCTTTGCGATCGGCGGCATCGATGCAGGCAACGTCGAGACAGCGATCGAAGCCGGCGCCCGGCGCGTGGCCGTCGTACGGGCGATCGCCGATGCGGCGGACCCCGAACTGGCCGCGCACACTCTGCGCAAGGTGCTCGGCGCGCACACCCTGGAGAGCGAGCTTGCCGCCCGTTAGCCGGAGGCGCAATCGACCGTGAGCGACGGATTCGACGACACACCGCCTACTGGCACTGGTGGCGAGCGAGATTCGCGCTCGCGCACGGAATTGAGGGACGAGCTCGCCCGCGCCGCGCTCCAGCCGCTGGGTGAGGACGAGCGCCCCGCGGCGCTGATGGTCGCCGTGGTGGTAGCAGGCCTGCTCGCGGTCGGAGTTGCGGTGGGGGTGCTCACCATCCACGACCTGCGCCGCCACGGAGGGTCCGTTCCCGGCGGCGCCTTCCTGGCGATCGTGCTGGCGGCGCTCGCGTGGAGGATGTACGGCCGGCACTACTGGGCGGTGCTTGGCTTCGAGGGGCTGCTGGCCTTCCAGATCCTCGTGACCTCCCTGGCGCTCGTGGTCGCCTCCACGATCCTCGGCGCCGTGGTCTGCCTGCTGTCCATCCTGCTCGGCGGCTGGCTGTTCTGGAAGCTAGTGCGGGTGATGGGCAGGATTCAGGCCGGCGAGCGGCCGCTGCGATAGGCTCGCGCACGGTGGCGGACTCCCCCTACGACTGCATTGTGATCGGCGCGGGGCCCGGTGGGTACGTCGCGGCGATCCGTGCCGCCCAGCTCGGCATGAAGACGGTGGTGATCGAGCAGGACAAGCTCGGGGGTCGCTGCCTGAACTACGCATGCATCCCCGCCAAGGCCGTGCTGCGCTCCGCCGACCTGCTCAGCGAGATCCGCGAGGCGGGGGAGTACGGCCTGACCGTGGCGGGGGTCGAGGTCGACTACGCCGCGGTGCAGGCGCGGCGCGAGAAGGTCGTGGGAACCCTCACCGGCGGCGTGGGGACGCTCTTCAAGAAGAACGGGGTCGAGGTGATCGCCGGTGAGGCCTCGCTTGCCCCCGCCCCTGGCGAGGGCGGCGGCGCGGGCACCAGCGTCAACGGCGGTGCTACCGGCAACGGTGAGGCGGGCAGGGCCCCCATCAAGGTGCGAGTCGGCGGCGAGGAGATCGAGGCCGCGACCGTAATCCTCGCGACCGGCTCCGTGGGGCGCTCGATCCCCGGAGTGGAGCTCGGCGGGCGAGTGATCGGCACCGAGCAAGCGTGGGCCCTGGCGCAGCTGCCCGCGCGCCTCGCCGTCGTGGGGGCCGGGGCCTCCGGCGCGGAGATCGCCTCCGGCTTCGCGCGGCTGGGGAGCGAAGTGCTGCTGTTCGAGGTGCTTGACCGAGTGCTCCCCACCGAGGACGCCGACATCTCGCGCCTTGTGGAGCGCGGTCTCAAACGCCAGGGCATCCAGGTCTTCACCGGGACCCCGATCGAGGGGGTGCGCGCCGGCGAGACGGGGGTGAGCTTTGCGTACACCGGCGGGTCCGGCGGGAGCGGGGCCAGCAGGAGTGGGACCAGCGGGAGTGGGACCAGCGGGGGCGCCTCCGACGGGAGCGAGTCCGCCGAGGCGGACTACCTCGTGATCGCCGCCGGTCGCGGCCCGGACGTGCCGGCGCTCGGGCTCGCCGCCGCGGGCGTGCAGCTCGACGAGCACGGGCTCGTCCAGGTTGACGGCGCGCTGCGCACGACCGCCCGCGGGGTCTACGCGATCGGCGACCTCGTGCCCGGGCCCGCGCTCGCGCACAAGGCCTCCGACGAGGGCGTCATCGCCGTCGAGGACGCCGCCGGCCTGCCCACCCATCCGCTCTCCCTCATCGACATCCCCCGCGCCACGTTCTGCACACCCAACGTCGGCTCCTTCGGCCTCACTGAGGAGCAGGCGCGCGAGCAGGGCTACGACGTGGTGGTCGGCAAAGTCCCCTACGGCGCCGTGGGGGGCGGCATCGTCTACGGCGACCGCTCGGGCCTCGTCAAGCTGGTGGGCGAGTCCCGCTACGGCGAGCTGCTCGGCGGGCACATCGTCGGCGCGCGCGCCACCGAGCTGATCCAGGAGCTCGTCAACGTGCGCGCCCTGGAGGGCGGCTTCCCTGAGGTCGCCCGCATCGTCCACGGCCACCCCACCCTCTCGGAGGCCGTGATGGAGGCCGCACGCGCCGCCGACGGCTGGCTGATCCACGGCTGAGGGCCTATCCCGATAGTGCGTATCCGGTTCCGTCAGGTAGTGGTTGTACGGTGCGCCGGTGGGTCGGCAAGACTTTCCGCGATCGATCATGGAGTTCCAAGACCGTTTCGCATCTGAGGCCGTGTGCCTTGAGTATCTGGCGGCTTGTCGCTGGCCTGAGGGGTTCGTGTGCCCCGGTTGCGGCGGCCGGCGGGTGTGGGTGCTGGAGCGCCGGCATCTGTGGCAGTGCTCGGATTGTGACCTGCAGACGTCGGTGACGGCGGGGACGGTGATGCACGCTACGCGCACGCCGCTACGCACGTGGTTCTGGGCGGCCTACCTGGTCGCTACGCATCATCCGGGGATCTCGGCCAAGCAGCTGCAGCGCCAGCTGGCGCTGTCGCGTTATGAGACCGCGTGGCTGATCCTGCAGAAGCTCAGGCGTGCGATGGTCGCCCCGGAGCGTGACCTTTTGACCGGCGAGGTCGAGATCGACGAGTTCTTCCTCGGCGGCCACGAGGACAACCTCAAAGGTGGCCGCCAACACGGCAAGAAGGCGCTGATCGGCGCTGCGATCGAGGTCCGCGGCCAAGGCTCAGGACGCCTGCGACTACAGATGCTGCCCAACTCACAAGCCACCACCCTTGAGGCGTTTACGACCGACACGACCGCGCCTGGGGCGATCATCCACACCGACGGGCTGTTCTCCTACAACGGCCTACCCAAACTCGGCTATGAGCATCGCCCACGCAAGGTCGCGAGCATCCCGAAAGACGAGCAACTGCTGCCACGAGTGCATCGCGCGATATCCAACCTCAAGGCATGGATGCACGGAACCCACAGAAGCGTCTCAGACAAGCACCTGCCGGTCTACCTCGACGAGTACGCCTTCCGTCACAACCGCCGCGATACCCCGATGGCCGCCTTCCAGACCCTACTCGGGCTCAGCGCCCTACACGACCCCACGACCTACACGCAGATCACCCACCACAACAAGGCAGCCTGAGCCAACCGGATACGCACTATCCCGATAGGGGCGTGCGTCTGGGGCAGTCGAGGGTCGAGCGAGGCGCGGACGCAAGGGCGATCGCAGATCGAACGCCGACAGGCGGTGTCCCGGGCGCCGGTTCCTTGCTGCGCGGACGCGAGTTACGCTCTGCTCAGTGAACTGCGCCTTCTACTTCGATCTGTCGAGCCCGCTCGCGTACCTCGCCGCCGAGCGCGTCCTGCACGTGCTGCCCGGACCGGCCGAGTGGCAGCCGGTGCTCGCCCGCGAGCTGCCCGGCGCGGAGGCCTTCGAGGCGTACCGATGCGAGACCGAGGAGCAGGTCTTCCGTGCGGAGGTCGAGCGTCGGGCGCGGGAGCTCGGCCTGCAGCCGCTGCGCTGGCCGGAGCCGTTCCCGTTCGACAGCGAGCTGGCGATGCGCGCCGCCACCTACGCGAAGTCCATCGGCCGCACGGTGCCCTTCGCGCAGGCCGCCTTCCGCCAGGCGTTCGCCGGCGGCCGCTCCCTTGCGGATCCCGACACTGTGTTGATCGCCGCCGCCGCCTGCGAGATGCACCCGGCCGCTGTCCTCAAGGGGACTGAGCTGACGTCGGTCCGCGAGCGGCTGGCCACCGCCACGGTCGAGGCCGCCCAGCTCGGGGTGACGGACGTCCCGGCCGTCCGGATTGGCGAGCGAGTCCTCGCCGGTGAGCGCTTACTGGAAGACGCGGCGGAGCTGCTGACGGGCGCCCCTGCGCGATGAGGGCCAACCGCGCCCACCGGCTAGTTCCATGAGAGCCAACCGCGCCCACCGGCTGATTCGATGAGAGCCAACCGCGCCTACCGACTGATCGTCAGACGCGGGGGGTGGGCGCCCGCGCTGCTCGCCGACCCCGAGCGCGTTGACCACCTCGAGGTCGTCGAGATCGACGGTGGAGAGGTGGTGCTGTTCTGGGACTGCCCCCCGCAGCAGGCGGCGCGGCGCGCGCGGGCGCTGCGGGCGGACCTCGCGCAGCTCGCCGCCGAGGAGTTCATCGCCCGCTGGGCTACCGTGGAGCACGGATGAGCCATCCCCTGCCCGACCCCGAGACGGCGCGCGAGTGGCTGGCCACGATGACGCTGATCCGCCGCTTCGAGGAGCGCGCGGGCGAGATGTACGCGCGGGCGAAGGTCGGCGGGTTCCTGCACCTCTCGATCGGCGAGGAGGCCACGATCGTGGGAAGCGCGCGGGCGCTGCGCGCGAGCGACTACCTGATCTCCACCTACCGCTCCCACGGCCACGGGCTCGTGCGTGGCACCCCGCCTCAGAACGTGATGGCCGAGCTGTTCGGGCGCGTCGACGGCTGCTCGGGCGGGCGCGGCGGCTCGATGCACATGTTTGACTTGCAGCGCCGCTTCATGGGCGGCTACGGGATCGTGGGGGGCAACCTCCCGATCGCGGCCGGCATCGCCCTGGCGAGCGACTACCGCGGCGAGGACGACGTGACGCTCTGCACGTTCGGCGACGGCGCCTCCAACCAGGGCACCTTCGGCGAGACGCTCAACCTCGCTGCGCTATGGCGGCTGCCGGTGGTGTTCATGGTCACCAACAACCAGTTCGGGATGGGCACCTCGCTGAAGCGCCACTCCGCCGTCACCGACCTGCAGCGCAAGGGCGAGAGCCTTGGCGTCCCTGGGATGCGCTGCGACGGGATGGACGTGCTCGACACTCACGCCGCGGTCTGCGAGGCGGTCCGCCAGGTGCGCGAAGAGCGCCGCCCGGTGCTCGTCGAGGCCGTCACCTACCGCTTCCGCGGCCACTCGATGGCCGACCCCGAGTCCTACCGCTCCAAGGAGGAGGTGGCCCAATGGCGCGAGCGCGACCCGATCCCCGCCTTCGGCGAGCGCCTGGAGCGCGAGGGGGTCCTCGACGCGGCCGAGCGCGAGCGGATCGACGAGCGGGCGCGCGCGCAGGTGGACGAGGCCGTCGCCTTCGCGGAGGCCTCCCCGTTCCCGGCGCCGGAGTCGCTGTACGACAACGTGTACGTGCTCGGCGACCAGGTCCGCGGGTGGTACTCGGTGCGGACCTCCCAGCCGCAGGGCGGCGAGCAGGTGGCGAGCGAGCAGGTCGGCGCCGAGGAGATTCCGCAGCAGATCACGAGCGCCCTGCAAGCGGGCGAGGACGCCTGATGGCCCCGCGAGCGTACGGGCTCCTCGATCGCCGTCGCGGGGTGTGTAGACGCTCCATGACCAGTGAGGCGGGCAGGGGCGTTTCATGACCACGATGCGCTACCGCGAGGCCCTGAACGCGGCGCTGCGCGAGGAGCTTGCGCGCGACGAGCGCGTCGTGCTGATGGGCGAGGACATCGGCGTGTTCGGCGGCGCCTTCAAGGTCACCGACGGCCTCCTGGAGGAGTTTGGCGAGCGGCGCGTGCGCGACACCCCGATCTCCGAGAACACGATCGTCGGCGTCGGCGTCGGCGCCGCGATGGTCGGCCTGCGCCCGGTGGTCGAGCTGATGACGATCAACTTTGCGCTGCTCGCCCTCGACCAGATCGTCAACCACGCCGCCCACATCCACTACATGTTCGGCGGGCAGGTCCGCGTGCCGCTGGTGGTGCGGATGCCCCAGGGCGCGGGCCACCAGTTGGGTCCGACGCACTCCCACTGCCTGGAGGCGATCTTCATGCACGTGCCCGGGCTGCTCGTCGCAGTCCCCTCGACCCCCGCCGACGCCAAGGGCCTCTTGAAGGCGGCGATCCGCGACGAGAACCCCGTGATCTTCATCGAGCACGAGTCGCTTTACGGCCAGCGCGGCGAGGTGCCCGACGGGGAGGACCACCTCCTCGACTTCGGCCGCGCCGCCGTGCGCCGCGAGGGGTCGGACGTGACGATCGTCGGCATCTCGCGGATGGCCCTCACCGCGGAGCGCGCGGCGGAGACGCTCGCGCGGGAGCACGGCGTGCAGGCCGAGGTGATCGACCCCCGCACCCTGCGCCCGCTCGACCTCGACGCGATCCTGCGCTCGGTCGCCAAGACCAACCGCTGCGTGGTCGTCGAGGAGGGCTGGCCCCACGGCGGGGTCGCCGCCAACCTCGGCGCGCTCGTCTCCGAGCAGGCCTTCGACGATCTCGACGCCCCCGTCCGGCGCGTTACCGGCGCGGACGCGCCGATGCCCTACTCCAAGCCGCTCGAGGAGATCGCCTTCCCGCACGAGCCCGACGTCGTGCGCGCGGCGCTGGAGGTTCTTGGGCAGGTACCGCCCCAGGATGGAGCGGGGTCCACGAATGGCGAGAGGGCTGCCCGGCGTAGCTCGGCGGTCGCCACGGGCCAGGCGAGCGACCGGTGAGTCGTTGATGGCCGCCACGGGACAAGCGATAGACCGGTGAGGCGTTGATGGCCGAGATCGTCATGCCCCGACTCTCAGACACGATGGAGGAGGGCACCGTGCTGCGCTGGCTCAAGCGCGACGGCGAGCACGTCCGCCGCGGCGAGGAGCTGGTCGAAATCGAGACCGACAAGGCGGCCATGGTCTACGAGTCCGATCAGGAGGGCGTCCTCCAAATCGTCGCACAGGAGGGCGACACGCTTCCGGTCGGGCAGACCATCGCGCACGTCGGGGACGCGGCCGGCGCCGACGTGCCGGGCGCCGCGAAGACGCAGCCAAACGGGCAGGCGCAATCCGTCCCAGGCCCGGTGGGTGCGGCAGCCAAACCCTCCCCGGGCACGGCTCCGTCTGAGGCGGAGGACGCCACCGCGAGCGACGGCGAGCGCGTGAAGGCCTCGCCGCTTGCCAGAAGGATCGCCCGCGAGCGCGGCGTCGACCTGCATGCCCTCACCGGCACCGGTCCCGGAGGGCGGATCGTGAAGGCTGACGTCCAGGTGGCGGGCGCCGCAGCAGCGGGCGAGAGGACGCGGGATCCCGTCTCCCCGGCAGGCGACGCACCGGCTCCGGAGTCAGGTGGCGTACCGCCCGTGCCGGCGACGCTTGCGGAGCGTGTGGCCACCGCCAAGGGTGAGACGACCGTCGTGGAGCTGACCCGCACCCAGCAGACGATCGCGCGACGGATGGCCGAGTCGAAGGCCACGATCCCCGACTTCGCCCTGCAGGCCGAGATCGACATGGAGCCCTGCGTGGCGCTGCGCACCGAGCTCAAGCGCCTCTCCCCCGCGCAGGCGCCCACCTACAACGACATGGTCGTCAAGGCCTGCGCCCTAGCCCTGCGCGAGCACCCCCGCGCCAACGGCTCCTACCGCGACGGGCGCCTGCAACTGCACTCCCGCGTAAACGTCGGAGTCGCCGTGGCGGCCGACTCCGACGATCCGCTGGGCGGAGCGCTGGTGGTGCCCACCGTCTTCGACGCCGACCTCAAGTCGCTCGGCGAGATCGCCCGCGAGACCCGCGCCCTGGCCGAGCGCGTGCGCGCCGGCACGATCACTCCGCCCGAGCTGGGTGGCGGCACCTTCACGGTCTCCAACCTTGGGATGTACGGCGTGCGCAGCTTCACCGCGATCGTCAACCCCCCGCAGGCCGGGATCCTCTCCGTCGGCTCGCTGGGGCCAAGGGCGGTCGTACGCGACGGAGAGCTCGTCGCCCGCAACACGATGGCGCTCACGCTCGCCTGCGACCACCGCATCCTCTACGGCGCCGACGCCGCCCGCTTCCTCGCCCGTGTCCGAGAGCTGCTGGAGGAGCCGGCCGCGCTGGCGTTGTGATGGTCCCCGTTCCGGCGGGAGTCGGCCTCGATGCCCGCCGGAGCGCCCTACAAAAGAAAAAGGCCCGGTGAACCGAGCCTTTTTCGGATGAGCAAAGACATAGAACTCATCTTGGCGTACTGAATATGCTACCACCAGAGGCGGCAAATGAATCAAGGTCGTCGCTCTCCCAACGACATCTGGGTCTGCCACCTCGGCACGATTCCCTACCGCGAGGCGCTCGCCATGCAGGAGGCCATCTGCACGCGCCGCCAGGCCGGAGAGCTGCCCGACACGCTGCTGCTGCTCGAGCACCCTCCCGTCTACACCCGCGGGCGGCGCTCCCGGACGGACGAGCTGACCCTTGGCGAGGACTTCTATCGCGCGCGCGGGATCGAGGTCGTGTCCACCGACCGCGGCGGGCGCGTCACTTACCACGGTCTCGGCCAGCTCGTCGGCTACCCGATCATGGGCACCACTGACGTCATCGCGCACCTGCGCACGATCGAGGACGCAATCGTCGCGGCGCTCGCCGAGGAAGGCATTGGGGCCCACTCCCGGCCCCAGGACGGGCCTGACTACACCGGCGTGTGGGTGGGAGAGCGCAAGATCGCCTCGCTCGGAGTTCACGTTTCTCGTGGAGTCTCCACGCATGGGTTCGCGATCAACGTGAACAACGACCTCGAGCCCTTCTCTTGGGTCGTCGCCTGCGGACTGCCCGACGTCGCCATGACCTCGATCGCCGTCGAGCTGGAGCAGGACGGCAGCGAGTCCGCGTGCGCTCGGACGGCCCTGGCCTGCTTCCGGCGGCGCGTCGCCCACCGCTTCTGCGAGGCCCACGGCCGGCGCCAGCGGCTCGTCTCACCGCGACGGCTCGGGTTGGAGGGACCGGCGCCCAACGCCCCGCCGCGGGGCACGATGCCCCGCGCCCACCACCGTGGGGCGGAACCGTCCCACGCGGACGATCCCAAAGTAAAAGAGGCGGTGCCCGCGTGAGCTCGGCCGCTCCCACACGCTCGCGGGCGAACCCCGGGGGGATGGACGTGCTGGAGGTGCTTGGGCCCGACGTGCGGCCCCTGCGCGAGCGCAAGCCGCCCTGGCTGAAGGTGCCCGCGCCCGGCGGCGCGCGCTACCGCGCGCTCACGCAGCTGATCCGTGAGGAGGGCCTGCACACCGTCTGTCAGGAGGCCGCGTGCCCCAACGTCGGTGAGTGCTGGGAGCGGGGGACCGCCACGTTCATGATCCTCGGCGACACCTGCACCCGGCGCTGCGGGTTCTGCAACGTCAAGACCGGCCGCCCTACCTGGAACGATCCGCTGGAGCCCGCGCGCGTGGCGCGTTCGATCGCGCGTATGGGGCTGCGCCACGCCGTCGTCACCTCTGTGGACCGCGACGACCTTCCCGACAAGGGCGCCTCCGCGTTCGTCGGAGTCATCCGCCAGGTCCGCCGCCAGGCCCCCGGCTGCCTGATCGAGGTGCTCACCCCCGACTTCCAGGGGCACGAGATGCCGCTCGCCCGCGTCCTCGCCGAGCGCCCCGACGTGTTCAACCACAACGTCGAGGTCGTCCCCCGCCTCTACCCGCTCGCGCGGCGCGGATCCTCCTTCGCGCGTTCCTGCCGCGTGTTGGGGCTCGCCAAGGAGCTCGGGGGGGCCGCCGTGACCACCAAGTCCGGGCTGATGGTCGGCCTCGGCGAGACCCACGAGGAGCTTGTGGACGCCTTCGCAGCGCTGCGCCGCCACGGTGTGCAGGTGCTCACCGTCGGGCAGTACCTGCGTCCCTCCGCCCAGCACCTCCCCGTTGTGCGCTACTGGCACCCGGAAGAGTTCGCCGCCCTGGAACGCGCCGCGTATGAGCTCGGCTTCGCCCACGTCGCTGCCGGGCCGCTCGTGCGCTCCTCCTACCACGCCGACCGTCACGTGCCACAGCGGCAGGAGGGCACAGGACCGCTGGGCGAAGACCCTGCGCTTGCCGGCCGGCCGGCGGCGGCGGGCGTGGGTCGGGCGTGAGCACGTAGAGTCAGCGGTACGCTTGGTCGGGCGTGCTCGGAGGGCCGGCGGCAGGCTTGGGTCGGCGTGAGCGCGTAGGGGCCGACGGCAAGCTTGGGACGGGCGTGAGCACGGAGGGCCGGCGGTAGGCGTGGATCGGGCGTGAGCGCGGGGCCGTCGTGAAGCGGACCCGCGGAGCGTCGTAGGGCGATCGGGGGCCGGTCCGCCGGCTCGCGGGTAGTCTCCGCCGATCCTCGCCCTTCCCCACACCCGCCCCCAGCCGTGACCCGCGTGGTCGTGCTGGTCGTGGCGGCGCTCTTCATCGTCGGCCTGGCCTTCCTCACTCTCAGCGGGATCGCCGCCCACGGCTTTACGCTGGAGGGAGCGATATCCATCTTTGTGATCGTGCTGATGGGCGTCGGGATCTTCGGCGCCCTGCTCACCCCTCCCCGCCGATGAGCCCCCCTCCGTCATCCAGTCCCCCAGCCACGTCAACGGACCCGCGTCCCCACCCGAGGCCCGACCCGACGTGAGCAACTCCCCCTTCATCGCCTCCTCCGGCCGCCGGCGCTCCCGCGAGGCGGCTCGCCGCCGCCGCAGGCGGGTGGTAGCCGCTGTCGCGCTGGCCCCTGTGGTAGTGGTCGCCGCGGTGGTCCTCACGCTCGCCCACCCGTGGCACGCACACGCCTCCGACGCCGCCCGGCGCGGGCGGCACGCCGGCGCCCGCGCGGTGGCGGGCGGGCGGGCCGGGACCTCCTCTCCCGCGCTTTCCCCCGCCGGCCTTCCGCTGGGGCGGCCCCCGCTGGCGCTCGACCTCGCCGAGCCCGCCGCCGACCCCCTCCACCTCGCCTTCCACGAACCGCCCCGCGCCGGGCTGCTCGTCAACCTCGACACCGGCCGGGTGCTGTGGCAGCTGCACCCCCTCGCGCGGCTGCGGATCGCGAGCCTCACGAAGATGATGACCGCGCTGCTCACCGTGCGCTCCTCCCCCCCGGACGCTCCCGTGCTCGTCACCCGCCAGGCCGAGGCGACCAGCGGCTCGAAGGTCGGGGTGCTCCCGCTCGGGCACCACGTCAGCGCGCAGACGCTGCTCTATGGCCTGCTGCTCCCCTCCGGCAACGACGCCGCGGTGGCGCTCGCCCAGCACGTGGCTGGCACAGTACGGCGCTTCGTCGGCGAGATGAACCTCGAGGCCGCCGCGCTCGGGATGGGCTGCACCCACTACTCCTCCCCCTCCGGCTACTACAACACCCACAACTACTCCTGCGCCGCCGACCTCGCCGAGCTCGCGCACGTGGACCTCGCGCAGCCTCGCATCGCCCACGTTGCGCGCACCTACATCGCGGTCCGCCCGTTCCCGATCAAGGGGGGCCGGCTGTACCTCGACAACAACAACCCCCTTCTCATCTACCGCTACCCCGGGGTCACGGGGCTGAAGACCGGCTACACAGTCGAAGCCGGTCGCTGTCTCGTCGCGACCGCCGAGCGCCACGGAGTGCGCCTCGGCGTGGTGCTGCTGCACTCCCCGGCCCCCGGCACTCAGGCGCGCGCGCTGCTGGACGACGCCTTCGAGCACGTCTACCACCAGCGCCCCGTCCCCGAGGCACCCATGCCGCCCGACGCCTGAGCCGCGCGGCCCGGGGGGAGGTAGGTCCGACCCTACGCCTGAGCCGCCGCGCGCGCAGCGCTCGTGGCACCCGCGACCGTCGCCGCGGACGACTTGTGCCGCCCCCGCCGCTTGAGGCTCCACACGGAGCCGCCCGAAGGTAGTACCGTATGGGAGGCGATTGACTGGTCAGTCAACCAAGGAGGCGACGTGGATCTCGACGACACACCGGAGCAGGCCGCCTACCGCGCACAGGTGCGCGCGTGGCTCGAGGAGCACAAGTCTGAGGCACCCCTTTTGCAGGGCGAGGGGGCGCTGCGTGACGAGGACGAGATCGTCGCCGCACGGCGCGCCTGGCAGGGCAAGCTTGCAGAGGGCGGCCTCGCGGGAGTGACGTGGCCGAAGGAGTACGGCGGCCAGGGCCTCGGCCCGATCGAGCAGCTGATCTGCGGCCAGGAGATCGCCCGCGCCGGCCTCCCCGGGATCCTCGACGCGATCGGCGTGGGGATGTTGGGCCCGACGATCATCGCCCACGGCGCCGAGGAGCAGAAGAGCCGCTACCTCGGCCCGATGCTGCACGGCGACGAGGTGTGGTGCCAGCTCTTCTCCGAGCCCGCCGCGGGCTCGGACCTCGCGGCGGTGCAGGCCCGCGCGCGCCTGCAGGAGGACGGCAGCTGGCGGTTGAGCGGCCAGAAGGTGTGGACCACCAACGCGCAGTTCGCCGCCTACGGCCTGCTGCTCGCGCGCACCGACGCGGACGTGCCCAAGCACTACGGGCTGACCATGTTCATCGTGCCGATGGACGCCGAGGGCGTCACGGTGCGCGGCCTGCGCCAGATCTCAGGAGAGGCGGAGTTCAACGAGGTCTTCTTCGACGACGTCGCGCTCGACGCCGACGCCGTCGTGGGGGCAGTCGGCGCGGGGTGGGGCACGGCGCTGACCACGCTGATGTTCGAGCGCGTCACGATCGGCCTCGGCGGCGAGGGCCTTGGCTACAACTCGGCCCGCTTCGCCCGTGCGATCGCTGCCGACGAGCACGCCCGCCGCGACCCCGAGGTGCGCCGTCAGCTCGGCGAGATCGCCTCCGAACTGCTTGCGGTGCGCTTCACCGGCTACCGCACCCTCACCGCGCTGCAGCGCGGCCAGATCCCCGGCCCGGAGGCGGGCCTCGCGAAGGTCACGATCGTCAACGGCGCGATCAAGTCCGGGGACCTGATCGCCGACGTGGTCGGCCCCGACGCACTCGCTGAGGACAGCGAGTGGGCGTACATGATCTCCTTCCTCCCCGGTCTGAAGTCCGCGGGGGGCACCGAAGAGATCCTGCGCAACACGATCGGCGAGCGCGTGCTGGGGCTGCCCACCGAGCCGCGCCTGGACAAGGGCATCCCGTTCTCGGAGCTGCGTTCCAAGGAGGCTGCAAAGGCATGAACCTCGCATCTTTGGCGGGAAGGGGGCAGGCCCCCCTCCCGGCCACCCCCCAAACAAAGGCCACACGATGAACCTCGCATCTTTGGCGGGAAGGGGGCAGGCCCCCCTCCCGGCCACCCCCCAAACAAAGGCCACACGATGAACCTCGCATCTTTGGCGGGAAGGGGGCAGGCCCCCCTCCCGGCCACCCCCCAAACAAAGGCCACACGATGAACCTCGCACTCTCAGACGAGCAGGTTCTCCTGCGCGAGGCCGCCCGCGGGGCGCTCTCGCGCTTCAAGACGCTCGAGGAGGCGCGCGCGGCGCTCGACGGCGGCGGGGCGGGCGGGCCGTCATCGGACCTGTGGCCCACCGCCAGGGAGGCGGGCTGGCCCGGACTGCTGATCGATGAGGCCCACGGCGGCGCGGACCTGGACGTGTTCGACGCGATGCTCGTGCTTTCCGAGTGCGGGCGCGTGCTCGCCGCTGTCCCCCTGCTGGGCCACCTGCCCGCCACGGCGATCCTGAACGACTCCCCCGCTGCGGGCGCCCCGCTGCTGGGGGCGTTGGCAAGCGGCGAGTCCCGCGCGGCGTACCTGCCGGCGCGCCCCGGGGACGACCTCTCGGGAGAGTGGAGCGCGGACCCCGCGCACGGGATGGGGCGCGCCCCGCTGCCGAGCGCCGTGCGCGAGGGGGGACAGGCCAAGGTGACGGGGCAGCTCGCGTTCGTCCCGGACGCCCCGGGCGCCGATCTGCTGGTGGGCGTCGCGCTGGCCGAAACGGGGATGCGAGCCGAAGGCGAGTGTCTCCCGGCTTCGGTTGACGGCCGGCCCGTGGGCTTCGCAGTGGAGTCCTCCGCGGCAGGGGTGATCGTGGAGGCGGTGCGCCGCTACGACGCCACCCGCTCGGTCGGGCACGTGACGCTCAAGGACGCCCCCGCCACGATCCTCGACGCCCCCGAGGAGTCCCTCGCGGCGGCGTGGCACCTCGCGCAGGCGCTGATCGCCGCGGAGTCCCTTGGTGCGGTGGAGAGCGCGCTCGACGTCTCCGTGGCGTACGCCAAGGAGCGCTTCACCTTCGGCCGCGCGATCGGCTCCTACCAGGCGGTCAAGCACTCGCTCACGGAGGTCCTGCGCCAGCTGGAGAACGGCCGCTCGCTGCTCTACTACGCCGGTTGGTCGCGCCACGGAGCACCGGCGGAGTTCGCGCTGGCGGCAGGCGCTGCGCGCTCGGTGGCCGGCCGAGCGCTGGACCACGCGGCGCGCACGATGATCTCCGTGCACGGGGGCATCGGCGCGACGTGGGAGCACGACGCCCCGCTGTACTTCCGCCGCGCCCAGCTCTCCCGCCGCCTCCTGGGCGGCACCGCGCTTGCCACCGACCAGGTGGCGTGCGAGCTGATCGCGCAGGGTTGAGCGAGCGTTGCCCCGCAGGGTTGAGCTAGCGTTTCCGTAGCTCTCGCACCGCTCGGGCTCCCACCGCGCCAGCCTGCCGCGATCGAGGCCTCCCTGCTCACCGCTGGCGCCTCGAATGCCCCGGGACGCTCCTCTCCTCTACCGCCGGCGCTTGGCGTGGCGCGAATGCCCCGCGCGGGCGGCCGTCGCGGCGGTGTACGTCGCCATCACCGGCGCACCGTAGGCTTCGTAAACGGCCTGCACCAGCTTGGAGTCCACGCCGCAGTTGATGCAGAAGCCGTGCTGAGACCAGCCGATCGCGCGGGCGAGCACCTCGTCGGCGTATTCCACCCCGGCGGCGTCGTGGCCGTAGTAGTCGTACGCAGCCCACCACGCCGAGTCGTCCAGAGCGGCGCCCGCGCCGTCGGAGTAGAGCAGCCACGACGCCGCCATGACCGAGTCGAAGTCGTCGTAGATCGAGGGGTGGCGCACGGTACGGTGGTCGTAGACCGCGGGGCGCGTGCCGAAGTGGTAGGCGCCCCGCACCAGATCCCACGTGGATGGGATGCCCGCCCCCCCGTTGGTGACGTTGAACTGCATGGGCCCCCCGCAGCAGCCCGCGAAGTTGAGGTCGTGGTAGGTGGTTGAGGCCGTCGAGAACGCCGACTCCTGCATGTGGATCGAGGCGAGCAGCAGCCAGTTGACGCCGAACACGTGCTGCGCCTCGCCATAGATCGGATAGAAGCCCGCCTCCCACGCGGCGGGGATGTGCACTTCGGTCTGGCCGGTGGTGCTCCCCCCTTCGCCACCCGACTGGGCGCCGGGCGGGTCTGCGACGACCGCCCCGACGGAGGCGACCGCCCGCCGCGTCCCGCGAGTGGTGTAGGGCCCAGCCGTGGTTCCCCGTCCGCTCAGTAGCACCGCGTCGGAGGCGGCCGCCTTGGTGGGCGTGGCAGCGTCCACGAGCACGGCCGGCAGGGCCGCGGAGGGCTTTGAGGAGGAGGAGCCCACGGCGCCGCTGAGGACCGCCGCGAGGACCCCCGCGCCGAGCAGGCAAAGCGCGAGCGCGACCAGCCACGCCCCCCGTTCGGAGGGTGGCGTGGGAACAGTGGGCGACGTGGGTGGCTGGATCTCCTCGCGCACGACCACTGGACGGTAACGGCGCAACCTAAAGGACGTTTCACGCGCGGGCTTGCGCGGTACCCGATGGGGCGTTTTCGCGCGGGCTCGCGCGATACCCACCACCCGCCCGGGTACCGCGCTGAGCGACCCGCTGGACCCGGAGGGTCCTCATCAAAACCTCCCTCGGAGGGAGCCTGCTCTGACCGAAGGCGTCAGGCGACCGCCAGCGCCGACTGCTTCTCGGCCAACGCCGCGATCAACTCCTCGAAGGAGTCCGAGAACTTCTGGACGCCCTCGCGCTCGAGCGTGTCGGTGACGTCCTCGTAGGACACGCCCGCGCGGGCGAGCTCCTCGAGCAGCTTGCGCGCCTCCGTGACCCCCGCCCCCAGGCGGGCCTGGGGGCGGCCGTGGTCCTGGTAGGCGCGGATCGTCTCCTCCGGCATCGTGTTGACGGTGTCCGGGCCGATCAGCTCCTCCACGTAGATCGTGTCCTGGTAGGCGGGGTTCTTGGTGGACGTCGAGGCCCACAACACCCGCTGGGGGGTCGCGCCCTTGGCCGCGAGGAACTCCCAGCGCGGTCCCCGGAAGACGGAGCGGTAGTGCTGGTAGGCGAGCCTCGCGTTGGCCACCGCGAGGCGGCCCTTGAGATGGCTGGTATCCCCACCCCCCCGCTCGAGCTCGTCCAGGCGCCGGTCCGCCTCGGTGTCGATGCGCGAGACGAAGAAGCTCGCCACTGACGCCACCGCGCGCGGGTCCCCGCCCGCGGCGACCAGGCGCTCGATCCCGCGCACGTAGGACTCCGCCACCTCGGCGTAGCGGCTCAGCGAGAAGATCAGCGTCACGTTGATCGAGCGGCCCTTCGCGATCACGTCCTCGATCGACGCCAAACTGGGCTTGGTGGCAGGGATCTTGACCATCAAGTTCGGCCGGTCCACCGTCTCGTGCAGGCGCATCGCCTCCTCGAAGGTCGCGAGCGTGTCGTACGCGAGATCCGGCGCCACCTCCAGCGAGACGTACCCGTCGCGCCCCACCCCCCCCTCCCAGATCGGGCGAAAGAGGTCGCACGCGTCCTTGATGTCGCGCTCTGCGAGCCGCCAGAAGGTCTCGCGCGCGTCCAGGCCCTCCGCGCCCAGCTCGCGCAGCTGCTCGTCGTAGGCCTCCCCCGCGGTCATCGCCTTCTGGAAGATCGTCGGGTTGGAGGTCGCCCCCACCACCGCGTCCGCGTCGATCAGCTCCTGCAGGTGGCCGCCGCGGATCGACTCGCGCGAGAGGAAGTCCACCCACACGCTCTGCCCCAGCGCGGAGAGGCGGTGCAGTGGAGAGAGGTTGTGCTCGGACATCGCAAAGCTCCTTTAGTCGCCTTGCTTCAGTATGGCGCGGGCGCGGGCGGCAACGTTCTCCGTGGTGAAGCCCAACTCTGCAAGCACCGTGGCGCCCGGCGCTGAGGCCCCGAAGCGGTCGAGGCCGAGCACGTCCCCATCGGAGCCCACCCACTTCCACCAGCTCATCGTGGCCCCCGGCTCCACCGCCAGACGAGCTGTGGCATCGGGCGGGAGGACACCATCGCGGTACTCCCGGGACTGAGCTTCGAACAGCTCCATGCACGGCATCGAGACCACCCGCACCGCCGTGCCCTCCGCCGCCAGCTCCCGGGCGGCCTCGAGCGTGAGGGGTACCTCGGCGCCGGTGGAGATCAAGATGACCTCGGGGCTGGGCGAGGAGTCCCACAGCACGTACCCCCCGCGCTCCAGCTCGGCCGCCGGGGCCAGCTTCCCGTCCTCGCGGTCGAGCGTCGGGATCCCCTGGCGCGAGAGCAGCAGCGCGACCGGGCCGTCCTCGCGCTCCAGCGCAACCCTCCACGCCTGCGCCGTCTCGTTGGCGTCCGCGGGGCGGATCACCCACAGGCGCGGGATCGCACGCAGCGCGGTGTAGTGCTCGATCGGCTGGTGGGTCGGCCCATCCTCCCCGAGGCCCACCGAGTCGTGCGTCCACACCCACACCACCGGCAACCCCATCAGCGCCGAGAGTCGTACCGACCCGCGCATGTAGTCCGAGAAGACCAGGAACGTGGAGCCGTAGGGCTTGACGATCCCCCCGTGGGCGGCGGCCCCGTTGACGATCGCCCCCATCGCGTGCTCGCGGATGCCGAAGGGCACGTTGCGCCCGGTGTGCACCCGGGAGAAGTGGCCCGCGCCCTCGAACACCGTCTTGGTTGACTCCACCAGGTCCGCAGCCCCGCCGATCATCGCGGGCGCGTACGCGGAGAAGGCCGCCATCGTCTTCTGACCTGCGGCGCGCGTGGCGAGCTTCTCACCGGCCGGGAAGCTCGGCAGCGCCTCGCGCCAGCCCTCGCGCAGACGGCCCGACCACGCGCGCTCCCAGTCCTCCGCCAGCGCGGGGTGCTCCTCGCGCCAGGCTTCCACGCGCGCCTGCCACTCGCGCTCGAGGCTCGCACCGGCGTCGGTGAGGCTCATGTGCTCGTACACCCGCTCGTCCACCCAGAAGTGGCGCTCCGGGTCGAAACCCATCGCGAGCTTCGCTGCGCGCACCTCCTCCTCGCCCAGCGGGGACCCGTGCGCGGCCGCGGTGTCCACGGCGTGGGGAGCCGGGTAGGCGATGTGCGAGCGGATCGCGACGAACGACGGGCGTTCGGTCTCCGCACGCGCCGCCGCGAGCGCCGCGGTGAGCGCCTCCACGTCCTCGGAGTCCCCCACCCGCTGCACGTGCCAGCCGTCCGCCGCGAAGCGCGCGACGTGATTCTCGCCGTCGAAGGAGATCGAGGTGCTCCCGTCGATCGTGATGCGGTTGTCGTCGTAACACACGATCAACCGGCCCAAGCCGAAGTGCCCGGCGATCGAAGCCGCTTCCTGGCTTACCCCCTCCATCAGGTCCCCGTCCGAGCAGATCGCGTACGTGTGGTGGTCCACCACCTCCAGGCCAGGGCGGTTGTAGCGCTCCGCCAGGAAGCGCTCGGACATCGCCATCCCCACCGCGTTGGCGAAGCCCTGGCCGAGCGGCCCCGTGGTGACCTCCACGCCGGGGGTGTGCCCACGCTCGGGGTGCCCCGGGGTGCGCGAGCCCCACTGGCGGAATTGCTTGAGGTCCTCGAGGCCCAGGTCGTAGCCGCTGAGGTGCAGCAGCGAGTACAGCAGCACACACGCGTGCCCCGAGCTCAGCACGAAGCGGTCGCGGTCCCGCCATTCGGGGCTCCGTGGGCTCGCGCGGAGCACGCGCCCAAAGAGCACGTATCCGAGCGGGGCGAGCGCCATCGCCGTGCCGGGGTGACCGGCGCCGGCCTTCTGCACCGCATCCGCCGCAAGGGCGCGAATCGTGTTTATCGAGAGCCCCCGCAGCTCGGCCTGCTCACGCGCGTCCACCTCCAGGACGCTCGCGCGCGTGGGTCCAGTCGATTCGCGCGAGCCGACCGATTCATCTCTTGCCGCCACAGGTCGATCCTAGCGGCGTAGGCAGACCTCGTTTTCCCCCTACCGTTTCGGCGGACGCCGGCGCGCACGCGGCAGCGCCAGGATCAAGTGCGCTCGGCCACGGCCACACCAGCACGCCGGCCGGCGCACCCGCACCAACCAGTGCAGGTCGTGGCGGCAATGTGAGCGCCGGTACGGCCACCGGGCGTGCAGCGCCCGCTGCATCCGCCGCTCTTCACAGATGAGCACTCTCATGGCTATCTGACCTCCCTACCCTCGCAATTGGCCCGGCCGGCCGAAAGACACCCTCTCCCTGGTCCAAGATGTACTAGCTAATAGTACGTCCCCTACAGAAACAGACGGACAGTAGCCTTAGATTGCGCCCGCCTGGGTCATCTCTCCCGGTCCTTCCCCGCTGCTCCACTCGATACCCGATACTAGCTTTTTCCATGCATTTTGTCGTCTCTGCCTCTAACCGACAATGTTCGAACGGCCCCTGAACCGCTCCTTGTTGTTAGGGACAAATAAATCAGGTTTTACTCATCTTGTCAATGTATGATGCATCCATAGATCATGTCTGCCCAGAGATCCAGCCCACTGGTACGCTTCCCGTCCTCGACTAAGGTGGAGGCCGTGGCTGAGGGACGGCGGCAGACAAGTAGCGACGCGAAGAGGGGCGGTGCGCGGGCAAAGCGCGCGGCGGGTCGCCCCGAGCGCGCCAACGGCCGGCGCGTCACAGGCGCCCCTGCGACTACGGACGGCGCTCCAAACGGACGAGCCGGCAGAGGCGCGAACGACCAGAAGGGGCTCCCGCGCGGCCCCCAGGCGCTTCCGCGCGAAGAGGTGGCGGCACACCAGCGCGAACGACTGGTGGACGCGATGGTGCAGGCCGTCAACGAGCGCGGGGTCGTCGCGACCACGATCTCCGACCTTGTCGCCCGCGCCGGCATCTCGCGGCGGACCTTCTACGAACACTTCGAGAACAAGGAGGCCTGCCTGCTGGCCACCTACGACACGGTCGTCGAGACCGAGGTGCAGCGGCTGCTCGCGCTCCCCATCTCCGGGGACGGGTGGCGGGGGCAGCTGGAGACGATCATCCGCGCGCTGTTCGACGCGATCGCCGAGCGTCCCGACGCTGCCCGCCTGATCTGCGTGGAGATGGGCGCCTCTGGAGAGATGGGCGTGCAGCGCTGGGCCGACGGGGCGGCCCGCCTGGAACGCTTCATCAGCGCGGGCTTCGAGCGCGCGCCCGGACCGGGGACGATCCCCGATCCGGTGGCGCGCGCGTTCGTGGGGGCGCTGCGCAAGATCATCTACACGCGCGTGCGCGAAGAGCGCTCCAGCAGATCCCTGAAGGCCGAGCTCGCGCGGATCGTGCCGGAGCTCATGGAGTGGATCGCTTGCTACTACCCGAGCCCTCCTGGCGTCCCCCGTCGCCCGCGCGCGCGCCGGCCGCGCCGCCTGGAGGGCGGCCGTGCGCCTGGGACCCTCTCGCCGCCAGCGCCCTGGGGGGTGCGGGGGCTGCCGCGCGGCGAGCACAACCTCCCGCGCGGCTTCGTGGTTTTCAACCAGCGCGAGCGGATCTTCGACGCGATCGCCAAACTCACCGCCCGCAACGGCTACCCCTCACTGAGCCTGGAGGACATCGCCGCGAAGGCGGCGATCTCGCTGCAGACCTTCTACAGCCACTTCGAGAACAAGGAGGAAGCGTTCCTCGCCACCTACGAGGTGGGACACACCCGGGCGAAAGCGGCGGTCAACCGGGCGCTCGCCCACGAGACCGACTGGATTGGAGGCGTGCGCGCGGGGGTGACGGCGCTGCTGGAGTTCCTCGCCTCCGAGCCAGCCCTGGCGCATCTCTCGTGCGTGGACATTCTGATCGCCTACCCTCACGTCGCCGGTCGGGTGGAGGAGGCCAACGCCGCGTACACCGAGCTGCTCGACATGGAGCTCGGCGAGGGTGCGCCCTCGCAGCCCACTACACGGATCGTGGGGGAGGCGATCGTGGGGGGGGTCTTCGAGCTGCTGCACGACTACATCCTCACTGGCCGCACGCGCAGGCTCCCAGAGCTGGCCGATCACGTCAGCTACATCGCGCTCACTCCGTTCATCGGCAGCGAGGCCGCCGCCGGGGCGATCTCCCCGCCCTGACCGGGCCTGCGGTCATCAGCCCTTGAACGTGGAGGAGCCGTGGTCACCGAAAGGCATGTCGCGCTCGCGCACGGCCTCGCGGAAGCCGGCCTGCATCGCGCGCCGCTGGAAGGCGTAGCCCTCCGCGGTATGGCGGGCGATCCCATCCAGGAGCGTCCCGAGCGCCTGCGTCTCATGCAGCCCCTGCGCGTACAGTGCCTGGTTGACGAGCAGCTTCATCATCCGCAGCTGGTTGACCGGGACGCGGGCGATCCGCCCGAGCAGGACCTCGGTGCGCTCGTCTAGCTGCTCGGGCGCCGGCGCCTCGATTGCGAGACCCCACTCCAGCGCCTCGGCGCCGGAGAGGCAGTCGCCGGTGAACAGCAGTCGCTTGGCCCTCTGCGCCCCCAGGCGGTAAGCCCACATCGATGTAGTGGGCGAGCCCCACACGCGCGCCGGGGGATAGCCGATCTTCGCGTCGGTGGCGATCACGAGCAGGTCCGAGCAGAGCGCCATGTCGGTGCCGCCGGCCACGCAGAACCCGTGCACCTTGCAGACCACAGGCTTGCCGCAGTGGAAAAGCGACATGAACGCGCGAACGTTGCGGCTCATCATCGCGTGGTCAACCATCGCGTCCCAGGTGCCCTCGGGGTCGTGGTTACCCGCCATTACCACCGGGTCGAGCGGCGAGCCGGGGGGCGGCGCAGGCTCGTCGTCGCCCAGGCGCGCCTGCCCCTCGGCGCTCTCGACGAGGTCGTAGCCGCCGCAGAACCCCTTGCCGTTGCCCGCCAGCAGGATGGCGTGGACGGCGGGATCCAGGTCGGCCTGCTCGACGCAGCGCTCCAGCTCTTCGAGGAGACGCCGGGTGATGCCGTTGCCACGCTCGGGTCGGTTCAGGGTAATTCGGGCGACCCGGTCGGCCGCCTCGTAGGTCACAGCTCGCAAGGGATCGGGCACTGCGATCAAGTCTCCCACGCCGGCGTCAACGCCTGTAGCTCAAAGATCGGCATGACCCGCTGTCCCACCTCGAGCCGCTCGACCCCGGAGTCAACTCGCGCGGACTGCGCCTGCCGAGGTTGTCGATCCAGTGGCAGATGGTATGCGATCGCGGCTGATCGTAGGCGCTTGACATCCTGAGTGGTATGTGAAAGGATACCGTCCGGTATGCGAAATGCACCTGCCAGCCTCCCCCCGGGGCCCCGCCTCCCCCGAGCCGTCCAGAGCGCGATCTGGTTTCGCCGCGCGCAGTGGCTGCTGGACACGTGCCAGGCGCGATTCGGCGACATGTTCACGCTGAGGATCGCGAACGAGGGCACGTGGGTGGTGACGTCCAATCCGGAGGCGATCAAGCAGGTGTTCACCGGCGACCCTCGCCTGCTCCACGCGGGTGAGGCGAACCGCATCCTCCTGCCGGTGCTCGGTCCGAGCTCGGTGCTGCTGCTCGACGACGACGCGCACCTGAGGCAGCGTAAGCTGATGCTGCCCGCCTTCCACGGCGAGCGGATGCAGCGCTACGGCGAGCTGATGGCGGAGGTCGCAGCGGAGGAGATCGAGCGCTGGCCGACCGGCGAGCCCTACCGGCTTCGCCCGCGTATGCAGGCGATGACGCTCGAGATCATCCTGCGCGCGGTGTTCGGCGTCTCCGAGGGCCCCCGGTTGGAACGCCTGCGCGACGAGCTTCGCCGCCTGCTCGACATCGTGACCAACCCACTCAACGGCCTCGTGCTGGTGACGCTCGGGCCGGAACGCGTCGGGCGACTGGGCTCCTTCCGTCGCGACCTCGAGCGCGTGAACCGTCCGATCTACGAAGAGATCGCCGACCGCCGTGACGCCGGTGACCTTGCCGAGCGCGACGACATCATGTCGCTGTTGCTGCAGGCCACACACGAGGACGGCAGCCCGATGAGCGACGAAGAGTTGCGCGACGAGCTCGTCACACTGCTCGTCGCCGGCCACGAGACGACCGCCAACGCGCTTGCGTGGGCGGTCGAGCGGCTCTGTCGCCACCCCGAGAAGCTCCAGCGCCTCACCGCCGAGGTGCGCGCGGGCGAGAGCGACTACCTCGAGGCGGTGGTCCAGGAGACCCTGCGCCTGCGCCCGGTGATCTCGATCGTCCTCCGCCGGCTCGTCGAGCCGATGGAGATCGGGGGACGGGTGCTGCCTGCCGGCGTATCGATCGTGCCCTCAATCCACCTCGTCCACCGGCGCGCCGACATCTATCCGCAGCCGCACGAGTTCCGGCCCGAGCGCTTCCTCGAGAAGGAGGGCGGGCGGACATCCAATACCTACACCTGGATCCCGTTCGGCGGCGGCGTGCGCCGCTGCCTGGGTGCTGCGTTCGCCCAGTTCGAGATGGAGACCGTGCTGCGCGAGCTCGTCTCGCGACGCACACTGACGCCGTCGCGGCCCACGCCCGAGCGCGTCTACCGCCGCGCGATCACCGAGACGCCACGCCACGATGCCGAGGTGGTGGTCGGGCGCCGACCTACCGCCACGCCCGCGCCCGCGCCCAACGTCGAGGTGGCCCTAGCTTGAGTGCCATCGGAGCGCGCCGCGGCGAGCGCCCCACACGCAGCGAACGCCAAGCCGCGACGCGCGCGGCCCTGCTGCGCTCGGCCTCGCGCTCGATCTGCGAGCACGGTATGCACGGCGCCTCGATCGACCACATCGCCGCGGAGGCCGGCTACACGAAGGGAGCGTTCTACGCGAACTTCGCCAGCAAGGAGGAGCTGTTCCTGGTCATGCTCGACGAGAAGTTCGCCGCCGAGCTCGAACGGCTCGAGGCCGCGATGGCCGGCTCCGGCGAGCCGGCCGACGAGGCCCGCCAGGCGGCGGAGCAGTTCCTTATCTACGTGGACCGTGACCCCGAGTGGCCCAGGCTGTATCAGGAGTTCGCGGCCCACGCCGCCCGCAACGACGCGTTTCGCGCCGAGCTTGCCGCCCGCCAGCGCGCGCTGCGCGCCCGCATGGCCGACGTGTTCGCGCGCTGGGCGTCCGCGCTCGACGTCGAACCGGCCCTTCCCCACGCCGACGTCGCCGCGATGACGTTCTTTATGGCCGACGGCTTCCTGCTCGACCGGATCATCGACCCCGAGCTCGACAACGGGCTTTACGTGACGATGTGCGAAGTCTTCCTGCGCGGGCTCGCGGCAATGGCCGAGGCGCGCGGGGCCGGAGAGGCGATCGAGCGATAGCGCGCATCGCGCCCGGGCGGCCGCTGTCCAAGACCGTGAGTTGACCCCAAGCTGCTACGTTGCTCGGGAGCGGTTGACGCCGTCGGCCGCGAGGCAGCTTGCTTCGGTCTCGCAGATAGCGGTTCGGGTCAGCCATAGCCTCTCGAACCGTTCGCGGCCACAGCGTCGCCAAGGAGTCATACATGTCTACGCAGTCGTTCGCCGATCTCGGCGTGTCACAAGCCGTTGCGGGCGCCCTGTCCCGTCAAGGCGTCACTGAACCGTTTGCGGTACAGCAGCTCGTCATCGGCGATGTGCTCGCCGGGCGCGACGTGCTTGCCAAGTCGCCCACCGGGTCGGGTAAGACGCTCGCTTTTGGGATCCCCCTTGTCGAGCGGATCACGGCGGATGGGCCGCGCCCCGCGGCCCTCGTCCTCTCGCCGACCCGTGAGCTTGCAAAGCAGATCGTCGAAGAGATCCGAGCGATCGCCCACGCGCGCGCGCTCCGTGTCACCGCGGTCTACGGCGGCGCCTCGCTGGTCAAGCAGTCGCGGGACGCTGCCTGCTCGCACGTGCTCGTCGCGACCCCAGGGCGCCTCGAGGACCTCCTCGAGCGCCGCGCCTTCGCCCTCGATGCGATCCGGATGCTGGTCCTCGACGAGGCCGACCGGATGCTGGACATGGGCTTCCGCCCCGCCGTCGACCGGATCGTCCGTGCCTGCCCCGAGGAGCGCCAGACGCTGTTCTTCTCCGCCACGCTCGACGGCGAGGCGGGGCGCGTGGCGAAGCGGTACACCCGCGACGCCGCGGTGCACGAGCATGGGCCCTCCGCCCGCCGCGCCGCAGTCCAGGTCGAGCACAGGTTCCTCGCGGTAGCTGGCGACGGCCGCGTCGATGCGCTCGTCGGCGAGCTCGCCCGCGAGCGCGAGCGCACGCTCGTGTTCGTGCGCACCAAGCGCGGCGCGGATCGTCTCGTCAAGCGCCTGGACGCCCACGGCGTCGCGGCCGTCGCGATGCACGGCAACAAGTCCCAGCGCCAGCGCGAGCAGGCGCTCGCCAGCTTCCGGTCCGGTGCGGTGGACACGCTGGTCGCCACCGACGTCGCCGCCCGCGGGATCGACGTCTCCGGCGTCTCGCACGTGATCAACTTCGATCCCCCCGAGGATCGCGAGGCCTACGTCCATCGCGTGGGACGCACTGGGCGTGCGGGCCGCCCGGGTGTCGGCATCACCCTCGTCGGCGCCTCCGAGCGGCGTGACATGAGCCAGCTCGCTCATCAGCTCGGCATCGAGCATGGGCTCGGGGGGGACGATCACGAGCACGGGACGCGCACCGCGCATAACGCCGGCGGCACCGGCTCCCGGCCACAGAGACGGGCTCGCCGCCGCCGGCCGGCCCGAGCGTAGGACGCCGGCGCAGCGACATTCGGGCGCTATGCATCGTCGGTCTGGGGGTCTGGTGGCGCGTCCAGTCCTGCGATTCCGCTGCATGATCGCGGTTCCATCCCGAGCCTGTGAGGCGAGCACGCCAGGGTCATCGTGCGCGAGAGCCACGCGACGAGTTCGGCTGGGCCGAAGATCGGGTTGGCGGTCGTTCCCTGCTGGAGCAGCTCGCCATTGATCCAGGTGCGTAGGCCAGCGAGCTTAGATCATCGGCTCCATCGAGCGATCCGCCCGCACGGGGGGCCAGCCGTTCAGTGCGTATGGGAGAGTTTTCGAGCGTCAGGGCATGATGAAGCTGAACCGGCCGACCGCGATGGAGTTGTTCTGTCCGGGCAGCCCGGTGACGGACGCCGAGCTCGCTGGCCCCACCTTTCGGCGGTAAGCAACGGTGCCCTGCACCACGCCTGGGCAGCGGTAGGGAACGAACATCGATGTGACCACGCGCTGGCCCACGCGGATGTCGGAGTTTGTCGGACCACCTAGACCGCCCGTTGTGCAGCCGTGGCTGTGTGGGAGGGTCAGTTCGAGCTCGTAGTAGCTGCGGCTGTCGGGGATCGCTATGCGCGAGGTGAAGCTGATCTGCACGAGCAGCGCGGGCCAACCGCCGGTGAGCCGCTTGAAGCCCGGCGGCGTGCGAGCGCCACACGGCTCGATGGTTTCGGCCTTGGAGCAGTAGGAGTTGGCTGGGATCTTGCGGACGCTGATCGGCGTGGCGAGCTGAGCCGTCGTGAGCCGCCGTGTTGCCGGCGGCGCGTAGCCGATCGTGGGGCAGGTGACTCTGGGCGTCCCAGCAGGATCGGGCGCTGGCAGACGACAGATGTGCCCGTCGCGGTAATGGACGGCGGTTATGACGCCCGCAACCAAACCAGGGTTCGACGAGTCCCCGTTGCCACACGTCCGTAGGCGCCGCCCTCCCAGCTGGCAGGTCACCGTGGTCGGCGGGCGGATCACGATATAGGCACCGTCGCTGCCGCTCGTCGGGGTCGTGACGAGCCCGCCGCCGGCGGGGTAGGTGATACTCACTGCGTCGGGGCCGAGCAACCCGTAGTAAATATCACGAAGATCGGCCGACGGGCACGCCCGCTGGCCTCTGGGATGGAGCCGCCCGAGCAGCCCTCCGTGCGCGGCGGATCTACGCACGAACGCAGCGATCCGGCGCGCCAAGCCGGGCGGGTAGCGTTCGAGCGTCGGCACGCAGGATCCGACCGCCGGCCCGTAACCGACGTCGGCGCTGGCGGGCGCCGACTGCAACAAGACGTTTACAAAGCCGTTGCCCTGTGCGTCGGAGACGCTGCAACCCGAGCCGTCGATCACGTTTGGCGAGAGCGGGTGAAACCGACCGTCGTCGGCGAACGCGCCGTCTTGGCCCAGCACGCCGACCGTGCCGAACTCCACCCGCCCGAGTTGCATGCACGTCAGCCCGCGCGTGGTTCGCAGGACCCGTAGCCCCCACGGTGGCCCTCCGGCGGGGTCGGGGACCCGCAGAGGCAGAAGCTTGACGCTGCTCGGGATCGCCACCCCTTCGTCGGCGGTCGGCGATGGCGGCACTTCCGGGCCGACCGGCGTGCCGCGCTGGAAGACACCCGCCGCCGTGAGTCCCGTCGCCGCTAGCACCAAGCTCAGCGCCACGTTCAGGAGCACCGCACGCCAGCCCCGAGGGCGCCACCGGAACGTGTTCGCCGAGCGCTGGCCGGCCGGTTGGGTCGAGCGCTCCCGATGCGGAGCGGGCTCGGCGATCTCGCATTGACGGTGTGCCGCATCCACTAGCGAACCCCTCAACTCCGGCAAGTAACTCATTGCGTCTGCTCCAATCGCTCTCTGAGACTCCGCAGGCCGCGGCTCACGCGCTGGCGTACCACGCTCTCCGAGCAGCGCAGGCTGCGCGCAAGCTCCTCGTAGTCGCGGTCCTCGACCACACGACCCGTGACCGCCGCGCGTTGGTCCTCGGGCAGGTTCTCCAATAGGCGCAGGGCGCCATTGCGCGCCCCACTACCAAGCTCCTCGATGCGCTCCAGCGCCTCGTCGCTCAGCACCAACGGCTCGAGGGCCAACCGGCGACGCGCCCGGTCCTCCACCCGCCCGCGCTCCCAGGTGTCGGCCAACTCGTGCCGCGCAATCCCAAACAGCCACGCACGAGCACCACCGAGCTCAGGTCGAAACGCACCCGCAGATGCGAGTGCCGCTGCGAACACCTCCGCCGTGAGGTCAGCCGCGAGATCCGCGCGACGCGTCGCACGCCAGAAGAACCCAAGCACCTCGGCCTCGAAGCGATCGTAGAAGGCGCCAAATGCCTCCGGATCCTCACTGCTAAGAGCAAGCAGATCCTCGTCGCTCACGGTCGAGGGGCGCATGTGGGCCATCGCAGACATATTCCGGGCGGACCGGATTTTGTGACGACACGGTAAGCCTCGTCGAACGTAGGGACGCGCCGCGCCGCGCCAAGAGGCCATGCTGCGTAAAGCCGCCGCCGCCAATGGGCACAAACGGGCACAAATCGCGTTTCTGGCCTTTCCGCAGTCCGCCCAAGAGCGCGCCAGTGCCAAAAACTGGTAACCGTTCAGTGGGTGGCCGCTCAGGTGAGTAGCGGGACTGGGTCGCCGCGGGCGTCGGCAGCGATCGCGTTGGTGAGGTAGGCGAACAGCGAGCGGCGCTGTAGGCGGCAGGTGGTGTGTGCTGAGAGTAGGCGCTCGATGCGTCGCTCGCCGCCTTGTGACTGGCTGCCGAGCGAGAGTTTGCGGTAGATGACCGCGCCGCGTAGACCGCGCTCGGCGTGGTTGTTCGTGGGCTCGACACCGTTGTGGGCTGCGAACGTCCACAGCGCCGGCCAGGCCTTCAAGAGGTTGCGCGCCATACCGCGGCAGCGCTTGTTGCGCGCCCTCTTTGCGGCGAAGGCGTGGATGATTGGCTTGTAGGTGCGCTGCAGCGCGCGGACTGTGCGCTTCAGCTCGTCCCGCTCGTCGGTGTGCTGGAAGACCTCCCATGCCCAGAAGACCCGCTCGCACAGGGCAAGCCCGGCCTCGCCGAACTCCTTCTCGGCCGCCAACCCTTCGGCGTGGGCTTGGAAATCGCGCTTGAGATGTGACCAGCACAGCTGGCGGCGGTGCGGCGGCAGATGCGCATAGGCCCACCAGCGATCTGAGGTGACGATCGCCTTGGTGTCGGCCAACAGCTCCTTGGCACGGTCCTCGTGGCGGTCAGAGGCGACCCGAAAGTAGGCGTGGGTGGAATCGAAGAGGCCCCACAGGGCGCGGCGCTGACCGGCGGTCCGCCAGCCGGTCTCGTCCACGTTCAGCGCCGCCACGGCGCGCAGCTGCTGAAGCAGATCGGCGTGTGGCTCGGCAAGCGCCTGCGCCGTCCTTGTGAGGATCGCATCGACGGTGCCCGAGCTGATGCGCGCCCCGAACAGCTCTTCGGTGAGCTCGACGGCGTCTGAGCGGGAGACGCGGTTGCGCACCGAGAGCGTCGTGATCGCCGCCTGCAGGCGGGGGCCGAAGGAGCTGGCAGCCACCTGCGCTGGCAGCTGCGCCCGCGTGGCCTGCCCGCAATGCGGGCAGTGCAACCGCCGGGCGCGGTGCTCTGTCACGGACACCGTGATCGGCGGCAGCTCTTCGACCTGGTGACGCGCGGGCTCGCCCACCGCCACGCGCTCATCGGCAGCGAAGACGTGGCCGCAGCGACAGCGCTCGGGCCAGTGCTCGATCGCCTCATCGACCGCCCACGCTGGCAGCAGCGGCCGGCCGTGACCCTCGTGACCGTCCTGGGCGCCACGCCCACGACCCGAGGGGTCCTTGCCGCGCTTAGCCTTGCTCGGAGAATCGGAGCTCGGCGGACGCGAGGAGTTGCGCGAGCTCTTGTTCAGCTCGCGCTCGAGCTTCTCGACGCGAGCCTCGAGCTGCTGGATGCGCCGATCCATCCGCAGCAGCACCTCGACCACAACCTCACGACCGGCGTCATAAATCGCCTCCGCCTCGGCGCGCTCCACGCCAAGGGATTCGACGCACCGGGGTCATATCCCCCTGACCCACTGAACGCTTACAAAAACTGGGGGATTTGCAGGCACTTTAGAATGGACGCTGGCGGGCGAAGACTAAACCGTCGAGCGCGGGTCGAGGCTTTGCGGCAGGCCCTCGTTGAGGGTTGCTGCTCTTAGGAGCTCGGGGTGAGCCAGCCGCTCGCTCGCGCCGCATCGAACTGCTCAGGGCTGAGCGGCGTGAGATCTGCCAGGGCGATTGCGCTGCTCCACTCTCCGTCGGGGGCACGTACAGAATATGCAGTGCCCGCTGCGGATCCAGCTGCATATACCGAGCGGACCATGTCGAGCTGAGAAGTTCGATAGGCGTCAAATTCGTCGCCAAAGGCATCGCGGTCGGACTCGATCGCAGATGCCTCTTCGGCTAAGGCCGCATTCAGTGGAAGGAGTTCGTAGAAGATCGAAAATCCGTAGTGTTCAGGCGCAAGCTTTGACTCTGCGTAGGTGGGCATATAGACATAGCGTAGATGAGATTAACCAGGAGGCGTCTGTTTCCCGAGGGCACCAGGGGGCGCGACCCAGACACTTGTGAAGTGAAGTGCCTGCGCAAGGCGGTCGTAATGGTGGTCTGCCTGCCCCGTAGCGCACCGGCTCATCCTCCAGTAGGCTGGAGCTTCGATCCATCCGTAGGCGGAGTTCACACAAGAACCAGAATCTCCGGCGAAATGGAGCCAGCCGAAGTCAACGCGAACCGCTTCGCGCTGACTCCTGGCGAGCGAATGTCAGTTGATGCCCAGCCGGCTGAGTCTCGGCCCGAGTTCACGAAGGCGGTCATGAGGGATGGCCAACTCTAGGATAGAGTGGACCCGTTTTCGCCGGCAGTCTGATCTGACCAGCGACTCCACCAACCAGGGTCAGATCAAGGCATCCGTCAAACGGGATCCACTCCAGTCACTGTGCGCCACGGCGCCCTTGTCGGGCTGCGCCCCCGCGCCGACGCGCGATCGCCGCGGCGGCGGCTACGACGGCAATCGACCGGGGTAGGATGCCTCGTCGCCTCACGATCGTCATCGAAGGTGGACGTGTTTCGCGTGGGGGGTGGCTCGGAATGAGGTGCCTCGACAGCGGGTCGGCGTTGTCAGCCAGCTCTCGCTGCCGCTTCGCTAGTGCGCGCTCGAGCTCAGCTTTAACAATCGACTCGGCCGTTCGTGGTGTTCGTAGGCCGGCCCTCGTGAGTGCACCTTCTGTGATGCCCAATACGGACACGATGCCAGCGATGCAGGGCATGACCACCAAGAAGGTTGTGCTCACCTGGGTGGCGACGGCATAGAGAGCGCAACCCTCTCCGGCGAGAAACAGCGCCACCGTGCTGATCAAACCCGCAATCGACTCATAGCGCGCCTCATGGCCACCCGTGACCATGAGGCGCTGGAAGCCCTCCGCCGTTACAACAGCAACGAGCAAAAACGGGAGAACACCTGCAATCGCTGTGTAGAATGCTGGATGAACGTGGTGCCCGAAGTCACTAACCAAGCCAGCTGCCCAAGCTATGGCGAGACAAAAGCCGATGATGACTGCGTGGAAAATGATGACGAACGGAGGCAGCAGGCGCGCAACATGCCGATTCAGCGCGCTACGCAGCCACTCTTCCTCAGCATCCTGTGCCACACGCTGCCACCCTTTGATCGCCGATCTCGGGAATGCTGTTCCCTGCTCGGGAAGTCTAGCTAGACGGCGAGCGTCTTCGCTCGACCGTGGAGAGAGCTTCGGTACGCTCATCCGGAACGCGCGGCAGGTAGCACAGGAGCCCCAGACAGCTCCGATGGGACCGCGAATGAGGACGGAAGACCCAAAAGCACCCCCGCACGTCCCCGCCGCACCCCGACCGAGGCCCAGAACCACAGAACCACCGGTAGGATCGCATCAATGCCGAGAACGATTCCGGCTTCATAAGACCCTGTGTGCCTCGGATCGCTGCTACCTGGCTCGTGCTCGGCGCGGTAGCCATTCTGGTTGGGGATGCGCAGGCAACGCAGCATCCGCGAGCGACGCCACAGGCGGACAGGCGGGAGCGCGCGTATTCGCTAGCGAGATCAATCTGCGTGCCTCCGACGTCCAGGCTTCAAGACCCTGCTGGGTCTCGGCGAAGCAACATCCGGTCCTCTCGCCCGTGTTCGGAGAACGCACAGCATGAGCTGCAGCACGGACCGTGCCATGACCGATGAGATCGGTGCAGCGGTCCGGTCGTACCGAACGACGACCAAACCAACGAGAATGGAAGTGCGACCATGAAACTGACGACCACCACGCAAGTCTCCGTCGATGGAGTGATGCAGGGGTGCGGCGGCCCGGATGAGGACCGCAGGAGCGGATTTGAGCGCGGCGGATGGGCCATGGGGCACTTCGACAAAGAGGCCATGACGTTCGTCGAACAGGTCTACCAGCGCGCCGACGCGTTCCTGTTCGGCCGGCGGACCTACGAGCTCTTCGCCGGCTATTGGGGAGTACGGGCAGACGTCAACCCCACCATCGCAGCGGCGTTGAACACGCGGCCCAAGTACGTGGCATCGACCACGCTCACCGACCCGCAATGGGCGGACACGACCGTCCTCTCCGGTGACGTCGCGGCGGCCATCGGCGAGCTGAAAGCCAAGCCGGGAGGCGAGCTGCAGGTGCACGGCAGCGGCGCCCTGGTCCGCTGGCTGCTCGATAACGACCTCGTCGACGAGATGAACCTGCTCATCGTCCCCGTGGTCGTCGGCCAGGGCACGCGGCTATTCCCCGACACCGGCCCGGACATAGCGCTTGACCTGGTCGACTCGCGAGCCTTCCCGAAGGGCGGAACGATCCAGGTCTACCGGCCCACCGGGCGCCCGCAGTACGCAACGGCCACGGCCGACTGAGGCTGCGGCGATGGCTCACATGGAATCGCTCTGGCCGCGGCTGGCGGAGCTGCCGCTCGTCGTCGAGTCGTGCGAGTACGACCGGCTGCACGCCGTCCTCGCCCACGAGTTCCAGCGCGTGACGACGCACGTGCGGCTCGTCGGCACCGACGCCGACGGGCTCGGGGAGGACGTCTCGGTCCACGTCGAGGACGGCAGCTCGCTGCACGAGACGCAGCCCGTGCTGCCGCTCGCGGGCGAGTGGACGCTCGCCGGCTTCTGCGATCACCTCGCGACGCTCGATCCGTGGCCCAAGCCGCCGGAGTGGGAGGCGGCGCTGCGCTTTCGCAACTGGGCGTTCGAGTCGGCGGCGCTGGACCTCGCGTTGCGCCAGGCCGGCCGCTCGCTGCACGACGTGCTCGGCCTCGAGCCGCGGCCGGTGCGCTTCGTCAACTCGCTGGGCCTCGGCGAGCAGCCCTCGATCGAGCACCTGCGCCGGCGGCTCGCCCGCTCGCCGGGCGTGCGCTTCAAGCTCGACGCGGAGGCGACGTGGTCGCCCGCGCTCGTCGACGAGGTCGCGGCGACCGGCGCGGTAGACACGATCGACTTCAAGGGCCAGTACGGCTTCGAGGTGAAGGATCCGGAGGCGCTGGGCGCGCTGTACGACCGCGTGCTCGCCGCGTTCCCGGACGCGTACCTGGAGGATCCGCACGACCTGCCCGAGATCGCGCGGCGGCTCGGCGATCACGTCGAGCGCGTGTCCTACGACTCGCCGATCCGCAGCGCCGAGGACATCGGCGCGACGCCGCTTCCGGCGCGCGTGGTGAACGTCAAGCCGTCGCGGATCGGCAGCCTGCGTGCGCTGTTCGAGGTGTACGTGCGCTGCGCGCGGGAGCGGCGGCCGATGTACGGCGGCGGGATGGGGGAGCTGGGCGTCGGCCGCGGGCAGATCGAGCTGCTGGCCGCGCTGTTCCACGCCGACGCGCCCAACGACGTGGCGCCGAGCGCCTATAACGAGGACGACCCAACGGGCGAGCTGCCGGCCAGCCCGCTGGCACCGCGACCAACGGCCGGCTTCCGCTGGGCGGCGTAGGCGAATCCGCAGCGCTCAGTCGACCGCCGTCGCCTCCAGCAGGACGAGCAGGTGCCGCCCAGTCAGCAGCGTCACGCCGAGCACGGCTGAGGTCGTCACTGGTGATGTTGCGGTCGCCCAGGCCGCCGAGGCATTCACGGGTGTGTTCGTCCACAATGGACACGATCTTGATCGGTCGGCCGTCGGTGGTGGCGTCGAACTGGAAGTCCACCGCCCACACCACGTCAGTGCGTCTGCGGTCGGCGGGTTCGGTGTCGTTGAGGCGCCCAGGAGACTTGACGCCAGCACGTAATGTACATATACTTGTCGGACATCTTCTGGGAAGGCCGAGGGCACCGATGAGCACCATCAGCATCCGTGATCTACAGCGAAACACAAGTGGCGTCGTCGCTGACGTCGCCGATTCCAAGCACACCGCCCTCGTCACACGACACGGCGAGCCTATCGCTGCGCTGGTGCCGATCGACGCCCAGGATCTCGAGGACTACCTGCTCTCGAAGGTCCCGAGCTTCGCTGAGGACATGGCCGCCGCCGATCAGGCTCATGCACATGGGCAAGCGCGCTCAGCTGCTGACGTGTTCGCGGAGCTGGACGCGCAAGACGCTGGGCAATAGCGCCCACGCGCAGGAAGCCGGGTCGTCGTAGATGACAGACCCTCTGAGCAGCATCAAGCTCGCTCCGCGCGCGATACGCGACCTGAAGAGCTTGGACCGCCAGACCCGCAAGCGGGTGCAGCAGGCATTCCAGGCGCTTGGGGCAGATGCCGCAAACCTCGACGTCAAGTCAGTGGCTGGACGTGCTCCTTGGCGTCGCCTGCGCGTTGGTGAGCACCGCGTGCTCTACCGGGAACTCGCCGACGAGGCCGACGCGCGTTACCTGGCGGCACGAGTCATCGACCGTCGTGACCTACACCGCGCCATCGACAAGCTCTGAGCCAGGCCACCAGCGTCAGCACACCTGGTTTGTTTGCCGACAAGAAAATGGACCTAATCGGAGCTCTATCGAACCACGATCTTCAGGGGTCGTTGGGCCGTCTGGCCGAGAAGCTGGGGGTGGTTCGGGCCGGTGGAGCGCAGCCGCGGGTGGTTGCGAGCCAGCGGCTTCGATGTCGACGGCCAGGGTGGGTGGTCGATGCTCTGGTCCAGGTCTTGTGTGGCCGGGGGGAGCCGATGCGGGCTCGGGAGATCCATGCGGCGGTCGAAGCGATGCTAGGGGAGGCCGTGGCGTGGAGTTCCGTCAAGGGCGCTTTGGCCTCCAATGTCTCGGGTTCCTCGCCGCGATTCGTGCGGGTGGCGAGGGGGCGGTACGTGCTGGCGGGCTGCTGAATCGGCCCAAGCGTCGACGTGGACGGGGTTAGTCATGGCGGGCCGCTCCTGATCGCCATACGCTGCTCGGTCTCGGACTCTGGGGGCCGGGGCTTGGCGTACCATCTCCCGCATGTTGACTGTCGCTGAGGCTGCCGATCGGCTGGGTAGGAACCCCGAGACTGTCCGCCGGTGGATTCGGTCGGGGCGCCTGCCGGCACGACGCGTCGGTGCCCGACACGCGATCGATGACCGTGACCTGCGCGTGATCGAGGACGAGCTGCACCCGATGTCCGAGCTGCCGGAGGAGTGGCGGGTCGGAGATGACGGCACCCCGGCGCTTAACTGGGTCGCTGCGCTCCATCGTTCACGCAGCGGCCATTGACGAAGATCCTGGTTGTTGACGCGTCGGTGGCGGTCGCCGCGTGCCATACGCCTGTGGGCTTCGCCAGCCTCCGCGGGCACAAGCTCCTCGCACCGCAGCTCATGGTCACGGAGGCGAGCTCGGCCCTGCACGAGATGGCTTGGCGGGGAGAGATCACCAAGCCTCGCGCCAAGACGATGCTGGAGCGTCTCCTCAAGGCTCCGGTGGAGATCCGCAGGCCCGATGGCCTGGTTCAGGCTGCGTGGAACGTCGCCGACTAGCTTGGTGGGCGAAGACATACGACGCTCATTACGTCGCGCTCGCGCGGCTGCTGAAGTGCCAGCTGGTGACGATCGACGAGCGGCTGCTCCGAGGAGTCGCTCGACTGAAGATCGCCGTGAGGCCACGTGAACTCTGAGCGCACACGCTGTAGCCCGCACATGCAGCGGATCGGCCGACGAGCTCATCGAGCTGACGGTGCTGGTCTCATCGATCTCGACTGCTGCTCAACTGGCGAGCTTCAGAGCAATGATCACCCTCGGCAGGACTCCCCATCGAGGAGGAAGTCTCAGGGATGAGCTTCGAGCTAGTCCGCTGCAATGAGGGCGACCGGTGGTTCCCGTGGGACTATGGACGGAAGTCTCCCGAGGGACGTATTGGCATAAAGCGGTTCGCCCACGAGCCCGGGCTTGTGGTGATCAACGCGACAACGTCAGCCGGGCGCGTTCTTGGCTCGTGCTCGCTGCGAGTTGGCTACCGGCATTCGGAGTATCTCCTGAGCGACGAGGAGTACCAGTACGGAGCACTTGCCGCAGGTCCAGCCTATTTCTGGCGCGATGACCAATCATGTCCCTGGATTCTCGTGCTCAAGTCGTTCTGGGTGCGGCCGGATGCGCGTCGCAACGGGATTGCGCGCCGCTTCGCCGCCTACGCTCGAGATATTGGCCTGCCGACATATCTCGCGTTCGCGAACAAACACGTGAAAGCTTGGTTTGACCGACAGTTCAGCCCGACCGACGAGGCATCGCCCCTCCAAACAAAGATCGTGAAAGCGATGAGCGCACCGGGGGAGAGCGACTCCATGCCCGACCGCGATGCCGACTTCACCGTCTTCGTGCAAGCGCAGGCTCCCGCGTTGCTGCTATGGCATGCCTGGCCTGGAATCTCAGAGGAGCTGGTCGGCCTCGATAAGGCGCTGCTGTTCCCGGACCGGGCGGACGAGTGGGCGATCGACAGTGGCGAGGTGTTCGAGGTTGGATTCTCAGACAGTGCGTTCGCGGAGGACCGCTGCTTCGGCTATGTGCTGTCACCGTGGTGCGACGTGTGGGGACCTAAAGCCAGCCCCCTTGATGAATTGCCACATGGTGCCTCCGAAGAGGACTACGAGGCAGCGGAGAGCGCATTCGCGTTGCGGTCACACTTCACGGCTGGCTCGGTTGACGGCTGGATCATCGACTCTGAAGCAATGTGTTCGTACGCATCGGTTCGGCACTTCCTACGAACGCTGACGTGGCAGGACTACGACGACATCAATGATGCGGCACAAGAGCTGTTCGTTCGAGATCTGCGCGACGAGCCGCGCGGCCTGAGCGGTTTCAGCGCGCTGACCTCACCTGTAAGCCGGCCATCGAAGTAACGCCCAGAACGGAGGTCTGGACGACGTTTGCATTCCTTTGCGAATGGACGGGGGCGGGCGAAGACTAAACCGTCGAGCGCAGGTTGAGGCTTTGCGACGGGCGTTGGTAGAGGTCGCTGAAAGGCCCTTACTGGTGATGCTGCGTATCGCCCGCTGGGGACTCGTCAAACCCCGGCCAAGCAGGATCGATGCCCTCGCTGCGGAGCAGCTCTGCTTGGACTGCGAGGACATCCTCGGCTCGCCAGCCTTCGCCAAGCATGTACCCGACGGGAGAGGCTAGTCGCTCCACCCCGTCACCCTCTTTACGAGGCTGTATATTTCGTCGTCCAGCCATGGTGGCTTGCCAAATCCCTTTCGGTGGCGTCGTGCCATCAGCAGCGCGTAGGTCTCGGCGACCAACTCGTGTGTGTATTCCGTAGCACGATAGCCGCCGCCGCGGATGCCTTCGCGTACACCCTCTGGGGCCAGATCGAGCAGTCTGGCTCCGGCGACCACGTCTTCCGGCGAACAGCGTGTCATGCCGAGTGCGTGCCCCCACTCGTGCCACGCGGTGCGTGAGACGAACTCATCATACGCGGGTTGATTCAGACCCGTAAGCGCCGGATGGCTGATGTTCAGGAGGACAACACGCAGGTCTTGGATCCAAACGGCGACGGCGTTATCCAGTCCAATACGGGCTGAGCGCGAGAGCGCACGATGCCCAGCGGATCGCAGGAAGCCATCGACCGATACGCCAAGGCGCTCGTCGACGGCCTGCCATTGAGACGCGCCAATTGATTCGAGCAGCGCACGGTGAGCCGGCGGCAGGCTGAGCCAAGCCAGATGCAAGACGTGCTCTGCGCGCTCGAGTTCTTCGCGACCAGCCATGACCTGGTCAACTTCGCTGCGACCGACCGCTGGACCTTCTCGCACCGCCTGCGGCTCTCAGCGCCTGGTTTACACCAGCACGCTTGTGTCCGGCGAAATGGAGCCAGCCGGGATCGAACCGGCGACCTCCTGCTTGCAAATTGGGCGGGGGACCTGGTGGGTGGACTCGGTAGCGCATCAATGGCCGGCTTTACAGGGCCACGGGGCGCGGCGGCACTCACTGGTGGCGGTTGTTTTCCGCGTGTGCTTCGTCCTTGCTTCGTCCCTGCCGAGCCGAGCTGCCGGCGGGCGAGCTGAAAGGGGGGAGCGCCTTGGAGCGCGAGCTGTGCCCGCGGCCGGACCCCGAGCCGCGATCGACGTGGCGGCGCCAAGCCGAAGGGAGCGCCCCCCAACGGCGGTCGCTTCTGGCGTCCAAGCTGCCGGCGAGCGAGCGTCGCTCCTGATGATGCCGGCCCGCGGCCCGCGGCGAACCGGCCCGTCGCATCACACACAGACCGTCGCGTCCCGCTACGTGGTGTCCCTTTTCGCGGTGAGCCAGTGTCGCGGCCAGCGATCGACGGCAGGGCCGGACCCGAGTACCCTGCCCGCCTGCGCCTCAGCTCTCCCCGAGCTGCCGGAGTGAGCCCGCAGGAGCGCTCCAGCCCACTGCCCATCTCCGGAAACGCGCTGGCGCGCACGGCTCCCATGAGCTGAGCGGGATCAGGCACTCGTCACGCGGGCCTCCTCGCAGGCCAAGCGGCCGGCGAGCCATCGTGCCTCCTCGCGCGTGAACGTCACTGCGAGCGGCCCGTCAAACAGCCCGAGCCATACAGTCTTGCCGCCGGGGCCGGCCTCGGGGAGTGCGCTTTCCTGCACGCGAATCCTCACGCGACGGGAGCCGATCACGCTCAGCATGATTTCCTTAGAGTTCTCCGCTGCGGTCTCGTACGCCTTCCCCTCAGTGGGTCGGGCTGCACGTCCTCCTGACTCAGGTTCATGCGTCGGCCCCCCCAAGCATCCCACCGTACTCGGCCTCAAGTTGGTCACGCGCGTCTTGGGCGTGCCGCTGTGCTTCAAACAGATGCACGTAGGTATCCCACGTCGTAGAGGTCTTCGTGTGCCCGAGTTGCCGGGAGACGAACTGCACATCATGGCCCTGGGCAATCAGGACGGACGCGAAGGTGTGCCGTAGAGCGTGAAACGTCACGTCGGACAGGCTTGCGTCGTTGCGGGCGTCGTGGAAAAGGCCGAGCAGCGCCTTGTAAGTCATCGGCCGGTGCGGCGTGGAACTCTGGAAGATGAAATCGGTGTCCGTGGAGCACTGCTCAGCGAGACGCCGACGGCGCAAGAGCTTCCCGAGGGCTGCCATGAGCACTATGTCGCGCTTCGCGGCTTTCGTCTTCAAGGGGACTCGCTCGCCTTGGCGGCTGAGCTGGAACCGCGCATGGATCACCCCGTCAGCGAAGTCTATGTCGCCCCACACGAGAGCAAGTACCTCCATGACCCTCAAGCCTGTAAAGAGCGCGGTTGCGATGATCGCAAGGGCGTTTCCTGCGTGCCCAAGTAGCGAGTCCATCTCCTCGCGGGAGAGGAACCGCTGGCGAGGTTCGCCGGCGCCGGGGCGCTCGCGGGGCAATAGCTTGTCGGCCGGACTCACGGCGATTATCTGGTGGCGTGCCGCGTAGCCGAAGACTCCCCTAATGGCCATCCAGCGGGCGCGTATTGACCAGTCCGAGGCACCCGCAGCTCGCTGCTTGCGATGCCACGTCACCAAATCGTCGGTCGTGATCGACTGGATACGCCTATGGCCGTAGTCCGGGATGAGGTGCAGCATCACGCCGGTTTTGTAGGACTCAAGCGTGCGCGTGCGCAGCTCGCCTATCTCCACAAGTCGTTCGATGTACCGAAGCCATGCCTCGGCTACCTGCTTGACCGTCTCCCTGCCACTCGTAGCCGGGATTCCGCCGGAGCGAACCTCCACGGCCCAGGCGTCGCGCTCACGCCGAGCCTCCATCAGGCCGACCTCGCCGATCGTCTTCCACTTCGCCTTGCGCGAGCCCGGCGGCGTCGCGCAAGCGAGGTACGTCTTGCCCGCCCGGTACAGACCCCGCTCGATACGTGTCGGCTTCTCCTTGCGTGCCATCAGCTTGCCCTTCTCAAGATCGTGGGGCTTGATATCCGTGGCCTACAAAGAGACGCCGACAGCGCCGCGTCAAGCTCCCGGCGATGGTAGACCCTCCTCTTGCCGCCGTGCGCCGTAAAGACTCCTTCGGCGCTCAGCTTGCGGAATGTACCCGCAGGGACCTTCGTGTATTCGACCGCTTCCTCGAACGTCATCCACGGCGAACCCTCAGGTGAGGCCAGCGCGGCGAGCCGGTCGGCCAGCCGCGAAGCGAGCCCATCCGCTAGGGCATCGAGAAGGGCGTCGGGGACCTCGACCGACACTACTGCCTCCCGACACCGATACTCACAACGCGCTCTGGCGCTGCCGCTCGACTGAAGCGCCCCCGCTCGCATCCGGAGGTATGCACTCGTCGGAGTGCGGATAGCGAGCAGCGCGCAAGCTGCACGGCTTGTACCGTGGATAGCAGGTCCCCACGGGTTGTTGTGGCTAGGTTGCTCATGGGCTGGGTGGTCGATTGATCCTCCTGAGAGATAAGCCGACCTAACTCTGTTGCGCGCAACCGACTTTTGATTGCGATGGCCTGTCGCACCGAACCGAGCGGACGCCGCGTCGGCTTCGCCGCACCGACGGATGAGCGCCACCATCACTCCTAGCCGATCCAGCGCACCTCTCGTGCTGCGAGACCGCTTCCTCGAACGCCAGCCGCTACATTTTGCCTGCATGGGAAGACCTCATTTCTTCTCGTGCGGCCCTGCCGGTGTTTGCCCACCGGCAGGGCACTAATATCGGTTAGTCAGCTATACGCTAACGCAGACGGACTCAGCTTTCTCAATCGCAGCGCGGATCCCTCCAACGTCCCCAAAGTCTTGAGTCTGACCGTCGCAGATAACCTCGCTCAGACTTACGACTCGGCCGTGCCATGATCCGCCGCTCCAATGAAACCCAGCAGCCTTGAGTGCGTTGATGATTCCACGCTTAGGCTTCTCAGCGAACGTTACCGTGCAGTAATCACCCCCTACCCGCACGGCCACCCCACCGTTGTCCTCAGCCTCGGCAGTCCGCTTTTCGCGCCGTTCGATATCGGCGATTCGCTCCTTGTCCTTGCGGATCGCTGCGCCAAGGTTGGTCAACACATAGCGTGGGAATCCTCCACCCGTGCTGAGCTGGTACGGCACAACGCGGCGCGTCGTTGCGATATCGGCGCGCTCCCGCTCAGTCAGTATCGATTCATCCGGCGAGCCTTTCCGACAAGAGGCATTGAACACCTTTATCCGGTCCCGCGCCGCTTCACAGGCCGTGATCCGCTCGCGCAGGCGCTCGATAGCGTCAGCATCGTCAGAGAAAACCGACTGGTCTAGCTGGTCAGCGATACCTTGGGCCTTTTTATAGTGATGCTCAGCCATCCTGGCATGAGTCACACCGCGGGTCATCGTCGCGTCGATCCGTGCCCGGTAGTTTCGGTCCCGCTTCTCACTGAGATGCCCGACTAGGATCGGCTGTCCAAACGGGATAGCCTTTCCCATAGCGTGTGCAGTATCGAAGGCCCCGCGGGCCGATGCCTCCCGTTTCTGTGCCCACTCTTCACGATTTGTCAGCCTTTGTTCCTTACGTTCGCGGCGGGTCATTTCTGCACCTCCTGTGGATTTGGGCTCTCCCGAGCCATTTGGGCGGATGCCCAAACACAGTTGCCGCCGTAAGCAGGTCGTGGAGGAGCTGTCAAGCAATTTCGCAAGTACAAGCAGTGCCCCGCCGTAGGCGGGGACTTGAAATTGCTTGACAGCGGGGGAGCGACCTGCTATTGACTCTCCCGGCGAACCGTCGCCGGGTAACTTCGCCAGCGCTCGTCGTGCTGGCATGGTCCCTAATTACTACTGGAAACCTTGCCCGGCGTCCCTCTTGGTCGTGTACGTCATTTTGCCGTTTGACGCATGGGGTATAATGTAGGGGCAATTCGACTTCAACGTGCGCGTCTTGGGACGTGAGTGGTTTAACCAAGGGCCATCGGATCGCGTTAACGCTCTCATCATTCACGAGCTGGGCCACCACTACGAGGGCAATCATCTATCCGAGGGGTACTACGATGCGCCGTGGAGCATCGGGGCCGAAGCTCGCACGACTCGCGCTTGAGGACCCCGACTTGTTCTCCCGCTTCACGCCGACTCAGGCCGCGGCAGGGTCGCCGGCACCTGCGAGTGCGTAGGACTTTCTCCCCTCGGGTTTCTTGATGAGCTGAGCGACGCCTTGCTTTGCAAGCCTGCCGAGGGCAACATGAACGATCGTGGCGTCCAAGCCGGTCGCGTCTGCGACCTCTCGGACGGTCAGCGGGGCATCGGGTGTTGCCTTCGCGCGCAGGAAAGTCACGATTGCCTGTTGGTTGGCTCCCTTGGGCCTGCGAGTGACACTCGATCGTTTGGGCGCTGGCGCCTGCGCCCGCGTTCGGCTCGGGGCAGAGGACTTCGGCGGACGGCCGCGGCGAGTCCTGCCGTTCGTGGCGGGCGCCGCGATGGAAGGACCGCCAAGTGCTCGTGCTGCTGCCTCGATCCGCGAATACTCATCTGCCGCTGAGCGCAGCTCGTTACGCCGCGTGTCGAGTTCTCCCCGGATGCGATCGAGCAAGTCTGACGATGCCATTGCGGCCTCCCTCATGGTTCGGTGGGACTCTCGGTCAACGGGAACGTAGCACGACGACGGTAAGCCACGATGGCGCGAGGCTGGGTCCTACCGACGAACGAGGACGCTCGTCGCGGGAAGCTCGGAAAAGCGCTCGATCAGACGCTCGCGTATCTCGATGACCTCGCTGCGGCGGGGGTTCGTGTTCCGTTCTGTCGCGTTCGGTGGTGAGGTTGTTGAGTACAGGTCGGGCATGAGGTTCACTGCTGGAACGGGCCGCGGGCCCACCCCCGGAGGGGGAGGGCCCGCGGGCCCTCCGGCTAGGCAGCGACGGAGACCTCCTGCGGCTGCCCCTCGGGGGAGTCCGTATCCCGCCGCGGGCGGTCCAAGAACTCGACCGCGCTGGCGACGATCTCCATGCCGTAGCGTTTCGAGTGGTCCTCCGCCTCCCAGGAGGTCGGTTCCAGCCGCGCCGAGACACCCACGAGGCGCCCCTTGCGCAGATGCTTCGCGCATGTCTCCGCCTGCGCTCCCCAAACGGTCACGTCGAAGAAGTCCGCCGTGGGAGTGTCGTCGCTGTCGGGCTTGATCGACTTGCGGACTGCGAGGCCGAGGGTCAGCACGGACTTGTCGCCTGCGCTTGTCGGGACGGTGCGCAGCTCCGGGTCGCGCGTTACTCTCCCGATGAGAGTGGCGGTGTTGGTGGGGGATGGATAGGCCATTTCGCTTTTCTCCTTGTTCGGTGGTGGTGCGGTTGACGAATCCCGATCCGGCCGGCGACCGCCGCGCGGAACCGAGCCTGCAGGCGAGGGGAACCCCCCTCGCGGGGGTTGCAGCGCATAGGTGGCGCCGGCCAAATCGGGAGAGGAGACAAAGCGCAAACCACCACCCGCCGCATGGAGAGAGCCAACGGAATGACCTCGCCCAACAACGACGCGGACGGGTCGGCTCAGCAACGATGTGGGAACGATCAGCGCCATGTCACGAGTACCGCCCGCCCGACGAGACTGCCCGGAGGGGCGACACTCGTAAGCCGAGCTACGCGCCGCTGACACAAGCGAACTGGCGCCGAACTGTGCGCCGGCCACGGCGCGGCGTCCCGAGTTGCGTGCCGGTCTCCCGTGCGCGAGCTACCGGCGGGCGAGCCGAAGGCAAGGACCGCCCCCGTCAGCCTCTGGTGCCGAGCTGGACGCCGGCCAGGGCAGCGGGCGAGCCGAAGGCGAGCACCGCCTCCGGCCGCGATCGAGCGGCCCCCTGGCGCCCGAGCTGGGCACCGGCCCTCTGGCGCCCCGTGAGCTGCCCGCCGCTCCGCAATTTGGGCGGATGCCCAAACACAGGTGCCGCCGTCAGCAGGTCGTGGAGGAGCTGTCAAGCAAGTTCGCAAGTACAGGTAGTGCCCCGCCGTGGGCGGGGACTTGAAACTGCTTGACGGCGGGGGAGCGACCTGCTAACCGCGTTGGCGCTGCTATCCCGCTGGTCTTGAGCTGTGGCCGATCCGTGATTGCCGCTCGCCTTGTGTGCTCGGTGTCTGCCCTTCGGCCACCCGCCGTCTCCACCACGTACCGTTCACGCGCTCCGCGCCCTCTACCGCCTCCAGCCCTGCCACCCGCCATCCCCGCCACGCGCACCGTCCCCACGCCCGCACCCTCTACTGCCCTCCAGCCTCGCCACCCACCATCCCCACCACGTACCTTCCCCTTCCATGCCACCCACTGTCCGGCTACCACCCACAGTTGCCACCACCACCCACCACCGCCCCCACCTGTTCGTCTTCTTCCTCTGCCTACTTCTTTGTAGTTACGCTCGACCCTCTGCTTGCTGCTGCCCGCTCGCTCCCGCTCCTGCTCTGCATCTGGCCTCGCCCTGAACATCTGTGATGTGTTGGGTCGAGGAAGGGGGTCCCCGGTTTGGAGCGAAGCGGAGAAGCGGGGACCCCCTTCCTCGGGTTAGATGCAGAGCCAAACTTCGGGAGCGAGCGGGCAGCAGCGTGTTCGTTTGGGTGTTCGGCTCATAGATGAACACCCAAACGAACACCCAAGACGAACAGGTGGGGGCGGTGGGGTGCATCCCTTAGACCGAGGGATGCACCCTGCGAGCGTAAGAACGCAGCTTCACTTTGCGCCGGGAGCCGCCGCCGGATCGACCACACGCCCGGTTGCAACAGACGTCGCGGAGCTGCCGGTGGGCGAGCCGAAGGCGAGCGCCCCGGCCCCGAGCCGCGGGGGCCTGTGTGGCGGCGTCCCGAGCGCGAGCTGCACTCCGAACTGACGGCGGGATACGCTGTAGGTCGTGACCGGAAAAGGGGGTGGTTCCTCGATGGGTGAGTTGGTGTTGCGGTTGGAGGGGGTTGGTCAGGGGTATCGCCGGGGGCGGGATCGGTGGCATGTGCTCTCGGGGGTGTCGCTGACCGTCGGGGAAGGCGAGTGCGTTGGGCTGCTCGGCGGGCGGGGCGAGGGCAAGACGACGTTGCTTGAAGTCGCGGCGGGGCTGAAAACGCCGGAAGCTGGGAAGGTGTGGTTTGAGGGCCGAGACTTGGGGCGCTGCTCGGATGACGAACGGACGGGACTACTCGGGGATCGCATCGCGTGGATGCCGCGCGAGGACTTTGGCGAGTTCAAGGCGTTGTCGTACATCGCTTTGCCGTTGGCGATGGGCCGAGGCGGGATGCGTGCCGCGGAAGATCAAGCGATGAAGGCGTTGAAGCGGGTCGGGGCCAAGGATTGCGAGGATCGCAGTTGGGAGGAGCTGTCCGATTGGGACCGGCTGCTCGTGACGTTCGCGCGGGGGTACGCGACTCACCCGAAGCTCATGGTGGTCGATGACCTCCTGGACGCGCTCGGGGCCGGCGGGACACGCGAGGCAAGCGAGCTGCTGCTGAGCTTGGCTCGGGAGCTTCAGTGCGGGGTGTTGGTCGGCGCGTCGGATATGGCGGCGTTGCTGGCAGCCCACCGTGTGCTGTGCTTCGACGGGGAAGGTGGCATCACCGTCATGGCCGAGTCCCCCCACCCAACCACGAACATCGTTGACTTCCCTGGCGCCGCCCAGGCAGGCTAAAGCCGAGTATCCCGCCTGGCGGGGCACGCGACGCTTGCGGCGGCGCTCGCATGAGTGCCGTCCTCGAAGCTGAAGTCGACTGCGAATGGGAAGCCTCCGCGCGGGCAGCTCTTGGGGAGCACGATCCCCTTCGGGGTGTAGGCGACACGCCGGCCGCGGATCAGTTCGTAGTAGGTCAGGTTCAGCGGCCCGATCGTAGAGCGTAGTCGGACCACCGCGGCGTCGGGTGCTTCGGGGAGGGTCGGCACGAGCGGCAGGGTGGTGTTCAGGCTCCCGCCGAACGGCGGCAGCGCGGTCGCCACGACTGCAGGAAAGACGAGCTGCGCCGAGATGGGCGTCTCACCGTCAGCGTAGAACAGCAACGCAAGTTGACCGTTGCTCACGGGGGCAGAAAACGTCTCTGTCGTGGCCGTCTCGTGGACAACATCCGGGCCGAAGGGCACCTCGACCAGCGCTGAGCCGTATCCCATGCGCGAGTCGGCTGGGCAGCCTTCCGGCCCGAATGCTTCGAGGGTCGCAGGCAGACAGCTTTCAAGGCCGAGCCCACTTGTGCCGATCCCAAGGTTCGCGGGATATCGCAGGTCGATCTCGGTGAGCGGTGAGGGCACTCGTCCGCCGGCTCCGGTGATCTGAAAGCCGAAGGCGATCGTCGTGCCCGCGCCTAGTCGCTCCGGGGTGAACCTTACGTCCAGTCTCGCCGTCTGACTCGCCCATGCCGCGCCGGGCAGGCAAGCGCAGACACACGCTACGGCGGCGAGGGCAAGGACTCGATGCACCGCAGTCACTCCGGGGGCCGCTCAGTAGTGCAGGATCCCTCGCGTCTGGACTACCAGGGCGAACGTCTTGCGGTTCACGGTGCCATAGAACCCGCCGGTCCCGTGCGCGTGGCTGTAGCGTCCGGTGCCACGGGAGACGGACATACTGCCGCCGAAGCTCGCGTATAGGCCGGAGGAGTGCAGGGTGCCCGACCCGTGTCCGCTGATCGAGCCGCCGCCGCGGGGGTAGAGCGTGAACGCGGCCTCGATGACCGCGCCGATGTGGACTCGCGCCCGCCCCGGAAGGGTGCCAGTTGCCGACCCTTCCTCGACTAGGTTGGAGCCCGATTCGCTGACCAAGTGCAGGCGCCCTTCATCGTTGGGGGTCAGCGACCGCGCTGCCTGCGCCGCAGGTGCAACCGGGCGCAAAGTTCCCCAGGCCGTGCCCGCGACCGCGAGGCCGTCAGCGTAACGGCGAGCGTCATTCCGAGGCATTGCTTCCGGCTCAGTGGGGTCCACGGTCGGCAGGCGCGCGGCGATGGCGGGTGCTTCGGGCGCCCACGACGATCCGATGACGCCACTACTGGCAGGCTGGGAGGCGAGTTGCCGGCCGAGCTGAGTTTGCCGCGTTTGTTTCCGACTGGAGGACGCAATCGGTTTGCTCACTGCTAGACCCTCTGTCTATTATTGTTGCGGAACCAAATTATTCCGTAAGACCGTACAATATACAGAGCTTTTCTGGCTAGGACTGCGACCAACCAATGCCGCCCCAGGAGCCGACCCATGCCACCCGCGAAGGGCAACCTCGCCGCTATCAAGGCGATCCTAAGCCTCTTTCTGGATGGGCCTGAGACGCAGGCCAATATCCGGGCTCGTCTGCGTAAAGAGTACGCCCACGCCAACTGGTCCCGGTCGATCGTTGACGCCGCCATCCCGGCCCTTCTCGGGCAGGGCCTCATCACCCTAATCGCCTCGGGGGAAAGGCCGGCGGACTCCATCTACCAAATCACGGACAATGGTGTTGAGGCGTTCAAGCGGTACATACGCGATACGCCGCGGGCACCCGTGCCGATGCGCGACCCGCTACAGCTTTGGATCGAACACTCGACCCGTGACGAACTGCCCGTCCTGCTCGCGGTCATCAAAGAGACGGAAAGGGCGGCGACGGACGAAGTGGATGCGGCTCAGAAGCGGATCAACTCCGAACGCGTCCTCGGGCGGCTCGGGCCGTCGGATGGATCAGACTGGAACGGCCGAGTGCGATACGCGCTCCTCAGCGACCGGGTGCGATACTGGCAAGCGCGAGTCGCGCGCTGCATCCATCTTCGCAAGGACTTGATCGAGGGTCGCAACATGCACAGGCGCAGCTCGGGGGACGATCATGGGTGAGTTGGTGTTGCGGTTGGAGGGGGTTGGTCAGGGGTATCGCCGGGGGCGGGATCGGTGGCATGTGCTCTCGGGGGTGTCGCTGACCGTCGGGGAAGGCGAGTGCGTTGGGCTGCTCGGCGGGCGGGGCGAGGGCAAGACGACGTTGCTTGAAGTCGCGGCGGGGCTGAAAACGCCGGAAGCTGGGAAGGTGTGGTTTGAGGGCCGAGACTTGGGGCGCTGCTCGGATGACGAACGGACGGGACTACTCGGGGATCGCATCGCGTGGATGCCGCGCGAGGACTTTGGCGAGTTCAAGGCGTTGTCGTACATCGCTTTGCCGTTGGCGATGGGCCGAGGCGGGATGCGTGCCGCGGAAGATCAAGCGATGAAGGCGTTGAAGCGGGTCGGGGCCAAGGATTGCGAGGATCGCAGTTGGGAGGAGCTGTCCGATTGGGACCGGCTGCTCGTGACGTTCGCGCGGGGGTACGCGACTCACCCGAAGCTCATGGTGGTCGATGACCTCCTGGACGCGCTCGGGGCCGGCGGGACACGCGAGGCAAGCGAGCTGCTGCTGAGCTTGGCTCGGGAGCTTCAGTGCGGGGTGTTGGTCGGCGCGTCGGATATGGCGGCGTTGCTGGCAGCCCACCGTGTGCTGTGCTTCGACGGGGAAGGTGGCATCACCGTCATGGCCGAGTCCCCCCACCCAACTAACCTATACCAGCTCGACGGCCCTCGTCGCCGCGCCGCCAGATAGAAGGGCTCAGAGTGCTCGAAATCAACGAACTCGTCAAGCGCTACCAACTCGGCAAGGCGGAGCCCATCCGCGCTATCGACGGCGTAACTCTGACCGTCGAGCCGGGAGAGTTCGTCGCCCTATACGGCCCCAGCGGCTCGGGCAAGTCCACGCTAATCGACCTCGTGGCGGCAGCACAGAAACCGGACAGCGGCACGGTGCGCTTCAAGGGGCAAGACCTCGCCGCCATGTCCGAGCGGGAGCTTGACGAGTACCGGCTGACCCAGCTCGGAGTGATCGGTCAGCCGCAGGATTTGATCGAAGGGGCCTTTGCGATCGAGAACGCCTCGCTGCGGCTCGCTTTGAGCGACACCCGTAACGCGGAAAGCGGCATCGTGGCGCTAATGGACAGGCTCGGGCTCGGGAACCGGCTACGTCACCGGACGGAGGAGCTGTCGATGGGCGAGCGCCAGCGGGTGATGATTGCGATGGCGCTCTCTACCAACCCCATGCTCGTCCTCGCGGACGAGCCGACGGGCAATCTCGACACCGATAACTCCGAAAACGTGCTGCGGCTCCTGCGAGAGATTTGCGACGAACGCGGAGCGTCGCTATTGCTCGCCACCCACGATCCGCAGGCAGCCGGGTTCGCCGGCCAGGTCCATGAACTGCGTGACGGTCACCTTCAGGAGTACCGACCGGGCCACGTCCTTGTCCCGGCCGAGCCGGTAGGGGAACATACGTGAGACGACGACGGCGCCGACTGAGCTGGTCGAACCTGCTCTACGTGTACCGAGCCCGCCTGCGGAGCAGGAACGTGGTGGTGCAGGATGCCTTTGCTATAGCCGGGATCGCAGTCGGGGTGGCTTTGCTGTTCGCCTCACAGGTCGCCTCCACAAGCCTCACGCGATCTGTTCAGCGGCTGAGCAGTCAGCTAGTCGGCACCACGCAGTATCAGCTCGACGCTAGGGGTCCGGCAGGCGTCGGTGAACGGGTCCTAACCGAAGCCCGGCAGATTCCGGGTGTCAAGGTTGCATTGCCGGTGCTTGAGCAGCAGGCGCAGGTGATCGGCCCGAACGGCCAGGAACGCTCCGTAGACCTGATTGGGACCGATCCGCAGTTCGCGCACTTCGGGGGGCCGCTCTTGAGGCGCTTTTCTGCCTCGCAGCTCGCGGCGCAGCGAGCGATTGCGCTACCGAGCCCGATCGCGGGCGCGATCGGCGCCGGGGCGCTCCAGACGATTCAGCTTCAGGTCGGCGCGCGGGTCGTCACCACGTTGCTCGGTGCGACCCTCGGCACGGGAGATATCGGAAATCTAGTCAACAGTCCCGTTGCGCTCGCGCCGGTCGGATTCGCACAGCAGCTCACGGGAATGACCGGCCGTATTACCCGCATCTTTGTTCAGTCTCAACCGGGCCGTGAAGGGGAAGTGCTAGCCGGCCTGCGTCGTCTCGCCGCGACTGCGCATGTGAGCGAGGAGCCGGCCAGTTTCGACGCCAAGTTGTTCTCCGTGGCTGCTCTACCAGAGAATCAGGGCGAGACGTTGTTTTCGGTTATCAGCGCACTCGTTGGATTCTTGCTTGCGATCAATGCCATGCTGATAACTGTGCCGCGTCGCCGCCGGCTGATCGCCCACGTCCGGCATCAGGGCGCGACTCGCAGAATGGCACTTCATCTTCTCCTGTTCGATGCCGTGGTGCTCGGGATCATCGCGTGCGCGCTTGGGTTGGTTCTCGGTGAACTACTGTCGATCAGCGTGTTTCACTCGACACCCGGCTACCTGTCGTTCGCCTTCCCGGTTGGGAACGGGCGCATCGTAACGTGGCAATGCGTCGCGGAGGCGGTGGCCGCCGGGATGGCCGCAGCCTGCGCCGGGGTGCTCTTGCCGCTGCGCGACGTGTTCATGCCGCCCAAATGGCACTATGCGCTCGCTCATCGCTGGTGGGTACTAGGCCGCGCCGCGCTAGGGTTGGCTGGCTTCACAGTCACCACCGTTATCTTGATCGCTCACCCGGCCGGGTCAAACCTCGGAAACTTCACCCTCGTCCTTGCCTTGTTGTGCCTGTTGCCCTTCCTCTTCAACGCAGTTGTCGCGGGATTCGCACGAGTCCAGCCCATCCTAAACCGTGCCTCGCCTCGTGTTACGCTCACGCATTTGCGCGTATCCAAAACTCGTGTCCGGTCGTTGGCGATCATCGCAACCGCCGCAGTGGCAGTATTCGGCGTGGTGAGTATTGAGGGGGCACAGCGCAACCTACAGCGTGGCCTGGATGCCTCAGCACACGGCATCGACTCGGGCGCCGACCTTTGGGTGACGCCGCGGGGAGAAAGCAACGCCTTCGCAACAACCCCGTTCTCGGACCCCGGCGCGCGAATGACCCTCGCCCGCCTGCCCGGGGTAAAGAGCGTCAGCGAATACCGCGGCAGTTTTTTGACGTGGGGAGACCGACGCCTTTGGATACTGGCCCCACCATCGTCCAGCGCCCAAATGATCCCGTCAAGCGAGATAGTCTCTGGTGACCTCGCGCTCGCAGTCGCGAGGCTCCGCGAAGGTGGCTGGGGCGTTGTATCACGCGAGCTTGCCGCCGAACACGGCCTGCACGTAGGAGAGGCGTTCGTGCTGCCCTCGCCCGAACCAAGGACCTTCCGGGTCGCGGCGCTGAGCACGAACCTTGGATGGCCCCCGGGTGCGGTGATCGTGAACGCCGAGGACTACGCGCACGCATGGGCGAGCAGCGAACCGAGCGGGTATGAGATCAACACCACGCCGGGGGTCCAGCCCGCGGCGGTGCGCCGCGCGGTGCAGACAGCGCTCGGGGCGGACACTGGCTTGGAGGTAGAAACAGCAAGCGAACGGGAGCAGCGTCATTACGCGCTCGCGCGCCAGGGCTTGTTGCGGCTCACGCAGATACGTTTCTTGGTGTTGATAGCGGCGATGCTCGCAATAGCGGGCGCTCTCGGGTCCTTGATCTGGCAGCGCCGCGGATACATCGCGTTCATCCGAGTCCTCGGCTTCCGCAAGGCAGTTCTCCAGCGATGGCTTCTGTGGGAGGGCGCGATCCTGTTGGGCGTAGGCTGCCTGACGGGTGCGATCTTCGGTGTTTACGGACAGCTTCTGATGAGTCATGCGCTGGCGAGCGTTACCGGGTTCCCGATCGCGTTCGGGGTCGAAGCGCTCGTGGCGCTCACGACATTTGCACTTGTTAGCGCTGGTGCTGTTGCGGTCGTGTCGCTCGCGGGATATCTAATCGTGCGTGTACGGCCACGAGCAGCCCGTCCAGCTAGCTAGCTTCCGCACTCGACCGACTCCGCCATCGGCCTCGCTCTCGGCGCGTCAACTGCGTGTCCTGGGCGAAGCGGCTGCGCGTGAGCTGACCTGGGGGTTGCGTACCGTCGCCTGCGAGGTTCGCAGGTGGCGCGCATTTGCAACGGGCATCCCCGAGAAGGCGATCCGCGCCGATGCTTTGAGCGCCCTCGCGCGCAAGCGCGGCCACACGGACGGCGCCGCGCTGTTCTGCATCCTCGCCCCCAGCCGGGATTCGAGTCTCCTGCGGCTGCTCGTCGCCTACGAGATTATGTGGGACTTCCTTGACTCGGTTAGCGAGCATGGTGCCTACCGGGGGGACGTGAACGGCTGCCAGTTGCACCTAGCGTTGGTCGAGGCGCTAGACCCCGAGCTGCCCATATCGGACTACTACCGCCATCACCCGTGGCGCGACGATGGCGGCTACCTGAGAGCGCTCGTGCAGGTCTGTCGGGATGCGGGTGCCTGTCTGCCGTCGTACGAGGTTGTCCGGCCGCTGTTGATCCGGGAGGCGTGGCGTGCGCAGGTGCTCGGGATCAACCATAACCTCGATCCCGTCCGCCGCGACCGGCGGCTGCGTGAGTGGGCACGGCAGGAGTGGCCCGTCTCACACGAGGCGAGTTGGTATGAGCTGACCGGAGCCGCCAGCGCGTCGCTGACGGCTCATGCGCTGTTCGCGCTTGCCGCCAACCCTCATGTGAGCGCCATCGATATAGCGAGCGTCCACCGTGCCTATAGCCCGTGGATATCAGCGGCGACAACGATGCTCGATAGCTACGTCGACCAGGATGAAGACGCGGTAAATGGCGACCACAGTTATGTGGGGCACTACCCATCGGGCGAGACGGCGCTCCGCCGCATTAGCGAGCTGGTGCGCCGCTCGACCCTGGAGGCGAGCAATCTCCCCGATAGCGAACGGCACGTCCTGATCGTGGCGTGCATGGCGGCGATGTATCTGTCAAAGGACAGCGTGCGTACTACGGCGATGCACGCGCAGACATGCGCACTCATTCGTGCTGGCGGGCCGCTCGCGCGCCTACTACTCCCAATCTTGCGGCTATGGCGGATCGCCTATGCCCAACGCTCAACCTAACCAAGGAGACACCCCGAATGGGATTAACACACTTACAGTCATCTACAGTATCCCGACAGTGGGGGCTACCACCTACCGCAGCGCTATCCTCAGTAATACAGACTGCCGCGTGCCGACTGCGCCCGCTCGAGTCTCTTGAATGGTGTCGTAAGCGGCTCGGCCCCCGGTTCACCATCACGCCGATTGACATGCCGCCGCTGGTGTTCCTAACAGAACCGGGGGACATTCGAGCGGTTGTCACCGCCCCGCTGACGGTGCTGCACTCGGGAGTCGGGGCGGCCGTGACCGCCCCGCTGTTCGGCGCAACGTCGTTCATGCTGTGCGAGGAAGATGAGCGCATGAACGGACGGGACGCGATCACGCCCGCATTTCACCCCCGAGCTGTAGCGGAGTACACCGATATGGTCACGGAACTGGCCTACCGTGAGGTGGCATCGTGGCCTCTGAACATACCGATACCGCTCCACCCGCGCCTATGCGTCCTGACCCTCACGGTAATGCTGAGGACAGTATTCGGTGAGGAAGATTCTACTGTCAAGATACTGCGCGACCGGATGCTTTCGATGCTCTCAGTCACCGCGAGCCTCGTGCTGCAGGAGCCGCGCCTGCACCATCTACCAGGCTGGCGGCGAACATGGTCACGATTCATCCGCGACCGGGACGAGGTAGACAGGCTGATTGCGGGCGTCATCGCAGCGCGTCGCCGGTCGGAGGGCGGTCACGGTGACATGCTCGACATGCTGCTCGACGCTAGGCGCCTCGACGGCTCGCCGATGAACGCTAGGGAACTCCGGGACAACCTCGTGGCAGTCATCATCGCGGGCCACGAGACCACGGCCTCCGCGCTCGCGTGGGCGCTTCAGCTCGTCGCGCACCACCCGCAGGTGCAGGATCGTCTCGCCGCTGAGGTCGATGCGGGTGAGAGCGAGGACTACCTATACGCCACCGTGAACGAGGTATTGCGCCATCGTCCTGTGTTTTTGTTCTCGGCGCCGCGTGCGGTCGCCCAGCCCATCCAGATAGGCGGGTGGACATACAACCCGCCGGCTCACCTTCTCGGCTGCATCTATCTCATGCACCACGACCCCGCCCTGTTCCCCGACCCGCACGAGTTCCGCCCCGAGCGGTTCCTAGACTCACGAGCGGCAACGCGAACATGGCTTCCCTGGGGCGGCGGACGCCAGCGCTGCCCCGGCCAGCACCTAGCGTTGCTGGAGCTGCGAACGGTGCTCCGCACGGCACTCTCGGAGTTGCGAGTCCTGCCGGCACGCGCGACAATCGAGCGAGCGCGATGGCGCAGCGTGATCGTCACGCCGCACGCCGGCTCGACCGTCGTGTTGCGAAAGCGCAAGGCCGGGAGCTGCCCTGCCTACCCCCCCTCTACGGGCGCCAAACGGGGTTTTTTTAGGCCAATTTGTTCAGCAGAGAACGCTTTTCGCCGGCCCTGAACAGAATATCTGGCTTCTCGGCCAATCATCCGTCAGCATCGCTATCTGCATGACGCGAAGGGATCGCAGCCGGCAGGGCACCACCCGAGGCAGGACGGGTGCTGCTTGCGACGGCGCCCGCGTAGGGAGAGGGGGTCCAGGTCGGCCATACTCCGCCGCGCTCACCTGGACCGCTGGTCGCGTTCCCCCGACGAGTCGGCCGGTCGCCCTTGGTGGTTACCTGGCAGGTGGCCGGTCGGCTCGTCAAAGCGTCACTAGCGACGGTCGCGTGGCTGAGGACCGAGGCAGTGATGACGAGCCGGACCGAGCCTGAGATATGGGTTCCGATCTCGCTCGGCCAAGCGGAGCGGGTTGTGCAGCAGATTGTGGGCAGCGAGGGGTCGGGTGCCTCGCTCGTGCGAGTGCTTTTGGCTCTTGGCGGACAAGACCGGGTTGTTATGGCCGATCTTCTCAACGACCCGGAGTTCAACGATCGCTATATAAGTCAAACCTTGGTTGTCAGTCTCATGGTGCTCTCGGCCTTTCACGGCGATGTGGAGCAGCGCGTCAGCGATCTAGCCGACGAGCTTGGTACCAGCCGGGCAACTACTGTCCGCTACCTAAAGAGTTGGGTAGCGGTAGGGGTGCTAGAGCAGAGTCAAGTCACCCGCAAGTACCGCCTCGCACTTCGATGGCGCACCGAGCTTGCGGCACGTAACCCGCTAGCCCCCATCGTCCCTAGTGCAATATGAGCGCTTTGGCGGACAGCGAAGGCGCGGATCGCAGTCGTGCCGACCCCGAGCCAGCTAAATTGGCAGAAACCAGCCGGGCCACGGCTCGGGATCAACCCGCCGGTGCTGACTCGTCCGCTAACTTCTTGCGAGTACATAGGCAGCAGGTCGAGGAGGGAGAGTGTCTATCGACTCGACTGACGGGGCAGATGCTCCCCGACGTGGAACTCCCGACCGCCAAGATGATGCGTCTGCGGCTGCTGTCCCACGTCGAGGGTTGGGCAGTTATCTACTTTGTCCCCGGCGATCAAGAACTCACAGGGCCAAGCGGTGACCCAACGCCAGACACAGCGCAGCATGGCGGTTACGCCAATCGTGCTGACGCTTTCGAGGCGAGGCGCGTCAAGATTGTCTGTGTAAGTAGCCAGTCGCTTGATTCTCTGCGTGGTGTTGGTGCTAGGTTCCGCTTCGGTCACTTTATGTTCTGTGATCCTGAGCTGCAAATCGGTCGGGCACTCGGTTGACCGACTGTGCGGGACGGCGACGCAGCTCACTACCGGCGAATAACGTTAATCACGAACGGCGGGCGTATCGCAAAGGTGGTCTTTCCGATTCCGGATGGCGAGGCAACCGGCAACGCGCGTCAAGTCATGGGATGGATACAAAACCACGAAGACAGCGGCTGGCGGTAGGAATGGCCGGACCACCACTGCACGTCGCTCCCTTGGCTGATTCACTTGCGGCGGAGAGTATTGACTCTAGCTACGCGACCATCCGCTCGCCGAGGGTGGCGTTCATCTGCGCAATGGTGGCCTCGGGCCGGGCAGGACAACTAGGGAGAATGGAACTACATGTACTCCGCCGCAACGTAGGCCTTTGCAAGATGGGCGCCGGAGGCAAGCGCTTGGTGTATTGGGTTCACCGGCAGGGCACCATAGAGTTTGACGCGGCGCGACTTCACGGCGGGGTCTGCCACAAGTGAGCCCGCGCGTATCTGCCCCTGCCTATGTGCCGGACGGCGGTCCTTGGGTGTCGACGCTCCCCGAGCGTCGCTACTCACAAGGGCTAGAGCGTGGCTTGGCGATCATCGGGTGTTTTACCTCTGAAAGACGCTTGCTGGGAATCGCGGATATAGCAGATGAACTCGGTACAAGTCGGTCTACTACGCACCGCTATGTAATAACCCTTGTAGAGCTTGGCATGTTGGAACAACCGGCCGGTGGTCGCAAGTACCGTCTCGGCCTGCGGGTCATCGATCTTGGATTGGCGACGCTCGACTCGCTCCCCCTTCGCGCCTGTGCGCGCCCTCTCCTTGAGGAACTACGCCTAAAAGTCTCACACACTGTCAGCCTTGCCGTTCTGGAACACGGCGAGATCGTTTTCGTGGACAGACTGCGTGGCTTCCGCGGACACGCCAGACTCGGCTTGAACCTTGGTCCCGGATCACGATTGCCCGCATACTGCACGAGCATGGGGAAGGTACTACTTGCCAACCTTCCCGACGGGGAGTGTCGGAAAATTGTGGCGGGACTCACGCTGCGCAAACAAGGGCCGAACACGATCACACGTAAGCACTTGCTATCGAGGGAGCTTTTGCAAGTCCGCGACGCCGGTTTCGCTGTCACCGATGAGGAGCTAGCGACAGGTGTTCGCTCGATCGCGGTGCCGGTGCGCTTGACTACAGGCGAGGTCGTCGCAGCCGTGAACGTCACGGCTCCCACGTCAATGGTCCCACGCTCACAAATGATCAAAGACTTTGGCCCCCACCTCCTAGCAGCCGCCGAGCTTATCTCGGCGGCGCTTGAATCCCCGACCAACACCGACCAATCCCCCTCCGAGGAGTAGAGCTATGCCGACAGCGACACTAGACCAAAGGAATGCGGGGGTCATTGTTGCCCGCCGCGGCTTTTCGACGCGCACCGAGGCAGACATGTATGCAGAAATCGCGCGTGCATGGTGTCAGATGGACCATTCCAGTGAGCGCCCTGAATACCCGATGCAGACGCATGTGGTGGGTCCCGGCTTCGCACGAGCGGTATGGGACCAACCAGACATAGACCCTCAAGAGGTCATCGCCGTGTGCGCAAAGGTCGTCTCAGTGGAGAGCTGGCGGCTTTCCGAGGTACGACAGACCGCGGCAGGCTGTCCGTTGGAGGAAGCGCTGGACCCCGTGTCCGCGTGGTGGCATCCACTCAGCAGCGCCCCGGAGATTGGGCTGCATTTTTGGCGACTCGCAACGGGCATGATCGAGTTGCGGAGCGTCGGTCCGGTTCAACGATCCGCCCTCGCTGCGATTCGGCCGATTCACCGAGAGCAATAGGCGACGTGAGGAAGTCACCTTGAGTCGTATTAGGAGGAGGTTCGATTCGTGACGGCAGCTTCAGACAGCGCCAACGCAACCACTCGCGGGCTCAGACAAGCAGTGAGGGTCGGGGTGCTAGTCGTGCCGGGCGTGATCGTGGGCTATCTTCGTGCTGGCCTGCAATGGCGGCTCGGGCACGCCGCCGAGGATATTGCGTTACTGTCCATCAGGCCGCGGGAACACACGCGGCGGGCTTCATACGATCCGGCGCTCAATCAGCACGACAGTAGCCGGGCGTTACTCAACGTCATCGGATGGGACGCGCAACCAATACGGCCGGACGTGCGGGTTAACCTTTACCGGCATGGCCGCGTACTGGTAGATGCGCTGCGGCTATTCATTGAGATCGAAACGAACTTTCGAGACGCGCGGGCTAAGGCAGCAGGCATAGATCCCGATATGACTTTCGGTCTGCACTTTTGGCTAGGGTGCGTTGACGAGGACATTGCTACACTCGAAGCGATGCCTGCGCCGGTCGCAATGGCGGGGCTGATCGCGGCCGAGGTCGAGGTCGCCGCGCGTGCAGGATGCTCAGCCAACCGCGAGCGCCTGCAACGGGAGCTGTGCGACGGGGCGGGCCGACTTGTGACGGCGCTCCGGGGCCTGCGAGCTGTCGAGACTTAGGCTGGAAGCTAGCATGTCGGCCAGGGCCGTATGTTGGATCGTGTGACCTGGTGCCGGGTGGTAGCGGCCGACGCAAGGTCAGGCGATCCGCTATCTGTCAATGGTAAAAAGTGATGGGAGGTTATATTCAAGCGGACGGGGCGAGCATGTGGTCGCGCACTCACGCAGAGAAGGTGGAAGCCTGGGAGTTCGTTGCATCGTCCAGTCCCCAGCAAGGATGCGCTCACGGCTTGTGAAGACTACCCTTTGCCTTGCGGGATGTGTCCCTTCTCGCGGCCCGGCGTGCTCATGGCCGTACCACGCGGTAAAGGTCTGATCGGCGGTTTCGATAAGGCGCCGTAGTGGTCGCTCTCGCGCCGTCAGAAAGACCACTGATGGAGTTATCGAGTGCATTGCGAAGTAGGTTTGGCGCCAACCGTCAAGTAGCCAATGGTCGTAGCGCCGTAGGCGGTCGATTTGCTTGTGCGGCCGTTCGGTTCGATCGTACTCAATTAGCACCCCCCAACGATCGTCGCCTACGTGTCCGATGAGTGTGGCGTCGGGCTCCAAGTACCCGTCGCGGCTGTCTTCGGGGTGTAGGCGCGTACCCTCCGGGAGTTGTGCCGCTTGGGAGCACTCGATCTCCTTACTCTCTCTTTTTTCAATTCGTCCGCTTCGCGGCCCCCGCCAACGAAATGGCATCTTGTCGATGAGTCCCCCGGCTTGATCGGGTGACGCTGATTGGGCGATCTGGAGGACAAGTGCTGCGAGCTGGAGATCATGTTCGGTGTAGCTGATGCTGGTGATAGCGGCCGGCGTGTAGGGATCGTCGCTTGGGACCCTGCCTTGCTCTGCCAGCGCGCGCCAACCCGATGACGTAAGTCGATAGTTCCATTCCGCGCTTCCGGTTTCCGGGATAGGCCGAAAGCGATCTAGGTATCCGCTGTCGTGCAGGCGCTTGAGCCGCTTCTGCCCAGCTCGTTCGCTGGCGCCCCAGCCGAGAATCAAGAGCTGACTGGATGAAAGGTAGTTAACGTCGTGAATGAGCGCCATGAGCCGGAGGTCCCGATCGGTAAGGCCGATCGCTGGCGAAGGGTGCTCTCGGCGTCCCCACTGGACCGTCCCCGCGCTAAGGCCATCACCCGAACGTATCATCCTTTGCCCCACCGCTGTGGCGGTCGCCATCGTCACGCCGCCTTCTTCTCACTCGTGAGTGGCCGTCGCGGCTCCTCGATGATTTCGACCACCATTTCGCGCTCGCCTGCTTTTTTGTCGCCTACCGTCGGCGCCCACTTATGCGGTGCGGACTCTCTCGCGATCCATACCAACACCTGAACTCCATATGCCCCGGCCGGTATCCAGCCTGGCGTTGCCTCGTCGTTTGGAATCTCCACGACGTACCGGCGTCGTGATCCGTCGGGCGAGTCCGCGACGTATGCAAGCGGCTCGCCCTTCTTCGGTTTGAGGACGACCGCGACTCGGGTTATCTCTAATAGTGGGGGGCATTGTGCCCACGCGGGAAGATCGACATGTACGGCCCGATACCGGGCCACGATCGGAGTCTTGATCGAGTGGACTAGCGGCGACTGTATGTAGCGTCCGTGATCATGGGGGTGGTCGCCTCGGCGCTGCTGCTCGCGCTCGTGGTGTTCACGCGCCCGGACGGCCGCTGGACCTTCGACTAGCTGCTCCATCGGTGCTGTGCCGGCTGTGGCTGCCGGCTGTGGGACACCTTGGGCAAACCAGAGATTTACCGCGCGGTAGTCTGGCTGCTGCAGTATGTCCATCGGGTCAATTCGGATACGGCGCTGATCTTCCACGTCGCCGCGGATATTATCTTGGAAGACTTCCATTGCCAGTGCCGCTGCGGCGCGGGCATCTTGGAAATCGCGCTGACGAAAGATTGACAGATTTTGTAGGAGGCTCCTAACTCCAGCTCGTACTCTTTCGTCTACGATTTGCCCTGTGTATTGGAAGGCTGCGGCGACCTCGATGCCTCCTGAGCGCCCCTCCGAGAGTAGGGTCGCAAAAGCCGAGATGAAGACGTTGTGCGCCTCGTCAATTACCAATGCGGCTTGCACGCGCTCGCTGGCGTCCATTCGCTGTATCTGGTGGAGTGCTCGTTGCACGAGCAGGATCAACATTGAACAGAACAAGTTGGCGTTTGACTCGCCGACGGCGCCCTTGCTTCCGTTGACTATCAGTATCTCTCGGCGTCGGATGATGCTTTCTAGGTCGAGTTGGATAGGATGCGTCATAAGGAGATTGAGGCTTGGCGAGGTAAGGAATCGCGCAACCTTGTTGGTGGGCGCCGCGACAGCCTCTGTGATAAAGCGGGGGTTGTCCTTGACCATGCTCGGGAAGGTATGCTCCCAATACTCACGAACGAAGTCAATCTCGTGGTAGCAGCGCAGCTCGCGCGTCACCCATTCTCGGTAGCCCGTGTCATAGGGGTCGAGCAGCGCCTTGACGTGCTGGAGCGCCGGCACCGGCTCCACGATTGTCACCGCTTGGATCGCGGCGCGCAAGAATAGGTCTGAGCGCGAGCCTACCGAGGACTCGCCGGCCAGCTCCCGAATAACATCGATGAAGATATCCGCGCGAATCTCCGGGGTCAGATGCCCCGCAGTAAGGATATTCAGACCGTACCTTGGAGCCCCAAGGTCCAAATAGTGAAGCCGACGGCGCGCTGGTATAAGACTCAGGCAGAGACGGGCGAAATCCTCCTTCGGGTCGATCACAATGACTGCGCGGTCGTCGTCTTCTCCAACGGACCTGACGTGCGGAGCGAGAGCCGCAGTCTTTCCGGCTCCCGCGGCGCCGAGCAGCATCCAACCCTTTCTCCGGTCGTGGGGATGTATCCCCACCGGCCCATGCTCGTCCTGCATGACGGCATGGGCGGGATTGCGGCTGATGGCGCTCGTAGCCGTTATCTCCCTGGCGGAGATGCGGCGTAGGGGGACGCCCTTGAGTCTCAGCGTCGGCAGGTGCCAGAGTGACGCTACCTCGGCGCTCGATAGCGCGCCGCTCCAAAGCGCGGGGAAGAATGGTGGCAGGCCGCGGGCGGAGCGCCATGCGTAGAGTCTGCGGCGCAGTCGCATTACTCGCACGCGGAGATAGTTCTCTCCGCGCGTCTCTTGGATGACGCCGGCGACCTGGCGAGCGTAGGGCTCGTGGCCTCGCGGCACGACCACGCGAATGTCGAACCACCACCATGCCCGTCCGATACCCTCTACGGCGCCCTGTATGTGCTTTTGTGCCACGACGCTATCGACGCCGGGCTCGGTTGGGCCGAAGGAGCCGTCCGCCATGAAGCGCCGCTCGCGGCGTCTAAGTGCGTGCCCGGTATAGCGCTCAAGGACCGTGGGTGCGGGGGTGAGAAGTAGCTCCAACACGCAAGGCGTCGTGAGGGCGTGCATAACGGACACGAGGCTTTCCATTAGCGAGTGCTCGTAGTCCTTGGTGGTCGCCAGCGCCCATACCCATCTTCTCGCCTTCTTCACGCGCAACATGTCCACTTCGACGGGTGGGACTTGCACGCGGTGGAGTAATGCGCGCACGGCTGCCCACGGTGAGACGATTGAGGTGAGAGTAAACGGGTCGGCGTGCGCTGCGTCGATCGGTATGAGGCGCGTATCGGGGTAGGTGGCACGCAGCCGCGCGGCGATCGAGGCGTGATAGACGGGCGGGGCCTGCACTAGAAAGCGCACGGATCGCGCGCCTCCTTCGCTTACGATCTTCAGCGTGAGTGTTGGGGGGCCTGTGAGCGGACGGCGGATTATGCCCGGCCTCAGCGCCCCCGCGATCCCATCGAAGACCTTGCTTATCTCATACGGCGAGGCTTGGTCATCGCGCCCCAGGCGCAGCTCGGCGCACACTACGCGGCTTGTCTCTGCACGCTGCCGGCGGGCCCGCAAACGCATGAAGCCCACGACCACGCCTACGACCACAAGCGCGCAGGCCATAAGCGCGACGATGTGCAGGCCGAGGATCACCGTGTCGGTGAGCGATGCGAGGGCCGACGGGGCCGTGGCGCCACCGTGCCTCTTGGCTGCGTGAACTGTGCTCTCAGCGGCGTGTTGAATGGCGCCGGGCACGAGGGCCCGTAGCCAGATGAGCAGGCCGGCGAAGCCGACCGCCATGAGGGCGAGGGGGCCAAGATAGCGTCGTGCGAGATAGTGCATCGCTCACCCTTGGGGGACGGCGTAGGTCTCAAGTAGGGCGGCGAGGCATAGGAGGATCACGGTTGCGGTAGCGAGCAGCGCCAGCTCGAACGGCTCTTGTCTTCCCAGGCGAGCGCGGCGCCAGCCGGTGAAGGCGAGCGCGAGAGCGCCCCACTCAAGCGGCCACTGAGGCAGGAAGGACGCTAGGCCGAGCCCGTAGGACCCGAGCGCGAGTCCGGCGAGCATCGCATTGGCCCCAAGGCTCGCGGCCACGACAACATCGCCCACTGCCACGACTGCAGCTCGCCGCCGCGGGCCGACCCTCAAGACGGCGAACAGGAAGGGGATCATCGCCTCGCGCACGTTGTTAGCGAAGATGAACGCGGCTATGCTGGCGGAGCCTCCGGCGGCGGGGATGAACCGAATGTCAAAGAAGTAGCCGCGTAGCTGGCCGGCGACCGGGATAGCGACGAGTGCTGATAGAAGCGTGGCGAGCCACAGAAGCGCGTAACTGTCTAGCATTGTGCTTGGTAGGCTTCTGCCTCTTTTGTGTGCGATTGGGTGGTCAGTGGTGTTGGTTAGCTGTCGGTTGCTGGTTGCCATTCGGTGAGCCTCCATCCTTTTGTTGTGTGTTCGATTTGTGCGAGGTAGACGTGATAGGCGCCCTGTGCTTGGCTGCCCGCGGGCGCGACTTCCTCATAGGTGACGACGATCGCGCGCCCGTTGCTCTGGCGGATCACGCCGACGTATCGCCCGCGGCTGTACGCTTGGGTGACTTCCTGTAGTTGGTTCCTCACGGCCTGCGCCGCGTCCCGGCGCAACTCGTCGGCGAGCTGACCCGCTGCGAGTGCCAACAATTCGGTGTGCTCCCGCGGGAGCGTGGTGGCGCTCCAGTTGACCCACACGTTCGCGTAGCGCGCGATCACGCTCGCCTCGCTGCCGGCGGATTCTTGTGGCGCCAGCTGGCGCCGCGCGGTTTGCCCGCGGCTGGTTCGGGTGGTGCTCTGCGGCTGCGGCGAGTAGGGGTCGTGTAGCCCGCATCCGGTGAGGACCGCGCCCACGGCGAGGAGTATCGGGAGAGTCCGTCTTCTCATAGGCCGGGTAGGTGTCGGGGGGTGAAGCCGACGGTGGTCTGTGGCGCCCATCCGGGTCCGCCGTAGGGGTTGGCGTCGCTGGTGCCCCAATCGCGTCCGTCGATGCTGACAAAGACGTGCTCGGAGTCGGCCCAAATGGTGAACTGCTGGCCGGGGCCTTCCTCGCCGAAGCTCATAAACCCGGTCGAGTCAAGCGTCGGTGTGCTGACGCCCGAGGCTTGGAGCAGCATTGAGACGGAGCTGGAGCAGTCAAGCCCGTCGTATGCGTTGCCGGATATGTGCTGGTTGGCGGCGTTGTGACAGTAGTTTCCGTGACTCGTACGCGCGGGGGTGACGTGCCCCCCGCCATAGCAGTAGGGAATGTGAGCGGCGGCTATCTCGTCCGCGCCCGTCACAAGCCGCGTCAGTAGCGGCCCTGATGGCGGCTGGATCATCGAGCCGCCTGCGCTCACGTTCGCCGCTTCGAGCTGCTGCGCGAGCGCGAACGTCTGACGCGCGTATGGCACCGATGCCGGAGGGGTGCCGTTGTAGTAGATGAGCGCGTTTAGTGTGCGTTGGTCGAAGCCGGTGTCGGCGCTGAGTTGGTGCAGGTAGTCCGCCGCGGCGGCGATCGAGTCGAAGTCATCGGTGATGCACCCGTGCGGTACGCAAACGTGGGGGTAGTGCGCTGGCCGTAGCCGGGCGATCGGCCGGTAGGCGTTCGAGTACACCGCGAAGGTGGAGGGAAGGAACTGCATCGGGCCGAGCGCGCCGGCCGAGTTCGGCTGGAACGCGGCCGGGTCGCGGCTGTAGTCGCTCTCTGTCTCGTGCAGCGCCGCGAGCACGTAGGGGTTGACGTGGTAGGCCGCGGCGGCGGCCTGGTACGTCGGCACGTACACCGCAGGAATCCCGTCGGCGCTGCCGACGGTGCTTGGGGCCGGTGAGCCCATCAGCGCGGCCACCACGGCGAGCAGGACGACGATCGGTAGCGCGATCAGCGCGGCGGCGAGCGCGGCAGCTCGCGCGGCCCACCGCCTTGTCCGTGGGTCGAGGATGATCCGGGCGGCGACTGTCGTGGCATCCATTTACGCTGCCACCCCCGCGAGCTGTTGATGCCAGGCGGGATCCGCGAGCAGACGCAGCGCGCGCCACGGATCGTCCCCGGCGTCCCTGAGTGCTTGGCAGCGGATCGGCTCGTCAAACTCAGGCTCGTGCGTGCATATCCAATACTCAAGGTCGGCGTAGCGGGATGTGATCGTGCCGCGCCCGCGGGGGCCGTTGTCGAAGTACGCGGTGGAGTATTCGCGCTTTACCGTCTTGAGCGCCCCAATCGCCTGAATCTCCTCGCTCGTCAGTCCCAGCTCGTCCTTGAGGTATTCAACCTGGCGCGGCGACTGGTGAAACGTCAACTTGCGCGCCGCGTTGTCAACGAACGCGCGGCCGGCGGGGTTATTGAAGTCTGAGAGCTGCTGGCTGACGCCTATCAGCGCCAAGTTGTCGTGCCTGGAGCGCCGCGGTAGCTCGTTAACCCAGCGGGCCGTCGCTTCGTTTTCAACGAGCTTCCAGACCTCCTCCAGAGTGAGATAGAACCTGGGCGCACGCCGCCCCATGTGACCGCCATCTTCTAGGTGTCGTTGGATGTTGCGCGCGACACGCTCTGCTGTGTGCTCGACAATCTCGAACATCGCAGCGGCGGAGAAGTGATCCGGGATGCGGCGTGTGTCGAACACGACCAGCGGCGCGTCGCGCGGGATCGTCGTTTCCTTGTCAGCGAGATACGAATAGGGGCCGTCCGCGCAGAAGTTGTGTAGACGAGCTGCTATGTCTCGCAGAGAGTCGGCCATTTGGCCGGCGCCGGCCGCGGCTTCGCTTGCGGCCCACGCGGTTAGGGTTTCCTGCAATAGCAGCTCGCGGGGCCTCTCCTTCGTTACTACGCACCGCTCGTAGACCTGTCGTATCGCGCGGCCGAGCAGGTTCTCCTCAAGCGCGCTCAGACCGTACTCACCCCGCCGGCCTGTGCCGATGAGCGTGGCGTGCAAGCTGATGAGATAATCGATCTTCTCCGCGCCGACAGACGCGGGGTCCGGGGTATCCCACGGACAAATCGCGTCAGCGCCGGAGCCAAGGCGGACATTGGTCGCACCGGGGATCAGTGAGGCTAGGAACTCGTAGTGGCCTCCACGCTCGATGACCGCGCCGTGGTCCCCGCGCGCTAGCGCACGCGAATAGATGTTGTTAACCAACATCGTCTTGCCGAACCCGCTCTCGCCAGTAACGATCAGCATGTGGTTACCGTGCGCCGGGTCGAATAGGTCTAGGCACTCAAGCGTGCGGCCTACCGATGCGTAGCCGAGGGGTATGCCCGACGGCGACCCGCAGCGCGTCCCGACAAGCGGCGTCGTGTCACCCACATTCACCGACACGTACTTGCGTGTTCGCGCGGCCGTGTCCATGCCGGTCGGCAGACTTGAGGACTGGACTTGGCGCTGCGCCGCGACGGCGGGGTGTAGGTAAGCCTCGTTCGCGCCCGCTAGCTCCCGGCCGATCCCGTCAAGGATCTCGGCCACCGCTTCGGCGTCCCCTGCCGGTTCGCGGACCGACAGATAACACCCAACGCGGTATATCCCGGCGCCGGTCAGCGCCAGCTCGGCGTTGAGGTCCGCCGCCTCCGTCTCTTGGGCCTGCTGGTCAGGGTCCAAAGGTCTACCCCGCATTTCGGTCCCGCGGTTGTTTCCGTGGATACGCCGATACCGTCGTTTGTGAAACAGGCGCTCGCGTGTGCGATCGGTCGCGTGCAGGTGAACGGAGACAGTGAACGGAGAGTGAGCCGACATGAGATACAGAAGCCACCCGAGCCATGTCTGCTCGGGAAGCGAGCCGACATACCGCGTCTGCTCGACGTGCCCACCGATCCGCATGACGTTCCGCTCCCGCAGATCGATCGCCTCGGGGCACAGAGCGCACCGCAGCCCTGCAGAATGGGTCGCTGCCTGCTCGGGGTCGGTCAGGTCACTGAGCCTCGCGGGTAGATCAACCCGCAACTCCTCGCTGCGGCCGGCGTCGGCGTCCCCTGGCGCGAAGCGCGTCCAAAGCAACTGTGCGACCTTGCTGCCGTCCAACTCGCGCGCACTCAGGCCGATCGACTCTAGGTCGGTTCGCACTCCTTCTGCGTGGCGCGCACTTTCGCGTATCGCGCGCTCATACGCCGCGGGGCTGAGGGTAAGCGGGCCGTGACGGGCAGGGCGCAGGGTGGGGCGCCCTTCGCGGACAGGGAGCCACGGGACGACGACGAAGTACCGCATATCGAGTGCTGCGAGCGCCCGACTTTGAGTGCGGATCGACTGCTCCTCTGCGAGCCCCAACCGCTCGATAGCGACGGCGAGCTTGCCCCACCCCTTCGAGCGGGCGTCCTGCACCGCGGAATGGCAAGCCTCGCGCTCGGCGGCTAGTAGCGCGTCGACCGCAAGCGGGGTCGCCTGGGCGACCAGCTCAAGGCTTTGCCGATCGTCAGGCAACCTTGCCGCGATCGAAGTGAACGCACGCGCGATATGCTCCGCCTCGTACGTGTCATGGATCAGGGGATTAACCGGCGAGACTTCGATCCATCTGACAATCGCCCCGGACTGGAGCACGCCGACTCCCTCCGCGCTCAGGGCCTCCAGGCCGAGCAAGTCACCGCTCGATGGACACGCGCGAGTCCTACGCGCCCGCCACGGCATCCGCAGCCGGAGCCCCCGCGCGGGAGCTGCCACCACGAAACCTCTTGCGCGTACATGCGCGACGTGACGTGAAGCGGGCAGCTCGCGCGGAGCGAGCACCCACTGTGCGTGATCGAGCAGCACCCTTCCGAAACTCACGGTCGCGCCGCTGGTGAAGTAACTCACGGCAGCGGGCGCGGTGAGCAGAACGGTCCCCAGCCACAACGCGATCGGCGTCGGGGGATGCAAGAGGTCGATCACGCCGAGGGCGATCGCGGCGCAACTGACGATGAGAAGCCACTGGCGCCAGGTCAGGCCCATGTAGGGAACCGGCGTGTCAACGTGCCGGTAGGTGCGATGACTCACCCTTTCCTGCCTTTCCTCGGAGTACGCGGGACCCGCGCACGAGACGGGCGTCCCTTTCGACGCCGAGCCGGAGACCGCACCGACCGCGAGTCAGACGCAGCGGGTCGCGGGCGCTGCCCGGTGGAGCCCGGTCCCTGTGCCGGCCGCGGTGAACCTGCTCGCCCGCCACCGCCACTCTGAGGCTGAGCCGCGGCGCTCGCCCGCGCGCGCGCGGCCCCCCCGCGCCCGGACTGTCCGCTCCGGCTTGACGCGCCCTGCAGCCCAGGAGTGCCCCCTTGCGCCGGGCGTGCTAGCGGGACGACGGGCGGGCGCTTTGAGCCACCCGACCCCTTACGGGCAGCATGAGCAGGAGGGCCCGAGCCGCCCTCGCGCGGAGCCGCACCGGGGCCACCAGAACGCGGGGGCCTGCGCGAAGGCCCTGGTCCTCGTCCGCTGCCGCGCGATGCCCTTCTTGGCCTGCCGCCGGGCGAGGCTCCCGTGCCCGCCCGGCCTCGCCCGGCACCTGATCCTCCCCTCCCGGCGGACGCTGGGGGCGTGGGTGCCTCGCTGGCGGCTCGCCATGCCTCACGCATCCGTGTAGGGGTTTCGCGCAGCTTGTCTCCCGCCCGCGCCACGCGCTCGCGCCCAGGCGTCGGTCGAGGCCGCGGCGAAGGCCGACCTACCGCAATGGCGCCGCTCGCCGCGGCGGCTGCAACATGCGGCCGTGCCTGCCGTCCCGCTAGGCCGACGAGCCCGCCGCGTGGCGCTCCGAGCTGTCCCGCGGCGAGCCCGAGCCCCCGCCCCCCCGCGAGCATCGCTGCCTGAAGCCCCACCCTTGCCCGCTGAGCCTTCACCGCGAGCGTTCCATTGCTCACCGCGCCCCTACCACCGGGGGCGCCCCCAGGACGCACTCCGAGCCCACCGAGGGCATTGCGAACGTGCCCGGAGACCATGAGCGGCCACTTCCAAGCAATGTAAAAAGTGACGAGAGCCGCGAAGGCGCCTATCACACGACTGCCTATATGAGCACCCCCGCCGAGGTTGGTCACGTCAAGACTGATCGCGCCCGCAACCGCGAAGATAATGCACCACCCGACGGGAATCAAGCAGACGCTGACCAATGCAAGCAACCAGCCCCGCGCGAGATCACCAATCGTGGGTAGCGGGGTTAAAGCAATAAAGAGCGGGCCGGAGACGAACAAGATCGCCGTAACGACCAGGATGAGTACCTTAAGTGCGAAAAGGGAGAGGGCGAGCACAAGGGCCACCAAGCCGAGCAGCCCAAAGAACGCACCCCCGAGCCCGGCGATGACAGACGCACCGAACATCACAAGGACCGTACGGTGGAGCCCCTGAGCGACAATTGACCACGAGAGCATCGTGTGAGTCAGGACGTTGACAAACGCGACCCCGTTCTCGAAAGAAAAGCGGTATAGCACCAGCCAAAACACGGCACCTATCACGCGGAGAAGCGCGTTGCCGGGATGAGCGCGGAAAGTGAGACTAAGCGCGGTGTCTCGTATCGTGGCAATGAGGAGCGTTGTCGGCAGTATCGCCCCCGCTACCCACATCATGTTTGCCTCCAACCGGCCGACAGTCGGCCAAACAGACGTGTCGGCGACGTTCGGTAAAGCCACTAGCCACTCCAACGTGTGAATATCAGCGTGCTTGAGAAAACCCGGCGTCAAAGCTGCCAGAAGCGTCCCAAAAAGCCCGTTCACCACTTCGTTGAGCAGTTCACCTATCGAGGGGAGGGGGTTCAGGTTAGGGCCAAGGTCCGGCCCGATACCGCTCCCGAGGATGCCGCTGGCCTGCGCCACGGGAGCCCAAGCCAGCAGCGCGACTCCAACGCTGGCAGCAACCAGCAGAACGAGACGTGTGCGGCGGCGCGACATGCCGGCCTATGCCACAATGGTCGGGAGCGCCGCGAAGATAGCGACCCCGACTCCGATATTGAAAATCATGTCATTGGCGCGCGAATGACCAGTGACCTTTGCCGCCCCAACCGCGATGCCGGCTACAGTGAATCCAGCAAGCACGATCGAGATTAGGTAGCCCTTGAGGTGGTCAAGAAATTCAGTGACACCCGCGATCTGCTGACCGCCCTGAAAAATTGGCATCCGACTTAGCAGCTCGACATGCCCCGCCGCGCATGTCACGACTGTGACTGTCACAGCGAGCAACGTCATAGCGATCACAAGGGCCGCGCGACGCGCCGGGTAGAGTGTCAGAATTGAGTAGTCCATTGCGCCTCCTTGGTCGACGTGGTCACTGTCCGAGGTAGCTAAAGCGTCCCGGTCGCGTAGCAACGCGCGCTGAAGGCAATCGGGCAGCGGGCGGCGTACTCGCGACCGACAGATCGACCGGGCTTGCCGACTTGGCCGTGGCCTGTACCACGACCTTCTTGGGAGCAACAATCGACTTGCGTGGGACACGTTTAGACAAAGGGCGTCGAACTCGCGCGGCGAGCTGCGGCAAGGTACGCCGGCCGTCAAGTGTCCTCTGCACAAAGTTGGAGCGAGGCAGCGCCGGGGTACTCGCAGCCCGCACGAGAGGCACGGAGATTTGGGCAAGCGGCGCCGACACCTGATGGTGTGAGTGGGAGGCGCCACCCCATGTGAAGACTGCGATGCTGACTAGCGCCCCAGCGAGGACTAGCGTGCGTCGCCAAGCGGGTGACATCGGACGCATCGGAAGCCGCACAAGCAGCGCTGCGATGGCCGATGTAAGAAGTCCGAGGCGTACAGGTTGCGAGAGATTCCGCTGCTCGGCGGGCAGCGGGTCCGGCGGTGTATCAAACGCCATATCCTCAACGGGAGTGCCCGCGCGGCGATGCTTACGGCGACGGCGCGGCGCCCCTGCGCCAGTTCTGAGCGTCGGCCCAACCGAGGGTCGGAGCGTGGCGAACCACTCCGCTGTGTCGTCCTCGCTGCCGTCCCCACCACCCGCACTACGCGACGCCAGCCGATCCTCTGCTGTGTCTTCCGTGGGTGGTGGCTTTGCTGGCGCTTGTCCAACGCGAAGCGTCACGATGCCCTCACGGACCATCTGCGTCCCGGCTGATGGGTCCTGCTCGATCACGAGACCCCGCTGCGCGCTCCTAGTGATCTCTACCGTCTCGATGGCGGCTATCAGGCCCCTGGAGCGCACGAGGTCAATCGCCTCAGCTCCCAGGTGTCCCTCCACGTCAGGGGCTAGGAGCGCAGCCCGCTCGTTTGCGGCCGGCGATCGTCGCGTCCGACTCGGACGCAGCGTTAGGGAAGCGTCTTCCTGTGCGAGAGGGTCAGCAAACGTGGGGGGCGAGCTGGTAGGGCTCATGCCCCCTAAGCCGAGCTACCGCCCCTTCGCGCAACTCGATCTTCGCGCGGCCAGGATTCTCCGGCACCGACAGGCGGGCGTCAGCGCGGCTTGTGATGGGAGTGCCGGCGAATCAACCGGATCAGCGCCGCAACGGCGCTAGCGTCGGCAGCACTTGCGCTAATCGACAAGACCTGCGCCACAAATGCTGCTCGCGGGAGCCTAAACACTACCGTCGCCCGTTGACGCAACACTTTGGCATGGCGCTCGGCGTGGGCAAGCCGATGGCGCCCACGGAGTGCCAGGTAGCTGAACGTGACTGGACCGCGCACACCGTTAGGAACCGTTGCAGTCAAAACAAGCGAGTGGCCGCGCCAGTGATAGCGAAGGCGAAGCGCAGGTAGCGATGGGGGACCGCCTTCTTTCTGTTTCTGTTTGTTCATCGGCAACGCGGCGGTCGCTGCGTTGCCCGCGTTGCTCTGCCCTGCAGCGTCGGTCAGCCACACTCGCACAGTGCGAGCGCCGGAAGGGGCGTGCAATCCGGCGATGTGACCATCCGGGCCGGCTTCCGGCATCCCGCACGGTCCGGCAGCCGGACAAAACTGATAGGTTGCTGACATGATCGGCGCTGCGTGGCCGGGTGGATCACTCCAAGTCATTGTGTAAGTCCCGTCGCTCGCAACCGCCACGGAAAGCCCAACGGGGGGCGGAGGTGCGGTGTTATCCACGACAATCTCGTGCGTAAGCTGCGTCACGTTACCGGCCGCGTTCTCCGCTTGCAGAGTTAGCATATGAGCCCCGTCGGTGAGACGGGTGGTGTCGAGTGTAAGGGTTTGCGTGAGGCTCGCGCAGGGAACGGCGCGCGTGTAGTCACAAGTGCCAGGCGCGCTTTCCACGGGTGAGCCATCCACCAGGAGCTGCGCCCCTCTGATTCCGCTTGGGTCAGACGCATTGAAGGTCACGCTCTCTGTGCCGGTGTGAAAGCCGTTAGCTGGTCCCGCGCCCCACAGGGTGCCGGCCGGTGGGCTTATCGTCGGGTCTGCGGACTCGTTGACCGTGACCGTCACGCCGTAGAGCGCCGCCCATGCTTCGTGCATCGTGCCCCCGGTCCCGCATCCGATTGAGGCGGTGCATGTGATCCCAATTGAAAGGGTCGTAGCATTGTTGAGCGCTACTGGCCCAAATTGTTCGCTCCCGGTACCAAAGGGCGCCCCGACTTCGCAATGGTCCGCGGGGAAGGTGAATGTGCAAGTCTCAAGCGTTGTGCTGTCGGCAGACACAAATGGCGACCAACTGTTATCTCCGTGAGCGCCGAGATACCGCTCGTCTTGGAGCCCCGTAAGGGTCGTCCCCGGCGCCACAGTGAAGGTCCAGCCTGCCCGGGCGCCATTCACGGCGTTGCTACCAGCTAACAGTTTATCCGTTGCATAAAGCCCGGTTTCCTGCTCTTGTCTGTTTGATCCTCTTGCCTGGGGTGGGCAGGTTTGACCAACAGAAAGATGAGCGGGATCGCTGTTGAACGATACAAAGCTGTTGTTTGCTGCTCCCGGCGCATCCGTGCAGGCGCTCACCTGAAAGGTTCCCGCACCCGCTACAACTGGTGTGGCTGCCAGCACAAGCATTACAACTGCGCTGACGAAAACTAAGCGTCTCAAGGAACGTGGAGGTCTGTTGTGGGGGACGTTACGCTGCGGCCGGCGGGATCGACGTAGCTGAGAGCCAGCACGACTCCATGATATGCCTTGAGGCGGATAGTCCCCGCTGCCGTGGTTTGCTCCGCGATGGTCCTCGGACGCCCGTGCCGTCGCATATCGAGGATCTTCACTACTGCGCGCGTTCCCTGCGGCCGGTTGAGCAGGATCAGCAATAGCCCCGATCGACGGTGCCTGAGACGTGCCCGTGGCCGTGGGAGTCGCCCGACATGGGTGGCAGTAGGCACTACCGGGGCAATCGAGGGCGCGGAGACGTCTCCCGATTGCGGCACGGCCACGGGCTCGCGGGCCTTGCCACTGGCTATCACACTCGCCAATCCGGCCGCTTCAAAGAGTGCCATTACGTCCAGCTCGCCACTATTCGCGGCGGCACTGGCGATGAGAAGCTGCCTGTCTTGTTCCGGGCTCAGGTCAGGTCGGTAAGCGTCGAGGGCACAGACAACGGCTGCCGTATCCGCGGTAGCCTGACTTGTACCGTAGAAACCACTCACGGGTTCGCCCGAGCTGGGGTCCACCGTGTCAAGATCGCATCCAGGCGCTAGCAGTGTAAGACTCGGCCCCCAATTCGAGAAAGGACACCTTTGGTGATTTTCACCTGCGGCACCGACAGCGATAATCGGTGGCAAGGCTGCCGGGTAGTCGATTTGATTCAAGCCCTCATTGCCCGCAGCCGCAAAGACACTTATGCCATAGCCTTGAGCTGCCACAGCCGCATTTTCAAGCTCTTGGAGTTCGACTTCCGATGGGGTCGTCGGATAACCCAAGGACAGACTAATGACCTTGATGTTATAGACAGACGCCAAGTCCCGACACCGAAGGATAGCCTGCTTGTAACCTGTAAAGCTCACGGTCCCATTAGGCTCCATTACACGAATCGAGACGATGCGTATAGCGCTAGGAGCGGCACCAACTGTCCCCCAATTATTATCCGGTACTGCCGCCGCCTCCATCGCCATGCGCGTGCCGTGTTGCATCGGGTCAACATCGTCCGGGGTTCCCCCGTCCAGCGCCTCCCGGTACACTGTTACAGGTGCAGTGTCAGGGTTGAGATTGAGCCCTGAGTCGATAATACAAAGGCCCGCCGGAGTTGTGGGAGGGATAACATAAGGCAATGCTTCCCCGTAGTCGTCTCGAAGCTGGGTCGGCGGGAACGGCAGTTCCGAAGCTGCTGCTTGGGCGGCGAGATACATGCAAGCAAGTGTGAAAAGCAAGATCGCCGCGATAGCACGTCGGCTCATTTCACCGGACCCTCACTCGAATTGTGTGACTGTGACCTGTCGTGAACGGATAACCGGGGATATTTAGCACAGTGGCACGGAACTTGTATCTCGTCGGAGGGTAGCCCGGTTCAAAAGCGTAGCGATAATGGAAGGCTCCGGTCTTGCCTGTGTGCGTGTTAACTAATAGTCGCCATTCACCGCCGAAGGAGATTTCGACTGAGACGAGCGACCCGCCCGGCGGTATATATTCGCCGGACAGTCGGCCACGGAAAAAGAATGGGACGCCAGCGCTCACTTGGCGGGGTGCCGTCAGCGTAACGGGCGCTATAACCCGCTCCGAAAAGTTTACGTGTGCAGCGTAGGCGGGGTCGCCAACATGCGAGCGATAGGCAACCTCCAATGCACGGGAAGGTCCTCGCGGCGCCGTGAGGGTCCAACCACCATCGGGTCCCGTCGTAGTCGTTGCAATCACCACCAGCCCATAACCTGCCGCCGCGGGCCGCTGAAGTAGATCGAGCTGAGCACCAGCGATTGGCGCCCCCGTGTGACTGACCAACTTCCCCGTGAGCTTGACCGTTGACCCACGATATGTGTGGGTTAGAATCCGGCCCTTTCTATTGACTGCGATTTGGGCCTGGTCGTCGCATCCTGTCCCATTGCACGTACCACGCGCAAGCACCCCTCCACCCACCAAGGGGCCAGTGCCCCCCAGCGGTTCCGTGTGCTCCGAAGGCGGCGAATAACCACTCTGGAGGCCGTGATTTTCCACCGTGATCGTCGTGTCGGCGACCACAGCGGTATCGCCGGCCGCATTCTGAACAAGCACCTTCAAGCGGTGTGTGCCATCTGAAATCTGCGTTGTGTCGAGTGATAGGTCACCCGTAACCTGTTGCGGACATGGCTGAACATATAAAAATGCGTACGTGCCGTCGGTAGTCCCGCCTACGTTTTGACACCTGCCGCTATTTGTGTTGATAACCTGACTTGAGATTTCATGGCCGTCGATCTCGGTAATCTCACGGTAAATCCCTGATGCTTGATCATAGGCGGTGAAGAGAATATTGGGTGAGCCGTGAAGTACACCGGGAGCCAAGAGCGAGCCTGCAACATTTGACACAACAGGCTGGCTCGTTTGGAAAAGTGTTATATCAGCCCTCGACAACGATGCTCTCGCCATAGGGTCCCCGCCTACTGGGCTTCCTATTGCGGGACACGCTTGCCCGGTATAGCCGCTACCACAGGACACCGTCATATATAAGTGGGTCGCCCCTTGGAGAAACGACCGTGGGACGTTAAGCACAGTTTCCATCATTGTGCAATTGGACTCCTGGCACTGAGAAAACACGTCAGCCGAGTCATAGGCGTTGTTCGGCGCAGTAAAGTCAAATAGTGTCTCTGCGGCCTGCCCCGGTTCCAGACGACCTCTGTTGTCCCCACCTACAAACAGGCGGGCGGCGCTGATCGTCATTCCCGGAGGCGCGGAGAACGTCCATGTCGCGGAAGTAGCGTTTGCCGGCTGACTCACGTTGCCCCCAATCGAGGCTTCAAGCCGACTCGGACAGTAGTTCGTTGCGTAGACGTAGCTCCCCACTACAGAACCCGACCACCCGTTGACCGGAGCCGGCTGTTTTGAAGGCGTCTGACAACCGTAGACGTGCATCTGACCAGCCAAAGCGCCCGGCGGTGTCACGGCAAAGCCTCCTATAGCGACGAGGCCGGCAACAAGACTCGCGAGGCTTGTCAATGCGCGCCGGTTCAAAGCAGCCTCAATCATTGACGCCCCAGGTACCTGTATCGTCGGTCTGTATCTGAATGGACTGACCCGGTGCTTCCCGTCGGTGGTATAGGGGCGGCAGTGGCAGCAGTCGAAGGGGCCTGCCTGCTCGCTTTGGCTGAGGCTGCATCTGCGACGACAGCGTGCGAACGCGGCGGTGCATTACTTCCAACCGCCAGATACCGTAGGCGTCGTGGAAGGCGTTGTGCGCTCGCAGGCTGCTTTCCGTGGGTCGGCGCGCGACCGGGCGTCGAGTTGACCGCCGCGGCCGACACGCTGGCACTCCGGCTTGAGGGCGGAGTGGCGATAGCCGCAGGCTCCGCTGTCATAGCGACTGCAGGCCAATGGCGATGGTGATGCGCCGGGGCGGGACTCTGGAAGGTGTGAGTGGCGATCGAGGCGGTTGCGGCGACAAGCGCTGTGCTGGCGACGGCTGCCTTGGCGATTCCGGCGCCGCCAAGAACCTCCGCGGCACGCCCGCCGCTACCGCGCGGAAGGAACGGCACGCGCTGTTCTACCCAGAGAGCGAGCTTGCCGAGACCCCTGTCATGCCCGAGCGGCGCGGCGGGCATTGGAAGGAACGCCGCTGCGGCTGCGCGCTGGAACTCGCGCCCACGCATTTCGCGGCGCAATCGGCGATAGACCTTCCCGCACGGAACACACGCGGCTACATGGGCTCGTGCCAGTCTCGCATCGTGTTCATCTGCCTCGCCCGCCGCATCGGCGGTGATCACTCGTTCGCGGAACTGGCACATGCGGCCCGCCGCCGCGATGGCCGCGACTCGATCCAGCTTGGCGTTGGCGCTACGGGCCGCCGAGCGCACTTCTCCGAGCGGGAGCCCTAGCAAGCGTGCGGCCGGAACAGGACCAACTCCGTAGCAGGCCATCACAGACACGACCTGGCGCTCACGCGGGTCGAGTTCGGCCATTAGATCGGCAGCTCGGGCGAATCGGTCCCTCAGCTCCAGCTTTTCGTAGGGGTTAGCACTCGACGTGGCGCGCTGAGCCACCGCGTCGAACTCGACTCGCATCCGCGAGCCGAGGCGCGCGAAGTGCCTACCTTCCCGGTACCTGTTGCAACGATGCTCGACCGCCAGCCAGAAGGCGCCAAGCATATGGTGTTCGTTGCGGACACCTCTCGGTGACATGACGACTTCCGTGATCGCGTCGCCTACGATTTCCTCTTGCGCGGCGACCGGCACGCCTCGCCCGTAGCGCCGCCGCTGCAACTGCCCGATCAGCTCGGCTCGACGCCGATGCAGCTCCTCCGCTGCCTCCGCCGGCGACCAACCCCCGTTGCGGCGCCCCGGCCCGGTCACACGCGCTCTCCCCGGCCTGCGGCGCAGGGCCAGAGCCCGCCATACCGTCGATATCGGAAGCAGCTCATCCATGAGTAAGCCAGGCTAGGACCGTCTCGCGCAACTCAATTTTACTCCACTTGCGCGAATCGGCGCAATCTCCAGACGGGGGTGCTAAAAAAGTCTGCTCGTGGGCGAGCCGAAGCATCCGGCGCCAGGAGCGCGAGCTCCACTCCGAGCTGCCGGAGGCGTCGAGCCGACGGCGAGCGCACCTCTCGCTCAGATCGATACATGCTTGTGCGACAAGTACGCTCGAAACGTCACGTCCGCCAAGCCCACGTCGTCGCGGGCGTCGTGGACAAGGCCGAGCAGCGAGCATCGCCCCCCAACCCATGATCAAGGCGGCCACCGGCTGCTGGCGCAGCCTGACGGCGAGCCGTGGTGCCCATCAGCGGCATCCTAGTGCGCAAGCTGACTCGTCCCGTGATCGGCGCGGGCCCCGAGCGGCGCTCGCTGCCGACTAGCGCCCGCCCCAGCGATCGAGTGCGGTGGCGATCCCGAGCGATTGGTCTTCTGGCGTGCGCCCCGCGAGACGACACGTCAGCGTCACCCCGGTTGATGTCAGCTCGCGCTACCCCCAGCTCACGCTGCCGTTAGGCGGGCAGGAGGGGAGTGTTGTCCCCTCCCTCGCGGCGCTCGTGCCATGCCTTGCCTCGGTGTCTCCTCGGCGGGGGAACGACCTGGCTACCCGACGCTCGAATAAGCGTCCAGCAGGGCGCGTCATCAGGCAAACAATTTGGTTCAGTCAAATATGGTTAATTAACAAGAACCCCTGCTATTGCCGGGATTTCGTTCTTTCAAGAGACCGTGACAGGGCCAAGCGGGCTAGAGAGACCCATACACGCCACCAACCGATGTGCTAAACCTTGCTGCGGTCCCATAGCTCGGACTGGGAGCAACCCCGTCCAGCCAGGGTCATCGACAGTCGATTACGAGGAGGGCAGTAGCCAGGACGATAAAGAGCTTCTCCGGCAGACCTACCCGTGCAGCAAACGGACTGGTCCCCCGAGGCCCACACAGAACGGGCCCTAGCAGTCCTTTCCGTGTGCCGGACGCAAGGGAACGGAAAAGAGCACAAGCAACGAACGGCCCCGGAGCGCACATCTCGCAAAGGACAGCGCCCCGGAGCCAGATCAGAGTCAAGGCCCCCGGCCTTGCCGGTGGCCCCAACCCAAAGGGAGTATATCATGAGGAGATTCCTCATCATCCTGATGTGTGTATCCTGTCTGCCGCTGGCAGCGGCAAGCACGGCATTGGGGTTTAACGAACTCCAAGCAAAGTGGGAAGCAGCTACGTATGCGCACAACAAATGGGGCGGGAACGCAGCATGGTATGTGGAACACCCATGCACAGGTCCCTTCGAAAACGTAAAAGGCAAAACGCAGTGGGCCTGCTACGGCAAAATGTCTGAAGGAACACAGAACGGCAAATTCTTTCAGATCAACGTCGATCCCTTCGGGACACTCACCTTCGAACGCCTATGCAGCTCGAAGTGTCCTGGTTCTCCGTGAGCACCGTATTGCGTTCCGTTCTGACCAGGCAGGCTGAGAGCTAGCCACTGTCAGTCCGTCAATCCAGCTGGCCTGCGGGACCAAAAATCCCGTAGGCCACGCTGGGAATTATTGGCCCGAATATCTCGCGTTCACCCGATGGGGCCCGCTCTGTGTCTTCTCGGGATCGGGCGGGACGGTTGGCGCCATCCGACCGAGCTATGGACTGGCCGATCGGCTGGAAGAGTGCGATGCAGACGGGATGCATCTTGCGTATCATCCCATGATGTTGCTTCTCGGCCCGAGCCCTCCCTCAAGAGCATGAGTCCACTCGAACGTGTCCATACATCCGAGCCACGCACTCCGCCGAACCCCTCGCAGCTAGGCTTGCGGGTGGCAGTGCTGGGGGGGGTAGCGCTGGTCATGTTCGGGATCATCTTCTTCCGCCTCTGGTACCTTCAGATCCTCAGCGGCGAACAATATGTGCAGCAGGCGAAGCAGAACACGCTGCGTCACCTACCGATCGCCGCCCCGCGGGGGCAGATCCTCGACCGCTACGGCAACGTGCTGGTCACCAGCAAGATCACCAATGCAGTGCAGATCGTTCCCTCGGAGTTGCCTCCGACGGGGAAGCGCCGCGAGTCGCTGTATAAGCGCCTGGGCAAGCTGCTTAGGATGCGCCCCGCAACGATCAAGGAAATCCAGAAGAAGGGCGAGAACGAATTGCCCTACGCCCCAGTGACGATCAAGACAGACGCCGGCCGGGGCGTGCTGACGGTGCTGGCCGAGCAGCAGAATGAGTACCCCGGCGTCAAGCAGGAACCAGTCTCGATCCGCTACTACCCTTATGGGCAGATGGCAGCGCAGGTGTTCGGCTATGTCAGCCAGGTGACCAAAGAAGAGGAGGAACCGAAGAACGCCCAGCACGCCCACTTCAAGGGCGTCAAGGCCGGGGCGATCGTCGGTCAGGGGGGCCTGGAGTACAGCTACGACCGCTACCTGAGCGGCACCCCTGGGGTGCAGCCGGTGGAGGTCAACGCCGAAGGCCAGGTGCAGAATGCCAAACCGCCGGTCACCCGGCCGCGCGTCGGCTACAGCCTGCGGTTGACGCTCGACCTGAGATTGCAGAAGGAGGGCGAAATCGCGCTGCGCAAGGGCATGGAACTAGCCCACGCCCTCGGGAAGCCCGGCAATGGAGCGGCGTTCCTGGCGATGGACCCACGCAACGGAAAGGTCCTCGCGCTCGGCTCCTACCCGAGCTTCGACCCCAACCGCTTCACCAAGCCGCTGAGCATAAGGGAACTGGATGAAGTCGAGCAGATCGGGACGGGACCGGAAGGCCCCAACGAACCCGCGCCGCTGACCGATCGAGCGACCGAAGGCCACTACCCCACCGGCTCGACCTTCAAGCCGATCACCGCGATAGCGAGCCTTGAAGCGGGGCTGCTGGACCCAAGCGTGGGCCTGGGGGCGGGCAGTTGCATAGAAGCGCCGGGCGGCCAGAAATTCTGCAATGCCAACCACGCAGACTACGGCGCGGTGGGGCTCGTGGAAGCGCTCAAGGTCTCCTCGGATACATACTTCTTCGAAGTGGGCGAGCATGACAACAGTCACGGCCCGGTAATCCAGGAAATGGCCCACAAGCTCGGGATCGGACGGTCAACGGGGATCGACCTTCCTAACGAATCCGAAGGGGTGCTGCCGACGCCGAAGTGGCGCAAAGAGCAGGACCGTGAACAGGAACGCTGCCTACGCCGTCACCGCAGCTCCGAATGCGGCTACGTGGCTGAAATCCGGCCGTGGGAGCCGGGCGACAACATGGACTTGGCGGTCGGCCAGGGCGACTTGCAGACCGACCCGCTACAAATGGCGGTGGCCTACTCGACGCTGGCGAATGCGTTTATGAATGGCGGCGAAGGCGCAGTCCCGACCCCCCACCTGGGGATGGCGATCGAAAGCCCGAGCGGAGGGATCGTGCAGACGCTGAGCTTCCCCCCGCGGCGCAAGGTGAGATTTAACGACGCCAACCTGAACCTCACGATGGAAGGCATACATGACGCGACCTCCGAGCCGGGGGGAACCTCAGCGGACGTATGGTCGGGATGGAATCAGGCCCAACACCCCGTGTACGGCAAGACGGGTACCGCCGAACGCGCGGGCCAGGTCGAACAGTCGTGGTACATGTGCTTCCTTTCCGACCCTAAGCGGCCGATCGTGGTCGCCGTAACCATCGAACAGGGCGGCTTCGGCGATCAGGCGGCGGCGCCGGTTGCGCGTCTGATCGCCTCGGAGTGGTTCCGTGAGCCGCTGAAGCTAGTCAGCGGCTCAAGCTTGGACAAATGATCTCCTGCGCGCATTCCGCGATCGACGCATCGGCGGTGGCGCAATCTCCAGTCAGGGCCTAGAGAAGTCGCTCGCCGCCGGGGCGCTCGACAGCGATCGAGCGACCCCCGCTCCGGCGAACTGCAGCCCGAGACGTTAGGGCTCGCCTGCAAGCCGGCCCGCGGCAAGCCACACGCTGTCATCGTGCAACGGCCAGATCGCCGGCCCCCAATCTGCCACCACGGCGGGCGAGCCGAAGGCGTCTAGCGAAGCTCCCCGGCCAGCGGCCCGCGCCACTACGACGCCTGCGCGACCGCGCGGCACCCTCGCGCGCCGGGGCAGAAGGGCCAGCGGCCCGCGCCAGCCCGGCGCCTACCCCCGACTCCCGAGCCGAAGGCGAGCGCCGCAGCCGGTGGTCGACCGGCCCCCGAGTACGAGCGCGCCGCACGAGCCCCCGGCGGGGGCGAGTTGGAAGACGAGCGCCGCCCCCGGCACCGAGCTGCCGCCCCCGGCGGGCGGCCCCGGAGCTGCTGACGGCGAGCTGCGCTCCGGCGCCCCTGGCCCGCGATCGACGCGGCGGCGCCCTGACCACCGCCCCCTACTCCCGGGAAGGCGCTGCTTCGTCCCTGCTTCGTCCCTCGCTCGTGCCACCCTCTACTTCAAGCCTCAGAACGGGCCAATTACCAGGCATTTCTTCAAGTGGAGCCAGCCGGGATCGAACCGGCGACCTCCTGCTTGCAAATTGAGTCGTGGCGGAGCCAGCAGGGCAGTTTTTTGGCTCCAATAAAGGGTTTTCGCGTGGCTGGCGATTTGGCGCGGACTCGAAAATAGGGGCCGTTTTGCGCCCATATCGGGGGGTTTGGGCACAAGAATGGGACTTGTGCCCAATGGCTGATGGGGCGCCGGTCAAGGCGGCACATGGCGGTGACTGGCACAACGTCGTGCCCGTGCGTCGGGTCGGACCTCAGTAGCCGGCGCGGCGTCTACGGGCGCGCGTGCTTGCAAGCCGGGCGTGGGTCGTGTGCAGCGTCGCGACGGCGGATGGGAGGGCGGCGAATCCACCGTCGCGCGTGACGAAGTCGGTGAGCCCGCTGGTCAGCAGCGTGGCGGCGTGTACGGCGTCGTAGGATTGGAAGCCGTGCTTCTGCATCAGCTCGGGTACACCCGATGCGATGCCGTGTATCTCAATCCGCGACCAGTTGAGCGTGCCCAGCAGCTTCTCCCAAGCCTGGCGAGCCTCTCCAAGCAGGCGAGCAGCGCGCGGCCTGACGCGGCTGTCGTAGCGGACGTGACGCAGGTTCTTGCGTGGATGGCGCTCGCGCAGCGCGAGGTTGAAGACCACCTCCCACAGCTCGATCTCCAGCAGGCGACTGAACATGACGGTGGTGCCCGCCGAGACGAATTGCTGAATGACGGCGGCGCAGGCGGCGTGCTCAGGCTGATTGGGCAGCAGCGCCTCGGCGACCACATTGGTGTCGAGCACGACCGCTTCGGGCGGCTGCCACTCGGGTGCATCGAAGGCGAGCACGCCGCGCGGAAGCGGCGGACGACCTCGCTGGGCCATTCCTCAGCTATTCCTGGCCAGGGGAGATCGTGTCTATCCGAGCGGTGGTCTTGATGAGGGACGTCGCTCGTTCGACCGCTTCCCTGCGCTTCTTGGGGTCCGTCACGGTGGGCTTGTTCACGCGCGAGCGCCAGCTTTCGTCAATGACGATCTGCGCAAGCTGAGGGGTCGCGTGCCCGGCGGAGTTCTGTCGCTTTGCGGCCATCGACTCATCCTATCGCGATCGTGATGGCGTCATCCGTATTCGGCTCGGCTACAGAGCCCATCGGCGTCCACGTGGCGCCGTCGAGCACGCCGACGAGTCGGGCGCCGGGGCCGCGGCGGCGCTGCTCGCCCATGACCTTCGTGTAGATGCGCAGCGCGAGCTTGGGGTCCGTGTGCCCCATCTGGTGCATCACGTAGACGGGGCTCTCGCCACGCAGGTAGAGCAGTGAGGCGAACGTGCGCCGCAGCGAGTGGGGGGAGAGCGCGCTTGGGATCGGCGGCGTGTCCCCGTCGGCGAGGGCTTCGTTGGCACGCTCGACGGTGTGTTTGAGCCGCTTGGCGATGTTCGAGCGGGTGTCCGCCTTGCCGGTCGCCGTGGCGAACACGTAGTCGCCTGGCTGGGCGTGGCGGGCCTGGGTCTTGTAGACGGAGAGCTCCTCGCGCAGGTCCGGCCATAGGTCAATCTCGCGGTGCCTGCCGGCGTCCGTCTTGGAGTCGATCACGGTGAGGCGCCCGTGCGCGAGGTTCACCTCGCGCCAGCGCAGCGCGAGCAGCTCGCCGATGCGCAGGCCGGTGCAGATCGCGGTTGCGTACAGAGTACGCATCCGAGGGTCGGGCATCGTCTTGCCGCCGCGCAGGCCGCGCACGGTCGCGTCGAGCAGCGGCTTGACCTGCTCCGGTTCGAGCCATGTCCGGGTCGGCTGGCTGACCTTCAACCGGCGCCGTCGCCCTCGCGCGGGGTTGAACTGGATGTGCTCGTACTCCACCGCTGTCTCGAGCACCTGCGCGAGCAGGTTCAGCGTCTCGTTGATCGAGCCGTTGGAGAGCGAGCGCCCCTCCTTGCGCTGCTCGCGCTCGCGGACCTTGCCGGTGCGGTAGCGGTCCACCTCCGCAATCGTGATCTGCGAGAGCCGGTGGTCCTTGAAGAATGGCAGCAGGTGGCGGGTGAGCGCCCATTTGTAGTCCTCGACGGAGCGCTGGGATACCTCGTGGCGGCGCGCCTCGAACCACTGCGAGGCGAATTCGTGGAAGGTGGGGTCCTGCGCTGGGGTGGGCGCGGGCTGTGGCTGTGGTGGCTGCCAGGTGCCGCGGCGGATGTCCGCGAGGATGTTCTGTAGCTCGGTCTCCGCGCGGCGGCGGGTGTACCCCTCCCAGGAGTAGCCGAGGGAGATGTAGTGCCGCTCGCCGTACGCGCGCACCCGGGCGGCGTAGGTCATACCGCGCTTGCCTTTGCGCTCGACGACCTGTCCTGTGGCTTCGCGTGCCATCGCTATCGCCCCCTTCCGATGCGGGCGATGCGGGCGCGTATCCCGCGTGCCCTGGGTTCGTGGATCGGCAGTAGCGGCACGGCGGGCTGGGGTCGGCGTGGACGGCCGCGGCGCGGCGTCTCGCTGGCGGGTGCGGCGCTTTCTGGCGTTGGCTCGTGCAGGTTCTTGGTCGCGGCGGTCGCGGTGTCGAGGTCGAACCGTAGGCGTGCCTTGCTGCCGGCGCCGAGGCGGATCGCGCCGAGCTGCTGTGCGTGTTCGTAGACCCATGTGCGAGTGACGCCGAGGTGCCTGGCGAGCTGCGTAGCGTCGAGTAGCCGCGCGGGCGCAGGCCGCGCGTCGGTGTTGTGGTGCTCGTGGAGGAGCTGCGCGACACGCTGCGCGATCTGCTCGACTGCGCGCGGTGTGAGTTCCGCGGCGGCGCGCCGCACCCGGCCCCGGGCCGTGCTTGCCGGCGCCGGGGCTGTTGTGTGGGGGCGGGTTCTGAGTGTGAGGGGTGCTCTCATGTCGGGGCTGCCTTTCAAGAATTTGGGTTGGCCTATCTTCGGCAGGCTTTTGCCTGCCGAAGTGAGTGCTGAAAAGCGGAGGGGTCGGGTTCTGTCAAGGTCGGGCCGACAGGCCCCGCCGAAGGCGGCCCCGAAGGGGCGACCTTTACAGGTTCCGACCCCGGAGCTACCCGCGTGGTCCCGTGCACGGCGCGTCCGATGCCGGCCGGGACGGCTGGCATCCTGGCTCCCGCGCTGTCCCGCGCTGCGCTTGAGACGTGCACTTGCTCTGGGTATGGAGGCCATGTAATGCGGGCAGGCTTGATGACCGGCTCGACTACGGGTGTCCGGAGTGCGAAGCTCACGCGTCTCCCCCAGCGGTGTGTGTTGCGTGTGGTCATCGGGTTCGGTGCTCCTGGTGTGCGTGTGTGCGTAGCCGGTCGATGCGTAGCTCTGTGGGTGGGTGTGTTCGGTGAGCCAGATGAATGGGATTGGGTGGTCGTGGATCAGGGCGTGGATTTCGAGGAAGTCGGCGAGCTCGTCGGCCTGTCCGAGGGTGGCGGCGTACTGGTCGGCGGTGTACTCTCGTTCGCGCCAGTAGCGGCCCCATACTGGGCGTAGTAGGTAGAGGCCGAGGCCGCCGCGGGCGAACGCGAGGAGCTTTTTCGTGCACCACAGCGTCACGAAGATCACGATTGCGGCGATCCAGATCAGTTCGTCGTTGATCTCGAGGGGTATGTGTTCGCGGCGGTAGCGCTCTTCGGGTTCGCGGTCGTAGATCGGGGGGTGGATCACGAGGCGGTTCAGTGCCGCTGTGAGCCTGCCGTCGGGTGAGCCGAGGTGCCCGAGCTCGTGCGCGAGAACGGCGGGGAGGTGGGGGCTGTCGAGCAGGCCGCGGGAGAGCATCAGCGTGTTCCCGATGACCGCGGCGTCTGGCTCGGGTGTGTCGAGCACGAACCACGTTCCGGGTGCGGGGAGGGGTTCGTGCGCGTTGTCCTGCAGCAGCTCGATCGCGTCCTGGTAGGCGAGCTGCTCACGCTGGGATGGTTCGCGGACCCCGATCCGCTGGCGCCACCACCAGCCCGACCCGCCGGGCCACACGAGCGCGAGCAGCGACCATGCGCTCGGGAGCAGCACGAGATTGAGCCAGTCCCCAGCTGAGCCGGTTGAGTGGCCGTTCACGGCGAGCACGATCGTTGCGAGGAGCAGGGCGAGTGTCAAGCGCAGCAAGATCACGGGTACTTCCAACGCGAGTGTGAGCAGGTACATCACGAGCGAGTCGGGGGAGAACTTCTGGCGCAGACGCATCGGATGGGTCACCTCTCTCGCATCAGAATGGAAGGTCCTCTACCCCTTTATCCGACCGCGGCGCCGCGGGTGGGACACCATCTGGCGCGCAAGGGGCCTCGGTGCTCTCCGCCGCGTCCCCCGGGGACCCCGGGGTACCCACCGCGGCGGGCTCGGGCAGCGGCATGGTGAGCACGGGCGCCTGCTCGACCTGGGCCTTCATCGCCCGGCCACGGCTGATGATGAACGCGACACCCGGCTGCAGGGAGCGGACGTGGTTGGGGTCCACCTTGTACTGGTGCTGGACCCTCGCGGACCCTTCGCCGGTCGCGCCCTCGATCCCGTAGTGGCTTGAGTACTCCACGACCCTGCGGGTGCCCGCGAGGGTGATGATCTCCTCCGGTGTGTTCACCCGGTGGCAGATCACGGTCTCGACGGACCCGAGGATGCGTGCGGCCTCGATCTCGTCGCCCATCCCCGCGACGACCTGCGGCGCGAGCACAAGCCCCGTGTTGAACCCGCGTGCCTGCTCCACCCTCCCCGCCATCCCAGCGTTGCCTGCGAGCGCGGAGAACTCGTTGACGATCAGCAGACAGAACTGCCCGCGGGCCTTGCGGGCGGTGAAGTAGTGCGCGAAGTCCTCGAATAGGAACCGTGCGAGGCCGCTCGTCTCCTCCCGCAACGCCAGGCTGTCGAGCAGCAGGTAGGCGGCCTGGGTGTCCTCCCACGCCCACCCGCCGTCAATGGCACCGCGGGTCTGCCCGAAGAACGCCTCATACCGCAGCCGGACCTGGTTGACCTGCGACTCGCTCAACGCCTTTGCCGCGCTGGAACCCGGGTGCGCGCCGCGCAGCCCCGGAAGGTTCATCCGCAGCAGCGCCTCCCGTGAGGATCGTGGTGGCCCCTGCGGGTGCTCGCACACCAACCCCAGCGTTGTCTTCGCGATATCCCTGTACCACGATGCGGGCCCCACGGTGGAGTAGTCGATGATCTCCATGAGCCGGCCCTGGATCTCGTGCGGCTCCCCGCGCCACCCATCGAACGCTTCCACCGGGAACACGCGGGTTTGGCGTCCGGCGTCTGCCATCAGCCCGCAGAACCGCCGGGCGGTATCGCGGTCACCCTTGCCGTCCAGGTAGAACACCGGCACGCCGCTGCACTTCGCGACAGTCCATGCGAGGCGTAGCACTGTCTCGGTCTTCCCCGACCCCGTCGCGCCGCACACCGACACATGACGACACAACCTTCCCGGGCTCACGAGCACCGCGCGACCTACCGTTGGCAGCGCCCGCTCACCGGAGAGGCGCCGCGCGAGTACGAACCCCCGCTCGTCGTCCACCGTCCCCGTAAGCCCGCCTGCGTCGAGTACCCCGCTCGGCAGCACCGGCCCCGGACGGCGGCGGCGCCAAAGCGCGCCCCGGCTCCCACGCACAGCAGCCACGCTCATACTCACTCTCCCAGGGCGCCCCGGGCCGGCAGCTCGCGAACCCCGAGCGTCGGCCAGCGCCCGCTCTCCTTCAACGCGCCCAGCTGCCGGCGCGTCGCCGGCGGGCAGTAGTAGAGGACCATGTCGAAGCGGCCGGTGAGCTCGTCGAGGATCGCGCGCACGCGCTGCTCGGACTTCACTGTCAGCTCCACCTCGACCGCGACCCGCCGACCCTCGGTGAGAACGACTCCGTCCGGGAGGTGCTCCCCCTCCTGGCGGTCCCTGGCGAGCGCACGCTCGCTGACCCACTCGGCCCCCGGGGAGCGCCCCTGGATATGCAGGCGGACATCGTTCACCGCCGCGGTATGCAGCAGCACCCCGAGCTTCGGCTGCCACGCCCTGTACTGCGACCCACACGCCCGCAACCCCGCCCGCGTCGGCGTCACCCACGCCGGCTCCCCGACAAGCACCCTGTAGGTGCTCACCAGGCCCGCCTCACGCAACCTGGCGAGCACCCGCTGAACGGAGCGCGGGCCGCACCCCAGCAGCGCCTCGAGTTGGTCGGTCGTTGCGGCGTACTGCTCCGCAAGCCACCCCAGCAGCACCATGTCACGCGGATGCAACAGCCCACCCTGCGAGCCTCGCCGCACGGGGCGTGCGCGGCGCTCCAGACGCGAACCCCTCGCAGCCGTCCGACGGCCACCCGCGATGGACCAGCCGCCCGTCTTGCCCGGAGTGCTCAGCGTCCTGTGGTGTTTCAGCACGTGCGGGCTCATCACTCGCGGCCCCCGCTCTTCCCGCGCCTGCCGGTCCCGGTCGCTCCCGCGGTGGTGTTGCTCTCGCGGAGGTGCCAGCCGTCCGCGCGGCTGACGAACCTCGTGTGCTTTCCGCGGTACAGGTGCGAGGAGACCCTTGCCAGCGGCACCCCGAGGCCCTTGGCGATCTCTCCCGCGCGTGAGCCGGGGTGTTCGGCGAGGTACTCCGCTACGTCGCCGTAGGTGATCTGCTCCGCTGTGGTCTTCTCCCCGAGCAGGGTTGCCCGGGCGGCCTGTAGACGCTCACGCTCGGATAGAAGCTCCTCGTAGCGTGCAAGCTCACCATCCAGGACGGCGAGCTTCTTCTCGATATCAGCGACCACGCCACGAGACGCCACGCCGAGCTCACGAGCACGATCAGCCATAGAGCACCTCCGTAGAATAGACATCGTATATCACAGGCACACAGCCTAGCATATCACTGGCATGTCGTAGTCTAACATCGCGCCCCGCGGGGTTCGGGGCGTAGGCCGACGAGCGCAGCGCAGTCGGCCGGAGCCCCACAGACAAGACAACCCCACGCTGCTGCCCACCCTCTTTAGTTTATTTTTATTTATTTATATCTCTCTCTCTGATCCTTCAGATCACTACCTTTCCTTGGTCCCCCACCAACCAACCACCACCATCACCACACCACTGTCTTCCCTTCCCACCTTCAGGGTCCCGGTCCTTGACCACCCGAACTCGAAGTTGTGGGCGGGTGGTCAAGGACGCCAAGCGCAGCGAAGGCGAGGGACCCGTTTCGCCACAAACCGCATGACAGAGCCACAAGCCCGGTGGGGGACCTGTCGCACAACCCGCCGCCGGCACGACACTCCTTGCGACGGGGAACGCGACAGCTCCCCCGACATCCCGCAGGCCTCCGACCGCCCGGCCGAGACCCCCAGGGCCGTGCTTAGCGAGCAGCGCGAGTGCTGGGGGGAGTGCGCTCGCGCTGCTCAGGGCCAGGCATCACGCACCGCACTACAGGGTTCGCGCGTCTCCCAGATGGGGACCCAGTCGAGTCTCGTGCCAGGTCGAGCTTGCCGACCGTTCGACGGCTGTAGAATCGGCAATTCGGGTCCAACCGCGCGCAGCTCGGGTCGCGCGTGTGGGGCACTTCGCCCGCCTCCTTTGCTGCCGGCTCCTCGCGAGGGCCACCAGTGAGCTCACCTGCACTGTCACGGAAGCAGCCGCTCGCGGCTTAAGTAGTCATGAGCAGCACGGCCAGGAGCCCAGTCGAGGTCCAGTGCGAGAGATTGGCCGACGCGTGAGGTCCTCCTAGGCGAGCTGCTCGATTCACGCGAGCGCCTCGGTAGCTGAGGGCAGCCGAGTCCGTCCCAGAGATCTCGACCGGCCCAAGCCCTATCCTGCCCAAGCATGCCTGCCCGGGATGCTGGTTGACCTTTGCGCGCGATCGACCTTTTCTGCGGCGCCGGAGGTCTCACCGCGGGGTTCCGGAGCGCCAAGTACGAGATCGGGTACGCCCTCGACCACGACGCCGACGCGGTTGATACCTACGGCGATAACCATAAAGATGTCTTAGAGCCCCTAACAAAAGGTAGGATTTGTGGTGGGGCTGTCGAAGTCCTGCGTCATGGCTAAACCTCTTCTTCCAGATGGGTTGTGGGCTCGGATCGAGCTGATCTTGCCGGAGCGTGAGCCGCAGGTCACGGGGCGCCCGCGGGTGCCCGACCGGCAGGCGTTGACGGGGATCATGTTCGTGTTGAAAACTGGGATTCCGTGGGAGGATCTGCCCCAGGAGATGGGCTGCGGGTCCGGGATGACGTGCTGGCGGCGCCTGCATGAATGGAGCGAAGCGGGCGCGTGGAACCGGCTGCACCAGGTGCTGTTGGACGAGCTGCAGGACGCTGGCCAGATCGACTGGTCCCGCGCAGTCGTGGATAGCTCGCATGTGCGGGCCAAAGGGGGGGCGAGCAGACAGGCCCCTCCCCGGTCGACCGCTCCCGTCTTGGTAGCAAGCATCACGTGATCGTCGACGGCAAGGGCACGCCGCTGGCGGTCACGCTTACCGGTGGGCACCGCCACGACGTCACGCAGCTCACCGAGCTGGTCGACCGCGTCCCGCCGACCGGCCGTCACGGCAAGTTCCGGCCCCGGCACCTGTATGCCGACCGGGCGTATGACTCCAAGCGCCACCGCAAAGAGCTCCGCGATCGCCACATCGTTCCCAAGATCGCCAGGCAGAAAACCGGCCACGGCTCGGGCTTGGGACGCGAGCGGTGGATCGTGGAGCGCACGATCTCGTGGCTGCACGCCAACCGCTACCTCGCGCGCCGCCACGCACGCCGCGCCGACATCCACGAAGCCATGCTCACCCTCGCCTGCGCCAGGATCTGCCTCAAACAAGTCAACCATTTTTGTTAGGCGCTCTTAGTCGAGTGCGTCTCGATCACCGACCGGACGCCGGCACGGATCGCCGAACTCGCGGACGGACCGGTCGATGTCATCGTCGGTGGGCCGAGCTGTCAGACGTTTAGCACCGCCGGCAGGAAGAACGGCTGGGTAAGGAAGGGCGACCCTCGCAACGACCTTTGGCGGCAGATGCTCGCACTCGTCGAGTATCTTGAACCGAGGGCGTTTTTGCTGGAGAACGTGCCCGGGATGGTGTACTGGAAGCAGGGCGAGTTCGGAGCGACCGTCCTCGAAGAATTCGGCAAGATTGGGTATGCCGTATCGAAGAAGATCCTCCTCGCCGCTGACTACGGCGTACCGCAGCGCCGTCGTCGGCTCTTCATCGTCGGAATGCTCGGAGACGAGCCCTTCCAGTTTCCGGAGCCGACCCACCTCGGCGGCTGGCGCCGCGACTACCTGGATCTCTGGGAGAAAAGACGAAAAGAACGCGGCCTCCTTCGCCACGTCCGCTCCTGGGAGGCGATTGGCGATCTTCCGGATGTAAGCAGCCACGGTGATGTTACGGCCAACCCTGACCCAGGCCGACTCACTCCCTTCGCTCGTCGCATGAGAGGCAGGCGCCAAAGCGGGGTTATCACGGGACACGCGGCGTTTCTGATCCCGGCAGATCACCTCGAACCACGTGCCGCAGGGCGGTACGTGGCGAGATATTCCGCGCCACCTCTTGCCCGATCGCTACCGGGGGATGCGCCGCACAGACAGCACGAACCTCTTCGGGCGTCTTGCTCCGGACCTTCCGGCCTACACGATCACGACACAATTCAACAACGTCACCACTGGTTGTTTCACCCATCCTTACCACGACCGGGCCCTGAGCGCGCGTGAGGCCGCGCGGCTCCAGACGTTCGCCGACAGCTACGAGTTCACGGGCGGCATGTCATCCGTGTGCCGCCAGATAGGCAACGCGGTCCCGCCACTGCTCGCGCACGTGCTGGCGTCGGCGATCGCCGACGCCGTGCTCGGTCCAAAAGTGGCGGCTGAGCTGCACCCGGCGCCCAAGCCGATCCAGCCGGCGACTGTTCTTCCCGCACCTCCGGCAACTGACAAGAAGACGCAGAGGCCGGATGAAGCTACAGGCACGTCGCGACACCAGGCCCGAGGTCTTGCTCAGGAAAGCCCTGACGAAGCGTGGACTGCGTTACCGCATCGACCATGCTCCGGTCGCAGGGATCCGTTCGAAGGCGGACATCGTCTTCCCTCGCGTGAAGCTTGCGGTCTTTGTGCACGGTTGCTTCTGGCACGGGTGCCCGGAGCACTCACGGCCGACGAAGTCGAACACGAAGTGGTGGGCCGACAAGATCGCTGCGAACCGTAAGCGGGATAGCGAGAGCGCGCAGCAGCTCGTTGCTGCTGGCTGGCAGGTCGCGCGAGTCTGGGAGCACGAGGCTCCCCAGGATGCAGGAGAGCGCATCGCGGCAATCGTGCTTGCGCGTGAGGACGAACTTGCAGCTACCGCTGGCTGAGTTGACATCAGCTGCCAAACGCGCAGATCCAGCGAGAGCTCTAGACGCGCTCCTCCTCGACTCCTACCCGACCTGCGCCACGCGCTGCTTGACGGCGCCCAGAGCCGTCCAACATGGCCTAGGCGGTAGACGAATGGGCACAAACGGGCACAAACCGCGATCCCGGGTCTCTCGGGGGCCCTGTCCGAGGGGAGTGAGGTCAAAATTTTCGCCATTTGCAGGTACTTTAGAGTGGAGCCAGCCGGGATCGAACCGGCGACCTCCTGCTTGCAAAGCAGGCGCTCTCCCAGCTGAGCTATGGCCCCTTGGGCCTCTCAATATACGCTGGTAGAGCGGGCTTCCGAGTTCAAGCGGCCTCGCGCCCGGTCCACTCCGAGGGAGTCTCGGAGGCTCGTCTGCCAATATCTGCCACTTCGCTCTCCTCGGAGCGTCCCAAGACAATGGCGTCAGGCCGGAGGCGTGGCGTCAATCGCGTGTCCCTCAACCTCAGCTATTTGGCGGGCGAGGGCGGCCCATGTTGCACCGGCCGGGAACTCCTCGAACGGCCGGTCTGGAAGCACACGACGCACGCTCCACCATTCGAACCCGACTTCAGCGGCACGAAGGCGGTCGTTGATCTCGGCCCTTCGTTGAGGGCCCGAGTAGATCACCCTCGCTATCACGCGTTTGGTCAAGCCATCCCCATACGTCTCGATGATCTCTACCACGCCTAGGGTCGTCTGAAGGTGCCCGACGAGCTGATCAGTCTCGGCCAGCGGCGCGAACACCGCGAGCACCTGTTCGAGGTCGAGCTTGCGGACGTTGACGCCGACGGCATCCCAAATCCACCCGTCCGGCGCGTGGGTCGAAGGCGGGTCGCTGCCCTTCCGGCCCTTCTTGCTATCCAGCGGCGACAGCGCCTTGCGACGGTGCAGAGCCCCCTTTCGACCCTTGCCACCGATGGCGACGCCAAGCTCCGTCTCGAACCAGCGGGGCTGCTCGGCGCCCGGCACTCCTCGCATTTCCGCCGCAATCGTCGCGATGACTGCTGTTTTGCTGCGCTCCTGACTCATGGCCCCGACTGTCGTAGAGTTCTTTAAAGAACCAAGCCTAACGCCTTGTTCTCGTTGTCTTCCGTCTGAGCAAGCTGCCAAGATGCCATCAGCTAGGTTCTTTAAAGAACCTCCCAACTCTCCTGGAGAGTCCGATCGTCCCGAGAATCGTCAAGCTGAGCGCCAAGAAGCTACATATCCTGTGGCACGAGCTGTGCCGCGCCACCGCGGTCCCAGACACATCGCGCGCAGGAAGTACCGTAGGCTACGACGCACACACCGGCGCTGCTCCTCGGCTCGGTGTGTCGCGCATCACGTCACGCTCCTCGCCCTTGATCCCGCCAGCACCCGCCTACTCCGTCGTGTCGCCCCATGTTGATCTACCGACTGCTATTTAGGCTCTTCTTCGCAAGGGTTGGCGAGGAAAACGCCCACAGGCTCGCGTCGGTCGCGCTGCGGGCGGTTACGGCGCTACCCGGCGTGAGAGGTGCTCTCCGACGGCTGCTTAGTCCGCGAGATCCAGCCTTGCGCGTGCACGCGCTCGGCCTGGACTTTCCCAGCCCGGTCGGGTTGGCCGCTGGGGTCGATAGCAACGCGAGCTGGTTCGAGGCCCTCGGTGTGCTCGGCTTCGGGTTCGTGGAGGTCGGGACCGTAACCGCAGTGGCGCAGCAGGGCAACGACGCCCCGCGTGTCTTCCGGCTGGTGCGCGACCGCGCGATCCTCAACAGGAGGGGCTTTCCCAATGATGGTGCGTCGGCTGTTGGAAAGCGGCTTCGGGGGCGCTCGGAAGGTCCAATCGTCGGCGTCAACGTGGGCAAGACACGAGACACTCCACTTGATCGTGCGGGAGATGACTACCGGAAGTCGCTACGGAAACTCGCGCCATTTGCGGACTACGTGGTCCTCAACGTCAGCTCTCCCAACACGCCCGGTCTCCGTGAGATGCAGTCTGTCGATCGACTCCGACGACTGATCGTGGACGCTCGGGATGAGCTGTCGTCGATCGGCGAGGACGTGCCACTCCTCATAAAGATTGCTCCAGATCTGAGCGACGATGAGGTCGGAGCGATTGCCGATCTCGCGGTTTCGCTAAAGCTTGAGGGCATCATTGCCGTCAACACGACGATCGATCGGAGCAACCTAACTACGGCGCCTCTTCCCGCCGACCTTCCGGACGACGGCGGCATCTCCGGCTCCCCACTCAAGCATCGCGCTCTCGAAGTGTTGCGAGATCTCCGCGCGCATGTTGGCGACAAGGTGACGCTGATCTCAGTTGGCGGGATTGAAACGCCAGATGATGCCTGGGAGCGAATACTCGCCGGCGCGACGCTTGTGCAGGCGCACACCGGGTTTGTCTACGGTGGTCCGCTTTGGCCGCACAACTTGAATCGAGCGCTTTCTCGTCGCCTGCGTACAACCGGAACGTCGTCTATTCAAGATCTCATCGGCACCGAGAACGCATCAGCTCGTCGGGGTAGGGCGGAACCTGATACCGGCGACAGAACGACGTCGCAGCCGCTGGATCTTGTGACGGCAAGTGCTGCTCGGCAGCAACCCCACTCGGCGCGGCTCGTCTAGCGACCCTCGCTTCGCAGTAAGCTGTCGGCCACACCGTATGGCCAACATCGACTCCTTCCTGACGCTGGTCGCCGCCGCTCTAGCGCCCGAGCTCGCTGCGATCGACCAATCAGATCAGGAGATACGGCATTGGGTTGTTGTCGAGTCCTCCGCAGGTATCTCGATATCAGCGGTCGGGGATGAGGTGGAGCCCCACGAGGTGCTCGCTTCTCACGTTGACGGAGGCGCTAGTGCGGCCGCCTATGCCACGTACAACCCCGCCGTCGGTGGCGTCGTCGCATCCGTGTTGGTAGACGATCCGAGGAACTCTGACATTCGACGGGCTTGTCTCGACCGAGAGGGGGAGACTATCCGGCTGGGGCCTTGGACCTACGAGGTCTAGCGTCGCCGTCTTGTGGGACGCTTGTACTCGGCGTTAGGCGGCTTTGCGCTCCGACGTCTCCGAGGTTGTTTCACCGGCCCGTCTGCCAATAACTGCCACTTCTTCGCCGCCTTCGATGAGCGCTAGGAGTTGGGCCTTCTCGTCCTCGCCGCGACGCATCGACTGGCGGTAGACGCGCAGCGCGAGCCCGGGGTTGGTGTGCCCCATCTCATCCATGACGATGCCAGGGTCCTCGCCGAGCGCGTAGAGCACGCTTGCGAATGTCCGCCTGAGCGAGTGCGGCGTGATCCGCTCGGGCAGCGGCGCGATATCGCTCTTGGCGAGGTTCTCGTTGGCGCGCTCGACGGCGACCTTGAGCACCCGCGAGCGGAGGTTGTTGGGACTCGGCCGACCGCCCTTGAGCGTCGAGAACACGTACGCCTCGGCCGCGGCCTGCGAGCGCCGGGCGCGCACGGCGAGGAGTTCGTCCCTGAGCGCTCCGCGGAGCTTCACGCGCCGTCTACCGGCGTCGGTCTTGGACTCTCCGACGTGCAGCCATCCGGCAGCGAGGTCTACATCCCGCCAGCGCAGCGCGCACAACTCGCTGATTCGCAGACCGGCGAATGTCAGCGTGGCGAGCATCGCGCGCCGCTCCACGTGCTGGCACGCCGGGTGCGCCATCCGGTCCAGTCCGCCGGCTGCGTCGAGTAGGGCTTCGATCTGTGCGGCAGTCTCCAGGTAGCTGCGGTGAGGCGCCCGTTCGCGGACCCTGCGCCCCCGCCCCTTCGCGGGGTTGCGCGCGATCAGCTCCCGCTCGACCGCGCCCTCAAGGATCGCCGCCAGCAGCGTGACCGTCATGTTGATCGACCGCGGCGAGAGCGGCATGTCTTCGGCGAGCTTGCCCGCGATGTAGCGCTCGACCAGATCGAACGTGATCGCGTCGAGCCGGTGGTTCTTGAAGTACGGCAGCAGGTGGGACTCCAGCCGCCAGCGGTAATCATGCCGAGTCTTCTGTGCAAGCTGGCGCTCGTTGCGAATCCACCACTCCTCCGCGAACTGGTGAAACGTCGGGATCGGCTCTGGCTCCGGCGGCGGCTCAACTGTGGCCGGCGGCTGCCACGTCCCGCGTTCTACGTCGGCCATCGTGTGACGCAGCGCGCGCCCGGCCTCGGCAGCCGAGACAGCGCCGAGTGAGACGTACCGGCGCCGGCCGTACGCGGTGAACCGAAGCGCCCGGTAGGTGCGCCCGTCTGTGCCCGCGTGTTCGATGACCTTGCCTGTTGCCTTGCGAGCCATCACGCATCACCGCCTCGCGGCTCGGCCGCGCCGGTTTCCTGCGGCGTGATCCCAGCCCCCGTGCCCAGGTCTTCAAGCCGCCCGCCCTTGGAATGCGTTCGGGGCTTGCGGTCCCTCGGCACCGACGTGCCCGCGAACAGGGCGCCCGGGGGGTTCTCCAGCGCGTCCGCGAGGATCAGCAGCATCGAGGCGCGCGGTTCCTTCAACCCCCCCTCCAGCGCAGCGATGTGGGTGCGGTGGACGCGGGCGACACGCGCGAGCGTTTCCTGCAAGAAGTTCCTGCGCTCGCGCAAGGCGCGCAGGTTCTCCCCAAACGCGCCCAGCAGCAGGGCGCGCTCGACCGTATCGGCGTCATGCCCGGCCATCACGCCTCGCCCTCCCCTTCGGCCGCGATCACGAGCTGCGAGAACATGACCCCGAGAGCTTGCGCCAGGTCGCATAGCGTCGCCATCCGGGGGTCTACGTGCCCCCGCTCGATTCTGCACAGGTGCGATGCGGACAGTCCAGCCTTGTAGGCGAGCGCTTCAATCGTGAGGTTCTGGGCCTGGCGCAAGCGACGAACCGTCACGCCGAGAGCGACCATCTCCGGCTTGGTTGGCATCGCTCGCCCCCTCATATGCAGATCAGGTGAAGGGAATCGATGTGCCGCACGCTGTCGGTGACCCGGACACGCTTGCCGTCCGCGACCAGGACTCCGAGACGCTCCAGGTGCTCCACGGAGCCCCGCACCGCGTCCGGGTCGATGTCGTCCAGTCTGCGCAGCACTTCCGCGCGAGACCACAACTCGGAGCGGTCTTTACGCAGGAGCTCCAAGACGATGATGCGCTCCGTCTCGGGCTCGCCGTCGGGGTACTGATTGGTGGTCATCTTCGGTTCCTCCTTGTAGTTGGAGGCCCCGAGGGGACTGCTCTGGCAAGGAAGCCGCGCCGCCCGACTGCTGGTAGCTTGGCTGGCGTGCCGGGAGTGTCTGCTCTCGGTGCCAGGCGCCCGGGTGTTTCCGCACCGCGGGCGCCACTTGTATGGTCCGTCTGAGAGTACCGCAACTTTGCTTACATTGCAATGGCCCGTCACGAACCCACCGACGCCTCTATCCGGGATCACCGCGTTCTCGGGCGTGCCTTGCGCACGCTGCGTGACCAAGCCGGACTCACGCAAGAGGAGCTGGGCGCCCGCGCTGGCATCGGCACGTCGTACCTCTCGCAGCTTGAGAACGGGCATCGCGGCGTCGGCTGGCACAGCGTGACGCGGCTGCTCAACGGGATCGGTGCCGATCTTCACCAGCTCGCCGACGTGATTGCCGAAGTCGAGAAGCACGAGCCGCCGGACATCACGCCTCCTTCCGTGGTCTGACTGCCAGTACAGAGCCCGGTTCCGGCAGGCGATTCGGCAGACGGCGCCTCCCCGGCGTGGGTGACGCTACAGATTCGGCTCCAGCGCTCGCGTTGGAGCCCCGAGAATGGTCGCCTGCGTAGCGGGACATCGCCTCGCGCGCCGCCTCCAGATCGAAGCGGAGACGCGGCTTGGAGCCGCCCCCGAGCCGCACGGCGCCCAACTCCTCGGCGTACGCGTAGACGTAGCTGCGATCGACGCCGAGCGCGCTGGCGAGCGTCGCGGCGTCCACCAGCCGGTGCGCCGCCTCGGGGCGTACCAGTTCGGTCACCCGCTCAGCCAGCGCTTCCACCAGCAGGCGCTCGCGGGGCGTGAGCGCAGCCGCCGCGCCGGCGTCGCGGCTCATCCGACCAGCTCCGGGTACTCCGCGGCGAGGCGGGCGAGTTCTGCGTCGGCGTCGAGGTGGCCGTTTGCTCCAGTCGCGCCCAACTCAGTGTCTTGGGCATGAGCGGGATCGCCGGCCACCGCATCTGGCTCAGCCGTGCGGTTTTCGCAGTCAGGCCCGGCCGCGGCTATGCCGGTGGTGCCCGTGGGGCTGGGCACGACTGACAAGCGCCACTCAGAGACGGACGGAAAGCTCTCGCGGCGGTCCTCGACGCCGAGCCGTTCGCGTGCTCGGCGGAGCGTTTTCTCCGCGATGCCTGCGGCCCTCGCAGCCTCCTTGATCTCGCGCGCCGGATGCCACTCGCTGTCTGTCAGTTCGTCGGCGAGCCATTCAGCGGCGATGTCGCGGTCTGAGCGTTCGTCCTCGCCGCGCGTGGCGAGCAGGTCGTCGGCGTGCGTGTCGCAGTCGCCGGTGAACTGGAGCCGTGAGGTTTCGATCGGGCCGGCGTCGCCGTCGATCAGCCGCGGCTCGATCCGGCAGGCGAGCGACGGTGCCTCCGGTGCGACGTTGCACGCAGCGTGCGCCAACACACGGTCTGGTGAGCCGTCCTCGGCGTCGGGAAGCCTGCCGAACACGAGCACCGAGCGGGCAGCGGCAGTGAGACCGCGCGAGCCAAGTACGCGCGTCAGGGCGTCGCCACCGGCGGCCTTATTGAAGTGGGCGACGAGCAGCAGCGCGGCGCGCGCGCGCTCGGTGAGCTGCGATAGCGCGGCGATAGCCCGCCGCATGTCCTGGTCTCGATGCGAGTTGATCTCACCGGAGAGCGCCGCGGAGAACGGGTCCACGATCATGAGACGGCAGCCGTGCTCGGCCACGATCGCGCCGATCGCATCCACGTCGTCGGGAAGTGACACTAGATCGCCGGCGCCGTTGCGGCTGGCGGACACGTGGTACACGAGCCGAGGGTCAGCGTCAGCGGCCAGCAGGCGCGGCTTAACCGTCGAGGCCGCGTGGTCCTCGTACGAGAGCAGCAGCACGCTGGCGGGCTCACCGTGGAGGTCGCCTGGGAGCGTCCCGCGAGACACGCCGGCGGCGAGTGCGCAGGTGAGCGTGGACTTGCCCAGCTTTTCGCGGCCGACCAGCAGCGTCGGGGCGCCGAGCGGGATGCGTCCGGCCCACGCCCACCGGGGTCGCTCCGTGGGGATCGCCGCGTAGCTCTCGGCGACCAGCTCGCGCCCGCTGCTCGGGCTGGCGGCAGGGGTGGGCTGCGCTGAGTAGTCGAGGTCGGCGATGGCTTTCGCCAGCCAATCGCCGCGCTCGGTGCCGGCGTCGCTGAGGCAGTCGGCCAGATCACAGCCCTCCGGCAATGGAAGGCGCACCGAGACGACCCCGGCCGTCAGCAGGGCCTCGGCGGCACGCCCGGCGAACCGATCGCCAGCGGGGTCAGCGTCTGACGCCAGGATCGCGCGCTTGACGCCGAGCCCGACCAGCTCGGCCGCGAGTCGATCGGCCGGAAAGCTCGCGCCCGGCACCGCAGCGACTCGCACGCCGCCGAGGATGTCGGCAGCAGCCGGGTGCAGGGAGGCGTCGCCAGCGGCGGTGAGTGCCGCGAGCGCGTCGGACTCGCCCTCAGCCACGAGCACCGTCTCTGCCCGCTCTGGTCGCCCTCCCGGCCACCAGACGGCGAGCTGACGTCCGTGGGGGTGGCGGGTCTTCGTTTCGCCGGCGAGCTGGCGGACACGCTCATAGCGGCCCTTACCATCGGCGCAGGGATAGACGATGCGGTTGCCGTGACCCGTGACACCGATGGCTTCCGCCACGGCCGGGTCGATCGCGTGTGCGGCGAAGTAGGCGAGCACCTGCGGGCTATAGGCGGGGCTCATCGCTTGACCTCCGCGTCGGGTTCCCCGCCCACGATGGCGGCAAGCTGGAGCCACAGCGCGACGTCCTGCGGTACGCGCTCTACAGGTTCGTGTCGGGCGGGCCGGCTACGCTGCTCGGGCATCCCGGCCACCATCACTGGCCGTCTTGATCGAGTGTCGCTGGCCCGCGACGCTCGATCTATCTGGGGGGTCGATCAGAGCGGCGACATCCTGTGTCCGGTAGCGGACAGTCCTCGGCGCTAGCTGCACTCGCGGTAGGCGTCCTTCCGCGGACCAGCGCTCGATGGTGCGGACATCGACCCGGCACGCCCGCGCCACCTCCGCGACGGTGAGCAGCTCGGGCAGTGTCCGCGCCGTCGGCGAGCCTGTATGTGTGGCGGCAGATGGCGACATAGCTCTACCTACGCGCAGACGCCAAACTCCCCCCCGGAGAAATCGGCTTACCGGCGAGGACTTGGACTGCCACCTACACGAGCTGCCCGAGCTTGAACAGGAACTCGCCCCGCGCATTGCCGCCGCCTTCCCGACGACGGGACGCGGCCGCCCGCTTGGCCGCCCAAGCACTCACAGCGTGGCGCGGGGTCTATATGTACGCCACCAAAGGCGCGAGTGCGGCTGCTCGCTGGCTGACCTAGCCGCCGAGATCGCGGCCTTCGATGGCCGCTCAGAGCCATATAAGGTCAAAACCGCCGAAGGTTGGGAGAAGGCAATCCAGATGCTGGAGCGGGTGGAGGGAGAGCGCACGGCGACGATCCATCGTGACTCGCGGGCACTCGCGGCCCTCAAATACACAGAACGTCGTCACATGGACTGGATGCCATCCACCTGGTCCCCGTCTGGGCAGCGTGAGGACGTCATCAAGGTGGCGTTGCGGGATGCCTCGTCCGCGACGTACAGCGCACAGGAGGGCCGCTACTTAGCGGATATGGCCCGCCGCGGCCCGCTTCTCTGGAGAACGCTAGACAAACTGCAACAGCTCAATGCGAACATCGAGCGCGCCCGCGCCGCCGCGACCGGAAGGGAGCCGGATACATCGATGTCCAAGGCTGCTCAGGCAATCAGACGATGGTGCGAACTCCTAGATTTGATCGCCGAGCAGGAGAAGGATCAGCAGCGTGGGCCTGGCTCGGTTAGAACGATCTCTCTCGACGCCGGACGTACTGACGATGGCCGCTCGCTGCACGACGTGCTCGCGGCGCCGGAGTGATCCTCGACGAGACTCATGCCCTGGCGGGTGTGATCCACTATCAGGCGGGGGCGTTTTCGAGCGAGGCGACCTCCGCTTCGAGGCGGCGGATCATCTCAGCGAAGGCGGCTTGGGTGACGACGCGCACACCCCCGCGGGTGGTGACGAGGTCGGGGTAGTCGGCCTCAATCATCTCGGCCAGTGCGCCGTGGCAGCATCGGCATGTGCAGGCAACCTCGGCGCTCAGCAGTTCCTCCGCGGTCTCGACGTGATGCCCACCGCAGCGGCCGCACGGCAGCCCGTCCTTGCGCTCGATCGTGGTGGCGAGAATGTCGGGGAGGCGTTCCCCGATCATGCCGCGCTTACCCCCTCAAACCCTCGGCGAACGCGGCGCGGAACCGCTCGGCGTGGTCGCTGGCGCCGATCGCCGCCAACCCGACCCCGATGGCACGCCAGATGGCCTCGGCGTCGCGCTGGGCGAGGTGGACGCGCTTCGCCTCAAGGTCGAGGCGCAGCATGTTCGTGAGAGTCCGCTCGCAGCGGTCCAGGGCACGCTCGTAGGCGCTCACGACCGCCCGCACGTCTTCGACGGCGAGCTTGCTTGTCGTCACCCACCCGGAGTCTGAGAGGTCAGCGACACGAGCCCGCAGCACATCCTTGAGCGCCGTGACCTCGGCGCCGAGCGACAGCAGCTCCTCGACCGGGTTGACGTTCGGCTCGTAGCCCTCGGCGCGGAGCTGGCGGACGGCGTCAGCCTCCACCACACGGGACCTCGCAGCGGCGATAACTTGTGGCGCGCGACCGCCATGCATGGAGCACACGGTCGCGCCCTTCGCCGGCACACGTCGGCATCGCTCGCCGCTGCGGTTCCGCGCTGCACAACGCCTTGCTTCCGTCATAGGACTAGTCGCGTCCATGGGGTCAGGCCCAGTAGCCCTCGTCCATGGGATCGCTCAAGACGCATGGGTCGAGCACATCGATCACGTGCTCGCGCTTGAACCGAACGACGGTGCCGGACGTGAGTCGCGGAATGCCACACGGTTCGTTGAAGAGCGTGCCGACGATCCAGCGGTTGGTCACTCGGGTGACGTCCACCCACATACGCTCCCCCCAACCATCCTTCATCTCGAACGCCAGCTTGACCTTTGTCCCCGGGCGGATGCTGGTCTTTTCGGCATCACTTGGAATCCAGAACGTCTCCGGAGCGGCCTTATGCGACTCTACGCCAGACCGAAGGTGCCAACGGTGTACCACCCGACCCGTTGCAGCCCAGGCGACGCGCCCCCACACACCCTCGAAAAGCGCCACCTCTAGCTGCTCCAGGACCCAGAAAGGGCGTTCGTAGCGGGGTACGGCATGCAACTCGGCGAGCAGCTCGGCTCGGCGGGGATCGTCCCGGTGAAACGCAAGCACAACTATCCGGAGGAGCGCACCCGGAGCGAACCCAAACACGACCAGAGCGGCAACAAATGCGGGCCAGGAAACCAGGGCGTTGAGCATCTAGGCAAACCTCCCAACCAACACCCTGAATCGGTCGTCGGAACGCGCCTCGCCGAGGAGTGCGCCTAGCTCTTGCTTGCCGATCGTCGTCAACTCGTAGTAGCGCCGCGGCGGCCGAGTGACGGTTGTGCGGTCGAGAGACTCCCATCCGTCTTCCAGCCAGCCTTCGTCCAGCATCCGATGGAGGATCGGATAAAGCGCACCAGACCGAATTCCTGAGCGTCTCGACAGCTCATATCCCCAGTGTCGAGCGTCAGGTTGTTCCATGAGCGCCATCGCGAGTTGGACGAGCGAGTGCGTTCTACGCATATCACGTAGTCTACATAGGCAGAGGAGGGAGTCAAGGGCGATCGTTCGCGGTGAATCGACGTAGGAAGCCGGTCCGCTGAGAGCAATTGGCAGCCCTGCCAGAATCGCCCAGAATCGCCCCGAATCCGGCGCTATTCGGGCCGCTGGCCCCGAGACACTCACCGGGGCGACCCCCACTATCTATGCGGGATTCCAACCCGCAGCGCCAAGGTCCCCGGTCGCTTGCAAAGCAGGCGCTCTCCCAGCTGAGCTATGGCCCCAAGCTAACCGAGTCTAGGGCAAGGATTCTCGACCGAGAAGTCGCGGGAGACTACCGTTGGAAGTCGAGGTCGGGTGCGGATGGGCGATCGAGCCACATACGCTTCTGGCTGGCCGCGGCGCGGAGGGAGTCCGGCCTGCCTGCAAGAACATCTCCAGCGGGCGCCTTCCGCGCGTGGAGGGCCCTGTTTGCTGGCGCGAACTCCTCCTCCCTAGGCTGGCCGCCGAAGTCTTGCTTGCGCTCTCCTGGCATCTCCCACTCCAGGGAGTCTCCTTCCGAGGCGTAAGGCTCCACCATCGCGCGGGCTGGAGCCGCGCTCATTGCGGAAGGCAGGGTATCCAGCTCTACGCCGCCGTTGCTCTCGATCGACTCCGCCTCCAGGACCGCTCGCATGTCCAGCTCCACCGTCTCCTGGCTCAGATGCGAAAGATTGGGGTCTGAGTAGACCTGAGCCTCATCAACCGCGTGGCCCGTGCGAGCAGTCGCCAGCTCTTCGAAGTCGGCCACGCGCTTCGCGGGCTCCGCGTCCTCGACTCGGAGCGAGGAGCCGAAAACCTCTCGCTCTTCGCGGATAACCTCGCTCGGGTCGGCGCCATGCAGGCGCTTGAGCTCGAGGTGCTCCTGAATGGCCTCATTGAGCAATCCCATCGTGCCACCAAACCATACCTCGCGGGTCCGCTGCGTTTTTTCGCAAGGCTTTCGACCCTGCCAGCTAGGAAGCATGAGAGCGACGAGCCCGAGCGATCGTGCGTACGCCTCGATAGCCCGAGGGCTGGCGGCAGCCGACGACTGGGCCTGCCTCACCAGCCGTCCAGAGGCGACCGCTCCCCACTACACTTGCCCCACCACGCCTTCGCGATGCGTGGGGCTATAGCTCAGTTGGGAGAGCGCCTGGATCGCACGCGTAGACAGAGCGCTGGCACGCCTTTTGTTCGATCGAACGAAAGGCCTGCAAGTGTCCATGTTTTCTGCGTCGAGACCGCCCCGCATAGCGGCTGCGCACGGCCGCGCATACGAAACCACATACGAAACCCCAGCGCTGCCGGGGCCACACCACCGCGAGTCCACTCCCGCCGGTAGTCCCAATCCGCGCGCAAACTTGTGGGTGTGGATACCCGCAACAAGCGACATCCTTCGAGCGAGCCGGCACCGAGCGGGGAGCCGCCAGATCTGCTCACTGCGCAGGAGGCGGCGCAGCTGCTGCGCGTCAGACGCGAGTGGGTGTATGCACACGCGCGCGAGCTCGGCGGCTGGCGGCTGCTCGGCGAGCGCGGGCCGTGGCGTTTCAGCCGCCGGCGTCTCCAAGTGCCGACGAGCGCTCCCAGCGCGCCGCATGGCGCCGTCCCTGCTGCGCGCCCCCAAAAGCGCAGCTCGAACGTCGAGGCGCTGTTGCGGCGCCGGCCTCGACGCCTGCGCCAAGACTGAGGCGATGAGCGGCGGTGAGCGCCCCGGCGTGAGCGCCGGCCCGAAACGGGAGGGCCGTTAGCGATGGCACGCCCCCGCAGCAGCAGCGTGCGCAAAGAGACGCTCGGCGACGGCAGCATCGTCTACTGGGCCAACTTGACCGTCGCGGTCGGCGACCGGCGCCGCGTCACCCTCGGCTACAGCCGCGAGGGCGTGAGCGAATCACAGGCGCACGAAGAGCTGCGCCGCCAAGAGGCCCCCGTCGTGCTGGGGAAATGGCAGGACCCCAGGCCACCCGAGCCGACCGGGGGCGAGATGCTGTTCGAGCCCTTCGCGAACGGGGTCTACGCCGCAAAGAAGCGCGAGCTGTCCGACGAAGGCAGCTACATGCGCTGGGCGCTCGAGCTGCACCTGCTGCCGTTCTTCGGCGACTACCCGCTACGAGCGATCGACCTCGAGCTGATCGAGCGCTACAAGCAGACGAAGCTCGCCGAAGCCGCGGAGATCGAGGAGCGGATCGCCGCGGGTGAGCCGGCGCTCGACGAGCGAGGACGTGCGATCCGGCCACTGTCGCACTCGTCGATCAACAAAACGCTCGAGGTGCTCGCAGGCGTGCTCCGCCGAGCGGTGAAGCTGAAGCTCATCTCCGAAAACGCAGCGGCCGACGAGGACGTCAAGCTGCGCGCGCGTAAGCCGCGGCGCACATGGTGCATGCCCGACCAGGTGCTCGATTTGATCGAGGCGGCCGAACGCGTCCAGCGACTGCGCCACGAGACCTCGATGACGCTCAAGCAGATCGCGGCGGAGCTCAAGCTGTCGCTTCCGACGGTGACCCACTACGTGGGGCTGCGGCTGGCCAGCCCGAAGCCGAGCATCCGACGGGCGATCCTCGCGGTGCTCGCGCTTGCGGGGCTGCGCGCAAGCGAGCTGTGCGAGCTTCGCTGGCGCGACATCGACTTCACCAACCGGCGGATCAATGTTCGCGGCACCAAGAGCGACGCGGCGCAACGGTCGGTGAAGATCGTCGACTGCGCGATGAGCTCCTGCGCTGGAAGCTGGCCGCTCCTGCCACTGGCCCCAATGACCTCGTCTTCCCGAGCGCGAAGGGCAAAAGCGCACCAAGGACAACATCCGCGTCTACGTCGTTCACGCCGCTCTGCGCGAGGCCAACCGGGTGCGCCAGCTGCGCGATCTTTCGGTGATCGACGAAGGGATCTCGACCCACACGCTGCGGCGAACCTACACCGCGATGATGCTCGCCTACGGCAACCCGCCGAAGTCGGTGCAGGAGGAAGCTGGGCACGCCGACGAGCGCACGACGCTGCGGATCTACGCCCAGGCGATCAACACCGACTTCAAGCCCACCAAGCGGATCCTCACGGTGCTGTGCGCCTACACCGACGACTCGCACCACCACGACCCATATCGCCGGCGGTATCTCAATGGCCGTCTACAGAGGCGCGCCGCGGTGGCCACGATCACATTCCAGGCAGGCTTCGCCGAGCGCGAGCCAGCCGTGCTGCCCGGCAGCTACACCTCAACCTCGACGGTCGCGCGCCGGCGCCGCAGGCCGGTGAGCCACACATAGGAGGATGGCGCCGTCGTGGTGTCCCTCCATCGGGGCACCGCGATTAGCCGTGCGCCAAAGTCAACCGATCGGGGCGAGAGGCGACTGCGATGATTGACTTCACCGTGCTCCCCGGTGGATCCGGCGTGTGCGCTTCTCTAGCGGCAATACCATTTACTTAAGGCTGGAGCTGGCTTCTGCTCCAAGTAGAAAGAAGAGGCCAACCACCGGCCGATGCAGGCTTTCACGTCTCGTCGAGGCTGTCGCATAAAGTCGTTCGCGAAAACCTGGGCTGCGTTCGCTGTGACGGCCGCTGCAGGAGTTGGGAGCGACGCTGCCGGACCGGCGGAGCTGTGTCTGAGAAAACGAGTCTCGGTCTCTCGGACCCCACCCTTAGAACGGATCCAGTGAGGTCGCCGGGGGTTTGTGCGACAGCCACCGTCCGTTGCGGCAGTCTGTCGAGGTCGGCCGCGATGCCCGTTATGGCTGGTCAGCGGAAGCGACGGGGTGTGTGCATGGCTTCGCCCCCCGACGGCTGGAGCATTGATCGTTGGGGGAAGCCACCGTGGGACGGGATCAGAGAATCGACATGTCGCATCACAGGTCTCTTCGTCGCTCGTCAACAGGCGAGCACGCATGAGCCAGTGGTTCTGATCGTGGCTGAGGAGCGGCGGATTCAAGTCAGCCCGCGCGAAACTCGTTGGCCGGTTGGCGCCCCGCGAGACGAAGGCGCGCGGGGCTGCCCTCAGCACCCCTACAGCGACTCTTCTCGAAGTTCTGAATCATGGTCTTGTGCCGAGAGTCACTAGCTCGTTCCGTCCCGTCTGGACGATAGGAATTGCGTGCTGCTTGCTTCGCGTTCCCGCAGCTTCTCGCCGGGCGGGGCCTAGTCAACCTCGCCCGGCGGGTGTTCGCCGTCCGAGGTGGTTGCTTGACTCTCGTGTGCGGCCTGCGGACTGACCTCTGCCTTGCCCGGCCGCACCGCAGGGAACGCCATGGCTAGCAAACGACGCACCCCGAGGAGGTGCCCAGAAGATGCACGAGTTTGACGTGATCGCCGTCGGTAAAGACAAGGACGCCGACGCGCTCGCTTCACACGCCCCGACAACGGTGCTATGGCGCACGTCGTGATCGACGCCGGCTGGCAGGTCGACGGTGACAAGGTCGTGGCTACGCTCGAACAGCACTACAAAGCGCCGAAGGTGGATGTTGTGGTGCTTACCCACCCGGACGGCGACCACATCGGCGGCCTGGGGAAGGTCTTCGACTACTTCTCCGTCGACCGCCTCGTTCTGCATCGCCTCGACCAGCGTGGCGGTGCGAACCTCCCAGCTGCCAAGGCTGTGAAAGAGCTAGTCGAGAAGGCTGAGAGCAAAGGCACGATTGTGGTCGAACCCCGGCCGGGCCTCACCTTCGCGGGCGGCGCGATGACAGTCCTCGGCCCGTCCGACGACTACTACGACGAACTCGTCCAAGAAGAGGTCGAGAAGGCGGCCGCCGCTACGGTCGCAAAGCTCAACCTGCGCGAGGCCGTCCGGGTGCTCGGGGACCGGGTGCTCGGTTTGCTGCCGGTCGAGGTCCCGTTCGACGACGGCCCCGGCACGAACCCGCGCAACAACTCGTCGGTCATTACCCTCCTGCAGCTCGGGAGCAAGCGCATCTTGCTCACCGCAGACGCGGGTGTACCCGCAATCGAACGCGCGCTCGACTACGCGGACGAAGCCGGGCACCCCGCGACGAAGCCGGACATCGTCCAGATCCCGCACCACGGCAGTCGCCGCAACGGCTCGTCCGCGATGCTCGACCGGCTGCTCGGGACGGCCACTGACGAGTCGCGCGGGGAGTCGTTCGTCAACGTGGTTTCGAAGGACGATCCAAAGCACCCCTCGGGGCGGATTGTCAACGCCTACAAACGGCGCGGTTACCCGTACTTCTGGACGGCTGGCATCTCCTACCTCTGGAGTGAGGAAGCCCCCGCGCGGGTCGGCTGGGGACCGGCGTCGCCCGGACCGACGCTCGCCGAACCAGACGACGATGCCTGACGCCTACACCCGCAAGGCAAGGATCGCGCCCGCTGTACTCGTTGGGGTGCCCGGGGGCGCGCTGCTGATGGCCGGTGCGATCTCGCCTGAATACGTCGTCCGCGCGGCCGGTGTGTTTCTCGGCGCGATCGGCATCGTCGTCGCGATCCTCTTGCGCGACGCCGGGCGGAACGCACAGCCCGCGTTGTGGGCAGCTTGGGGAGGGCCTCCGACGACCTCACGGCTGCGATGGCGGAGTGGAAGCCCCGAGCCAGCCGTGCAGCGCCTGCACGAACGTGTCGAAGCGGCTACCGGCGAACGCCTGCCCGATGCGGCAAGCGAGACTGCCGACCCCGACGAAGTTGATCGCCGGTACGAGGAGGTGATCAGCGTGCTCCGCGGACGCACGCGCAACGCCGACGAGTTCCCGCTCGTCGCGGCCGAGAACGCCGACTACGGCTTCCGCCGCAATGCCTACGGTGTCCGCTCGTACGGCATCGCGGCCGCGCTCGTTGGGATGGTCGTGAGCGTTGCGTTCGCTGTCCTCGGCTCGGACGAGACGACCACGCGCGTGGACCGGTGGGTGCCAGCCGCGGTCGTTAGCGCGCTGTGCTTCGGCTTCTGGCTCGTGATCGTCAAGCCAGAGTGGGTGTACGTGGCGGCCGAGAACTACGCCGATCGTCTGCTTGAGGCCGCTGAGGTGTTGGCACGCTCCTCGCTGTAGAACCTGGAGCACATCGTTCATCCGATGCTGCGGCCACATGGACGGCGCCCGCCTACCCTGCCGCGAGTAGCCGTTTCCCTGCTCCCACACACGCTTTTCGCCTTGTCGGCTCGTCTCGTTGGCGGCGGGGTAGGAGCCATTCACGGCAGAGTAACCGGCCCCCACGGCAACTGGCCTATTTGTCTGTTTCACCCGTTTGGTGACTCCCGCCGCCGCTCGAACGGCGAAGAGGCGGCACAGCTCGTTGGTGCCGCTCGGGCCGGGTCCGGCTCGCATCCTGGCAGCAGCGTTGCGGTGCGCTCTGAGAGCCTGGGCGGAGCGGACAGCTGGCGCTGGCCGGAGATTGGCCTTGCCGAGGAGACATGATCGTGCGCTGTGGTGGTCGCCGTGTCCGGCCCTGGGAGGCGTACTACGGAGGCGGCATGTGTCGCCGCACGCGCTCTTCACCCTCGGACTGCTGTCTACGTGCGTTCTCGGTCGCCACCTCGTAGAGGATCTGGTCGATCCTCGGCTTGCTGAGTCCGGCGGCGCGCGCCATATCTGCGCGGCTGAGGCTTTGGCTCAGCGCGAGCGCGGCTAGCAGCTGATCGCGCTCGCGGTGTGCGCCGGCGATGTTGTTCGACAGGGCGCGGATCTCGCGCATCGCCTCGACCTGACGCTCGTAGTCGTGACTACGGGTGGTCCAGGTCGGGAGGAGCTCGGCGTGGTCGAGATCGGAGGTCGAGTAACGGTGAGCCCTGGGCATGGCTGCATAATATCCTATGCTGATCGCCGCGCGCTAGTGCGAACCCGTCAATGGCTCCACCCGCCTAGACAGCGATCCTCCGCCCCCACTTTGACGATCCCAGATCTGAACACCCGCGAGACGGCCATCGTCCTCTGGACCGCGGCGACCCTGGTGGTCGCTCTGGCCGCGCCGAGCCTGCGAACGATCCTCGCAGAGGGTGTGCGAATCGCATGCCAGCCCCTCGTCCGCGTGCTGCTCACCTGCACGACGGTCATCGCCATAGGCGCAACGGGCCTGCTTGCCCTGCTTGGGTACTGGCAGCCGTCGATGCTCGCGACCACCGTGGCGTGGTTCCTCGGGACCGCGATCGTCGGGACGTTCAGCATGGGAGGGGTCGAGGAGCTGCGGGAGCTGATCCTCAGAGTGGTCGCGGCGACCGCGCTGATCGAGTTCGTCGCGAACGCGTACACCTTTCCGCTGCTGCTGGAACTGTTCGTCGTTGCGTTCGTGATCGCCGTCGTGACGCTCGCGAGCTTCAGCGAACTGCGGCCCGAGTTCGCGATCCTGCGCAGGCCGTTCAATGTGCTGTGCGTGGCGCTGCTGGTCGGGACGATCACGCCGACGGTCGTCTATGTCGCCCATCACCTCGGCGAGTTCGCGAGCGCCGCGCGCGCCCGCGAATTCCTGCTTCCGCTGATCCTCACGGTCGCGCTCGCGCCGTACCTGTACTGCGTCCGCATGACGGTCGTCTGGCGGACCGCGCTGGCGATGCTGGGGAGCGAGATGGGGGACCGTCCCGAGTTGCTGAAAGCGGCGCGGCGTGCGATGGTTCGCTCCTGTCGCCTGAGCCTGACTCGGATCAAGATGTTCGAGCCGCGGTTTCGCTGGATGCTCTCGACGGCCACCTCGGAGGAGGACATCGACCGAGCGATCCGCGCCTTCACGCAGGCCTTCGCCGAGCGGCCACGACGCAGCTTCAGAGAGTCGATCCATGCGATCACGCGCGTGCGAGTGCGCGAGATGCTCCCGTCCGCCGGCGGCGGCGGCTTCCTCTCGCAGTCGGTGACCCTAACCGACCAGGCCACCGATGCCGTGGCGGCGGCCGCGGCGAGCATGGGCGCGAGCCCTGAGGAAGTTACCGAGCTGCTGGGCCGCCTCGACGGCGTCAGCGCGATCGGCCGCGTCGAGCAGGCGCAGGTCGTGCGGGTGCTCGGAGAGCGCGGGCGGTCGATGGCCGAGATCGAGCTGATCGTGCCGGAAATCGACAAGCTGGCGACGCTACACGCGACCGACATCGTCCCCCTGGCGGGCGAGTTCGAGGCGCTGCTTCGCCTTGCGCGCCTCTCGGCAGACGAGGCGCCGCGGATCGCCGGCGAAGTACATGTGCTGGCCGCGACGTCCGGGCTCGGCGTTCCCGACACGGTTGGCGCGTTCGTGACCCTCCTCGGCGGCGCGGAGGAGCCTGGGCGGGTGGCGGCGGACGCTTAGCGTCTCCCCTCCCGCGTCGGGTGCACGCCAGCTAACACCAACCGCCCTGAGCGTCCATCCCGTCGAGCACGCGAGCTCACCGCTGTACACAAGACTTTGCGCTGGCGTTGGCCTCTGCTGTTTCTGCGCAACAGCCTCTAATGTCCAGGCCATGATCTCCCCTGTTCCGGAGCACCTGCGCACGGTCACGCCGCGACTCGTCGTGCGCGACGGCGCTGCCGCCATCGACTTCTATCGCGCTGCCTTCGGCGCCACTGAGCTCGGCGAGCGCTTCACCGGGCCTGGCGGCGAACTCATCCACGCCGAGGTGCAGATCGGCGACTCGGTGGTGATGATCAGCGACGAGGGCGAGAATGGCGCCCCGGCAAGATCCCCCGAGTCCCTGGGCGGCGTCGTGAGCGCGATCATGGCGACCTACTGGGAGGACGTTGACGCCGCCTGGGAGCGCGCCCTCGCCGCTGGAGCTGAGGTGGTCTACCAGCTTGAGGACCAGTTCTATGGCGACCGCGGCGGGCGCCTGCGCGACCCTTTCGGCCAGCAGTGGATGCTCAGCCAGCGCATCGAGGAGGTCTCGCGCGAGGAGATGGACTGCCGCGCGGCTGAGTTCTTCGCATCTGACTGACTGACGATCCAGCTTCGGGTTGGGTCGCTCCTGCTTCGCGTGAAGAAAGCAGGCGTCCGCCTCAGGCGCCATTCACTGCTGCTCCGGACAACAACCACTCCTTTGCCACGCCAGCGGCAGTCTGTGGCGGTGGCTACGGCTCGCGGGAGAGGAGTGGCTCGGGCGCCCAGTCCGGCCAGCTGGCAGTCCCGATCGGCAGTCCCGCGAAGCACTCCGCGATCTTGACCGGCCCGGCCTGACGCGAATTGTCATACACAACGGCCCTGTCGGCCAGCCAGAGAGCCTGCGCAGCCAGTCGCCACAACCGCTGGTAGCGCTCACGGATCTTCTGCTCCGGTACGTCGTGCCCTCCGGCCCGCACTCGGTAGGCAACGCGCCTGACCGCCAGCTCCTCCGGCACGAGCATCACGTGGAGCACGACCTGATAGCCCGCCCCTTGCGCCAAGCCAATCAGGTCGAGCTTCGAGGGATGGGAGAAGACAGTCTCGGCGATGAACGACCGGCCACGGGCGATCAGCTGCGCGCGGGTCCTTGCCGCCACCTCAGCGGCCTCGTAGGCGTGCGCCGCGACGTCGGCGGGCCACCTGGCCCTGGCGATCTCGTCCGCGTTGACGTAGGCATAGCCCGGCAGCTCGGGCGCGAGAAACTCGGTGACGAAGGTGGTCTTGCCCGAGCCGTTCGGCCCGATGACCAGATGCAGTTGCCTCAAACGGGCGCGCTCGTTCCGTCAGGCCGATACTCGGTCAGCTCGCCCTGCTCGTTGAGCGCCACCGTCGTGACCCCGCGCGCGGCAAAGACGGCGTTGAGCTTCGTCGTTCGCAGCCGCTCCTCCAGCCGTGCCTGCAGTTCGGCGTCGAACACGATTCCCTCCTCCTCGGAGAGCTGCTCGACCGGGACGGCGCCTGCCATGGCTGCCTCCACCCGCTGCCTGGAGGCCGTCTGTCGCGCGCAGACCGACCTTCCGACGCGCGCCCAGTGCTCGAGCTGGCGCTTGGCGGAGCGGTGCTCCCTAGCGCCCTCGACGACAGCGCTGTCAAAGAGGTCGGATGGAACTCGCGTTGGCCGATCGGCTGGCGCAGCCATGAGAACTCCTGGTAGAAGACCGCTACACAACGTAGCAGAATGATACGAGGCGTGCCGGGAGCGAAGGCGTTCTGGCGAGCGCGGCCGTCAGACGGGAAGAGAAGGCGGCGAGCTGCGACAGGTGTGCTGCCCGGCAGCTACACCTCAACCTCGACGGTCGCGCGCCGGCGCCGCGGGTCGACGAGCCATGCGATAGAGCGTGGCTCCAAAGTGTAGAGCCAACTGGCTCCATAGTATGGAGCCAGCGCGGTGGGTCGGGCTCCAGCCGGCAGTCGAGTTGCCCGACCACGCCGCACCCGACCCGCGGTACAGTGAATGACCGTGCCCCAGGTGGTCATAGACGGCGTGACTGTCGAGGCGAAGCGGCTGATGCTCGCTCCCGAGGAGGTCGGCGAGATTCTTCGTGTGGAGGAGAGCGAGGTCGGGGCGATGGTGGATCGCGGCGAACTTCGAGATGTCTCCTCGGACGGCGGGGTGCGCCTCGATCCCAACGACGTGATCACCCTCGTCGAACAGCGTGTGCGGGCGGCGAGCTCGGCAAGCATGTCTATGTCGAGCTCGCCGCCCTGATCTCCGGGCGCCTGTAGCGTCAGGCTGCCTGCTCGTCGATGAGCTGAAGGCGCGCTGGCGAGATACGCAGCGGCTGTCCGCAGCGCTCCGTCAGCTGCCCGTCCTTGGTCGTCCACCCCTGCTCCAGGGGCCAGTGGGTGAGCGTTTCAGCCAGCGCTTTCCGCATCAACGCCGTGCGCCAGAATGCGTCGTTCACGCCCGGTACCCAGATACGGCGGTAGTTGGCACCGAGCGATGTGTCGATCGGCACCTGCCCGGGCTCCCACGGGCGTTTGTCGCGGCGCGCTTGAAGGTACTCGCCGTTGGCCCACCTGGTGAGCGTAGAGCGGGCTCTGAGACCCGCGAGTTCGCAGAACTCGCGGAAGGTCAGCCAGTCGCGAACGCTGATCGGCGACTCGCTCGGCAACAGGGCTTTCCCGAGCGCGCCCTTATCGATGGCGTCCCAATCCACTTGCTCAGCGCCGGCGGGCTCGGAGTCTGAGACCGGCAGCCATGTCGTCTGGTCGAAGCGGAACATGTCTACCTTGATGATTGTGTCGGCCTTCTGTCGTGAGAGCGTCACGAGTTGATGGGTGATGCGTGAGCTCTCTAGAACGATGTCCTTGAGCTCGTCGATCGCGGCGATCTGATCCTCCTGTAGGCGCAGGATCTCATCGATGCGATCAATGCTCGGCTGGCGTAGTGCGCGCTGACCGCAATGGGTGTACCGCGTCTGGAGCTTTTGCGCGCTCTGCTCCAGGCGCCGCTCCTCGTCTTCGATTTGGCGTAGACGCGTCAGCTCCCGCTCATAGGCCTCTACGTTGGGACGCTTGCGAAGGCCAACGTCGGTGGTGAGCAGTTCCCAGCTGATCTCCGCTGCGCGTCCAACCCCACGTAGCCAACCCGGGCCACCGCTACTCGGCGAGGTCAGCTCAATCCCAGCAGCGCCGGCAACTCGTCCAACGAACGCAGCACCTCCGCCCCAGCCCGCCGCAGCGCCACCTCGTCGCTGTCGGCAACGTAGCCCAGAGCGCGCATCCCCGCCGCTACCGCCGCGGTAACCCCGGAGGCCGTGTCCTCCACGACCGCGCAGCGAGTGGGCTTGGCTTCCATCACCGCCGCGGCGTACAGAAAGAGATCGGGGTGCGGCTTGCCCCGCGGCACGGAGTAGGCCGAGAACAGCGCTGCACCTGGGAAGAGATGACGCAGGCCGGTCAGCCCGAGCGAGAGCTTCGTCTTCTCGGTCTTGCCTTGCGAGGCCACGCATACGGCCACTCCCGCGGCGCTGATGCGCTGCACCGCCTCGGCGGCGCCAGGCACAGGCTGCAGTTCTCGGTGAAACGCCTCTGCGCGATCGCGCTCGAATCGCTCAAGCCAATCTTCGGGGAGGGAGCGCCCGAGCTTCGCCTGCAACTACTGCCTACAAGTGGGCTATCTCGGCTCAGCCCAACCCGGACCCGCGGCGGTACTCGCCTCGCTGCAGGCGCGACCCAGCGATCCCGCAGCGGCGGGCCGGGGTGATCGTACGGCGGCGTCGCTCGCGAGGGCCGTGTCGTGATTCTGGGCGAGGATTACCTTCAAGAACTGCTCACCAGAGCGCTTGAGCGCGTCAACGCCAGCCCGACGCCGGCATCGCGCTTGAGGGTTCGATCGCCGAGGGCTTCGGCAACGAGTCGTCAGACATCGACTTTGTGATACTCCGCGACAGCCGTGCGAGGGTCGCCGCGATGCCGACCCAGCTGTTCATCGACGAGCGCAGGGTGGAGGTGAGAACGCGATCGCTCGATGACGTGCGCAGGGAAGCTGGCGCCCTCAGGGCCGCCGCGGCCGGCGACCGTGCCGTAGCGCGGCTTCCTTACGCTGATCTCGATCGCTGGCAGCGGATGGCCGGCGCGTTCGCGCTGCGCAACCCCGCGGTCGTCCAGTCGGTGCAGCAGCTGGTCCCGGCAGCCGACCTGGAAGCGCTGATCAGCTCGTGGTTTGCGACGCTCGCCCGCGACTGCAGCCGCTGCGCGGTTGCACTCTCGGTGCTTGGTCAGGAGCATGAGGCCGTCCAGTGGATCCAAACCGCGCTCGCGCAGGCGGCGAAGTCCTGGCTGGCGGCGCGCGGAGAGACCTATCTGGGGCTCAAGTGGCTGTCGCGGCAGTTCGCGCGGGTACCCGACGGCGCAGCCGTGTGGGAGCGCTACGCGCGGCTGGCCGCGCCCGTGGGTGCTCGCGCGGACCTCCGTGAGCACGTATCCGGGTGTCTGTCGTTCATCGCCGAGCTCGGCGTGACGGGTTGCTCCCACGACCCTCGACGCGTCTCGGTCGGCTTCTCGCGAAACGTGACCACATGGCAGATCGGTCGGCGGCTGTACGTGGTTCGCGCGTGCCGCGACGTGTTCGCGCTCGGCGACGAAGCGAGGATCGTATGGCGCTCGCTGGCGATGCGCGTGCCGATCGGCGAGCTGGTCGCCCGCTGCCCGATGGATGCAGAGCGGGCGGGCACGCTGATCGCCGAGTTTCATCGCCTCGGCCTGCTCAAACTCCGCTGGGCCGGTGACGGCGGCGGAGACATCCGCGTGCGCGATACGTGCTCCTACTCGCCCAGCGAGACGCGTCCGATCATCTCACTCGCCACGCCGGAATCTGGCGACGGGAGGCCGTCTATCGAGCTGCTCGCCATGCCCGCGGCCCGCTTCGCCGCCGCGGGCATGGCCCTCGTGTGGGCGAATGTGGAGATCGAGAACGCGCGCGAGGACACCCTCGGGGCGATAGCCAGCAGCCAGTGGCAGGTCCTCGCGGTCGCCGCCAGACGCATGGTGCGCAAGGCTTCGATCGTCCTGAGAAGTGCGTTGGGGGTGGTGGCCCTGCCCGGCGCCGCGACCGGTGAAACCGCGCACGCGCGCAACACGGACTGGCAGGGCCGGGAGGCGGATGAGGAGGCCTGCTCGTGGCTGACGGCGATACCGGGGCTTCCCGCCGACCTGGTAGCCACGCTGACGGCGATGGAGGCTCACTCCGAGGCGCACGACGAGCGCGAGGCGCGCGCGCTGCTCGACGACCTCGACGCCGTCGTCGCTCAAGTCCGTCTGCTCGTGGGAGCCTCTACGTTCCCGTCCTCGTTCGCCTCCGCTGCTGGCTGGCGCGAGACCGTGGAGATCGGCTACGACTGGATACGGCTGGGCGCATTTCTGGATTCGGCGTTCCCGATCGACGAAGCCCGAGAGGTGCTCGCGGGCGGAGTGGCCAGCTAGGTGTCTAGGCCCTAGCCCGGGCAGGACCGCCACGCGATGGACTCAGCCGAGCTCGCATACGCAGGCATTGCCGGTCAGGCCGACCTGGTGGCAACAGGACAGGTGGGCGCGCGCGAGCTGCTCGACGTGTGCCTCGCGCGCATCGAGCGCTACGACGCCAGCCTGAACGCGTTCCGAGTGGTGTTCGCCGAGCGTGCTCGGGTGGAGGCCGAGCGGGTCGACGCGCGCCGACACACGCGCCGTTCACAGCCGCTGCTGGGCGTGCCGATCGCGATCAAGGACGACATCGACGTCGCCGGCGAGGTGACGACCTTCGGCACCAACGCACACCGCGTCCTCGCGCGAGACGATGCCGAGGTCGTGCGCCTGCTGCGCGAGGCCGGGGCCGTGATCGTCGGCAAGACGAACGTGCCCGAGCTGACGCTGTGGCCGTTCACCGAGACCGCCACGTTCGGCGCCACTCGCAACCCTTGGGATCTCCAGCGCACTCCAGGGGGTTCCAGCGGCGGCAGCGCCGCCGCCGTGGCGGCCGGACTCGTCGGTGCCGCGCTCGCCACCGACGGCGCAGGCTCGATCCGCATACCGGCTGCATGGTGCGGGCTGTTCGGACTCAAGCCTCAGCGGGGGAGGGTGCCTACGGCCCCGCGCGTGTGTCCTTGGCATGGACTGGTCGTCAACGGCATACTCGCGCGCAGGGTGGCCGACACGGCACTCTTCCACGACGTCGCATCCGGCACCGCTGCTGTAGATCGCTACGGCGCCTCACGGTTTTCGCGGGCGGCGGCAACACCGCCCAGGCAGCTCAGAATCGCGTATTCCAAGCGAACCCCGTTCGGGGTTGTCTCCAAGCTCGACAGCGACGCGGAGCGCTCGCTGGATGACACGGTCGAGTTGCTGCGCTCGCTGGGGCACGCCGTCAGCGAGCAGAATCCTCGCTACGGGCTCCACGCGATTCCCGCCGTCACCGCGCGTTATCTGCGCGGTGTCTACGACGATGCGGGAGCACTCTCGCATTCCGAGGCCTTGGAACGGCGCACACGTGGAATGGTGCGGCTCGGCCGTCTGATTCCACCGGTGTTGGCCAGGCGCGCCGTCGCGCGCGAGGCGGCCTTTACACAAAGGGTGAACGCCATCTTGGAGGATCACGACGTGCTGCTCACGCCGGCCACGGCCACAACACCGTTGCAAATCGGCCAGCTCCAAGGGCGCGGTGCGTTGTGGACGATGAACGCAGTTGCGGGCATGGTTCCATATAACAGCGTGTGGAACGTGACCGGCCAGCCCGCTGCGTCTATTCCGGTTGGTCGCGGCTCGGATGGACTGCCCCGCGGCGTCCAGTTTGTGGGCCGTTGCAATGACGAAGCGACGCTGCTGTCGCTCGCCGGACAGCTCGAACGCCAGCTCGAGTGGGCTCGCGAGCGGCCGCATGAATTCCTATGAGTCCGTTTCAGCCTAAAGACCGAATCTCAGAAGGATCTGAGTCGGGATGTTTCCCAAGCGAAACCGATCGATGCTTTCATTGAGCCTCGGCGATCAGCAGTCGTGCGCCGAGATCGATACTCTCCAAGTCAAGTAGCTCAGCATTGCGATTCGTCCACGCGCCGCTTTTCAGATCCTTCGCTAGCGCTGTGACCACTCGTCGCTCTGTGGCCTCGCCGACGCGCGCCCATACAGAGCTTCCCCGGCGAACGGGCTCCCTCAGGTACTCTGAGGGCCGACGCCAGTAGGCGTGAAAGAAACCTTATCCCGAGTTCGTGATTATGCCGACCTGCCTTTCGAATCCTGCTCTGGAGGCTGATCCACCATTGAAGGTCGGCATAATCCCGACGCCGCTCAAGAGCGAACCTGAGCCAACGGGCTGCTGCTTGGCGTGGAGAGCAGGCGCAGGGTTGGCGTCGGCTGAGATGACTGTCCGTCGTCCGTAGCGCAAGTGTTGAGTTCAACCGCCGGCGCGCTCGCCTTGCGCCGGGATGGGGGTGTGTCGCCGGTTCGAGCCGGCCGGTCGGACACTTCCCTATCGCGGAGCCTGCCGCCCAACTGGCCTGCGTCCTGCGAGGATCAGCGCGGTGACCATCGCCGAGCTTTGGCGGCGCGGCCAGGTGGGCTGGCCGCGCAGCTTTCCCATCGCGCAGTTCCCGAACCCGCCGCTGCTCCTCGCGTTCGCGGGGTGGGGGCTCGCCGCTGTGGCCGGCGACACAGCACACGACGTCGGTCACGCGGTCTTTATCATCGGCCTCGGCGTGTGGGCATGGGAGGAGGCGGTAGGCGGGGTCAACTGGTTCCGTCGTCTCGTCGGGGCGGGAGCGCTTGTCTGGATCGTCGCCGGCCTGGCAAGCGAGCTATGAGGGCCGCCGACCGAGCTTGAGACGTCTGCAACCGAATCCGCGCGTCGGCCGACGGGGTTTGCGCTTGGCTTTGGCACCGTGCCAACGAATTCGAGAAAGCCGGAACCGCGTGGTACGTTCGGAGGAGTACGATGGGGGCATGAGCTGGAGAGTCCCCGGTCAAGCGATTCGAGTCGTTATCCATGAGTCCGACGGCGGCATCGGTCACTACTCACGCGATCAGGACGACGACGGGAGAGTGATCTGGCGCGAGGGGCGTCCCGATGAGTTGACCCCGGCTTCCTCGGGCGGGGCATCGATGACGACCGTCGAGCTACTTGAGGCCCTCACTACGTCGCTGCAACACCCCTAGCTGCCAGAGCAAAGAGGCCGAGTGCGGCCCGTTAGCGCTTGTCGTCCATCTCTTGGCCACGCTTTTGAAGGAAACTGCCGAACGCGCCAGCCAGCGCGGCGACTACCGTGATCGCCCAGATCTCCATGAAGACGTCGAGGACTCGTCCGCCCGCCGAGATCGGATTCTTGATCTGCGAGGAGACGGTCAACAGCTGAGTTGTCGTCCAGAACGCGGCGCTGCCGAATGTTTTGATCTCGGTCTGCTGGGAGTGGCGCTCGAGCAGGAATGCCGTGGTCGCGCAGAACAGGTCGATACCGGCGGTTACCACGATGATCGTCACGAGGTGGTCCCGCAGCCGACGATGCGTGGGTGTCGCCGCGCGGAGAACGTTACGAAACTCGCGGGCAGCGGACCCCAGCACTCGAAGCGGCACCGGTCAATCGTCGCGGGTGCGCCGGACGTCTGTGCAGCTATCGCCCGTCGGTCGGGTGCTTGATCCCCATCAATTCGCGATGCGCTCGCGTACTCCCTTTGACATACGTCGAGGTCTCCGATACCAGGACCACGGACATCTCGCGGACCGCCCTGAGCCATGCTGGTCTCTTACACGTTCGGCGCGCTCATCATCGCGGCCACGATCAACCTCATCGTCGGGCTAGGTAAGTAGCAGCGCGAGTGCCTCGTTCTCGTCGCTACATGGGACGAGATGCAGAATCCGTACCGTCGTTGAGGTCGAGTGCCTCGTCCTCGCCGCTATCGCTCACGTCGGGGTCGACCTCGCGCGCCCGATCGTGATGTTCGCGTGCCACCACGGTCTTTCCCTCGGCCTCGCCAGTGCGCTCTTGCGCGGCGATCTCATGACGACGCGCCTCTGCCTCCTTCTCGTCGGCTTCCGCGCGCACTCGTTGTGCACGCGCAGCTTCTTCGTCGGCAGCTGCACGCGCGTCCTCAGCAGTTCGCTCGCGATGCTGCGCCTGCTGGCGAAGCCCCACGGCTTTTTGACGGCGCCCCTCCAGGCGTCGCTGCCGAGCCATTCGAGTACCCACAACGATCAAGCCCAGCAGCAGGATCGCTCCAACGACAATCGCGATGATCGCTGCCGTGCTCATGCACTACACCCTACTCTTGTGAGGATGAGCACGCAGCCCGCTCAGACACGCGCCGCGAAGTGAGCTTGGGCCTCGCGGCTGAGACAGCGACAGCGCAACGAGCGGCCCATGAACGTGCTCCTACCGACCCCCGTCACACGGTCGTGTCCTCGCTCAAGTAAGACTGGACCTACAAGCGCCCCCCTCGGCGATAGCCAAACCCGCCTCTGGTGAACAGGATCACGAGCACGACGATCAACAGGACAAACAGCAGCGGACTGACGGCGATTCCGCCGAAGATGGCAGCAAGCACAAGGATGATGATGAGCAGCTCGAGTAGTCCCATAACTTCAGCATACCTGCTCACGGCGACGGCAACTCAAGTTGACTTCGACGCAGGAACTCGCTCACCGCGGCCACGGTCGCGGGAATAGAGCCCCGTACCTCATCAGGATCGCGGGGGCCTCTAAGATCTCGCGGGTGGAGCGTGAGGAGCTGAAGGCATTGCAGGCGCCGCTGAAGGACCGGTACAGGACGCAGCCGGGCGCGGCGCGAGGTTGTCCCGTAGCCCGTAGAACTTTGTAGGTGGCGGTCCTTCCGCCTCGTCCGGTCTCGTTGGGACCGTGGCGAGTGTGAAGTCATCCACCGAGACGAAGGGACCGCCATGAGGACCGTAGAGCAGGAGCAGGTCGCCACCTACAAAGTTCTACGGGCTACGGGACAACCTCCACGCTGCGCTCCTATGCGCAGGGCCTGGCGCACTTCTTGCGCTGGTTGAGCGATCACAGTGTGGCGTTGGAGAGCGTCGACCGTGGGGTGCTGGGTGCCTATATCGCGGAGTTCGAGAGCGCCGAGGGGTCAGCGGTGGACCGTGGGCCGGCGACGGTGAATCATCGTTTGAGCGTGTTGGGGTCATTCTTCGCGTTCTTGGCTCGGCGTGATCGCGAGCGGGGCGCGGGCGCGTGGGTTGGTCGCGAGCCGCCGGTCGGCAGTGTCTCGGTGATGGCTGGTTCGCACGGTATGCCGGGCCGCGACCCGGTGCCCCGTGGGCGCCGCAGCGAGTTTCGCCGCAGGATGCCGCGGCGGGTCGCGCGCGGGGTCGCACCCGAGGTCGCGGTCGCGTTGGTAGAGGCGGCGCGCTCGTGGCGCGATAAGGCGCTCCTGACGTTGCTGTGGCGCTCAGGGCAGCGCGTCGGGGACTGGTCTGAGCGCTACGGGCATCACGGAGTGCTGGGGATGGCGCTGGGTGACCTGGATCGCGTGTCGGGCACGGTGATGGTTCGCTTGAAGGGCGCCCGCGACGAGCATCGAGTGCCGGTCGCGGATGATTTCTGGCCGTTGTTCGCGCGCTATATCGCGCAGGAGCGCGGCCCCGGCGGAGCGGGTGAGCCGGCGTGGGTCGGGATGCGCCGCGGGGCGGGCAGAGCGCTGACGTACAGCGCGTTTGAATCGACGCTGCGTCTCTTGGGTGAACGGGTTGGGGTCAAGGTCTCAGCGCACATGTTTCGTCACGCACTCGGCCAGGCGCTGGTCGAGATCGCGGGGTTGAAGGTCGCCCAAGAGGTACTCGGCCACGCGCATATCTCGACAACCGCGCACACCTACGCGCATGTCGATGAGAGCGCGATGGCCCTGGCACTCGCGAGGGTCTCCGACCTGTTTGACCTCGCCGCCCATGAGACCGCCGCGGCACCGGGCGCGATCAACGAGAACGACCCCCGCATCGAGCGGTTCCTCTTTGACTACGACAACGCGACGCTCGCCGAGCTCGAGCAGGCAGCGAGCGACTCCGGCGCGCGGGGCGCAGAAGACTCGTGAGCGACACAGGACCGGGCGGCCCGGCACCCTGGCCGGCTGATCGCGTCTATGACGGGCAGCAGCTGATCGAGCAGATGACCCATGCGGTGGGTGAGCTGCGCTTGCCGAGCACTCACAAGCGCGGGGTGATGCTGCACGGCTGCCAAGCGATCCGTGTCGAGCTTGAGCGTCTGGACGGGCGAACGCTGCAAGATCGCTGGGAACACTTCGAGACAGCGGTTTGGCCCCGCTGGCAGGCAGGCGAGAGCCGCCCGCTGGGCGAGCACTGGGCATGGGGCGCAGCGCCGCTTGTGCTCTCTCGCGCGGTACGCCCAGGCTGGCGGTTCTTTCGAGGCGTGTATTGCGCCCGGTGGGTTGGCTGGCTACCGGAGAACGACGCGCTGGTCAGCGAGAACGCACGTCTCGGGCTCGCTCTGGGAGAAGGCGCCGGGTGGGCAACCGTGGAAACGCGCAGGGCGGGCCAGGCCGTGGCACTACGACTGCTGTGGTCGCGCGCATACTGCTCCCTGGAGGAGATCACCGAGGCCGACCTCGCAGGCGTGCCCCATCCTCGCGGGTTGGGCCTGGACGCTCTGGACGCCGCCTTGTGCCATCTGGGGATCTTTGACCGCACACCGCGCAAGGGCCCCTCGCGCAAACGCCGCGAGCAGCGCCTGACGCCCCTCGAGATGGCCATCCGCTCGCGGATACCCGAGCGCTTCCAGACGGTGCACGCGCTCTACCTAAAGACCTACGGGGAGCGCATCAGCGCCGTCTACTCCACTCACCAACACAAAACCGGCTCGCTCGCTCACTTCTGGCGCTTCCTCGCCGAGGACTACCCCGAGCTGCGCAGCCCGGCCGAGGTACGCCGCGCGCACATCCTCGCGTTCATCTCCCACGCCTTGGAGCTCGCCAAACTACACCGCCGTGGGAGCGCGAACGAGGACGGGCGCATCACCGCCTACGCCTGGATCACCGACGTGCGCAGCTTCTTTGCCGATATCTGCGGGTGGGCCAGCGAGGAAGGCTCACCGTTTCAAGGGATCGCGCCCCCAGCCGTCCCGATCGAGCGCTTACAGATGCAAAACATGGGCTTCCGGCAGGCCCGCCGCCGGCAAGCCAAGCGCATCACCGCGACCATCATGGAGCTCGAGCGCGAGATCCCCAAGGCCCGCGCGTTCACGCTGCGCCACTGGCAGGACACCCAGCACGCCCTCGCCGCCGAGCCCGCAAACCCACGGGCCCACAAAGAGGAGCGCGACCGCTTCTGGGACTGGGCGCTGCTCGAGCTGCTCGTGCAGTCAGGGCTGCGTATCGAGGAGGCATGCGAGCTGACCACCCTCGATGTGCTGCGCCGCCGCCACGGCGACGGACGGACCTACTACATGCTGCACATCAAGCCCTCGAAGTACGACCGCGCGCGAGTCATCCCGATCGGCGACGGGCTGGGCCGCGTGATCGCCGAGATCATCCGCCACGTCAAGAAGTTCTACGACACCAGCCACGTACCGGCATGCGACCACTGGGAACGCCACGAAAAGCGCGCCGGCCCGCGTGCGCCCTACCTCCTGCAAGGCGCACGCCACCCAAGCCCCCTGACGTGCAACGCGATCCGCAACCGACTGGCGCGTGTCTCCCGCGACGCCGGCACCCGCAGCTCAGGCGGTACACAACTCATAATTCGCCCCCACGACTGCCGGCGGATCTTCGCCTCCGAGCACCTCAACAACGACACCCCTATCCACGTCATCCAAGCGCTACTCGGCCACGCTTCACCCGACACCGTGATGGTCTACGCCAAGCTCTACCCCTCCCGCCTGGTCGAGGAGTACCGCAAGACCGTGCGCTCGACCTACACCGACTTCCACGGCCCCGACTCACACCGCGCGCCCACCATGCAGGAGTGGCAAGAATTCACCCAAAACTGCGAGCTACGCGACATGGGCACCCACCTCTGTGCACTGCCCGCCGGCGAGCACTGCCCAAAGGGCCTCGTCTGCCTCGGCTGCAGCCATGCCCAACCGAAGAAGAGCGCCGCCCCCATCTTCCAACGCATGCTCCAAAGCCACACCCGCGCGCTCACCGCAGCTCACAACCACCACGAGCCCGCCGGCCAGATCGCCTCCCGCGAGCTAGAGATCACACGCATCCAAGGCGCCCTGCACCGAGCCGAGGCACTCCCCCAAGACGTCGCCGCCGCCATCGAGGCCGCCGCATGACCTCCACCCACAACGACGACAACGGTTTGCCCCGCCTCCGCGACCCTCCGGGTCGCTCCACCCGAGCAAACCGTTACCAGTCCCTCCACGCACACCTCGATACCGCCCCCACCAGCCCCGAGAACCCAACTAGCAATCACGGGATAACCCGTCGTCCACCACGTCGAATGGGATCGGGACGGGCTCCATGCATGCCCCGATTGCCCGGGCGCGCTCACGGAGGGTCGGTCGCCCCGCCGCCAGTGCACGATACTCGGGTAGGAGATAGTCGCGAATCAGCCAGAAGCGTTCTATCTCCGCGTCGTCCCACTGAAAGACGACGACTCTTCGAGCGACGCGACGCATCTCTTGGAGTCCGGCGATCGGATCACGTCAGTGATGATCTGCGAGCACTGCCAGCGCCGCATCGAATGATTTGTCGGGAAACGGCAACGCTTCCGCTCGGGCATCGATGCAGGGGGCTGAGTGTGGCGGGCGCTGAGAGCGCATCAAAAGCGAGGGCTCGACCGCAACCACGTCGCGATCCGGTGGCTCGTAGGAACCGGTGCCGGCACCGACGTTCAGCACACTACTCGCATCGCCTAGCGCTTGAAAGATGCGCTCAGCGATCCGCGGATCGGTGCGACGAGCGCGAGCATAGCCGCCGCCGATCTCTTCGTAGTCAGCGACAGAGCTGGTTCTTGGCTGCGTGTGAGCCATGATCTGCCATCCCATGCTACGGCGGTCCGTTGTAGCCTTGCCGGACCCTGTTGCCGGCGCAATGGTGATCGTACGGGTCGTAGGGTTCGCCGAATGGACCGTCGGGTGGTAGCGCGCCTCATTCCCAAGCGCCGGGCGTGATCTCCAGGTAGCACATGTCGATGCGCATGATGTCTACGGTGCGCTCGAATAGCTCGCGGCCGAGCCCGTAGCGTCGAGCTAGCGCGCGCTCGCCACGGTGCTCCTCATCGGGGGTGAGCACGCGGGCGTGCCCCTCGAACGGCGCTCCGAGTGGCCGCCCCCGCACGGTGCAGGGCGCGAGCAGCACGCGGTTGTCGCGGCGCAGACGCTTGACCTTGCCGGCAGCACGCTCGGAGCGCACGTAGAAGCGTCCGTGGTCCTCGGCTGCCCACACTGGTGTTGCGGCGGGCCGGCCGTCGCGTCGGTAGGTGACGAGCAGGGTCCGCTTGGATGGCGGTATCTGTTGTGGTGAGCCGGTACGGGGCTGGTCGTGGATCGTGCGGGCGCCTCGTGGCGCGGTGCGGGCGGCGAGGCGGCCGGGGAGGAGCGCGGCGGGCAGGCGGCGGTTGGGGGCCGGATGGGTGCCGGGACGAGCGGGCACGGCGCTCATCGATGATCTCGCCAGCTCCGGGGGCTATGCCGGATGTTCACCACAGTGACGCAGCCTACCTTCCGGCTATTCCTACTGAATGGCTGACTACTCTTCAGCCCTCACTACGTCGCCCAGCACGAGGTCCAAGGCTGCGCCATCCGTCCCGGCCGTACCCCACCGGGTGAGCGTAAACGCCGCTGAGCGACACCGATTGTCCCAAGCGCGCTCAGCGTCTTGCCAGGGCGAGGAAGTTGGCGGGCAGGCGCGCGGGGTGGCGGATCTTGACGCGGGTGAAGCCGGCGGTGGCAAGCAGCTCGCGCAGCTCCCCAGGGCGGTAGCAGCGGCCCTCGCCGAAGGTGTGGAACAGCAGCGAGGTCAACGCTCCCGCGCGGGTGCCGCGGCGTCCCTGCGGCGGCCGCTCGATCTCAAGGACTGCAAGCGTGCCCTCGGGCGCAAGCGCGGCGTGAACGCGACGCAAGAGGGTGAGACCCTGTTGCATCGAGAAGTTGTGCAGGAGTGAGTGGGCGGTGATGAGGTCCCACCCGGTACCCAGGTCGGCGTCGAAGATGTCGCCCTCGGTGTGGCGTACGCGGTCGGCCATGCCATCTTGAGCGATGACTCCGCGGCCGAAGCGCACCGCGGGCGGCAGGTCGATCACCGTGGCCTGCAGGCCTGGGTGGCGGCGGCAGAGCGCGGCGGCGTGCAGGCCGTGGGCGCCGCCGAGGTCGAGCAGCCGCTGGGGATCGCGCGCCGGGATCGCCCGAGCGAGCAGGTCGGCGACTGGACGGGCGAGCTGCGTCATCGCGCGCTGGTAGCGCTCCCACAGCGGATCGTCGGCCGGGCGCTCGTGCCACCCCGCCGGTGGAGCGCCCAGCAGGCGCTCGTCCAGGTGAGAGATCAGCTCCCAGTTGTCGTACGCGAGCTCACCGATCACTGCGTCCCAGGCGCCTGGTGTGAGCCAGCGCCGCGCGGTGCGCCGCAGGGCGAAGCACCCGTCCCGGCGGCGGCGGGTGTAGCCGAGGTTCAGCAGGGCCTCCAGCAGCAGTTCGACGGACTGCTCGTCCAGTCCCAGGCTGCTCGCCAGCTCGTCGGGGCGGGCGGGGTGCTCGGCGAGCGCCGCGATCAGCCCCACGCGGGTAGACGCGATCAGCGCCCGAGCGCCCATCGAGGCAAGATATGCCTCGTAGAAAGGCTTGGGAACGGGCGGGAGGGTTAGCCCGACTGTGCTGAGCGCGAGCCCGACGCGCTCAGCACAGCCCACCATGTCAATCAGGGAGCGTGGCATGAGGTTCCTCCAGATAAGCCCGCGGGCGGCAGTGCCGCGGGCGGCCAGACCGGACTTTACGCGGCGTCCGCAATCAGCAGCCGCACCGTTACGCGTGCGAATGGCAGGTGGACCCGCACCGCCGTCGTAGGCTCTCGGGCTACATGGACTGGCGGGAGTGGCATCAGGACTACGCGGACCCCGATTCCGCGCTCGGTCGCCGGCTGGTGGTCGTGCAGACGCAGATCCGCGCGATGCTCGACCACGCCCCACCAGGCTCCATTCACGCCATTTCGGCCTGCGCTGGCCAAGGCCATGACCTGATCGGAGCTCTCGCCGACCACCCCCGCCGCGACGACCTCACCGCCAGGCTCGTAGAGCTCGACCAGCACAACGTCGCCCTCGCCCGGCAGGCCGCGCAGGCAGCCGGCCTGCAGGGCGTCGAGTCGATTGTCGGCGACGCCTCCGTGAGCGACGCATACCGCGGCGCAGTGCCGGCCGACCTGATCCTGCTTTGCGGTGTCTTTGGCAACATCAGCGAGACCGACATCGCCAACACCATCAGCAATCTCCCGCAGCTCGGCGCTGCGCACGCGACGGTGATCTGGACACGCCACCGTCATCCGCCCGACCTCACGCCCTTCATCCGTGAGACGTTCGACAGCGCCGGCTTCGACGAGCTCGCCTTTGTCGATTCTCCACCGTTTGGTGTCGGCGCCAACCGCCTGCGCGTCTCGCCGCAGCAGTTCCAGGGCGGTGTCCGGCTGTTCGAGTTCGTCGGCTACGACGTGCACGCTCCCGACTTCCACGCAACCCATCACGCCGTTGACACGATCGGCCGATAGCGATGCCTTCAACGATCAGCTCGCCAGCCGTGGCGAGCGTCCTCGACCGGCTCCACGCACAGGCCGACGACGAAGACCCACGAGCTGCACGGCGCGTGCATGCACGCGAGACGGAACTCGGCCGCCGGCTGGCGCAGGAGCAGCGATACGAACTCTACGGAGCGGCGCCCCTGTCGATTGCCCGCGAGGTCGGGCAGCTCCTCTACCTCCTCGCGCTGAGCACCAGACCACGCCGGATCGTCGAGTTCGGCAGCTCGCTCGGCGTCTCTACGGTCTATCTCGCCGCAGCGCTCCGCGACGGTGGCGGCGGAACGCTCATCACGAGCGAGCACCACGAGCAGAAGGTCAAGCTCGCGCAGCAGAACCTCACCGACGCCGGCCTCGCGGATCTCATCGAACTGCGCTACGGCGACGCACTTCATACGCTGGCAGACATCGCCGAGCCGGTTGACCTCGTGTTCCTCGACGGCCGCAACGACCTGTACCTGCCGGTTCTGCGCCTCCTGAGCCGCGTCTGTCGCCCGCTGGCCTGGTGGTCGCCGACCTCAGCGCCGACGACCCCGACCTGCTCCCATACCTGCAACACGTCCGCGAGTCAGCCTGTGGCTACTACTCGATGACCGTGCCGCTCGACGATGGCGTCGAGCTTTCAACACGCACAAGAGATACACGGCAGTGACCGATCGGCAGGCGCTGTTCTTCGGGCGGTGAGCTATCCCGTATAGGCATGAGCCTGTGCCCGACGGCAACCGTCTCCGCCCGATAACTGGGGGTTGTAGCCTGGCCGGCGGCTGATGGCCGAGTACCCCGCTCATCCCGTGTTCGCGCGCGTCTACGCAAGGGTCGCTGAGATCAGCGAGCGCCGCGGTGCCGCCGCCCATCGCCGCAAGCTGCTCGCCGGCCTGCGGGGTAGGGTGATCGAGGTCGGCGCCGGCAGCGGCGAAAACTTCCGCTACTACCCGGCGTCGGTCGCCGAGGTGCTCGCCGTTGAGCCCGAGCCCTACCTGCGCGAGCGTGCGCAGCACGCCGCCGCGGAGGCGCCCGTCGCGGTCTCCGTGGCGCACGGGGACGCGGACTGTCTCCCCAATGGGAAGACCTTCGACGCAGGCGTCGTCGCGCTCGTGCTCTGCACTGTTCCTGACCAGGATGCAGCGCTCGCCGAGCTGTATCGGGTGATCCGCCCGGGCGGCGAGTTGCGCTTCTACGAGCACGTCCGCTCACACTCCACCTGGGAGGCACGCTTTCAGCGGTTTGCGGACGCAACGCTCTGGCCCCGGCTCGCCGGCGGCTGCCACCTAGCGCGGGACACAATGGCGGCGATCGAGCGCGCCGGGTTTCGGATCGAAGTCTGCGAGCGGTTCTCCTACAGCCCCGCGCCGCTGCTGCCGGCCGATCCGCACATCCTCGGCATAGCGCGGCGTCCTTGACGTGCCCGCGGCGGGGCTGACGGGCGAGACACCAAGCAGCACGCCGGGCTCACCGCGGGAGGGGGCATGACCGACCGGGTGGCGGGGTTGCTCGCGGCGACTCCACGCGGGCAGGCCGTAGAGTGCCCCGGCTGGGATGTCCTACGAGCTCGTGATCTTCGACTGCGACGAGGTTCTCGTTGACTCCGAGGGGATCTCCAACGACGTGCTCGCCCGGATGCTCACTCGCGAGGGCGTGCCGACGACACTCCGCGAGGCCCGCCGCGACTACCAAGGGCTCCTGGTGCGCCACGAAGTACCACCGTGACCCGGTGGGTGAGATACCCAACGCGGGCCTGCCGCAGCAGGCCCGTTGGAGCTGGGGGCAGCCTGATCCTGGAGACGCAGGGGAGGGCGGGAGCAGCCCCGACAAAGCCGGGACGTGTCGGCACCACCAGACGGTGCGGGCCTGGCAAGCAAAGACGGACAGGTGGACGAAAGGAACCAGTGATGGAACCCCCTATAGACTGGATACCGGCTCGAATCTGGTGGATCTGGGCCGGGGAGCAACAAACGCGAGCCGCAACAGAAGGCGGCAAACGGCTCTGCCATCGACTCAGCATGTCGGTGGTGGAGGCCGTGGGGGTGTCTGCGATTGCCCCACGGCGCGTTGCAGGGGAAGAGCTGGCCACCGATCCCGTCATAGAGGGTCCGTGGTGAACGTGGGAACCGCTCCGGTGTCGCCCTTCCCGCCGGCCATCCAGGTCGGTGGCGGGCAGGCGCGTCGTCTGCTGATGGCGCCGGAGCGGGGCGGAGCCCCCGTAGTAGTCCGAGGGCGGGAAAGCCGTCCGCATGGCGAAGGGGGGCAGCAATCTCGCAGTGTTGGGACTGGAAGACCAGGAGGTCGGCGGTGAACACCGCCGCGCCGAGCGACCAGCCGCAGTACGCGGACGGTCAACGGGTACTGGAGATCCAGCGCAAGCTGCACCGTTGGGCGATCGAAGACCCGGCTCGCCGGTTTGACGATCTGTATAACCTCGTCTGACCCGGCGTTCCTGAAGGAGGGGCTGCGTCGGGTGCGGGCAAATCGGGGCTCACGCACTGCTGGGATCGACGGCGTTCGCGCCGCTGAGATCAGGGTGCGTGGCGAGGAGCAGTTCCTCGCCGAGTTGCGGAACGATCTGAAGACCCGTCGCTTTGAGCCTCTTCCCGTGCGGGAGCGGATGATCCCCAAGCCGAACGGCAAGCGCCGACGGCTTGGCATCCCGACCATGCGGGATCGCGTGGTGCAAGCCGCGCTGAAGCTGGTGCTGGAGCCGATCTTCGAGGCGGATTTCAAGCCATGCAGTTATGGCTTCCGCCCCGGGCGCCGCGCTCAGGACGCCATCGCTGAGATCCACCAACTCGGCAGCCACGGTTATCAGTGGGTGCTGGAGGGTGATATCGAGGCGTGCTTCGACAACATCGAGCACACGCCGTTGATGGATCGTGTGCGACGACGCGTCGTTGATAAACGTGTCCTGGCGTTGGTGAAGGCGTTTCTCAAGGCGGGCATCCTCTCCGAGGAGGGGACGCTCAGCGAGACGATCACCGGCACACCGCAGGGCGGCATCCTCTCGCCGTTGCTGGCGAACATCGCGCTCTCGGCGCTCGACGAGCACTTCGCCGGGCACTGGGAGACTCGGTTCGCAACGGACACGGATCGCATCCGAGAACGACGCCACGGAAACGCTACCTACCGGCTCATCCGCTACGCGGATGATTTCGTCGTGTTGGTGTGCGGGACCGAGGCGCACGCGCGGGTGCTCATGCGTGACGTTGCAGCGGCGCTCGCGCCGGTCGGGCTTCGCCTGTCCGAAGCGAAGACGAGGGTCCTCCACATGGACGAGGGCTTCGAGTTCCTTGGCTGGCGCATCCAGCGTCATCGTCAATGGGGCAGCCAGAAGCACCACATATACACCTACCCGGCCAAGAAAGCCCTCGCGGCTGTCAAGGCCAAGGTGCGGGCACTGACCCGCGGATCAACGAACCGGCCGCTCAAGTCCGTGCTGCATGCCATGAACCGGCTGCTGCGCGGCTGGACGACCTACTTCCGACATGGTGCATCGAAGGGCACCTTCGGCTACCTGGAGTATTACTCCTGGCGACGGGTGGTGATCTGGCTGCGGCGCAAGCACAAGCCAATCAGTTGGCGCGAGCTACGACGCCGCTACATGCCGAACGCCTCCCGATGGCGCCCGACCGAAAACGGGGTGCAGCTCTTTGACCCGGTAACGGTGCGGATAGTCCGATACCGATACCGCGGCAAAGCCATCCCCACACCCTGGACGGAAGCAACGAGCCCGGCAACCGATCATGCAGCGGCATGAGGTTGTGGAGAGCCGGATGCGGGGGAACTCGCACGTCCGGTTCGGAGGCGCGGGTCGGGGAAACGGACGCTCCGAAAGGAGCGCACCGCGCCCCGACTCGACCCTACCTCACCGACATCCGCCGCCAGGCCGAGGCAAAACTCGGCCGGCCACTGTCACCGGACTGGCTCGCCGAATACGAGCACGAGCGCGCCGCGGCGTTCCGACGCGACCTCGGGCCGATCGCGGGCGCCGCCGAGGCCGTGCAACGCGTCAAGGCCGCCGGTCTGAAGGTGTGCGTCGCCTCCCAGGGCGCATTGGAGAAGACACGAATGACGCTCGGGCTGACCGGCTTGCGGGACTTGTTCCTGCCGCACGCGCTGTTCTCTGCCCACGACGTACCGCGTCCCAAGCCCGACCCCGCGCTCTTTCAGCACGCAGCGGCCACGATGAACACCGAGCCCGCTGCTTGCGTGGTCATCGAGGACACCCCCTCGGGGATCACGGCCGCCGTCGCCGCCGAGATGCGAGCGATCGGCTATGCCGCGGACAGCGACGAGGAGCGCTGCGCAGCGCCGGCGTCGAAATCATCCGCTCGCTGGACGAGATCCCAGAGCTGCTGATCGCAGGAGTAGTCGCAGCGGGATCGCTCAGTCGGTCGGGAGGACTGGGCGACGATGAGGCGCAGGCCGCCTTCGTAGGTGGGCTGCGTACGCAGGTGCCCGCGGCGCGCATCCCACGCGCCGGAGGCGAGGTCAGCCTAGCGCGGCGAGGGTGCGTTGCTCGACGCCGTCGGATCACTCATCAAGGGGCTGGTCCTTTGCGAAAAGGGCGCTTTTTGTATGACTGGACACCTCGCGGCCACGTGGGAAGGATGTGAGGTATGGCGCGCAAGGAGGGTGATCGGGCAACACGAGGTGGCGTAGAAGAACTACGCATGTGGCGTGCAAGGTCGGACGCCGCCAGCACGCCATTCCCCAGCGCGCGATCGCGGGCCGGACGCGCGGTATGGCGTTCGGCCCGCGACCGGTGGCTTTCAGGCGAGCCTCCGGTCGTCGGTAAGGCGTGTGCGTACGGTCGCCGTACCGAAGGAGTTGGCGCAGCCTCTGCGCGAAGTGATCCTCAGCGCCGCTGTGATGCTAATCATCGATACGTTAGGTGCGCGCACTGTCCGACGTCAGGCCTTGGAAGAGTTGCTGGGTCAGTTCGACTTCGATGCCGACCAAGCCCCAGCTAGACTCGAGATCGACTGCGACCGCCATGGTCAGTTGATGAGCGAAATCTTTGCTCCCATCGTCAGGGCTCTCACTCTGGGAACGCGACCGAGCCCTTACCGGCGCCTGTTTCCTGACTACGACGGGACAGAGGAAGCGCTGCGCGATTTCATGGCCATCGTCGAATCGACTGGATAGCTGACCGCACGTCGGGCGACGTATGCCCTCTGCACGGCCGTTGACCGTGCGCCCTGTCGGTGCTGTCAAGCTCTGTATAGCGTGGGCCTGCTGCCAGACTACTCCCGCCAAGCCGAGCGGTACGACGAGACGCGCTCGGCCAGCCCATCGGCACTGCGGGCGCTGCGCGAGGCGCTCGAGGGCGCGCCCGGCCGGCGGCTTGCCGACGTCGGTGGCGGAACGGGCAACTACGCTCTTGCGCTCAGGCGGGAGGGGTGGGAGCCTGTGGTGGTCGACCGCTCGGCTGAGATGCTGGCGAGGGCCGCCGCCAAGGGACTCGAGACCGTAGAGGCGGACGCGCAGCGACTGCCGTTCGAGGACGAGACGTTCGATGCTGTGACGATGATCTCGATGCTGCACCACGTCGATGACCGTGGCGCGGCTCTGGCTGAGGCGCGGCGCGTGCTCAGACCCAAAGGGCGCCTGGTGCTCAAGGGGTATACGGGCGAGGATGCCGCGAGTCTTTGGATCCTCGACTACTTTCCAAGCAGCAGGGCCTGGATGGCTGCGACCCACCCGTCGCGGGCGGCGATCCTTCAGGAGCTGCCAGGCGCGCGGCTCTTCACGTTCGAGTTCGAGGATCTGCAGGACGCATCGCTCGCTGCCCTCTCGGCCGACCCTGAGCGTGTGCTGGAGGCTGCCGAGCGGGCCGAGACGAGCTACTTTGAGCGGATGTGGCGCGACCACCCTGACGAGCTTCGAGTGGGGCTCGCGCGGCTGCGAGAGGACATCGCGGCCGGCGCGACTCCGAGGCGCGCCGGTACGGCCACCGTGCTCAGCTGGATCAAGCGCTGACACCCGCTTCGCGCAGGAGAGCGAGCGCAGCACGGCACACCGGTCCGCTGCCCACCGGGCCTGACGCGCGCTCGGCGAACCGCTGCTGCTCGGCGCGCTCGTCCTTGCTCAGCGCGGGCTTCCGGAGTCCCCAGGTCGGCCTCGGCCGCGCGATCCGCCTACGGCGCAAAGAGATCAAGATCAAAGCCGGCGGGTCGTAGGGGGTTTCGTATGCGGCATACGAAACCCCCCCGTAAACGCCCGCAGATACCGCTATGATCGCTCACGTCGGGGGCACGCACATGTACGCCGACCGCGACAAATCCCCTGCAAATCAGGGATTTTGGGGCTATAGCTCAGTTGGGAGAGCGCCTGGATCGCACCCAGGAGGTCGGGGGTTCGAGTCCCCCTAGCTCCATTACATATGGGACCTGAGCGCCTCCGGGTATGCGAACTCCTTCTACGCGGCCGCAAGGACAACGCTAGTCGCGCTCAGCCCGCGCCAAGCCGCTCACCCCACTCCCCGGCGAACGTCGCGTAGACAACCTGGTCGATGTAGCTGTCGCCTAGACGCTCGGACTCGCGCGCGACGCCCTCTTGGGTGAATCCAAGGCGCTCGGGGATCGCGCGGCTTGGAGCGTTGTCGACCCCGGCACGGATCTCGACCCGGTGCAACTGCCAAGTCCCAAACGCGTGATCGATGAGCGCCCGGACGGCACGAGTCATGGTGCCGCGACCCTGCGCTGACTCGGCCAACCAGTAGCCGATGCTGGTCGAGCGGTGTTGCCAGGAGACGCCATGGAACCCGACCACCCCGATGATATGACTGTCCTCGATTACGGCTGCTTGAAAGCCATCGTTGGTCGCGAGCTGCTGGCGTGTGTGCTGGATGAATGCCACGGTGTCGGCGAGCGTCTGGTCAGCCGCCCACGGCATCCAACGCGCCAGGTAGTCACGGTTGGCCTTCACGAGCGCGTGGAGCTCCTCTGCATCGGACTCCTCCAGAGAACGCAGCCAACATCCCTCAAATAGCTCAATTCGGCAACGGCATGTTCGACTCCCCATTCTGATCCTCACCCGGGCTCGGGGCCCGCGCAGGACCACCGTGCCTCAGCGTCGCGCCCGACCGTGTGGACGATGACCGGGTCGCCGAGCAGCACGTCCTCGCGGGCTGGGCCGAAACCGAGTCGCTGCGCGACCTGTATCGAGCGCGTGTTCTCGGGGTGGATCATGGCGGTGACGTAGGGCACGGGTAGCGTCCCAAAGCCCCAGTCCAGGCAAGCTCGGCCGGCTTCCGTCGCGTATCCGTTCCCCCACGCGTCGCGGCGCAGCAACCATCCCGCCTCGGTCTCCTGGAATTGTGGCCAGTACTTCAACCCGACACGGCCGAGGAGCCGACCGGTGGCCCGGTCGAGGACCGCCAACATTCCATGACCGCGCTCCTCCCATTCTTGCTCGTTCGCCTGCAGACGCTTCGCGGCTTGTGAACGATCGAGCGTTCGCACGAACCGTACGACTTCGGGATCACGGTGCAGCGCGACGAACTCGTCGAAGTCGGCCATCACGAGCGGGCGCAACAGCAGTCGCTCGGTTTCGATCCGCACTCACGCAGGGTACGACTACAGCTACCGTCGCAACACAGTCTCGCTTGGTCCTCACTGAGGGCGGCAGCGCATGGCGCTCGCTTTCAGCATCTACTCACCTGGTACCCGAAGAGGCGGGCTGCGGGCGACGGGAACTCGTCCGGTTGGTTGCCTTTTCCGGCAGGCGGGTAGAGCATCCCTATTCCCCGCCCACCCTCGAACTGAGGAGGATCACATGCCGGCAATGAAGAGCAGCAGAGGGATCCTTGCCGATGACATGCGCGATGAGCGCGAGGACATCATCGCGATGATGTGCAGGGCCTACTGGATGGAGATCGAGACGGTGATGAGCTACCTGGCCAACTCGGTCAATCCCGATGGTGTCCGAGCCCAGGAGATCATCGAGTCCCTGCAAGGGGACATCCAGGAGGAGCTCGGGCACGCCACCCAGTTCGCAACCCGGATCAAGGAGCTCTACGGCGTCGTTCCTGGATCGATGGACTTCAAGGCCGAGCAGTCCTATCTCCAGCCGCCGGAGCGCCAGAGCGACATCGTGCATGTCATCAAGGGTGTCATCGCTGCCGAGACAGGCGCGATCGACCACTACAACGAGATCATCCAGGCGACCGAGGAGTCCGACCCGGTCACCAACGACATGGTGATCACGATCCTGCGCGACGAGGAGCGCCACCGCCGCCTGTTCGAGGGCTTCCTGCGCGAGTATGACGAGGAGCGGTCGGGGTCGCAGCGGCAACCGCATTGACGGCACAGTCACCCCATCGATCACCCGAGGGGACTCGGCTGCCGATCGTCGAACCGCGGCAGGATCTCGTTGGCGTAGATCTCGAAGAAGCGCTCCTGCTCGCTACCGATCTGCTGGATGTAGAGCTCATCGAAGCCAGCGTCTCGGTAGCGTTGGATCGCGTGCAGGTGACGCTCGATGTCGGGCCCGCACGGCACAACTTCGGCGACCATCGCCTCGCTGACGAGCTCGCTGGCCTGTTCGAAGTGCGCCGGGGTCGGCAGGATCTGCCCCAGCTCGCCGGGCAGCTGCTCGCTGGGCCACAGGCGATGCGCGGCTGCGCGCGCGGACCGCTCATCCTCGCCCCAGCAGACCTTCATGCCGCCGGCCACAAGCTTGTTCTCCCCGCCCTCTGAGCGGTACAGCTCGACGGCCTCCCGGTCGGGTGAGACAGTGCAGAATCCGTCACCGATGTGGGCTGCGAGCCGCGTGGCCTTGGGGCCGAACCCGGAGATCGGGATCGGGGGCGGCCGCTCGGGCAGGTCGTAGATGCGCGCGTTCTCGACCTGGTAGTGGCGGCCGCGGTGGCTCTGCATCCCTCCCTGCCACAGCGTGCGGATCACCTGCACGGCCTCCTCGAGCATCTCCAGTCGCTCATCGGCCCGCGGCCAGCGGTCGCCAAGGATGTGCTCGTTGAGCGCCTCGCCGCTGCCGAGACCAAGCGCGAAGCGACCCTCCAGCAGGACCGCGCAGGTGGCGGCTGCCTGGGCGACGATCGCGGGGTGCAGCCGGACCGTGGGGCAGGTCACCGCTGTCGTCAGCTTCACACGCGAGGTCGCCTGAGATATCGCGCCGATCACCGACCACACGAACGGGCTGTGACCCTGCTCCTCGTTCCACGGGTGGAAGTGGTCGGAGATCCACAGGCCGTGGAACCCGGCGTCTTCGGCCATACGAGCCTGCCTCACAAGCTCGCGCGGATCGAACTCCTCACTCGACAGGAAATAGCCGATCTTCATATCCGCTCCTCGGGTTCGAGACCTCCGCACGCACTGGCTTGCTCTTACCCGAACGCGCATGGCTCAATCCTCGCGAGGATGCTCTTCGGTCCTCTGGAAGGCGCACCTCACCGTTGCCTTCGGCGCACTCCCGTTCCCCACACGGGCGGAGCGGACCGGTCAGCAGTCGCTGAAGGGATTCTCGACTCGCACCCCTGCGTAGTCTTGGCCATCGCTCAGGTCCTCGGAGAGGACGACCTCGCAGCCAAGCGCGCGGGCCGCCTCGAGGATTGCGGCGTCCCAATAGGAGATCCCGAAGCGCTGCCTGGTGGACATGGCGGAGAGCGCCGTGCCGATCGTCGTCTCCTGAACTGGGAAGCGCCGGAAGGAGTCGACGAGCGCAGCGGCCTGCTCGTGGGTCAGACGATCCGCTCGACTGTCGCGGGTCGCCTGGACATAGAACTCCTGGAGCACCTGGACTGAGAGGCCCACGTCCCTGCGGGCGAGGAGCTCGTTGGCTCGTGCTGCCTTCTTGCGCTCTTGGGGGTCGCGCGAGATCGTGTAGAGCAGGACGTTGGTGTCAACGAACCGCACGCCCGTGCAGCTCCTCGCGATCGAGGCGGTCGCGGGCGCTGAAACGATCGATCTGTTCTTGGATGTGCCTCTGCTGGGACTCGAGCCTCGCGAACTCGGCCTCCCGCTCCGAGAGCGAGCGCAGGTACTCGGCGACGAGGGCGCTGACGGAGCTGCCACGCTCCGCCGCACGGATCCGCGCGGCGCGGTAGACATCGTCAGGAACGGAGACGGTGATGTTGGTCACTGTGGAGCACAGTATCACAGACACACAGTAGCCAAGTCCTCCGAGTACGATGTCGTACGCTTCGGGCTCGACACTCGCGGGCGCGACCAGCGCGTTACGGGTTGTCCGCACTCGCACATGCAACGCAACGTACTCATCATCCTGGGGGTCGCCGCGCTCGCATGGGGGGTGTTGGCGGTCGTGCTGGGCTCCCCCAGCCTGAGACTGCTGTCGGGCTCGCACTCCAGCAGCATTTCGCCCGCGTGCCTGCCGGCAACGCTCGAACACACAGCCACGCTGCCGGGCACCGACATCGACGTCTCGCCCGAGCCGGGGACGGATACCGCCAATCCCAACACCCAGATCAGCTTTCTGGGCGTGCCTGCCGCGGATATCCGCGAAGTCTCAGTGGTCGGCCAGCGCAGTGGTCGTCACTCCGGGCGCCTGCGCGGCTACTCACAGGGTGACGGCGCGAGCTTCGTGCCCGACACTCCCCTCGACGTGGGCGAGCGCGTCACCGTGCACACCGTAATCGGCGGGGGCAACAGCGGCGAGCAGCTCGTCTATCGCTTTCGCGTCGACACTCCCTATTCGACGGCGAACACCCCGGAGTTCCCCAACCCGCCGGCGGCGCCCGCCGACTATCAGAGCTTCTACACCCTGCCCGGCGTTCAGGCCCCGATCCTGAACGTCACCGTCCCGGATCGGGATCCCGCGGCCGGCGACATCCTCACGACCAACGGGCCCGGTCCGGGTCAGTACGGGCCGCTGATCTACACGCCGGAGGGGCGGCTCGTTTGGTTCGACAAGCTGTCGGGGGGCGAAGCGGCGACGGACCTGAACGAGCAGACATATGGGGGTCAACGCGATTTGACGTGGTGGAGGGGGCGTGTGCTCTCGCTGGGCTTCGGCCGGGGCGAAGACGTCGTCATGAACTCCCACTACCAGACGGTTGCGAGGATCCCCGGCGGTAACGGCCTGAAGGCGGACCTGCACGACTTCCAGATCGCCCCCCACGACGTCGCCTACGTCACGGCGTACAACCCGATCCGCTGCGACCTCAGGCCGGTGAAAGGAGTCCCGGACGGGACGATCGTCGACACGGCGATTCAGGAGATCGACATGCAGACGGGCCTCGTGCGCTGGGAATGGCACAGCCTCGACCACGTCGGCGCTTCAGAGTCCGAGGTCGAAACGCCGACAGAGGCGACGCCTTGGGACTATTTTCACCTCAACTCGATCGATCCCGAGCCAGATGGCGACATCCTGATCTCGGCGCGCAGTACCTGGGCCGGCTATCAGCTGGAGGGTGGCACCGGCAAGGTTCTCTGGCGCCTGGGCGGCACCAGGAGCTCCTTCAGGATGGGCCCGGGCACCGAAACGGCGTGGCAACACGACGGCCGTGTCCTTCCGGACGGCGACGTCACCCTCTTCGACGATGGCTCGAACCCGCCGATCCACCACCAGTCGCGTGCAGTACGAATCGCGCTCGACCTCAAGGCCCACACAGCACGCCTCGCCTCCGCCTACACACACCCCAATCCGCCGGTGCTCGCCGCAAGCCAGGGCAATATGCAGACGCTGGCGGACGGGAACACGCTCGTGGGCTACGGCGGGATGCCCGCGATCAGCGAGTACGCCAAGGGCGGCTCGCTGCTCTTCGACGCCCATCAGCCGTTCGACATGTCCTTCTACCGGGCCTTTCGCTTCCCCTGGAGCGGGCGCCCGCTGAGTCCGCCGGCGGTCCTCTCCAGCCTGAACGACACGAGCGAAGAGACGATCGTGCACGCGAGCTGGAACGGCGCGACCGAAGTCGCCTCCTGGCGCGTGCTCGCGGGGAGTCGCCCAGGGGCGCTGGCGGCGCAGACCACGATTCGAGCCACGGGCTTCGAGAGCTCGACGACCCTGCCCAAGAAGTACACCAACGTGGCGGCGCAGGCGCTCGACTCAGCCGGCCAGGTTCTCGGCACCTCGCAGACAGTCAAGGTGATCGGCTACAACGCTTCGCTGCCAAGCTCCCGACGGTCGGGACGAGGATGAGGGCGATGCTCCATGAGCCAGCGGGCGCGCGGCCCTCTAGGCGCGTGGACCGGCGGTTCAGTAGGCCGGTTTGGAGGAGTGCTTGTGCGTGGTCGGCGTGCTCGGCGTTGACTTGGAGGAGGAGCTCCCCCCTTCACTGCCGCACCCCGCCACGACGACCGTGGTCGCTAGGACGGCCAGTAGCGTTAGCATGGCGGTCAGTGGCGTTCGTTTCATGGGCAGGGCTCCAATTGTCGCTTGAGGGCTCGGGGGCTCACCCTACCAAGGGATCCCGGCGTAAAGCGCAGTTGCCTGACAGCAAAAGAGAGGCCCGGCCCGCCGGCCCCCGGCCGGCTGCGCCACCCTCTTGGCCCTCATGAGCGTCGAGACGGCGGCGAGTCCGAGGGCGACCGAGACACCTCCGGCCGAGACCGACCGGGGTCCGCGCTTGGGGTGGCTGTTGGCCGTCTGCTGCGTGGCCCAGTTCATGGTCATCCTCGACCTGAGCATCGTCAACGTCGCGCTGCCCTCGATCCAGTTGAGCCTTGGCTTCACCGCGCCGGAACTGCAGTGGGTCGTGGACGCGTACGCGATCACCTTCGCGGGCTTCTTGATGCTCGGCGGCCGCGCGGCCGACTACTTCGGGCAGCGTCGGATGTTCGTCGCGGCGCTGGGCCTGTTCGCGCTCGCCTCGCTGGCCGGTGGCGTCGCGCCGGACCGCGGGATGCTCGTCGCAGCCCGCGCGGCGCAGGGTCTCGGCGGCGCCCTGATGGCGGCGTGCTCGCTGGCGATCATCACCGCGTCGTTCGCGCCGGGCCCGCGGCTCCATCGCGCGATCGGCGCGTGGGCGGCGATGAACGGACTCGGCGGCGCCGCCGGAGTGCTGTTCGGAGGGATCATCACCGAAGCGCTCAACTGGCGCTGGGTCCTGCTGATCAACCCCCCGATCGCGGTCGCGGCCGCGCTGGTCGCGTACAGGGTCGTGCAGGAGCGCCGCAGGGCGCGGGAGGGCAGCTTCGACCTCGCGGGCGCGCTGACGTTGACGGTCGGTCAGATGGTGCTGGTGTACGGGGTCGTGGAAGCGGGCCTCGCCGGCTGGGACTCGCCTGCCGCGCTCGGCCCGATCGTCGGCGGCGTGGCCCTGCTCGCGGTGTTCGCCGTGGTCGAGGCGCGCCTGGCGTCTGCGCCGCTGATCCCCTTCAAAGAGCTGACAAAGCCGCTGCAGATCGCCAACAACATCGTCTTGCTGTTCAGCGCCTCGCTTTTCCCGATGTGGTTCGTGAGCTCCCTCTACCTGCAGCAGGTGCTGGGCCTCTCGCCGCTCCACACCGGTCTGATCTTCCTGCCGATGACGTTGATGATCATGCTGGTCGCCTCACGCACCGGCAGGCTCGTGAGCCAGTTCGGCGTGCGCCCGGTGCTCGGCGGCGGGCTGATCATGTTGACGGCGGGAATGCTGCTGCTCGCGAAAATCGGATCCAGCGGCAGTGGGATCGTGTACGTGATGATCCCCGGGCTGCTCACGGCGGCGGGGATCGCGATGTCAATCGTCCCCTCGACGATCGCCGCCACCCAGGGCGCGAAGGAGGGGCAGGCGGGGCTCGCCTCGGGCCTTGTGAACACCTCGCGTCAGGTCGGCGGCGGACTCGGACTTGCGGTCCTGGTCACGCTTGCGACCCAGCACACCACCCACCTGATCGGCACGGGGGTGGGGGTGCCGCAGGCGCTGACCGACGGCTTCCGGCTCGCCTACCTGATCGGCGCCGGCCTGGCAGCGGCGGCGGCGCTGGTCACCTTCACGTCGCTGCCTGCCGCACCGGGCGGCGCTGCGCGGCGCCTGGCGGTCGCGATCGCCGTCGTCGTGGCGGGCTTCGTCGCGATCGACTTCGCGTTCGCGGGCTCCCACGGCGCTCCGGTCGGGGCGTACACCACCGACGGCGCCTACAGCTTCGTCTCCGAGCCGTCGCTTCGCCCGCCAAAGATCCGCGCCAACAAGCCGGCGGCCGCCGGTGAGCTGGCGCCGGGTTACATCTTCACAGCGAGCTTCTACAACCTGAACGAACCACCGATGGTCGGCCAGAGCGGGCCGCTGATCCTCGACCACCGCCTGCAGCCGGTCTGGTTCAACCCCGTGCCCCAGAGCAAGGTCGCGTCGAACCTGAGCCTGCAGACCTACAACGGCAAGCCGGCGCTCGCCTGGTGGCAGGGCGTCGTCACGAACACCGGCTCAACCGAGAGCGGCGAGTACGTGGTTGTCAACCAGCACTACCAGAGGGTCGCGACGCTGAAGGGCTCCAACGGCTGGGTCCTCACTCTCCATGAGCTGGCGATCAAGGGAGACGACGCGTGGGTGACCGCCAACAAGAACATTCCGATCGACCTGTCCAAGTACGGCGGCGCCTACAACGGCGCGCTGATCGACTCGGCCGTGCAGGAGTACAACCTCAAGACCGGCAAGCTGCTTCGCAGCTGGGACGCGCTCGACCACGTCCCGCCGAGCGATTCCTATGCCTCGGTGCCAACGAACGGCTTCCCCTGGGACGCCTACCACGTCAACTCGATCAGTCTGGCGGGCAACGGAACCTTCCTCGTCTCCCTGCGCAACACGTGGGCCGCCTACCTGGTGAACGCCGACACCGGCAAGATCGAGTGGACCCTCGGCGGCAAGCACTCGAGCTTCAAGCTTGGCCCGGGAGCCGCCTTTCAGTGGCAGCACGACGTGGCGCCGGCGGGCGGCTCGACGGTCACCATGTTCGACGACCACTGCTGCCAGCTCACCGGTGGAGGCACCTCCGTCCCGGCGACGGGGCCGTCTCGAGGGCTCGTGCTCAAGCTCGACCAGAGCACGCGCACGGCGACGCTTGTCGCCCAGTACAACGGCGGCAGCGAGTTCGAAACTGAATACATGGGCGACACGGAGCCGCTGGCGAACGGCAACGTGTTCGTCGGCTGGGGATCGGAACCCTACTTCTCGGAGTACAGCCGCTCGGGCAAGCTGCTGCTTGAAGGGCAACTCCCGAGGCCTGACCTCACCTACCGAGCGACGCTGGAGCCGTGGGTCGGCCTGCCGCTCTCCCCGCCCGTGGGCGCCGCCCGCCAAACGGGCAGCAAGACCACGGTGTTCGCGAGCTGGAACGGCGCCACCCAGGTCGTGTCATGGAGAGTCCTGGCCGGTCCCAGCGCCAGCCGGCTGAGCGTCGTGGCAACCCGCGCCAAGTCAGGGTTCGAGACGGCGATATCCGTACCGCAGACCTACAGGAGCTTCAAGGTCCAGGCGCTCAGTGCCGCCGGCCGGGTGATCGGAGCCTCTCAGCCGTTCACCCCTCAGCCGTTCGTGCGGTAGGGCCGATGACCGGGGCTCCACGGGCGAAGCGGAGCGGTTGCGGCGGGAGCCCCGGCGGGGCCCCTCACGCGGGCTGACCCACGGGCGAAGCGGACCGGTTGCAGCAGGACACCCCCCGGCGGGGGGTGTCACGCGGGGCTGACAACAACCAGCGGGATTGGGCGCGCGGTCTGGTGCTGGTAGGCGTCGTAGCGCGCGTGGTTGTTGTCGTTCACGAGCCGCCACAGCCGCTCGTAGTCCTCGTCTCCGGGTTCCAGGACGCGCGCGGTCCCCGCGCTCCGCTTACGGCCGACCTGAACCTCCACTTCGGGCTTCGCGCGCACGTTGAAGAGCCACCCGGGGCCGCTGTCGGAGCCGCCGTTGGAGGCGACGAGCACGTAGTCCGCGCCGTCGGCGGCGTAGAAGAGCGCGTTGCAGCGCTGCGCCTTCGTGCGCCGGCCGGTGCTGCGCAGCAGCAGCGTGGGCACCCCGACCATCTTGTGACCCACACGCCCGTCGCTGCGCTCGTAGAGCTGCCCGTGGAGCTTCAGGAGGGGACCCTGGATCGCGCTGGTCACACTCACACCGTGGCAGTGTAGGGGTTTACCGGCCCCACCGCGGCCGGCGCACGCGCCGGGCCGTGTCAGGCATCTCATCCCGAGCCCACCCGGCACACCCATCGCCAAGCCACCCGACAGCCAACCCGATGGGAAACCCACCCGACGGGGGCACGGCGCCGGCGTCAGCCCTCCGCGAGCGTGCCCCACAGGTGCTGCAGCGCGTACGCGCGCCACGGCCGCCAGCGCTCCGCCAGGCGCGTGGCGTCCCGTGGCGAGCACCCGTCGCGCAGCGCGGACCGAAGCCGGGAGACACTCGCCTCCGACCGAAGCGGGGAGACACTCGCCTCCGGCGAGCATCCCCCGTTCGACCAGCATCCCCGTTTCGGCCAGCGGCTGCCGAGGCGGGCGAGCGCGCGGCGCACGCCGAGGTCGGTGGGCAGGAAGGCGTCGGGGTCGGCGAGCGCGCGCATCGCGATGTACTCCGCGGTCCACGGCCCGATCCCGGGCAGCGCAAGCAGGCGGGCGCGGACCTCCTCGCGGTCGGAGCCGGGGTCGATCGCGAGGTCCCCCGCGGCGAGCAGCCGCGCGAGCGCCTGCAGCGTGGCCCGTCGGCGGGCGGGGCCCCCGGGCAGCGCGTCGGGGTCCGCCGCGGCGATCGCGGCGGACGTGGGGAAGAGATGGGTGAGGGTGGCGGTTGATTTGGACCCACCCGCCCCACTTGCCCCACTCGTCCCATCCACGTCCAGCGGCTCCCCGAGCGCGCGCACGAGACGCGCTGCGGCGGTGCGCGCGGCGGCGACGGAGACCTGCTGGCCGAGGACGGCGCGCACCGCGAGCTCCGCGCCGTCCACGGCCCCTGGGAGGCGCAGCCCGGGGGCGGCGCGCACGAGCGGCGCGAGCAGCGGATCGCGGCCGAGATGCTCCGCGGGCGCGGCGGGGTCGGCGTCGAGGTCGAGCAGCCGCCGGCAGCGCTGCACGGCGGCGGTGAGGTCGCGCAGGTCGGCGAGGCGCAGGCGGCACTCGAGGTGCCCCCCGGCGGGTGCAAGCGCCACGACGCCGTGACCGTGGGGGAGGCGCAGCGTGCGCCGGTAGCAGTCGCCGACGACCTCCTCCACGCCGGGTACCGCCCGGGTGCCGAGGAACTCCAGCAGCCGCGCCCAGTCGAGCGGCTCGCGGTAGGCGAGGCGCACGATGATGGGAAGCCCACCCACCGGCGGCCCGCCGTCGGTGGGTGCGGTCGAGACGTTGCGGGACGCCGGAGCGCGGCGGCGCAGCTCCGTGGGGGTCCGCGCGTACACGGCACGGACGGTGTCGTTGAACTGGCGCACGCTCGCGAAGCCCGCCGCGTGCGCGACGTCGATCAGGCGCAGGGAGGTGGTCTCGATCAGGATGCGCGCGGTCTGCGCGCGCTGCGCGCGGGCGAGCGCGAGCGGGCCGGCGCCGAGCTCCGCGGTGAGCTGGCGCGTGAGGTGGCGCTCGCTGTAGGCGAGGCGGCGCGCGAGGCCGTGGACGCCCTCGCGGTCAACGATCCCGTCGGCGATCAGTCCCATCGCGCGCGCGGCGAGGTCGCCGCGGCGGTTCCACTCCGGTGAGCCGGGGGAGGCGTGGGGGTGGCAGCGCAGGCAGGCGCGGAAGCCCCCGCTCTGCGCCGCCGCGGCCGTTGGGTAGAAGCGGACGTTGCGGCGCTTGGGAACGATCGCGGGGCAGCTCGGGCGGCAGTAGATCCCGGTCGAGGTGACCGCCACGAAGAAGCACCCGTCGAAACGGTGGTCGCGACTGCCGAGCACGCGGTAGCGCGCCTCGAAGTCCTCCGCGTCCGCGCTGCGGGCGGCCTGCCGAAACGGCACCTCGTGAGTGACATGCTTGGTTGGCACAGCTCCCAGTATGAACACAAGACCTGGCGGTTTTCGGACAGCGACGATCCCCTCATCTACCCCGTCCGATTTCCGCCAGACTCCCACGGGCGGACGTGGCAGAGTGGTGACATGGCAAATCTCAAATCACCCAATACGACCAGCTTCACCTTGCTGGAGAGCCCCGTCGGAGAGCTGTTCGCGAGCGCGGACGCCGCGGGGCGGATCACCGGCCTGCACTTCGACGGCCACCGCACGCCGACACCCGACTCGAGCTGGGTGCGCGACGAGCAGGCGCTCGCGCCGCTGCGCCGTCAGCTGGAGGAGTACTTCGCGGGCGAACGCCGCGAGTTCGAGCTGGAGCTCGCCCCCAGCGGGTCGGCCTTCCAGCTGGAGGTGTGGCGCGCGCTGCGCGCGATCCCCTACGGGGAGACAGCCTCCTACGGGGAGATCGCGACCACGGTGGGCCAGCCGGGCGCAGCGCGCGCGGTGGGGGGCGCGAACAACCGCAACCCGATCGCGATCGTCATCCCCTGCCACCGCGTGATTGGAGCGAGCGGGTCGCTCACCGGCTACGGCGGCGGGCTGCCTCGCAAGCAGCGGCTGCTCGCGTTGGAGGCGGGCGTGCAGGTGCTCGCCTAAGCGGCATATATTCCCCTGTATGCCACGTCACCTGATCTCGATCGACCAGGTCAACGACGTGATGGCGCGCGAGATCTTCAAGACCGCCGACGACATGGCCGCTGCGCTGCGGATCCCCACGCGCCTTTCGAGCCTCACCGGGCGGGTCGTGGCGCTGCTGTTCTTCGAGCCCTCCTCCCGCACGATCCTCAGCTTCAGCGCGGCCGCCGCGCGCCTCGGGGCGGCGGTGATCTCCCACCGCGGCGTGGAGTCCTCCTCGCTCTCCAAGGGCGAGTCGATCGAGGACACGGTCCGCGTGGTGGGCTCCTACGCCGACCTGATCGTCCTGCGCCACGAGGCCGCCGGCGTCGCCCAGCGGGCCTCCGAGGTGAGCCCTGTGCCGCTGATCAACGGTGGAGACGGCCCCAACGAGCACCCCACGCAGGCGCTGATCGACATGTACACGATCCAACGCGAGCTCGGTCGCCTGCACTCGCTGCGGGTGGGGATGGGCTTCGATGCGCGCCACTCCCGCTCGGTCCACTCGCTCTGCCGCGGCCTCAGCCACTACCCCGACAACGACGTCCTGCTCGTCGGCCCCCGCGAGCTGTGGCTCGGCGAGGACGAACTGCAAGAGCTGCGCGAGCGGGGCCTGCGGGTGCAGCAGAGCGTCGACCTGCAGGACCTGCTCGCCCGCGAGGTCGTGTACGTCAACCGCTTCCAGGTCGAGCGCATCGAGGACCAAGCGACGGCGGCCGCCTACCGAGAGCGCTACTGCATCACCGCCCACGACGTACGCAGCTCGGAGATCAAGCTGCTGCTCGACCCCCTCCCCCGCATCCACGAGATCGCCGAGGAGGTCAACGCCCTCCCCGAGGCCCTCTACTTCAAGCAGGCCGCCAACGGCGTCCCGATCCGCATGGCGCTGCTCTCGATGCTGGCGTAGGGCCTTTCGGCGTCGAGGCGCTCAGTCGGTCGGCGCAGCAGACGCCGGCATCAGAGCACGGGTCAAACAGTGCGAATACGTGCGCGCGTGCCGGTCGCCTCGAGCAGGCGCTTGATGTCCCCGGGGTCGCTGGTGAGAACTGTGTCGCCGTCCTGGACGAGCAGCGCCACAGCTGCATCGGCGATGTCGCTGGTACCTGCATCCGCGAGCAGGAGGCCACAGCGGCGGGCACGTGGCGGGTCGAGAGGCCACTCGAGGAAACCCGCGAGCGCACGGGCAAGCCTCGCCTGACGCGCGGGGGCGCGCCACGCCTGCGCTACGCAGGCGGAGGAGGTGACCGCCTCGGCCCCATCCTGCACAGCGACAGCAAGCAGCGCGCCGACGGCGCGGTCACCGCGATCCAGCGCGATCAGCCCGCCGGCGTCGAAGACGAGGGCAGCCACTTGCGAGCCTCCCTGAGCTCACGCTCGGTGTAAGGGCCACCCGTCGTCTCCGCGATCTCCTGCGCGACAGCGCGCAGTTCGTCAGCCCGTAGGCGGGTGGCCGCAGCCTCGGCGAGCCAGCCGGACACGCCGGCCGGACCTGCGGCTTGACGTACACGCCGATAAAGGCTCTCCTCGAGGCTCACGCTGATCTTCGCCACTCCAGCAGAGTAGCACCCCCGGTCCTACCCAATAGCCGGCGGAGGGCGGTCAGCGCCATGGATACTCATGTGCGTGCGCCCCCGCCTGCCGCCCACCCTGCGCGCGAGCGGCGCGGCCACTGCCAGCAGGAGCAGCGCGAGCAGCGGCAGAGCGATCGCCAGTGGAGAGACAGCCGTCGCGGAGTGCGCCCCAGCGGGCGGGGGGGTCGACGCTGAACCGGCGGCGCGCAGGGCGTATGCGATACGGCTCGCACTTGGCGCGCCTGTGAGCGTGACCCACGCGGCGAGCACCCGGCCGGTCTGCGGGTCGGACGCCGCCGAGGGTGGCCCGTTGGGGCCGAACGGCGCGACCGCTTCGGGCGCTTCGAAGGCGACTTCGCCGTGCCCCGCGTAGTGGCCCCGCGCGGCCAGGATCGCCTGGCGTCGAGGGTTGGGGCCGCCGGTCGGCAGGCGGGGCCCGGCGCTCCAAAGCGCCAGCGCTTCCGCACGGGGGCCCGGCACGAGGTCGGCGAGCACCGCGTCCTCGCCCGTGGCCGGCATGACGCTCCGAGCCGACGCCGCGCCCCCGGGGGAGGCTGAGCCGGAAGCCCGGGCGGGTGGGGGCGACGCGCTGGAGCGAGCCGCGGCGGCGCCCGGGCCTGGGCTCGTGCCGGGTGTGGAGATCGTCACCGGCGCCCACGCCCCGCGGCGCAGCGAGACCGGCGAGGCTCGCACCACGTAGCGGCCGCTGGCGTCAACCCCCGTCCACGCCATCATCACCGCCTCGGAGGAGAGCCGGATCAGGCGCAGCGAACCGGGGGGCGGGGGGAAGCCGGGGGGGTCGCGGAAGCGTTCGACCTGCGTGGGAGCGCGCGGGCTCAGCGCCCCGGCGGAACCCGTCTGGAAGAAGCTCAGCTCGATCCCCGTGATCGTTCCCCCGCCGGGCGCGGGGGATTGGCTGCGCCACGCCACGATCGCGTGGCCGTCGTCGCTGATCAGTGCCCCGATTTCCAGGTCCGCGGCGGCGCCCCCCAAGCCGGCGCCGCCCACGCCGGCGCCCCCGAGTCTCCGCACGGGGCCCGCCGCGCCGGCCGCTGGGAGCTCGCGCGCGTAGACCCCACCGCGGGCAGCCCACACGAGGAGGATGTCGGCGCGGTAGTCGAACGCAGCCGCCACCGCGCTCACCGGGCCGGGGCCCGCGGGCACCAGGCGCGGGCGCCCAAGCGCGGGGCTGTAGTGGCGCTGCACGCGCACCGCGATCTCCCAATCGCCCCGCCGTGAGCGCACCGGGGAGGCGAGCACGGCGTCGCCGAGGTACGCACCGGCGGCCGCCACCGGCGGCGCTGGGCCGCCACCCAGAGGCCGCGAGGCGCCGAACGTCCCCGGCGCCCACCCCTCCGCAAACGCCCCGCTGCCCGCCACCACGACCTGTCCTGTGGCGGTGCCGACCGCGGCCGCGACCGCCTCCAGGTCACCGGCTCCGGCCGGCCCGCCCTCCAACGGGCGACTCGATCCCGGAAGGTCGTCGGCTGCAAGGCTCGCACCGAACACCTCGCCGACGCCCGCATCGGAGCGGCACCCGCGCGGAGCGGTCCACAGCAGCGCGCCCGGCCCGCTGCGCGTATGGGGGTTGGCGGAGGGAACCACGATCAGCGGCGCGCCGAGAGGCGCGAGCGCCGCTGAGCAGCCCGGCGGCCGCGCAGGGGCAGACCAGCGGGCGACCGCGGGAGGCGCGACCCACAGGGTCGCGGCGAGCGCCGCGCAGAGCACCGGCGCGCGGGCGACGGGGCATCTTGCGAGCACCGCGCGCCCCTCGTGGGATCGCCGCTGCACGGGCCGGACCGGCACCCGACAATCGTAGGGCCCACCGCGCTGACCCGATCCGCGCCGGGCCGCGCCCGGGGTGGCTACCCGGGCCCGCCGGAGGTGACCACGGCCGTCGTCAGCGTGGCGAGGACGAGCAGCGCCGTAATCCCGATCACCGCGCGCTGTCCCGACGCGTTGCCGGGGAACTCTGGTTTGCGCAGCCCGAGTCCGAGAGAGAGGAGCAGCGCCCAGGCAACGAGCAGGCCGCCCGCTATGAAGTAGGGCACTTTGCTCTTCGCCGCCGCGAGGAGGGGCGCCAGCTGCAGGACCGCCGCGTGCATCGTGAGCGAGCCTAACACGGGAGACGGAGATATGCTCCCCGCGAGATGAGCGAGGTGGTGCGTACACCGGAGGAGCGGTTCGAGGGGTTGCCGGACTTCCCGTTCGCGGCTCACTACCGCGAAGCGGGGGGTCTGCGCATGGCGCACCTCGACGAGGGGGAGGGCGCGCCGGTGCTGTTCATGCACGGGGAGCCGACGTGGTCGTTCCTGTGGCGCGAGGTGATCCCACCGGTGCGCACGGCGGGCTTCCGCTGCGTGGCTCCAGACATGGCCGGCTTCGGACGCTCGGACAAGCCGACGGACACGGGGTGGTACTCCTACGACCGCCACTACACGCTGATGGAGACACTGCTGGAGGACCTTGACCTGAAGGGGGCAACCGTCGTGGTGCACGACTGGGGCGGGCCGATTGGGCTGCGCCTTGCGGTCGAGCACCCGGAGCGGATCGAGCGCCTGGTGATCCTCGACACGGGCCTGTTCACGGGCAGCCAGCGGATGAGCGACGCGTGGATGGCGTTCAAGGACTTCACGGCGAGGACGGAGGACCTGCCGGTCGGCTTCCTCGTGCGCGGCGGCTGCAAGAACGACCCGGGAGACGAGGTGGTGGCGGCCTACGAGGCGCCCTACCCGAACGCGGCCTCAAAGGCGGGTGCGCGCGCGTTCCCGGCGCTGATCCCTTTCGACCCCGACGCCCCGGGCGCGGCGGAGGGCCGGCGCACGCTGCACGCGCTGCGCGAGGACACCCGCCCCACACTGATGCTGTGGGGGGACTCCGACCCGGTGCTGCCACTCTCGGTGGCGGAGAACTTCGCGGGGGCGATCGGCAAGGACTCGCCACGCGTAATCGAGGATGCGGGCCACTTTCTACAGGAGGACAAAGGGCCCGAGATCGGCGCGATCGTCGCGGCGTGGCTCAGCTCGACTGCTCAGTGAGCTGCGGCTGCTCGGGCGCCGGCGCGAGCGCCGGCTCGGAGCGGGCGGCGCGCAGCTCGTAGTCGCGGCGCGCTGCGACGTCGGCGTCGGCGAGCACGCGGTCGGTCTTCGTGATGCGGCCGACGCCCTCGGAGACCGACCGCGGCAGCAGCGTGGAGAGCTGAAAGGCGCGGCGGGTGGACTTCGGCACCCACACTTCGACGAGCCCCTCACGGAGGGCCTCGACGATCGCGTCGGCGACGTCGGAGGGCTCGAGGTTGTGGAAGCCGCGCGCCTGCCCGAGCCCGCCGCCGAGCTCCGTGTTGACGACGTAGGGCATCACGTAGGAGAGGTCGATGTGGGCGCCCATCAAGCGCAGCTCGCCACGGACCGCCTCAGTGAGGCCGATGACAGCGTGCTTGGTCGCCGAGTAGGTGGCGCCGCCGGCGATCCCGACCTTGCCAGCCTGGGAGGCGATGTTGACGACGTGCCCGCGGTCGCGGGGGAGCATCCGCGCGAGCGCGAGCTTCATGCCGAGGATCACCCCGTGGAGGTTGATGTCGACGGTGCGCTGCGCGACGAGGTCGTCCTCGTCGAGGAAGCGGCCGACCGGCATGATCCCGGCGTTGTTGACGAGCACGTCGAGCGGCCCGAGCTGTTCCTCGGCGGCGTCGAGGAAGCGGGCGAAGGAGTCGCGGTCGGTCACGTCGAGCGGGAGCGCCACCGTGCGCGGGCCGAGCTCCTCGGCGGCCCGCTGCGCCGCGGGGAGGTCCACGTCGCCGATCGCGACCCGCATACCGGCGTCAAGGAACGCGCGCGCGGTCGCACGCCCGATCCCCCGCGCGGCGCCGGTGACCGCCGCTGACTGTCCGGCGAGGATGCGGGGAGGCTTGGCCATGACAGAAAAGCTAGCGCACCTTTCGAGCAGGCGCAGGGTTTGAATCTGCGAACGTCCCCCCGAACCTGGGGCCGGAGGGACGTCCGAGAAGAGGGGACACACTGCTCGGGCGATCCACGGCGTCGCCCGAGCGTGTGTGAAGAGAGTGGTGGCTTTGGGATCGTCCGCGCGGGCGTGTTCGCCGCCGAGCGCGGTGGGCGTCGGGCCTCCTTGCCCGCCGACGAGGCGTATGGGAGCCCACCCACCCTGGTATGGAGGCCCACCACCCTGCCCACCGGAGATCGGCGGGCGCCCAGGAAGATTGGGCAGGCAGGTTCCGTTACCTTTGCGCCATGGCGCACTTCCAGTTCGAGGGGCAGCGGATCGCCTACACCGAGTACGGCGGCGGCCCCGCGGCGGTGACCTCGTCGGGGAGCCGCGGACGTGCCGCCCACTCGGCGACGGCGTCGGCGCGGCCGCTGATCCTCGTCCACGGGCTGCTGCTCTCACAGACGATGCACCGGCCGCTCGCGCGGGACCTCGCGGCGCGCGGCAACCGGGTGGTGACGGTGGACCTGTTGGGCCACGGCGAATCGGATCGCCCGCGCGACATGTGGCGCTACTCGATGCGCTTCTTCGCCGAGCAGGTGCTCGCGCTGATGGACCACCTGGAGCTGGAGCAGGCGGTCGTGATGGGAACGTCGCTGGGAGCGAACACGGCCCTGGAGATCGCGCTGGAGGCGCCGCAGCGGCTGCGGGGGATGGTGATCGAGATGCCGGTGCTGGACAACGCGCTGTTGGCGAGCGCGCTCACGTTCACCCCGATCCTCGTGGCGCTGACGTTCGGGGAGCCCGTGATGAAGCTGGTGGCGCGCGGGGCGCGAGCCGTCCCGCGGCGCCTGCTGCCCCTCTACGGCAACGTGCTGCTCGACACGCTCCGCCAGGAACCCGGGCCGGGGGCGGCGGTGCTGCAGGGCCTCTTCTTCGGGCGCATCGCGCCCCACCGCACGGAGCGGCGCACGTTCGAGATGCCGGCGCTCGTGATCGGCCACCGGCGCGACCCGGTGCACCCCTTCTCCGACGCGGGGATGCTCGCCGAGGAGCTCCCCGACGGGCGCCTGTTGGAAGCGGACTCGCTGGTCGAGCTGCGCCTGCGTCCCGAGCGGCTCACCGACGAGATCGCGGCCTTTCTGGACGAGGCGTGGGACGGGCGCAAGGCCGCCGTCAAGCGCCCGGCGCAGCGGGCCCGCCGGTCGCGACCGTCAGCCTCGGCATAACCGCCCACGTCGGCGCCCGCCGACGGCCTGCGGCGTAGTCGGCCGCCCATAGGTTCGCAGAGCCGCTTCCGCAGAACTTGCGCTGCTACGAGGGCGGGTAGAGCGCGACTTCGCTGAGGCCCACGTGGCCCGGCGCCGTGGGGGTGCCCTGCGAGGCGAGGGGCGCCTTGACGATCCACACGAGCACGAAGCCGAACGTCTTGCCTTCCGCGCGGAGCTTCAAGTGCGTGACCTTCTTCTTCAGCACGTGCGAGCGGCTGAGCTGGGTCCAGCCGGGTTCGGTGATCGTGACGGGCGCCTTGGCGCCGGTCGCGCCGTACACCTGCACGGTCATCCCGCGGGTGGGAGTGGCGAGTTCGAGGCTCCCCAGCTTCATCGCACCGCGCAGGTTGATCAGCAGGCCCTCCGCCATGTTCGGGAAGGAGCTCGGCTGGACCTGGGCCGTCCACGCCGTGGAGGGTTCCCCGTCGATCGCGAGCGCCGGGTCGCCGAAGCCGGCGGCGGGGTAGTTGGAGGGGTTGTAGGTGGTGGCCGCGTCGGTGTCGAGCAGGATCGGGTTGGGCTGTTCGCTTTTGCCCGAGGAGCCTTCTTTCGATTTCGATTCGTTCGTCGAGGTGCCGGTTTCGGTGTTGGTTTTAGCGGGCGTCGTGGAGCCGCTGCCGGAGCCGCTCGATTCCCCGGAGCCGCTCGGTTCCGGGGCGTTCGAGCTGCCGCTCGATTCGGGTGTGGGCGCGGGCGAGGGGAGCTTGGGCGGCTTGGCTGTCGAGGAGGGTGGGAAGAGGAGGTTGTTGGCGGAGCCTTTGGGCGAGGTGTGCGTGCCGGTCCCCCCCGCACCGGTGGCGCTGGGCGTCGTGGGCGCCGCCGGCGTGGTCGGGGTGGTCCCACCGACTCCCGGCGCGGGGTGGGTCGGCGCGAGCGCCGTCGCGCGTGGGGCCGCCTTGCCGTGCTTTGAGAGCGCCGCCGCGCCGGCCACCGCGGCGCCGGCCGCGAGGAATGCGGCGAGCAGTGCGAGCACGGTCAGCGGCCGCCAGTCGGGGCGCTCGCCGAGGCTGCCGGGCTCGCACGCCCCGCACTGCAGGCACCACTGCTGGCCCTCCTGCAGCGGAGCCCCGCAGTGCGCGCAGGTATGGCCCTGCGCCGAGGGTTGCGCGGGCGCCGCGGGGTCGGGCGGACCCTCGGGCGGGACCGGCGGGGCGGGCGGGCCCCCAGAAAAAGGCGGCTGCTCGGTACCGGGCGCAGCCGGGGGATCGGCGAGCAACGGGTTCACTGCAAACCCAGTCTACCCCCACCCGATCGAAATGGCGCCGGTGGGCCCCCGGGGACGATCTCGCGCCCGGTGGGGCGCAGGTGCTCGTCGAGCTCGAGCTGCCAGTAGTAGCGGGTGAACGTAAGCCCCTCGCGGAACTCCCCGACGTGCGGCGCAACCGTCTCACCCGCGGCCATGCGCACGATCAGCTCGGGGTAGGTGCGCCCGGGCAGGGCGGCATACGTGGGCGCGGGGAAGGCCCCGCCGAAGCGGGTGTTGACGTCGGTGATCCCGAGCCCCACTTCGGGGTCGCGGAAGACCTGGATCGTGGCGGGCCCCCGCACCTGCAGGGCCTCCATCGCGCGGCGCCCCAGCTCGATCAGCTCGGGGTCGCGGATCGCTGAGCCCTTGATCGACTCGCCCCCGCGCGACTCGAGCATCGTGCGCGGGATCGCGTTCAGGCAGCGCCCCTCCAGGTCGCCCAGGCAGTCGATCGAGAGCTCGGGGCCGCCCATCGCCCGCTGCACCATCACGGGCTCGCCCGCGAGGGTCTGAACCCGCCCGCCCGGACCTCGCCCGCTGTGGCCCTCGGCGACGTAGCGCACGAAGAAGTCCTTCTCGGCGGCGTCGCGCGCCAGGTGGATCGAGCGCGCCCCGGAGCCTTTGCGGGGCTTGACCATCACCGGGTAGGAGTCGGGCTGCACATCGGGCAGCACGGTCGGCGGGGAGGGCAGCCCCAGGCGTGTGAGCAGCAGGTGGGCCTCGTACTTGTCGTAGGTCGCGCGCGCCACCTCGGGGGAGGGCACGAGCGCCGGCAGGCGCCCGTCGGCGCGGGCGCAGGCGAGCACCTCGATGTCGAGGTCGGTGAGCGGGATCACCGCCCCCACCCCGTGGCGCTCGCAGAGCTCCTGCAGCGCGGGCACGTACGCGGGGTCGGAGATCGGGGGCACCGCGCCGCGCACCTGGGCCGCGTACTGCGCCGGCGCGAGGGGGTTGGGGTCAGCAGCGATCGTGGTCGTGAGCTGCGCAAAGCAGGCGACGATGTCGTAGCGCTTGCCCACCCCGGTCAGCAGGATCGCGGGGGTCATCGCCAGCCGCCGGTCTGGCCCTTGTAGAGGCCCGAGCCTCCCAGCACCATCGCGACCGTGCGCCAGAGGATGCGCAGGTCGAGGGCGAGCGAGCGGTGCTGGATGTAGTGGAGGTCGAGCTCGATCCGCTCGCTCCACGGCAGCGCGGCGCGGCCGTTGACCTGCGCCCAGCCGGTGATCCCCGGGCGCACCGCGAGGCGCCCGCGCTGGCGGGGGGTGTAGGTCGCAACCTGCCCCGGCAGGGTCGGGCGGGGGCCGATCAGCGACATCTCCCCGCGCAGCACGTTCAGCAGGTTGGGCAGCTCGTCGAGCGACGTGCGCCGCAGCAGCCCCCCCACGCGCGTGACGCGGGAGTCGTTCGCGTCGATCGCGAGGCCCGCCCCGGTGTGCTCGGCGCCGTCGATCATCGTGCGCAATTTGAGCACCTCGAAGGGACGCCCGTCCCGGCCGACGCGGCGCTGGCGGTAGAGGGGGTGCCCACGGGACTCGATCCGGATTGCCACGATCGCAAGGGCGAGCAGCGGGGCGCTCAACGCGAGCAGGGTCGCGGAGACCACGACGTCGATCGCGCGGCGGATCACGGAAGCCCACCAACGGCGGGCCGGGCGCTTTCGCTACGACGCCGGCACAGACGCCCCCCAGAGCACCCATCGAGGCGGACATTCATAGGGTCAAAAACCATGCTAAAATCATGTTTTGCCTGCTAATCGACAATGTTTATGGCGAATCAAACGGACATAATGGCGGACATTACAAGGGCATATCGCGAGACCCATCCGTGGATCACGTTTCGGCTCGACCTAACCAAGGCACCTTGGACGCTCTGGAACTATGTCGGGGAAGCGCACTCGAAGTGTCGCCATCTTTCCAGGACGCCGCTTCCGCCGGGGCTGGCTCGCAGGATGGAACGGGTCTACCTCGCCAAGGGCGCCCTTGCGAGCGCGGCGATTGAGGGAAACAGCCTCAGCGAGGAGCAGGCATTTGCTGCCGTCGAGGGCAAGCTGGAGCTACCCCAGAGCCAGGAGTATCTCCAGCAGGAGCTCGAAAACGTCATCCAAGCGATCGCCGGCATCGAAGTGGAGCTTCACGAAGGGGCGCCTTTTGCGATCACACCCGAGAGGCTGCGCGGACTCAATCGGCAGGTACTTACCGGCCTCACGGTGGAGGACCACGTGATACCTGGCGAGTTTCGTAGGACCGGCATCGCGGTCGGCAGTGTGTACAAAGGCGCCCCTTCCGAGGACTGCGAGTTCCTCGTCCAGGCCATGTGCGACTGGCTGGGTGGCGTGGACTTTCGCCGTGATGGCGACGACCACGCCAGGGATTTCTTGCATGCCTTTCTGAAGGCAGCGATCGCCCATGTTTACATCGCGTGGATTCACCCCTTCGGGGACGGCAACGGCCGTACCGCGCGACTTGTCGAGTTTGGCATCCTCGCGGCAGCAGGCATCCCATCCGTGGCCGCCCACCTGCTCTCCAACCACTACAACGCGACTCGCTCGAACTACTACCGGCAACTCGACCGCGCGTCAAGGTCCGGCGGAGACCTGATCCCTTTCCTTCACTACGCAGCCCAGGGATTTGTCGGAGAGTTGCAGCAGCAGCTCAATGATGTGCACGAGCTGATCGTGCAGGCGACGTGGACCAACTACGTCCATTCGACGTTCCCAGACCGGACCGTCACCGCACGGCGCCAACGCGACCTCGTGCTCGCGCTGCCCCCAGATCGGTTCGTGCCAAGGGCCAAGCTCTCAACACTGACACCGCAGTTGGCGGAGGCGTACGCAAACAAGCAGAGCAAGACCGTGACCCGCGATCTCAATGCGCTCGACAAGCTTGAACTGATCGAGCGGGGGCCGAAAGGCATTCGAGCGCGACGCGAGGTCATGCTGTCTTTCCTGCCACGCGTTGCCCCTGGCATTGATGACGATCGCTCTGAGCTATTTCCGGCGGTAGGTACCGAGCAGGTTGCTTTGGCCGAGTAGCGCGGCCAGTCAGCTCGCCTGTGTCCTCGCGCTTGGGGACCGATAAGCGAGCAGGCGCGAGTGCCTGGCACGCCCGAGTCTCCTCACCGCGTCCCCTCCGCGGCCTCCCACGACGCGGCGGTCCCGTGGCGCAGCCAGTCCCACAGGCCGAGCGCGAGCGACGCGGTGGTGAGCACGTAGTAGCGGCACACCAACAGCGCGCGAGCGCGCCACACCCCGCCGAGCCCGGCGGCGGCGAGCAGCGCGAGCTGCAGGGCGAGCGTGACGAGATAGAGCGGTCGGGCCCCGCCCCCCTCGGCTTCGATCGCGACGAGCGCGACGTTGGCGGCCAGCGCGAGCGCGTGCAGGAACGGCGTCGCGTAGCGCAGCACGCGGTGGGAGAGGATCATCAGCGCGTACCCCGGGGGGTAGCCGCGCGGGGAGAGCATCCCGCCGCGCAGCACGATCGGCCAGGTGTGGCTCATCATCCGCCGCTTGCGCGCCCGCTCGCCCTCGATCGAGGGCACCATCTTCTCGCTCGCGCGCGCTCCCGGCACGTACACCGCTCGCCACCCCCGCTTGACCATCTTGTAGGGGAACGAGAGGTCGTGGCCCATGATCGGGTCGACCACCATGTAGGACGCGCGCCGCGTGGCGTAGATCGCGCCGTTGCCCGCGGTGACCGAGCAGAGCCGCGACTCCCACCCCCGCACCGCCATCTCGTAGCGCCAGTACACCCCCTCCTGGTTCGTCGCCCCCGCGCCCCGGGACGACTGGGGGTCCTGAAAAAAGCGCACCTGCCCGCACGCGTACCCCACGCGCCGCGGGACCCCGCGGCCGGGTGCCACACCTTCCCGTCCTGCTTCGCGCTCCTCCGCGAAGGCCGCCACGAGCGCGCGCAGCGCGGCGGGCTCCCACAACGCGTTGGCGTCGGAGAACGCGACGATCTCACCCCGTGCCCGTTCCACCGCGGCGTCCTGCGCGCGAACCTTCCCCCCGCGCGGAAGCTCCAGCACGATGTCCGCCCCGGCCGCCCGCGCGCGCTCGGCCGTGGCGTCCTCGCACCCGTCGCAAGCGACGATCGTCTCCAGCAGCTCCCGCGGGTACTCGAGCGCGAGCGCGTTCGCGACCTTCGCTGCGATCGAGTCCTGCTCGTCGTGCGCGGCCACGATCAGCGAGACGCTTGGCAGCGGGGCACCGTCCGGAGAACCGCCCGATCCCCGCGCGCGCGGGGCCACCCCGAGCCGCGCGATCGCCGCGAGCGCCAGCGCGTAGCCGAGCTGCGTCCACGCGATCAGGCCGGCGGCCAGCCAGAAGGCGATCTCCAGGGCGGTGCTCATAGATAGGTGACGTCGACGCCGAGCCGGTCGTAGGTCGCGGCGGCGCGACGGTCGCAGCTGAGCAGGGGGCGGCCGTAGTGAGCGGCGGTGGCCGCAACCATCGCGTCGTAGACCGCGCCGCCCGCGATCGAGAGTCGAGCGAACCTCTCGACCAGCTCCCGCCGCTCGGCTTCGGGCAGGGCCATGCGCGCCCCCGGGAAGTCCTCGCGAAGATACTGTGCAACCAACGCCGGGGCCGCGCGAAACGGCTCCGGGAGGCGCGTCAGGACCGAGTAGGACTCGAGCTCCACGTGCGCCACCAGATCCGCGGTGTCGCCGAGCGCCTCGCCGGCCGCCTCGTGATGCAGGCTCCAGCTTGCGAACGCAGCGATCACGACGCTGCTGTCCGGAGTCACCTCCGAATCTGCTCCAGCGTCTCTCGCACCAACTCGGGTGTCAGCTCCGGCATCGGCCGGTCGGCGACCGCGACGAGCCGCCCACGACCGTCCCTCTCCAGGCGCATCGGCGTGACCGGGTGCTCGATCTCCAGACGCCCGTCCACCGCGCTCAGCTCCAGCTGCTGGCCCGCTCTGAAGCCGAGCTCCTCGCGCAGCCGCTTGGGGACGACGATCCGCCCGGCAGAGTCGATGGTCGTGACCATGCCATCACTTATACCATGGGCTGGCCGGGAGGAGAGACCGTGTGGAGGTGAGCTCAAGCGGCCTGGACCTGGAGCGTGCGCGCGATGTCCCGGCCCCGGGGGGTCAGCGACCACGCGTTCGGCTCGCCTTTGGTGTGGTCCCCGCCCGTGTTCGCGATCAACCCGAGTGCGTGCAGGCGCGCGAGCAGCTTCGAGATCTGCCCCGGGTCTGCGACGCCCGCGGCGCTCCCGACCTGCCGGTTGTTCGAGCCCGCGTGCGAGGCGATCGCGAGCAGCACCCGCACGGTGCGGTAGGTGAGGCGAACGTCGAGCTTGCGCAGCGGGTCCGCGCGCGGGGCCGCCCTGCGCACGCGCGGGGCGGGGCGTTGCAGCTCCCGCTCCGCCGCGGCCGGGCCGAGGTAGGGCAGCACGATCATCGCCATCAGCCGGCTCGAGAGGCCGAGCAGCGGCCTGGGGCTCTTCCCCTGTAGGCGGGAGTGGAGGATCGCGAGCACCGCGCCGACGACGCCTTCCGCGACAAGCCTGTCCGGCCGCCTGGGGGCCGTCGCCTCCCGGCGGCCCTCGTGCACCGCAGCGACGAGCGACTGCGTGACAAGCGCGCGGCGCTCCAGCACGCGCGAACCCGCGCTGAGCGTCCCGACCACGCAGAGGTAGCCCAACTCCGGCTCCGCGTCGAGGAAGCCGAGCACGGCCTCCAGACCCCCCGCGACCCGCTCGCGCCAGGACCCGCCGGCCTCATACGCCGGAAGCGCGGTCTCGCCCGCCTGCGAGACCGCGCGGTCGAACGCGGCGAGAAAGCAGTCCTCGCGATCTTTGAACAGCTCGTAGAAGGTCCGTCGTGAGACACCGGAGCGCGCGACGACATGCGCGACGCTCACTCCACCCGCGCCGCGCTCGCGCACCAGCTTGCCCATCGCCGCGAGGATCCGCGCCCGCTGGATCTCCCGCATACCGGCCGGGGCAAGCACCCCGGTTCCATCGCTCCGCGAGGCGCCGCCGGGCGGGCGCGTGGCGGGCGCTCTGCCGTTGGGCGGGGTCACCGGCCGCTACCCGTGCTTGCGGCCCTTCGACCTGTTCGCCCCCTGCTTGCCTTTCTTGCCGTGTTTTGAGCGCGGTCTGGCGGCTTTCTTGCGCTTCTTGGCTTTCTTGCCCTTCTTGGCAGAGTGTGGTTTGGCGGCTTCGCCGGATGGGACCAGGAGCGTGTTCAGCGCCACCGGTTCCTGGATGACCTGCGCGGGGTATTCCCCGGTCGTGAACGTCCCGTCCGCCCCGTAGCTCGTGCCGCCGCCGTTGCTCGCCACGAGCCGGTAGTGGTAGACCGTGCCCGGCAGCAGGTTCGGGATTTTCACGACCACGGGCTGAGCGCCTTCGAGCGCACCCATGTCCACCTGTACCGTCGGCCAGCTCGACCCGTACGCGGTGCTCGTGCCGTACTGAAACAGGTACGTCGTGTCCCACCCGTGCGGGTCGATCGCGCCGGAGAGCGTCGCGGCACCGACACCGACGCTGCTCGCGCCGCCCGTTTCCACAGCGGGAGCGGGGATCGGGAGCGTCGTGAACGTCTCGTCGGGACCCCTTACTTCGGTCGCGCCGGGGCTGCTCGCCACGAGCCGGTAGTGGTAGGTCGTGCCCGCCTGCAGGCCCTGGATCGGCTGGGACATTGTTACTGTTTCGTTCGTGATTGGCGCGTAGTTGTCGGGGATCGGCTCGACCGACCCGTAGGCGGTGGTGGTGCCGTACTGGAAGCGGTAGTCGACGAGCCCTTCGCTGGTTTTGAGCGTGCCGTTGAGCGTCGCGCTGAACTGCGTGACGTTGGACGCGAGCAGCCCGCCGACCACCGGCGGCGAGAGCGATTCGGTGAAGAACGTATGGTCTACGCCGACGTTGGAGCCGCTGGCGTTGCCCGCCTTGAAGCGGTAGTGCACGAGGCTGGCGGGCGGGTAGGAGAATTTGAGTTCCGCGCTCACCGGCAGCGGGCTGTTGCCTTCCAGCGGCAGCGACTGCGAGCACGGCGCGCTTTCCCCGTATTCAATCGTGACGCCGTATTCGACTTCGCAGGTCGTGACAGAGGTTTCGTCCGGGTTCACAGTCCCGCTCACAGTTGCCGCGGAGCGCGTGATGCTCGTCGCGGGCGCGCCCGTCACGACATCGGGCAACGTGACCGGCCCGAACACCAGAGCGAATTCGTGCTGGAAGACACTGGCGTAGACATTATGCGTCGTCCCGTTCACACCGATCCCAATACCAACTTCGGCGGGACTGAATTCGTGCGCACCGAGCCTCGCATTCGGCACGGTGGCGCACAGCGAGTCGTACTCGGCGACGATGGAGCCTTCCGAGGGAGTTTTCGCGCTCGCGAAGATATGGCCGTCGGACGGGTCGATGGCGACCGCGCCGCCGCCGCCTTCCACAGTCAGGACGTTGCTGCCGCCGGGACAATTTACGGGCGCTCCGGTGAGGCTGTACTCCCGCACCTGGCCCGCGAGCCCCACATAGAGGTTGCCTTCCGGGCCGACCGCAAGGATGGCAGCCGCCCCGGGGGAGGCAAACTGTTCGATGTATTTACCGGATGAGGTGAACTTGTCGATCACCGGGACTTCGCGATCCGCGACATAGAGATCGCCACTGGCATCGACTGCTACACCGACGGGCTTGAAGAAGCCCTGCGGCGTTTCGCTTCCCGTGATCTGGAACTGAAAAACGCCGGAGGAGTCAAACTTCGTGACCGTGCCGGGATTCTGCCCGAATCCAGAATTTGCCAGATACACGTCGCCGTTGGCTGGATCGACAGCGTCCTGCTTGACCGCTCGTTCGCTGAAGACCGGCAGGGCGGAGCCCGGAATGTTTTCGTCGTTGACTTCGAGGAGCAGATTCCCCGACGCATCGAACTTCACCAGCTTCGCCCCAGGGATAGCTTCGATTCCGCTCGCGACCCACACATCACCCGCCGAGGACCCGCTCGAATTATCGACTGCGACACCGTTGCTGGGAACAGCCGTACCCGGCGTGCAGAGCGCGGTGCCCAAAGACGAGCAGAGTCCGATGTAGCCCACCGCCGCGCCCGCCGGCGCAGCGGCCGACGCGAACACACCGAGCAGCACCGCCAAGCCCGCCAGCACCAGCTTATGGTTACTGCGCATCACTTACCCCTCCTGTTGGCGCCGTGGGCGTGGTCAGTCCTGCCAGCCCTCCTACCCGTTCGCGTGTGCCCGCCGGTCCTGCCTCTGCCCTTCCCGGCCCTGCGGTGTCGAGCCGAGTGCGCAGCTAACCTGGCGCCAGCCGTGCTCGCGGTCGCGCCACCCACAAGCGCTTTGCCCGCCGGAGCGAGCAGCGGTGTCGGAAGCAGCGGCGGAGATCCGCTCGCGGCGAGCGCCGAGGACGGGTAGGTTGCAGTCGTGAACGTCTGATCCACCCCATAGACCGTGCCGAAGCTATTGGTCGCGAGAATCCGGTAGTGGTAGGTCGTGCCCGGCGTCAAGCCCTGCAACGGAGCCGTGAACGTCTGCGCACCGGGTTCGACCCCCGCGTCGCCGAAGATCCGCGTGCCGTAGCTCGTATCTACACCGAGATCGAACTCGTACCCGGTCTCAAACCCGCGCGTATCGACGGTTCCCGTCAGCGTCGCCGCGTTCTGCGCCACACCGCTCGCCTGCCCCGTGCTCACCACAGGCGGTGTCGGCGGCGGCGTCGTGAACGTCTGATCGGCCCCAACCGTCTGGCCGAGCGCGTTCGTCGCAACGACCCTGTAGTGGTAGACCGTGGCCGGACGCAGGCCCGCGAGCTGCTGTTCGACGACGATCGGGCCTCCTTCCAGGCCACCATCGCCGATGTCCGCGTCGGGCACGGGGACGCTCGCGCCGTACGCTGCGCTCGCGCCGTATTCGAAACGATAGGTCGTATCTGCGTGGCCCGGGCTAATCGTCGCGTTGAGGGTCCCCGTGGTCTGGGCAACCACTGGGCTTGACGCGCTCACAAGCGAGGGCTTGCTCTGCCGGGCGTAGACCCACACCACGTTGTTGCTGCCATCGGTCACGTACACCAAGCCGGACGGGGCCACCGCCAGCATGTCGCTCGCAAACGGCGGGCTGCCGATCGTGCCGAGGCCGAAGTCGCTGAGCTGTTCGCCCGCGGGGTCGTAGAGAACGACGTGGAAGCCGGCACCGCTGTTCTCGCCGACGAAGATGTCGCCGCTCGCGTCCACGGCGACCGCCTGGGGTGCGTCGCTTCCCGGCCCGCACGTGTCTTTCGACGCCGCTGTGCAGACGTTCCCGTTGGTCGTCTGATCCACGCCGGTGCCGATCGCCATGATGAACGCGCCAGCTGGGCCAAACTCCTCCACGCGCCCGTTGCCGCTGTCCGCGACATACACATTCCCCACAGAGTCCACCGCTACGCCCGTCGGTTCCTTCAGCGCGTCGCCGCCCGACCCGGCGATCGTCGCAAGCACGGTGCCTTTGGCATTGAACTCCTGCACCTCGTTGTTCGGCCCATTCGGTAGATACACATTCCCCGACGAGTCGCTCGCAATCTGTGCAACCGTGAGGAACCCGAAAATGTTTTCCGACCCGGCGATTGAGAACGTCGAGAGTAGTTCATAGAAGCCATTGTGATGATATGTTTCGATCTTCAAGGTAGTCGACACCACCGTGACTTCGCTATCCACCACATATAGGTCCCCATTGACAGGGTTAACCGCGACACCGGAGTCAAACCTTCCAGCTCCGGCGCCGAACGTTGTGTAGAAGGTGCCATTCGAGTGGTATGCGCGCACCCCCACACCGGCGAATAGGTTGCTGGCAAACACGTCACCGTTCGATTGATCGACCGTGACACCGATCGGGGTGTTGAGTTCTTCACCCACGCCGAGCCTCCCGATTGGTCCATAGGAGACGCTTGCCTGTGCCGCGGGGCCGGCGAGCGTGCTCGCCGCGAGTGTGGCGAGTGTCGCGAGGATGATTCTTGGTGTCCTCATCTCAGTTGCTCCTCCGGTGCGCGGTGTCATGATGCCTGGCCGCTCGGCCCTTTTTCGCTCGCTTGGATGCCTTCGCCTTCGGACACCCGGTGACTTTGATCAGCGTGTTCTGCTTCATCTGCGCGCCGTCCTGCCCGATGAACGAAGTCGGCATCACGAGCTTGCTCTTACAGAGATTCCCGTTCGCAGCCAAAGCCGAGCCCTTGCCTTGCGGCAGGAACAGCTCGAACGTGCTGACCGGCACGTCCGGGATGTTCGTGAACGTACTGCTCGTGATCCCCGCCTTGGAGATGAACGTTTCACCGACCAGGTCCACACGCACGCCGTAGCCCTGCAGGACCGCCACCAGGTTCGGGAACGCCGCCCCACCGTGCGAGACGAAGTACACCGGCCCCCTTAGCTTCACCGGCAGGATCGGCGTAACGGCCTGCACCGCGCCGATCGCCGAGCCCGCCGGGCACGCCGCCGGGTTCGCTTCGAACGTTGCGTCCGGGCACGCTTTCTGCAATGTCGTCAACCTTGAGGGCAGCTGCTTGGGGAGTTCGACCCTGACCTTCGCGATGTTCGACTGCGGACCAGAGGGCACCACCAGTTTCGCGTCGAGGCTCGCACCGCCCGCTTTCGAGGTTTTACCCGACGTCGCGACACTGAATTTCGGGGCGAACGACAGGCCCGCGCACCCAGCGACCGCAAACGGCGTTGACACATCCGTCTGCGTGCCCTGGGACCCCGAGATCGTCGCAGTGATATGCAGCTGCGCACAATCCGTCGGGTTGAAGATGAACCCAGGCCGATCGATCGTGACATTCGTTTTCCTCAGCCGCAACGGGATCCCGTCCAGGATCTGCGGCAGCGGGTCGGTCGTAACCATCAACGCCGTCGTATGCGGATCGACACTGATCTGCGCCCGCACCACCACGTTCCCCAGGTCGAACGGGCCCGCTTTCGTCGGCACCACGATTGAAAGCCCAAACGGCGCACCCTTGTACGGGCCCGTCAGATACACCTGGCCCTGCTGGTAGTACGGGTGGGAGCCCGGGCCGGCAGCAACCGTCATTTTCCCGATCTGCGACGCCGCCGAGCACGTCCCCAGATCCGCCTGCGGCTCCCCGCACAACGGCACCGTTGACAATGAACCCAGCAGGCCGGGGGGCGTCACGACCTTGATCTGCGAAAAGTCCTGTTCACGGTCTTCACGGTTGAACGTCACCGACAGCGGGCTGAGCTGCCCCGCGTTCGGGTTCGACGTCCCCGCTTCGAACGCCGGGGTGAACGGCATCACGCTCGGGCACGCCCCGCCGTTGCCGTCCCAATCCACGTTGAACTGCGAGATTGGCGTCGCATCAGGCGTGATCGGCGCGCTCCACGGCGTCAGATCCGCCGTGCTCGTAAACGTCCCACAAGACTGCGGCGTCGCCAACGAAGCACGCAAACCACTGTTGAAGTGCAGCTGCACATCGCTCACAGGCAGCTGCGGGATGTTCTTGAACGTCGTCGTCAACTGCCCCGTGCTCGAGTTCGTGAAGATCTTCCCTTCCTGCTTGATCACCACCCCAGCGCCTTCGAACTGCAGGAAGATCCGGTACATGTTTCCGTCCGACGCATCCGCATCGGTGCACGGGTCGCAGTGCGGCGTCCCCAAGAACACCTGGCCTTCCAACGGTTCGGTCAACAACGGCGTCGTGACCTTCACAGTCCCGATCTGCGACGCCAACGGACACGAACCCAACGTCGGCGACGACAAATCGATCTGCGCATCACTGCAACCCGCCAAGCCATCGCCGGCCGACGGCGAGATCGACAAACCCGACGGCAAAGTCACCGTCGTACCCTTGATCTCCGGAGTCACCAGCGCCGGGAACTGCTGGTTGGCCTGCGGAAGATGCAAATCCACCGTCGTCCCAGCCGGCTCATCCGCCTGCGTCACATCCGGCGTCACCGACAACGACGGATTGAACTGCAACAATTCACAACCCTGAAGCGACGGGAACACCGACGTCGTTTTCGACTTCCACCGCGGGTCTTCGAAGTTCGGCTGGCCGTCCGGTAGATACGAACCCTGGCTCTCCCACGCATCCACCGCCACACGCGCCGTCTGCGGCGCGGTCGAGCAATCCACTGGATTATCCAGGAACGCCACCGGCGCACCACCTTTCACCGCTTCCCGATACCCGTTGAACACGTTCGGATCGTTCGCGGGCGTCCCGAAGAACGTCACAGCGATATCGACCGGGGAGCCGGCTTCCGGGATGTCGGGCGTGATGATCCGCACCCCGTAGTTGGATTCCGGAGTGACACTTGCATACAACGGCACAGCGAAACCGCCGTAGAGGATCACGAACTCCGCCGGATACCCCTTGTCGGGAACGACATTGAAAACTGGGTACGTGGGTAGCGTATTCAAAAAGCCTCTACCTCCGATGCCAAGCCGCGCTATGCCTATCTGGCTGCCCGGCGGGCAGGTTTGGCCAGAGAGATCGTACTGCGGGCACCGTTCGATCACGGTGGGATTACCCACAAAACCCGGAGGGACATCGACGACCACATCCTTCGTATGCGCTCCCAGACCGTGCAGGCCGCCAGCGTCTTCGAAGCCCAAGCGACCATACTCCGTGTTCAGCGAGAAGGAGACCGTTGTCTCAAATGGGTGATCTCCCGCTTGAGAATCTGTAAGCCCATCGACCCCGGCAACCTGGTCTTCGACGGCCGCGAGGCCATACGGCTCGGCGAACGATTCCGCCGCCGTGCCGATCGCCGTTTCCACATTCTCGGATACGCTGGGCGCCCCGCCACCCGACACGAGCGCGCTGTTCGTCACGGGACCAACCGTTCCCGGCGCAACTTCCACCCCGATGGCCATCGCCAGACTTTCACCCGGAGGAAGTGGGACGTTGAGCGTGCACGTCACAGTCGACCGAACGCACGACATCGGTATGGCCCCCCCCTTCTCCACCGGGAGCTCGGTCTGGCCTTCGATGCGTACCGCCTTCATCCCCAGAGGCAGCTCATCGCTGACCACGATCGGGCTTCCGTCCGTCGGCCGGCTGCTGGAGTTCCTCACCGTCAGCGAGTAGGTGTCGGGCGTTGGCTGACCGTTGTGTTCGGAGGAGAAGACCGTCGGGCCCGCCACCGTGTAGATCGTCAGACCAGGACCGGGGGCGACGGCCGATGCGACGGGCACGTCCACGATGCCGGCGAGCACCATCACGGCGCCGAGCAGACCAAGAACGACCTTCCTCATGACCGACCCGCCTTCCGATTCGCACGACTGCCCACAGCGGCCCCCTTTGCCTTCCCATGCGCGTGACCTCGGCCGGCCCTCTTCCCGCCCTTCGGTCGCCGCTTCTTCACTTTCGGTTTCGCCTTCTGTTTCGCCTTGGGCTTCGCCGCGGGCTCACCCGCCAACGGCGGATTGCCACCGGCCTGAAACTCGCTGCCCGGCGAGAGCAGCGTCGGTGCCCCACTCAACGTACCCTGGCAGGCGTCCCCCGAACACGACGGCGCCACCGCCGGCGCGGGAAAGCCGCCGTCGATCCGCGCGTCGTATATGTCGAGGTTGGTGTCGGTATCCTGCCCCACCAGCCGGTCCGACGTCTGGAAGAACACATCGCTGCCCGAGGCATCCGCGCCGAAAAGCTCGACAATGGGTTCGAAAGTGACACTGCTGACGTCTTGGCCATCGGAGATCAGACTCACTTCCCCATTGTGATACTCATAGATGTTGACAGCCAATATCGGTTCTCCGAATTCACTCAGCTTGACCGTCTTCCGATCGAAGGCCTGGGGCGTGAGTCCAACGGTACTCTGGAAGAACACGTACGAGCCATCGGCCGACACCGACAGGTGAGTCCAATAGGCGTTGGCCACAAAGCGTTCGTAGTATGCTCCCGGCGACACGATCGTTGCGGCGTCGTTCTCCCCATATCTGTTGAACGTCGCGGGTACGTTGCCGTTGTGGTTGAAGCCGTGCTCGCCGATCGAGACACGAACCAGCACACCGGTCTGCGCGTCGTACTCGAAGAGCTGCCTGGTCGTGCTCGTATCGTCCGGCGTCAGGCCGCGTTCGCTGGCGAACACCAGGAACCGGCCATCGGGTGTCACATCCGGCGCAAACCCAACACCAATGTATCCCCCCGTAGCTTTTAGGTCGGCGAGCGACAGCCTTGCGACGAATGCGATATGCCCACTGGGGAACCGGGCGTCGCGCTCGAACACATACAGGTTATTTGCGCCGCTCGCAGCCGATTCGCCCTCTCCATTCGGCACCGTCGTCAACGCCCCGCTCGCGATGAAGTACACATGCGAGCCATCCTCGGAGTTCATCGGAGACCGCACCCCCTCCGCTTCTGGGACGTGCACGAGGCCAGCCACCGGGCTCGACACGGTCGCATCGCCGGCGCTCGCCCGGGCGACCCGTTCACCGGCGGGGGCATCGAAGTCGTACACGTAGAGATTTTCGCTCGTGTCGCTGCCGAGCAGCGGCTGCGTGGTGGTGAAGAACACCTTCGAGCCATCCTCGGAAGCGCCTTGAAAGCTCGCATTCGCGAGCACGCTCGCTTCGGTGTCGCACGCCGAGCAGTCTTCCCTCGAAGGCTCGGAGATCGCGACCGTATGCGCGTCGGGCAGCCCGTTGTCGATCCGCGCGAACAGCTCTCGGACCGGGGGCCCACTGCCTTTGCAGAAGGTCGCGCCGTTGATGTTTGCATGTTCCGCAGCCGTCGTGAAGAACACCGTGTTGCCGTCGGTGGAGACGGCATTGTGACCAGAGGTGGTACCCGACTGAACGCCGTCGCCGGCGCCGAGCCACGTCCCGCACTGGGAGATCACAGTGTCGTTGTCATCGACTCCTACCAGCAGAGGAGTCGAGTTGCCCGTCCCCACATACTCATATAGGGAGGTAAGCCCATCTTCGGTGCCGTCGAACGGCCAATGCAAATGCCCGAGGGTGAAGAAATAGTGCGACGCATTGCCCGAGAGCGGCGCACTGCTCGAGAATCCATACCCATCCAGAGCTGCCCGTACACCCAGTTCCCTGGGCGGTTCCACCGGCGCCGTCGGCGGCAGCGCGGGGCCGATATCGACGATCGAGCGGTCGGGCCGGCGCGCGAAGAAGTCGATCCGGTTGTCGGGCTGCCGGACTCCACGGTCCATCCACGCCATCAGCTGGTTGTCCGGCCCGTCTTCGGACGAGATGCCCCCGATGCTGGTAAATCCACCCTCCAGAAATGGCAGGTATTCGGTGGCGGGCGGGTCGAGCGACGTGCTCACCCAGCCCGAGGCCGTGCGTCGCGTCGCATAGGCGCCCGCCGGCACCGGGCTATAAAGAGTCGAAAAGCTTTCCAGACCCGGGGTGCCACCAGTCACAAACAGCAGAGCCGATTGGCCGCTGCGGCTGCCCGCTCCGAAATATGTAAAGCCCGTGCCCTTGAACGGCGGCGTCACCATCTCATACGCGCGGCAGTCCGGCAGGTGCGCGGAGGGGCCCGTGCGGAACTCCGCGTTGGGACATTCTTCGGCCGCGGCGGTCTGTGACAGCACGGCGAGCGCGGCCCCACCGCAGAGCACGAGTGCCGACACGACAGCCACCGCGCTGGCGACCCGCCCGCCAAAAATGGAACACCAAGAAATTGAGCGCATCACTTCCCCTCTCGAATGCACGCGAAAGCCAGCCTCCCTCAGAGAGACGACATGTCTCTTCCCATTGACCGCTACCCGACGGTGCCGAAAGTGAAAGCCCGACCGCGGGTTGGACGCAAACAGACCCTATGTCTCCATCGCTCGGCTACTCGGGGTAACCGGGATAGGACGATTATAAGCACACCGCGTGGTACTTGTCAAGTCCTATCGGCGGAGGCCGTCTGCCCTCGGATGCGCGCGACGCCGGCTGGACCGGTAGGTCAAGGAATCAACGGGCGAGCAGCCGCCCGTACAGCTCCAGGTGTGAGTGTGCGACCGCCTCCCACGAGTACGGACCTTCCGCGGCCGCGCGCGCGCAGTCGGCCATCTCCGCAAGCGCGGTCGGATCGCCGAGCAGCTCGCGCAGCGCACTGCGCAGGGCATCGGGGTCGCCGGGCGGAACCATGCGCGCCGCGCCGCTCGCCGCGACCTCCGGAAAGCCGCCGACGTCGCTCAGCAGCAGCGGCTTGCCGAAGGCCAGCGCCGTGAACAGGACGCCCGACTGGTCGGCCTGCAGGTAGGGCAGCACCACGAGGTCGGCACGGCGGAAGTACGCGGGCAGCTCGGAGTCTGGGATGAAGCGCGCGTCCAGTCGTACACCGGGGATGGACGCTGAGCGGGAATCGCCCAGCAGCGCGGAGATGTCCATGCGGGGCATCCCCGCGATCCACAGCTCCGCGCCGCCAACCCCGATCCCCTCTCCGCCGGCTCCCCGCCAGGCCTTCAACAGCACGTCGATGCCCTTGTACGGGCGGATCAGGCCAAAGCAGAGCACGACGGGCCCATCGGTGTCGTGGGGCGGCGGCCCGGGCGGTCCCTCGGCGAGGTGCGCGAACGCCCCATGCGGGATTACGTGCACAAGGTCCGGATCGACCCCCAGCTCGCCCACGAGCCGCGTGCGGCCGTGCTCGGAGTGCACCACGACCGCGTCGAAGCGCTCGTACAGACGCCGCTGCGCCCGCAGCTGCCCCGCGCGCGGCTCGCGCGGCAGCACGTCGTGCGCGGTCAGCACCAGCTTGGGACGCGGCGGGCGGGCCATCGAATCCGTCGAGCGCCGCCGCGGGAGCAGGCGTCCGTCCAGCGGCTGCACCGTGAGCCACTGGAAGTGCACGATCTCCGCCTCCCGCGCAGCGCGGCGGTAGCGCGCCATGTCCGGCACGTGCTCAGCCAGCTTCAGCGCCAGGCGCGCCCGCGAGCGCCGCCCCGCGGCCGTCCCGCGGTGCGCGAGGCGGTAGAAGCACTCGCGCCGCACATAGCCCTCGGCCCGCGGGACCTCGCCATACGCAAAGCGGCTCGTGAACAGCTCTACCTCCGCCCCCGCCATCCCCAGCGCCCGGCAGAGCGCGTGGTCGTACGGCGGCGTATAGGCCGAGGGGTCGACGACGTGCACGCGCATCGACGCAGACGATAGGTCCACGCGGCTCGCCGATGACGCCTCGCCTCAAACGGCCAGCACCGGCAGCCCGGGGACACGATCGAACTCGCGCGCGTTGGACGTCGCGACGGTCAGGCCGTGCGCGAGCGCGGTGGCCGCTATCCACAGATCGTGCGCGCCGATGATCGCGCCGTCGGCTTCCAACCGGGCCCAGACCTCCGCATGGATGCGCGCCACCTCGGGGCCGATCGGGATCGGCTCGAGCCTTGCCAGCACTCCCTCCACGAACGCCAAGCGTCGGGCGCGCACGCGATCCCCCACCGCCCTGTGGACGCCATGCAGCAACTCGCTGACGGTGACGATGCTGATCGAGCACTCCTGCTCACGCTCCCGCACCGAGAGCGCGCGCTCGTAGAGCTCGCTGCGCTCCGCATCGACCAGGACAGAGGTATCTATGAGGAGGGCCACGCGGACCCGGGAAGGCCGAGCTTCCCGCGCGCCTCTTCGACGTCGCGTGCGAAGTCCTCATCGGCCGGCGGCAGGCTCGCCATCAGCTCCCTGAACTCACTGCCCGTGATCCCCCGCGGCCGCGACGGCGGTCGCAGCTCCGCGACCGGAGCGCCGTTGCGGAAGATCTCGATCTCCTCCCCCGCGCCCACCCGGTTGATGACCGAGGAGAAGTTCCTGGCCACTTCTGTGGTGCTCATCCGAACCATCGTCCTACGGTATCAGATAAATCAGATACCTACGGCCGTGGCGACGTGCACGCGCATCGCGGGAGACAATAGGGGGGTGGCCGATGAGATCGAGCTGAGCTTCTGTGTGGTCAACACCTCCCAGCGGGAGCTCCTGCTGCGCGGGCTCGACGCGATCGGGCGCGAGCGGGCCGCACTGCCGTTCGCGACCGAGGTGCTCGTGCTCGACAACGGCTCCCGCGACGGCTCCGCGGAGGCCGCGCGCGCACACCCCACGGTTGACGAGGTGATCGCGCTCGGCGAGCGGCGCGGGAAGGGGCTGAACGACTCCGAGCTGCTGCGCCGCGCGGACGGGCGCTACGCCCTGCTGCTCAACGAGGACTCCGAGCTGCTACCGGGGGCCGTGCTCGCGCTGTACACGGCGCTCCAGGCCCGGCCCGACGCGGCCTGCGCGGGTGCCGCGCTGCGCCGGCCCGACGGCTCGGGCACCGCTGCGACAGGCAACGGACAAGCCTCGGCGTGGCGCTTCCCCACGCCGCTCACGGCGCTCGCCGGCGCGCTCCTCCTGCATCGCCGGCTGGTCGTGCAGAGCCGCGGGACTCGCACGCGCGAGGTCGATTGGTGCCAGTCCGCCGCGCTGCTCGTGCGCTGCGAAGCCGCGGAGCAGGTCGGCTACCTCGACCCCGCGTTCTTCGTCTACTCCGACGAGGTGGACTTCGCCCGGCGCCTGCGCGACGCCGGCTGGCGCAGCCTGTGGGTGCCCGCGGCCGTGGCCGTCCACCACGAGCAGCTCTCCACCAGCGCGGTGCCCGAGCGGCGGATCGTGGAAATGGCGCGCAACCGCGACCTCTATATGCGCAAGCACCACCCCCCCGCTGCCGCGCGGGCGGTGCGCTGGCTGACCGCCTGGAGCTACGCGCTGCGCGCACTCGCCGCGCTCCTGCTTCCCGGCCACTCCCCGCGGCGCTACTGGCGCCATGTCACCGCGACGCTGCACCCCGAGCGGGGCGAAGGACTGCGCGAGGCCGCAGCGGCCTACAACCGCGCGAGTGCAGGCGGGTAGCCGGGGGCGTACCTCTACAGCGGCGCGATCCAGTGCTCTGCGCTCGGGATGCCGTCGGGGTGGGCGCGCATCACCGCCTCGATCGCGTCCGCGAGGGCTCCCGTCGCCTCTCGGCTGCGGCTGCGGCAGGCAGGCGGGAGAATCAGCCCGGCGTGGCCGCGACCGTCGCTCACGCGCTCCGCGGCGAGCGGCCGGAAGTCCTTGATGTTGTTGCTCACCACCGCCCGCCCCTCGCGCGCCGCCGCCGCGATCACCTCGTGGTCAGGCGCCTGCAGGAGGTCCGAGCGCTCCACCACAGCCTCCACGTCCAGGCCGCGCTCGCGCAGCAGCTGCGCGATCCGCCCGGAGAGCTGCTCGTCGAGCAGCGCCCTCACCCGCCGAGCGCCCTCTGCCCCGCCTCCCACGCGGCGTAGCCCCGCTCCCACTCCGCCTCGTTGTCCGCGATCTGCTCGTCGATCTCCTGGGGAAAGGACCCGTAGTAGGCGACCGCCGCCTGCACCAGCCCCACCGGGATCCCGAGCAGCGCCGCGGTCTCCTCCAGGTCGTTCCCGTTCTCCTTCGCCGCCGCGATCACCTCCCACACGTCCAATCCGCTGCCGACCAGCGCTGCGCGCCGGCCGCTCGGGCCGTCGCTGAAGCGCACCAGGGGATGCTCGTCCCCGCGCAGGCCCTCGTCCACATAGCGCTGCGCCAGTGTCCGCGGCGCATAGCCCATCCGCCGCGCCTGCGTCCGCAGCCGCGCCCCCACCCCGGGGCGGAAGCGAAGGGTGAAGTGATCGGTCGTCTCGGGCATCTACCGCGCATGGTACCACTCCGTGGCACTGTGAGACACTGTCCTCCCGTCAGGTCTGGCCCACGCGAACCGCGCGCTGGCCGCGCTCCTGCACCCGGCCACTCCCTCACAGGTCGCGCAGCGGGTCCTCCGCGTACGCCTCGACGGCGCCACCGCCAGCGCGGAACGTGGCGACCCGCCGGCGGGCGTCGGCGAGCAGCAGGCGCGCCTGGGCGCGCTCGGCGGGGGGAAAGAAGCGCGTCAGCGCCAAGAGCGCCGGGATCAGCAGAAGCCACGCCACGCGCAGCGCGAGGCCGCCGAGGCCGGCGGTGGGGAGCAGCAGCTCGCCCGAGACCGCCACGCCCGCGAGGATCGCGCTCAGCTGCGCGAGGCGCCCCCACTGGAAGCCGACCGCGAACACGCCGCGGGTGAGCAGGTGCAGGACCACGAGCATCGCCGCGTACGCCCCGCACAGCGCGAGGCCCCCGCCCGCGATGCCCAGCCCCGCGCCAGAGGTGGGCACGAGTATGAGCAGCAGCACCACGTTGACCGCGAGGCCCGCGAGCGCCGGCGGGAGGTTGCGCTGGGTCACCCGCGCGCGGCCGGTGATCACGATCAGCACCAGGTAGAGCCCGTACAGCGTCCACCCGAGCGCCAACCACGGCAGGGCAGTGTGCGCGCCGAAGTACGACGGCGCGGCGAGCAGCCGCACCATCCAGCGACCCAGCAGCGCGACCGCGCAGACGACCGCGCCGGTGCCCAGCACGAAGTAGGTGGTGACCAGCGAGTACAGCCGCGCCGCCTCACGGTCGCTCTGCACCGAGTAGGCCAGCGGCGGCCACGCGTACTGAAAGCCGCGCACGAACACGAACACGACCGTCGCCAGCTGCAGCGCGACCGAGTACTCCCCCGCCGCGTCGTGGGAGTAGGCGCGGAAGATGTAGAGGCGGTCCACAACCTGCAGCGCGTACACGCTCGCGTCGGCCGGCACCGTGGGCAGCCCGAAGCGCAGCATCGCACCCAGGTCGGGGGGGCGCACGCGCAGCGAGAAGCGCCGGCGCAGCGCCCACCACAGGCCCAGCACCACGAGCGCGGAGGCACCGAAGTTGCCCAGCAGGAGGCCGCGCGCACCCTCGCCGGCGAACACCACCAGCGCGACCGTGAACACGACCGTCATCGCCACGTTGGCGGCAGAGGCGTACATGTAGGCGCGCGCGCGTTCGTCCACGCGCAGCTGCGCGTAGGCCATCTCCAGGTTCGTGAATGCCCACAGGCCAACGACCGCGCAGTCGAGCAGTTCCGGGTTGGCTTCACCGAGCAGCAGGCGCGAGAGCGGGCCCGCGAACGCGACCGCCACCAGCGCAGCCACCGTCGTCGTCCATGCCACGGTGGCGGTGGCCGTGCGCGCGATGCGCTCCCGCCGCGTCGCGTCGGAGTCCTCGAAGTAGAAGCGGACGAACGCCTCGCCGACGCCCAGGCGCAGCACGATCGAGGCGAGGATTACCGAGGTCAGCAGTGTGTTGTAGGCGCCGTATTCGCCGCGGGAGACGTGGCGCGTGTAGAGCGGCAGCGTGAACAGCGCGATCCCCTTGGCAACGATTTCCGCCGCCTGGTAGGCCGCGCCGGTGGTGAGGAGGCGCCTCAGGTAGTCCCGCACGCCCTCAGCTTCTCAGCGCCGCCGGCTCCATGTCCGGCTCGGCATGGCGCTGCACCTCGCCGGCGCCTGTCGTGTAGGCAAGCGCGACACCGATCCCCAGCAGGGTCCAGGTCATCGGGTCCTCCAGGAAGTCCGCGTAGACGAAGGTGTGCAGCACGAGCGCCGCGAAGCACGCCGCCAGGGCGATTTTCGGAGGCGAGCGCCCTGGCCCTCTGAACAACACCGCGAAGGCCGACACGAGCAGCGCCGCGTACAGCGCCAGGCCCACGATCCCCTGCTCCGCCGCAACCGTCACCGGGATCGTGTGCGACGCCGAGGTCGCGCTGTCGCTCGCGACGTGTTCGTGGCTTCGGTACTCCTGCGCGAAGGAGCCCGGCCCGAAGCCCTGCAGGGGGCGGTCGGCGAACAGGCGCAGCCCGCCTTCGACGAGCTTCGTGCGCCCGCTCGTCGCGTTGCTCGCCGAACCCCCTCTGCCGCTCAGGCCGAGGTGCAGGCTCGCTGGCGCCGCTGCCACCGCGATCAGCGCGACCGCCGCGAGCGCCGCGGCCACGTAGAGCGTGCCGCGCACGTCCCAGCGGTAGGCCGCGAGCACCGCCAGGCCGAGCAGCAGCGCCGCGATGCTCGACTGCGAGAAGCTCGTCACGAGCCCCCCCAGCAACCACAGCAGCACCGCGCCCCCCGCCAGCACCTCGCGCCGGCGCACGCTCCAGAGGACCGCGGTCGTCACCGCCACCATCACGAGCGCCAGGAAGCGCCCGTAGATGTTGGGGTCGAAGAACAGCGAGTTCACCCGGAAGTAGTTGCCGTACTCGTCCGCGGCCACCACCTTCGGGTTGAGGAACAGCTGCTTGCGGTGGTACTCCACGAACCCCACCCCCACGAACACGACCGCCAGCGCAACCGCGACCGCGAGGCACTGCAGCAGCAGCTCGCGCGTCCAGCGCACCTCGCGCAGCAGCGCGAACAGCAGCGCGAACGGCACGTAGAAGAAGACCACGTTCTCCAGCGCCTTCGAGAAGTCCGCCGAGTAGGCCGCCTGCACGCCGTACAGCACGACCGAGGCCGCCAGCAGCCATTCGAGGCCCCGCGGGGAGACCAGGCGGGCGAACCAACCCTCCCGCGCCGGTGGAGGCGTGCCGTTCCCCGCGGGCTCGGGCGCAGCGGGTGGCACCACGGGCGGCGGGGAGGGTAGGTGGACACCTGAAATTCGGGGGACCGCGTAGGCCAGCGCGCCCGCGCCCACGACCAGGTAGAGCGGGATCAACAGGTTCGAGGCGCTGCCGCCGGTGGAGATCGGCAGGCGGAACGGCAGCGCGAGCACGGCCAGCAGCGGGAACGCCCGGGGGCGCCTGTGGATGAGCACCGCGAGCGCGGCGACGACTGCCAGGCCCAGGACGACCGCCGCGGCGGCCTTCGCGGGCTGGTTGCGCAGGTGGGTCAGCTGCGACGTGTGCCAGATGTCCACCACCAGCAGTACCGGCGTCAGCACCAGCGCCCCCAACATCGCCGCCGCGCGGGCCCGCTCTGACACCCGCGGGGTGCGTGCGAGGACCGCCACCGCCGCCAGCAGCGCCACCGCCACCACCCCCAGCTTCTCGGCCGCCTCGCCGAGACCGTGCGCGGTGGCGAGCGTCAGGGTGCTCATTGGGGATCGTCCACGTGTGTGCGTTCGCAGACCGGGCGTGGTGTGCGCCGGGCATCCGTGCCCGGTGCCGCCGCGCGGCGGTGCCAACCACGGAGGCTCACGGGCGCCCTTCCAGTCGGAAGCTGCCTGTGGAGTACCGCGTGAGGTCCTGGCTGTGCAGGTGCACCAGCAGGCGGTATTCGCCGGGGGGCGCCAGCCCGCCACGCTCCGTCGGCCCCAGCTGGCCGTTCCAGCACAGCGACAGTGGTTTGTACCGTTCCACCGGAAGGTCGCGCACGACCGAGGCCACACGGTGGTTCGCCGAGTTGACGATCTCGACAGTCACCCCGTCGGCCTGCGCGATCTTGAACGCGAGGTACTCGACCCGGCCGCTGGAGTTCACCAGCCGGGCCGGCACCCTCCCGCGACAGGCCGCGGCCGGTACGCGGGTCGGCGTGAAGGCTGTGTCCATCTTGAATTCCTGCACCGGCGTCGGGGTGTGCTTGAGCCGCTGTGTGACCCCGAACGCCGCAAAGCACGCCACCACCAACACCGCAAACACCACGCGCGCCAGCCTCTGAGCCTGCCCCGTCTCGCCATACGAACGCCGCCCAGCGGAGCCCCCCTGTGGGGCGGAGCCCATCCTCAATCCTGCCCGCCCAGCGCAAAGCGCTCCACGGTGTCCGAGCGCAGCCCCAGCCGCAGCGTCTCCAGGGAGAGCACGTCGTTCGGGGCGATGTTGCCGAGGTTGCACTCGCTGCCGAAGAAGTCGAGCAGCCACACCTGCTGCTCCTTGCGCGGCGCCTCGAAGACCATCCGCTCGGGGTCCACCGCGTGCGCGATCTCGTCGATCAGGCCGCTGCGCACCTCCCCGTCGGCGCGGTAGATGCCCGCGGTGCCCGACTCGCGCGCCTCCGCGATCACCTTCCACGCGCCGGCCTGCAGGTCGCGTTCGATCTGCTCCACCCACACGTACGGGGCCATGATGTGCGCCGCGTCCTTGCTGCCGACCTCCGCGAGCACCGTGAACCCGGCCGCGACCAGCGTGCGGATCAGGTGCGTCTTCACCTCTCCCTCCAGCGCGATCGTGCCATCGGAGACCTCGACGTGGCGCAGGTCCAGCTCGCGCAGCCACGCGATCAGGCCCTCGACGCGGCCCTGGCGCACCGCCAGCTCGGTGAGCGTGCCGCCGAGCACCACGGGGATGCCGTGCGCGGCGTAGCGCTCCAACTTGGGGCGCAGGTTCTCGCTCACGAGCGCCGTGCCCCACCCCAGCTTGACGATGTCCACGCACTCCCCCGCGGTCTCCACGAGACCGTCCACCTCCGCGAGCGACAGGCCCCGGTCGAGCACGTGCGTGAGGCCCCGCTCGCGCGGCTTGCGTGAGCGGGCCGGGATGTCGAGGAAGCTCGCCGTCGGGGTATTCAGTTCCCACCCGCCCGTCAAGGAGCCCTCACCCGGTCGCGCCACCGGCGGCTTCCCCACCGGCCGGGGTCGCTTCGCCGGCCTGGGCTTCCCCAGCGCCCGACGCCCCGCTGCCCGAGGACGCCCCGGAGGTCGCACCGGCCGGGGTTTCGCCCGAGCCCGCCGCGGCCTGGTCGGCGCCCGCGATCACCACCACGCTTGCCCCGCCCACGAGCGGCGCGACCGCGCCTTCCAGCGGCTGCACTTCGCCGATGCCGAGCGTCTGGCCCACGTGCTGCGCTTCGGTGCGGTGGCCGTTCGCATACTCCACCACCGACGTCGAGCGGCTGGGGGGGTTTGCGCTCAGCGCGGTCGCGAGCGTGTAGCCGCCCTGCTGCAGGTCTCCCGACAGCCGGTGGGCGAGGCCGTTCGTTTCCGTGGCGTTGAGCACCACTACGTGCGTTTCCGCTGGGCTCGCCGACGACGTCGAGGCGTGGTGCGCACGGTGGGTACGCCCCCCTGAGGAGGCGGAGCTCGCCTGCGTGCTTCCCGGGACGGGCTTGCCCGAGCCGCCGCCGAGCGAGAGCAGCACCGCCACCAACACCACCACGCCCACGAACACCCCGCCCACGATCAGCGCCGTCGCCCTCCGCGGCGAGCGCTCCTCTTCCCGCAGGAACTGGAACCCCGTCTCCCTCCCCTCCCGAGACCCCTCCCCCCGGCCCTGAGCAATGGGAGCAGGACGCCCAGACACAGACGGGCGGGGGGCAGCGGGGGGCGCGCGGGCGCCGCTGTCGCGGGTCGCGCGGGGACCGGTGGAGCCGGCGAGCGCGCCGGCACGGGGCGGACGGGCTCCAAGACACGTGACGCCACCGCGGCGGACCCTGTGGCGGCAGCGACCGCCGCCACCGTTGCCGGTGCGACCCTGCCCGGCTCGGCCTCGGTCTCCGGCTCGGGGGCGGCAGCGACCGGCTCGGCCCTGGTCGCAACCTGCTCGCCCTGCGCATCGCTCGAAGCGCCCGCGGGCTGGAGAGCGTCCTCCTCGCCCGTCGAGGTGGACTCGGGCTTCTGATCCTCGGGCTTCTGGTCCTCCGCCGGCTTCGAGTTGTCCGCCGCCTGCGCCACGCCGGCCGCGGCCGGCGGCTGAACCGGGGCCTCAGGGCCATTGCTGGACGGCGGCGACTGCACCGAGGGCACAAACGCCGGCTGGCCCGGCACCGGCGTCGGGGTGGGCTGATCGGAGGGCGTGGGCTGGCCGGGGACGGCCTCGCCCGCAGCGGTGGCCGCCACCCCACCGGCGAGGCCCGCCGCGGGCCCCGCGGCGACCGCTGGCCGATCTCCGATCGGTCGGGCCACCACCGGAGTGGCCCGGGGAACCGGCTGGACGGTGCGCTGGATGCGGATGGCCGCCTCGGCGCTGACCCGCTGCTCCAACTCCGCGGCGCGCTCCGGCGCGCGCCCGGCCCACTCGCGCAGCCGCTTGATCTCGCGCGCCTGCGAGAAGACGAGCAGCGAGAGCACGGCGATCCCCACCAGGCCCGCGAAGGCAGCCAGGGCGCCGACCTCGATCAGTTTGTTGGAGAGCGAGAGGGCGAGCAGCGGTGCGGTCATGCGTCGCCAGAGTGTATGAGTGGGACAGGCGCCTCCGGCGCGGTTACAGGCTCCCCCGCCCCAGCGGCCACCGGCTCCAGGTCGGTGGAGGGGTGGGTGGGCATCCGATCGTCGCGGTTACGCGCCTGCGAGGTCAGGTCCGCGACCTTCGCGGCGAGGCCCGCCGCGTCGCCCTCCAGCACCAGCAGGTTGATCTCCGCGAACATCTCCTCCACCACCTCCGGCGCGAGCGGCTCGCGCTCGGCGAGCACGATCTTCTCGGTGGAGGTCGGCCGGGGGCGCTCGTAGGGGTTGAACAGCTCCTCGTGCAGCTTCTCCCCCGCCCGGCGGCCCACGATCTCGACCTCGATGTCGCGGTCGGGGTCGAGGCCGGAGAGCTCGATCATCGCCCGTGCCAGCTCCACGATGCGCACCGGCTCGCCCATGTCGAGCACCAGCACCTCGGCCGTGCGCGGAACGTGCGGGAACCCCAGCGAGCCCGCGCGAATGATCAACTGGACGGCCTCGGGAATCGTCATGAAGTAGCGCGTCATCCGCTCGTCGGTGACCGTCACCGGCCCCCCGCGCGCGATCTGCCGGCGGAAGATCGGCACCACGCTGCCGGAGGAGCCGAGCACGTTGCCGAAGCGCACCGCCTTGTAGACCGTCGCCGGGTGGCGGGCCGCAGCGCCCTCCAGCGCGAGCTCTGCGAGCGCCTTCGAGGCCCCCATCACCGTCGCCGGGGCGACCGCCTTGTCCGTCGAGACCAGCACGAAGCGCTCCACCCCGAGCTCCCCGCAGACCTGCGCCACGATCTGCGTCGCAATCGCGTTGTTGCGGACCGCCTCCACCGGGTTGGACTCCATCAGCCCCACGTGCTTGTACGCGGCGGCGTGGAACACCACGGTGGGGCGGTACTCGTGGAGAACCTCCCGCATCCGCTCCCCCTCCTTGCAGTCCGCCAGCACCGCCGCCAGCGCCGCCGGCGGCACGTGGCGCTCGTCGAGCAGCTCCCGTTGGATCGCGAACAGGTTGTCCTCCGCGTGGTCGAGCAGCACCAGCCGCCGCGGGCCCACGTGCGCAATCTGCCGGCACAGCTCCGAGCCGATCGAGCCTCCCGCGCCGGTCACCAGCACCTCCGCCTCCCGCGCGAGGTAGGCGCCCACACGGTCGAGCTCCATCACCACCGGCTCGCGGCCGAGCACGTCCTCGACGCGCACCTCGCGCACCTGCCGCGCGATCGTGCCCGCGCTGGACGGGCTCCGGTTCTGGAGCAGCTCGAAGACCGTGGGGAGCGTGCGCACCGGGATCCCCCGTGCGCGGCACTCGCGCACCACGCGCGCGCGCGTCGAGCCGGGGGCGGAGGGGATCGCGATGATCACTTCCTCGGGCTCGGACTCCTCGAGGATGCGGGGCAGGTCGCTCTCGGTGTCGCCCCACACCCTGACCCCTTCGATCCGCAGCCCCCGCAGGCGGGGGTCGTCGTCGAGGAAGCCCACCGGCGCCAGGCCGAGCCCACGGTTGCGCACGATCTCCCGCAGCACCAGCCGGCCCCCGTCGCCCGCGCCGACGATCAGCACGCCGCGCTCCCCCTCGCGCACGCCGCGGAACGCCCCCGGCAGACGGCGCTCGTGGACCGCGCGCGCGAGCACCCGCACCCCCACCAACGCCACCAGCGCCAGCAGGAAGAACAGCACGATCACCCCCACCGGCAGGTCCACCGCGATCACCCCCGTGGGCTCGCCGTGGTGAAAGGGGCCGTAGGGGACCTGCACGGGCCGCGCCACCGCCACGCCGACGACCGTGAGCAGCACGACCGCCGCCACCCCCCGCAGGACCGACTCGTAGTCGCGCTGCCCCGAGTAGCTCCAGCTGCGCAGGTACACCCGCGCGAGCACCAACACCCCCACACTCCCGAGCACGACCCACCAGATCGTGCGTTCCCGCAGCAGCTCGTAGCGGTGGGGCAGCCCTTGGTCAAAGCGCAGCTGGAACGCAAAGTGATAGGCGAGCGTGACCAGCGCCCCGTCCACCACTAGCTGGGGCAGCATATGCCGGTGGAAGCGGACAGGGGCCGCCGAGCGGAGACGTCGGCGCATTACCTGGAATTGTAAGGCCGCAGCTCAACACGCGAAACATCCCCACAGCGCGCAGGTGCTACGCCCCCACTTCCGCCCCGCTGACTTGACCTGGCCCGGCACAGTCGAGACCGTGGCCGGCAAGCCCACACCAGCCGCGGCCTCCTCCGCACGCCCGGCGGCGCAGGCCAGCACCCCGAGACGTGGCGCAACCCCAGGTTCTCCGTGGCGCGTCTACTTGAAAAGCGTCACATCCGACACCGCTGCGGTTTCGCCGCCCGGGGGCAGGTGGGCGATCCACAGCAGGTAGTAGCGGAAGCGGACGCCGCGGGTGTCGAGCGGGATCGTGATCTGTGCGGGGATGGTCCGCGGCGGGGCGAGTTGCGTCCAGCCGCGTTCGGGGAGGCTCTGTGGAGCCCCGTAGGGGAGGCCCGAGTCGAACGCTCTCGCGGCGTAGACGGCCGCGGTGAGCCCGGGTGTGGACGTCTGGACCTCGATTGCGCGGGCCCGCAGCCCGGGGGCCGCGTTGACGTACACGCCCGTTCCGGGCTTGCGCCCAAGGGTGTCGCCCCGGTAGTGCTCGGTGCTCCAGGCGGTGTTGGGGTCCCCGTCGACCACGTTGGCGACTTGAGCGGGGTGTTCGAGCTCGTTGCCGTAGGGGTTGTAGTCGTGGGCCGAGGTCTGTTCCAGGGGGACCGGCGTGAGTCCCGGTTTGGCCTCCACGTCGGCGGCGACGCCGCGGTGGGTGTGGCCGGCGGCGAGCACCAGCCCCAACGCGAGCAGGCCGCCCAGCAGCGCGAGCGAGCCGAGCCAGCGGACGGGGTGGCGCATGTGCCACGGCAGCCGCTGCCGCGCGGGGCCGGGCAGTGAGCGCAGCACGGTCGTGACCTCCCCGGTGGCCTCCCCCGCGCGCGCGGCCTCGACCGCCAGCACCTCCTCGAGGTCGATCAGCAGCGAGGGGATGTCGGGGTAGCGCCGGGCGAGGTCCTTGGCGGTCGCGCGGTCCACGACGGCGGCGGTCGCGGCGGAGACCTCCGGCCGGCGGTGCTGCACGTCGGGTACCTCCTCGCGGACGTGGCGCATCGCGACCGAGACCGGGTTCGCCCCGGTGAACGGGACCGCCCCGGTGAGCAGCTCGTAGAGCACCACCCCCAGCGAGTAGACGTCCGACTGCCCCGTCACGGGGTGCCCAAGGGCCTGCTCGGGGGAGACGTAGTCGGTCGTGCCGAGCACACGCCCCTCCAGAGTGAGCCCCTGCTCGGTGAGCGTGCGCGCGATGCCGAAGTCGGTGATCTTGGCGGTGCCCTCCGCGGTGAGCAGCACGTTTTGGGGCTTCACGTCACGGTGCACGATGTGGTGCTCGTGAGCGGCCCCGAGCGCCCGGGCGATCTCGATCGCGTAGGCGAGCGCCTCGGTGATCTCAAGCGGCCCGGTGCGGCGGATCAGCGCCTTCAGCGTTTCGCCGTCGACGTACTCGAAGACGATGTAGGGAGTTCCGCCTCTGTAGCCCTCGCCGTCGGCGCCGGTCTCCCCGCCGGTGGCGCCCCTGTCCGCCCCGCCTCCCACGACGCCGTCGCCCGCTGCCGCCCCCGTCGATCCAACCTGCCCCTCGCCCCGCTCTTCACCCGCCCACACCTCCTCGCCGGCGTCGATGACGGTGACGATGTGCGGATGGCTCAGTTGCGCCACGGCGCGCGCCTCGCGCCGGAAGCGCTCCAGCTGGTCGGAGTCCGAGGCGATCTCGCGGTGCATCAGCTTGATCGCCACCGGCCGTTCGAGCACCGTGTCGAAGGCGCGGTAGACCGTGGACATCCCGCCCTTGCCGATCTGGGCATCCAACCGGTAGCGCCCGCCGAGCGCGGTGCCGAGCAGCGTGTCGGTCATCGCTCTCTATTGTGCGCGGTCCGGTGGCGGGAGCCGTGTGCCCGGTCCGGTGGCGGGAGTCTTGCCCTCGCTGCGCTTGTGCTCCCGCGGCGCGTACACGCGCGTTCCGAGCGGCGCCGTCAGGGGAACGCGTTGCAGCTACAGCGCGATTAGCGCGATGCCGGTGAGCGCCGCGGCGACCCCGATGACCTGAGCACGCGACAGGCGCTCGCCGAGCAGCGCCACCCCGAGGCCGACGGTGACGACCGGGAACAGCGAGCCCAACACGGACACGAGCGAGAGCTCGCCGTGGTCGGCCGCCGTGGTGTACATGACCGTCCCGATCACCAGCAGCAGGCCGGGAACTGCGAGCAGCGCGCTGGTGCGGGCCAGTCTGATCGCCGCGAGCTCACGCCCAGCCCAGACCGCGAGTAGCGCGAGTAGCGCAAGTCGCGCGTCGAACAGCGCCCACGCGCGCCCGTGGACCGAGGCCCTTGGCAGCGCGGTGAGGAAGACCCCGAAGGCGACCGCCGACGCCGACGCCCACAGCACAGCCGCGCGATGGTCCTGGATCCCACCCACCTCGCGCGCAGAGAGCTGGTGCCCGGTGCTCGAGCGACGTGCGACAAGCACCGCCCCACCCATCGCGAGCACCAGTCCGGCCGCCTGTGGCACCCGCAGGGCGTCGCCGGACGCCAGCCCCCACACCACGGGTATCACCGCCCCGGACGCCCCGATCGGCGCCACCACCGACAGCGGCCCGAGCTCGGCCGCCTTGTAGAAGCCGATCAGCCCGCCTGCGTTTCCGATGCCCGCAAGCAGCGCCAGCCACGTGTCGTTCGACGGCAGCGACCTCCCCCCGTCGAGCGCGAGATAGAGCGCGCACGCCGCGAGCGCCGCGAGCTGCGAGAGGACCAGCACCGTGACGAGCTCGTGCCGGCGCACGAGCTGTGGCCCGAGGAAGTTCGAAACGCCGTAGCAGAGCGACGCGCCGAGGGCGAGGGTGAGGACGAGCATCGGGGGAGTGTGGCAGCGGCGGGCGGGCTGGCAGGAGGAATCAGCAGGAGGGATCAGGCTGGGCGACAGACGACCAGCAGCGCCAACCCTCCGCGGTAGAGCGCGAACGGCCACAGCGCACGGCCGCGCCTGCCGGGGTGGATCAGCGGGGCGCTCGCCAGGGTCGAGAGGAAGGCTGCGATGGCTCCCGCGGTGAGGGCGGGGGCCGCACCGGATGGCGCGCCACGCTGGGCGAGGCGACGTGCCTTCAACCCCGCGGCACCGGCGATCACAGGAAGGCCCGCGAGCCAGGAGAGGGCGTGGGCCTCGCCGCGGGCGAAGCTGCGCGAGCGGGCGGCGGCGAGCGTCGCGCCGTTGCGCGAAACGCCCGGAAGCAGGGCGAGCGCCTGGGCGACGCCGAGCGCCAGGCCGTCGCGGGGTCCAGCGTCCGCGAGGGTGCGCGTACCCGCCCGGGAGTCCGCCAGCGCCAGCGCGGCCCCGCCCAGCGCGAGGCCCGCGGCGAGCGCGCGCGGGGTGCTCGGGCGGCGCTCCAACCGGCGCTCCAGGAGGTACCCCGCGAGCGCCGGCGGGGCGAGTGCCAGCGCAGCCGTCGCCGCGGTGCGGCCATCCAGCTCGCCGGGCGATCTCCGGGCGATCGTGTGCACCAGCTCGCCGCGGAGGGCGATCAGCAACGCGGCGGCGGTGCCCGCGTGCAGCGCCACCTCTAAAGAATTGCGCAGCTCGGCGTCGATCTGCGCATCGCGCCAGCGCGCCAGGCGAGGAAGCAGCGCGATGTGGGCCGAGGAGGAGACCGGCAGCACCTCGGTGGGGCCCTGCACCAAGCCAAGGATGATCGCGTGGCGCGTAGAGAGCCCTGACGGCATCGTGGAGGCTCGGACCAGAGGGTCGCCGGGCGGGCTAGCCCACGTCCACAGGCGCCGACTCGCCGGCCGACCTTGGATCGGCCTCCTCGACGAGCGCGTCCCCGCCCGCCTCCGGTCCCCCGCGGCGGCGGCGGGCGATCCAGTAGCCGACGCCCACCACGATCAGCGCGAGCAGCACGTAGTCGAAGTACTCGAAGCCCTTGCGCACGCTGGTCCATTCGCCGCCGAGCGCGTGGCCGGCGAGGGCGAGCGCGAGCACCCAGGGGATCGAGCCGATCGTGGTCAGCACCGAGAAGCGCAGCAGCGGCATCTTCGCCACGCCCGCGGGGAGCGAGACGAAGGCGCGCACCAGCGGGATCATGCGGCCGAAGAGCACCGCTGGGTCGCCGTAGCGCTGAAACCAGCGGTCGGCGCGTTCGATCTGAGCGGGGCCCATGTGCACCAGGTGGCCGTGGCGTTCCATCAACTCCAGGCGTCCCCCGCGACCGACGGCGTAGGCGACCCACGAGCCCACCAGCGTGCCCAGCAGGCCCGCCAGCACGATGCCGGTCATCGTCAGGTGGTGGTGGTGCGCGCCCGCGCCCGAGCCCCCCGGGTCGGCGACGGCGAAGCCCGCGAACAGCATCACGACCTCCGAGGGGATCGGGATGCACGCTGAGCCGAGCGCCATCAGCACGAACACCGCCGGCAATCCCCCGTCGCGGACGAAGTGCCAGGTGGCCGTGACGACCGACTCGGTGACCGAGGCCAAGACGAGCATGAGCGCGTCAACGATACCGTCCGCCAGGATGCGCGTCTGGATCGACCTCACCAACAGCCCCCACGTGCTCGTGATGCGGCCCGTGATCGAGGCGCTGGAGCGCGATGGCCACGAGGTGCGGGTCACCGCCCGCGACTTCGCTCAGACGCTCGGGCTGCTGCGCCGCTTTCAGATCCCCCACACAGCGATCGGACGCCACCGCGGCGAGCGGCTGGCCGCGAAGGCCGGCGGTCTGGCCCTGCGCTCCGCTGCGCTTGTGCGCTGGGCACGGACGGAGGCTCGTGACGGCGGGGCAGACAGCAGCGACGCAGGCAGGACGGGCGCCGGCGGGAGGCGCATCGGGCGTGCGGGCCTTGGGCAAGCGCGCTTTGACATCGCGCTCGGCCACGGCTCGAACGACGTGAGCGTCGCCGCGGCGCTGCTGCGGATCCCCAGCGCCACGATGTTCGACTACGAGTGGGCCACGGCGCAGCACCACATCAACTGCCGTCTAGCGCGCACGGTGGTCGTTCCCGACGCGATCCCCCCGGAGCGCTTGGAGCGCTACGGGGCGAGCGGCAAGATCCGCGCCTACGAGGGGCTCAAGGAGGAGTACTACCTCGCCGACCTCCAGCCCGACCCCGCGATCCTCGCGCAGCTCGGGCTCGACCCCGCGAGGCCGATCGTCGTGGTGCGCACCCCGCCGGAGGTCTCGCTCTACCACCGCTTCGAGAACGACCTCTTCGCGGGGGTGCTGGAGCGCCTGCGGGACGCGGCCGGCTCGGAGGGCGTGCAGTCGGTGCTGCTGCCCCGCACCGGGGACCAGCGCGCAGAGCTGCGCGCCGTCAGCGGCTTCGTGGTGCCTGAGCAGGCGATCGACGCCCAGTCGCTGATCGCCCACGCAGACCTGGTGATCTCCGCCGGCGGCACGATGAACCGCGAGGCCGTCGCGCTCGGGACCCCCGTCTACACCACCTTCGAGGGCCGCCTCGGGGCGGTCGACGAGCGGCTTATCCAAACGGGCCGTCTAAACAAGCTGCGCGACCCCGCCCAAATCGATCTTAAAAAAGACCTCCCGGCTCGACCGGGGCGGGCGGTGTTCGTATCAGGCGCGACCCGCGCGTGCTCGTGGACCTGCTGCTCTCGCCGCTTGGTGGTAACCACGCAGGCTTGCCGGTCAAGTAAATAGCGAGGATGCATCGATCGGTACCCGATCGCTTCTGACTTCGGTGGCGATCGATTGCAGCGGATCGGCGGCTCGGTAGTAGGTACCGCGCTTTGCCCCAAGCTGTTTGAGGAGGCCCGCTTGGACCATTGCCCGCAGGTCGCTGGTCGCCACCTGATTGGAGATCTCCTCATCCCATCCCTTGAGTACGACGCGGTAAGAGGAGTTACGCACACGCAGGCCGATTGTGGCGTCGAACAGGGCGGGGATCGTGCGTTCCGCGAGGCCATGCCTTTGCCTGAGCACGTTGAGCTTGCTCCAGATCAACTCGGACTCCCGTACGCGCCGCAATACGCTTGCAGCCTGTACATAGTGAGCCTCGAGGCAGTAGTGGACCCAGGGCCGAGCATCTCCTTCAGGGTCCCAACGACCCTTGCCGACCTCGGCGAGCACTCTGTAATAAGACTCGGTGTTGCGGCCCAGGTACTCCTCGATACTCGAGAAGGGCGCCTCAAGGATACGGTCGCGACCCAGAACGAGGGTCTGTAGACATCGGGCCAGGCGACCATTCCCATCCCTGAACGGTTGGATCATGACAAGGTTGAGATGGGCCATCGCCCCTCTGACCAGGACGGGGATCTCCTGGTCTGTTGACAACTGAGTTACAAACTCATCAATGAGACCGGGGACCTCCTCACCGTCGGGGCCCTCGTACACGACTTCGCCCGTCGCGTCGTTGCGCACCCAGATGGGGCCAGATCGCCAGAGGCCCGGGCCGGCTTTCAGGGAGTGCTCGGCAATCATGAAGTGCAGGCTGCTCATCACCTGGGGGCTGTACACAAAATGATCGTCATGAGCGAGTTGAAGCACGTATGTCATCGCGCGCCTGTAACCCTGCGCCGCCTGCCAGTCCTCATCGCTTGCCGTTGATGGCTCGTCGCCCTCGATAGCAGCGACGGCGTCCTCGACGGACACGTTGAATCCCTCGATGCTGTTGGAACCCTGGATCGCTCGTGCTGCTAGAACGCGCCGGATCTGGCCGACCCAGCGCTTGGGCTCAGCCACGTAGTGGCGTAGCTCGCGACGAAGCTCGTCGATACGGACAAGCGCGGCCCCTTCTTCAAAGTTGGGTGGCGGAACCTGGAAGATCACGGTGCTAGGGCCTCTCGTTGATATCGCTATTTATCCGATGCCTAGCAATGATAATATCATTGTGAACAAAGGATATCAACCTTAGAGAGCCCTCAATACCGGTGCGCCCGCCGCCCCTCCCAGCGCTCGAGCGCCAGCCGGCAAAGGCGGTCCACGAGCTCCGGGTAAGCAACCCCCGAGGCCTCGATCAGCTTGGGGTACACGCTCGTCGGGGTGAAGCCGGGCATCGTGTTCAGCTCGTTCACCAGCACCCGCTCGCCCTCCACGAAGAAGTCCACGCGCGCGAGGCCCTCGCAGCCGGTGTACGCGAACACCTCAAGCGCCAGCTCCCGCACTGCGGCGCGCGCCGCCGGGGAGATGCGGGCGGGCACCACCAGCTCCACCCCTCCCGCCTCGTACTTCGCCACGTAGTCGTACCACTCCCCCGCGAGGACGATCTCGCCCGGCACGGAGGCCAGCGCGGGCCCGAGCACCGCGCACTCGACCTCGGTCCCGTGCGCCATCGCCTCCACGATCACGAGCGGGTCGTGCGCGAAGGCGCGATCCAGCGCCTCCCCCAGCTGCGCGGCCTGCGTGACCTTGGCGATGCCCACCGACGAGCCCAGGTGGGCGGGCTTGACGAACACCGGGAGCCCCAGCGCGGCGATCTCCCCGAGCAGCTCCGTCGGCGCTGGCCGAACCGGGGATGCTGGCCGAACCGGGGATGCTGGCCGAAACGGGGATGCTGGCCGAAACGGGGATGCGAGCCGAAGGCGAGTGTCTCCCGGCTTCGGTCGAAGGCGAGTGTCCCCCAGCGTCGGTCGAAGGCGCGTGTTTCCCGGCTTCGGTCGCCAGCGGTCCACGTGCGCACCCACGAAATCCACCTGGGGCACCCCCGCGGCCGACATCAGCCCTTTGAAGAGCACCTTGTCCATGCACAGCGCCGAGGCCGCCACCCCCGCGCCCACGTAGGCAACGTCGAGCGTCTCCAACATCCCCTGCACGGTCCCGTCCTCACCGAAGGGGCCGTGGAGCACGGGGAAGGCGACGTCCGCGCCAAGCAGCCCCTCACCCGGGAGCAGGCTCAGCCGCTGCCCCGCGCAGCGCCACGCGCCGTCGCGACCGATCTCCACCCGGCGCACCTCGTGCCCCGCTCGCTCGAGACCCTCGCGCACGGCGCGGGCGGAAGCCAGCGAGACCTCGTGCTCGGATGAGCGCCCGCCCGCGAGCAGCGCCACGGTGAGCGCTCCAGCAGCCACCGTCGAGGGACGCTCGGTCGAAGGGAGCCCACCAGCGCGGGACCGGTCGGCGGGGTCGGGTTGGGGGGGGTCCAAATCCATGCGGCGGCGCTCACGGAACGGCGCCCGCCGCCGGAGCGGCGGCGGGCGGAGTCGCGGTGGTGCTCGGCGCGGGCGTGGTCGTCGTGGTGGTGCTCGGCGTGGTCTGCTGACCGAGCACGCCCACCGTGATCGTGACGGTGACGCCACGCTTGGCCTTACGCCCGCCGGCGGGGCTCTGCTGCAACACGATCCCCACTTCCGCTTCGCTTGAGACCGTGCGCGTGATCGACTTCGCGGCGAAGCCCGCGCCGATCAGTTCGCCTTCGGCGCGTTCCTTCTTTTTGCCGACCACGCGCGGCACCGTGACTTCCTGCGGGGCCTTCGCCACCACGAGGTTCACGGCTTCGCCGCTGGGCACCGGGCTGCCCGCGGAGGGGGTCTGCGAGAGCACGGTGCCCGGAGCCTGCCCCTGCCCTTCCTGCTTGGTGACGGTGCCCGCGTGCAGACCCGCGGCGCGCAGCGAGGCGCGCGCTTCGGCTTCGCTCTGGCCGGTCACTTCGGGCACGGTCACCTGAGGGGGCCCGCTCGAGACGAACACCGTCACCGGGCTGCCCGCCAGCACCGCGACACCCTGGGAGGGTTCTGTGTCGATCACCTTGCCCGCCGGCACAGTTGTGCTCGAGCGGCTCTGCGCTACGGGCTTGAAGCCGGCCTGCTTGAGCTTGCGCATGGCCTGTGCGCTCGTCAGGCCCTTCACTTCGGGCACCCCCGCGGTGCCGGGGCCCGTGGAGACGACGAGGCCTACGCGAGCGCCCCGCTGCACCAGGGTCCCCGCCGCCGGGCTCTCGCTGATCACGAGGCCCACGGCGACCTCCGTGCTCGCTCTCTGCACAGGGACGGGGGTGAGACCCTGCGCCCTGAGTGCCGCGGTCGCGAGCGCTTCGGTGCGGCCGGTGACGTTGGGCACGGTCACCTGGCGTTTGGCGGCGGGCAGCAGCAGCGCCAGCGCCACCCCGGCCGCCGCCAGCGCAAGCAGCGCCGCGCCGCCGATCCACCACCAGCGGCGTCTGCGCCGGCGCGCGAGCGCCTCGGGATCGTCCTGCCCGACCGACACCCCGGCCGCCTCGGCAGCAAGGGGCAGCAGCAGCGCGGCGGTCGCCGCCGTGGGGGCCACCGGTCCGTTGCCGGCGGCGGAGGTCGTCGGTACCCGCCCGCCCTCGCCGGGGAGGGCTTGACGCACGTGCTCAAGCGTCGCGATGAACTCCTCGGCGTCGGCGAAGCGCTCCCCGGGGTCCTTGGCGAGCGCCCGCAGCACGACCGCGTCGAGCTCCGCCGGAATAGCTCCGGTTCCGACGAGCGCGCTCGGGGGCGGGGGCGTGGCCGAGACCTGCTTGAGTGCGATCGTCACCGCGGTCTCCCCGTCGAAGGGGACAGCGCCGGTGAGCAGCTCGTACAGCACGATCCCCACCGCGTAGATGTCCGAGGCGGCGCTCACCGCGTGGCCCTGGGCCTGCTCGGGGGAGAGGTACTGGGCGGTGCCCATGATCGAGCCGGTGAGCGTCATGTCCGAGGCGCCCGCGCGGGCGATCCCGAAGTCGGTGACCTTCGCGCGGCCCTCCTCGTCGAGGATCACGTTGTGGGGCTTCAGATCGCGGTGGATGACCCCGCGGCGGTGCGCGAAGCGGGCGGCGTGAAGAATCTGGACGACGATGTCGATCGCCGCCGCGGGGTCCAGCGGGCCCAGCTCGCGCACCACCGCCTTCAGCGAGCGGCCGGGGAGGTACTCCATCGCGATGTAGTACGTGCCATCCCACTCCCCGCGGTCGAAGATCGCCACCACGTTCGGGTGCGAGAGGCTCGCGGCGCTGGAAGCCTCGCGGCGGAAGCGCTCCACGAACTCCTGGTCTTCGGCGAAGCGGTGGTGCAGCAGCTTGACCGCCACCTGGCGGCCCAGCAGCTGGTCGCGCGCGAGGTACACGTCGGCCATGCCCCCCGTGCCGATCCGCGAGAGCACCTCGTAGCGCCCGTCGATCACGGTCCCGGATTCGATCATCGCCGGGCCGCCCGGGTCGTCACTCGAGCCGCCTCCAGGCGGGCGGCCCGGCGCAAGGCTACGCCTTCAATCATGGAGCAGCACTTCCATCACCCGCTTGGCGACGGGGGCCGCGAACACGCCGCCGAAGCCGGGGACGTGTTCGAGCGTCACGGCGATCGCGACCCGCGGGGCGGCGGCGGGCGCGAAGGCGATGAACCACACGTTGTTGATCGCGGTCCCGATCTGCGTCTCGGCGGTGCCGGTCTTGCCGGCCACCTGCACGCCGGGGATCTGCGCGGCGGTCCCGGTGCCTTCGCTCACAACGGCCTCCATCATCGAGGTCACGGCAGCCGCGGTAGAGGGCTTCATCACGACGGCCTGCACGCGGGGGGCGACGTGTTCGACGGTGCGCCCTTCGGAGTCCACGATCCGGTCGGTCATGTGCGGCGCCATCAACCGCCCGCCGTTGGCCACCGCGGCGGCGACCTCGGCCATCTGCAGGGGGGTGACCTGCAGCTTGTCCTGCCCGATGCCCATGCGCCCCACGTCGACGAGCGGGCTCGTGGGAGCAAGCAGCCGCCCACGGCGGTACTCGCCACTGGCGGTCATCTGTGCGGCGGGGTAGTCCAGCCGGGGTCGCGCGTCGAAGCCGAAGCGACTCATGTAGCGCGCGAGCGTGCGCTTGCCGACCCGTTCGGCGACCTGCGCCCACACGGTGTTGACCGATTCGGCCAGCGCCTGGGTGAGGGTTATCGGGCCGTAGCTTGTGTCGTTGTCGTTCTGCAGGGGCACGCCGGAGATCGGTATGTCGTTGCGCCCGCTCACCGTCGAGGAGGGCGTGAAGGCCCCGGAGTCGATCGCGGCGGTGGCGGTCACCACCTTGAAGGTGGAGCCCGGCGCGTAGCCGAACTGGGTGGCGCGGTTGACGAGCGGGTCTTCGGGGTCGTGTTCGAGTCGGGCGTAGGTGGCGGGGGAGCGCAGCGCGCCGGGGGAGTAGCTGGGGTTGGAGACCATCACCCGCACGGCGCCGCTGCGCGGATCGAGCGCCACCACGGCGCCGTGGTGGCCGGCGAGCGCTTCCATCGCCACGCGCTGGGCGTGCGGGTCGAGCGAGGTCACAACCCGATCGCCGCGGTTGCTGCGGCCCTGGAGCTGGTCGAGGATTGTCTGGAGGTTGCTCTGGGTCTGGCCGGTGAGCGCGGAGTTGCGGGTGCGCTCGAGGCCCGCTCGTCCGAGGTCGACGTAGGAGTAGCCGATCGCATGGGCGAACAGCCCGCCGGTGGGGTAGGTGCGTTCGTAGGTCCCATCGTGGGTGCGCACGCTGCGCGCGAGCACGGCGCCGTCGGCGGCGAGGATCGCCCCGCGCTGGATGCGCTTCTGCTCCAGCAGAGTGCGGTCGTTGAGCGGGTTTTCGCGCAACGAGGAGGCCTGGAAGACCGTCCAGCGCGAGGTGAAGGCGACGAGCAGCACGAACAGCAGGACGACCAGCCCGTACAGCCGCAGGATCGGCCGGTTCATTCGCTGAGCTCTTCCAGTTCGAGGCTGCGCACAAGCGAGCCGGCGTCGGCTTCGGAGCGCAGCGTGTGTTCGAGCAGCGTGTGTCGGTGAACGCGGCTCAGGGTGGCGGCGCCGACCCCGGAGACGTAGTAGCTGCTGTAGAGCTTGATCCCGCCGGGCAGCTGGTAGGGGAAGCCCCGGTACATGGTCACGAGGCCGCGGGAGTTGGTTGCAACGAAGTAGACCGACTGGGAGGCTATGTAGCCGCCGGCGGCGAGGAGGCCGACCACGGTGAGCACGATCAGCGCAGGAAGCGCGCGGCGCAGCCGCCGTCGCGGGCGAGTCTTGAGAGGTAGTGGCGGCGGAGTGCGCGGGTGCCGGGGAGTCACGGGCCGGGGCGCCGAGGTGGAGCTTCTGGCGAGCTCCTGCACAGCGGGCGCCCGCGAGCCGTCGTTGTCCACGACCGGTGTGACGACCGTGGGGAGGCTGACGAGCGTGGCGTCCCGGTCGATCTCGAACCGGTCATCCGTGTCCTCCCCGGCGGCACCGCCCGACGCGGGTGGGGTGGGCGAGCCCATATCGACCTCCTCGAGGCGCAGGAGGATCACGGTGATGTTGTCGCGCCCCCCGGCGCGGTTGGCCTCGGCGATCAACGCCTCGCCGAGGTCGCGTAGGCGCGCGCGGGCGTGCTGGACCAGGATCTCGGCAAGGCGCGCCTCGGGCACCATCGAGGTGAGACCGTCGCTGCAGAGCAGGTAGACGTCCCCCGGGCGTCCGCGAAAGGAGCGGGTGTCCACCTCCACGGTCTCCTCGGGGCCGAGCGCGCGCGTGATGATCGAGCGCTGGGGGTGCTCCTCGGCTTCCTCCGGGGTGAGGCGCCCCTCGCGGATCAGCTCGTCCACAAGCGAGTGGTCGTCGGTGAGGCGCAGCAGCTCCCCGTCGCGCAGGCAGTAGGCGCGGGAGTCGCCCACGTGGGCGATCGTGACCTCCTCCTCGCCGACGTACACCGCGGTGAGCGTGGTGCCCATGCCGGCCTGCTCGGCGTTCTCGCGCGAGAGCTCGTAGATGCGCGTGTTGGCGGCGAGCGCGTGCGCGACAAGGCCCTCCTCGGGGCTCGCGTCGTGGGCGAGGCCGGCGTGGAAGGACTCGACCGCGATCCTCGAGGCCACCTCGCCCGCCTGCGCGCCGCCCATGCCGTCGGCGACGACGAACAGGGGCGCGCGGGCGAGCAGCGAGTCCTCGTTGGCGCGCCGCTGCAAGCCCGTGTCGGTCCCCGCGTACTGCTCGGCGACGCGCAGCATCAGTCGACCTCGAAGACGAATTCGCTCTCGCCGATCCGCACGTGATCGCCGGGGTGCAGGGGGCGGGGGGTGGTGTCGAGCAGCTCCTCGTTGAGGTAGGTGCCGTTGGTGGAGTGGAGGTCCTCGAGCACGAGCGTGCCAGCCTGCGCGTAGATGTGGGCGTGGCGCGAGGAGGCGAAGGGATCTTCGAGGCGGATCTCGGCGTGGTCGCCGCGGCCGAGCACCAGGTCGCCGTCGAGGTCGTAGATCATCCCGGGCTCGTGGCCAGTGGCGCGGGCGACGACGAGGCGGGGGGCGCGGTCGGTTAGGTCGGAGCGCGCGGGCGTGGAGGCGGAGTACAGGCCGGTGCCTTCCGATCCCGCCCCCCCCGCGCCGTTTGCGCCGGAGCCGACGCCGGTTGAGCGGGTCAGGCGGGTCGCGTTACCGCCGCGCAGGTCCCGCAGGGCGCTGCGCGCGACCCACAGCAGGAAGAGGTAGAGCACGGCGAGGAAGCCGAACTTGAGCGCGACGGACACCGGCTGGAGCGTATTCATCGCAGCTCGAACACGATCTCGGTGGTGCCGAGCTCGATGCGGTCCCCAACGCACAGCGGATGGACGCCGCGGAGCGGCTCGCCGTTGAGGAGTACGCCGTTGGTGGAGTGGAGGTCTTCGATCGTCCAACCTGCGGCGGCCGGGCGGATGTGGGCGTGCCGGCGGGAGACTCCGGAGTCGTCGAGGACGATGTCGCAGTCGCGGCTGCGTCCGAGGACCGCGCCCCCCGGCGCGACGAGCAGGCGGCGGCCGTCGAGGAGCAGCATCGCGCGAGCGGAACGGTGGGAGGGCGAGCTCTCCAGCGGCTCGCGCAGACGGCGGGAGGTGCTGTAGAGCATCGTCTGCCCGTGCTCGTCCTCGTCGGCGTCCTCGGCAGGGCCCTCGTGACCGTCGGGCCGCACGAGTCGCGCCTGGATGCCGAACTCGCCGAGGGCGAGGTCGGGGTCCGTGTGGAAGGCGATGGCGGGGTGCGAGGCGAGCGTCAGGTCCTCACCGCGGGCGTGCTCGAGCAGGTAGGCGCAGAGCTCCTCGATCAGGTCCTCCTCGACGCCGTCGTAGCGGGCGCGATCCTGCGGGGAGAGCCACACGGCGTACTCGTTGGGGGCGTAGACGCGCGAGACGGAGGCCGTGCGGTGCTCGTCCATCTCGCGGGCGAGCTTGCGGGCGAGCTCCATGGGCCGGACCTCCGCGCGGAAGAGGCGCCCGAAGGCGCCCTCCACGAGGGAGGCGAGCGTGGTCTCCATAGTTCGCAGGGGATTCATCGACACAGCTCTCCGGATCGCAGGACCCTGGGGCCATGCTAGTCAGACAGGTCCGCGTAGTGCGCGCGCAGCGACGGCGAGCACCGCCCCGAGGGCAGCTCCAAGGATCGCGGATTGGGGAGGACCCCCGGACTGAAGGCCGGCTCCCCCGGGGGTGAAGGGGAGACCGCGGTCAAGGGATGGGATGCCCACCCACCCGCTCGCTGCGAGCGCCACGGCCCAGAGGATCGCGGCGAGCGCGTCGTGTATCGCGCTGCGTCCGCGCACGATCCACGGCAGAAGCGCGGCGGCCGTGGCCCAGAGCGCGGCGCCGAGCAGCAGCGCGATGCTCAGCAGGGGGACGATCGCGTGAGCGGTCGTGGCGCTTAGCGAGCCCGCCCAAGGATGGGAAGCCCGCCCAGCCGCCCAGCTGCCCGCTCCACCCAAGGTCAGCCCGCCGACCGCGGCGTGGGGTCCGTCGAGCGGGAGCTCGGCGAGTCGCAGCCACCAGTAGCCGAGTGCGCCGAGCAGCGCGCGCGAGCGCCAGCGGGCAGCCTGGCCGGCGAGTGCGGGAAAGGCCCCGGAGAGGCCCGCGAGGCCGAGCGCAGGCGCGAGCGCCGCCGCGAGCCACCGCGCGCCGGGTCGGCGCACGAACAGGACGAGGGGCGCCACCGCGCAGAGCACGATCAGCGCAACCCCGGGACGGCCGGCGGCGAGCTGCCAGGCGCACACTCCGAGCGTCCCGCCGAGCCAACCGAGGCGCGGCAGCGTGAGCCAGCCGCCCTCCTCGGACTCCTCGCCAGGGTGCTCGGGGGAGCTTCCGGGCGGCGGGGGCTCAGCCGTGACGAGCGGCGCGCGGAGAGGTGGGGATTGGGATTGGGCCGGCCCATCCGGGCCGGCCTGCGCGGGGCGGTGGAGCGTCGCTCCATTCGTGCGCGCGTGGCGCCGCCGCGGGGAGCGCCCCAGACCACGCTCGAGGGCCTCAGCGAGGGTCTCGCCCAGCTCGGAGAGCGTCCCACGCTCCCGCGGCTCGGGGTCGAGCGCACGGTCGAGCGCACGGGTGAGGCCGCGGGGAAGATCGCGCCGGTGGCGTGCGAGCGGCTCGAGTTCCCCGCCAATGCGCCGCGCGGTGGCGGCGGGGGTGGGCCCGCGCACGGGGTTGACGCCGCTGAGCGCCTCGTAGAGGACGAGCGCGAGCGAGTAGAGATCCGCCTGCCCGTCCACCTCGTGACCCTCGATCTGCTCGGGAGCCATGTAGGCGAGGGTGCCGAGCACGTCCCCGGTGCGGGTGAGGCCCTCCTCGCCGGCGAGCAGCGCGCCGCCGAAGTCGGTCAGCTTGGCGAGGGGAGCCGCGCTCGCGGGTGCGCCTGGCGCGGGGCCCTCGGCGGGGAGGGACACGAGTACGTTCTGGGGCTTGATGTCGCGGTGGATAACCCCGCGGCGGTGTGCATGTAGAAGGGCCTCGGCGAGCGCGACGCCGATCTCCAGGACCTCCTCGTCGCAGAGCGCCTCCGCGGCAATCAGCTCGGCGAGCGTCTTGCCGTTGACGAGCTCGGAGATGAGGTAGAAGGCGCCGTCCTCGACGCAGGCCTCGTACAGGGCGACGATCGCGGGGTGGCCGAGGCGCGCGGCGGCAAGCGCCTCGCGGGTGGCACGCTCATGGTCCTCGACGGCGGGCAGCGGGATCACCTTGACGGCGACCTCGCGGTCGAGCAGTGTGTCGTGGGCGCGCCACACCACTCCGAAGCCCCCGGCGCCGAGGCGCTCCAGCAACCGGTAGCGCCTGAACAAGAGGTACCCGGCAGAAACCGAAACCTGTTCGTCCCCGAGAGGGCCTGCCGCAATGCGCGGCCGCCCACCCTCGATGTGAGCCGGTGCGCGCGGCGCCCGGAGGGGTGCGATCAGGGTATCGACGGGGTCCACCGTCTCCTGCGTTCGCCGCAGCTCCGCACCCTCCCTGCCACGGCGGGGCAGGAGAACTCGCGGTGAGCGAGAAGTTGCAGAGGTCACTGGGAAGGGTGTGGATGGCCGGGCGGGCGGTCATACTGGTCCTCTTCCGCAAAGGTAAGACCCTGTAAGGAGCGGACGGCTTGTCGTTCTTCGACGATGACGAGGGGGAGCGCCGCGGGCGGCGGCGGGGAGCGCCGATCGTGGATCGGCTCCCAGTCGCCCGCGGGCCCGCCGGCCACAGCGGCCAGCGGGGGGGCTGGGGCAGGTCGATCGCCACACCATGATGGTGCGACGGCGAATCGCCGCGGGAGTGGGGGTGGCGGCGTTGATCGTGATCGTGCTCCTCATCGACGGCTGCCTGAAGAGCGGCAAGGAAGCAGCGCTGAAGGCGTACAACCGCGAAGCGGGCCAGGTCGTGCAGGAATCCGACCAGCAGGTTTCGAGCCCGTTGTTCAAGGCGCTCGCGGGCGCCTCTGGCGAATCGCCGCTGAACGTGGAGGTGCAGATCAACCAGTTGCGGATGCAGGCGCAGAGCCAGGCCGCGCGCGCGAAGAGTCTGAGCGTCCCGGGCGAGATGCAAGACGCGCAGCGCAACCTCACGCTTGTGCTCAACCTGCGCGCCGAAGCACTGGCGAAGGTCGCGAACCTCGTGCGCACGTCCCTGGGGGCGCAGGGCAAGCAGGCGGGCGGGCGGGCCGGCACCCTGATCGCCGGCGCGATGGAGATGTTCCTGGCCTCCGACGTGATCTACTCCCAGCGCGTCGCCCCGTTGATTCAGCAAGCGCTCGCGGCCGGCGGGATTCACGACCAGAGCACGGCGGGCACGCAGTTCCTGCCGAACCTCGGGTGGCTCGAACCGAGCACGGTCGAACAGCGCCTCACCGGCAAGTCCTCGGGCTCCGCGCAGGGCAGCCAGGTGGCGCCGGGCACGCACGGCTCGGCGCTGACGGGAGTGAGCGTGGGCTCCACCACTCTGGAAGTGCCACCGGCGCTGAACCACATCAGCGGGGGGGCGAACCCGACGTTCACGGTGGCAGTCGAAGACTCGGGGAGCAACTCGGAGACCGACGTGAAGGTCGAAGTCTCCGTGACGGCAGGCGGCGTGTTGCGCAAATCGATCAGGACGATCAACAAGGCCGAACCGGGCGTAACCTCAAAAGTGGACATCCCCGTGGAAGGCGTCTCCCTGGGGGTCGCGGCCCGGGTCACGGTCAACGTCCAGCCCGTCCCGGGCGAGACAAACGCCGAAAACAACAAGGGCTCCTACCTGGCCGTGTTCGGGGGGTAGGGACCTGAGAACGTCGCCCAGCTCGGTCCCGGAACGCCCCGGACGCACCGCCTGTTTCGAAACACGTTCCGAGTCGATAGCTTGTCTTCCGTGGCCGCCTCGATCCTAACCGACACCCAGGGCATCATCGCGATCGCCGCAGCGGCAGTTGCGGTGGTGGCGCTGGTGGGGTGCGTGGCGCTGGCGCTCGGTGTGCGCAGCCTGCGAGCTGCTCAGCGGGTTGTACTGGGGGAAGGGGAGCGCGACGTGGTGGCCCATGCGGCGGCGCTGCAGGGGGGGTTTGAAGATCTGCGCGAGTACGTGGGGGAGGTGGCCGAGCGCCTGGACGAGCGCCTCGCCGGAGCGGAGGCGGGCGTGCGAGGAGCGATCGCACACCGGGCCCTGGTGCGCTACGACGCTTACAACGAGCTTTCGGGGCGCCAGTCGGTGTCGATTGCGCTGCTCGACGGGATGCGCTCGGGGGTCGTGCTGTCCTGCATCCACCACCGCGACCAGGCGCGTGTGTACGCCAAGCAGGTACAGGAAGGCCGCAGCGAGCTCGAGCTCTCCCCGGAGGAGGAGCAGGCGGTGCACCTGGCGCTCTCCCCGGCGGGCGGGGAAACGTCCCGCCACGAGCAACTCTCCGCCTGAGCGATGCCCGCTCGTGGCCCTGAAGAGGGCGGCTCGCGTGGGCTCGAAAGGGAGGGGCAGGAGCGCGAGGGCGCGGGCAGGCACGCGACAGATGCAGCGATGGAACGGCCGCGTGTCGCCTATCTGGGGCCGGCGGGGACCTTCAGTGAGGAGGCCCTGCTGTCGAGCGCGCGGGCGGATTCGGTGGAGCCGGTGGCGCACACGACGATCTACGACACGGTGCTCGCGGTGCGCAGGGAGACGGTGAGGTGGGCGGTGGTGCCGATCGAGAACTCGCTGGACGGGTCGGTGACGGTGACGCTCGACCTGCTCGCGGATGAGCACGGGGACCTGGAGATCGTGGGGGAGGCCCTGCTCGCAGTCAGGCACTCGCTGATCGCCGCGGAGGCGGTGGCGCTGAGCCAGATCGACACCGTCATCTCCCACCCCCAGGTTCCGGGCCAGTGCACGCAGCTGTTGCGCGGGGAGCTCGCGCACGCGCGGGTCCTTCCGGCGAGCTCCACAGCGGAGGCCGTGCGGCTGGTGGCAGCCGAGCGCAGACAGGGACAGGCGGCGCTCGGCACGCGCTTGGCAGCAGAGATCTACGGGGCGACGGTGGTACGCGAGGGGGTGCAGGATCGCGACGACAACGTGACGCGCTTTGTGTGGCTGGCACGGGTGGACCGCGGCGCGCCGGGGCGGCTGGAGCTCAATTCGGCGCCGCTGCGCGAGGAGGGCGAGGGATGGAAGACGTCGGTGGTCTTCTGGGGTCCCGGCGCGGAGAGCCCCGGCTGGCTGGTGCGCTGCCTGGACGAGTTCGCGCGGCGGGAGATCAACTTGACGAAGATCGAGTCGCGTCCGCGGCGAGCCCGGCTGGGCCACTACGTTTTCTTCGCCGACCTTCAGGGCGGCGTGGGGGACCCGGTTGTGGCGGAGGCCCTGGAGGGCATGAGCGCAGTCTGCGAGGAGGTGCGCGTGCTGGGCTCCTACCCCGCAGCCTGAGCGCGAATCGGGCGCAATCGAGCAGTTTCGCCGCTACACTGCGGCGCACGGATGGATACCACCGTTCCACCAGACTCAGTTCGGTCCGTGCCGTCCCAGCACCGGCGGCGCGGGCCTGACAGTGGCCGGGTGCTCGTCCTGAATGCGACCTTTGCGCCGATCAACGTGTGCACGGTGCGCCGTGCGGTGGTGCTGCTGCTCAAGGAGAAGGCGGAGCTCGTGGAGCGCGGGCGCTGGGAGCTGCACTCGGAGCGCACCACGCTCGCTCGGCCGGCGGTGATCCGCCTGGTGACCTACGTGCGCGTGCCCCGCGATGCTCACCAGCGCAAGATCACGCGGCGCGCCGTGTTCGCCCGCGACGGATGGACCTGCCAGTACTGCGGCTCGCGCTCGAACCTCACGGTGGACCACGTGATCCCACGCTCCAAGGGGGGCCCCTCGAGCTGGGAGAACATCGTGGCCTCGTGCGCTCCATGCAACCGCCGCAAGGGCGACCGTCTACCGCGGCAGGCGGGGATGCACCCGCGGCGCGCGCCGCGGGTGCCGCGGGCGGAGGTCTTTATCCACGTCGCCAGCCCCTCGATTCCGGCGGTGTGGCGGCAGTACCTCCCGCAGGCGGCTTGAGCCTGCGCCCGGGTCAAGCCGAGCCTCCTAAAGACGTGGGGCGCCGCGACCCCGCGACGCCCCACGTAGAGCTGCTTTGACTGGAAGACCGAGACTGCCTGCGCTGCCGGAGGGACCAGGGCCGGCGGCGGTCTCGGGGTGTCCCGGGTTGGATTCCGCTGAGCGGTCCAGCCTGCCGACCTAGCGGCCGGTCACCTCCAGGGTCCCGCAAGAACTGTCAATCAACGTACGGACCACCTCCTTTCTCTGGTCTCGCCAGAGTAGCGGACGGAGGTGACGTTGAGCAAGGGGTGTCGCGCCTCTGCGGCCCGGTCCGCGCCCCCGTTACCGGATCTTCTAGTCGTCGGCGTCGGCGTATCCGTCGTCGGCGTCCGGCGGCATACCCGAGACCTCGCCGTTTGCGCCCGGGCCGTCCGAGGGCTCGTCGCCGCCCTCAGAAGCGGGCACTTCTCCGAGCGGCCCATCGCCGGAGTCCTCCCAAGCACCTTCGGGGCCGGGGTCCCCCTCCCCCTCCCCGTCGTCGACGATCAGCGCAACGGCACTGACGATGTCGTCGTCCTTGAGGTTCATCAGGCGCACTCCCTGGGAGGCGCGGCCGTAGCGGCTGATGCCCTTTACGGAGGTGCGCTGCACCATGCCGCCGATCGAGATGAACACGAGCTCCTCGTGCTCGCGCACGACCAGCGCACCGGCGAGCGCGCCCTTGCGGTCGGTGAGGGCGATCGTCTTGACGCCCATCGCGCCGCGGCCCTTGCGGGGGTAGTCCGCGATCGGGGTGCGCTTGCCGTAGCCGTTCTCGGTGACGACGAGCAGCTCCTGGTCGTCGCGGGCGACATCCATTGCAAGCACGTAGTTGCCCTGCTTGGAGACGTTCATGCCGCGCACGCCGGAGGTGTCGCGGCCCATGGCGCGCACCTGGGACTCGTGGAAGCGCGCGGCCTGCCCGGAACGGGAGACCATCAGGATGTCGTCCTCGCCGCTGGTGCGGCGCACGGCGACGAGCTCGTCGTCGTCGCGAATCTTGATCGCGATGATCCCGTCCGCGTTGATGGGGGTGTTGTAGGTCTTGAACTCGGTCTTCTTGACGATCCCCTGGCGCGTGGCGAAGACGAGGTAGGCGCCCTCGCCGTAGTCGCGGGTGGCGAGCACCGACTGGATCCGCTCGCCCTCGCGCAGGGGGAGCACGTTGACCAGCGCACGGCCCTTGGCGGTGCGGGAGGCCTCGGGCAGTTCGTAGACCTTGGAGCGGTAGACCTTGCCGCGGTTGGAGAAGAACAGCAGGTAGTCGTGGGAGGAGCAGACGAACAGGTGCTCGATGAAGTCTCCGTCCTTCATGTCCATCCCGGTCACCCCGCGGCCGCCGCGGTGCTGTTGGCGGTAGGTAGCCAGCGGCAGGGACTTGATGTAGCCGGAGCGGGTGATCGTGATCACCATCTGCTGGTCGGCGATCAGGTCCTCGATGTCGATCTCGTCCTCGGAGTGGGTGATCTCGCTGCGGCGCTCGCTGCCGAAGCGCTCGCGGATCTCACCGAGCTCCTCCTTGATGACCGACAGCACGCGGCTCTCGTCGCCGAGGATGGCGCGCAGCTCCGCGATGCGCTCGGAGACGTCGGCGTGCTCCTGTTTGATCCCATCGGCCTCCAGTGCCGTGAGCTGGGAGAGGCGCAGGTCGAGGATCGCGGTGGCCTGAATGTGGCTGAGCTCGAAACGCTCCACGAGCTGCTCGCGCGCGGAGTCGCGGTCGCGGGAGGCGCGGATCAACTCGATGATCGCGTCGAGGTTCTCCAGGGCGATGAGCAGCCCCTGAAGGATGTGGGCGCGGGCCTCCTTCTCGGAGAGCTCGTGCTTGGTGCGGCGCACGATCACTTCGCGCTGGTGAGCCACGTAGTTGTGGATCACGGCGCGCAGGTTGAGCGTGCGGGGAACGTTGTCGACGAGCGCGACCATGTTCACGCCGAAGGTGGACTGCATGGGGGTGTGCTTGTAGAGCTTGTTGAGCACCACCTTGGGGATCGCGTCGCGCTTGAGCTCGATCACGAGGCGCATCCCGCGCTTGTCAGACTCGTCGCGCAGGTCGGAGATCTCGGGGATGCGCTTGTCGCGGACGAGGTCGGCGATCTTCTCGATCAGGTTGCCGGGGCCGCCCTTCTTGACCATGAAGGGCAACTCGGTGACGACGATCGCCTCCTTGCCCTGCTTGAGCGGCTCGACATGGGCGCGCGCCTGCACCCGCACCCGTCCGCGACCGGTCTCATATGCGTCCCTGATGCCGGCGCGGCCGAGGATGATCCCGCCGGTGGGGAAGTCGGGGCCCTTGATGTAGCGCATCAGGCCCTCGACTTCAAGGTCGGGGTCCTCGATGTAGGCGACGGTGGCGTCGATCACCTCGCGCAGGTTGTGCGGGGGGATGTTCGTCGCCATCCCGACGGCGATGCCAGAGGAGCCGTTTACGAGCAGGTTGGGGAAGCGCGCAGGGAGGACCAGCGGTTCGCGGCGAGAGCCGTCGTAGTTGGGCGCAAAGTCGACGGTGTCCATGTCGAGGTCGCGCAGCATCTCGGTGGCGATACGCGCCAAGCGCGCCTCGGTGTACCTCATGGCAGCCGCGGGGTCGTCGTCCACGGAGCCGAAGTTGCCCTGGCCGTCGACGAGCTCGTTGCGCATCGAGAACTCCTGGGCCATGCGCACGAGCGTGTCGTAGATCGCGGAGTCGCCGTGGGGGTGATAGTTGCCCATCACCTCGCCGACGATCTTGGCGCACTTGGCGTACGAGCGCGTCGGCCCAAGGCCAAGCTCGTTCATCGCGTAGAGCACGCGACGGTGCACGGGCTTCAGCCCATCGCGCACGTCGGGCAGCGCGCGCCCGACGATCACCGACATCGCGTAGTCGAGGTACGCGGTGCGCATCTCCTCCTCGAGCGCCCGCGGTTCGACGTTGCCCCCGGTCAACGTGTCAGGCGTCGCCATCAATCACCTCCTACACATCGAGGTTTACGACAGCGCGGGCGTTGTCCTCGATGAAAGCGCGGCGCGGCTCGACCTGGTCGCCCATCAGCATCGAGAAGATGCGGTCGGCGGCGGCGGCGTCCTCGAGCGTCACCTGGGCGAGCGTGCGCGTCTGGGGCGCCATCGTAGTTTCGCCGAGCTGCTCGGCGTTCATCTCGCCGAGTCCCTTGAAGCGCTGCAGCTTGACACCCTTCTGCGCGACGTTCAAAACGGCCTGACGCAGTGCCTCGAAGGAGGGGGCGTCTTCGCGAGCGTCGGCGAGGCGCACCTCGAAGGCGGGCGTACCGGCGAGCTCGATCAGCTGCTCGTGCACGGCGGCGAGCTGCCGGTACTCCTGAGAGTCGAACAGGGTCCGCTTGATGCGGTGGGTGCGCGCGAAGCCGGTGCGGGTCTCCACGGCCTTTACGCGCAGCTCGAGCGGGTCGACCTCGATCAGCTCGGTCGCGTGCGTCTCGCCCTCCAGGCCAGCGCGGGAGAGCAGCTGGATGGCCTGCTCGGCGCTCGTGACGCGCTCGCCCAGCAGCGAGGACTCCTCGAGGAACTGAACCATGTCGTGGCCGTGGGCCGCGCGCAGCGAGGAGGCCCATCCTTCGTACTGCTTGAGCAGACGCGTGAAGCGCTGCCAGCGGTTGTCGGTCAGCTTGAAGGGGGCGCCGTGGCGGTCTGCGATCTGGAGCTTCTCCCACTTGTCGGTGAGCAGGATCTCCTCGAGCTCGACCTCCTTCTCGATGTAGCGCTCGCGCGAGCCCTGCTTGAGCTTGTACAGGGGCGGCTTGGCGATGTAGACGTAGCCGGCCTTGATGAGGTCTTCCATCTCGCGGAAGAGCAGCGTGAGCACGAGCGTGCGGATGTGGGCGCCGTCGACGTCGGCGTCGGTCATCAGCACGACCTTGTGGTAGCGCGCGTTCTCGATGTTGAACTCATCCCGTACTCCGGTGCCGATCGCGGTGATCAGCGCCTGGATCTCGGTGTTCTGCAGGACCTTGTCGATGCGGCTCTTCTCGACGTTGAGGATCTTGCCGCGCAGCGGCAGCACTGCCTGAGTGTTGCGGTCGCGGCCCTGCTTGGCGGAGCCCCCGGCAGAGTCGCCCTCGACGACAAACAGCTCGGCGAGCGAGGGGTCCTTGACCGAGCAGTCGGCGAGCTTGCCGGGCAGGGTGGAGTTCTCGAGGGCCGACTTGCGCCGCGTCAGGTCGCGGGCCTTGCGGGCGGCCTCGCGGGCGCGCTGGGCCTGCACGGACTTCATGATCACCGCGCGGGCCTCGCTCGGGTTCTCCTCGAGAAACTCGCCGAGGCCGCCGTTGACGATCGACTCTACGAACCCCGCCATACCGGGGTTGCCCAGCTTGGTCTTGGTCTGCCCCTCGAACTGGGGGTCGCGGAGCTTGACGGAGATGACCGCGGTCAACCCCTCGCGGACGTCCTCGCCCGAGAGGTTGTCCTCTTTCTCCTTGAGCAGCGCGTGGTCGCGGGCGTACTTGTTGAGCGTGCGCGTGAGCGCGGAGCGGAAGCCCGACAGGTGGCTGCCGCCCTCGCTGGTGTTGATGTTGTTGGCGAACGAGTGGATCGACTCCTGGTAGGAGGAGTTCCACTGCATCGCGACCTCCACCGCGCCCTCCTCGCTCTCGCCGGCGAAGAAGACGACCTTGCGGTGGACGGTCTCCTTGTTCTCGTTGAGGTAGGCCACGAAATCCTCGATCCCCCCCTCGTAGCGGAACTCGGCGGAGTGGCCCTCGGCGCGCTCGTCGACGATCGAGATGTGCAGGCCGCGGGTGAGGAAGGCTGTCTCCCGCAAACGCTCTTCGAGCGTGCGGAAGTCGAACTCGAGGCTCTCGAAGATGTCGGCGTCGGGGAGGAAGGTGACGGTCGTGCCGGTGGGCGCGCCCGCGGGGAGTTTCTCGCCGCGCCGCAACTCGCCCTGGGGCGCGCCGCGCGAGTACTCCTGCGACCACGAGTGCCCGTCGCGGCGAATCTCGACGAGCAGGCGCTCGGAGAGGGCGTTGACGACGGAGACGCCGACGCCGTGGAGCCCACCGGAGACCTTGTAGCCGCTGCCGTCGCCGAACTTGCCGCCCGAGTGCAGCACTGTGAGAACGACCTCGACGGCGGGCCGGCCCTCCTTCTCGTGCATCGCGACGGGAATCCCGCGACCGTTGTCCACGACCGTGACGGAGTTGTCGGGGTGAATCGCGACGGAGACATCGGTGCAGAAGCCCGCCAGGGCCTCGTCCACCGAGTTGTCCACAACCTCGTAGACAAGGTGATGCAAGCCCATGACGCCGGTCGAGCCGATGTACATGCCTGGGCGCTTGCGGACTGCCTCGAGGCCCTCGAGTACCGTGATGTCCTGAGCGTCGTAGCTGGCGCCCCCGCCCACGGATGGGTCGTTGATGGCGCCTGATCCGGGATCGGTACTCCCGTCTGCGCTATCGCTATCTGCGGCCAATGAGCCTCCACTTATGACGTTAGAAAGCCCCGGAATCCGGGTGCGACAGACCGCGGACCGGGGCACGTGCGTGTTGACCGGAACAATAGCACAAGGGCACCCTTCTCAGGGTTGCTCGAGGAGCTCAATTCCCTGCAAAAACCAGGTAAAACGCGTCTGCCGGCTTAGGCAGCGCGGCAGCGCAGCTTGTACAGGAGATCGTCGCCGAGGGCGGTGTTCAGAAGGGCGAGCAGCTCGGGTGCCATCAGGTCGAGCTCCTGCGCCCACACCGCCGCCTCGCACTGCACGCTCAGCACCCCGTCGCGCTCAGCGACCGGGCGGGCGGCGGCGGCGACCGCATCGCCCACGGCCCTCTCCCAGCAGGCCTGCACACGGGCGAGAGTGCTCGCCGGCGCGAGCGCCGCGGTGAAGCTCTCGAGCGCCTGCGAGATTGGGCGGGGAGTCGGCCGCCTCACGCAGCCAGCGCCTCCTGGAGGATCGCGCCGGAGGCTACACATAGGCGCGTAACGTCCCCCGCGGTAGCGCCCGGGACGTGGGCGAGGTCCGTGGTGGTGATCACACTCTGTCCCCCTCCCGCCAGCTCGAGCGCGAGCAGCTCTCGCCGCTGCGAGTCGAGCTCGCTCATGACGTCGTCGAGCAAAAACAGCGGGGTGCGTCCACGGTGGGTGGCGAGTACGGAGCGCTCAGCCAGCAGCAGCGCAAGCAGCGCTAAACGCAGCTCGCCCTGAGAGCCGTAGCTGCGCAAGTCGCGGCCGTCGCGCAGGAAGGCCAGCTCGTCGCGGTGCGGGCCGTGGGCGCCAAAGCCGCGCAGCAGCTCGCCGGGGAGCCGCTCCTGCAGCTCGGCCACGAACTCGTCGAGGTGCGTCGCGTGGGAGCGCGGGCGATACTGCAGATCGGCCTCGCCGCTCAGTCCGAGCTCGGCTGCACGGGCGGCGAACGCGCCGCGCAGCAACTCCACCGCGCGAGCGCGATCGTCGCGCAGGGCGATCGCGTGGCGAGCGAGCTCGCGATCCCAGGTGGGCAAAGTCGAGCGTGAAGCGCGGGCGCTGCGGATGCGCGCGAGAAGCGCGTTGCGCTGCGCCAATGCGCGGGCGTAGGCGCGGCGCGTAGCGGCGCGTGCAGGCCAGAGCGCGGCGACCAGGCGATCGAGGTGGGCGCGACGGGGAGCGGGCGAGCCCTTCAGCAGCTCCAGGCGATCCGGGATGAAGACACTGAGCAGCGGTCGGGTCTCGACATCGAGCAGCCGCTCGACCGTTGCGCCGTCCGAGGACATGCGCTTGACGGGCCTCTCGGCGCCATCGCCGGCGCCATAGCCGACGCTCAGCTCGTGAGGGCCATCACCGTCGCGGACGGTCACGGTGACGCGCATCGCGCGCTCGCCGAAGCGCACCAGCTCGCGCTCGTTGCGAGTGCGCAGCGGGTGTCCTGTGCAGCCGAAGTAGAGCGCTTCCAAGAGGTTGGACTTGCCGGCGCCGTTGGGCCCGTGGACGACCGTCAAGCCCTTGCCCAGGTGAGCCTCAGCGCGAGCGTAGGTGCGAAAGTCGCGCAGCTCGATGCTGACCACACGCACGGCTGCTCCCGGGCGTCAGACGTTGAGGCGGATGGGCATGACCAGATATACGAAATCGCCCGAGTCGGGGGACTCGATCAGCCCAGGGCGCAGCGGGCTGATCAGCTTCAGAACCAGCTCCTCGGTGTCGACGCTCTCTACGCCGTCGCGCAGGAACTCGGGGTTGAACCCGATGTCGAAGGGCTCTCCGTGGAAGGGAACTGGAATCGTCTCGCTCGCCTCGCCCACGTCAGGGGTCTGGGCCGAGACAGTCAGCTCTCCCTCGCCGAAGGCGAGACGCAGCGGCGCGTTCTTCTGGGCAAGCAGGCTCATGCGGCGCACGACATCGGCGAACTCAGAGGTCGCGAGCCTCAATTCATGCTCCACGGACTCTGGAATCAACTGGCGGTAGTTAGGGAATTGGCCATCGATCAACCTGGAGGAGAGAACCACCCCGTCGAGCTCGAAGACAACCTGGTTCTGCCCCACGCCGGCGGTGAGCTCAGCGCCTTGAGACTGCTGGGCAATACGCGCCAGCTCCTGCAGGGCGCGGGCTGGCACGTTGGCCTCGAGGCTACCGTGGAGGGAGACCTCGAGCTCCGTTCGCTTGACACTCAGGCGGTAAGAGTCGGTTGCGACCATCCGCAGCTCTCGATCGGCCGCGGAGATCAAGATACCGGTGAGCACGGGCCTGGTCTCGTCGCGCGAGGCCGAGCGCGCGACTCGCTCGATGGTTTGCACAAAAGCCTTTGCAGGCAGCGTTACGCGGGTGTCGGTCCCAGCCCTCGGAAGCACAGGAAAGTCTTCTGCTCGCAGCGTTCGCAGATGGAAGAGGGCCCCACCGCAGAGGAGCTCCACATCCTGCTCGGCGGGGCGTAGCTCGAGGGTGAGCTTCTCGGCTGGCAGCGTACGGACCACATCGAGCAACAGCCGAGCTGGGAGTACAGCCTCGCCCGGGCGTGCGACGTCTGCGGCGAGAGGTACTCGCAGGCCAACCTCCATGTCGGTAGCCAGCAGCTCGGTGCCAGTGTCGGCAGCGGAGATCATCACGCCCGACAAGGCTTGAACAGCGCTACGGGTCGAGGCGACCCGAGTCACGGTTTGAAGCTGACCCAGCAGCTCAGATGTTGAGAGGGTGAGCTTCATCTTGCAATCATGGCTTAGAAGGGCTTGTAGTAGTAGGGGCTGTGGAGATGTGGATTAGGCTGGTGTGTGGGGAGATCGAGGTGCGTTGGGTTGTGGAGTGGTGTGGAAGTGTCGCAAGTCTGCCGGTCAACATGGAGTCCTCTCGAGCTGTTCGCGTAAGGTGTCCACAGCCTGCCTGGACGTAGAGTCTGCGTGGATCTTGGCTGCGGTACGCCGCCAGGCGTGAAGGACCGTCGTATGGTCGCGCCCTCCAAAGTGGCGACCTATGGCTGGGAGAGACTCGCCGGTAAGCTCTCGTGCGAGGTACATAGCTACCTGGCGCGGCCAAATGATCCGCGCTGCGCGGGATGGAGAGATCAGCTCCTCCGGGGAGAGGTCGAAGTGCTGGCACGCTGCGGCCTGGATCTCAGCGAGCGAATACGGCTGTGAGGCCTTGTGGGGATAGAGGCTGTCGAGCACCTCGGTGGCAAGCTCTGAAGACAACGGCCGCCCGGTCAGCGAGCCAAAGGCCACTATGCGGATGAGAGCTCCCTCGAGTGCGCGTACGTTGATGGATACTCGCCGAGCGATCACATCGAGAACTGCGGGGTCGGCAAGCTCGATTTCGTCCTGCTGGACGCGCTTGCGAAGGATTGTGAGACGTGTGTTGATGTCGGGGGGGCGGATGTCGGCTACGAGGCCGGCATCGAAGCGCTCGCGCAGGCGGTCTTCCAATGCCTGGAGGTCGCGTGGAGGGCGGTCTGAAGTAAGCACCAGCTGAGCCCCGGCTTCGTGGAGGGTGTTGAAGGTGTGGAAGAACTCCTCCTCGGTGCGGGCCTTACGCTCGAGGAACTGGACGTCGTCGACGAGCAGGACGTCCACGTGGCGGAAGCGAGCCTTGAAACTGTCCATCCGACCCTCTCCGAGCGCGAGCTGGAACTCGCTCGTGAAGGACTCCCCGGTGCTGGCGCGTACGCTCAGCCCGGGGCTGTAGCTGAGCACCATGCGTGCTATCGAGCGCAACAGGTGGGTCTTGCCGACTCCGGGTGGACCGCAGATGAAGAGGGGGTTGTATGCCTGGCCGGGCAGCTCTGCGACCGCTAGCGCAGCGGCATGTGCGAGACGGTTGGAGTCCCCGATGATGAAGTGCTGGAAGGTGAACCTGGGATTGCCCAGTGGGTCAGCTGGAGTTGAGTCCCCAGCTTCTCGCGGCCGCTTTCCCACTCCGGCCCGCGCTGTGGCCGAAGGCGTAGAGTCGGATCCCCACCTGCCCCGGCTCCGCCCCTGTGGGGCGGTCTCGCTGCGCACCACGTCGACGGTGACCGTGGGTCCAAGAATCGCTGTAGCGCACGTTTGCAGCAACCGCCCGAAGCGTTCGCAAACCCATTCTAAGGCCTGCGGAGAGGCTTCGACGACCAGCAACTCGCCGGTGAGCTCCTTGGCTTGCAGTGGCTCTAGCCAGACGCGGTAGGTGGAGTCGTCGACAGCAGCCACGAGCTTGCCCTGCACCTGCGACCAGATCTGCTCCAACTGGGTGCTCACGGCAGCGCTCATCCGCTCCTTTGGGAGAGGGGTTGGGGAACTTTCCAGGGGGCCCTCGAGGGCCCGGCCCGCCGAATATATCCAAAGTCCACCGGCGTTCTCCGGCCCGGCACGGGCGCGGGCCGCAATTGGCGAGAAAATCCGGAGGCGAGGGAGAAGCTCCCGCGGGTGCGCGAGGGCTATATGGGTGCCGTGGCTCTATACTGGGCTCCTGCAGGACGTGGATGCACGGCCTCCCCGGCGGAGATCGGTGCGGGTGTTTAAGCTCTGCGACCAAAGGCGATCGATGAAGCGCACCTATCAGCCCAAGAAGCGTAAGCGCGCCCGTGCGCACGGGTTCCGTGCGCGTATGCTCACGCGGAGTGGCCGGCTGGTTCTTAAGCGCCGCCGCAGCAAGGGCCGCAAGCGCCTGTCGGCGTGACGAGATGGCGCCGCGCCTGCCCCGCCGCGCTGCCCACGGAGGTCGCCTCTCTCGAAGCGCGGAGTTCGAGCGGGTATACCGCCATGGACGTTCGTCGTCCAATCGCCATCTGGTGCTGTACAGCTTCCCCAACCCGTCGAACGGAGCGCCCACGCCTGGGGCTGTCGGTGTCCCGCAAGGTCGGGGGCGCGGTCGAGCGCAACCTTGTGAAGCGCCTCTTGCGTGAAGCGTTCTACGGGGTCGAGGGAGAGTTGGGCGACGGCCAGGATGTGGTGTTGGTAGCCCGCCCGCCGGTGAGCGAGTTGGCCGAGCGTGAGGGGCTGGAGGGGGTGGGCGCGGCGCTTGGGGAGTTGCTTGAGCGTGCCGGTCTGCACGAGGGCACGCTCCCACGCCGCGGGGGAGGGCCGGAGCGGTGAGCCTCGCAGAGGGCAACGGTGGGAAGGCCTCTCCGAGCCGCGCCGCCCTCATGGCGCGTCATGCGGCCCGGGCCCCAATCCTTGCCTATCAGTACGTGATCTCGCCGGGCCTCCCGCGGCGCTGCCGGTATGAGCCGACGTGCTCGCGCTACGCGGCACAGGCGATCGGGGAGTACGGCATACTGAGGGGTCTGGTGCTCGCCGCCTGGCGCTTGATCAGGTGCAACCCATGGAGTCCCGGCGGGTACGACCCGGTGGGGGCCCAGCGAGTGTTCAAAGCCGGCCCCCCGGCCCCCGCCCGCCGCTGACGCGGCCCGCGGGGCGACGACGCGGACGGAGAGCCCTCCACACACATGCCGATACTCGCAAACATCATCGAGGAAGCGTTCTCGCCGCTGATCGGTCTCTTCGAAGCGGTCCTGGTGTTCATCCACGAACACGCCGGCCTCAGCTGGGGCCTCGCGATCGTAGGGCTCACTGTTGTCGTACGAGCGGTGATGATGCCGCTGACGTTCAGCCAGTTCCGCTCGATGCGCAAGATGCAGCTGCTCGCGCCGGAGATGAAGGCGCTGAAAGAGAAGCACAAGGAGGACAAACAGCGCCAGAACGAGGAGATGATGAAGCTCTACCGGGAGAACAAAGTCAACCCGTTCGCGTCCTGCCTTCCACTTGCGCTGCAGCTCCCGGTGTTCATCTCGCTCTTCTACATGCTGCGCACGGACCTCAAGAAGCACATCTGCGGCCCCGCGCTGCAGGCGCACGGCATCGTCACCACGAAGGCGATTGAAAAAGCGACCTGCAATCAGGTGGCTCCCCACTCGGCGAAGTTCCTGTTCGTGCCGGATGTCACGGCGAAGGCGACCGGTGTCGTTCTGGTGGTCCTGATCGCGCTCTATCTGGCGTCGCAGATCACCTCGACCTTGTTGATGAGCGCCAGCGCCGAGCCCAGCCAGCGTTGGATGATGCTCGGTCTCCCCTTGATCTTCGTGGTGATCCTGTTCAGGTACCCGGCGGGCCTACTGATTTACTGGATCACCACGAACTTGTGGACGGTCGCGCAGGGCTACTTCGTCCGCCGTAGTATCGGACCACCACCCGCGCCGCCCGGTAAAGCCGATTCTCCGTCCGGCGGAGGGGCGTCTCCCTCACCAAATGGCAAGGGCAGCGGTCTCAAGGGAGAACCCGCTCTAGCCGGCGTGGGTGTGGCCGGTGCGCCTCCTCCGCCGCCCCGCAAGAAAAAGAAACGCTCCGGCCGCCGGCGATGAGCGAGTGGGCGGGTGACGAGCGGGACACGCAGGAAGACCCTGCTGAGGTGCTGGCCGAGATGCTGGAGGAGGTGGCGGACGGCCTTGGTTTGGAGTGCGAGGTGAGTGTCGAGGCGCAGGAGGGTGTGCTGCGAGGCTGCCTGGAGGGCAACGATGTGGGCCTCTTGATCGGTCGCCGGGGCCAGACGATCGATGCGGTTCAGCATTTGGCGCAGCGGATCGTTTTTCACGGGGGCGAGTCGAAGACACGGGTGGTGGTTGACGTTGACGGTTACCGTGAGCGACGCGCGCACATCTTGCGTGAAGATGCGGACGGCGCCGCCGATGAAGCGTTGCGGTCGGGCGCGGCGGTGGAGCTCGACCCGATGCCGGCCTCGGAGCGGCGGGTGGTGCACGAGCACCTGCGCGAGCGCGGGGACGTGCGCACCCACAGCGAGGGCGAAGAACCCGAGCGATATCTGGTGGTGTCCCCACTTGGGGAAGAGGGCCCGTAGCCGCAGTCGCCGCGCTGTGGGTGTTTCACGTGAAAGCGGGCGATTCCAGCGCCTCTGTCTCGCTGCGCTTGGAGCGCCTGTGCGAGCGCTATGGCTTGAGCCAGCGTCAGAGCGACCAACTCGACGCGATCCTGCGGGGGCTCGCGGCGGACGAGCGGGCCCCGACTGCGGTGCGCGCGCCCGCGAGAGCGGTGGACATCCACCTGGCGGACTCGCTGACAGCGCTCGAGCTGGACGTGTTCCCGGCGGCAAGGAAGATCGCAGATCTCGGCACCGGCGCTGGTTTCCCCGGCCTGGCGCTGGCGGTTGCGCTGCCGGCGAGTGAGATCGGCCTCGTGGAGGCGCAGGCGCGCAAGTGCGCCTTCGTCGAAGGTCTTCGCGCCTCGGCGCGGATCGCCAACGCCCGGGTTATCTGCGCGCGGGCGGAGGAGTGGGTGGAGGGAATGGCAACCAACGACGTGGTGCTCGCCCGTGCCCTGTCGGCGCCTGCGGTTGTGGTCGAGTACGCAGCGCCGCTCCTGCGGCTGGGCGGGACCCTGATCGACTGGCGCGGGCGACGCAGCCAGGCGGGGGAGCGTTCCGGGGGCCGCGCTGCCGCGCGGCTGGGCTTGGAGCCGGTCGAAATCCTCCACATGGAGCCCTATGCGGGCGCGCGAGACCATCACCTCCACCTCTACTTGAAGGTTCGAGAGACGCCGGAGGGATTTCCGCGCCGGGCAGGGATGGCGCAGAAGCGACCGCTTGTGGGGTGAGGTGGGTGCGCCATACACCGCCGGGTCAGGCGACGCTCCGACCGTGATCGGCGCTAGCGTGCCGATCACCATGGGCACGGTTTACGCAATCGCCAACCAGAAGGGCGGGGTGGGCAAGACGACCACCGCCGTGAACGTGGGGGCGTGCATCGCCGAGGCCGGCTATGAGACGCTGCTGGTAGACGTCGATCCCCAGGCGAACGCGACGGTGGGACTCGGCCACCAGCGCACGCGTACGCCGGGCCTGTACGAGGTCCTGACGGGAGTGTGCGCTGCCGAGGAGGCGCTCGTGCAGACGCCGATCGCGGGACTGCGGCTGTTGCCGGCGGGCCCCGGCCTGGCGGGCGCCAACGTGGAGTTGCCCCGCCTGGAGGGGTTCGAGGGCGTCCTACGCGAAAGCCTTCAACCGATCAGGGGGGAGTTCGAGTACATCCTGCTGGACTGCCCCCCGTCGCTGGGCCCGCTGACGGTGAGTGCACTGGTGGTGGCCGACAAGGTGATCGTTCCCGTCCAGACGGAGTACTTCGCGCTGGAGGGCTTGGCGGGCCTGCTGGAGACGCTGGAGTTGATACGCCGCGAGCTGAACCCCGGGCTCACGGTGGCGGGGATGCTGCTGACAATGCACGACAGTCGCACCCGTCTGGGGCGCGACGTCGAGCGGGAGGTGCGCGAGCACTTCCGAGAGTTGGTGTTCCGAACGGTGATCCCGCGCAACGTGCGCGTCGGCGAGGCCCCGAGCTACGGCCTGCCGGTGACCCACCACGACCCGCACAGCGCCGGGGCGGAGGCGTACTTCGAGTTGGCGAAGGAGGTGGCGGCCCGTGGCTAATCCAAAACGGGGGATGGGCCGAGGGCTGGAGGCGATCCTATCCGTGTCGGCAGCCGGCGCGACGCAGCAAGAGCTGCGCGAGGTGCCGGTGGGGTCGATCTCGCCCAACCCCCGCCAGCCGCGCAGACACTTCGAGGAGGAGGCGCTGAGCGCGCTGGCGGGGTCGCTGGGCGAGCGCGGGGTGCTGCAACCGGTGTTGGTGCGACCCAATCCGGAGGGAACGTATGAGCTGATCGCCGGCGAGCGCCGCTGGCGCGCGGCGCGGATCGCGGGCATGAAGACGATCCCAGCGCTGGTGCGGCCCCACGACGATGCGGAGGCGCTGGAGCTGGCGCTGATCGAGAACATGGCGCGAGAGGACCTCAACCCCGTGGAGGAGGCGCGGGCGTGCGCGGCGTTGGTGGAGGAGTTGGGTCTCACGCGCGAGCAGGTGGGCAGGCGCGTGGGCCGGGGCAGGGTCGCGGTCTCCAACCTCGTGCGCCTGCTGGACCTGCCGGACGAGGCGCTCGCGCTGCTCGAGGAGGGGGCGCTCAGCGAGGGCCACGGCCGCGCGCTGCTGCTGGCCAAGGACCACACCGCCAGGCGTCGCCTGGCGGTCACCGCGGCTGCCGACGGCTGGTCGGTGCGTACGCTGGAGGACCACGCTCGCCGCAGCAACGATGGTGCGCGAGAGGACCCGGAGAAGGAGAGGCGAGCTCGGACCAGGAGGCTCCGCGGCGTTCACCCGGACCAGGTGGCGGTGGCGGAGGAGATCGAGGAGGCGCTGGGGGAGGCGCTGGGCGCCGAGGTCAAGGCACGTCCACAGGCGGATGGGGGCTACAAGGTCGAACTGGCCTTCGACTCTCGTGAGGACGCGCTGGCGCTCGCGGAGCGTCTGGGCGGCCGCACACTGGCGTGACCTGGCGCGCAATGACCCGGGTGAGCAGCCTCGCGCGATCTCATGGATGGCCGTACCCGGAGAAGAGACGACCGCTAGAATCCGCGCGCGCGGGCGATTAGCTCAGTTGGTTAGAGCGCTTCTCTGATAAGGAAGAGGTCCCTGGTTCGAATCCAGGATCGCCCATTGGTTGTTTTTGGCTCTACCGACCCGTTTCTGCCCCCGAGTGGGGGGCGGTGGTGGGCTGGCTTTTGGGATCGATAGCTCGACCGCGAGCGTCGCCGCATCGACAAGCCGCCGGGCGGTGGGGGAGCCACCTTCGGTGTGGATCAGCTCGACCACCCGCCGCGCGACGGCCTCGATGGATGCCGCGTCAAGCGCGGGTCCGGCCGGCGGCGGCGAGGCTGCGGGTGGTCGTGTCCGTTGGTTGTGGGCCATCGTTGTTAATGACCCTGACTCGCCCGATGCGGCCAACGAGTTTCCGCCACCGCTCTCGGCGAGCACCCGCCACGTGACTTCGCGCAGCCTCCTACAGACCGACCCGTCCCCCGTTCGGCCTCTCGCCTCTCCGACTCATGCCCGACAGACAGCGCCAACCAGCACCGCGGCAGCTTTGCCTCGCACAGCCACCACGGCGACACTCTACGACTGTTGCTCCTACGCATGAAAGTCAAGGGACACTTGCGTGATTATCGCCTCCTGTGGCAAGGTTCGTGTTTGTGCGGGTGACCGCGAGCTAAAGCACAGGGTTTGGGGCTGCTCCCTGTCGCGCTGCATTTGGTGCGCGCCCCGGTGCGGCACCCGCACTCTTCTTGCTGGGAGCGCTCGCTTTCCAGTCGGCGAGGAGCTGGCTGTAGGCGTGCTCGGCTGCCCGGTCGTCAGGTGGGCTTGTGCGCCAGGAAAAGGTAGCGGTTGAGACTGAGGAAGTAGTTGGGGCCGAGTTCGGTTAGGTCTTGTGCCCATGCTGTGGCTTCGGCCTCGCTCACGCCGTTGCGATCGGGTACGAATGTGGCGATCAGCTCAAGCATTCCGGCACTGTAGGTGTTGGGGTCATAGCCGGCGTTGAACAACGGCACGATTTGGCGGTCGGTGACTTCCAGTCCAGCATCGCGCAGCAGCCGTGTGAGCGTACGCGGCAGGTGAGGGTGAACGAGGTGCTCCTCCCACGCGGCGAGCACCCGGTCCATGCGCTCGTTGTTGCTCGAAGCCCATACGATCGAGTCCCAGTCGGTGTCAAGCACGAGCACCCGGCCTCCCGGGCGCAGCACCCGCCCTAGCTCCAGCAGCGCGGCGGGAACATCATCGACGTACTCGTAGACCTGTGTGCAGACTGCGACGTCGAAGCTCGCGTCCGCATAGGGGAGCGTGTGCGCGCCAGCTTCTTGGTACTCGATCGGGCCGCTGCCAGCTGGTGGTCTGCGCGCCCTGGCGAGGGCAAGCATGTTCTCGCTGACGTCCACCCCGCAGATCCGCCCGCCGGTCCCGACAGCAACGGCCATTTCGCACGCGAGTAGACCAGGACCCGAGCCGATGTCGATCGCGCGCTCGCCGGGCTGGAGCGCGAGTGCCCGCAGGATCGTTTGGCGCTGTTCGATGACATCGGGCGTGGTGTAGATCCTCTCTACGCGCCGGGAGGCGTCCTCGTCGAATTGCAGTGTGGCGCTCATAGTTCGCCTTCGGTTGGTGAATGGCTCACTCTTAGGGGACGCCAGGGTACACCTGATGCTCGATACGGTGTCTTGATCGGTCGCTGAGCAGCCGGGCGTCGCTCTTGAAGCGCTCGGCACCGGCTGTCTGGCCGATCAAGATCGCAGCGGTCAAGGGGCCACAGCCGGTCTCCTCAAGCAACTCTGGACGCTGCTCGCGGATCAGGTCGCGCAGCTCGCGCTTCAATGACTCTGCCTCGCGAGTCACGGCGTCGCGAGGACTACGGGCAGCACGGACGGCGGGAGTTGTCGCGGCCGGGTGGCCGCTGCTGCGTGCGCCGGAGGCGTCGGCTTCGCCTCCGTGTCCGCGCTGACGCGCGGGGGTTGGCAGAGCGGAGACGATTCCTGCTGACTTCGCTCTCTGCCGCCGACTGCGATAGCTTCAAGCCATGACTCCCCCCGACGTCATCGAGCGAGCCGGGCGCCTGCTTGCGGAGGCGGCGCCCCCCCGGTCGAAGGTGCTTCTCTTTGGATCGCATAGCCGCGGCGAGGCCAGAGCGGACAGCGACTTCGATTTTCTCGTGATCGAGCCGTCCGTCGCCAGCAAGGCGAAGGAGATGGTTCGCTTGCGGGGGGTGTTGGACCCGCTACGGGTCGCCGCGGACGTGATCGTTATGACGCAGGAGTACGTAGAGGAATGGGGCGAGGTTCCGGGGACGATGCTCCATGACGCGCTGACGGAGGGACGTGTCCTCGCAGAGACGTGATCTGCGCGACCTCGCGGAGCGGTTCGCGCGCAAGGCCCGCAGCGATGAGATCGCGCTCGACAAGCTCGCCGACGATCCCGACGTGCCCGATGATCTCATCGGCTTCCATCTACAGCAGGCGATGGAGAAGCTCCTGAAGGCGGCTCTTGCCTACGCCGGCGCGGCGCCGCCCCGGATCCACGACCTGGGCGAGCTGCTTGCCTTGCTTCGTGACGAGGGTCTGTCTGCACCGGCTTCGGCCAGCGAGGCGCGCGCTCTCGTCCCGTGGGCGGTCGAGTTCCGCTACGACGACGGCCCGGATGAACGACTCGATCGCATTGCCGGCTGCGAGACGGTCTCGCAGATGCGTGAGTGGATCGACGGGCTGCTTGCCGGCCGGGAAGACGCGCAAGAAGGAGACGCATAGGCGTTGAACATCGAGTACCGCATCTTTGTCCAGATTCCCGGCGTCCCCCTCTCCGACGAGGCTTCGTGGGAGCGCCTGATCGGCCGGCTTGAGAGCCATCACGCAGACTTCGGGCCGGTGATCTCTTGGGGCGACAGCACTACAGCCTGCGTCACCGTCGCCACTGACGCCGAGGACGTCGCTGCCGCTGCCGAGATCGCCTCGGGCGCGGTTTCTCGCGCTCTGCGCGCCACCGATCTCGGGGCGCTGTACCCGCGCGCTATCGAGGTCGAACCGGCGGACGCCAAGGAGCCTGTGGCAGCGTAGCCATTGGGCAGCAGCCGCCTTCCGCTGCCCAAACCCCACCGAATTGCGTCCGATCCCGCCCCATCCGGGCAGCCGGCCAACGCCGGAATCCCCTACAAACACTGGCGATCAGGCCAGTTCAGCGCAAACGGCGCGTGGCCTGATAAGGAAGAGGTCCCTGGTTCGAATCCAGGATCGCCCATCGCCGAATACCTTGTCGTGGAGCGGGGTTCGGCGTTCACGCCGCCTTGCGCTCGACGGCGGCTGAGCTTGTCTCGGCGGCTCGTCTGGCGTTCATCTCCTTCGAGCGCTGGGTTGCGCAGAGCGGCGAGCCCGAGCTGATACGCGCCTTACTCGCTGAACTGCGGGCCCTCATCGCAGGAGAGCCGCTGACGAGCGCTGCTGACTGAAGTTCAGCCGTCGCAGCGATGTTGCGGGCGACACCCAGCTCGATGAGGATGCCGCGCTATCCGTGCGCCGTGGCGGAGTACAGTTCGATCCCGATGCCGCTTTACATGGATCGCCACGACCTCCCGGGTGCGACGGCTGCCGATATCGCAACCGCTCACCTGCGCGATCTCGAGGTGCAAGAGAGGTTCGGCGTACGCTTCGTCACCTACTGGTTCGAAGAAGAGGCCGGCAGCGGATTTTGCCTCATCGAGGGTCCCGACAAGGAGTCCGTCGAGGCAGCCCCACAGGGCCTCGCACGGGATGCTTCCGCTGAACGTGGTCGAGGTCGACGAGGCGAGCGTTCGAGGGTTCTTTGGACGGCTCAATACTCACCCCCCAGGCGAGCCCTACGTAGAAAGCGCCTTCCGAGCGATCCTCTTCACCGACATGGTCGACTCCACTCGTCTCACCCAACAATTGGGCGATCGCGAGGCCATGCAGCTAGTTCGCCAACACGACTCGATAGTGCGCTCTGGCTTGGCGCAGTTCGGCGGCAGCGAAGTCAAGCACACTGGGGATGGGATCATGGCGGCGTTCGACACGGCGTCCCAAGCGGTCGGCGCGGCGGTGCAAATCCAGCGGGCGCTTGGAGAGCTCAATGCCGGTGGGCAGTCGGGACTGCGGGTGCGCATCGGGGTGGCCGCGGGAGAGCCCGTAACTGAGCAAGACGATCTCTTCGGAGCGGCTGTGCAGCAGGCCGCGCGGCTGTGTGCATGCGCTCAGCCAGATTGCATTGTCGTCTCATCCGGGGTGCACGACCTCTGCCGCGGAAAGGGAATCCGGTTCTCCGACGCGGGGCCCCTAGCCGCGAAGGGCTTCGACGAGCCAATCGGGCACTTTGAGGTTGACTGGAGCGATTGACCTCACGGACGCACGCGCTCTAGCCTGGGCGCACCTACGCTCACCAGCAGAAAGAAGCCGCAGCCTGTCCCATCTATGCGCTCCCGCCTTGACGCGATTCTCAGCGGTCTGCCTCGAGCAGGCATGGCCGGCGCGCCAATCGGGTATCCGGTGGGTAATGTCGCCCAGATCGGTGTAGAAGCAAACGTTCGCGAAGCGAACGAGAAAGCCGAAGATGGAAGCGCGAATCGACATCATCACGCTCGCTGTAGCTGATCTGACGCGGGCACTGGACTTCTACCGAGATGGCCTCGGATTGGAGTCGCGTGGGGTAATCGGCACTGAGTTCGTCGGCGACGATGTCGAGCCTGCCGGGGCTATCGCGTTGTTCGAACTGAGGAACGGGCTGCTCTTGTCGCTCTACCCCCGCACCGAGCTCGCGAAGGACGCCAAGGTCCCGCTCGGTCCGCCGAAGACAGGCGAGTTCAGCATCGGACACGCGGTCTCGAGCAAGGCCGAGGTCGACGCCCTGCTCACCCAAGCCCAAGCCGCCGGAGCCACGCTTGCCGACCGACCGCATGACCGTCCATGGGGGATCTACTCCGGCTACTTTCGCGACCCCGACGGACACCTCTGGGAGATCCTCTGGAACCCACGGCTCGTCCGTCCGCAGGAGTAGTCGCATCGTCAAGAATCAACGACAAGTTTGAGGAGGTAGGTGTTAGTGGCGAGATTCGTGACCATCGGATATGGAGACCGCGCAGGGTACGACCGGACTGACCCCGCGATCCGCGACGCGGCCCATCAACACGACGATCGTCTACGCACGGAAGGAGCCTTGATGGGAATCGCCGGCCAGCCCGTGCAAGTGCGCAATCCCGACGGGGCGGGCGTGGACACCAGCGAGGGGCCGTTCCTGCGCTCGGACCTTCCAATCGCCGGGTTCGCGCTCCTCGAGGCCTCCACTCTTGAAGAGGCGGTCAGCCTCGCTTCGAAGACCCCTTGTGCTGTCGCGCACGGTGTCGTCGAGGTGTGGCCACTGGACTCGACGCCATAGGGGGCTTTACAGAGCTGTGTCTGCGCGCGAACCTATAGGCCCAGGACGAGAGCAAGAGCATCGTCTACGGGGGGGGCCGTAGGAAGGGCCGCCGCGGTCCTGCTCGGCGCTTGGGCGCCGAGGTCTTCGGCCCCCGCGCCCAGCAATCACGCTGTCAGCTGGGGAGCGCAGCCGCTCCGAGCAACGCAAAAGATCCCAGATCGCCGCCGCGTTGGATTACCGCTAACTGTTCGTAGGCAGGCGCGACCTCGGGGAGTCGGATGACGCTGACAACTGGACGGCTGGGCTGGTCGATGGCGCTGTGCGTGACGGCGGCGCTCTGGGCTGGGCAGTGGCCCGCCGCCGCCCGCGCTGGGGCCGCGACGCCGACGTTTGTGCAGGCGGCGACCGGGCACTCCAGCTCCGTGGCCAGCCTGACCGTTACGCCGGGGTCGCCCGTGACGGTGGGTGGGCGGCTGGTGGTCGAGGTCGGAGTGTGGAGCGAAGCGGCGCCGACTACGGCGAGCGTGACCGACTCGGCGGGCAACGGCTACGTCGAGCTGCTGCACTTCAAAGCCTCAGACAAGACCGAGATGAGCATCTGGACGGCGCCGGTCACGGCCGGCGGGGGCACCCGCCCGACGATCACGGCCAAACCGTCGAGCAAAGCCGACGTGGGCGTCGTGGCGCTTGAATACGCTGGGGTCTCGACGGTCTCGAACGCGGCCGTCGTCGATCGGTCGATCTTTAACACCGGCACGACCGGCGCGGCGGAAACCGTCCTCTCGGGGCCGACTCAGCCGACGACGGGGGCGAGCGAGCTGGCGATCGGGTTCTACCTCGACTCCGGCTTCGGCGACACCCTCGCCGGCGGCGCGGGCTACACCCCGCGGGCCAACGTCTCCCCGGACGGCAACATCGAGCTCCTGGCACAGGACGCCGTCGTGCCCGTCGGCGCTACGCCCAACCCCGCCTTCAGCACTGGTCCCCTGACCAAATGGCTGACCTCGACGGTCGTCCTCAAGCCCGGCGAATCGGGTCCGCCGACCGCACCTGGAGCGCCGACCGCTGTCAGCGCGACAGCGGGCAACGCCAGTGCGACCGTGAGCTGGACGCCGCCGCCGACCGGCAACAGCCCGATCACGAGCTACACAGTCACGCCGTACAGCGGCTCGACCGCGCAGACGCCGACCACGGTGACCGGCTCGCCGCCCACGCCGAGCGCCACGATCGGCGGGTTGACGAACGGGACCGCCTACACGTTCACAGTCGCCGCCACGAACGCAATTGGGACCGGGCCGACGTCGGCGGCGTCGAATCCGGTCACGCCCACCGCACAGCCCAGCGGGGAATGGACACCGCTGACGAACTGGCCGTTTGTGGCGGTCCACCTGTTCCTGCTTGCGACCGGAAACGTCCTCGCGTTCGACGGTTGGCAGCAGCCCGAGCCGACGTACGTGTGGAATCCGAGCACTCAGGCGTTCACCTCAAGCACCGCGCCGGACAGCATCTTCTGCTCAGGGATGGCACAGCTGCCCAACGGGGACGTCATGACGGTCGGCGGCTACGGCGAGCTCACCACCGGGAAGCTCGGGATCGTCGACACCTCGATCTTCGATCCCTCCAGCGGGAAATGGACACGGGCCGCCAACATGCACACTCCGCGCTGGTACCCGGACGTCACGCAGCTCGCCAACGGCGACTACGTGGCGATCAGCGGCAACTCGACGGACCCCAACACGTGGGCCGACACCCCCGAGGTCTACGATCCGGTGGCCAACACCTGGACGGTGCTCTCGAAAGTGTCAACCTCCCAGATTCACGAGGAGGAGTATCCGTTCTCCTACCTGGCGCCGAACGGAAACGTCTTCACGATCGGCCCCTCCGAGGACGTCTCCTACGAGCTCAACGTCGCAAACCAGACCTGGACACCGGTCGGTGGGACGAGCGGGGTCACCAACGGCTCCTCGGTGATGTACCGGCCCGGCAAGATCCTCTACAGCGGCGGCGCGCCGAGCGTCATCAACACCACCACCGCCTCGGCGAACACGTCGATCATCGACCTGACGGCCGCGACCCCGAAATGGCAGCAGATCGCACCGATGCACAACGCGCGCGTCTACCACACGTTGACGATGCTCGCCAACGGGGAAGTGCTTGCGGTCGGCGGCGAGCAGACCAGCGACCAGACGATTGTCACGAGCGGTGTGTTGCCCACCGAAATCTGGAATCCGACGACCGAGACGTGGTCGCCGGCGGCGCCGATCGCGGCAGCGCGCAACTACCACTCCACGGCGATTCTGATGCCAGACGGAAAGGTGCTCGTCGCCGGTGGGGGGCACCCGAATGGACTCGGCGACCCCGGTGAGTTCTCGGCCCAGACCTACACCCCTCCCTACCTCTTCGCCGGGCCGCGGCCGACGATCTCCTCGGCACCCGCCACGTCCACGTACAACACACCGATAACCGTCTCGACGCCTGACGCCGCGTCGATCAGCGCCGTAAACCTCGTCTCCCTCGGTGCGGACACCCACCAGGGCGACATGGCCCAGCACTTCGTGCCGCTGTCGTTCACCGCGAGCTCCGGTTCGCTGACGGTGCAGACCCCGGCCAACTCGGCCCTCGCTCCCTACGGCAACTACATGCTGTTCATCGTCAACAACAAGGGCGTGCCCTCCGTCTCCGCCCCGCTCAACCTCAGCGCCGCCCCGGCCGCTCCCGCCGCCCCGACCGAAGTGAAAGCGACCGCGTCAGGGGGCAGCGCGACCGTGACGTGGACCGCTCCCTCGCCTGGGACGAGCCCGATCACGAGCTACACGGTCACGCCGTACGTCGGCGCCGTCGCACAGCCGGCAAGCACGATCACAGGCTCGCCTCCGGTGACGAGCGCGACGATCGGCGGCTTGACGAATGGCACTACCTACACGTTTACGGTGAGTGCCACCAACGCCGTCGGGACGGGGCCCGCCTCGGCGGCCTCGAACGCCGTAACGCCTTCCGCGCCGACCGCCCCCGCGGCGCCGACAGCCGTCACCGCGACCCCAGCCAACGCGAGCGCGACCGTGGCTTGGAGCGCGCCCGCGAACAACGGCAGTCCGATCGCGTCCTACACGGTCACGCCGTACGTCGGCGCCGTCGCACAGCCGGCAAGCACGATCACAGGCTCGCCTCCGGTGACGAGCGCGACGATCGGCGGCTTGACGAATGGCACTACCTACACGTTTACGGTGAGTGCCACCAACGCCGTCGGGACGGGGCCCGCCTCGGCGGCCTCGAACGCCGTAACGCCGACCGCCACCACCGCCCCGGCGTTTGTGCAGCAGGTGTCCGGGCACGCGCACAAAGTCGCAAGCCTCGCGGTGACTCCCGTGGCGAGTCTCGCGTCGGGGAACCGTCTGGTCATCGAGGTCGGCGTGTGGAGCAGCGCCAGCGCGACGGCCTCGAGCGTAAAGGACTCGGCCGGCGACACCTTCACGGAGCTGCTGCACTTCAAGGCCTCCGACGGCACGGAGATGAGCGTGTGGACGGCGCCGGTGGCCGCCGGGGGCGGAACCCGCCCAACGATCACCGCGACGCCGACCTCCACGGCCGACGTCGGAGTCGCCGTCCTCGAATACTCGGGGCTCTCCAGCGCCGCGGGCGCGGCTGTCGTCGATCAGACGGCGCAGGCCACGGGCAAAACCACGGCGGCGGCCGTGGTCGCGACCCCGGCGACCGCGCCCACGTCGGGTCCGAACGAGCTGGTGCTCGGCCTCTACGCGGACTCCGGCTTCGGCGACGCCCTGATGGCCCGGATGGGCTTCAACGGCCGGGTGAACCTCTCGCCCACGGAAGACATGGAGCTCGTCGCCGAGGACGCGCTGACCGGCGCCGGCGGCGCGACTCCCAGCGCAAGCGTGCAGACCGGCGCTTCGACCGTCTGGCTGGTGGCGACAGTCGTCCTCAAGCCGGCGCCTGCCGCCGAACCCCCGGCGGCGCCCAGCGCTGCGCCGGCGCTTGTGGTGGCGACTCCGGCGAACAGGAGCGCGACGGTCATTTGGAGGGCGCCGCCCAACGGCGGGAGCCCGATCACGACGTACACAGTCACCCCGTACACCGGCTCGCGCCGGTTGAGCTCGAGGACAGTCTCGGGCACGAGCGCCGTGATCGGCGGTTTGCGCAACGGCATCCGCTACCGCTTCACGGTGGCCGCCCGCAACGTGCTCGGCCGCGGACCGAGGTCCGCGGCCTCGAACACGGTCAAGCCCTCGGCGGCGCTGGTGTGGGCCGTCTGGTGCACCCCGCTGCCGATGGAAACGATGCACATCGGGGCCCTTGGCATCGCCGCACCGTGGGCAGGTGAGGTTCTGCTGCCGGGTAACCGTAACCGGGCGAGGAGCGCGGCCGGGCCCTAGCCGGGCGAGGAGCGCAATCGCGCCTCGATGACCCTGCGCGAGCGAGCGCCCCGGCTCACACGCCGGCAGCCAGGACGCCGTGGAGCTAACCTGGTCGTATGGCGTATACCACCGTGGAAGCGAGGCAGCACCTGCTCGACCAGATCGCGGCTGCGGGCGAGAAGCTGGGGGTTGCGCTGGCCTACCTGGGCGAGGCGTACGAGCAGTTGGACGATCATACCGGGGAGCGGCTTGAAGAGGAGCTGTTTCGTCCTGTCCGGAGGGCCTACGGCCTGGTGAAGCGCGACCATGCCGAGTTCGCAGGGCGCCACGGACTGCCGCCCGGGACGTTCGAGCCAGCGCACCCGCAGGTTCTACCGGGCAACGCGAAGGGCGCGATCGACAACGCGGTCGAGGCCGTCGGCGAGGCGGACGGCATCCTCGCCACGCTCCAGGATTCGATGTTGCCGGTCGAGGTCGGGGACCCTGAGCTGCGAGCGGGGCTTGCGCAGATTCGCCAGCTCCTCGGCGGCCTCTCTGAGCAGGCCCGCCAGCTGGTGCGCACACTGGGGCGCTAGGACACCCCGCTTGCACTAAAGGGGTAAGCCGATGGAAAGGAGACCAGGCCGACGGGTTCCAGTCGCCGAGCCCAGCCGCACCGTGCACCCCAGCCGCACCGTGAACCGCTCAGCACGGAGCCACGGCGCTCAGCACAGAGCCACGGGCCTGACCCATGAGCCGGTGGCGCCGGCGATCTTCAGCGGCAGGCACGCGAAGGCGAACTCGTAGATCCGATCGCGCGCCAGCTCCTCGAGGTAGACCATCTCCAGGATGAACACCCCGCGCTCGATCAGCGCCTCCAGGTGGACCGGGTGCGGGCTCTCGGGGTCGGGGGAAGGCAAACACTCCAGCGACTCGGTGTCGCCGGCCAGCGCCACCACTCCCGCGTCCATCAGCATGTTGGCGGCCTGCAGGTTGATCCCCGCGTCCGCGTACTGCGCGAGCCGCTCGCGGTCGGGCCACGCGGAAAGGTATCCCGTGCGTATCAAAGCCACGTCGCCAGGGCGTATCTCGCTGCCCTGCGCCGCGAGTGTGCGTTCGATCTCCGCTGGGCCGATCTCGGTGCTCGCCGGCAGCGCCTCGACGCCGAGGGCGCCGGCGACGTCCAGCAGCACCCCGCGCGTGAAGATCGGCGGGATCGCCGCCGCGTCGTGCGTCAGGGGGCCGAAGTCGCCGAGGTGCTGCTCCGGGGTGCTGTTACCGAACCAGTGGTCGTCCGCTCCGCAGGTGGCGTGGCAGAGCGCGTCGATGTGGGTGCCGGTGTGTGCGCTGCCCGACAACAGCTCGCTGTGAATCCCGAAGTTCACGGTGTTCACACCCAGCCAATCCCAATCCTTCTGCACGCGCACCCCCCGCGGCGTCCGATAGCTGAGAACCTGAAAGGGCGCGTGCCCATCCCACTGGGGCATGTTGGGCCAGCGGCCGCAGTCCAGGTCGTAGATACGACCGTCACGGATTAGCTGAGCGGCCCGCACCACGCTGTCCGCCCCAAGACCTTCGAGCGGGGTCGTGGCCGTGGGGGCGTCGGAGCCTGAAGGGCTCCCCTGGGGCGAAGGTGAACTGCTCATCCGGCCTCCTTTGGGGTTTGCTGTGGCTGGCGCTCGTGCTCACGTTAGGGCCTACCGAGGTAGGCCCTGGCTGTGCGTAAACATCCTCAAAACTAATCCCGCTTCGTCCGCTCACTGTCACCGAGCACCTCCGGCGCCACCTCGTCGAGCGCTGCCAGGAAACGATCGACCTGCTCGTCGGTGCTCACCGCGCAGACGCTGAAGCGCCCGTCCGGAGAGATCAGCACGGCTCGCTCCAGCAGCCCCCGGTAGATCTCCGCGCGCGGCTCCCTCGGGAGCGCCAGCCCCACGCGCGCCGAGTCGGGACGCTCGCGGGAATTGTGCAGGCGCCCGATGCCGCCGTAGTGGGTCGCCGTGAGCGGCAGGTCGCGGTCGCGGCCGATACCCTGCACGCCTTCTGCCAGCCGCCGCCCCTGCCAGTTCATACGGGCGATCGTCGTCTCGTCGAGCGTCTCCAGCACGGGGAGGCCGGCGGCCAGCGCGACCGGGTGCCCGTTGAACGTCCCCGCGTGGCGGACGACCGCGCCGCCACGAGGGTCGAATACCGCCATCACGTCTGCGCGCCCCCCGACCGCCCCGATCGGGAACCCGCCGCCCAGCGCCTTGCCGAGGCAGATCAGGTCGCCCGTCAGCGAGTGGTGCTCGCTCGCGGCTCCGTGGTAGCCGGTCCGCCAGCTGGCGATCTCGTCGAGGATCAGCAGCACTCCGTGCTCTGCGCACCACCGCGCGAGCCCCGCAAGGAAGTGCGGCTGCGCCGGGATCGCCCCGGCCGAGTTCAGGAACACCTCGATCAGCAGCGCCGCCAGCTCCTGCGCCCGGGGCTCGAGCACCGCGAGCGCTCCGTCGAGATCGTTGTAGGGGAAGACCACCACCCCCGCCACCGTCTCTCGCGCCATCCCGCGCGTCTCTCCCAGCGCCTCCCCGGGCGCGCTCCCGAACTGCGTCACGCCCACGTCCACGAGGTCGTGGCTGCCGTGATAGCCGCCCTCCGCCTTGGCGATGTGCGGACGGCCGGTGAACGCCCGTGCGGCGCGCACCGCCTGCAGGGTCGCCTCCGAGCCCGAGTTGGTAAAGCGCACGAGCTCCACTCCGGTGAAGCGCTCGCACAGCCGCTCGCCGAGCTCCGCCTCCGTCGAGACCGGCAGGCCGAACGGTCCACCCCGCTCGAGCGCGCGGCGGACGGACTCCTCCACCGCCGGGTGGCGGTGACCGAGCGCGGAGGCCGAGTAGTTCAACAGGAAGTCGTTGACCTCGACCCCGTCGGCGAGGACGGTCCGTGCGCCGTTCCCGCGCTCGGCGTAGACGGGAAACGGCGCCACGTGGACCTGCGTGCGCGTGTTCCCCCCGGGTAGCGACCTGCTCGCGCGCTCGTAGGCCGCCTGCGAGCGCGGCCATTTGAGCGCGTAGCGTTTCTCAGAGCGATTCACGCCGCTGCTGTGACCTCCGCCGCGCCCGCCGCGGCTTCCTGGTGCGGTCCTGCCTGCCCTCGTTTGACCTTGGGGCGGACCCAGACCAGGAACCACAGCAGGCCGACCGCGAGCATCGCGAGCGTGGTCAAGCCGATTTTGTGGTTGATGTTCGGCAGCGTCAGCGTCCCGACCAGGAAGATCTGCCAGATCAGCGACGCCCACGCCACCGGCTGACCCCAGCGTCCGAGCGAGAAGCTGCCGAACTGCCGGGGCAGCGTGCCGCGGCGCACCTTGACCAGGTAGACCCCTGCGACAAGCGCGTAGACGAGGTTGAAGCCGACCGAGGCCGTCCCGAGGATGTATTCCAGGATTTTCGCGGAGATCAACGCGGGCACTGTGAACATCACGATCCCGAAGACCGCGGTGCCGATCAGCGCCGTGTAGGGGGTCTTGAAGCGGACGTGCACCTTGCCAAAGAAGGTGCCAAACGGCGCCATGTTGTCGCGTCCGAGGCTGAACAGCAGGCGCGCGGCGCCCGCCTGGATCAGCAGCACGACCGAGACGAACGAGATCAGGAAGAGGATGTTGACGAGCTCCCTCGCCGTGGTGCCCCACTGGTACTGGATGATCGACAGCACCGGATGTTCTTCTCCGAGAGTCGTTGAGATGCTGGGGCTCGCGTAGGAGAAGCCGATCAGCAGGATCAGACCGGTCACCGCCACCGCGATCACCGAGGCGATGATCGTGCGCCCGGCGATCGTCGTCGCGTTGCGCGTCTCCTCGGCGAGATCGGCCGGCAGCTCCCAGCCTGCGAAGGTGTACGCGCCGAGCAGGAAGGCGAGGATGAACGCTCCGAAGTAGGCGCCGTGCGCACCGGGCTGCTGGTGGAACAGGAAGGACGCCGGGTGGGGATGCACGATGATCGCGTACACCAGCAGCACGATCGCCACGCCGACGCCGCCAACGATCTCGGTGACCACCGCAACGTTGTTGAAGGTCGTGGCGATGCGGATACCCGCGATGTTGATCAGCATCACGATCAGCGTCAGCGCGGCTGCGCCGAGGATCGTCGCGTTGCGCGTGGTTTCGATTCCGAACTCCGACAGGAAGTACGGCGTCACGCCATACGCCGTGCCGGCGGCCCCCACGCCGAAGCCGATCAGCCCGCAGACCGCCACGAACCAGCCGAAGTTGGGATTGGTCAGGCGGCTGGCCCACTGGTAGGCGTAGCCCGCCAGTGGGATCCGCCCTGCGAGGTCGGCGAAGATCGACGCGATCAGCAGGCAGCCGAGCGCGGAGAGGACCCACGTCCACAGGCCGCCGGTGCCGGCCTGTGTCAGCACGAACGGGAGCGTCAGGAGGACCCCGGTCGTGATCGACACGCCCGAGAACGAGGCCGCGAACGAGGAGAACCAGCCCATCTCCCGGTCGAGCTGCTGCTCGTACCCGAAGCGCTCGAGGATCTCGTCCTGCTGCTCATTCGATGCGTACGCCACCTCCGCTGTGCTCGCACGTCCCTCCAGACCCTGTGTGTCTGTGCTCATCAGCCCCTCCGTTCGCCCTATGTTTGCGCCGTCAACGACGGCCGTCCCGGCAGTAGCTCCTCCGCCTCCGCAAGGCTGCGGGCCTCTCCGAAGGCGATCCACTCGGCGGCGAGCCGCCCCACGATTGGCGAGACCTGGATCCCGTACCCGCCGACCCCGCAGGCGGCGATCACGCTCACGTCCTCCGGGCACGGCCCCACCTGGGGGCGGCCGTCCGGGCTCACCGGATACAGCCCCGCCCAGCCGTCGCCGAGGCGCGCGCCCGCCAGCGAGGGCAGCCGGTGGGGCAGCAGCTCGGCGAGCTGCTCCAGGTAGGCCTGCTCCACTCCCTCGAACCAGTCGTCCGGGTCGACGACCGGGTGCACGGCCTCCTCGCTGTGCAGGCCGCCCAGGAACATGTCGAAGGTCTCGTGCCGGAAGTACAGCCCCGAGCGCCCTTCCGCCGGCGAGTAGTCCATCACCTCGGGCATCATGTAGTCGAGCGTGCGCGGCAGGTGGATGCTCACCGCCTCGTGGCGCTGGGGCAGGATCGGCGTCCTGACGCCGAGGTTCGCGCCGAGCGTCTGCGCCCACGCGCCGGCGGCGTTGACGACGAACTCGCACGTGAACTCACCGGCCGCGGTCTGCAGCCGGTGGCGCCCGTCGGCGAGCTTCTCCCCACCGCTGCACGGCGCCTGCGTCACCACGCGCGCCCCGCCGCCCTGGGCCAGCTCGGCCAGCAGCGTGCAGTAGAGGTGGCCGTCCACGAACCCGTCGCTGGGGCCGTAGAGCGCCGCGCTCACGTCGTCGGAGCGGACGTCGGGGAAGCGCCTGGAGACCTCCTCGGGGCCGAGCACGAGCGCGTCGTCGATCCCGAGCTCGCGCTGGACGGCGACGCTGTGCTCGAAGCGCCGCGTGTCCTCCTCGGTGTGGCCGATACGCAGGTAGCCGTTGCGTGTGAACCGCAATCCGTGGTCGCGCTCGAGTTCGAGGAACACACGCTTGCTCGGGACGCGCAGGGCGATGTCGAAGGGGTCCACGTACTGGGTCTCGACGACCCCCACCGAACGCCCCGAGGAGCCGCCGGCCACGTGCGTGGAGTCGAGCACAACCACGTCGCGCACTCCCAGTCTGGTCAGCTGCAGAGCCGTGCTCAGGCCGACTGCCCCGGCTCCGATGACCACCACCGAGGGATTCGCGCTCACGGCCCCGGGTGGCCCTCGGTCGCCTGCCGGACGAACGATTCGCCCCGATGGGGGAGTGGGTCTATCGAGGCGCGAGGGTCTGGAGCGACAGGCCCTATGCCCGCCCCAGGCTCAGCTACCGACGAGAGTGCGGCTCTGCTCGCGCATGTAGCGCTGCAAATAATAAATCCCACCGGCTCCAACTCCCGTAGCTCCCGAACCATTCCAACCACCAAAAGGCTGTATACCAGGCCAGGCCCCCGTGGTGGCGCCAGCCTCGCGGTTGACGTACACGACGCCCGCGTGGATCTCGTTCAGGAAGCGCTCGATCTCCGCTTCATCGCTCGCGTAGAGACCGGCGGTGAGCCCGAAGACGAGGCCGTTGGCGATCCCCAGCGCCTCCGCGAGCGAGTCGACTGGACGCACCGCTACGAAGGGCGTGAACAGCTCCTCGCGCAGCACGCGGGCGTCGGCGGGCAGCTCCGCGACGGCAGGCTCGACGTAGTTTCCATAGCGAAGCTCGCCCTCGGCGAGGCGGCGCCCGCCGTGGACCCGCAGGCCCGCCTCCTCGCACTCCCGCACCGCCGTGCGCATCCGCTCCACCGACTCGTGCGAGATCACCGGGCCCACCTGCGTCGCCGGATCCAGCGGACTGGCCACCTGCACCTGCCGGCGGCACTCCTCGAGTCCCGCCATGAACTCGTCGTGCACCTCGCGCGCCACCAACACCCGCGAGCAGCCCGAGCAGCGCTGTCCGCTGAAGCCAAACGCCGAGCGCGAGACGCCGAGCGCCGCCTTGCGCAGGTCGGCGCCGGCGGTGACGATCGCGGGGTTCTTGCCGCCCATCTCGCAGATCACCGGCCGCGGGCGCTCGAGGGTGAAGCCGCGAACGATCTTCATTCCCGTGGCGTAGGACCCCGTGAAGGTCAGCCCCCCGAGCGCCCGGTTGGCGTACAGCCGCTCTCCCAGCCGCTCCTCGGGAATCGTCAGCAGGTGCAGCGCGCCCGGCGGGACCCCCGCCTGGCGGAACAGGTCGAACACCGCGAGGCCGCTCAGGTAGCCGTGCGGGGAGGGCTTGGCGACGACGGTGTTGCCCGCGATCAGCGCCGCCGCGATCGGCCCCAGCAGGAGGGCCATGGGAAAGTTGAAGGGCCCGACGACCGCCCAGACGCCGTAGGGGCGCAGGACGCTGTAGGCGCGCTCACGGCCCCCGGGCTCCCCCATCTCGGTGCAGAACCCCGCGTGGGCGGTCATCTGATCGCAGTAGTAGTCGACCAGCACCGCGCACTCGTCGACCTCGCCAAGCGCCTCCAGCAGGGGCTTGCCGACCTCGTGGGCGAGGATCGCCGCGAGCTCGTAGCGGCGCTCGGCGACGGCGGCGGAGACCCCGCGCACGATCTCCACCCGCGCCTGCCAATCGACGGCGGACCACTCGGGGAAGAACCGCTCCGCGTGCCCGACCGCCCGCTCGAAGTCGTCCATCGATGCAGTGGCGAAGCGCCCGACCGGCGTCCGGCTGTCGTTGGGCGAGCTCTCCTGCTCCCAACCGTCCCCGCGCTGGGCCGTGCCGTTGAGGTAGAACGGGTGCTGCTCGCCCAGTTCCGCCGCCACGTGCTCAACGGCCGCGCCGAACGCCACTGCCTGGCTCTCGTCGGCGGCGAAGGTCTCGTAGGTCACCTTGGGGGGGGCAGCCATCCATATACCTTAAGCAGAGCGATGGCCGATCCCGTGATGATCACCGCTGCGGTCACTGGCAGCATTGCGTCTGAGAAGCAGTCTCCCCACATCCCGCTCTCGGTCGACCAGATCGTGGAGGCGGCGGTCGAGAGCTGGCGCGCGGGCGCGGCGATCGTCCATCTGCACGCGCGCGACGAGACGGGGACGCCGACCCAGGACGTGGCGATCTACAGGACGCTCATCGAGCGGATCCGCGAACGGGAGTGCGAGGCGATTCTGAACCTCAGCACCGGCAGCGCCGGCGGGCGCGCGACGCTCGGGGAACGGCTCGCCTGCATCGAGCTTGCGCCGGAGATGGCCACGCTCGACTGCGGCTCGGTCAACCTGGGCGACGACTGGGTGTTCGGCAATCCCTACTCGACATTCCTGAGGCCCGCCGCCGAGCGCATGCGCGAGCTGCGGATCGCCGTCGAGATCGAGACGTTCGACAGCGGCATGATCCGCAACGGGCTGCGGTTGATTCGCGAAGGGCTGATCCGCGGTCCGGGCTTCTGGCAGCTGTGCCTCGGGGTCCCCGGCGGCGCGGCGCCCGATCTGCAGACGATTGGCTACCTGCTCAGCCGGCTGCCGGAGGGCGCGATCTGGAGCACGCTCGGGATCGGACGCCACCAGTTGGAGGTCAACGTGCTGAGCCTGCTCTACGGCGGGCACGTGCGGACGGGGCTGGAGGACAACGTCTACTACCGCCGCGGGGAGCTGGCGCGCAGCAACGCGCAGCTGGTCGAGCGGATCGTCCGCCTGGCGGACGAGTTCGGGCGCCCCGTCGCCACTCCCGCCGAAGCGAGGAAGCTGCTCGGGGTTCGGGGGCACTAACCGATACTCTGGCGGCCCCTGATTCGTGGAACCCAGCCCGTAGCCTCTCCGACCATGACGCCACCTCCCGAGCCCGTGATCCTCGCCGCGGTGCGCACCCCCGTGGGGCGCTACGGCGGGGCGCTCTCCCATGTGCGCCCCGACGATCTCGCGGCGATCGCGGTGCGCGCCGCGGTGGAGCGCGTGCCCGACCTCGACCCCGCCGCGATCGAGGAGGTCTACCTTGGGAGCGCCAACCAGGCGGGCGAGGACAACCGCAACGTCGCCCGCATGGCGCTGCTGCTCGCCGGCCTGCCCCAGGAGATCCCGGGGATCACCGTCAACCGACTGTGCGCCTCGGGGCTCTCCGCGGTGGTGTGCGCCTGCCAGGCGATCCGCGCAGGTGAGATAGAGCTCGCGGTCGCGGGGGGCGTGGAATCGATGAGCCGCGCCCCGCTGGTGCAGGGCAAGGACGAGAAGGCGTTCGCCCGCGGGAACCGCACGGTGTACGACACCACGATCGGCTGGCGCTTTCCCAACCCGCGGATGGCGAAGCTGTTCCCGCTGGAGAGCATGGGTGAGACGGGGGAGAACGTCGCCGAGCGGTGGGGGGTGAGCCGCGCAGACCAGGACGCCTTCGCGCTGGAGAGCCAGCGCCGCTGGGCGGCCGCCGACGCCGCGGGGCGCTTCGCCGAGGAGCTCGTGCCGGTGGGGGAGTGCGAGCGCGACGAGCACCCCCGCCCCAACTCGACGCCCGAGGCGCTCGCCAAGCTGCGTCCCGCCTTCCGCGAGGGCGGCACCGTCACCGCGGGCAACTCCAGCGGCATCAACGACGGCGCCGCCGCGCTCGTGATCGCCTCCGCCGAGGCCGCAGCGCGCCTGGGAGCGCAGCCGCTCGCGCGCTTCGTGGGCTCCGCCGCGGCCGGCGTGGACCCGCGCGTGATGGGCGTCGGCCCGATCCCCGCGGTGCGCAAGCTGCTCGCACGGACCGGCGTCGCGGTCGAGGAGATCGACCTCGTCGAGCTCAACGAGGCGTTTGCCTCCCAGAGCGTCGCGGTGGTCCGCGAGCTGGGACTCGACCCCGAGCGCGTCAACGTCAACGGCGGCGCAATCGCGCTCGGCCACCCGCTCGGGATGAGCGGCGCGCGGCTGGTCGTGAGCCTCGTCCATGAGCTGCGCCGCCGCGACGCGCGCCTCGGCCTCGCGACGCTCTGCGTCGGCGTCGGGCAGGGGCAGGCCGCCCTGTTCGCGCGGTAGCCGCAGGAGCGCCCGCCCTCTCCGTACTCGGTCCAGTGAGGCTAATGCCCGCGCGGGTGGCTGCCGATGATGGCCTCGTGACGCCTCATCGCACCTTCTGCGCCCCGCACGGTCGGGGTCGCGCGCTCACGCTGCTGCTCGGGGCCGCGCTGGCGACGCTGCTGCTTGCGCCCGCGCTTGCGGGCGCGGTGGTAGTGGAATCGGAACCCGGCGGGGTCAAGGCCGGCGTCCAGCCGCACAGCATCCTCCTGTTTCCGGGGGCGACCTTCGAACCCGGCAAACCGCTCTACCCGCAAGACCCGGCGTACCCCGAAAAATTTGCCAACCCGACCGGCGCCCCGGTCGTGTCCTCCAGCCGCGTCTACGCGATCTACTGGGACCCGACCGATAGTTACCACGGCGACTGGCAGAGTCTGATTGACACCTTCTTCCACGACATGGGCGCCGAAAGCGGCTCCCGCGCCGGCGTCTTCTCGGTCGACTCGCAGTACACCGACCGCGCCGGGCAGCACGCCTCCTACAACACGACCTTCGCGGGGACCGTCACTGACACCGAACCGTACCCCTCCGCGACCTGTGTGGACCCGCAGCCGCTCACCGGCATGGTCTGGCCCGGTCACGAACCGGCCCAGATTGCCTGTCTCACCGACAAGCAGATCCGCGGACAACTCCAAGCATTCATCAACCAACACCACCTCTCGATGGGGATGAAGACGATCTTCTACGTGCTTACCCCCCCCGGAGTGACCGTCTGCCTCAACGAAACCGGCGGCGCCAACGGGCGCTGTTCGGACTACGAAGACGGAGCGGTGGAAAGCTACGAAGACAGCTTCTGCAGCTACCACTCTTTCATCAACCCGGACAAAGCGCCGGAAGGCGACGCGAGCACGGTCCTCTACTCGGTGATCCCCTGGTCGGCGGGCGATTACGCCGACGGCCACCTTAGGGAAACCCTCATGCCCTCCGGCTACCTCTGCCAGGACGGCGGGTTCGATCCGGGCAGCAAACCGGTCATCGAGCAGAAGGAGCACGTGAAGGTCAGCGCTAAAGAAGAAGAAGAAAAGAGATTGCAGGAAGAAGAAAAGAAGCGGGCCAGCGCGGAAGAAGAAGAAACCAATAAGCAAACAATATATGAAGAATCGTACAAAAAAGGCACAATTTCAGAAGAAGAATTCAACGAAAAAGTCGAAGAGCTCGCAGAACACAGGAAAGAACGCGAAGCGAAAGAAAAAGCAGAAGAGATAAAGGCCGCAAAAGCCGAAAAAGAAGCGCAAGAAAAAAGGGAAAAGCTCGAAGGCCCGCACATCGAGGAGCCCCACCAGACGCCCTGCCCGACCTCCGACGGCTACTGCGACATGGCCCTCGCCGACGTGATCGTCAACCAGGTCGCGGTCGAGCAGCAGAACACGATCACCGACCCGTTGCTGGACGGGTGGCAGGACCCGGTCGGCAACGAGGCCACCGACGAGTGCCGCAACTGGTTTGCGTCCACCGGGATCACCGGGAGCTCCACGGCGGTCGAAGAAACGTTCGCAGGAACGCTCGTCAACCAGGTTTTGAACGGCGGCAGCTACTACCTCAACGACGCCTTCAGTCTCTCCGCCTTGAAGCTCCCCTATCCGGGGGTCCCGTGCCTCCCAGGGGACAAGTTGGTGCCGCAGTTCACTGCGCCCAATCCGGTCAACGCGGAAGAAATCGTCGGTTTCGACGGGATGGAGTCCGACATCGCCCTGGGTGCGGGCACGTCGTACAACGCCAAAGGCGAACCAACGCCCACCTACGCAACCTACACGTGGAACTTCGGCGACGGCTCGCTGCCCGTGACGGGCTACGCGCCGGGTCAGGCCCCAGGGAACCCGCCTGCGACTCTCTGTGAAGCGCCGTGGTTGGCGCCCTGTGCCGCAAGCACCTTCCACTCTTACAAGTACGGCGGCACCTACGAAGTGACGCTCTCCGTCACCGATGTCGGAGGCAACACGGCCACGACTAGCCAGACGATCACCGTGATCGGTCCTCCCCCGCCCACGCCTCCTGTCCCGCCGGCTACATCCCCAGCCACCAGCGGCGGCGCGGGTGGCCCGGGCTCCGCCGGTGCGGGCTCATCCTCGCTACCCGCCCCCGTCGCCACCGCGGCGGCCGTGTCCAGCTCGATCAAGCAGGTCGCGCGCAAGGGCCTGATGGTTCGCTACTCGGTCAACGAGCAGGTGACGGGCCGCTTCGAAGTCCTGCTGAACGCCGCCACCGCCCACCGCCTGGGGATCTCCGGCCCCGCCGCCGCGAACCTGCCCGCGGGCTTCCCCAAGTCGCTGGTGATCGGCCGTGCGCTGCTGACGACGCTCAAGGGGGGGCACAACTCCGTGCGGATCAAGCTTAGCAAGAGCAACGCCCGGCACCTGCGCCGCGCGCGCACGGTCACGCTCACGCTGCGCATGATCGTCCGCAACGCCTCTGCCCAGAACCCGCTCTTCACCACGGTGTCGAGCAGCGTGGTTCTGCACCGCTGAGAGGGCCTACAACCCCGGCGGGTGGCGCGCCACAAAGCCCGCGTTGGAGCGGATTTCGGGCTGCCAGCGGGAGGCGAAGGGGCCGGAGCGCCCGACCGTGTCGAAGCGCATCCAGCGCCCGCCGACGTTCACGTACATGTAGGTGTGGCCGGCGTTGGCGTACACCGTGATCCACTTCCCCGGCCCTGGGTCCCCCCAGGTCTCCAGCGTCCCGGAGGTCTCCGGCGCGCTCAGCAGGCCCGCGGCGGCCAGCGCGTAGCTGACGGAGCCCGAGCAGTCGTAGGCGTGGTCAACGAACGAGGCGTGCCCGCCGCCGTACACGTAGGGGAAGTCGGTGATCGCGTTCGCCCCCGCGATCGCGCGCTGCACGGCTTCGGGGATGCCGGCGGGGATCGGGATCTGGCCGTTGCCCCCGACGGAGTCCCCGCCCGGAACCGTCGCGGCCGTGGCCGCCGCCTGGGAGCGCGCCGCGCTTTCGATCGCGTGCATACGGCCGAGCTCCTGGCGCACTTCCGCGTCGGATTGCGCGCCGGGGGCGACGATCTCTTCGGCGGCCCTGGAGGGCTTCGCCGCGGCGGAGTGGTGCACGGAGGCGGGCACCGGGAAGCTCTTGGCTTCTTCGGGGTCCCGCACCTCGGCGACGGGCTTCGTGGAGGCCACCTCGACCTTGTGCAGCGTTTTGGGTGGGGTCCCCGCTCGCCTGAGCCCCGTCCGCGCCGCTCCCGCCGCCCTGCCCGCGTGCGCCGCGGCGTGGTGCGCGGGGGAGTCGCCAACGGTGAGCGCGAGCACCGCCGCGAGCACCACCAGCCCGGCTCCTGCCGACGCACCGAACAGCGTGCGGCGCGAAGGACCCAACCGCGTCCCTGCAGGGGCTCCTCCGTCTAGCCGGCGTGTACCCACGACCACAAAGGGTACCGGTGCCCACCGACCCCTGCGGCAGGAGCGCCGTCCCGTGCCCAAAGCGGGTCCGGCACGCGCGCGGTCCCTTCGAGAACGTTCTCGCTACCCTGGGCGGATGCAGGACGAGGCCACCGTGGCCGGGATTCCGCGCGCGAGCGTCCCGGCGTCAGCTGACCGAGGCCGGGAGACACTCGCCTCCGACCGAAGCGGGGAGACACTCGCCTCTGACTCGCATCCCCCCTTCGGCCAGCATCCCCCGTTCGGCGAGCATCCCCGTTTCGGCCAACGCCCGCACGTGCGCCTGCTGCACGGGATGCGCCGGCCGGCGAACTGGCTGCAACTCGTCCGCTTCGGCGTTGTCGGGGGCAGCGGGTTCGTGGTCAACCTCGCGGTCTACGCGGTGTGCGCACAGGCGCTCGGGATCGACTACCGCGTGTCCAGCGTCGCGGCGTGGTTGGTCGCGGTGATGAACAACTTCCTGCTCAACCGCCACTGGACCTTCGACGCCGCCGCGGGCAGCGTGCGCTTTCAGGCGATCCGCTTCTTCGTGGTGAGCCTCGTGGCGGAGGGCTTCAGCCTGCTGCTGCTGACGGTGTTCGTCGAGAGCGCCGGGGTCGCCAAGGTCCCCGCCCAGGCGCTGGCGGTGGCGGCGTCGATGCCGCTGAACTTCCTCGGCAACAAGCTCTGGAGCTTCCGCGCGGCGGCCTGAGCGGCCCTCGCCCCGCCGGGCGCTCCCCGCGGGCGCGTTGGAATCCCCGCCCAACCGGCGCTGTCCAGCCCCACCAGCGGGTACCTATACTCTGGATTCCCCCCCGCTGCGGAGGATTGCTCGTGCAGGAGATGGTCATCTACGGTGTCAGCTTCGACATGGTCGGCAAGCAGCCGATCGTGTTGCTGAAGACGGTCGAGGGCAACAGGTTCCTGCCGATCTGGATCGGCCACCCCGAGGCGGCGTCGATCCTGATGAAGCTGCAGGGCGCGAGCACCCCGCGGCCGATGACCCACGACCTGTTGTGCGACGTGCTCGGCGAGCTCGAGGTCCGCTGCACGCAGGTCGCCGTGACGGAGCTGCGCGAGAACACCTTCTTCGCCTCGATCACCCTCTCGGTCAACGGCCGCGAGCTCGAGATCGACTCCCGCCCGAGCGACGCGATCGCCCTCGCGGTGCGCAGCGGCGCCCCGATCTACGCGGCCGAGGAGGTGATCGCGGAGTCGGCGATCGAATTCGAGCAGAACGAGGAGGAGTCCGAGGACGTGGTGGAGCAGTTCAAGGAGTTCCTCGACCAGGTCTCCCCGGAGGACTTCGCGGCCGGCGATTCCTGACCGCCCCAGAGTGGCGCAGTCGGCCGGAGGCTGACGAGCAGGGCCCCTCTTTTTCAGTCAGGCTTCGAGATCGTCCGCGCGGGCGTGTTCGCCACGACGGGCGTGGGCGCGGGGCCTCCCTGCCCCGCGGCGGCGGTCTCAGCGGGTAAAAGCGCTCGCCAGAATGCGCCCGACCAGCGCGTCCAGATCGATTCCCACGACCTCCGCCGCCAGGGGGAGCAGGCTGGTTTCCGTGAGGCCGGGGACGACGTTCGTCTCCAGGACCGTCAGCTCCCCGCTGTGGTCGTCGAGCATCAGATCTACTCGCGCGACCCCGTGACAGCCGAGCAGCCGGTACACCTCCACGGCAATCTCCTGCGCGCGCGCGGTGGTCTCGGGGGGGAGCTCGGCGGGGCAGACGAACGTGGTCATCCCGATCTCGTAGCGCGACTCGTAGTCGTAGAAGTCCTGCTCGCGGGGGATCGCCTCGAGCACCGGCAGCGCCAGCGGCTCTCCGGCGGCGTCGGAGTCGAGCACCGACACCGCGAGGTCACGTCCCTTGATGTAGCGCTCCAGGATCACCTTGCGGTCGTAGGAGAGCGCCCCGACGATCGCCCCCGGCAGCTCCTCGCTCGAATGCGCGAACTTCACGCCCAGCGCGGAGCCCTGGCTGGCGGGCTTGACCACCATCGGAAACCCGAGCTCGCGCGCGATGCCCGGCAGGGCAGCCGTGACGCCGAACGCTTTGACGGCGCTTTCCTTGAAGGCGTGGAAGTCCGGCGTGGGGATGCCCGCCTCGCGCATCAGGTACTTGGCGAGCGCCTTGTCGGTGCAGATCATGCACGCCGCCGGCCCTGAGCCGGTATAGGGGACCCCGATCGCCTCCAGCAGCCCCTGGACGGTCCCGTCCTCTCCGTCGCGGCCGTGCAGCGCGAGGAACGCCGCGTCGGGCCGGCACTTGAGCAGTTCGGCCAGCAGCTCGGGCCCGACGTCGATCGGGACCACCTCGTGCCCCAGCTGCTTCAGCGCACTTTGGGCCCGTGCTCCAGACCGCAACGACACGGTGCGCTCCAGCGATCCCCCGCCTTCGAGCACCGCGACCCTCATCGTCGCTTTGCCCGACGCCGCGGAAGCTCGACGACGTCGGCCAGCCCTGGGGGAGCTGGCGCCTGCTTCTTAGCCGGCTGGCGGACTGGCGGGGAGCCAGTCAGTGTGCTGAGCAGGCCGGTGTCTGCACCCATGCTCCTGCCGATCCGCCGGATGCCCTCGCGGATCTCCTCCTCGGTGAGGCCTGCGAAGTTCAGCCGCATCGAGGATGCGCCACGGCGCCCGTCCATGTACGCGGCGCGCCCCGGGACGAACGCCACCCCCTCGCACTGCGCGAGCAAACTGGTGGTGTCGATGTACTCCGGGAGCGTCACCCAGATGAACAGGCCGCCCTGCGGTGTGGTCCAGGCGGCCCTCCCGCCGAAGTGTTCCTCTAGCGCCTCCAGCATCGCATCGCGCCGGCGGCGGTAGAGGTCCTTCAGCTCCCCCAGGTACCCGCGCCAGTCGTGCTCGCGGAAGTAGGCCGCGACGAACAGCTGCGTGACCGGCGAGGAGCACAGGTCGGCGCCCTGTTTGCCGAGGTTGAGCTTCTCCAGCACCGGCCGCGGTGCCACCGCCCAACCGAGTCGCAAGCCGGGTGAGAGGATCTTCGAGAACGTCCCCAGGTAGATCACGAGCTCCGACCCGATCCGGCCGGAGTTGGCGGCGTCCAGCGAGTAGAGCGTCGGCAGCGGCACCCCCTCGTAGCGCAAGAGCCCGTAGGGGTTGTCCTCCAGCACGAGCAGCTCGCGTTCGCGCGCCACCTGCACGAGGCGGCGGCGGCGCGGCAGCGACATCGTGACCCCGCCGGGGTTCTGGAAGTTGGGGATCGTGTAAATGAACTTCGGCCGCCGGCCTTCCGCCTGCAGGCGGTCGAGCACGGCCTCGAGCTCCTCGACCGGCAGCCCGTCGGCGTCCATCTCGATCTGCACGACCTCCGCCTGGTAGGCCCCGAAGGTGGGCACCGCCCCCGGGTAGGTGGGGGCCTCGGCGACGATCACGTCGCCGGGGTCGATCAGCGCCTTGCACACCAGGTCGATCACCTGCTGGCCGCCGGTGGTGACGATGACCTCCTCGGTCGGCACCGCGGTGCCCTCCTCAGCCATCACCTCCACGATGCACTCTTTCGCCACCGCCATCCCCTCGGTGGGGCCGTACTGCAGCGCGCGCGCGGTGGAGTCCGCGGCGACGTGCGCCATCAGCTTCGCGTACACCTCGGGCGGGAACGTCGAGGTGTCGGGCAGCCCCCCCGCCAGTGAGATCACGTCCGGCCGTTCGGTGAGCGCCATCATCTCGCGCATCGCCGAGGAGCGCATCCCACTCGTGCGCGCCGCAAAGAGCCGCTCGTAGCGGGCGAGCTCGTGCGCGGTGGGGCGAGCCCCGCGGGTGGGTGGGCTCTCATCCTCTATCGTCATGGCGCCTCGCACGGTAGCGCACGCACTCCGCGGCGATGCAAGCGCGCTCCCGCGCTCTGGGCAACCCTGAGAGCCCTCAAGACCACCTCTCGCAAGCGCCTCCCACACAGTCCGCACCCGTGACCAGTCCCGCCTCCAGCCCCGTCTTCGAGCAGTGAACGGCCTCCATGACCACGTGAGGGGGGCAGGCCCCCCTCCCGACCTCCCCCCAGATCGATGAACGGCCTCCATAGCCACGTGAGGGGGGCAGGCCCCCCTCCCGACCTCCCCCCAGATCGATGAACGGCCTCGTCTTCTACGTCGGCCTCGGCCTTGGCCTCGCGCTCGCCGCCGGCCTGCGCCCCTTCCTGCCCGCGCTGCTCGCCGGCGCGCTCGCCTCGAGTGGCGCGCTCGACGTGGGCTTCGCGCACAGCGGCTACGACTTCCTGCAGTCCGGCTGGTGGCTGCTCGCGGTAACGGTCGCGTTCGTCGCGGCCTGGGCGCTGCAGCTGACACTCGGCGCCGTGCGCTTTCAGGCCGGCCCGCTCGGCGCGGCGTTCGCGGGCATCGGCATCGGGGTGGGGGCGCTGCTCTTTGCGGGCGCCCTCGGCGAGCACGGCGACGCCGCCTGGCCGGGCCTGCTTGCCGGCGCGCTCGCCGCGGCGCTTGCGCAGGCGGCGACCCGCCCGCTGCTGGAGCGCGCCCGTGCGCGCCTGGCCGACCGCGGAGCGCGCGAGGCGCTCACCCTGTACGCCGACGCCGCCTCGTTGGCGCTCGCGGGGCTGGTGGCGCTGCTGCATCCGCTGGGCTACGTGGCGCTCGCGCTGTTCGCCTGGCTGGCTGTTGGGGCGCGGCGGCGCTCCGGGCGTAAGTATGCGGGGCTGCGCATCCTCGGACGCTGAGCGTGCTGGAAGACGATCGGCTTGCCCGAATGTGTCCTCCCACGCGGCGTGGGGGAGTCGTGACCCGTACCCGGACAGGGCTGGTGGCCGGCGCTACTACGGTCGATCGAAGTGTGCGCCATGCGTATCCCAAAGACGGCCCCCGACGTGCCCGCTCGTTTGGGGAGCGTGCGTGACCCCCCCGAAGCTGGTCCTCTGCGTGATCGACGCGATGGCCCCCGCGATGCTCGAGCGCGCCGTCGCGGAGGGTGTCGCTCCCGTGCTGGCGGAGCTGATGCGGCGCGGGCGCTACGTCCCCGACTGCGCCGCCGCGTTCCCCTCCGTCACCCCGGTGTGCGCGGCGTCGATCGCCACCGGCGCCGGCCAGGAGCGCCACCTGATCCCCGCGATGAACTGGTACCACCGCGAGGAGGCCCGCTACGTCGAGTACGGCTCCTCCTTCCGCGCCTCCCAGCGCTTCGGGCTCGCGCGCCAGCTGACGGACACCGTCTACAACATGAACCGCGCCCACCTCGCACCCGAGCCACTCACCGTCTTCGAGGCGCTCGACGACGCGGGGGTGCGCACGGCGGGCACCACCTACCTGATCTACCGTGGTCGCCACCGCCACGAGCCCCAGCACGACAGCGCGCTCACGCGCCTGGCGAGCGCCACCCTGCTGCGCCACCCCGTGATGGGCCCGCGGGAGCTCTTCTACGCCGACATCTTCGCCTCCCGCCGCACCGGCTGCCGTTCGGGGCTGGGGATGCCCGGGGTGCGCGACCAACACTCCGGCTGCGTCGCCGCGTACCTCGTTGAGCACGACCTCTTCGACTTCCTGCTGCTCTCGCTCCCCGACAACGACTGGCACTCCCACAAGCACGGACCCGACGGGCAGGTGCACTCGCTCGCGCTCGCCGACCGTCAGCTCGCGCGCATGATGGACCCCGCGGGGGGCGTGGAGCGCTTCCTGGAGGACCACGCGGTGGTGGTGATGGCCGACCACTCGCAGGCGCCGGTGGCGAACGCCGTGGCTCTGCAGGACGCGCTCGCGGAGCTGGGGGTGCTGGAGCCCGCTCGCACAGCGGAGCGGCTCAAAGCCCGCCCGCCCGGGAACTCGAGGGTGGGCGGGCTCCGCAGGGTGGGCGGGCTCTCGATCCCCGAGCAGCCGCGGACGGCCTCCCGCGCACGCGAGCAGCCACGGATCGCGGTCTGTCCCACCTCGCGCGCCGCGATGGTCTACGTGCTCGGCGACCGCCGCCGCGAGGAGCTGCGCTCGGATGTCGTGCGCCGCGCGCTGCAGCTGGACGGCGTGGAGCTCGCGATGTGGCTGGTGCGCGACGCCCACGGCGAGCCCGCCGAGGGGGCGATCGCACGGCCCTCGGTGGGGGAGCTGCGCTTCCGGCCGGGGGGCCCCGTGAGTGACGCGCGCGGGGGGGCGTGGAGTGTGGAGGGTGAGCTTGCCGTGCTCGCCGCGAGCGTGCGCGACGGTGTGCTGTGCGCGCCCGGCCACCCCGACGCGCTCGCCCGCGTGTGGTCCGCGCTGACGTGCCCCACCTCCGGGGAGGTGCTGCTCTCCGCGAGCCCCGGGCACGAGTTCCTCGACTGGGGTCGCCAGGCCCACGTGGGCGGCGGCAGCCACGGGTCGCTGCGCGGCGAAGACTCGCTCGGCGCGCTGATCCTCTGCGGCCTGGACGCCGGCCCCGGCCTCGCGCAGTGGTCGATCCGCGACGTCGCCCCGCTCGTACTCGGGCACTTCGGCCTCGCTGCCGATTGAGCCCCGCGGGGCCGCGGGGCGGTTACCCTCGGTCGGTGCGCCGTTCCCTGCTCCCAGCGATCCTCCTGGCGGGTGCGTGCCTACTCCAGGCGTCACCCGCGGCGGCGAGCCCCGCCACGACCACGGCCAGGAAGCAGACGGCCGCGCCGCTGGCGCTCACCACCGGCCTGCGCACGACCGGCGGCACGAGCGCGACCACCGCGAGCAATCCTGAAGCCCCCGTGCCGGTGGCGCCGTCGATCGTCCCCCCCGCGGGCCGGCGGCTCTCCCCGGACGACGTCCTTGAAATCGCCGGGCGGCTGCCGAAGATGCGCCACGAGCGGGACCGCTACCGGGGCTCCTACGGGGGCGCCTACCTGAAAGGCCCGGGGCGCTGGCAGGTGAGCTACTTCTCGCACAAGGGCAAGGAAATCGGGCAGGTCATCATCTCCGACGCCACCGGCCGGGTGCTCGAACAGTGGACCGGCTTCCAGGTGGCGTGGACGATGGCGCGGGGCTACCCCGGGGCGTTCGGCCGGCACGTGAACGCGCTCTACATCTGGCTACCCCTCTGTGCGCTGTTCCTGCTGCCCTTCATCGAGTGGCGCCGGCCGCTCTCGCTGCGCCACCTCGACCTGCTGGCGCTGCTCTCGTTCTCGGTCTCCCTTGCGTTCTTCAACCACGCCGACCTCTACAAATCCGTACCGCTGGCCTACCCGCCGCTGCTCTACCTGCTCGTGCGGACGCTCCTGCTGCTGCGCTCCCGCCGGCCGCCCGGGCCGCTGCGCCTGCTGATCCCCGCGCCGTGGCTGGCGATCGGCGTGGTCTTCCTGCTCGGCTTTCGGATCGGCCTGAACGTGACCGACTCCAACGTGATCGACGTCGGCTACGCCGGGGTGATCGGGGCGCAGCGGATCGCCGACGGCAGGGCGCTGTACGGGGGGTACCCCCCGAACAACGAACACGGGGACACCTACGGACCGGTCAACTACGAGACGTACGTGCCCTTCGAGCGGGTCTTCGGGTGGAGCGGCCAGTGGGACGACCTCCCCGCCGCGCACGCCGCCGCGATCGCGTTCGACCTGCTCGCGGTGGGACTGCTGTTCGCGCTCGGACTGCGCCTCGGCGGCTCGACGTTGGGGGTTGCGCTCTCCTACGCGTGGGTCTCCTACCCCTTCACGCTGTACGCCCTGGAGAGCAACTCCGACGACACGCTCGTGGCGGTGCTGCTGCTGGCCGCCCTGCTGGCCGCAACGGGGATTCGCGCCGCAGGCGCGTGTCTACCGGCTTCGGTCGCGGCGTCCGCGCCCGCGCGGGGAGTGTTCGCCGCGCTGGCGGGCCTCACGAAGATCGCCCCGCTGGCGCTCGCGCCACTCTTCGCCACGCACGGCCTGCGGGAGCGCGGCCGGGGGGGGAGCGACCGGATAGGCACCGGCCCGGCCGGGATCGACCGGACAGGTGTCGGCCTGGCTGGGATCGACCCGACGGACGCCGGCCCGGCTGGGAGCGGCCAGACAGGCGTAGGCCGAGCTGGCCTCGAGCCGGACCGCGGCTCGGCGGGCGTCGAATCGACGGCCACTGCGGCGCCGGGCGCGAGGCGGGCCCGTCTTCGGCCTTCCCCCCCCGTCGCGCTCGCGCTGTTCGTCCTCGCCTTCGTGGCGACCGTCGCCGTCGTTTCGGTCCCGGCGCTCGCGCACGACTCGCTGCACGAGATTTACGAGCGCACTGTCGCCTACCAGTCCAACCGCGGCTCGCCCTTCTCGGTGTGGGGGCTTTACGGGGGCCTGACGGGTTGGCAGACGGCGGTGCAGGTCGGCGCGGTGCTCCTCGCCCTGGCGCTCGCGGTGATCCCCCGCCGGCCTGGCGTCCCCGCGCTGGCCGCGGCCGCCGCCGCGATCCTGATTGCGCTGCAGTTGGGGATCGAACACTGGTTCTACCTCTACATCCCCTGGTTCTTCCCGCTGGTGATGATCGCTCTCCTCGCCCGCGGGGGCGGGCCGGCCGTCCCTACGCCTGTGGCGGAGCAGGCGGTTTCGGCATCAGAACCTGCTCGATCGAGTCGGCTCGCAACGGCTTAGAGCAGCGGATCGCCACACCGTTCAGCCAGGGGTCCTCCTCGGAGGTCTGAAAGCGCACGGGCATCTGCGTGATCAGCGCCTGCAGCGCCAGCTCGCGCTTGACCCCGATCACCCCCCCGCGGGGGCCGGTCATGCCGACGTCGGTGATGTACGCGGTCCCCCCCGGCAGCACGCGCGCGTCGGCCGTCGGGATGTGGGTGTGGGTGCCCACCACCGCGCTCACGCGCCCGTCGAGGTGCCAGCCGAGCCCGATCTTCTCGCTGGTCGCCTCCGCGTGCATGTCGACGAGGATGTGGTCCACCTCGCCCAGCTCTTCGAGCGCGACCTCGACCTCGATGAACGCCGAGCGGCCCGGGCGCAGGTAGAGGCTGCCGCTGAGGTTGACCACCCCGAGGCGCACCCCCTCTGCGCTCTGCACCACGCACACGCCGCGCCCGGGCTGGCTGCGCAGGAAGTTGGCGGGGCGCACGATCCGCGGCTCGGTGTCGAGGTAGGGGTAGATCTCGCGCCGGTGGTAGGAGTGGTTGCCGAGCGTGATCGCGTCCACACCCGCCGCGAACAACTGGTCGGCGGCCTTCGGGGTGATCCCCAGCCCGCCCGCCACGTTCTCGCCGTTGACGACCACGAACGTCGGCGCGTAGCGCTCGCGCAGCACCGGCAGGCAGTCGATCAGCGTGCGTCGCCCGATGCTCCCCACGAGGTCGCCGACGAACAGGATGGTCGCCTCGGCCTCAGCCATACTTCGCCCATGACGGGAGGCACGTGAGCGCCGGGGAGCGGACTTCCGGTGCAGCCGCGCAGCGGCCCACCGAGCCGTCCGCCGAGCCCCCGAGCACGAAAGAGCGCGAGCTGGCCCGCGCGTCCGAGGAGCGCGCGGCGGAGTCTGGGCGTTCCGCGCCGCCGCGCGTGGTGGTGCCCCGCTGGGTGCAGTTGGTGGTGCTGCCGCTGGCGCTGCTCGCGCTCTGGGCTCTGGCCCGGGCGGCGGGGAAAGTGCTGGTGATCTTCGTCGTGGCGGCTCTCATCGCGCTGATCCTCAACCCGGCTGTCGCCTTTCTCCAGCGCTCGCGCCTACCGCGCGGCCTGGCGGTGCTCGCCGTGTACCTCGCATTCTTCCTGACGTTGACCGGGATCGGCTTTCTGCTTGCCAACCCGATCTTCCATCAGGTGCAGTCCTTTACCCAAAACCTGCCCAAATTGGTCGGCGAAGCGAACGAAACGCTCTTCGACATCCAGAGCTGGCTGAGACGGCACGGCGTCCACGTCGAATTCATCAAGCAGGGCAAAACGGCGTTGCAGACGATCCAGGAGAAACTTGCCAAGAGCGCTGGCTCGCTCGCCTCCTTCGGCGGCGGGCTGCTCTCCGAAACGGCCAGCGCGATCTTCGATCTGGTGCTGATCTTCGTGCTCTCCGTCTACATGCTGCTCTACGGCGAGCGCATCGGGCGGCTCGTGCGCCTGGCGATGCCCGACGGGGACGGCACCCCCGCCGACGACTACCCCACCCTCACACAGCACGCGGTTTCCCGCTACGTGGGGGGCCAGCTGCTGTTCAGCTTCGTGATGGGCGCCTCCACGGGGCTCGCGCTGTACATCTTCGGGGTGCTCGGGATCTTCCCGGACGGCAGCAAGTACGCGGTGGCGTTCGCGATGTTCTACGGCGTGATGGAGCTGATCCCCTACATCGGCCCGATCTTGGGGGCGGGTCCGCCGGTGCTGCTGGCGCTGTTCACCGACCCGATCAGCGCGGTGTGGGTCGCGCTGCTGTTCGTCGGCCTGCAGCAGCTGGAGGGCCACGTGGTGGCCCCGCAGATCTTTGGGCACACGCTGCGGATCAACCCGCTGCTGGTGATCTTCGCGCTGCTGCTCGGGCTGCAGCTCTACGGGGTTGTGGGAGCGCTCGTGGCGCTGCCGATCCTCGCGGTCGTGCGCGAGACGTTTGTGTACCTCGCCCGCCACCTGACCTTCGAGCCGTGGGAGCGCTCCCCGGGCGGGATGTTGTGACCCCATCGGGAGGCGAGCCGCTGCTCGCGGTGCGCGGCCTCGCCAAGCGCTACGGCGAACGCGAGGCGCTGCGCGACGTCAGCTTCGAGGCGCGCGCAGGGGAACTGGTGGCCGTGATTGGGCCCAACGGAGCGGGCAAGACCACGCTGCTGTCGATCCTCGCGGGCGCCCAGCGGCCGAGCGCGGGCAGCGTCAGCCTTCCACCCGGCCGGGTGGGGTGGGTTCCCCAGCAGACAGCGCTCTACTCGCGGCTGTCGGTGGCGGAGAACCTCGAGCTGTTCGCCCGCCTGGAGCGGAGCGCCGACCCGCGGGAGGCCGTCGCGACGATGCTCGAGCAGACGGGCCTGCGGGAGCGCGCCTCGGAGCGGGTGGAGCGCCTCTCCGGCGGCAACCGCCAGCGCGTCAACATCGCGATCGGCCTGCTCTCCGAGCCGCCGGCGCTGGTGTTGGACGAGCCCTCCTCCTCCCTGGACCCCCGTCAGCGCGAGCGGCTGTGGCGGTTCGTCTGCAAACACTCGCAGGATGGCCGGTGCGTGGTGTTCTCCACTCACAACGTCGCCGAGGCGGAGCGCTACGCACAGCAGGTGATCGTGCTGGCCGACGGGGAGCTGCTGTTCAACGGCTCCCCGCTGGAGTTCGCGCGGGAGGCCGGTAGCGACGGAGGGCTTGGCTTCGAAGGGGCGTTTGTGGAGTTTCTGCGTGAGCGGGGGCACTGAGCTGCCGACGATGTGCCTACCCCGACTCGCTCCCCTCCCGATCCCCTCCGACAGGTGGACGCGATGAGGTGGATGCTCAAGAAGGACCTGCTGATCCTGGCGCGCTCGCGGGTGATGGTGGGAGTGCTCGTCGTCTACCCCGTCGCGGTGGCGCTGCTGATCGGCCTGGCGATCTCGCGGGCGCCCTCCAAGCCGAAGGTGGCGATCGTGAACCTCTCCCCGCCGTCCGCGACCGTCGAACTGGGAGGTACGCGGCTGAACGTGGGGCACTACTACAGCGGGCTCTTCAGCCAGGTGCAGCCGGTGCCGACCGCCACGCGCGCGGAGGCGGTGCAGGCGGTCAGGTCCGGGAGGGTGCTGGCGGCGGTCGTGATCCCCGCCAACATCGCCTCGCGCCTCTCCTCCGTCACGAGCCAGGGACGCGTGGAGGTGATCTACAACGGGGAAGCGCTGGAGCAGAGCTTCGTGCACTCCACGATCGAAGCGGCGCTCGCGCAGGCGAACCTCGAACTCTCCAACCAAATCAGGCGCCTCGCGGCGAAGGTCATCGGGGGGCTGGTGCAGGGCGGGAACGTGGGCGTGCCGGGCGCCCCGCCGAACCTACCGGGGCTGGGCGCCATCCCCGGCATCCTGCACCGCGTCATCGCTCGCCAGCCCCCCGGCGCGGACCGCGCGCAGCTGCAACGGCTCGCCGCGTTCTCCGAATTCGCCGCACAGAACCTCGGGGTCAGTCAGGAGGTGCTGAGCACTGTAAGCCAGCCGATCCAGGTGCAGAGCACGCTCCTGCGCGGCCGGCGCACCCCGTTGAACACCTACGCTGTGGTGGTCGCCGTCAGCATCTCGCTGATGTTCGTCTGCGTGCTGCTCGCCGCCGGGGGGCTCGCGCTGGAGCGCGAAGAGCACACGCTTGCACGGCTCGCGCGTGGCCTGGTCTCGCGAGAGTTGTTGATCGCAGAGAAGCTGCTGCTGGCGGCGGGCTGCGCGGCGGTGGTGGCGTTCGCGATGCTCGCTGGGATCGGGGCGTTCGTCGGTCTCGACTGGGGCCGCGTGGGGCAGTGGCTGGCCGCGCTCGTGGTCGCGGCGCTCGCGTTCGCGGCGCTGGGTGTGGCGATCGGCGCGCTGGCGCGCGAGGTGCGGGCCGCCTCGCTGCTCGCCTTCCTGCTGTCGCTGCCGCTTGCCTTCCTGGCGCTCGTCCCCGCGGGCGCGGTGGCGGGCGGGGTGTACGACGCGATCCGCGCGATCTCGCTCGTGTTTCCCTACAAGGCCGCCCTGCAGGCGCTGGACGCAGCGGTCAACCGCTCCTCCCCCGGCCTGGGCGTCTCGCTTGCCCACCTGCTCGCGCTCACCGCGCTCTTCGCCGTGCTCGCGCGGTTGGGGCTGGAGCGCACGGAGTGACCGCCCAAGTTCTGCTGCCAGTGGATCAACCATTCCCGCCAATGTCCGGTGCGCCAGGCATCGTCACCCGGCCCTTCGCCCCCGCCGCGATCTGCCGCCCGCGGAACCCCGCTCGCCCGCCCCGCGCGGGTATCCTCGACGGAGGATGGCATTCCCCCAGACGCGTATGCGCCGCCTGCGCGCATCCTCCGCGCTTCGCGGCCTCGTGCGCGAGACGGACCTGCGGGCGGGGCAGCTGGTGCTCCCGCTGTTCGTCGAGGAGAGCCCGGGCGGGTCCGAATCCCCAGCGGGTGGGTCCGAATCCCTCCGCTCTCCCGTCGGCTTCGAGCCAGGCGAGTCGCCCACGGGGCTGCCGGGCCTGCAGCGGCTGTCGATCCCGGCGGTCGTAGAGGAGGCGCGCGAGGTGGCTCGGCTGGGGATCGCCGCCGTGCTGCTGTTCGGGATCCCCGCCGAAAAGGACGCGCAGGGCTCCTCGGCGTGGGCGGAGGACGGGGTGGTGCAGCTGTGCGTGCGCGCGCTCAAGGCCGCGGTGCCGGAGCTCCTCGTGATCACGGACGTGTGCCTGTGCGAGTACACCGAGCACGGCCACTGCGGCGTCTTGAACGGGGACCAGGCGGTTGACAACGACGCGTCGCTGGAGCTGCTGGCGCGCACCGCGGTCAGCCACGCCCGCGCCGGCGCCGACATCGTGGCCCCCTCGGACATGATGGACGGCCGCGTAGGCGCGATCCGGGCGGAGCTCGACGGGGAGGGTTTCGCGGACACCCCGATCCTCGCCTACTCCGCGAAGTTCGCCTCGGCCTTCTACGGCCCGTTCCGCGGCGCCGCGGGCTCGGCTCCGGCGTTTGGGGACCGCCGCGACTATCAGCTCGATCCCGCCAACGGTCGCGAGGCGGTGCGCGAGGCTCAGCTCGACGTGGCGGAGGGGGCGGACATGGTGATGGTCAAGCCGGCGCTCGCCTACTGCGATTTGATCGGCGCGGTGAGGCGCGCGACGGGCCTGCCGGTGGCGGCGTACAACGTGAGCGGGGAGTACGCGATGGTCAAGGCCGCGGCCGCGGCGGGCCACCTGGACGAGCGCGCGACGGTGCTGGAGATCCTCACCTCGCTGCGCCGCGCGGGCGCGGACGTCATCATCACCTACCACGCGAAGGACGTGGCGCGATGGCTGAACGAGCAGAATTGACCACAACGGACGACTCGCCGGTCGCGGCCGAACCGGCGAGCGCCGCAGCGGGCCGCGCCGGCGCCGCTGGGCGGGCCAAAGGCACCCCCAAGCTTCGCAGCCGCGCCGAGGGCGCGGCGGTGGCGCTCGACGAGCTGGACCGCAGGCTGCTCAACCTGATGCAGGGCAGCTTTCCGCTCGAGCCCCACCCGTACGCGGCGGTGGCGCGCGCGGCGGAGATCTCCGAGAAGCAGGCGCTGCAGCGCGTCGGGCGGCTGCTGGAGGAGCGGATCATCCGCCAGGTCACGCCGATCTACGACACGCGGGCGCTGGGGTACTCCTCGATGCTGGTGGCGGCGAAGGTCGATCCGGAGCACCCGTGGCGGGCGGCGAAGATCGTCAACTCCCACCCCGGGGTCTCGCACAACTACCTGCGCAACCACGAGTTCAACATGTGGTTCACGCTCGCCACCGAGCCGGACTCGCGCCTGGGCTTGGAGGGGACGCTGAAAGTCCTCCAGGAGCTCACGGGCGCGGAGTCGATCCGCCAGCTGCCGACGCTGAAGCTGTTCAAGATCAGGATGGACCTGGAGATGGAGGGCGACACGAAGGCGCTGGCCAGTGAGGGCGTCCCCCAGGAGGAGGCGGTGCTGGACTCGGTGGAGTACGACGAGCGCGACATCGCGGTGATCCGCGCCACGCAGGGCGACATGCCGGTGGTGAGCGAGCCCTACGTCCCCGCCGCGCAGCGGCTGGGGATGGAGGTCGAACGCGCTGCTCGAGCACATGGCGGGGATGCGCGAGCGCGGCCTGCTGCGCCGCGTGGCGGCGATCCTCTACCACCGCCGCGCGGGCTTCTCGGCGAACGGCATGGGCGTCTGGAAGGTACCCGCGGAGCGGATCATGGAGCTCGGGCCGCGGATGGCCTCATACCGCGGCATCTCCCACTGCTACCAGCGCCCAACCTACGAGGACTGGCCCTACTCGGTCTTCACGATGGCCCACGGCCGCTCCAAGGAGGAGTGCGACGCGATCCTCACCGCGATCGCCGAGCAGACCGGCATCGAGGAGCGCGCCACGCTGTACTCCTCCACGGAGTTCAAGAAGGTCCGCCTGCTCTACTTCACCGACGACTACAAGCGGTGGGAAGAGCAACACGCCTGAGAACGCGGTTGGGAGCGAGCGTGCCGATCGTCTCCAGACACGTTCCGATCCGGGGTCAGTGACGGCCTCGCTCACGGACACCCGCTCCGCGGAGCTCTACCGCCGTGCGCTGAAGGTGCTTCCCGGCGGGGTCAACTCGCCCGTGCGCGCGATGGCCGCGATCGGCCGCGACCCGGTGTTCGTCGCGCGCGGCGCGGGCGCGGAGCTCGTGGACGTGGACGGCAACCGCTACGTGGACTACGTCTGCTCGTGGGGTCCGCTGATCCACGGCCACGCCCACCCGGAGATCCTCGAAGCGGTGCGCGCAGCCGCCGAGCGGGGGACGAGCTTCGGAGCGCCGACGGCGGGCGAGGTCGAGCTGGCGGAGGAGGTGGCGCGGCGGATGGAGGCGGTGGACATGGTGCGCATGACCTCCTCGGGGACCGAGGCGACGATGACCGCGCTGCGCCTCTCGCGCGCCGCGACGGGCCGCGAGCGGATCGTGAAGTTCGCGGGTGCCTACCACGGCCACGTGGACGGGCTGCTCGCGCAGGCCGGCTCGGGACTCGCCACGCAGGCGATCCCCGCAAGCGCCGGGGTGCCCGCGGGCGCCGCCGCGGCGACGGTGGTGGTGCCGTGGAACGACCCGCAGGCGCTGATCGAGGCGGTGCGCCGGCACGAGCCGGCGGCGATCTTGGCGGAGCCGATCCCCGCCAACATGGGTCTAGTACCGCCGCGGGCGGGCTTTCTGGAGCTGCTGCGCGAGCAGGCCGACGCGAGCGGTGCGCTGCTGATCCTCGACGAGGTGATCAGCGGCTTCCGCGTGGCGCGCGGCGGCGCGCAGGAGCTCACAGGCGTGCACGGGGACCTCACGGTTGTGGGCAAGGTGCTCGGCGGCGGCCTGCCCGCGGCGGCGGTGGGGGGCCGCGCGGAGCTGATGGAGCTGCTCGCTCCGGCCGGCGAGGTCTACCAGGCGGGCACGCTCTCGGGCAACCCGCTCGCGGTCGCGGCGGGTCTCGCGACGCTGAGGCTGCTCGACGAGCCGGCCTACGTGCGCCTGGCGGCGATCACCGAGCGGCTCGCGGCGGGGCTGCGCGAGGCGGCGGGCGGGCGTCCCATCCAAATTGCGAGCCTCCCGGGTCTGCTGACGGTGTTCTTCAGCGGGCGTCCCGTACACGACCTCGAGGGGGCGCGGTCCTGCGATCTGGAGGCGCACGCCGCGTGGTGCCGGGGGCTGCTCTCGCGCGGAGTCAACCCGCCGCCCTCGCAGTTCGAGGCGTGGTTCCCCTCGCTGGCCCACACCCCCGAGCATCTGGAGCGCACCGTTGAGGCTGCCGCCGCGGCGTTTGGGGAGATCGGATGACCCCACTGCCCCCGACCCCGTCCGCCTCCGCGCTCGATCGCTTGGCGGCGCTGCTGCGCGAGCGGGGGGGCCTGATGGCGAGCCTGCTCCTCAAGGACCATGGGAATCCCTCCCTATTTAGGCCCAACGGCGAGAGCCCCGCGCAGCTCGTGGCCGCGGGCCCTCGGGTGCGGGAGCGGGCCGAGGAGTACGAGCTGCTGGTGGAGGCGATCTACGAGGGTTACCTGCTGCACTACGGCGCTCCCCGCATCCTGTGCCCACCGGAGGCCGATCTCGGTCTGCTGGCGGGCGACGAGCTCTATGCGTTTGGCCTCGCGCGCCTGGTAGCCCTTGGCGACCTCCCCGCGGTGGCGGAGCTCGCGGACGTGATCACGCTGACGGCGCTCGCCCAGGGAGAGGGCCGTGGCGAGCTCGCCAACGCGGTCTGGAGCGCCGGCGCGCGCGCGGTGGGCTGGGGTTCAAGCGACGTCCACAGCCGCGCCAAGACTCTGGCCCGCGCAGGCTCCTCGGAGGCGTTGCAGGCAATGCGGGCGGCGGCTGAGCCCTGTGAGCCACCGGCGCCGAGCGGACTCCCGGTGGGCTGAAACAGCCCTGACCTGGAGCCGCTGGCACCGCCGTGCCGATCGCGCGGGGTATGGCAGCCCCCCCACCCGCTCCGGGCCGGCCTCGATTCCCAGGCGGTATTCTTTGGTCCTTGCCCAGCAAGCACAACAAGCACGAGTCCAAGTACACCGCCGATCGCCACGTGCCGGGGGCGTTCGAGGGCGAGACGGTCACGCGGCGGCGCTTCATGACCGGCTCGGCCAACGCCGCGGGAGGGATCGCGGCCGCCTCCTTCGCGCTGCCCGCGCTGGGCTTCGCGATCGGGCCGATCTTCAAGACCACCCCGCGCAGCTGGGAGACGGTCGGCCCGACGGAGATGTTCCCCGACAACAACTACATCCCCACGGTGATCACGCTCACCCCGGGAATCGGGGAGGCGGGCAAGGGGTTGGTGTACGTGCGCCAGAAAAACCCGGCGATCGACACAGACCCCTACGACCGCAACACGCCCTACATCGCGATCACCTCGCGCTGCGCGCACCTCGGCTGTCCGGTGCGCTGGGTGGACGCCGCGGAGCGCTTCATCTGCCCCTGCCACGGCGGCGTCTACGACCTGCTCGGCCTCCGCACCGGCGGCCCGCCAGTGCGGCCGTTGGACCGCTTCTACACACGCGTGGTCGATGGCTACGTGCAGATCGGCGCGCGCTTCAGCGTCAACAGCGAACTGCGCCGCTTCTCCCCGCGCGACCCCGGCGAGCCGATCGACGGCATCGGCCAGTACGCGTACCCCTCCGGCCCTCGATCCGCCGCTAGACGCCCGTGCCAAAACTTCCCGCTCCCCCGATCCCCGCTCCGTTGAAGGCGCCGCCGCCGCGGCCGGAGGAGCAGAACGGCGCGGACCGCCCGGTCGATCACGCCGCCAACGCGGGTACCTCGCTTGTCGACTGGGTCGACGAGCGCACCTCGCTGAGCGGGGCGGCGCGCTGGTTGATGTTCCGCAAGGTGCCGAAGGGCACCAACTGGTTCTACACGCTGGGGTCGGCGACGATGTTCGCGTTCCTCAGCCAGGCGGTCACGGGGGTCTTCCTGGCGATGTACTACCGCCCCGACCCCTCCGGCGGGGCTTACGAATCGATCCGCTACGTCACCAACGACGTGTTCCTCGGGCAGTTCGTGCGCGGTATGCACAAGTGGGGCTCGACGGTGATGGTGGTGCTCGTCTTCCTGCACATGGGCCGCACGTTCTTCTTCGGTGCCTACAAGTATCCGCGCGAGCTCAACTGGGTGATTGGCGTGGTCCTGCTGATCCTGACGATGGTGATGTCGTTCACGGGCTACCTGCTGCCGTTCGACCAGCGCGCCTACTGGGCGACGGTGGTGGGCGTCAACATCAACGGCACCGGGCCCCTCCTCGGCCCCTACCTGAGCGACTTCCTGCGGGCGGGGCCGGAAGTCGGGGCGACCACGCTGTCGCGCTTCTACGCGATCCACATGCTGCTCGTGCCCGGGTTGATCGCCGCGCTGATCGGCGCCCACTTGTACCTGGTCGCCAAGCTCGGCACGACCGCGCCGCCGTGGCTGAAAGCTGAGAAAGACCCCGAGCTGCGCGAGACGGAGGCGTGATGAGCCGAGCGATTCCCACCTGCCGCGCTTGGGTCACTGTAAGCGGACCACGTCCCCCGGCCGCGGTTCCAGCACGATGAACCAGCGCCAGAAGGAGGAGTACCTCCGCGAGTACGCGATCCTGAAGTCCAAAGGGAAACCGTTCTTCCCCTACGCGGTGGCGAAGGACTCGATCATGGCGTGTGTGGTGATGGCGTGCATCATCGCGATGTCGCTCGTGCTCGGTGCGGAGCTCGGCTCCAAGGTGAACCCCACCACCAGCACCTACGTGCCGCGCCCGGAGTGGTACTTCTTCTTCCTGTTCGAGGTGCTGCGCGTGATCAAGCCGCCGAGCCTCGTGGGCCTGGCGACGATCGGAGTCCCCACGCTGGGCATGATCCTGCTGTTCCTGCTGCCGTTCTACGACCGCGGGCCGGAGCGCCGCCCCGAGCGCCGCCCGATCGCCACGATCACGGGCATAGCCGTGATCGGGGCGATGGTCTTCCTCACGTGGGAGGGCGCCAGTACTGGCTCGCCGTTCTCGGTCGAAATCCCCACGCCGGTGGCGGTGCGCCAAGCCGGGGGCCAGGCGCTTGCGCAGTTCGAAGCGGGCCGCAACGTGGTCGCCGCCAGCGGTTGCTTGGCGTGCCACAAGCTCGGCGAGAACGGCAACAGCGGGCCGGGCCCCGAACTGACGCACATCGGCTCGCGCATCCCGCGCTCCGGGATCGCGCGCACGCTGGTCAACCCGACGGCGCCGATGCCGTCGTTCAGGCACCTCCCGCCGAAGCAGTTCGAAGCGGCGGTCGACTTCCTCTCGCAGCTCAAGTAGGGCCCCACTGCCGTCCGTCCCTACCTTGGCCGCCGTTCGGGATCTGGTGGGGATAGGCTGAGGCGATGCCCATCCAACAAGGCGCAGACGCGACAGGCGGCTCTGAGGCCTCGGATGGACGGACCGCGCCTGTCCCCGAGTCCGGCGGGGGCGGCGCGGCGGGGCGGCTGGAAGCGGAGCAGGTGCAGGCGATGTTCGACCGCATCGCCGGGATCTACGACGCGCTGAACAGTGGCATGACAGCCGGCCTGCACCACCGCTGGCGCGCCCGCGCGGTGGACCTGGCACGGGTCGGTCCGGGCAGCCGTGTGCTGGACGTCGCCACCGGCACGGGCGACCTCGCGTTGGAGCTCGCGCGGCGCGTGGCCCCGGGCGGGGAGGTGGTGGGCAGCGACTTCTCCGAGGGGATGCTCGCCCGCGCCCGCGCCAAGGTTGGGAGGGGTGATGCGGGAGTGTCAAGCGAAGTCGCCGTGCGCTTTGAGCGGGGCGACGCGCTCGAGCTGCCCTACGAGGACGGCTCCTTCGACGCCGCCACCGTCGGCTTCGGCGTACGTAACTTCTCTGACCTCGCCCGCGGCCTGGCTGAGATGGCGCGGGTCGTGCGGCCAGGCGGCAGGGTGGTGGTGCTGGAGTTCACAACGCCCACTCGCCCGCCGCTGTCGCTGTTCTACCGTCTGTGGTTCGATCGGATCGTGCCGGTGCTCGGACGGCTGGCAGGCGACGCCGACGCCTACTCCTATCTGCCCGAGTCGGTCAAGCGCTTCCCGGCGCCTGCCGTGCTGGCGGCCGAGATGGAGCGGGTGGGGGTCGGCGAGCTCAGCTATCTGCTCACGGCTGGGGGCATCGTCACGATCCACGCCGGCACCGTTTCGCCGAACGCCGCCGCGGCGGGCCCGCCGCCATGCGGCACGCTCGCGGCGAATGGCGCATGATGAGCACCGTGAGCAGCACGGCAGAGGGGCGTGCGACAGAGGACGAGGACGCGGTCGCCGAGATCATGCGCCGCGGCGGCGCGGAGCTGCGCGAGCGGATGGCCCGCACCGAGGAGCACCTCGAGCTGGTGGCGGCACAGGCGGGCGCGCCGCTGGCGGTGCACGCCACCTCGACCGTTCTCGCGGGAGGCAAGCGCCTGCGCCCCCTGTTGGTGGTGCTGGCCGCCACCGCGGCCAGCCGTCCCGGGGTGGACGGGCCATTGGATACGGAGGAGGGAGGGCGGAGCCTCATACGGGCGGCGGTGGCGGTCGAGCTGGTGCACTCCGCGACGCTCGTCCACGACGACGTGATCGACGGGGCGCAGCTGCGGCGCGGGCACCCCTCGGTGGTTGCTCAGGCGGGCCGCCGCATGGCGGTAGCGACAGGAGACCTGCTCTTCTCGCGGGCGTTTGCGGAGCTCACGCTCAACGCCGAGGTGGCGCAGCTGCGCGCCCTCTCGGACGCCAGCTCGGCGCTGGCCGCGGGAGAGCTCTTGCAGCGCGAGGACGCCTACGCCCCAAAGGTCGCGGTGGAGCGTTACCTGCGCCGCTGCGAGCTGAAGACTGCTGCCCTGTTCGAGGCCGCCTGCCGCCTGGGGGCGCTCGTGGCGGGCGCCGGCGCCGATCGCAGGTCGGTCGGTGCGCTCGCGGATGCGCTGGGGGCGTTTGCCCGGCGCATCGGGCTGGCCTTTCAGCTGCTGGACGACGTGCTCGACGTCTCCGGGCCGGTGGAGCGCACCGGCAAGACGCGCGGGACCGACCTGCTCGACGGCACCGTCACGCTGCCCCTGATCCTCGCCCGCGAGCGCGACGAGCGCCTGGCGGCGGTCGACCTCGCCTCCCTGACGGGCCCGGAGCAAGCGGGCGAGCTGTGTGAGCGGATCGCGGCCACCGGCGCCCTGCAGGAGGCCCGCGAGCGGGCGCTGGCGCTTGTCGCCGAAGCCAAGGCGACGCTCCCCGAGATCCTCCCGAACGGCCGCGCCGCGCTTCTCGACCTCGTGGCTGACGCTGTGGTCGAGCGCTACCGCTAGGACGCCGCTAAGCTGCTGGCCGATCTCCGATCGGTACGCCACGCTCCTGCGTCCATGCGCCGCTTGCACAGCGCCGCCCTAGAGGCGTAGTTCGCAGGCCGAGCTGTCAGAAGTCCGACGGTACGATCAGGTCGGCGTCCAGCGCACGGATGAACAGGTCGATCTCCTCGGCCATGTTGGCGTGCGTCACGCGCTGGAGGTCGCTCAACAGCGCTTCGGCCGCGCGGTCGAGCTCGTCGTCGAGGCTTTCCACGGCCGCCTGCTCGAAGACGCCCTCGCGCGTGGCCTCGCACTCGGGGCAGCGCAGGAGGATCCGCCACTGGCTCGGACCGGCCTCGGCCCAGTCCATCGGGTGGACGAGCTCCCCGGCGCAGTAGAAGCAGATGTGCAGCGGCTCGGTGGCCGGATCGGATCGCGTGTGCCCTGCGCCAAGAGAGGGGGGAAGCGGGTTGTCGAGGTAGACGACCTCGATGCGCTTGCCGCTGGGCAACTGCACGTGGTGGCGGGTGTGGTGATGGCTCTTGTCGGGGTGCATCGTGGTTCCTCGTGCGAGTCATCGACCCCCCTGCGGGCCGTCTTTAGCGCACGGCCACGAATACCGAGGTTTGCGCACGCTATTGCGGGGAACCCGCGATGCAGCGGTGGTATATAGGTTGAGAGGCATGGCAACCGCGATCCGCACGATCGGTCACGAAGACCGCCTCAGCCTTGTGGAGCATCTCGAAGAGCTACGCACGCGACTGATCGTCAGCGGGGCGGTGCTGGCGGTCGCGTTCGGCGTCTGCCTGTGGCAGAACCACGCGCTGCTGCACCTGATCGGCCGCCCGCTGGAACGGGTGCGGCACGGGCAGATCGAGAAGGGCCAGAGCCCCGCTGGTCAGACGGGCCTGGCCCAGCAGGCGGTGATCAAAGTGGCCCGGGACACGGAGGCGATCGTCGGGCTCCTGAGTGCCCCCGACAGCCGGCTACCGGCTACGGTCCGCGCGCAGCTGGCAGCGGAGCTCCCCCGCCTGCGGGCGGACACGGCGAAGCTCCCGCCGGTACCGCAGAGCGAAAAGCTGACGACGCTGGGGATCGGCGAGCCGTTCACGACGACGCTCACGGTCACCTTCTTCTTCGCGCTGATCCTCTCGCTGCCGATGATCCTGTTCGAGCTCTACGGTTTCGTGCTGCCCGCCCTACAGCCGAGTGAGAGACGCGCCCTGGCGCCACTGCTCGCCGCGATTCCCCTGCTGTTCGCGGTGGGGGTGCTGTTCGGCTACTTCGTGGTGCTGCCCGCCGCGCTGCACTTCCTCGTGAACTTCAACAGCAGTGAGTTCAACATTCTGGTGCAGGCCGGCCCGTACTACCGGTTCGCCGCGACGGTGCTGTTGGCGATGGGTCTCGTCTTCCAGGTCCCCGTGGCGATCCTGGGAGCCGCCCGCGCGGGGCTCGTGACTCCCCAGCAGCTGCGCGGCGCCCGCCGCTACGCGCTTGTGGCGTGCGCAGCCGTGGCCGCCTTCCTGCCAGGAGACGCGATCACGCTGCTCCTGGAGACCGTTCCCCTCTATCTTCTTTACGAGGTGAGTATCGTGGTGGCATCGTTCGTGACGCGACGGTGGCCGATCTCGGATCGGTCGGCTCGTGATGGAGCGCAGGCGGCGCCTGGGAGCCCCCCGCAGGACCCACCGTCCTCGCCGGGGGGACCCGCCAGGGACGGCGGGCCACCGGTTACTCCGCCCGCTGGCAGCCCAAGCGGCCCACCGCCCGGCGTTACCGCGGACGAGGACACGGACCCGAGCGTGAGCGCCATAATCGACCACATCGACAGAGGACTCTCCGACTGATGCTCTTCGATCTGCGAGGCCGCGGCCGGCGCCGCACGGTGCAGGCGGTCTTCCTCGGCATGGCGCTGCTCTTCATGGTCGGCTTCTTGGGCTTCGGAGTCGGCGTGGGCGGCGGCGGTGGTGGGATCCTCAACGCGCTCAGTGGAAACAACGGTTCGAACAGCGCCAGCTTCGCGGGCAAAGTCGCCGCCGCCCAGAAGCGCACCCATGTCCACCCCACCGAAGCGGCAGCCTGGGCGGCGCTCGCCGAAGCCCAGCTGCACCAGGCGAGCGAACCCGAATTCAACACGGTGGTGGGCGAACGCGAACAGTTCTCCGCCAAGGGCCTGGCACTGCTCGCCAAGGTGTCCAGTGCGTGGAACACCTACCTCCGGCTCGAACCGCATCACCCAAACGCGGAACTGGCCCAGAAGATCTCAAACATCTACGCCGAACAGGCCCTCAACCAGCCGGCGGAAGCGGCGCGGACGCTCAAGGTCGCGATCGCCGGCAATCCCTCCAACGGGGGCCTGTACTCGGCGCTCGCGGTGTCCGCCTACGAGGCTCGCCACATCAAGGAAGGTGACGCGGCGACGCGGAAGGCCCTCAGTCTCATCTCCCTCGCCGCCGAACGTACGCGGGTGAAGAAGTATCTCGCGGAACTTAGGAAGAACCCTCTGAGCCACGTTCCCACCGTGGTCAGCCGGCTTCCTAACGGCACGTACGTAGCGACGCAGGCCGGCAAAACCTTCCCGGTCAACAAAGCCCCGAACGGGAGCTTCACAGGGGCCATTACGACCCCGGTCCCCAAGACAACCCCTGCGGGGCGCTCGTCCACCTCCACGACCCCGGCTCCGACTACGACGCCAGCGGGGAGCACGACCAGCTCTAAGAAGAAGTAGGGCCCGCTCCCCATCACTAGACCCCGGCTCCGCCGCGTCTTAGAGAGTGCTTTGCCCGTCAACGCTCTCGCTCGGATAGGTGTTAGGGGGCTCAGATACGGCGGGAAGGGACGGGGTCTAATCTGGGCCTTGAAATGGCAGACCCGCAGGAGGACTTGCCCCACTACACCGCGCGCCTGCTGATCGCCTGCCCGGACCGGCCCGGCATCGTGGCGGCCGTCTCCGGCTTCCTGTTCGAGCAGGGCGCGAACATCGTCTCCTCCCACCAGTACTCCACCGATCCCACCGGAGGCAGGTTCTTCCTTCGCACGGAGCTGTTCCTCCCGGGCGCGCTCGAGTCCCCGCAGTCGCGGGAGCGCCTGCAGGAGCGCTTCGGCGCGGAGGTTGCGGAGCGCTTTCAGATGGAGTGGGAGCTGCGCTACTGGGGCCAGCGGCGGCGCATGGCGGTCCTGGTCTCCCGCAGGGACCACTGCTTAGTGGACCTGCTGTGGCGCTGGCGCCGCGGCGAGCTCGACGCGGAGGTGGTGGCGGTGATATCCAACCACCCCGACCTCGAGCCCGAGGCGCGGGCCGTGGGGGTCCCCTTCCACCACGTACACGTCGAGCGGGATGGCAAGGCGCAGGCGGAGGAGCGCGTGCTCGAACTGCTGGCGGGCAACGTCGACGTGGTGGTGCTGGCTCGCTACATGCAGATCCTCAGCGGCGGCTTCCTGACGCGGCTGGGGGCGCCGGTGATCAACATCCACCACTCCTTCCTGCCCGCCTTCCCCGGGGCGGACCCCTACCGCCGGGCGCACGAGCACGGGGTCAAGCTGATCGGAGCGACCGCGCACTACGTCACCGAGGAGCTCGACGGCGGCCCGATCATCGAACAGGGCGTGGAGCGTGTGGACCACCGCCACACCACCCGCGACCTGGAACGGGTGGGGCGCGACATCGAGCGCATGGTCCTCGCCCGCGCCGTCTCACTGCACCTCGATGACCGCGTGATCACCGACGGCGGGCGCACGGTCGTCTTCTGAGCGCGGCCTCGGCCTGGAGTCGGTCGGCGGATGGGCTGGGCTAGAATGCGATGCTCCTCGCGGAGCCCTGACCCACGGGGTTCCTCGCGGGCCGTTAGCTCAACCGGCAGAGCAGGGGCCTCTTAAGCCCAAGGTTGCAGGTTCGATTCCTGCACGGCCCATCACCCGCCTGAGAGTCGAACCGCACGCCTTGCGGTTCGACCGTTGTTCGCCCGCGTCCACCCAAAACGTCGCTAATTGAGCCTACGTCCATGGCTCCGGTCCTTCCTGGGGACGGGGCCATGGCGTTTTGGGGGATCGTGATGGCAACGGTGGTGGGCTAGCGTGGGGTTCGGGGTGGGCGCTGACGGCGCCGTGGATGGCGTTGCGGAGGTCGTATAGCTCCACAATGCTCCACAATGGCTCGGCCAACTCGGCTTCGGTGATTGTTTCGTCGCAGAGGTAGAGGCGTTGAAGATGGCCTGGTTGAGCAGGCGCCGAACGGTGTCGTCGGCTCGCTAGTAGAGATCGTGGAGGTCTTTGCCGAGGATCTGCTCAAGCGATTGGAATGACGAGCACGAGCCAAAATGTCGCAAAGTGCGTACATTGGGATTGCGGATTTTTGCGAATCTATTGACGTGCGCCTCATTGTCTGATTAGGATGGCTGTCTTGAGTGCGCAGTGATCGGGGTCGCCGGCTATCCGGGCTTGCGATCGGTGGTGGCTGTGTGCTGACGGTGGCTATCTACGTGATCAGACAGGAGGGGGCCGACAGTGCATAGGGGACTGCGACACAGCCTGCCGGGAGACGCTCGATCGCGCCTCGGTCTGGTTTTTGGTATCGCATTGGCGGTTTTGGCTCTGGTTCCGGCTGGCGCGTCGGCTGAACCTCTCTGCACGGATAGTTGGACGGGACCCAGTGAAGGTGAATGGGGTGAATCGGCGCGGTGGTCGGCTGGGCATGTGCCGACGTCCTCGGATGTGGCGTGCATCGGCTCTGGTAAGACGGTCAAGTTGGTGTCGGGTTCGGGTGTGACTGGTGTTGTGCAGGGCGCGGGTTCGGTGAGGGTGGAAGGGCGTTTTGTTTCGTTGGAAGTGGCGAGCGCGTTGGAAGTCGGGGCGATTGCCAATCTGACGGTGGAAAACCAGGCATTGTTGACGGTCGCTGGTGAAGTGCAGGTGACGAACTCTCTGGTGGCGGGTACGGAAGCCTCGCTATTGGGGTCGGGGATTGTTTCGGTTCAGTCGGGGGCGTCGGGGACGATCGCGACGATGATGGGGAGTAAAGATTTTTTTGTTGAACATGCGACGTTGAAGAATGCGGGCACGTTGAATGTTGGCAAAGCGGCGTTGCTTTTGGAGAGCAAAGCTCAGCTGGTCAATAGCGGGACGTTGATTGTCAACGGCGAAGGGTTAAGTGGTGGCGGTTTGCTGGGCTCAGAAGGGTCGATTATTAACACCGGCACTATTGAGAAGACCGAAGGTCCGTGGTCTACCCTTGTGGCACCAGCGATGAATAATGAAGGCACTGTTTTGGCGGCGAGCGGGGTGTTAGAATTCATTGGGAGTGGAGTAGCGGGCTCTGCGCACGCTGGCACGTGGTCTGCATCGGGTGCTGGGGCCAAGATCCTGTTCGACACCGTGGGGACATACTCTTTGGGGTCGAGTGTGACGTTCAGCGGGGCGATCGAAGTATTTGACGGTACGGTGGAAGCTCATAAGGTCGAAGGTGCCGGCGCGGAGGTGACCCTCAGTGGCCTTGGTCTGGCCGGGGTGGGCACGCTCAAGCTCGAAGGCTCCAGCACCTCGGTGCTTCAGGAATTGACGATCACCGACTCTGAAGGACGCGCTGGTGGTGTGCTGGCCGGGACGGGCACGTTGGATGTCACCAGCAGTCTTAGCGTTGGTGGTTTTGGTTCGCTTGAAGGCTCGGGGGATTTGGTGATCGAATCAGGGGCGACCGGCACCGTTCAGCCGACCAGTTCCTCGAGCTTTTACGATAAAGGTTGGCGCATAGAAAACCTTGGTGTGTTCACGCTTGGTAAAGGTAGTGGTATGACGATGTTTGGCACTTCCGTCTTCGTGAACTGGAGCACGTTTATTATCAATGGCGAAACATATTTTGAAAATCATGGCCTGACCTATGGTGGTCCGAAACCGGAAAGCCTCCTTGAAAACTATGGTACGGTCAAGAAGACCGAAGGCAGTGGGGCTACTCGGGTGAGCGTCAAAGTCTTCAACTATGGGCCGATTATCGCCGAAGCGGGCTCGTTTGAATTCACCGAACAGGAGGTCAGCTACGAAGATGTTTTTGGTGGCGAAGAAAACCCGTCGGTTCCTCATAGTGAAGTGGAACCATGCGGGGAAGGCGTTGGTTGCAGCACGGGTAATTTCAGCCAGACTGAGACTGACTTCTCGATCGGTGGTCGCGGTGTCGGCTTGGCACTGACACGTGCGTATAACTCGCAGTCGGCGGCGAACGGGGTTCATGGGATGTTCGGGTATGGTTGGACGAGTTCGTTCAGCGATCGTCTGGTGGTCGAACCGGCGAAACATCTGGTCACGCTCGATCAGGCCAATGGTGGGTCGGTTGCGTTCACCGAAGCTGGCGGGGAAGCCTTTGCGGCTCCTGGGTGGACGCAGGATGTGTTGAAAGGCAGCAGCTCTACGGGCTACACGCTGACGCTGGAAAACCAGACCGAATACAAATTCGCTGGGTCCTCTGGTCGGCTGGAAAGCGTGACCGACCGTAACGGCAACTCAACGACCCTGACCTACACGGGCGAAGGGCGGCTGGAAAAGATCGTCGACCCGGCAGGCCGCGCAATCAAGCTGACTTACAACAGCGAAGGGCTTGTGGAAAGCGCTGAAGACCCGATGAAACACGTCGTCAAATACACTTATAAATCGGGGAACCTCGCGAGCGTCACCCAGCCAGCAGAAGCCGGGCTGCGCTGGCAGTTTGAATACGACGGGTCGCATCAGATGACCGAACTAACTGACGGACGCTCGGGGCACTGGCATATGGAATACAACGCTGCCCATCAGGTGACTTCGCAGAAGGACCCGATGGAACGCCAGACCACCTTTGAATACCAGCCGTTCAAGACTGTGACCGACAACCATACGACTGGCGCCAAGACAGCGGAAGTCTTCACGAGCACCGGCTTGCCGGTTCTACGCACCCGTGGCTATGAAACAACCAGCGCGACTACTGAAACATTCAGCTACGATGCTGCCGGGCAACTGCTCAACTCAACCGACGGTGACGGGCATACGACGAAATACCAATATGACTCGCACGAGAACCGAACCCTCAAAGAAGACGCTGAAGGCAACAAAACGAAATGGGCCTATAACAGCACTCACGACGTGGAAACCAAAACGCTGCCCAACGGAGAGATCACCACGTACAAACGCGACAGTCACGGCAACCCCGAAGTCATCGAACGGCCCGCTCCGAGCTCAACCACCCAATCCACAAGCTACAAATATACCTCCCACGGCCAGGTTGAAAGCATAACCGACCCGCTGAAACGCACATGGAAATACGAATACAACACGGCTGGCGACAAGACCGCAGAAACAGACCCGGAAAGCGACAAACGCACCTGGGGTTATAACGAAGACTCGCAGGAAACAAGCATGGTCAGTCCCCGTGGGCATGTCAAAGCCGGTGAAGAAAGCAAATACACGACCACGACCGAACGGGACGCCCAAGGCCGGGCGATCAAGATCACGGACCCGCTCAAACACGAAACGACCTACACCTACGATGGTGACGGCAACCTCGAAATCAAGACCGATCCCGAACTAAACAAAACGACCTACACGTACGACGCCGATAACGAGCGAACCAAAGTCAAAGAACCAAACGGGATGGTCACCGAAACAGGCTACGATGGCGCCGGGCAGGCCATAAGCCAGACCGACGGCAGCAAACACACCACCAAATACGAACGCAACGTCCTTGAGCAGACCACCGAAGTCGTAGATCCGCTCAGTCGTAAGACGCTCAAGGAATACGACGCCGCTGGGAACCTCACGAAACTGACTGACCCCACGAAACGGACCACCACCTACAAATATGATAAAGACAACCGCCTCATCGAAGTCAGTTATTCTGACGGCAAAACCCCGACGGTCAAATACGAATACAACTCTGACGGCGACCGGACCAAGATGGAAGACGGCACGGGCACCACGAGCTACGAATACGATCAGCTCGACCGGCTGACCAAAACCAAAGATGGTCACGGGAACACCGCCAGCTACGAATACGACCTCGCCAACGAGCAGACCAAGATCACCTACCCCAATGGCAAAGCCGTCACCCGCGAATACGACAACGCTGGCCGACTCAAGAACGTCAAAGACTGGCTCGAACATACCACCAAATTCTCCTACAACGCCGATAACGAGCTCAAAGCGACCACGTTCCCGACGGGGACCAGCAACGAAGACACCTACGCCTATGAAGCAAACGATGCGATGAACGAAATCAAGATGGCCAAAGGCGTAGAAACGCTCGCATCGCTCGTCTACACCCGCAACAAAAACGCCCTGGTCACCAAAGTCACCAGCAAAGGACTCCCCGGCGAAGAAAAACCCGCCTTCAGCTACGACACCAACAGTCGCCTGACGAAAGGCTTCACCACCACCTACAAATACGACGAAGCAAACAACCCTACAACCATCGGCAGCACGTCCTACAAATACGACGCGGCAAGCGAGCTCGAAAAATCCGAAGTCTCCAAAGTCACGAACGCTACCTACAGCTACGACGAACTCGGCGAGCGCACCAAACTAAAACCCACCACCGGCCCAGCCACCACCTACGAATACGACCAAGCCGGCCGTCTCATCGGCGTGAAACGACCAAAAGAAGGCGAAATCACCGCGATCGAAGACAGTTACAGCTACAACGGCGACAATATCCGACAGTCGCAAACCATCTCCGGGACAACAACCTACCTAGCATGGGACGTCGCTGAAAAGCTGCCCGTGATACTCAACGACGGGACAAACAGCTACATCTACGGCAGCGAAGGTCTCCCGGTCGAGCAAGTGTCCGGCGGAGGCACGGTGCTGTATCTGCATTACGACCAGCAAAGCTCAACACGCATACTCACCAGCAGCACCGGCACAAAAGAAGCAAGCTTTACCTACGACGCCTACGGCAACCAGACCGGCCACACCGGGACCGTGACCACGCCGCTCGGCTACGATGGACAGTACACCGACAGCGACACGGAGCTGATTTACCTCCGTGCCCGGTACTACGATCCGGGCACTGGGCAATTCATCAGCAACGACCCGCAGGTGATGGAAACGCGGGCTCCATATGCCTACGCGAGCGACAACCCGCTTTCGATAGGCGATCCTACCGGGCTAACGCCGTGGTCGCCGAAGATCAAAGAAGCGCAAAGTAAGTGCCAGAGCTGGAAGGCTTGGCACAGCAAGAAGAGCCCATTTTACGGCAATCGGAACATTTACCATGCGTGTTTGGATCTGTTGAGTCTGCCGTCGCAGGTGTATGGCACGGGAGGTCGGGGTGGTGGTTCGATCACAACTGGTGAGAAGGTCGGGACTGTCTGCTCCCTGAGTGGTTCGGGCGTTGCTCTTGTTACGCGGGGTGTCAGTGGTGGCCCCGAGGTGGCTGGTGGGGTTGCTACATTCTGCTTTGGCTACACAGCTGGTGAACTAATAGTGGACCCGATTTTGCATGGCATTGCGCCATCGGTGTTTGCTGAATGACACGCTCAACGAAAGGAACGACGGTGCGTAGGTGGGAATATGTGTGGATTGCCGCGCTGTTCGTAGTTGGGGTTGGTGGCCTGTTTCGCTGGGTTGTGTTTTCGCCTAGTGGTACCGCGGCAGGAGTGGTTGACGGCGTACAGATCGCCGCGGTCATTGTGGGGCTCGTGGCCCTGTTTCGGTGGGCTGTTCTGCGCGAACGAGCCAAGAGGCAACCCTAGAGGTACTAGACATTCGTTAGCCAATGTGATCCGGTCCGGTTCCTTGGCCCTGGTCTGCCGAATTCTCGTCCTTGTGTCCAGTCTAGACCCCGCGCGCTCAAGCGGGCCTACTACTCCTTGATATCGTCAGCAACATGCGTACATGGATGCTCCCCACACTTGCCGTGAGTCTGCTCCTGACGGCGCTCGCGTCGTCCCCGTCACCGGGAGCCTCCCTGGAGTCCACTCGCGGCTGCCCCCGCTACACCTCCCGTGGCGACTTTGCGGCTCGGGAGCTTGCTCGCACGGCCCAGACTGGCGCTGAGACCCTCGCAACCGATCACAACGGCTCTTACAAGGACGTGTCGCTTACAACCCTGCACAAGTTGGAGCCATCCACGCCGATTAGTCCCCGCCAAGCCCACCGCGGACACGAGGCTGCGTATCTCCTCTCCGCATCAGGCACGGAGAACTCCTATGTTGTGACCACGCACTCCCAGAACGGCGACACCTACACCGTCCGCCGCGCTAGCAACGGCAGTATCACGCTATACGGGCATATGTGCGGCAAGATACGAAGCTGGTAGCTCCGGTGAACACCACTTCCAGGCTTGGCAGCCCGGAGCTGTCTCCCAAGTGCAGTCGGCGAGACCTCTCACGCCAGAAGATACCTCCCACGCCCGATCCGCACGAACCGACGCGAAGAGCCCGAGGTGTGGTCAGCAAGGGCACCCTTGATTGAGGACCACGAGACCGGCTCGCCCAGCGATGCCTCAACGGCTGCGTGGATGTCCTTGGCCCGCATCGGCTCGTCTTGATCGGCCAGCACTTGGACGACAGCCTTCAGCACCCAGCCTGGTCGGCGAGGCCCGCCGCTGGCCCGTACAGCGGCCAGTTTCCCGGCCAGACGGCCCAACGACCCTTGTAGATCATGGTTCGATAGAACTCCGATTAGGTCCATTCTTTCGGGGATATTGCGGTCCTAATCGAACCACGATCTCTCCCCGCCAGGCCATCTCATGCAGTGCCGAACTCGCTCCGGGGAAGGTTGAATCTACTCGGGCCGCGAGGAAGCCCCAGACCTCGGGAAGATGCTACGGTATGAATGTTCTGAAGAGCGAAGAATAGGGGGATCACCCGATGGTCATGGGCATCAGGGTCGGAAACGGCTGGGTCGGCCAATCATGAGTGGGAACGGAGATCGAATCATCGTTGCCGCACAGTTGCTCTTGGGATTCTTGCTGGTCGTCTTCGGGGCGTGCTTGGTCGCGTTTGCCGGGTTGAGCGACAAGAGCAGCGTTGCCATTGCGGTCATCGGCGTTGGAGCGGCGGTGCTGCCATCCGGCGCGGCCGCCTCTGCTAGTGCCCGCATCCTTCAGGGCTTGCCTTCTTCGTCGAGCCCAGAACTGCTGGATCTTCAGCTGGACCACGAAACGGTCGCGTCCGGCAACCCGGTGGCGGCCACTGTGTTGCTCAGCGCTCCCGCGCAGCCCGGAGGCTTCACCGTCGAATTGGCCATCGACGCCACCGAACACGCTAGTTGTCCCCCTGCAGTCGTGGTACCCGCAGGCGCGTCAATCGCACCGTTCTCGATTACCACCCTATCGGCCGGCACCGTTATCATAACCGCAAGCACTTCGGCTCAGAAAAAGCAGCGCAAGCTAGATATCACCTAAGAGGGAGCGTCGGACGCCCAATCCTTCGCATGGGATTCTGAGAGTAAAATGGCTGACCGATGGTGCCCGGTGCGTCCCTGATGAACTGCGGTTCGTTCCGCGCACCCTTCCACCCCGCGAGTAACGGAGCTGGAGTGGGGAGGGCGATTGGCCAAGGTGCGGAAGGCGCGTAGACGGGCGGCTGCGTTGACCGAAGCCGAGGAGGGCCCTAGCAGCAAACGGCTGCGGATCGTCGGCGGGCTGACGATCCCGCTGTCGGAGGTGACGGTGCGGGCAAGCCGCTCCTCCGGCCCGGGGGGACAGCACGCCAATGTCACCGCTTCCCGTGTGGAAGCGAGCTTCGACGTGCGCGCCTCGCCCACGCTGACCGACGCACAGCGGGAGCGGGTGCTGGCTCGCGTTGGGCCGCGAGTGGTGGCGATCGCGCAGGACGGGCGATCGCAGGCACGCAACCGGGAGTTGGCTCTGGCCCGCTTGAGCGAGCGGCTCGCGAAGGCGCTCGCTGCTCCCAAGCGCCGCCGCGCCACCCGTCCCACTGCGGCCTCGCGCGAGCGACGCCTTGCCGCCAAGCGTCGGGGGACTGAACGCAAGCGCGAGCGCCGCCCGCCCGAGGACTCCTGAGCCAGCGGGAGCGCAACTTCAGTCGACGGTCTCGTCGAGTGTGCGGCCGCTGAGGACCGAGCGGGGGCGCTCGGCGACGATGTCCGAGCCGGGCTGCGCGTACTCGTCGCGGCGCTTGATCAGCAGCCATTGCGCCTTGGCGCCCGACCGGGTGCGCTGCAGGGCGAAGCCGCCGCGCAGCTTCTCCCCGTGGAGTACGAAGACAGCGTGACCGCGAGTGAGCGCCTGCGGCCACGCGACACGTCCGCCCTGCTCGTAGGTTCCGCGGTCCCAGACGATCACTCGACCCTCTCCGAGCACTCCCTCGAACGTGTTGTGCGCCGTGGTGTGGTCGGGGTCCTCGACGGCGAGGCGCTTGACCGCAGGGTCCAGCGAGGGTCCCTTGGGGATCGCCCACGAGCGCATGACTCCCTCGACCTCCAGGCGCAGGTCGAAATGGCGCGCCCTCGCCGCGTGCTCCTGAACTACGAAGACCCCGGCGCTGACACCGCGGATCGCGAACTGCTCGTGCCCCTCGACAGCGACGCTGTCGCTCGCTACCCCGGAGACTTGTGCCAGCGGCGTGCCGCTCCGCAGGAAAGTCACGAGCTCCTCGACCGCCCGCTCGGTGCCCTCGGCGTGAACCTGCACGGTGCCGTCCTCCCCGTTGCGCACCCAACCCATCACTCCGAGCTCGTGCGCCCGCCGGACCGTCGCATCGCGAAACCCGACGCCCTGCACCTCCCCGTGCACGACGGCACGGATCGCCGCGGCCGCGGTCCCGCGCCTCCGATCAGCCACAGCGCCACCAGCGCACCCTGTATCCCCCCGAGACCCAGGTGCTGGGCGTAGTGGCGTACGTCAGGCGACAGCGCAGGCGACAGCGCAGCACTCGAACCCTCGACGCGTGGAGGGACCTCAGGCGATCTCCGCCGCCAGTTGGAGCCCGTCCTTCGAGACGCGGCGAACCACGATGCGATCGGCCCCCTCGGCTTCGATCGCGACCTCGTCGCCCACCTTCAGCCCAGCGCGCTTCAGCGTATCCACGGGGAGCGTGACCTGGTGCTTGCTAGAGATTCGGGGCATTCCTTTACCATATCGTAAAGGCTTGCGGGGAGGGCACGGCCATTGAAATGCGGCGGGCCGGCCCCCTGCAGGCCGGCCCGCGCCCTCCATGCCGGTCCGAGCCGGCTCGCCCCAAGGCTCAGCGCATACGGGGGTCGATGTAGACGTCGTCGATCTGTGACGTTCCGGTGAGCGCCGTGAAGCGCAGCGCCACCTGGGCGGTACCGCCCGAGAGCAGGCCGCCCGCCACGGAGCCGGTGAGCATCGGCAGGGACGGCTGCCAGCTACCACTCAGCGCTACCGCTCCCAGCGGCAGTGCGACCGGACCGAGGGGGGTCTTGTAAACGACCTGCGCGAGCACCGTCGAGAGCACCCCCCCGTTGCGTGCGAAGAATCGGAAGGTGGGGTAACTCGCGTTCACGCACGTGTACGGCGACTGTGCCGAGGCGCCCGCGGGCAGCGCAAGTGACCATCCTCCGACCGTGCCCGTAACACCGTATGGCTCGCTTTCGGGCGTCCGGTGGGCGCCTGCGGTGAGGGTCCACTGCGACGGGGAGCCCTCGAAGCTGCCCTGAGGGACCAGCTCGTAAAGGCTTGAGTCACCCCATTTCGCAAACGGCTGGGTGAGCGCCGAGCCGTTGCAGGCGCCACCGCTGAGCAGGGCGGCCTGCGCCGCGGTGCATGGCGCGAGGCAGAGGGTCAGTGCGAGGAGGACGAGTCGAACGCTACTGCCCCACAGGGCGGGGAGCTGGTGCGATTTGAGTCGGAACGAGAACACGTGGCCTCCGTAGGTAGACCGGCGGCTGAGCCGTCTCCCTGTTGGAGACCTCTGGCTTTGCGTCCTCGTCTCGCGACGAGTTTGCCTTTTTCGGTTTTGAATGAGCGCTTGAAACTGGCGACAGAATGAAGCATCGGCACTCTGTATGGAAACCGCTTGGACGTATGTATGAACAAAAGTGTCAAGCTTTTGAAGATCAATCCATTTACCGGGATTACAGGGCCATGGCGGGACTTGGTTCCGTCCAATCGAACTACGCCAGGCATACGAGGCAGTTTGTGTGAAAGCCTGCTTAAGACACCCCGTCCGCATGGCGATACGACACCGGGTAGATCCATGTCGGCTTACGCCATCATCGAGTCCGAGCGCGCACGGACTTCGTTCCAGCGCCAGGGACAGGGGATGGGCCTTGCCGAGCGTCGCGGGGAACTGATTGTCGGCGGAGGCTTCGTCTGCGCGGCGCTCGCACTCATCCTTATCGCTCCACCCGAACACGGCCGCTTCCTCCCGGTGACGGCGCTCTACGTCGTGGGCGTCGCGGTCGCGGGACGCATCAGGATCGACGTGGGCTCCGGCTTCACGGTGCCCACGCAGGCCGTGTTCGTGCCGATGCTGTTCGCCGTGCCCCTCCCGCTCGTGCCGTTGCTGGTGGCGACGGCGCTGGCCCTTGGTATGACACCCGCGGTCCTCGCCGGACGCGTCCCGCCGAGCCGGCTGCTGACGGTGCCCGCCAACAGCTGGTTCTCCTTCGGCCCGGCCCTTGTACTACTGCTCGCCCGCGACTCTCATTCAGCGGCGCTGACCGATCTCCGATCGGTCGCCGTCCTGCTGCTCGCGCTCATGGCGCAGTTCGCCTGCGACTTCGCCGCCAACGCGGCCCGGGAGCGGCTGTGCGGCGGCATCACCACCCGGGAGCTCGTGGGGGAGGTGAGCGAGGTTTATCTGATCGACGCGGCGCTCGCCCCGCTCGGCCTGGCTGTCGCTCTTGCCGCCGAGCAGCACCGCTGGGCGGTGCTCCTGATCGCGCCCCTCTTCGCGATCCTGAGGCTCTTCTCCAGGGAGCGGCGAGCCCGCCTGGAGCAGCTGATCGAGCTGGGCGACGCTTACCGCGGCACGGCGCTCGTGTTGGGCGACGTGGTCGAGGCCGACGACGCCTACACCGGCGAGCACTGCAGGGGCGTGGTACGCCTCGCGCTCGAGGTGGCCGAGCAGCTCGGGCTCGACGCCGAGCAGCGTCGCAACGTCGAGTTCGGTGCGCTGCTGCACGATGTCGGCAAGATCGCGGTGCCCAAGGAGATCATCAACAAGCCCGGCACGCTCGACCAGCGCGAGTGGGAGATCATCAAGACCCACACGATCGAGGGCCAGCGGATGCTCGAGCGGGTCGGCGGCTTCATGCGCGAGGTCGGCGAAATCGTGCGCTCGTCGCACGAGCGCTGGGACGGCGGGGGCTATCCCGACGGCCTGCGCGCCACCGCGATCCCGCTGGAGGCTCGCATCGTCTCCGCCTGCGACGCCTTCGACGCGATGACCACCACCCGCTCCTACCGTGCGGCGATGAGCCTCCCGGATGCGCTCGCCGAGCTCGCGCGCGGCGCCGGCACCCAGTTCGACCCCCGGGTCGTCGACGCTCTTGAGGGGCTGCTCCGCCGCGACGGCGCGGAAGCCGCTTGACGGGGGCCCTAAACCCGCTCCCAAGCGGGCGAGTCCCCGCTGCCGGCGATCGTCTCCCTGCCCTCGTCGGTCCAGATCACCTGATCGCGGCCCGGGCCCACCCCGACGAGGGCCACGGGGGCCCCGACGTGCTCGGCGATGAACCGCAGGTACTCCTGCGCCGCGGCGGGCAGGTCGGCGAGGCTCTCACACTCGCTGATGTCCTCGCTCCAGCCGTCGAGCTCCGTCAACTGCGCGGTGGTGTGATGCAGCACGGTCTGGTGGTAGGGGAAGCTGTCGAACTCCGCCCCCTCCGCGCCGCGGTAGCTGGTGCAGACCTTGATGCGCTCCAGACCCGAGAGCACGTCGAGCTTGGTGATCGCGAGCGCCGTCAGCGTGTTCAGGCGCGTCGCATAGCGCAGCGCCACCAGATCCAGCCAGCCCGTGCGCCTGGGGCGGCCGGTGGTGGTCCCGAACTCGCTTCCCCGCGTGCGCAGGTAGTCGCCCGTCGCGTCCTCGAGCTCCGTGGGGAACGGCCCAGCTCCCACTCGTGTCGCGTAGGCCTTCGCGATCCCCCACACCTCGTCGATGTCGCGCGGACCCACGCCTGCGCCGACGCACGCCGCTCCGGCCACGGGGTTGGAGGAGGTCACGAACGGATAGGTGCCGTGGTCGATGTCGAGCATCGTCGCCTGCGCCCCCTCGAAGATCACGCGTCGCCCGCCGTCCAGCAGCTCCCACATCAGCTTGGCGGTGTCTGCGATGTGCTGCTCGAGGCGATGCCCGTACGTCAGGTACTCCTCGGTCATCGTGCGCAGGTCGAGTGTGGGGTCCTTCTCGAAGGGGCGCAGCGACAGGCGCTTGGGCTCCATCGCGGCCACGATCTTCTTCTTGAGGATCTTCTCGTCGAGCAGGTCCTGCAAGCGGATCCCCAGGCGGGCCGCCTTGTCGGCGTAGCATGGGCCGATCCCCCGGCGCGTGGTGCCGATCTGCAGGCGCCCCAGCTTGGCCTCCCCGGCGGAGTCCAGCAGCAGGTGGTAGGGCATGATCAGGTGCGCGTTGGCCGAGATCCGCAGGCCGCTCACGTCGATGCGTCGCGCGCGCAGAGCGTCCAGCTCCTCGATCAGCACCCGCGGGTCGATCACCACGCCGTTGCCGATCACGCAGCGCTTGCCGGGGTACAGGATGCCGGAGGGAATCAGGTGCAGCTTCCACTCCTCCCCGTCGCGCACGATCGTGTGGCCGGCGTTGTTGCCGCCCTGGAAGCGCACCACCGCATCGCTGTGTTCGGCCAGCAGGTCGACGATCTTGCCCTTACCCTCGTCGCCCCACTGGGCGCCCACTATGACTATCCCAGGCATGTCCGCATGAAGTGTAGGGGCACGGTCCCCGCTGCGGCCGTCCTGGCGTCGCACGGTGGACGCCCGCGTACTGAGGGCACGTGGGCACGCCGGGTGGTGTCAGGCTAATGGGGCTACTGGGAGTAGCGTTCGGTTGCGTAGTTCATGAACTTCGGGTACTCCTTGTGGAAGGTCAGCGTGACTTTCCCCACGGCCCCGTTGCGGTGCTTGGCGATGATCAGGTCGGCCTCTCCCGGGCGCTCGGAGTCTTCGTCGTAGTACTCGTCGCGGTAGATGAACATCACGAGGTCCGAGTCCTGCTCGAGGTTCCCGCTCTCGCGCAGGTCCGAGAGCTGCGGTTTCTTGTCCGGCCGCGTCTCCACCGCGCGGCTCAGCTGCGAGAGCGCGATCACCGGCACCCCCAGCTCGCGCGCGAGGATCTTCAGGCCGCGGCTCAGCTCGCCCACGGCGGTCACGCGGCTGTCGTAGCGGCTGTCGGTGCGCATCAGCTGCAGGTAGTCGATCACGATCAGCCCCAGTCCCCCCTCGCACTGCGAGTGCAGGCGCCGCGCCTTCGCACGGATCTCCAGCAGCCCCACGTCGCTGGAGTCGTCCACCCACAGCGGCGCCGCCGCGAGGCGCTGGCTGGCGGCGAGGATCTTCGGCCAGCGCTGCTCCGCCACGCGCCCCTTGCGCAGCTCATCCCCCTTGATCCGTGCTTGGGAGGCCACGAAGCGCTGGGCCAGCTCCGCCTCCGCCATCTCCAGCGAGAACAGCGCCACCGGCCGTTTGTGCTCGACCGCGGCGTTCTCCGCGATGTTGCACACCAGCGCGCTCTTGCCCATCGCGGGGCGCGCCGCGATGATCACCAGGTTCCCCGGCTGGAAGCCGCCCGTGATCTCGTCCAGGTCCTTGAAGCCTGACGGTGTGCCCGTCAGCGAGGTCTTCTCGATCGAGAGCCGGTGAAGCTTGTCGAGCTCCTCGTGCAGCACGTCCTCGATCGTGCGGAAGTCCTGCTTGCGGTCGTCCCGCGCGACCTCCAGCATCGCCTTCTCGGCCTGCTCCACAAGCTCCCGCGGGGGCCCCCGGTGCCCGAGCACGCTCTCCTGGATCTCGTACGTGCTCGCCAGCAGGCGGCGCAGCAGCGCGTTCTCGCGCACGATCTGCGCGTAGCGGCGGGCATGGCCCGCCGCCGGCACGACCCCCGTGAGCTCGTCCACGGTCGCGGGCCCGCCCACCGCCTCGAGCTTGCCGAGCTGGCGCAGGCGGTCGGTCACCGTGAGCACGTCCACGGGCTCGCTCTCGTTGTAGAGGGCGAGCATCGCCCCGTAGATCAGCGCGTGGCGCTCGCGGTAGAAGTCCTCGGGGCGCAACCCCTCCTCGATCACGAGCGCGTACAGCGAACGGTCCGAGAGCAGGATCGCGCCGAGCACCGACTGCTCGGCCTCGAGGTTGTGCGGAGGGGTGATCACGCCTCCCGCCGGGGTGCTTGAGGACCGGGTGGGTGGGGCGGGTGGAGACCCCATCCCATTGGTGACCGAGACCGCACTCATCGCATCGGCGAGTCTAGATCGGACCTCACCGGGGGCTCGAGGGCCACCCCGCAACCTCGGAGGAAATCAGTGTGCACGAACAGATGTTCGCCGCGGGGCCGGACGCCTCCTCGGGGGCGCCCGGCCGATAGACCTACAGGAGTGGTTTGAGCTTGCCTGCGCTCAGGCTCAGACGATCGTGAACGACGCGCTCACCGCGACGCCGCTCAACGCGCCGAGCTTCGGTGTCGCCTGCAGCTTGTAGCTCCCCTTGGCGAGCGCGTGGCCACCGACGCGCCCGGTGAACTTGAAGCTGTTCTTGCCCGCGACGTCGCTGTGGGTGAAGCTGCCGACCGCCACATCGAGCGTGCAGCCCACGGCGTGCTTGGGGCGCTTGCCGTGCTTCGGTGGCGTTTTGCAGCTGTGCCCCACGCCGTAGCCCCTCGCCAGGAGCACCACATTGAAGGTGGTGCTCGCCGCCTCGCTGTCGGTGTAGCTCACCGCCACGCCCAGCGGCGGCTTCTTGTGATGCGCCTTTGCGACCGAGGCGCCACTCGACTCCGGGGCGAATGAGCTCGGGATCAATGTCAGCGAGCTGTCCCGCGGCGCCACGGGCGCCGGCGCTGCTATCGGCGCCACCGGTGGTGGTGGTGGCGGCGGCGGTACGTACTCGTAAGCGCCGAGGTCACAGTGCGCGCCCTGCGGCCGCGTGACGCCGCGCTGATCCACAAGCAGTGGGTTGCCTTCGGTGTCGGTGCAGCCCGCCGGGTCGCCGGTGTCGATCGCCGCGCTGCCTGGCAGCAGTGCAATCGTCGCGGTCGGACCGTCGTTGTTCTGCAGCGGGCCGAGCGCGAGGCTGGCGTTGACCTTGTCTTCGGGCCCGCTGAGCGTGCACTGGTTCTGACTCTCTGCGTTGTAGCCCTCTGAGACGATGAACGCTTCTTTGCCGTTGAACGCGCAATTGCCCCCGGACGTCGGCGAGCTGCCGCCGGCGATCAGGGTGTCGTGCAGAGTCAGCGTGTAGTAGTCGAGGTACAGGTTGCCCCCGCCGCTGGCCGTCTGCGCGGTGTTGCCGAATAACGTCACGTTGGCGAGGTCCCCGACGCCGTCGTTGTAAAAGCCTCCGCCTTCGCCGCTGGCGGTTGCCCCATAGGTGTAGACGCCGCCCCCCTCGCCGTCGCTGTGCGTCGCCGCGGCGGCGTTGGCGCTCACGGTGCTCGCGCTGAGGGTGAGCGACTCGTCGTTGTAGATCGCGCCGCCCTCGCCACCGGAGCCGTAGTTTTTCGCGGAGGCGTCTTTGCCCGATCCCGCCGTGTTGGCGCTGAAGGCGCTGCCGGCGACCGCCGCCGCGCCGTCGTTGTAGATTGCGCCCCCGTAGCCGGCGAAGCCTCCCTTCGTGCCACCTTTGCCGGTACCGCCGCCACTCGCGGTGTTGGCGCTGAAGGTGCTGTTGGCGACAGACAACGTGGCTTGTGCGTAGATCGCGCCGCCGTAGCCGCCATAGCTGCTTTCACTCGAAGCTCCGCTGGCGCCCCCTGCGGCGGTGTTGCCGGTAAAGGTGCTCGTGCTCACCTCAAAGTCGCCGTAGGTGTAGATCGCCCCGCCGTAGCTGGCCTCGTTGTACGCTTCTTCCCCCGCTCCGCTGCCGCCTTGCGCCGTGTCGGCGCTGAACGTGCTGCCGGTGACGATCACCTTGCCGTCGTTGTAGATCGCGCCGCCCTCGCCCCCCGAGGCGTATTCTTTTTTACCGCCGCCAGCCACCTGCCCCTGTGCGGTGTCTTCTGTGAACGTGCAGCTCCGGATCCTCAGGACGCCGTAGTCGTTGTAGATCGCCCCGCCGTAGCCACGTTCTTTCGCAGGATTTCCTCCCCTGCCGACGCCGCCTCTCAACGTCACACCTGTCAGGGTCAGCTCGGCGTCGTACAGCTTGATCAGCCGGCTCACGATGCTCGTTGTGATTGTGGTCGTGCCCGCCCCGGCGCCAGTGATCGCGTGGCTTGCGGATCGCCATGGTGTATCCCCCTAAGTTGTCGTTGTGCGTAGGTTGTCGCCGTGCGCCGCCACGCGACAGCAGGTGCTCGCCGACGCTACCAGAGGTCTCAGCCGGTGACACTCCTACGTTTGTCCGGTGATTTGATCGTCAGCCGGACGGACCAGGCAGCTCGACGCCAATGCAGATCGGTAGTTCGACGCCTTGGTAGGAGATCCTGCGGCGCTTCCTCCGGGCGGCTCCAGGAGGCAGTCCTACTTCTTCGGCACGACCACGACTCAGCGGGGGAAGGACAGGCGCAGGGAGGGCGGACTCCACTCCCCTCCCGGATCACTTCTTCGGCACGACCATGCATAGGCCGGGGAAGGGCAGGCCCTCCCCCGGAGCCCCCTCCCGACCAGGATTACTTCTTCGGCACGACCATGGTCTTGACGGTAGCCGTCACGTCCTCGACGACGTCGACCACGACTAAGTAGGTGCCGACGTTCTTAATCGGTTCCGGGAGGTGCACGTTGTGACGGTCGAGCTTCAGGCCTCTCGCCTCGCGGATCGCCTCGGCGATGTCCTGCGCGGAAACCGAGCCAAACAGGCGACCGTCCGCTCCCGCCTGCTGGGGGATCGTCAGCACGGTCTTGTTCAGCAAGGCTGCGTTGGTGGTCGCCCGTTCGACGAACTCGCGCTCCGCCCGCGCTTCTGCCTCCTGGCGGCGGCGGACCGCGTCGATCGCCCCCCGGGTGGCGGGCTGCGCGAGCTTGCGGGGGACCAGGAAGTTGCGCAGGTACCCCTTGGAGACCTCCACCACCTTGCCCTGCTCGCCGAGCGTCTCGACGTCCTTGAGGAGGATCGCCTCGGGCATCCTCTAACGGCCTCGGTCGCGGTCGCCCCGCTCACGGCGCGGATTGTCGTCGCGCCCGCCCTCGTTCACGTAGGGGAGCAGCGCGAGCTCCCGGGCGCGCTTGACCGCACGCGCCACCTGGGCCTGGTGGCGGCGGCAGGCCCCGGTGATCCGCCGCGAGCGGATCTTGCCCTTCTCGGAGACGAACCGGCGCAGCGTCGCCACGTCCTTGTAGTCGACCTGCTCGATCTTGTCGCGGCAGTGCTGGCAGGGCTTGCGTCGGCCGCTGCCAGGTCCTCCTCGCTTCTCTCGTCTCCGGGCCGGCTTGCTGCGCCCGCGGGCCTTAGCCACTGGTCTACCTCGCTGTCTTCGCTGTCGCTGTTCGCGGTTGGTGCTGTTGGCTGGGTGGGTCTAGAACGGAATGTCCTCGTCGCCTGAGCCGGCGCCGACCGGTGCGGGCTGGAAGTCCCCCTCGTTGACGGGGGCGCCGCCGCCCTGTGAGGCCCCGTTGCCCGTGAAGGAGCCCCCTCCGGAGGGGTCCTCGCGCGAGCCCAGGAACTGCACCGAGTCGGCAATGATATCGATTGCCTGGCGCTTTGTCCCGTCCTGGGCCTCCCACTCGCGCCACTCCAGGCGCCCGTCGATCGCCACCGGGCGTCCCTTCGACAGGTAGCGGGCGGCGTTCTCGCCTTGCGCGCCCCACACCTTGACGTTGAAGAAGTTCGGCTTGTCCGTCCACTCCCCGCTGGCCTGGTCCTTGCGGCGCGTGTTGCACGCGATCCGCAGCTCGCACACCGAGGTGCCGCTGGGCAGCGAGCGCAGCTCGGGGTCTTTGGTCAGGTTGCCGGTCATCACGATCCGGTTGATGTTCGTTGCGGCCACGGCTCTCTTCCTTTCGGCTGTCTCGTACCCCGCACGGGGGCCCTCGTCATCTCTTTGAGAGGAGCCCCGAGTCTAGACCCGCCTGCGGGTGCAACTTTGGCCCCCTGCGCCGCTACCCCGCTCGTTGCGCCGTTTTGATCCCCGTCTGGCCGCCGTCTTGGGGTCCCCGCCCCGGATCCGCGCTACGAACGCCGCTCGGCGGAGCCGAAGGCGGAGCCCATCCTCATCCAGTTCGACCGGCGGGTGGGTGGGTCCTCATCCATCCCGGCGGGAGCGCGGGGAGGTGCGGAACACCTCGTCCCAGTAGGGGGCGCTGATCCCGAAGCCCCGCGTGTCGTCCTGGAAGTGGTGGCGCATGTGGCGTTCGCGCAGCATCCGGCCCACGCGGCCGCGGGGGGTGAAGTGGTGCAGGTAGTAGTGGAGCATGTCGTACACCACGTAGCCCGCGTAGAAGCCCACCGCCAGACCCGGTGCGTAGCGCTCCCGGAAGACCACGTACAGCGCTCCGAACACCGCCGCCGCCAGCGGCACGCTTACCGCGGGGGGCATCACTAGGCGCATCGGGTCGTTGGGGTGCTCGTGGTGGATCCCGTGGATGATCCAGTGCAGGCGCGCGCCCACGCCGTGGTCGGGCTCGAAGTGGAACACGACCCGGTGCAGCCAGTACTCGAACAGCGTCCACATCGCGTACCCCGCCACCGCCAGGCCGACCATCGCCGCGACGCTCACCTGTGCGAGGCCCCACGCGGCCATCCCCACGATCACCGGCACGAACACCAGCAGCGGCACTGCGGGATGCACCCGCGAGAAGAAGTCCAGCAGCCGCGACTCGAACATCGGCGGGGACGCTCTCAACACGTCCGTCCTGCCCGGCGTCCGCTCGCTTCGGTCCAGCCCGCTCACCACACCGAGTGTATTACCCCGCCGCGGGCGGCGGAAGCACTCGCAGGCTCAGCCAAGCTCAGGCCGGCTCGCCGATGGGCTCGGGCGCGGAGGGCGCCTCTGGCGGCGCGGGCGCGTCCTGTGGCGCCGCCTCGGGCTCGACCGCCGCCTCGGGCTCCGGGGCGGCGGAGTCGGGCGTGGCCTGCGGCTCCGGGGCGGCCTGTGGTTCGGGCGCCGGCTCGGGCTCCCGCGCCGCCGCGCTCGCGCTGGCGACGCTGCTCATCTCCGGCGCCTCGGGGGTGCCGGGCTTCAGCTTGACGATCCGGAAGCGCACAACCTCGTCGGCGAACCGCAGCGAGCGGTCGAGCCGCTCGAGCAGCCCTACGGTGGTGGCGTGGAACTGGAGCAGGTGGTACTTGGCGGTCGCTTTGTGGTCGATCGGGTAGGTCAGCGCCCGATCCCCCCACGCGTCGTCGCGCAGCAGCTCTCCTTCCGCCTTGATCGCCTCGCGCGCCTCCCCGAGGATCCTCGTGTAGGCCTGCTCCTCGGCCTCCGCGTCGAGCAGCAGCACAAGGTCGTATGTGGGTGCGGGCAGGGTCATGCGAAGGGGCCGCGATGATACCAGGGCCTCGATTGCGCTCGGTTCGGGCCCCGTCGCGGCGCGGGCGCGGCGGCGGTGCTACCGCGAGCGCCCCTTCGCACGGATGTCCGCCAGCTGCTCGTCGATCCAATCCCCGGGGTCGCGCGAGGTGACGATCTGCGCCAGCCCCTGCGCCCGGCGGCGGCGCTCCGCGGGGGCCATCGCGAGGGCGGCGTAGATCGAGTCCGCGAGCTCCTGGATGTCGAAGGGGTTGACCGACAGCGCGTACTCCCCCAGCTCCTCGTGCGCGCCGGTGTTCTCCGAGAGGATCGACACCCCCTCGCGCTCGTTGACGAGCGGGCCCTCCTTGGCGACGAGGTTCATCCCGTCGAACATCGCGTTCACCAGCAGCACGTCGTAGTGCTTGTACGCTGCCACTGCCTCCTCGAGGTCGTCGCGGAGCTTCAGCTGGATCGGCATCCAGTCCGGCGTGCCGTGACGGTGGTTGACGACTGCCACCAGCGCCTCGATCCGCTCCAGGTACTCGGCGTACTGGGGCACGTCCGTACGCGAGGGCATCAGCTGCGCCACGAACGTGATCCGCTCGGAGAACTCGGGGTGCTGCTCGAGGAACAGGTCGAACGCGGAGAAGCCCCGCAGCACGTTCTTCGAGAGATCCGCGCGGTCCACCCGCAGGATTAGGAAGTCGCGGCGACGCGCCAGCAGCTCGCGCTCGAGCTCCTGCACCCGCTCGCCCTGCGCGAGGCGCCTCGTGGCGCGGTGGTCGATCGGCAGCGGGTACGCCCGCACCCACACCTCGCGCTCCCCGTAGCGCACGGTTCCCTGCTCGTAGTTCACCTCCAGCTCCATCAGGTCCTCGCAGCACTGCAGGAAGTTGCGCCGGTAGGAGCGCGTGTGGAAGCCGATGATGTCGTTCGCGAGGAGGCCCGCGAAGATCTCCTCGCGGATCCGCGAGGGCAGCACCCGCCACGCATCCGACTGGGTCCAGGGGATGTGGATGAAGTGGTGCAGGAACACGTCCGGGCGCGCGCGGCGCACGAGGTCGGGCAGCGTGTAGAGGTGGTAGTCGTGCACCATCACCACCGGCTCCTCCGCCCCCTGGAGCTCCTCCACCACCGCCCGCGCGAGGTCCTCGTTGACGACGTTGTAGCCGAACTCGAACGCCTCGATCTCGTGGCGGCGGATGTCCGGGGCGTTGGAGAGGTCCCACAGGTAGTGCTGGATGAACCACAGCATCGGGTTGGCGAACACGTTGTAGAAGCGTTCGTACGCCTCCGGATCGCTTGCCACGAGGCGGACCTGGAACTCTCCGCCTGCGGGGGAGCGCACCGGGAACGCGCCGCCGCCGTGGGCGCGAGAGACCTCCACATCATGGTCGCTCATCGCCGAGGCGATCCACACCGCCTCGCGGTGGGAGGCGAGGCCGGTGAGCGCCGTTACGAGGCCCCCCGAGCCGCGCTGCGCCTCCCCGCCCGCCTGGAAGGTCACGGGCCCCCGGTTGGACACCAGCACCAGCGGGGCTCGCTGTGCCGGCGTCTCGCTCACGACTCTTTGAGTTCGGTGAAGATGCGTAGATAATCGCGCAAGTAGCGCGGCGTGAGGAAGTGCGCGCGCACGTGCTCCTTGCCGCGGCGGCCCAGGGCCTTGCCCAGCGCGGGGTCCTCGAGGACCTCGAGCGTCCGGGCGGCGCACTGCTCTGGACTCGAGACGAGAAAGCCCGTAACCCCGTCTTCGACCTGCAGCGGGATCCCGCCGACGTCGCCCCCGATGAACGGCCGCGCCTTCCAGATCGCCTCCGTGACCGTCAGGCCGAAGCCCTCGCGCGTGGACTTCTGGATCACCACGTCGGAGTGCGACTGGAACGCGTTGACCTCGATCGACCCGACGTTGTTGAAGTTGTTGAGGATGTGGATGTCGGGGTCCCCGTCCGCGTGGGCGATGGTGGCGTTGAAGAAGTCCCACCCCTCCGGGTCGTCGCTCGCCATCGACCCCACCAGCGCGAGCTGCGCCGTGGGGATCTGCTCCTTGACGATACGGTACGCGTCGATCACCCCCAGGGGGTCCTTCCAGGGATCGAAGCGCGAGACCTGGCACATCAGCGGCCGGTCCACGTCGATCCCGAACTGCCCGCACACGTACGCGGCGTCTTCCGGCGAAAGCGCCATGTTCTTCGGGGTCAGCGGGTCGATCGCGGGGGGCACCACGTTGACGTGGCCGCTCATCCCGGGCGGCACGTACTCCTGCATGTGGAACAGCGACTGGGGGTAGTCCTCGATGTAGGGCATCAGCTGCGCGATCGTGTCCGGGTTGGGCGTGGAGAGGTCGATGTGGCAACGCCACACCCACCCCCGCGCCTTGCCCGGCACGAGCCGGTAGAGCCCCGCGGGCTGGGGGTCGTGCACGAGGCACACGTCCCACCCGCCGGAGAGCTCGCGGGCGTTCATCTCGTTGTAGCGTCTCCAGGTCTCCCACTGCTCCCCGTCGAGGTCCTGCGGGGCGCCCTGCAGCGCGTTGTGCATGAGCTTGGTGGCGTTGAAGAATTCCTCGCGCCCGTAGATGACCTGCCACTCGCACTCCAACCCCACGTCGCGCATCAGCGGCACCAGCGTGTAGAGGATCTCCGAGACCCCCCCGCCGAAGGCCGTCGCGGAGACGTGCACCACCCGGTGGCCCTTCAGCGGCTCCGCCAACTCGCGGATCTCGTCGATCAGGTCCCGCCCGCAGATGTGCGTGTAGTCGGCGAGCGTCTTGCTAGCGACGGAGACGGGCTGAAGCACGCGCGCACGATACCGGTACGCGAGGCGCACCGGGTGCGCGTGCGGATGCGATGCGGTGGGGCCAGCCGGGTGGATCTGGATATGGATGGGCTCCGCCCCTCCGGGGCTGCGCCGCGGCGTTCGTAGCGCGGCCCCCCCGCGCGTGGCCGGAGGCCCAAGGCGTGGGCCGCAACGATTATGGTCTCGGAGTGCTGAACGGACGCGTCTACCGCGCAGCCTTCCTGCCGCTGCTGTTCGCGCTGGTGATCGCAGGGTTCTCCCTGACTGGCCGCACGGCTCCGCTCACCTCCAACCTCGTGCCCCAGGCGTTTGAAGGCGCGCGCGCCTTCGCCTCGCTTCAGAGTCTCGCCGCACGGTTCCCGGACCGCCGCCCCGGCGGCGTGGACGACCAGGGTCTCGCCGCCGAAGTGGCGCGGACCCTGCGAGGGCTCGGCAAACCCGCCGCGGGCGGCTTCTCGGTCGGCGCCCGTAGCTTCCGCGCCGAGACGATCGACGGCGAGCGCACCCTCACCACCGTGATCGCGCAGCGGCCCGGCACCACCGGCGAGGCGCCGATTGTGATCGTCGCCCACCGCGACGCCGCGGACCACGGCGCCGAGGCGGAGCTCTCCGGGACCGCGGCGCTGCTCGAGCTCGCCCGGGTGCTCGCCGCCGGGGAGACCCGGCGCACGGTCGTGCTCGTCTCCACCAGCGGGGGATCGGGGGGCCACGCGGGGGCGGTGGACTTCGCGGCGCACGCCGGCGAAGTGGTCGGCGGGGGAGTGGGTGGCTCGATCGACGCCGCGCTGGTGCTCGGCGACCTCGGGGGTACAAGCCTGCGCACTCCCCTGGTGGCGTCTTTCTCCGACGGCCCCGGCTCGGCGCCCGCGCTCCTGCAGAACACGCTCGGCGCGGCGCTCGCCCAGCAGGCCAGCGTGGCGCGGGGGGGCTCCAACGCCCCCGGCACGCTCACTCAGCTCGCGCACCTCGTCTTCCCGCTCCCCGCCGGCGAACAGGGCCCGCTCGACGCGGCCGGGCTGCCCGCGGTGCTCCTCGGCATCGGCGGCGAACGGGCCCCTCCGGCGAACGAACCGGTCAGCGCTGCGCGCCTGGAAGGCTTCGGGCGGGCCGCGCTCTCGACGGTGTACGCGCTCGACGACGGAGCCGACGTGTCGAGCGAGTCCGAATCGGGTCTGCCAATCCAGCACAAGGCGATCCCCGAGTGGGCGCTGCGCCTCCTGGTGGCGGCGCTGTTGGCGCCCGCTCTGTTCGTGCTCGGCGACGGCGTCGCTCGTCTGCGCCGCCGGCGGCCGACCCGGCCCTCCGGGACCCGGCCCTTCGGACCCCGTGCTCCCGCCGCCGATCGTGCGGTCGGGCGGTGGGTGCTGTGGACGCTGGCGTGCGCGCTCCCGTTCCTCGCCTGCGCTCTCTTCGCGATCCTGTTGGGGCGCCTGCACGCGATCCCAGCGCCCCGCCCGCCGGTCTCCCCTGCGGCGCTGCCGTTCGACGACGCCGCCCTGGAGGCGGTGCTCGCGACGGCGCTTGTGCTCACGCTCGCCTGGCTGGGGTGGCCGGCGCTGATGCGCAGGCTGCGCCTGCCGCGCCGCCCGAGCACGGACGCCGCCGCCGTGTTGGCTCCGCTGCTCGTGCTGGGCGCCCTCGCCATCGTGGTGTGGGCCGTCGATCCCCTCACCGCGCTGTTGCTCGTGCCCGCACTGCACCTGTGGCTCGTGTTCGCCTCCCCGCTGGGCCCGCCGGAGGATCGCGTGAGCGGACGGGGTGGGCGGGTCCAAATCCCGGCGCTGGGCCTGGCGGTGCTCGGTCTCGCCCCACTTGCGCTGCTCGTGGCCTTCTACGCGTCGCAGCTCGAACTGGGCCCCGGGGGGGTGGCGCACACCGCCGTGCTGCTGCTCGCAGGCGGGCGTGTCGGGGTCGCGGGGGCGGCGCTGTGGAGCGTGGCGTTTGGCTGCCTCGCCGCGGTCCTGCTGGTGGCGCTCGCCCCGCAGCCGGCCGGCGACGCGAGGCTGGGTGGGCCGGAGGACGGGATCGGCGTGTACGACCCGATCGCGGTTCGGGGGGGTTGGGTGGGCTCCAAATCCTCCTACGCTGGTCCGGGATCGCTGGGTGGCACGGAGTCCGCCCTGCGGCGGTGAGCTTGTCCGACATCCTCCTAACCACCACTCCGCCTGCCGGTCGGCGCCGCCGCCGACCGCGCCCGCGGCGCCGGTCCCCCTCGGGACGTCGCACTCCCACAAGCCGCGCGCTGCGGCTGCTCTCGGCGGCGCTGATCGCGGTGGGGGCGCTGGCGCTGCTCGACGCGGGCGTCACGCTCGTGTGGCAGGAGCCCTTCTCGGCGCTGTACGCGAGGCTCCAGCAGGACCACCTCCGCGGGGCGCTGCGGAACCTCGAACGCGCCCGCCCGACCACGCTCGAGCGCACGCGCCTCGCGCGGCTCGCCGGCGAGCGCCGGCGGGTGTCCTTCCTGGCGCGGGAGCTCGCCCGCCACGCGACGCTCGGCAGCGCGGTGGGCAGCCTCCACATCCCCCGCCTCGGGGCCGACTTCGTGGTGGTGTACGGCACGGGGGCCTCGGAATTGGAGAAGGGGCCGGGGATCTACACGCAGAGCGCCTACTCCGGGACACGCTTCCCCGGCCTGGGCGCCACCACGGCGATCGCCGGCCACCGCACCACGTTCCTAGAGCCCTTCCGTCACATCGACGCGCTGCGCAGAGGCGATCGGATCGCACTCGACATGCCCTACGCACACTTCCTCTACACCGTCACCGGCCACCGCGTCGTCGCACCGTCCGACGTCGCTGCCGCGATTGGGAGCACCGGCCGCGGCCGCCTCGTGCTGTCCGCCTGCACGCCCCTGTTCAGCGCCGCCAAGCGCCTGCTCGTGTACGCCCGCCTCACCCGCACCGTGCCGGTCGGCGCCGCAAGAATCGGAGTCCCTCCACCCGGCCTCAGGCGGCGGTCTGCGCCACCGCCTCCGCGGCCAGCGCGACCGCCTCAGCTGCGATCGTGAACGGCGCGGGCTGCTCGACGGCGAATGCCAGGGGCCTCTCGGCGGCGAGCGCGACCGCTTCGGCGGCGAGCGCGACCGCCGCGGCTGCGATCGTGAACGGCACCGGCCCCTCGGTGGCCGGCGCAGTGAGCGCAGTTGAACTCGGTGGCCATCGCGAGCGGTGCCGGCACCTCCGCGGCCGGGCGGATCGGAGCGACCTCCTCCGTAGCCGTTGTGAGCGGCACCAGCTGCTCAGCAGCCAACGGGGGCGGAGCCACTGCCTCGGTGGTGGTGGCGAGCGGTTCGATCCGCCGCCGTCCGAGCACGGCCAGCGCCCCGGCCACCGCCACGCTCGCACAGCCGAGCGCGAACGCCGCGCCGACGCCGCGGGCGTCGATAAGCGACCCTCCCAACGCCGACCCGCCCGCCATGCCGGCGACGGTTGCGGCGCGGTGCCAGGTGAACGCCTCGGTGACGGTCCCCGCCGGCGCGAGCGCTCCGACGAGCGAGAATTGGCAGGTGATCATCGGTGCCAGGGCGAGCCCGGCGAGCGCACTGAGCGCGAACGCCGCGGCGAGCGAGTGCAGGACGATCAGCGGCGCGACGGCGGCCGCCATCGCGAACAGCATCACCGTGTAGCGCCGGCTGATCGGCAGCCGCCAGCTTCTCGCGGAGTAAACCAGGCCGCCGGCCATGCTCCCGACGCTGAACAGCGCAAGCAGCGGGCCGGCCGACCAGCGCGCGCCCTGCCGCGCCGCAAGCGCAGGCAGCCCGACCTCGACCGCTCCGATCACTGCGCCCGCGAGCACCACCGTGTAGAGCAGCACGCGCAGGTTGGGACTGGCAGCCAGCGCGCTCCCCCGCGAGCGCTCGCGCGTAGCGGCCCGCCAACCGCGGGAGATCGTGGAGGTGGCGAAGTAGACGGTCCCGCAGACCGTGAGTGCCGCGCACAACAGCACCGCCGTGGCGGGCGAGGCGAGCCCCGCCACCGAGCCCACCAGCAGCGGGCCGAGCGTCCAAATGGTCTCCTGCGTGGTCGCGTCGAGCGCGTAAGCCGTCTCGAGCGCCTCGCCGTGCGCGACCTCGGACCACAGCGCGCGTACGCAGCCCGCGGTCGGCGGCAGCGCGGCGCCCGCCAGCGCCGCCAGCGCGACGATCGACGTCACCGTCGCGCCGGCTTGAGTGACGAGCACAAGCGCGACCAGCAGCGCCGCCTGGGCAACCGCAGCGGGCAGCAGCACCGACGTCTGCCCGTGCCGATCGACGAGCGCCCCCAGCAGCGGCCCGATCAGAGCGCCCGCCATGGTGAACGCTCCCACCGCGAGGCCCGCCGCCAGGAAGGAGCCAGTGCGCCCGTGGACGAAGAGCAGGATCGCCAACGAGAACATTCCTACGGGCAGGCGCCCCAGGATGGAGCTGACCAGCAGCCGTTTCACACCGGGCGCGGAGAACAGAGCACGGTAGCGGGCGATCACGTCGTGCTCACGATCTCAGGACCTCATGTCACCGGCTGTCAGAACGTGCTTGGAAACGATCGGCGAGCCCGGGGGCAGGTGGGTGGGCCGTCATACAGACGGCTGGTCCGCCAGTTTCCTAAACACGTCATCGAGCCTCACGCCACGGACTCGTGTTGCGCGGCGCCTGCCTGCTCCACCGCTCGCAGCTCACCCATCTGAGCGAGCTCCTCGAGCGCCGCGATTAGCGTGTCGATCTCCGCGTCCGTGTTCGCTGCGGTGATCTGCGCGCGGAAACCGACCTCCTCCCTGGGCACCAGCGGATAAGCGGCGAGCGTGACGTACACCCCGCGATCGAACAGCAGTTGCCCCACCTCTCCGATGCGCAGGTGCTCGCGCAGCGGAATCTCGACGATCGGCATACCCGAGTGGTTGGGAGTCGTAACTTCCAGCCGCGTCAGGCACTCGAGCACGCGCTGGGTGTGCGTCCAAATCCGCTCACGCAGCTCCTCCCCGCGGCGCTCGTTCACATCGAAGCCGGCGAGCGTCGTGGCCAGTGAAGCGACCGGGGAGGGCCCCGAGTACAGGTAGGGCGCCGCCGCGACCTTCAGCAGTTCCTTCGTCTCAGTCGGGCAGGCGATGAACGCGAGCAGCGAGGAGTAGGCCTTGGAGAATCCGCCCACCAGGACCAGGTTCTCGTAGCTCTCGCCGAAGTAGCGGACGATGCTGTTTCCGCGCACTCCGTACGGGCAGCGCTCGCCGGGGTCGCGCTCGCCGATCACACCGAAGCCGTGGGCGTCGTCCACGTACAGCAGTGCGCCCTGTTCGCGGGCGACCTTCGCAAAGGCTCCGATGTCGGGCGGGTTGCCGGTCATGGAGTTGACTCCGTCCATGCACACCAGCCGTGTGCCGCCGGGCGAGCTGCGCAACAGCTCCTCGAGATGCTGCGGATCTTCGAAGCGGAAGCGCTTCACCGTGGCTCCCCGGGCCCGCGCCATCTGGCAGCCGTCGTAGATCGTCTTGTGCGCCCGCGAGTCGAGCAGGATCGTGCCCGACCCGGCGAGCACCGGGATCGTCGAGAGGTGAATGTGGGTGATCGTCGGCAGCACCAGCGAGTCCGGGCTGCCGAGCAGCGCCGTAAGGCGCTCCTCGATCTGCTCGTACAGCACCGGGCTGCCCAAGAGCCGCGACCAGCTCGGGTGCGTGCCCCACGCGTCCAGGTACGCCGGCACCGCGTCGATGATCTCGCGATCGAGATCGAACCCAAGGTAGTTGCAGGAAGCGAAGTCGGCCAGCCACTGGGACCCGACGCGGATCATGCGCCCATCGATCTCCTCGATCACAGCGTCCATCATCGGGTGCGACCGCGTCAGAGCCGTCAGGTCGCGCAGCGCGTCGGGCGGACGCTCGACGCGATGATGTCCGTTGTTGCTGTGCCCATTCGGCGAGGGCTTCTCGCTGAGCTCGGTGTCGAGTTGTGCCTGTTCGTCCCGCGGCTGCAACTGCGGCTGGGCGCGGAGGAGCGTCTCGAGCTCGTTCGCCGGCAGCGGCCGCGAGAGCGCGTAGCCCTGCACGAGCTCGCAGCGGTTGGCCACGAGCGAGCTCCACGTCACCTGGTCCTCGATCCCCTCGGCCACGACGCGGATGCCGATGCTGTGCGCGAGCTGGATCGTCGCCTGCACGATCGCCGCGTCGACCGGGTCGGTGGTCATCCGCCCGACGAACGAGCGGTCGATCTTGACCTCCCCGACGGGCAGCGACTTGAGGTGGGTCAGCGACGAGAAGCCCGTGCCGAAGTCGTCGAGCGAGAGGCCGAGACCGAGCTCGCCGAGCTGTGCGAGAACGTCGCCGACGCGCACGGGGTCGGCGAGGACCATGTTCTCGGTGACCTCCAGCACGAGCGCCTCCGGAGGCAGCCCGTGGTCGGCCAGCGTCTGGGCGACCTCTGCGGGGAACTGCGTGTCCTGGAGATCGGCCACCGTCGTGTTCACGGCCACGTGCAGGTCGAAGCCGGCGTCGCGCCAGATTCGGATCTGGCTCAGCGCCAGCCCGAGCATCCTGCGTGTCAGCGCCCGTCCCAGACCGGCCTGCTCGGCGACGGTCACGAACTCCGCCGGTGAGATCAGCCCCCGCACCGGGTGCTGCCAGCGCACGAGCGCCTCGACGCCGACGATCCTGCGGCTGCCGGCGTCGGCCTTGGGCTGGAAGTGGGCTTCGATCTCCCCGTTTTCAAGCGCGTGCGAGAGTTCTCCGGCGAGCGTGAGGCGCTCGAGGGAGTGTTTGTCGCGCTCCCGCGCGTAGCACGCGTACCCGGATTGCGCGGCCTTGGCCTCGTACATCGCGACGTCGGCGTGCTGCATCAGCTGCTCGTCGTTCTCGGCGTGCTCGGGGAACAGGGCGACCCCGATGCTCGCCGTTACGCGCAGGCCCACGCTCTTGATCGGGAAGGGCTGGGCGATCGTCTTCAGGATCTTCTCCGCGACCAGCGCCGCGGTGTCGCCGTCGCAGGGATCGGAGAGCAGCACTCCGAACTCGTCTCCGCCCAGGCGGGCGGCCGTGTCGGTGGCGCGCAGCACTGTGCGCAGCCGCTCGCCCACCTGGCGCAACAGCTGGTCACCCGCGTCGTGGCCGAGCGTGTCGTTGAGCTCCTTGAAGTGGTCGAGGTCGACGATCAGCAGCGCCACGCTGGCGCCGGTCGCCCTGCTGGCGATGATCCCGTCGCGCACGCGCCGCAGGAAGTGGCGGCGGTTGGGCATCGAGGTGAGGTCGTCCGTGAGCGCCTGGCGGCGCGTTTCGGCGAGCGCGCGCACGTCGCGGAACGTGAGCGCGGTGCGCGCGAACGCGAATAGCATCGTCCCCATCGCGAGCGCCAGCGCGATCGGGTCCAGGCGGCTGAAGTGGTCGTAGATCAGCAGTCCGAGCGCGCTCACCGTGAACGCCGCCGGGATTGCGAGTACCGAGCTGCTCGGGACGGTGTCGGCCTCGAGCGTCGCGCCCGGCTGCCACGCGGCGAGTGCCAGCAGCATGACGCCGATGTCGTAGCTCATGTTCGTCAGGCTGCTCGGAGCCGAAGCTCCTCCCGCCACCTGCAGCGCGTACATGCAGTCCGCCGCGGCCAACGCGATGAAGCCGATGCCCAGCATCGCCCACATCCGGTCCAGCCGCCACCCGCGCAGCGCGAGCACACCCACCACCAGTGCGGCGAGCAGCAGGTCGCAGAGCGGGTAGGCCATCTCGGTGATGACGGCTGCGGTCCCACCCGATACCGTCGCCAGCACCGGGCGTACCACGATCGCCGCCCCGATCGCCGCGATCCCCAGTCCGGCGATGATGCCGTCCAGCCACATCCGCGCCGGCACCCGCCGCTCGCGCACCCGCGCGAGACCCACGATGCCGATGTAGCAGGCGGGGTAGAGCGTCAGCCACATCCCGTCGCAGATCGAGGGGATCGGGGGGTTGGGGAGGTGTTCGATCCACACCGCCCACAGCACGTTGCCGAGGCCGTAGATCGAGATCCCGAACGCGAAGATCATCCACGATTTCCGCGACTCCATCGTGCGCAGGGCGCGCCAGCACACGATCACCCCCACGAGGATGTAGACCGCCGAGGTCAGCCAGTCGCGGATCGGCTGTTCGACGGCATGCCCGCCGATCCCGAGTATGGCGTGGGCTCCGGTGGCCGCGACGATCGCGATCAAAAAGGCGGTGGCGCCCGCCAGCACCCGACGCTCGGTAGGCCGTAGCCCCGAAGAGAGCGGCAGCAGTGACGTGCCCATGGCCGAGGTATCGGACGCCTTGGATATATCTTTACCGTTGGCATGTTCGGGTAGTCCTATGTATCCACGCCGCCGGCCCTCACCAGCGGTGCTCGAACCCCTCGAGCCGCTGGATGCGTCCCTCCTCGTCAAGCAGAGCCACCCCCGGCGGGCCGGGCGCCTGCACCACCCGCCCGATCCACGTGAGGGTCGTACCCCCCGCCTGCGTGAGCGCTCCCTCGGCCCGCTCACGGTCCGCGGGAGCCAGGCAGAAGCAGAGCTCATAGTCTTCACCGGCCCCGGCGGCCAGTCGCCACGGGGGCAGCCCCAGCTGCGCGGCGATCTCGGGAAGCCCGTCCTCCAGGGGGAGGGCGCGGAGGTCCACCTCCAGGCGTACTCCGCTCGCGCGTCCCACGTGGCCGGCGTCGGTCGCCAAGCCGTCGGAGAGGTCGATCATCGCGTGCGCCCCTGCGGCTGCCAGTGCGCGGCCCTCGACCAGGCGCGGGAGGGGGTGGCGCAAACGGGCTAGTGCGGCCCCTACCTCCACGGCCCCTCCGCCCACGGCCCCTCCACCCACAGCCCCTCCACCCACAGCCCCTCCCCCCGACCCGGCCCGTCCTTCCAACACGGCCAACCCCGCGCCTGCGCCGCCGAGGCGGCCGGTCACTCCGACCAGATCGCCGGGTCGGGCCCCGTCGCGGCCGACAAGCTCATCCTCGGAGTCGGCCCAGCCGACGGCTGTTACCGACACGGTGAGCACAGGCGCGGCGACGACGTCTCCGCCGACGATCGCGGTGCCCGTCGCCCGCGCCAGCTCGTGGGCGCCGCGCACCAGCTCGAGCGCCTGCTCCTCGCTGAATCCGGCTGGCAGGCCGAGCACCAGGTATGCCTCTCCCGGCTCGGCCCCCATCGCGGCGAGGTCAGAGAGCGCGGCGGCGAGCGCCCGCTGACCGATCTGCGCGGGTGTCATCCACCCCTCTCCGAGGCGGAAGTGAACCCCCTCGACCATCGCGTCCACCGAGGTAACGCACACCGCCCGGGCACGCACCACGGCAGCGTCGTCGCCGATCCCCCGCAGCACCCGCCCGCCCGCCGGGGCGAGCTCGGCTGCGATGGCTTCGATCAGGGAGAGCTCCCGATTCGCCACGGATGGTTAGCGATGCCGGTAGACGATCCGCGCGCGGTCCAGGTCGTAGGGTGAGAGCTCACAGCGCACGCGGTCCCCAGGGAGGATGCGGATCCTGAAGCGGCGCATCTTGCCGGCAACGTGCCCGAGCACAACGTGATCGTTGTCGAGCTTTACGCGGAACATCGCGTTGGGCAGCGCCTCGATCACCTCGCCCTCGAATTCGACCTTGTCTTCCTTTGCCACGTGCGCGTCCCATCTGGTCCCCGCCCGCCGCCATCGGTAGGGCGGGGTGAGGCCTAGTCTCGGATTTTCGACACTCAAACTACCAGCGTCAGCCGGGAGGGGCGGTTCCGCCGCTCTTTGCGCCTCCGGAGCCGCCCCTGCCCCCGGAGTTCCCACCACCAGCGTTCCCACCGCCAGTGGGTTCGGCGTGAGTGTGAATCGGGCCCCCACCCCCCCCGGGGGGGGTGGCCCCCGGTTCGGCTGGGGTGCTTTCCCGAGGAGCCCCAACCCCCGTGCGCGGTTCGGCGCTCCCGCCCGGTTCTTCGCGGCCGGCGCCGGGAGCGGCGGCGTGGTGGCCGTGGCGGTGTGTGGCAACGTTGGGGGTGGGACTCGCTGCCGATTCGCCAAGCGGCGCGGCGGACTCGCCCGTGGTGGCGTATTTGCCGAAGAACGGCTGGTAGACGAGCGGTTCGGTGGGCTGGGGGAAGGGCACACAGTGGGTCCCCACCACCGCGGACATGTAGTCGTGCCAGATCACCGCGGGCAGCGCCCCCCCCTGCTGGGGTTCGCCGTGGACGTCGGTCATCGGGACGCGCCTGTTGGGGTAGCCCATCCACACCACGGTCGAGTAGTCGGGGGTGTAGCCGTCGAGCCAGGCGTCTGCCAGTTCGCTTGTGGTGCCGGTCTTGGCGGCAGTGGGGCATTCGATCGCGGAGCGTACGGCGGTCCCGCCGAGGACGTTCTCGTGGAGGATGGTGGTCTCCTCCGAGGTGACCCCGTCTGAGAGCACCTTCACACGATTGGGCTTTCCCCAGCTCGAGTCGACGTGGCCGTCAGGGAATACGATCTTGGTGATCGCGATCGGGGTGTTGCGCCACCCGCCGTCCGCGAGAGTGGCGTAGACGACCGCCATCTCCAGCGGGGTGACTCCCAGTTCGAGGCCGCCCAGCGCCTGGGCGGGGTTGCCCAGCAGATGGGTTTTGACGCCCATCTTGTAGGCCATTTCGGTGATCGTGGGCTCGCCGAGATCGGCGGCAAGCTGCGCGTAGACCGTGTTGTCGGAGGCGAGCGTGGCCTGCACGAGGTTGAGCGAGCGGTTCAGGGAGGTGCCCTCGAAGGTCTCGACTTTGTAGTTCGGTTCTGCTGCCAGCCAACCGGGTTCCAGGGTGTGAGAGAGGTAGTAGGTGCTGTTGGGATCGACACCGCGGGAGAGGGCGTCGGCGAGGTCGATCGCCTTGAAGGTGGACCCAGGCTGGCGGTGGCCTTCGGAGGCGAGGTTGTACTGGGACTGCTCATAGCTCTCGGACTCGGCCATCGCCTCGATGTAGCCGGTGTGGGGATCGATCGTGACGATCGCCGAAGCGGGGTCTTCGGGCTCGTTGAGCACTTCGGCGATCGCATTGTGGGCCAGTTCCTGCATGTGCAGGTCGAGCGTGGTGTAGACCTTCAGCCCGCCCCGTTCCACGGTCCTTCGCCCGTAGCGGTGGAGCAGCTGCTCGCGGACGTATTCGAAGAAGAAGCCTTCCTTGCGCTGGGAGTAGAAGTTGCCGCGTTTGACTTCCAGCGGAGCCCGCTCGGCGGCGGTGGCCTGCGCGGGAGTGATGTAGCGCAGCTGGGCCATCTTGGCGAGCACCTCGTTGCGTCTGGAACGGGCGGCGGAGGGGTCGAGGAAGGGGTTGTACTCGGAGGGCGCCTGCGGTAGCCCGGCGAGCAGCGCCGCCTGCTGAAGGTCGAGCTGAGAGGCGGGTTTGTCGAAGAAGATCCGCGAGGCGGCCTGCACACCGATCGCGGTCTGCCCGCCGAGGGTGCCGTAGGGGACGCTGTTGAGGTAGCTGGTGAGAATCGAGCGCTTGCTGTGGTGTTCCTCGTATTCGAGCGCCAGCTTGGCCTCGGTGATCTTCTGTTCGAATGTGCGCTGGTCGCCTCCGAGGTAGAGGTTGCGTACCAGCTGCATCGTGATCGTGGAGCCGCCCTGGAGGGTCTGGGCGTGTACGAGATCCTTCACGGCGGCGCGGAAGATCCCGGTGATGTTGACGCCGTCGTGTTTGTAGAAGCGCTGGTCCTCGATCGCGACGGTGGCCTGCTCGAGGCTGGTGGGGATCTGCGCCCAGGGGATCGGTGAGCGCAGCTCGTCGGACTGGATGAACCCCAGTCGGGTGCCGTCCGCGGCGAACACCTGCGAGGAGGCCCCGTCGATGATCGGGTGCCGTGAGGCGAGCCTGGGGGCCGACTGGGCCACGGAGAGCACGTACGCGACGGCGCCGACGGCCCCGAGTAGGAGGGTGCCCGCGAATATGGCGAGGCAGCTGAGGACGATGCGGGAGAGCCCGCTGCGGCTGTGGCGGCGTCGCCGCTGTCGTGCGTGTCGCGACATGGGCCCGAAAGGCCTTCCAGCGGGCGCGGAAGACTCCTTCAGAGATTATCGTCTGAGATCGAGATGACCCCCGATACCGCTGAGGTGGCTGTTGCGGCCCCGCCCGTTGAGCTTGCGGCGAGCACAGCGCCCGGGGGGCTGAGCGTACGGTGGAAGCGGCTGCGCACGGACGCAGCGGTGCGCGACTGCTGGCGGGCGCTGTGGGTCTCGCGCGCCGTGGTGCTCCTCGCGGGCGTCGGCGCGGTGGCGGCGTTCGGGGTGGGACGGGCGCGCAGCGCGTTCGTGCCACCCGGCGTGACGAGCGGTTTCGGGTGGCTCGGCGACCTGCTGGCTGCCCCGGTCGCGCGCTGGGACGCAGCGTGGTACCTGGTGATCGCGCACTACGGCTACCGTCCCGACCTCGGTCCCTTCACAGCCTCGCGGACCGCGTTCTTTCCTCTCTACCCACTCGGAGTGCGGGGGATCTCGGAGCTGGGCGTACCGCCGATCGCGGCTGGAGTGGCGCTGTCAATGGCGGCGCTGGCGGCGGCGCTGTACGGCATCCACCGCCTGAGTACGCTCGAGCTGGGGAGTGTCGGGAAGCCTTCTCCGTCCCTCGCCCCCCAGCTGGGGAGTGTCGGGGAGTCTCCTCCGTCCCTCGCCCCCCAGCTGGGGAGTGTCGGGAAGCCTTCTCCGTCCCTCGCCCCCTGCGGCGAAGAGGCGCGGGAGGCGCGCGGTCGGGAGGCGGCGCGGCTGGCGGTGCTGGTGACGGCGCTGGCGCCGATGGCGTTCTACCTCTCGGCGGTCTACTCGGAGTCGCTGTACCTGGCGCTGTCGGTGGGAGTCTTCTGGTGTGCGCGCCGGGGGCGCTGGGCGTCGGCGGCGGGGCTGGGGGCGCTGGCGAGCGCGACGCGCAGCGCGGGGCTGGTGCTGGTGGTGCCGATCCTGATCCTCTACCTGTACGGGCCGCGAGAGGACCGGGAGCCTGACTTCCCCACGCTCGGTGCGCCTAGCGGGCCTCGCGTGAGGGCGGGCGCGGCAGGCGGGGGAGGCTCGCCTCGCCTTGGCCGTCCCCGCCCACCCAGCGGTTGGTGGCGGCCGCGTTATCGGGTGCGCGCGAACATCCTGTGGGTGGCGGCGCTGCCGGTGGGGGTCGGCGCGTACATGGCCTACCTCGCGCTCGCGGGTGGCAGTGCCCTGATGCCGTTCCACGCCCAGGAGGTGTGGAACAGGCAGTTTGCGGGGCCGTTCGTGGGCGTGTGGGATGGCGCACGGGCCGCGTTCGAGGGTGCGCGCCAGCTGCTCTCCTTCCAGCGCGCGCACGTGTACTTCAAGCTCGCAGGGGGCAGCCCGTTCGTGGATGCGGGCCACAACCTGATGCTGTTCGCATTCCTCCTCGCCGCGCTCCCGATGGTGCTCGGCGTGTTGCGCCGGCTGCCGCTGGCGTACGGCGCGTACGTGCTGGCGGCGCTCGCGCTGCCGCTCTCCTACCCGGTGGCCCCCGAGCCGCTGATGTCGCTGCCGCGCTTCGAGGTGGTGCTCTTCCCGCTCGCGATGTGGGCGGGGGCGTGGCTGGCCGAGCGGCCGCGGGCGCGCCTGCCGGCGCTCGCGGGCTCGGCGCTGCTGATGGCGTTCTTCGTGGGGGAGTTCGCGACGTGGCACTGGGTGGCGTAGCGAGAGAGGGACCGATCCCCTTCGAGGGCCCCGCGCCCCCCGTGGCCCTCCCGCTGCCCGCACGCGGCGTCGCCGGGGAGGGGTCGCTCCTCTCCGAAGACGTGGAGGCGGTGCTGCTGGACGGGTTGGGAACGCTGGTCGCGCTCGCGCCCCCCTGGCCAGCGCTGGTGGAGCAGCTGCGGGAGACGCACGGCGTGGAGCTCGCGGCGGCGGCGGCGGAGCGGGCGTTCCGCGCGGAGGTGGCTTACTACCGGGCGCACCACCACGAGGGGCGGGATGCGGAGGCGCTCGAGGACCTGCGGCGCCGTTGCGCGGAGGTGCTGCGCGCGGGGCTGCCGACGGAGGTGGAGCGGGCGCTCTCGATCGAGCAGCTGACCTCGGCGATGCTGGCGGCGCTGCGCTTCACCCCCTACCCCGACGCGCTCGCGGCGCTCGAAGGGCTGCGAGCGCGGGGGCTGGCGCTCGTGGTTGTGAGCAACTGGGACGTCTCGCTGCCGGCGATCCTGCACGAGGTGGGCCTGAAGGGGATGGTGGACGGGGTGGTGACCTCGGCGGAGGTCGGGCGCCCCAAGCCGCAGCGAGCGATCTTTGACGCCGCGCTGGCGCTGGCGGGGTCTGCGCGGCAGCGCACGGTGCACGTGGGCGATTCGATCGAGCACGACGTCCGTGGCGCGCTCGCCGCGGGGATCCGCCCGGTGCTGCTGCGCCGCGACGCTGTCGAGCCTGAGGAGCAGCTCGGGGGTGTTCCGGTGGTTTCCTCGCTGACCGGCCTGTCGGACCTCCTCTTGGCTGGCCTGTAGGACCTCCTCCCATAGGCCCCTACGTTGTGCGGGCCGAAACAACGATGATGTAGCCACATGGATCTTCAGCCCCACACGTGGCTAGACCCGCAGGTGGAGCCTGACCCCGCAGTTCTCCCGCCGTGTGTGTCCCCCGGTCCGCCCGGCCCGCGGCTCCCGGCGACCGAGTGGTCGTGGTGGACAGCACCGGCGGCGCTCTTGGTGGGGGTGATGTTGGCGGGGGTGGGGGGGCTGGTGGTGGAGATCCCGTCGGCGCTGCTTGGGGTGAGCATCACCTCCTCCCATCTCCCCGGGGGACTGGAGATCGTGGATACGGTGGTCCAGGACGCGATGTTCGTGCTGGCGGCGGTGCTGTTCGCCAAAGTGGGCGGACGCACGGTGCGCGCGTGGCAGTTCGGCCTGCAACGTCCGGGCATCGGCTGGTTGAGCCCGCGCGTGGGCTGGCTGTGGGCTGGGGGGATGATCCTGGTGACCCTGTTCACGTTTCTCGTGTTCAGCGCCATCTGGGTGGAGGTCCTGCACGTGAGCACGAAAGAGAAGCTGCTCGAACAGCTTGGCGCCAACGAAGGCACGGCGCTGCTGTTGCTGAGCGCGGGGTTGACGTGCGTGGTGGCGCCGATCTGCGAGGAGTTCTTGTTCCGCGGCTTCATCTTCCGGGCGCTGTGCAACTGGAGGGGGGTGTGGCCGGCGGCGGTGATCACGGGCCTGCTCTTCGGCGGGGTCCACGCGGGCTCGGCACCCGTGGTCTTCCTCGTGCCGCTGGCCGGCCTTGGGTTTGCACTGTGCCTGCTCTACCGCTACACCGGCTCGTTGTACCCGTGCATCGCGGCGCACTCGCTGAACAACTCCCTCGCCTTCGGGGGGCTGGAGAGTTGGGGGTGGCAGATACCGGTGCTGATGGTGAGCGCGCTCGCAGTGATAGCGCTGCTCGGCGTGGCGCTGTGGCGCGGCGGCGTGATCACCGGGCCACCGGCCGGCGTCCCAACCTGAGACGTCGCCCCTACCTCGTAGGATCGAAGCGATGCTCGCCGCTCCTCCTCCTCCTCCTCCTCCTCCACCACCGCCGCCGCCAACGAGCCCGATCGCTGGGCAGATGGCGCTCGCGACCCAGCGCATCCGCGGTCGCCCGTCGTTCCTGCTCACCGGCGAACGCCTCGTGGTGAGAGGCGTGGTGCGCCCGTTCGAGGCCGGACAGACGGTTACCGTGCGCTTTGACCGCAATGGCCGCAGGGTCGCCACGAGCACCGTGAGAGTGCTCCCCGGACCCGGCGGAGCGGGGCGCTTCCGCCTCGGCTACTCGAGCTCCAGGCCCGGGCTGGTGCAGGTGAGCGCGACGCACGCCGCCTCGCCGCAGATGGTCGCGTTCAAGGCGAGGCCGGTGGCGGTACGCGTAATCCCCGCCGACATGGGCGAAGGCGCACGCGGCCCAGGGGTGTGGCTGCTGCAGTCGGCGCTGAGCGCACTGCACTACGCGGTGCCGCTGAGCGGCGTCTTCGACGAAGGGACGGGCCAGGCGGTGGTCGCCTATCGCAAGCTGACGGGACTGGCGCGCGTACCCGACACGGACGCCCGGGTCTTCCATCTGCTGCGGCGGAGAGCGGGCGCCTTCCGCGTGCGCTACCGCGGGGACGGCAGGCACGCGGAGGCCGATCTCGGCGCGCAGGTGCTAGCTGAGATCGAACCGGGCGGGCGGGTGCGGCGTATCTACACGATCAGCTCGGGCAAGCCCTCGACCCCGACGGTGTTGGGCCGCTTCCGCGTCTACCTCAAGACCCCGGGGGTCAACACGAAGGGGATGGTGGACTCCAACTACTTCATCCGCGGCTACGCGATTCACGGGTACCCCGAAGTGCCCGCATATGCCGCCAGCCACGGCTGCCTGCGGGTCCCGATCCCGGACGCGCCCGCGATCTACGCGTGGGTGCGGGTCGGGACCCCCGTGGATGTGTACAGCTGACCCAAAGGACCGGCTACACACGGATACGGAGAACGCGCGCTAAATAGCCAAGGCCGACCCCGTAGACGAGCAGCGCCGTCACGGTGCCCACGCCGCGAACCATCCACTGGCTGTTGGCGCCTGCGGTGATCCCGGAGAACGGCGAGGTGAGCTTGGCGGCGGCTTCGTCGATCGCTTTGTGCACCGCGCTCTTGTGCGAGGGGTGAGCCACGATGGCCGGGGCCGTGGTGGCCGTCGAGCCCCCGAGCTCTTCCTGTTGACGGGCAGAGGCGCCGCCGGTCTGCTGGACCGCGAAGATCACGAACGAGACGATCACGATCAGGCAGATGACCCGCGAGATCACCCGCAGGATCGCGGCGAGAGGGAAGAGCACGCGGGCGGCTGTCATCGGATGTCCCCTTGGAAGATGGTGCAAAACTCCGGCACAGAGGTACATCGGCAGCCGAGCGGCGGATCATCAGGCTAGATTAGATCGCCGTGGATGTTGTGGCCGAATCTACGAGCAGCCTTGCAGCTGCACGCGCGCAGCTGCTGGCGGGTCTCCGGGAGCACGCGCTGGTGCTGGGCGAGGTGACGCTCTCAAGCGGCCGCAAGGCCCAGTACTACGTGGACGCCAAGCGCGCGCTCCTGCTGCCGGACACGTTCGTCGCGCTCGGTGAGCTGATCGCCGATCAGGCGCGAGCGTGCCGTGCGAGCGCGGTGGGCGGCGTGCCGGTAAGCGCGATCCCGGTGGCCTGCGCGGCACTCGCGGCGGGCGCGGAGAAGGCGTTCATCGTGCGCAAGGAGCGCAAGGCCCACGGCCTTCAGCGGTGGATCGAGGGTCCCCAGCTACAGCCGGGGGAGCGCTGCCTGATCGTGGAGGACGTGGTCACCACGGGAGGCTCCACGATCGAGGCGCTGGAGCGTGTACGCAGCGAGGGCCTGACCGTGGCGGGCGTGGTGAGCGTGCTCGACCGCCTGGCGGGCGGGGCGCAGGCGATCCGCGCGGCGCTCGAGCACGAGCAGGCTCCGTACGTGGCGCTGAGCACGATCGACGAGGTCTACCCCGACCGCCCGGACCGCTGATGGTCAGGGAGGCGCGCGCGAGCGATGTCCCGGCGCTGCTTGAGATGTTCGCGGAACTGGCGGAGTACGAGGACCTCACGCACGAGTTGCGCGCCACCGAGAAACAGTTGAGCGAGGCTCTGTTCGGCCCTCGCCCGGCGGCGGAGGCGCTGATCGCCGAACATCGAGACTCCCATGCGGCGATCGGCTACGCCCTGTACTTCCCCACCTTCTCAAGCTTCCTCGCGAGCACGGGGGTGTGGCTGGAGGACCTCTTTGTACGCCCCGCACACCGCCGCGCGGGTGTGGGCCGCGCGCTGCTCGCCGCAGTCGCGGCGCGTATGCGCGAGCGCGGAGGAGCCCGCCTCGAATGGGCTGCGCTGGACTGGAACGAGCCCGCGCTGAGCTTCTACAGCGTCCTCGGGGCACGCACAATGCCCGAGTGGATCACCCATCGCCTCACCGGCGAGGACCTTGACCGCCTCGCCGGGGAGCATCCGCGGCGGTAGCCTTCGAGCGGGTCCCGGTGACGGTCGGGGCCATGCCCTCGTAGTCCAACGGATAAGACAACCGCCTCCTAAGCGGTGGATCCAGGTTCGACTCCTGGCGGGGGCACTTACGGGGAATCGCCTGCTATGGAGCAGAATTGAGGGGGTGGCCGCCCGCTCGGCGCAAGCTCGTGCCAGGGCACTTGGGCCTTACTGCTGTCCATTGCTGCCCAAACACGGCCGCTCGAACGCCGGGAGTGGGCCCGCTGCGCGTATCGTTGCCCTCTGCCAGGATTGAGCGCCATGCTCACGGTTGTGTTTGGTGCGGGGGCGTCCTACGGAAGCCGACGACAAAGGGATTCGCTGGAGGTGCGCCCGTATGAACCCGATGGTCGAGTCGTTCTGGGGCCGCATGCAAGTCGAGCTGCTCAACCGCAAACGCTGGAAGACCAGGATCGAGCTTGCCACCGCCACCCACGACTACATCGAGATCTTCCACAACACCCACCGCCGTCACAGCGCCCTCGGAATGCTCACCCCAACCGAATACGAGAAGCTACACAACACCACCAACCAAACCGCCTGACTCCAGAACCACAACTCCACAGAACCAGGGGCAGATCACCGTGAACCGCCCCGGGGATCTTGGATGTGTCTGAGAGATGGGCAGAAACCAAGACGGATCGTCGGAGACGGGCAGGTCATTTGTCGTGCGGGAGGCCCCAGGACGAAAGGCACATGGATGGGCGATGACGTGTTGGGCATCAGCCTCCTCGGGGCTTTCTCGATCACCGTGGGCGGCCATGTCATCCCCGACGACGCCTGGCGGCTGCGCAAGGCGAAGACCCTGATCAAGCTGCTCGCGCTTGCGCCCGAACGTCGCCTGCACGCCGACCGGGCGACCGAGCTGCTCTGGGCGGGGCGCGAGGAGGCCTCCGCCCGGAACAATCTGCACCAGGCGATCTTTGCGGCGCGGCGGGCGCTCGACTCGGCCGGGCTCGAGGGCCGCGACCGCCTGGAGCTGCACGAGGACGTGATCGTCCTCTGCCCCGATGATCCCGTGCGGATCGACGTACTCGCCTTCGAGGAGGCCGCCGCGAGGGCGCGGGTGCAACGCGACCCCGCCGCCTACCGGGACGCCCTCGATTCCTACGACGGCGAGCTGTTGCCCGAGGACCGCTACGAGGAGTGGACGGCATCGCGGCGCGACGCCGTCCACGAGCTTCGCCTCGCTCTGGGGATCGAGCTGGCCGAGCTCGAGGCGCCGGAGTACCCCGCCGCGGCGATCGACCGCCTGCGATCGGTGTTGGTCGACGCGCCGCTCCACGAGCCCGCCCACCGGGCGCTGATGCGCCTCTACGTGGGGGGCGGGCGGCGGCAGGAGGCGCTGGCCCAGTTCCAGGAGCTGAAGCTCGGTCTGCGACGCGAGTTCGAGGACGAGCCCGACGACGAGACCCGCCGCCTCTACCGGGAGATACTCACGCGCGGCGCGGGGGAGGGGAAGGGGGAGGGGGAGGCGGAGCCGGCGCGCCCACCCACGGCGGCCGCGGTGCGATCGCCGGCCGAGATCCCGAACAACCTCCCGCAGCAGCTGACCAGCTTCATCGGCCGTGAGCGCGAGCTGGCCGAGGCCGCCGCGCTCCTGCGCAACTCGCGACTGTTGACGCTGACCGGGGCGGGTGGCTGCGGCAAGACGAGGCTCGCTCTGGAGCTGGCCGGGCAGCGGTTCGGCGATTTCTCCGCCGGTGTCTGGCCGGTGGAGCTGGCTGCGCTCGGGGAGCCCGAGCTGATCGGGCCGGCGATCGCCCAGGCCCTGGACACGCGGCTTGCCTCCGATCGCGCCCCGGAGGTCGCGCTCGCCGGGCACATCGGCGATCGCCAGCAGCTGCTTCTGCTCGACAACTGCGAGCACCTGGTGGAGCCGGTCGCGCATCTCGTCGAGGCGCTGCTCCGGCACTGCCCCCGCCTCACCGTGCTGGCGACCAGCCGCGAGCCGCTCCGCGTTCCCGGCGAGGTGACCTGGCGGGTCCCGTCCCTCTCCCTCCCGGAGCTGGTCGAGAACCCTCCCTCGTCCGGGTCGCTGGACGCGGAGTCGGTGCGGCTATTCACCGTTCGGGCCGGTCAGGCTGCCCCCGGCTTCGAGCTGGACGACGAGAACGCGGTCGCGATCTCGACCCTCTGCCACCGGCTCGACGGGATGCCGCTGGCAATCGAGCTCGCCGCGGCCCGGGTCGGCGCCCTCACCCCAGCCCAGATCGTCGAGCGCCTCGACGACTCCCTCGACCTGCTCTCCGGGGGGAGCCGCACGGCGATGACCCGGCAGCAGACGCTGCGGGCGACGCTCGCCTGGAGCTTCGATCTGCTCGATGCCGACGAGCAGATCCTCCTGCGGCGCCTCGCGGTGTTCGCCGGGAGCTTCGGCCTGGAGGCGGCCGAGGACATCTGCGCGGAGGATCCGCTGCAGCGCCAGGAGGCGGTCGCCCTCCTCGGCCGCCTGATCGACAAGTCGCTCGTCCACGTCGAGGAGGGCCCCGGCGATCGCCGCTACCGCCTGCTGGAGACCGTGCGGCAGTACGCCGCAGAGCGGCTCGAGGAGGCTGGCGAGCGGGAGGCCTTCGAGCGCCGCCATCGCGACTGGTACATCGAGCTCGCCGAGAGCGACCCGACGCCCGCCGGCGACCTCCCGGCGAGGGACCGTCTGCGGCGGCTGGACCTGGAGCGCGACAACCTCCGCGCCGCTCTCGCCTCGGCCCTGGCCGACGATCCTCAACTCGCCCTCCGCCTGACCGTCGCCCTCTGGCGGTTCTGGCTGATGCGCGGCTACCTCGCCGAGGGCTACCGCTGGCTCGACGCCTCCCTGGCGGCGGCGCCTGAGCACACCGCTGATCGCGCCCGCGCCCTGCTCGCCGCCTGCCTCGTGGGCGTGCGGCGCGGCGTCCATGCGCCGTTCCACGAGTTCGGCGCCGAAAGCGTCGCGATCTTCGGCGAGCTCGGGGACCACGCCGGGATGTTCGACGCGGTCGAGGTATCGACGGCCTGTCGCGCGATCGTCAGCGGCCCGGCGGACATCGAGGCGCTGCTCGGCGAGCACGAGACGCTCCTCGTGGACGATCTCCCCGCGGCCCGGCCGCCGGCGTGGGCGGCGCACACCCGTGGCATCGCCGCCTGGTTTCGGCGTGAGCATCCGCAGGCGCGGCAACAGTTCGAGCTCGCGCTGAAACAGGCCGGAGAGCTGACCGCCGAGCCGCGCCCCGCGCTCTGGCCGCTGAGCTACGCGCTGTTCTCGGTCGAGTCCGAGAACGGCTACCCGCTGTTCCTGCAGGAGGACACGGCGATCGTCGGCCGCCGGGTCGGTGGAGAAGCGGCGGTTGCCTACATCCTGGGCAACCTCGCCGTCGTCGATCGGGTCGAGGGCGACTTCGACCGGGCGGGTGAATTGATCGAGGAGAGCCTCGCGCGCTTCCAGGCACTCGCCGACGTGCAGGGGGAAGCCTTCGCGCTGGACGCGCTCGGCAACCTCGCGCGCTCCAGCGGCGACTTCGAGCGCGGCCGGGAGCTGCTCGACCGCAGCCTCACCCTGCGGCAGGAGGTCGGCGATCGGCGCGGCATCGGGATCACGCTCGGGTGCCTGGCGGTGCTGGGCGCTCGCTCGGGCGACTTGGCAGGCGGCCGGGCCGCCGCCGAGCAGAGCCGCGGCTGGTTTGCCGAGAACGACGACATGATCGGCCTCAGTGCCGCCGAGCTCAGCCTGGCGAACGTGGCGCTGTCCGCCGGCGATCGGGTGGCGGCCCGCGCGCATCTCCAGGACGCGGCCTCGGTGTTCGGGGGTTTCGAGTCCACCCACCAGGAGGGTTGGGTACTGGCCGTGCTCGCCGCGATGTCCGCCGAGGACGGCGAATCGGCGACGGCGCGCCGCTGGCTCGACCGGGCGATCCGGCATTTCGAGTTGCTGGGCGGCGACGCCGGCATGGCCTACTGCCGTGAGGTGGAGCGCAGGCCGGGAGTCGCCGCGGGGAGCGCGATAGCCGAGTAACCCGGCTTAGAGGAGCCTAAGACATTGCAAAGTCGTCGTTAAGAGGGGGACCGTAACCTCGCTGAGCGTCGTCGAAACGCGACGTCAAACAACTCAAACTGAGAAGGAGGCCGGCGTGGCTACGCATGGGGTGCTTGGAGCGGCAACGCTGAAGGAGTTCGAGGACGGGCTGCACGGAGAACTGATCCGGCCCGGCGACGGCGCCTACGACGAGGCTCGTTCGATCTGGAACGGCGCTCATGACGCCCGCCCGGCGGTGATCGCCCGCTGCGCCGATTCCTCCGACGTGCGCCACGCGGTCGGCTTCGCGCGCAGCGAGGGGCTCGACGTCGCCGTGCGCGGCGGTAGCCACAGCATTCCCGGCTTCTCGACCTGCGACGGCGGCATCGTCATCGACCTCTCGCCGATGAAGGGCATCGCGGTGGATGTGAGCGCCCGCACCGCCAACGCCGAGGGCGGCCTCACCTGGGGGGAGCTCGACGCCGCCACCCAGGAGCACGGCCTCGCCACCACCGGGGGCCTGGTCTCGACCACCGGCGTCGCCGGCTTCACGCTGGGCGGCGGGATCGGCTGGCTGATGCGCAAGTACGGCCTGGCCTGCGACAACCTGCGCTCGGCCGAGGTGGTCACCGCCGACGGCCAGATCCTCACCGCGAGCGCGACGGAGAACCCCGACCTCTTCTGGGGCCTGCGGGGGGGAGGCGGTAACTTCGGCATCGTCACCTCCTTCGAGTTCGACCTGCACCCGGTCGGCCCGACCGTGGCTGCCGGCCCGGTCTTCTATCCGGGCGACCGCGCCGAGGAGGTGATGCGCTTCTACCGGGAGTTCACACGTGGCCTCCCCGACGAGCTGAGCACCCTGGTCAATCTGATCACCGCGCCACCCGCCCCCTTCCTGCCTGAGGACTGGCACGGCAAGAAGCTGGTCGGCCTGGTCGGCTGCTACTCCGGCGACCCCGAGGAGGGGATGAAGGCGCTGCAGCCGATCCGCGACCTGGGCGACCCCGTCGCCGACCTGGTCGGCCCGATGCCCTACGTGCAGATGCAGAGCCTGCTCGACGCGCTCTGGCCGAAGGGCACCCAGGCGTACATGAAGGCGGGCTACTTCCGCGAGCTCGACGACCACGCGATCGAGACGATGGCCCGCTTCCATCAGAACGCGACCTCCCCGTCCTCGGAGATTCACATCCAGCACTTCGGCGGCGCGATCGCCCGTATCGGTGGGGACGAGACCGCCCACGGCGAGCGCCAGGCGCCGTTCGTGCTCAACGCGATCGCCTCCACCCACGAGCCGGGCGGGCTGGAGACCCACATCGATTGGGCCCAGCGTTTCTATGCCGAGATCGAGCCGTCGCTGACCGGCGGCGCCTACATCAACTTCCTCTCCTCCGAGGGCGAGGATCGGGTGCAGGCGGCCTACGGGACCGAGAAGTTCGCCCGGCTCCGCGCGCTCAAGGACCGCTACGACCCGACCAACCTGTTCCATCTGAACCAGAACATCCCGCCATCGTGAGGCGGGATGTTCTGGTCAGCGACCCTTTGGGTCGCTGACCGTCACGATTCGCCGGCGGCCCCTCCCGGTAGTTTCCACCCTGGGAGGGGGTGAGCGTGCGCCAGCGCGATCCACGTGATCTCCGGCGCCAACCGCGGCAGGGACTGGCAGCTCCGAGCACCACCCTCATCCGCCGCCGGCGGCGGGACACATCCCCGCTTCCCGTAGGCGGTGGCGGTAGGTCTGCATGTCGGCGTGTTTGAAGTCGCTGTGCGTCTGTAGGCGCCATGCCGGCACGTTCTCGTGGTGGTAGGGGCTCGAAAGGCTCTCGTTGTGCCCGATGACGTTTTGCACCGCTATGTGAAAGCGACAGCGAAGCCAGCGCACCAACCGCAGACTGGCGGCCATCTGATGGGAGTCGCCGAGCACCTCCTGGTCGCTGTAGCCGACGTGCTCGATTCCGATCGCCGTCCAGTTCAACCCGACGGTGTGCCGACACATGATGTCGAGAGGCACCAGTTGGTAGATGCCCCCGTCCTTGTCGATCACGAAGTGCGCGCACGTGTTGGGCAGTTCGTGAAACTCGAGATCGGGCCGGTCTGATGCGAAGGTGTTGTAGGTGGATTGGAGGTCGGGCGTCTCGGTGTAGTGGATGACGATCACATGGGGATCGGTCAGGCGGTAGGTGTCAAGGCCGTAGTGGCGCAACGCATATGCCTCCATCTCCCGCTTGCGCCGAGGTCCGAACGGGATTGGATCTTGGATGATCGCCGGCCTGGCAAGAGCTGGCCGTGGGGCTCTCACGGGCGTCGAGATTGTCGTGGTGGCGGTGGCTGAGGGGACCGCTTGGGTCGCGGTCGGCGTGCCGGTGGTGCGTGTCGTGGCGGCGGACATCGCGATTGGTGTGGACGCTCCTCGGCCCGATGAGCCGCATCCGAGGCAGGCGACCAGCCCGATGCCCAGACAAGTCGCGGTCACGATCGCGGTGATTGTGCGAGCGCTCAGGGCAGTGGCGGAGGCAGCCAGGGCAATGCGGTTGGAGAGCACGCCGCCGATGGTACCCACGGCATCGCGACGGCGATCGCGGGCGCGCTGTGGTTGACCCTCCTCTCGGGTCCGTTGCGACCAACCGATAGGATCGACCGATGATTCACCGCTCCACGGTCGGCGTCTCGACCGCCCTGCTCGTCGCGCTGGCGATCTGGACTGCCGGAGCATCCGCCTCGCCACCGAAGACCTACGAGTGCCAGAAACCCGTGAGGACGGGTGTGGAAGTGTACGGCCTGCACAACGTCTCCCCGGCCCGCGCGTGCCCACCGGCGTTGGCGCTATACGCCTGGGAGAACAGCAGCGAGACCCACGCAAAGGCCCTCTACGGCTGCCATTACCCGAAGCCAAACACCGCGGGGTATCCGTATTTGAAGCTCCACGACTTCCATGGCTGGAAACTCTCACTGGTCGGCCGACCGTATGGACTGTTTACGATGTCACGTGGCACCAGCTCGTTTCACGTAGGTGGCACCGACTTCCCACTCAACTGCACCTAAGCCTGGATCCGAGACCAATTGTGACCAATTGGGGCACCCGACACGCTCGTTGCCTGACATGTCCTTCTTCTCTAGGTTGAAGATCGTTTTGGGTAGCGTGGGCACGTTCGACATATGTCGGCGAGTGTAATCACCCCTCTAGCAGCAGTGTGACGGGCCCATCGTTCACAAGTTCCACGTCCATGCGCGCCCCGAACACCCCTCGCTTTGCGGCGGCCCTGTCACAGAAGCGCTCGTACAACGGCTCGGCGTGCGCGGGCGCGGCGGCGGCGGCGAAGCTCGGGCGGTTACCCCGCGCGGCGTCGCCGTAGAGGGTGAACTGGCTGACGCACAGGATCTCGCGTTTGCCCAGCGGCTCGTTCATGCGGCCCTCGGCGTCTGCGAAGACGCGCAGGGCGCGCACCTTAGCGGCCAACCGCTCGGCTGCGGCGGAGTCGTCGCCGTGGGCGATCCCCAGCAGCACGAGCAGCCCCGGGCCGATGCTCGCCACTTCGCAGCCCTCCACGCGCACGGCGGCGCGGGTGACTCTCTGCACGAGGGCTCGCATCGACCGTTAGGGTAGGGGTCCTCGACCAGGCGGGCGCTGTGGGGAGGCACCGCATTTGCGAGCGCCCGCCGCCGCTGAACTCGCCGCTCCGCCAGTCGAGCGGGTCAAGCCGGCCCAGGGCCGGCTCCCCCGCCGGCGAAGGACCCGCCGGTGCCATGTATAGAGTGGCGCACCACCAACTCAGGAGGGATCCCGTGCCCGGAACCATCAATGCTGCGTCCCTGCGCCCTTGGTGCCGCAGATCGTTGCTTGCGGCTTTTGCGATCGTGCTAGGAGGAGTGGTCCCTGCCTATGCGGCCGCCGAATCGACGATCTACTCGACTCCTGGCTCACGCGCCTTCACGGTCCCTGCCAACGTGGACCAGCTCACGGTCGCTGCGACTGGTGCGGGTGGCGGTCAGGGAGGCCGGTCGAGCGGGGAACCCTGCGCGCCGGGCAAGGGCGGCCGGTTGCAGGCCACATTCTCTGTGACACCGGGATCCACGCTGTCGATAGTGGTCGGCGGGGTGGGCGGTGACACGAGCACCCCCACGGGCGGGCAGGGCGGTGTCGGAGGCGGCGGCACCGGCGGCACCGGCACCGGCGGATTCGGCGGGGGCGGAGGAGGAGGCGCCTCGACAGTCGCCTACGCAGGTGGCGCGCCGCTGCTGTTAGCCGCCGGCGGAGGTGGCTGCGGCGCCTTCCAGAATGGTGCCGAAGGCGGCGGCAACGACGGGGTGGCCGGCGGCAACGGAGCCGTGGCGCACGGTGGTGCGTTCGGCAGCCAAACGGTTGGCGGCGCGGGCGGCGCGAGCGGGAACGGCTCCGATCTCCCGGGCGGCATTGGCCTGGGCGGCCAGGGCGGAGCCGGCGCGGGCGTCGCTGCTCAGAACGGTGGCGGCGGCGGTGGGGGCGGGGGCTTCTTCGGGGGCGGTGGCGGCGGCGGTGTCAGGCTCGGCGAAGGCATCGCCGGCGGCGGTGGCGGCGGCAGCGACCTCTTCGGCGCGGGTGCCTTCACCGTATCCAGCAGCCTGGGCTCGAATGCGGGCAACGGCCAGGTCACGCTCACCTACACGGGCGGCCCCGTGCCGGCTCTGCCCACCGGCCCGCAGGGCCCTCCGGGGGCCGCCGGCGCGCAGGGACCGCCCGGTCCCGCCGGGCCCGCAGGGAAGGTCGAGCTGGTCACATGCACCACGACGAGCAAGACCGTCAAGGTCCATGGCAAATCCAAGCACGTCAAACAGAAGAAGTGCTCGACCCAGCTCGTCACGACGACGGTCAAATTCACCTCCTCCGCGATGGCCCACGTGACTCTTGGGCGCGGGGGGCTCCTCTATGCGGTGGGCACCGCGGATCGCATCGAAGGCATCGAGCGCCTGACCCTGCGCGTCCGCCGCGCGCTGCCCGCCGGACGCTACACGCTGACGCTCCGCGCTCGCTCAGGCGGCCCGCCGGTGCGTACCACGGTCACGATCGCCTGACGCGGTTCTGTGTCCCGGGCTGCCTTCAGGGCGCCCGGGGCGCCGGCTTGGCACGACGGTGAGGGTGACTCTGAAGGCTCGCATCCGCGCTCAAGGGTACGCAGTCGGACGCGCGCCCTCAACGGGCGAGCCGGCGGCCACGGAGTCCTCGCCGATACGGCCCGCGAGCCACGGGGTGAGCTCCTCGGCCGGGACGGGGCGGGAGATCAGGTAGCCCTGGCCGGCGTCGCAGCCCATCGCGGCGAGGCGTTCGCACACCGCGGCGGTCTCGATGCCCTCCGCGACGACGTGCAGCTCCAGGTGACGGGCGAGGTCGATCGTGGTGCGCACGATCGCCTCGTCGCGGGGGCTCTCGCACATCGGGGTGACGAACGAGCGGTCGATCTTCAGCTCGCCCACGGGCAGCTTCGCGAGGTAGGCGATCGACGCGTTGCCGCTCCCGAAGTCGTCGATCGACACCCCCACCCCCAGCGCGCGCAGCGCCTCCAGCACGCCGGTCGCCGTGGCGGGGTCGGCCATCGCGGCGCTCTCGGTGACCTCCACGGTGAGCGTCGCCGCGGGAACGGAGTGGCGCCCCAGAAGCGCGGCGATCTGCTCGGGCAGCTCGGGGTCGTGGAGGTTGCGCGCGGAGAGGTTCACCGACATCCCCAGGTGCAGGCCCGCCTCGCGCCAGCGCGCGGACTGGCGCAGCGCTAGGTCGATCACGTGCAGCGTCACCGGGCCCACCAGCGCCGTCTGCTCGATCAGCGAGATGAACTGCAGCGGCGGGATCATGCCGCGCTGCGGGTGGTGCCAGCGCAGCAGCGCCTCCACTCCCGTGACGCGCCCCGTGCGCAGTGCGATCTGGGGTTGGTAGAAGAGCGCGAACTCCTCCCGCTCCAGAGCGGGGCGGACCTCGCCGAGCAGCGCCAGCCGCTCGGCGCTCACCCGGTGGTGCTCAGGCGAGTACACCTCCACGCGTCCGCGCCGCGTTCGCGCGCGGTCGAGCGCCTGGTCGGCGCGTTGCAGCACCTCGTCCGCGTCGCGCGCGTGGTCGGGCACGAGCGCGATCCCGACGCTCGCCTCGACGTTCAGCGCAACCCCGTCGAACGTCACCGGGGCCTGCAGCGCGGCCTGGACCGCCGCGGCGAGCGCCAGCGCCCCCTCGACGCCCCGGACGCGGGGCTGGAGGATCGCGTACTCGTCGTTGCCCAGACGTGCGAGCAGGGTGTCGGAGTCGAGTTGCGCCCGCAGGCGCGCCGCCACCTCCCGCAGCACCGCGTCGCCGGCGCCGTGGCCGAGCGTGTCGTTGATCTGCTTGAACGCGTCGAGGTCGAGCAGCAGCACCGCGACCGACTCCCCGCCAGCCGGCGGTCGGTCAAGCAGTTGTTCCCCGTCCGCGCCCCCCGCCGGACCCGCGTGCGTACGGACGGACTCAGTCGCCTGGGCGGCGCGCTCGCGAAACAGCGTGGGGTTGGGCCCGATCGCCCGGGCGGCGCGCTCGCGAAACAGCGTGCGGTTGGGCAGCCCCGTGAGCGTGTCGTAGCGCGCGAGGCGATCGTTCTCCTGCGTCTGGCGGCGCAGCCGCCTCGACGCGGAGGCGACGATCCTGTACAGGATCGCCCACAGCAGCGCGAGGCCCAGGAACACCAACAGCGCGATCGTGCGCTCGTCGTCGGTGATCGCCCCGGCGATCGACCGGTAGCTCAGGTAGATCTCAAACGCCCCCGCCGGCGGGCCGGAGCGGGCGAAGCGCAGGGGCACGTACACCTCGACGAGCCGCCCGAGGCCGACCTCGCTGGCGGTCTCGCTGTGGGGGCTTGGAGTCACCAGCGCAGCCGGGTGGGGATCTCCGACGAGGGCGTCGCGCAGGTCGTCGCTCTCCTCAGGGCTCCGGCCGATCAGCGTGTGGTCGTCGGAGTACACGATCCGACCCGCCGCGCTCCAGATCTTGATCCGCGCGAGGTTGCTCGTCACCGAGCGCGCGTGCAACTGCTCGTCGAGCGCCCGCACCCCCTGCGGGTCGAGCCCGTCCCGCAGGTCGCGGGGGCTCAGCCGGGGCTGGATGCCCAGGCGCGCCACCAGTTGTGCGGATTGGCCCGCGTCCGCGAGCGAGCGGCTGACGATCTGCGTCTGCAGCACCCGCGCTAGGACGAATCCGAGCGCGACGATCGGGACCAGGCTCCACAGCGCAACCTGGCTGGTCAGGCTGAGACGCGCGTGCCGTCGCCGCATGCACCACTACTCGGCAGTTTTCTCACAATCTGAAGTTGGGACGCCTCGCGCCCACGACTTGGCTCGCCGTGTGCGGGAGGGCCCGCCGGCGCAGGCGGGCCCGGTTGCGGCAGGGGCGAGCGATCGGCCCGCCGCGCCGGGGTGGCGGGTCTCGCCGGGCCGGCGCTCTGCGCCAAGCGGGACACACCGCCCTCGTGGGCTCACTCCGCCCGGTCCCCCCCCTCCAAATCCTCCTCCTCCTGCTCGCCCTCGTAGAGTGACTCTCTGGCGAGCTCACGGCCCTTGGCGCTCCACAGCTTGATCTCCAGCAGGTCGTGGCGGTAGTCGTCGGGGGCGATCAGCGCGAAGCGGCTCTCGAGCAGCTCACACTGGTCCACCGTGTCCTCGCCGAGCTCCGCGGTGACCACTCTGCCGCCGGCCACCAGCGGGCGGCCCCAGATCAGCGTCATCGCGGCCTCCTCGCTGCCGCCCCCCCGCCAGCGGCCGATCACCTCGTCGCAGAGGTCGAGGCTCCACTGCGGGTTCGCCGCGGCGGTCTCGTCGGTGAAGTCCACGTGCGCCGAGAAGCCGCTCGGCTCGCCCCCCTGCTCCTCCGGAGACAGGTAGCGCACGTAGCCGAACAGCTCGTAGCCCCCCGAGGTGCTCGCGGTGGCGGGCACGTAGGTGTGCCCGTGCCAGCTGCGGTCGGGGAACCACGCGATCTCTCCCGGCTCCCCCAGGTCCTCGTGCGCCTGCGCCAGCTCCAGGCACGCCGCGAGCAGCTCGCGGCCGAGGCGCTCGGCCCAGCGGCCGTAGGGCAGCCCCTCCTGAGGGGGCTCCGCGGCGAAGCGCGGAACGGTGCGCTCGAGTGGGGGCACGGTGGGGGCAGCCTATAGGAGCCGCCCAGACCGCCGTGGGCGCGGCGCGTTGCTTGGCCCGCAGCAGCCTGGGGGGCGCGGAAACCCGCTCACACCTCCCGCAGGAGCGCCGCGGCGTCCTCGGGGGCGACGATGTTGAGGTTGACCCCCGTGGAGAGCTCGAGTCCCGCGAGGTGGGTGAGGCGCGGGAGCACGTCGATGCGCCAACAGAAGCGCTCCGCCCCCCGCGGGGCGGTGCGCACCCACAGGTTCAGCGGCGGGCTCGTCCCGAGGTGGCGCGCCAGCCGGCGCAGGCCGTCGTGCAGCAGCGCCGCGCCGGTGGGGCCCTCCTCCTCGAAGCGTGCGCGCGGCCGGCGGGGGGCGAGCATCAGCTGGAAGGGCACGCGCGAGCCGTACGGGGCCATCAGCACCGCCTCCTCGTCGATCGCCACGATCCGCTCCCCGCGGCGCACCTCCTCGGCGAGGAGGTCCCCGAGCAGCTCGCCGCCGTTCGTGCGCGCCGCGTACGCCCCCGTGCGCTCGCGCTCGCGCGCCACGTCGGCGGGCACGAAGTCCAGCGCGTACAGCTGCGCGTGGGTGTGCGGCAGCGACGCTCCCGCCTCGCGGCGCTCGTTGACGATCAGCTGCACGTACGCGCACTCCGCGTGCACCCGCATCCGCTCGCGCCACACCTCGACCGCCGCCGCCACCTGCTCGACGTCGAGCTCCGCGAGCGAGTACACCGATTGGGGCGCGTTGACGATCACCTCGTGCGCCCCCGTGGCTGGCCTCGCAGTGAACAGGTCGGGTCGCGCCTCCGCGTGCGTGCCGGGAGTTCGTCGCTCGTCCCCGGGGTGGACCTCACCGTCGGGGGCGGCGCAGGAGCGGTGGGGGGTTGGATCGGTTGGGATGGCCGGCGTTCCGCCGGCGGCGGGGTCGCACAGCGCGGAGGCGGGGGTGAGTGCGGGAAAGAGGTTGGGCACCACCCGCACGCGCCAGCCGGGTGTGTCCGGGGGAGCGCCCGTGGGCCGCAGCGCGTACAGCTCGGGAGGGGTGCGGTCCTCGTGGCCCTCCGCAAAGGGGTCGCTCTCAGGATCGATCGGGTCCGGCGGAACGCAGCGCGGCTCGCCGCCGGGCCGCCTGGAGCGCTCCCCGGCGACGATCGTCTTGTGCCCGCTGAGCGGGTCCACGCGCACCTCAGGCAAGGCTCACCTGCACCTCCGAAGGGGCCTGCGGGGCAGGGCTCCCGCGCGTCACGGGTGCGGCTCCGCGTGCAGCGGGTGACGCACAGCTCACGCGCCCAGTGCGTAGCGCTCGACGTCGCGTTCGAGCTTCGCGGCGGAGGGGTAGGCCCCCTGGCGGGGGTACTCGCCGCCGGCGCGGTTGTAGAAGACGGTGACGGGCGTGAACGAGGAGTCCGTCGCTTCCACGCCGAGCCGGCCGGTGGGATCGTAGTAGCTCGGGTAGCTCACGGGAAAAGAGCGTAGGAAGCGGAGCGCTTCCGCGCGGGAGGTGTCGCCGGAGTCGATCCCGATGAACGCTACCCGCCGCCCGAGGTTCGCGGCGGCGCGCTGAAAGGCGCCGAACTCCGCCTTGCAGGGTTCGCACCAGGAGGCCCACTTGTTCACCACCACCGGCCACCCCCGCAGCGAGGCGAGGCGCGCCCGCAGCGCTCCCCCCCCGTCCAGCAGCTCGCCGGCCTGGGCGTGCAGCGCCGCGAGCGGGGCCGGGGAGCCGGCCAGCCGCGCCTGCGTCTGCGCCGCCGTGAGCCGCGCCGCCGCGGTCGTCTTGGGGGAGCTCGAGCGCCCCGCCAACTGGACGAGCCCGACCGCGAGCAACGCGAGGAGCGCCAGCGCGCCGGCGAGCGTGAAGAGCCGCATCGGTGCCATCGCGGTAAGGGTGCCAGATTGGTTCGTTCGCACCCCCCCTCGACCGGCCACAGGGCATTCTCCCAGTGCGCACGACCGGCTTCGGATCGCCGCTGGCTTCGGCCCCCCTTCAATCCGGCCGGCGAGTGCTATATCCTGGAGGGACCCGGAGCCGGGTTGCTCAGGGTACCCAGGGGTCTGCCGGCACCGTGCCGGCGCTCCGAGCCACGCAGAGCTCTCTTCTGCGTCGGCTCCGTCTCGAAGTCCAGAGCCTCCATGGCCGAGTCCACCCCAGTGGCCCTCGCGGCCGCGTCCATTCCAAGCTCCGCCGACATCGCGCGTGCGGAGAGTTTCGTGCGCGAGCGTTTCCTGCACGAGGGTGAGGAGTCCGCGGTGGCGCTGGTGCGCGGCAGCGCGCGCCGCCGCGCGCTGGATGCGGCGCTCGCGGAGCTCGACGAACAGGCGAAGTACCCCTCGACGGCATGGCGGAGGGAGTTCTCGCTGTTGCTCGGCCTGGAACGGGTGCTCTCCGACGAGGAGCCGCGGCTGGCCGACGGCACGGTGCTCTCCGCGCACCAGGTGGACGCCCTCTCGGGGACCCTCACGGCGCTACTGGCGGAGGCGGAGCGCAACGTGGGCAACGGCAACGGCCGCGCCGCCGCGATGGCCTCGCCGGAGCTGCTCGCCTCGGCGGCGATTCTCGGCGCGGAGGCGAGCGTCGGCCATGAGAACGGAGCCCCCGCCGCCAACGGGCTCGCGGAGCGGGAGGAGGATGGGATGCCCGCCCACCCCGAGGACGAGGAGGCGGAGGCGGAAGAGGAGGCGGAGGAAGAGGAGGAGCTCGGCGACCTGGAGGACGAGCTCGAGCCGCTGCCCGAGAGCGACGAGTCCGAGGAGGAGGCGGAGGAGAGCGAGGAGGAGCCCCGGGATTGGGTCGACGAGGACGAGGAGGAGGCGCTCCCCGACCAGCCCGAGGACCCCAACGCGGCGAAGCGCTTCTGGTTCGAGCACGCCACCGGCGCAGGCAAGACGGTGGCGGCGCTGGGCTTCGTAGAGGGCTCGCAAACAGGGGGCGTCCTGATCCTCACCCACCGGCGCAACCTCGTGGACCAGTTCCTCGGCGAGCTGCGCGACCGGGGCTACTCCAAGCGCATCAGCCGCCCGCTGTACATGGGGGAGGACTCCACGAAGGGCCCCGTGTCGGTGGAGACCTACCAGTGGTTCGTGCGCAACGCCGGGAAGATCTCGAGCGCCTACACGATCGTGATCTGCGACGAGGCGCACACGGCGCTGGGGGAGAAGACGAGCGGCGCGATCCGCGCGTGGACGGGCCCGATCTTCATCGGGATGACCGCCACGGGGGCGCTGATCGCGCGCCACGTAACCGACCTGTTCCCCACACAGACCTCCCGCTTCGACCTCGCCCAGGCGGCGCGCCGGGGGGTGATCTCTCCGCTGCGCTGCGTGCGCATCCCCCCGGGCGTGGGGGTGCGCACGATCGCGAAGGTTCCGCTGCGCCGCGGCGAGGTGGACGTGGAGTTCGACCAGGACGAGCTCGCGCAGCTGCTCGACCAGCAGCCCTTCAACATGGCGATGGCGAACCTCTACAAGACGCGCTTCAACGGGGTGCCCGGGGTCGTGTACGCGGCGGGGGTGCGCCACGCCTACAACCTCGCGGAGGCGTTCCGCGCAGAAAACATCAAGGCGCAGGCGGTCTCGGGGGAGACCCCCAAGCGCGAGCTCGCGTGGGCGCTCGCGCGCTACGAGCGGGGGGAGATCGACGTGCTGATCAACGCGCAGCTGCTCGCGGAGGGGTGGAACAGCCCGCGGGCGACGGTCTGCGTGCACCTCGCGCCGACGGCGTCCCGGCGCATCTACCAGCAGCGCGTGGGCCGCGTGACGCGCCGCCACCCGGGCAAGGAGGCGGGGCTGGTGGTGGACTTCGTGCACCCCGCGACCAAGCACGACGACCCTGTGGTGACGCTGCACTCGCTGCTCGACCGCGACGTGTACCGCGGCGGCGCGATCGTGGTGGGGCCCGTGCGCCGCGGGCGGGGCCGCAGGATGCGGGTGGAGCGCCGCGTGCTGCCTGTGTGCGCCGAGGAGGAGCGGCGCTTCGCGGTCTTCGAGCGGGAGCTGTGGCGGATCGCAGTGGAGAACCTCGACTACGGCGAGCAGCACGTGTGGGCGGCGCTCGCGGGGGCGCGCGTGACGGCGACCGGGTGGCGCCGCGCGCGGGCGATGCTGCACTACGACCGCACTGGGGAGCTCAAGAGCCGCTTCCTGATCACCGCGGTGCAGCGCAACAAGAGCCCGCAGCTGAGATTACGAGCGCTCGCAGACATCGCGGCAGGCCGCGACGCGGACGCGTTCGACACCGCGATCGACGTGATCGGCGCGTGGCCCCTCGCCGAACGGAGGGAGGCTTCGAAGATCCTGCTGCGCGCGCTCGTGGAGCGGCGCATCGGCAGCCGCGACCAGGCGAGCGCATGGATCTGGCGCCTCGCGGAGTACACGCGAGAGCTGCACGAGGAGTACGCGGTTCAGCGGTGGCCCGAGACCAAGCGCCTGCTGGGCCTGCTGGTGAACTCCTCCGGCGGCGCGCACGCGCGCAACGCGCGGCGGCTGATCCACGCCTCGCGCAAGCAGGACCGCCGCCTCGCGGCGGCGCTGCTGGCGGCGGCGCTGGCGCACACCCCGGAGGCGGAGGAGGCGCTGCGCGGCGCGCGCACGCGCATGGCGCGCAAGCCCCCCGCGCTCGCGCGCGAGCTGCTGCGCAACTTCCCCAAGCGCCGCGCGCGCACCAACAAGCGCAAGCGCAAGGTGCCGAAGGTTGCGACTCCCGCCTCTGCGAGCTCGAACGGGGAGGTGTCAGCCGCGAAGGGGGGTGAGGCGGAGACTGCCAACCAGACAGGTGCCGAGGCGGTGTCCTCGAGCACGTCAGCCCCGCGCGCGAAGATGGCCCCCCCGAGCGCCGAGGCGTCGACCTCGAGCGCGAAGGCGCCGGCCCAGGGCGCAGAGGTGCCCAGCGAGACGCAGGCGGTGAGCGTCGCCGAGGGCGGCGCAAAGTCGGCCGGTGGCGCGAAAAAGACTGGCATGAGAAAAGCGGCCCGGCCGAAAGCGACCCGGCCTAAGACTCCCGCGATCGAAGCGTCGGAGGTCACGGACTGACGCTCCTCGGTGGCGCCGTCAGGAGACTGTGCGTGTGGTCTCCTGACGGCGGGACTCGGCTCTGCTCGGGTGGGGCCAGTGAGATGGAGTTGGAGACAATCTTGGGGCGAGGGGCGTCCAGGGCATTGGGTTTCGCATTGTCCTCTTGACTTCCGCGAGACGGATGCGTAGGAAGACACCTGTAAACCCGAGGATCCCCTCGGGATCAGGAGCCACTATTGGAAGTGAAGGGAGCTATACGCAATGAAGTCTCTAAAGATGACGGGGCTCTGCCTCGTGGTTGTGTTCACGGTGGGCATGGCCGCGGCAGCGTCCGCTTCTGCGGCTTGGGAACAATGCGCAGAAGGAGGGTCGAGCACCAAGTACTCAGAACACCAGTGCAGCAAAGCTGAAGGAGCAGGTAAATGGGCATGGCAGGAAGTAACGGGAACGGAGGAAGTCAAATTCGTGGGGTCCTTGAGGATGACCGATACTAAAGTGCCGATTATAGGAAAAGTATCGGTTGAATGTGCAGTCGAAGGGATAGGCCACGTTGGGCCTGGGGAACACGCGAGAATAAACGAAGTAAAACTTTCCTCCGCAAAATGCAGGAATGTAGAAAACTGTGAAAAAATAGAAAAAGCCGAAGCAAGAGACCTCCCCTGGCAAGAGGAATCCTTCAACGAAGGGGCGAAAGTGCTGCAAACGCTCACCAGCACCGGTAGCGGAGAACCGGGTTTGGATATTGAATGCAAAGTGTTGGGTGTCACAAAATCGGATGAATGCGTAGCCACGAAAGAATGGCCGGAAAGCCTCATTTTGGAAAACAAAGCGACAGGCAGTGAATTATTCGTATTGGCTACTTTCCAGAAATCGAGTAAAGCAAAATGCTCGGTAGGTGGAGAAGTATCTGGAGTACTAGCAGGCAGCTTCGCTATTTCGAAGGCAAATGGGGCAGGGCTGCGTATCGCAAAAGCCCCCGCCTTTTTCACAATTACATCCAACAAACCACCACCTACAAAGATCAAAGTAAAAGAAAGAGTTATTTTTACAATCAAAAGTGTAGAAGTCCTCTCAAGAAAAATTGTCCTCACTATCTTTTCGGGGGACATCGTGGATTGGATGAAAATTGAACCCGGGGTTAAAGAATGTGAGCTGCAGACGTATGAACCAGCGCCATCCGTAAAGAATAAATGTGAATTTGAAGTTGAATATCTCAACAAAGTGACGGGAATCTATAAAATTGTTATCGAAGACGCCGGCGGCGGACGAGTTGGTACTACGGTAGAAGGTGAATAGTGGTGCTTGCAACCAGCCTTTGGGTGGCTGATGACTGCTTTACCGTGCCATCAATCCAAGTTCGTGTGCATCTTTCGAGGGTGGGTTGCTTGCTATCACAACGAATGAGCAATTCGGGGCGCTAGCGGTCATGCCCATCGTGTCCGCTGGCCGGCGTAAGCCGGCCAGCGGACGAAGCTCATTCTGTGTCCTGAGTCGCAATTCCATGCATTACCCGACACCTGCTCGCGCCTGACACCCGCCAGCATTTCAATCTATCCGGGCGAGGTGCACCTCGCCCGCGTCGAGCGCGGTGTGGCCGCCGTCGGAGAGTCTCACGACGAGGCGACCGTCGCCATCGATCCCCTCTGCGCGCCCGCGGCCCGTGGCCCAAGAGACCTCGCGTCCGCGCAGCGCGTCGCGCGTGCGCCAGGCGTCGAGGATCTGCGTGGGGGGATCGCCGAGGCGACGCTCGAGCGCTGTGAGCAGCCGGGCGAGTAGCGGCTCGACATCCTCGGGCGGCCGTCCGAGGGTGGCTGCGGTGTCGCGCAGCTCGGTGGGCAGCTCCTCGACGCGCACGGCCACGTTGAGGCCGATCCCGAGCACCGCCCAGCCCTCCTGTGGGCGACCCTCGATGAGGATGCCCGCGAGCTTGGCGAGGGTGGCGGCGCCCGCTTCGGCGGCGGAGACTGCTTCGGCGGCGGCGTTTGGCTTCGAGGCGCTGGCGTTTGGCGCTGACCGCTCCGCCGCGCCCGTGGTACCCGCCGCCGCGTCGTGGCGCTCGGGCGAGCGCGGCACCACGATGTCGTTGGGCCACTTGATGCGCGCTTCGGCCCCGGCGACGTCGCAGACGGCGACGGCCGCGACGAGCGGGAGCAGCGCGGGGGGGTCCCGCAGCAGCAGCGACATCAGCAGTGCGCTGCCTGCCGGCGCGCTCCAGCGCCGCCCCTGGCGCCCGCGCCCGGCGGTCTGCTCGGCGGCGGTCACCAACGTTCCGTGGGGCGCCCCAGCCAGCGCGAGTGCGCGGGCGCGCTCGTTGGTCGAGTCGGTGCGGCGCAGGTGCAGGCGGGGACGGCCGAGCGCGCCCGGGGAAGTGGGCATCGGCCGAGTGCTATCAGCTCGGGGCGTGGTCTGCGGGGACTCCACCGGCGTCCGCCAGCAGCGCCTCCACGATTCCCTCGACGTCGTGGCGCCGCGCCACGACGTGGGGCTCCAGGCCGTGCTCACGCAGGGTGGCGCTGGTGACGGGGCCGATCGAGACGATCCGGGTGGTGGGGGAGAGGCCGGCGCGGCCGCCGGCGGCCTCCAGGAAGAAGCGCACGGTGGAGGAGGAGGTAAAGGTGATGTAGTCGGCCTCGCGGGCGGCCGCCAGCGACCACTCGGAGAGCGGCTCGGCGATGGTTTCGTACAGCGCCAGCACGCTCACCTCGACACCGCGGGCGCTCAGGGCGTTGGGGAGCACGTCGCGAGCCTCACGGGCGCGCGCGACCAGCGCGCGCCGGATGGGCAGCTCGGCGAGGGCCTCCACCAGCGACTCTGCGACGAAGTGCTCCGGGACGATGTCCGCAGCGATCCCGTGCTCGGCCAGCGCGCGCGCGGTGCTCGGGCCGATCGCCGCTATGTGCGTACGCGCGAGGGCGCGCGTGTCCAGCCCTCCCGCCGCGATGCGCTCGAACAGGCAGGCGACTCCGTGGGGGCTCGAGAGGCAGATCAGGTCGTAGGGGGTGGGGTCGAGCGGAGGCCCCTCCAAGGGCCGGATGCGGATGACAGGGGCCTGCACCACGTGGGCCCCGAGCTTGCGCAGCCGGTGGGCCAGGCCGCTGGCCTGGGCGCGGGCGCGGGTGACCGCCACGGAGCGCCCGCTCAGCGGCAGCGGCGGCCGCCAGGCGAGCTGCTCGGCGAGCTCGGCCACGGGGCCCACGACGGTGATCGAGGGCGCCCGCACTCCCTCCTCGCGCGCCCGCTCGGCGATCGTGGCGAGCGTGCCGGTCACGGTCCGCTGGTCGGGCAGCGTGCCCCGTTCGACCACGGCCACGGGCTCCGAGGCGGGCCTGCCGGCGCCGATCAGCGAGGCGGCGATGTGCGGGAAGCTGGCGCACGCTCATGTAGAAGACGAGCATCCCCGGGAAGGCCGCGAGGGCGGGCCAGTCGAGGTCGGTCTCCTCCCCCGGGCCCTCCGCCGAGTCCTCGCGGCCCACCGTGGGATCGCCGCCAGCCTGCCCGTCGGGACTGTCCGCGCGGGTGTGCCCGGTGATGAGCGCCACCGCGGCCGACAGCCCGCGGTGGGTGACGGGGATGCCCGCGTAGGCGGGGGCGGCCACGCCCGCGGTCACTCCCGGCACCACCTCGAACGGGATGCCCGCGGCGCGCAGCGCGAGCGCCTCCTCGCCGCCGCGGCCGAACACGAACGGGTCGCCGCCCTTCAGCCGCACCACGGTTCGCCCCTCCTGCGCGCGCTGCACCATCAACGCCTCGGTTCGCTCCTGCGGCATCGACGGCCCGCCGCCCTCCTTGCCGACGAACACCAGCTCGACGTCCGCGCGCGCGCCCTCCAGCGCCTCCGTGGGGATCAGGCGGTCGAAGAGGATCACGTCGGCCTGCGCGATCAGCTCGAGCGCCCGCGCGGTCATCAGGCCGGGGTCGCCGGGGCCGGCGCCGACGAGGTGGACGCGCCCTGTCTCAGGCGTGCTCAACGGCGAGTTCCTCCGCGCTGGCCGAAACGGGGACCGATCAGGGAGACACTCGCTCCGCCGAAGCGGGGAGACACTCGCCTCCGGCTCGCATCCCCCGTTCGGCCAGCATCCCCGAATCGGCCAGCGCCGAAGGCGCGTGTCTCCCGGCTTCGGCCGATCTCCCGATCGGTCAACAGCTCGTCGGCCCCCGCGTTACGCAACCGCTCGGCCACGCGGCGCCCGAGCGCGTCGGGGTCGTAGAAGCCCCCCAGCAGCTCGTCGCTCACCCACGCCGAGCCGTCGGGGAGGCCGACCCAGGCGCGCAGGTACAGGCAGCCGCAGCCGGCGTCCAGCGCGTGCGCGCCAAGGGGGGTGTTGCAGCTTGCGCCGAGCGCGTGCGCGACGGCGCGCTCGGCCTGCAGGCAGGCGAACGCCTTGGCGTCGGTGATCGCTTCCACGGCCTCCCGCGTGCCCCGATCCTCGGCGCGCCCCTCGAGCGCCAGCGTGCCCTGACCGGGGGAGGGGACGAAGCGGGCGGGGTCGAGCACCGCGCCGATCTCGGCCTCGCGGCCGAGGCGCTGCAGGCCGGCGCGGGCGAGCACGATCGCGTCGAGGCCGCCCTCGTGCAGCTTGCGCAGGCGGGTGTCCACGTTGCCCCGCATCGGCACGACCTCCAGGTCCTCGCGTGCGGCGCGCAGCTGGGCGGCGCGCCGCAAACTGCTCGTGCCCACGCGCGCGCCCGGCGCGAGCTGCCCCAGGCCCCCCCGGGGAGACCTCCGCGGGTCGGGCTCGGCGGCGGCCTCCGTCGCGGGGGGGTGGGTTGGGGTGAGCTCTCCGACACACAGTACGTCCTCGGCCGCCGCGCGCGGGGGGGCGCCCAGCAGAGCCAGGCCCTCGGCCAGCTCGCCGGGGACGTCCTTGGCGGAGTGCACCGCGAGGTCGATCTCCCCGGCGCTCAGCGCGCGCTCCAGCTCAAGCACCCAACGGGACTTGTCCCCGCCGGGGACGCCACCGTCTCCACTCGTGGCGATCGTAACCAGCTCGAGGGTTGAGGACCCACCCGCCCCACCCGCCCCGGACAGGTGGGGGTCCAGCAGTCCGGCGACGAACCGCGTCTGGGCCAGCGCGAGAGCGCTGCCGCGGGTCCCGATCCGCATCTGTCCTCCCGGGCCTCCTACGGGCCCTTGCGGCGGCGGCGCCGCAGGTCGTGCACCTCGGCGAGCCTCCCGTCGGGCGGCCCACCGATCGAAGATCGGCCGGTGTCCTCACCGGGCGCCTGCACCTCGGCGTCCTCGCGCAGGCCGAACAGCTCGCGCACGAGCTGAAGGCTCGCGTGACTGCGGGCTTCCGAGAGGCTGCGCAGGCGGATCGTGGGCTCGTGGAGGATGCGGTTGGCGATCGAGCGCGCGAGCGCCTCCACGCGGACGAGGTCGCGCGGGGAGGCCGACTCCCAGCGGCCGTCGTTCTCGGCGAGCACCTGCTCCACGATCGCGTCGCCGTGCTCGCGCAGAGCGCTGACCGTGGGCAGCGCCTCCAGCTGGCCGAGCCAGCCCGCGAAGCGGTGGATCTCCTCCTCTACGATCTCCTGCGCCCGCGGGACCTCCCCGGCGCGGGTGTCGAGGTTTCGCGCCACCGCCGTCTGGAGGTCGTCGATGTCGTACAGCGTCACTCCTTCGAGCTCCCCGCAGCGCGGCTCGATGTCGCGGGGTACCGCGATGTCGATCAACAGCAGCGGCCGCCCCTCGCGCTGGCCGAGCACGAGCTCCAGCTCCTCGTGACCCACAATCGGGTGGGGGGAGGAGGTGGAGGAGACCACGATGTCCGCCCGCGTGAGCTGCTCGGGCAGCCCGTCGAGACCGACGACCGAGCCGCCGAAGCGCTGCGCGAGGCTGAGCGCGCGGTCGGCGTGGCGGTTGGCCACGAAGATCGTGCCCGCCCCCCGGTCGGCGAGCGCCTGCGCGGTCAACTCGCTCGTCTCGCCCGCCCCGAGGATCACGACGTGGCGCTCACGCAGATCGCCCAGCATCTCGCTCGCGAGACCGACCGCCACCGAGGGGACGCTCACGCGGCTCGCGCCGATCGCGGTCTCGGCGCGCACCCGCTTGCCGGTGCTCAGCGCGGCGCTCCACAGGCGGTTGCTGAGCGGCCCCGTGCAGCCCGCCTGCAACGCGGCCTCGAAGGCGCGCTTGACCTGGCCCTGGATCTCGGCCTCGCCCACGATCATCGACTCCAGGCCCGCCGTCACCCGGTAGAGCTGGCGGGCGGCGTCGCAGTTGCGCGGCGTGTAGATCTCCCGCGCGAGCTCCGTGGGGTCGATGCCCGCGTGGCGGGCCAGCATCCCCAGCGCCTCCGCCTCGGCGCGCACGGGGTCGCCGACCACGAGGTAGAGCTCGGTGCGGTTGCACGTGGAGAGCGCCACCGCCTCGCGCACCTCCGCGGTGGCGATCATCCGCTGGGCGAGCGCCACCGCTTCGGACGGCGTGAACGCAAGGCGCTCGCGCAGGGCGACCGGCGCGGTCTTGTGCGAGATCCCGAGCGCCAGCAGCTCGCTCATACCGGTGTCGTCTCGGCGCGAACGCCCTCGGGCTCGCCGGCTTCCAGCGCGCCCGTGCGCGCGTGGGGTGGGTCCTCGGTCGGCGGGCGTTCGGAGAGCTCCAGCAGCTCCCCCAGCTCGCGCTCGATGCGACTGAGGCGCAGCGCCATGATCGCCACGTAGATCAGCACCAGCGCGAACAACACGATGTAAGCGGCCGCCACGTACTTGCCGGCCGTGTGCAGGGGCAGAGCGGGCATCAGACGCCAAATCTCCCCGCGGTGGTGACCTCAGTTGTGAGCCGCCGGCGCAGCGCGCGCAGCTGCGCACGGGCGTGCTTGGCGGTGAGCTCGTACTCGCAGAGCGTCGCGAACAACAGCGCGACCGCCGCCAGCGAGACCACGAACGTGAGCGCCATCGAGCCGGGCAGGTTCGAGGTCTGGCCGAGTACCCGCGGGTGCAGGTAGGCGGTGGAGAGGCGCACCGCGATGAAGTTCATCGGCACGAACGCCCCGGCGGTGATCGCGAACACCGAGGCGTAGCGCGCCTGGCGCTCGGGGTCTTCGATCGCGAAGCGCAGCGGCTGGTAGGTGGCGTACAGCAGGAACACGATCAGGAACGACACGAGTGTGGGCTCGCTCCACACCCACCAGTGCCCCCACGAGCCCTTCGCCCAGATCGAGCCGGTGACGAGCGTGCCCACGGCGAAGATCAAGCTCATGTGGATCGCCACGTAGGAGCGCAGGTCCCAACGCGGGTCGCGCGTGCGCAGGTGTTGGATCGCCAGGAGCCCCCCGACCACGAAGCCGCACAGCGCCACGATCGCCAGGGGCACGTGCACGTAGAAGATCTTCTGCAGGAAGCCCTGTTCGGCTTCCAGGGGCGCGTAGAAGAAGACCAGGCCAAGCGCGGCCGCCATCGCGGCGACGGTTGCGATGCTGAGCGTGCGCAGGCCCCGACCGTACATCTCGCTCCGTTACCTGCTGCGCCCCTCGGTGGAGGGGGGAGTGGTGGGGGTCACTAATCCTCCAAGAGGAAGTCGAAGACAGCGTAGGCGATCAGCCCGAACACCAGATCATAGAGCGCGAGCGTCAGCGGCCAGCGCAGCGCGGGCCCCGTCTGGTGGGCCAGCGTCAGCAGCGGCGCGGTGGCGCGCGCCCCGCCGATCACCACCGGCACAAGCAGCGGCAGCGCCAGCAGCGGGCCCAGCAGGTCGCGCGCGCGAGTGCGGACCGCGAGCGCCGCCACCAGTGTGCCGATCAGCGCGATCCCCACGTCCCCCAGCAGCAGCACGCCCGGCAGGTCCGGCAGCGCGGGCCCCAACGAGGGTTCGAGCAGCAGCAGCGCGAACGCGGGGACGGCGACGAGCTCGAGGACCACCAGGTAGGCGAGCAGCGCGAGCGCCTTCGCTGCGAGCAGTGCGCTGCGGTCCACTGGCGCGAGCAGAAACCCATCGAAGCCGCCCTCCTCGGCGTCGGCGACGAACAGCCGGTTGATCCCCAGCATCGCCGCGAGCAGCAGCGTCACCCACAGGATCCCGGCCGCCTCGTCCCCGTTGACGCCGGTCTTGTTGAGCGCGAAGTGGAACACCACGAACACGGTCACCGCGAACAGCGACATCCCCGGCACCGACTCCAGCGTACGCAGCTCCACGAGCAGCTCCTTGCGCAGCAGCGCCACCACGGTCTTCACCTGTACAGGTCCTTGATCGCTGTGCCGTTGAGTGCCGCGGGGGGGGCCAGCAGCGCAGGGCGCCCTCCGCGCAGGCCGAGCACGAGGTCGGCGCCCGCGAGGTCGGCCTGCGGGTCGTGGCTGCACACCACCCGCGTGCGGTTGCAGGACGGCCCGATCAGCGGCTCCACGAGCTCCGCGCCGGCGGGGTCGAGGTTGGCGCGCGGCTCGTCGAGCAGCAGCAGCTCCGGGTCGTGCAGCACGGCGCGCGCGATCGCGACCCGCTGCACCATCCCCCGGGAGAGCGTGCGCACTGGTTCCTCCACACGCCCGGCGATGCCCACCGCCTCCAACAGCTCCTCCACACGCCCAAAGCCGACACCGTGCAGGCGGGCGTGGTAGCGCAGGTTCTCGCGGGCGCTCAGCTCGCGGTAGAGCAGCGGCTCGTGGCCGAGCAGGCCGATCCGCCCTCTGACTGCCCAGGCCTCTCCGGGCAGCTCGGCTCCCAATACCCGCGCCACGCCCGCGTGGGGACGCAGCAGCGTCGCGAGCACCCGCAGCAGCGTCGTCTTGCCCGCTCCGTTGGAGCCCAGCACGACCAACGTCTGACCTTCTTGGAGCGACAGCGAGACCCCCCCCAGCGCCTCGCGTTCTCCGTACAGCCGCGTCAGGCCCTCCAGTTCGAGCGCTGCCACCGCTCAGGCGCCCGCCACCTGGAGCGTGTGCGCGCGTCGCGCCCGCGCGACCAGCTCGCGCACCGCGTCCTCCTCGCCCCTGCGCAGCAGCTCGATCGGGTCGGGGTCGCCGTTCACGATCCCCTCGAAGAAGTCGCGGCGCTCGGCGTAGGTGGGCAGCGTGTCCTTCGCCCAGCCGCGGACCTCGTTGAGCAGCACCGCGAGGCGCGCGTACTCCTCTCCGAACAGCGCGGCGATCTCGCGCTTCATGCGCTTGGCCAGCGCCGGCGAGGCGCCCGCGGTGGAGATCGCGATCGCGAGCGGGCCGGTGCGCACGATCGCGGGCAGGATGAAGTTGCACAGCGGCGGCACGTCCACCACGTTGACGAGCATCGCGCGGCGCTCGGCGTCCTCCCACACACGGATGTTCACCTCCGTGTCGTCGGTGGCCGCGATCGCCATGAACACCCCCTCGAGGTCGCCCGCGCCGGCGTAGGCGCGCCGCTCCCAGCGGATCGAGCCCTCGCGCGCCAGCTCCTGCAGGGCGGGCAGCGCGGCCGACGCGATCAGCGTCACCTCGCCGGCGCACGCCAGCAGGCCCTCCACCTTCTCCAGGCCGACCTCCCCGCCCCCGACGACCACGCAGCGGCGGCCGGTCAGTTTCAAGCAGGCGATGTAAAAGGGGGTGTCGAGCATCCCCTGCACGCACGACTGGTCGCAGACCCCCTTGCGCAACTGGCAGACGCACTCCTTGCCGGCGTAGGCCTGGGCGGGCATACCGACAGGTTAGGCGCTCAAGGACGGCGCAGCGCTCTGAGCCCCGCGCGCGCGAGCGGGCCCATGCCGTGGCGCCAGGCGCGCTCGCGGTCGGCGTCGCGGGAGGAGCGCAGCTGCGCAACCGTGTGGGCGGCGCGCTCGTGGAGCTGGTCGTAGGGGGCCCACCACAGCCCGCGCGCGCCGGAGGGGCTCCACGCGATCAGCTTCTCCTGCGCGCAGCCGCGCAGGCCGGTCTCGCCGAGCGTGCGGCCGAGGCCCCCGCCGGCCGCCGCCCCCCACGGGCCACGCGCGAGGGCGGGCGCCGGGAGGTGGTCGTTCAGCCACACCATCCCCGTGTGCAGCTCCCGCGCGATCCGCAGCCCCTGGGGGCGGTCGGCGGTCCAGATCGAGGACCCCAACGCGTACTCGCCGTCGTTGGCGAGCTCGATCGCGCGGTCTGTCGACTCCACCGCCATCACCGCGAGCACCGGGCCGTCGAGCGGCTCGCGCATCACGCGCATCTCGTGCGTCACTGCGCTCAGCACGGCGGGCGCGTAGAAGGCCGCGCCCGGCGCGCACCCCTCCGGCGGGTGCTCCAGCGGGCCTCCGCAGTGCAGCCGCGCGCCCTGCGCCACCGCCTCCTGCACCAGCTCGCGGACGCGCTCCAGGCGCCGTCCGGAGGCCAGCGGGCCGACCTGCACGCCCGGGCGCTCCGGATCTCCCACGCGCAGCGCCCGCGCCCCGTTCACCAGGTGGGTGAGGAAGCGGTCGTAGACCTCCCGCTGCACGTAGATCCGCTCCACCGCGCCCCGCGCCTGCCCGGCCCCCGCGTAGCCCGCCCAGAGCGCCCCGCTCGCGGCGCGCGCCACGTGCGCGTCGGCGAGCACCAGCATCGCGTCCTTGCCCCCCAACTCGACCGTGACCTCCCGCTCCTGCGAGACGCCCGCCCGCGCCACCGCCCGCCCCACCGCGGGGGAGCCTGTGAACAGCACCTTGTCCACGGGCGCGCGCGCCAGCGCCACCCCCACCTGCGTGCCGCCGTGCACGAGCCGCACGAGACCCTCCGGCAAGCCGGCGCGTGCGAGCGCGCGGGCGATCCGCTCGCCCGCCAGGCACGCGCGCCGCGCGGGCTTGAACACCACGCCGTTGCCCGCCAGCAGCGCCCCGGCGATCTGGCCGAGCGGCTGCGCGAACGGCGCGCTCCCGGCCCCGATCACCCCCACCACTCCGAACGGCTCGTACGCGACCCGCGCGCGTCTGGAGAGGGCCATCGAGCGGTGGACCCCCACGCGCCGGGAGCCCAGCACTCGCGCCCCGTCGTCCGCGACCCAGATCAGCGCGTCGATCGCTACCAGCAGCTCCATGCTCGCGACCTCCGCCCGCGGGCGGCCCTGCTCGCGGGCGATCAGCTGCGTGAGCTCGTCGAACTCGTCGATGATCGCCTGCGCCGCGCTGCGCATGTAGCGCGCGCGGTCCTCCACGCGCAGCAGCGCCCACAGCGGCTGCACCTTGCGCGCCGCCGCCACCACCTCCTCGACCCTCTCCGGGGCGGTCGCCTGCACGCTCCCCAGCTGCTCTCCGGTAGCGGGGTTGCGCGAGTGCAGCGTCTGCGGCTGCGCGGTCGCGGCTGAGGTCGAGGCGGTCTCGGGGGGTACGGAGCTCATCTCAGGCGATTATCGCTCCCCTGAGGGCATTCCTTGGGTGGGGCCACCGACTTTGCAGCTCGCGCGGTTGCGCCGCAGGCGTCCATCGGACTCTGCACCTCGCCCGGGTCCGCTGCGACTACGCCGCTCGGACCCCGGAGGGGTCCTCATCAAAATCAGCGCCCGCGCGCCTTGCGGACCAGCTCCAGTCGCTTCGCCAGCTCCGCCTCGGCCTCGTCGGGCTCGTAGAAGCGCCCGCCCGCCACCTCCTCCGGCAGCAGCTCCTGCGGGGAGAGGTGGCCCGGCCGGTCGTGCGGGTAGTCGTAGCCTCCGACCTCCTGCCCCGGCCGGGGTCCAGAGCGCAGCCACCCCGGGACGGGCGCTGCGCCGTGCTCGCGCACGTGGCGCTGCGCCGCCGCCAGCGCGCGGCCCGCGGCGTTCGACTTCGGCGCCAGTGAGAGGTAGATGGCGGCCTGCGCCAGCGCGTAGCGCGCCTCCGGCAGCCCCACGTGCTCGACGGCCTGCGCCGCTGCCACCGCGACTCCGAGCGCGGCGGGGTCGGCGTTGCCGATGTCCTCCGAGGCGAAGATCACCATGCGCCGCACGATGAAGCGGGGGTCCTCGCCGCCCTCGAGCATCACCGCGAGGTAGTACAGCGACGCGTCGGGGTCCGAGCCCCTGGTGGCCTTGATCCAAGCGGAGATGTAGTCGTAGTGGCGGTCCCCCTTGCGGTCGTACAGCACCGCCCGACGCTGCAGCGCGTCCTCCGCGCGCGCGACCCCGACGCTGCTCTCACCCAGCTCCGCCGCCGTCGCGACCGCCAGCTCCAGCGCGTTCAGCGCGGTGCGCGCGTCGCCTTCCGCGCGCGCGGCCAAGAACTCGAGCGTTGCGGGCTCGACCGTGACCCCGCCGTGCGTTGCTCCACCGTTCGACTCGGGGGCTGTGGGGACCGCGTCCGGCCTGCCGCCGTCCGGCTCGTCGGCGATGGCATCCTCCCCGCCGGCGTTCGCGTCCACGATCGAGGCGTAGAGCTCCCCCGAGGCGAGCGCGCGGCGCAGCACCTCTGCGACCTCCTCCGCCGAGAGCGCCTGCAGCGCGTACACCCGCATTCGTGAGAGCAGCGCCCCGTTGACCTCGAACGCTGGGTTCTCCGTGGTCGCGCCGATCAGCGTGACCACGCCCTCCTCCACCGCCGGCAGCAGCGTGTCCTGCTGGGCCTTGTTAAAGCGGTGGATCTCATCGAGGAAGAACACCGTTCCCGTCCCGTTCGTGGCGCGGCGGTGGGCGGCGCGCTCCAGCACGGCGCGGACCTCCGCGCGGCCGGCCTGCACCGCGCTCAGCTCCTCGAACACGGCGCGGGAGCGCTCGGCGACCATTCGCGCCAGCGTCGTCTTGCCCGCGCCCGGCGGGCCGTAGAGGACCATCGAGTGGGGGTGGCCCTGCTCGATCGCCGTCCGCAACGCCGAGCCCTCGCTCAGCAGGTGGGTCTGGCCAACGAACTCCTCAAGGTGCTCCGGACGCACGCGCGCCGCCAACGGGCGGTCCCGACCCTCCGCGGAGTCCCCAGTCTCCGGGGAGCCTCGACCCTCCGAGGGGCTTCCCTTCGCACCTCCTGCACCCGTCGTGCGGCTCCCCCCCGCCACACCTGTCCTGCGGCTCCCCCCCGCCACACCTGTCCTGCGGCTCCCCCCCGCCACACCTGTCCTGCGGCTACCCCCAGCCGCGCTCTGGGCGGGTCGAGATTCGCCCGCGTCCTCGGGCTCGAAGAGGGTGTCCATATCGGGAAGGCTCTCAGGAATCGGAAGATCCTGCGGGAGGTCGCCGGCTGGATGACGTCGAACCTCTATGGCTGATGCACCACATTAGAAACACGCCTTCCCCGGCCCGAGTCGCTGTGGTATGACGACTGGCGCCGCCGACATCCTCCTACAGGACCTCACCCTCGGCGGGCGGGCCCTCGATCCCACCGACCTCCTCGACGCGGGCGGCGGGATCGCGGCGCGCTCGCCCTGGCGGCTCTTCTGGACGCGCCTGTGCGGCGACCGCGTGGCGCTCGTCTCACTCGGCTTCGTCGCGCTGCTCGTGGTGGTGGCGCTCGCTGCGCCGCTGATCGTCCAGATCGCCGGCGTCCCCGGGCCCTACGTGCAGAACCCGGGCGCCACCGACGCGTTCGGCAGCCCCCTCGGGCCCAGTGCTGCACACCCCTTCGGCGTCGACCAGCTCGGGCGCGACGTGTTCGCGCGTGTCGTCTACGGGACCCGCGTGTCGCTCGAGGTGGGCGTCGTCGGCACCGCGATCGCGACCCTCATCGGCACCGTCGTCGGCCTGCTCGCCGGCTTCTACCGCGGTCTCACCGACACGCTGCTCTCGCGTGCGATCGACGTCATGCTCTGCTTTCCGCTGCTGCTCGTGGGCCTCGGGCTGGGGGCCGCGTGCGGAGTGCGCGGCTGCGTGAAAGGGGCGATCCAACCGGGCGCCTCCACGATCGTCGCGATCGTCGCGCTCTTCAACTGGACCTACCTCGCGCGGATCGTGCGCGGGCAGGTGCTCTCCCTGCGCGAGCGGGAGTTCGTCGAGGCCTCCCGCTCGCTGGGGGCCTCCAACGCGCGCATCGTCTTCCGCGAGATCCTTCCCAACCTCACCGCGCCGCTGATCGTCTACTCGAGCCTGCTGATCCCCGCCAACATCCTGATCGAGGCCGCCCTCTCGTTCCTCGGCGTCGGCGTGCGCGCGCCCACCGCCAGCTGGGGGCAGATGCTCGCCGACGCCACCCCGATCTTCAACACCGCGTGGTGGTACATGCTGTTTCCCGGCCTCGCGCTGCTTTTGACTGTGCTCGCCTTCAACCTGCTCGGCGACGGCCTACAGGACGCCCTCAACCCGCGGGCGAGTCACAGATGAGCTTCTTACTTCGACGCACCAAGACGCACAGGGGGGGTCCGTTCGCCGTCTTCCGGCGAGCCCCAGGGGTACAAACGCGTAATCCCAGAGGAGGGGAAAGAATCATGTTCAACCAGCAAAGATGGAGAGAGGCTTCGGTGTGCGTGGCGATCACGGGACTGCTCGCCTTCACGCTCGCCGCCTGCGGCTCCAGCGGCACCGACTCGCCCAGCACGAGCAGCATCCCACTGAAGGCGGGCGAGTCCCCCACCGGCCAGCAGCTCTACGGCAAGCAGCACGGTGGAGTGCTGACGGTCTACGAGGAACAGGACTTCGAAAACCTCGACCCCGGCTCCTCCTACTCCGACCAGGATTACACGGTGATGTCCGCGACCCAGCGGCCGCTCTACTCCTATCCACCCAACACCTCCTCCAAGCTCGAACCGGACGTCGCCGCAGGCGCCCCAGTCGTCACCGACGGCGGCAAGACGGTGACTGTGCACATCAAGCCGCACATCTACTTCAGCCCGCCCGTCAACCGGGAAGTCAACTCTGGCGACGTCGCCTACGCGATCGAGCGCGGCGCCAACCCGAACGTCGCCAACCCCTACTTTCCCCCCTACTTCGGTGACATTGTGGGCGCCGAAAAGGCCACGGGCGGCCCGATTCCCGGAATCGAAACGCCGAGCAGCGAAACGATCGTCTTCCACTTGACCAAGCCCACCGCCGGCATCCTCGCAGGCGCGCTGAGCCTGCCGCTCTCCGCTCCGGTGCCGCCCGAGTTCGCCAAACCGCTGGACGCCCACCACCCCTCGACCTACGGCACCGAATATCTGGTTGCGACCGGGCCGTACATGCTGAAGTCCGACAGCAGCGGCAAGTTCCTCGGCGTCGGCTACCAGCAGGGCAAGTCGGCGACGCTCGTGCGCAACCCCCGCTGGAACCCGCACACCGACTACCGGCCCGCCTACCTCGACCAGATCGACATCAACATCGGCGGCCAGAAGGCCGTGATCGGCCAGCAGGTGCTCAAGGGCGAACACCTCGTTCAGAACGACACGCCCGCGCAGTCGATCGTCAAGGAAGCCTACGTGCACTACCCGCAGCAGATCACCTTCACGCCGGGCTCGGGCACCTACTACTCCGCGTTGAACAACGCGCACGGGCCGCTCGCCAACCTCAACGCGCGCAAGGCTGTGTGGGCGGCGCTCGACCGCACCGCGCTCGTCAAGGTGCGCGGCGCGGCGCTCGTGGCGCAGCCGATGACGCACTTCCTCTACCCCGGCGTGGCCGGCTACGAAGAGGCCGGCGGGGCCGCCGGGCCGAAGCTCGATTACAACGAACACCCCGAAGGCGACGCAGCGGTCGCCGCGAAGTACATGAAGCTCGCCGGCTACCCCAGCGGTAAGTACACCGGCGCCAACACTCTCCAGGTGGTCGGCGTGAGCGGCGAACCGGAAAGCGGGACCGCGCAGATCGTCAACCAGGCGCTGCAGAGCCTCGGCTTCAAGACCCACCTCAGCCTCGTGGACAAGTCTGTGATGTACGAAAAATACTGCGGGGTGCCCGCGCAGGAGATCGACGTCTGCCCCAACGCCGGCTGGACGCGAGACTTCGCCGATCCGCAGACGGTGCTGTTCGTACCGTTCTACGGACCGGCTATCTCTCCCAGCGGCAACCCCAACTGGGGACAGGTGAACAACCCCCAGATCAACGCCGCGATGGAAAAGGCGGAGCTGGCGGTCGGCGAACCGGCGCGCGCGCAGGCGTGGGCGAAGATCGATGAAATGCTCGTCCAGCAGGCGGTCGCCGCTCCGGGGGTGTTCGTGAGTCAGGCCAACATCGAGAGCAAGGGCGTCGCCGGTGTCGATCAGCTGTGGAACAACGGCGCGTGGGACTACGACTTCACCTCGCTGAAGTGAGCCACGGTGCGGGCACGGTTCGACGGACCCAGAAAGGGTGAATCGGGGCGTGCGCACGAAGCTCCGCAGGTGACCCACCCAGTGTGGGGCTCGGCCGGCCCGGTTACGGCCGGGCTCCGCCACGGGCGGTCCCCATGACCCGCTACATCCTCCGACGCACCCTCTGGGGCGTCGCGCTGCTGTTCATCGTCTCGGCGCTCACCTTCGTGCTGTTCGACATCCTGCCCACAGCCGACCCCGCGCGGCTGCGGGCAGGGCGGAGTCCGAGCCCGCACACGGTCTCCTACATCAGGCACGAGCTGGGACTGGACAAGCCGCTCTACACCCAGTTCTACGATTACGTGAAGGGGGTGGTCCTGCACCTCGACCTCGGCTACAGCTACTTCAGCAGCGCCTCCGTCAAAAGCCTGATCGTCGAACGTCTCCCCGCCACGGTCTCGCTCGCCGCCGGCGCGGCGGTGATCTGGCTCGTAAGCGGTCTTGCGATCGGAATCGTCTCCGCGGTGCGGCGGCGCACACTGCTCGACCGCGCCTCGATGGGGACTGCGCTCGTGTTCATCTCCGCCCCCGAATACTGGCTCGGGCTGATCGCGCTGTTCCTGTTCGCCTCCGACATCGGCAAGCTCAGGATCTTCCCCGGCGCCGGCAGCTACGTCGGCTTCAGCAGCGACCCCGGAAAATGGTTCACCTCGCTGATCCTGCCGTGGCTCGTGCTCGCCGCGACCTTCGCCGCGGTGTACGCGCGCCTGCTGCGCGGGAGCTTGCTCGACGTGCTCGACCAGGATTACATTCGCACCGCGCGCGCCAAGGGCCTCTCCGAGCGGCGCGTGATCGGGCACCACGGTGTGCGCGCCGCGATCACCCCGATCGTCACCGTGCTCGGCCTCGACCTCGGCGCGCTGCTCGGCGGCGCGCTGCTGATCGAAACGGTTTTCGACATACCGGGAGTGGGGAGGCTCAACTACGACGCGCTCCTGCACGCGGACTTCCCGATCATCGAGGGCACAGTGCTGCTGGCCGCGCTGTTCATCGTCGTGGCGAACATCCTGGTTGACATCTCCTACGCGTACCTCGACCCTCGGGTGCGCTTTAAATGAGCGACCCGTTGCTACGCGTGGAGGACCTGCGGGTGGAGTTCCCCACCGAAGACGGGGTAGTGCACGCCGTGGACGGGATCTCGTTTGAGGTCCACCGCGGGCAGACGCTCGGGATCGTGGGGGAGTCGGGCTCGGGCAAGTCGGTCTGCGCGATGACCGCGATGGGTCTCACGCGAGCCCAGGGGGCGCGCATCTCGGGGCGGATCCTGTTCGAGGGGCGCGACCTGGTGGCGCTCCCCGAGGAGCGGATGCGCGCACTGCGCGGCGACGACCTCGCGATGGTCTTTCAGGACTCGCTCTCCTCGCTGCACCCCCTGCATCGCGTCGGGGCGCAGCTGATCGAGGCGATCCGCGCCCACCGCGAGGTCTCCAAGCGCGTTGCGCGGGAGCGGGCCCTTGCGCTGCTGGAGCTGGTCGGCCTCCCCGAGGTGGGTGGGCGTCCCGGGGCGGGCGGGCCCATCGATTCCTACCCGCACGAGCTCTCCGGCGGGATGCGCCAGCGCGCGATGATCGCGATGGCGCTCGCCAACGAGCCGAAGTTGCTGATCGCCGACGAGCCCACCACCGCGCTCGACGTGACCGTGCAGGCGCAGATCCTCACGCTGCTGAGCCGCCTGCAACGCGAGCTGGGGATGGCGATCGTGCTCGTCACCCACGACCTCGGGGTGGTCGCCGAGGTGGCCGAGGAGATCGCGGTGATGTACGCCGGGCGGATCGTCGAGCGGGGGGCCACCGAGCAGATCTTCGCCGCGCCCCGACACCCCTACACGTGGGGCCTGCTGCGGTCGATCCCGACGCTCGAGCGCGCGCGCGGAGAGGAACTGGTGCCGATCGAGGGACGCCCCCCGAGCCTGATCCACCGCCCCTCCGGCTGCCACTTCCATCCGCGCTGCCCCTACGCGCAGCCCGAGCACGCGCGGACCGACCCACGCCTGGAGCCCGTGCCGGGCGAGCCCGGACACGAGGCGGCGTGCCTGCTGGAGCCCGAGCTGCGCGCGCGCCTGTGGCGGTCCGATGGCTGAGCCGCTGCTGCAGGTGCGCGACCTCGTCAAGCACTTCCCGGTCACCCGCGGGGTCGTCTTCCAGCGCCAGATCGACGCTGTCCGGGCGGTCGACGGGGTCAGCTTCGAGCTGCTGGGAGGCGAGACGCTGGGGCTCGTCGGCGAGACCGGCTGCGGCAAGAGCACCACCGCGCGCCTGGTCATGCGTCTGCTCGAACCCACCGGCGGGGAGATCCGCTTCGAGGGCCGCGACATCGCCCGCCTGAAGGGCGCGCCGCTGAAGGCGGTACGCCGCGAGCTGCAGATGGTCTTCCAGGACCCCCACTCCTCGCTGAACCCCCGCAGGACGGTCGGCTCGATCATCGGCGAGCCGTTCGCGATCCACGGCTTGGAGGCCGAGCGGGGGCAGCGCAGGCGCGCCGTGCGGGAGCTGATGGACACAGTGGGGTTGAACCCCGAGCACTACAACCGCTACCCCCACGAGTTCTCCGGCGGCCAGCGCCAGCGGATCGGCGTGGCGCGCGCCATCGCCCTGCGTCCCAAGCTGCTGATCGCCGACGAGCCCGTCTCCGCCCTGGACGTCTCGATCCAGGCCCAGATCCTCAACCTGCTGCGCCGGCTGCAGCGCGAGCTCGGCCTCGCGCTGCTGTTCATCTCCCACGACCTCTCCGTCGTGCGCTACATGGCCGACCGCGTTGCGGTCATGCGCCACGGCAAGATCGTCGAGCTCGCGACCAACGACGCGCTCTACAGCTCGCCGACGCACCCCTACACGCGCGAGCTGCTCGCGGCCGTGCCCGGGGCCCGCCGCGATCGGCGTACTATCGCCGGGTGACCAGCACCGACTTGGCCGCCGACGCTGTGGGGCTGCTCCAGCGGCTGATCGCCTTCGACACGGTCAACCCGCCCGGCAACGAGCTGGCCGCGCAGGAACACCTGCACGCGCTCCTCGCCGACGCCGGCTTCGAGTGCGAGCTGCTGGGGGCGCGGCCCGAGCGCCCGAACCTCGTGGCGCGGCTGCGCGGCGCTACCGGTGGACCCACGCTCTGCTACCTCGGCCACGTCGACACCGTGCTCGCCGACCCCGCCGAGTGGCGCCGGGGCCCCTGGTCGGGGGAGCTCGCCGAGGGCTGTGTGTGGGGCAGGGGCGCCCTGGACATGAAGTCCCAGGTGGCCGCCGAGGTGGCCGCCGCGATCTCGCTGGCGCGCTCCGGCTGGCGCCCCACGCGCGGGGACCTGCTGGTGGTGGCGGTCGTCGACGAGGAGACCGGCGGGGAGCTGGGGGCGGAATGGCTCACGAGGACGCACCCCGAGAAGGTCCGCTGCGACCTGCTCGTCAACGAGGGCGGGGGCGCTGTGTTCGAGTACGGCGGCCGGCGCCGCTACGGAGTCTGCTGTGCCGAGAAGGGGGTCTTCCGCTTCACTCTCACCACTGAAGGCGTCGCGGGGCACGCCTCGATGCCGAAGATCGCCGAGAACGCGCTGCTGAAGATGGGCCCCCTGCTGGAGCGCCTCGCCGCGCGCCAGCCGGCGTACACGCTCACCGACGAGCCCGCCGCGTTCCTGCGCGGGATCGGCGAGGACCCTGAGGACCCCGCGGGGGCGGTCGCCAACCTGCTCGCCGCCGACCCCCGCTTGGCGAGCCTGTTCGAGCCGATGTTCGGGGTGACCTTCGCCCCGACCCGTGTCCGCGCGTCGGAGAAGATCAACGTGATCCCCAGCCGCGCCGAGCTGAAGGTCGATTGCCGCGTACCGCCCGGCCTCGGCGAAGCGGAGGTGCTGCGCGGGATCGCGGAAGTGTTGAACCCCACCAGCCCGGACGACTTCAAGGTCGAGTTCACCGAGCGGGTCGTCGGCAACCGCTCTCCCGCGGCATCCACCCTGATGGATGCCATCTCCGCCTGGGTCTCCGAGCGTGACCCGGGCGCCGAGGTCGTACCGGTGGTCCTGCCCGGCTTCACCGACTCCCGCCACTTCCGCGCCGCCTTTCCTGAGTGCGTCGCCTACGGTTTCTTTCCCCAGCGCCACCAGTCCCTGTCCGAGACGATGCCGCTGATCCACGGCGCCGACGAGCGCATCGACGTGCGTGACGTGGCGTTCGCCGCGGAATTCTTCAGAGACCTCGCGCGTTCTGTATTGGACCCCGCCAGCCCGAGGGTCGACTCTGGGTAATAATGGACTCGATCGAGCCAAGGATGGTGCGTAGGTAGTGACGCCGCAGGCAGCGAGGGAAACTGGATTGGAAGCCGGCTCGCCCGCGGCGTCGGGAGCCCGCCCGCCCGGAGTCCACTCACTCAGCGCCCACCCGTCCGCGGCGGTGCATTCGGCGACGGCGCCCGTGGGCCCTTCTGCGGGTCATGCGACTGCCCCCGTGGGCCACGCTGCGGCTTCTGCGGGTCATGCGACTGCGCCTGTGGGCCAGGCGACGACGTCCGTGGGCCACGCGACGGTGCCAGTGGTCCACCAGACGGTGCCGATCGTCCACACGGTCGTCCAGAGTCCGCACACCTCGATCGTGCAGGACATCCAGGAATGGGCCGTCCAGTGGTCGCCGGTGCTGATGATCGTGTTCTTCGCCCTGCTGATCTACGTGATGTGGCGGATGCTCAGCGTGATGCCGCGGGTCAAGCCGCAGCAGATCAAGCCATCCTCGGACCAGTCGGTGGGGTGGGATGACATCGCAGGGGCCAAAGAGGCCAAGGCCGAGCTGCAGGAGATCGTCGAGTTCCTGCGCGACCCCGAGCAGTTCCGCAAGCTGGGCGCCAAGGTCCCCAAGGGGATCCTGCTGCACGGTCCCCCGGGGACGGGCAAGACGCTGCTCGCCAAGGCCGTCGCGCACGAGTCCGGCGCGCAGTTCTTCGCGCAGTCGGCCGCCGCCTTCGTGGAGATGTTCGCCGGCCTCGGTGCGGCCCGCATCCGCAGGCTGTTCGCGATCGCGCGCAAGCACGAGCCCGCGATCATCTTCATCGACGAGCTCGACGCCGTCGGGGGCCGTCGCGGGATGGACATCTCCGGCGAGAAGGACCAGACGCTCAACCAGCTGCTGGTCGAGATGGACGGCTTCGCGACCAGCGGTCGCCTGGTCGTGATCGCGGCGTCCAACCTCATGGAGAAGCTCGACCCCGCGCTGCTGCGCCCTGGGCGCTTCGACCGCCAGGTGTTCGTCGCGCCGCCCGACGTCAAGGGTCGCGAGGGGATCCTCGCGGTGCACACCCGCAACAAGCCGATGCACGACGTCGACCTCGCGCTGGTCGCCCAGCAGACCAGCGGTCTCACGGGTGCCGACCTCGCCAACATCTGCAACGAGGCCGCGATCTTCGCCGCGCGCCGCCGCGCGCCGTACATCACCGGCCGGGACTTTGATGGAGCGCTCGAGCGGGTGATCGCCGGTGTGCAGTCCCAGCGCGTGCTCAACGACCACGAGAAGCGCGTGGTCGCCTACCACGAGGCCGGCCACGCGCTCTGCGGCGAGCTGCTGCCCTCCGTCGATCGCGTGCACCGCATCTCGATCGTGCCCCGCGGGCGTGCGCTCGGCTACACGCTCAACCTGCCCGCTGAGGACCGCTACCTGAAGACCCGCGAGGAGCTGCTCGACTACATGACCGTGCTGCTCGGCGGGCGCGTCGCCGAGCAGGTCGTGTTCGGGGCGATCACCACCGGGGCCTCCGACGACCTCAAACGGGTGGCGGACATCTCCCACTCGATGGTGCACGACTTCGCGATGGGCAACGCCGCCGTGGGGCGCTCTCCCGACGGTGACGTACGCCTCTCGGAGACCACGCTGCGCATCCGCGACGAGGAGCGCCAGGACCTGATCGAAGAAGGCCGGCGCGCGGCTCTGAAGATCATCCTCGGCCACCGCCGCCAGCTCGACGAGCTCGCCCGCGAGCTGCTCGAGCACGAGGTGCTCGACCGCGAGGCGATCGACCGTGTGATGGCCGGCACCCCCCGCATGGAGCGCGCCCCCGGCATCGGCCTGCGGATTGTCGCCGCCACGCCGGTGGACGGGCCGGGACAGATATACACTCCCCCGAGTGTTTGACCGCATCGACCACGTCGGGATCGCCGTCACCGAGATCGAGCCCGCGCTCGAGCTGTGGCGCAGCGGCTTTCAGCTGGACGTCGCCCACCGCGAGATCGTTGAGGAGCAGGGCGTCGAGGCGGTGCTGCTCGACGTCGGCGAGAACCACGTCGAGCTGCTCGCCCCGCTCGGCCCCGACACGCCCGTGGGCAAGTTCCTCGCCAAGCGCGGCCCCGGCCTGCACCACGTGGCCTACCAGGTCTCCGACATCGAGTTGGCGCTCGCCGAGCTGGCCCAGGCGGGACTGGAGCTGATCGACAAGACCCCCCGTGTGGGGATCGGCGGCGCGCGCGTCGCCTTCTTGGAGCCCAAGTCCACCGGGCGCGTGCTCGTGGAGATCGTGCAGCCCGTCTCCCACGGCACCGGGAGCCGGACCGACGCGGGCGCTGGCGAGGCGGCTCGCTGATGGCGAGGATGAGCCGCATGAGCGTCGGCTTCCAGGGCGGCCAGGTGCTCGCGCTGCGGGTCGGCGACGAGCAGCTGCAGAAGCTGTACAAGGCGCTCGGGGATCGCGGCTGGCACGAGCTGCAGACCGAGGACGGACCGGTGCGCCTGGACCTCGCGCAGGTCGTGTACGTGCGCTCTGAGGAAGAGGACCAGCGCGTGGGTTTCGGCGCCGCCTAGCGGCTGGATTGTGCGCTCCCTCGACGAGCGGATCCTGCGCGCCGCGCGCACCCGGGGGCACGGTCCGCGCCGCGAGCGCGCTGTGTCGCGCTTCTCGCGGCTCGGTGAGCACGGCGCGGCGTGGCTCGCGATTGGGGCCGCTGGCTGGGGGGTTGACCGCCCGCGGCGCTCACGTTGGGCGCGCGCGACCGGCGTGGTGGCCGGGACGTTCGCGCTGAACACGACGCTCAAGCTGCTCGTCCGCCGCCCACGCCCCGAGCTGCCCGGACTGGCGCCGCTGACCTCGACCCCTACGCGCTTGAGCTTCCCCAGCGCTCACGCCTCGACCTCGTTCGCCGGAGCCCGCCTATATACGGGCCTGGGTCTCCCCGCGGGGCCGCTGTACGTGCTGGCGGTCGGTCTCGCCTGCTCGCGCCTGTACCTCGGGGTCCACTACCCCTCCGACATCCTGGGCGGCGCGCTGCTGGGCACAGCCGTAGCCGCAGTGGCGCGATGAGCACTCGCATCGGCATCGTCGGGATGCCCAACGCCGGCAAGTCCTCGCTCTTCAACGCGCTCACCAACGCGGGGGCGGAGGCCGCCAACTACCCGTTCACCACGATCGAGCCCAACGTCGCCGTGGTGCCCGTCGTGGACCACCGCCTCGACGAGGTGGCCGCCACCGTCGGCGCCTCGGAGATCGTGTACGACACGATCGACTTCCACGACATCGCTGGACTCGTCGCCGGCGCCCACCAGGGCGAGGGCCTAGGCAACCGCTTCCTCGCCAACATCCGCGAGACCGACGCGATCGTCCACGTCGTGCGCGCCCACCGCGACGAGGGAGTCGTGCACCCCGAGGGCGACGTCCACCCGCTGCGCGACATCGAGACGATCGAAACCGAGCTCGCCCTCGCCGACCTCGAGCAGGCCGAGCGGCGCGTGGAGCGCGTCGCCAAAAACGCCCGCGGTGGGGACCGTGTCGCTGTCGCCGAGGAGGCGTGGCTACACGAGGTGATCGCCGCGCTGCAGGCCGGGCGCCCCGTGCGCACCGTCCCCCTCCCCGAGGAAGCCCCGGGCGCCGCGCGCGACCTCGGCTCGCTCACCGCCAAGCCGGTGCTGTTCGTCGCCAACGTCGACGAGGGCTCCGAGGAGGTCCCCGCGGAGATCGCCGCTCACGCCGCCGCCCAGGGCGCGGGCGTTGTGGCGGTCTCCGCGCGCATCGAGTCCGAGCTCGCCGAGCTCGAGGACGAGGACGCCGTGGCGATGCGCTCCGAGCTCGGGGTCAGCGAGTCCGGTCTACAGCGCGTGGTACGCGGCGCCTTCGCCCTGCTGCGCCTGATCGCCTTCTTCACCGCCGGCGAGGCCAAGCCCGCCCAGTCCTGGCACCTGCGCGAGGGGCTCACCGCCTGGCACGCCGCCGGCGAGATCCACTCCGACATCCAGCGCGGCTTCGTGCGCGCCGAAGTGATCGGCTGCCGGGAGCTCGTGGAGGCCGGCGGCTACGCCCGCGCGCGCGAACGCGGCACCCTGCGCCTCGAGGGCCGCGACTACCTCATGCGCGACGGTGACGTGGTCACCGTCAAGTTCACTCCGTAGCTAGCCCCTCCAACCGCACTGCCAGGCGGTTCATCCCCAGCTCCCGCGCCACGACCGCTCCCGCCACGAAGTCTGTGGTGCGGGCCGGCGGGCGTTGCACGTCTATGCGCACGAGCGTGGCGATCTCCTTGAACGTGCGCAGCAGCTCTGCGTTCTCGCTCAGCGCAGCGACGATTCGCGGGCGCTCGCGTGTAGGGGAGCTCTGCACCGTGCTCAGCGCGCCCTCCAGCGAACCGTGGCGCTGCAGCAGCTCCGCAGCCGTCTTCGCTCCGATCCCCGGCGCGCCCGGCAGGCCGTCGGAGGGGTCGCCGCGCAGCGCGATGAAGTCCGCGACCAACTCCGGGGCGATCCCGTAGCGCTCGCGGACCTCCTCGGGCCCGACCTCCACCGGCTTGCCGTCCTTGCGCAGCTCGAGAACCGCGACGCGCTCGTTCACAGCCTGGAAAAGGTCGCGGTCGCCCGTGAGCAGCAGCGCGCGTCCCCCGGCATCGGCCTCCAGGCGTGCGAAGGAGAACATCACATCGTCCGCCTCCATCTCCTCGCTGCCCGCCACCGTCCAGCCGAGGCTCGCGAGCAGTTCCGGGGCGCGCTCCCACTGGTGGGCGAGCTCCGGCGGCATCGGATCGCGGTGGGCGTGGTAGCCCGGATACAGCTTCACCCGGTACACCGCCTGCTCCGCCCCCATGCACGCCGCCACTGCCCGCGGCGGGCGCGCTTCGATCGCGGACAGCAGCGCGTTGACGGTGCCCAGCAACGCGTTCACGGGGCGCCTCTCGCCGTCCACGATCGATTTCGGCAGCGCGAAGAACGCGCGGTACAGCAGCCATGGCACGTCGGCGATCAGCAGCGGAGCGGGCATCGAGGTGAGCCAAGAGGGTACGTGTTCTCGTGCCGGGAGCTCTGGGCTGAGCGCCTGCAGCCGGCGTCGGACCGCGTGGCCAGCGCGCGCGGGGTGTGCCGCTACGGAGGGGTTGTTCCGCCGCCCGGCCCCGCGCTTGGGCTGCTACCGGCGGTCGTCCCGCCTTCGGGGCCGAGCGGTTCCGTCGCCGCCGGGGCGGTGCCGGGGGACGAGGGTTTGCCGGTGGGAGGAGCAGGGGCTTCCGGCGTCGGCGCCGGTCCGGTGTAGTGGCTCATGTCCGGCTCTGGCTTCAGGCCGTGGGCGGTGCGGACGCTGAAGTACGCCCACGTGGCGTTCAGGCCCAGGCGGCTCGCCAGTTCGGGCCCGCTCACCTGGGCGCGGCCGGCGGAGCCCAGCACGTACGCCGATACGATCCGCGGCGAGTAGCCCCGGCTCAGCACCTCGACGCCGCGGAAGGAGCCCCGCACCAGGCCGCGCAGGCGTGCGGCCGCTGTGGGGAAGCTCATGCTCACGCTCCAGCTGTGCAGCGGGCCCTGGTCGTAGGGGTCCGCCACCCCCACCAGCCACGGCTCCGGGGCGGCCCCCGGGAAGCCGTTCTGCACGCTCTCCGTGGCGCCTCCCGAACTCGCGAAGTAGTACGTGATCGCGGGCTGCCCGTTGTACGTCACCACCTGGCCCGCTGTCGCCGCCACCGCCGCGTTCGTCTGCGACGTCTGCGCCTTCGTTCCGAGGTAGAGCTGCGAGCGCGTGTCCGCGTACACGTCGAAGCGCGCTCCGCCCGCGTGGTCGGTGAGCACGTACGTGCGGCTTGCCACCGCCTGCGCCTCCAACGCCGCCAGTGGCCAACTCGCCGGCATCTCGGCCCCCACCACCCCCCGCACGTACGTTTCAAGGGGAATCCGGCGGACCTTCCCGTTCAGCAGCACACGCACCTTCGCACCCGCGGGGACCGTGCCCAGGGTCGTGCCGGTGTAGTAGTGCGCGAGGATCGCCTGGTAGTCGTACCCGCGCTGCGCGTACCCCAGCGCTCCCTCCTGACTCATGCCGACACCGTGGCCGTCGCCCGCGCCCTGGATCACGAGCGTGGGGGATGCCTCCGCGCGCGCCGTGGGCAGGTGGCCGGTCGTTCCGAGCGCGGCGGCGAGCAGGATCGCGAGCAGCCTCCCGCGCCCGGCCAGACGTCTGGCGGAGTAGCGGGGACCGGCGGCCACAGGTGTGCCGCCGAGAGGCACACCGGCCGGTGGGAAGGGCCAGTGGTAGCTTGAGCGCATGGTCGTATGCCGTTCGCACGCACGCGTGGTCGAGGGCGGCCCCTCTTCCATCGGCCAGGGACGCGCCGGCCATGAGCTGCGAACGCCGATCCCCCTCCAAAAAGGCTCCTCGAGGTGTGCGCCGCAGATGTCCGATAGGAGCAGCGAGCGGGCTGTGCTGGAGGGGGTTCCCACCGAGCTCTACATCGGCGGGCGCTGGCGCGCCGCCACCGGCTCGGGAACGCTGCCCGTCGAGGACCCCTCCACCGGGGAGACGCTGGTGGAGGTCGCCGACGCGCAGCCCCCTGACGCGCTCGACGCGCTCGCCGCGGCCGCTGCGTGCCAGGCCGAGTGGGGCGCCACGGCGCCGCGGGACCGGGGGGAGATCCTGCGCCGCGCGTACGAGGCGCTCACCGCGCGGCGCGAGGAGCTTGCGCTGCTGATGACGCTCGAGATGGGCAAGGCTCTCGCCGAGTCCCGCGCCGAGGTCGCCTACGCTGCCGAGTTCCTGCGCTGGTTCTCCGAGGAGGCGGTGCGCGTGCACGGCCGCTACATGGTCAACACCACCGGCACCGGGCGGATCCTCACGATGCGCCAGCCGGTCGGGCCCTGCGTGTTCGTCACCCCCTGGAACTTCCCGATGGCGATGGGCGCCCGCAAGCTTGCCCCCGCGATCGCCGCGGGGTGCACGATGGTCGTCAAGCCCGCCCAGCAGACGCCCCTCTCGATGCTTGCCCTGACGCGGATCCTCGAGGAGGCCGGGCTGCCCGGGGGGGTGCTCAACACGATCACCGCCCGCCACTCCGGCGCGGTGATCGAGCCGCTGCTGCGCGACCCGCGCACCCGCAAGCTCTCCTTCACCGGCTCCACCGAGGTCGGGCGCACTCTGATCGAACAGTCCGCCTCTCAAGTTCTGCGCGTCTCGATGGAGCTCGGGGGCAACGCTCCCTTCCTCGTGTTCGCCGACGCCGACCTCGACGCCGCCGTCGAGGGGGCGCTCACCGCGAAGCTGCGCAACGTCGGCGAGGCCTGCACTGCTGCCAACCGCTTCCACGTGCACGAGTCCCTAGCGGAGGAGTTCGCGCAGCGGCTCGCCGCGCGGATGGGGGCTCTGCGTGTCGGGCGCGGCGCCGAGCCCGACACGGACCTCGGCCCGCTGATCGACGACCGCCAGCGCGCCATCGTGACCGAGCTCGTCGGCGACGCCCGCGACCGCGGCGCCCGTCTGCTCACCGGCGGCGGGCCGCTCGACGGCCCCGGCTACTTCTTCGCCCCCACCGTCCTCGCCGACGTGTCCCCCGACGCCCGCGTGCTCGCCGAGGAGATCTTCGGCCCCGTCGCTCCCATCGTCACGTTCTCGACCGAGGAGGAGGCGCTCGGCGCCGCCAACCGCACCCCTTACGGACTCGTCGCCTACCTCTACACCCGCGACCTCGGCCGCGCCTTCCGTGTCGCCGAGGGCCTCGAGACCGGCATGGTCGGCGTCAACCAGGGCCTGGTCTCGAACCCCGCCGCCCCCTTTGGCGGCGTCAAGCAGTCGGGCTTCGGGCGCGAGGGCGGCTTCGAGGGGATCGAGGAGTACCTCGAGACCAAGTACGTCGCGCTGGCGGTCGATTCGTCAAGCGGGTGAGGGGCTTAGCGGCCGAGGTCACGGCGGCGTGGGAAGCCGCACGCCACCCCCGGGAGTATCGATCGCAAAGTCCAGGCCCTTGGGGGCCTCGGCGAAGTGCGCCTTCCCGCACGCTACCTTGCGTCGTTCGTCGGGCCGTAACGCATTTTCGTCGCGAGTACTCTTCGTCTCACGTACGAGATAGAGCATATGCTCGACTCTCCCCGCATCGTCCCGCTTCTCAAACGCGATGGCCCAATCCGGATTGTAGGTTCCGACCGGCGTGTCGACTGTGAACCAGCTCGGGAGCTTGACGAACAGCTTGACCTGACTATCCTTGCTGGCGAGCAGGTCTTCTTCGACATATTTGCGCTCGTTGTCGCTGTCGTAGATGATGTAGTCGTAAAGGCTGTTGTCAGCTGCCATCAAGCCTCTCGGCCGCCCGTTGACTTCCAACGTCGACAGCGGCAGTACTTCTTCGAGCTGGCTCAGCTTGTACCACTCCTCCTCGTCGAGGCGCTGGTATTGGATACCGTTTACGAGCTGGTCCAGGGCCTGTTCTCGTATGACTCCCGCGACAATCAAGCACCACTCGGCGGGATTAGTGAGCGCTGCCTCGCGATTGGGCGCTTGCTCAATGACGGCAAGTAGCGTGCGCTTCGTCAGCCGTAACGGGGCACTTCCGCGCTGAAGCTCCTGCAAGATCATCTCGAGCAGGTCCGGCTGCTCGTGCTGACTGACGTCAACGGAGCCAACCACGCTCTCGCCGTGCTTTGTAGCCATGAATGCACCAGCATCCTCGACTACCCTTGCCAGTGTCACGGTTATCTGAGGTTCGCTGATCTCATCGAGATCGCTTGTGCCGAGCGCCGCAACGCAGTCTGCAATCAGCTTGTCGGTGTCGATACGAACCGAGTAACGCGTCCGATAGCGGATGCGCTCCCACAGGGCGGTAAACTCCGGGCTGTCCAGCTTCTCCTTGCGCAGGCGTACTGGTTTCTTCAGTCTCTTGGTGGCGTCTTTTAGTCTCGGTGCCGTCTCTGCTGCCCGACTTCCCAGGTCCTCGTTGATCTCATGCTGGTACTGGCTGACGAATGATGCGTAGCTCTCGTTTGCAACCACGGTCAGCAAGTTGACACCCTCGGCGAAGTCGCGCTCACCGCGCTCGTTGAGCGCTATGCGAACACCTCGGCCGATCTCTTGCCGCTTGCGTATGGGCGAGACCGATTGATTGAGAGTGCATATCTGAAAGACATTGGGGTTATCCCAGCCCTCGCGCAACGCACTGTGCGAGAAGACGAAGGATGCCGGCACGTTGAAGTCAAGTAGTCGCCTCTTGTCTTGCATTATCAGGTCGAAAGCCGCTCTATCTGTATCCCTGTCCGCCGCGGCGTTGCTATCGATCAGCTCCGTCCCTCCAGCCCTGGTTCGTTTCTGCGCAAAGTAGGCAGCGCGAAGCGTCGAGGGCCTGAGTGCGCGAAACTCGCTGAACTCATCTTCGAGAACGAGTCTCTCGAACTCTTTATCGAAGATCTGTGCGATGACCCCATCTCTGCCGTCGGGGGCACGGTAGTTCGCGACCCTGTCGATAAAGAACAACGATAGAACCTTGATGCCACGACGCCTGAGAGCCAGCTGCTTACGTAGGTGCGTCTCGATGGTGGTGGAGATCTGAGCCCGGAAGATGGATATCCTGTCCGTCCCGATCTCATCGCCGACGCTCAGGATCCGCCCATTCTCGAATTCGACCCTGCCGATGTCAGCACGGATCTGGCGGACCTTCCAGCCGGTGTACTCACCGCGGCGGGTCTTGACAGCAAGGTCGTCACGCACGCCATATCGAGCCGAGGCCGTCTTGACCTCGCCCTTAGCATTGGCCTTGTGAAGGGTGAGCTTAACCTTCAAAGCTCCGCCACTCCTTTTCGGGAGCACGATCTCGTCCACCCGGATCAGCGGCACCGCGGCGTCAGTGTCCTGCTCGACGCCTGCCACCTCAATCGTCTTTACCAAACCACGCCGGTATGCCTCGGCGGGTGAAAGACGATACGTGAGGTTGTACAGGTCCTTGTGGGTTGCGCTGTAACGCAACGTGCACAGCGGGTTGAGCAATGCCAGCGCTTCCTTGCTGATATCCGACTCCATGTTTTGTGGCTCATCGAGGATGACAATTGGCCGTGTGGCTTGCAGGAGGTGGAGTGGGATAAGGCCACCGCATTGATCTCGCGTCTGCCGGATTACGTTCTTGTCCTTGTTGAATGCGTCAAGGGTCATTACGAGAAGCTCGACGTCCCCACTCATCGCGAACTCACGCACCCGGCCTATACGAGTCGAATCATACATGAGCGAGTTGTAGGCAAGGCCGTTGAATAGCGCGCGAAAATGCTCTCTGGTATCGGCCAATGCGGCTATGACACCCTGGCGAATGGCGATGCTTGGAACGACGATTATGAACTTCTTCAGACCATAGCGTTGGGCCAGGGTGAGGGCGGTTCTGAGGTATACATACGTCTTGCCGGTGCCGGTCTCCATCTCGACCGAGAAGTTCGGAAAGGCGTACGATTCGCCACCGAGCGCGAGGTCAGTCGCAACCGGCAGAGTGGCTAGCCGTTTCGCGACGGAGACGTCTTGGCCCGCCTGCTTGTTTTTCGTCTGAACTGCTTGGAGGTTTGCCAGGATGCGCGCGTTTGTCAACGTCACACGATTGCCTACAACTGCGAGCATTTCCGGCATGTCTGTCTCGATACTTCCCGCTGAACTGTTGTGCAGTAGGCCGTCAAATAGGGCGGCAATGCTTTCTACGGCGTCAACTTGGTGTGGCTGATCTGATTGGAAGTGGATGTCCATAGCGGCTCGAGGGGTGTTCAGAGTTGCCCGAGATGTCGCGGCTAGAGGGTTTTCAGGGCGACGTGCAGGGATAGGTTCGCTGCCTGGGTGTCGGTGAGCGTGGCGTCCCGACAGACGAATGAATCGATCGTGCCCGCCGCGTCCACAACATAAGAAACGAGCCGATCGCCAAGCCGATCGTCCAGGCAAATGAGGAGCGGCTTGCGCTCCCAGTCGCCAGGCGGCGTGAGCATCGCGATCCTGTTGCGACCCACGCCGATTTCCTCAACTTGCGAGACGATTGGGTAGCCGGCCTTGATTGCCACCTCCCACACCACGTCCTGGGTGTCCCAGCCGGAGACCAACGGGTCGATTCGTTCTCGAAGGAGCTTCATGGTCGCGTCTGGATCGGGCGCCTCTCCGATCTCGGGAAGCACGTCGGGGAGGATCGCGCTGCCAGCAAGCGTAAACGCCCGGAAGCCGAGATCGAGGCCCTTCGTGGTCTTCTTTTGACGCTCCGCCCCCGCCCGGACTCTCGCTCGGCACAGTGCGGCGAGGTCCTTGTAGCCCCTCTTGTAGGTTCTGGACGATTTCTCCGTCTGCTCGGGGAGCTGCACGAGAATGAAGCTGCGGCGGCCCCCGACTTCTCGGTTGACCTCCCAGACCGCTTCTGCTGTGGTGCCCGACCCGGCGAAGAAGTCGAGTATGACCGCATCCGGATCGAAATATGTCGCGGCGCGAACGAGGTACTTGATAAGTGAGCTCGGCTTCGGGTAATCGATCAAGCCCTCCTCGCCAAGCAGTTCGATGATCTCCTTGTTAGCGTCCTCATTGGTGCCAACGCCCGCATCTACGTTGAGGAGCGTTGTCGGCCTCTTGAACTTCGTCTCCTCGTCGTGGCGGAACACGTTGAAGCCAAACTTGCTCGACAGGGTGGGCTGGCTTCCCAACGAAAGCTCCTCGTCAAGCTTGGACTGGGTCCACCGAAATCGGCCCTCTATGGTCAGCGGGGTTGTGACCCACCCATCCTCAACCGTGAACGCTCCAAAGGCGACAGCCAACTCTCCGTTTCCATGCCGGGCGGCTGGATACCTTCCGTCCTTTAGGGTGGTGCTGAGGACTCCCTCCTCGAAGGTGAGCGTATTGACCCTGTTGGGCCGGTTTAGCAGGGGCTGAGCCTTGTTCTTGTAAGCCTCCTCGCCATAGAGCTCACCGACCTGTGTCTTGTCCTTCGCGTACGCCACCACGTACTCCGTCATCGCGCGATGGCTCTTGGAGAGGTGGCTCCCCTTCTTCTTCTTGACCCATACGAAGTTTGCCACGTGATTTTCCTGGCCAAACACCAGATCCATCAGCAGCCGAAGGTGATGTACCTCGTGATCGTCGATGCTTACGAAGATGATGCCGTCGTCGGCGAGCAGTTTCTGGGCCCACCAGAGGCGTGGAAACAGCATGGCAAGCCACTGGGAATGAAAGCGCCCACCGGTCTCCGGGTTGGTGACGAGAGAGATGCCGGCACCGTTCATTTGGCCGGTTTGCTTGAGGTAGGCGGTCCGCGGATCGCGAAAATCGTCCTTGTATACGCGGTCTGTCCCGATGTTGTAGGGAGGGTCGATGTAAATGCATTTGATCCGATCGGTGTACGCGGGTGCGAGGAGCTTAAGAGCCTCGAGGTTGTCTCCCGTGATAACGGCATTGGCGGTGTGCTGCCAGTCGACCGACTCGGCGGCTTCCGGGCGGAGAGTCTCGAACGTGTGGGCACGTGCGGACGCAATCGCCTCTCCCTGGCCTGCCCACGTGAAGCGGTACCGGTCCGGCTCCTCGCCGCCGGAGCTTTCCTGCCCGACCAACCTGAGAAGAAGGTTGACGTCGAGCTGGCCGTCTTGGAACGCCGCCGGTACGAGCGCCTTGAGGCGTTCGCGAAGCTCCTTGGCCGCATCACGCGAAGCCACCTCGACGGGCGAGCGGCTGGCCTTGCCTTTTTTGCGGGGGGTCACCGGCTCATCCTACGGATAGCGGCCGATGGATCCGGATGCTCCGAGGGTGAACAGAAAGAAGCCAGGCGAGGACGCTCATCCGCGATGAGCGTCCTGCGACGGCCAGCTCTAACCTTTCTGAAGCTGTTCTATGTCCACCGCGTTCGGCGGGGGCGTGAGCGCGACCGGCTTGTTCCATTCGTCGAAGGTGATCGTGCCGCCGCCCGCGCCGCTCTTGGTGATCTCGAGCGGATACGCGGTCCCCGTCGTCGCGACGTAGAGGATCCCGTTCTGTGCGGTGTCCTTGACGCCCACCGCCGCCTGCCCGCCGACCGTTCTCGTGCCCGTCGTCACCAGCGCCTTGTGGTTCGTCGTGAGGGCCGCATCGAGCAGCTTGCGCAGGTCGGTCAGCGAGGAGAGCCCCGCGAAGCTCGCGTTCGACGTCGAAGCCTTCAGCCACTTCCCGTGAAGCAGCTGTGCCGCCGCGGCGCCCGCGAAGTGGGTGTAGAAGGCGGAGCTCCCGTTGATGTAGATCGTCCCGTCGATCTCGATCAGTTCGAAGCTCAGCCCGTTCTCCGAGAGCCGCCCGCGCCCTCCCTTGCCAGTGACGAGGCTCAGGTCGAGGGTGATCGGGCTGCCGCCGGTGACCGTCGAGCCCGCAACGCGCACCGCGCTCGCACCGTCCGCCGCTGCTTTTGCCGCCGCCACGATTTCGGTCGGGGACTTCGAGGCAAGGCCGTTGCCTGAAGAGTCGCCGCACCCTCCAAGCGCCGCCACGGCGAGGAGCAAGCCTGCCGCTGTCGCGAATGGGGGCCGAAGAAGCATGAGACCAAAAACTCTATCCGAGGGCTCGGATGGCGGGTGGGCCCCGCAATGTGTCCGCCGAGCCCCGCCGCGCTCAAACCGCGTTCGGGGGATGCCGAGCGCGCGGGGGAGGAACGTCGAGATCAATGGAAATGCCCGAACGGTGGAGTAACCTCGAACGCGTGGGGAAGGGACCCGCCGCCGAGGATTCGACTCGCAGCCGCCTCCGCGCGCTGCTCCCATGGATGCCGCTTGCGGCGGTCCTGGTCGCCGCCGCCCTTGGGGCGATCGTCGCCCGGGACCCCGCTGCCGCGGCGGTCTACGCTGCCGTGCTCGCCGCCGCCGCCGGCCTGTTGGGGTGGCGCGCCGGGGAGCGCCGGCGCGAGGCGCTGCAACGCGAGATCGACGACCGCTCCGGCGAGTTGCACACGGCGCTCACGGAGCTCGAGATCGCGCAATCGGAGACCGTGCGGCGCCTCTCGATGGCGGTCGAGTTCCGCGACGAGGACACGGGCGCGCACATCGAACGGATCGGGCGCTTCTCCACGCTGCTGGCCGAGCGGATCGGCCTCGAGCGCGAGCTCTGCGAGCGGCTCGGCTACGCGGCCCCCCTGCACGACGTGGGCAAGGTGGCGATCCCCGACGCGATCCTGCTGAAGCCCGGCCCGCTCACCGCGGAGGAGCGCGCGATCGTGGAGACCCACGCCGAGGAGGGCCACCGGCTGCTGCGGGGCTCCTCCTCCTCGATCCTCGACATGGCCGCGACGATCGCCCTGAGCCACCACGAGAAGTGGGACGGCAGCGGCTACCCACGTGGCCTCGCGGCCGAGGAGATCCCGGTGGAGGGCCGGATCGTGGCGGTCGCCGACGTCTTCGACGCGCTCACCTCAGACCGCGTGTACCGCACGGCGTACTCCGTGGAGCAGGCGGTGCAGATGATGCGCGCCCAGCGCGGCCTGCACTTCGACCCGGCGCTGCTGGACGCCTTCCTCGACGTGCTCTCGAGCTCCGGCCCCGACGCGCGCCCGCAGGTGGGGTCCGACCCCGAGGCGCTTCTGGAGGGGGTGCTGGAGACCTACCTCGGAGCGATCCAGCGCGGCGACGCGGAGACCGCGGAGGGCGCGATCGCGCAGGCGATCGAGGACGGTGTGGCGGCTGTGGCGCTGCCGGGAGGGGTAATCGAACCGGCGTTACGCCGGGTGGCTGAGCTCAGGGAGCGGGGCGAGATCGACGCAGAGCGGGAGCGGGTGGCGGCGGGGATCGCGCGCAGGGTGCTGGCGACGATGCGCCGCTACGTGCTGGGCCGCAACGAGGAGCCCCAGGCGCTGGAACGGATCGACGAGGCGATCGAGATGGTCGAGGGGCTGCTGGAGCGCACGGCGTCAGAGGGCGAGCCGCCCCGCGAGCAGACCGCCGACGCGCAGAGCGTCGCCTAGATGTAGTTCCTGCCTAGATGTAGTTCCTGAGTAGGTTGGTTCATCCGGGCCCCCCTTTCAGGTCAGGGTGGCGCAGCGTCCGGAGGCCGGCGAGCTGAGTCCTCTTTTTCAGGTCAGATAGATTCCCGCCATGCCCAATCGCGCCCTCGTCACCGGTGGAGCGGGTTTCATCGGCTCGCACCTGGTGGACGCCCTGCTCGCGGAGGGCTACGAGGTGGACGTGGTCGACGATCTCTCTGCCGGGGACGCCCGCAACGTGGCGGAGGCGGCGCGGCTGCACACGCTCGACGTCACCGACCGCGCCGCCCTGCACGCGGCGGTCGAGCAGGCGGCCCCCCGCGCGATCTTCCACCTCGCCGCGCAGGCGAGCGTGACGGCCTCCGTCGAGGACCCGGGCCGCGACTGCGAGGTCAACGTGCAGGGCACGCTGAACGTGGTGGACGTCGCGGGGCGACTCGGGGTGCCGGTCGTGTTCACCTCCACAGGCGGGGCGCTGTACGGGGACGAGGCCCCGCGGCCCACCCCAGAGGAGCGCATCCCCGCCCCGCTCTCCCCCTACGGGGCCTCGAAGTGGGCGGCGGAGGCGTACGTCAACACGTGGTCGCTCTCCACCGGCGTCCCTCACGCGGTGTGCCGCCTGGGCAACGTCTACGGACCCCGCCAGAGCCCCCACGGGGAGGCCGGGGTGGTGGCGATCTTCAGCCACCACCTCCACACGAGGCGCGTGCCCACCCTGTACGGCCACGGCACCCCGACCCGGGACTACGTGTACGTCGAGGACGTCGTGCGCGCCCTGCTCGCCGCCTCAGGCCGCCGGGGCACGTTCAACGTCGCGACCGGTGTGGAGACCGATGTGGTGAGCGTTTGGAATGCGCTTCGCGCCGCGGCGTGCGTAGTGGTTGAGCCCGAGTTGGCGGACTTGCGTCCGGGCGAGTTGCAACACAGCTGCCTGGACGTCTCGCGGGCCGAGCGCGAGCTCGGCTGGCGCGCGGAGGTCCCGATCGAGGAGGGCCTGCGCCGCACGTACGCCGCGCTGGTGGAGGGGTTCCGCGCACGGGAGGGCGTGCAGGCCGAGTAAGGGACCGCCGCCTCCGTGGAGCCCTCGCCGCGGGCGCTCCACGCCTTCTGCGTGGGACCGCCGCCTCCGTGGAGCCCTCGCCGCGGGCGCTCCACGCCTTCTGCGTGGTGTCGTCGGTCCGGGTGCCAGGGCGTTCGCTTGACGGCAGGGCTCATTTGGAGGAGCGCGCCTCCAGGGTTGACTTGACGGTGTCGATGCCGCGCTCCATCAGATCGCTTGTCACCTGGGCTAGCTCGTCCGGCAGCAGGTCGGTGATCCAAAGGAATCGTGTCGTGCCATCGTCATTGGCGAACACCTGGGCGATGCCGTTGTGGTGTGTGTAGGGACCGTCCACGATCGACCAGACCAGCCGACGGTCCTGATCGTTCAGGTCGATGGGACGCTCGCGCGCGACCGCACCGTTGAAGAACGTGACGATCCGGTCACTGCCATCGAGGCGCGTGTCGAGGACGAAGCCCGGCACAAGACGTTCATGCAGGGCGCTCCAATCGCGCAGCGCGCTCCAAACCTCGTCCGGAACGGCCTCGATTGTCCGCTCCTTGCTGATGGATGCCATCTGAACCTCCTTCGTGTAAGGGGACGCGGGAGATGATGATGTCCGGGCGCTTGTCCGGCTTGGATATTCATGCGCGTGTGGGAGACTGGTCCGATGCTGCACACACGGAGGGTCCTCTCGCTGGAGGGCCTGGAGGTTGCCGACATCGCGTGCCGCCATCAACGCGGCAGGGGCGTCCCCGAGGAGGCGCCGAGGCACGGCGTCGGCTTCGTGCGCCGAGGATGCTTCGTCCGCAGGGACGAGAACGGCGAGGCGCTGTTGGATCCGTCCGCGGTCTTCTTTGTCAATCCTGGAGTTGAGCAGCGCTACGACCATCCCCATTGCGGCGGCGACGACTGCACAGCGTTCTTGCTCGAGCCGGAGCTCTTGGCGTTGCTTTGGGGAGGCGACCCGGTGCTGCCCGCCGAGCCGCTGCACATACCCTCCCGGCTCGATCTCGAGCACCGTCTGCTGCTCGCCGAAGCGGACAAGAGGGGGACGGGTGTAGATGAGATCGGCGAACGGGCGATCCTGCTCATAGCCCGAGTCTTGGAACACAGCGACCCGCTTCGCCCGCAGTCGGGGAGACCGATGAAGGGCTCACCCCAACGCGCCCTGATCGACGACGCACGCGAGTTGCTGGCCGCCGATCCCAGCCAGTCACTGCTCGCGCTTGCCCGCTCCCTGGCGGTCTCGCCGCACCACCTCAGCCGACTCTTTCGGGCTGTCACCGGCCATACGCTGTCTCGCCATCGGATGCGTCTGCGTGTCCGAGCCGCACTCGAGAGGCTCGCCGACGGAGAGCACAACCTCGCACGCCTGGCTGCCGACCTCGACTTCGCAGACCACAGCCACCTCTGCCGCGTCATTCGCAACGAGACAGGGTCGACTCCATCCTCCTTGCGCGATGCCCTCCGAGCCCCCGGCGGGCGCATTTCGCTCGACCACTTGGAATAGCGCCTGGCGGGGCGAAGCAGCCGAGACGAAATCCCGGCGGTTTGACAGTAGGCACGGGTAAGGGACATTCCCAATTGCGCGGGCACGGCCGCGGGGCGAGACTGTGCCCATGTTCGAGACGATCACCGATCTCCGCGCAGTCACCCGCGGCGCAGTCGATGTCCAGCGCTGAGAGCGGGCGCGAGCAGCGCCCCCGCCGCCCCCGGCTCGTCCGCACACGGCGCGGGCGCCTGATTGGCGGTGTGTGCAGCGGGCTGGGGGCTCACTTCGATGTCGATCCGATCCTGTTTCGGATCGTGTTCGTGGGACTCGCGGTCTTCTCCGGGATAGGAATCGCGCTGTACCTCGCGATCCTGCTGTTGGTGCCGGAGGAGGGGGCGAGCCGGGCGCCGATCCGGCTCAGCCGCTCGTCCTGGCTGACCGTGCTCGGCGTCGTCGTGGTGGTCGTGGCGGCGTGGATCGCCCTCCAGTCGGCCGGTCACGCGGGACACCGCGGCGCGTGGGGACTCGGTGTAGGGATTGGGTCAGCCGTGCTGGTGGGGAGCATCGCCGCGTTGGTTTGGTTGCGGTTGCGCCGGCCCGTCGGAGAGCAGGGGCACGCGAGCGCCGATCGCCGGTTGTTCGGCTGTCTCGCGCTCGTGGCGGCCATCGCCGTCTGGTCGATCCTGTTCGCGGTGGCGGGCGCGTGGCTTGCGGGCATCGATGGACGCCTCGCCGCGTGGGTGGTGGTCGCGGTCGGCGCGGCGCTCGTGCTGAGCGCGTTCACGGGCGGGGCTCGCCGGCTGGTGGTACCGGCCGTGGCGTTTGTGGTGTCGGTGGCGGTGATCGCTGCGGCCCACGTCGACCTGCACGGCGGCGTGGGCGAACGCACCTATCGCCCGCACGCCCTGAGCGAAGTGCGTCACGATTACCGGCTCGGCGCAGGCCGCCTGGAAGTCGACCTGCGTGAGGTCGCGTTCCCACCGGGCGACACCTATCTGCACGTCCGGCTGGGCGCGGGGGAGCTCGTCGTCCTGGTGCCCCGCGGCGTCTGCGTCGCTACCAGCGCGCAGATCGGCGGCGGTTATGTCGGGGCGCTCGAACAGAGGTCCGGAGGCCTCGATGTGGACTGGTCCGAACGTCCTTCGCCTCCGCTGCACACGCCGCGCTTGGTGCTGAACGGGGACGTCGGGCTCGGCGCGCTGCTCGTGGCCGACCACCCGATCGAACATGGCTGGAACGGCGGGGATGGCTGGTTCGGCGCTCACTCCCACGCAGGTGAGCTCGGCACCAACGAAGCCTGCGATTTCCCGGTGGGGGCGAGTCGCTGATGCGCTCGCCGAACGTCACCGTCCTGCTGACGGGCGTCGCCGTCTTTGCGCTGGGCGTGCTGCTCGTGCTCGACGCGGATGGCGCGATCGACCTCCGCTTTTCCTACCTGGCGCCCGTGCTCGTCGGCGCGTTGGGGGCGATCCTGCTCGCCAGTGGCCTGGTCGGACGTGGCCGGGGTCGCGGCTGAGATCATGAGCGGCGATGTCCTCCTACCCGGCGAACCGGCTGCGCGGCGGTATGAGAATCGCGATCGGCGCGGGCCTGCTGGCCGTGAGCGGCCTGCTGTTTGTGCGCGCGGGGGGGCCCTGGCCGGGAGACGCGATCGTCTGGCCGGCGGCGGTCGCCGTGCTGGGTGCGCTCTTGATTTGGCGGGCGTCCGGCGCCCTGCCCGCGCGCCGTCGCGGCTGGGCTGCCCATCGCTCGCCCGAGACCTCGCCTGCCGTGCCCTCGCGGGAGCCCTCCGCGCGGGTGCGCGCGCTCAGCCGGCCCGAGGTGAGCCGCGGTGGGCTCGGCGTCACGCTCGTGCTCGCCGGTGGATTTGCGTTTCTGTGGGCGAACGGGGCGTTGCGGCCGGCGGGCGAAACGGTGCTCACGGGACTCGCGGTGCTGATCGCGCTCGCATTGATCTTTGCCCCCTCCTGGCGCCGTTTGGCGCGCAGCCTCGCGGCCGAGCGGACCGAGCGGATTCGCTCCCAGGAGCGCGCCGACGTCGGGGCGCACCTGCACGACTCGGTGCTGCAGACGCTGTCGCTGATCCAGCGCAGCGCCGAGGACCCGAAGCGGGTGGCGGCGCTTGCCCGCCGGCAGGAGCGCGAGCTGCGCGGCTGGCTGGCCGGAGGGGACTCCCGCGAGCGCGGCGAGCGGCTCGCCGGCGCCCTGGAGACGGCCGCTGCCGAAGTGGAGGCTACGGCAGGCGGCACGGTCGAGATCGTGGCCGTCGGTGACTGCTCGCTGGATGAGCCCGCCGGCGCTGTGGTCGGCGCCGCTCGCGAGGCGATGCTCAACGCCGCGAAGTTCGCCGGGCAGGCGCCGGTGTCCGTGTACGCCGAGCTCTCCGACGAGCGCATCAAGGTGTTCGTCCGCGATCGTGGCGCCGGCTTTGACCCGGCGGCGGTGCCGCCGGCCAGACGCGGCGTGCGCGAGTCGATCATCGGACGAATGCGTCGTGCCGGCGGCGGCGCGACGGTGCGTGCCCTGCCGGGCGGGGGCACAGAGGTCGAGATCGCGATCGATCGCGGGGGCCGGCGGTGAGGGTGAGTGTGGGACCGGCCGCAGGGCGGGGCCGGCGATCGCTCGGGGAGCGGCCGTGAGCGACGCATCCGGATCGGTCGCACGGGTGGTGATCGTCGACGATCACGACCTGTTCCGCGCCGGGGTGCGCGCGAGTCTCGGCCCGCGGGTCGAGGTCGTGGCCGAGAGCGGCGAGGTGCGAGATGCGGTGCGTGCGATCGAGGAGCTCGAGCCCGACGTCGTCCTGCTGGACGTCCACATGCCGGGGGGCGGTGGCGTGGAGGTGATCCGGCGGCTCGGCGAGAGCCGCCCGGCCGTTCGCTTTCTCGCACTGTCGGTCAGCGACGCCGCCGAGGACGTGATCGCGCTGATCCGCGCGGGCGCGCGCGGCTACGTGACCAAGACGATCTCCGGTCCCGAGCTCACTGGCGCCGTGTGCCGCGTGCGCGACGGCGACGCCGTGTTCTCGCCGCGCCTGGCGGGCTTTGTGCTCGACGCCTTCGCCGGTGAGATCCCGGCCGCGCAGGTCGACCCGGAGCTCGATCTGCTCACGCCGCGCGAGCGCGAGGTGCTCCAGCACATCGCGCGCGGGTACATGTACAAGGAGATCGCCGCCCAGCTCGGCATCTCGGCGAAGACCGTCGAGGCGCACGTCTCCGCGGTTCTGCGCAAGCTCCAGCTCTCGAGCCGCCACGAGCTGACCCGCTGGGCGGTGCACCGGCGGCTGGTCGAGGAGTAGGCCGTGATTGGACGGTTGACGAAGCTCGCCATAGCCCACCCGCGGCGCGTGCTCGCCGGGGCGGGTGTGCTGTTCGTGATCGCGGCCGCGCTGGGCGCGCCCGTGACTGGGATGCTCGGCAGCTCGGCGCAGGATTTCGAGGATCCCGCTTCGCAGTACGAACGCACGAACGCCGCGATTCAGGCCGCGACCAGGCAGAACCCGTACTACAACGTGGCCGCCCTGCTGCAGAGCAGCCGCGACGTCAGCACCGACACGATGGCTCAGGGTGCGGTCGGAACGCTCGTTGCACTGCTCTCAGGGCAGCACGGATTCCAGCGCGTCCTGGCCTATGGGGAGGCGGGAGCCGCTTCGCGTGGGCGCGCACTGCTTTCGCGCGACGGTCGCAAAACGGTCGTGCTCGCGGCATATGCCACCGCGACCGACGCGACCACGGCGATCGCGCGCGTCCGCGTGGCCCTGTCCAGAGCACCCGCGAACGCCAAGCTGACAGGGACGACGGTGCGCTTCGGCGGCTACGCGCTCACCAACCAGGAACTCAACGAACGCACGACCAGCGACCTCGCGCGCGCCGAGCTGCTCGCCTTTCCCTTGCTGCTGCTGTTGTCGTTCTGGTTCTTCCGGGGTTTGGTAGCGGCGCTTCTGCCGCTGCTGGTCGGCGGCTTTGCGATCGTGCTCGCGTTTCTGGGGCTGCGACTGATCGACCAGTTCACGCCGATCTCGGTGTTCTCGCTGAACCTCGTCAGCGGCATGGGCCTCGGCCTGGGGATCGACTACAGCCTGTTCGTGCTCTACCGCTACCGCGAGGAGCTCGCGCGAGGCCTAGAGGGTGGCGCAGTCGGCCGGAGGCCGGCTGGCCGAAACGGGGATTCGCGCCGAAGGCGCGTGTCACCCGGCTTCGGTCGGGCCCCTCTTTCTCGATCCGACGCTCACGAGGCGATCGAGCGAACGCTGCGGACGGTCGGCCGCACGGTGCTGTTCAGCTGCCTGACGGTCGCGGCGGCGATGATGAGCCTGCTCGTGTTCCCGATCCGCTTCCTCTCATCGATGGGGATCGGCGGAGCGCTCGTCGTGTTGTGCGCCGGCGCGGTGTCGCTGCTCGTCCTGCCCGCCGTGCTGATCGTCCTGGGGCCGCGCATCGACGCGCTCTCCCCAGCGTGGCTCAAGCGCCGGGCGGCGCGCACGGCGAGGGCACCCGCGGACGGCGGTTGGTGGAGGCTGGCTCACGGCGTGGTGCGCCGGCCCGCTTCCGTCGCGCTGATCAGCGCACTCGTCCTGCTCGCGGCGGCGATCCCCGCGCTGCACCTGCAGTTCACCCCCCCCGGCGCGAACCTGCTGCCCGCGAGCGCGGAAAGCCGCCAGGTCGAAACGGCGCTCGCCCGGAGCTTCTCGGCCAACGCCGGGGAAGCAACCGAAATCGTCTTCAAGGGCCCACACTCCTCGGCTCAGCGCCTCGCGACGGCGGCAGCCGGTGTCGCGGGCCGGCTGGGGAGCATCTCACCCCCCGCCTACCTTGGCCACGGCACCTGGGACATCGTGCTGCTGCCCCACGGCTCTCCCTACTCGTACGTCCAGCAGCAGCTGCTCGGCAGACTGCGCGCGCTCGCACACCCTTACGCCGCGCTGGTGGGCGGCGCGAGCGCGTTCTTCGCCGACCAGAAGTCAGCGATCGCCTCGCGCATCCCGCTTGCGCTGCTGATCCTGCTGCCGCTCACCGCGGGCTTCCTGTTCGTGATGACCGGCTCGGTGACGATCCCGATCAAGGCGCTTGTGATGAACCTGCTGAGCGTGAGCGTCGCCGTCGGACTGCAGGTGCTGATCTTCCAGAACGGTCACCTCTCCGGTCCCCTCGGGTTCACGCCGATCGGCGGGCTTGAAGAGTCGAGCCTCGTGCTGATGCTCGTGATCGCCTTCGCGCTGGCCACCGACTACGAGGTGTTCGTGCTCGCTCGTATCAAGGAGGCCCACGACCACGGCCTGCCCGACCGCGAGGCGATCGCGCTCGGCATCGAGCGCACCGGCCGGATCGTCACTGCCGCCGCGCTGCTCTTCTGCGTGGCGATCGGCGCCCTGACCACCTCAACCCTGTTCTTCACCAAACAGCTCGGCCTCGGCGCTGCGCTCGCGGTCGCGGTCGACGCGAGCATCGTCAGAGCGCTCTTGGTGCCCTCTCTGATGGCGCTGATGGGCAAGTGGAACTGGTGGGCGCCAAGACCACTGCGACGCCTCCACGACCGCATCGGACTACAAGAGACCGCCCCAGCCGGCGCGGAGCTCCAGTAGCCGCGGTTCGCATTGAGTCGGGTTTCATGGAGCCAATCGCAGACGCTCAGCGCCAAGCCATAACGATTCATGAAGTCACCCATTTGATGTCACCCATTTGATGATGGCGGTGAAGCGCTCCTCGGTGAGGGCGTGCCCACCTTGCGCGCGGTAATGCTTGAGGGCTTGCGGTGCCCCCGCGTTCCGGTAAGCGCATTCGGCCGCTTGGGCGATGCGAGGAGCATCACGCGAATACTTGTCATCCTCGGCTGAGCACAACAGCAGCGGCCGAGGCGCAACCAGCCCGGCGATGTCGTCCAGGTCCCCGAGCTCCAGCAAGCCGGGGATCGCCTGGGCACAGTCAATACCGACGCCGTGGGCCATCCTGTCCTTGTAGGTGCACGCGGAGCCGCTGACGACGGCGAACGCAATCCGTTGGTCGAGGGCGGCGTGCAACAGAACACTGGCACCGCCCATCGAGTGCCCGAGCGCCCCGATGCGAGTCTCCTCGACTCCGTCGCACCCGACGAGCACCGAGTGCGCCGCGGCGGCATCGGCGAGGACGGTGCACATCAGCGGTCGTCCCCGCACGAGCCGGTAACACATCGTCGTGAAGTAGTCGGTTGCGTCTGACACCCGAGCATCGGTGCCAGGAGGCCCGGGCCTGCGGTCCTCAAATCCGACAGCGTCATGGGCAATGACCGTCACGCCTCGCCGGGCAAGCGCCGGTCCGAACGCCTGCCATGGGTCTCCGCAAAGTCCCGCTACCTCTGACTTGCCGAACTGCCACAGGGCGTGGTGTTGATGATGCACCACCACGCCCACGCCGCAGGGACGCTCGGGCATCAGCAGCAGCGCTGGCACGTCGCCCTCATCCCCTGTGTAGCTGACCACCTGCTCGACGTATCCATCACGCCGCCGTACGGCGCGGACGAGCAAGTCGGGCACGGGCGGGACCGCAAATCCCAACAGCTCGGCCAGACGCCGACGCTAGCTCTCTGCGGCCATGGGGAGGACTCTACGGCCGCGCACAGCGGCGGTGCGCCACGATCATCCAGCGCAAGCTTCCGATCAGGCCGCTCAGTTGGTGGAGCGACACACGCCCCGCGGTGCTCAGGGTCCGCCGCCGTGCCGCCGCTTGCCAGGCAAGTAGCCGAGCGTTCTGCCCCCTCAAGCTCTGGACCCCACCCTTAGAACGGATCCAGTGAGGTCGCCGGGGGTTTGTGCGACAGCCACCGTCCGATTCGACAGTGCCTGACTTGAATACCGAGGCGCCCGCTTTCGACCGAAATGAGCGCTCCCGCTTGCTACTCATTCGTCCAAGGTGCGGTCGCGAGGCGAGTGGCGCTCGTGACGTGCCAATCTGCGCATGTGCCAGACATCCGACGAGTGGCCACACCGCGCGAGAAGCAGCTGACCCTGCTCGCAGCCGTGCTCGGTACGAGCGTTGTGTTCCTCGACGCGACCGTAACCAGTGTCGCGTTGCCCGCGATTCGAGGCGACCTCGGCGGCGGTCTGGCGGGCCAGCAGTGGGTGACGAACGCATACTTGCTGGCGCTGGGGTCGCTGTTGCTAATCGGCGGCTCGCTCGGAGATGTATTCGGTCAGAAGCGTGTGTTCCTGGTCGGCGTTGCCGGGTTCGGCCTCACGTCGGCTCTCTGCGCGGTTGCATCGTCGATCCCCGAGCTATGCGCGTTCCGTTCGATGCAGGGGGCGTGCGCGGCGCTGGTGACGCCTACCACCTTGGCGGTGATCGTCCACGTGTTTCCCGAAGACGAGCGGGCCAGGGCGATCGGGACATGGACCGCGCTTAGCTCGATCGTCGGGCTGATCGGACCGTTCATCGGGGGAGTGTTGATCGCTGCCGGCTCGTGGCGCCTTATCTTTGTGCTCAATGCGCCGCTCGTACTTGTGACCGTGACGCTGATTGCTCGTGGCGTGCCTGGGGGCGCGAGCGCCGGCACCGCCAGGCGTCTGGACCTCCCTGGGGCCCTCTTGGCGGCGGTCGCGCTCGCGGGTCCGGTGTTCGCTGTTACCGAGGAGCCGGCGCACGGATGGAACGCCCTGGTGATCGGCTCGCTCGCGGCAGGGGTTCTCGGAGCGATCGCGTTTGTTGCTCACGAGGCGCGAGCCCGGACGCCGATGCTCCCACTGAGCCTGTTTCGCGAGCGCAACTTCACGATCGGGAACCTCGCGACATTGACCGCCTACCTTGGGCTAGGGGGTGTGATCTTTCTGCTGCCTGTGTTTCTGCAGGAGGTCAGCGGCTACAGCCCCGTTCAGGCGGGGCTTGCCCTTCTGCCGGTCACCTCGCTGATGATCCTGCTCTCCCGCCGCTTCGGCGCACTCGCCGACCGCATCGGGTCGCGGGTGCTACCGGGCGTAGCGTTGTCGCTCAGGACGAGTAAGAGGTCTGATCGGCGGCGACGGGAACACTTCCACGTAGCCCGGCGCGAGCGAGCATGATCCGATCCTCATGCGACGAGCTTCTTGCGCCGTGAGCCTATGTCTGCACGTCTCGGAGCGGTTCGCGCGTCATGACAGTGAGCGTCGCGTGTTGCCGCACGCGAAAGCCAAGCGCGTCGTAGAGCCGGATCGCCCCCGTGTTGGTGCTCATGACGTGCAGGAACGCGCGTTCCGACCGCCGCTGGATGCCCGCGGTCAGCGCGCCCATGAGCCGAGAGGCCAGCCCCTGGCCACGATGGTCCAGTTTAGTGCAGACGGCGCTGATCTCGGTCCAACCGTCGAGATGAAACCGCTCACCGGCCATCGCGACGAGTGCCCCGCCGCGCCGGATGCCCAGGTAATCGCCGAGCTCGATAGTCCTCCTCAGAAACGGCCCAGGTTCGGTCTGGGCCACGAGCTCGAGCATTTCGGGGACATCGGCGGCACCGAGTGGGATCGCCTCCGCGCAATCGACCCCGGTGACGTGCTCCTCGATCATCTGCACCAGATCGAACACCTGAACCGCCCGCCAGCCGTCTGGCAACTCGGTGCCGCCGTACCGGCCGGCCACGTATGTTCCCGGTGCGACGAGACTGGCGGCGTCCTGCCAGTCCTGTGCCGACGGCGGCGAGGGTAGAGCGAGGAACGGCGCCACATCGGCCGGATATCGGCGTGCACGCCCACGCACCTGCGCAAGCCGCGCATGCGTGCCGCACAGCGACGCATACGCCGGGTTGTCGAGCAGAGCTTCGTCGGTCGGCAACATACCTGCTTGAAATACCACGTCGAGCAGCAGGACGCATCGTCCTGGACTGCAACGTCGAGTTACGCCATCCTCGCTCATAGGTGATCTCGTCTGCCAGATGTAGTTTCTCCCACGTCTCTCGCCGCAGAATGACGCCGTGCGAGAACCATCGGTGAGGTATCGGGATCTGACGCACTCTGTCGGGAAAATGTAGCCGAGAGCGGTCTGCCAGGATCACTAGGTCCAGTTTGCCCGAAGAGCTACCATGCGCCGAGACAGAGCTCGACGGTAGGCCCGGGTAATGGGAAACAAGGCTTGCGGAGAGGGGGTCAAGAGCGAAGCCGTTGGGCGGCCCGTTGTCAAGCCGGCCAGGCGCCATGCGATTGAGCACTCCTGCTGATACTGTGCCGGGCGTGGGGAACGATGGAGCAGCAGATGTACAGGCGCTGGATCCGACCTTGGTGGCCTGCTAGGACGCTACTGGCGCTTGTCTTGCCGTTCGCCGGTCTGCTTGTCTTCGGCGCCGTCAGCGCACTAGCCGCCTCGAACCTCGTGGGCAATCCGGGGTTCGAGTCTCCTTTCGCCGGCACGCAATACGAAGGAACCATCAGTCCCAACTTCGGGAACTGGATCGCCTATAGTTTTCGCCACTCGATTCCGCTGCCTTCTGAGGTGCTTGCGCCGAGCCCGGTTCATGGTGGCAGCGCCAGCGGCGAGATCGTCAATCCGGCGGGCGTCGGATCGGCGCTGTTTGTCCAGGATATCCAGTCGTTCGATCCGAATTCGACTTACACCTTTTCCGGGTGGGTATATCCAGTCGCCGGCGAACAGTATTTCAATCTCGAGTTTGGTTGGGATCGCGGTTCCGCCGGCCGGACCACTGGCGGGAGCGGGATCAACATTACGCCCACGGCGACCGAATTCTCGGCCTGGCAGCAGAGCAGCAGTCCGGCGCCCGCACTGACATACAACGCGTGGCATCACATCCAGTTCGTGGTTAACTCCGCCACGCTAACGAGCGAACTGTATGTCGACGGTGCCTGCCAGGGCGTTTCCCCGGCTGGCCAGCCCGTTCCCGGTGGGAGCCCGTCGACCATTCTCATCGGCGACGGCTCCGCGCCTTCATCCGAAAGCCACTTCTATTGGGACGACGTCGAACTGGTGTCTGGGGTCCAGGTGTCTGGATGTCCGGGCGGCTGGGCCACCGCGGAGGCTGAATGGCTATTTGATGAAGGCTCTGGCACTACAGCCGCCGACAGCAGCGGCAACGGCCACAACGGAACGCTCAAGGGAGGCGTGGCCTGGACGCCCGCTCTCACCGCTACCGCTCTCCAGTTTGACGGCTTGACGGGCTTCGTCGAAGTTCCAGACAGCGCCGAACTGTGGCCCGGGTCACGGTCTTTTACGGTGAGCGCGACGATCAAGACGACGAGCCAGGCCGACCAGTGGATCATCGGGCACTATGCGTGTGGTGGACCGTGTGCGCCATCTCCCGGGCCACCCGGCCTGTGGGCGCTCGAAGTAGACAACGGTCATCTGGCGATGAGCACCCGCAATGCGACCGCGGCTCCAGGAGTCAACGGAAGTCCGGTCACGGGTAAAACCAACATCGCCGATGGTCAGCTTCATCAAGTCATGGGCGTGCGTGATATGGCCACTCGCGAAATCCGGCTGTATGTAGACGGCACGCTCGACGCCAGCGCGCCGCTTGTCGCGGGGGCCAACGACGGCTCGATCGACAACGGCGCGGTGCCGCTCGGCACAAACCCAGTGCTTATCGGCGCGCGCCAAGGTCCATATACCGAACCACCCGAGACTAACTTCTTTAACGGGGCGATCGATGATGTCCGCTACTACAAGGCCGCCGTGTATCCAGGGGGCGCCCCGTGTGCTGCTCAACAGCCCGCGATCTGTTCGATCACTCCCGACAATGGACCGTCGGCGGGGGGTACGAGCGTTACCGTGAGCGGCGCGGGCTTTGCGCCCGGTGACGAGCTGTGCTTCTACTCAGGCTCGCCGTCCTTCGCTTTTCAAGAAGGTTGCTCCACCTCCACGGCTGTCTCGAGTTCAACCACACTCACCGCGATGACACCTGCCGCGTCGAACCCAAATCTTGCCGGCCCGAGATATCTAGGCATCGCTCGATGTTGCTCCGGACTAAACATCGAGAGCTTCGTCTCACCAGTGACGTTTACGTACAAGGCCGACTTTATCGACTGTCCAAACTCACACGGGACCGTACCAACTAGCTTCCCGATCGTCGATGTTCCCGTATCGATCCCCGGTAAGCCGTATGAAGTCGAGTACGGCCAGCTGGGGCTTGGATGGCATGCAGTAGCAGGGCAAGCGAACGCTAGTTGCGCACTCCAGTCGACTCAGGGTGGCTTGCCGGTATACGTCACGATCCCAGCGGGTGTGTTTCCGTTCCCGCACGGACAGATCGGGCCCATTCCCGCGGCGGTCAGCGTGGCCAGTGCGCGATTGGACTACTTCAATGAGGGTAGCGTGCAGCCTCCCACCTGCGACTGGCAGCGCATAACACATGACTGTTCGCTTAACGGCGACGGCCAATTGATGGTCCGATGGCATACTGACGGTTTCGATGAGCGAGACCCGGTAACCAATCACAGTTTTTACAATTCGGGCCCTCTGACGTACTACGTTAACGCGAGCAACGCGGATGTCGGCAGCGGCTTACAGGCGCTCGAGGTGTCCATTCACAAAACCCTTATCGCCCATCTGGCGCTAGTAGAGAAGATAGCGATGATTCAAGAGCCACCGGCCGATATTCGAGTGCGCGATGCCCTTGGGCGCGTCACCGGAAGATTGGCAGGGCAGCGGGTCAATGACGCGATACCTGCAGCAAAATACGGTCGGTCAGGCAGGGTATTCGGCTGTCGTTCTCGCAAACCCCGCTGAGGGCCCGTATCGCGTCGTGGTCAGCGGGCGTCCTCGCACGAAGTACAGTCTGTCGATGTCGACCGTGGAAGCGTCTGGGGTCGGTGCAGCGGCGCCGCTCGTAGTGACGAATGGCGGGGTATTGGGGCGTTCGGGGCACGCGACGTTCAAGTTCTCGGTCCCCGTAACTGAAACGCCTCGCATTGCGGCCCATCATGAGGTGCGCGTTTCGTCGCAGGGGCGTAAGCGGACCAAGGTGAAGTATCGTCGACCCCACGGCGAGAGCGCCATCGGCCACGCGATACCGGTGATGTGCAATCCGCGATCTGGAAGCGCGTTCCGAGTCGGAACGACGATCGTGCATTGCACGGCCAGGGCGCCGGTGGGACCGATCGCCGAATCGATGTTCAAGGTAGTTGTGACGCGCTAACCCGTCCTGACAGCGCCGATCGCGGCCGCTGGTCTTTGTGCCAACAACGCTTGACCCCGCAGCCTTCTAGTGCTCTTTCGCGTCTTATTAGGTTCTAAGCCGGTCATTTTGGCGCATTCACACGTCGGGATGCCGTTGGCCGTGCTTTCGCACTCAAGCTAGCGCGCGGAGGACCGAGCTCCATCCACCCCCTTGGATGAGGAGGGAGCACCCGCGGGGAGTTCGGTGCTCGCCGCCTCTCGTCGGCGGTCGCGACAGCCCTTGCCGGACTAGTCGGGACGACTCAGATTCGTCCGATCCGAGCGTGAGCGCCGCCGTCGATCGGACGCTCGCTCAACCCGGAAAGCAGCAACGTACCGAGTGATGGTCCATGCTGTGAGGCACAGACCCACCACCGAGACCGCGGCTATCGGTCTATACGGCGAGCCAGGGAAGCCTCAGCCTTGGCCGCCGAACCGGCTGGCGCAGTAGCGAACGGTCTCCTGGCTGTTGAGCCGGCGAGTGGTGTTGCCATCCCGAATGAAGAAGTCCGCCTCCGAGCCATTGCGCGCGTAGACCGGACCCACCGCGGATCGGCGAGAAGGGCCTTCCAAGCCACCACGAAGGTAAAGTGCCTGACCCGCTCTTGGACGCTTCGTCCGTCTGCCTCGCCATCGTCGGCAGCTCCTTCCGGAGACTCTAGATCGTCGGTTGCGTCCGTCTCAAGATCCGCCGTCGCGAGTTCGGGAGCTGCGTCGTCCTCGACCTCGATCACCTCGCTGGGCGGCCCCTCCGGGTGGTCGAGGTTGAACGCGATCTCTACGGGCCTGACTCGGTTCTTTAGACGGAGCGGCTCGCCGCGTAGCACAGCTGAGAGCGAGGTGAGTCGCTGCTGTCCGTCGAGCAGCAGCTTCTGGCTTCCGAAGGCTCCGCGCTGCTGCTCGATCGACAGGTCACGTGCCGGCACGTCGAGATCCGTCTCCCATACGAGAATCGTGCCGGAGGGATAGCCGCGATACAGCGAATCGAGTCGCGCACGCGCGTCGCCGGCCAGATGTACCGCCGTTGGAGCTCGGGAAGCCTCAGCTCTCCGCGGTTGATCATGTTGACGAGCTCACCGACTCCGATATCGACCTTCGGCATTTGCGCTCCCCCAGCTCAACTGTGCTTGGGCATTCGACGCACCGAGTCCGCCGGATGCAAACCGACATCACGATACAGTCCGGCGCTCGTCCAGGCCGACTGCTCTCCCACGCAGGTCGCGCCGGCGCTTTGCCAGCCGAGCGAGCGTCTGAGCACCGGCCGCGCTGACGCGCGGATCGGACGAACTCGGAGCGTATTCGTCCGGGGCTCGCAGGACGCCTGCTTCCGCATCGCGGAGCAGGAGCGCGGGTTCGAGGCCAGTCCGCGGCCGGACCTCGTCCCAAGCAGCCATCCGCCGGGGTTGATCGAGACGCCTGCTTTGCTCACGCGATGCGGCAGACCCAGGGCCGTCTCAGAAGATCTGCTTGTCGAGGAATCCAGCTACCAGGACCAGCCATCCGCCGATCTCCGCGAGGATCAGGGTGACCATGTAGGCGTGGGTCCCGGGGATGGAGTCGCGGAACTGATTATCCGTGTCTTCCCGCCAGCCGTGGATGGCATAGGTTGCGACGGACGCAAAGAAGTAGAACGTCATCGCGCTGGCAGCCAGCAGGTTCACGAGCGAGCTGAAGCCGCTTAGCTCTACGAACGTCGCGATCAGCAGCAGGGCAAAGCTGTAGAGCAGCGCCGCGCGGTGGGCGATGTCCACGTAGAGATGCGCGGCATGGTCCTCGGACGTCGCGATCTGGCGATACTTCCAGACCCCGAGCAGCAGCGCACAGAGGAACATCACGGCGTCCGCCGTCAGCACCGCCTTGGTGTCGGCGCTGATGTTCAGGACGCTAATCATTGGAGAAGCTCTAGCCTTCCCGCCCGTAGCAGGGCGATGCTGGTGCCGGTGATCCAGGCGAACAGAGTGGCGGGAATCGCAATGATCACTCCTCCCTCGAGCGAGAAGAAACCGCTCGTGATCGCTAGCGAGGACAAGAGCACGAGGTGCGCCAACGCGGCCACAACGGCAACCCACGCTGTCCAAATAGGCAGACGACCGCCGTGGAACACTTGTGCTGCGTATGAACCCAGCGCCAGCGCGGTGGGAACTCCGGACATAGCGAGCAGACCGAACCCGAGGTCGTAGAGCAGCCGTGGATCAGACGCTTCCGGCGCACGATAGAAGAACACGAAGGCGACCGCGAAGCCGGCGAGGAGGAGCGTGACGAAGCTGACGAGCCCGACCAGGAAGCACACCGAAAGCGGGCTCACGTTGCCAGCCGTCTCCCGCAGCCACACCCAGACGCCAACACCGAAGAGGAGCCAGAGTCCCACCGCAGCCGTACTGAGGACCATCGCGAGGAGCAACGCCGGGCGATGCGCGTCGACGTAGCCTGCGATCTCGCCACCCGTCGCGCTGGTCCCTGGAAACGTCCACATTTGATCGACGATCGCCCCGACGATCCCAAGCGCGATGCTCGTCAAGCCGACGATTGCGATCAGTCGAGTTGTGCGTGTGCTCATCCTTACGCTCCCCTGCGGTGTGGGGGGCGGAGCATGAGCCGCAGCAGCGGGCTGCTGGCGATGCGCAGCTCGCCGGTGAGCTGGAATCCGAGGCGCTCATACAGCGCGGCGCTGCGCTCGCTCGACGCCTCCAGATAGGCGGGCAGGCCCTCCCGGTCGCAGCGATCGAGCGTTGGGCGCAGCAGTGCGCTGCCGAGACCCTTGCCCTGTATGTCTGGATGCACGCCGACGTCACGAACGTAGTAGTGGCGCTCGTGCACGTGGTGCCACTCCATCGCGGCTCCCAATCTCGCCGCCCTGGACACGTGAATCCCGAGGGCGCTCCCCTCCAGCAGAGTGACGCGCACTGGCGAGCGCCATGCGCCGGGCGGCAAGCTCAGCGCGGCGCCGGTGAGATCGCTCCTCGTCCATACGCGGCCACGCGCCAACGCGAGGTGGCGAAGCTCGATCCCAAAGTAGCGACGCAGACGCGCTCGTCTCTTGCTGTCCTCGGGCATCAACCAGCCAAAGACCGGGTCCTCAAAGAAAGCCTCCGCCAGCACGGCCTTCAGGTGGTGGACGTCCTCGGAGGTTGCCCGCCGCAGCCCGGGATCGGCGAGCTGGCTGGACGGTGCGTCACGGGCAACCGTTGGCGAGCTCTCACCCATCCGTGACTCCTTTCTTGCCAGTCACTTGTTGTTGCGAGGAGCTGCAGCTATCCGGGTCGGCCGAGCTCGGGTTCTCGCGCACAAGTGCTGCGAATGCCTGGAAGACGAGCGCGAGCATCTCTCCGAAGAGCGCATCGGGGACGGCGTCGGGATCGACCAGCTTCTCCAATGCCAGGCCGTTGCCGAGGGCGTTGATGAAAAGCCCGAGGCGCTCGTCGGCCTCAGTGCTCGCTGGGAAGCCCCAGCGCTCCGCTGCCTCCGAGGCCAAGCTGGCGCTCGCTGAGCGAAGGGCCGCGAATCGCTCCGCGAGGCGCTCTCGAAGCCGTGGTTCGCGGAGCGCGTAGGCCCAGAACTCGATCAGCAGGGGAAAGTAGTCGGGACGCTCGCGCAATATCGTCATCCAGTGGTCCGCTGCCCCGCGTGCCTGCTCCTCGAGCGTTGTCCCCTCAGCGACGATCTGCGAGTAGTCGCCCACATCGGTGGCGATTCGCTCCTCGAAGAGAGCCAGGAACAGGTCCTCCTTGCTGGCGAAGTTCGAGTACAGCGCGCCGGTCGTTGCGCCGGCCTCGCGCGCGACTTCCTCAACCGAGGCGCCGTGAAAGCCGCCACGAGCAAACACGACTTCCCCAGCATCAAGAAGCCGGCGGCGAGTGAGTGCCCGCTGCTCATCGCGAAGGGACGGACGGCGAGAGGCATCTGCCATAGCGAACAGTATTGCAGATATTGTACGCTATGTAAAGTGCTAGGATCTCGCACGTACTTGCGCTCCTACAGCCCGCGGGCGAAGTGGTGCGAGTAGATGGCGAGGCCGTTGGTTGTGGTAGAGCCTGTGCGCGTCAAAGCGCTCCGGGCCGACCCCCGAGTCCAGATGTAGCTATTTCCGTGGCCCAGACTTGCTTCGCTGTCGCGGCGAGAGTCCCGTGAAATTTGTTCTGGGCGGAGCCGAAGCCTCAAGCGCCGTGGTGACGATCGCCGAAGCGCTCGTCAGTTCCATCAGAACTCCTTGCAGATCGATCTTGCAGGCCGCATGCTCGGTCATAGCCACACTCCCGTCGGATACGTCGACAACAACACACACATTCGCGACTCCCATCTCCGTAGGTTCTGGTCTCGGCCGGCGGTTATACAGCACGACCCGGGGCTTCATGAAGGCCCCATGGGGGGTATAAATTGGAAGTGGAGAGGAGCGGATAACCGCCTTTCCACCGTAGTCAGCTGCGGATGGAGAACCTCTTCGGCGGGCGTGCCGCGTACGGCGAGCCCGTCGGCCCAGCGGATCTCCGACGGGCTCGAGACATGAACCTCGGCAAGTCTCGGCGGTCCGACTCCTGGCTTCCACCGGCCGCCACCAGTGGCGCTCGTGGCGAATCTCGGGATCCCGACCGCAGGAGCCTAGTGAGACCTCCCGCGGAGGAGCCGCACAGCGCCCCGGGAGAAGCGATGAATGGTCCTACGCGGGACGCTACCTGCCGGTACGTTCGCGGTGCTTACACCCCGGCCAGCAGCAGGGCCGGCGCTGACCTTCCTCCAGCTCCTCCTGGGTCCGCCGAATGCGGCGCTCTCGGGTCGCCTCCTGCTTGGCGTCCTCCACCCAGCAGATGAACTCATTGCGTGCTAAGGGCGTGATGTCCTTCCAGGCATCGAGTGCCGTGGCGTCGGCGATCAGCGCCTCACGCAGGTCCGCAGGCAGCTTATGTACCACCCCACCGGGCACCCTCTGGCCGCTCACAGGCCCATGGTAGTGAGCCGGGGTCAAGGCCTCTTCACCATCCGCTTGGATGGACCGCCCTTTCGCCGCACGGTGCCGCCGGAGGCATCCGCTTTCGCGGGCCAACGAGCATCCCCACAATGAGACGCGCGCACCCGGTGTGCGCGGAAAGGAGGCGCTGGCACCTGCTTTCCGCGCAAAGCATGGTGCTTGTCATGTGCCGCGGGGATGCTCGTCTGGGCGCCGAAGCAGGAGCGGGCGGCGCGGATGTCGCGCTCACCCGGTCCGTCCCCCGGGACAGTTCACCGACGGGCTCAGTCGCGTGCCTATCATCGAGCACATGACAATCCAGCGGATGGACCACGTGGGCATAGTCGTCGACGATCTCGCGGACGCGGTGGCGTTCTTCGTTGAGCTCGGACTCGAGCTGCAGGGCGAGGCGCCGGTCGAGGGCGATTGGGTGGACCGCGTCGTCGGGCTCGAGGGCGTCCGGGCGCAGATCGCCTTCCTGCGGACTCCAGACGGGCACGGACGACTCGAGCTGACGAAGTTTCACACGCCGTTGACCGACGGCGGCTACCAGCGCGCGCCGGCGAACGCTTCGGGCATCCGCCACGTCGCGTTCGCCGTCGACGACATCGACGCCGTCCTCGCTCGCCTCCGAGCCCGCGGCGCAGAGCTCGTCGGCGAGCTGGGGCGCTACCAGGACCGCTACAGACTCTGCTATGTCCGCGGCCCCGAGGGGATCATCGTCGAGCTGGCGGAGCAGATTGGCTGACCGGCCCGCCCGCCGCCAGCCGCCTCGCCAGCGTTAGAGGACCCCCGGGACGGATCCCATCAGGCACACGCTTCGGCGAGCTCCGAACGTGGTTGCCCACGTCGGCGCTGCGCAGCGCATCGAGAGCCCGGCGATGCCAGGCGCGTCGGCCGGCCGAACTCCATGTGGGGTCGAGCATTTCGCTATGGGTCGAGGAGCCGCCCGGCAGGGCACCGCAGATCTCCAGTGCACGCACGCTGCCCTAGAGACGAGCATCGGGTACCATACGGATGGTCGAGATAATACTGATCTGACTCATAGCGATTAGGGTACCACTATTTTGGATGGACATGATGAGAAACCGACTTACAAGAAAAAGCGTGAGAGTCCTGGCAATTAGCATCCTTGTGGGTGTGATCGCCTTGTGCATACCGGGAGTGAGCTTTGGAAGTGATGGCTCTACGGTGGCTCGTCCAATGAACGCGTTCGCATTTGGACTGCTCAAGCATCTTCCAGGGCAGGGAAATATTGTTGTGTCTCCGTATAGTGCAGACGCATCGCTTGCAGCAGTCGGACTCGGGGCTGAGCATACGACGGCAGCGCAAATCAAGCGTGTCCTACATGCCACGTCGACAGCGCAGTGGACGCAGCCATTTGACCCACAGAATACACATAGTGAAAGTTTTGTAAGCACCGACGGAGCCGTGGCAACACCGTTTATGCAACGGGTTGCCAGGTATCGCTATGCAAAAGGGCCGGACTACCAGACAATCGAATTGCCGTATCTTGCATCGGATCTTTCTATGCTAGTAGTCATGCCCGATCACAGTGCCGTTGCCCACTTTCGACGTCAGTTTGATGTCATACAGCTTAAACGTGTAGTGACCAATCTGCGTACCAGGGCCGTGGATTTGCACATGCCTCGGTTTCGGCTTGAGTATAGAACGATGCTGAACCCGGCACTGGCGGCTATGGGAATGAGCAGCGCCTTCCGTGCTGGCATTGCGGACTTTTCAGGAATCGGCGGCACGCCTGGCTCTCTTTATCTCTCTCTGGTCGTACAGGCCGCTGATCTCCAAGTCGATGAACAAGGGACCGTAGGTGCAGCTTCGACCGTAAGTGTCATAAACGCTACATCAGCGCCTCTCCTGCGTCACGCCATCACGCTACGTCTAAACCATCCGTTCCTGTTCTTTATACGCGATAACGCTACCGGCGCAGTCTTGTTCGCCGGTCAGGTCGTAAATCCCGCGTAAAAGGGGACTGCTTGGTGTGATGGCGCACTTACCCGCGGCGTGGCCGCTCGCAAGGCAAAAGGATCATGGGCAGGCAGATCAACAGGACCGGCCGCGAGCCCCACGAGCACCGCTACAGTCATTGCTGGCTTTAGCGTCGACGGCGCTACGAGAAGGTATAGGGCAGGGCTCTGCAGGGGAAGGTGATCCGCGTCTGAGAAGCGGAGTTTGGTGCGAATAAGAGCGCAGCCGACTCCGGCTCGTGGCGGCGCCCGCGATCACCGACAGGGCCGCGGCGACGGCTGCGAGCAATCCGCCGGCCGGCGCGATCAAGACCTTGGCACCGCGATGACCCGCTGGCCGCCAACCGCAGGCGATGAGCAAGAGACATCGCTGGCGAGTAGGCCGAGCAGCGAGCCGGAGACACCGAGGATGATCGCGCTGAACGCGCGGTAGGCTCGATCAAGATGGGACGCGTGAAGGGCAACGCGGTTCGTCTCATGGCTGGGCTGGGGACGGGCACTCGATACCATTTGCGGCCTGCGGCGAGGTAGCTCAGGGGTAGAGCACGCGACTGAAAATCGCGGTGTCGGCGGTTCAAATCCGCCTCTCGCCATAGGAAAGTCGGGTCGAGGGGGGGCATAGCTCCGTCTGGTATCCCATGGCCAAGCGGTGGGCTTAGCAGATTAGTTGGGGGTAGAGCACTCCAGAGCACGACTTATTTGTGTGGAGGGCAATCGCCGGCATCCTTCTCCCGTCCTAGACTCAAGCGGGAGCCCGACCCGACTTCATCCGCACGATGTCGAGCTAATCGCTGCGCGAGTCGCCGAGCTACTTGCCAACGGCGAAGCCCAGGCAGGACCGGCCCGCTTCGCCGGCCGTGGCGGCGAAGCTCGGCGTTGATCGGAACTGGGTGTACGCACGCCCGTGAACTCGGAGGGGTGCGCCTCGCGGGCCTCGGGGCCGGCTGCGCTTTGACCTGCAGAAGATGGTCAGGCGCTCGCGTGCCGCGACGAGCGGGCGATCAAGCGAGACCCTTCGCCGCGCCGGCCACGACAGCGATCCGCGCGAGCGTCCAGCGTCGAGCTGCTGCCCTACCGGCCGGTATCGGGGCGCTCAAGCACGAGCCGAAGGGCGCGGTGGACAAGCATCGGTCTGACCTCCTTGGAATGGCGGGCCGGCGAGTTCGTCGGGGCGGCGAGGGGAGCCGTGCCACCAGCCTGCGTCCGTGGGGCCGCCTGCAGCATGTCCTAGCCTGAAGGAGTGCGCGTCGCGCCGCCTGCAGCATGTCCTAGCCTGAAGGAGTGCGCGTCGAGCTGCTGTTCTGGAAGGGCTGTCCCTCGCACCCCAGGGCGCTTGCGGACCTGCACGCTGCGATGGCCGACGTGGCGCTGGATCCGGACACAGTCGTCCTCCGCGAGGTCCGGACGCAGGCCGACGCGGCCCAGGAGCGCTTCGTGGGGTCGCCGACGATCCGCGTCGACGGCGTGGATGTCCAGCCACCCAGCGAGGAGCCGTTCGGGCTGACGTGCCGCGTCTACCATCGTCGCGACGGTCGGATCTCCCCGACCCCAGACCCGGCCGACGTGCGCGACGCACTCCGTGCCGCCCAGACTGCCACCACCGAGAGGAGCTGAGATGACAGTGATCGGCGACCGTGCCCCGACGTTCGCGCTCCCGGACACCGAGGGGACCACGCACGAGCCAGGCGGGGGGCCCGTGATGGTCGTCGTGTTCACGTGCAACCACTGCCCGTATGCGCTGGCGTGGCACGAGCGGATCGTCGGGGTTGCGGGGGATTACGCCGGTCGCGGAGTGCGGGTATTGGCTGTCAACCCCAACGACGCCGAGCGCTATCCGGGCGACTCTCCGCTCCAGATGCGCGCTCGCGTTGAGCGCGGGGAGTTCGGTGGCGTCCCGTACTTGCGCGACGAGTCCCAGGACGTCGCCAGGGCCTATGGCGCGAAGACGACACCGGATGTGTTCGTGCTCGATGCCGGCGGTGTGCTCCGCTACCGCGGCGCCCCGGACGGTGACTACGACGACCCGGCACAGGACGCAGCCTTCTTGCGTGGCGCCCTCGACGCGGTGCTCGACGGCCGTGATCCCGATCCGCCTGAGACCCCACCGGTTGGCTGCTCGATCAAGTGGAAGGCCTGACGCCCCGCGCCCGGATCGTCGCCGGTGTTCGGTGCGCCTTCCTGGTCTTGGGGTATGGTCGTCTCATGTGGTCCGATACCGAGGATGGGATTATTGGTGGCGACCTGACCGCGGCGCTCGCGTACGTGACCCCGGCGGGCGGAGCGGTCGTCACGGCCGTTGCGCCGATTGGCCTGCGCGATCGAGGGGCCGGGACGGTTGGCTTCACCACTTCGCTCGGGTTCGGGCGTAAGCTCGACCGCATCGACAAGAACCCGCGGGTCGCGCTGGCTTTTCACGCGCGTGAGCACGGCTTTGCGACCGAGCCGTGGTTTGTGCTCGTGCAGGGAACGGCGAGCTACGACGCCCATCCCGATCCGACGGTCCTCGCTGAGCGCGTGCAGCCGGCGTCGACGCGGTTTATGGGACCACCGCGAACGGGGTTCTTCTGGGATCGCTGGCTCAGCGCCTACTACGGCGATCGTGTCCTTGTGACTGTGCATGTCGAGCGAGTCCTCTCATGGCCCGACCTGGCGTGCGCGGGCGAGCCGGCGGTTGCCGGGAAGCCTCTTGCGCTGGAAGATCCGGACTCACAAACCCCTCCGAAGAAGGGCGTCGGACCACGCGTCGACGTCGCCCGCGCGGCGCGACGTATGCGCGATCTTCCGCATGTCCTGGTTGCGTATCCCGGCGTCGACGGATTCCCGACGATCGTGCCGGTGGCTGTGGGTGTCGATAACCCGTCCGGGATCGCGTTGGCCGGCTCGCTCGCCGCGGGTGCTCGCCGCGCTGGCGTCCTAGCCCATCGCTACGAGTCGAAGTTGATTGGCTTGGAGACGCGCCAGCACACCGGTTGGTTGCAAGATGGCGTTTACGCTCCGCACACTGAGAACGGCTTCCGTGCGCCGGCCAACAAGACGCTGCTGCTGCTCGCAAACGGCCTGATGGCGAAACGCGGCCTCAAACAGGCACACGCGCTCGGGCGCACCTAGCCCTCTATCTCCGCTGCGCAGGCTTGGGCGTTAGAGCTAACCGTTGGTTGGATCGTCTGTATCCGTGTCGCTCCCGGCGAGTCTCTGCCGGCTGGAGAGACAACAGATAGCGCGGATCGACTGTCGCCCGTCGTCCCGGACCCGGGTTAGGGAGGCATGACATGCTGCTAGCGATGTCCGGCGCCGACCTTGAGAGCCCGCCCGAGTTTGCGTCCACGATCGACGAGCTGGTGCTCGCCGATGGGCCCGAGTGCTGGACAGCGCTTGGCTTTACGGTCGTGGAGGGGTGCTGTCAGCTCGGCAAGGTTCGCTTGCGTCTCGCCGGATGCGGCGCTGGGCGGGGGATCGTCCGCTGGTCGCTGCGCGCGATCGCCGGTGTCGAGCTCGATGGGTTGCCCACGACACGCTCGCAGTCGCCGGTGCCTGCGCCTGCGCCCGTGCATCCGAACGGGGTGCTGGCGATCGATCACGTCGTCGCGATGTCCCCCGCTCTTGAGCGCAGCGTGCGGGCGCTCGAGGCGGCCGGTTTGGATCTGCGCACGATCCGCGAGCAGCCGACCCCGGCCGGGGCGCCACGCCAGGCGTTCTTTCGACTTGGGGCCGAGATCCTCGAGGTCGTCCAGGAGCCCGACGGTGCTGTTGAGCGGGGGGGTGGATCCGCCCGGCCCGCGTGGCTGTGGGGTCTTGCCCTGACCGTTGAGGACCTCGACCGTACCGTGGAGGGCCTCGGCTCTCACGTCGGCTCGATCCGGCCTGCCGTTCAGCCGGGCCGGCGGATCGCCACGCTGCGCCGCTCGGCGGGCCTGGGGATCCCGGTTGCGTTGATGAGCCCCCGGGCTGATCTCAAGGGCGTGTAGGCCACGTGTGCAATCGGGTGTTGAGCCCGCGGGCCGACCGTCGCCGCACCCTCAACGCTCGGACGCGAGGCAGGACGCCTCGCGCCTGCGCGCGTGTGGCCCTCTCTGCCTGCGCGGACGCGACCCAAATGACCGCTGCGGCCCGCGCCGACGTTGTCCCCCGTGCGTGGCGATCTCGCGGGTGATGAGCGCGAACAGGCGCTCGGAGTCCGTGTCCCCCTGCGCGCCGCGACCGTGGGTGGCATGATCGCAGCCTACGCCTGTTGGGAGTGTGTCCCCGCGCCGCGCCGGCGGGTGGCCGGGGGTCGCGCCTGCGCCCCCGCGCTGCGCCACTCGGGGACGCCCAGCGTGATCATCAGCAGCTGGCGCTCTGCTGTCGCGACGATCTCGGCCTCGGCGGTGGGGTCCTTCGGTGGCGCGTCGAGGATCGCCTCGGCCGTCGAGACCATCGCGTTTACGATCAGCCCCGCCAGCAGCTGGAGATCCTCGGTGCTCCACCCGTCGAGGTAGGGAAAGCGCGCGAGGTCGGTCGCGAGGTCGCTCGCGAAGAGGCGGATCTCGCTGCGGATCGCGTGCCGCAACGCGGCTACTCCCCCGAAGCGCTCGCGCGCGATGAAGCGGAAATGAGTGTCGTGCTCGTGCACGTAGCCGACGAGGACCTCGACCGAGTTGCGGATCACGTGCTCGTAGGTCCGCGGGTCCGCGCGCGCCGCGCGGATCATCGCCCGCAGTGTCCGGAACGACTCGTCGATCAGGACCAGGCCGAGCTCCTCCATGTCGTCGAAGTGGCGGTAGAAGGCCGTTGGGACGACGCCCGCCGCGCGCGTCACCTGGCGCAGGCTGAGGCTGGAGAAGCTCTGCTCCTCGAGCAGCTCCAGCGCCGCGTCAAGCAGCGCCCGGCGGGTGCGCTGCTTACGTTCCTGGCGCGTGGAGCCGTTTTCTGGAGTACGGTCGTGCACGATCACAGTGTGACGAAGTTCACAATTTTATCGCTCACTCTAGGGCCGTGTAGTGTACTCTGTGAACGGTTGTACACTGACTGACCTGGAGTCGATAACGCTGCCTACCGCCACTTCTCCCCGCGGCCTCGGCCGCCGCTTGCTGCACTCCGGCCTGGTCGAGGCGCTCGCCTACCCTCACGGCGTCGACCGCTACGTCGAGCTCGTCCGCCCGCTGCTCGTGAAGCGCGAGGTACGTGCCGAGGTGACCGCCGTCCGCCACCAGACGCCGAGGAGCGTCACGCTCGCACTCCACCCGAACGAGAACTGGCGCGGCCTGCACGCTGGGCAGTTCGTCGGGGTGAGCGTCGAAATCGACGGTGTCCGCGAGACCCGGCCCTACTCCCCGGCCGGCTCCCAGCACGCAGCCGACGGCGCGCTCGAGCTGACTGTCTCGACCCACCCGGAGGGCAGGGTGTCGCGCTACCTGCGCGCTCGCGCACGGCCCGGGATGATCGTTGGCCTGACCCCGGCGGAGGGTGACTTCGTGCTGGGCGACCCGCGGCCCGAGCGCGTGCTGCTGATCAGTGGCGGCAGCGGCATCACGCCGGTGATGGCGATGCTGCGCACCCTCTGCGACGAGGGCTTCGCAGGCGAGATCGGCTTCCTCAACTACGCGCGCTCGTCCGAGCTCGCGCTCTACGGCCCCGAGCTCGAGCTGCTCTCAGAGCGCCACCGGGGACTCCGCGTTGCCCGCGGCTGCACGCGCGGGGGCGGCCTGCCGCTCACCGGGCGCTTCTGCCGCGAGCACCTGCCCGCCGTCCTCTCCGAGCACTCCTCCGCGGCGACGTTCGTCTGCGGCCCGCCGGCCCTGATCGAGTCGGTCCGCACCGTCTGGACGCAGGACGGCCTTGCGGAGCCGCTCCTCGAGACCTTCACGCCGCCCGCGCTGAGCTTCGACACCGACGGCGCCGAAGGCCTCGTCAGCTTCACCGCCAGCGAACGCCGCGCCGCCAACAGCGGCCTGCCCCTGCTCGAGCAGGCCGAGGACGCCGGCCTGACCCCCGAGCATGGATGTCGCATGGGCATCTGCAACACCTGCAGTTGCCGTCAAGACGACAGGCACCGTGCGCAACGTCGTCACCGGCGAGCTCTCGAGCGCCGGGGAGGAGCCGATCCGCATCTGCGTGTCCGTGCCGGTCGGTGACGTCGCGCTCGCCCTCTGACCCGACTTCGCCCCACTCCCCGACTCCCCTTCAGACCCCCTCCCGACCTACCCTCCGACTCCACTCCCCGACCCGCTCCAAGACCCCGACTTCGACAAGGAGCCTTCCATGTCCAACACCGCACCCGACCTCACCCCCGAGCAGCTCGAGACCTTCGGCGAGGAGCTCGACGCCATCCGCGCGCGCGTCGTCGCCGACCTCGGCGAGCGCGACGCCGACTACATCAACAGGGTCATCCGCGCCCAGCGCGGCCTCGAGGTCGCCGGCCGCGGCCTGCTGTTCCTCGGCTTCCTGCCGCCCGCCTGGATCGGCGGCACCGCCGCGCTGTCGCTGTCGAAGATCCTCGACAACATGGAGATCGGCCACAACGTCATGCACGGCCAGTACGACTGGATGAAGGACCCGCGGCTGAACGGCAAGACCTTCGAGTGGGACACCGCCTGCCCCGGCGACCAGTGGCGCCACTCGCACAACTACATGCACCACACTCACACCAACATCTCGGCAAGGACCGCGACATCGGCTACGGGATCCTGCGCATGTCCGAGGAGCAGTCGTGGCACCCCTACTACCTCGGCAACCCGCTCTACGCGGCCCTGCTCGCGATCTTCTTCCAGTACGGCGTCGCGCTGCACGACCTCGAAACCGAGCGACTCGCTGCCGGCGAGCGCGATCCTGGACGAGAAGCGCGAGCATGCTTCGGGACATCTGGCGCAAGGTGCGTGGCCAGACGCTCAAGGACTACGTGCTCTTCCCGCTGCTCTCCGGTCCCTCGCTCCCGTTCGTGCTCGCCGGCAACGTGACCGCGAACCTCGCGCGCAACCTGTGGTCGTTCACGATCATCTTCTGCGGCCACTTCCCCGATGGGACGCACGAGTTCACCGAGGAGGAGACCGCGAACGAGACGCGCGGGGAGTGGTACTACCGCCAGCTGCTCGGCTCGGCCAACCTGACCGGCGGCAAGCTGTTCCACATCATGGCCGGCAACCTCAGCCACCAGATCGAGCACCACCTGTTCCCGGACCTCCCGGCTCACCGCTACGCCGAGATCTCCGTCGAGGTGCGCGAGATCTGCGAGCGCTACGGCATCCCGTACAACACCGGTCCGCTGCACAGGCAGTTCGGTAGTGTGGTGCGTAAGATCGTCAAGCTCGCGCTGCCGCCGCTGCCTGGCCGCGGCGGCCCTGACCCGGATGGCGGGGAGGCTGCCGCTGACGGCGGGGAGGCCGCCGCCAAGGCACAGCCGCACGAGCTGGCCGCAGCCGCCTGACCCATGAGTGACACCCTCGACAGACTCGAGACACGCAAGGACACGATCCAGGTCGCGATCGAATCGGGCGCCACGCACGTCGGCAGCATCGTCGGGATCGTCGTCGGCGCGGTGCGCGACGTCACGCGCGAGGTCGGCGACTGGACGACCGACATGTTCGAGATCCGCGACGCCGCGCGACGCGCTCGGGAGGACACCGACGTCCGCTCCGAGCTTTAGCTACTGCAGCTGGTGTAGTTGCATCGCCAGCTCGTCGACCTCGGCGACCAGGTGGACGCCGACTCCAAGCAGCGACCTTACGAGAGCACCCTGCGGCGGAAGTTGCGCAGGCCGAGTGCCAGAAACGCAGCGCAGAAGCCAACCAGCACCGGGTAGACGACATACAGAGGCATGTGCGAGGCCTCTGTCAAGCCCGCGCGCATTCCCTCGGCGACGTAGATCAGCGGGTTGACCAGCACGAGGATCTGCAGCCAGTGGATGCCGCCGACCTGGACCGGCGAGAGCTTCGTCCACTGGTAGTAGGTGCCGCCGAGGAACGTCAACGGCAGCACGACGAACCCGAACATAAGCCCGATGTTGCGCGGCTCGAAGGTGGTCCCGAGCAGCAGCCCGAGCGAGGTCATGGCGACCGACGCAAGCGGTATCAGGGTGACGACGATCCACCAGTGAATCGAGAGATTGGCTTCCACGCCGGGGGCGTGGATCACGGCGGCGATCGGGAAGACGACCACCGCCGCGAGCACCCCCTGGACGGCTCCGGACATCACCTTCGCGACGGCCACCAGCCAGATCGGGCAGGGAGCCTGGACGCGATCCTCGATCTCGCGGGTGTAGCCGAACTCGGTGGAGAGCTGCAGCGCGACGGCCTGGATCCCCTGGAACATGATCGAGATCGCGACGACGCCGGGAACGAGGACGGTGGCGAAGGCCGACTCTCTCCCCGGGCCCCCGCCGCCGCCAATGCCCTGACCGATCGAAGGGAACACGTAGAGGAAGACGAACACCAGTAGGAACGGCTGGACCAAGGTACGCACCAGGAACTCTGCGAAGTTCTTGCGCAGCACCAGCAGATCGCGCAGGATCAGCGCGCCCAGCGCCGATCGGCTCGCCTGCAACGTGGAGCGCGTCGGCCTCAGCGCAACGTGGGCGTCTGCGACGGCCGGCTGAACGGCGGCGGCCATCAGTCGCGCAGCGCCTTCCCGGTGAGGCTGATGAACACTGTCTCAAGGCTCGGCTCGGAGACCGACAGGTCGGCGACCTCGAAGCCGCCGCTTTCGGCGGCGTTCACCACGCTTGGCACAAGCCGCTCGCCCCCCTGCACGTGGAGCTCCACGCCGCCGTCGATCGCGCGCGTTCGGGTGACGCCCTCGATCTCGCTCGCCAGCCGCTCGGCGAGCGCGTCGCTGTCGCCGCTGGCCCTCACCGTGACGATCTCCTCGGCACCGACGGACCGCTTGAGCGCCGCCGGCGTGTCGAGGGCCAGGATCTTGCCGTGGTCCATGATCGCCACTCGGTCGCAGAGCTGGTCGGCCTCCTCCATGTAGTGGGTGGTGAGCAGGATCGTCTGGCCCTCGCGATTGAGCTCCCCAAGGATCTCCCACAGCGCGAGACGGCCCTGCGGGTCAAGGCCCGCGGTCGGCTCGTCCAAGAACAGCACGGCCGGGCGGTGGAAGATCGCGCGCGCCACCATCAGCCGCTGGGCCATCCCTCCGGAGAGCGCGAACACCGAGGCGTTGGCCCACTTCGAGAGCTGGAACTGCTCGAGCAGCTCCTCGGCCGTGCTGCGCGACCGCGCCGCTGAGATGCCGAACAGGCGGCCGTGGTAGTAGAGGTTCTCCCACACCGTGAGCTGGCGGTCCAGCGTGTTCGTCTGCGAGACTGTCCCGATCAGCTGCTTGGCCAGCGCCGGATGGGCCACGACATCGATCGCGCCTACGTACGCCGAGCCCGAGGTGGGGACCACACGCGTGGTGAGCATTCCCGCGGTCGTCGTCTTGCCGGCGCCGTTGGGCCCGAGCAGGCCGAAGATCTCCCCGCCGTGGACGCTAAGGTCGAGCCTGTCGACCGCGGCGAAGTCGGTGCCCGCGTACACCTTGGTCAGCTCCACCGTGCGGATGACCTCGCGGCCGTCGTGACCCACCCGGACCGACGGCCCCCCCACCGTTGCCGCGGAGTGCGCGGGCGGAGCGTCGGTTGGCCCGGTCCTCGCCATCGAGCCCACTGTACCGGCGTCGTGGATGAAGGCTCAGACTGCCGCGAGCAGGCCCCTCGCTGGACGTTTGTTCGATCCTCCGCCGCGTGCTTCAGGGCTGGGTCGGCCGTCGCCGAAGGCACTCTCGCACGCGCGAGCGCACCTACGCGTTCGTGTTGCAAGCAGCGTTCCCTGAACCTACCCGGCGCGTGAAAGTCAGGACCACGATGCCAAGCCAAGTCGACACATCCGATCGTTCGCAGCCGAGCTCGACGGCGTTCGGGATATCTCAGCGTGAGCTCGAGCACCTTACGAGCGCGATCTCAGTCGAAGGAGAGCTCGATCTCGCCACGGCCCCGCGCTTGAAGTGGATGCTGATCGACGTGCTCGAGGCCGGCCACACCAAGCTCATCCTCGACCTCTCGCTCGTTACGTTCATCGACTCGACCGCGCTGGGCGTGCTCGTCGGTTTCAAGCGGAAGCTCGATGCCGATACGCGGCTGGCAATCGTCTGTGCGCGGCCCGAGGTGTTGAAGATCTTCGAGTTCTCCGGGATGGACGGGGCGTTCGCGATCTTCCCGACGGCGGACGAGGCGCTCGCATACACGAGGGGGCACGTCGCTCGGGCCAGTTGACCGGTGCAGCCTGCTGATGGCGAACCACGCGCGCAAACACCCTCCTCGGCCCTCTCCACGCCGGCCGGCGGTGGCCATCGCCCTCGGTTGCTGCTGTGCGCTTGTCTTGACGTGCATTCCCCTCGCTGTGGCCAAGCCGGATCGCCCGCGGCCGACGCTCGGGGTCGCGGCGGACAGGGCCCCCGCGGGCGGGCGCAGACAGGGCTCTGGGAACGACGCACAGCCGGCTGGGAACCGCGAACAGCAGGCTCCTGGCGACGAACAGCAGGGTTCTGGCCGCGAACAACAGGGCTCTGAGAGCGGCGAACAGCCCCCAAGCCACGAACAGGCGGCTGGGAACAGCCAACAGTCGGGCTCTCGTAGCGAACAGCGGAGCACCGGGAGCCGCGGACGGCAGGGCGCCGGTCGTCATGAACAGCAGGGTGCTGGGCGCCACGAACGTCAGGATTCCGGCCGCGAACAGCAGGGCTCCGGTCACGAACAGCCAGGCTCTGTGCGGCAGAGCGATGCGAGCCCCGAACCGCAGGACTCCCGTCACGAACAGTCGGCCGCTGGGAGCGGCGTACGGCAGGCCGCCGGTCGTCACGCACAGCAGAAGGTTGCTGGGCGCCACGAACGTCAGGCTCCCGGTAGCGAACAGCCGAGCTCCGGCAGCCGCGAACAGCAGAGCCCCGGGGGCACGCGGCGAGCCGACCTGTCGGGCGCCGCTACGGCCGCCCCACCAGCTGTCTCCGCTCCGCTCGCCGCCACTCCCACGCTCGCCCCCTCGACGACGACGGCTACGGCGACGACACCGCCGCAGGTCGCAGGCGCGCCGCCCGCGGCTACCGGCCGCCCGCGCCACGCAACGAGGCGCCGCGAACCGCATCGCCACGCCGCGCGCGCTCGGCACGCGCGCTCTCGCGCGACTGGCAGGAGCCTCACTCCGGCCGCCTCCTCCCCGGGAGTGGCCGCTACCGGGACGACGATCCCGGCCGCGTCCACACGCGCTCAGCGCGCGCGGGGAGCGGCGCAGCGCCCCCGGGGGCACGGCCGCCCGTCGCCGCTGGTCACGACGATCACCAGAATCGTCGACGTGGTCCCCACGCCGCTGCGGATTCTCGTCGGCGTCCTCGTTGCGCTCGCGTTCGCGCTGGCGCTGCGTTCGCGCCTGGTCGCGCTGCGCGCCCGGCGGCTGGAGCGCCAACGCGCGCAGCTGCTCGAGGACGTGGGCCTGCTTCAGGCCGCCCTGCTCCCCGTTCCACCCGCTCGGCTCGGCCCCGTGGGTACCTCCGCCGCCTATCGGCCGGCGGCCGGCCCAGGGGCGGGGGGCGACTTCTACGACGTGTTTGCGCTCGAGGACGGCCGGCTGGCGGTCATCGTCGGGGACGTCTCCGGACACGGACGGCAGGCGTTGCCCCACACGGCGCTCGTGCGCTTCACGCTGCGTGCGTACCTCGAGGCCGGCCTCCCCCCGCGGAGCGCGGTGCAGACGGCGGGAGCTGTGCTGGAGCGCCAGCTCGGCGACTCGTTCGCCACCGTCGTAGCGGCCACCTACCATCCGCGAGACCGCATCCTGGTCTACGCCTGCGCCGGTCATCCGCCGCCAATCGTGATCGGCGCACGGTCGATTGCGCCGATCACCCTCTGCTCCTCGCCGCCGATCGGAGTAGGTATGAGGACCGGATCTCGACAAACCGTGGTGTCCTTGCCGGGCCGCTCGCAGGTCTGCTTCCACACCGACGGCGTTACGGACGCAAGGGTGGGACCCGAGCTGTTCGGCGAGCAGCGTCTTGCGCGCACGCTCGCGGAGCTCGGGCCTCGGGTGACGGCATCGGCGCTTCTGGACCGGGTGGCTGACGAGACCGACGCGCGCCCCGACGACATGGCCGCCTGCCTGCTGTGCGTCGAGGGAGGCGCGGGCGCGCCGACGGTACTGGTCGAGGAGCTCGAGCTTGACTTCGAGGCGCTCGCAAGCGATCGGACCGAGCGGTTCCTCCTCGCCTGCGGGGTCCCCCGTAGCCAGATCTTCGAGCTCGTGTGTTCGGCGCGCGCCGCCGCCGGTCGTCCCGGCACTGTCGTGCTCGAGTTGCGCTTCGCCGGCGGGCCCCCGGTCGTCGCCCTACAGCGCAACAACGTCACGCAGCTCGACACACCCTTCGCGATGCGGCGGGCGAGTCTTGGGGTGTCGCGATGAGCCCCGAGTCGGCGCTCGCCCCCGATGCGGCGATGGTGCTGGGCATCGCCTCGACCGCGATGCCGTTCGCACGCACGCCCGAGGCGGAGGCCGAGCGCTGGCTGCGGATCCTGCGCCTGCACGGCGAAGTCGGGGCTGCGCTGCAGGCGCTCGGTGTCAGCGAGGGGCCGCTCGGCGGGACCTCCGACCGCGACCGGGCTCCCGCCGCCGTCGACGATCGCGACGCGGTTGCCCAGGTCACGGCCCGCGCCGTCCACATCGCCTCGCGGCGAGGCGCCGCCGGAGTCGTGACGACCGACGTGCTGCTGGCCGTGATGCACGTGTACGGCGAGGACTTCGATCGTGTGCTCAGGGCGCACGGCACCGACCACGACGAGGTAATCGCGCGACTCGGCGCCAGGCTGCCGGGGCCTGGGGAGGACTGAGGCGGACTTCCCGCTCAACGGGACACCCCAGCCGCCGCTGGGAGGTCCGGGTCGCCATCGCGAGGCGACGGGCATCCGACCATCCGCTCCCGGCGGTTATGCTCGCTCTGCGACGCTCGATCCAGCTCCCGCCGAGGGTTGGACGAGGCTGCGCCAATGTCCTGCCGCCGGAGAGGAGCTTTGATGAGCGCGAAGTGGACGCCTGACCAGATCCCCGACCAGACGGGTCGCACCGCCGTCGTCACGGGGGCCAACAGCGGCCTGGGGCTGGTGTGCGCGCGCGAGCTGGCGCGCAAGGGGGCGAACGTGGTCCTCGCCTGCCGCAACGCCGATAAGGGGGCGGCTGCGCTGGAGGCGATCTCGCGAGCCGCGCCCGGCGCGCAGGTGGAGCTGGCTGCCCTCGACCTCTCGAGCCTCGCGTCTGTCGAGGCGTTTGCGGAGCGATTCCGCTCGACCCACTCCGGCCTCGACCTGCTGCTCAACAACGCCGGCGTGATGGCGCCGCCGCGCCGGGTCACCGCCGATGGCTTCGAGCTGCAGATCGGGACCAACCACCTCGGCCACTTCGCGTTGACCGGCCGCTTGATCGGCGCGCTGGAGGGACGCGCGGACGCGCGTGTCGTGACGCTGAGCAGCAACGCCCACAAGATGGGGCGCATCGACTTCGACGATCTGCACTTCGAGCGCCGCTACAGCCGCTGGCGCGCTTACGGGCAGTCCAAGCTCGCAAACCTCCTGTTCGCTCTGGAGCTCGACCGGCGCCTGCGCGCCGCCGGCTCGACCGTCAAGAGCCTCGCGGCGCATCCGGGCTACGCGGCCACCAACCTGCAGTCGGCAGCGGTGCCCGCGGCCGACCGTCTTGTGATGGTCGTGACGAATGCCCTGCTGGCGCAGAGCGCCGACCGTGGCGCTCTGCCCTCGCTGTACGCCGCCACCGAGCCGGCCCTCGAGGGCGGCACCTACGTTGGGCCCGACGGGATCGGTGAGTTCCGCGGCTCTCCGCAGCCGGTCTCGCCCAATCGCGCGGCGCGCGAGGAGTCGGTTGCCGCGCAGCTGTGGGCGGTGTCGGAGGAGCTCACCGGGGTTCGCTTCGAGCTGCCGGCCGGCGCCGCCGCTTGAGCCACCGCCGTGGTAGTCGCCGTCGCTTGACCCACCGCCGTGGTGGGCGCCGTCGCTTTCAGTCGGCGGGTGCCTTCCGCGGGCGCCGTGCTGCGCCCTTCGATCCGGGGCGCCGCGGTTGGGGCGGATTCTCGGCGCGTTCCTTGTCGGTCATCTGGCGGATGCGCAGCGTCCCCTGCGCCACCTGCTCGCGGATCTCCGCGAGTTTCTCGGCCCTTCGCTCTTCCTGTCGCTCCCACATCGTCTTCATGTACTTGCCTTCCACCCGTGCTGGGGGACTCGGAAGATGCTCGGGGGCAGCGACCGGCAACCTGCACGATTTTCGCCGCGGGCCTCGCCGCGGCACCTCAATTGAGGATAGCCGAATCTATTGAGTGCGCGGGCGTAGCGGGTAGAGGTTACGCGGCCTGCGCCGCCCGCGCCCGTTCACGGCTCACAAGCCGCTCGATACCCACGGTGCAGACACCCAGGCTGACGATGGCGGCGAGGACGATGGCCGTGGCGTCGGCGCTCGAAAGCACGTGCTCGGCGAGTCCCAGCGACGCGACCGCGGCGGGAACACCGAGCTGGGCGCTGGCCGCGAGGCCGGCCGCTGCCGGCCGCCGCGTAAAGGCGGTGGCGGCGAGGTGGATCAGGACGTTCAGCACCGCGAGCGCCCCCGCGAGCGCGAGCGGCGCGGTGTGAGCGACCAGGCCGCCCAGGTCCAACTGCGCGCCGAGCACGACGAAGTACAGGGGGATGAAGAACCCGTCCGCCACCCCCCGCATCTGCGTGGAGAGCCGTTTGGGCCCGCCGATCACCGCGACCATCACGCCCGCGCCGAAGCCCGCGACCAGCACGCTCGTGCCGCTGCGCTCCGCGACCCACGCGAGTGCGAACAGTGTGGCCAGCGAGAGGCGCAGGTCGAGTGCCCAGTGCCGCTGCTTGGAGAGCCGGCGGACCTCGCGCACCCACCCGTGCCCCCGCAGCGCGCGGGAGACACCCAGCAGCGCTGCCGCGCCCGCGGCGACGAGCGCGCCGCCGAGCAGCGCGTGGCCGGTGCGGCCCGGCTGCAGCACGATCGGGACCGCCACGATCGTGACGACGTCCGCGATCGTCACCTGCGCCATCGCCACCAGCGCGTCCGGCGCCTCGACGCGGGCCTCGGTCAGCGACGGCAGCAGCACCGCCGCCGAGCCTGACGCGAGCACCACCGCGTAGATCGCCGCGTGTCCCGTGCCCGCCACCGCGGCGGCGGCAAGCCCGGCGAACGGCGCGAGCACCCCGACAATCGCGGCGAGCAGCGCTCCGCTGCGCAGCGACGCCCACAGTCGGCGGTCGCGCAACGGCAGGTGCATCCCGACCGTCAGCATCAGCATCGCGAAACCCACCTTCCCGAGGAAGGCGACCGTCGGATTGGCCGGATCGACGGCGTCCAGGACCGTCGGTCCAACGATCACCCCGGCGAGGATCTCGCCGATCACCACCGGCACAAACCGCCGTCCGTTGATACCAAGCAGTGGCCCGCCGAGGCCGGCGAGCACGATTACGAGGAGCGTTCCGAAGCTCACAGAGGAGCTAAGCCTATGCGCGAGAGGAGGTGAGAGCCCCTCCCAGCTTGGCTATGAGAATGAAGCGGGCGGGGGGCCTAGCCCCCCACCCGCTCGTCGTCCCGGCGGTACCCCAGGCGCGCGGAGATGCGGTCGGCGGTGGAGATCAGGTGCGGGCCGAGCGCGTCGATCAGTTCCTCCATCGAGATCATCGAGCTGTGCGCAGTCATCGCCGTCGAGGCGATCACCTCGCCCGTGCTGGAGCGAATGGGAGCGGCGATCGCGTACAGATGGGGGGCGAGCTCTTCCTCGGCGACGGCGAGGCTCTCCTCGCGCACCTTCAGCAGCTCCTGGCGCAGGGCGGTCTTGCTCCTGATCGTGTTGGGGGCGCGCTTGGTGAGCTGCAGGTCGGCTAACCACTCGCGCTGCAGCTGATCGGGCAGGTTGGCGAGCAGCAGCTTACCCGCGGCGGTGCAGTACACCGGCAGTCGCGAGCCGGTGGCGAGGTCGAGGTCGAGGTCAATCAGACGCTGCCCGCGGCGGGCTCCGCGCAGCCGGTCGACGATCAGGATCTCCGGGCCGTCGAGCACCGCCACCGAGACGGTGAAGCCGGTCCGCGCACACAGCTCCTCCAGATAGAAGTGGGCGTGCTCGGGGAGGCCCGTTGCGCTCATCGCCGAGATGCCCAAGTCGGTGACACGCAGCGCGAGGTTGTACTTGCGCCTGGCGCCCTGCTCGAGGTAGCCCAGCCGTGCGAGCGTGATCACATAGCGGTGGGTCGTCGAGCGGCTCATGCCAAGCTCGTCCGCGAGGTCGGCGATCCCGAGCACCGGCCGCGTAGGCGTGAAGCACCCAAGGATCGCGAGGCCGCGCTCCAACGATTGCGAGAAGCGCGGTTCGTTCAGAATCGGGATAGCGGGTGCCCACTCGTCGGCGGCCACGTGCGGTTGCGCTCCCACCCTAGGCATATCTCTGCGGATCGTTCATCGCCGACCAGCTCCAGGTGGACGAGGTGGACGAGTGCGGCTCTCTTGCGGCCGTTCGTTCTTCCACGGCATGTTCTGTTGCGCCGGGGGCTTGGTGTTCAATGCGTCGTCGTTCATGCGCCATTGCGGGCGATCATGACGCCTGGTCGGCTGGATAGCCAGGAATCCGTTCCGATTGGAACAAAAGCGTTCCGATTGGAACAGTCCCGGCCTTAGTCTGGAGCGACCTGCTCCGATTGCGAGGGGAGAATGCGGGGATAGCCGGCGGCTCTGCCGCCGACTATCCCTTATCCCTTATCCCCATCCCCCTATCCCTATCCCCCTATCCGGCTATCCCCCTATCCCCCTATCCCTATCCGAGTCCTCGCGTCTTACGCCACGGCCTGTACGGGCCGGGGGACACGCGGTGCCCTCTTCGAGGGGCGGCGTCTGCGCAGTATGACCCGCGATCCCGCGTGCGGAACGAGAACCGCGCTGCGCCACCGCTCCCGCTCGATGCGGCTGCTCGCGGGTAGTACCAGTCGCTCCGAGAGCACCTCCCGCAGCACCATCTGTACCTCCAGGAGAGCGAAATGTCGGCCCAGGCAGCTCTTGGGTCCGGCGCCCCACGGCAGCCACGTACGCGGCTGGCGCGACTCGCCTAGAAAGCGCTCGGGACGGAACGCCTGCGGATCGGGGTACAGCTCCGGATCATGGTGCATGAGGTAGGTGCACCCCAGCAGACGGGCCGGTGGGCGGTAGATGCGGCCGCCGATCTCGATCGGCTTCACAATCGCGCGTGGAATGACGAACAGGAACGCCGGCCTGTGCCTGAGCGTCTCGTTGACCGTCGCCGTCAGATACTCCTCCTCCGTCCCACCGTCGATCTCCTCGAGCAGGCGGTTCTGTACCGGGCGGTTGTGGGCCAGGAGTTGAAACGCCCACGCGAGCTCCGCGGTCGTCGTCTCGTGCCCTGCCAGGATCATCGACATCAGGTTGTCGCGCACCTGCCGGTCGCCCATCGGGGAGCCGTCGGGATTGTGCGCAGCGAGCAGCATGTCCAGCAGGTCGCCGTGCTGCTCCTTCCCCTCGCGCCGCCTGGCGATGAGCGCGAAGATAAGTTCGTCGACCCCGGCGCTGCGCTCGACGAACCGCCTCCACGTGGCGCGCCAACCTGGAAGGTAGCGCAGCTGGGGCTCCTGCAGGACAAAGCTGGACGTCACAGACAGCGACTCCAGCAGCCGCTCGTGCAGGGTGTCAAGTACGGCGTCTTCACCGGCAACGACAGTCCGTAGTATTACCCTCAACGTCAAGGCCCGCAGGCGAGGATGAAGCGCAAAGGCCCTATCGAGTGGCCACGACGCGACCTCGCGCTCGATCGCGTCCATGGCCATCGCGATATGACTCTCCACCACTTTGCGGTGGAAGGCCGGCATGATCGCGCTCCGCCCGTACTTGTGCTCGTCTTCCTCGCACAACATAAAGGAGCTCTCGCCGATCAACGGGGCGATTACGTTCGACCCTTCTCCCCCATGCAGCACGTCTGGGGGCGCGGCGATCATCTCCCGGATATCGTCTGGGTCTGAGAGGAATACGAGCGGTGGCATATCAACGGGGTAGATGGTGAAGCGGTTGCCGTAGCGCGCCTGGCACCGTTCGAGGTAGGCGATGGGCCACCACCGGCACGCCAACGTCTGGAGCGCCGCGGGGATGGGCGCGGTGGGCGGAAGTTCACCCTTGAGACGAGCGAGGAGTGGAGCTGGGTTGGTCAGTAACATGTTGTCTCCTTGTTGTTGGTTTAGTTACAGCGCTGGGCATAGGCGATCCGCCACAGCCGCAGGATTGGAAGCAGCAGGCGCGTGAGAGAGCCGCCGGCGCGTACGAAGCTCATGGTTGTTTCACTCATCGTCTCGGTGTGTGCGCTGTCCTTTGACAGGTACATCGCGATCATGCACGCGGCGATCACGGTGTGTTGCTCGCCTCTGTCCAGAGAGCGTGCCTCCAGTAGGCAGCGTTCAACCAGCTCGCGTACGCGTGTTGCGGCGAGCTGGGGCGTGAAGTAGTGAGATACGTAGCTGTGATCGCCGTTCGCGATGTCTTCTGCTTGATCCACGTAGCTGTCGAGCATCGTGGTGGCGGTTGAGATCCACGGGAAATAGGCAGTGCAGGCCCGGGTCAGGCTGGCCTCCTCGCACGACGGTTCGGCGCCGAGTGCGAGCAACGCATGAACAGTGAGCGATGCGCTGGCTGCTCCGGTGAGCTCAAACCAGGTTGTCTCCGATGTGCTCGGGAAGCTGTTTGCTGCCCACTTCTGTAGATCTGCGTCGCGTCGCGCCGAGTCGAGGTCGTGGTTGATTGCTAGCACCTGGGCACGGACGGCCTCCCGTACGAGCAGCGGACGAATTACCCAATATGAAGGCAGCTTGCGACAATTTTCACGGCAGACCTCGACGAGCGTCCGCAGATAGCCACCGTCGTCCTTCCACGGATGGTGCTTGTAGTAGTCGGAGATCGGCCGGGTGAGATCGAGCGCGTCGATGAGCGCCAGGTGAAGCTGCCGGCCGTTGATTTGGCCAGCCGCCGCGCCGCGCTCGTTGACACCATCGAGGAAGTCCCAGATGATCTCGTAGGCAACGAGAAGGCGGAGGAGGTTGAGATCGCGGGTGCGAGGAATGGTCCAGAGCAGCGCTGCGCCGTCGGTGTGCCCACGCTTGCGAATGAGTGAGTTCAGGGCGTCGCTGCGAAGCAGCGGGTGTGGAATCTCTACCGCTCGAGCTCTCCACACGCGCGTCTCGCGCGCGACGGCGGCCAATCCCCATACGAGCTCGCGCGTGGCCGCCGCGGCAAGCGCCCGGAGTTGCCGTGCAGTGAGCGGCGCCGGGTCGCATAGGACCCGGCGAGTGCTGGCCGAGCGCTCCTCAGAACGCCGGGCTGGCTGTCCTCGGAGGCACACGCACTACGAGGTATCCAGGCAGGGCCACCGCGGCGATGGCGACGACGCTGAGCAGCGCGAAACTTGACAATGCCGCAAAAGCTTCGACATCGAAGACGACCGGAAATCCGGTGACACTCGCCAGGAAGTGACTTCCCAGCAGCTGTGCATAGAGGCCGAAGACGGCTCCGATCGAGCATCCGGCTGCGAGCAGCACCGAGCTTTCACACAGCAGCCATCGCCACAGCACTCCTTTCTGGTAGCCCTGACACTTGATGAACGCGACGAGATCGCGGCGCTGCCAGATCATCGAGCCCATCGCTCCCGCCAGAGCCAGCACGGCGGCGATCAGTACGAGCAGCCTGATCTGTGTCAGCCGTGAGAGACCCTGGCTTGCGAGAGCGTAGTGGCGCTGCTCGCGTTCGGCTGAGGTTTCCACCGTAAGTCCTGCGCCTGGCCCCAAGCTGCGCTGAAGGAGGCTACGCACAGATGCGGGAGAGACGCCGGCCCGCGTATCGATCATATATGCGCTTGGGTCGCTGTTTACCCAGGCGTGCGCGTATTCCTCGGAGCTGAGGATGATCGCACCCGGTGGCCAGCCGAGATTCGTAATCAACGCGGCGACCCGCAGGCGCGTCGGTCGCGGCGCCGGAAGTGTGAACGCCTGGCCGATTCGAAGGTGGTGTTCTGAGGCCAGCGCTTGGGAGAGCACCGCCCACCCACCGTGACGAACTCCAGCGCTGGCACGGACGAGGCTACCGCTCACAAGCTGGCTGTACGGGATCAGGTGGGCCGCGCTGCTCGGCGGCGCCAGGACCCACAGACGCCTATCTCCCCAATTCAGGAAACTGCCACGATATAGGCCGAGCGCGCCAACGCCCGGCAGGCGAGCGAGCGAGCTTGAGCGAAGGTCTCTGAAGGGCGTCGTCGCAAACGCGTTGAACTCACCGCTGGGTGTGACCCACACGTCGGCGCTCTCATCGATCTGGCGCGCCGAGGCGTCCAGACCGTGCTGGAGGTTCGACTGGGTGCCCTGGAACTCGACTGTGCCGAATACCGCCACTGCGGCCGTCGCGGCGATCGCCAAGGAGCGCACACGGGTCTCCCGAGTCCGAAGCTCGGTCACCGCGAGCACAGTCGCCGCGCCGTCGAGGAGGCGCTGGGTGCGCTCGAAGAGCGCCACGAGCCCGTCGAAGAGCGCCGGCAACAGGCAGACCAGAGCCACGACGAGCGTGATGATTCCAGCGAACCCGCTCTGTGGATGAACGACAAGGATCAGGGTCGTGACGGCGAGGCACAGGAGCCCGATCGCCAAGCGAGCCTGGATCCACCCGCGGCGGCGATGCGTCAAGGACCGATCTCCCTCGAGTGGCCGTGCGACGATGTCGCGCAGGGGCCAGAGCACCCCTGCAACCGCAGCCGCCAATCCGGCGCCGACGGCGAGCGCCACGCTCTGCCACGTGACGATCCGCTCGTTGCCCACGGGGAACGCGAACGAGAGGTAACCGGGGGTGGCGTGGAAGACGGCGATTGAGAGCAACTCGCCAAGTGCGAGCCCGAGGATGCAGGCCAGCACACCGAGCACAGCCGCATCGAACAGCAGGATCTGGACGGTCATCAACCTGGTTGCGCCCTGTGGGCGGACATCGCCGATCAGCTTGCGCCGCGAGGGCACCGTGACCAGCATCGCGTTCAGCGCGAACATGAAGCCCACCAGCGCGCTGATTGCGGAGAACAACGCCTCGCTCTGGCTCTCCGGCGACACGGCGACTGCGAACAGCCGCGAATCGAAGCTGCTCGGCTCGACGCTGACCGGCGCGGTGGCGGCGAGCCGCTGCAACCCTGCCCGCACTTCGCGGTCCCGTCCAGGTTTTGACTGGACGAAGATCCTGGTGATCCTGCCGCGCATCCCGGCCAGGTGCTGGGTGTAGCCGACGGGCGCGAGCGCGACTGGGCTGTGGACCAGTCCGCCGATGTCGCTTTCGCCGAGCGTGGCGCCCAGCAGCGTCTGCGCCACGCTCGCACCGATCTGGAGCTTGATCGTTTCCAGCGGGCCGGCCCCGATTTCGCTCGCGAGCGGGGCCGGAAGCGCGATCGCCTTCTGCGCAGCGAGCTGCTTTGCCGAGAAGCGCCGCAGCAGCGTCCCGGCAAAGTGCGCAAAGCGCGGGTCGGTGCCGATCAGATCGACCGACCGCTGCGCGCCTCCGGGCCCGATCACGTTCGCCTGCTGCTCGAGCACCGGCAGCGCGGTCTGTACTCCCGGAACACGCCGCACTTCTCCCAACAGCCGTTCGTCGAAGCCGGCTGGGCCCCTGGCGTCGAGCTGGAACTGCGTGTCGCCGACCAACTGGCTGGTGAGCTGGGAGACAGAGCGGGTGAGGCTGGTGCTCGCGACCTGGGAGGCGAACAGCAGCGCCACGCCGATCGCTATCCCGAGGATCGCGAAGCACTCCTGTACGAGCACCGCCCGCGCGCGCAGCCGCGCGCGATAGAGCCAGACGATGTCCGAGAGGCTCATCCGCGCCATCCTCACACCAGCTCTCGCGGTGGGACGGTCGGATGGGAGGGGGGGGCCCCATGATCGGGCACGTACTCCCCGAGGCGGCCGTCGCGCAGTTCGTGCACCTGGTCGGCGAAGGCGGCGGCTAGGGGGTCATGAGTAGCGAGCACGATCGCCGCGCTGCGCTCGCGGCAGAGCTCGCTCAGCAGTCCCAGCACCTCCCTGGTGCGCTGCGTGTCGAGCGTTCCCGTGGGCTCGTCTGCGAGCACGAGCTTCGGGTCGGTCGCGAGCGCCATCGCGATCAGTACGCGCTGGCGCTCGCCCATCGAGAGCTGCTCGGTGCGGTGCAGCATCCGCTCGCCGAGGCCCAGCCGCTCGAGCAGCGGTTCGATCGTGCTCCTCGCCTGGCGCTTGTTGGAGAGCCACAGCTTCAACGAGGCGTTCTCGATCGCGCGTGCCCCGGGAATCAGGTTGTGAGGCTGGCCGATGATTCCCAGATGACGCAGCCGGTATTCGTCGCTCTCCCCATGCGACATCGCGGATACGTCGCGGCCGCCCACCAGCACGGTGCCGCTGTCGGGGTCGAAGAGTCCGGCGATCAGTTCCAGCAGCGTCGTCTTGCCCGAGCCGCTGGGACCGTAGAGCGCCACGAACTCGCCCGCGGCGACACTCATCGAGACGCCGTCGACGGCGCGGATCGGCTCGCCTTCCCCCACGCGGTAGTGCTTGACCAGATCCCGGAGCTCGAGCACCGGCGGCGACACTAGCTTCCGACGCCGCGCGAGCTGTGGCCCTGGCGAGCGCCGCTGGGGAAGTCGATCACGTCGGCCTGCCCGCCCTCCTGCTCGGAGAGCACGCTCAGCCGCCCGCCCTCCAGCGACCACACGCGGTCGGCGATCAGGGCCGCCTCGAGGTCGTTGCAGCTCATCAGCATCCCGCACCCCAGCTCTCCCGCCAACTCCAGCAGCAACTCGCCCGCCTCCCGCGTGCGGCGCATCCCGAAGCCGTCCATCAGGTCATCCACCACCAACAGTTTCGGCGAGCCGGCGATCCCGCGCGCGAACCCGACCAGCAGCCGCTCCCAGTTGGAGAGCTCCGCCCAGTGCTGCCCTGCGCAGTTCGCCGCCCCGACCCGCTCGAGCGCCTCCATCGCCAGATCCTGCGCCTCCCGCTGACGGCGGCCGCGGCCGATCGCCAGCGGCAGCCCGACGTAGTCGAGCGCCCTGAACTTGATCCCCGTGCCCTCGCGGTTGGTCCACGCGATCTCGCGCCCCAGCAGCCGCGAACGCTCCTCGTCGGAGGATCGAGCGAGATCCACATCCCCGAGCCACACCTCCCCGGCATCCGGCGCCTCGATGCCGGCTGCGATCTTCAACAGCGTCGTCTTACCCTCCTCACGCGACCCAACGACTGCCGCGACCTCCCCCGGGGCGAGCGACAGCGACGCGTCCACCAGCACCCGCATCGTACGCTCGCCGCGAGCGTACCCCTTGCAGACGCCTCGCAGAGCCAGCAGCTCACTCATCGCCGTCGTCCGGGGAGTCGTCCTCTCCGGGGTCTTCGAGCTCTCGGCGCAGGCGCCGCAGGCGCCTAGCGCGCATCCCCCACAGCATCGCTTCGTCGGTCATCAGGGCGCTCTGCACCCGGCCCCTCAGATCCGTGCCGTTCGGCGGGCCGAGGCGTTTCAGCTGCCACTCGAGGTTCAGGCGCGAGCTTGCAGCCGCGAACTCCAGCGAGCACGCCCGCTCCTCCTCGCGGATCGCGAGTATCAGATCGGGCACGTCCTCCTCTCCGGCGAGCTCGAGCTTGGCGTGCACCGCGTCGCGCAGCGCGAGCGGCGCCGCGGAAGAGGTCCGCAGCCAATCGCGGAACTCCTCGATGCCCCCGGTCGTCGCTTCGTAGCGATCGAGCGCGCGCTCGGCGCCCCGCTCCACCATGCGGACCAGCCCTTGCTTTTCAAGGCTGGGCAGGCTGTTGTGCGCGACCGATCGCGACCACTGCGCGTGGGGAAACCGTTCTACCAGTCTCGTCCCCAGTCCGTTGATGGTGTCGGTCTTCTGGACCACCAAGCCGAGGATCGCCATGCTGGCGGTCAGATCGCCTTTACGGGGTGGGGCCATCGTTCTGAAAGTTTATTCGATCTCGGGGCTAACGTGCTTCTTCCTGAACAGTTCCGATCCCCCGTACATAGAGAGACAGTTGTCATCGTATCAGCCGAGGTTGTCCGCGCGTTGCGCGGAGACGGGAGGTCGGCGGTGGGAGGTCGGCGGCCGGGAGATTCGTTGACAGTCGGCCGGTCCTATCCATCCGCCTGGGCTGGCTTCGGGAAATCGATGATCTCCGCCTGGGCGATGGGCTGCTCGGAGAGCACACTCAGCCGTCCGCTCTCCAGCGACCACACGCGGTCGGCGATCAGCGCCGCCTCGAGGTCGGTGCAGCTCATCAGCACCCCGCACCCAACCTCTGCCGTCAGCGCCAGCAGCAGCTCGCCGGCCTCGCGCGTGCGTCGCATCCCGAGACCGTCGATCACGCTGTCTAGGACCAGCAGCCGCGGCCCGCAGACGATTCCTCGCGCAAACCCCACCAGCACCCGCTCCCAGTCGGACAGTTCCACCCAGCGCCGCTGCGCACAGGCTGTCGCCCCGACCCGCTCGAGCGCCTTCGTCGCGATGCTCCGCGCCTCGCGCCGTCCATGGCCGCGCCCCATCGCCAGTGGCAGCGCGAGGCAGTCCAGCACCTCGAGCTTCACCCCCGTGCCCTCGCGATTGGTCCACGCGATCTCGGACCCCAGCAGCCTCGAGCGCTCCCCGTCTAGGAGCACGGCCAGGTTCAGATCGCCCAGCATCACCTCGCCGGCGTCCGGCTGCTCGATGCCCGCCGCGATCTTCAGCAGGGTGGTCTTGCCCTCGTCGCGCGAGCCCACGACTGCTCCGACTTCCCCGGACCCGACCTCCAGGGATGCGTCCGCCAGCACGCGCAGCCGCCGCCCCCCGCGCCGGTAGCTCTTGTCCACCCCGTGCAGCGCCAGCAACTGACCCATCCCACCGGCAAGCATGACGCATCGGAGCCGATCGCGAGTTGCGTGGCCCGACGGCGGACATCGATGGCCGGCGGCGCTCTGTTCAAGTGGAGCTGACGATCGATATCGGAGTGCGTGGAGCACCCCTTGACAGGTGACTAAAAGGTCACCTATAATGAAGGCTATGGACGAGGTGTTCAAGGCGCTCGCCGACCCGACGCGACGGAGCCTGCTCGACGAGCTGTTCGAGCAGGACGGGCAGACGCTCAGCGCGCTCGAGCGGCGGCTGCCGATGACGCGCTTCGGCGTCATGAAGCACCTGCGGGTGCTCGAGGAGGCGGGCCTCGTGACCACGCGAAGACGCGGCCGCGAGAAGCTGCACTTCCTGAACCCCGTCCCGATCCGGCTCGTCCACGACCGGTGGGTGAGCAAGTACGCCGAGCCCTGGGCGGCGACGCTCAGCGGGCTCAAGGACAGATCTGGAGGAAGACGATGGAGAAGGTGTTCGAGATCTACATCAAGACGACGCCGGAGCGCCTCTGGGAGGCGATCACCGACCCCGAGCTGCGCGGCAAGTACAACTTCGGCGTCCGGCAGTCGTCTCCGACTGGACGCCCGGCTCGCACTACGAGATGCGCCACCCGCGCCGCTGACGCGCTCCTCGGCGAGGGCGAGAACCTCGAGGTCGATCCGCCGCGCCGGCTCGTCCAGAGCTTCACCGCGCTCTGGAGCGACGACGTGAAGGCCGAGGGCACCTCGAGGGTCACCTGGGAGATCGAGCCGGTCGGCGACTCCTGCCGGCTGACCGTCACCCACGACCAGCTGCGCGAGGGCGCCAACGACCAGCTCTACGGCGGCTGGCCGATGATCCTCTCCGGCCTGAAGACGCTGCTCGAGACCGGCGAGACGCTCACCACGCCCGGCTCGCTGCGCTACTCGCAAGGGGGGGCCTAGCAGCCGTCTGTCGGCGCCTACGCAGATCCAGCGCAGTCCCGTGTCGTGGCGGCATTGTGTCGGCGTCCGGCTCTGGCTCTGTGCCGAGCGTACGCTGCCGCGAGCGCGGACCGGCTGGTGTGTATGCTCGCCCGATGAAAACCCGCGTGGTTGTCTTGGGAGCTGGCTTTGGCGGCCTCGAGATGGCGACGATGCTGCTCGGAGGCGCTCGGCGGCGACGTCGAAGTGACCTTGATCGACAAGAACGACTCGTTCGTCTTTGGGTACTCAAAGCTCGACGTGATGTTCGGTAGGACCACGCTGGACGCCATGCGCCTCCCCTACCGCGAGATCGCGAAGCCCGGGGTGCGCTTCCTGCGCGAGACGGTCACCGCGATCGATCCCGATGCCCGCAGTGTGACCACCGACGGTGGTGTTTACGAGGCCGACGTCCTCGTCCTAGCGCTGGGCGCCGACTACGACTTCGATGCCACGCCGGGACTCGCCGAGGGCGGTAACGAGTTCTACTCCGTGGCTGGCGCGCAGCGGCTGGGCGAGCTGCTTCCCACGTTCTCGCAGGGTCGGGCTCTCATAGGTGTCTGCGGGGCGCCTTTCAAGTGCCCTCCGGCGCCGAGCGAGACCGCGTTGCTGCTGCACGACTATCTATCGACGCGCGGCGTCCGCGGCGATTGCGAGATCACCTTCGTCCTGCCGTTGGGCAGCCCTGTCCCTCCGTCGCCAGAGACGTCGCGCGCGCTGGAAGCCGCCTTCGCCGAGCGCGACATCAGGTTTGTCCCTCACCGCCGCTTGAGCTCGCTTGACCCAGCACGTTGCGTAGCCGTGCTCGACGACGGCAGCGAGATGCCTTACGACCTCTTCCTCGGCGTCCCGAAGCACCGCGCCCCCGATGTGGTCATCCAGAGCGGCATGACCGAGGACGGCTATGTGCCTGTGAGCTCGATGACGCTTGAGACCCGGTTTCCGGGTGTGTACGCGGTCGGGGACGTCACCACTGCCGGGGTGCCGAAGGCGGGGGTGTTCGCCGAGGGAGCGGCACGGGTGGTCGCTGCGTCGGTGATCGCGAGCATACGCGGCGGTGAGCAGCCGGGAGCCTACGACGGGCGCGGTATCTGCTACATCGAGTTCGGCGCTGGCCGTGTCGGTCGCGTGGAGGTGGACTTCCTCTCCGGACCGAAGCCGACCGGCACGTTCGGCGAGCCGTCCGACGCGCTCGCCGCCGACAAGCAGCACTTCGGCTACAGCCGCCGCGCCCGCTGGTTCAACCGCTGACCCCAAACCCGCTCGTACGCAAGCTTTTGAAAGTGCGCCGTGCGGGACTCCAACCCGCCCCACCGGGATTAAAAGCGGCCTCGAAGGGGGTCTTCTGAGGTGCGATCCCAGCAACCACGGGCTCTGGCATCTGCTCAGATCGCCTCAGAAATGCTCTGTTCGGTACCAGGTTGGGTACCAAGTTAGGCGCCCCAGCCCACCGGATTTTCGATCCTGGAGTCATCGGAGCCCGCCTTTTCGCAGCGTCGGGGCTTCATATACGCGCGCGGTGCCGCTTGCCATTGGATCACCGCTTCCCGCGGCGGAGGGGGCGATCATTGCCCAGCAGAAGCTTGAGGGCTACGTGCTCGACCCGGCGCATGAAGATGGGCGTCACAAGGCGCGTGTGTTCCGCTCAATGCTTGGGATCGCCACGGTGGATTGGCGCTATCTACGTGAGGCGATCCTCGCCGGCTTGCGCGAGGCGCCCGTATCGGGCATCGCTCCCACGCCCTACGGATTGCGTTGCACAGTCGTGATGCCCGTACGGGGGCTCAATGGCCAGCGCCACGATGTACTTACCGCCTGGCTGGTGGCGGAGGGCACCCCGCCGCGTTTGGTCACCGCCTACGTCAATCTTTAGCCCATCAGTTGAGCAACCGGCCCCGGAGTGCGACAATCCATCCCATGAGTACCCATACAGCGACGATCCCCACGGCTGGCGACTTGCTGTCCAGGGTGGATCTCGTCATCGACGTTGGAGAGTGGCCGGCGGGAACCGTAGGCACACTGGTCGAGACGTTCCCGGCTGAGGGGTTCGTCGAGATCGTCGATGACGATGGGCGCGCCCTTGACATCCTCACCGTGCCCTACACCGCGCTGCGCCTGCACGACGCCGAGCGGTAGTCCGCTCAGGCCGCCGCGGGCGCCACATCGACGCCGAGCCACGATCCATGCGTCAGAGGATGCCCGAGATCGGCACTCAGGCGTAGGCGCACCCTTGCTACGGACCCGGCGGCATCTGGTACCCAACGCCCATTCTCGGTACCAAGGGGTACCAAGTTCGGGTCTCGTGGGGATCTTGCTTCCCAAACCCCGCTCCAACAAGGGGCTTTGAGGTATGCGCCGTGCGGGACTCGAACCCGCCCCACCGGATTAAAAGTCCGGCGCTCTGCCCGATGAGCTAACGGCGCGCGGCGAACAGTCTGGCATATGGTGGGCGCTACCACGCGGGCCGGCCCCCGCGAATCGGGAGACCGGCCTCTGTGCGGAGCCCGCGCGCCGCCGGCGCTACTACGCGAAGGTCACTGTGACCGTCGCAGAGGAGCCCGAGCCGCCGACGGGCTTGAAGGAGGCCTTGAGCTTCACGGTCAGCCGGTGGTGGCGGCCCCTGCGCAGCGAGGCGACGGCGGCCTTGGAGAGGCTCACCCTCAGCGTGAGGCGCTTCGCTTTCGCGGCGTGCGCGCCGACTGAGCGTACGCCCCTGCCGGCGAGAACCACCTTGCCGGCGGAGGGGACGTGAAGCACGATCGTGGCCACGCGGCCCCTCACTCTGTGGCTGAGGATGCGGACCTTGCCGAGCCCCTGTTTCGCGGTGGCGCTCGCGGCCTGCGTGGAGGAAGATGCGGCGGGGAGGGTCAGGAGGATCGTCGTTCCACCCGTGGAGCCCCCCTGGCCGCCGCGGCCGCCTTCGCCCGCGCCGCCCTGGCTGCCGCCGGCGCCCGTGCCGTTCCCGCCCTGGCCCGCGCCGTTTCCGCTGCCTTCACCGGAGCCTTTGCCGCCTTCGCCGGTACCGCTCCCGCCTTCGCCTTCACCGGAGCCTTTGCCGCCTTCGCCTTCGCCCGTGCCCGTACCCGTGCTGCCCAGCAGGCCGAGGGCCAGTCCTTTGAGTGCGGGCGCGACGCCCACGAGCTCGCCTTCGGCCAGGGGCGCTATGAGCATCGTGGTGGTCTCGGGCAGCTGGGGGGCGGTTTGTCCGAGCGCTTCGCTCACCGCTTTCGGGGTGCTCTTCAGTTCTTCTGCGACTTCCTTCTCGGTTGTCGCGGCGAACCCGCCGGTGAGCGTGGAGCCGAGCAGACCTTTGAGTTCGCCGCTGTTCAGCTCTCCGAAGAGCCCCCCAGCGAGGTTGGAGAGTTCGGCGGCGAGCTGTTCTTTGGGTTGCGCGGAGCCCAACAGCGAGCTGACGAGCTGGTCGAGGTTGAGCGAGCCGAGCGCGTTTTCGAGGGCTTCCTTCTGTTCGGCGCCGAGCGGGGAGCCGAGCAGTTCGAGCAGGCCGGCGAGCTTGCCTTCCAGTGCGGGAAGCAGTTCCTCGACGTTGGCGAGTTCCCCAAGCGTCGCGGAGGAGTTGCCGAGCTCCAGCTGTTCGATCGCTTCGGCGAGCCCCAGTTCCACGCCGGCGGCGCCCAGGTCTTTGCCGAGCAGCCCTGCAGGCCGGCGAGCGCGCCAATGCCTTCCACTCCCGCAAGGTAGTGGGCGAGCTGGGCGGCGCTGAGGCTGCTGAGAGGCAGGCTGGCGAGCAGTTCTTCGAGCTCCCCCGCCGGCAGTAGTTCGCCTGGCGTCGCCAACGGCCGCACGACCGCGGCTGAGCGCTTTGGGGTGGCGGCTCCCCCCGAGTCGGGCGAGCTCGCACTCGCAAGTGCGGTGGCGGTGGGCGTCGCGGCGAGCAACGCGATCAACATGGCGGACAGGGCCGCCGCGGCGCGGCGGCGGATGTCGAGAACCCCCGAGGCCCCCTGATAGGTGTTCGAAAACATGCAGATCGCTCCCTTGTTGGAATACTTGGCCCTACTTTTCGTCTGTTTACCAGGCCCGCCCACTTTGGATGCATTTATTCGAACAGATGTTTATTTGACTTTTGCGAATCTGCCGGGTAAGGCGGAGTTCGAATATCACGAGATAAGCGATCTTTCGGATCGTCGGCCGGGGCATACCTGGACTGGGTGTGCGCCAACGGGCGCTTTACGCTGCGGTCCTGAGCCAGCCTGAGTGAGGCAGGGCTGGCGGACAGGGGTGAGCGCGACCGAGCGGGGTTCGAGACGAGGTGGTGCGCTCAGCGCTCAGGCAGTTCCTGGGCGGCCACCCGCAGCATCTCCTCGATGCGGGTGAGCTTCACACGGGGGCGCCCCGCGGGCTCGCCGCGCTCGCGCTCGTGGCGGTCGATCTCCGACCAGCCCGCGTAGGTGACGAGCTCGGGCTGGCGTGTGCGCAAGGTCGTGAGCAGCTCCTCGGGGTCGGGGGCGGGAGGCTCGGGCAGCCGCCCCGCGGCGAGGTCCTCGAGGACCGCGTTCACGGTCTCCTGGGCGTCCTTCTTGTTGGTCCCGATCACCCCCGTTGGGCCGCGCTTGATCCAGCCCACCGCGTACTCCCCCGGGCACGGCCCCTCGGGGCCCGTCACGCGGCCGTGCTCGCCGGGGATCACCCCGCGACGCTCGTCGAAGGAGACCCCGGGCAGGGGGGTGCCGCGGTAGCCGATCGCGCGCAGCACGAGGCCCGCGGAGATCGTTTCAAGCTCATCGGTGGCCTGTGCCGCCAGGCGGCCCGCGGGTCCGGGAGTGAGCTCGTTGCGGGCGAAGCGCACCGCGCCCACGCGGCCGTGCCCGTCGGGGAGGAGCTCCACGGGGGAGAGCAGGAAGCGCAGCACGATCCGCCGCGGCGCTCCTCCGGGTGCGCGGTGGGCATAGTCGCGCAGGATGCGTACGTTGCTCTCGCCGGTCCTGTCGAGCGTGGGGCCGGGGACCGCGAGGGCGCGCTCGAGCTCGGCCTCGTCGACGACCACCTCGACGCCCGCGAGCTCCCCGAGCTCGAGCAGCTCCGGGTTGGTGAACGCGGCCTGTGCGGGTCCGCGGCGCCCCGCGACGAGCACCTCGCGGATCGCGCTGTGCTCCAGCGCGTGGAGGGCGTGGTCGGCGATGTCGGTGCGCGCGAGCTCCTCGTGGGAGAGGGTCAACATGCGAGCGACGTCGAGGGCGACGTTGCCGTTTCCGATCACCACCGCGCGGTCGCGGTCGAGGTCGAACTCGAGGTGGGGGTGGTCGGGGTGGCCGTTGTACCAGCCGACGAACTCCGTCGCGGGCCAGCTCCCGGGGAGGTCCTCGCCGGGGATTCCGAGCGGCCGGTCCGCTGGAGCGCCGGTGGCGTAGACGATCGCGTGGTAGTGCGCACGCAGCTCCTCACGGCTCACGTGGCGGCCGAGCTCGACGTTTCCGAAGTAGCGGAAGCGGGGGTGCGCGGCGGTCTTCTCGTAGACGCGCGTCACCGACTTGATCTTGGGGTGGTCGGGCGCCACGCCGGAGCGCACGAGCCCCCAGGGGGTGGGGAGGCGCTCGAGCATGTCCACCTCGATGCGACCCGTGGAGTCCTTGAGGAGGTGGCCCGCAGCGTAGAAGCCCGCGGGGCCGGCGCCGACCACGGCGATGCGCACAGAATCGGTCATGGGGAGGGGATCGCGTGTGGCGCGGGGCGCGGCTTGAAGTAGCGGGATTCGGGGTGGGGAGCTGGGATGCGAAGAAAAGTGGTTGCGATGGGCGCGGCCCGACTCGAACGGGCGACCCCCTCGGTGTAAATTGGGCCGTGGCGGAGTCGAACTGGCAGCTTTTTGGCTCTAATACAGGGCTTTCATGGGATGGGCAATCTCGGAGGTGCTCGGAAATATGCGCCGATTTGGGCCTAAATCGGAGGGTTTGGGCACAAGAATAGAGCTTGTGCCCAAACGAATCGAGCGCTCGCAGCGGTGCCTCGCACTCCCGGAAGAGGGGCTGGGCGTACCGGAGCCCGGGCTGCTGAGTGCCATCAGTGGCCCGCGCGACGGCGACGGGCTCGGGTGCTCGCGAGCCGCGCCTGCGTTGTGTGCAGGGTCGCAACAGCGGACGGGAGGATGGCGAAGCCGCCGTCCCGCGTGACGAAGTCGGTGAGTCCGCCGTCCAACAGCGTGGCGGCGTGCACGGCGTCGTAGGATTGGAGTCCGTATTCCTGCATCAGCTTGGGCACACCCTCTGCGACCTCGTGCATCTCTACTCGGGTCCATCCGAATGGGCGTTGCAGGTCTTCCCATGCCCTGTGGGCTTGTGCGAGCAGCCGTGCTGCCCGCGGCCTCACGCGACTGTCATAGCGAACGTGGCGCAGGCTCTTGCGGGGATGGCGCTCTCGTAACGCGAGGTTGAATACGGCCTCCCATAGCTCGATCTCGAGCAGGCCGTTGAACACGACGGAGGCGCCACAGTCCGCGAGGCGTTCGAGCACAGCGAGGCAGGGGGCGTGCTCGGGCTCGTTGGGAAGCAGCGCCTCGGCGACAACGTTGGTGTCGAGAACCACAGCTTCGGGCGGCTCCCAATCGGGCGCGTCGAACGCGAACACGCCGCGCGGGAGCGGCGGACGGCCTCGCCGAGCCACCTCTCTGCTAGTCCCGACCGAGGGTGATCGTGTCGATTCGGGCGGTGGTTTTTATGCGAGTCGCAGCTCGCCTGACCGCTTCCACGCGCTTTTTCGGGTCGGTCTCGGCGGGCTCGTTCAAGCGCACGCGCCGGCCGTTGACAGTGATGAACCGCGGGGCCGGAGAAGCTGCGCGTCTGGCGGAGTTCTGTCGCTTGGCGGCCATGGACTCATCCTATCGTGGTCGTGACGAGCTCACCCGCGCGCGACTGCGTGCCCTCGTCGGCCTGTGTCCACGTGGCACCGTCGAGGACGCCGACGAGCCGGGCGCCGGGGCCGCGGCGGCGCTGCTCGCCCATGACCTTCGTGTAGATGCGCAGCGCGAGCTTAGGGTCGGTGTGGCCCATCTGGTGCATCACGTACACGGGGTTCTCGCCGCGGAGGTAGAGCAGTGAGGCGAACGTCCGCCGCAGCGAGTGGGGGGAGAGCGCGGCGGGGATCGGCGGCGTGTCCCCCTCGGCAAGGGCCTCGTTGGCGCGCTCCGCCGCGCGCTTCAAACGCTTGGCGATGTTCCAACGGGTGTCCGCTTTGCCCGTTGCGGTGGCGAACACGTGGTCCTCGGGACGGGAGTACTGGAAGCTGGCCTTGTAGACGGCGAGCTCCTCACGCAGCTCCGGCCAGAGGTCGATCTCGCGGCCCCTCCCCGCCTCGGTCTTCGAGTCGGTCACGGTGAGGCGCCCCTGCGCGAGGTTCACGTCGCGCCAGCGCAGTGCGAGCAGCTCGCCGATGCGCAGGCCCGTGCAGATCCCTGTGGCGAACAACGTCCGCATCCGTGGGTCGGGCATCGTCTTGCCGCCGCGCAGGCCGCGCACGGTCGCGTCGAGCAACGGCTTGATCTGCTCCGGTTCCAGCCATGTCCGGGCCGGCTGGGCGGCCTTCAGACGCCGGCGGCGTCCGCGGGCGGGGTTGAACTGGATGTGCCCGTACTCCACCGCCGTCTCCAGCACCTGCGCGAGCAGGCCGAGCGTGTCGTTGATCGAGCGGTTGGAGAGCGCTCCGCCTGTCTTCGCCCGTTCGCGTTCGCGGACCTTGCCGGTGCGGTAGCGGTCAACCTCAGCAATCGTGATCTGTGAGAGTCGGTGGGCCTTGAAGAAGGGGAGCAGGTGACGGGTGAGTGCCCAGCGGTAAGCCTCCACCGAGCGCGACGAGACCTCGTGGCGGCGGGCCTCGAACCACTGCGAGGCGAACTCGTGGAACGTGGGGTCCTTCGCGGGTGTGGGTGCGGGTTCGGGCTGTGGTGGCTGCCAGGTGCCGCGGCGGATGTCTGCGAGGATGTTCTGCAGTTCGGTCTCTGCGCGGCGGTGGGTGTAGCCGTCCCAGGAGTAGCCGAGGGATAGGTAGTGCCGTTCGCCGTAGGCGCGTACGCGGGCGGCGTAGGTGATGCCGCGCTTGCCGTTGCGTGTTACGACCTGTCCTGTTGCTTCGCGTGCCATCGCTATCGCCCCCTTCCGATGCGGGTGAGGCGGGCGCGTATTCCGCGCGCCTTGGGTTCGTGGATGGGCAGCAGCGGCGCCGTGGGCTGGGGTCGGCGGCGTGGGCGGCCGCGGCGCGGCGCTCCGCCGGCAGCTAGTCCGTCCGCGATAGCGGTGCCTCCCGGCGTTGGCTCGTGCAGGCTCTTGAGCGCGGCTGTCGCGGTGTCGAGGTCGAATCGTAGGCGTGCCTTGGCGCCGGTGCCGAGGCGTATGGCGCCGAGTTGCTGTGCGTGTTCGTAGACCCATGTGCGGGTGACGCCGAGGTGCCTTGCGAGCTGTGTTGCGTCGAGTAGCCGCGCGGGTGCGGGCCGCGCGTCTTGCTCATGCCGGTGCTCGTGGAGGAGCTGCGCGACGCGCTGCGCGATCTGCTCGACCACGTGGGGGGCGAGTTCCGCGGCGGCACGCCGTGCCTGCCCCCAGCGCCGGGCTGTGCTTGCCGGCGCCGGGGGTGTCGTGTGGGGGCGTGTTCTGGGTGTGGGGGTGGCTCTCATGTCGGGGCTGCCTTTCAAGAATCTGGGTTGGCCGGTCTTCGGCAGGCTTTTGCCTGCCGAAGTGAGTGCTGAAAAGCGGAGGGGGCGGGTTCTGTCAAGGTCGGGCCGTCAGGCCCCGCCGCAGGCGGCCCCGCAGGGGCGGCCTTGACAGGTTCCGACCCCGGAGCTACCCGCGTGGTCCCCCACATGGCGCGTCCGGTGCCGGCCGGGACGGCTGGCACCGTGTCTCCCGCGCTGTCGCGCGCTGCGCTCGGGAGACGCGCTGGCTCCGGGTGTGGGGGCCATGTAATGCGGGCTGGCTCTATGACCGGCTTGACTACGGTTGTTCGGAGCACGAACCCCATGTGTCTCCCCCAAAAGGAGAGACGGTGTGTGCTGCGTGTGGTCATCTGGTGTTGCGCTCTTTCTCGCCGGTTTTTATGCGGCGGGCTGTTCGTGTTCGTCTGGGTCGAGGTGTGCGCGTAGCCGGTCGATGCGTAGCTCTGTCGGTGGGTGGGTGTGTTCGGTGAGCCAGATGAACGGGATTGGGTGGTCGTGGATCAGCGCGTGGACTTCGAGGAAGTCCGCGAGCTCGTCGGCCCGCCCGAGCGTCGCGGCGTACTGGTCGACGGTGTACTCACGCTCGCGCCAGTAGCGGCCCCACATCGGGCGCAGCAGGCGCAGGCCGAGGCCGCCGCGAAGGAACGCGATCAGCTTTTTGGTGAACAACAACGTCAGAAAGACCGCGATCGCGATGAAGAAAAACGAATCGTCGCCGACCTCCAGCGGCACGTGTTCGCGGCGGTAGCTCTCTTCGGGGTCGCGGTCGTAGATCCCGGGGTGGATCACGAACCGGTTCAGCGCCGCCGTGAGCCTGCCGTCGGGGCTCCCGAGGTGCCCGAGCTCGTGCGCGAGAACCGCCGCGAGATGCGGGCTCTCCAGCAAGCCGCGCGAGAGCATCAGCGCGTCGCCTACGACCGCGGCGTCGGGCTCCGGCGTGTCGAGCACGAACCACGTCCTCGGCTCGGTGAGGGGTTCGTGCGCCTGGTCCTGCAGCAGTTCGATTCGCGTCCTGGTAAGCGAGCTGCTCGCGCTGTGATGGTTCGCGGCCCCCGAGCCGCTGGCGCCACCACCAGCCCGACCCGCCGGGCCACGCGAGCGCGAGCAGCGACCACGCGGTCGGGATCAGCACGATGTAAGCCCAGTTTCCGGCGGAGACGGTCGAGTGGCCGCTCATGGCGAGGACGATCGCCGCGAGGATGGAGGCAAGGACCAAGCGCACCAGGATCACGGGTGTTTCCAGCACGAACGTGAGCATGTACATCGCAAGCGAACCGGCGGAGTACTCCTGGCGTAGTCGCATGGGGATGGATCACCTCTCTCGCATCAGAATGGAAGGTCCTCTACCCCTTTATCCGACCGCGGCGTCGCGGGTGGGACACCATCTGGCGCGTGGGGGGTCTCGGTGTTCTCCGCCGCGGCCACTGCGCGCTCGGGTACGGGGCCCGCCGGTCGTGTGTTTGTGCCGTCTCCCGACGTCGTAGTACTCGAGCTCGTGGGAGCCTCCGCCGTATCCCTCGGGGACCCCGGTGTGCCCGTCGCGGCGGGTTCGGGCAGCGGCATGGTGAGCGCCGGTGCCTGCTCGACCTGGGCCTTCATCGCGCGTCCGCGGCTGATGATGAACGCGACACCCGGTGGCAGCGAGCGGACGTGGTTGGGGTCCACCTTGTACTGGTGCTGCACCCTCGCGGAGCCTTCACCGGTAGCGCCCTCCTGGGCGTAGTGGCTTGAGTACTCGATGACCCTGCGGGTGCCCGCGAGCGTGATGATCTCCTCCGGGGTGTTCACCCGGTGGCAGATGACGGTCTCGACGGACCCGAGGATGCGTGCGGCCTCGATCTTGTCGCCCATCCCCGCGACGACCTGCGGCGCGAGCACCAGCGCGGTGTTGAACCCCCGCGCCTGCTCCACCCTGCCGGCCATCCCCGCGTTCGACGCGAGCGCGGAGAACTCGTCGACGATCAACACGCAGAATTGTCCGCGGGGCTTGCGGGCGGTGAAGTAGTGCGCGAAGTCCTCGAACAGGAACCTCGCGAGGCCGCTCGTCTCCTCCCGCAACGCCAGCGAATCCAGGAGGAGGTACGCGGCCTGGGTGTCCTCCCACGCCCACCCACCGTCCAGAGCGCCGCGGGTCTGCCCGAAGAACGCCTCGTACCGCAGCCGGACCTGGTTGACCTGCGCCTCGCTCAACGCCTTCGCCGCGCTGGAACCCGGGTGCGCACCGCGCAACAGCCCCAGGTTCATCCGTGTCAGCGCCTCCCGCGAGGATCGCGGTGGCCCCTGCGGGTGCCCGCACACCAACCCCAGCGTCGTCTTCGCGATATCCCGATACCACGACGCCGGCCCCACGGTGGAGTAGTCGATGATCTCCATGAGCCGGCCCTGGATCTCATGCGCCTCACCCCGCCACCCATCGAACGCTTCCAGTGGGAACACGCGGGTTCGGCGTCCGGCGTCTGCCATCAGCCCGCAGAACCGCCTTGCGGTATCGCGGTCGCCCTTGCCGTCCAGGTAGAACACCGGCGCGCCGCTGCACTTCGCGACCGCCCACGCGAGGCGCTGCACCGTCTCGGTCTTCCCCGACCCCGTCGCGCCGCACACCAACACATGACGACACAGCCTTCCCGGGCTCACGAGCACCGCACGCCCTATGGTCGGCAGCGCACGCTCACCCGACACGCGCCTGGCGAGGACGAACCCCCGCTCGCCGTCCACCGTCCCGGTGAGCCCGCCCGGGTCCAGCACCCCGCCCGGCAGCACCGGTGCCGCGCGGCGGCGGCGCCAGAGCGCGCCCCGGCTCCCACGGACAGCGGCCGCGTTCACGCTCACCCTCCCAGGACGCCCCGGCCTGGTAGCTCGCGGACGCCGAGCGTCGGCCACTGCCTGCTCTCCTTCAGCGCGCCCAACTGGCGGTGAGTCGCCGGCGAGCAGTAGTAGAGGACCATGTCGAAGCGGCCTGTGATCTCGTCCAGGATCGCCCGCACCCTTCGCTCGGACTTCACCGTCAACTCCACCTCCACCGCGACCCGCTGCCCGGCGGTGATGACCACCCCATCCGGCAGATGCTCCCCCTCCCGGCGGTCCCTCGCCAGCGCACGCTCAGAGACCCACTCGGCGTCCGGGGAGCGCGCCTGGACGTGCAGGCGGACATCGTTCACTGCCGCGGTGTGCAGCAGCACCCCGAGCTTCGGCTGCCACACCTTGTACTGCGAGCCGCACGCCCGCAGGCCCGCCCGGGTCGGCGTCACCCACGCCGGCTGCCCCACCAGCACCCGGTGGGTGCTCACCAGGCCCGCGTCGCGCAGCCGCGCCAAGACGCGCTGCACGGAGCGCGAGCCGCACCCCAACAGCACCTCGAGCTGATCGGTCGTCGCGGCGTACTGCTCCGCCAGCCACCCCAGCAGCACCATGTCACGCGGATGCAACAGCCCACCCGGTGAGCTGCGCCGTGCCGTGCGCGCACGGCGCTCCAGACGCAGCCCCCACGCGGGCACCCCACGATCGCGCGCGACGCTCCGGCCACGTGCCGCGCCTCGCGCGCCCAATGTCCTTGAGTGTCCCAGCAAGAGCGGGCTCATCCTTCGCGCCCCCTGCCCTGCCCGCGCCTACCGGTCCCCGGGGCGCCCTCCGGGCTCTCGCGTAGGTGCCAGCCGTCCGCGCGGCTCACGAACCTTGTGTGCTTCCCGCGGTACAGGTGCGAGGAGACCCTTGCCAGCGGCACACCGAGGCCCCTCGCGATCTCCCCCGCGCGTGAGCCGGGATGCTCGGCCAGGTACTCCGCTACGTCCCCGTAGGTGATCTGCCCCGGTGTGGTCTTCTCCCCGAGCAGGGCTGCCCGGGCGGCCTGTAGACGCTCACGCTCGGATAGAAGCTCCTCGTAGCGCGCAAGCTCACCATCCAGCACGGCGAGCTTGTTCTCGATATCAGCGACCACGCCACGAGACGCCACGCCGAGCTCGCGACGAGCACGATCAGCCATAGAGCACCCCCATACAATCGACATCGTATATCACAGGCACACAGCCTAGCATATCACTGGCACGTCGTAGTCCAACATCGCCCCGGGGTTTGGGGCGGAGGCCGACGCGCGCGAGCGCCGTCGGCCGCAGCCCCCAGACAAGACACCCCCACGCTGCTACCCATCCTTCTTTACTTGATTTTTATTTTTTATCTTTTCCTTTCTCTGATCCCTTCTGATCACCACCCACCTCTGGTCCCCCACCAACCAACCACACCATCACCACACACTGTCTTCCCTTCCCACCTTCAGGGTCCCGGTACTTGACCACCCGTACTCGAAGTTGTGGGCGGGTGGTCAAGGACGCCAAGCGCAGCGAAGGCGAGGGACCCGTTTCGCCACAAACCGCATGACAGAGCCACAAACCCGGTGGGGGACCTGTCGCACAACCCGCCGCCGGCACGACACTCCTTGCGACGGGTACCGCGACAGCACCGCGACACCCCCCGGCAGGGCCCTCCGAGCGCCGCAGGGATCCCCCCCGGCCGTGCCACGCGAGCAGCGCGGGCGCTGGGGAGGGAGAGCGCCCGCGCTGCGGGGTACGGCGGCACCACGCGCCGAGGCATCCGGGCGATGGACCACGCGCTCCACCGCTTGGAGTGCGAGGGCGTCGTGCGCCTATTGAGCGGGGTCGCCAGGGTCTCCCGACCTCAAGCGGCCGGACCTGGCAGCCCGGCCACCAAACCGGCCACGGGAAGCTCGATGGCCGCCTGCTCCCAGCGACCGGTTCGGCTGTCCGTGGGGAGGAGTTCTGCGAATGCCGAGGCAGGACACCAGCCAAGGAGGCGTCCGCGGCGTTCCTCGACATCCTCCATCACGCAGATGACCAGCGACCAGTCGCCAGTGGCGGCACCGATGTCTGCCTCATTGCGACTGAGGTGGATGAGGACACTATCGGAGGCCGGTTCGATCGTTGTGGCCTTGACCTCCAGCAAGCGCCTTGGCCCTGCGATGCGAGGCGCAGTCACGTCGTAGCCAAGTTGATCGGACAACAGGCTTACGCGGCGCACAGCCCGGGCCAGGTCTGGGCGGCCAAGGGTGATCAGCTCGTGGCGTGCGGCGGCGACCACAAGCTCCTCACCGATCGCACCAACGGCACGTTGGCGGGTGTCGCTGAAGTGACGGCCCAGCGCCAAGAGCAGTTCCTCTCGGCGCATTGCATCGGGGACGAGTTCGCCCAAGTCCCTGTCCAGCTGATCGCGTTGGCTTCCACTGTCGGAGGCGGCGCTTCTCACGTCCAAGCTACGTACACAGAGCGCGGCGACAGCGTCTTCGACGGTCCCCGCGAGGAGTTCCCGGAGGTCAACCGTTGGCACGAATGTGCCGTCCATATCCAGGAGGAGCCCGGCGTCGAGAAGGAAGCGCTCCCCGAGCCGGAGATCCGATGGGGCGAAGGTGCCGCCGGTGGCGTGGTGCCAGTAGGACTCTTGGGCGTCAACGGCGCGCGAACCGCGCCCGTCAACGATCGCAGCGACGTGCAGGGCAGCATGTGCAGCATGACGACTGGGAAGTCCGGCGGCCAAAGCCCACGACGGCAGATCAGACTTCATCACGTAGATGTCCGAAAAGCTCCTCAAGGTCGTCGGCGTCGATGACCTCGCCATAACCCTCCTCCTCGTCGGGCATCGCCATTGTCACGAGGTCCTCATCCTCCAGCATGACCGACAGCCGCTCGGCCTTGACGCGCAGTCGCCGGTCGATGGTCTCGTCGATCGTACTAATGCTGGCCAGGAATGTCATTCGCGTCTCGATGTGCTCGGCGAGGCCGAGGCGGTGGATGCGGTCCAGCGACTGCAGATATTGGCCGGCGTTGAATGTTCGGTCGAGGTAGATTGCGTCGTGGCAGTCTTGGTGGAGGCTAACTCCCTCGGACATCGCTGCGGGGTTGGCAACAAGTACCTTGCATCGGTCGTCGTGCCGGAATCGCCGCAACTCGCTCTCTCGGGTGCGCTGCCCGGGTGGCCGTATTCCTGTCGGTACATCGCCTCGGATCATCGCCGGCTCGTACGGGGTCAGCACGCGCTCGCTGATCTCGGTGAGATTGTCAACAAAGTTCGTCCATACGAGGGTCTTGCAGTCGTTGGCCGCGTTTGCCGCCACCATTGTCGCCATCTTGTCGAACTTCGCGGGTATCTCGTGGCGGGCGTACTCCCGGATAAGGTCAGCAAGGGTGGAGTCCTCCGGGATCGGGCTCAGTGGCCATTGCACGCTCGACGGACCATGTGCACCGAGGGCACCTGCCAGGAGTGCCGGGTTGGAGGCCGCTTGCAGCAAGTACATGGTCACGCTGCCCATTCGTGCGAGCGTGGCCTGGTCGCGTCCGCCGCTGCGGACGGCGCGCGCCATGCGAGCGCGTAGCGCAGCGTAGATCTCCTCCTGCACCGGCTTCATCGGCGTGAGCTCGACGTGTAGCTGCGGGTCGCGGAGTCCCAGCTCGTTCTTGCGCGTACGCACGAACAGTGGTCGCAGGCGGCGGGAGATCGCATGCATAGTCTCCGGTGTGGGGACCGCCTGGGTGGCATCTACAGGAAGGATGCGCCGGGCCTGATCGGGCCATAGGAAGTTCAGCAGCGCCACGAAGTCGCTCGGGTGTTGCGGCGCAGGAGTGCCGGTTAGGATGTCGCGGCGAACAGCGAGGTGGGCGAGGTCTAGGCACGCGGCGCCCCACTCGCCGTTGCGACCGCGCTTCATCCGGTGTGCCTCGTCGAGGATCACGTGGCAGGGCTCTTCGGCGACCCATTCAGCGATGCGCCCATATCGTGTCGCGCCGAGCTTTTGGTAGTTGACGAGTAGGACCTCACAGCCAACGGGTGGCCGTCAACTCAGGGCTCGGACGACCGGAGTGGGAGATAGGCACTCCTCGGCCTCAGTCAGCCATGCGTCGAACGCTGATAGTGGGGCGACAACGAGCAGCCGGCGGATGCCTCTGCGCTCGCGCTCAGCCTCGTAGACGGCGTAGGCGACAGTAGTCTTGCCAGCGCCAGGCACCGAGAAGTTCGCGCCATGGGAGAGGGCGAGCAAACAGCCGAGATCGCGGCGCTGGAACTCGCGCAGCGGTCGGTGGAAGCGACCGCCCTGGAGCAATTCATCGACCTCGATCACCTCAAGGCCGTCAGAGAAGACGTGGTCGATCTCATGGCGCTCGGCATCGTGGCGCTCTAGCAGGTCGGTGATCTGTCGGCTGGGATCGAAGCCGCAGCTGTAGGTCGTCAGCGACTGGGCGAGCCACTGGCGGGCTGAGAGCAGGCGCTCCACGGGCACCGAGACGTGCCGATCATCGAGCTGGCGTGCGGCGCCCGGGGCGATGTTGCGCCCCAGCGCGTTCCACAGCTCATCGGGAACATCGCCATCGCGGGAGAACTGCGCGCGCGGAGGACTGCCAGTCAGCCCGATACGCAGCATGCCGGGCATTTCCTACTTCTCGATGACTCCGGTTTTCGCAAGCGTTGCTTCGAAGTCGCGGCACGCGCGTACAAGCTTTTTATGAGCTGCCTCAAGCGTCTTACGGCGACGGTCATCGAAGTCCGGGTCGTCCTGGACAGTGAACAACGCCTCCTTCGCGCGAGCGATCTGCTGGGTCGCTTGCTTAACCGCGTTGGTGGGGGCAGCAAGTTGGTCCTCGTCGCGCTGGACATTTCTTTTATACTTGATGCCGGCCTTAACTGCGGAGTTCAGCGCCTCCTTGAGGTCGTCCCGGTCGAGAACGATGCTTGTGCCGGGCACCTCAACTCGCCTGTCCCGTGAGGTTACGATGTCTAGGAGGTGGACTGTGTCCACCTCGGCATCACCCTGCTCGTCGGCATCGCTGCCTGCCAGTGCGTCAACCCCAGGCGGCCGCTTTGCGGGCACCTTGCCATCGTCGCCCGCAACAAGCGCGTCGGCTACTGTACCCAGGGTCTCGTCTTCCTCAAGCTGTGGGAGCATGTAGTCGGCCATGAAGTCGGCGTCGACGTGACGGATCTCGTGCACGGCCTTGACGCCCACCGCAATCGACAGCAGAAAGCTCTCGAGGTGGCGGCGAGCGCGAGTGGGGTCGCGCTCCACGAGCGTTGTGTGAACGCGATGCACCTCGCGAAGCTGCTCTAGCTTGATCCGGTCAAAAAACGTCAGCGGCAACGGCTTTGTCGGGGTCCGCTGCATGACTCGGATGAGGTCCAGCAGTTTGAGGCGCAGCAGCACCTCGTTCTCCCCCTTTCTGATGCTGTCGGACTTGATGCGCAGCTCGCGCGCAATCTGAGCGGCCGAGAGCCCGCGCTTGACCGACAGCTCCTCTATGAAAAGCAGCTCATTGGTTGTCGTGTACTCGACCTTGAGCTCCTTCTGCATCTGCAGACGGAGCTCGAGCAACGCTAGCTCGTCAGCCTGGGCCGTCGGCGGCAGGACCGCCACCCGTATGTAGCGCTTAGCCGGGTCCTCGACCGTTCGCAGCGCCACGACACGGGTGTTGGCATTGATAAGCAGGCCCTTGTGGGTCATCACTCCCGGGTTGCTCTGACCCTCGGTAATAAGTGACTCCCTGAGTGCGGAGAACTCCTCCGCTGTGCGCGCTTCCCGTACGTGGCGCTCGATCAGCCTCTGTGCGGCCTCGGCGTAGGGGTCCTTGGCGAGTTGTTGCCACTCGGGATCGTCTTGTAGCTGCGCCCGGATGCGGTGGGATTGCGGGTTGAGAAGGACCTCATCGACCCCGATGCGGATGACATCGAGCAGGGGATCGCCGCCGGTCCACGGCATCTGAACAGTCTCGTGCTTCTCTGGCGGCATCTTGTGCAGATCCGAGAGGAGTCCCTGGATTCGGGCGATGCGCTGACTTTCGGTGATCTGCGCCACGAAAGGAATTAGCCTACAGATTGGTTCAGCTGGAAGCAGCGCGTCCGCACTTCGGCATACCCTGCTCTGGTGCCAACGGCGAGCCTGGCGATCGAAAGGCTGGTGACCCAAGTCCGACGGGAGGTCGCTGCTGGCGTCGCCGACGAGCGCCAGGCGCTGGCCCGTATCCTCTCCCGGCTGGACATCGTGCCTGGCGACACCGCCTGGGCCGACGGTCGAGATGTCGTCGGGGAGGCGTTTGAACGCCTCGCGCCGATGACGGGGCGTCGTCAGCTTGGCCAGTTCTTCACGCCGCTGTGGGTGGCACGCCCCATGGCGGAGTGGTTGCTGGCGGAGCCGACGGACCTGCTACTCGACCCCGGAATCGGGTCCGGGTCGCTGATGATCGCCGCAGCTCAGGCACGCAAGGATCGGAACACACGGCTCCTCGGACTCGAGGTTGATCCTCTCGTGCTCGAAATGGCGGGGATAACCCGGTATGTGCGCGACATTGAGGGGCTTGAGCTCCGCCTAGCGAACTTCCTGCTCGATGACATCGACGAGCGGCCGCAGGCGATCATCTGCAACCCACCGTACACGCGCCATCAGGAACTGTCGCCGGAGCTAAAGGCCGCTATCCACGATGGCTTCTCAGGACGCCTCGAACGCACCTTCAGCCGGCTTGCGTCGCTGCACGTGCTGTTCTTGTTGCGCGCACTGGAGATCTCAGCCGACGACGCACGCATCGCTTTCTTGACGCCGGCGCACTGGCTGGACATGAACTACGCGCGGGAAGTCAAGACCTTGCTGCTTGAGCGTGCGCATGTTGAGGCACTAGTGAGCTTTCCGGTTGAGAGTCTGGTCTTTGATCATGCGGTCACGACCGCAGGGGTGGCACTCATTCGCAAGGGCGTACGTGGCAACCGTCCCACGCGCATTATCCGTCTGCGGGCGACGGCCTCCGCCGAGGCCAGCCTGCGCGCAGCAGTCAACGGTGCCGCGCCGTGTCGGGAAGTAGTGTTGCGCAGCGAGGACAAATGGAGCCGGATAAGGCCGGCGCCTGCGGCCAGTGGGGTGTCGCTCGGCGACCTTGCGCACGTACGCCGGGGCATCGCTACGGGCTGCAACGCTTTCTTTGTACTGAGCGAGACCCGCCGCCGAGAACTCGGACTTGGCAAGCGCGACCTCGTGCCCTGCATCGCCTCGCCGCGGCACTTCGCCGGAGACACATTGCGCGGTTCGGATCTCGAGGCCATGGACGACGATATCCCGCGCTGGCTGCTGAGGCTTAGCAAAGCACCGCGCTCCGGGCCGATGGTTAGCTACTTGCGGCGTGGGCGCACCGAGTTCCGGGTGCGGGACCGCACGCTCGTCCGCTTGCGCGAGAAGGCCGGACGCAAATGGTTCGAGGTGGAGCTTGATCTCACGGCGCCGATCCTCTTCCGCTACTTCAACGTCTCGCACGCGCGGTTCGTGCGCAACATCGCCGAGGCGGCGCCACTGAACAACTGGCTGCTGATCCAGCCCAAGCGCGGTGTGGACGCGGACGAGCTGTTCGTTTTGTTGCAGGAGCTAGGGCGGTCGATGGCGGTGGAGGACGAGTCCCGCCATTACGGCAAAGGACTGTGGAAGTTGGAGCCGCGCGAGCTCCGGGATCTCAGGCTCCCTCGGCGTGCCTTGGCGCTCCGGGGCCGAGCGTAAGCCTCTGGGCTCGCGTGGAGCTGCGGCTGCGTCCAAGCAGCGCATTCCGGGGGTGCACACGAGGCGGAAGAGACGTGGCCATGTCGAGCCAAGCAGACCGGGCGATCAGTCCGCGCTCTCGCCCCGACTTCCACAGGCTACTCGGCGGCGAACAGTGAGCTGCGCGACGCCCGCGCAGCCGTCGAATGGGCACAAATGGGCACAAATCGCGGTTTGGGGCCTCTCCCCGACCCCACCGAGAAAGGGTGTCGGTGCAGAAACCCATGATTTTGCAGGCACTTTGCGATGGGCGCGGCCCGACTCGAACGGGCGACCCCCTCGGTGTAAACGAGGTGCTCTGACCAACTGAGCTACGCGCCCCGGTGCGCTCCGGGGGTTCGGCGGACCCCCAAGGCTAGCGTCCCCCGCGTTGATTTCCCTCCGCGTCCCCGGCGGTCCCCTGGCAAACCATGCGCACGCGCCTACCCGCGCCCGCCCACGCACGAGCTCGCGCCGCGAGCTGCGCGTGTGTGCGAGCAAACCGGCCCGCCTCCTCCAAATCTTCCCTGCCAAGCTGTGCACATGCCTATCGCCCGTCGCAGGGGCCTCCGGATTGCGCTGGTGAGCACCGGCGGGGTCGTGGCGGCGCTCGGGCTCGCGCAGCTGCTGCTCCCCGCACTCGCCGCCCAGCGCGTGCGCGATCAGCTCGGACGCTACGGGACTGTGCGGAGCGCCACCGTCAGCGCGTTTCCTGCGATCGAGCTGTTGTGGGGCCGCGCGCAGTCCGCCACCGCGCGCGCGGGGAGCCTCACCATGAGCCTCGCTCAGGCGAGTGCGCTGCTGCTGGACGCGCGGGGGGTCGACCGGCTCGACGTGAGCGCGCAGGCCCTGCGGCTGGAATCGTTTGCGCTGCACCGCGTGAGCCTGGCCAAGCGCGGCGCGCAGCTCCACATCGAGGGGGCCCTCACGGAGGCCGACCTGCGCGCCGCGCTACCCGGAAGCGTCGCGGTGCAGCCCCTGGGGTCCGTCCCCGGTGGAGTGGAGGTGCGCGTCACCGGAAGCCTCTTCGGGGCGGTGGCCTCCGTGGATGCGCTGCTCACCGTCGCCGAAGGCCGGCTCGTGGCCCAGCCCCAGGGGATCCCGTTCGCAGGGTCCCTCAAGCTCACCCTCCTCTCCTCCCCCCACCTCTACCTCGAAGGCTTCAACCTCACCTCGCTCCCGTCCGCGGCGGGTACTAGCGGGGGGTCGGTTGGAGATCCCGACTTCCTCGTGACGCTCTCCGCGAAGCTGCGCTGACTCTCACCGGGAGGCCTTCCGCGGGGCTGATCGTAGGCATCTGGCGGATCGTCAGGGTGAAGTCCGCCGGCAGCTCCAGCTCGAAGCGGCCGAGGATCAGAGTCGCGATTGTCCGGACCTCTAGCTCTCCGAAGCGCATCCCGATGCACGTCCTTGAGCCGCCCCCGAACGGGATGTACGCGCCCTTTGGGAGCTTCGCGCGCTCCTCCGGAGCGAAGCGGTCGGGGCGGAAACGCTCTGGCTCTTCGAACACGTCTGGGAGATGGTGCGAAGCCCACGAGCAGTAGTTCACGTACGCTCCCCCCGGGACCCTATGGCCCTCGAACTCGAACGGCTCCACCGACCGCCGTGGGCCGATCCACGCGGGCGGGTACATCCGCAGGGTCTCCTCCACCGTCCTCTCCAGCTGCGGCAGCTCGCCTCCCATCAGCTGCGCGGCGGTCGGGCGCTCGCCGCGCAGCCGCTCGTGCTGCTCCGCCACCACGCGGGCTGCGATCTCGGGGTTGCGGGCGAGCTCGTAGAACATGAACGCCACCGTGGACGTCGTTGTGTCGTGGCCTGCGAACATCAGCGTCATCACCTCGTCGCGCACCTGGCGGTCGGTGAGCGCGCTCCCGTCCTCCTCGCGCGCGTCGATCAGCAGGCTCAGCACGTCCTCCCCTCGCTCTCCCGTCGCGCGACGGCGCGCGATCTCCGCGTAGATCACCCCGTTTAGCGCCCGTGACGCCCGCTGCAGGCGCGCCCACGGCGTGAAGGGGCCGCGCAGGAAGCGCGTCGTGTACTCCGTGGCGTAGAACGCGAGCGCCCGTTCGAACGCGCCTGCTGCGTCGGTGCTCCGCGCCGGCTCCCCGTCGGGGTTCAGGCCGAACAGCGCCCGCATCGCGATCCGCATGGCCAACCGCCGCGTCCACGTGTACAGGTCCACCCGCGCGCCCACCGTGAACTCCTCCAGGGCGCGCTCGGTCTCCTGTGTCATCACCTCGACCGTTGCCGCGATTCGCTCGCGGTGAAACGCCGGCAGCATGATCTGGCGCGAGCGCCTGTGGAACTCCCCGTCGATCGTCAACAGCCCGTCCCCCAACAGGCCGATCAGGTCGCGGAAGTGCGACTCCCGCCACGTGAAGTTCGACGCGTGCGAGACGGTCATGTAGTGGTTCGCCTCTGGACCCACCATGAACACCACGTTGCCGTGCAGCACTTTGATCGTGAACACGGGCCCGTAGCGCTCGTAACATGCGAGCAGCAGCCCCAGTGGCTCTCGCGCGAAGCGCCGCGTGCGCGCCATGCTGAAGCTTGTCTCCCCCGGGGGGTACGGCACGCTGTTCTTGCGGTCTTTGCGCACGTCGTCCACCATCACCGCGAACGGGTTGAACGGCTGCGGGGGCGGGGGGCCTACTAGGGTCACGTGGGTAGCCTACCCGATCCTTGGCTGTCCGGCCAGTTTCGGCCGTATGGGCTGTTCTCCGGGGCCCTCCCACGTCTTGCCCGGCGAGGCTTGGCATACTGTTGGCCTTGCGTTGAGCTGCAGCGGGCTGTCCACCTCCTGCGTCCCTCTACGCGGGGGCGTAGCTCAGTTGGTTAGAGCGCCGGCCTGTCACGCCGGAGGCCGCGGGTTCGAGTCCCGTCGCTCCCGTGGAGAAAAAGCCCTGGTAATCGGGGCTTTTTCTCCGAACTGTGGCATTTGATTGGTACCCGGATTTGGGCGAGAGTACCGCAGGCGAGTACCATACTCGCCCGGATTTTGCGGGGAATCGGGCTGGCACCGGCTTGCAGGCCGGAGGTCGTGTGCGTTCGGGTGTCCCCGCGACCCCCCCGGTGGGCGTAGGTGCTGGAGCTGCTAATGACCGTCGCCGGGCAGGGCACTGTGGTGTGGGTGTTGGCGTGGCTGCCGTCTTCGAAGGTGAGCGAGGCAGCGAAGGGGAAGCCCCCGCGGGGGCAGTGATCTGGCAGCAGGATGTCGTTGGGATGGTAGCTGATGAGCTTGTCGCGGACGTGTTCGTAGTAGGTGAGCCCGCGCGGCCCGAGCGTGGCGTGCAGTCCTACGATGGCTACGTTGGGCCCGCCAGGGAGGCTCGGAACCAGCGGCACGTTGATGTGGAGGCCTCCGCGGCCTGGTGCTGAGAACAGCTGGCCGGGGAATACGATCTGTTCGTTGACTGGCGTGACGGCATTGGCGTAGAAGAGCAGCGCGAGGCGCCCATCATTCGCGGGAGCGCGAACGATCGTCACTGCGGCGGTCTCGCGGACTATCTCTGGCCCGATCGGGATCTCGGCGAGCGCACTGCCCTGCCCCATGCGGGAGTCGGCTGGGCAGCCTTCGGGGCCAAGGGCTTCGAGTCTGGCCTGGGAGCATGTGGCCAGCCCAAGGCCGCTTACTGCGACCCCGAGGTTCTCCGGGTAGTGCACGTCGAGTGCGGTCAGTGGCGGAGGGACGCTGTGAGCTGCTGCCGCGATCTGGATGCCGAATTCGACCGTTGTGGCTCGGCCCAGCCGCTCGGGTGTGAAGACGACGTGGAGTCGTGCCGACTGCGCGGCGTGTGCGGCGGCCGGCAGGCACGCACACGCCAAGAGCGAGGCCAGGAGGTCGCGGGCTTGACGCACGGCGCCTCCTTCGCGCCGCAGAATCAATACGAGAACCTGCCCGTTGTCTGTATGACCAGGGCGTAGGTTCGGCGATCGAAGGTGCCGTACAGCCCGGCGCGGCCGTGGGCGTGGCTGTAGCGGCCGTTGCCGCCGGTGATCGTGATTGTGCCGCTGAAGCTCTGGTAGCGCCCCAAGCCGTGCGGGGTCGCTCTCCCACGGCCTTCGATCGTGCCTCCGTGGGTACGGATCGTAAAGCTGCCGGCGAAGACGTTGCCCGTGTCGATGACGGCACGCATCGAGCCCGGAAGGGCTCCAGTTACAGGTCCTTCCTCCAATAGCTGCCTGCCGTCCGGTCTGACCAGGTGCAGGTGCGCGGTGGCGGTACCGTTCAGCGACCGCGCAGCATGCGCCGCTGCCTGGTGTCGGGCAGCAGACGATTGGGCTGCGCTCAACAGCGCGGAGCCTCCCGCGATGAGGATCGCCAGCGCCGCGATGGCCGCTGTGCGATCACGATGGTTGCGATTGCGCTTCATGTTGATTCCAGATGACCTGACGATGGCAGCCAGCTGCCTTCCGGCCTGGGATTGGCGCTCCCCCAAGACAATACTTACATGCTGAATAGAGTCTATTGGTCGACCGGCGAGATGATCCAGGCGCAGTCACGATCCCCCGCTTCGGGCGGGTTGCCTGGCGAGAAGCTACGCCGATCCTCCGTGCCGCCTGATTCGGTGCTTGGCGATCAGCAGGCGTCTGCGCCAGGCTGGTACGGTGACGCGGTCGGGGGTGCGTCCGTAGCCGTTTCGTTCGATCTGGCGCAGGATCTCGCGGTAGAGCGCCGCGGAGAGAGCCATGCCCCGCCGTCCGCGAGAGAGGAGCGGGATCGCGCCGAGTCCTTCTTCGTATAAGTGGTCGGCGCGGGCGATCTGGTCGCGCAGGAGCTCTTCGCGGGCGCCGGGTGAGGGGAACCCGAAGCGCTCGATGGTGGTGCGGGCCACGTAGAGCCGGCCGTGGGCGTGGTCCTCATCGATGTCGCGTAGGATGTTTGTCCGCTGGAAGGCTCGGCCGAGGGTCGCCATATTGCTCTCGCCGTCTGGGTGGGAGGTGCCGAAGATCCTGGCGAGCACGACTCCGATCGCGCCGCCGACGTACTGGCAGTACCGTTCGAGGTCTTCTTCGGTTTCGATCACGGTGTGCGCGAGGTCGTTGCGCATTCCCTGGCAGAATTCGATCAGGGCCTCGGGCGGTAGGGGATATCGCCTTGAGAGATCCGCGAGTATGCGTGTCTCGGGAGTATCGGCCTCTTGGCCGCGTGCCCAGCGCTCGATGGCCTCAACTCGATGCTCCGCCTGGAGATTCTCATCGTCTACCAGGTCGTCAATCGTGCGCAGCACCCGGTAGAGGTAGCGGGCGTCCGCCTGGAGGTCGCCGGGCAGCAGACGGATACCCGCGCTGAACGTGCTTGTGTCCAGGGCGGACACCGCCTCGCGCTGCTGCTCTACTGTTTTTAGCCTGGTTCCTTGTAAAGGCATAGGACATAATCCCATCGTGTGGCTTGACAGTGGCATCACTGCACGTCTTTAACGGGATTGAGACGGGGTTTGGCGGCGAAGATGCGGTCATTCGGTCGAGAAGGCTGCCCGCGGGTGGAATCGTCTGGTCTGTATGACCGCGATCATCGACGCCACGATCGAAATTCCGGCGACGATCACGACGGTGCGCAGCCCGAGTTGCCACGCTGGCGTGAATTGGACTGGGGAGCCGGTGGTCTGGTGAAGCCAGCCATCGATCAGGTACTGGCCGACGAGGCCGGCGGCCATGCCGATGAGGCAGCCTGAGAGCAGCACCGAGCCGGTCTCGTAGAAGATCAGCCTGGTGAACTGGCCGAAGCTCATGCCGATCGACATCAGCGATTCGAGCCTCCCGCGCCGCTGCCAGATCGCAGCAATCATCAGGGCGATGACCGATGCGACGGTGGCGATCAGCACGATGATCGTGGTGTCGTTCAACCGTGAGAGGGTGCTGCCGAGCACCGCGCTGACTTCCGATCGTCGTTCATCGACGGTCTCGACGGTGAGCGCGCTACCGGCGGGGAGCGTTGTTTCGAGAGCTTGCTTGCCCTGTTCGATCGAGGTGCCGGGCATGAGCGTGACGGCAAGCTGCGACGCGGCGATGCTACCCCATAGTCTTGCGTGATCCTCGCCGTTCATGACGATGGCCCCAGATAGCCAGCCGTAGTTCGCGACGGTCGCGGCGAGCCGGAGACTGGCGTCGCCGGTGGGGGTCGGGATGGTGAAGCGCTCGCCGAGACGCACGTGATCTTCGCGCGCGATCGTCTGGCTGATCGCCGCCCAGCCGCCTTCGCGCAGGTGCCTATCGGCTGTGCTGAGCGACCCTTCGATGAGCTGGCTCGGGGCGATCTGCGCTGGGATCTGCGGCGGGACGCCGAGGACCCATACGCGCCGTCCGTGCAGGTCTAGGAACGAGTCGCGCCAGGGCAGCACTGAGCTTACGACCCCGAGGCGCTGCAGGCGACGCTGGGTTTCGGTGTATGCGAAGGGCTGCGTGGTGTAGACGTTCTCCGGCCCGCCGGGCTTGATCCAGATGCTGGCACTCGAGAGCAGGTCCGTAGCGCCCCTGCGGACGGCCTGCTGTACGTCTGAGACCGAGCCGCCGATTAGGACCATCAAGAAGGCCGCGACCATCCCCGTGGCCAGAAGGGCGACTGACCGGGTGGGTGAGCTGCGCAGCTCGGCGACCGCGAGGCGAGCGGCGGCGTCGCCCGAGCGCCGTGATACCGCACGCGCCAGGCTGAGAAGGTAACGCAGGATCATGGGTAGGCAGATCACGAGACCGGCTGCGAGCCCCATGAGCGCCGCCACCGTCGTTGCTGGCTTCAGCGCGGACGCGGCTACGGAGAGGCATACGAGCAGGGCTCCGCAGGCGAAGACGATCGCGTCTGAGAAGCGGAGTTTGCGTGCGAATGAGAGCGTGCGACCAACCGCGTCGGGCTCGGCAGCGGCACCCGCGCGTAGAGCGACAATTGCCGGCAGGGTCGCCGCGGCGAGGGCTGCGAGCATTCCGCCGGCCAGCGCGATCAAGACTGTCGGCAGCCCGATGACCCGCTGGCCGCCGACCGCGAACGCGGCTGCGATGTAGCCGGGCACCGTTCGGTAGGCGATGAGCGAGATGACATCGCCGGCGAGCAAGCCGAGCAGCGAGCCGGCGAGGCCGAGGATGAGGGCGTCGAAGGCAAGCGAGGCGACGATCATGGAATCCGGCGTGCCGGTCTCGATCAGATAGACGATGAAGCGTCGGCGCTCGTCGCTTGCCAGTAGCAGGGCGTTGTAGGCGAGAATGATGCCCGCGACGAGGCTGATCGCGCTGAACAGCAGCGTGACCTGCTTTTCGGGCCCGGCGGCGTTCCCCAGGAGCCTCGCTTCGGCCTCAACCGGGCGGGCATTCAAGGTCGCCCCAAAGCGATCGATGAGCAGGTGGCGCAGCGCGGCTTCGCGTCCGGCCTTGGGCTCGATCAGGATCCGCGTCACGCGACCCGGCAATCCAGCGATGCTTTGCACAATCGGCAAGGGGGCGGCGGCGACTGGGCTTTCGGCGACGGCGCCGATCTTGTCGCTCGGCACGGTGGCGTCGAGCGCGAGGTGTTCGGTACGCTCTCCGACCCGGATGGCGAGGACGCTGCCGGGTCTGGCGCCGATCGCATGCGCGGTCGGTTCGGTCAAGACCAGCGCTCCCCGCTGGGAGGCTTCGTCTGCCCGCTGAAACTGCAGGGAGAGCCGGCCCCCAAGGGCCGCGACCTGTTCTGTTGCGCCCACCAGAGTTAGTGCCCTGCGGCCCTTCGATCCGACGGCGACGATCGGCTGCGCGAAGATCGGCGCTGCGGCCTTCACATCGGGCATGCGTTCGACTTCTTCAGAGATGCGCTGGTCGAAGCCGTCGGGTCCTCGGGAGGCCAGTTCGAGCGTCGCCCGGCCGGCGACGCCGTGCGCGATTTCTTCGAAGGAGCCCGTGATGCTGCGGTGGGCGACCTGGACGGCGAATAGGAGCGCGACGCCTGCGGCCACCCCCACGACCGCCATCAGCTCGCGCAGCGGCTGAACGCGCAGATGGCGCCTGTAGAAAAGCAGCAGCGTCCGTAGGTAGCCGATCATCCACCGATCGCCGCCTGTGCCTCCAGATCGGGTTCTGTCAGCCTGCCGTCGCGCATCCCGAGCACGCGATCGGCGTAGCGCGCCACGCGCACGTCGTGCGTAACCAGGACCGTTGCCGCCCCCCGCTCGCGGGGCAGGGCACCCAATAGATCGAGCACGGCGTCTCCGGTCTCGGTGTCGAGGTTGCCCGTCGGCTCGTCCGCGAGGATGAGCTTCGGCTTGCCAACGAGCGCCCGTGCGATTGCCACGCGCTGCTGCTCGCCGCCCGAGAGCTTCGCCGGGGTGTGGCTTGATCGATGCCCGAGCCCCACCTCATCGAGTGCGGCGAGCGCCCGCTCGCGGGCCTCGCGGTGGTCCACTCCGCGCAACAGGAGGGGCATCGCGACGTTCTCCTCGGCGGTCAGGCCCGCGACCAAGTTGAAGCCCTGAAAGACGAAGCCCAGCTTTGTACGCCGGTAGGAGAGCACCTCGCGCTTGCGCAGCTTGGCGAGGTCGCTGCCCTCGAAGCACACGCTGCCGGCATCTGCTCGCAGAAGCCCCGCCGCGAGCAGCAGCAACGTGGTCTTGCCCGAGCCGCTCGGCCCAAAGATCGCCACGAGCTCACCCTCGCAAACGCCCATGCTGACGTCGTCAACGGCGTGAACCGCACCGCCGGGACTCGCGTAGAACTTGCGCGCGCTCTGCAGCTCAAGCATCGGCCGCGGCGCGGCGTGACCCGGCCGGCGGGAAGCGATAGACCTTGCCACGCTCGCTCATGGGCTCGGGATCGATGAGCTTGCCGTCGCGCAGGTAGAGGATTGGCTCCGCCCCCAGCAGAGTCTGGGCGTCGCTGGCAGTGATGAGCACGGCAACCCGTGCCTCCCGTGCGAGCGCTGAGAGCAACACCATGATGCCCTCCTGCTCGATCAGCGAGAGGTTCGATGCCGGGCCGTCGGCAAGCAGCAGCCGGGGTTCCGTCACGAGCGCGCGAGCGATCGCGACACGCTGGCGCTCACCATCGGAGAGCTCGTGCAACTCCATGTCCACGCACTGCTCGGCCTCGCAGGCGAGCAGCGCCTCGCGCACCCGCCGCTCGGCGCTGCGATGACCGCAGCGATCCACGAGCAGGGGAAGCGCCACGTGGTCGAGCACGCCGAGCCGCTCCTGCCAGGTCTGTGCGGCCCATACGCAGGCGATCTCGCGACGGCGGAAGCGAGTCCGCTCCGTTGCCGACATCTCATCAAGGCGCTCCCCGTTGTAGGTGACCGTGCCGCTGTCCGGTCTGCGCAGGCCGGCGGCGATCCGCAGGAGCGTCGTCTTGCCAGAGCCACTCGGGCCGAAGATCCCCATGATCTGACCGCGATCGAGCTCGATGGAGACGTCGTCCAGCGCGACCCTGCTCCCATCGGGCCTGCTGTAGCGCTTGGATATCCGCTCCAGACGAAGCATCACCTCAGCGTATCTCCCGAACTGCGCCCGGACTCGCGGTCTGGCTCTGTGGGTGCGAGTCCGTCAGCCATTGCCGTCCTGCTCTGGCTCGCCGCGCGTCGGTCGCTGCCGTCTTGCGGCGATCCTCCCGAACAGCTCTTCCCGAGCGCTCTGGCGATCACGCGCCCTCTTGGTCGGCGCGCTTTGGGACTCGTGCGTTGAGGGCCAGATCACATCCTGGTTTTTCAGCCAAGAAACCCTCTCATGCATGTATCTGGCCCATTTCAGCTCTCCTTCCACGTAAGAGACGTCGCCGCTCAGCGCGAATCTAAGCAACTCGTGATCGGCCCGCACCCGCAATCCCCCTACCGGAATCTCTTCTTGTTCGCGCGAGAGCTCCTTCAAACGGGCTGCACATTCTTGCTCGTAGGCATCGATCTGCGTCAGCGCGCTCTCCAGGCGCTCAGGGCCGGCGAGCGTGATCTTGACCAGCAGCGGCCGGCGTAGCAGCCGAGCCCCGCCCGTGCCCTCCTCAAACCAGCGCTCGAACTCTTCGGCGCCGGCCACCGTGATCGCGAAGACGTGCCGATCGTCCTGGTCGTCCGCGGCGCTGTCGATGCGCTCGATCAGCCCATCTTCATGCATCCGTTTGATCGTCTGATACAGCTGGCCGGAGTTGATCTTCCAAGCCGGGCCGAGACGCTTCTGCAGGCGGTCGCCGAGTTGGTAGCGGTAGGCCGGCTTATGGAGCAGCAGCCCCAGCAACGCATGCTTGGCGGACACTCAGTCTCCTCTGGCCAACAGACTCAACATCGCTCATCCCCACGGATGGGAGCATTCCGACGGGCGAACCCTACACCAAGCGGCCGATCGGCATCAGCCCGTTCGAACAACACCTACTGCCCGTCCGAGAAACACCTACTTAAAGCGCCTCGGCGCCTAGCCCGCCCGAGCTCCTCGGCCTGGGCGAGACGGTCCCTGGGTCGTGCTCAAAAATCCCAGAGGAGCAGGGAAAAAGCCCGGAGTCGGGACCGGATGCTCGCCCTGAGAGCCCGATAGATCGAGGCGTAGATCGGCCCGTAGAAATGCTTACTTAAAGGTATTGACCTCTGCGCGGGGTGCTGCACCATCTATCTCATGGTTGAGAGGCGAGCGCAAGCCGTCAGATCTGGACAGGGCGAAGGGCTGGTCTCTCGTACTGGGTCAGGGCGGGTGCGTGATGTCCATGCGACGGATGAGGACCGGACAGGAGCCAATCTTGGGTCGGGCGTCCGGTCGCCACGTCCGTTCCCGAGTGGAGAGCTGACCCCTGCTCGCGCCAGCGACCGCAGACGCTCACGGCGGCCACCTTCGAGGGAGAAGCGGGAAAATGTTTCCGACTCGCCATCGAAAGGCGGGGGCCACGCGAGGCAGCCGCCGGGCTCAGACTACACGCTCATCTGGGCACGGCAGAGCTGCTCCAAAGTTTGGCATCGCCTTGGGGCGCCTCGGGGCTCGGATCCGTGCGAGCACCCGCCGAAGGAGAGGCGGCGGGTCGCCCGCGCGATCGATGCACTCTCGCCCACGCCCAGCCTGACCACCATACCGCCCACGGTAAATCGGCCCTGCGTTCTGACCGGCAACCCCGCTGGCACCGTGGCTGACATGGTCGCGTCCCTTTTCCCGGGTGAATTCACCGAGGCGTAGCTCCGCTGGCTGGGGATCTTATGCGGCGATCACCTCCTCGGTGTCGTCGGTCACGGGTGGGGCTGGGTCCTCGCGCAGTTGACGGCGCAGCCGTTCGATCTCAGTGACGGTCTTGGGGTTCATCTTTACCCCGCGCCACCCGCGGGATGAGAGCTCGAGCACGGCCCAGATCAAAGACAGCGCTGAGGTCTCGCCAGGGAACCGGCCGATGACCTTGGTACGCCGGCGGACCTCCACGAACGTTCTCTCCAGGAGATTCGTGGTCCTGATCCGCTTGCGATGCTCGGAGGGGAACCGTAGATGCGTAACAAGGGCCGGCAGGTCCGTTTCGATGACCTCCATCGCCGAGGGATACGCCGTGCGGTAGTCGGCGATGATGCCCTGCAGCTCGCTGGTCGCCTCGCCTGGGGAGCGGGCCTCATCGAACGCTTTCCACCAGCGCGCCTTGACCTCCTGGTGGTGGCGCTCCGGCAGCTTGCCCGTGACGTTCCTCGGCACATGGACGGTGCAGCGCTGCTCCAGCGCGTGCGGCCAGAGCTCACGTACGGCCTTCCAGATCCCAGGTGCCCCATCGGCGACCACGAGCGCCGGGGAGCGGAGCCCCCGGTTGATCATGTCGCGGCCGAACGCGAGCCACGCGTCATAGCTCTCGCGGCTCCCCAACGCCAATCCGAGCAGGATCTTGCGGCCCTCAAGCGTCACGCCCCAGCACACCAGAACACCCTCCGATGGTGTGTCGTCGGGGCGGAGCTTCAGGTAGATCGCGTCCAAGAAGCAGTAAACGATGTCGTGCTGCTCAAGGCGCCTGCGGCACCACTGGCGGTATCGCTCCCGGGTGTCCTCACAGATCCGAGAGACGGTGCTCTTGGACGCAATCGGCTCCTCGAAGACCTCCTCCAGGGCGGCCTCCACGTCGCGGGTTGACAGGCCCCGCAGGAAGCCACTGATTACCAGCGACTCCAGCGCGTGCGTGCGGGTGACGCCCTTGCCGAGGATCCGGCTCTCGAACCCGAGCTTGCCCGCATCCCGGATCCTCGGGCGCTCCAGGCGCATAGCGCCGCTCGTCGTCTTGACCGTCTTCGGTTCGTGGCCGTTGCGGTGACTGACCGTCTCATCGCGGCGCTCATAGCGGCGGCGGCCGAGGAACTCACTGACCTCGTCCTCCAGCGCCTGCTGCAGGATCAGCCGCGCACCCAACCGGCCGACCGTCTCGATCGGGTCTTGCTCCTCGCCGACACCGGCCAGGACCTCATCCAGTTCTGAGCGAAACCTCTCGCTCGGGGCTACCTTCTCCATGCGGGCGTACCTCCATCGCTTGGTCTTCTCAGGACAAAGCGGAGGCTACGCCCGCAACTTCAAATCCCCCGGCTGGTGGGACGCGACCGCTGACATCACGGATCAGCCTTAAGCAATGTCTAAGCCACTGGATCCCGAGCACCCCGGCAAGTTCTCCTCCTCACTGGTCGCTGGCCTCGCGATGCTCACCTGCTTCACCGCCAAGCATCCTGTGCGCGGGATCGCCGACATGGCCGCGGAGCTCGACCTGGGCCGCTCGACCACTCACCGCTACGCGACCACGCTGGTCACGCTCGGCTACCTCGAGCAGGGGCCCTCGCGCAAGTACCGGCTCTCCTCGCGCGTCTCGGACTTCGGGCTCTCGCTGCTCGACTCGATGGTGGTCCGCCGAGTGGCACGCGAGCACCTGCGGGAGCTGAGGGCTCAGACCGGACGGACCGCAAGCCTGGGGGTGCTAGGGGGCACCGAGGTTGCCTACATCGATCGCTGGCGGGGCTCGCGCCAAGGGCAATATGCGGTCGATGTGGGCATCGGGCTGGGCACACGCCTGCCCGTCCACTGCACCGCCGCGGGCAAGGCGCTCCTGGCGCGCCTGCCCGAGGCGGAGCAGCGGGATCTGATCACGAAGTTGCGCCTCACGCAGCGTACCTCCAAAACGATCGCGACCAAGACTGCCCTGCGGGCCGAGCTTGAGCGGATCGTCGCGGAGGGAGGTGTGGCGGTCGAGGACCCAGAGCTGCTTGCTGGCAGGCGTGCCCTCGCCGCTGTAGTGGTGGACACGGAGGGCTGGCCGGTCGCGGCGGTCGAGCTGACGGTTCCGGCGGCGGCGTACACCAGCAACGAACTGCTGGAGCAACTTGGCCCCAAAGTAACTGCCACGGCTCAGCGCATCGTCCTAGCGCTGGACTGAGTCGTTAGAGAAATGTTGAATGTCTGCGACTACTCTATTACCGGCGAATAAGCCAGGCAATTTGGCCGCTGCATTCGATAACGCGAGATCGCTTGAGGAGATCCGTGTCGCCATCGGCGGACGGTTGCGGTCCCGAAGTCTGGAGATCGTGGAGGCGATCTGTAACGGTATTCGTGATACCGTCCCCGACCCTGTAGAGGATCTGGGCGCTGACTATCGGACGGGGGTGCTCGATGCGATCACCGCGCTCGTGGAGTACGGTCTCGAGGGCCTCGAACGGGGATCGGATTGGTCGGCTTCCATCCCACAGGTGGCCGCGGCACAGGTGCGCCGCGCGGCGCGCGTCGGTGTGAGCTTGGGCATCGTACAGCGACGCTATGTCGTTGGCCACGGATGTTTGGGGGAGTTCGTCGCGCAGGAGGCCGAATCTATAGACATTGCGAGCCACCGGCCCGCGCTGCACCACCTGCACAAGACGCAACAGGCGCTGCTGGAGCATCTCATGGCCGCGCTCGAACATGAGTACAACGAGGAGTGCCTCGCTGCACGCTCGCCCGAGCAGCGCCGTATCAAGCTCGTGCAGCGACTGCTCGTCGAAGACGTTGATCCAGCCGAGCTAAAAGAGCTGGACTACGAGGTGCTCTCCTCCTGGCATCTCGCCGTGATCGCAGTAGGAGCTGAGAGCGGGGAGTCCCTGCGGCGTCTCAAGACTGCTCGTGGGCGCGGGTTGTTGTCCGTACCAGGCGGCGACGACGGGACCATGTGGGCGTGGCTCGGTGGACAGGCCAAGCTGACCGTCGCCGAGTTCAAGCGCCTGCATTCAGCCAACGGGCGTCCGGATGGTGCACTGGCGATCGGCGAGCCGGGGAGCGGGCTTGACGGGTGGCGCCAGACCCATCAGGAAGCCCAGGTGGCGCTGCTCGTCGCCCGCCACGAGCGGCAGGGGCTCACGCGATGCGCCGATGCCTTGCCGGTGGTGGGCGCGCTGCAAAGCGAGGCGATCATCAGGATGTACGAGAAGACCTATGTTTTACCCCTGAACAAGCTGCGCAAAGGCGGGCAGCCGGCGCGAGAGGCGCTGCGCGCCTACTTCCAACACGGCCGCAACGCCTCTACTGCGGGTGACGCCATAAACATGTCCCGGCGGACCGTCGAAAACCACCTCAACGAGGCCAGGAAGGTTCTCGGTGATCCGCTCAATCTGACTGGACTTGAAATAGCATTGCGGCTGGAGGAGCTCGGCTACATGGTCAAAACCGTGCAGTGAGGCGGTCTTTACCTGCTTGGAGGTCCGCACAGGGGACAGATTGCGCACCATGCGAAATCTTGAGGGCATAATTGCGCATATTGGTCATCGACAGGCTACTGGACTCCTGGTAAGCTATCATCCTATGTCTGCTACGACTACATCCGTCACCGCCCCTCCTGATCGCTTTAACCTGCCGCACATTGTAGCCGCCCGTGTCCGAATCGAGGATCTCTGGGCACGAGGGACAGACTACTGCGCCCAAACTGTAGCGGAGGCTCGCTCAAGCAACCGCATGTTGCATCTCGATCTAGATTTTACGGGGGACTGTCAGCTAAAATGCTTCTACTGCGATCGCACACCTGACCGATACAGCGACGTGCCCAATAGAGTCGAGCTCAGTACTGATGATCGCATAAGGATCATCGCCGAAGCTAAGGCGCTCGGAGCCACGACCGTTGAGTTTCCCGGCGCAGGCGAGCCGATGATCGATCCGGGCTTCTGGGATGTCTTGTCGTTCATCCACGAGAACGACATGACCTCCGTTTTGTTCACAAGCGGCTGGCATCTCGACGAGTCAACGGTCGACCGTCTATTCGACCTCGGCGTCACAGTGTTTCTCAAGCACAACTCGGATGACAACCAGACCCAAGACAAGATGGTGGGCGTCAAAGGCTACGGTGAGGTCGCCAATCGCGCGCTAGAGCTCCTGGTAGAGCGTGGGTTCAACGAGACGGTACCCACACGAATGGCAATCGACATGGTGGTCACACCGAAGTTTCAGAATCTGGACGATATCGGCCAGATCTTTCGCTGGTCCCGCGATCACAATGTTCACAGTTACATAATGACGCTAATCCCGGAGGGCATGGCCGATCACAAGACGGTGCTGTTTGAGAAGCAGCGCGCTCAAGAACTCGTTGATTTCATGGCGAAAATCGATCGCGACGAGTACGGGCTAGAGTATGTTCCTAGTCGCCCGATGGGAGGCGGATATCGGTGCCGGCAAGTCAACGTCGGGATATTCGTCAATCTCTTTGGGGAGGTGTATGACTGCAACGGACTCGGCCGGCTCATCGGTCATCTTCGCCGCGATACCCTCTCAGACGTCTGGAACTCAAAGTTCGCCAATCTCGTGCGACGACCCGACCAAGACGGCTTCTGTTTGGTACGAGAGCGTCAGTGGCAGGGACGCGATGACTCCGCGATGGACAGGAAGACCGAGCAGTACAAAAAGTGGCGTGGACGCAACGGAGCAGAGGACCCCGTGGTTGAGCGAGCGCTAGAAGAGACCGAGGGCATTGATATCCAGAGACGTGGCTCGCGTGTAGCGCAGGGCGCTGAGCTGCCGATGGCCTCCGCCGACACCACACCGTAGCGCGGTCATCAAAAAGGTTATATGAAGCAGGTTTACGATCCGTCAGTGCGTTGGATCGTAGATCGGTGGATAAGTGGGTGCGACCCGTCAGACGCCAAGTACGTGTTTGCCGTCCTACGAATTCCGTTCGACCACGCGGTAAGTTTCAGGCCCGGGGCGCGGTTCGGACCGGATGAGCTCGTTGCTGCACTTAACGGGCTTTCACTTTATTGTAGCGATAAGCGAGTGTCGCTCGACGGGGTAGTCTTTCGCGACCTGGGCGAGGTCGAGGCCAACCACTCCCTTCGTGCGACCTATAGTGCGATCGAGGAGGCCGTCGCGGCCATCGCCGGCACAGAGCACCCCATATTGCTCGGGGGTGACCACTCGATTACCGATCCGATCATCCGCGGCCTCTGTCGCCGAACACCGACGAGCAAGCTCGGCCTTGTGGTGTTCGACTCGCATTTCGATTCGAGGGTCCCAATCGAAGGGCGAGAGCACTCGGGACATTGGATGAAGACCCTTGAAGGCGTCATCGACTACGGTGTTGTCGCGCAGTTGGGGATCAACGCGGCGATCTATTCCCACGACTACATGGTTGCTGCAGAGACGAGCGGCATCCTAGTTCGAACGCCGTACGACATTCGCAAAGCGGGTTGGCAACAGACTATTAAGGAAGTCGCTGAGCATGTGACTCGCGACGCGGATGCTGTCTATATATCGGTAGACATCGACTGCATAGACAGGGCGTTTGCCCCCGGTACAAGCTGTGTAAGCCCCGCCGGGCTCTTTCCCCACGAGGTAATTGATGCCGTGTTTGAGCTAGTGGAGTGTCAGGCAACGTTTGCCGTGTTGATGAGTCGGCGTAGGCGGGGGTTGTCGGTGTTTCGGTTGCGCCAGTGGATGTATCGGCGGATGAGGCGGGCCTGGGTTGCGTGGTCGGGATGGTCGGTGCCAGCGAGCGTGAAGTACCGCAACGCTCGGAATTGCGCCTCGATGCGGTTCAGCCAAGAGGCGTAGTGCGGGGTGTAGGCCAGCTCGACGTTGTTCTGGGTGGCCCAGTCGCGCATCTGCTTGCCGTGGTGGGGGCTGAAGTTGTCGAGGATGAAGTGCAGCCGGGTCGTGGTCGGGTAGAGCGAGCGGATGTAGCGGCAGAACTCCAGGAAGTGAGCACGGTCCTTGCGCTTCTTGATGTGCCCGTAGAGCCGGTTGCGACCGATGTCGTAGGCGGCGATCAGGTGCCTGACACCGTGCGGGCGTTTGTAGGTCGCACGTATCCGCTTGGGCTTCGCTCTGGGTGCCCAACCCTTGCCGCCGGGCTGGGGCTGCAGGTTCAGCGGCCCGAACTCATCGAGGCAGATCACGACCGCTTCCCCGGCCTCGGCAGCGGCGTAGAGCTCGACGATCCGGTCGCGCTTGGCCTTGAAGTCCGGGTCGGTCGAGCGCTTCCACGTTCTCACGGCTTGAAAACGGACGCCCTCCTCAAGGAGGAGCTGACGCAAACCCTCGTGGGAGATGTCCGTGACCACCCCCTCAGCGACCAGGTAGTCAGCGAGCTTGGAAAGGCTCCAGGTCGCGAACGGCTGATCGAGGTCTCGGGGGTCACTCAACGCGATCCGCTTGATCTCCTGGCGCTTGGGCAGCGTGAAGGTCTGCGGCCGCCCCCCACGGTAGCGCGGGTAGAGCGCGTCGAACCCGTCCCGGTTGAAGTTGTGGATGACCTCCCTGACCGTGTCCGGATCGGTGAAGACCACCTCGCTGATCGCAGTCGGGGACATGCCCTGCGCCGAAAGCAGCACGATCTGCGCGCGACGCCACGTCACGACCGACCCCGACGTGCGCCGCACGATCCGCAGCAGCCGGTTGCCCTCCTCGCTAGTGATCTCCCGCAACTGCACCCTGGCGGCCATAGCCCCTCCCGGTCGAATATCGATCTCGACCACAGGACTTCGCCGCCAGCACCATCACCCCTCGTTATCGAAACCGGCAAACGTTGCCGGGGAACCCACTAAGTCGCGCTATAGATGTCGCTGGACTCGATGTCGTCGAGGTTAGCCCGCCGTTGGATGATCTGAACTACACGTCGCAGCTCGGTGCTCAGATTGTGCTGAACCATATTGCGGGCATCGTCGCGCGGACTGAGGAGCTGCAAGGGTGAATACAACAGCTGGTAAACCCGGGACTGCAAGAGGAACGAGCCGATGGAATTGTGGACGAGACTAGCGGAGCCGCCTGGGGCGGACAGAGAGATGTGGTTTCGAGATTCCGACGGGGACGTTTGTGTCACTTGGAGGGAGGGGTCGCTCGCGGCGCGCCGGTTTGCTGCTGCGTTGCGAGGGAGGGGAGTTCAGCCTGGTGACCGCGTGGCGTGCATCTTGACGAACTCCTTCCATGTGTCCGTCGCCATTCCGGGGATCTGGTTCGCCGGTGCGACGCTCGTATCGCTGCCAACGATCGCACGCGGTACTGATCCGATGGCGTACATAGCGCAGCTGCAGCGGCTGTGCCAGCAGACGGGAAGCACTATGCTCTTGATCGAGCAGCTCTACGCACAGCTGATGCCCGATGGCACTGATGGCCAGCTGCCGATCGTGACCTATGAGTCACTTAGCTCCACGCAGGCTCTCGATCCCTCGCCACCCGGGCGTGACGAGGTTGCCTTGATCCAGTATTCCTCGGGAAGTACCAGCGAGCCGAAGGGCTGCGAGTTGACCGCGGGCGCGATCGAGCGCCAGCTCCAGGCGCTAAGCGAGTTCGTCGAGATTGACGGCGAACGTGACCGTGGCGCAATGTGGCTCCCCCTTTCTCACGACATGGGTCTTTTTGGTGGGCTGCTGCTCGGTTGGACTACAGGTATGGCGGGCGTGATGAGCAGGCCAGAGCGCTTCCTTACCTCGCCACGAAGCTGGTTCGAGGAATGCGCGGGCTTCGGGGCGACGGTCACGATGGGACCAGGCTCCGCGCTCGCCGCCGCCACACGCGCCGTCCAGCGCAATCGGGTGAGCAGCCGCCTTCGACTACGCACCTGCATCCTCGGCGGCGAGCGGATCGAGCCGAGCATTATTCGTGATGCGCGAGCCGTTCTCGAACCAGACGGAATGGCCCCTAACGTGCTTACGCCAGCGTACGGAATGGCCGAGGCGACGCTCGCGGTGACGGCCGTCGCGATCGACGACGAGCCGCGCGTTGTCTCACTCGACGGCTATGCGCTGCTATCTGGGGCGCTGCATCCACCAACGGACGACTCGACCTCGTACGAGATCCTGTCGTGCGGGGCACCACTGCGGGATATGCAGGTCAGGATCGATGGGGATGGCGACGTTGGAGAAATATGCGTGCGATCGCCGTGTATGGCCGAGGGTTACTTTGCCGACGAGGAACGAACTCGTGCAACGTTCATCGACGGTGAGCTGCGCACCGGAGATTGGGGGTTCCTTGACGGCGGCGAGCTATTCGTCGTTGGCCGGCTTGATGACATGCTCGTCGTCGGCGGGCGCAATATCCATGCGAGTGAAGTCGAGGCCGCGATCGCGCGAGAGACACAAGTGCGCGCAGGGAACTGCGCGATCGTTGACGTCCCAATGGACGGGCATTCATCGCTTGTCATGGTCGCTGAGCCTGTGACGGGGTCCCCGTGAAGTGGTCCAGGCTGGATGCGTGGTCGTGTTTCCCGTGATGGGATGGAAGGATGGACACGATCATGAAGCGGCATAGGCATACGCCGGAGCAGGCAGTCAGGAAGATCAGGGAGGGCGAACGGCTCTTGAACGAGGGCGGCGAGCTCGTGGAGGTCTTGCGGCAGCTGGAGGTCAGCGAGGCGACGTGGAATCGTTGGCGTGCGCAGTACGGCGGGATGAAGGCCGATGAAGCGAAGCGCTTGAAGCAGCTGGAGGGCGAGAACCAGCGGTTGAAGAAGCTGGTTGCTGAGCAGGCGTTGGATCTCGACATGCTCAAGGAGCTGGCGGAGGGAAACTTTTGACCCCGGGGCGCCGGCGTAGGGCCGTCGGCACCCTGCAGGAGCGCTTCGGGGTCTCAGAGCGCAGAGCGTGCCGTGTGACGGGCCAGCACCGCTCCACGCAACGCAAGCAGCCACGGCCGCGACGCGACGAGGACCAGCGGCTGGCATCACGGTTGCGGGAGATCGCCAAAGAGCACCCGAGGTGGGGCTGGAAGACAGCGCACGAGATTCTGCTGCGGGAGGGCTGGACGGTCAACCGCAAGCGCACCAGGCGGATCTGGCGCCAGGAGGGCCTGCGACGCCCGGTGAGGGCCCGCAAGCGCCGCCGCCCGGGCAACGGGCAGGCAGCGCGTTTGAGAGCGACCAGGCCCAACGATGTCTGGGCCGTGGACTTCCAGTTCGATGAGACCTCCGACCGCCGCCGCATCAAGCTCTGCAACATCGTCGATGAGTACACCCGCGAGGCCCTCGCGATCCGCGTCAACCGTACCTGCACCGCAGAGAACGTCATCACAGTCATCGAGCAACTCGTCACCCAGCGAGGTACCCCAAAGTATCTCCGGGCTGATAATGGCCCGGAGATGATCGCGTGGACGCTGCGGGACTACTGCCGCCTCACCGGCACTCAAACCGCGTACATCGAGCCCGGCAGCCCGTGGGAGAACCCCTTTGTGGAGTCCTTCAACGGCCGCCTCCGCGACGAGCTACTGAACATCGAGGAGTTCGCCTGTCTCACCGAGGCGAAGGTCATCATCGAGGACTGGCGCATCCAGTACAACACCTACAGGCCACACTCAGCCCTCGGCGGCCTCACCCCCACCGAATACGCACAGAAAGAGAACCACCAACACCAACCAGACCACGCATAAACCCTGGACCACCTACAGGGACCCCTTCACCTGGCCGCATGGCAAGCGTTGATCTGCGCGAGATAGCGCGCACAGCGCGCCGCGTAGCCGCGACCAATGGAGGGCTGGCGATCGAGGAGTGCATTTTCGTGCCGCACGGCGCGTTCCCGAAGACGCCAAGTGGGAAGGTGCAACGGTTTAGGTGCCGCGAGCTGGCGATGAGCGAACAGCCGGCGATCGAGAGGATCGCGTTGTGAAGCTGATCTTCTGTTGCCATCGCCATACGGACGCTCAGCGACTTCCGGGTTGCCACGTCGCGCGGCGACTAACGTTCACGGGCGGCTGGCGAGGGTTCTAGATATGGCGCAATTCCATTCCCTTCCACGACTGTATCTGCGGATGATTCGTTGGGCGCTTCCAGCGTATGACCGTATGCAGGATGAGCTTGCCCGTTCGACAGCCGACCTCACAGTGGCCACGGCGCTGGATCTCGGTACGGGTACGGGTGAGACTGCCCGGCGTGTGCTCGCGATCCACACCAACGCGAAGATGGTCTGCGTCGATCGAGATCCGAGGGCGCTAAAGCTAGCTCGCAAGAAGCTACCCAGCGGCAGAGTCGTCTTCTGCAATCAGGATCTCGCTGACCCGCTGCCTTCGCCCCGGCCGGTCAACCTCGTGACCTCGGCACTCGCGATCCATCACCTAGATGCGTCCGGCAAGCGTCGACTTTTTGAGAGTATCGCCGCCGCACTGTCCTTGGGCGGTCGCTTCGTGATGGCTGACGTCGTGGTTCCCGAGGATCCGGCTGAAAAGACCACGCCGCTGGACCGGCGACACGACCACCCGAGCAAACTGGACGACCAACTCGCATGGATGCGCGAAGTTGGCCTTGAGCCGACCGTGCCCTGGAGAGAGCGCGATCTAGCGGTCGTAGTCGCGAGCCACGTAACGTTGCATTCAGTGTCGTGACTGGAGTCATTGGACAGTCGCTTCGCTCCACTGCCGCCCAAAAGTCTTGGTGGCATGAGCGTCTCGCGGCCCTTGATTTTGACCCACAGTCGAACTTCATCACGCCCATAGCTGCACGCGCCAATCCCCGGACAGCGATCAGGGCGAGACTCGCGATCCTGCTCGCAACCTACCGCGACGACTACCACACTGACTCGTTTGACATCGCGCGGCTGTGCCGACGAGTCGAGCAAGGCGAGGAGGCCATCGCCTTTTGGGGTGATCCGACGTCCATCGATCGTCTTCGACGGTGGCTCGACCCGCAGTCTCCCGACCCCTCAGACGATCAGCTCGCCGAGCTAGAACTCGGGACTGCGACTCTGCTCGACGCGGCAGCGGAGATCGGCGCAGGCCACCGCGAGCTGTGTCGGGGCGGGTCTACGTCCCGCACGGTTCCGGCAATGGGGGCGATCATTTCGAGCCTGCTGCAACCACAAGCGGTCGTCGAGGGCCGCAATGGCTTCCATACAGTTATCTCCGTAGTCCGCAACCGTCGCAGCCAACCAGGGGTCGCGGGAGGCGCGGCGGTCCATCGACTTTACACGCGGGAGCTCAAGTCGAGCTTCTGGGGCTTCGCGCCGTGGTACGTGATGCAAGGTGGCGCCCTTGAGCTCCTTGACTATCGCGAGATCTACAGCGACAGCGATGCTGTCCGCTCAGCGATCTTGGCCACCCAAGAGTTGCACGTCGCGGACTCCGACGAGGCGACCTTTGTAACGGACTTGCTCGAGCTGAACCTCGGCGCCTCGACGCCCGCGCCTGCCGTCGTAAGTAGCGCGGCAGCGCAGGCCGAGACGGCTGCCTGGCAGCTAACGGGCCACCCGCATGATGAGTTGATCGCGTACAACCACATCACCGTAATTCCGGTCTCCGAGGACGGCGTGACGCTCGAGGAGCTGCTCGCGCTGACATCCGCGCGCAACGCCGCGTGCGTTGCCGCCCGTCTGCCGCTGTCCGTCGATTACATCCACAGCCAGCTACAGCTAGCCAAGTATGGCTTTCGTCTCACCGCGATTAGCCCGCCGAAGTCAATCGGGCCCGAGTCGGTCTTTCATGGTTTCTGGTCGCGACCCCGCCGCGGCCTGGACTTGGCCGAGCCCTACTACGTGAACTCGCGCCTGCTGGACCCAGCGGAGAGACGCATTGTCGCTCATACAGGAAGGGCGGTGGACGCATGGAGCAGCAGCTCCAACCTCCACACATGACGTTGCGAGAAGCAGGAATAGACCCAAACGCGATCGTTGACATCGTTAACACGGTACTCGCGAACACTCAGCTCGATCCGCCGCACGCCGAGGCCGACATGCCACTGCAGGACCTCGGCCTGACGAGCCTCGACATTGCAGAGCTCTTTGTCGCTCTTGAGGAGCTCGCTGGCTGCGAGCTCGATCCCCAATCGGCGACCGGAGCAATGACGGTCAAAGACCTCGGCGACCTCAGATGCCTGCAGAAGAGATGAGACTTGGGGCGCTAGCAGGAGTCGTCGGCGCGACTCTGTTTACGAGTGGATGGGTCGCCGGTGAGCTTCTGCAGGGGTCGGGTTATCGTTGGTCGAGCCAGGAGATAAGTGACCTTGGCGCTTTGACCGCGCGACATGCTGGGGTCTGGAATCTGGCTGACTCCATCTCCGGTGGCCTGATCGCGGTCTTTGCGGTCAGTCTCTTTAGCGCCGTAGGTACTAATCAGGCAGGTCGTATCGGGGCTTTGCTTGTCGGTGTTATTGGTGTAGGCGGCGTTCTTGACGGTCTCTTGCGTGAGGATTGCCCGCTGTCAACCTCCATCAGATGCCAGCGGCTTCGACACTACCCCGGCCTTTCATGGCATCACCAAGCGCATGACGTCGAGAGCGTAGTCGTGGCCGTGGCGGCGCTCATCGCTCCGTTTGTAATGGCGAGAGCCTTCAGCGAGCTAGGCTCGCCGCGAGGGCTGCGCTACTACACCATCGCGTCGGGGACACTGCTGGTCGCGCTTGGAGGAGTCTACGCCGGCCTCTATGGCAAAGCTGGCGGCGGGATCGTCCAGCGACTGCTCACGATCATCTGCATGACATGGGTGGCGGTTCTCGCGGTCTGGGTCCTAAACCGGGGAGGCCGTCGAGGCAGAGACGTTCTCTTGAGACCTCTCCCATCGGTACGTGACTATTCGGACGCAGATTGCACGACATGACCTCCGGTACAGCCCACCTTTGCCCTGCTCCAGGCACAAGCACAGCCGATCAACCTCGATCGGGGGCCTCGTTGCGCGACATCGGAACGCTGCTCGAGGTGCTCCCCTACATACGGAAGTTTCACGGCAAGACAGTCGTCATCAAGTACGGCGGCGCCGCGATGGAGGACAAGCTGCTGCGCGAGGACTTTGCACGCGACGTCGTGCTGCTCAAGTACGTCGGCCTGAACCCGATCGTCGTGCATGGCGGTGGCCCCGAGATCACCTCCTACATGGAGCGCCTCGGGCTGCCCGTACGCTTCGCTGGGGGCCTGCGCGTCTCAGATCCCGACACCGTTGAGGTGGCCAAGATGGTGCTCGTTGGCAAGGTCAACAAGGAGATCGTGTTGCGCCTGAGCCGCCACGGCCAGCCGGCGGTGGGCTTGTGCGGCGACGATGGCTCGCTGTTCCGCGTCGCCCGCCGCCAGGCTCCAGAAGGGCAGGACATCGGGTTCGTAGGTGCCATCGAACGGGTCAACGTGGACATGCTCCACTACGTCTCGCTTAACTACATACCTGTAATCGCCTCCGTCGGTGCCGACCACGATGGCAGTTCCTACAACGTCAACGCCGATGAGGCCGCCGGCGCCGTCGCCGCTGCACTCGGCGCATACAAGGTCATCTTCCTCACCGACGTCCCCGGTTGGCTATCCGATCCCAAGGACCCGGACTCACTGATCGGCAAAGCCACGGCGCGTGAAGTCGCTCAGCGACTCGGCGCCATCGAGGGAGGTATGGGCCCCAAGCTCGCCGCCTGCATTCACGCCATCGCCGACGACGTCAACTCCGCTCACATCATCGATGGGCGCATTCCCCACTCTCTGCTGCTCGAGCTGTTCACCGACGCTGGGATCGGCACCAAGATCGAGGCCGCCGCATGACCCTCGCCGAGCCCAGATCGAGCGTCCTCAGTCACCTAGCCGAGCCACGCGCTCGGGGGTGGACGGAGCGATGAGCGTGCTTAACCTAGCAACGCCGCACAACTACACACGGTCAATCGGAGGTAATCAGATGCTGACGAATTCGATGTGGACGGCTACTCGCGTGCGACTATTGCGGACATCTCTGTTCGTTGTCTGTGTGAGCGGAATGCTCACCGCTGGCGGACTATCGCTCGCGGATACCACTCGAGCCGCAGAACGCACTGGAGCATTGACTGCCCGGACGCTCTCGGTCAACGAGACGATCCAGGCAAGTCTTGTAAGTCACAAAGGGAGTACCGCGATCAATGAGCGGGGCCGCTGCTCGGGCACGCTCAGCGGCTCGCTAACTATTCAGATCAGCATCGCTGGAGACACGGAAGCCACGATCTCATTCACATGCAATACAAGCGCTGGCACAATTAGTGGCCGAGGCATCACATCGTACGCTTCGGCCGGCCCGGCCGCCCGCTTTAACGGCACCTTGCGCATAACACACGGCACCGGCCGATACGCCCATGCCTCGACTACAGGCTTGCGCATACAAGGCACTCTAAAACGCCATACCTATGCGCTTTCCGCCCGCGTTACCGGGACGCTACATGTCTAGGCTTAGCCAGAAATATAAGCAGCAGGCGCCGCTGCGCAGGATCTTGACTTTCGCGGCTGTGTTCTTGAGCATCTCGCCTAGCGTGGCGCTAGCGTCACAAACTGTACACCTCGCGGTGGCGTTCTCCTCAGACAAGCCCGGCATCGGCTCGACGATCCACACGCATGTGACGGTCGCCGGTCCGGCCGGCCAGGTGCCTTCGCCAGTTACCAATATCAAGTTCACGATGCCCCGGGGTATAGGACTAGGTTCCTCTGAACTTGGCTTGGCGACATGCAGCGCAGCTATCCTGTTGAAGCATGGGCCCGCTGGCTGCTCGCCTAACTCGAAGATGGGTTTCGGCACCGCCGTTAGCGTGGTGCCAATCGGCCCGGATCTCGTCCATGAGTCTGTCGCAATCTCCCTCTTTTCGATCGAACCCGTCGACGGTCATACGGCGATGCTGTTCTATGTCAACGGCAAGTCGCCAGTCTCGGCCCAACTCGTGTTGCCGGCCGTTCTGCTGCCTGCCGGCGGTGGCTCGGCATTTCTCAATACGGATATACCACTGACACCAAGCCTTCCAGGCGCATCAGACGTTGCCGTGGTGGACATGCGTACCAGCATCGGGCCGGAACACTTGACCTACTACAGGCGAGTTCACGGTCGCCGGGTAGGCTTCCAGCCCGCCGGAATAGCAATACCAGCACGCTGCCCACACGGCGGCTTCCGCTTCAACACAGTCATCGCTTTCCAGGACGGTACATCTGCATCGAGTAACGCGACTGTGCCATGCGCACGGGCTCGCTGAGCGGCAGCTCGATACGACAGTTCGGACTCGACGCGTGCAAAAACTTACGGCTAGTCTAGACACGCTCACGCGAAAGCACTACCGTGCCGTGATCGCTGGGTGGCTAATACTGGTCGCCGCTGCGGTGCCATTTGCTGAGCGCCAGTCGACGCACCTAGTATCAGGTGGAGACGCAGCTAGTGGCTCACAGTCCGGGCATGTCGAAACAGAGCTGGCGCGCGAGTTCCCGCAGATCTCCGACGCGGACATCGCTGTCCTGCTGTGGCCACGACGACATGCGAGCGCAGCTCAACTCCGGGCTGCAATCACTCGTGTCAACCGCTCGCTCAGAGGCATCAAAAATGTCACGCTTACGCCCCAGGCTCGCGAAGCAGCGATCTTCGCGAGCGACCTGGTCGGCCCCATCATCCTCCCACTGCACGCAAAAGGAAGTCAAAGCGAGGTACAAGCTATCGACCAAGAGCTGCGCGAAAGACTCGCGGCAGGCCAGTCAACCAACGACCCTGTAACGCTGCGTGTACTTGGCCAAGGCGCTCTTTGGACTGCACTAAAGCAGACATTTAAGCAGGATCTCTCCAAGGCCGAGCTGGTGGGAGTGCCACTCTTGGCGATCGTTCTACTGCTGATTTTTGGGTCATTCGCGGCGGCGATGCTGCCGATCGCGCTCGGCATCGGCACCGTGATCCTCACGGGACTACTGATCTACGGCCTATCACTTGTGATGCAACTCTCTATTTTTGTAACCAACACCGCGTCACTGATTGGCCTGGGTGTTGCAGTTGACTACTCGTTGATCCTACTAATGCGTGTCCGCCAAGAGCTAGCCGCCGGCCACAGTCTCGCCGAAGCTCAGCACACCGCTCTGCTCACATCTGGGCGCACGGTGATCTACTCAGGCCTCACAGTTATTACCTCGCTCAGTGGTCTCTGGTTGATACCAAACAACACCGCACACTCGATGACCGTTGGTGCGATCCTCGCTGTCTGCGTAGCCGTAAGCATGGCGGTAACGTTGCTACCCGCGTTGATTTGGGTGCTCGGTGCACAGCGCACCAGCAGCCAGAGCGTCAGAGAACGCCTTGCCAAAACCTTGCCTCCTTTTCGCTGGCGTGGCATCAGCTGGGAGAGATGGTCACGATCCCTGAGCCGGCGGCCGGTACTACCGATGCTAGCGGCGACAGCTCTCCTTCTTCTGCTGTGCATACCGGCTCTGAGCATGCGTACGAGTACGGGCGCGCTGCGTCAGCTAGGCTCACGCGACGAAACGCACACAGCGTTCGAGGAGGCAGCAAGCATCAATGGGCCCGGCGCGCTCGGCCCCTTTTACGTGATTGCAACAACTCGCCGCGATAGGGCAGGGCTGCAAGCGCGAGTCGAACCCGTACGCGAAGCCATCGAACACCTCGGTGGTGTCAAGGAACTAAGCGCGACCCACATCTCGCGGGATGAGCGATACGCGATGTTTACGATCGCGCCGAACGACGATCCCGAGTCGCCTCGAGCAAAGAATCTAGTACGCCGCGTGCGTGCGCTACTGAGATCAGACAATCAGCGTACCGGGATCAGCGCGGAGGTAGGCGGTGCATCAGCGGTCGAGGTAGATCAAGAACAGCAGATCGCGGCAAACATGTGGAAGGCAATCGTCGCAGTTCTCCTCCTTGCCTTTATCGTTCTGACAGTCTTGTTGCGCTCTCTGGTTTTGCCACTAAAGGCCGTAGTGATGAACCTGCTCTCGGTGGGAGCCGCTTATGGGGTGCTGGTGGTCGTCTTCCAGTGGGGTTGGTCTGATTCGCTGCTGCACTTTCACAGCCTGGGCTATCTCGAAACACTCACCCCGCCGCTGATCCTCGCGATCATCTTCGGCCTGTCGATGGACTATGAGATATTCTTGCTGTCGCGAATCAGAGAGCAATGGGTGGTAACAGACGACACCGGGAGTGCAGTAGCGAAAGGTCTAGCCGCCAGCGCACGGATGATAAGCAACGCCGCGATACTACTAGTCTGTGTATTCGCGATATTCGTGGGAACAGGCGTAGCGTCCGTCAAGGAAGTAGGACTCGGCGGAGCAGTCGCTATCGGTCTAGACGCGACCATTGTCCGACTAGTGCTCGTGCCGACGCTGATGGTCCTTCTCGGACGATGGAACTGGTGGCTACCAAAGCCGCTTGAGCGACTCCTGCCAGCGCGATGAGCTCCGTCGCGACGTCGAAAAGCGCTGAGCACCACGACGGTCGGGCGCACCCCGCGGCAAGGGCGCGCAGCGTCGCATAACTGATACCCTACTGGAGAGGTAGGATTTCGCGATGACATTCTCAACCAAGGCCCGCGAGACCACAGCCACGCTCGACGTGCGCGCCGACTTCCCGATCCTCTCACGCGAGCTCGATGGTCGTCGGCTCTCATACCTCGACTCGGCGGCGACCGCCCAGAAGCCGCGAGCGGTGATAGACACGCTGTCGAGCTACCTGAGTACGCACAACTCGAACGTGCACCGCGGCGTGTACGCGCTCGCGCAGGAGTCTGACGCGGCCTATGAGAGCGCCCGCGAGCGGATCGCAGCGTTTGTAGGGGGCGAGCCAAGGACCACGATCTTCACGAAGAACGTCACCGAGGCGATCAACCTCGTCGCCTATTCCTGGGGCCGTCACAACGTGGGAGCCGGCGACGCGGTGCTGATCACGCAGATGGAGCATCACGGGAACCTCGTCCCCTGGCAGGTCCTGTGCCGCGAGCGGGGCGCCGAGCTGCGCTACCTGGAGGTCGACGAGCGTGGCGAACTGTCGCTGGCGGCGCTCGAGCACGAGCTCGCGCGCGGCAATGTGAAGCTCGTCGCTTTTGCGCACGTCTCGAATGTCCTCGGCACGATCAACTCGGTCGCCGAGATCATCGCTCGCGTGAGAGCGGCGGGCGCGCTTTCGCTCGTGGACGGCGCGCAGGCCGTACCGCAGATGCCCGTCGAACATCGGCTCGCTGGGCGCCGACTTCTATGCGTGGACAGGCCACAAGGCGCTGGGGCCGACCGGCGTCGGCGTGCTCCACGGCCCCGAGGACGTGCTCGAGCGCATGGAGCCGTTCTTGACCGGCGGCGACATGATCGCGTCGGTCGACTTCCAGTCGGCGACGTGGAACGAGCTGCCGTACAAGTTCGAGGCGGGCACGCCCCCGATCGCCGAGGTAGTCGGCCTGGGCGCGGCCGTCGACTACCTATCGGCGCTGGGGATGGAACGCGTGCGCGCGCACGAGCGCACGCTGACCGCGTACATGCTCCACCGCCTCGCCGAGGTTCCCGGCCTGCGCGTCGTCGGGCCTCCCGAGGCCGAGCGGCGCGGCGCACTGGCCTCGTTCATCCTCGAGGGCATCCATCCGCACGACGTTGCCGAGCTGGTCGACCGCACAGGCGTGTGCATTCGCGCGGGGCACCACTGCGCACAGCCGCTGATGCGCTGCCTGGGCGTCAGCGCGACCGCACGCGCGTCGCTCGGGGTGTACAACGAGTCAGCGGACATCGACGCGCTCGTCGACGCGCTGCTCGCCGGGCGCGAGGTCTTCGAACTGTGATGGACGACGTGTACCACGACTACACCCTCGACCCACTACAAGCACCCGCGTAACTTCGAACTCAAGCCCCACGACGAGAGTTTGCCCACTGACGACAACCGATCGCGAGGTTCGCAATGGCCATGACTGACATCACCAGGATCGCCAAGCCCAGCTCGATCGTCGAGGACGAGCAGGGGCAGCTGCGTGCGCGTCAGGGGATCTCCCGCGAGGTCGTGCAGGAGCTCTCCAAGATCAAGGGCGAGCCCGACTGGATGGCGCAGAAGCGCGTCAAGGCGCTCAAGATATTTGAGCGCAAGCCGATCCCGACCTGGGGACCAGATCTCGGCGGCCTGAACCTCGATGACCTCGTTCTGTATTCGCCCCCCACGGCGGGGCGCTTCGACAGCTGGGACGACGTGCCCGCGGAGATGAAGCAGACCTACGAGGACCTTGGCATCCCCCAGGCCGAGCGCGAGCACCTTGCCGGCGTCGTCGGGGTCTGGCGCCAGGAGCCCGTCTACGAGGGGCTCAAGGAGGAGTACCGCAAGCAGGGGATCCTCTTCTGCTCGATGGACACCGCCGTCACCGAGTACCCCGAGCTGGTGCAGCGCTACTTCATGAATAAATGCGTCCCCGCGCAGGACAACAAGTTCTCCGCGCTGCACGGCGCCGTCTGGTCCGGCGGGGCCTTCTGCTACATCCCCAAGGGCGTCAAGTGCGACCTGCCGCTGCAGTCCTACTTCCGCATGGAGGGCGCCGGCGAGGGCACCTTCGAGCACACCCTGATCGTCGCCGACGAGGGCTCCGAGGTCAACTACATCGAGGGCTGCACCGCGCAGACGTACTCCGTCAACTCGATGCACTCCGCGGTCGTCGAGATCTTCGTGCACGAGGGCGCCAAGGCGCGCTACACCACCGTGCAGAACTGGTCCAAGGACGTCTACAACCTCAACACCAAGCGCGCCGTCGTGGACGCCGGTGGGACAGTCGAGTGGGTCGGGGGCTCGATGGGCGCCAAGTACGTGATGCTCTACCCCGGCTCCTACCTGATGGGCGAGGGCGCCCGCGCCGACCACCTCAACGTCGGCGTCGCCTCCGGCGGGGTGCACAAGGACACCGGCGCGAAGGTCGTCCACCTCGCGCCCAACACGACCTCCAACATCCTCGCCAAGTCGATCTCCAAGGACGGCGGCATCATGGGCTACCGCGGGCTCGTGCGCATGGGCCCCCACTCTGCCGGCTCCAAAGCTCGCGTGCAGTGCGACGGGCTGATGATGGACGGCCGCTCGCGCTCAGACACGTGGCCCGACATCCAGATCCAGAACCCCCACGTCTCCGTCGCCCACGAGGCCACCGTCGGGCGCATCTCCGACGACCAGCTCTTCTACATGGGCTCCCGCGGCTTCACCGAGGACGAGGCTGCCGCGATGATCGTCAACGGCTTCATCGAGCCCGTCACGAAGGAGCTGCCGATGGAGTACGCGGTGGAGCTCAACCGGCTGATTCAGCTGGAGATGGTCGGCTCAATCGGATAGCGCGTGAGGCCGCGGTCGGGGTGGGGCCCACCCGGGGCGGTGGCCAGGCGAGCACGGCTGCTGCTGGCGGCAGGGATGAGTATCGACCTGACATCTGCTGTCGCGGATTTGCGTCACCGGCAGCTACCGCGCGCCAAGCTGGTCGTTGAGCCGCGCTAGGGGCGGAGTGGTTCGCCGGCCGCGCCGCGCTCAGTTTGCCCGATCACCAGGATGCCTGGCGAGCACCGGCGTCACGAAGTCGCAGGTGCTCGCCTACGTGAACGGGCGCAACGAGCGGGAGATCATCCTTGATCCCGGAACGCTCGGCAGGGTGCGTGTCACGCCGCTACACCAACGGCGTGAGAGCTGTTGATGTTGGTCACGAAGGCGTAGCCTATCCCCAGCCGCGCACCCCGCGACCGCCCGCTGGCACTCCGATACCCGACCCCAACCTCTCACCCCACGCCACACCCTCGAGCACGATCAGCAAGTGGGACCCCACCCCGCGCTCCCCGGCCGGAAGCTCGCGCCCCGGCCGCCGAGCGGCCTTCAGGCCGCGTCGGCGATCAGCAGCCGTGCCCCGAGATCGACGCTCTCCAGACCGAGCAGATCGGCGTTGCGCTTCGCCCAGACGCCAGTGCCGAGGTCTTGTGCGAGCGCCGCGACCACCCGCTGCTCTACCTCTGGCCCGATGCGCGCCCAGACCGAGCAGCCGCGGCGCACAGACTCCTGCAGGTACGCCGCGGGCCGACGCCAGTAAGCGTGGAAGAAACCGTCTCGCACGTCGAACGGGATCGGGACCGGCTCCATGCGTGCTCCGATTGCCGCAGCTCGCTCACGAAGCGTCGGCCCCGCAACCGTCAGCGCGTGATACTCCCTAGAAAAATAATCACGCACCAACCAAAAGCGCTCGCTCTCCGCGTCATCCCACTGAAAGATAACGACCCGTCGAGCGACCCTACGCATCTCCCGTAGCCCGGCGATCGGGTCCTGCCAGTGGTGGTCGCTTAATACCGCCAGCGCCGCGTCGAATGAATCGTCGGGGAACGGCAGCGCTTCCGCACACGCGTCGATGCAAGGCGCCGCACTGGGTGGGCGCTGGGAGCGCATCACCAGCGAGGGCTCGACCGCAAGAACATCGCGGTCCGGCGGCTCATAGGAGCCGGTGCCGGCACCGACGTTTAGCACACTCCTGGCGTCGCCGAGCGCGTCAAAGATACGCTCGGCGATCCGCGGGTCGGTGCGGCGCGCGTGGGTGTATCCGAGGCCGATCTGTTCGTAGGATGCAACGTTGGGCTGGCTCTCAGGGCTACTCTGCATCAGCGCAAAACGGGTATCAGTGGAGCTTGATGAGACGGGATGCCACGGCGTCAGCGACGGCGAGGATGACTTTGAGTGGGAGTGTCAGCAGCCGGACCAGCGCACCGCGGGTCGGGCTTCGTCTTACTGCCAGCGGCGGGCCGATCGCGGAGGCGAACACGGCGATGTCCGCGAGCGGGCGAATCAGGACCCTGATCTCGGCGATCTTGCCGTGCTCGTCGCAGCGCAGGAGATCGGCGCCCTCGATGAGCCTGCCAGCGAGGTCTGCCCGCCAGAAGAACACACGAGAGTCGGCGTCGGCGAACTCGCTGGTGATCTCCACCTCACCGAACTTCTCACGCCGAAGAGCTCCGCTGCCGCCGAGCGTCCCCGGAACGGCGTCCTCACGACGGGCGAGTGCAGCACGATCTCCGGCGAGAGAGCCTCGATCCACGGATCGAGCTCACGTGTCCGCCACGCGGTCCGGAAGGGATGATCGTCCACCGTCCTCGAACGCTAACGACTCGGGCGCGCGGCGCGTGTTCAGCGTCTTGCGAGGACGAGGAAGTTGGTAGCGGCGATCAGCGCGCGGGCGCCCATCGGTGCGAGGTACGCCTCGTAGAAAGCCTGTGGCACCGGCGGGAGGGTGAGGCCAATGGTGCTGAGCGCGAGTCCGAAGCGCTCAGCGATCCCCACCAAGTCGATTGGGTTGCGGGGCATGACCGCTCACCCTACGGGTCCGAGCCGCGTGCGGCGAGTAACCACTCGGCGCGCTGCGCATCACCGCGCGCCATTCATCTGCCAAGCCTACGATCGGCAAGGCCGGCATCGGCACGGCGCCCGGGGACGGTGGAGAGCCGGCCACAGGGAGATTCGGTCACGAAAAGGGGCGCAGGGTCGCTGGGGCGAGTCGCGACTGGGGATGCGTGTCGTGCCCCGCCGGCGTGCGAGGCGTGCTTCGTGCCGGGCTCTTGTGTCTCCCCTCTCTTGGAAGTGATGAATTATATCTCGGGACGGCCCAAATCGGGTTTTGTCGGCGTTGGCGCGTCGACCGCAAAGGCGTAAGCGTTCAGTTGGTTTGGCCGCTTATGTGAGGAGTGGTATTGGGTCGCTCCGCGCGTGGGCGTGGAGGGCGTCGGTGAGGTAGGCGAACAGGGAGCGTTTCTGTAGCCGGCAGGTTGTATGCGCGGAGAGGAGCCGCGCGGTGCGCTGCTCGCCGTTCTCGGACTGGCTGCCGAGCGATAGCTTGCGGTAGATGACCGCGCTGCGGAGGGCGCGCTCGGCGTGGTTGTTGGTCGGCTCGATACCGTCGTGCTTGGCGAACGTCCATAGTGCTGGCCAGGCTTTTAGGAGGTTGCGCGCCATGCCGCGGCAGCGCTTGTTGCGCGCTCGTTTTGACGCGTAGCGCGTGATGATCGGCTTGAACTCGCGTTGAAGCCGGCGGACGGTCAGCTTCAACGCTCGACGCTCGCCGGTGTGTTGGAAGACCTCCCAAGCCCAGAAGACGCGCTCACAGAGGGCGAGCCCGTGCTCGCCGAACTCCTTCTCGGCTGCCAAGCCTTCGGCGTGCGCGGCGAAATCTCGCTTCAGATGCGCCCAGCAGAGCTGACGGCGCGCCAAGGGCAGGTGCGTATAGGCCCACCAGCGATCGGAGGTGATGATCGCCTTGGTGTCGGCCAACAGGCTCTTGGCGTGATCCTCGTGACGGTCTGGGGCGATGTGTAGGTAGGCATGTCGAGGATCGAAGATGCCCCACAGCGCGCGGCGCTGCCCGGCGGTTCGCCAGCCCGTCTCGTCCATGTTCACCGCGCCTGAGCCGCGAAGCTTGCAGAGCAGATCGGCGTGTGGGTCGCAGAGCGCTGCGCCCGCACGGTCGATGATCGCGTCCACCGCGCCCGTGCTGATCCGTGAAGCGAACAGCTCTTCTGCGAACTCCACGACATCGCGGCGGGAGATTCGGTTGCGCACCGAGAGCGTGGTCACGGCGGCCTGCAAGCGCGGGCCGAACGCGCTCTGGGCAACCTCGGCTGGCAGCGCTGCCCGCGCTTGCGCTCCGCAGCCAGGACAGCGCACGCGTTGGCATTGATACTCAGTCACCGTCACCGTGATCCTCGGCAGCTCCTCGACCTGCCAGCGCACCGGATCACCCGCCGCCACACGCTCATCCTCGGTGAAGGCGTGGCCGCAACCACAGCGCGCCGGCCAATACTCGATCACCCGATCCACCGCACAGACCGGCAACAGCTCCCGGCCGTGGCCCTCGTGACCGGGCTGGGCGCCCTGCTTGCGACCCGAAGGATCCTTGCCGCGTCTGCAAGGACCACCCGGCGGATCTGAGCTCGGCGGAGCCGAGGAATTACGCGAGCTGCGATTCAGCCTACGCTCAAGCTGGGCAATCCGCTCATCCTGGCGCGCCACGCGCGCCGTCAACGCCTGGATCTGGGCGTCCATCCGCAGAAGCACCTCGACGACCGCCTCACGACCAGCGTCATAAATCGCCTCCGCCTCAACCCGCTCCACACTCCCAGATTCGACACGCCCGAGCTATGTCCCCCAACCAACTGAACGCTTACGCAAAGGCGGCGATTTGCAGGGATTGTTGGGGTTTGCAGAGCGAACCGCGCAGGGCCGGGACGGGTGTTTTGTTTCGCACGCGATCAGGCCCCGCGAGAGGGGGTTTTGTCGGTGCAAAAGGGGGTTTTGTCAGCGATTGAGGGGGGGGTTTCGCACACTCCATGAAATGGGGGCTTGAACGCTCAGCGTGCGTTGTCCTAGAGAGGGCGGCGCACGAGCGCCCTTTCGCCCGTAAGCAACTGTGCAAACCCGGTCGTAGAACTCGATGGGGGTAGCGGGCGCGTTTCGGGCGTCAATAGACATGTGCAGTCCAAGCAGACTTCAGGAGGGCACCTGATGCGACCACGAGGAGATCGATTCGACTGCGGGTTGCCGACCGGACGGACTGGAGGGAGCCCACAGCGCTCATCTGCTCGGCAATACGGAAGAGGTGATTCGAACCCAAATGCCTCCCGGCGTGCCCTCCAATCTGTCCTCCGATCTGCCCCCCGATCTGTCCTCCCACTAGGAGTGGAGGACCTACAGCCATGAAAATCGCTGCAAATCAATACTTTTTGGTAAGCGTTCAGTTGGTTGGGGGACATAGCTCGGGCGTGTCGAATCTGGGAGTGTGGAGCGGGTTGAGGCGGAGGCGATTTATGACGCTGGTCGTGAGGCGGTCGTCGAGGTGCTTCTGCGGATGGACGCCCAGATCCAGGCGTTGACGGCGCGCGTGGCGCGCCAGGATGAGCGGATTGCCCAGCTTGAGCGTAGGCTGAATCGCAGCTCGCGTAATTCCTCGGCTCCGCCGAGCTCAGATCCGCCGGGTGGTCCTTGCAGACGCGGCAAGGATCCTTCGGGTCGCAAGCAGGGCGCCCAGCCCGGTCACGAGGGCCACGGCCGGGAGCTGTTGCCGGTCTGTGCGGTGGATCGGGTGATCGAGTATTGGCCGGCGCGCTGTGGTTGCGGCCACGCCTTCACCGAGGATGAGCGTGTGGCGGCGGGTGATCCGGTGCGCTGGCAGGTCGAGGAGCTGCCGAGGATCACGGTGACGGTGACTGAGTATCAATGCCAACGCGTGCGCTGTCCTGGCTGCGGAGCGCAAGCGCGGGCAGCGCTGCCAGCCGAGGTTGCCCAGAGCGCGTTCGGCCCGCGCTTGCAGGCCGCCGTGACCACGCTCTCGGTGCGCAACCGAATCTCCCGCCGCGATGTCGTGGAGTTCGCAGAAGAGCTGTTCGCTTCACGGATCAGCACGGGCGCGGTGGACGCGATCATCGACCGTGCGGGCGCAGCGCTCTGCGACCCACACGCCGATCTGCTCTGCAAGCTTCGCGGCTCAGGCGCGGTGAACATGGACGAGACGGGCTGGCGAACCGCCGGGCAGCGCCGCGCGCTGTGGGGCATCTTCGATCCTCGACATGCCTACCTACACATCGCCCCAGACCGTCACGAGGATCACGCCAAGAGCCTGTTGGCCGACACCAAGGCGATCATCACCTCCGATCGCTGGTGGGCCTATACGCACCTGCCCTTGGCGCGCCGTCAGCTCTGCTGGGCGCATCTGAAGCGAGATTTCGCCGCGCACGCCGAAGGCTTGGCAGCCGAGAAGGAGTTCGGCGAGCACGGGCTCGCCCTCTGTGAGCGCGTCTTCTGGGCTTGGGAGGTCTTCCAACACACCGGCGAGCGTCGAGCGTTGAAGCTGACCGTCCGCCGGCTTCAACGCGAGTTCAAGCCGATCATCACGCGCTACGCGTCAAAACGAGCGCGCAACAAGCGCTGCCGCGGCATGGCGCGCAACCTCCTAAAAGCCTGGCCAGCACTATGGACGTTCGCCAAGCACGACGGTATCGAGCCGACCAACAACCACGCCGAGCGCGCCCTCCGCAGCGCGGTCATCTACCGCAAGCTATCGCTCGGCAGCCAGTCCGAGAACGGCGAGCAGCGCACCGCGCGGCTCCTCTCCGCGCACACAACCTGCCGGCTACAGAAACGCTCCCTGTTCGCCTACCTCACCGACGCCCTCCACGCCCACGCGCGGAGCGACCCAATACCACTCCTCACATAAGCGGCCAGACCCACTGAACGCTTACACTTTTTGTGCAGCCGACAACGGGGCGTTGTCACATGAATAAAAGCGCCCGTCCAAGCGCCCGGCCAGGAAGGGCCATGTTGGCGCATGTCGTCAACCTCGGATCGCGCCTGGCTGAGCGCAGGGGGGAGCCCAACCCCACAGGCCGGCGAGAACAATTTATGGGCCCGCGCTCTCCCTGCCGACCCAGGACGGTGCCATTGTCCGCTGGCGTTGCCCGCAACCCTCCGCACTGGCGTGGTTCGAACCTTCGTTGCCCGCTCCGGGCGCCTCGCGATCATTGCTCGCGAAGGCAAGGCTCGACAGCGAACCGATGAGCGCTATCCACGCACCGAGCTCAGCCCGCCCTCGGCTCACGCGCGAGGATGTCCTCGGCGGACGCGAGGTCGCCGACCTGTTGGACTTGCCGGTCTCGACCGTGCTCGAATACGCTCGTCGCGGGGTGCTGCCGGGTCACAAGCTGGGGCGACGCTGGATCTTCCTTCGCGATGAGGTCGAGGCGACGGTGCGAGGTGCCGCGCGGAGCTCTCCGTGCGCGGGCGCCTGACCCCATTTGGCGTGAGACGCTCGGCCGCGGTTCTGGCAAGATGGCGACCGTGGATGTCTGGGTCGCGATCTTCGACGCTGAGACGCAGGACCAGACCATTGTTGGCGTATACACGTCTGAGGAGCGCGCATTGGCTGCCGCGAGGCGCGTCTCGCCCGAGAGCGCCGAGGCGGTGCACTGGGTCCTTGACGAGGTTCCGGACTGGGTAGACAGCTATGAGTATGAGCGCGACAGCGCCGACGAGGACGACGACGATTGAGGGTCATTCGGCTCCCGTCGTGCCGGTGAACTTTCTTGGCTCAGACCGAGGCCGCTACTGCCTGCCTGGGCCAGGGTGCCCGCGTCGATTCTAGACAGTCGCCGCTCAGAACACCGTCAGGCCGTAGAGGTCGGCGATGCGTAGCAGCGCCTCGTCGTCGCGTGGGATGGGGCGTCGCTCCTGCTCATCGAGCGTGACGTTCTCGAAGAGCGCCCAGCACTCCCACTCCGAGGAGAGCCGGGACAGATACCGCATGGTTCCTCGGCCTGAACCCGCAGCTCGATGACGAATCCCCCGCGCAGAGCGTCCGCGAAGGAGCCTTCCGCGACGTGCTCGTAGCCGCCAAGGCGTTCCTCGCCGGGGGATGAGTGGCACCGAGCCCGAAGGTCGTCGAGCCTCCCAAGAGCGGCCTCTGGAGAGTCGGCCGCTCACTCGACCCGCTCCGCTTCTCCGACCCGCTCGACCCCGGCCTCAGCGCGATCGCCGACGAAGAGGAATTCATGGCACTCGGAGAGGTTCCCGCCGACTGGCGCCATCGGCGCCACGCCGTGCGCGTTGCCCCGACACCGAGCGACGCAATCCCAGCCATTGGGTTTCTCGACGTCGAGGCAGCCGAAACCCGCGCCGTGCTCCGTGGCGAGCTCGGCGAGCTGCTCGCATTCCACGGCTACAGCGACCTCGACGTCCCCACCGTCCGCGGCGGCGACCGCCGCATCACCCGCTGGATCGGCGCTGGGGCCTACGAGCAACGCGACGCAAACGACCGCATGAAGTTCGCGGGCATCCGGTTGCAGCCTATTCCCAAGATCGTGCAGTCGGGTTCCACCGCTGCGGCGGATTGGTTGCGAGAAGGGGGTCTATCAGCGCGATGACTTCGGCGACCACGGTGGCGAAGTCTGTGGGGAGGGTGTCGTCGTTGATGCGCTCTCGCAGCGCGATCCACGCGCTCTGGCGACGGTTCGGGAGTGTTCGCAGCACATCGGCAAGTGGGGTCAGGGTTCGCCTCCGGTCGCGGGCGACTTGTTCGAGTGCGGCCTTCAGGCGTGCCGCGTCGATGTTGTGCCGGCGGGAGAGGATGAGCAGGTCCGCGAAGTCCCGCTCGCGGGTGTTGGCATCGCCTCGCGCCATCATGGTCTCCGCCTTCTCGGCCATCAGCATCTCCAGCGGGTACCCGAGGATCGTGAACGGCTCATCCTCCAGAAGCGTCGGGTAGGCGATCGGTGTGGGGGTCACCAGGTCGCCGAAGTTGATGTCCAGCGTGAGGTTGAGCCTCGCGGTGTCCACCGCCGCGGGGAGCTTCGCCCGCAGGCCGGGGTAGTCGGCGTCCTCGCGGATCGTGGTCATCGAGATGCGGCCTGGATCGAAGGTGACCCCGTCCTCCAGCGCGATCGTCGCGATCTCGCCGATCACCCGTCCGAGCGCCGCCTGCTCGTGTGGGAGGCGGCGGGCCAGAAAGTCGGCGTCGCGCGTAGCACGGCGGGCGTCGAGCGCCGCAAGGAGCATTCCGCCCTTGAGCACGAGCTGCTCCTTGTACCGCGAGCCGGCCAGGCGGCATAGGAACCGCTCGTGGATGTAGAGCTCCAGCAGCTCCTGGGTGCCCCGTCCTTCCCCGCGGGCGCGGCGCTGAAGCGCACGGTAGGCCGATGCGGCGGTGCGATCGCTCAACTGAGCAGCGCCTCCAGGGCGTCCGTGACAAGCCGCTCGGTGCGGAGTCGGCGCGCGTAGTCCAGGACGACCCCGGGCCGTGCACCGGGGCGCTCCAGGTAGCGTCGCAGGGCCCCCAGCGCCTGGTCGCGTCCGACCTGCTGGTGAAGGCGCATCGCGTCCACGATCGTGCGCTCCGGCGAGTACATCGCGATCATCTCTCCCGCGTCCAGCTTCACCGACTCTCGCCCAAGCGCGAACGTCGCCGCAGCGAACACGTGCGCCCGTGTCGGAGGGTAGGAGATGACCGGCCGCCACGTTCCCCGCGGGACCGCGACATGCACCTGGGTGGGCAGCTCGTCGCTCAACTCCCAGTACGCGAGCGCCGAGCCCAGGCAGATCACGCCGTGCGGGACCCGCCGGCAGACCGCCAGGAGATCCAGATGCGCGCTTGGCGGCGCGTCGCCCAGGCGGAACACGCCCCTCGACAGCTCGATCAACGCCCCCTCGTCACGCAGCCTGTAGAGGTCTTCCCAGCGCACGCCCTCGCTCACGGCTCGCTTCGCTGTCACCGTGCCGCCGGCATCGCGCACCACCGCTAGGACGGACTCCCGAACCATTGTGGATGAGATCCTACACTACTCGACACGATCTGTAAAGGTTTTCCTCCGGGCTACCCTCGCAACCAATGCGTGATGTCGCTTGGGCGCCGACCACGTGATCCGCGGCGAAAGTTCGGAACGATGCCGAAGCCGTTATATTGTGGGCGCCGTGTCCGGGTTGGCACATTCGACAAAATCTTTGTTCGCAAAGCGCAGCTACCCCAGGTGTCTTGCAGCGCTCTTTGCTGCCTTCCTTCTCGGCGCGTTCGATGCTGGGAATGCGATGGCGAGCGCAACCGGGCAAATAGCGGGCACTGTGACGAATGCCGTGACCAACGTGCCGATCTCTCACATTGTGGCATGTGTCCGCGAAACGGGTGGCAGCCACAAAGAAGAGTGCGGCGAATCGAGCGAATCGACGGGCGAATACGAAATCACGAGCGTGCCCCCCGGGGAGTACAGGGTTCTCTTCTATCCCAACGGGCTCGCATACTACGACTACTACGCCGTGGGTCAGTACGTCAGCCAGTACGACGTGGCTCAGTACCTGAGCCAGTATTACCCAGGCGTGCCCGACTGGTCCGAAGAAGCACAACCGGTATCGGTGGTGGGCGGTGCGGTCACCTCTGGTATTAACGCGCAAATGCGCGAAGGTGGCTGGGTAGCCGGAAGGGTCACAGCCGCCGGATCGGGCACGCCAGTGGAAGGCGTCGAAGTGTGCGCACGGGATGAAAGCGGTCCGTGGTTGGTTTCCAGCTGCACGGACACCAATGCCCATGGCGAATATTCCTATTTCTACGCACTTGAACCGGGCCTGTACAAGATTGAATTCCGCCCATCCAAGAAGATGGGGTACCAGCAGCAGTACTACAACGACGTGCCGTTGCTCTCCGAAGCGCAGCCGCTGATCATTGAAGCGGGCAAGACCATCGCTGGGATCGACGCTGCGCTGCAGCCGGCATCCGCGGCAGCCGGCGAAGGCGAACCTCCCGAAGAACCCTCCTCACCTGCCCCCTTTCCCAACGGCACGGGTGGCATCGGCCCAGTCACTGCTCCCTACCTCGGACCTGCCAACGAACAGTTCAGGGCCCAGGTCGTTGAACCCCAAGCCCAGCGGCATAAGGCCAAAGAACAGGAAGAACAGAAGGCCAGGGAAGCCGCCGCCAGCTATACCGCCGAACAGGCGGCGCTCAAACATCGTCAAGAAGCAAATGAAGCCGCGGCGCGCCAAGCAGGGAAGCGTCCGTCGTGCGTCGTGCCCTCGCTCAAAGGCGACACGCTGGTGGCCGCGCGGCGCTCGCTTGTCAATGCCCATTGCCGCCTCGGGAAAGTCAACCGCCCCGCCTATCGCGGCTCGGCGCTCCGCGTCATCAGCCAGAGCACCCAGCACGGCAAGAGGCTCCCAGCGAGAGCGACCATTGCGGTGGTGCTCGGTCTGAAGCGAGCTTCGCATCGGCGCTGAGCGTCGCGACGATCTCGGGGTTTGTGGCGGCTGGAGCCTCGTCAGGTGGTTGGCTGGTTGGTAAGTGGTCTTGGTGAGAACGCGAGGTTGACCCGTTCGACGTCCTCGGGCCGGGCCTTGGCATGCATGTAGCGCTCGGTGGTCGTGATCCGCGAGTGCCCCAGGAACTCCTGCACGAAACGAGCATCGGCGTGGCGGGCGACGAGGCTGCCGGCGGCGTGGCGCAGGGCGTGGAAGCGTAGGGGTCGCAGGCCGGCGGTGGCGCGGGCGCGCTTGAAGCGCTTGCGCACCGCGGAGGGGTCCAGGCGCCGGCCGAGGCGCGAGCAGAAGATGTAGTCCTCGCGCGAGGTGTAGTCGCCGCGCGCTTGCAGCCGGGTGAGTGCTTCGGCGGCGGGGTCGGCGAGCGGGATGAACCGGGCCTGCCAGCTCTTGGTCGGCCCCTCCACCCCGGCGGAGACGGCGCGTTGGACGACCATCCGCCGGGTGTCGAGGTCGATGTCCTCCCAGCGCAGCACGAGCAGCTCGCCGAGACGCAGGCCGGTGTACGAAGCGAGGCGGAACAGCTCGGCGTCCTGGGCGTCCTCGCGCGCCCGCCACGCGATCTCGTCGGGTTCGAGGTTCGCGGGCTGCGGGCCACGGTGTTTGCCATCGGCGGCGGCGTGGGCGAGGGCCTCGATCTCTTCGGGCTCGTAGAAGTCGAGCACCGCCGGCGGTGGCTCGCGGCGCTTGGTCGTCGCTTCCACCGGGTTGGTGGGCAGGCCATGGGTGTCCTCGCGGCGCCCGTAGTTGAAGATCGCGGAGAGCAGTTGCCGATGCTTGTTGACCGTGCGAGGGGAGACCTCGCGCTCGTCGAGCTGGCGCAGGAACGCGGACACCTGCCGGGTCGTGATCTTCGCGGCGGGCAGGTCGCCGAACGCCGCCATCACGGGACCGGGGCTCTTGCCCTTCCCCCGCTGATGCGGCGTCCCCGGCTCGGCGAGCATGTAGCGGTAGTCGCTCAGCGTCGAGGGCTTCGCGCCGCGCTCGCGCTCCAGGTGATCGAGCCACTCCGCCGCGAGCTCCCGGAACGTGACCCCCTGCTCCCGGCGCTCGCGCTCACCCGCCTCGATCGCCCGCTCCTGCTCCTCGTGCTCGGCGATCAGCTCGGCCATCCGCACGGTCGCGCGCTTCTCGTCCAGGAACCCCTCCGGCATCCGCCCGCGCCGCGGGCGCCAGCCCTTGCCGCCCGCGGCGCGCTCCAGCCACGCCGGCCCGACTCGCCGCTTCACCTGCCGGCGGCCACGGCGCCACTTGGCCTCGTACACCGGCCCGTCGCTGCGCTCGACCACGACCAGCGCGCCGGTCGGATCGGTGTGAGTTGGGCCACCGTCCTTTCGCATGATCTAGAGAGTACCACACGAGTACCACGCCTCTGCGAGTACCGCTTTCAGTACCGTATGGGCCGGAATCATCATTTGTAAAGCCATTTCGACCGATCACAAACCACTGAAAACATTGGCTTCAGCATCCTTACTCCGGCCTGGCACGCCGGAGGCCGCGGGTTCGAGTCCCGTCGCTCCCGCCTCAGAAAGCCCTGCAAATCGGCTACTTTTTGGTCGGTTGCGGGGCTTTCCCCGTTTGGGGCACGGGGCCAAAATCGCGATTTGTGCCAGTTTGTGCCCAATGGAAGGCCCGTGGCCCGATGAGGATGGATCAGGGTGGTACGCCCAATGCCGCATGTCTATCGCGCGACAGGACCAAGCACGGGGGCGGACTCGAACCGCTGTTTGCTATCCACGCTGAGCGTCTGCCGGACGCGGACCAGTCTGGTCAACGTATGGGGAACTGAGCTGCTCCTGGCGCTGGGCGGACAGCTCGCCAGCGAGGAAGAGCTGCTGCGCCTCATGAACAACTGGGCCGTGGTTCAGGCGTACTACGTCGGATACTACGCGGTCCAAGCGCTGCTGTCGGCGCGTGGCCAGCCTCGGCCTGAAAGCCACCCGAAGACGCAAGCGCAGTTCGCTGCGCTGTGGACCGACCGTGCGCTGCACCTCCCGCCGTGGACGCTCGGCGCCCGCGATGGTGGATGGTGCAATCTGTCGTCGCACCCTATCGACGACAGCATCAATCCCTGGTCTGTTGCGATCCGGTTTCGTGCTGGAGTCTGGCGGGGAAGGCGCTACGCACCACGCGGGAAGAGGCTGTCCGCGATCGTCTTGCCACGGCTCGCGATCGTAAGCGTTTGAACAATCGCAAGGCGTGGAGGGAGGACGAGCAGAGCCGACTCAGTGCTGGCAAGCGCCCTCGTAAGGAACCTAATTGGCCGCTTCCCCATCTCGCCGCTAACGAGAAGCGCACGGTGCACAGCAGGGTCCGCTCGTACACGATCCTCGACTACCTGTATCGGCTGCGAATCAAGACCAACTATGAGGACGCCCGCATGTTCATCGAGGGACCGGAGGATCAGCTCTCATCTCGGCACGTTCACGACGACCTCGTTGCCATCGCCGGCTGCACGATGCTGGTGCATGAGCTGCACATCGCGGCGATCGTCGGTCGGGCTCGACTCCTGCAATGGGCCGACGGGTGGCTTGGTCCTAACGTTCATGGTCAGCTCGGCCTCGCGCTTCGACGTGACCTGATCGCGACCCATGCGCCCTAGCTGGTGCTGGCAGCAAGCGACAGTCGGCGGTTGTGGTGGTAGACTTGCCCCATCCCCCCAGCCGCCTCGGTGACTGGGTGCGAGGCCCGCACTGCGGGCCTCAGCGATTTAAGGGCCTCCTGCTACCACCCAATGGCTTACGAATCTCGCCGCGAGCGTCAGCGAGGACCGGTGGGAATTGACTTGCGGCGATCGGTCCGCGGCGCAGCTGCTTGAAGAACGTCGGCTGCAGGTCGCGGCTCTGCCGCTGGGGCGGATGAGGGTTGAGCACCCCCACGGTGATGTCCAACTCGTCCTTGACGATCTCGATTGGCGCCTTCAGGTCGGCGTCGTTTGAAACTACGATCGCCGTTTCGCAGTCGCCTCGGAAGGCGTCGAGCAGCAGGGAGGAGGCCAGGTTCACGTCCGAGCCCTTCTCCTCGGTTCGCAACACCCGGGCGGTCTTCGGTCCTGTCTTTGGCGGTGTCGCCAGGGGAAGCTGGACGGCTCTGGTCTTGTACTGGCCGAGGTGGATCGAGAGGTTCGGGACCGTCTGCAGGGCGCGCAGGTACGCCTGCTGATGGACCGGCCGGTGCACGTCCGATGGCCTCGACTCCACGATCGCCGTGAAATACCGGATGCGGTTGATCTCGTTGCGGGGGAACACCTTGCCGAAGAGCGCTTGCAGGTCCAGCCAGCGGTGCGGCGTCCCCTTCAGGCACCCGTAGTAGAGATTGAAGGCGTCCACGTAGAAGTTCGTCTGCATGAGGCGGTGAGCCTATCGATCCGCCGGCCTTCCGATCCTGTGTCGGCCGCTCATCGGCGACGAGAGCCCCACCGGAGGCCGTGGGGTGCTGCTCGGCAAGGAAGCCAGACCGCTCAATGGGCACAAATGGGCACAAAACCGGCCTCAAGCCGCGTCACGAAGCCCCGTGGCAGTGCGCTCCGGCGAAGCGAGCGGGAGGTCAAACCGATTGGGCGCAAGCAGAGATTTGTGCCCAAACCCGCTGCGAAAGCCCGCAAAATGGGGCTTCTTGCGGGAAGCGCTGCCTTGCTCGTGAATGGTCGGATTTGGCGTGAATAAAGGGGATTCAGGGGTATCGAGGCGACCTGTGATCGCTCCTGTCACGCCGGAGGCCGCGGGTTCGAGTCCCGTCGCTCCCGTTCTGTACACCGCTAAATCCTGACTGACTTTCGGGGTTTAGGCAAGGGCTAGGAAGTAGGGCGCGAAGGCGGGTCGTGGCTTCACGAACACGATCCGCCCCGCGTCCTGCCATACGTGCTCAAAGAGCGTCGCGAGCAGGCGGTGTCGCTCGGCTGGCGAGTCCTCCCGGTCCCAAAAGCTCTCGAAGCTGGCGAGCAGGTTCTCGGCCTCGGTGAGCTGCAGGGCGGCTGGGGGTGCTAGGCGTTCTAGCTCGTCCTGTGCGGCTGACGGCGCATGACGTACTGCGCTTTGGTGAGGTCGCCAAGCACGTAGAGGTCTTGCAGGCGGCGGAGCTGGTCGGCCAGCTCAGCGCGTCGGTTCGTGTCGCCGCTTTGCTCGCGAGCCTGCGCGGCGATCGCGTTGAGAACGCGCTTTCGCAGGTTGGCGTCGAGTTGGAACGCCCGCAGCCAATCCGCGAGCTGGCTCTCTAGCCCGGATCTTTCGTTAACGGTCCGCGCCCCGGGTGGTCCGGGGCGCGGAATGTCCGGCTGAGCTTGGAGAATCGGGGTTGCGAAGTCCTTGTTCCCGAGCTCAGGAGGTTCACCTTGCGGGTGCAGCGCGATGGCCGCAGGTTCAAGGTAGATGTTGTGTCGGACGGAGAGGGTTTGGTCTCGCACGTGGGTAGCGCGCTGCTGGGGGAGGTCGCTGAGAAGACTGGGCTGAGGGGCGCTCTGTCGTTGGGGCTTGGGGACTTCAAGCAACGTCGATCCGGGCACGATCACGGCCGTGTGGTCGGTGATCTCGCGGTGATGCTCGCGGACGGTGGGGAGTGTCTGGCTGATCTCGGGGCGCTCGGCGATCAGGAGTCGTTGTTCGGGAATGTCGCCTCGGCCTCGACTGCGTTCCGGGTCGTGGATCGGGTCGCCCGTGACCCGGGGGGCCTGGAGCGGTTGCGGGTCGCTCACGCGCACGCACGGTCATGCGTGTGGAGGCTGCTGGGCGCCCCGGAGCGTTTGACGATCGACCTGGACGCCACGCTCATCGGGTCGCATTCTGAGAAGGAGGGCGCGGCTGGGAACTTCAAGGGCGGCTACGGGTTTCACCCGATGCTCGCCTATGGCGATGAGACCAGCGAAGCGCTGGCCGGCGAGTTGCGACCGGGGAACGCTGGCGCGAACACCGCGATCGACCAGATCGAGGTCGCCGAGCAAGCGATCGGACAGATCCCGGTCGAGCACGTCGAGAACATCAAGCTGTTGTTGCGCGTCGATACCGCTGGCGCCAGCCACGAGTTGTTGGGTTGGGCTCGCGAGGGCCGGATCGAGTTCTCCGTCGGCTACGACCTGACCGAGACCGTGCGCGGCGCGATCCTCGAAACCCCTGACAGCGACTGGGTTGCGGCGCTCGCCCAGGACGGCAGTCCGCGCCCCAACGGACAGGTCGCCGAGATCACTGGCCGGCTCGACCTGTCGAGGTGGCCGGCTGGGTCGAGGGTGATCGTCCGCCGCGAGCGCGCGCACCCAGGCGCGCAACTCTCCTTCACCGACCACGACGGGCACCGCTTCCAAGCGATCCTCACAGACCAGGCCGGCCCAGTCGCGCACGTCGAGCGCGATCACCGCGGTCGCGCCCGCGTCGAGGATCACATCCGCAACGACAAGGACACCGGCATGCGCAACCTGCCGTTCCGCGACTTCGAGCACAACCGTGTCTGGCTGGAGCTCGTACGGATCGCCCACGACCTCCTCGTGTGGACCAAGCGCCTGCTATTCACCGGCGAACTCGCGAAATCAGAGCCCAAGCGCCTGCGCTACCGCATCCTGCACGTCGCGGCCCGCCTCTGCTTCCACGCCCGCACCGCCACGCTACGGATACAAGCCAGCTGGCCCTGGGCCAACGAGCTCACAACCGCGTTCATCCGCCTCAGAGCGCTCCCGCGGCCCCCAGCCTGACACGGCCGCGGCCCCCACGACGACCACCCCGGACCCCCGGCGCCACACGCCCCGCGAAGCCTGTCCGCGAACCGGCACTCGACCGCCACCACGACCCCGGATCGCGCCCTCAAACACCCCGACCCAACGATCCACGCCAACCTCAACCAACCCCACCCCACAACCACCAACCAAACCTCACATCAAACGGCTTCCTGCACGATCCGGGCTAGGGGCTCGGCCTTTGTGATTGGCTGGCCGCAAGCCTTCCCGTGCCGGCCGGAGGAGCACAGATAGCGCCGGACCGAGGACGGCCTGCTCGCCCCGGGCCCCAGCGGCCGGGGCTCCCGTTAACGCGGCCACGAGTTCGAGGTCCACCCCTCCCGCGTCAAACGCCTACCCACCGGGTGGGCCGTTGTAGTTACGCCAGGCGCCGAGCAGGCGCCTGGCGTGCGGGTCAGTTGCCTGAACCATTCATGAACAAGGCCCAAGTGGCGTAAACTCAGTTAGTTACTTCCCCATTCAGTTTGACGGTTCCACCTCCAGCGTTGGTAGCGGTCTCACTGATCAAGCCGACATAGCCATTTCCCGCGCCTTCTTTTTTTGCTTTGTTGCCGGCTTCAAATGTCATGCTCACACTGCATACCTCGCCATGTTTGAGTATCTTCCCTGTTTTACAGACGTTTGCTTCCTGCATTGCACTGATTTTCCACGACACCAGGTCCCCACCCGCAGCAGGTTCTTTGTTAATCGTAAGACTCCTCAGCGGGTATGAATTTTCAAAATTTACGATCACTTTATTATTTGTTTCTGTTTTTTTAAGCGCGACCTGGATTTCGGTTGCCTGGGGTCTAAGTCCCAGAAAGGCGGCTTTGAGTCCCGCTCCATTTGTCTTCGAGACAGCGAAGTTACCCGCCGTTTCACCTGACCCTGCTCCGCCTACCGAGCATTTTGCTTTACTCGTATTCTGAAACGTAGCCAATACAAATAATTCACTACCTGCCGCTCGATTTTCAAAATTCAGGCTTTCCGGCTTTTCTGCTTCAGATATACATTCATCCGCTTTTGTTATGCCCAACACTTTACATTCAATATCCAATCCCGGTTCTCCGCTCCCGGTGCTTTCAAGCGCCTGTTCTACTTGCCATGGCAGATCTCTCGCTTCGGCTTTTTCTACTTTTTCGCAATTTTCTACATTCCTGCATTGTGCCGCGCTCATTTTGATTTCAGTGATTCGACCGTGTTCTCCAGGGCCGACGTAACCGGCCGCTTCAAACGAGCATTCAACTGCCACTTTTCCCACAATTGGCACTTTGGTGTCTGTTATCTTCAACGAACCCTTGAGTCTAACTTCCTCCGTACTAGTGACTTCGCTCCACTGCCATTTACCCGTTCCGGAGGCTGCGGTACATTGATGTGCTTCGTATTTGGTTGACCCAGATCCTTCCGAGCATTGTTCCCATGCTGCCGAAGCGGTCCCTGCCAGCGTCATGCCCATCACGAACATGGCCACAAGGCAGAGTCCGGCTACCTTCCCTATCGTTCGCATCTCGCTCAACTCCTTTGATCCCAGATGGGATCCGTCGGTTTCTATTGGATCAGACGCTTTACGCGCTCGCACTGCGGGATGTCAAGGACGATGCCGCGAACCCAATAGACACGGCACTTGGTGCCCCAGGAATGTCTCCGACTCGCCGCGTTGATTCGGCTCGCTACCCTTCCGCAGATGCTCAAGGTCCTCACCACGGCCAGCAGTCCAGTCGAGCAGAGCCTCCTCCTCGCTCGCCTGTCGGACGCAGGCATTGCGTGTATGCGCGGTGCGGGAGGCCCTCGAGCTGCGCTCGGCAGCGGACCCACGTTAGGGCTGTCGCAATCATGAACGTTAGATCGCGTTCGCGGCGTAGCAGTCAACAAAGATCTTGCGACTAAGGGCGAGGATCGATGGCTTGAGCTGCAAAGCGTCCTTGATTCCGCGGCCAAGCAGGCGTCGTCACCGGTGGGAGCGCCGCTTCCGCCCGGATGTCGAGCCGTGCGTGGATTGGGGGTGCATCCAGCAGCAGCTGAAGCCGGGTCTGCTCCAGTGGCCTCGTTGACTACGCGCTCGTGAAGGTCGTGGAGAGAGCGGGGGTGGCAGCGAGCGTCTGGTAGACGACGCAGTAGCGCTCGGTGAGCTTGAGCAGCGTGGCGAGCTGCTCCTCCTCGGCGTCGGTCTCTAGCTCGAAGGAGAGGCGGATCGTGGAGAAGCCCACGGGCGCCACGCAGTCCAAGCCGAGGGTGCCGCGGAAGTCCAGGTCGCCCTCGGCGCAGACGCGCCCGGAGGTCACGGAGATCCCCAGTGAGGTCGCAACCGCCCTCAGCGTAACCCCGGCGCACGCGACGAGCGCCTCGAGGAGCATGTCGCCAGAGCACAGCAGCGAGCCGTCGCCGCCCGTCGCGGGATGAAGTCCGGCCTGCGCAACCGCGTGCCCGGTTCGCACCGAGCACGAGACGCCCTCTCCGAGCTCGCCTATCGCGGACAGCGTGAGAAGCGCCGCGCCCGGCTCCCTTTTGTACCGGTCCTTCAGCGGCGCCTGCAGCGCCTTCAGCTCCTCGCGCTTCACCAGCGAGATCTTAGAGAGACGCGAAGCCTCGGTGGCACCCATGTCGCGGCTTCGCTGTAGGCGAAAGCAGTGGTCCGCGCGGAACGCAGGTCAGACCACTATTGCGGGTGCCGGCTTGGCACGGCGGCGGGCGACGGCGCGTGGCCAGTCGTCTGAGTGACGACCTCGACCCAGCTCTCCGGCTGGTCGACGTGGAGCATGTGCGCGGCACCGGGCAGCGAGACCATCCGCGCCTGGAGCAGCAAGCGCATGACGAACCCATCGGCGGTCGCAAACGCCGGGTCGCTGAGGTCGCCCTCGATGACGGTCACGGGGCACGCGATCGAGCGGATCGCCGCTCGCGTGGGGTAAGGACGGATCATTTGATCCATCTCGCGCAGCGTGGTGGGGGCGTGGGCGAGCATCTGCTCGCGCCACGCCTCCGGGAGGGTGTCGTACGCGTTGCCGCCCGTCTTGTAACCACTTGCCCACCGGTACATCGTCAGCGCGGCCTCGCGGACCAGCCCGAGATTTCCTCGCTCGAGCTGCTCGCCGGAAAGAACGCCTAGCTTCAGCCTATGAGGACCTGGGGCAGCGTGGGCGGGTGCTCGTCGCGCTGCCGCTCAGCCTGGCCCGCCTCGGACGAACACCAGTCGCCAAGCGGTGCCTCCGGTCGCGCACCCAATCGACATGGGAGCGAGCGGTAGATCAGACGCATCTACCGCTCGGGAGTGGCCCTACCTACGGCGGGCCGCTGTCGCCAGCGCAGGGTTGGTCCAGCCGGAGTCTGTGAGGTTCACGGTCGTCCCGGGCGCCACGATCTCGTCGATACGGTCCAGGAGCGCGGTGTCGAGATGCGTGTCCGCCGCGCCGAGCTGCGACTCGAGCTGCTCCATTGTCCGTGGACCGATGATCGCCGCCGTCACGGCCGGATGGCGGATGACGAACGCGAGCGCCAGGTGGATCAATGAGACGCCCGCCTCGTCCGCCAGTCGCGCGAGTGCGTCGGCAGCCTCGAGCTTGGCCTGGTTGGCCGGAATCGAGAGGTCATAGCGCTGCGGGATCATCGCCGCCCGCCGAGACGTCAAATCCTTGGCGCCCTTTCGCCACCGCCCCGACAACCAGCCACCTGCCAGCGGACTCCACGCGATCACGCCCATCCCGAAGTCCTGGCAGGCGGGCAGCACGTCAGCCTCGATCCCGCGAGCGAGGATCGAATACGGCGGCTGCTCGCAGACGAAGCGCTGGAGGCGTCGGTCACGAGCGACCCACTGTGCCTTGACGATCTCAGCGGCTGGATAGGTCGAGGAGCCGACGTATCGCACCTTGCCCTGAGCCACCAGATCGGAGAGCGCGCCGAGCGTCTCTTCATGATCGGTCCACGGGTCCCAGCGATGAACCTGGTAAAGATCGACCCAGTCAGTCTGCAAGCGCTTCAGCGAAGCCTCGACCTCCCGTATGATCCAGCGCCGCGAGTTGCCCGCTTGGTTAGGGTCCTCGCCCATCGCGCCGTGGAACTTCGTGGCGAGCACCACATTCTCGCGCCGACCGCCACTGAGGGCCTTGCCGACGATCTCCTCGGACTCCCCGCGCGAATAGACATCGGCAGTGTCGATGAAGTTGATCCCGGCATCGAGTGCCCGATGGACGATGCGGATACTCGCGTCGTGGTCGGGCTCCCCCCAAGCGCCGAACATCATCGCGCCGAGACAGAGCGGACTTACGTGGACACCGGTACGTCCGAGGCTTCGCTGATCCATGTCTCGCACCTTACCGCCCGTCCCCTCGCGAGGCGTCGCAATCCGGTCTGGAGTAGACGCTACTTGGTATCTGCGGCAAAGAGATGCCACGTCTCCGGCACACCTTTGAGCTCGGCGAAGCCGCGATCCTCAAACCCGATGCCCGAGCCATAGACGAGGTCCGTCACCGTTCGAGACACCAGCACCTCGTCGGTGCGGGCGAGAGCCGAGATGCGCGCGGCGATGTTGACGGCAACGCCGGCGATGTCGTCGCCAATCATCTCGCACTCCCCCGTATGCACGCCTGCACGCACCGAGATGCCAAGCCCTTGCACGCCGTCCCGAATCGCGCCCGCACAGGTGACCGCGCGAGCTGGGCCGTCGAAGGTCGCCAGAAACCCATCTCCGATCGTCTTGACCTCACGCCCGCGAAAGCGCTCTAGCTCGCGACGAACGAGTGCGTCGTGCTCGGTCAGCAGTTTTCGCCAGCGGCGATCTCCCAGCTCTGCGAGCCTGCGGGTTGAGTCGACGATGTCGGTGAACAAGACGGTCGCGAGCATCCGGTCGTTGACGACATTGCGGCGAACGCCGGTGAGAAACTCCTCGACCTCATCGAAGACCGCGTCTACATCGCCGACAAACCAGAGGTGATCCTGACCTTCGAGCTCGACGTACTTGGCGTTCGGGATGTGTTCGGCCATGAGACGCGAGCCTTGCACGGGGATGCAGCGGTCGTCGGTGCGATGGATCAGGAGCGTTGGCACACGGACACTCGGCAGGACGTCTCTGACATCGATCTCGAACAGCGCCTGTAGCGTGGCCCAGCCCATTGAGGGACTCGCGCCGGTGCGCTGAAGCATCCCCCACGCCTCGCGCATCCGCTCGTCCTCGACGTATGACGGCCCGAAGAGCTCAAGCAGCACGCCGTCGCCCCAACCATCGAGCACGGTCGCCTTCATGGCGTCGGTGTCGTAGAACTCAGGCCGCAGACCCCAGGGGTAATCCGGAGCCCACGCCATGCGCGGGGCAGCGCCGAGCATCACGAGGGCCGAGACTCGCTGCGGGTGCGTTGCTGCGAACAGGATGCTAAGTGGCCCTCCCTCGGACACGCCAAACAGAGCGGCCTGCTCGGACCCAGCGGCGTCGAGGACGGCCAGCATGTCATCGATACGCTCTTCAAGCGGAGGCACGCGGAGAACCGGGTCAGACAGCCCGGTGCCCCGCTTGTCCCACGTGATCAACCGCGAGTACGACGCAAAACGCTCGAGAATGGCGGGCACACCGGGAACCTCCCAGAGACGCTCCACGTTGGATACGAAACCCGGCACAAAGATGAGGTCGAACGGTCCGTCACCCATGACCTGGTAGGCGATCCGGGCCTCGCCACTACGCGCATAGCGCGTCTTAGGCGTTGACTGTCTCATTTGTCCTCAACGGTATCGGTCTTCGCCTAGAGGCCAAAGTAGGCGTCTTGGACTTGGAGCCGGCGCGCTCATCGCCCCGGAGGAGGCCCGGGGACCTCGACTGCGCACAGCCCATGCTCGAGAAGGCGAGAAGATCGGTGCGAACACCGACTCGGCTCCGGGCGCCAGCTCGGTCAGTGCTCACACGAGCATGTCCAGCCGGTCGGGAGAGTCCGAGCGCTCGGCACCCATGTGCGGGCTCGATATAGTCACTTCGTGGCTGAGGCTGGAGGCTGCTTTCTCTATGGGCGTAGTCAGGCTGTCGAGCGACTAGTCGCGAGTCGTGCACTCACCATTCCGCTCGTGGTGCGTCGCCGTATCGACGCGAAAGTGGCATGAGCGCAACGGAGCCGGGCCAGCTAGCCGAGCGGTCGGCGTGGGCCCTGCCGGAGCTGCTGGGACTGACTGGCGATCTCGATCGCCTCCACGAGCTCATCTCCGACTGGGTCGCAACGTGTGACCCCGAGATGCAGGAGATGGTGCGCCGCCAGATTTCCGGCCGGGCGAAGTACTTCCGACCGGTGACGGTGTTCGCGAGCTACTACGCGGTGACAGCGAAGCCGCTGAGCACCCGGGTCCTGCGGGCGGCAGCCGCGCTCGAGCTGATCCATAACGTCTCGCTGATCGTCGATGACATCCTCGACCGCTCGCGCTACCGGCGCGGCCAGCTCTCCCTGCACTGCCGCTATGGGTTTCTACCCGCGCTGATGGCCGCCGGCTATATCGGCTTCTCCGCCCCGAAGGTCGTCGCGACGGACGCATACAGCGTGCGCCTGCTGGCCGAGTTGATGCAGCGCCTCGGAGCCGCCGAGTGCCTCCAGTGGCGCGTCCGACGCCAGCCGCTCGGCGTTGAGGACTGGCGAGTGGTCGCTGGGGAGGACACTGGCAGCATGTTTGAGATCTGCGCCCGGCTCGGGACCCGGGACGACCGCCTGCTGAGGTACGGACGCCTGCTTGGCATGCTCTACCACGGCTGCGACGACGTGGCTGACGTGCGCGGGACCACCGCTCTGGGCGGCGGCAGCGAGAAGGACATCGTGGATGGGATTCTGACGCTCCCCGCAGCACTTGCGATGCGCGATCCAAGCACTGCGCTGCTTTTCCGCAACGCCGGGCCCGGGACCTTCCGCGAGACCGCGCTACGGCTGCGGGGCGCGCTGCCAGAAGCCGAGCTCTACCTCGATCGGCTGGCGGGCGAGGCCGAAGCCGAGGCGCTCAAGAACGCCGCACACCCGGAGCGACTGCTTGAGCTCCTCCACCACACACGCGCGCTCTCGGCAGTCTGACGCCCTGTGACACGAGAGCGTCGAGCCGACGTCATCGTCGCCGGGGGTGGCCCGGCAGGGAGCGTGCTGGCGTGGGATCTCGCACGCAGAGGAGTCAGGGTGCTCCTGCTCGAGCGGTCGCGTTTCCCGCGCGAGAAGGTCTGCGGCGACTACGTAGAGCCGCGGGGGCTGCGCATCCTGCAGACGATGGGTTGCCTTGAGTGTCTCGAGCGATCAAAACTCCTCCCCATCTCGCGCTCGGCCACATTCGTCGAATGGGACTGCCGTTACAGCGGACCGATTCCGTTCTACGGGCTCAGCGAGAGCCTGCCTCCACACGGCTACATCATTCCCCGCGAGGAACTGGACACCGTGATGCTCGACGCGGCCGCGCGCGCCGGGGCGATCGTCCACGAGGAGACGGCCGTCACCGATGTCAGCGCCGGATCCGCCGGGGTCGAGGTGACAGCCAGGCGCGGGCCGAGGACAACCCGCTACCGCGCACACCTGGTCGTCGGCGCGGACGGGGTCAACTCGGTCGTCGCGCAGAGCCAGGGGCTGACAGTCGCCGACCCACGCCGCACCGCCGTCGCGCGACGCGCTTACGCCGTGGCCGACGGCGAGATCGGGGAGGCCGTGTTCTTCTTCCATGAGAGCCTTTTCCCGGGGTACGGGTGGATGTTCCCAATGGCGCAGGGGCGCGTGAACGTGGGCGTTGGGCTCCTTTCCGAAACGCGTCGCCGGCTCGGTGTACACATACCTGAATTGTTTAGGGAGTTCGTCGAAGGGTTGCGACGCCATCACCCACGGTGTGCCGCAGTCGAGCTCTGCTCCCAGCCGATCGGCGGCATTGTCAAGACCTACGGAGGGGCGGGCCGCAATCACTTCGACGGCGGCTTGCTGGTCGGCGACGCTGGCAGCTTCGTCGACCCGATGACCGGCGAGGGCATCACCCCCGGGATGGAGTCCGCGCTGCTGGCCACCCCGACACTAGTGTCCGCGCTAGAGGCGGGCCAGTTCCATGCCGGCCGGCTCGCAACCTACCAGGCCGCCTTCCGCGATTACTTCGACCCCTCCATGAACTTCCTAGACTTCTGCGCCGCGATACTCCGCAACCGGCACCTCGCGCGACCATGGCTGAAAGCACTTGCGCGCGGTTGCGAGCTGGCCCAAGAGGACGCCGGCTTCGCGCGAACGGGCGGGAGCTACTTCGGAGGCCTCGACATCCAGCCGTTCGGGATCCTCGGACAGATCTGGGTACATGTCATCCAAGATGTCCTGCTGGCCTGGCCGAGATTCCTCTCCGGCATCACGGGAAGCGATCGCCGCATACAGGGGACGTCACCCGGCGACCTGATCGAATGGCAAGCCGCGCTATCGCGATCCGCACTGAGCGATCCGCTTTGGCACACCCACTGGACGATGGACGTACAGCGTCAGTGGGCCAGGTTGCTCACGACAGCAGGGAGCACTCGCCCCGACCCACGTGCCATCGGCCTGCTACAGAGCTCGGGCTAATCCTTGGCCCTGGCAGCGCGGCTGCGCGAGCCTTTCGCCTTTGGCTTGCCGATCGTCTCGAGCTGACCATTGAAGTGCTTCACCGCGACAGAGGGCAGCTCGGTCATGTCGCGGAAGTATCCACGTGTGAGATCAGTCAGGCGCCCGACAACGTCTTCCGTGTCCTCCTTGTCCTGCCCGTCAAGCTTCGCGAGCTCGACTCCAACTGCCTCGGCATATCTGTCGGCCGCCTCCACCCACCCGGCCCAGAACTTGATCCCGGCGGTGACAGCGGCCAGCTGTGTCCGGGCCGCCTCGATCATCACCTCGCGAACCTGGTCAGCCTGAAGCGACGAGGGCACCGACGTCATACGCAAATGATAGCCGCCCCTGGTGGTCACGGGATGCCGCCCCTGGTGGTCACGGCGGGCCCTCGGCCAGCGTCGTCGGCAGGCCCTCTTCGGTGAGCAGGCGTGCGAGCACCCGAGCCCGATGCACGGCACTCGTGGATCGCGCCCGCCCGTTCGCCGCTATCTGTGTTCCTCCAGCCCGACACGGGAAGGCTTGCGGCCAGCCAATGAGCGCCCCAGCCAACCCGCAGCTCACCGAGGCCGAGAACCTGCTCCCCAACTTCGAGAGCTTTTGAGACCGGGAGGACTCGCCAGTTGTCACCGCTGTGCTCAACCTCGATACCGCTGTGGTGTTCCTGACACCTGTACTGGTTCATGCGGCTCGCGGACGCGGGATTGAAGAGGAGGCGTTTCTGTACGGCACGGTCTACATGGCCAACGCATCCTCGCTCTACCTCCTCGGGTCGAATCTCACGAACCTGCTCGTCCTAGACCATCAGCCGATCTCCGGCGGCACCTTTGCCTCACGTATGCTCGTGATCGCGCTCGCCGCGACACTCGCCACTGCGCTGGGGCTATTCGTGCTCTTTCGACGCCGACTGCGAGCAGCCACCAGTCAACACCCACGGCGCGCGAGCTGGGACGCGCTCGGCTGAAGTGGTATGGAGAGCGGTCTCCTATTACCGCTCTGCTTGGTCTTAGCGCGAAGGATCTGCGCCGGCTTGTTCGAACGGCCGGGCTGAGATCCCGAGTTTCGACGCGAGTGTCTGGATCGTGAAGCCTTGGATGGCTGCCGATAGGAGCACGGCGAAGAAGATGATGTTAAAGAACTCGAGGCTGTCCGGGACGTGGCGGATCACAGGGAAGGTGGCGAGGATAACGGGGACGGCGCCGCGCAGTCCGGCCCAGCCGAGCAGTACGCGCTCGCGCCGGCTGAACCCCTCGTTCCAGGTTGTCAGGGCCACCGCGAACGGCCGAGCGACAAAGGCCGTGATCAAGGCCAACACGATTCCCTTGAGGGCAACATCGCCGAGTTGGCTTGGGAATACCAAGAGCCCCAGCGCGAGAAACATCCCGATCTCGGCAACCGACGCGAGGCCATCGTGGAAGGCCAGCACGACGCGCTTGTGGCGCAGCGGGGCGCTGCCGAGGGCAAGACCTGTCAGATAGACAGCCACGAAGCCGGACCCTCCAAGCGCTCCCGCGGCTCCGTAGCTGATTGCGGCGGTCGCGAATGAGGCGACCAGGGCGAGACTGGTGGGAAGCTGGGCGCGGCGCCCTATCGCGGCGATCGCAAGCCAGCCGGCGCCGGCGCCGACGGCCACCCCGACGCCTACCTGCTGCACGAGGAAGACGGCGACGTCACCCACGTCGTAGTGTGGGTTTTGGATCAGTTCGATCACGACCAGCAGCAGCAAGACCGCGACCGGGTCGTTGAATCCAGCCTCGCCCTCGAGCGTGCGGCTCAGCTTCGTCGGCAGGCGCGTACCGCGCAGAAGCGCAAAGACCGCTGCGCCGTCGGTCGCAGCGAGGATCGCACCTAGCAGCAGACCCTCAAGCAGCGAGAAGCCAAACAGCCAGGCCGCCGCCAAGCCAGCGATGAGCGCCGTGACGATCGTGCCCGCGACCGCCAGCCGTAGGGCGCTTCGTAGAACCGGCCGGATCTCGCCCCAGCCGGCAGAGAGTCCACCGTCGAACATGATCAAAACGAGCGCGATCGTCCCAATCAGCCGTGCCAGCCGGTAATTGTCGAAATCGATCCACCCGAGCCCGTCGCTGCCGATCAACATTCCCAGGCCTAGGAAGAGGACCAGCGCCGGCAAACGCAGGCGGGCTGCCAGTAACGACGCCGCTACGCCGACACCCAACAGAGCACCCGCCACCAGGATCAACTCGGCGTCATGGACCACCCACAGACGATCTCAGATGACCCGAGCGTCACGCTCACTCCCGGAAGTGAGTGCAGGAGCATGGCCACTGGGGTCACCGACGATCGAAGTCGCCAAGCGAGGAGCGCTGGTTCTCGATCGTGACACCTGCTTGCGCGATTTGCGGGCTGCCCCCGTCGCACCTTGGAGGCGCGCGGGACGCGCTCGTGCACGTCAGCGGAGCAGCCGGACGGGAAGCGTCTTGAGCTGGTTGAGGAACAGCGATTCCACGACCGCGGGGGGGCCCGCGATCTCGATCCGGGGGTAGCGATTGAGCGTCTCTTCGAGCATGACCCTCAGCTCCAAGCGGGCCAGCGCGGTCCCCAGGCAGTAGTGCCGGCCGCCGGCGCCGAACGCCTGGTGCTCGGACCGAAGCCGGGGGATGCTCGCCTCCGGCGAGCATCCCCGTTTCGGCCAGCGCCTGACGTCGAAGCGGTCGGGATCCTCGTAGCGCGTCTCATCGCGGTTGGAGGAGGCGTACCACATCACCACCTTCTCCCCCTCTCGTATCTCCCGCCCGTTGAGCACCGTGTCACAGGTGGCCGTGCGGCGGAAGTGCGCGAACGCGGGGAACATCCGCAGCGACTCCTCCACAGCGCTCGGGGTCAGCGAGGGATCGTCCAGCAGCAACTGCAGCTGTTCGGGGTTTTCCATCAGCGCCCTCATCCCGCTGCAGTAGGTCGCCTTGGTGCTGTCGTTGCCCGCCGCGACCAGCAGGAAGAAGCCCATCACGATCTCGTGTTCCTCGAGTTTCTGTCCATCCACCTCCGCGTGTACCAGCACGCTTGTGAGATCGTCCGTCGGATGCTCCTGGCGCGCGGCGATCAGCCGCCTGCACCGCTCGAAGATCTCGGGGAGGTCTTTTTCGAGGGCTCCCTTGAAGCCGTCGGGGTTGAGATCGGGGTCTCCCGCTCCGAGCGTCGAGTTCATGAGGTTCGCCCAGATCGCATCGTCCTCTTCCGGGATGCCCATGAAGCTGCCGATCACGCGCGCGACGATCGGCTGGGCGACGTCGCTGACGAGATCGCACGTCTCGCGCCCCTCCAGCCGGTCGAGGACCCCGACCACGATCGCTCTGATGGCGTCCTCGTGGGCGGCGATCCGCTTGGGGGTGAAGCCCGACTGGAAGAGCGCCTTCAGACGGTCGTGCTTGGGCGGGTCCATCCCGATGAACATCGCCTGTGCGAGCTCCAGCGGAAAGCCGGCCGCCGCCGCGAGGACCCCTCCGCGTTCTGAGGAGTAGGTGTGCCAGTCGCGGCTGACCGTGTGGACGTCATCGGCCGTGGTCACCGACCAGAAGCCGGCCTCTTCCGGGAACAGTTCAAAGCTCTCGGTGCGGTGGATCGGGCACTCACGGCGCATTTGCTTGAACACCTCGTGCGGCGGCCCATCGAGCCACAGTTCGCGCTCGGTGAGTTCCACGCTCTCGATGTCACGCCCAACTGTCGCCATCTCCAAACCTCCGCGGGTCGCCGTCCTGGATGCGTGCCCCGATCTTACTGGCCGGCTGGCCAGTACTGCCTGTCCCCGCCGGAACAGCGTCTCGACTGTCGCTGTCCCGGCCTGGGCGGAGGCCGTGCGCCCGCGCTCTCACCTGCGCCTGCCAACCACTGGGGGCGCCTCCTTTCCGCCAAGGGCAAGCGGCCGGCCGTCACATCCCGTCACCCCTCCCTCGGACGACCTTCGAGCGCGCCGACCAAGGACGGCGCCCGCCCGCTTGCGCCGACGAGCGGGCGGGGCGCCCCAGACCCCGCCTCGTCCGGAGCGGGACCGAGAGCGGCGTCGGTCGAGACGCCCGGTTTGGTTGAAAGCGGGAGGCGTGACTTGAGTGGCTCGGTGCGGTGTAGGTTGCCCGCGTGGCAACCCTTGTCCTGAAGGTCGCGCTCGCGCCCGCGTTGGTTGTCGGCGTGACGCTCGCCGTGCGACGGTGGGGGTCGCGGGTGGGCGGCATGCTGATCGCGCTGCCGGTGGTGGCCGGCCCGATCTTGTTGGTGATCACGCTTGAGCACGGGGAGGTGTTCGCGGCACGCGCGGCACGCGGCGCGCTGCTTGGGGTCGTCGCGCTCAGCGCATTCTGTGTCGCTTTCGCGGCAGCAGCAGCGACACTGATGCGTTGGCCGGCTGTGCTGCTGATGGGGTGGGCAGCTTATGTGGGTGTCGCGGCGTGCGTCTCGTGGTGGGACGCTTCACCGGTCGCAGGGCTGGCGACTGCCCTGGCGGCACTGCTGTTCGCACGGGCGTTCCTTAGGAGAAAAGACCACACCGATGCCCTCTCGTCGTCGTCGCCACCCTGGGACCTCTACGCCCGCGCTGGATCGACCGCCGCGCTCGTGATCTTGCTCACCACGGTCGCCGGAGCGCTCGGCCCAGCGGTAAGCGGCGTGCTGACGCCGTTCCCGATCGCCGCGAGCGTTCTTGCTGCGTTCACGCTCGCACACGACGGGCCGGCGGCTAGTGTCGCCATGCTCCGCGGGTTTGTGGTGGCGCTCCCCGGCTTCGCAGCGTTCTTCTTCGCCGTTGCCGTCGCACTCGGGTGACAGCCGAGCGACGCCAAGGCCGCCTCCGGCCGTGGAAGCAGCAGTCAGTTAACTGGGGTACGCTCGAACCGCACGGCGTTCTCGAAGTGCGGTGCCCATGTCTGCGCCGAGCGCGTCCAGATCTCGACCGTCGGTTCGATCCAAGATGTATCGTCGATCGTCCCTGCCTTCAGGAAGGCCACTCCCGGCATCGACTCGATCGTGCTGAATATCGGCGACCCGCAAGCCGAGCAGAACCGCCGCTCTGTGGTGCTCTGGTAGTCCTCGCTGACGGTCTTGAACGAGGCGAGTGTGCTGCCCTCAACCATAAGTGCCTTGCTCGGTACGCCTACGATCACCGAGAATGCTGTAGCGGTCTGGCGCTGGCAGTTTGCGCAGTAGCAAGCTCCTTGCCAGACCGGCTCGGCGTCAACGATATAAGTCACGCCACCGCACAGGCAGCGGCCTGTGATGGGTCTGGGTGCATCGGCCACGCATCCGAGACTCTACACCAGCACCATCGCGCGCCGATCTACACCAGCACCATCGCGCGCCGAAATTCAGGGGTATCCGACCGACTACCTTCGGCTGTCGCCAGGCCGCGGCGGTCGGCGATCGCGGTCGAGCCCACAAGATCGGTCAATCAGCACGGCGACCATCTCTGTGGCTGTGCTGCTCATTCACCCATCATCCGCTGTTCGCCAGACTGGCGCAGCGCCTACGGCGTCATCACGACGCGACCGAAGGCCTGGCGGCTCTCGATGTACGCGTGCGCGGCGGCGGCCTCGGCGAGCGGGAACGTCCGGTCGATCTCGACGCGCAGCTCGCCGCTCGCGACGCGCTCGAATCAGATCGGCGATCATCGCGTGGACGCGGGGGTACTCGCTCAGCAGCGCCCCGCCGAGGAAGACGCCGCGCAGCGCGTTGTTCTTCGCCCACAGATCCCTCGCCTCGACGTTGGAGCCGGCGCGGCCCGCTACGCCCAACGCTGACGAGCGTCCCGCGGTAGGCGAGCGCGCCGATGCTGTCGACCAGGTTCTGGCCGCCGACCGAGTCGAGGATCACGTCAGCGCCGCGCCCGTCGGTCAGCTCGCGCGTCCGCTCGACGAAGTTCTCGCTGGCGTAGTTGATCCCGTGGTCGAGACCGAACTCCTTCAGGCGTTCGAGCTTCTCGTCGCTCGACGCGGTCGAGATCACGGTCGCGCCGGCCTGCTTGGCGAGCTGGATCGCGGCCATCCCGACGCCTCCGGCTCCGGCGTGGATCAGGGCCGTCTGCCCGGCCTGCGAGGTTGCCGGCGGTGAACAGGCACTCCTGGGCGGTCCCGAACGCGACCGGGACGCACGCAGCGGCGAGCCGCGTCCAACCCGTCGGGGATCGGCCAAGCTGGACATCGCGGGAACGGCCCGCTTAGAGGCGTGCGAGCCGGCCGTGTTCAGGGTCACGACCCGGTCGCCGACCGCGCGGTCCTCGACGCCGGCGCCGACCTCGACGACCGTGCCCGCGGCGAGGTACCCGACGACGTGCGGGACCGACGGCGGCGGCGAGCCCGGCGCGGGCCAGCAGGTCCCCGCCCTCGATGCTGATCGCCTCGACGTCGATCAGCACGCAGCCGTCGGGGCACTCGGGATCGGGTACGTCCTCGTAGCGCAGGACGTCTGGGCCGCCGTTCTCGTAGATCACCGCCGCCTTCATGGGGGCGCAACTCTATTCGAGGCCGGCCTCTTCGGCTGCGTCGGCGATCTGGGCTGCGCCCTGCGCACACGCGAACCCGTGGACCTCCGAAGGTCGCGACAGGCGCGGATCACGAAGCAGCGGCAACCGCTCCCTGCGCCGCAACCGCCGCGCCGTGGCGGATCAGATCGGCGGCGCGCTCGGCGATCGCGATCGTGGGCGCGTTGGTGTTGCCGCGGGGCACCGTTGGCATCACCGAGGCGTCCACCACGCGCAGCCCCTCGACCCCGCGCACGCGCAGCTCGGTGTCGAGGACCGCCTCGGCGTCGGCGCCCATGCGGCAGGTACCGACGGGGTGGTAGAGCGTGAACACCTGCTGGCGGATGTGCGCGCGCACATCCTCCTCGGAGTCCGAGGCGGGGATGTAGTAGGGGCGGGTGGTGTACGGGGCGAGCGCAGGCTGGCGGGTGATCTCGATTGTCACGCGCACGCCCTCCACCATCCTCGCCATGTCGCTCTCCTCCGCGAGGTAGTTGTGAAGGATGTAGGGCTTCGCGGTGGGGTCGGGCGAGAGTGGCATCACGTACCCGCGGCTGGCGGGCGTGAGCACGCAGGGCGCCACGCCGAAGCCGTGCTCGAGCACTGGCTCGTCGACGTACATGGCGGGGGCGGCGTGGAACTGGATGTCGGGCGCGTCGAACGCGGCGCTGGAGCGGATGAACCCGCCGGCCTCGGCGATGTTGGATGTGAGCGGGCCGCGCCCTTCCCCGACGAACGCGGCGAGGTTGGCCTCGGTCAGCGGGTTGAACAGCGACACCGGCTCGTCGTGCGCCCAGGTGAGCCCTGAGGCGGCGTGGTCCTGGAGGTTCTGCCCGACGCTGCGCAGATCCTGGACGACGGGGATCTGCAGCATCGTCAAGAGCTCACCCGGACCGACCCCGGAGAGCATCAGCAGATGCGGTGAGTTGTAGGCGCCGCCGCAGAGGATCGTCTCGCGCGCGGCGCGGAGCTCGTGCATCTCCCCCAGCCGCGCCCCCTGCACGCCGACGGCGCGCTCGCCCTCGAACAGCACGCGGTGCACCTGCATGTAGGTCTCCACGGTGAGATTCGCCCGGGCCATCGCCGGGTGCAGGTAGGCGACCGCGGCGCTGCAGCGCCGCCCGTCGCGCTGGGTGCGCTGGTAGCGGCCGAAGCCGTCCTGCTCTGGGCCGTTGAAGTCCTCGTTGGCCGGCAGCCCCGCCTGCGCGCACGCCTCCAGGAACGCGTCGGTGATCGGGTTGGGCGCGCGGTCCTCACTCACCGACAGCGGCCCTCCGGCGCCGTGCAGGGCCGAGGCGCCGCGCTCGTTGTCCTCGGCGCGGATGAAGTAGGGGAGCAGATCGTCAAAGCCCCACCCCGCGCAGCCCGCCGCGCGCCACCCGTCGTAGTCGGCGCGGTTGCCGCGGATGTACACCATCGCGTTCGTGGAGGAGGAGCCTCCCAGGGTCTTGCCCCGGGGCAGGTAGATGCGCCTGCGGTCGGCATACGGCTCCGCCGCGGTCGAGTAGTCCCAGTCGACCTGCGTGCGGAACAGCGCGCTGAAGGCGACGGGCACGTGGATGTTCTCGATCGTGTCGGGCGGGCCGGCCTCGATCAGCGCCACGCTCACATCGGGATCCTCGCTGAGGCGCGCCGCCAGCACGCACCCAGCCGATCCCGCACCGACGATCACGTAGTCGTATTCGGGCATTTGCAGCCTCCCTTGTTGCGGCGAGCGCGGATGCTCGCGCTTGTGAGCAATGCTACACCCGGCGCGCCTGACGATCTCGACGCGGTGTGAGCGACAGGGGGTCAAGGTTGGGGTGGGCTGTTCGGTGGGCGCATGCGACCCGTCATGGACCAGGTTTCCACTGCCTTGCGCGAATCGCGAGCGCCCGTGACGACAAACGTGCGGCGAGCACGCCGGAGCCGATCCCGATCCCGACGCCGGCCGCGACGTCGCTCGGGTAGTGAACGCCGGTGTAAACGCGCGAGTAAGCAACGGCGCCTGCCAACGGAATGAGTACCGGCGCGAGCCCCGGCAGCTCGGCGCAGGCACCGGTGACGAACGCAAACGCCGCGGCGCTGTGACCCGATGGAAACGACGTCGACCGCGGCATTCGGATGAGCGCTGGCCGCGAGCTTGAGAACGGACGCCGCCGGCGCACGAGCAGCTTGGCCGGGCCGTTCGCGACGGCCGCCGCGATCGCGATCGCGATGACGCCCCGCCCGGCGGCCCGCCGTCCTTGCCGACCCCCGGACACAGCGAGTGCGCCCGCGACGAGAAGCCACAGCTGGGAGTAGTTAGCCGCCCGTGTGAGCGCGACGAGGGAGCGGTCAAGCGCCGGTGCGCGCCCACGGAACGAGCGCCTCATCAGTCGGCGGTCCAGATACTGCACGTGACCCCATATCGTCACTGCACCGTAGCCCCCCGTACACAGCGCACCACGAACGTCGTCCAACCCGTGCCGAGGAGCACGCCGGCGACGACGTCCCCCGGGTAGTGGACGCCCAAATAGACGCGCGACGCGGCCACCCCGAGGACGAGCACGAGCGCGAACGCGGCCGCCACGCAGGTCAGGAGCGGCGGCGCCCCCGCCGCTCGCAGCACCAAAACCAGCGAGAACCAGAATGCGCTCGCCTGCGTCGCATGGCCCGATGGGAAGCTTGTACCGGTCACTGCCTGCAGGTGCGCGACGGGCGGGCGCGACCGGGACACGAGGAGCTTGATCGAGCCTGAGAGCAGGATCGCGCCGCCGAGGCTGAGCGCGACGATGAGCGCCTCTCGGCGCAGGCCCGCCCAGCCGAGCGCAAGGCAGCAGATCAGGGCGAGCGGTACCAAGACGAACGCGCTACCAGCCCACGTGACCACCTTCGCCACGTTGGTCAGGGCTGCCGAGCGCTGCGCGGCGACGTCACGTACCTCATCCAGGTCGGCCGACCCGACGATCGACGGCCATAGCTCCCCGGCTGCCCAACCTACGAGCACAAAGGCAACGAAGCCGAGCATCAATCGTGCGGAGGTGCTCCTCACCGGCCGGTGGCCACCCGTACCAGCGTGCCCAGGTTGGCCGTTGTGAGTGCCACCGCGCGGGCCCCCGGTGCCAGGCAGGTGCCGCGGGGTAGCCGCACGCGCAGCGCCCCGGGCAGCGACTCAAAGCGCAACGGCGGGTCGAGCACAAGCGCCTCGCCGTCGAGGCCGACCTCCACTGGGCCCCCTGAGCGGACCTCGAACTTCCGCGCCGACCACGACAGCAGGCCCGGGAAGCGCCCCGCCTGGCCGACCAGCTCGAGCGCTACGAGCCTTGCCACCTCCTCGCCCCGCACCCGGGCGGCCACGATACCGAGCATGCCGGAGTCGATCCCCTCGCGTGTGCCAGCGCCGGCCAGGTGCGTCAACTCATACGGGTTGTTCGACACGAGCACGAGCGCCGCGTCGTCGCAGCTACTTCCGTTCGCCGTCGTGAACTCGAGGTCGATCGGTTCGGCTTTGCGGCCGAGCAGGTCGGGGAGCATGCGCGTCCATGTCTCAAGCTTGGCGTTGCGGTAGACGTCGGATTGGACGACCTTCGCGTAAACGCCGAGCGACGCGTTGTTGACGAACACGTGGTCGTTCACTCGCGCGAGGTCGATGCGCCGCTCAACGCCATCGGTGAACGCCTCCAGCGCACCGACGACGTCGTCGCGGTCGAGGCCGAGATCGAGCGCAAAGTGGTTTCGCGTCCCCGCCGGGACACAGACATGGGCGACGTCGCGCCGGGCGGCAACCGTCGCCACAAGCGCCTGCGACCCATCGCCTCCAGCCATCCCGATGACCTCCGCGCCGCGCGTGACAGCGCTCTCGGCGAGCTCGAGCAGATCGTCGCCAGGCTCAAGGACAATCGGCTCGATACCTCGCCGCCGAGCTTGGGCAGCGAGGTCGAAGCGCTCCGCCTTCCCCCCGCCCGACTTCAGGTTGATGATCAGCGCGGCCGAGCCGGCGGCGCCCACGGACACGACGGCGGCGGCCGCCTTCAAGACCGCCACCCCCCCGGCCCGCCCCAGTGCGTAGCGCGCAGTCAACCCGAACAACCCGAGTAGGAACAACAGCGCGACCAGCACCAGCAGCCCTTGCCAGTGAGTCGCCAGCACCACGACCAGACCGCCTCCGGCGAGCACCGCGACCATCGCGCCGACAGCGCGCCGCGCGCCGCGCTCGGTCAGGGCGAGCCAGATTGCGACGTTCGCGATCAGCACTAGCACGACCGCCAGCACGGCGATGGCGACGTCACCCGCCAGTGCGACCACGGCCACGACGGCCATTGCGATCGGCGCGAGGAGCGCCACGACCGCAGCTCCGCGTCGCAGCCACGAGGGCCGCGCTGCCAAGCCTCCTTGGGGAGTCACCGGCATCTCCTACACCGTAGCCACGTTCTCAGACCCCGACGCCGTGTCCGGCCGCAGACTTGCTCGGGGTGTGCACGCTTGGCTCGGTCTGTGCTGTTGATCCTGCCCGCATCAGGTGCAACACTCCGGCCATGACCGCCTTGCCTGCGAGCGCCACCGGTGGGTTCGTTGATGCGATCCTTGCTAGAGATTTCTCCCGCGTCCGTGGTCTTTTACACCCCGACATTGACTTCCGCGCGATGACGCCGAATCGAGTCTGGGAGGCGAGCGGTCCCGTCGGTGTAGAGGAGGTCCTGCGCGCCTGGTTCGAGCATCCCGAAAGAGAGGTCGAGCGTGTCGATCCGATCGAGCCCGCATCCGTCGAGGACACCATGCGCGTTGGCTGGCGTGTTTATGGCTGGGGCGCCGACGGCCCGTTCGTCTACGAGCAGCAGGCGTATGTGCGCGAGGACGACGGGCGAGTCGTCTGGCTGCGCGTGATGTGCAGCGGTCCGCGTCCTGCTGGGAGCGTGGCCCCTGCATAGAGTTCGGGGTTCCTACTCGATCACACAAACGGCTGCGCTGATCCCACCCTGGCTCGGCGGTTTGTGTGCCCAAGACTTTCCAGCAGCTGCCGAATACCGCGACCGAAGGGACCGCCGTGAGCCAAATACTCCGACCTAACATCTTCCCCGCGCTGCGCTACCGGGATGCCCAAGCCGCACTGGACTGGCTCAAGCAGTCCTTCGACTTTCAGGAGAAGGCAGTACACCGCGGCGAGGACGGGACGATCCAACACGCTGAGTTGCGCCTCGGCAATGGTCTGATCATGTTCGGCCAGTACGACGACGGAGGCTGGTTGGGCGGCGAGCCACCCAACGCGCTCGCCTCGACGGTAAGCATCTACGCGGTAGTCGCCGATCCCGACTCTCATCACGATCGCGCCAAGGCCGCCGGGGCACAAATCGTCCGCGACCTGGTAGACCAGCCCTACGGCTCACGCGAGTACAGCGCTCGCGACCTCGAGGGCAACCTCTGGTCGTTCGGCACCTACGACCCCTACACCGCCGAATAAGCCGAAGCACGATCCGGGCGTGCTCCTCGCGGTTGCGCAGTCGGGGGACGGCTCGGCGCCCGACGGCAGTCAGCCTCGGAGGTCTTCGAGGTGCGTGAGGGCCTGGGCGTCGAGCTCGACGTTGCTCGCAGCAAGATTCTCCTCCAGGTGAGTAAGCGACGACGTGCCCGGGATGAGCAGCACGTCAGGGCCGCGAGCGAGCAGCCACGCGAGTCCCACCTGGGCTGGGGTGGCCCCGAGGCGATCGGCGACCTCGCGCACGGCGGGTTGCTCGGCCACCTTCGGCATCCCGGGAAACGCCGACCCCAGCGGGAAGAACGGCACGAAAGGAATGCCGGCGTCGCGGCAGAGCTCCAGTAGCGGTTCAGCGTCACGGTGGAGCAGGCTCATCTGGTTCTGGACGCAGGCGATCTGCGTGTGGGCGAGCCCAGCGCGCAGCTGCTCGATGGTGACGTTGCTGAGGCCGATGCCGCCGATCTTGCCCTCCTCTCGCAGCTCAACCATGATTGCGAGCTGCTCCTCGAGCAGGACTGCCGGGCCGCGCTCACCCTCCTCGCCGCCGATAAGGCGGAGGTTCACTACGTCCAAGCGCTCGACTGCCAGTGAGCGCAGGTTTGCCTCCACGCCCTGGCGCAGCTGCTCGGGCCGCTGCGCGGGGATCCAACCGCCGTCTGCCTCGCGCGCGGCACCGACCTTGCTGACCAGCACGAGATCATCCGGATAGGGGTGCAGCGCCTCACGAATCAGCTCGTTGGCGACATCCGGCCCGTAGTACTGGGCCGTGTCGATGTGGTTGACACCTAGCTTGACCGCGCGCCGCAGAACAGCCAGGGCTACTTGGCGGTCACGCGGAGGCCCAAACACCCTAGGTCCAGGGAGCTGCATCGCACCGAACCCGATCCGACGTACGGGGCGCCCCACAAGTCGGCAAGTATCCGCGATCATCGCGGGAAGCTTAGGAGAAGACTGGCGACAGGTGCCGGACCGGGCGTGGGTTTGGACCCTCCTTAGCGAGGCACCCGCAGCTCCGGGGAACCTGGGCCCTGATTTCACCCGCTCCCGTCGCCGAGCCGTACCGGCTTATGAGCTCGAGTGGGCCGCCTCGGCCGCCTGCGGCCCTTAAGCGTGCTCTACAGCCACGTGGAACGCTCGCCCAATCCTGCGCCGTCGGCGTCCCCCGGGCGTGGAGGCCGATCGATGTCGCTGAGGCCGTGGAGGGATAGGCGTCACTTGCGCGGGGCGCGCGCGCCCCGGGAGCCGCCGGCCCCGTAGTAGTTGTAGTTGTTCGTGCTGTTGTACGTGTAGTTGTAGTAGGTGTTGTAGGTCGTCGAGCCTGTTTCTTCCGGGGTGAGGAGCTCGTTGGCCGTGCTAACGACGCCCCACGTCGCCGCGATATCGCATGGGATCGCAGTACCGAGAGACGCGACCAGGCAGACAACCCCCGTTGCGGTCGCCACGACGTCAAGACCCTTCCGGATGGCGTTGCCAGTAGGGCTGCAATGGCTGCCGAATATGTGGATGAAGCATTCGCCGGAGGGATCGCTGCCGACGGTGGGCATGTTGTTCGCGTACATGTAGGGCGACTGCACAGGAGCTTCGGGTTCGACCTCGAGCGGGTCGCGGGAGAGGAACTGGCCCGTGCCGGGGTCGTACTCCCTGGCGCGCAGGTCGTACTTGCCGTCGAGGTCTGTGAGCTGTCCCTGCCATCCAATCGGGTCGCTCGGTGCCGTGCCCACCGGCTTCGTGGTGGCCAGCGTGACGCCGAACGGGTCGTAGCTGGCCGTGGACTGGAGTGTCCCGTCGCTGCCGATCACCCCGACTGTGCTGCCCTGGTCGTCGTGGAGCTGGTAGAAGGTTCCGGCGGAGGTGGTAAGGCCGAGGGAGCCCACGCCCCAGAGATAGTTCTGCGTGCCTGTGGGCCCCTGCGACGTAACCAATTGCGGAAGTGGGCCGTTGGTGTCCCACGTCTGCGTCGTGGTACCCGTGCCGACTTTGACCGCAACCCTGTTGCCGTCGCCGTCGTAGCTGTAGGTCGCCGCGTTTGGACCGCCGATCGCCGTCAGCTGGTTCGCGAGGTTCCAGCTGTAGGTGGCGGTCCCATACGCCGTCTGGCGCCCGTCCGCGTCGTAGGTCGGGATGATTGTGCTGGCGCCCGTGACGCTCTTGGTCAACTCGTTGTCCGCGTCAAAGCTGTTGGTCGTTGTGACCCCGCCGGTCGTCGCGGTCAGGCGGTTGCCCGCGCCGTCATATGTCCAGGACTCCTTGTTCGTCGCGCACGACACGCCATAGCAGGCCTGGGTGATTCGCTCGCGGCTGTCGTAGGAGTAGGCGATGGGACCACCGGGGGTGGCGATGGCGGTGGGGTTGCCCGCCGCATCGCGGGTGACCGCGAACGCATCGAGCGTCGTGCCGCCGTGACTTGCGCTCACGCCGGCGAGTCGATCCGCATTATCGTACGTGCGCGTCTCGATCACGCCGGTGCTGGATGGGAGCGCGGTCGTCGTCGGGTCGCCGTCGGGATCGTAGACGTATGTCGTGGTCTGTCCAGCGCTTGTGACGCTCGCCAACCGGCCGTCCGCGTCGTAGGCGGCGCTCGCGGAGAGGCCGTCGGGGTAAGTTCGACCGCTGACCAGTCCGTCGGGCGTGTAGGTATAGCTGAAGCTGGTGCTGCCGTGCGTGGCCTTGGTGAGCAGATTCCGGGTGCTGTAGGTGTAGTTCGTGGTGCCGGTTCCGTCGGTCATCGCCGTCCGGCTGGAGTCGGCGTCGTAGGTGTATTTGGTGGTCGGCGTTCCGTCGGAGTACGTCGCCGACGTCCGGCGATCGAGCACGTCGTAGGCGTAGGTCGTGGTCCCGCCGGTCGCATCGACGGTCTTGATGAGGTTGCCGTTGCCGTCGTATGAGTAGGTGGTGGTGTGGCCGAGCGGTGTCTTGATCGAGATCGGGCGATTCGCGGAATCGTAGCCGTACGTAGTGGTGTGGGCGTTTGCATCGACCCGCGTGAACGGGTCGCCCACGGCGTCGTATGTGAGGAGCGTCGTGGTCCCATCCGCGGCCGTGACCTTCGTCAGGTGATCCGCGGCGTTGTAGCTGTACGAGGTCGTATGACCGTTGGGATTCTTGACGCTGAGCTTGTTGCCGACCTTGTCGTAGGTCGTGCTGGTCTTGCCTCCGAGCGGATCGGTGACCGACACCTGACGGTCGTCGGCATCGTAGGCGTACGTCGTGGTGAACTGCGCCGCCGTCGCGCCGCCGACATTCCCTCGGGGCGCGACCTGGCTCGTCCGGCGTCCGGTGCCGTCGTAGGCGTAGGTCGTGCTCTCACCGAGCGGGCTCGTGACTTGCGTGAGGTTGCCGGCGCCGTCGTAGGAGTAACTGGTCATATGCCCGGATGCCGTTGTCTGCGAGCGCAATGCTCCCGTGGTCGCGTCGTAGGTGCTGCTGACGCTGGTGCCGTCCGGTGCCGTCACCTTCAGCAGGTTGCCCCTACTGTCATATGCGTATTTGGTCGTCAGACCACGGCGGTCCTTGTATGTGAGAGGCTTGTTCAGCGCGTTGTACGTCCAGGTTTCCTCATAGTTGTAGGGCGACGGCGAGGTGCGGTCGAGCAGGTTTCCGAAACCGTCGTAGTCCATCAGCGTGGTGTTGCCATTCGGGTTGGTGACCGCGCTGATGTTCTGGTTGGCGTCGTAGGCGTAGCTTGTGACATGGCCCAACGGATCGGTGCGCTTGGTCAGCACGTTCCCGCTGTACTGGTCGGTCCATTTATGTCCCCGTGCGTCGGTGAAGGTCGTGATGTGGTTTGTCGTGTCGTACGCGAAGCTCGATTTCTGCGCCATGGCGTTCGTCTGGCTTACGACCTGTCCTTCGGTGTTGTAGGTGTTCTGTACGACCGTATGGCCGTTGGCGTCCACGATACTGGCGAGCTGTCCGGACGCGTCGTAGGTGTATTTCGTTACGTCGCCCGCCGGGTCGGTCACGGAGGTCAACTGCCCGGCTGTGTTGTACGCGTAGCTGATCGTTCGCAACAGCGGCAGGGCGATCGACGACAACAGCCCCTGGGTGTAGCTGAACGTGACCGTCCGCCCCGCGCTGTCCGTCACCGAGGCCAATTGGCCTGAGGAGTCATAGCTCAAGGTCAATCCCTGGCCGTTGCGATCCTGCATCGACAGGAGCCGGCCCGTCGAGTCAAAGTTCAACTGACTGCGGTCCCGGCGGGTAAGAGTCCAGCCACTGCCCTTCTGTACGAGCCGCGAGTACACACCGGCGCCGCCAGCATAACTGCCGTCGGGCTGCTGCGTGAAGTATGCCTGCTGGCCGTTCTCGGAGGTCAGGTAAACCGTCCCGCCCTGCGGGTTCAAGCTGGCGCTCAGCGAGTCTGTCCAGCCTGTGCCAAGCCGGCCACTGGCCACGTTGGCGGAGGTGTAGTAGCGCGTGAACACAAACGGAATGCCGAGACTGTGCATCGCGGCGTCCGTCTGCTCCGCTGAGTATGCGCCCGTCGCGGTGTTGACCGGCTCGGCGTAATAGCCCGACGGGTTGTTGACGTCGAAAGTGCGGCCGGTGCCGTACGTCTGCTGGGCCGGGGCTGGCGGCGGCGGGCAGTTGACCACCGCCTTGGCGACCGTGGCGGTGTAGCTGGGTTCCAGGTTTCCGCTCGTCGGCAGCACGCTGTCGCTGAGGCCGAGGAACTGCCCCGACAGACTGGCCGCCTTGCCCGCGAGGACCGTCTCGCCACAGGGCGGGGCGAAGGTTTCGTTGGACAGGTTCAGATAGAGCGAGCCGATGTTCACTGCGCCGGTGGCGAGGAACGAACCGAAATGCCCCGGTCGATCGCCGTCCAACTGCAACGTGCCTGACGGCGTGCCGCTGACCGCCGCGGTGAGGACGCTGCCCGGACCCACCTCAATCGTGCCACTCTTCCATTCGAGGTTCGGCAGCGTGGCGTTTCCAAGGAAATTCAGTTCGCCGTTTGCCTGCACCTGGCCGGCGCCGGGAAAGCTCGCCGCGGCTTTGAACAGCCGTGCACCGCGGAATTCGAGAAAGGCCGTTCCGCCCACGTTGTACACCCCCGTGTCGCCCGCCGACGCACTCGAGGAGCTGCCCGTGAGTTCCAGCGTGCCGCGGCCGACTGCGACCGTGCCGAAGTTGTCGAAGGCGACGCTGACAGACGTCCTAGAATTGGACGCGCTTCCGGTATAGCTGACCGTGGCGCCGGCGTCGTTGACGAACGCGCCACTCGCCGCCTGACAGCACAGGTAGCCGACCTGGTTGCCGTCGGACATGGCGAGGGTGCCGGCGTTCTCCAGCGTCGAGGCGTCGGCGAAGTTTAGTGAGCTGTTTGTGGCCACCGTTATCGCGCCGTGGTTCACAAGCCGGAAGCCGCCGGCCAGCGTGCCCCCGGCGAGTGTGGCGTTGCCGCCGTTCGGCACCGTGATCGAGCCCCCGCCGCTGAGCGTCCCGGAGCTCACCAGCAGGTTCGACAGGCTGAGCGCGGTGCCCGTGTCCAGTCCCAACTGACCGGAGACCGTGACCTGGCCCACACCGGTGAAGGTGGCGCTCGCCGCCAGCGTCCGCGTGCTGCCGGAGAACGTCAGTCCACCGGCGGCAGCGACCGTGTAGCTGCCGGTGTCCCCGTTTGACTCGCTCGAGGACGAAGAAGCGATGTTCAGCGTCCCGCGCGTGACGGTGATCGCCCCGTAGTTGTCGAACGGGACTTCGATCGTTAACGATGAGCTCGTGGCGCTGCCCGCGTACGAGAGCGTTGCGCCGGCGTCGTTGACCAGGAAGCCGTTGGCATAATCGCTGCAGCACCGGTTGCCGATCTGCGCGTCGTCGGCGAGCGTAAGCGCGCCGGCGTTCTCCAGTTCGGAGGCGTCCAGAAAGTAGAGCGTGGCGATCGCTGCAATCGCCACGGTGCCTCTGTTGACGAGGTGCAGCCCACCCTCGATGTAGCCTCCGGCAAGGTCGGCGCTGCCTCCGGAGAGAATCGTCAGGGTCCCGCGTCCGGCGAACGTTCCGCCGCTCAACAGCAGGTTGGACATCGTGATCGCCGTGCCCTGGCCGATGTTCAACTGGCCCAAGACCGTGATCTGCCCCGGACCCGGGAAGGTCACCTGGCCGGTGAGCTTGCGAGTCCCGCCGCCGAACTGCACGACGCCGGCGGCGGCTGCCGAGTAGGAGCCCGTATCGCCCGTCGACAAGCTCGACGAGCCACCTCTGAGATCGAGCGTCCCCTGGGTCACGTTGACCGCTCCGAAGTTGTCGAACGGCACTTCGATCGACGCCGTCGAGCTGGTGGCGCTGCCGGCGTACTTCAAGGTCCCGGAGGCGTCGTTGACCACTCGCCCGCTGGAGGCAAGGTTCATCGCGCTGCCGTCCCCCAAGCTCAGGCCGGCGGCGTTCTCGAGGACCGCGGCCTGGGTGAATGTCACCACTGCCCCCTGTGCGACGGTCGCCGTACCCTTGTTGACGAGGCGAGTACCGGATACGAGCGATCCGCTCGCGATCGACAGGGCGCCTCCTGCGGGAACTGTGAAGGTACCCGCACCACCGAGCGTCCAACCGGACTGAAGGGTCAGGCTGGACACTACGATCGAGGTAATGGTCAACAGCGTACCCGTGGCGTTGAGGCTGGCAAGCGTCGAGGCGAACGCCCCTTCGGTCGTTCCGACTGTGAGGTGGCCGCCAAGCTGTAGCACCGGCGTGACGGTCGAGGTCTTCGGCCAACTGATGCCGTCGATGACCGCGCTGCCGTTCAAGCTGGCGGTAGCCCTGACGGGGGCCGAGGACATGCACACGTAGTCAGAGCGACCCGGGAGCCGACTCGCCGACTGCCCGCCGTCGCTCGCGGACCAGTTGCTCGTCGCGCTCCATTCGGCGCTGGCCCGTCCGGTCCAGTAGATGCTGCACGTACTGGCAGCCGTCGCGAACTGGCCGATCGACACCGCCAGCGCTGCGCAGGCCATCGCCGCACACGCACCCCCCAACCACCACCGCCGCATTTCGTCCTCCCGAAGGCTAGCCGTCCCCCGGCAGCATGAAGCCAACCGAGCCAAATGCGGCATGCTACTCGAATTCTCGCTAATGCGGATTCCGCCGTCCGAATGCGCTCGTCGAATCACGCGCGATCGTCAGTGCAGACCGAACCCTGGCGCACTTCTCACCGACTCCGCGGAGTGGCACACTGAGCTGAGCGCGTACGCCAGACGCTTCCCCGCTGCGTGGCGCCGTGGGCGCACAACCAAGGCTCCCATCGCGCCACGAGCACTCACAGTGCGCTACCCCAATCACGCTTCCGTTCGGGCGTGCCGCGATCCTCTCTCTCGCATGCCTCTCGGCTCGGATACGGCACCACCGATGATAAGGAAACTAGGAGGAATCCTTACTAGTCCCAGAGCTATGGAAGAATGATCGAGCGGAGGAGTCGGTCCGGTTACGGAGGACGCTGTGTGGGCTGGGTTGTTTGCCAATGTTGTCGTTGTAAGCGAGAGCAAGCCGAGGACTGGCGCGACGTGCGCGGGAGCTGGATTCACGCCGTGCTGTCAGAGGGTCGACAGCTGGCGACACGATGTCGCCGCCGCGCGTACAGCCGCACACGAGCTGGTTCCGCCGCTGCAAGAGGCTCCTTTTCGCGTTACGTAGGTGCGTGATTGATGAGACCCTCATCGCCGAAGCGGGCCGCCGGCTCTCTGGCGCTGCGCCGGAAGCGCGAGTGATCCTGTTCGGCTCCTACGCAAGGGGGGTGGTGGGCCACGTAGCGATCTCGACTTTCTCGTCATCGAGCCGTCCATTGAGAATCCGGCCGAGCAGTCCGTGCGGCTCCGGCGCGAGCTTCGCGATCTGCTGGTCCCGATGGATATGGTCGTTGTCAGCGAGCGCGAGGTTGAGGAGTGGGGTGACGTGCGCGGCAGCTTGGGTCCACGCGGCGCTCGGCGATGGGCGTGTGCTCGCTGCGTAATGGCCAACGGCCATGTCTACAGCGGCGAGCTAGGGTGTCCCGGGGTTCCCACATTGTCCCCGCCTGGGCGACGTGGTTTTACGCACGCCCGCAACTCGGCAGAGGAAAGCCGTGAGCCGGTGTTCATAAAGCGCGGGATCGACGTTCCACGCCTCCACGTGCCCGGCTTTGGGCACGCGGTAGTAGGTGACCCAGCCCGGTAGCTCTTTGGCGAACTCGTCACTGGTCGCGATCGGCACGAGCCGATCCTCGGTGCCCTGGAAGAGCAGGATGGGGAGGTGGAAGGCGCCGGGATGCTGCAGTGCGTCGAGGCTGCCCCAGTCGGCGTCGATCCGGGCTCCGATCGCCCACTCGACCGGGAGCGCGGCGAATGAGGGCAGCCCCATCCGGGTGGCGTTGAAGGACAGGATCGCCTTCCAGGAGAGCGCCGGGGCGTCGAGGACGAGGCCGGCGACGTGCGCCGCGAGGGGCGAGCGCTCCATGAACTGCGCCACGATCGCTCCACCCATCGAGTGGCCGACGAGGATCAGGCGTCGCGCGCCGTGGGAGAGCGCGTAGCGGGCAGCGGCGGCGAGGTCGCGCCACTCGGTGAGGCCCATGTGGTGCAGGCCGTCTGGGCTGCGCGGGGCGCCGAGGTCCCCGCGGTAGGTGATCAGCAGCGACGGCAGCCCATCGCGGTGCAGGGTGAGCGCGATGCGAAGGCCCTCTTCGGGGTGGCCGTTGATCCCGTGCACGACGATCGCCCACGTGTTCGTGCGCCCGGGTATCAACCAGGCTGGCATCGGCCCGAGTTCGTCGGGGATGAGCACGTTGGAGTACGCCAACCCCAGGGACTGGCGGGGGTTGCCCGCGTAGACGTCGGGGTCGACGGCGACTTTCGTCCCCGCCACCAGATAGCCGTTCTCGGCGAGTAGCTGCCGCGTCACTCCCTCGGCGTCGTTGTGGAGCACTTCCCCGACGATCGCGTGCCCTGCCTGCCAGTCGAGCCCGTACACGCCCGGGCGTTGGGTGGCTTCAGATCGGGACAAGACGACCTGCCCGGGCGCCAGCCCGTCGATGGCGGTTTCGGTGGGCCAGGCGGCGTGGTCGGGCACGACCACCTTCGAGGAGAAGTGCCAGCTCACCGCCGCCGCCACCGCAACAAGGATCACGGCGATCGCCCCGGCTGCGAGGATCGTCCGCTGCCGGTGGCGGCGTAGCCACGAACGCGTCTGCTGGCTCGCCACGCTCACCGCGAGCAGGCTACCGGCGCCGGTGGGGAGTTTCTGGGGCTGTCGATCGCCGCGCTTCGCCGCACACCAGGATGTGCGCGCCGGACAGCGACACGCGCGCTGGCCGTGGGACCGGCTCCCAGTTCAGCTCCTCGCCAAGGGGAAGGTCAACGGGGACGTTCATCCGAGGCTCACGTGGCGTTAGGGAACGCGTGCGTGGACGGTAAAGAGCGTGAGAGCGGCGACCGTTCGCCCCGCGCGCGAATCGGACGCTGCGGCGGCGAGCAGATCCTCGACGCCCTCATGCCCCTGCGCACGCAGGTCGTCCGCCAGGAGCGGCAGATCGATGATGACGTCTGGGTAGAAGTCGCGGACCAGCAGCACCTCGGCCAGGACTGTGACGTCCGTGAGCCCGGCATCGACGAACAGACCTGCCAGCTCGCGCCCGATCCACGGGTTTCGGATCTGCGCCTCGGCGGCGGTGAGCATCGCCCGTACGAGCTCACGCGGGCGACCCGTGCTCACAAGCGTGCCCCAGTCCGGCTCATTCACAAGCACCACGCCCCCCGGTCGCGTGACTCGCGCCAGCTCGCCCACCGCGCGTGCCGGACTCTCCAGGTGCTGGAGCGTGCGCTCAGTGCGCGCAGCGTCAAAGGTGCCAGCGTCGAAAGGCAGGTCGTGGGCGTCACCGGCGACGAAGGTGACCGGGCCGTCCTCGGCCTGGCAGCGTGCTTGTGCCCGCTCCAAGAGCGCGGCGCTCGAATCCAGACCGACGACCTCTCCGTGCGGGCCCACGAGGCGTGACAACGCACGAGCGTCGTCGCCCAGGCCGCAACCGACGTCGATCGCGCGCGCACCCTGGCGCAAACCAAGCAGCCGGGCTCGCTTCCGCTTGCCGTCAGCGACCGACTCGAGACCGTTTACGTGGCTCAGGTAGTCCGCATAGGACTCCGCGTCGCCGGCTGCGTCCACGTCCCTGAAGCCGGTTTCCAGCCGGCTCATCGCCAATCTTCTCCCACGCCCCGCGGCACCGCACCAAGATACCTGGCGCTACGCATCGCAGTGACGCACAAACCGCGCCCTCACGGCTGTATGGTTGGGGTACGGCGCGCACACAAGCGAAGGGTGGTCCGATGGCTGAGCACGACACAGCTGTTGCAGGTGCAGACATCAACGACTCTTACGTCGACGTCGCGGGCGTCCGCCTGCACTACGTGGAAGCGGGGGAGGGGCCCCTGGTGGTACTGCTCCACGGCTTCCCGGAGTACTGGTACTCGTGGCGCCACCAGATCCCCGCGCTGGCCGCGGCCGGCTATCGCGTGGTGGCGCCCGACATGCGCGGCTACAACCTCTCCGACAAGCCGCACGGCTGGCGTCTCTACGGCGCCGACTACCTCGCCGGCGACGTCGCGGGGCTCATCCGAAGCCTCGGGGAGGAGCGCGCGTACGTCGTGGGGCACGACTGGGGCGCCGCCGTCGCCTATATGACCGCGATGCTCCACCCCGAGGTCGTGCGCCGGCTGGCGATCCTCAACGTTCCCCACCCTGCGCGGATGCTCGAGGGGTTCAGGACGGCCAAACAGCTGCGCAAGAGCTGGTACATGTTCTTCTTCCAGCTGCCGGCCCTGCCCGAGCGGCTGCTCGCGCGCGATGGCTTCTCCTTCGCCAAGCGCTCGCTGCGGGCCGACTCGCCCGCCGCCTTCACCGACGAGGACCTGGAGCGCTACGTCGAGTCGTGGTCCCAGCCCGGGGCACTCACCGGGATGATCAACTACTACCGGGCCGCCCTGCGCCAGTCGCCGAAAGGCGCTACCGCACGGATGGCGCCGATCGCGGCGCCGACGATGGTCATTTGGGGCGAGCGCGACCGCCACCTCGGCAGCGAGCTCGCCGAGCCGCCCGCGCGGTGGGTGGCGGACCTGCGCATGGAGTGGATCCCCGAGGCCACCCACTGGGTCCAGCACGACGCCCCCGCGCGAGTCAACGCCCTGCTCGTTGACTTCCTGCGGGACGGTGACCCACAGGCGTAGGAGCGCGCCCACCACTGCGCGCGGTTGGCTGCTACGATGCCCGCATCCAATCGGGGCGCTCGCCCCGAGTAACCCAGTGCCAGCGCTCGTAGCCTTGCTCAACAGCAATCTCCGCGTTCGCAGCACACACCAACGCAGGAGGCAACACGATGGCTACAGGAACAGTTAAGTGGTTCAGCGACGACAAGGGATTCGGCTTCATCACGCCTGACGACCAGTCCAAGGACCTGTTCGTACACCACAGCGCAATCGTCGGCGACGGCTATCGCTCGCTGGCCGAAGGCGCGAAGGTCACCTACGACGCCGAAGCCGGCGACAAGGGCCCGAAGGCCGTCAACGTCCAGGTCGCCTAGCGGCCGGCGGCGGAGGCCGCGGCGAGGTAGAGAAGCGCCTGGGTGCGCGCAACCGCACCCACCGCGCTGTCAGGGGGCAACAGCTCGGGGTGGTGAAGCGGCCGGCTTCTGAAGCCCTCGGCTCCGTCGAGGCCCACGAAGCCCATCGCGATCGGCCCCAGCGCGCCGAAGAACGCGAAGTCGTCCGAGCCGCACGAGCGCCACTCCGGGGCGAGTGCGAGGCCGGCGGTTGGGAGCAGCTCGCGCGCGGCCGCAACGACGCCGGCGTCGTTCTCGAGCGCCGGCTCGCCCTCAGTCAGCTCGACGCTCGAGCGACAGCCGTGGGCCGCCGCGATCCCGGCCACGACCTCCTCGACCAGCTCGCGCAGCGCGCGGCGATCCTCGGGGCGGTGGGCGCGCAGGGCGGCCCTCGCGCGCGCTTGCCCGGGGATCACGTTCTCCGCGGCCCCTCCCTCGAGCACACCGACGGTCAGCGCCACCGCGGCGAGCGGGTCGATCCGTCGCCCCACCTGCGCGTGGAGCGCGACCACGATCTGCGCGATCGCGAGGATCGGATCGCGCCCGCGGTGCGGGTAGGCCCCGTGCGTCGGCTCCCCCTCGACGGTGACGACCACCGCGTCGCACGACGCGTTCACCGCGCCCGCGTCGAGCGCGACGGCGCCCCACGGCACCTCCGGGTGTACGTGCGCCGCGACGACCGCCGCCGGCGCGAGCTTCGCCAGCTCGCCGCGCGCCAGCTGCTCGGCGCCGGAGGGGTACGCCTCCTCGCTCGGCTGGAAGACCGCCAGCAGGGGCGCCGGCAGCTCCTCGCCGAGCGCGTGCGCCGCTCGCGCCAACGCGACCAGCGCCGCCATGTGAACGTCGTGCCCGCACGCGTGCATCGCCCCGCCCGCCGCGGAGAAGGGGGCGCCCGTGCGCTCCTCTATAGGGAGGCCGTCGAGCTCCGCGCGCACCGCCACTCCCGCGCCGTCGGCGGGGCCGACGCGGGCGATCCGGCCCGTCCCCGCGACCGTGACGCACGCGACCGAAGCCGGGTGACACGCGCCTTCGGCGCGAATCCCCGTTTCGGCCAGCAGCTCCGCCTCGACCGCCGCCGCGGTGCGCTCCTCCGCGTGCGCGAGCTCCGGGTGTGCGTGCAGCCGGTGGCGCAGCTCCACCGCCCGCGGCAGCTCGCGCTCGATACCCGCGAGCAGCCTCCCCAGCACCTCGGTTGACGCGGTCCCGCCGTTCATCTCATCCTGGGGTTCCCCGCGAAGCCCGCACTCGCCTGGGCCCCCCTGGTGCCCCCCGGCAAGGAGCGGGGCAACTCAGTAGAGGCCGGCATAGCGGCGACACACCTCGCTCACGTCCAGGTCCGCGACTGCCGCGAGCTCTGCGCGCTTGATGCCGACGTAGGCGTCGTACAGCGTCGGTCCCAGCCACGCGCGCGCGGTCTCGTCCTCGGCGAGCGCCCGCAGCGCGTCCTCCAGCGACGCCGGCAGCGCGCCGACCCCGTAGCGCTCCGCCTCGCCCGCGTCGAGCTCCGCGGGGTCGCGGTCGAGGATCGGCGGGGTCGGCAGCCCCGCGCGCACACCTTCGAGCCCCGCGCGAACGATCGCGCCCAGGGCGAGGTAGGGGTTGGCGGTCCCGTCCGCGCCGCGGTACTCCAGGCGCAGCTGCTCGGCCGGGTCGGCGGCGGCGAGCGCGACCAGCGGCGGGATGCGCAGGAGCGCTTCGCGGTTGCGCTCCCCCAGGCACACCGCGCCTGCGCTCCAGCGGTGCGGGGTGAGGCGCGCGGAGGAGACCGGGCTCGGCGCCGTGAGGGCACTCAGCGCTCCCGCGTGGCGCAGGATCCCCGCGGCGAAACGCCCCCCGAGCTCGCTCAGGCACGCGGGGCGCGCCGCGTCGTAGAGCAGCGGCGCCCCCGCGGCGTCGAGCAGGGAGAGGTGGATGTGCGCGCCGTTGCCCGGCCCCGCGGGGTCCACCAGCGGCGCGAAGCTCGCGCGCAGCCCGCGCCAACGGGCGACCTCGCGCACGACCTCCTTGAGCACCACGCTGCGATCCGCGGCCGCGAGGCCCTCGGCGGCGGCCACGGGGATCTCGAACTGGTGCGCGGCGAACTCGGGGAAGAAGCGTTCGGGTTGCGCGCCCGCCTCGTCCAGCGCGGCCATCGCCTCGGCGGCGAACGGTTCGGCGCGTCGCTGCGCCTCAAGCGAGAACGGCGCCGCTCCGGGCGCGTCGGACAGGAGCTGGAACTCGTGCTCAAAGCTCGCCACCACGCGCGCGCCGAGCTCCCCCTCGAGCTCCGCCAGCGCCGCGCGCAGGAAGCGCCGCGGACAGCACTCCCACGGCCGGCCGTCGGTCTCCACGATGTCGCACAGCACGAACTCCAGGGCGCTGCCGCCGTCAGCCGTCCCGATCCCGCCGTCCCCCTCGGCACCGCCGTGCGCGTTCGCCTCGACGCGAACGCGGGTGGAGGGGTCCGGCAGCAGGCGCAGGTCGCCGGTCGAGCCGAACGGCGTGTGGTCGGCGAGCGGGCCGTGCGGGGTGAGCGAGTGGTTGGCGGGCACCCAGCTCACGCCCGCCTGCAGGCTCTCGCCGAGCTCTGAGGCGAACAGCGACCGCCCGCGCACGATCGCCCCGAGGTCGCAGCACACGAGCGCGACCAGCTCGGTTGAGCTCACCGCGACACGGCTCCTGCGTCACGTTGGCCCAGGCTCACGTCAGCGTCTCCTCCTGCGTCACGTTGGCCCGGGCTCACGTCGGCGTCTCCTGCGTCACGGTGCCGTTGTCCCAGATGCTCTCAACCAACCCCACGGCAGGCGCGCCCGCGCGCGCGCGCACGCGCACGGCGTCGTCGGCGGTAACTACAACCACCACGCCCCCCGCCGGCTGACCGGAGGCGAGTGTCTCCCGGCTTCGGTCGCGCCGCTCGATCGCCGCGGCGAGGCGCTCCTCCGGCTGCAGGTGCACCCCGCCGCTCCCGAGCGAGGGGTAGGTGTCGGCCACCCCGTACAGGCTGCCCCCGGGACCGCGCACGCGGCCGACCACACAGACGAAGTGCCCCACGTCCCAGTCGGCCGGCGGGCCGGCCTGCGCGCCGTCGTAGAGGTGGTCGAGCAGCTGATCCGCGCGCGCGTGCCCGCCCCAAAGGTGACGCGTGGCGAGGTTCGCGATCAGCGTGACCGGCTGCGCGAGCGCCGCCGCGATCTCGAACAGGCCGCCGAGCGTCTGAGCCGTCCACGGGCCGCTGTAGGGGAGCGCCGCCAGCGCGCCACCGGAGAGCTCCTCGACCGCGCTCACCACCCCGGCCGCCGTCGTGCCGGACACCGCCGCGTCCTCGACGAACGGCAGCGCCAGCCGGTAGTCGCGCCGGCCCCGCTCGCCGCGGGGCAGGTTGCCGGCGTCCCCGAGCGTCGAGACGACGCTCCCCGCGGCACGCGCCACCGCGTCCTGGTCGATGGGTTCCCCCGCACGCTCCCCGTGGCCGGCCGCGCGCAGCGCGAGCGCGCCGCAGAACGCGCCGCACAGGTCGTCGCGCTGCGGCAGCTCCTGCGCGTGAGCCGCCAGCAGCGCCCGGGCCCCCGGGAGGAGCGTCATCTCCAGTGGTGCCGGCGCCGCCATCGAGCCAATATACGGGGGGTCTCGTGCCGAGGGGTTTGCCTTTGGGATCGTCCGCGTGGCGGGGTGTCGGGGACGCGCGCGTGGGCGCGGGGCGTCGTGCCCCGCGATCGAGGGTCAGACGTGGCGACACGGCCCGGGTCAGTCGAAGAGCTCAGAGAACGGTGAGCAGTTCTACGTCGCGTCCCTTGCTCAGCGCCAGCACGCCCGCATCGAAGGTCACGAGGCGCACTCCGCGGCGGCGGGCAAGCGTCAGCAGGTGCGCGTCGGTCACCTGGCGGTGGCCCGTGATCGCCGGGACGTCGCTGTCGCTGAGCGACACGTCGTCAGCCAGAAACCGATGGGCGTCGAGGGCGCGCAGCGCCGACAGCACAGCACGCGCCGCATCGATGCCCACAGCCACCGGGAGCGCCTTGGGGTTGCAGGACACGCGCACGAAGCCGCTCTCGGTGAGCGGGCAGGTGGCCCATCCGCGTGAACTGTTCTCGACGAACCACGCGCGCATCCTCGCGTGGTGTATGTGAGAGTCCCACGCGAGCGCGATCAGCGCGTTGACGTCCAGCAGGGCCATGGGCAGCGCGCTCAAGCCTCGTCGAGCGCACGCCGCACCATCTCTGGAGTGATGGGTGGCGTACCGGCCGGCACGCGGATCACCGGCAGGCCACCGTCGACCTCCACGCGCGCAGGCGTTAGGCCCTGCCGGGCCAGACCGGAAATGACGGAGCCAAGCGAGCGGCGCTCACAAGCAGCCAGCTCCCGAGCGGCCGCAACCACGTCGTCGTCGATGTCGAGTGTCGTTCGCACAGTCGTGATGCTATCGCATCACCGCATCAACAGCGGGCTGTTCGAGTGCGGCACTGACGAGGTGCCAGGGGGGCTGGGGCTCGACGCCCCGCTCGCCAGAGCGCGGCCCCCCGATCCTGGGGTGGGCAACTCCCGCACTCGAATACCATCGCAACGGTGATCGACGTAGTCGTGCCGGTCTACGAGCACTACGACCTGAGCAGCTCGTGCCTGGAGCATCTCGCGCGCCAAAGCGCCCCCCACCGGGTGATCGTCGTTGACGACGGCTCGCGCGACGGCTCGCCCGAGCGCCTGCGGCGGGAGTGGCCAGACGTGACGGTGGTGGGGTTGGAGTCCAACGGCGGCTACACGAGAGCGGTCAACCACGGCGTCGGCGCCGGCGCCGGGAAGTACGTGGTGCTGCTCAACAACGACGTGCAACCCCGCCCCGACTGCCTGGAGCGGCTCGTCGCGCCGATGGAGCGCGACCCCCGCGTCGGCTCGGTGGCCGCGTTGATGCTCGACCCCGGGGAGCGCGGCACGATCGATAGCTTCGGCGTAAGCGCCGACGCCACGCTCGCCGGCTTTGCTCGCTTACAGGGCCACCCGCCCGCCCGAATCGGCGCCGGTGCCCCGGCGCTGACCGGCCCGGAGGGCGCCACCGGCGCCTACCGGCGCGCTGCGTGGGAGCAGGTCGGGGGCTTCGACGAGACGATCAGCGCGTACATGGAGATCCTCGACCTCGCGCTGCGGTTGCGCAGCGCCGGGTGGTCCACCGCCCAGGCGCCCGACGCGGTCGGCGTGCACCTCGGCTCGGCCACCTACGGCCGCCGCTCCCCCGCGCAACGCCGGATGGCCGGCTTCAGCCGCGGCTACCTGCTGCGCCGCTACGGCGTGCTGCGCCGCCGCGTGGCCCCGCGGGCGCTGCTCACCGAGGCGCTCGTCGTCGCGGGCGACGCGCTTCTCTGCCGCGACCTGCAGGCGCTGCGCGGCCGCATCGAGGGCTGGCGCGCGGCGCAGGGATGCGCCCGGCACCCCTGGCCCCCCGAGGAGGCGATCGACCACTCGATCTCGCTGCGCGAGTCGCTCGCGCTGCGCCGGGGGGCGGTCAGGGCGCCTGCGGAGGAGCGGTAACGGGCTGCGAGTGCATCGAAATGCGAAGGGCGAGTAGGGATACTCAGTTACCGTGCGGCGTCGGGGAAAGCTGTGATGCAGGTGCGTCTATGACCACAGTAAAACCGTTGCCGACCTTGTCATCGGGGTCTTGGTGGTCGATTACGGACAAGCCGGCCTTTTGACACATTTCGATAAAACTCTCACAGGTCCAGACGCTCCAATGTTGGTCCCCTTCGGACTCAAAGCCATTTCGATGACGCTCAAGTAGCTCCTCGACGGTGCTTAGAGGGCGTTCTGCATCAAAGGTGCGATCCCGGTGGGGAGCGATCACCACCACGTAATGTCGCGCGACACGCACCCACTCGTACAGAGCCTTGAGCGGGTCGGGAAAGTGCTCGATTACGTGTGAAGAAAAGACAAAGTCATAAGAGTTATCGTCAAAGGGTAGAGCGTCCCCGGACGCCACGATATCGACGCGAGCAGCACGAATGGCCATTCTGCGCTCCTCGCGCTTGTAGACGGTGTCTTGGCTGGCGAAGCGGTCGACGTTAAGTGCATCTAGGTAGAAGCGGTTGTGGCTCGCGGCGCCGATCTCGATTCCCTTAAGGTCAGCCAGGTAGCTGGAAACGAATTTCGAGCGTTGGCGGCTGACGAGGTGCCAGACTGTCACAGAGCGAAAAAAGACGTCGGCAAGACGATCTGCAGCGCCCCGAGGGAGAAGGTCTGCTACGCGGGAGGTAATACTCATAATCGACCAGGGATTGTGTGAATCGCCGCTCCCCACGCGTCGCGCGAGAGTCGCCGACGCAGTCGTGGGGAGGCGTGCTCCCAGTCGCCCGTGCGGTTGTCGGCGACGAGTAGGTTCTCCTGCTTGCCGGCACGGTAGGTGGCGCTGCGCGGCCACTCCTCGATGTCGTACGCGCGACCGTTGCGGCCAGCTACCACGGCGCGTAGGCCGTGCTCTTGGACCTGGCGGGTGATACTGCGTGGGCCACTCTCCAGCCGGTAGGTGACGCGCTTGTCCGCGGCGTGCTCAAGGTCCATTTCCAGCAGCAGTAAGCGATCGAGGATGAACGCAGTGGTACGGATGTGAGGGTTGGGAAAGCGTGGGTAGTCGCGCCGCGCGCGGGGCAGGCCGGCGAGCTGGTAAGGCCAGTACATGGGCTTGCCGCGGATCCACTCCGCCTGGCTCTCCCAACTGCCGGTGGCGCCGACCAGCCCGACCCCCGGCTCATCGAGTGCCCGTGCGAGCAGTTGGAGCCAGTCGTCCGCGAGGATCGTGCTGTATGAGTTCAGAAAGCACAGCCGCTCGTGCTCCAGTTGACGGGCGGCGAGGCCATACGCGGGCAGGTCGAGCACGGGCCGCTCCAGCACGATCAGGCGGTGCTCGACGCCGCGTAGCTCGGTGAGGAGGGCCGTGTACTCGCTGCTCCCGGCGCCGGGGCCTCCGTCCTCAACTTGCCGTGCCGCGGCACTCTTAGCGCCACTGGCTTCGACGGCGGGTCCAGCGCTGGGCTGTAAGTCCGGGGCGCCGTTGAGCACCACCACCAACTCGTGCTCCGCGCCGGCGGGGTGGGCGCGATAGGAGCGCAGGAACTCCCGCAGCGGCTCGGGGCCGAGCGGCGCCCACACGAGATGAACGAGTCCGATCATCAGCTCGAGACCCGCTCCCTGTCGCGTGGCATTCCGATCGGAGGGGACGGATCGGCCTGGGGTCCCCAGGCGAACCCCGAAAGCAGCCGCCGGCGCTCGAGTCCGCCGTTGGCGTAAGAGCGCGTCTGGTTGTCGGCGATCAGCAGGCCCTCCTGGTCGGCCTGCCAGAGGGTGCGGCTAAGCGGCCACTGCTCGCGATCGTAGAAGGAGCCATCGTTAGCAACGACGAGCGTGCGCAGCCCCATCGCCTGCACCTGGCGGGTGAGGCTGTGACGGCCGTTCTCCAGGCGGTAGGCGTCCATCTTCGTCTCGAGCCGGCCCACTCGCACCATGTGGAGCGTTGCGCGGGCGGCCATGAACGCGTTGGTGCGCAGGTGGTAGGCGGGGAACCCCTCGAAGCCGAGGAGCTGGATGGGCATGTCCGGGAGCGTTCGCAGCTTCGCCCGCAGCGAGTCGCGCAGTGTGCGTTTCGGCGGCTCGGGGGAATCCGAGACGGGTAGGCCTTCGCGTTCGAGCTCGATCGCGAGGAACTGCTCGCGCGCGACCCTGCGCTCCGGGATGTGGCCGCGGTAGGGGGTGGGCAGGAAGTATGAGTGCAGAACCCACGAGCGGGTGCTTGCCCACGAGCCGGTGGCGCCGACGAGGCCCGCGCGTGGCTGGTCGAGCGCGCGATCGAGCTTCGCCAGCCAATCGGGTGCGAGGACCTCGCTGTGGGAGTTCAGGAAGCACAGGCGCTCGTGCTCCAACCGGCGGGCGGCCTGCGCGTAGGCGGCGAGGTCTTGTACGGGCTCGGGGAAGTCGAGGACTCGGTGCTGTACTCCCTCGAGCTCGGCGAGCAGCTGAGGGCGTTGATCTCGGTTCACGCTGTTGAGCAGGACGATCAGCTCGTGCTCCGCGCCGGGTGGGTGCTCGCGGTAGGACCGCACGAACCTACGCAACGGCAGCGGCCCGAATGGACCCCAAACCAGGTGCACGACAGCCAGTCTGCTTCCCCCGCCTCCCTCGCGAGCCGCGAAAGGCGCAAGGGGGGCGTGTGAGGCACGCAGGGCGCGAACGATGCTCACGTTACGCTCGCCGTGCGAGCCGGGCGGGCAGCAGGCTTGCCAGCTCGGCCGGCAGTGTGCGCAATGCGAGCACGACGATGCCGTACAGGCACGTCGAAAGAAGCAACCGCAGGATCACAGGGATCCCTGTGAGAGCAAGCGGCGTCAGCGCCGCGGCGGCTGCGACCGCCACGCGGGGGACCACACGTAGGGAGGGACGCAGGTCGGGCCGTCCACGAATCACGGTGACAGCCTGGACGATCGCGCCGACGATCTCCGCGGCCGCGACCCCGATTGCGGCACCGCGAGCTCCGTCGATGGGAGCGAGGACGCCGACCAGCAGTGCGCTGAGTGCGAGCATACAGACGCTGATGGTCAGGATCTCACGGTACACGCCGAGGCTGAGGAGCGCATTGGCCCACACCATGCTCACGAACATCGCGCCCAGTGCCACCCCCAGGATCGCCAGCACGGTGTCGGCCGGTGCGAAGCTTGGCCCGCCGATCACCGCGATTGCCAGCGGAGCGCCCACGGCGATGGAGACGGCAACCCAGGCTCCAACGATCAGTGAGACTTCGAAGACCCGTCCCAACGCGTATCCAAGACGCACATGATCCTCATGTGCGGCACGTGAGAAGATCGGCAGGGCCGCGCTGACCAGCAGCCCCGGCACGAGGGTGAGAACTTCGATGACGCGGAAGGACGCGCCGAAGTAGCCGAGCTGGGTGCCGCTCGAGAGAGCCGAGAGCACCAGGATCGATACACGGAAGTAGAGCGCCGAGGCGGCGACTGCCGCCGAGTAGGGAAGGACTGCTGTGAGCAGCGGCCGCCACCGCTGCCAGTTGAACGTGGGCGACAGTTCGCGGGTGCCGTGGACGAGTCTCACGGTGAGAGTCAGCACGATGATCCCAACCGGGATCGAGACAGCGAGGAAGGGCACCAACTTGGCGCCCGCCAGAACGAGCAGGACGATTGCGACCGCCGTAAGCAGCTGCCGCGTAAGGTCCAACCCGGCGACCAAGCCAAGCTTGAGGGAGACCGTCAGCGAGAGTACAAAGTTGTCCTGGGTGGCTTGCATCAGCAGGCCGACGCTGGCAAGAGCTACCCCGGCTGCAAGCATCCCCGAGTATCCCCAAGCGGCCACAGCGGTAACTGCGCTCCCGCCGACGACGGTGAGCAGGATCCGCACTCCCAGTAGATCGCGGGCCACAATCCAGCGATCGGACGTGGAACGTGAGGAGATCACGCGCACTCCCACTGCCGTGAGGCCGAGGTCGGAGAGCGCCGCGACGATCGCCACCAGCGTCAGGGCGAGGACGTAGCGCCCCGTCTCCACTCTCCCCAGATGCCGGAATAGCAGGGCAGCGGACGCTGCGTTCACCAGCATCCCCACCAGGTAGCCTCCCACCCGCAGGGCACCACCTCGGACCGCCGCGGGACCGGCCGCGGAGGTGGCGAGGAGGTCGGACGCCAGCTGGTCCTCCATCGTCGGATGCTGCTCGGCGGCGACGGTCACAGGCCTGTGTATCCTAGCCCCGCCTTGTCCGACAGCTTCTCAAGGCGCTTGGAGTTGGGGGGCGGCGCTGCGCGGGAGGGCCCTCGGCTGGGTGTCGTTCATCTGGTGTGGGGCCCGTTGGGACCGGAGCCGCTGCGCAGGTTCCTGCGCTCCTACCGCGAGCATCCCGCGGGCATCGAGCACGAACTGCTGATCCTCTTCAACAACGTTACTGAGCGCCAGCGACCCGAGCTGCTCGCCGAGCTCGAGGGAGTACCCCACCGCCTCGTCGCTCTCGCGGAACCCGTCCAAGACCTCGCGGCCTACGCGCGGGTAGCCGAGCGGCTTGAGCACGAGCGGCTGTGCTTCCTGAACTCCCACAGCGAGATCCTGGCTCCCAACTGGCTCGCGAAGCTTCAGAGCGCACTCGACGAACCCCGCGCTGGACTCGTCGGCGCCACCGGCTCGTGGGGCTCGCAGCGCTCGCATCTTCTGCACGACCGCCACCTGCCCAGCCCTTACCGCTCCGTGTTTCCCGACCGACACTGGATGCAAGAGCAGTTCCTGGCGATCGACCGCGAGCGCTTCGGTGAGCCCGACCGCTTCCCGCGCGCACGGCGGCAGCTGAACACTTGGCGGGCGACAATCGAGGCTGTGGTCGGCTTCGACTCCTTCCCAGCAGCGCACCTGCGCACGACTGCCTTCCTGGTGGATCGCGTGCTGTTCGCGTCGCTGAATCCTCGAGGACGTCGCCCGCGCCGCAAGGTGCACGCCTTCGCGCTGGAGAGCGGCCGGCACAGCTACACTCGCCAAGTGCAGGATCTCGGTCTGCGCGTGCTCGTGGTCGATCTCGAGGGTGTCTGCTACGAGCAGGAGCAGTGGGATAGCAGCCATACGTTCTGGCAGGCCGAGCAGGAAGGGCTGCTCGTTGCGGACAATCAAACGCGCAGGTACGAGTCCGGCGATCGTGATCGGAAACTGCTGCTCGCGCGATTTGCGTGGGGCGCTCGCGCGATTGTTCCCGGCCGCTCTGGGTAGGGGAAGCCTCGGGGCTTCAGATGCCACTACAGACGATCGTGGGCCGGATCCTTGACGAAGAGCGAGGTGTAGGCGGCGCCCAGCAGCCGGTGCTCCTCCAACGGACCAAAACCGATGGTGAGGAGCTTCGCCAGCCGCATACTCGTAGCAGTCGATGACCGGCGGGCGGGGTGGCGGCGGATTGCGTACTCCCATCCCAGGCGATTGCACTCCAGGCCGACCGGATCGGTGGTGGTCGTCAGGACATGGCGCATACCTAGCCTGGCGAGGCTGCTCCGGAGGGCGGAGTGCGGGATCAGCTGAAAATGACGCGGCGCGTCGAGATGCGCCCAGTAGCGGCCGAGGAGCCGGAATTGCAGCGAATCGGGGTTGGGGGTGGAGATAGCGAGCACGCCGCCGTCCTGGAGGTTCTCGCTCGCGGCGAGAAGCACATCTGCGGGATGAGGGAGGTGCTCGATTGCGTGCCACATCACGATCGCTCGGCTCGGCGCGAGTGTGGATAGAGCGTCAACCGGCGCATCGCTGTTGATCGCCTGCACGCCGAGCTCGTCGGCGAGGTAGCGGCAGTAGCTGGGGTCCATCTCGATCGCGCGATAGTCGAACCCAGCACGGAGAGCGGCACGCGCGAACATTCCCGGACCCGGCCCGATCTCCACCACGCGGCCCGCGGGGGCAAATCGCGACACAAGCTCAACCTTCGCCTGCTCGCGTCGCACGAACTCCTCGACAAAATGGTCGCTGTGGGACCCATAGCCGTCGGCCTCGTAGTAGCGACCCAGATCGTCGGGAATCTTTGAAGCGAACACGGTCCCGCAACCCTCGCAGCGCCGATAGAGGGAGCGCACCGGCCCGAGTCCGCGGTTGCGGTCCCCCACCTCGAATGCAAAGCGTGACTGCCCATTGCACATGGGACAGAGGAGTTGCGCTGAGATGTTTGTGCTCACGTTCTCGGACCCTACTTGCCCTCAGTGCTCGAACCACAGGGAGTAGATCCCATTAGGCTGTATACTGCGCTGTATATGTCCTCCGCACGAACCCAGGTGTACCTGACCCAGGAGCAGCGGAATCGGATCGAGGAGCTGCGCGCGCGCGACGGACGGACGCTGGCGGAGGTGGTACGCGCGGCGCTCGACGCCTAAGACTAAGACGTCGAACGCGGGCTCGGTTATGCGCATACGGTGAGGCGAGCATGCTGGGCTCGCTCAAGCTCGCGGCGATCAACGTCGCCCGCCGGCGGGCGTTCGTGCGTCGCCTGCAACATGTGGTGGCGCTACCTCATGGGACCACAGGTGTCGCTGCAGATGATCTGCACCAAGAGCGCCCCGACGAGCACTTGTAGTGGGCCATTGGTTCTCCTTAGCGGTTTGAGTCGGGGTTGACCGGAGTCGGTGTCTGGTGCCAGCCGCTGAGGCGTTCGCATTCGGTCCATAGCCGCTCGCGGTCCTGGGGCGTCTGCTTGGTCCACGGCACGCGGTGGGTCGGGCGCTCTCGGCGGTCATGCCAGAAGCCGCCTGAGCTGCGCGCCGGCTCGACAGCGGCGCCGAGCCAGACGATCGTGTCGGCGCCTTCTTGGGGCGTGCGCAGCAGTCGCTTTGTCAGACCGTAGAAGCGTGGCAGCGAGGACTCAAGGCCCGGGGTGTCCGCCCAGCCTGGGTGCATCGCGTGGACAACGACACCGGTGCCTCGCAACCTCTCTGCCCACAGTTCGCTCAGGATGACCTGGGCGCGCTTGGTGCGCGCGTACGCGGTCGGGCCGTCGAACTCCTCATGGGCCATCTGCAGGTCGTCGAGGTGGATTCGCTGTGTGTACATGCCGCCCGAGGAAACATTGATGATGCGGGCGGGCTTGCTCTGCTCGAGCAGAGGGAGGAGTAGGTTGGTCAGCAGGAACGGTCCAAGGACGTTGGTCGCGAAGGTCAGCTCGATGCCATCAACCGAGAGCGTCCGCTCGCTCGCAAGTGCGCCCGCGTTGTTGACGAGCACGTCGAGGCGTCCCATCTCCCCACCGAGGCGCTCGGCGGACTGCCGCACGGATTTCAGGTCACTGAGGTCGCAGAGGCCGACCTGAATGTCGCTGTTGGGAGACCGTGCCACGATCTGCGCACGGGCGCGCTCGCCGCGCTGCTCGCTGCGGACCGCCAACCGGACCGTCGCGCCGAGACGTGCGAAGCCCTCGGCGGCGGCGAGGCCGAGACCCGAGGTTCCACCGGTGAGGAGCACGACCTTCCCACCCATCGGCTGCAGGTCGGCAGTGCTCCACGAGCACCTGCGCATGCGATAGCCGACGCGCGTATAGCCCGCAAGGACGGTGCGGTCGAGGATCGTGTCGAGCAGCGAGCCACAGCCCACGAGCACGGTGCGATCGAGAGTCCTGTCGAGCAGTGAGCCACAGCCCACGAGCACGGTGCGATCGAGAGTCCTGTCAAGCAGTGAGCCGAGCACGGACGGCGACCCTGGGTAGCGGGGCGAATACCGCACACAACAAGCATGGCGCATCGGCTGCCGCGTCCCCGTCCGTCTCTGCCCCGTAGGCAGAATGGTGCTATGTAAATGACTCTGGGAACGTTCGATGCCGTAGGACACGCATGAGGATCGCGATCGTCGGTGCGGGAGTCTCCGGGCTCGTGTGCGCGCATGTGCTGCACCGCGATCACGAACTGGTCGTATTCGAGGCGACCGACCGGGCGGGAGGGCACGCCAACACGGTGCATGTCGAGACAGACACCGGAGCCTACGATCTCGATACGGGCTTCGTCGTCTTCAACGACCGTAATTATCCTGGGTTGGAACGCTTGCTCGGCGAGCTTGGCGTGGCGACTCAGCCGTCGCAGATGAGCTTCGGGGTGAGCGACGGCGTGGGCTTCGAGTACAACGGGGCCTCACCGAACGGCTTGTTCGCGACTCGCGGCAATCTGATCGCGCCAGCCTTTCACCGGATGATCGCCGACCTGATCCGCTTCAATCGGGACGCCCGTCGGCTGCTTGCCTCCGAGGAGGCCCCGCCGCTGGGAGACTGGCTTTCACAGCAGCGCTATTCACGCATGTTCGTCGAGCGGCTGATCGTCCCGCAGGCGTCGGCTGTGTGGTCCGCGGACCCGGCGCAGATGTGGTCTTTCCCGGCGCGCTTCTTGGTCGAGTTCTTCGAGAATCACGGGGTACTGGGATTCCGTGACCGGCCACACTGGCGGACGATCACCGGTGGGTCGCGCAATTATGTGCAGGCGCTCATGAGGCCCTGGCGCGAGCATCTCAGGCTCTCGACACCGGTGACGGAGGTCTGTCGTCATCCCAGCCATGTCACGGTGTCCTCGCGCGGCTATGAGCCGGAGCGCTTCGACGCGGTCGTGATCGCGACGCACTCCGACCAGGCGCTCGCGCTGCTGGCCGATCCGAGCGAGCGCGAGCGCGAGCTGCTTGGAGCGATTCCCTATCAACAGAACGAGGTGGTCCTCCACACCGATCGCTCGCTGCTTCCGCGGCGCCGGCGCGCGTGGGCGAGCTGGAACTTCCATCTCGGCGCCGGTGCTCGAGGGCGCTGCACGGTGACCTACCACATGAACCGTCTGCAGTCGTTGCGCGCCGACCGCGAGTTCTGCGTCACGCTCAACCGCACGGAGGCGATCGACCCGGAGCAGATCATTTGCAGGATGCAGTACGCGCACCCTGTCTACACCCCTGCGGGTGTCGCCGCGCAGGCACGCCACCACGAGATCAGCGGACGCAATCGCACGCACTACTGCGGCGCCTACTGGGGATGGGGCTTTCACGAGGACGGCCTCAGCAGCGCGCGACGGGTGGTGGGCGAGCTCGGCTCGCAGCGGGCGCAACCGGTGCGGATATGACGGTCAGCGCGATCTATGAGGGCACGATCCGTCACCGTCGCTTTGCGGTGAGCGCGCACGAGCTGCGCCACCGCGTCGCGCTCGTGTATCTCGATCTGGAGGAGTTGGATGGCCTGCTCGCCGGCCGGCTCATCGCCGGTCACCCGGGCCTGGTGCGGTTCCGCCGGGGCGACTACCTTGGCGATCCCCACATTGGGCTTGCGGACGCCGTGCGTATGCTCCTCGAGCGCCGGACGGGCAGCGCGCCCACGGGCCCGATTCGTTTGCTCACGCACCTGCGCACGTTCGGACACTGCTTCAACCCTGTCAGCTTCTACTACTGCTTCACGCCCCAGGAGCAGCTCGACGCGGTCGTGGCGGAGGTGACCAGCACGCCGTCGGGGGAACGGCACGCTTACGTGCTCGAGCGCAGCGGCGAAGGCCCGGTGCTGGCCGCCAGCCTCGCGAAGGCGCTGCACGTATCCCCGTTCATGGGGATGGAGCAGCGCTACACCTTGCGCGCAGTTGCGCCCGGCGCAACGTTGGCGGTTCACATCGAAAGCCACGAGCATGGAGCGCTCGCGTTTGACGCGACGCTCGCGCTGCGTCGTGCGCCGCTGACTCGCCGCGGTCTGGCTGGTGTCACCGCGCGCTACCCAGCGGCGACGCTGCGCGTGCTCGCGCTCATCTATGGACATGCGCTCGCGCTGAAGCTTAGGGGCGTGCCGCTGCACCCCCGTCCCGAGGAGTCAGCGTGACGGTGGCGCAGCGCGTCGCGCGAGGAATCGCGCTTGGCCTGCTGGAGCGTCTGCGGTCAGGCCAGCTGACTGTCGTGGACGGCGAGCGCCGGCTGGTGCTGGGTCACGGCAGCCCGCAGGCTACGGTGCAGGTTCGCTCGCCACGCCTGTGGCCGAGGTTGCTGCACGGCAGCCGCGGGATGGCCGAGGCATACATGCAGGGCTTGTGGGAGTCCCCGGATCTGACGGCCGTGGTGCGCGTGGCAGCGCGCAACGCGAGGAGCCTCGACGAGTGGCGTCGCCGCGTCGCGCCGGCACGGGTCCCGCTGCAGGCCGCGCGGGGTATCCGCGCACGCAACACGCGCGCGCGCAGCCGCCGCGGCATCGCGGCCCACTACGACCTCGGGAACGAGCTCTTCGCGTTGATGCTCGACGAGACGATGATGTACTCCTCGGCGTACTTCCCGCGTGCAGGGATGACGCTCGCGCAGGCATCGAGAGCGAAGCTCGAGCTGGTGTGTCGCGAGCTCGATCTGCGAGCCGGCGACCACGTGCTCGAGATCGGCACGGGATGGGGCGGTCTCGCCGTCCACGCCGCGAGAACGAGGGGCTGCCAGGTAACGACCACTACGATCTCGCGCGAGCAGTACGAGCACGCCCGTGAATGGGTGCAGGCGGCCGGGGTCGCCGATCGAGTCACGGTGCTGTGCGAGGACTATCGCGACCTGCGCGGACGCTACGAGAAGCTCGTCTCGATCGAGATGATCGAGGCCGTCGGGTATCGCGACTTCGGCACGTTCTTTGCGCGCTGCTCGAACCTGCTCGCCGCTCACGGGAGGATGCTGCTTCAGGCGATAACCGTCGATGACCATGTCTACGAGGTCGAGAAGGCCTCGCGGAGCTTCATCCGCACCCACATCTTCCCGGGCGGCTGCCTGCCCTCGCTCGCGGTGATCGCACGCTGCGTCGCTCAACGCACCGACATGCGAACCGTCGGACTCAAGGATCTGACGCCGCACTACGCCGAGACGCTGCGGCGCTGGCGCGCCAACTTCGAGGCCGCGACCGCGCGCCTCGAGGATCTCGGCTACGACGAGCGCTTTCGGCGGCTGTGGCGGATGTACCTCGCCTACTGCGAGGCCGGGTTCGCCGAGCGGCGGATCGGCGTCATACAAATGACGCTGGCCAAGCCGCAATGGCGCCAGTACGCCGGCCCTACGAGCGCGTACGAAGCGCCACGGGCGCTGGCTTCTTGAACATGGTCCGTGCGCTCGTCACCGGAGCCTCCGGCTACGTCGGCAGCCGGCTGGTGCGCGAGCTGGGGGCGCTCGGCGAACCGGTCGGGTGCGTCGCACGCGACCCGAGCCGGGTCAGCTTCGATCCAGCCGTCAAGGTACACCGCGCCGACATGCTCGACCCGAGCTCCCTCAGCGCCATCGGCGAGGGCTACACGACGGCCTACTATCTCGTCCACTCGATGGGTCGCGGCGGCGACTCCGACTACGAGCAACGCGACGCCACCGCGGCTTCCAACTTCGCTCGCTTCGCGCTCGCCACGGGCATCGAGCGGATCGTCTACCTCGGCGGCCTCGGTGATCGCCCCGCATCCCAGCACCTGCGCTCGCGGCTGCGCGTCGGAGAGATCCTGCGCGATGAGGGACCACCGCTGAGTTGGTTTCGCGCCGGCATGGTGGTGGGAGCCGGATCGGAGAGCTACCGAACGCTGCGCTCGCTGGTCGAGCGCCTGCCGGTGATGCTCGCACCCTCGTGGCTGGCCACACCCACCCAGGCGATCGCCATCGGCGACGTGCTGCGCTACCTCATCGAGGCTCCCGGTATACCCGAGACGCGCTCCCGCGAGATCCAGATCGGGTCGGCCGAAATACTCACATACGGGGAGATGCTCGACCAAATGGCCGACGCGCTGGGACTGCACCACCGCCCACGCATCCCCGTACCGCTGCTGACACCGTGGCTCTCCTCGCACTGGATCGGGCTCATCACACCCGTCGACGCAGGCGTCGCGAGACCATTGATCGAGGGGCTCTCCACCGATACGACCATCACCGACCCATCCGGTATGGAGCTGTTCGACATCCAACCCAGATCCTTCGAGCAGGCCCTGCGCGATGCAATCACCGAGGCGGACCAAGCCAGTCGGCCCGCGCCATAGCCCCCGCCGCGCCAATCCGGTCATCTGCGCGACCAGGCTTCGCACGTGTTGCCGATCAGGCTACTTTCCCATGTGACGTGTAGTTGGACCCCGCGTTGGGTCCGGGATGGGTTGTCTTTGGGCGGACGCCCCCGCTGCGGGCGAGCGCTTGCCTGCTCGTTGAGCGTGCAGGAGAACGTCGTGCCGAGCAGGGGGAGCTTGTGCTTGCGCGAAGCTGGCCGGTTGCTTGTCCTCCCACCAGCTACGGTTGGACTGGGCGGCGTCTGCGACCACCGGCGGCGGCGTGACGGTTGTGGTGGGAGTGACGCTCGACTGGCGGGTTCGCAAACACCCACGCCGCGCCGACGTCCTCTCTATCGGCCTCGCCCCCGATCAGCGCGGTGTTCCCATTGGAGGAGAGCGCCACATCGCCGCCGAGTTCGCCTTTGGCCGATCTCTCCGCTGCCGGTGAGCTTTGCTCCCTGTGAGCCGGGCCGGGTTTGGCGGAGGCGTAAAGCCGGGCTAACGGCCATACCGGACGTATACTGAGAGCATGCGCTCAGATCTTCCGGCGATAGCGCGGGATATCGACGTACCCGAGCGAACCCTGCGACGAGCTGTGCAGCGAGGAACCGTGCGCTGCCGCCGTCCCGGCCTGCGACAGTTCGATCTGACGGCCGATGAGCGGGCGTACCTGCGCGAGCACTGGAAGACCATCTCCGCGGTCACAGAGGCGCTGAGGACTGAGCGCAACGTCCGCCTGGCGGTGCTCTTCGGGTCGGTAGCTCGCGGGCGCGAGGGAGAGGACTCGGACGTGGATGTGCTGGTCTCTCTCGCCGAGGAGCGCCCGATGTACCTCTCCTACCTCGCCGCGCGCTTGACGCGAGCGCTCGGGCGCGACGTCGAGGTGCTCTCATTGGCGCACGTGCGCGCACACGACCCGGCGCTCCTCGGCGCGATCATGCGAGACGGACGCCCCCTGGTGGACCGTGAGGGCTCCTGGCCGGCGCTCATCTCCAAACGTCGGGGTATCGAGCGCGCCGCGGCGCAGGCACGCGCAGAGCGCCATCGTCGCGCAGCTCAGGCCATCGCGCAACTGACCGGAGCGTAGGTGGGCCGGGACGCGATGACGCGGATCCCTTGCCCGGCGAGCAGCGCCGCCGCCGCCAGGTGACCGTCTCCGAGGAGGATCGCGAACGCATCGAGCGACACTTGGAGCGCATGCCACTGGAGCGCGAGGCGCTGCTGCTGGCGATGCGTCAGTTCGGGGCGGATTTCGACCGCGACGCGTGGCAGGCAGCATACGAGGCGTTCTCGGCCGAGGAGCACAACCGGGTCGTGCAGGTCACGGGCAACCTCCGCGCCCTCGTGGACAACGCTGTGGAGTTGGTGCGCTTCGCGGCGACGTTGACCGGACTGCGCCCCGCCGGGCGCCGACCGAGCGCAAACGCCGACATCGAGGCGCTGCGGGCCGATGGCGCACTGAATGGCGAGCAGACCTACAAACTCGTGCAGCTCAAGGAGCTCTGCGTCACGCCTACGCCTATGTCGACGCCGACGACGTGCACACCGCAGTGCACTCCCTGCTGAAGCTCCTCCCGAGCTTCACGGCCTCCTACGTCCAGTGGCTGGCCGAGCACGGCGTCGAGCTCAGCTGACGTTCACCGTCGGCAGAATGGTAGTGACCCCCCAGCGCGACGAACATCGCGAAGACGGCGAGGGGAGCTCCTCGACACGAGAAGGCCACGAGACGGTTGCGCGTTTACCTGTCGCGCGGCACGCCACCACAGGAACGCTGAGAGAGACCCCGTCGCCGCAATGTTGGGGCCGACGTTCAGCCCCAGGAGCAGCGCGCGAGGGTGCGCAACGGACCGTGCCAAGAGAAGGACAACTACGTGTCATATGGGAAGTAGCCTGAGCGGCAACAGCACGCTCGGTGCCCCTCACCGCTCGAACACCCCCACCACGTTCGAGACCCCGGCGGCGAACGGGAAGTCGGCCTCGGGTTCGCAGAGGACGCGGAACTGGTAGCGGGCGGGTCCGGGGAGGCGGAAGCGGTAGAGGTACCCGAAGCGCCCGCGGGCGCCGGTGCGGATCACGTGGAACTCGATCCAGCGCGCGCCGGGAGCGCGGGCCTCGAGAACGAGCTGCTTGCCCCCGGCGGGGATCGGACCGCCGAGCAGTCGGCCGCTGAAGCGGATCGCGCCCGCGGAGCTCGCGGTGCGCGGAAAGATGCGCAGCCGTGGTGCGGCGGGCACGGTCAGGGTCAGCGTGCGGGTGGCCGCGGGGAGGACGTCGAGGGGGTTGGTGCGGTAGTCGATGCGCAGCTCGCAGGAGGGCAGGTCGCGGGGCAGCGAGAGGCTCCAGCGGCCGTCCGCCCCGGTGCGGGGGGCGACGAGCCGACGCGCGCGGGCGCCGGTGTAGTCGGGGAGCTCGCAGACCTCCAGCTGCACCCCCGCGAGCGGCGCTCCCGCGGGGCCGGTGAGCCGCCCCTCGATCGTGTGCGCGGCACCGTAGCGGCCACGCAGGCGGGTGCCGGCGCGGGACCTCCAGCGCGCGGTGAGGGTCACGTGGGCGGTGCCGGCGCCGCCGGCGGTCGCGCTTGCGCAGGCTTCGGGGGTGGGCAACGGGTTGGGGGGCGGCAGCGGGTTGGCGACGGCGATCTCGCGGTCGAGCACGGTGGCAGCGTTGCCCGCGGCGTCGGTAACGGTCACCACCAGGTGGTGGGCGCCGTTGGAGAGCCCTGTGGTGTCGAACGGCACGTCGGCGCTCACCGCGGCAGGGCAGGGCTGGGTGTAGAGGAAGGCAGGCAGCCCGTCGGTGGTCCCACCCACGTTGCGGCAGCGTCCCCCGTTTTCGTCCAGCACGCGCCGGTCAACCAGCTGTCCGTCGAGGAGGACGAGCGCTTCGTAGACCCCGGAGTCGGAGTCGGCGGCGTGGAAGGACACGTCGCTCGTGCCCTGCACGGAGGGGTCAACGGCGAGGCCTCCGCCGACGGCGGAGACGGTGGGCGGCGTGGGCTGGGAAAGGACGAGGTCGGCGGCGAAGAGCTCCACGATGGCGGCGTAGGTGATCGTGTCGCCTTCGTCGGCAGGGCATGACGTCTTGACAAAAGATCCACAGTAGGTGCTCAAAGCCAGGTATCGACTACTGAGTGCACTGCTCGGGGCGATGACACGATTTTCCGCTGCCATCGGATTTGTTGTACTGCCCCTCCCCAGGCAGCCTTCACCAGCGGCACATTCGTCAAAGATGTGCGCGGTGGGACCCATTGCGGCGAACCCCGATAGCCAGAAGACATATGAAGCGTTTTCACCTGCGCCACCAAGCGTGTCTCCCGCGCGCCACAATGTGGCCGCCGCGAGCGTCTCACCTCCGGGAGCTTCAAACGCCCACGTCGCTTTGTCGGTTGCGGAGTCGGGGACGTGTACATAGCCAGCATCCAGCGCCGCCACGAGCCCGCCCCCCGTTTCGCACGTGTTGGAGGTCGGGTCGTAGACGGGATGCGCCGGCGCGCTCCACCCATCGGTGGGCGCGACGAGCCCGGCGGGGGTACGACACGAGTACACGTGGTACTCCCCGGCCTGCGCGGCAGCCGCAAGAACCGCGAGCGCGAGGCCCGCGACGAGGGTTCCCTTCAGTGCACGCAGAGCCACTCCTCCCAGTCGTCCGGGGGTCGGCGAGGACCCCCCTCCCAATTGTGCCACGGGAAGGTGGAATGGTCCGAGTAAACGGACAGAGGGCCCTACCCGAAGCGCAGAGGCAGCTCGGCGAGCCCGTAGATGCCGGTGATGCCCTCGAACACGGGCTCACCGGCGAGCTCAAGGCCGGGCATCCGGGGCGCCAGGAAGGCGAGCGCCTCCTGGAGCTCGACGCGAGCGAGGTTGGCGCCGAGGCAGTAGTGGACACCGGCCCCGAAGGTAAGCGCCCGCGCGCGGCCGCGGTCGGCGGCGATGTCGAAGAGGTCCGGCTCTCCACCGTCCTCGGGGAGGTCGCGGTTGCCGGTGAAGGCGCAGACCATGACGATCGTGCCGGCGGGGAAGGTGACGTCGCGGAAGGTGAGCTCCTCCACGACGATGCGGGCGGTGAAGGGGGTGATGGGCTCGAAGCGCAGCGCCTCCTCGACGGCCTGCGGAACCAGCTCGGGGCGCTCGGCGAGCAGCGCCCACTGCGCGGGGTGTTCGGCGAGCAGGCGGACGGCGTGGGCGAGCTGGCTCTGGGTGGTGTCCACCCCGCCGATGAGGACGTTGAGCACGAGGTTGACGCACTCGACGTCGGAGAGCCGCTCGCCCTCCTCTTCGGCGGCGATCAGCAGCGAGATGAGGTCCTCGCCGGGGCTCTCGCGGCGCGCGCGCACGAGCGCCCACGCGTACTCGTAGAACTCGGCGACGGCCTGTTCGATGCCCGCGCGCTGCTCCACCATCGAGATCGCGTCGAACTGGCGCTGGATCCAGGTGGACCAGTGGTGCAGGCGCGGGGCATCCTCAAGCGGCGCCCCCATCACGTAGGCGATCGCCTGCGAGGGGTAGGGCTTGGCGAGGTCATTGACGAACTCGCAGCGGTCACCGTCCAACTTCGCAAAAAGATCCTCCAAAATCCCGCGCAGGACGGGCCGGTAGCGCTCGACGGCACGGGGCGAGAGCGCGGGATTGACGAGGCTGCGCAGGCGCGTGTGGTCGGGGCCGTTGATGTGGAGGATGTTGCGGCGCATCTCCTCGTAGAGGGGCCCCTCGCGGACGTCGAAAATCTCCGCGATGGTCATTCCGGGGAAGACGGCGGAGCGGGTGCGCAGAAAGAACTCGACGGCCTCGCGGTCGAGCACCGCGTATCCGTAGGGCCCGGCGGCGAGCCACCCGTGAACCGATCGAAGATCGGCCAACAACTCGCGCATCGCGGCGTGGTAGCGCTCGCCGTGCAGGGCGGGGTTGAGGTAGTCGAGCGTGGGGAGCTCAAGCTCTTCGACGCGAGGCATGGCGCGACGCTACCACGCGCGCACGCCCACTGACCGCGCGCGGCGACGTCCTCCCTCGAACTCCTCCTGTGGCTGTGAAGATGTGCGGGCGTGTGGCGGCCCGCGCCCGACTGCGGCGCGAGGCTATTTCTTGGGGTGAACGATGTGCTTGAGGCCGGCTCCGGGAGTGAACTTGGGGGCCTTGGAGGCTTTGATCTTGACTTTCTCCCCGGTGCGGGGGTTGACGCCCTGGCGCGCGGCCCGTTTGACCACGGAGAACTTGCCGAAGCCGGTGATCACGACCTCGTCACCTTTCTTGAGCGCCTTGCCGACGGTGCTCACGAACGACTCGAGCGCGCGCGAGGAGTCGGCTTTGGAGAGACCGCTGTCGGCGGAGAGTGCGTTGAACGAGCTGTGTCTTGTTCATAGGGACTTCCTTTCGGGTTGGATACCAAGCAGGCGCGCAGACTAGCGCGCTGAGCGGAAAGACCGCTTGCCAGAATGGGATGGACGCCTAACGGCGTCGCGAGATCGAGTCGGCGCGGAGGCCGCGCGCAGCTCTCGCGGGCCTGTCGCGGAGCCCTCCCCCCGCTGGTTGCTGCCAGCCGCCCCACTATTCGGAGCCACCCACCCTGTGGGCGGGCCGCTATCAGCGAGCGAGCTTCTTGCCGGGATTCAGGAGGCCCGTTGGAGAGTCGGGAGGGGGGCAGGCCCCCCTCCCGACCACCCCCCGACAAAGAACTCAGGGAAGACGCGCAAGCTTCTTCCCGGGATTCAGGAGGCCCTTGGGGTCGAACGCACGCTTGATCTCCTCGTGCAGGCGCAGCGCCCCGTCGGGCCACTGGCGAGCGAGCTGGCCGCGCTTGAGCCAGCCGACGCCGTGCTCCCCGCTGATCGAGCCGCCGAGCTCGATCGCGAGCGCAAACAGCTCGTCGGTGGCGGCCGCGGCGGCGGCGAGCTCCCCCTCGTCACGGGGGTCGAGGAGCAGGTTGGCGTGCACGTTGCCGTCGGCGCCGTGACCCCACGCGCAGGAGCGCAGCCCGTGACGAGCGGCGATCTCCGCGAAGCGCTCGAGCGCTTCGGCGAGGCGCTCGACGGGGACGACGACGTCCTCGGAGACCTTCCCCCCGCGCATCGCGGCGACGGCCCCGGGGACGCGGTCGCGCCACAGCCACAGCGCCTCGCGGTCGGGGCGGCGCAGGTCGATCGCGTGCGGGCCGAGCGCGGCGGCGAGCTCGACGTGCGCGGTGCGGGCCTCCTCGACGGTGCCGTCGACCTCCGCGAGCAGCGCGAACTCGGCGTGCACCGGCAGCGCCCCCGGGTATGCGCCGGCCGCCATCCGCAGGGCGTCCCCGTCGAGGAAGTCCAGCGCGGCGGGCACCACTCCGGCGGCGAGCACATCGAGGATCGCCGCGCAGCCCTCCGCGCGGGTGGCGTGGAAGGAGAGCAGCGGCAGCGCGGCAGCGGGGGCGGGCATCAGCCGCAGGCGCACCGCGGTGATGATCCCAAGCGTCCCCTCGGAGCCGACGAGCAGGCTCTTGAGGTCGTACCCGGCGACGTCCTTGCGGTAGGGCCCGCCGAGCGCGATCGTCTCGCCGGGCGGGATCACCGCCTCGAGGCCGGTGACCCAGTTGCCGGTGACCCCGTACTTGAAGGCGTGGGGCCCGCCGGCGTTGGTCGCGGCGTTGCCGCCGATCTGCGACTGCTCGGCGGCTCCGGGGTCGGGCGGGAAGCAGAGCCCGTTCTCGCGCGCGAGCCGCTGCACGTGGCGGGTGGGGACACCGGCCTCGGGGTGGATGCGCCACAGCGCGGGCTCCAGTTCGCGGATCGCGCGCAGGCGCTCCAGCGAGCACACGACCCCGCCCCCGAGCGGCACCGCTCCGCCCGCGAGGCCGGTGCCGCCCCCGCGTGGGATCAGGGGGACGTCGCGCTCGTAGCAGAGGGCCATCACGGCGGCGACCTCGGCGGCGCAGGAGGGGCGCACGACGAGGTCGGCGCGACCGCTCAGCCCGCGGCTGCGGGTGGCGTCGTGGTCGTACGGCGAGAGTCTGTTGGCAGCACGCCCGCCACGCCCGCCCGGGGGGTGGGCCCGAGAACATGCTCGGCGCCCACCACGCGCGCGAGCTCGCCCTGCAGCAGCGTGGTGTCCTCGAGCGTTCCGTACACGTTCTCAGCCTAGTGCGCCCCGCGTAGGGTCGGGAACAGCGGTAGAGGTGTCGTGCCCGCCCGTGTCTGAGGCCCGCCCGCCCAGGTCCGCCCACCTGGGGGGCGCATCGGTCCTCGTGTGGGACAGAAGACTCGCCCCGTCCAGCACAAACGGGTCGAGCAGCCGCTCGAGCTCGCGGCGCACGAGGCGGTGGCCCGTGAAGGGGTCGGCCGCGGGGCGGCCGAGCACGAACGTCGCCTTGTCGTTGCAGAGCGCGGTGTTGGCGGGCAGCGGGAATCCGAGGGCGGGCGGGCTCTCAATCTCCTCGCCGCCGGCGCGCAGGAAGGCCACGGTGGAGCCCTCCTGGACGAGCCCCAGGTCGCAGTCGAAAACGCGCGCGAGCAGGCGCAGGTGCGCGAGCCGGCCGAGGATCGTGGGACCCGCGGTGTTGTAGACGCCCTCGCACTCCTGGGCGATCAGCTCGCAGACGCGCTGGGCGTAGTCCCACGCGTAGGTGGGCGAGCGGCGGATGCCCGAGGGCGCCGCGAGGGGCCGCCCGGCGCGCAGCCACTCAACCCAGCGCAGGGGAGCGCCGGAGCGCTCCCACACGTGGCGCTCGTGCGCGAGCGCGGCCGCGGACCGGCTCACCGGTCCCGCTCCGTTCCCGCCCGCGGCGGGAATCGAGAGGTTGACCCCGTACACGTCGGCGGGGCGGGTGATCAGCCAGTTGCCGCTGAAGCGCTCGGTGAGGCGCTCGCGGGCGAGGAGCGAGCGCCCAAGCGCGTCGATCGGCTCGGCCGGGTCCTCCTCGTCCCAGCACTCCCCCGAGGGCAGCAGCCCGCTGAAGACAAGGTCACAGGAGACGAGCACGTAGCGCGCGCGCACCGCGCGCGCGGCGGCGAGCGTGTTCTCGGCTCCGAGCAGGTTCAGCTCGGCCAGGCGGGGCTCGCGCTGCAGGCGCCCCGGGGAGCTCTCCGCGGCGGCGTGCACGACCACGTCGGGCTCGAGCTCTTCGGCGAGCGCGACGCAGGCGTGGCGGTCGGCCACGTCGAGCGGGGCGGTGCGCGCGCCGGGCACGCTTACGGGCGTCTCGCGCCAGGTGCCGAGCACGTTCCAGCTCTGCTGCGCCGCGGCGGCGGCGAGATTCGAGCCGACCAGCCCGCTGGCGCCGGTCACGAGCAGCCGCATCGCGGCCTCCCGCGCCGGGCACTCAAGTCAAACCCTCTGCCCCGCTCCTCTCCCTGCCAACCCCCGCGGCGGCGCATTCCCTCGCCACGCATTGCACTTGGCATTATACATCTATGTACGTCCTTATCAAGGACTTGTAAAAATACCACATATAGAAAAATGCCCAGCCTATGTGTGCGGCGAGGAGGGCTCTATCCGGCGCGGGCGTCAGGCAGGAAGGCGTCGCTCCCGTAGCGTGCGAAGGGGATCGGGGCGCCGATCAGGCGGTTGGCGAGCATCCAGCTCGACAGTTCGGCGACGCTGGCGGGCTGGATGGTCCCGAGCGGTACGCCGGGGGCGGAGAACAGGGGGAGGTAGGCGCGCAGCGAGGCGGCGGTGAGCGCGCGAGGCAGCGAGGGGTTCTGGCGCAGGAGGTCCCGGAGCGAGCGCGCGGGGTCGCGGAGGGTGTCCTCGTAGCCGCGGACGGTGGCGGCGAGGAAGCCATGCACGAGCGCGGGATCGGAGGCGGCGAGGCTGCGCGTGGTGAACGCCACGAGGCCGGGGTAGGCGGGGCCGCCGTTGCGGTCGAGCCAGAAGGGGGTGATCGGATGCCCACCGACCGCAAGCCCCACGCCGTCGTCGGGCACGAAGCCGGTGAACGCGGAGAGGCGCCCGGCGACGAGCGCCTGGGCGCCGTTGAAGCCGACGGTCACGACGTGCACCTTGGCGGGGTCCCCGCCGGCGTGGCGCACCTCGGTGTCCAACACCGCGCGGTCGGAGGGCACGCCGGTGATCCCGACGGCGCGGCCCTGCAGCTGGGCGGGCGAACGCAGGCGCTCGGAGGCGAGCGCGATCAGCCCTCCGACGGGGTGCTGCACGATCGCCATCACCGCCTCGTCGTGGCCGCCGCGGTCGATCTCCCCGGCGACGTCGCTGCCGTCGGCGAGCCCGAACTGCGCGCGGCCGGCGTCCACGAGGCTGAGCGGTTCGGCGGTGGCGCTCGGTTGGACGACCTGCAGGTCGATGCCCTCCCGCCGGTAGTACCCGGCGGCCAGCGCGCGGTAGATCCCGGCGTGCACCGCGTTGGGCGTGAAGTCGAGGATCAGCGTCGCCCGGGTCGTGTGGTGCCGCGCCCCGGGAAGCGTCGAGTGGCTTCCGCTGGGCGTCGAGCGGCTTCCGCTGGGCGTCGAGCCGCATCCGCAGAGCACGAGCGCGGCTGTCGCAATGAAAGCCCCCAGAGGGGATCGGTATCTTGCAGGCATCGTGGAAAGCGCCATCTCCCCACCGCAGGCGGACGCGGCAGACCCGCGCACGCTATCGGGGGAACCGGTCGCGGAGCTCTATACCGAGGCGGACCTGGGATCAGGTGCCCGTCCACCCGGCACCCCCCCGCTCGAGGACCCGATCGGGCGGCCGGGGGAGTACCCGTTCACCCGGGGGGTGTACTCCTCGATGTATCGCGGGCGGCTGTGGACGATGCGCCAGTTCGCGGGGTTTGGGACGAGCGAGGAGACCAACGAGCGCTTCCGCTACCTGCTGGAGCACGGGCAGACGGGGCTCTCGACGGCGTTCGACATGCCCTCGCTGATGGGCCACGACTCCGACGACGCGCGCAGCCTGGGGGAGGTGGGGCGCGAGGGGGTGGCGGTGGACACGGTCGAGGATATGCGCACGCTGTTCGCGGGCATCGACCTGGGGGAGGTGTCGGTGTCGATGACGATCAACGCGCCGGCGGCGATCATGCTCGCCTTCTACGTGGCCGCGGCGGAGTCGGGGGCGGAGCTTCCCTCGGGGCCGGTTGCGCCGGAGCGGCTGTCGGGGACGATCCAGGCTGACATCCTCAAGGAGTACATCGCGCAGAAGGAGTGGTGCTTTCCGATCGACCCCGCGATGCGCCTGTGTGGGGACATGATCGAGTGGTGCACGCAGCGGATGCCGCGCTGGCACCCGATCTCGATCTCCGGCTACCACATCCGCGAGGCGGGTGCGACCGCGCAGCAGGAGCTCGCGTTCACGCTCGCGGACGGCCTCACCTACGTGCGCCAGGCGGTGGAGCGGGGCCTCGAGGTGGACGAGTTCGCACCGCGGCTGTCGTTCTTCTTCAACGCCCAGATCGACCTCTTCGAGGAGATCGCGAAGTACCGCGCGGCGCGGCGGATCTGGGCGCGGGAGATGCGCGAGACGTTCGGCGCGAAGAACCCGCGCTCATGGCTGATGCGCTTCCACGCGCAGACCGCGGGCGTCAGCCTGACCGCACAGCAGCCGCTGAACAACATCGTGCGCACCGCGGTGGAGGCGCTCGCGGCGGTGCTGGGGGGCGCACAGTCGCTGCACACCAACAGCTACGACGAGGCGCTGGCGCTGCCGACGGAGGAGGCGGTGCAGATCGCGCTGCGCACCCAGCAGGTGATCGCGCACGAGACGGGGGTGGCGAGCACGGTGGACCCGCTGGGGGGCAGCTACTTCGTGGAGGCGATGACCGACCGGATGGAGGAGCGCTGCTACGAGTACTTCGCGAAGATCGAGCAGCTCGGGGGGATGGTGGAGGCGGTCAAGCGCAACTACCCTCAGCGCGAGATCGCCGATGCGGCCTTCGAGCTGCAGCGGGAGATCGACGCGGGGCAGCGGATCGTGGTGGGGGTCAACAGCCACGTGCTGGAGAACGAGCAGCAGATCCCGATCCTGCGCGTGGACGCCTCCCTCGAAGGCAAGCAGCTCGGGCGCCTGCAGGCCGCGCGCGCGGCCCGCGACGGCGCCGAGGTCGAGCGCACCCTGGCGGCGCTGCGCGAGGCGGCGGCGCAGCCGGATCGCAACCTGATGGAGCCGCTGCTGCACTGCGCGCGCGTGTGCGCCTCGGAGGGCGAGATCGTGGAATCCCTGCAGCGGGTCTTCGGGGACTACACCGAGACGCCGGTGTTCTGATCGTGGTGGGCTCCTGAGGTGAGGGCCGATGCACGCTGGCCCGACATGCAGGCTCCGATGACGCAGGCTCCGATCACCCAGGTCCAAACGCGGGCCCTCCGGTCCCAACATGTCTTAACCCGACCTTTGCCTGAGCAAAGGGCGCGCTGGCGTACCTTGCGGGCTATATGAGCGAACGGCAGATCGACAGGCGCACGTTCCTGAAGGGGGGACTGCTGGCGGGAGGGGCGCTGCTGGGCGGGGGCGCGGCGATCGCGGCGATCGCGAAAGAGAGCGAGGAGCCTTCGGCTCCGGCGCATCTTGCCCACAGGCATGCCCAGCGTCATGGGACGCTCCACGCGGGAACGCCCCCCGCTCCGCCGGCCGCGCCTGCGCCGGCGGGCCCAAGGGCGAGTCGCGGACCGAACATCCTGGTGATCGTGGTGGACCAGCTGCGCGCGCCGCAGTGGTTCACGGCCTCGCCGGCGATGGCGCGGATGCTGCCCAACATCACCCGCCTGCGCCGCGAGGGGGTCTCCTTCGAGCGCCACTACACAGCCTCCAACGACTGCACGCCGGCGCGCTCGACGCTGCTGACCGGTCTGTACACGCACCAGACGGGGTGCATGATCACGGGGGGAAGCACGCTGGACCCGGGCTTCCCGACGTGGGGAACGATGCTGCGCGAACACGGCTACGGCACGTGGTGGTTCGGCAAGTGGCACCTGACGCACGGGGACAACAAGTGGAACGTCCTGCGCGACGCGGGGTCGCTCGAGCGGTATGGGTTCTCGGGCGGCACCTACCCCTCGCCGGACGGGGGGCCGGGTCAGGGCTGGCGCATGGACCCGCGGATCGCCGACCAGTTCGAGGAATGGTTCGCCGAAGGCGGCGACGCCCACGAGCCGTGGTGCACGACGGTGTCGTTCGTGAACCCGCACGACATCGCGTGGTGGCACAAGTGGACCGAACGCGTCCCGGCGGAGGCGAGCGCACCGGCGCTGGTGCGGGGGCTGCCCCCGAACTACGAGACGCCCGAGATGTTGGAAGCGCACAACAAGCCGCGGTTGCAGCTCTCGCTGCAGCAGACGGCGGCGGCGTCGTTCGGCGCGGTGCCGTTCACGGGGCCCGACGTGAACGGCGCGTGGACGCCGTTCCTCGACCTGTACGTGAAGTTGCAGCGCACCGTGGACGGCCACGTGGGCCGGGTGCTGAGCATCCTGGAGAGCCGCCCGGAGGTGGCGGCGAACACTGTCGTGGTGTTCACCTCCGACCACGGCGAGTACGGCGCCTCCCACGGCCTGCGCGGCAAGGGCGGGGGGGCCTACGAGGAGGCGATCAGGGTGCCGCTGATCGTGAAGGACCCGCGGGCCGCGAGCACCGCTGCGAAGCGGCGTCCGCGCACGCAGCTGACCTCCAGCGTGGACGTGGCGCCATTGCTGCTGAGCATCGCGAGCGGCTCGAACGCGTGGCGGCGGGAGCGGCGCTACGCGCACCTCGCCCAGCGGGCAGACCTGACGGCGATCCTCGCGAACGCGCGTGCACGGGGGCGCCCGTACGTGCTGCACACGACCGATGAGGCCGTGACGGAGTTCGCGACCGAGCTCTACGCGGCGGGTGCCCCGCTACATGTGGTGGCGCTGCGCACGGCGAACGCTAAGTACGCGACGTACTCCAACTGGAGCGAAAACGGGATCGTCCCTCTGCGGGAGGGCCAGGAGCACGAGCTCTACGACTACCGCACGCGAGCGGGACGCATGGAGCTGCACAACGGCGCGGCCGGCCGGAGATCGGCCCACAGCCGCCTGGAGGCGCGCCTGCACAGGACGCTGGAGCGGGCGCTGCGCGAGGAGCTGCACGGATCGCTCCCGCGTCGCCTGGAGGAGGCCCAAGGGGGGGGCTTTCAGGACTACCTGTTGAGCGCCACCAGAGCCGCGAGCAACGCGGCGGCCGCGAGGCTGCGCCGCGTGGAAGGCGAACGCGGGCCGCTGGGCACGTTCGGGACGCACCCCCTCAGTGGTTCGCAGCCACCGGGGGCTCCTGCTGGGCGCGCCACTCCAGTAGGGCCTCCAGTGAGCCGTCGACGACACGGTTGACGAACTCCACGGAGTCGTTGACGTGTGGGAAGGGCGCCTCCGGGACGGGGATCCCGAGGAACTCGCAGAGCGGCTCCCACCCTTCGGTGACGCTCCACACGAGCAGCCGCTCGGACGGGACGCGGCGCCGGACGGCCTCGTTGTGGCGCTCCATCCCCTCGATCAGCTGTGCGGGCGTCTCGTGGCCCGCGGCGAAGGTGCCGCGTCCGGTCCAGGCGAGGCGGTCGATCATCTTCACGAACCCCTGCCACCGTGGGTTGACGTGGGCCTGAGCGTCGGAGAGCAGGCGGACCAGCGAGTCGCCGTTGCGCAGGGCCCACACGGTCTGGCGCATGGAGCGCTCCCACTGCTCGGGGTCGCGCACGCTGAGCAGCACCCTGGCATCGGGGTAGACGTCGATCAGCTCCTCCCAGAAGTAGCTGCCGGGCCAGTCCACGGTGGAGTCGTAGCCGGCGAAGATCTTCGTCCAGGGGCCCTCGCCGTCGAGCGCGCGTTCCCACAACCCGGCCTGGTCGAGGTCGGCGAGCACGTTGACCATGTGGTAGGTGGGGCCGAGCCCCAGCATTTCGAGGGCGATCTTCTGTGTGAGGGTGCCCGTGCGGGGCAGACCTGCGCCGATCAGCTTCATGTCTCTCCTCCGGAGGTGTGTGCCGCCTCCCGACTACGGTATGGGCTGCGCCGTGGAGCTCCCAAGCGGCTGCCCGGAGGCCGAGAGAGCGCGGACGGCGACGTCGGGCTCGGTGGTGGTCACGTGGATGGTGGTCTCGAAGCCCTGGCGGGGCACGGTGACGAGCGGTGCGAGGCTTTCGCTCGAGGCCCCGGCCAGCACCTGCCAGGAGGCGACGGCGGTGGCGCCGTTCCAGCTCGCCTCCACGGTGGCCGTGCCGCCCCCGCCCGCTCCTGCCTGCACGGCGATCGCGGGCGCGGTGGTGGGTTGAGCGCTCCACGGCGAGAGGTAGGTGCGGAAGTCCTGCACGTTCTTGCCGAGTGTCCCGTCGAGCAGCACGTGGCCGGAGGGGTCGAACTCGGTGAAGTTGGGCAGCCCCCCGTAGCCGAGCAGCCAGTCGCCGCCGGGTAGGCTCAGCGCGTTGCCCTGACTGGAGGCCAGCAGGGTGTGGGAGGGGTTGACGAAACGCTTGAGCAGCGTGACGGTGCGGGCGGAGGGGTCCACGTGCAGCTCAAGGCCGCTCGACTGCTTCTCCTTGGGGGGGTCGGAGCCGTTGTCGAAGACCGAGATGTCTCCGCCGGGCTGAAACTCGGCGTCGTGTTGCCAGTAGAAGCGCACGCCGGGGCCGAGCTTGAAGCTCGAGTGGGGGCCGTCGCCGAACAGCCAGTTGTAGCCGCCGGTGTGCATGTTGACGTCATACAGCGTCCACGTGTTGCGCGCGGAGAGCAGCACGTCCCCGGGCTGACTGGAGCCCGCCCCCCCGGGGGAGATCGAGTTGATGTGGACGTAGTCCCAGGGGTATTCGCCCCCGGAGACGTGGTTGAGGGAGTCCTTCAGGGAGATGTGCCCGAGCGCGTGCCACTCCCACATCACGAGGCCCGTCTTGACGTCGATCTCCTCGATCACGGAGTCGGTGAGGATTCCGTGGGAGGAGCCGTGCACGGAGGCGAGGCTCATGTGGATCGGGTCGAAGGCGTCGATCCAGGCGGTGCCCTGGGGGGTGAGCAGGATCTCGTGGAGGTCGGCGCGGTAGCCGTTGCCGGCGCGGACCGCGGCGATCTGGCGGTAGGAGTTGTCGTAGATCACGTCCTCGCCCTCGCCGAACCCCACGCGCAGGATGCGGCCCTGCCACCAGGTGAGCACGGGCCGGCCTTCGTAGGACTGGACCTGGAGGTTGGTCGCGGCCTCGCCCGCGGGCAGCCGATGGAACCACACGAGCGCGCCGTTCTGTTCGGCGATCATCGGCCCCGCGGAGCCAAGGCCCTGGTAGGGGGCGAGGAACAGGTCCCCGCCCGCGGTGCCGGCCTTGGCTGGAGTTGTGATGCTGAGCGTGGAGGGGGTGAGGGTGGGAGCCGATCGGTAGTGCTGCACGGCGTGGGGGTCTCCAGGGTTGAGCGGGAACTCCTGCTGGCTGACGACGGCCTGGTGGGCGACGGTGAAGGTGGTGGCGACCGCCTGGTCCGGAGTGCCCGCGCCGGCGCGGGCGTGGACGCTCACGCGCTCCCCGGGAACGAACGGCTTGGCGGGCAGGAAGCTCTCCCCGGTGCCGGTGGAGTAGGCCTGCAGGCGCCCGCTGTGCACTCCGCTGCGCGACCCGACCACGCGCACATCCGCGACCTGGGTGCCCGCGCCGCCGAGGAAGCTGATCTGGGTGTAGGGGGAGGCGTCGGGGGTCGCGGGCAGCGGGGAGACGGTGACCGCGTTGGCGGCCGCCGCGGCGATCGCGGCCGGGTCGCCGAGCACGACGGAGGCGGCGGAGGGGTCGCTCCCCCCACAGGAGCAGAGGGCCGCGGCGAGCGAGGCCGCCGCGAGCAGGACGATGAGGCCGTTGCTTCTCATTCTTCTACGCGAACCCTAACATCGGCCTAACACGACGGATGCATGCCCTGCGTCGCGGCCTCGTGGGATAGGCTGAAGGCTTCGGGCGCGGGGCACCGAAACTCGCAGGTGTACAGCTTGTCTAACTGGAGAGAGGGGCCGGCTCGCCAACCCTCTGAGGCTAGAATCTGCGACCGATCGGCAGGGCGTCAACCGGAGGATCGATGAGCCACCCATCGCGGCGGTCAGGGACATCGTGAGCAATAGGCAGCCCCGCCCGACGGGCCACCCTGAGGGATCGTGGACGCCTGTCCGGGTCTGGAGGTCCGCTCGGTCCACGCGCAGGGCCCACTTCCATCACAGGTGGCTGCGCGGCGCACTGGTGCTCGGGGGGGCGCTGGTGTTCCTGGCGAGCGGCGGCGCGCTCGCGGTCGGCGGCAAGCGCATCATCGCCGAGGAGGCCGCGTTTCGCGGACCCCCGGCGTCGGGATGCGTGCCCGTGACGCTGAACCGCACCGATGTGCTGCCCGGCACAAAACTCGTCGTCTCGCCGCTGCCGGACTCCCTGGACGCCTCGCCGCACACCCAGATCAGCTTGCTCGAGGTGGGCGGGAATACGGGTCTCAAACCGGCCCAGGTGAGCGTGAGCGGCTCCGTCACCGGCGGGCACTCCGGCCGCACGGTCGCCTACTCCCAGGGGGACGGCGCGAGCTTCCTGCCCTCCCGGCCGTTCCAGCCCGGGGAGACGGTCACGGTGCGGGGGAAGCTGCTCGAGGGCAAAGGCTCGCAGCCCTTTGCGTTCCACTTCAAGATCTCCGTGCCGAACCCGGTCCGCCATCTGCCCCCGGGCAGGGAGCCCGCGGGAACATCCAGTCAGGTCCAGCACTACCACTCCGCGCCCAACCTGCAGTCGCCCTCGATCCAGGTCACGTCGGGCTCCGGGCAGAGCCCGGCGGAGGACGTCTTCGCGACCCCCTACTCCGGCCCGGGCGGAGACGGCCCGATGATCTTCGACGACACCGGCCAGCTCGTGTGGTTCGATCCGCTGCCCAGGGGGACCTACGCGACCAACCTGCAGGAGCAGCAGTACGAAGGCCAGCCGGTGCTGACGTGGTGGCAGGGCTACATCCCACCGCAGGGGTTCGGCGAGGGGGAAGAGGTGATCGCGAACAGCGCCTACAAGCAGATCGCGCACATCCATGCCGGCAACGGCTTCACGGCTGATCTCCACGACTTCCACCTGACCGCGAACGACACGGCGCTGCTGACGGTGTTCAACCCGATCCACTGCAACCTCACCGGCGTCGGGGGCCCGCAGGATGGGGCGGTCACCGACAGCGTCTTCGAGGAGCTCGACCTGCGCACGGGGCTCGTGCGGCGCGAGTGGCACAGCCTCGATCACGTGGGGCTCAGCGACTCTTACTCCTCGCCGTATGGCAGCACCACGGAATGGCCCCTCGACTACTTCCACATCAACTCGCTCGACCAGGAGCCCGGCGGCGACATGCTGATCTCCGCGCGTAACACGTGGACGCTGTACGAGATCGACGAACAGACCGGCCAGGTGATCGCGCGCGCGGGCGGCAAGCACAGCACGGTCAAGATGGGCTCGGGCACGCTGACCGCCTTCCAGCACGACGCGACCCTGCAGCCGAACGGGCTGATCAGCGTCTTCGACAACGGCGGAGTGCCGATGGTGCACCCACAGTCGCGCGGGATACTCGTGGCGCTCAACGGGCATACGGGCACGGAGACGCTGGTGGCGGAGTACGAGCACCCCACGGCGCTGAAGGCGGGCAGCCAGGGCAACGTGCAGTCGCAGGCGAGCGGCAACCTGTTCATCGGCTGGGGCGCGGAGCCGTGGTTCTCGGAATTCAGCTCCTCCGGCCAGCTGCTGTTCGACGCCCGCATGCCCCCGGGCGACCAGTCCTACCGCGCCTACCGCTTCCCCTGGGCGGGCACCCCCGCGGGCGCGCCGTCGATCGCGGCGAGCGCGAGCTCCTCGGGCCCGGTGACGGTGTACGCGAGCTGGAACGGGGCCACCACGGTATCGGCGTGGAGGGTTCTCGCCGGCCCCTCCACCCACCAGCTCGCCCCCGTCGCGACCGCGGCGCGCAGCGGCTTCGAGACGGCGGTCGCCACCCCGGCGCCGGAGTCCTACGTACAGGTGCAGGCGCTGAGCGCCTCCGGCGCGGTGCTGGGAACCTCCGCCGCCATCAAAGGCTAGCGAGGCGCGTGAGCCCGGGCGGGCGGGCAGCGGAACTGGCGGCGCTGGCTGGCGAGATCGAAGGCTGCCGGCGCTGTCCCCGGCTGGTGGCGTGGCGCGAGCAGGTGGCGCGGGAGCGGCGCGCGGCGTTCGCGCACGAGCGCTACGCCGCCCACCCCGTGGCGGGCTTCGGGGACCCGGCGGCGCGGGTGCTGATCCTGGGGCTGGCCCCCGCGGCGCACGGGGGCAACCGCACGGGGCGGATCTTCACCGGCGATCGCTCTGGGGACTTCCTGTTCGCGGCGCTGTGGCGCGCGGGCTTCGCCAACCAGCCGACCTCCACCCATCGCGCCGACGGCCTGCGCCTGCGCGACGCGTGGGCTACCGCTGCGGTGCGCTGTGCGCCGCCCGCCAACCGCCCCACCGGCGGCGAGCGCGACGAGTGCCTGCCGTGGAGCGCGGCCGAGCTGCGCCTGCTGGCGGACATCCGCGTGGTCCTCTGCCTGGGGGCGTTCGCATGGGACGCGGCTCTGCGACTGCGGGCGATGGTCTCGCGGCAGAACGCTCCCCGGCCCCGCCCGCGCTTCGGCCACGGGGCCGAGCACCCCGGAGAGCCGTTCCCGCTGCTCGGCTGCTTTCACCCCAGCCAGCAGAACACGTTCACCGGCAGGCTCACCGCGCCGATGATCGATGCGGTCCTCCAGCGCGCGCGCGAGCTGGCCGGGTTGGATCCAGGCTGACACAGACCGGGCTGGCGCGCCCGCCCAAGTGGTCTCACAAGTGAAAAAACTTGGTTGTACTTGGTTGTCTTTACGTCACGAGACCGGTATCGTTGTTGACTTGGCAAAAGGGTAAGGGTAATGACTCCTTGCGTTGGAGGCGGAGGTCCTGCCAACGCAAGGCTGACATCGGCAGGAGGTACCGGTATGCGCGACGGCACGCACGTGGGCGCTCACGCTCACTCGTCCTTGGGTTCGGGTGCAACTCGCGCAACGGCGCGTGGCCCGCGGCGGCGCGCCCTTTTGCCACCCAGGCCACTGCGCTCGGTGCTGCTGGGCGTGATGTTGGCCTTGACGGCCCTCGCCGGTCTTGCGAGCACTGCAAGCGCCTCCACGACCGACGAACTGCGAGGTGAATGGGCGCTTACATTTAATTGTCCAGAATGCGAATTCGTCCTTGGTGAACCGCACACGTTGCACGGGACGTCTGTCATCAACATGATGACAGCGTCGAGCGGCGGTTTCTCGGGCAGCGTCCTCTTGGCGAGCTTCCTCCCGGGGACTATCTCCGGCAGCCTCTCCGGTAGCCAGGTCTCCTCGCTGGTGGTCGAAGTCATGCTCCCGGGTTTCGGCCCCTACGCCTTCACGATGACGTCGGGAACGGTCAACGGCGAAGAAAACGAAATATCAGGCTCGGGCACCTTTACCGCTACCGGCCCAAGCGGCCCCCCGGCCGGCACCTTCATCGCAACAAAGCTTCGCTCCTACAAAGCCATCGAAGAAGAAGAAGAAAAACGCAAAAAAGAAGCTGAAGAAAAAGCCAAAAAAGAAGCCGAACAGGCTCAAGCTGAAAAAGAAGCCAAAGAAGCCAAAGAAGCCAAAGAAGCTGAAGAAGCTAAGCACGCCAAAGAAGCTCACGAAGCCGAAGAAGCCAAACAGGCCAAAGAACGAGAAGTGCAGGAAAAAGAAGCCCAGGAAGCGAAAGTAGCTCAAGAAGCCAAAGCGGCCCAGGAAACCAAAGCCGCTCAAGCAGCGAAATCCGCTCAGGAAGCAAAAACAGCTCAGGAAGCAAAAGCGGCCCAGGAAGCCAAGGAACGCGAACAGAGCAACAAGCCGGCGGGCCTGACTGGCAAGATGTTCACGGTCGGTGGCTCCGGGCTCGTCTCGCTCGCCCTCTCCAATCCCAACGGCTACGCGATCTCGGGAAAGATCACGCTGACCGCGGCTGCTGCAGGGAAGGCGAGCCGCGGCTCGGCGAAGCGGAGGGCGGCCGTCCTCGCCACTGTCTCGTACACGATCTCTCCCCTCGGGACAGGGGCGGCGAAGCTCAAGCTCTCCAAGGGTGCACTTGGGTCTCACAAGACGTTGCACGTCGTGGCCACCATCACCACGCGCGCCACCGGCCATTCGACGATCGTCAAGAGCTACCACCTCACCCTCGAGGATCCCCCGGCCCACGGGCACCACTGAAGAGCTACCACCTCACCCTCGCCCCGGCTCACGGGCACCACTGAGTACGGCGCCGTCGCCGAGGCGCGCTCCCTTGCGCGCCGGCGGCTGGCAGCCGGTCCCCCGCTCGGGCGGGCCTACGCTAGTAGCCTCACCCGAGTCACATGCACGTCGGTCTGAACCTGATCTACCTCGTGCCGGGAGAGACTGGCGGCATGGAGGTCGTCGCGCGCGAGCTGATCCCCGCGCTGCTCGCCGCCGCCCCCGAGATGCGCTTCACGGCCTTCGTGAACCGGGAGGCGGCCGCGGCCGGCGACGGTCCCTGGGGCGAGCTGCTGCCGGCGGTGACGGTGCCGGTCAACGCCCGCCGGCGCGAGCAGTGGGCGCTCGGCGAGCAGACCCTCCTGCCGGCGCTGGCCGCGCGCGCGGGGGTGGACCTTGTGCACAGCCTCGCCTCCACTGCGCCCGCGTGGGGGCCCTTCCGGCGGGTGGTGACCGTCCACGACCTGATCTACGCCCGCTTCCCCGACGCGCACTCCGGCCTCCGCGACCGCGGGATGCGGGTGCTGGTGCCGCTCGCCGTGCGCCGCTCCCACCGCGTGATCGCCGACTCGCAGAGCACCCGCCGGGACCTCATCGAGCTGCTGGGCGCCCCGTCGCAGCGCATCGACGTAGCGCCCCTCGGCTTCGGCGTCCCCCCGCCGCGCGCGGCCGCTCGCCGAGGCCCGCACGCGAGCGCGCTTCGACCTGGGCGCCCGGCGCGTGGTTCTCAGTCTTTCCGCCAAGCGTCCCCACAAGAACCTGCTCGCACTGATCGGCGCTTTGGAGCGCATCCCGGCCGAGCGCCGGCCGCTGCTGGTGCTGCCCGGCTACCCCACCTGGCACGAGGCCGAGCTGCGCGAGCGCGCCGCCGCGCTCGGCGTGTCGGGGGACGTCCGCTTCGAGGACTGGGTCACAGGGGAGGAGCTCGAGGGCCTGTGGGCGCTCGCGGACGCGTTCGTCTTTCCCTCGCTCTACGAGGGATTCGGCCTGCCCGTGCTCGAGGCGATGACACGCGGCGTTCCGGTCGCCTGCGCAAACGCCTCCTCGCTGCCCGAGGTCGCCGGCGACGCGGCGCTGCTGTTCGATCCCCGCGACGTCGCCGAGATCGCCTGCCTCGATCGAGCGCCTGCTCGGGGATCCCGCGCTCGCGCAGGAGCTCCGTTCGACAGGGCCTCGCCCGCGCGCGCGAGTTCACCTGGGAGCGCACCGCGCCTCACGCTCGACAGCTACGCCGCGCGCTCGGCGCGCGAGCGTCTTTGCCCTCGTAGCTCCCCAGCACCGCGCACCGGCAGCGAGGACTCAAGCGACAGCCGCTGCGCGTTCTCCGCGAACCACTGCGCCGTGCTCTCCCGCAGCGCCATCCCGGCCTCGTGCACGCGCACGATCGCCGTCGGCTACCACCTCGGGCTCCGCGCTTGCCGCGACGAACCCGTTGACGCCCTCCTGCACGAGCTCCACCGCGGCGTTGTCCTCGCCCGCCACCACCACGCTCGGGATACCGTGCGCGGAGGCCTCCACCACCATCATCCCGTAGCCCTCCCGCCGGGAGGTCGAGAGCATGCACAGCGCCCGCGTGAGCGCCTCGTCGATCGCCGACGCCTCCACGAAGCCCGGGGCGCTGCGCGATCTCCTGCACGCCGTGCTCGGCGATTGCCCGCTGCAGCGCCCCGCGCTCGGGGCCGTCGCCGTAGAACTCGCCTCGCAGCCCCTCGCCTCGGGGCGCCTTGCCCTGGGGCCCTTCGCCCGGCAGCCCCTCCCTCCGGGCCGCTTTGCCCTGAGGCCCGTCGCCTCGCAGCTTGTCCTCCTGGGGCGCCTTGCCCTGGGGCTCTTCGCTCCGCAGCGCCTCCCCCTCGATGCGCCGCGCCGCGAGCGCGAACGCCGCGACCGCGAGCGGCGCGCGCTTCTCCGGGATCAGCCGCCCCGCGAACACCACCACCGACTCCGCCGCCCGTGCCGTCGGGGCATCCAGTGGACCTGCGTACTCGCCCCTCCAGCACCGTCGGCTCCCCGCGCAGGCCCTCCGCACGCAGGCGGCGCGCGTGCAGCCGCGAGAAGCAGAACGCGCGCTGGGGCAGCCGCGCGCACAGCAGCTGCACCGCGTAGCCCACCGCGCCCGCCGAGTGGGCCCAGGTACTCGCGCCAGTAGTCCCGGCTCCACACCTCGTGCCAGTCCACCACCAGCCCGTAGCGCCCTGAGGGGCCGTGCCAGCGCGGCCGCCAGCAGCGAGAAGTAGGGGAACGAGCAGGTGTGCACCACCTCGTAGCGGCGCCCGCGGCGCAGCAGGTGCCACAGCACCCCCGCTCCGAACACGAGCGGCGGCGCGATCCGCCGCCGGCCGCCCTCGGTGTACAGCGCCATCCGCGGCCCCGCCGTCACGACGCGTACGCGCCCGTCGAGGTCGCGGCAGCACGCCTCGCTCCCACTGGCGCAGCGTCAGGTAGGTGACCTCGTGCCCCTCCGCCGCCAGGCGCTCCGCGAGGTTGCGGTACCAGCGCTCCGCGCCCCCCACCGTGTAGGGGAAGAGGCAGTCGTAGACCACGCAGACGCGCATCGCCCGGGGAGACTGTCACACGCTGCGGTAGCATCTCAACCCGGTCACGCGCCACTTTCCGCCCCCCCGCGCGTTATAACCGCTTGACCCCGCTATGGCCCGCTTTGACCCGGGCCGGACGGGTCTCCAACCCATGAGCACGCTCGAGCAGACACTGCCCAACCTCCCGGCGGGTGTCGAGGATCGACCGAAGGTCGGTCCCGGCGCGCCGACCGTCTCGGTGGTGATCCCCTGCCTCAACGAGGCTCGAGAACATCGAGCGCTGCGTGCGCACCGCACGGGAGGTGCTGGGGAGCAGCGGCATCGACGGCGAGGTGATCGTCGTGGACAACGCCTCCGAGGACGACTCCGCCGCGCTCGCCGCCGCCTGCGGCGCGCGCGTGGTGCGCGAGCCGCGCCGTGGCTACGGCTGCGCCTACCTCGCCGGCTTCGCCGCGGCGCGCGGACGCTACATCGTGATGGCCGACGCCGACCTGACCTACGACTTCAACGAGATCCCCCGCTTTGTGGCGGCGCTCGAGGAGGGCGCGGAGCTGGTGATGGGCGACCGCATGGACAACATCCAGCCCGGCGCGATGTCCTGGCTGCATCGCTACGTGGGCAACCCGATCCTCACCGGCCTGCTCAACGTGCTCTTTGACACCGGCGTCAAGGACGCCCACTGCGGGATGCGCGCCCTGCGCCGCGAGGTGCTCCCCCGCCTGGACCTGCGCACCACCGGCATGGAGTTCGCCTCCGAGATGGTGATTCGCGCCGCCAAGGAGGACCTGCGGATCGCTGAGTTCCCGATCGAATACCACCCCCGCGGCGGGGAGTCCAAGCTCTCGAGCTTCCGCGACGGCTGGCGCCACCTGCGCTTCCTGCTCGTGCACAGCCCCACCCATCTGTTCATCGTGCCCGGCGCCCTGCTCGCGGGCCTCGGCACGTTGATCGTCGCGCTCGTCGGCGGCGGCCTCGACGTCCTCGGGCGCTCGTGGGGCATCCACGCCCTGATCGGCGGCGCGCTGCTGATGGTCGTCGGCACCCAGGTGCTCGCACTCGGCCTCTGCGCTCACGCGTACGGCACCTACTTCATGGGCGAGCGCGACCCCTGGTTCGACCGTATGCGCGCGCGCTTTCGGCTCGAGCATGGACTGCTGCTCGGCGGCGCCTTCGTGCTCCTCGGCGCCGCGCTGGGCGGGGTGATCCTCGCGACCTGGATCTCCCACGGCTTCGGCTCGCTCGCCGACGAACACATGGCGGTCCTCGCCGCGACGCTCGTGATCGTCGGGATTCAAATCTTCTTCTCGTCGTTCCTGCTCTCGATCCTTGGCCTGCGCCGCCGCTGAGGGTGGAGCGCATCCGCCGGATGCAGGCGGCCCCCCTCGCCGGGAGTCGCCGTCGGATGGTGGCGGCCGTCTTCGCCGGGAGTCGCCGTCGGATGCCGGCGGCCATCTTCGCCGGGGACCGCCGCGTGTGGCGCGCCGCCGGAATCTGCGCCGTGCCGTTTGCGCTGCTGATCTGCGCCTTCTGCGTGCTCCCGCGCGCCTACGACACTGGCAGCGACAACGTGGAGGTCTACACCTACGTAGCGCAGACCCCCGCCGGGGCCCGCGTGTGCGTGCCCGATCTGCAGATCCCCGCGGGCACCGCCCGCCTGCGCCTGCAGCTGATCTCCCGCACCCGCGAGCGCCCCGCGCTGCACCTGACCCTCCGCGAGGGCCCCTCCACGCTCTCAAGCGTTCTGGGTCCCACGGCCGTCGCGGCCGACCGCATCAGCACGGCGGTCTTCTCGCTGCCTCAGCTCGCCACCCGCCCCGCGTATGGGAGCGCATCGGTGTGCCTCACTGCCGGCGACGTCGTCAACTGGGGCGGGACCCCCCTGCTGCAGGCCCCGCCCCAGCCGCCCACCATCCAGGGCAGTCCGCTGTCGGCCCGGATCGCGCTCTGGTACCTGCCGCCCGCGGGCGCCCGCAGTAGCTACCTGGCTCGGGCGGGGGCGATCCTGCGACGGGCCTCCCTGTTCCGAGCGGGCATCGTGGGCCCGTGGCTGTATGTGCTGCTGCTGCTTGGCGTGCTCCCCGCGCTGGCTGTCGCCTCGATCCGCTGCCTCGCGCTGGCGAGCGCCGGGGGGACACGGCGGCTCGCGGGATGGCTGTTCGCGATCGCCGCGCTCAACTTCGCCTGCTGGGCGCTCGTCACCCCCTCCTTCCAGGCGCCCGACGAGGTCGACCACTTCGCCTACACGCAGTCGCTCGTCGAACGCGGGCAGGGGCCCTCGCGCAACGCGTTCTCGCCGCTGCTGCGGTGGTCGAGCGCCGAGAACCTCGCACTCGAAGACATGAGCTTCTTCACCGACCACCAGGTGGGCGACACGACTCCACCGTGGCTCTCCCTGCAGGAACGCCGCTACCGCGCGCAGATGGCGGCGTTGCGCCCGCGCTCCGACGACGGTGGCGGCAACGAGACGGCGGCGACCCACGGCCCGATCTACTACGCGGCGCTCGCTCCCGCCTACGTCGCGGCGAGCTCCTCGCCGTTCGCGCAGCTCACGCTCATGCGCCTCACCTCGGCCCTGATCGGCGCGCTCACAGTGCTCTTCACCTTCCTGCTCGCGCGCGAGCTCGCGCCGGGGCGTCCATGGCTGGCGGTGCTGGCGGCGCTGCTGGTCGCCTACGAGCCGATGTACGGGTTCATCTCCGGCGCGGTCAACAACGACGTCGGCGTGAACGCCGGGGCGGCCGCGCTCGAGCTGCTGCTGATCCGCCTGCTGCGCCGCGGCGTGACATTGCCGTGGGGCCTCCTCGCCGGCGGGCTGCTCCTGCTGCTGCCGATCGTCAAGGGCACCGCCTACTCGCTGTACCCGGTCGCTGCGGTCGCTCTCCTGGCAGCGCTGTGGCGCCACCACCGCCGCTCCGATGCCGTTGGTTGGGCGGGCGTGGTGCTCGGAGCCGGGGTCGTGCGCGTGCTCTCGGTGCACCTCGCGAGCATCTTCGAACCCTCCCAGGGCAACACCCCGGGGGTGGGTGCGACCGCGACCGCCACCACCGGCGTCCTCTCGCACCCCCTGGGCTACCTCGCCTACCTGTGGGAGGTGTTCCTGCCACGCCTCTCCTTCATGGCTCCTCACTTCGAGGGGGTGGGCTGGCCGGCGTTCGCGATCTTCGCGGAACGCGGGTGGGGCGCCTTCGGGTGGTACGACGTGTTCTTCCCGCATTGGGTGTACGTCGTGATCGTCGCCGCCATGCTCTCGGTCGCCGTTCTCGGCGTCCTCGCCGCGCGGGTGGAGTGGGCGTTCGTGCGGCGCAACCTTGTCGAGGCCGCGATCCTGCTGCTGATGCCGATTGCGGTGGTGGCGGGCTTCGAGGCGGCGTTCTACACCACCGGAGCGCGTCCCTTCATCCCGGAATTCGGACGCTATGCCTTCCCCGCGATCGCCCCGCTCGCAGTGCTGACGGTGGCCTCGCTGCACGCCCTCGGACGCCGCTGGGCGCTCCTCGCGGGCAGCGGGCTGCTGGTCGGAATGCTCGCCCTCAGTTTCTCCGCCCAGCTGCTCACGCTGACGACCTTCTATGCCTGAGCACGTGTTCGGGGGCAGGCCGCGCGACGCCGATCCTGTCCAGGTACGCCCCGAGGTGACCGGGCCGCGCGAAGCCGATCCTCTCCAGGTAGGTCCCGAGGTGACCGTCGCGATCCCGGTGCGCGACGGCGGAGAGCTCCTTGTCCGCACGCTGCGTGCGCTCTCGCGTCAGACCGTTGCGCACGAGCTGCTCGTCTGCGACTCGGGATCGCGCGACGGCTCCCCCGCGCTGGCGCGCGCCCACGGAGCCCGCGTGCTGGAGATCGAGCCCGGCGAGTTCAACCACGGCGGGACGCGCAACCTGCTGATGCGCGAGGCGCGCGGCGAGCGCGTGGCGCTGCTCACCCAGGACGCCGAGCCAGCCGAGGAGCGGTGGCTCGAGCGCCTGCTCGGGGGCTTCGCACTGGCAGAGGACGTGGGGATCGTCTACGGCCCCTACGATCCCCGTCCGCAGGCCTCCCCGGCCGTGAGGGTGGAGCTGGAGAGCTGGTTCAAATCGCTCTCCCCCGATGGAGAGCCGCGCGTGGAGCGCCTCGGGGAGCGGGAGCGGGCGCTGAGCGCCGGGGAGCTGGTGCGAAGGCACGACTGGGAGATGGTCGGGCGCAGGGGCTTCTTCACCGACGTCAACGCCTGCATCGAGCGCGGCGCTTGGGAGAAGGCGCCGTTTCGCGAGGTGGCCTATGCCGAGGACCGCCTGCTGGCACTGGACATGCTGCGGGCGGGCTACGCCAAGGCCTACGTGCCGCGCGCCGCTGTGCTGCACTCCCACGACTACACCGCGGGGGAGCAGTTGCGCCGGTGCTTCGACGAGTGGCGGGGCCTGCGCGAGGTCTACGGCTGGCGCGAGCCGGCCAACCCGAGGCAGCTGGTCGGCCAGCTCCGTGGAGCGCCGACCCGTCACCATCTGTTGCGCCTGACCGGCGCCCTGCTCGGCTCGCGCGCAGACCGGCTCCCGCCGGGCCTGCGGCGGCGGCTCTCGCTGGAGCGGCGCGCGGGCTTTGCACCGCTGGACCTCGACTCCATGAACCCTCCTCGCAAACTGGAACCCAAGTGAAAGACCACCACCAGGCGCTATCGCTGCGCAGGCGGATCCACCTCACCTACCAATACCTCGGGTGGCGCACGCTGCTCTTCCGTGCGCTCACCTTCCCGCTGCGCTTCACCCCGCTGCGGCGCTACGTGCGGCTGCGCACGCACGTCAGCGACAACGAGTACCGCCGAGCGATCGCGTGGTACCGCGAGCACGGGCGTCCCGTTGACATCGTGATCCCGAGCTACTGCGACGCTGAGCGCGTGAGGACGCTCGTCGCGAGCATCCGCGCGACGGTTCCGCGGGAGCTCGCGCGGATCCTGCTCGCCGACGACGCGAGCGGACCCGAGCACCTCGCCGCCCTGCGCGCGATCGAGGGGATCGAGGTGATCGCCGGCGAGGAGAACGCGGGCTTCGCGGCGAACGTCAACCGCGGGCTGCGCGCGAGCGATTCCGAGCGCGACGTTGTCGTGCTGAACTCGGACGTCGAGGCGCAGCCTGGTTGGCTGGCGTGCCTACAGTACGCAGCCTCGCAGGAGGACGACATCGGGGTCGTCGGTGCGCGGCTGCTCTACCCCGACGGGCGCATCCAGTTCGCAGGTACCGCACGTAACCTCGGCGCGCCGCAGTGGTTCGACCACCGCTACCGCTTCAAACCCCGCGACTGGGGTCCAGCGGGACTTAGCGGCCCGGTGCTCGCGGTGACGGGCGCCTGCATGTACGTGCGGCGCGAGACGATCGAGCGGATCGGGTTGCTCGACGAGCGCTATCCGATGGCGTACGAGGACGTCGACTGGTGCCTGCGCGCCTGGCAGGGGGGGCTACGCGTGCTGTACTTCCCCGCGGCGAACCTCTACCACCACGAGTCTGTCACGCGCGGCACCGAGCTCGGCGAGCGTGAGCGCGTCTCCCAGCAAGCCTTCTGGGAGCGCTGGGGCGAGTTCTTCGACGCGCGCGAGGTGCGCACGCCCGACGGGAGGCTGCGGGTGGTCTACGTGACCGAGGGCACCGGTGTCGGTGGCGGGCACCGCGACATCTTCGAGCACCTCAACCGGCTCGCCGAGCGTGGCCACGAGGTCGCGCTGTACACGCTCGGGCCGGCGCCCGAGTGGTTTGAGCTGCGCGTGCCCGTGCACTCCTTCGAGGACTACACCGAGCTCGTCGAAGCGCTGGCCGACCTCGATGCGATCAAGGTTGCGACGTGGTGGAACACCGCCGCACCCGTGTGGCGCGCGAGCGTCCTGCGCGGCATCCCCGTGTACTTCGTGCAGGACATCGAGACCTCCTACTACCCCGACGACGAGCGCACGCGCAACGCGGTGTTGGACTCCTACCGCCCCGAGTTCCACTACATGACGATCTCCGGCTGGAACCGCGAGCGCCTGCGCGAGCTCGGCCTCGACGCCGAGCTGATCCCGCCGGGGATCGACCTGGAGACCTTCCGTGTGCACCCCGACGTCGAGCGCCGCGAGGACATGGTGCTCGCGCTCGGGCGCTCCAACCCGCTGAAGAACCTCCCGCTTACGATCGCCGCGTGGCGAGCGCTGCCAGAGCCCCGGCCGGAGCTGTGCATGTTCGGGATCGAGCCCGAGCTCGCCACGGACCCGGGGATGCGCTACGTGGAGTCCCCCTCCGACGAGCAGGTCGCCGAGCTGCTCGCGCAGGCGACCGTGCTCGTGCAGACCTCCACGCACGAGGGCTTCTGCCTACCGCCGCTGGAGTCGATGGCGTCCGGCGGCGCGGTCGTGTGCACCGACGCCCACGGCAACCGCGACTTCTGCGTGGACGGCGAGAACTGCCTGATGCCGACGCCTGAGGCCGGCGCCGTGCGCGACGCGCTCACGCGGGCGCTCGGGGATCGCGAGCTGCGCGCGCGGCTCGGGCAGGCCGGGATCGAGACCGCCGCGCAGTACGCCTGGGAGCGGCGCATTGACGCCTTGGAGGCGTTCCTTGAGGGCGTCGCACGGCCGGTGAGCTTGTCCCGATCGGGACAATAACGGGGTGCTGGGGGTCGTTTTAGGGATTTTGTCCCGATCGGGATAAAAGCTAAAGAAACCAACGATTTTGTGCTAGATTGTCCCGATCGGGACAATGAGACGAACTACGATCACCGACCCGCTCACCTTTGGCGCGGCCCTGCGCGAGGCCCGCCGCGAGCGCGGTCTGCGACTCGAGGACGTCGCCTTCGGCGCCGGCGTGGGCCCACGGTTTGTCAGCGAGCTCGAGCGGGGCAAGCCCACGGCACGGCTCGGGGAGGCGCTGCGCGTGGCGGCTTCACTGGGGGTCGGCATCGTCGTGGAGGATCTCGGTGAGCGGCCGCCGGCTTGAGGTCTTCTGCTTCGACGAGCGCGCCGGCGAGCTCGTCGACGAGATCGACGGTCTGACGTTCGCCTACGACGAAGCCTGGCGCGGCAGGGACCGGCCGCCGCTGTCGCAGTCGCTGACGTTGGATGGAGCGTTCGCGCGCGGGGCGCCGGCGGCGTACTTCGGCGGGCTGCTGCCCGAAGGGGAGCCGCGCGAGCTCCTGGCCCGGCGGCTGGGGATCAGCGCCGACAACGACTTCGAGCTGCTGCAGGCGCTGGGTGGCGACACCGCCGGGGCCATCAGCCTGCTGGAGCCCGGCCTCTCACCGACGGCCGGCGGCGACGTTGAATGGCTCGGGGAGGCGCAGCTCGGGCAGCTCGTCGAGGAACTGCCGAGCCGTCCGATGCACGCAGACGAGGACGGCGAGTACCGCCTGTCGCTGGCGGGCGTCCAGGACAAGCTGCCGGTGCTGCTCGGCGAGGACGGTCGCGTGGGGTTGACCAAGGGAGGCACGCCGTTCGACGCACATCCTCAAGACGCCGATCGCGCGGTTGGAGGGCACCGTCGTCAACGAGGCGGCGTGCCTGGCGATCGGCCGACGCCTCGGCGTGGAGGTCGTGCGTGCGCAGCCGCGTCGCGCCGCCGGCCGCGAGTTCCTGCTGGTGGAGCGCTATGACCGCGAGTCGAGCGACGGCAGCGTGCGCCGGCGCCACCAGGAGGACTTCTGCCAGGCGCTCGGCGTCCCCGCACGGCGCAAGTATGAGAGCGAGGGCGGCCCCGGTCTGCTCGACAGCTTCGCGCTGCTGCGAGGCGCCGTCGCAGTCCCCGCCCGGGACGCTCCCCGCCTGCTGGAGTACGTGGCGCTGAGCTTCCTCGTCGGCAACAACGACGCGCACGCCAAGAACTACTCGCTGCTCTACCTGCCGGACGGCCCGCGCGCGACGCTGGCGCCCGCCTACGACGTCCTCAGCACGGTCGCCTACCGCGGGACGCAGAACGTGTCGCGCAAGATGGCCATGAAGATCGGCGGCGAGTACCGCCCCGACTACGTTCGCGCCCGCCACCTCGACCGGATGCTGGCCGACGCCGGACTCGGCCGCCCACCCGGTCGCCGCCGGCTGCGCGCGATGGCAGCGGACGCACCCACCGCGGCGCGCGAGACCCGCTCGGAGCTAGCGCGTGCGGGGTGGGGAGCGCCAATCCTCGATCGCATCGTCGAGATCGTTGACGAGCGGGCACGGTGGCTCGCGGATGCCGCCGGCACGCCGGCTGGTCGCAGCTGACGCGCGAGGAGTTGTATGAGCTGAGCGCTTCGCCGCCACGTGTGGCAAGGCCTTTCTGAAAAAAAATCATCACGCATGTCCTCGGCTGGGTCGGTGCGGGTGGGAGTACCCATCCTTCGGCGCTTGTGTGCTAAGGTACTGCCGTCAGATATACTTTTTGACGGCAAGGAGCAGGGATGGTCGGTGCCGCGTCCCCCAAGTTCACCCTACGCTTCGAGCACCAGCAGACCCATGAGCTGCTGCGCATGGTCGCCGACCACTTTGGGATGTCGATGAATGCGCTCGCCGAGGACATGATCTCGCGCGAGCTGCAGGCGATCGGCCTGACTATCGAGCATGACCTGTACGGCACACTGGATCGACTCCGGCGCTACCGCTCGGAGGACGTCGAGGCCGGACTGTCCGCGTTCGCCCAGGCCGAGGTCGAGCAGGCCGATCCGCTGCAGGCGCGGATGGTCTCCCCGCCCCAGCCCGCCGACGCCCTTGGGGTGGCCGAGGCGTTCCGTTAGCGGATGGCGGTCGCCTGGAACGACGACCCAACCGGCAGTGAGGCTCAGATTGCGGCCAGCATCCGTGCCGTCGGCGCGCGGATCTACACCGACGCGCCGCGCCGTGAGCAGCCGTCGATCGCCACCGCCCAGGACTGGCACCGCGCGGTCTACACAGGCGTACCGCTGCCGGTGTCCTACTACGCAGGCGAGGTTCGCGACAGCGACCCGCGCTTTCCGGAGTTGATCGACTACGAGGTGCAGGTCGGCCGCCTGCCTGGCGTCCCAGCGGCGCAGGTTCCCGGCGAGCTTGAGATCCTGCAGACCCGCGCGCGCAACGCGATCGCCGGGCCAGACGGCGCGATGCCGGTCGGCCGGGCCCCCACCACGCCGCTCGAGTTGCGTGCGGTGCTGCTGCTCGCGGCCAACCTGCACGGCGAGTGGGTACGCATCCACCCGTTCGCCAGCGGGAACGGGCGCATCGCACGGTTGTGGGTCATCTGGGTAGCCGCGCGCTACGGCCTGCCGTCCTTCATCCGGCTCAAGCCCCGACCAGCGGGACTGCCCTACGCAGCGGCGGCGCTGGCATCGATGTCCGGCCAGCACACCCCGATGGCCACCCTCCTGAGCCAGATGCTGGGCGACCATCTCCGGGAGATCGAGCGGTGATCAGGGGTGTAGGCGTTTACCGCTGAGGGCCTCGCTCCAAAGCCCAAATTCATGTATGTAATTGGCATCTGTCCGTAGAAAATGCTTGACTACGCCGCCGCGTCGCGACACGAACCTCCTGAGGTCAGCAGCGCGAGCCGAGCAGACAGATGTCCTCCTTAGGTGGCGAGAAGACGACGGCCGATGCCCGCGACGACGGCGCCCGCGGGCGCGGGCCGATCTCGCGGGAGCGGGCCATCGCGGCTCAGCGCGCACGCATCGTGGAGGCAGCGGTGCAGGTGGTGGCTGAGGAGGGCTTTCGGGGCGCGTCGATGGCGAAGCTGGTGTCGCGCGCGGGAGTCTCGCGTGCCGCGTTCTACGTGAACTTCGAGAACTTCGACGACTGCTTCCTCGCGATTCTGGACTCGGCGATGCGCCGCTCGACGGGGCTGATGAGCGAGGCGCTCAACGGGAGCGGCCCGTGGCCGGAGAGGGCGGCGGCCGGCCTGGCGGCGCTGCTGAGCTTCCTGGACTCCGATCCCCCGCTGGCGCGGATCTGCCTGGTAGAGGCGCTCGCGGCGGGCCCGGCGGTGCTCGAGTACCGTGCGCGCGAGCTGGAGGTGCTCAAGCACATGGTGGACGACGTCGCGGGGCCGGTGACGGCGGAGCGACGAGCCTCGCTGCTGGGCGCGGAGGCCGTGGTGGCCTCTGTGGCGGGAATCCTCCACACACGCCTGGTCAGAGGCGAGGCTCCGCCGTTCATCGATCTCCTGGCGCCGCTGGTCGGCGTGGTCCTGGCACCCTACCTCGACGCCGAAACGATCGCACGGCAGGTTCACAGAGCGGAACGGCTGGCGCGCTCGATCTCCGAGGAGCGCGCCTCTCATCCACCGCGCCCGCCCGCGAGCGTCGCGATCCGCCATGGACTGTCCAACCCCGGGGCTCACCGGGCGCGGCTGTGCGTGCTCGATCTGGCCGATCACCCCGGGGCCAGCAACCGGGCGGTGGGGGAGCGGATCGGCGTCTCCCACGCCGGGCAGATGTCCGGGGTGCTCGCGCGCCTGGCCCGCAAGGGCCTGCTCGTCAAGCGCTCGGGCGGACCGGGGCACGCCAACGCGTGGTCGCTGACGCCCGAGGGCGAGCTGGTCGTGCAGGCGCTCCGGCAGATCCGCTGACCTGGGTCTTGGAGGGCTTTATCGCGCCCGCGCGACTCGGCGAACTCACGCGCGGCGTGGGCCGCGGAGCCGATCTCGACGATCATCCACCAGCCCAAGAGCGAGCCCCCCCCCGGTCTGGCCGGACCCCCTGGGCACGGTACGCGGCCAGGCCCTCAGCCCGCGCTGTCAAGGCGAGCCGGGACACAGCGCAGCTCGCGAGGCAGAGTCATAGGTCCGCAACTAAGCCGGCCATGTCATGTTTCGGTCGAAATGAGACACGAGAAGCTGGTGCGGGGACCGAGTCAATGAGAGGCTTCGCGCAGGGGGTGTGCGTTGCCGCGCTGCTCGCGGGCCTGTGTGCTTCGACGGCTTCGGCGAACGTCACCGGCCGCTTGTCGTGGGAGCACCCGGTCTTGGTGGACCCGTCAGCCCCCCTGACCACGATTGCGTGTCCGTCGACATCGTTGTGCGTGGCGGCGGATCGCTCGGGCAACATCGTGACATCCACCGATCCAGCGGGCGGAGCCGCTGCGTGGAGCGAGGCTCATGTGGACAACAACACCGAAGAATGTGAAGGGACGAACACATGCTCCGCCTCATTCAGGGAAATCTCCTGTCCCTCTGCATCCTTCTGCGCGGCGATAGATACCGCAGGGTACGTCTTCACGTCTACAGACCCCGCAGCTGGAGCCGCCGGCTGGAGGGGCACGAAGGTCACGGCGGGCCTAAGCGCGCTCTCCTGCCCGTCGATATCGCTGTGCGTCGCCGTCGATTACAGTGGAGACGCCATAAGCTCAACGAGCCCCACGACGGGCGCCGGAGCCTGGCACAAGGCGACGATCGACTCAGGTCCGTGCCCGGCATCGGTCTGCCATAGCGTCGGCAGAGGTCCTCCTGAACGTCAACTGGATGCGATCTCCTGCCCGTCGATGTCGCTGTGCGTCGCCGGCGATTGGGACGGGGATGTGGTCACCTCGACGGATCCAACCGGTGCCGGCAACGCTTGGAGCGTCGCTTACGTCGATCACAATGTGGAATCGGGCCTTACGGGTTTGGACCCCCAAGCGTCGATTGGAGAAGTGTCGTGCCCTTCTGTGTCGTTTTGCGTGGCAAGCGATCCGACCGGCGAAGTCCTCACCTCGCAAGACCCGACCGGCGGTGCATCCGCATGGCGGCTCCGACGTGCGACGCCCCGGCTCCTCGGCGCCCCCGAGCCGGCGAGTCTTCATAGCCTGGTGTGCCCCTCCATGTCGTTCTGTGCTGGGCTGCGGTCTGCCTTGAGCACGAACTCCGAACTTTCGAGCTCCGAAGTCGCCTTGACGTATGACCCGCTGAACGGCGCTGAATGGGCACGGGTCGTCATTGATCGAGTCGGTTCGCTGAACGCCATCTCATGTCCGACATACTCGCTGTGCGTCGCTGTCGACGGCGCCGGCAACGTCGTCGTCGGTCGCGTGCAGCCGCCGCCGACCCGCGCCCAGATCCAGGCGCTGCTGAGGACGGAGATCACCCCCCGCGGCAACGCAAGCCCGATCGGCGACCTGCTGCGCCACCGGGGCTTCTCGTTCGCGTTCGACCCACCCGCACCAGGCCGCGTGCGCATCCGGTGGCTACTCCTTCCCGCAGCAGCGAATCTTGGGTCCCGCCACTCCAGGGCACTGCTCATAGCCCGCGGCCAGCGCAACTGTCCCAAAGAAGGCGAAAGCGCACCGATCACGCTCAGGCTCACCAAAGCCGGGATCTCTGTGCTACGGCACCGCAATCACGTTCGGCTGACCGCCGAAGCCGTCTTCACGCCGTCCGGAGGCCGCTCGGTCACGGCGACCGAGAGGTTCACGCTTCGGCGGTGAACCAACCAGGGCCCCCTTGCCTGGCTGGCACGTCAAGAGCTTCCGTGTGAACTCACATGTAACAGAGCAGAGTCTACATATGTGCCGTCTTGACAACCTGCCGACAAAGCGCATAGCCTCTTAGCGAACGCTCGATCCTCGTCGAGGACCGGCTATTTGAACGCTTCGTCCTGTCGCACAGGCGTCGGCGGAGGAACAACTCACGGCAAGGGAGGGATGGGATGCGTCGCTTGTGTCGAGGTGGCCGCCGGTCAACGGACTCAGTTCCGAGCCACATCCCGTGGGAGGAGGCCGGACTCGGCGCCGCACGCCCCTGCCCCCGGGCGGGCGCTCTCGCGCTCTTCGTGTGCCTGATCGTCAGCGCCGGCGGCCTTTCAAGCACCGCTGCCAGCGCCTCGACTCCGGCGACCCCCCAGCAGACAACGTCCACCGTGCAGTCCAACTGTCTTGGGGGGACCGGGGCGCCTCTACCTCCTGTCCTGGCCGCGGCGGCGGCCGCGGCTGGGTGTCAGCCTTCGACCGCCCCGACTCCCACGAACGAGCCTCCTCCGCTGGCGCTCGAACCCGGCGCCCGTCCGGTTGTGCAGGCTCTGCCGGGTGTGTCGGAAGCTGGTCTTTCGGCCGCCGGGGGGCTGGCTCCGCTCGTGCTGACACCAGGTGCACGGGAAAACCTTTACTGGTACAGCTTGTTTGAAACTCATACGGAACCAAAAGAGAACTGCTGGCAGGCGGGTGAGCCGAGCGGAAGCTCCTACGCATGTGACTCAGTCGGTGCCTCCTATCTTCCCAACGGACCCCACATGCATGAAGTCAGCGAACAGGGTGTCGGCGAAGACTTCCAGATATCTCCAAGCGGTGACTACTGCAACTACTACAGAATCGGCGAAGCTCTTAACACCACGAACGCAAGCAAACAGAGCGCATACACGGGGTACGAACCGCCCAGCCCGTTGAGTTCCTACCAGGAGAGCGATCACTATAGTGCTCCCAACGCCTGCCAAGCATACGAAACCTACTGGGGCCATGTGCTTCAGGGTTCTGGGAACAGCAAATGCGAAACCCGACCACCGTGTGGCATGCAGCACTACGTCTCGCTTCACGAACAGGGCGGCAACGATCGGCCGTGGAGCAGATCGTTCGGCGAACCGTCGCTCGTCATCTCTGCCGACGTCCTTCCGTTTACCCTGGGGACGCATGGAGGCGCCTGGGGTTATCTATGTCCATTGTTCGAAGATCAAACTACAGGCGACATCCTCGAGTCCTGCCTTGAGCAATGGCGTGTAGGGTCCGGTTTCCCCAGCACCAACGAACACTTTGACGTGGTGTCGGCGTGCGCCTCTGGTGGGAACCCCGCACACATCCTCGACCAGACAATCACGCAGTTCGCGCCCGGTACAAAATTTGCGGAAAACCTCGGTCCGGAAACGACCTTCAAATTCGAATCAAACAACAAATGGCGGGATTTCGGCGCGCGCATTACAAAGGCCAACCTGGAAAATGCGATCATCGCCGACAGACGCAACCACCCTTTCAACAAAAAAGAAATAGAAGAAGCCCAGAAAGGGGAACGGCAATGGTCTGAACAGGGCTGCGGGGCAAACCTGTCCACCGAACCCTCGCAGTACGCCCTCATCGGCATCGAGTACGGAATGGAGGGCGGAGGCCTCAGTGAGCTGGGTGCCAGCGAGGCAAACCTCCAGCTCTGGACCGAATACACACAGCTAGTACCTACGGTCACGACGGAACCAGCATCGGGCGGACGGGAAACCCAGGCGACGTTGAACGGGAAGGTCAACCCGAACGCCGCTGATACTCACTACTACTTCCAGTATGGAACAACGACAAGCTACGGGTCGTCCACTGCTGAAGTAGACACTGGCTCGGGTACCGAAACAAAGTTGGCGAGTACCACGATCTCAGGCCTTGGACCAGGTACCACCTACCACTACCGGGTGGTTGCCTCGAGCGGGGCCGGAACCAGCTACGGCAGCGATCAGACATTCACGGCGTTGGGCCTAGACAGCAGTGCTACATGGAGTTATGCTAATCCCAACTCTGGCTTCCAGTGGGTGTTCTACCGTGGCCATAATGGTGACCTGTGGGAGACGTACGAACCCGGTAGTGGCTGGGGTGCGCAAGACTTGGGCGTCGCGGTGGCTGCGGGGACGGTGCCGGATGTCGTAGGTGATGCTGCAACGGGCCACATGTGGGTGTTCTACCAGGGCAATAACGGCGAGCTGTGGATGACGGTAGAAGCTGGGCACGGCTGGATCGCAAAAGAACTGGGCTTCGGCATGGCTGCGGGTACGAGCCCAAGTGCGGTGATAGATCCCGGTACTGACCATCTGTGGGTGTATTACCAGGGGAGTAATCACGGGCTGTGGACGACGTATGAACCTGGTACCGGTTGGGGCGCCAAAGAACTGGGTTTTGGGATGGCCCCGGAATCGAGCCCGGCCGCGGTCCGTGACCCTGCTAGCGGTCACACATGGGTGTATTACCAGGGGAGTAATCACGGGCTGTGGACGACGTATGAACCTGGTACCGGTTGGGGCGCCAAAGAACTGGGTTTTGGGATGGCCCCAGCTACGAGTCCCAGCGCTGCACGCGACCCCTTGACGGGTCATACGTGGGTGTATTACCAGGGGAGTAATCACGGGCTGTGGACGACGTATGAACCTGGTACCGGTTGGGGCGCCAAAGAACTCGGCTTCGGTATGGCCGCGGAAACGAGCCCGAGCGTTGTACGTGATCCCGTTACCGGTCATACGTGGGTGTATTACCAGGGGAGTAATCACGAGTTGTGGACGACGTATGAACCTGGTACTGGTTGGGGCGCTAAAGAACTCGGCTTCGGTATGGAACCCGGTACGAGCCCGAGCGCCACACGTGTCGCTAGCTCTGGGACGACATCAGTCTATTATGAGGGCAGCAATAGAGAGCTATGGGAGACCTATGAACCGGGGACCGGCTGGGGGGGCAAAGAATTGGGCTTCGAAATGGCAGAGGAACCCCTAAGCCAGTACCCAAATGCGAGTTCCGGCACCCATGTTTCCGCCGTGCGAAATCCGAGTACTGGAGAGCAAAACGTGTATTACGTTGGCGCAAACAGCCAGATATCTAATTGGTATTTTAATGGGACTTCGTGGAGCAAGGGGGCGCTGGGTAGCGGCGAGGCGGCGGTTACAGGTAGCAGTGTTTCTGCTATGCGTAATCCGATTACCGGGGAACAGATTGTGTACTACGTTGGCGCAAACAACCAGATTTATGACTGGTATTACAAACCAGGGTCCTGGACTAACGGGCCGTTGGGTAGCGGCGAGGCGGCTGTCGCAGGCACAGGGTTGGCTGCGGTGCGTAATCCGATCACGGGAGAACAAGGCGTATATTACGTTGGCGCGAACAACCAGATATATAGCTGGTCTTTCAACGGATCGTCCTGGACTAACGGGCCGTTGGGTAGCGGCGAGGCGGCTGTCGCAGGCACAGGGTTGGCTGCGGTGCGTAATCCGATCACGGGAGAACAAGGCGTATATTACGTTGGCGCGAACAACCAGATATATAGCTGGTCTTTCAACGGATCGTCCTGGACTAACGGGCCGTTGGGTAGCGGCGAGGCCGCGGCCACTGGTACGGGGCTCGCCGCAGTGCGCAATACGGGCACCCTAGAACAGTCGGTATATTACGCTGGTGCGAACAACCAGATATATAGCTGGTCTTTCAACGGATCGTCCTGGACTAACGGGGCGCTGGGTAGCGGCGAGGCGGCTGCCGCAGGTACAGCGTTGGCCGCGGTGCGTAATCCTAGTACTGGAGAGCGGAACGTGTATTACGTTGGCGCAAGCAATCAGATATATAATTGGTATTTCAACGGATCTACTTGGGGCGGTGGGGCACTGGGCAGTGGCGAGGCTGCAGCCAGTGGTACGGGGCTCGCCGCAGTGCGCAATACGAGCACCCTGGAACAGTCGGTGTATTACGTTGGTGCGACCAACGTGATGTATTACTGGTATTACAAACCAGGTTCCTGGGCCAATGGAGAACTGTGACGTCTCTGCTGGGTTTACGCCCGTGCCGGTGGTCCAGGAGTGGGGATCGTCACCGCGAAGGAGCATCCGCGGCGGGCAGGGCTCGAGATCTGTAGCACCCTTAGTCTCCAGTCGTACGCCATCCAGGTCCCGCCCTGACCCCCACAGCTCGTGGACACCAAGAACGGCATCCAGGTCGCCGTAGGAGCTGGCTGGCGGAGCTCGCAACGAGCGCTTGCCAGCCCTGCCAGCTCGAAGACCCCGCTCCAGCGGACGGAGTGATGCGTGAGCAGACTACGGACCGATCATCGGGAGGCGTGTTATCTCGCCCGCGTCGGACGGTTCACCGGGCACGAGCTTGGATGTGTAGCCGTGCGAATCTCCGGCGTGGTCTCGGAGCGTCGAAATGATGCGCGGAGTTGCAGGCAGGCTGCGCAGGCGTTGCGAGCGGCACGGCCGCCGCGCGACGCTCGCAGCGCTAGCCGCACAATGTCGTGCGCCTCACGTATGCTCTGCCGGCCTGTGGCCCGGTGCCCTGTAGGCGGCGGCTTGGCGGCGGATCTCGCTGGAGCGCAGCGGCTTCGCGATGGTCGGCCTCGCCGTGCCTGCGGCGCTCCCTGACAAGAGGACCGAGTCTCCAAGGACACCGTCCGATGACCGACACACAGCGCGATACCCTCAGACGCCCACGAGCCCCGATCGCTCCGCCCAAGTCGCTCGCCGCGGGAGATAGGTCGAACGGCGGGACGGTTGATGACGGGCGAAGAGCGATGACGGCTCGCGGTCTGTGGCCTGGCCCGCGGTGCGGAGTGCGGCCTTCGCCCTGCCCGCCGTCGGCGTGATCACCTTCCTCGCGTGGCCGATGCTGTTCACCTCGGCAGGCATGGGCCAGGACTGGGTCAACCACCTCTGGGACGTCTGGCGCCAGAGCGTGATGATCGGTCGAGATCATCGGCCGAGCCTGTTCCTGAACGACGGTGGGTCGGTCTTTATCCGCTCTTCGCCTTCTACGGCGGGACGATCTACTTCGCTGGCCGGCACGCTGGCGGTGTTGCTCGGCGACGCGCCCGTCAAGGCCTATGTGCTTACGTACCTGATGGGCGTTGCCGCGGCCTACGGCGGCTGGTACTGGATGGGACGCATGGCCGGGCTCGGTCGCTGGGCGGCGCAGGTACCCGGTCTGCTGTTCGTTGGCTCCGCCTACTACCTCACGCTGATCTACGCCCGCGGGGACCGGCCAGAGCTGATCGCGGTATCCACGCTCCCGCTGCTGGTCGCCTCCGGGCTGAGCGTCCTGAGTGCCGATCGACTCAGACTCCTGCCGGCGCTTGCGCTGGCAGGGAGCGCGCTGGTGTTCTTCGGCAGCCACAACCTCACGATGCTGTGGGGCTGTACGACGCTCGCACTGCTCGCCGTCGCGACTATCGCGGCGGTGCCGCCAGCCCGCGCTCTCGTGACCCTTCGCGGCGCGCTCCGCGTGGCGTGCGTGGCGATCCCGGTCGCGCTGGTGAACGCCTGGTATCTGCTGCCGGCCCTCGCTTACTCACAGCGCACAGCGATCGCGCAGCACTACGACTACGCGCAGTCGCTGCGTGGCACCTCCTTCCTCGTGTCGGCCGGCAACCTCTTCACCTTCTCGCGCGCGAGCGCCGCCCCAGACACGCCCGACTTCGTGCTCGCGCTGCCGGTGCTAGCGATTGCCTGGGTGTTAGTCGGAATCGCGATCTCGCTCGCGCGGCCGGCCCCTGACGGAGCATGGCGGAGGTTCCTGTGGGTCGTCTCGGCTCTTGGCGTGTTGTTCGCCGTGGTGATGACGCACCCGGATCTGATCCTCGACCTGCCGCATCCCTACACCCTCCTGCAGTTCAGCTACCGACTGGAGACCTACTTGCTGCTAGGGCTGTGTGGGGCGGTGCTCGCAACGCTCGTGCTCGTGCGGCACTGGCCGCGGCGCTGGCGGACTGGTGCAGGGCAGGAATGGTCCTCGTACTCGTAGCCTCCGCCGTCGGAGCGGTGCAGCAGGTCAACGCCTACCCGAAGGGCGATAACCACCCGATCGTCGTGGTACCCGACCGCTATGTCGTGTTTGAGCCAGATAACCAGCCGCCGGCGACCGCGGGCGGACTGGGTGACTACGACGACGCGAGCCTCCGCTCGTAAACCCGATCGGCGCCCCCGAGGTCGATTTCCCCAGCGGCGCGATCCACGACTCGCGAGTGACGGTGCCGATCGCCCTGCCGCCCGGAGAGCTGGTCCACACGAACATCACGGGTGCCCTTACCTCGTGAGCGTTACGGGTGCGCGGGTCGTGGGCCGTGATCCCAACGGCCACATCGTGCTACAGGTTCAGGCCGCCAGGGTCGGTGTGCCTCAGCGAATCTCGCTCGCCCCATCCAGGCGCCTGCCGGTGGTGCTCGGGCAGGCGATCAGCCTTCTGGCGCTCGCGTTCCTCGGGCTCTCACTGCTTGTGCTGCTCCTGCAGCGTGTACGCGGGAGGGTCATGGCTCGGGAATGAGCTCACCGGTGTCGCCGTGCGTGAGCTGCTCGCGCATGTGGACTTGGTTGGCGTGAGCGAAATGCAGCGCCAGTGTCTGTGGCGGGGTCTTTGGCGTTACTTGCGCAGCCGCGTGTCGCCCTGCTCTCGTGCCCACCCGATAGGCGAGCTGAGCGGGGCCCAGGAGGAGCCGGCGCAGCAGCGGGTGTCCTGCCAATGCCGCCACAGAGCGCTGGGCCTGGGGGGTGAGCGGGCCTCCGGGGCTCACCAGCGTCTGGATCTCGGGCGTCAGCGCCTCCCACAGCTCCTCGTACTTGCGCTCGGCCTCGTTGCGCTCGGCCGTCACCTGCCCGAGGTCGGCTGCGAGGCGCGCGGCCTCACGCGCCGGTGAGGCGGAGGCCGCCCAGTAGACGTCCACAAGCGTCTCGGCAGTCGAATCCCAGCTGAAGCGCAGGCTGGACTGACGAACCGCGCGGAGGTGCGCGGCGCTCGCCGCGGGATCTTCGAGCAGGTGATGGACGCGGGCGGCGCTCGCTTGGGGATCCCAGGGCACGAGCGTCGCGAGCTCCGCCGGCAGCGTCTCCGCGAGCGCCGTCTGCGCGGCAAACAGACAGGGGCGATTATGGGCGGCCGCCTCGAAGGGCATCAATCCGAAGCCCTCGTAGGTCGTCGGGTAGAGCACCGCCGAGCAGCGCTCCAGCAGCCAGGCCTTCGCGGCCTCGTCGACCGCCGGGAGCGTGAGCACCGCGTCGGCGAGCTCCGGTCGCGTCGCCAGGTACGCGGCCTCCTCGCCACGCGAGGAGCCGTGGCTGACGCGGGGCCCGGCGAGCACGAGCATACCGTCCCAACCCCGCTCCTCGCGCAGCGCCTCCAGCAGCCGCAGTGCGAACACGCGGTTCTTGTGGCGGAAGTCGGTCCCGAGGCACAGGAGGACCGGCCGGTCTGCAAGCCGCTCGGCGCCCGGCGGCGGTTGCGGCCCGTCTGCGAGCCGTCGCTCAGCGTGGTCCACGCCGATGTAGACGACCCTCACCCGGGAGGGGTCGACGAGATCCTCGCTGAGCGCGTCCCGGGCGGCGTGGTGGGAGAAGAAGACGATCTCATCCGCCATAGCGAGTGCCTGTCGCGTGAGGTGCCTATGGCGCTCCCACTGGGGATAGCCCGGGAAGTAGCCGGGGTTGCGGTAGGCGATCAGATCCTGGTGGGTGATCACGTGGCGCTCGCCCGTGAGGGCCAGTCGATGCAGATCGTCGGCGCTGCTCACCTGATAGGGGCGGTGCGCTACGTCGGTTCGCCGCATCCCCGGCCGGACCTCGGTTTGGGGAATCAGCTCGACGTTGTCGAGCTCTGCAAGCTGCTCGCGCGCGTACGAGCCTAGATCCAGCGGCACGACCGCACGTATCCCGATGCGGTTGGTGCGGCTGAGCGCGCGGATGACCTCGAGCGTGTGTACCTGTGTGCCCGTTAGGAAGGGTCCGAGGCAGCGCGCATCGATGGTCACCTCCAGACCCTTGATCGCTTGGCGCGCCGAGGCGAGGGCCCGGGAGAGCGTCCCAAATCGGCTGTTCGCGGCGGCGTTGGCTGCGCGTTGGTAGTAGGGGTAGCGCGCTTCGACGATGCGCTCATGCTCGGTCTGCACGGGGTTCCTCTCGCCATCCTCGGAGAAGGACCCACCGGCGCGGTGCAGCACGAAGACGTCGTCGGCGGCGACGTGCACCAGGCCGAGCAACGCGCAGCGTTGAGAGAAGTCGACCTCCTCGCCGTAGCCCGGGGAGAAGGCGAGATCGAAGCCACCCACCAGGTCGAGCGCATGGCGGCGCACGTAGATGCAGTGTCCGATCGCGGTCGGCAGGCGCGGAAAGAGCCGCAGCGACTGCTCGCGCACGGCCCCTGCGGCGTGCTCCAGGCTCTCGTCCTGGGGCAGATCCGGTTGCGGGCGGTTGCGCTCGGGGACCGAGAGGATCGTGCCATGGTTCGTCAGCGCGCTCGCGGTTGCGACGAGCTCGTCGGAGAACGCGGCACGCCGCAGCCCCTCGAGCCAGCCGTCGGCGACCACGCAGTCGCTGTTCAACACGACGACGTCCGCGGGCGCCGCCGCCGCGAAGGCGGCGTTGACGTTGCCTGGGAAGCCAAGGTTCTCTGGCTGGCGCAGGTAGCACAGCTCGTGCTCGATCCGTCCGGCGGCCTGAAGCGAGTCCACGAAGCCGCGGATCGAGGGGTCGGGACTGGCATCGTCGGCGATCAGGATGCGTATGTCGACCGGGGTGTGCGCAAGGACGCTCGTCAGGCACTCGGCGAGCAGCTCCGGTCCCCCGTAGACGGGGATGCAGACGACGACCTCGCCGCGCTCTGCGCCGAGCAGCTCCGCCGGGGGGAGCTCACGCAGGCCCGGTCGCAGCGCGGCGACATGCCGTGCGCGGAGCAGGCCAAGGGTCTCTCTGGGCCTGCGCTCGGCCTGCTCCTGCGCCCATGCGGTGTACGCATCGTGGTCGGTGTCTGTGGGGTGGGGGAAGCGCTCCTGCAGCTCCGGATCAGCCGCGTGCAGCGCCGCCAGATAGCGGTTGAGCGTGCCGCGGCTTGCTCCTGCCTCGGGCTCGGCCAGCCAACGCAGGAACGCCTGCTCGCCCTCAGCTGTAAAGGGCGTCTCGCGTACGGCGCCCTCGCGCCTTGCGCGGTCCCACAGCGCACGCAGGACGGGAATGAGCGGCGCGCCGCTCGCCATCGCGCCGAAGCCGTAGGGCCACCCGCTCGCCTCGGTGTGGCCGCACGCCCCCAGGCGCTCGGCGAACTGCTTGCAGAGCTCCTCCAGCACGGGCTCGCGCGCTAGCGAGGTGCGGGTGTCGTAGCGGCTCAAGTGCTCCTGGCGCTCAGGCTCGAAGCCCGTGAAGTGCAGACAGCGCAGCGTATGCCCGTCCACGAGCACGCGCTCGCCGTCGCGTTCGAAGCGAGCATCGGCGGTACGCCAGTAGCCGAAGTTGACGCCGGGGTCGCGCAGCAGGCCGACGTACTCGAAGAGCCCGGGCATGAGGTCGGCCCAGCGCTGGTCGTAGACCATCGCGCGTGCGGGATCGAGGAGCGCGCCGGTGCGCAGGCGCTCGGACCACCACGCCAGCAGCGCCTCGGCCTCCGGGCCGGGACACGCCGCCGCGAATCCCAGGTTGTAAGCGCCGCCCCTGAGGATCGCGAGCTCGCTCGGCTCCAGTCCGTCGTCGGGCAGCGAGCGCAAAAGATGCGGGGTGAGGAGGAAGGGGCGCTCTGTGAGCGCCTGCGCAATGGGGTCGAGCGGCGCGTAGACGCGCACGTCGCTATCGAGGTAGACGACGGCCCGCGCGCCTGTCGGCTCCTCACCGGCCGCCACGCCCACGTTCTCCGAGTGCGTCAGCAGGTGGCGCATGACCGCGGGCTTCAGCGCGCAGCAGAGTTCGATGACCCCGTAGCGGACGCTCATCGCGGCAAAGTCCTCGACGCCGAGGGTCTCGGGCGTGAGGATCTCGAAGGACTCCTGTGCCGGATCTATGAGCCCATCGAGCGGGTCGACGATCAGCACTGACATGCGTGCGTCCGGCTCGTGCGCGCGCAGGGACTCGGCGAGCGCGCGGGCGTTGGCGACCCAGGCCCTGTTGATCACCGTGCAGACGTGCACGCGGGGGGACTATATCCGTGGCTCTGGGCGGCAGGCGGCGGCCCGGCGACGGGCTCACGGGTACGCTGTGGGGATGCTCAGCGGCTTGGCATCCTCGCGGCCGGCAATGGTCGTCGACCGCGTCAGCAAGACCTTCCGCATGCCCGAGGAGCGCACGCACACGCTCAAGGAGCGCGCGCTGCACCCCTTGCGACGCTCGCGCTACGAGGCCTTCACGGCGCTGCGCGAGGTCTCGGTGTCGATCGGGCGCGGCGAGTTCTTCGGGATCGTTGGACGCAACGGCAGCGGCAAGAGCACGCTGCTGAAGTGCCTGGCGGGCATCTACGGCGTCGATTCCGGGCGCATCTGGTGCGACGGGCGCATGTCGACCTTCATCGAGCTCGGCGTCGGTTTCAACCCCGACCTTGCGGCGCTCGACAACGTCGTCATGAACGGCATCATGCTCGGGTTGAGCCCCCGTGAGGCGCGCTCGCGCTACGAGCGTGTCATCGAGTTCGCGGAGCTCGAGGAGTTCCAGGATCTCAAGCTCAAGAACTACTCCTCGGGTATGCACGTGCGCCTGGCCTTCTCGGTGGCGATTCAGGTCGACGCCGACATCCTGTTGATCGACGAGGTGCTCGCAGTCGGCGACGCCTCCTTCCAGCAGAAGTGCTTCGACGTCTTCAACCGCATGCGCGATGAGGGCCGCACGATCGTCTTCGTCACCCACGACATGGGCGCCGTGACGCGCTTCTGCCATCGCGCGATGCTGCTCGAGCGTGGCGACGTCGTTGCGATCGAGCAGCCCGAAAAGGTCGCAGAGCGTTATCTGGAGCTGAACTTCGGCCGTGAGCTGCGCGAGGATGGCGGTGAGGACTCCGGGCCGCGGCTCGGCGACGGCGCCGCGAAGATCGTCGAAACGTGGATCGAGGACGGCGCTGGGCAGCGCTGGGCCGTCTACAACCAGAGCTACCCGGTAGTGCTGAAGGCGCGTGTGGCTTTCGGCGAGCCCGTCGAGGATCCGGCGCTGCGGGTGAGCTTCAAGGATGGCGAGAAGCGCACGGCATTCGTGGCTACGACGGCACATGAATGTGAGCGCAGCGGGCGCTTCGAGGCGGGCGAGGAGGCGATCTTCTCGGTGCGCTTCGACAATCACCTGGCGCCGGGCCGCTACTTCCCGCTGGTGGACCTCGTGCACCGGGGAAGCGAACTCGACCGGATCGACCGCTACTCGCACGGCATACACTTCATGGTCGGTGGAGTAGCCGCCAAAGGTGGCTACGTCGATCTTCCCTATTCGGTAGCTGTGGAGCGGGTGGGGAGCGCCGCGCGGTCGGCGGCGGAGGTCTCCTCGTGAGACTCCTTGTGGTTAACCAATGAACGCCATTGAAAGCGTCACAGCGGTCGATGGCCAGACGCTCGGCCAGCCGATCCGCGGCCCGCGCGCTCTGACGGACGACTGGTCGCGCTTCTGGCACCTGACGTACAACATCGCGCGCAATGAATTCAAACTGAAGTTCTTTGGCTCCGCGCTCGGCTACGTCTGGCAGGTGATGCGTCCCCTACTGCTGTTCGGCGTGCTCTATGTCTTCTTCGTGGTCATCAGCCACGTCGGCAAAGGCGGCCGTCCCGGCGAAGTGAACTACGGCGTGCAGCTGCTTGGCTCGATCGTGCTTTTCACGTTCTTCGCCGAGGCGACCTCTGGGGCGGTGCGCAGCGTCGTGGACCGCGAGAACCTCGTACGCAAGATCCAGTTTCCGCGGCTTGTCATCCCCCTAGCGGTCGTGCTACTCGCCTTCTTCAACCTCACGTTGAACCTGGTTGTGGTACTGATCTTTGCACTCGTCTCTGGCATCCGCCCGATGCTCAGCTGGCTCGAGCTTCCCCTGATCCTGGCGCTGCTCGTGGTGTTCTCCACCGGCATGGCGATGCTGCTCTCGGCCCTGTTCGTGCGCTTTCGCGACATCCAGCCGATCTGGGAAGTCTTCAGTCAGATCCTCTTCTACGCCTCCCCCGTGATCATCCCGATCGAAACCGTTCGCGAAAAGCTCCTTCACCACCAGCTGCTGCTGCACATCTACATGCTCAACCCCCTGGTAACCGTCTTCCAGCAGTTCCGCCACGCGATCGTCAACCATGCCGCGCTCAGCGCCGGTCAGGCGCTCGGCAGCTGGGCCGCGCTGCTGGAGCCGCTGCTGATCACCGCGGCGATCTTCATCCTTGGCTTCTGGGTCTTCAACCGCTCGGCACCGCGGATCGCCGAGGAGCTGTAGGTCGCTCAGGCTTCGCAGTAGGCGTAGAGCGCGCGACGGGCGACAGCAGTCCACGTGAAGCGCTCGAGAACGTGCTCGCGGGCTTGAGCACCGAGCCTCTTGCGCTGCACCGGATCGGCGGCGAGCTGCAGGATGTACCTTCGCAGCGCCGCGGGATCGTTCGGGGGCACGACAAACCCGCTAACGCCATCGTCGACCGCCTCCGGCATACCGCCAACGTCGCTGCAGATAACCGGCGTGCCGCAGGCCATGCTCTCCAGCAGCACGCTTCCAAGCAGCTCGGGCATCTGCCAGCGTCCCCCGAAGGCGTCGCGGTAGACCGACGGCAGCACCACCACGAGTGCATCGCGGTAGGCGTCCAAGAGCTGCGTGTCGAGAGCGTTGTGCACGAAGCGCACGTCGCGTCCCGAGGCGAGGCGTTGGAGCAGTGCGTGGTACTCCTCGTCGTAGACATGCCCGATGACGTCGAGGCCGATCCCTTCGGGCAAGCCTTCGATAAGCACGTCGATGCCCTTGTGCCGCATGATCCTGCCGACGTAGAGAACGCGACGCGGCGACCTCCCCACGTTCGCTGGAGGGTGCACGCCGTGGGATAGAAAGATGTCCGTCACGCCTCCGAGGATCACGCGCCCCGGGACATCCGACGGAAGGTGCTTCAGCGAGAAGCGCGACATGGGCAGCAGCGCGGTGAGCCGCCGCTCTACTGGCAGCTGCGGGTCGAAGTGCACGCCGACCCCACCCCGGTCGGTGACAAAAGTGCGCTTCCCCAGGGCGGCGCCGGCCAGGATGGCGAGCTGCGAGACGGCCACGCGGTACTGGTTGCAGTGCACAACGTCGACGCCTCGCACCTGCTCGAGGAAGCGGTAGGAGAGTGGATCGAAGCGCTGTCCCACGAGGTCGCCGCCGCTCGGGTAGATCTCGACACGGAGCGGCCCATCGCGCTGGGAGGAGCGGCGCGGGCCGAAGCTCACGAGCGTTGTGGGAACCTCGTGCGCGACCGCGTGGGCAAGGCTGTAGGCCGATCGCTCGCCGCCCCCGACGATGCCGTCGGGGCCGAAGAGAGAGGGCGAGACGTGCAGCACCGAGCGCACCGCTCCGCCACGACCGCGCGGCGGCTGGCGAAAGCGCCCAAGCTCGTAGAGAGCGCGCGCAAGCAAGCGCAGGGCGCGAATGTGGCGGCGTTCCTCTGCCGACACCGGAGAGGAGTCTCGATGGGTCAGCGTTTGCGTAGGGCCATTGGGAGATGTCCAGGATGGGGCCTCGGCACGTGCGCGCCGACGACTCCACGCGCACGCGGTGCAGTCCTCCAGTGTAGATGCAGCTACGAGGCACTACGGCCCCGAGCACGCTTTTCAGTGGATCATCGTGTAATTAGTCAGCCAGGCGCGATCGCTCTCCGGCGCGCAGCGCGAAGTAAAGCTCTCTGACCTCGACCGGCACGTCCTCGCGCACCGCAAGCTCGCTCTCGGTGTGGCGATGGTGGTAAAGCTGGGGAGTGAGGAACTCCGCGATCGCGCTGCGTGTGTCGCTCGTAAGATCCTCGATAGGGGGCTTTAGCATGTCAGCCATGCGCGCGATCTGGCCGTCGGGATCGGTGAACCAGTCGTCGAAGAAGAACAGTGCGCGTGATGAATGATCGGTGTTACGCACAGCGCACTCGATGTGCTGCAACCACAAGCTCATGGCGCTCTCCCAAGTGTGGACGGGGTTTCTGCGCTCCAGTGAAGCGGCAACGTCGAGGGGGTTGCGTACGCAGACTACGCAGGAGATCTCGCCAACGATCATTTGCCAGAACGGAAGGGTGAGACTGCAGCGCGGGTCCTTCCACCCCCAGCGAGGACCTGCGCCCGCGAAGGTGTCGTGCAAGACCTCTCTTGCACGCTCGCGTAGCTGTCCGAATGCGTCCGAGCGCTCCCAGCCGTCAGGCGGCGTGGGCGGGGGTTGATGCCATTCCCCGCCGCCGAGCGCGGTGAAGAGCTCGTCATTGAGTCTCATGATCGGGGTCTGCTCCCAGTAGCCCCGCTGATTGTCCTCCGGATTAGCCGGAAAGAGCGTTGCCTCGCGACCGAGATCGACGCCGAGCAGGTTGAGCACACGTGCCGCGAGCGAGGTTCCGCAGCGGTGCATCCCGACCACGCAGATGGGTGGGTTCTCGAGCATGCGCGTATGATTCAGAACCCTCCGGCGGACCTCCTTAAGCGCTTGACGCGCGGGCCTTCAGCTGATGCTCGCCGTCGAGCGTATACGACGACATATGATCCACGACCTCCGGCGGGGCATCCTTCCGAGCTTGACGCGCGGGCCTTCGGGGGGCGCTTTCGTCAGCCACCATCTATGCAGAGACCCACACAAGTCAGTCCGGCCACGAGCGCTGACCGCGTGAGCTCTCCCTCGGATGCTAGTCAGGCAGAGGCACATGGTAGCCGGGGGAGCGTGCGCGGCGGCCGCCGGGAGACGCTCGCTGTGCTCGCGATCCTCGCCGTCTTCGCAGCGTTGGCGCTCGCCCTCCTGTCCCCCTCTCTGCTCGGGGGCAAGATCCTGAGCAGCGGCGACGCTGTCTTCTTCCAGGGTCCCTTCTACGGCGAGAAGCCCGCCACGCTCCTGCGTCCCGCCAACAGCGAGCTGGACGACCCCGTGCTCGTCTTCCAGCCGGACCTGCTCGTGATCCGCAGAGACCTCGAACAAGGCGGGCTCGGGCTGTGGAATCCCTACCAGGCTGCCGGACGTCCGCTGTTGGCCTCCCAGCAGACCGCGCCGCTGTTCCCGCTCACGTGGCTGGCGCTGATCCGATCCTTCTGGCGGGCGCTGGCCTGGATCGCCGCGCTGAAGCTGATCGCGGCGGCGTTCGGCGCCTACCTGCTCGGTCGCTGGACCGGTCTACGGCGTGGGCCCGCCGTGCTTGTGGGGACGACTTACGCTTTCTGCGCTTACATGAACAGCGGGCTGCAGTTCCCGCTCTCGGGCGTCATGTCGGTGACGCCTTGGACGATGCTGATGGCGGGGCGTGTGGGGCGCAACGGCAACGCGCTGGACGTGCTCGGAATGGCGGTGGCGGTCGGGTTGCTGATGCTTACTGGCAGCCCGGAGCTGATCGCGATAGCCCTCGGCGGTGTCGCGTGCTATGCGGTCTACGAGCTGCTTCACGGAGAACCCCCGGCGGCGGGCATCCGGTCGAGCCGCGCGCGCAGGCTTGTGCTGCTCCTCGCCGGCGGCATCGCGGGCCTCGCACTCAGCGCCGTGGCGCTGACGCCGTTCGTCGAGTTCCTGGGCCTGGCCAACACGACCTCTCGCGGAGGGGAGAGCGGCTATCCAAACAGCATCGCCTACGCCTTCTTCTTCCCCGAGCTCTGGGGGCGCCCGGACAAGGCGATTGGCCAGTTCGGGCCGATCAACTACACCGAGCGGACGGCCTACCTGGGCGCTCTGCCGCTGCTGCTGGCCGTCGGCGGCGTGTTCGCCCGCCGGCCCCGTCGCGAGCACCTCTTCTGGGCGGTGTTCGCACTCGCAGCGGTCCTGATCGCGATGGAAACGTTCCTCCACAACTTCGTGGGGGGCCTGCCCGGACCGGATCACGTAAACATGCTGCGCACGCTCCTGCTCGTCGAGCTCAGCGGGGCGCTGCTGGCGGGGATCGGGCTACAGACCTGGATGGACGCCGACACGCACATGCGCCGTCGCATGATGGCCGCGATGCTCCTCGCCGGGCTGCTCCCGGTCGCCTTCCTGCTGCGCGACACCAGCCCCCTCTCGCATTTTTCGGGCGCCCTCGGGCAGCTGCCGAGCCTCGGCCGCGAAGCCGTCACGGAGAAGAGCTTCATCAAGCAGATCGTGGCCTGGCGATGGCTGATCTTCGGGGGAGCGGGCCTCGGCCTGCTCGCGCTCTCGCGGCGCCTGCCTGGGCAGCTCACGGTCGCGCTCGTGGTGGCGCTCGTGGCGGTCAACCTGCTCACAATGGACGCCGGCTACAACCCCCAGATCCCGCTCGCGCAGGCGAATCCACTGCGGCCGCCGGCGCTCGGCTACATCCAGTCGCACCTCGGCCACCAGCGCATGAGCGGCACGTTGGAAACGACTGGCGTGGCCATGCAAGCGAACCTCGCCGAGCGCTTTGCACTGCCGGACGTGGGGTCCTACAACTTCCCCAAGACCGCGCGCTGGGCCGACCTGTGGGGCGCTTATGGACAGTCGACGGGCGATCAGAACGACTGGAGCTCGGCGGTGCCGAGAGCGCACGCCGCACTCGACGCTTTCGCGGTCCGCTACGTGCTGCCACCGGGCGGGACCGTCGGGCCGACCTGGCTGAAGCCCGTCTACGACCAGGTACAGGGCGCCCAGCTCGTATTGGAGAACCCCACGGCGCTGCCACGCGCGTGGGTCGCCTATGGCTGGCGCACGGCCGCCGACGAGACGAGCGCGACTGCGGCTACGGTCGCCTCGAGCACCGCGCAACTGCACGACACCCCCGTGCTCGAAGGGGCGCCGCATCCCCCGGCCACCGTCAGGCCCCCCGCCCCAGGTGGGGTGAGCTTCCTCGTCGACGAAGACGAACGTGTGGAGCTGCGCGCCGATGCGAGGCGACCCGGCTATCTCGTGCTCGACGACTCCTACTACCCCGGCTGGCAGGCGACCGTCAACGGTCGCGCGGCGAGGATTGTGCCGGCGAACGAGAACTTCCGCGCAGTCGCGATAGGCGCCGGCGTGCACATCGTCGAGTTCCGCTACCGCCCGTCCTCCTTCCGGATCGGGGCGATCCTCAGCGTGCTCACGGCGCTGGGCCTGCTCCTCGCGCTGGCGAGCCTGCTTCTGCGCCGTCGCGCATCGCGAGGCGATACATGGAGACATGGTCGCCGCCCGGTCGCCGCGCCGCGCCCCGACGCGGGGTAGGAGGCCCCGCGCCCATCCGCTTGGTGGCGCGCTCGCCCACGCGGACGATCCCCTCAAATCCCGACGCCCCTGCACCACCGCCGTCAACACAGGCGCAGGCTTGCCGGTTAGTCTGGTCGAGATGAGCGAGAACGACCACAGCGCCGCCTACCTCGCCGCTGCGGCGGACCTGGCGCGCGCCGTCGACCCGGCCGCGCTCGATGCGATGGCGCTCGGCCTTGCCGGTGTGCGCGAGCGTGGAGGGCGCCTGTTCATCCTCGGCGTCGGCGGGGGCGCGGGGCACGCCTCGCACGCGGTCAACGACTTCCGCAAGCTCTGCCGCCTGGAGAGCTACGCGCCGACGGACAACGTCTCGGAGCTGACCGCGCGCACGAACGACGACGGCTGGGAGACCTCCTTCAGCGCGTGGCTCGAGGTCTCGCGCCTGGGCGACCGCGACGCGCTGCTCGTCTTCTCGGTCGGCGGCGGCTCGCGCGAGCACAACGTCTCGACGAACCTCGTCGGCGCGATGGAGGCCGCGCACGCGGTCGGCGCGGCGATCTACGGCGTCGTGGGCGCCCCGGGTGGGACGCTTGCGGAGCTCGCCGACGTCGCGATCCTGATCGAGCCGCCGCCCGCGCTGCGCACGCCGCTCGTCGAGTCCTTCCAGGCGGTTGTCTGGCACGGCCTCGTCTCGCACCCGGGGCTCGCGCTCCAGCAGGGCCACTGGGAGTCGCTCGCGGCGCGCGCGAAGCCGTGAGCGGCGCCCGGGCCGGCGGGCGAGCCCGGACCTGCTCGCGGCGGACCTCGCCGGCGGGTTGACGCGGCCTCTCGACCAGTGCTCTCGCTAGGCTTGAAGGGTCAAAGGATCGGATCGGGTGTCGGACTTCAGCCGCGCCCGGGGCAATGAGTCAGTGCTCGACGATATCTCCACCCGCATATTCGCCGACGGAGCCGACCTCGACGGCATCCTCGCGCTCGCCGCCGACTCCCGGATCGCGGGGTTCACGACGAACCCCACGCTGATGTGGAAGGCCGGTCTGACCGACTACGCCGAGTTCGCGCAGCGCCTGCTCGAGCGGATCACGACGCACCCGATCTCCTTCGAGGTCTTCGCCGACGACCCCGAGGAGATCCACCGCCAGGCGCGCCTCATCGCCTCGTGGGGCGAGAACGTCTACGTGAAGGTACCCGTCACTACCACCCGGGGGCAGTCGCTCGCGCCGCTCGTGCGCGAGCTCTCCGAGGACGGCGTCAAGGTCAACGTCACGGCGCTCTTCACGACGGCCCAGGTCGAGCTGATCACAGCGGCCGTCAAAGACGGCGCCCCGTCCTACATCTCGGTCTTCGCCGGGCGCATCGCCGACGCGGGGATCGACCCTGTGCCGATCATGGCGCGCTCCGTGGACATCATGGTGCAGGCGCCCCGCTCGGAGCTGATCTGGGCCTCTCCGCGAGAGATCCTCAACCTCGTGCAGGCCGACGAGGTGGGCTGTCACATCATCACGCTCACGCACGACCTGCTGGGAAAGCTCGACTGCCTCGGCAAGAACCTCGATCAGTTCTCGCTCGAGACGGTGCAGATGTTCCACGGCGACGCCGCCTCTGCGGGCTTCACGCTCTAGTGGACCACAGCCGATGGAGCGTCTTCGAAGAGGTGAGGTCCCCTCGCCCTGGTGCGCGCAGGTGCACGAGATGAAGCGCGTCTGCATCACGGGCGGCGCGGGGTTCATCGGGAGCAACCTCGCGGATCGGCTCAGCGCGCAGGGCGTCGAGGTCGACGATCCTCGACGACCTCAGCACGGGACGGCGCGAGTTCGTGGCCGACGCCCTGGAACGTCCCGGCGTGAGGCTCCTCGAGGGCGACGTGCTCGACATGGCCGCGCTCGAAGACGCCGTGGAGGGCTGCGACTGGGTGTTCCACCTGCAGGCCAACGCGGACGTGCGCAGGGGTCTCGAGCGCCCGCGCCGGGACCTGGAGCAGAACACGATCGCGACCTCCAACGTGCTCGAGGCGATGCGCGCGCAGGGCGTGAGTCGGATCGTGTTCTCCTCCACCGGGTCGGTGTACGGCGAGCCCGAGGTCTTCCCGACTCCCGAGGACGCGCCCTTCCCGCAGCAGACCTCGCTGTACGGCGCCTCGAAGCTCGCGTGCGAGGGCCTGATCGCCGCGTACGCCACGGGCTACGGCTTCACAGGACTGATCTGCCGCTTCGTCTCGATCCTCGGCGAGCGCTACACCCACGGGCACCTCTTCGACTTCTACTGCGCGCTCCGGCGCGACCCCACTCGACTGCGCGTGCTCGGCGATGGCCGCCAGGAGAAGTCCTACCTGTACGTCCAGGACTGCATCGAGGCGATCCTGCTCGCGGCCGAGCGCCACCGGGAGGAGCCCGGCGCGCACGTCTACAACCTGGGCACCGACGAGACGGTCGTGGTGGACGACTCGGTGCGCACGATCACCGAGCACCTTGGGCTCACGCCCGCGATCGAGCACACCGGCGGCCGGCGCGGATGGACTGGCGACAGCCCCCTGATCCACCTCGACACCACCCGTGTCCGCGGCCTCGGCTGGACGCCGCACCTCACGATCCGCGAAGCGATCGTGAGGACTCTGGAGTGGTTCGAGGCCAACGAGTACGCCTGGTGCGAGCAGGTCGCCGGATCCGCGCGTCCTGAGACCTCACGCGTAGCGTCATGAGTCCTCGCTTCCCCGGTCCCGTACCTCGCGTCATGGGGGGGCGAGTCAGGTGAGCGTCATCTTCAGCCGCGCGCCGCTGCGCATCTCGCTCGGCGGCGGCGGCACCGACCTGCCCTCCTACTACCGCGGGCACGGCGGCTTTCTCGTGTCGGGGGCGATCGACAAGTACGTCTACATGCTCACCCACACGGTCTTCCAGCGGCGCTACCGCATGAAGTACTCCGAGCTGGAGGAGGTCGACGCGATCGCGGAAATCCGCCACCCGATCCTGCGCGAGGCGCTGCTGCGCCACTGGCGCGGCAACCCGCTCGAGATCGCCTCGGTCGCCGACGTGCCGGCGGGGACCGGGATGGGCTCCTCGGGGGCCTACACGGTCTGCCTGTTGAAGGGGCTCGCGCACGCGCGGCGCGTCTCGATCACGCCCGGTGCGCTCGCGGAGGCGGCGTGCGAGATCGAGATCGACGTGCTCGGGGAGCCCGTCGGCAAGCAGGACCCCTACGTGGCGGCGCACGGCGGGATCTGCGCCTACACGTTCCACCCCGACGGACGCGTCGACGTCGAGCCGATCGAACTCGACCCGGGCGTCCAGCGGGCGCTGCGCGACCGGCTGCTGCTGTTCTACACCGGCGAAGCGCGCTCGGCCTCGAAGATGCTCGCCGACCAGGACGAGCGCTCGAAGGCCGGCGACGAGGAGATGATCGCGAACCTGCACCGCACGAAGGAGATCGGACACGAAAGCCACGCGCTGTTGGCAGCGGGCGACCTGGACTCCTACGCGGAGCTCATGCACGAGCACTGGGAGCAAAAGCGACGCCGCTCGCCGGGGATGGCCAACGAGCGCATCGACACGCTCTACACGCTCGCGCGCCGCAGCGGCGCGCTCGGCGGTAAGCTCGTGGGCGCGGGCGGTGGCGGCTTTCTGCTCGTGTACGCGCTGCGACCCGAGGACACGCGGCAGGCGATGGCGGCGGCGGGAGCACAGGAGCTCCCCTTCGACTTCGAGTTCGGCGGCGCTTACGCGAGCGAGTACGCGTGAGCGGTCTGCGCGTCGAGGAGGACGCCGCAGCATCGCTCCACGGCGAGTCTGCGGGAATCATCCCGCCGCGGGGCCTGGCGAGCCTTCCCTCCTTCGAGTCGGGTTGGTCGATGCCCGATGGAGCGCGGTGGCCGTTCCTGAGCTACGTCGGCGGGCAGCAGGAGGTCAACTGGTCGGAGGATCTGGAGCAGTTGCACGAGGAGAGCAGCCGCACGCACTTCATCGACGTCTGGACGCGCCGCGCGATGCTCGCGCGCATCGGGGCGCTGCCGCAGCGGGCGACGCTGATCGACGTCGGCTGCTCGACCGGATACCTGCTCGAGGACCTGCGGGCGCTGGCTCCGCGCGCGACGCTCGTCGGAGTCGACATGGTGGCGGGAGGGTTGCGCAAGGCGCACGAGAACGTTCCGGACGCGCGGCTGCTGCAGGCCGATGCCTGCGCGCTGCCGCTGGATGACATGAGCGTGGACGCGGTCGTGAGCGCGAACCTGCTGGAGCACGTCCCCGACGACGCGCGGGCGCTCGCTGAGATGTCGCGCGTCCTGCGACCGGGCTCCCGGGCGGTGATCGTCGTCCCGGTCGGCCCGCGCAACTACGACTACTACGACCGCTTCCTCGGCCACGAGCGCCGCTACGCGCGCGGCGAGCTGGCGCGCAAGGCGAGCGCGGTCGGGCTCGCGGTGCTCGAGGACGTCTGTCTCGGCGCACCGCTCTATCCGGCGTTCTGGTTGGTCAAGCAGCGCAACCGCCGCCGCTACGGGCTGCTGCGCGGAGACGCGCTCGTGGAGCGGGTCGCTCGGGACATCGAGCGCACGGGCGACTCGCGCCTCGGCGCACTCGCGTGCCAGCTGGAGGAGGCGCTGCTGCGAGTTGGCGTGAGCCTGCCATTCGGCATTCGCGGTCTCACCGTTCTCGCGCGCTGCGAGGGCCGCTCGTGAGTACCCGGGAGGGTCGCTCGTGAGTACCGCGGGGCAGGCTCTCAGCATCGTCGTGCCCGTCTACAACGAGCAGGAGAACGTACCGCGGCTCTACGAGCGCCTGCGGGGAGTCATGGACGGCATGGACCTGGAGTGGGAGCTGATCTTCAGCGTCGATCCCTGTACAGATCGCACGGAGGACGCGATCCTCGAGTTGCGCCGCGAGGACGCGCGCGTGAAGATGCTGCGCTTCTCGCGCCGCTTCGGCCAGCCGATGGCGACGATCGCGGGCCTGGAGGCGGCCTCGGGCGATGCGGTCGTGGCGATCGACTGCGACCTGCAGGACCCACCCGAGCTGATCCCCGAGCTCGTGGCGCGCTGGCGGGAGGGCTACGAGGTCGTCTACGCGCAGCGACGCACCCGTGCGGGCGAGACGCTTCCCAAGCGCATCGTCGCCGCCCTGGGCTACCGCGTGATCAAGCGCATCGCCGACGTCGAGATCCCGCCGAACACCGGTGACTTCCGTCTGATGAGCCGCCGGGTCGTCGAGAACGTCGTTGCGCTGAAGGAGAGCCACGGCTTCCTGCGAGGCCTCGTGGGGCTCGTCGGGTTCCGCCAGGCAAGCGTGCTCTACGACCGCGACCCGCGGTCCGCGGGCTCGAGCAAGTACAACCGCTTCTGGGGCTCGCTCGTGATCGGCCTGAACGGGATCGTCGGCTTCTCGCGCTACCCGCTGCACCTGATCTCGATGTTCGGCGTGGCGCTCGCGGGCTTCGCGTTCGCGCTGGCGCTCACCTACCTCGGGTTGAAGGTCGGCGGCGTCGGATTCCCTGTGGGCAACCCCACGATCGTGATCGTCGTGTCATTCTTCAGCGGCATTCAGCTGCTCTCGCTGGGGGTGATCGGGGAGTACGTGGGACGGATCTACGATGAGTCCCGCAACCGTCCCAAGTACATCGTCGAGTCGCGTCACGGCTGGGAGAATTAGGCCTTATGGAGTCACACTCTCTGCGCCCGCGAAGTTCCGGCTTGCTCGGGCAGGGTGCTCGCTACGTTCTGGCCGGGGGCACTGTGACCCTCGTCTATCTCGGTACGACGACTGTGCTGGCCGACGTGGTGGGGCTGCCCTTTCAGATCGCGCTCGCGATCGGCTTCTGCACTGGGCTGGCGGTCCATTTCACACTACAGCGGTTCTTCGTGTGGGCTCCCCACGAGGGGTACGCGCTGCCGCTTCACCACCAGGCGGCCCGCTACCTGGTGGTCGCCGGCGCCCAGTATGGGCTCACCGCGGCGTTCAACTGCGGTCCTGCCGGCGGCTCTCGGGCTGCCCGTTGAGCTGGTCTATCTCGCAACCGTCGCGGTCCTTGTCTCGGTGAACTTCCTCATCTTTCGCAACGGGATCTTTCACTCCAAGGCCTCCGTCTAGCGACGATCCACGGTCCATCGGTGCAGTACCTTGGTGCTACACTGACTGGAGTGCCTACTCGCCACCCCCGCCACTCGATCACCGAGACGCCCCCCGTCCATGAGGCGCTGAATGACCTGCGCCGCCACGGCGAGCGCATCCGGCTCGGCGAGCTGGTGATCCTCGGCGCCCGCGAGCGACTGCGTGAGCTCCAGGCCGAACGCGACGAGGAGGCCCACAAGCTCGAGCTTCGCCGCCAGCTGGTGCAGCAGTTGCGCACCGGCGAGGGTCTTGACGCGGCTGCGGCCTACGAGGTCCGCGAGCACGGCTGGACGCATTGACCGCCTACAACCGGGCGCTGCTGTTGGACAACTCGGCGTGGGCCAGGCTGCTCGACGGGCGCCTCACCGGCCCTCCCCGCGAGACACTCGAGGCAGCGCTCACCGCCGGTCAGCTGTGGACCTGCCCCCCCACGTTGCTGGAGATGCGCTACAGCGCGCGCGACGAGCAGGGCTTCGCTCTCACAGCAGGACGGCTCGACGCGCTGCCGCACGCGCCGCTCACCGCCGAGGCCGCCGCGCGGGCGCTCACCGCTCAAGCCGAGCTCGCTGCCGCCCCCGGCGTCTCACACCGCGTCAAGCCCGTTGACCTGCTGATCGCCTCTGTCGCCGCCGCCGAGAACCTCGGCGTACTGCACTACGACCGCGACTACGACGCCATCGCCGAGTACACCACGCTGTACTTCCCCAGCGTCTGGGTCGCTCCGCGCGGCAGCATCGGCTGATGGGGATGCTCGCGGCATGAACGGAACCGTGAGCCCCTCACAGCCGCCGAGCACCTCCTGGGCCGGCCTCGCCTCGCCCGGGCGAGGTCCGCTCACACTTCGGCCGGCCGCGCGCGGGAGTGCGGCGGGCAGCCGTCCGGCCGTGTTCCTCGACCGGGACGGTGTTCTCAACGAGGGTGTTCCCGATCCCGACTCCGGCGCGCTCGAGTCGCCGCTGAGGGTCGAGGACGTGCGCCTGCTCCCCGGAGCCGCCGCCGGAGCCCGCGAGCTGGCCCGCGCTGGATACGTGCTCGTGTGCGTCTCCAACCAGCCGGCGGCGGCAAAGGGCAAGGCGACGGTGCCCGAGTTGCTCGCGGTGCACGAACGGGTGCTCGAGCTGCTCGCGCGGGAGGGCGCGCGCATCGATGCCTCCTACCTCTGTCCGCACCACCCCAAGGGGGTCGTCGCTGCGCTTGCGGGACCATGCTCCTGTCGCAAGCCGGCCCCCGGGATGCTGCGGGAAGCCGCGGACGCGCTCGGTCTCGAGCTCGGCGCCTCGTGGATGCTCGGAGACACCGACACCGACGTGGGCGCGGGCCTGGCCGCGGGGTGCCGGACCGCGCTGATCGAGTACCCGGGGAGCGCTCACAAGCGCGCCGGCGCCGCGCGCCCGGACCTGCTCGCGGCCGATCTCGCCGGTGGGGTGGCGCAGCTGCTCGGGGAGCGCTCCCGCTAGTGCGCTTCCGGGCGCTTGCATTAGCCTTCCGACGGTCGAAGGATTGGATCGAGCGTGGGATTTGAGCGAGAAGGCGTGAGCGGCCTGCGTGTCGCGGTCGTCGGCTGCGGGCTGATCGGGGCCAAGCGCTCCGCGGCGCTCGCGCCGGGCGACGAGCTGATCGCGTGCTACGACGTGAACCCGCAGGCTGCCGAGAGCCTGGCGGGCCGCCACGGCTGCCGTGCCTGCGCGACGCTCGAGGAGCTGCTCGACATGGGCCCCGAGGTCGTCGTGGTGGCGACCGTCCACGATCGTCTTGCGCTGCTCGCCGAACGTGCGCTCCAGGCCGGCGCGCACGTGCTCGTGGAGAAGCCCGCGGGGGTCTCCACCGCGCAGGTCGATCGCCTGCTCGCAGCTCAGCGCGAGAGCGGCCGCCTTGTCAAGGTCGGGTTCAACCACCGCTTCCACCCGGGGCTCGCGCGCGCCGCCGAGGAGGTCCACTCCGGGCGCCACGGCGAGCTCCTGCACCTGCGCGCGCGCTACGGGCACGGGGGGCGCCCCGGCTACGACCGCGAGTGGCGCGCCGACCCCGCGCGCTCCGGCGGCGGCGAGCTCGTCGACCAGGGTATGCACCTGCTCGACCTCACCCACTGGCTCGCCGGCCCCCTGCCGCTGCACAGCGCGCTGCTGCGCACGCACTTCTGGGAGACCCCCGTGGAGGACAACGCGGCGCTGATCCTCGGCCGCGCCAACTCGCGCACCGAGCCCTGGGCGATGCTGCACGTGAGCTGGACGGAGTGGCGGAACCTCTTCTCGCTGGAGGTCTACTGCCGCACCGCGAAGCTCCGCGTCGACGGGCTCGTACGCTCCTATGGCCCGCAGCGGCTGTGGATCTACCGGATGTCACCCGAGCTCGGACCGCCGGAGGTCGAGGAGCTCGCCTACCCCGACGAGGACCGCTCGTGGGAGCGGGAGTGGGCGAGCTTCACCGCGGCGATCGCGGCCGGCGAGCCGGGCCTCGTGTTGGGTGGCCTGGAGGACGCGCGCTACGCGTGGGAGCAGATCGAGGCGGCGTACGCCGGCGGACCGTACGCGGAGATGCGCGAGGCGGCGCTCCGTTGAGCGAGGGGTCGCGCAGCGGCCGGGAGCTCGGCGACATGGAATCGCAGCGGCGAGGAACGCGTTCGGGAGAGGCGCCGCTTGTGGTGTGCATCCTGGCTGGGGGACTGGGCACGCGCCTGGGAGAGCGCGTGCGCGACACGCCCAAGCCGCTGATCGAGGTTGCCGGCGAGCCGTTCCTGTGCCACCAGCTGAGGCTGCTGGCACTCCACGGTGTCAGCGAGGTCGTGCTCTGCGTGGGCTACCTCGGAGAGCTGATCGAGCGTCGCATCGGCGCCGAGCGCTTCGGGCTGCGGATCCTCTACAGCTACGACGCTCCCGAGTTGGACGGCACGCTCGGTGCGATCCGGCGCGCACGGGCGCTGCTCGGCGAGCGTTTTCTCGTGCTCTACGGGGACACCTACCTGCGCATCGACTACGCCTCCGCGGCGCGAGCCTGGCGGGACAGCGGCCTTCTGGGGATGATGTGCGTGCTTCGCAACGAGGACCTGTGGGACACCTCCAACGCGCTCTACGCCGACGGTCGCGTGGTCGCCTACGACAAGCGCGCCCCGCGCCCCGAGATGCGCTGGATCGACTACGGCCTCGGTGGCCTCTCGCAGGCGGCGCTCGACCGCGCTGCGCCGAGCACGTACGACCTCTCCGAGCTCTACAGTCGGTTGGCTCGCGAAGGTCAGCTCTGCGGGGTTGAGGCGCACGAGCGCTTCTACGAGATCGGCACGCCGGACGGGCTTGCCGAAACCGACGCGTTCCTTGCGGGGCTCACGCTCCCTGACCCGTCTGACGTCCGCTGAGCCGTGGGGGAGGCCGAGCAGCGCCAACGTCCAGCGGCCCCCCGCCTGCGCAGCACACACTCACCGGCCGACGTACGTCGATTCCCCGGTCCGCCCCTCAAGCGCTCCAAGGCGCTCACCGAAGGGAAAGGCGAGGCCCATACGCTGATGTCGCCAACGCTCACCTCCCCCTCCACCGCCGCTGCGGCGCGCTCGAGGGCCCCGCGCGCGCTGATCTGCCTCGCGGCGCTCGCGCTGCTGCTTAGCGCCTCCGGCGGCGCGCGTGCTGCGACGATGAACTTCGGCAGCCCCCTCGCCGTGCCGGCGACCCTCGACACCGCCACCGGCCTCGGCTACACCGGATACGACATCCCCACCATCTCCGGCAACCAGGCGGTCGTCGTCCACGTCAACCACGACGCCGCCGACACCGCTCTGTGGAACGTCGCCCTCGCAAGCGGCTCCCCCACCGCTCCGGCCTCCGGCCAGGTCCTCAGCGTGAGCCTCGAGGGCTGCGCCAAGCCCGCCCCCGGCGGGCCGCCGGCGCTGACCCAGATCCACTTTCAGGATCTCACCCCCCAGGCCGGCGGCGGCGCCAAGGTGAACGTGACCACGCAGCCCTTCGACATTCCCATCTGCGGCGCCGGAGGGGCCGGCGGGAGCACAGTGACCACCTATCAGCCGACCAACTTCTGCGTCAGCGAAGGCGACTACGTCAACTTCAACGACGAGGGCGGGTTCGCCCCGGAAGACCCTCAGGCCTACCCCAGCGGCGTCCCCTACGAGGTCATCGGCTCCGTCCAGGGCTCCACGATGGACTCCTTCGTCGCCAACAACGGCGCCGGCAACGGCGCGGTCTTCTCACCGGGCGTCACATCCGACCGCAACGGCTTCGCCGCCAACCACAACGAGGAGCTGATGCTCCAGGCGACCCTCGCCACCGGTTCCGACGCGACACCCCTGTGCCCTGGGGGCACCAAGGGCGAGGGCCCTGCGAACGGGCCGTCCTCGCCCTCGGGAAGCCGCTCCTCGAGCGGCCGCCTTCCAATGGTCACCCTCCCGAAGCAGAACGACGGCGTCAACCGTCGGGGACTCGTAAAACTCGCCCTCTACTGCCACGCCGCCAGCACCTGCACCGGCACCCTCACCCTTCACCTGCGCTCCCGCCGCGGCGCTCACTCCGTCGTGCTCGGCGCAGCCACCTTCTCCGTGCCCTCGCTGCAGACCGGCAAGGTCACCGTCCACCTCAGCTCCGTCGTGCAGCGCCTCCTGCATCGCCTCACGGGCCGGCTGGTCGTGGGTGTGACGCTCCTCGTGGGGCCGTCGGCGCACCCGCTGAACGCTTCGATCAACCTGCTCGGCTGGCGCGCCGGCTGAATCCCCAGTAGCGTTCCGCCGCGTGCACGTCACGCCCCTACCAGGCCTCGAGGGACCCCTCGTGCTCGAACCGCGGGTCTTCGCGGACGAGCGCGGCTTCTTCAGCGAGACCTACCGGGAGGAGTGGCACCCGTCGGTCGGGATCCCCCCGCGGGAGCGCTTCATCCAAGACAACCACTCCCGCTCCACCCGCGGAGTCGTGCGCGGGATGCACTTCCACATCGGCGACGGCGTCGCCAAGCTCGTGCGCTGCGCCCGCGGGCGCATCCTCGACGTGATCGTCGACCTGCGCCGCGGCTCCCCGACCTACGCCCAGTGGGAGGCCGTTCCGCTCGACGACGAGGAGATGCGCGTGCTCTACGTGCCGGTGGGATTCGCCCACGGCTTCTGCGTGCTCAGCGACGTCGCCGACGTCCTCTACAAGCAGACCGCCTACTACGACCCCGACGTCGAGCGCGGCATCGCGTGGAACGACCCCGACGTCGCGATCGAGTGGCCCGCCGAGATCGAGCCCGTCGTCTCCGCCCGCGACGCCGCCGCCCCCGCGCTGCGCGAGGTCGCCGACGAACTGCCGTTTGTTTATTAGCCGGGTGAGTACGTGCTCAGATCGCAAAATCCTCCTGCAAGTGAGCAAAAAATGCGCTACTTGCGGCTTTTTCTGCTACCCTCAACTAGTGGTCTAGGGTCCTTCTTGCGTAGCTTGGTGTCCAGAAGGATAGGCAAGGCGTAAGGGACGGTCCACGGCCCTGCCGATGCAAAGCACGGTCCATCCGGCACCACCGGGAGGATTTGTACAAGGAGCCCCAAACAACACGATCATGCCGATAAGGATCAAGCTCACAGAGGATCAGACGCTCGTCATCCGAGCGGATGCAGACGCGTGGGCCAAGGCATACAAAAGCGCCCTCGACAACAACAGCATGATCGAGGTCCACGAAGACGGTCGTACACTGGCGATCAACCCTCGGCAGATCCTGTTTTGGGAGGAGATCCCGGACCAAGACTTAGTTGCAGAGGCTCGCCAAGCTCAGCCTGCGTAACGTCCTCGAACGGATCGCCGAATTCGCCGCCGAGCGACGACCCCCCACTGCCCTGCCAGCCCCACCGACCCTTCATCCGTGGGGATACGCCGCAGAAGACGGCACCAAATAGCACGGGAACCGTGATCACAAAACTACGGTTTTCGACGAGGCAGTAGGCAAAGGCGAGCACGAGGACGAACGTCAGGAGGTCCGTGCGTGTAGGAGGCCAAGACACGCGGTTTGGATCTCGCCGTACAACGAGCCGAGCGGACTCTTGCTGGGCCTCCTGAACTTCTCCCTGTGCAGACAAGTCTGGCACGTCGTGGCGAGGCTACCGGATGGCACACGCCTGATCGGACGAAACCTCCCAACATCCGAGTCAATTTCGTCCTGCCTACACGCGGGCGCGAGCACCACGCTGAGCCACGACGTGGCGCCCCCGACCGGCGTCGAATGTTGGCAAACTTCCAGGCCATGGCCGACCGTCTGACTAAAGAAGCACCCGGCTCGTCGGCCTTCGGCCGACTGCGCCGCCCTCTGGGGCGCCTGCGCGCGCACACCCACGGCTACACCGTGACGCCCCACCAGTACGTCCTCGTGGCCTACCTCGCGCTCGGCGCCCTCACTCTGATCGTGCTCACCGGCGCCGCTGTGCGGCTCACCGACTCCGGGCTCGGCTGCCCGCAGTGGCCGAGGTGCTACGGCAAGCTCTACCCGCCGCTCGGCACCCACGCGGTGATCGAGTTCTCCAACCGGCTCCTCACCGCGCCCGTCTCGCTCGCCGCCGCCGCGGCGTGGGTCGGTGCGCTGCGCCGTCGGCCCTACCGCCGCGACCTCGCCCAGCTCGCTGCGCTGCTGCCCCTCGGCGTGCTCTGCCAGGCTGTCCTCGGCGGGCTCACCGTGCGCGGCAAGCTCGACTACGGATGGGTCATGGGCCACTTCGCGCTCTCCATGCTGATCCTCGTGGCCGCCGCAGCCCTGGCGTGGCGCGCCGCGTACGAGCCCGACCGAAGCCGGGAGACACGCGCCTTCGGCGCGAGTCCCCGTTTCGGCCAGCGCCCCCGCAGCGGAGATCGCACGCTCGTCTGGTCCACCCGTGTGCTCGTGGCTCTCGGCGCGCTCACGATCTTCGCCGGGACCGCCGCCACGGCCGCCGGCCCCCACGCCGGAGGCTCGCCCGGGGAACGCATCCACCGCCTCGACTTCGACGGGCGCGGCACGATGGACTTCGTGATCCACCGCCACGCCGAGATCGCCCTTGCGTTTAGCCTGCTCGCCGTGCTCGTGTGGTGGCTTGCCCGCCGTCGCGCCGCCGATCCCCTCGTGCGCCGCTCCACCACCGTGCTCTGCGTGCTGCTCGCCCTCCAGGGGGCCGTCGGTCTCGACCAGTACGAGACCCACCTCCCCACCGAGCTCGTGTGGGTGCACGTCGGCCTCGCCTGCGCCGCCTGGCTCGCCACGCTGTGGACCGTCTACGCCGCCGGGCGCCTGCGGACCGATCTGAGCGCCGTGGTGGCCCAGGAGGGCGTGGAGAGCACCCCGCAAGTGCGCGTCCCGGTCTGAGGGACGTGGTGTGAGACGTCGCGTCACACCATGTCGTCCTGGCGGGGCGCTAATCTGCCCGCTTAAGCAATCACACCCCACACGGGAGGAGTGCCAACATGACCAAGAACGAGCTGGCCGACAAGGTCGCAGACCGCACCGGACTGGCCCCCAGCCAGGCGCGCCAGGCCCTGGAGGCGACGATCGAGGCCGTCTCTGACGAGCTGGCCGCCGGCGGCGAGGTCGCCCTCGCCGGCTTCGGCAAGTTCAGCGTCAGCCACCGCGCCGCCCGGCAGGGACGCAACCCCGCCACCGGCGCGACGATCAGCATCGCCGCGAGCAAGGCTGCCAAGTTCTCCGCCGCGAGCGCGCTCAAGGGCCGCCTGAACTGAATCGGGGAGGCGCTGGACAGCGAACGGCTTCATACTCGCCGTGAGGCCCGCAGCCGCGAGCTAGCGAGGCGTCGGCGGGTGCTGGCCGTAGGGGGTCTGCTGGGGGGACTGGTCGCGGTACTTGCCGTGATCGCGCTCGCTGGGAGCGGCTCCTCGGGGATCTCCTCCCGCCATCGTGCCTCCTCCAGGAGCGCCGCCGCAGGCGCCGCGACCGGCCGGCGTGCCGCTGGGGGGACGGCAGGGCGGGCCGGCGGGGCGGGAACAGGGATCAGGGCGCACGCGGTCCCGATCCTCATGTACCATGTTATCAACCCCCCTCCCGCGGGGGCTCCCTTCCCGGGCCTGTACGTGCCCTCCGAAGAGTTCGCCGAACAGATGCACGCGCTCGCGCAGGCCGGCTTCCACGCGGTCACGATGGACCAGCTGTGGGCCAACTGGAAGGAAGGTACGCCGCTGCCGCCCGGCAAGCCGATCGTGCTCACCTTCGACAACGGCTACCAGTCCCAGTACTCAAACGCGGCGCCGATCCTGCGCCGGCTGGGGTGGGTCGGCGTCGAGAACGTCCAGCTCACCGGTCTGCCTCCCTCCCAGGGCGGGCTCTCCCCAGCCCAGGTCCGCGGCCTGGTGAGCTCTGGCTGGGAGCTCGACACCCAGGGCTTCAGCCACGCCGACCTCATCACCCTCGACCCCTCCCAGCTGCACTACCAGGTGGCCGTCGCCCGCAACGAAGTCCAGCGCCTCTACCACGTCGCCGCCAACTGGTTCTGCTACCCCTCCGGCCACTACGACGCCGCCGTGGTCGAAGCGGTGCGGGCGGCCGGCTACCGCGGCTCCACCACCGTCGTCCCCGGCTGGGCCCAGGCCGGCGGGGACCCCTACCGGCTGCCACGCCTGCGCGTGCTCGGCGGCACCGGGGGGCAGCAGCTGCTCGGCGAGATCGCCGCCATCCGCGGGGACTCGCCCCCGCTGGCCTCCTACGGCTCCGGTTGAACACTGCCCCTGACGAGGATCGATAGGATTCCGCGCATGTCGACTGTGCCTGGCTGGGGCTCCTGGACCCTCAATCCGATCGTGATTCTCGCGCTGGGGCTCGCGGCCGTGGTTTACGCGCGCGCCTACCGCCGCGCCGCCTCCCGCTCCTCTGCGGTCGGCGCCGGCCACTGGGTGCCCTACGCGGCAGGCCTCGTGGCGCTCGCCGTGGCGCTGCTCTCCCCGCTCGACCCGATCGGCGACAGCTACCTGCTCTCTGCGCACATGGCCCAGCACGTGCTGCTCTCCGACGTCGCCCCCGCGCTGCTCGTGCTCGGGCTGCGCCGCCCGCTGCTGCCGCTGGGCCTCTCCCGCGAGGCGCTGCGCGCGGTCGCCCCTCGCGGTCGCTTCGGCCGCGTGCTCGCGCTGCTCACCTCCCCGTGGCTCGCGATCCCCCTGTGGGCGCTCGCCACCTGGGTGTGGGCGCTACCCAGCATGTTCGACTTCGCCGCCCAGCACCCCACTGTGCACGCGTTCGAGCACGCCACCCTCTTCTACACGGGCCTCGCCCTCTGGTGGCTAATCATCGACCCCCTCCCGCGTGCGCGCATGCGCCCTGGAGGGGAGCGCCTCGCGCTGCTCGGCTTCAGCCGTCTGGCAAGCGCCGCCATCTGCGTGCCGCTCACCTGGCTCGCTCACACCGAGTACCCGCTCTACGCCAGCGCCCCGCGCGCCTTTGGCCTCTCCGCAGTCAACGACCAGCACCTCGCCGGCGCCGGCATGTGCTTCATCGAGTTCCTCGTCTTCGGCATCGCCTTCGCCGCCGTCTTCATCAGTATGCTCGGCCGCTCCGAGGCCGGCGCGGCAATGACAGAGCGAGCGTCAGGCGAACGCCTACTCACCTGACGCTCCTGATCTAACGGGGATCGCCCGCGCGGTAAAAGCGCTACGCCTCTGAGGCACGAGAGCCAAGCAGATCAAGGACGCAGGAAGCGAAGTGTGCTCTGCACACGAGCGACCGAGGACGCCGATATGCGCCGGCTATCGTGCCTCAGCCGCAGCCGGTGTTGTTGCCGCAGCTTGAGCACGTGTAGCAAGACCCCGTGCGCTGCATCATCCCCCCGCACTGGCTGCACGCGGGGCCGAGGTCGAGACCCTGGAGCCTGGCGGGGAGCACGGGCGGGGTGTCGGTGAACGCCTTCGTGGGCGCGCTCGCCCCGCCGTTGCCCCCGTTGCCGCCCGACGCCTTGGGAGCGCCGGGGGACTGGCCACCTGTGGTGGGGCCCGCGGTGTCGGAGGAGATCACCGACTGTGCGGCCTCCTGGGAGGCCTTGCGGGCACGCACCTCGGGGGTGAGGATGCCGAGCTCCTCCTGGACGTCGGCGTCCAGGAAGCGTGAGGCCAGCCAGCGCATGATGTAGTCGGGCATCGACTTAGCGAAGGGGATCTCCGGGTTTGAGGTGATCCCCTCGGGGTCGAAGCGCATGTAGCAGAACTTCTGCACCAGCGTCTCCAGTGGCACCCCGTACTGCAGCGCAATTGAGATCGCGGTGGCGAACGAGTTCATCATGCCCCGCAGCGTCGAGCCCTCCTTGCCGATGTCGGTGAGGAAGATCTCGCCGATGCTGCCGTCTTCGTACATCCCCGCGGTGATGTACCCCTCGTGGCCGCCGATCGAGAACTTGTGCGTGATCGACTGGCGCTCGCGGGGCATCCGCTTGCGGCGCGGGCCGGCCTCGGCCAGGGCCTTGGCGACGGCCTGCTCCACGATCGCGTCCACGTCGGCCTTCGCGGCCGGCTCGCCCTGACTGCCCGCGTCCGTGCGCAGCGCCTGCGCGGTCTTCGAGCCGTCGCGGTAGATCGCCAGCGCCTTGATCCCCAGTTGCCACGCCTGGGTGTAGGCGTCCGCGATGTCCTCCACGGTTGCGCTCTGCGGCAGGTTGACGGTCTTGGAGATCGCCCCCGAGATGAACGGCTGCACCGCGCCCATCATCTTCAGGTGGCCCATGTGCGAAATCGCGCGCTCGCCCACCGCCACGTCGAACACCGGCAGGTGCTCCTCCTTCAGCGCGGGGGCGCCCACGATCGTGCCGTGCTCTGCGAGGTGGGCCTCGATCTGCTCGACCTGCTGCTCGGAGTAGCCGAGCGTCTGGAGCGCCAGCGGGACGGTGCGGTTGACGATCGTCATCTGCCCTCCGCCCACAAGCTCCTTGAACTTGACCAGTGAGAAGTCGGGCTCCACGCCGGTGGTGTCGCAGTCCATCAGGAACGAGATCGTCCCCGTGGGGGCCAGCACCGTGGCCTGTGCGTTGCGGTAGCCGAGGTTCTCGCCCAGCTCCACCGCCTCCTCCCACGAGCGGCGCGCGGCCGCCAGCAACTCGCGGTCGGCGCAGGTCTCCTCGGGGATCGCGAGGGAGGCGTCGCGGTGCATGCGCATCACAGCGTTGTGCTCCTCGCGGTTCTCCGCGTAGCGCTCGTAGGGGCCGAGCGCCCCGGCGACCTCGGCCGAGCGGCGGTACGCGCGACCGGTCATCAGCGCGGTGATCGCCGCCGCCGTGCCGCGGCCCTCCTCGGAGTCGTAGGGCATCCCGTCAGCCATCAGGTACGCCCCGAGGTTCGCGTAGCCCAATCCCAGCTGGCGGAAGGCCCGCGCGTTGACCGCGATCTCCTCCGTCGGGTAGCTCGAGGGCCCGACGACGATCTCCTGGGCGAGCAGCACGACGTCAACGGCGTGCTCGAAGGACTCCACGTCCAGCGTGCCGTCGGGGCGGCGGAACTTCATCAGGTTCAGCGACGCCAGGTTGCACGCGGAGTCGTCCACGTGCATGTACTCGCTGCAGGGGTTCGACGCGTTGATCCGCCCCGAGACGGGGGAGGTGTGCCAGCGGTTGATCGTCGTGTCGTACTGCACCCCCGGGTCCGCGCAGCGCCAGGCGGCCTCGGCGATCTCACGCATCAGCTCGCGCGCCGGGATCGGCTCGCCGACCGGCTCGCCGGTGGCCCGCGCGGTCAGGCGCCACTCGCGGTCCTCGGCGACGGCCTGCATGAACTCATCGGTGACCCGCACCGAGTTGTTGGCGTTCTGGTACTGGATCGAGGTGAAACCCTCGCCGTCGATCGACATGTCGAAGCCCGCGTCCCTGAGCGCCTGTGCCTTGTCCTCCTCTTTGGCCTTGCACCAGATGAACTCGCGGATGTCGGGGTGGTCGACGTCGAGCACCACCATCTTCGCCGCGCGGCGGGTCTTGCCGCCGGACTTGATCGTGCCTGCCCACGAGTCCGCGCCGCGCATGAACGACACCGGCCCCGAGGCCGTGCCGCCCTTGGCGAGCGGCTCCATCGAGCCGCGGATGCCCGACAGGTTGATCCCCGACCCCGAGCCCCCGCGGAAGATCATCCCCTCCTTGGTGTTCCAGTCGAGGATCGACTCCATCGTGTCCTGCACCGAGAGGATGAAGCAGGCCGAGCACTGCGGCTGCTCCTCGAAGCCCACGTTGAACCACACCGGCGAGTTGAACGCCGCCATCTGGTGCAGCAGGATGTGGGTGAGCTCGGCCTCGAAGGCGTCGCCGTCCTCCTCGGTGGCGAAGTAGCCGCGCTCGCGTCCCCACGCGGCGATCGTGCCGGCCACGCGGCCGATCATCTGCTTGACGGAGTGCTCGCGCGCAGGGTGCTCGAGCTGCCCGCGAAAGTACTTCTGCGTGACGATGTTCGTCGCGTTCTGCGACCAGCTCTTGGGGAACTCCACCCCGCGCTGCTCGAACGCCACGCGGTCCCCGTGACCAATGTGCGCGTCGCGCAGCTCCCACTTCACCGCGTCGAAGGGGTGCGTCCCTGGGGACGTGAAGCGACGCTCGATCGACAGCGCCCGCCCGGGCGTCGTCTGCTCGACGGTGGTGGGGTGGGACGTTGCGTTCATCGGCCTCGCTCCTTCTTCTCCGCGCCGGCGCCGCTGCGGGCGCCCACTCGACTCTGTTTCACCTGGGCCAGGCATCGTCTCGTGCTCGGCGGTCGGAAGTTTTCCGTTACAGACGCACTTCCTATTTTACTAGGTATGGAGCGGGATTTCGGCCCATCCCGCCAGGCTCGGAAACGGTTCAGCGTCCCAATCTGATCCAGTCCGAGAACTCGGCCCAGGTGCCCGACAGGCGCCAGCCGGCCTCTGCGAGCGAATGGCGCAGCGAGACCGTCCAGCGGGGCTCGTACGCCCACCAGCGCGCCGCTCCCCACGCGAGGCACACGACGATCAGGAGCGCTGCCACCACCGCCGCAGCGAGCGCCCACGCGGAGAGCTTCGTCGTGTGCGGGGTCGTGTGCCGGACCACCACGACGGCGAGCTCCGGCGCCCGGGAGGAGCCTTCGAGGATGCGGTGCATCGCGTGCCCATGGTAGGGGCTTAACCCGGTGGGGGGTGCGGTCCTGGCTTAACCCGGTGGGGTGCGGTCCTGCCGGGAGGAGCCCTCGGTCAGAGTAGATCCTCGATCGCCGCGAGCGCGTCGCGCAGCACGGCTTCTGGCGGGCGCTCGGCGTCGAGCGAGGATATCCTCCGCGGCTCCGCGCGCGCGAGGTCGCTGTAGGCCGCCGCGATCCGCGCAAAGAACTCCTCCCCCTCCAACTCCAACCGGTCGGGATCGAGTGCGCGTGTTCGCAGGCGCGCGCGCCCGGCCTGTGGGGAGATGCACAACAGCAGCGTGCGGTCCGGCTCGAGGTCCCCCGTGGCGAGCAGGTTGATCGCGCGGATTCGCTCCACCCCCAGCTCGCGCCCTGCGCCCTGGTAGGCCAGCGAGGAGTCCACGAAGCGGTCCAGCAGCACCAGCGCGCCCTCCTCCAGGAGCGGTAGCAGCCGCTCCTGCACGAGCTGCGCGCGCGCCGCCGCGTACAGCAGCGCCTCTGCCTGCGGCGACACTGTTAGCGCGGGGTCCTTCACGAGCTCGCGGATACGCTCGGAGAGGTGCACCCCGCCGGGCTCTCGCAACAGCGCGACCGGACGCCCGCCCGCCCCGCGCGGACGCTCGCCCGCCCCGCGCGCCGCGAGCTCGCGCGCGAGAGACTCCGCAAGCGTCGTCTTGCCCGCCCCGTCCAGCCCCTCGATCGTGATCAGCGTTCCCCGGGGCACCGCGGGACCGTATCGCCTCTACGATGGGCCGCGTGAGCCCCCCCGACTCCGCGCAGGCGCTCTCCGACGTCCTTCCCGGCATCGATGCCCACCCGCACGCCCGCGCGCTGCTCCTGCCGGTGCTGCCGCGCAGCGGGACCGGCGGGCAGGCTCCAGCTCATGGCGGGCGGACTCCCTCTCATGCCTACCTCTTCCACGGACCCTCCGGCGCCGGTAAGCGCACCGTGGCGCGCGCCTTCGCTGCTGCCCTGCTCGCCGACGGGGCGCGGGCGCCGGAGGCGGTCCCCGGGCGGGTCGCCCGCGGCGCGCACCCCGACCTCACGTGGGTCACGCCCTCGGGGGCGGGGGAAATGCTGGTGGCGGACATCGACCAGGCCGTGGTCGCGGCGGCGGCTCACACCCCCTTCGAGTCGCGGCGCCGGGTGTTCGTGCTGGAGGACGCGCACACGCTGAACGAGCAGTCGGCCAACCGCCTGCTCAAGACGCTCGAGGAGCCCCCTCCCTTCGCCCACCTCGTCCTGCTCGCCCCGAGCCCCCGCGAGGTGCTCCCCACGATCGCCTCGCGCTGCCAGCTGGTGCGCTTTGACCCCCTCCCCAGCGCTCGCATCGAGGAGCGTCTTTGGGCGGAGCTCCGGTTGGCCGGGCTTCCGGACACCGAGGCGGGGCCCGCCAGGGTGGAGGACGGGCTCTCTGACACCGAGGCCGGGCGTGCCAAGGGGGAGGCCGGGCTCTCCGAGACCGAGGCGGGGCCCGCCAAGGCGGAGGCCGGGCTCCCAAGGGTCGAGCCGCCGGAAGCCGAGGCCAAGCGCCTCGCGGCGTGCGCCCGCCTGGCGCTGGGCGACGCCCGCCTCGCGCGCCGGCTCGCGAGTGCGGAGGGGAGCGCGCTGCGCGAGCGCGCGGAGGCCTTCGTGGGCGGCGCCCTGCGCGGCAACACCGCGGAGCGCCCGTGGGTGGAACTGCTCGCAGCCGCGAGGGACGCGGGCACGGGGGCGGGCGAGGAGCTCGCGGCACGCGTGGCGGGAGAGCTCGAGATGCTGCCCGCGAAGGAGCGCAAACGCTACGAGCGCGAAGCGGCCGACGCCCAGCGCCGCGGGGAGCGGCGGGCGCGCACGGGCGCGCTCGACCTCGCGCTGCGCCTCGCGCAGCTGTGGCTGCGCGACCTGTGGTGCGTGGCGGAGGGGGCGGGCGAGCTGGTGTACGCGGTGGACCGCCGCTGCGAGCTGGAGCGCGACGCCGCGGGCCGCCCCCCTGAGCGGCTGCGGGCGGCGGTGGAGCTCGTGCAGGACACGCGCCTGCGGCTAGCCCTCAACGTCTCCGAGGAGCTCGCCCTGGAGGCGCTCGCCTACCGCCTGCAGGCGCTGCTCGCCCGTGTGGTGTAGCTGGCCGTCGTGCAGCTGGCCGGCATGGCCGTCGTGCAGCTGGCCGGCGATCAGCGGCACGACCCGCCGCCCGACTGCTTCGCGGAGGGCCCTCACGGCAGCGTGGTAGCGGCGCGCCCTGGCGGTGAGCGGCGGGGGGGCGGGTTCGACCTCGTCGAGGTGACGCCGCGCGGAGTCGGTCTCACGCGCGCGACCCGCGGCTTCCGCCCAAATGACCTCCAGGTAGGCGGCCGCTGCGGCGAGTTGCTCGTCCGGCAGGCGCTCGGGGGTCTCGATCTGGCGCACCACGGGGATCACCTCGCGGCTGAGCCAGCGCTGCTCGGAGTGAGTGCGCAGCAGCAGGGAGACGTCTGGCGAGAGGCTGTAGAAATCGGACATGCGGTGGCGGAGCCGCTCGAGGGGCTTGATCGTGCGGCCCACGTATGGCCTCGGCGGGGACGGCCGGGTGCTTTAGGAGGCTCGCGCGCCCCCAACGTATTTCCTCGCCCGGGGGCCGGGGCCCTATTACTCAGTCAGGGGTGGCGCAGTCGGCCGGAAGCCCGGCGAGCCGGGCGCCTCTTCTCCGTCAGGGGTGGCGAGTCGGCCGGTGAGCGGGCCCCTCTTCTTCAGTCAGACCCGCAAAGGAGCAAGTTCGAACTGCTCGCCCGTCCTAAAGCCGCGCCGGGGGTGGACCGATGTCGAACGCAGTGGCCCTCGAACGCGACCCGATGGCCCGGGTGCCCGGGCAGTACACCCGCTCGATCGTGCGGCGGCTGCGGATGCGTACGCTGGTGATGCTGGGGGGGCTGGCGGCGGCGACGACACTGGCGGGCCGGCGCTTTGGCTGGCACGACCCGCGCTTCCTGGCGGCGGAGGTAGCGTTACTGAGCGTGATCTTCCTGATCTCCCGCTTCGTGCTGCCGCTGGTGGAGCGCCACGACCGGGGGGCGAAGGGGGAAGAGCAGGTGGGGGGGCTGCTGGAGGGGCTGGCGAAGCGGGGGTGGCACGTGGTGCACGACGCGAGCCTTGGGAGGGGCAACGTGGACCACATCCTGATCGGCCCCGGAGGGGTGTTCACAGTGGAGACCAAGAGCCACCCGGGGCCGGTGCGGGTGGGCCGCGTGCACGGCTCGGTGCTGGTCCAGGCGCAGGCGCAGCGGCGGGCGATCGAGGAGATCGTGGGGGAGCACGTGGAGCCGCTGGTGGTGTTCAGCCGCGCGTGGGTGGACCGGCCGCTGAGCCGGCGCAAGGGGGTGCGGGTGGTGCCGGCGAGGATGTTGCTGGGCTACGTGGACCGCCAGCCGGAACGGCTCACCCCCGAGGCGGTGGAGCGCGCGCAGGGAAGGCTCGCGCAGGCGTTGGCGGAGTCCCTCGCGCACACGCGCCCGCGCGCGCGAGCCCCCCGCGACAAGGGCAGCAGCCGACGGCGCTCGCCGATCGCAGGTCGGCCGGCGCCGCGCTGACGGGCCGCTGCTCCACATCGCCCACGTCGCGCTAGCCTGGGGGGATGGCGAGCGCGGCAAGCACCCTCCCCGCGGTGGAGCAGCCGACGACGACGGCGCTGCCGAAGGGGCCGTGGTGGCCGGCGCTGGCGCAGACGGTGGTGTGGGCGGTGAGGCTGCCGTGGATGTTGGAGCACTGCAGGGCGCGCTACGGGGAGGCGTTCACGATGCGCTTCTTCCCGAGCGGGAGGCGGATGGTGGTGGTGAGCAGAGCGGAGGCGGTGAAGCAGGTCTTCACGGCGCCCCCGGAGGTCGCCCCCTCCGCGGCGGGGCTCTCCCCGGTGGCGGCGGTGATGGGGCGGAGCTCGGTGCTGACGCTGACGGGCCCGGAGCACATCCGCCAGCGGCGCCTGCTGCTGCCGCCGTTCCACGGGGAGCGGATGAAGGAGTACGAGGAGGTGATCGTGGAGGCGACGAGCCGCGACGTGGCCACGTGGCCACAGGGAGTCCCGATGAGCCTGCAGGAGCGCACACGGGCGATCACGCTGGAGGTGATCCTGCGGGCGGTGTTCGGGGTGGAGGCGGAGCGGATGGGGACGCTGCGAAGCGCGATCGGGGGGCTGTTCGTGCCGATGCGCCTGCCGGCGCTGCTGCGCGTGGCGCTGAGCCGCCCGACGATGGAGCGCCCGAAGGGGGCGTTCGGCCGGTCGCTGGACCGCCTGGACGAGGTGATCTACGCGGAGATCGCGCGCAGGCGCGCGCAGGCGGATCTCGGGGAGCGCAAGGACATCCTCTCGCTGCTGATGCAGGCGCGCGACGAGGAGGGCGTCGAGATGACCGACGCGGAGCTGCGCGACGAGTTGGTGACGCTGCTGCTCGCGGGGCACGAGACGACGGCGACGTCGGTGGCGTGGGCGATCGAGCGCCTGGTGCGCCACCCCGACAAGCTCGCGAGGCTGACCGCGGAGGTCGACGCGGGCGAAGGAGACGAGTACATGCAGGCGGTGGTGCACGAGACGATGCGGGTGCGCCCGGTGGTGCCGCTGGTGGTGCGGATCCTCAAGGAGCCGCTGTGCGTGGGGGAGCACGAGCTGCCGAAGGGCACGCGGGTGGCGCCGTCGATCTACCTGACCAACCGCGACCCGAAGGTGTACGAGGCCCCGGAGGAGTTCCGCCCGGAGCGCTTCCTGGAAAGCCAGCCCGAGACGTTCTCGTGGATCCCGTTCGGCGGGGGCATCAGGCGCTGCATCGGGGCGTCGTTCGCGCTGCTGGAGATGAAGCTGATGCTGCGCACGATCCTGAAAGAGCTGGAGCCCAGCCTCCCGCCGGAGCGGCCGCGGCGGCGAAAGTCCGCGGCAGGCGAGCGGATCCGCAGGCGCGCGATCACGCTGGTGCCGGCGGAGGGCGCGCGCGTAGTGTGGAGCAGGCGGGGGTAGGGATTTGGATGAGGACCCCCTAAGGGGGGTCCCCGCGGCGTTCGCAGTGGGAGACGGGCTCCCGGGACGAAGCCCACGCAGGCGTCAAGGTCCACGCGACCCTCACCGATGCGGCCTGGCGCAGCGGGTGGGACCCGAGCGAGCGTACCGGCCGGAGCAAGGGTTACGGTCCCCTGGGTGAAGGAGATCCTGGAGGCGATCGAAGGCGCGCGGCGGGAGCTCGAGGAGCACCCGACGGACCGTGTGGCGTGCGCCCGTGCGCGCGGGGTGTTGAGCCAGGCGAGGGAGCTGTGGGAGACGCTCGACCCCGAGAGCCGGGCGGTGCTGAGGGACCCGGCGGGGGAGCTGCGGGGGAGGGTGGACGCGGAGGCGCAGAGCGAAGCGGCCCCGCCGGCGCCGGAGGAACTGCTGGAGCGCTTCGGCCTGCGGGAGTTCCGCGCAGGCCAGCGCGAGGCGGTGGCGGCGGCGCTCGAGGGAAGGGACACCCTTGTGGTGATGCCGACGGGGGCGGGGAAGTCGCTGTGCTACCAGCTGCCCGCGCTGGCGGGGAGGGGGCTCGTGGTGGTGGTGAGCCCGCTGATCGCGCTGATGGCCGACCAGTGGAAGCGGCTGGCGGAGACAGGGGTGAACGCGGTGATGCTCGCCTCGGGGATGGAGGAGGGCCACAACGGCAGAGCGCTGCTGGACATCGAGTCGGGGTGGGCGCAGCTGGTGCTGGCGGCCCCGGAGCGCTTCGGCTCGCGCGCGTTCCGCGAGGCAGTGGGGACGCGCAAGGTGGGGCTGTTCGTGGTCGACGAGGCGCACTGCGTGGCGGAGTGGGGCCACGACTTCCGCCCGGACTACCTGCGCCTGCACGGGGCGATCGCGGCGCTGGGACGCCCGCCGGTGATGGCGGCGACGGCGACGGCGACGCCACGGGTGGCGAGAGAGATCGCGGCGAAGCTGGGGCTGCGGGAGTGGGTGTCGGTGAGCTCGGGCTTCGACCGCCCGAACCTCGCGTTCGACGTGGTGAGCGTGGAGGGCAAGGGGGCGGTGGCGCGCAAGCGGGCGGCGCTGCTGCACGTGCTGGAGAGCGCGGACGCGCGCCCGGCGATCGTGTACTGCGGGACGCGCAAAGACACCGAGGAGGTGGCGGAGCTGATCGCGGGGAGGGGGATCGCGACGGTGGCCTACCACGCGGGCTTGCGCCCGGAGGAGCGGCGCAAGGCGCAGGAGGCGTTCATGGGGGGAGGCGCGGAGGTGGTGGTGGCGACGAACGCGTTCGGGATGGGGGTGGACAAGGCGGACGTGCGCACAGTGGCGCACTGGGCGATCCCGACGAGCCTGGAGGCGTACTACCAGGAGGCGGGCCGCGGAGGGCGCGACGGGAAGCCGGCACGGGCGCTGCTGCTGGCCTCGCGGATGGACCTCGGAAGGCTGATCCGCTTCAACACCGATCGCCAGAGCACCGTGGAGGACGTGCGCGCGTACACCAGCCGGCTGAGCCGCCGCGCGGGGGCAAGCGGGAGCGCGGCGACGCACGCGGCGAACGGCGTGCGTGAGGCGTCGGAGAGGGAAAGGGGTGAGGGAGCAGGAGTCCGCAGGGAGGGAGTGACGGTGGAGATCGCCCCGCGGGAGCTGGACGACACCGAGCGGGTGCTGCTCTCGATCGCCGAGCGCGCGGGCGCGGCGGAGCTGCAGCCGGGCGCAAGGGGGGTGCTGCGGGTGCGCCTCACGGGCAGCCTCGACGGGCGCGCGGCGTACCAGGCGATCAAGGCGGCGAAGGACCGCGGGTGGGAGTCCTACAGGGCGATCGAGCGGTTCATCGCCAACGGCAGCGAGTGCCGGCGGCGCCAGATCCTCGAGCACTTCGGCGACTCCCAGGAGGGCGCGCGAGAAGGTCGCTGTTGCAGCGTGTGCGACCCCGACCCCGAGCTGGAGCGCGCGCTCGCGGCGGGTGCGCACACCGCCGCGACTCGAAGCAAGCGCGGGGCCCGTGGAGGCGTGAACGGGGCTGGGAGGGGCAGCGGCGCACCGGGGCTAGCGCTCAACGGCTCGGCGGGGCGCGCGACCAATGGCTCGGCGGGGTCCGCGCTCAACGGCTCCGAGGGACCGGCATGCAACGGCTCGGCGGGATCCGCGCCCAACGGCTCCGCGGAGCCCCCCGAACCGGTGGACGAGGCGCAGTACGAGAAGCTGCGGGTGTGGCGCCTGGGTCAGGCGGAGGGCAAGCCGGCGTTCACGGTGGCGGCGAACACGGTGCTGGAGGAGGTTCTGCGCCGCCGCCCGAGGAGCACCGAGGAGCTGATCGAGATCCGCGGCATTGGCCCGGCGTTCTGCGAGAAGCACGGGGAGTCGCTGCTGGAGGCGCTGGCGGGGCTGTGAGGGTGGCGGCGACGGCGGTAGCATCCAAACTCGCGCCGACGTAGCTCAGCTGGTAGAGCACTTCACTCGTAAGCGCTCGCTGCAAGGGGGCCGAAAGGCGCGAGCTAGAGCCGTTTTTGGCTCGATAGCTCGAAAGGCACTCCTTTCGTGTGCGGTCAGATGAGGACTTCTGGGACAAAGAATACACGTCCCCTCGGGTACTACAGCGGCACAGAATCGAGAGCCGACGGCCGGAGTCGAACCGGCGACCCCCGCTTTACGAGAGCGGTGCTCTGGCCATCTGAGCTACGTCGGCGTGATACCGTTGCATCGTACAGCGGTCGAGCGGCATAGTCCTTTAGCTGTGGGCGCGTAGTGCCTGGGCGAAGCTGGGCACGGTGGCTGCGAGACGGTGGAGCAGGTCGTTGATCGTCATCGGCGGTCGGGTGAGGGCGGCTGCTTGGCGCTCGAGGACGGCGAGGACCCCGTCGCTGTCGAGGCTGTAGAGGTCGAGCAGGAAGTTGTCGGGGTGTAGCGGCTCGATCGCGAGCGGCTCGCACGCGGCGTTCGGGAAGTGTTTGAGGTTAAATGTGACGACGGCTTGCGCGTCGCTGGCGACGGCGGCGGCGAGGACGTGGCGGTCCTTGGGGTCGTTGGCCATTGCGCTCTCAAGCTGGGCGATCGCGTCCTTGGGCACAGTCGCTGAGTCGAAGGCACTGCGCATGGCGTTGGTCAGGTTGCTGGCCTGCTCCTCGGTGGCTCGACGGTCGAGGATCAGGTTGCGGGTGACCTCAGCGAGAATGCGCTCGCTCCAGTAGGGGTCATACAGCTCGATCTCGGCGACCCGTAGCAGCGTGTCGCGCAGGGGCAGCGGGTAGAGGACGCTGGCGTCCAGGATGGCGGCGAACGGCATCCTCGCCGAGGATAAGGCGAAGGGTCGTCGGCGAGCCCAGCGGGGGTGGGTTAGCGGTAGCCGCCCGGCAGCTGCTCGGACAGCCGTGTTAGCTCGTCGAGCTTCTCGCGCCGGGTGGCAGCCCGGCGTGCGCGGTGCTCGAGGATGTCCTCGATGCGCACACGGCGGTGGGTGCCAACCTTGTAGTGGGGGATCATGCCGTCGTCCAGGAGCTTGACGAGGTGCGGCCGTGAGACGTGCAGCAGGTCGGCGGCCTCTTGGGTGGTCAGCTCCTTGCCGTGGGGGATCAGCGTCAGGGTCTGTCCGCGTGCCATGCCCTGCACGATCAGCTGCAATGCGTGGAAAGCTGAGGCGGGTATCTCCATCGTCTCGCCGTCGGGGCCGACGAGTCGGGCTGTGCCGTGCTCACGGAAGATGCCGTCAATCTGGCGGCGCAGCGCCTTCATCGCGTCGTCCTCCGCAGGGGTGGAGCGCAGCAGGTTGTCGGGTAGCTGTGGTGTGGAGGTAGTCACGATCGGGGTTGCAAGAGGTTCTCCATGTAAGGCGAGAGTAGCATGTAAACGAAGCAAACGCAACTGACGAAATAATCGCAGCGGAGGGGCTCGAGCTGACCAAGGCGGAGAAGTCCAAATCGTTATCCGCTCACGCCTGTTTGTTAGCCACCGGCGGAAGCTCGTTCTCGTCCAACCGGTACGCTCGCCGCTCGTCGTGGGTGTCGCGTAAAGTGGCTGTGGGTGGTGGGTGGGCGCCAGTGGCGGTGACGGTGGTGCCGGGAGGGTACGGGGTTCTGCGGGCCTGGTTAGGTGTTGGTGAGGCCCTGGTGGCGTTTCAGGCGGTCTGGGCGGCTAGGTGGTACTTGTGGAGCTTGAGCAGGTTGTGTGTCGCGGTGATTAGCCGCCATTCCGAGCGTGCGGCAGATCTGCCTCGTCGTTGGAACTGGTTGATGCGCCGGTTGTGCTTGGTTTGAGCGAACACGGGCTCGACCATCGCCTTGCGTTTTCGGTAAAGCCCGCGGCCGTAGTCACCGGCGAGCACGGTACGCATAAAGGTGTAGCGCCCGCCGTTCCAGCCGCGGCGGGGTGTGTCGCGCTTGCCGGCATCGGGCGGGATCAGGACCTGGGTGCCCATGTTCATGACCTGGTCCATCTGCTGCTCATGCCAGTAGCCGCTGTCTGCGACCGCGACCCCGGGCGTGTCGCTCACACCGATCTGCTCTAGCTCGCGGCGGGTAGCCTTGATCATCGGCTCGAGCTGCCCGAAGTCTGGTGAGGTGAGGGTGACCTCGGCCGCTAAGACGATCTGATGCTCGTTCACGACAGCCTGCACGTTGTAACCCTGGGTGTAGCTGCGCGGCGTCTTCACGTTGCGTGAATCGAGGTCGGTGACGTTGATCTTCCCCGGCGGCCCCTCCGGTGGCACGTAGGGGTTCGGGCGTGCCCCGAACCGCCGGCCGTCCTTCGTCACGGCAGTCGCGCGATGATGCTCATAGGCATCGTTCGCCTCGCGCTCGACCTGCAGGTTCTCCTGAAGGCGCTGCTCTGCTTCGAGCAGCCGCTCGGGTCGCGAGCGTGGAATCGGCTGAGCCTGTAGCCGCCGGTGCTCGTCGAGCTGATGGCGCGCCTCGCGCACCCACCCCTCACGGCCTTGCATCCGGGCGACGATCACCTCGGGATCAAGCACGAGCTTCACGCCCTGCGTTTCCGCGTCAGCCGCCTGGACCTTCGCGTCTTCTCTGCCTGCACGCTCGCGCGTGAGCTTCGCCTTGGCTTCACGCAGCGCAGTACGCCGCCCCTCACGGGTCCGCAGATGCTCAGGCAGCTCATCGCCGCGCTCCTCGCCATAGAGCTCGTCCTCGGCAGCGTCGAGGGCGCCCGCCTCCTTCAGGATCTCGCGGGCGAGCTGCTCGTAGTCGAGGTTGAGTGATGCGACGCGTTCGCGTGCACCTTCGTCCCGTCGATCGCGATCAGCCCGACCTTCACTAACCCCGACTCCCGACAGAGCCCAAGCACCTCGCTGAACAACTCGGCCAGGGCCCCCTCGTGGCGGACACGGAACCGCGCGATCGTCGCGTGATCCGGCGTCTGCTGGCAAGCGATCACCCGGTAGGCGACATCCTCAACACACCGCCGCTCGATCGCCCTGGAAGATCGCTCACCCATCGCGTAGGAGTACAACAGCAGCGAGACCACCTGAGCTCAACCGGTCGTCGCAACGCGGTGTGGCGTGTGACTCTAAAGGGTTGGAAGTGACGACGGGGTCGGGCTGGCTGAGGGCGGCTGTCGTTGTGGAGGCTCGCCCGTAGGGCGAGCCGGAACGGCGATTGCCGCGCGCGTCGATCCGGACACCCCCCGGGAACCGCGGGTTGGCATGGGTCCGGCGGATGTCAGGCGCGTCCGGTGCTCAGGCCGCGGCGGCGAGGTGCTCGGTGAGCACTTCGGCGGGGGTCTTCCAGCCGAGTGTCTTTCGCGGTCGTCCGTTCAGCGTCGTCGCGACGGCCGTCAGCTCTTCGGCGCTGTGGCGGGCGAGGTCGGTGCCTCTCGGGAAGTACTGACGCAGCAATCCGTTGGTGTTCTCGTTCGTAGCACGCTGCCACGGGCTTCGTGGATCACAGAAATAGATCTGCAGACCAGTGTCGATTCGCAGCTGCACGTGCTGAGCCATCTCGATGCCCTGGTCCCAGGTCAAGGACCGCCGAAGCTCTTCGGGGAGGGTCGCGATCGTGTTGGCGATCGCGTCACGAACGGCGCGGGCGCCAGCACCCGTCGAGGACCGGCTGCTCGTTGTTCCTGAGCTGTCGTGACCTTCGATGGGCGGGAGATGCAACAGCATCGTGAAGCGGCTTGAGCGCTCGACCAGGGTGCCGATCGCCGAGCGGTCCAGACCGAGGATCAGATCGCCCTCCCAGTGGCCGGGCACAGCGCGGTCTTCAACCTCAGCAGGCCGTTCGCTGATCAACAGCTCAGCGGTCACAAAGCTTCGGTTGCCCTTCGAGGTCCGGTTCCTGGGGGCCCGCAGCGCCCGACCTGTTCGAAGACACGCGGTCAGCTCTCGGCGCAGCGCGCCGCGTCCCTGGATATAGAGCGACTGGTAGATCGCCTCGTGGGAGACACGCATCGACTCATCATCGGGGAAGTCAACGCGTAGTCGGCCGGAGATCTGCTCGGGGCTCCAGCTCTGTCCCCAGCGCCGATCTTTTCGCGGGCCGTGACGGCGCCCCCGCCAACCGACTTCCGGACCCGCGACGCTCCCGTCGGGCCGGCGCACTTCCCCGGCGAGTCGGTCCTGGACATAGCGCCGCAGCTCTGGGTTGACCGCGAGCTTGGCGGGCTTGGGACGCCGCGCGCGACGGTCAGCATGGGTTTGGGCAGTCGAGGCTCGGTACTCGGGTCGGCCGGTGCGCAGCGCGGCGTTGCGTTGCAGCTCCCTGGAGATCGTCGACGGTGCGCGACCGAGCTGACGCGCGATCTCTCGCACCCCAGAACCCTGAGCGCGCAAGATCGCGATCTCCTCTCGCTCCGGGAAAGACAGATAGCGCCCGGACACCGGCGCGAGGGTGAGAGGCGGCATGCCGCCAGCCTTGCGGAACCACCGGACACCAATGTTCGGCAATACCCCCGCCTCCACCGCAGCATTCTCGCTCGATGCGCCTCGAGCGATCGCCTCCCAGAACCGAACCCGATGCTCCCGGCGCCCAGCTGGCGGACGGCCCATACCGCGTGTCCCTGCCGCTGCGGCGCGATCCAAAGCGGCGTTTCTTCTGCCCATTGCAACTCCTCGATGTCGAGCGTTGCGACGACCAATTGAATTCACCCCATCATCGACGGCTCAAACGCCGCCCGACCCCAGCCATCCTCGCGGTAGGAGCCATAGAACGCGTCCAGGTCCATCTCCTGAACCGACGCCAACACGAACCACACCAAATGACCCTCCGGCAGCCAATCCCGCGGGTCCGGCGGAAACAAGAACACCTGCTCATGATCACACTCAAGAAAGTTCTGGGGCATACCCCAGAATGGTCTTAAACCCCTCGGACAGACCCCGGTTTGCGCGACACCCACGACGACAAACAGCGCTCTGTCACAGCACCGAACAGGCACCTCCTGGCCGCCAAGAGCAAGCGTATCCTTCGGCCGAATATGCCGCTGAAACTTCCTTGCCAGAGCATCTAGAAACCTTCCTCGCGCTGACTGCAACCGATCGAGGGAGCGAAAACAAGTAGCGATCGAAAGTGCGGAGACGGTTGCTGTGTAGGGCCATCGGCAAGTTCATTCGATGTCCACGACTGTCCAGATCCATTCTCGCCACCGTACGACGCTATCGAAATGTATCCAGCGGTATCCGAGAAAACCGATACCTGCGTATCGCTTCGGATACCTGGCTTGGAGGCGGTGCTAGAGGTCATCCTGCTTCCGATACGTGTCTCGCGAAGCGACTTACGCCTTCCGTCGTCTGTGGGCGTTGAGCCAGTTGCGGATTTTGCGGCGAGGGGGCGCTCCGTCGCTGACGCCAAGCGCGCCGCGCGGGCTGTCCAGCGCCTGGCGTTCGGTCAGTTCGGCACGTGCAGCACGCCACTCGATATCGACGGGGCGCGGTCCGTTGCGGCGGAGGTCCTCGATCGCGTAGGCGTAGTGCTTGCTGAGCGTGCGTAGGCTGGTGCCGCACTCGCTGGCGACGGTTTGTGGGTCCTCGGCGCGCAGGCGCAGGGAGATGCCGCCGCGGCGCAGGGAGTAGGGGGTGGCACCGAGGATCGCGAAGAGCTCGGGCTGTAGGGCTGCTTTCTCGACGGCAGGGGTGAAGAAGCGTTGACCCCAGCCGCCGGCCTGGTTTTCGCTGAAGTGGCAGGCGCCTGTGCGTGGGTCGCGCTCGCCGTGCGCGAGGCCGGCGAGATCGCAGGGGATGATGAAGTCGAGCTCTCGGGCTGGGTGGCCGATGGCCTGGAGCGCCGAGCGCCATTCGGCGAGGTCTTCTTGCAGGAGAGAGGGGATGGTGGTGCGTCGTTGGGTTGAGTGCTCGGTCTTGCCCCATTCATCGAGGCGTCCCTGGGAGAGCACCTCCAGGATCCAGGCGAATCCGTCCTTCAGCGATGACCAGCGCATTCCCCAGACCTCCTGGTTTCGCGCGCACAGCCCGTACTGCAGGCTGACGATCATCGCGTCGCGTTGGGCGAGGATCGCCTTGCGTCCCTTGGTGCGGGCGAGCATCTGTGTGCGGATCGCCTCGACCGCCTTGGGCGAGAGTGCCCAGGCCGGCACGAGCGGCCCGTGACGGCGCGGCCCGGGCTCGTAGCCGGTGCCGCCGGAGCGCAACGAGCGGCGAATGTTGCCGCGCGGCTCAGGCGCAAAGCTACACCCGTTGGTGCGGATCTCGCCCACCAGGTTTGAGCTGGCGGCCCAGCTGAGCGCCGCGGAGAGGACTCGCCAGGCTTGCTTGCGCGTTCCCTTGGGGACGCCTTCGCGCAGCATCTGCTCGCGCCACGCCGCTGGCTCTTGGGGCTCGTTGAAGCGCACCGCCGGGATCGAGCAGAACGCCACCGCGTATGACCGCGGCTGCACCATCCCAAAGCCGCGGCGGCGCGGCTTATCGAGCATGTGCAGCCCTATGAGCGACTCGTAGCGCTCGTAGGTCGAGGGCGCGAGGCCACCCGGATTGCTGGGATGCGCGTTGACCTGCAGGTAGAGCTCGAGCAGCTGCCCGATCGTGCGTGCCTCCATAGCGTTGGTCTCCTTGGCGTCGAGGTCCAAGAGAAAGCGCCGCAGGCTCTCGCGGCCGCGTCGCTCGGCGGTGATGTAGTCGTCCATCCACGCGCGGGCATGGCGCACCGATGGGAACGTGCGGCAGCGCTCGCGCCTGTCGTGGTCGTAGAAGCCGACCACGTAGGAGCGCCGTCCGCTCTTGGCGACGTACGGCCACTTCGACTTCTTCGGCCAGGGCCTAGCCATCCGCCCCTCGCGGGCACGGAACCCCGGCACGCACTGCACTCATGCGTACTCCTTGGTCTAAAGATCATTGCGCGGCTCAAGCCCGGTGGTGCAGACGTGCGGTAATGCCGCGGTAACGGCACCCCACAAATTGGACTCTCGGCACCTTCGGACCCCTGCAAGCGACCGCATTACAGGGGAAACGGCCCCTGGGGGGCCAGTACCCGGAATGAAGGGGGTCCGGGGTTCGAGTCCCCGCGTCGGCTTCTCGCAACGCTGCTGCTCGACGCAGCCAGGCCGAGCGGGCCAAGCGCAGGAACCTCGTCGCAGCTGGCTGACGAGCCCGACGGGAGGGCGACGGGGGCGACGCGGCGTGTAGACTTTACGCTACAGACCCGAGCGGGAGAACCTGCGCAGGGACGCCGACGCGCTGGTAAAGTGTATTCCCGAAGTTCGGATTTCCACCAGGTGTGAAGTCACGAGTGACGGTTCACGAACGATGCAAAACGGCTACACGGGAATGCGAGACTATCCACATCGAGAGCGCCTTGGCCACCGAGCTCGAGTCCTTCGCGGCCCCCAGGTCATGACGGCGCAACTCGTCTCGAGTCGCGCCGGCCAGGCACGCGCGCGGTGGCTTGGGGGGGCGCTCGCGGCCCTCGCAGTTGGCGCGGGCGTCTTGGCGGTCTCGGCCTCGGCGGTCTCGGCCTCGCTCGCAGTGGGCGCGCCCGCCGGCGGCGTCGCACACGGAGCAGCGATGGCCGGCACCGCGCGGACGACCGCCGTGGGGAGGGTGGCGCACGCGCTGAGCGTAAAAGACGAAGGGCACCTGCATATGGTGAGCAGCTCCGGATCCAACTTGGTCGAGGAAGGCCCGGTCTCGGGGACGATCCCGGGCAAGGTGAGGGTGAACTTCAACATCGGCCCCACGGTGTACGCCTCGTTCACGATCTACGTTCACGGGGGCGGCTCGATCAGTGGCAAGGGCCACGGGACTCTGCATTCGACGAGCGCCTTCTCCACGTTTGGGGGCTCCCTGTCGGTCACCCACGGCACGGGCCGCTATGTGCACGCCCACGGCAACGGCGGTCTCTACGGCGCGATCAACCGCAAGAGCAGCACCTACCCGATGACAGTGCAGACCACCGGCACGCTGTACTACTGAGTCTGCATCCACCGGGTCACCGCAAGGTCCGCCCCCACCCGCTCACAAGCAGGTAACGCCCAAAGGCGCGGATCGCAGAGGCGCTCCTCCCATAGATCGGGGCCACGTCGTGAACCCTTAGCCTTCGCGCGTGCAAGCACGCGAGCGGGAGGTCTTGAAGTCCGCCCGCCCGGCGAGCGAGCGCGTCGGCGCGCGCCCCTCGCTGGGCGTGGTGCTGCGTGAGTGGGGCCGCCTGGGGTGCATCGGCTTCGGAGGTCCCCCGGCCCACATGGCGCTGCTGCGGGAGCTGTGCGTAGAGCGCCGGGGGTGGCTGACACCGGAGGAGTTCGAAGATGCGATCGCGGCGTGCAACCTGCTTCCGGGCCCGGCCTCGACTCAGTTGGCGATCTTCTGCGCCTGGTGGGTGCGGGGCCCTGCGGGGGCGCTGGTGGGGGGGCTCGGGTTCATTCTCCCGGGACTGCTCGCGATCCTGGGGCTGGCGGCGCTGTTCCTCGCGGGCTCCCCGCCGGCATGGGTCCGGGGCGCGGGGGCGGGCGCCGGTGCGGCGGTGGCTGCGGTGGCGGTGCGCACCGGGGGGATGCTGCTGGCCGCAAGCTGGCGGCGTGCGGACGACGGAAGCGGGGCGCGCCTCTGGGCGTACCTGTTTGTGGGCGGGGTGGCGGCGGCCACCGTGGGCCCGTGGCTGGTGGTTGCGCTGATCGCGTGTGGAGGGGTGGAGGTGGCTTGGCGGAGGGGAGTCGCTGCGCAGCGCACTCACTCGCCTGTGGTCCTGCCGGTGTGGGCCGCGGTTGTCCCGGCGGCGGGGGGCGTGGCGGCGCTGGCGTGGGTGGCGCTGAAGGTGGGGGCGCTCTCCTACGGAGGGGGGTTCGTGATCGTCCCGCTGATGCAGCACGACGCCGTGGCGCACTACCACTGGATGACGGCGGGCCAGTTCCTCGACGCAGTGGCCCTGGGGCAGGTGACGCCGGGCCCGCTGGTACAGACGGTGGCAGTGGTGGGCTACGCGGCGGCGGGCGTGGGCGGGGGCCTGCTGGCGGCAGGGATCGCGTTCGCGCCGTCGTTCCTGTTCGTGTTGGGGGGCGCGCGCCACTTCGACCGCCTGCGCTCGAGCGCGTACGTGCGGGGCTTCCTCGGCGGCGCGGCTCCGGCGGCGATCGGGGCGATCCTCGGCTCGGCGATACCGCTGGGGCTGGCGCTCTCGGAGCCGTGGCAGGCGGGGGTGCTGGCGGGCGCCGCCGTCCTACTGCTGGGAGCGCGGCGGGGGGTGGTGGCGACGCTGCTGGCTGCGGGCGCGGCGGGCGCCGTCCTGGGCCTGGCGGGGGCGCCGCTGCCGCACTGATGGAGCTCGCGAGGATCCCGATTGGTGGCGCGCCGGTGCAAGGCTTGGGGGGAGCTCGGCGCTGAGGACCACGCCCGCGGCCTCGGTCGCGGGGCACACCAGCGATCATGACAGCGCGAGCTCCGATCAGCCGAAGGTGAAGTCGTAGATCGACGCTCCCGGCGCGGGCTCCACGGTGAGGGTGTGGGTCTGGACGGAGGGGAGGTTCACGAGGTTGTAGACGTCCTGGAGCTGCACCTCGGCCGTTCCGGAGTGCACGTCGGTCCCTGCGAGCGACTGGGGGATCGGACGTCCGTCGAGCAGCACCCGCACGGGGCGGGGGCGGCCGGAGGAGCCGGGGTGGGTGGGAGCTCCCATCACCAGGTAGACGCGCCGGGCCGTGAAGCGCAGCTGCACCGCGGCGGCGTCGTTCAAAGCGGTGACGCCCCACGCGCCCACACGCAGGAGGCCGGCGAAGCGGAGATTGCTCAGCGGCGGAGGCTGGGCGGGGAGCGCTCCGTAGTCGTGCACCCCGGCAGCGATGGGGCCGTTGGTGAAGCGTTCCGCACGTTCGGTTCCCAGGTAGGACTCGGGCGTGATTTCGGCTTCGGGGGGCTGCAGGGCGTGGACGTGGGTCGCCCCGCCAAGTCCGGCCGCGCCCGCTTCGACGAGCAGGCTGCGGATCGCGCGCTCCTTGGCGCCGTATTCGCCCTCCCCGAAGTCCGTCAAGCGGATGCGGCCCTGCGCGTCGATCAGGTACTCGGCGGGCCAGTACTGGTTGTTGTAGGCGTTCCACGTGCCGTATTCGTTGTCCTGTACCACGGGGTAGTGGACCCCGTTCTGAGCGATCGCGGCGGCGACGTTGGCGGCGGAGTGCTCGAAGGGGAACTCGGGGGTGTGCACCCCGATGACCTCGAAGCCCTTGGGGTGGTACTTGGCGTACCACGCGTTCACGTAGGGAAGGGTGCGGATGCAGTTGATGCAGGTGTAGGTCCAGAAGTCCACGAGCACCACGTGCCCACGCAGGCTGGCGAGCGGCACCGGCGCTCCCCCGGGGGTGTTGAACCACTTCTGGGTGTCCACGAATTCCGGCGCCTGGCCGAGCACCGGCAGGGTCAGGCCTGCGTCGGCCTCGCGCAGGCCGGCGGCCTGACGCGCCTTGTGACCGCGCAGGGCGGCGAGCTGGACGGTCGCGTCGTGGCTCGACTCGAGACCCTTGGTGGGGTCGGTCAGCAACGACGGCAGGTCGCTCGCGATGGCGGTCTCGAAGCGGGTGTCGTAGTTGCGGAGCATCGCGAGCGCGATCAGCACCATCACCGCGCCCATCGCCATCTGAAAGCGCGCGCTGCGCCGCGCGAGAGGGCCGGTGAGCCGCCGCCCCCCCAGCATCAACGCGTAGAGCACCACGGCCGAACCGATCCCGTAGGCCAGCGCCACCGCGAGGCGCCCGGCAGTGAACGTCTGGGAGGCGGAGACCGTGATCACCCCCGCCAGGATCGGCCCGGCGCACGGCGCGTACACGAATCCGAGCCCGACGCCGACGAGCATCCCCGACCAGAAGCCGTCGCGCTCACGGGCTCCGGCGCTCACGCCGCCGCTTGGGCCGAGGCGGCTGAGACGGGCCTCCAGGCGGTCGCCCAGCCAAGGCACGAGCAGACAGATCCCGAAGCCGATCAGCGCGAGGATCGCGAGTGTGCGCAGCAGGGAGTCGGGAAGGCCGAGCGCGGAGATCACGTACACGAGCGCGACGGTCGCAAACGTGAACGAAAGCGCAAGGCCGCTCACCACGCCCAGTGGCCGACGCCGCCCACCGGTGACACCGGCTGAGAGAGCGACCGGCAGGACCGGCAGCACGCAGGGGGAGACCGCCGTGGCGGCGCCGGCGACGAACGCGAAGACGATCAGTACGAGCATGGCAGCGAATCATCCCGCGTAGATATTTCCGATCCCTTAATGCAACGCGCACCGGCTCTCGCACCGAGCCGAGGCGATCTCAGGCGCTTCACCGTCAGCATTGTCTTCCCTGGCGAGCAGGGAACCCGGGCAAGCTGGTCTCGACGCCGCGGGCGCGGGCCTACCACGGCTACGAGATCGCCTGCGCGAACCCACGCCATGTAGTTCGATTCGCGCTACAATCAGTCCGATGGCTGCTGCTAAACATCCGCTTTCGCTGAGGCTCGGACGCGAGGGAATCAACGCGCTCGAGGAGATCGCCCGCCGACGCGGCGTGAGTCGTGCTGAGGCGGCACGCCAGGCAATCACGGAGACCGCCGAGCGAGAGCGCCGACGCACAGGACTCGCAGCCGAGGCCAGAGCCCTCATGGAAGACAAGGGATACGTGACCGAAGCGCAGGACGTCGTCGGCATGATGGAGGAGCTGCGTGGTCCGTGGTGACATCCACGCGATCACGCTGCCTCGCAAGCGCGGTCACGTCCAGCAGGGCCGCCGCTATGCGGTGATCGTCCAGGCCGACGATCTCCTCGCGCTATCGACGGTCGTCATCTGCCCCACCTCGCGCTCCGCATTTCCGGCCAGCTTCCACCCGGAGATCACGCTGGAGGGCCAGGCAACGCAGGTCCTCTGCGAGATGATCGGTGCTGTTGACGCCAGAGCGCTCGGCGAACGAGTCGGGCACCTGACCCTGGGTGAGCAGCGCTCCCTCGAGGACGCGCTCCAGCTCGTACTCGACTTGCGATAAGGGCCGGGCATAGCGTGGATTACGAGTTCCGGGCCGACGATTTGACGACCTCAAGTGGCGCCCCGCTGCGACTAGACCCGAGATAGAGCAAGCGCCCATCGTCCTGATGCTCGATCGTCATTGCGTGCTCCATCGCATGTTCGATGTCCGCGTCGACGATGCCGTGTTTGCGCGCCGACCATCCGATCTTCACGCAGCAATTGTACGAAACCGTCGAAGGGCCGGGTGCATCTGCTCATCTGGCGGGACGGGCATGGCTCCGCACCGGCTGGTTTGAGATGCTGAGCCGGTCGGGCGACAGGCGCGTCGGAAGGCGGCGGAAGCAATCGGAGGGACGGACCGCGCGTAGCTGCTGAAGGGGTCCCTGTAGGTGGTCCAGGGTTTATGCGTGGTCTGGTTGGTGTTGGTGGTTCTCTTTCGTTGCGTACTCGGTGGGCGTGAGCCCACCGAGCGCTGAGTGTGGCCGGTAGGTGTTGTACTGGATGCGCCAGTCCTCGATGATGACTCTCGCCTCGGTGAGGCAGGCGAACTCTTCGATGTTGAGCAGCTCGTCGCGGAGGCGGCCGTTGAAGGACTCCACGAATGGGTTCTCCCACGGGCTGCCGGGCTCGATGTACGCGGTTTGGGTGCCCGCGAGGCGACAGTAGTCCCGCAGCGTCCACGCGATCATCTCCGGGCCATTATCAGCCCGGAGATACTTTGGGGTACCTCGCTGGGTGACGAGTTGCTCGATAATGGTGATGACGTTCTCGGCGGTGCAGGTCCGGTCGACTCTGATCGCGAGTGCCTCGCGGGTGTACTCATCGACAATGTTGCAGAGCTTGATGCGGCGGCGGTCGGACGTCTCATCGAACTGGAAGTCCACAGCCCACACCTCGTTCGGCTTGGTCGCTCTCAAACGTACTGCTTGCCCGTTGCTTGAGCGGCGGCGCTTGCGGGCCCTCACGGGCCGCCTGAGGCCCTCCTGGCGCCAGATTCGCCTGGTGCGCTTGCGGTTGATCGTCCAGCCCTCCCGCAGCAGGATCTCGTGTGCTGTCTTCCAACCCCACCTCGGGTGCTCCTTGGCGATCTCCCGCAGCCTCGAGGCGAGACGCTGATCCGCGTCACACGGTGGTCGTGGCTGTTTGCGTTGCGTGGAGCGGTGCTGGCCCGCGACACGACACGCACGGCGCTCTGAGACCCCGAAGCGCTCCTGCAGGGTGCCGACGGCCCTACGCCGGCGCCCCGGGGTCAAAAGTTTCCCTCCGCCAGCTCCTTGAGCATGTCGATATCCAGCGCCTGCTCAGCAACGAGCTTCTTCAACCGCTGGCTCTCGCCCTCAAGCTGCTTCAAGCGCTTAGCTTCATCAGCCTTCATCCCGCCGTACTGCGCACGCCAACGGTTCCACGTCGCCTCGCTGACCTCCAGCTGCCGCAGGACCTCCACGAGCTCGCCGCCCTCGTTCAACAGCCGTTCGCCCTCCCTGATCTTCCTGACCGCCTGCTCCGGCGTGTGCCTATGTCGCTTCATGATCGTGTTCATCCTTCCATCCCATCACGGGAAACACGACCACGCATCCAGCCTGGATCACTTCACGGGGACCCCGTCACTGCTCGATCTCGCTGTTCTTGGTTTCGTGGGCGTGAGCTGGTGATTGGCGCATACGCCGGTAGGCTGTCCTGGTCGTGACTACGCAAGAATTGATCGAGCTGGCTGGGCAGCGCCTCGCGAAGGCTGCTGGGTCTCCTGCCCGGGTGATCCTGTTCGGGTCGGCAGCGCGTGGCGAGCTAACACGCGACAGCGATCTGGACTTCCTGGTCATTGAGCGCGACGTCGAGAATCGCGTCGCCGAGGCCGTCCGCCTGCGCGATGCGGTCGGCCGGATCGGCTGGCCGGTCGATGTGATTGTGATGGATGAGGATCTCGCGGAGCGGCGGTCGAAGGTTCGCGGGACGATGGTCCATCACGCCCTCCGGGAGGGGCGGATCGTTGCCCGCTCCGACTCCTGATCAGCGCGAGTACGCAGAGCTGCTGCTCGAGCACGCGACGAGCGACCTCGATGCTTGCCGTGTACTCATGGCCGCGGAGAACATGCGCGACGATGTCGTCGGGATTCCACGCCCAGCAGGCTGTCGAGAAGGACCTGAAGGTCGCGCTGGTGCTGGCAGACGTCGATTTTCCGCGCTCCCATGATCTCCGGGAGTTGGTGGACATCGCCGCCGACAACGATGTCGCGGTTCCAGACTCGATTGAGGAGGCGCGTTGGCTGACACCGTGGGCGGCACAGCTGCGTTACGAGATGCTAGAGCCTCTCGATCGTGATGCGGCCTTCTCAACGGCCTCCGACGCTGTTGCGTGGGCAACGGCGCTGATCACAGGCTGATGGGGTGCCTGCACACTCCCGGTTGGCGCTCCAAAGCGACGCTTGAGTTCGTACAAGCACCAAACTCCCATGCCCAGTCGCTCGCTCGTTCTTGGCTTCGCGGAGCCAAGAAACGGCGAAAATCGCTGGGGACGGGAGCGTCGGGACCCGTTGCAAACTATAAGGCGCTGGATCGGCTCCTAAAGGCGCTGTTGGAGCCGGTTGGGCGGGAGGCGCGGCGGCGGGCGGCTGAGGCAATCCGTGGGCGTTGACCAGCGGGCGGCTCAACTCCCATCGCCTCCCATCACCAACCCGAAGGTCGAACCGCCGACCTCCTGGTGCGACTGTCGTCCGCCTCCGTCCACCAAGCTTATGAAGGTCGAAACGCCCCGGTCCCCGGTAGGAGGGCCGGGGCTTCGGCGTTCCGAGGGCGGCAGGAGCGTGGGAGTGCCTGCTCAGGGCGTTGATGGGCCACTCATCGCTGAGCCTGCTGCGGTCCCGAGGTTCTGATCGACTCCAAGAGGAGCTCGGTATCGCGTCCCGCCCCAAACCTATACGACGCTACGTCTCGCCACGTGAGACGATACAGTGCCGTCCCATCCAGCATCGCATTGCATCTTGCGTCGTATCGTTAGCACCGTGGCAGAACTCTACGAAATACAAGCGCGTAACTTCCGGACCCTCAAGGACGTGTCCGTGCCGCTGGGACGCCTCACTGTCCTCGTCGGCCCAAACGCGGCTGGCAAGTCGAACCTGATCGATGTGGTGGGCTTTCTCCGGGATGCCGCGAGGTCTGATCTTGCCCGCGCGCTTGGCGTAAGGGGCGGGTTTAGTCGTGTCCATTTTCGCGGTGATAGCGAGCCTTGGATGTCACTATTCGTCAGCTGCCAAGTAACCCCCAACGCAAGCCACACGGCACCCGATGATTACTTCCTCAGGATTGATCGTCTAGGGGTAAAAGGGTCTGCCAGAAACGTCATTAGACGAAAAGAGGAGTTCACTTTCAAGCGCACAAAAGGTCGTGGGCGAAGAATAACAATCTCTGGCTCCCAGGTTCGAGTAACGGGACAGCAGATGCGCAAGCTGCTGAAAGACGAGTCTCTCGGACTCTCGACGCTTCCCCGCTTGACTACACAGGGCGGCTACAAAGAGGTTGAGACTTTGGCAGGGCTTCTTTCATCGTTCCGCGTCTTCGACGTGAATGTGGATGCGGCTCGCCTACCCTCACCCCTTCTTAGCGCCGAAGAACTTGAGCTTGCTGAAGACATGAACCCTCTAGTCCTTGCTCCAGATGCGTCGAATCTCTCGGCCTTTCTTTTGCACCTCGCTAACGAGCATTCAGATGCGTTTGACGCACTCCAACGCGATGCGAGGGCTATTATTCCAGGGTTGGTCGAGATCGCATTCGCGCCCGTCGGGGGTAGCGCCGAGGCTGTAGTTGTCGAACTTCTTGAGGAGAGCCTCAACGGGCGTACTACGCTCGCAGAGGCGTCATTTGGTTCTATTCGGCTGCTCGCGCTTCTCGCTCTCCTACATGACCCTGAGCCTCCAGCTCTGACCTGCGTCGAGGAGTTCGACCACGGGCTTCATCCCTATGCCTTCGACCTCCTAGTCGAGCGACTCCGAGAAGCAAGTACTCGGACACAGATCCTGCTCGCCACTCACTCACCGACACTTGTAAATCGCCTTCGGGCAAACGAGCTCGTCGTTTGTGAGCGTGACCCCGCGACCGGTGCCTCGCGGATCCCAGCTATATCGCCCGATGAGCTAGAAGCGGTAGCCAAGGCAGCCGACGAACACGATCTGCGTCTTGGAGAGGTATGGTTCTCCGGCAGTCTCGGCGGGGTCTTGCCAGCGTGAGTTCACAACGAATCACTACGTCCGGCTCGCGAACGGGGAGGGCTACCACTGCATCAGTTGCGCTGGTGCTAGGCGAGCATTACTATGACACTAGTGCGATCAAGGAACTCGTGGAAGCGCTTGCACCAGAGTTGATTGGGCGTGTCCGCGCGCTTCGTCATCCTGCGATCGAGATTAAGCACGCAAGACTGGAAAATCTGCCGAAGCGTCGAGATCGACTGCAAGCTGTGATTGCGGTCGAGCGTGCCAAACACAAGATCCACTGTGTGTTTGCTCATGAAGATTGTGATGATGTAGAGCCCGCCCACGAGAAGCTGAGCCGGCTTATTGAGACAACCTTCCAGTCTCTAGACTCCCCTGTTTACGCAGTAACGCCAGCCTGGGAGATTGAGGCATGGTGGTTTCAATGGCCTCATGCTGTTCAGGCAGTGAATTCCAGTTGGCGGGTACCGGATGACTACGTTGGCCAGAGCGTCGGCCATATGCGGGATGCGAAGGAGCAGCTGCAGCGAGCTGTTGTCCCAAGGACACTTTCGAAGACGGAAAAGAGAGGGTTTCGCACCTATCAGGCGTTTGATTCGCCTGCCGTTGCGAAGTCGGTACGTGAACGTGGAGAAGCAGCGACACCTCACGCGACAAGCGGCTCATACAGTTGGTTTGTGTGCCGCGTGCAGCAATGCCAAGCCGCAGTGTGATTCACGAGGACATCCCGTAGAGCTAATTGTACGCTTTGCAGCGCCGGGCGAAGGCTTGGGCTAGGAGCGGTTGAACCTGGGGTGTGAGGCAGTGTCGCACCAGCGGCATAGGGCGACTAAGCCCAGTGGTCGGCGCGAGCGACTATCACAATCGCAGCAAATGCTCTTTGAGCTTATCTATCAGATACCGCAATCCAGAATCGACGGATACAGCCACCATCGTATAAGGCTCATGAGTTTCAATGTACTCATATATGCCGCGCTGGACAAAGACCTCTAGTGATGCAAGCGGGCTCTTGGTGGGGCCGAGGAAGGGTCCGGCTTGTGGCGGTCCCTCAAGAGGAATCTCGAACTCGAATGGAGCAGACCTAGTCCACCACCCGAGAAACCCGGTCTCGGTACGAACAGCCATACCTGGCAGGAAGCGTTTCTGCTCACGACGTCGCACCTGTCCTATGATAGGTCCAACCATGTTTGCTCCTCGGTATACTCGAGGGCCATCATATCGATATGGCGGCGACATGAGAAATGCTTCCGACCGCGCTCGGTCGTGGCGCAGCGCTTTGACCGCTTCGTACACTTCTGGCAGCAGCGCGAGTCCCGCCTTGCGAGCGCGTTCTTCCTCCTGTAGTCGAGCCTTGTGAGCTATCTCAGTCGCCTCAGCTTCAGCTCTAGCTACTTCGGCCTGTTTCTTTCGATCATTGTCCAAGCGATCCTGAAATCCCATAACGGCATCCTATACCCGGCGGCTGGAAATGAGGGCGAATGCTCGTGACGACGGCCAGCACGAATATCAGTTCACGCAGTACCGTTAGCAGCTCTTGGTGGGACCCCGAGGGACGCGCGTCGTACAAGACGGCGTCGCGAGTGTAGTACGACCCACCGCGCGTCACTGCCTGAGTCTTAGATCCTCGACCTGCTCGTCGAATGCCCTCGCTATAGCTCTGACCTGCTCGGAGACCAACTTCGTTGCGTCGAGGGACTCGAATACTGCTTGCACAACCGACGGCGTCCCTCGGTATAGCCGTTTTTCGAGAGCCTCGTCGAACTTCGAGAGCGCTGCTGGTCCGAGCCAGCCCTTAACCGCCCCTCGTGCCAGCTCGACCAATTTTTCCTCACACATCCGGACAATTGCATCGACATCAGGCGCCCCGCCTGCTCGAAACTCGATGTACTCCCGAAGCGCTTGGTACCGATCTTGAGGCCGGTTCTCGATGACTGGCATCCGCGTCGTGCGCTCCTAGTCGTCGCTCTCGTCGTCGCTCTTGTCGTCATCTTCTTTGAAATGCCCGTTGTCGAGATGCTCTTTTGTGGCCGGGTCCTCAACGCACCACTGCTCGCAGCCAAGGGTCGGAGTCAGCCTGTCAAGACGCCACTGCGTAGGTACAGCATTTGCGGCCGTCGCTCGCTCGGTAGGAACTGGCCGGATCGTCAAGATGCGATTCTCGACATCGACGAACTCGACCAGCCGCTCGTCGTTGTCTAGCGGGAAGTGCTGATGAAGAAGCACGACGCCGAAACGCTGTAGCGCATCATGGCGAGCCAAGACGTCACGAATGTCATCTAGGATGGCTTCGTCAGCCGAGCCAAATTGATCGACGTCACATAGATCGGGAAGGGGTGTCAAAACTGGTGTCATATCTTGATGCTATCAAATCGAGCGGAACTCGTGGAGAGTACTCCTTCGGCTACACAAGGCGTGGTACGAAGCGGCTTGGGTGGGCGCGCTCAGCGGTCAAGAGGAAGCGGTTTAGATACCCCCAGCGCATCCCATTCTGTTGCGACTCCGCCTCGAAACAGACGGCGTCCCCGACCTCGGGGCGCTTGAGTGAGCAGCCTCCTTGCTGACGATGGCGTGTCGCCAGGCCAGGCACCGCTCGCCGACTCGCAGACGCGATTGACCGCCCCGCCTCGTAGCTCGTCACGTAAGTATTGTCGGTCTGGGCCTCTCGGATCTCAACTCGACCTGTCGACGCGACGGCGCTCACAACACCCACACGCAAGTAATTCATACAGCTTTCCTCGTTACGAACTAATGGTAACATACGCCACATTGGAGCAACCCGAAACGGTCTCACACCTCACGTCGCACAAGTGCCGGTGCGCGACGTGGGTAGTCGATTGACGCGGTCCGCCGGGTTGGGCGCTCAGTGAGCCTGCCCGGCCGGAGCGGACGTCGGGTCGTGGGGAGCCGGTGGACCGGGCGACGGCGATGAAAGCATCTGGCCGCAGCACTCGCAGGTGGGGCAGATCGCTTCGTCCTCGGCCATCGCCGCGATTTTTGAGATCGGCATGTCGAGGGCTTTGGCGAGCCCGCCGAGCTTGCTCCAAGTAGGGTTGCCGTGGCCGCGCTCGATATTCGAGAGGTAGGTGGGATGCATCTCAGCGGCAAAGGCCAGCGCTTCAAGGGAAAGCCGGCGGCTCATGCGGAGGCGTCGGACGGCGCGGCCGAGTTGGGCGCGGGTGGGCGGCGGGCTCATCGCTGGCGGGCTTTGACGGCGGGTGGTGAGCCTCGCAGGCCGAAGTAGGCGACGAGTACCTGGCGCACCCGCTCGGGGCCGATGCCGACCTGCTGGCCGACCTCGTCCAGGCTCAGTCCCTTGATCGCGCGCAGGCGGAAGACCTCGAGATTGCGCTCGCTCGGTTTGCGGGTGATTCCCTTGGGGGTTGGGGGCAGCATCCACCCGTGCCGTTCGAGCACGCGGATGATCTCGTAGAGGTCTCGGGCGCCGAGCTCGGAGTGCCAGATCAGCTCGCGGCAGGTGTGTTCGAGCAGCCGGTAGGTGGTGTTGATGCCGCCACGGTGTAGGCGTGCGAGGGTGGCTGGGCGCAGGCCCAGTTGGTGTAGGCGCATGGCACGGGCGCCTTATTTGGTGATTTCGTTGTAGCGGATGGCGGCGCGGCTGGCGAACACGAAGCCGTCTTGGGTGCGGTGGATGAGTCCGGCGCCGTGGAGGCGGTCGATCGCGTCGATGGCGTTGTGCTCGTGGCCGTGTTCGCGGGCGACCTCCTCGACGGTCCAGGGGCGTTGCCGGTCGACGTCGATCAGGAGGTCAAGGACGAGCCAGTCGGTGCGGGGCTCGTCGTACTCGGGGTCGGGAGTAGGCTGCTCGTCAGGCATGGGGAGGTTTCGGCTCCTTGTGTCTGGGCCTCGGCGCGGGCCTCAATCCCGTGCCGGGGCCGCTTGGTTAGAGGGGCCTACGGTAGGGGCATGTGGCCTGATTGGTCAAGCTGTGGAAGGGCAGCACTCGCCCAGCGACTTACGGCCAGGTGATGAGTTGGTGGAATCGTAGGGCGGCTTTGGTGGTCATGACGTAGCGTCCGCGGCGTTGGATCAGGCCGACTTCGCAGAGTGCGGCCATCGCGTCGAGGGCGGTGATGGGGTTGGTGGTCTCACGGACGACCTCGGTGATCGGGCACCAGGGCCAGTCGTTGGCTCTGAGCAGGAGGAGCTGGAGGATCTGCCACTCCATCTCTTTGCGCCCGGCGATATCGGCGTGGTTGGGCGGTTCGGGATCTTCGCCAGCGGCGTACTGGCCGTACACGGGCGACCTCCATTGGGTTCCAGGTTCGGGTTCCCGGGGAGGTCTACGGTGAGCGCCCGTGAGTCGGCAAGTTGTGGTCGGTCGTCTCTGTGCGCTGGCGACGAAGGCGGGCCTACCGGGCGGCGTTGACGGCGGCGGTGTCTTGGGTCTCGATCTGCTCGGCGCGGGCGATCAGTTCGGAGGCGGTGAGGTCGAGCCCGGCAGCGAGGCGGCGGAGGCTTCCATAGCTGGGGTTGCGCTTGCCGGTCTCGACGTTACTGATCCAGCGTTGGTGCAGGTCGGTGTCGTTGGCGAGCTGCTCCTGGGTGAGTTCAAGCTCTTGGCGGCGAGCTTTGACGGCAAGACCTAGGGCGTGTTGGAAGGCCGGGGAGGGCATGGGGCCAGCCTCCCGAGCCGAGGCCCAGGGCACAATAACATCGGGGTAGACACACTTGCGGACAATCCGCTACGGTCCCCTCCATGACATTCCAGTAGGGGCCGGTGCCGGGTCGGTACCGGCCTCGTGACCGCTATGAGCAAAGGGGGCTCTCTTGAGGACAATAATTCGGCTGGGCACCTGCGCGGCGGGCCTCGCCATCGCTACGTCTGTCGCGGCTCTGCTGCTCGCATCAGCCGCCGCCGCGAGCGGCGGAACCAGTATCGCGTCGGCTCCACCGTTGCCGCTGGGTGGTGCCCTCGAAACCGGGGGAGGCAAGCGAGGCGAGTTCTGGCGGATGCAGCTCTACGGCGGTGACCGGGTGACGATCGATATGGAACTCAGCGGCGGGGAGTACCCGGCCGATCTGTTCCTGATCGCGCCATCGATCAACGACTTCACACTGCAAGGCAGTACCCCCACGCTTGATCTCAAAGCCCGGATCGGCAAGAGCCAGAACATCATGCAGGCTCCATCCACCGGGCTGTGGACCCTCGATATTTGCCAGCAGACCGTCGGCAGCGTCTGTACGAACGACGGCGAATACTTCGGCTCCGCAGCCGAACCCTACTCTTTCACCGCCACCGTCACCCACGCCACCAGCCTCCGGGTATCCGCGCCGACGCTGGCGCGGCGGGCCTCGAGCGTCACGGTGCGAGCAACCGTGCAGTCGTCGACCGGGACTCCCCAGGGCAACTGTCTCATCCAGGGAGCGGTGGTTGCGCTCGCCGGCGGTCAGTGCGCCAAGCGCATCCGGCTGGGGCACGGGCGCAGGCAAATCATCCGAGTGTCGTTTGTTCCCAATGATGGGTGGCAGGCGTCATCGGGGCATCGGACGATCCGGGTCGTGCGATGAGGCGAGAGCGCGCACTCGCTGGGCTAGCCGTGACCGCTCTACCACTGCTCGTCGGGTGTGCCTCCAGCAGGCCGACCTTCACTGTCGCGGCCCCGGTCCCCACCCCTACCCAAACCACCACATCCACTACCCAAGCGTCGATCTCTATTGCCGCTCCCGACCCGAAGAAGCCGCCCGACTTTGTATTGACCGGCCAGACCGCCGTCAATGAATGCTCTCTGTCGGATGGACGAGAGCTGATCGCCCGCCTTGACCTGACTACCACCATCCAGTCGAACCTGGCAGGGCAGGTAACAATCGACGGATTCCATACCCTGACCAACTCGAAGGGCCTCACCGAATTCCTGATGGGATACTCTGAAGGCGCTACCTGTCACCCCGGTAATCTTCCCGCTAGTGAAGTTGAACTCGGCAGCCTTCAGCCCCACGTTCCTCACCTCTTCACGCTCTGGGCCATCTTGGACAAGGCCATAACCCCTAACGACCCTCATCCGTCGGCCAAGGAGTTGGGCCAGGGCTGGGGTATGGACATACCGACAATCGATGTCAACGGCACCTCGGCCACGCAAGGTATTGCCGCCGGTGGCCCTCATGTGATCGCGTGCAAGCCGCAGTCATCTGAAGAAGCCGGCGGTTCCATGGCCAGCGGTTCCTTCATCTCTATAACCGGGACTCCGGCCTACACGTTCACCGCCCACGAAGCTTCACTTGAATATCGGGCGTCTTGTACGAAAGTGCCGACACCGTAATTATGTTGTCTGGGCCACCTACTGTGTTAGGGGCGTGTAATCAGGTTGATCAGGCAGAAAGAGAAACCCCCGACGCTCTAAGTGAGCGCCGGGGGCGGGTGGAGCCCTGTAGGCTCCCGGTCGTGGTGTGTATGTCCGAGGTGGGCATATCAGTGGATCGGCTTACGGCGCAGATGCGCCCACTCGGGGCGCTGAACAGACGCCATGCAAAACTCGCTGAGATCGGCATGACTCATAACTTCGCGCCATTCCTCTGGCGTGAAAACGCCGAGTACGCTTCCAACGCCGGCTGGCAGCTCGCTGTCGTATTCATCGAGAGCACGCTTCCAGTCGAGCACCCAGGACACCGCTATGGCGTCACCGGCTGCGATGATGGTGCCGCGCGTCTGCCGGTCGGTGTGCTGCTCCAGGTGGTTGCAGATCCAGTAACAGACTTCACTGATGGCGCGGCGGGTAAGCCGCTGAACGAGGTTCTTCACAGATGACTCCTTGTCTCGCGGGTTGTACCTGCCAGCCTTGTGGCGGACAGGTGGTCCCGCAAGACCCACATCTGTAACAGCTACATATTATACATTATCTAAGTATTTTTGTCAATAACTGGTATCCGCAGTCCGTATCTCTCAAATATCTTGGCTGGAGAGGGATCATTCCTGAAATGAGCGGGAGTATGGTGCGGATCGCGTAGCTCATCCCAACACTTATGCAGCTCGTCGATGTACTGATCAAGACTCAAATAAAACCAGTGAAATTCACACGACTTTGGATCAGGGGACTCAGGACAGGAGCATGACTCGATCCATGTCTGCCAAAGAATGATCAGCTCACCAACGACCGGTGATGGATCGACGTTAGGGGTAACAACGGTTCCGGCCGAAAGTCTTTCTATTGCCCCTCTATCAAAGGGCGAAGACACGAACAATATCTCAGGCAAGCCATGACCAAATATACTCATAGCACGTAGCTGTTGTGTAAGTGGGATGGATGCCCAACCTGCTTCTTGTTCACCATCCCTGGCAAGCAAAGTACTGTCCTCCTCGGGAATCTTCACATACTGCCAAAACTTGCCGAACCACTCAAGCGATGTATAGTCCCTTCGAATGTCATACTCTCTATCTGGTTCGTAACGTCGAAATCCAGTACACAGCTTCAAGGTTAGAGATAGTCTTCGGGCTGCGTCCCAGGCGTTATGGACCACTTCAAGCCATTGCTGGTCGTCGGCCGTTCTGTCATTACCTGAGTGAGCCTTACTTTCTCTGAGGAAGTCAACCTCACGCTCCATAAGCTTGTCGGCCACAGCATCCATGAGTTTCGTCTCGTGGGTTTCCGTCACGCTTCGCTTCTTGCTCTTATATTGATGTCGCAGGCTCGCAACATCATACATACGAAGACAGTCGGCAGCCCGCTTGCGTCGCCCGTGTAGAGGCATGGCTGCGGTACCTGGCTCAAGGGCCAGCAGGTAACGAGCCGCTGCGCCCCCGTCGGCGTCTCTATGTTCGCGTTGTGAAATCTCCTTAACAAGTCCACGTGCCGCTTCCTCAATAAATTCTCGCGCAGTTACAGCTACCGCTTCCTCCTGAGCCTCACCGTCGTCAAGGGTTGGCGCTTCGGCTCGGATGTACTGCAAGCTCATCAGGCATGGCTTCCGACGGATGGCTGCCGGGGTCGCTCCGGAGGGCTCCTGCATCAACTCGTAGAGCTCCATACCAAGCTCGGTTCTAGGGACGGGGGGCATAGGACTGGCGAGTAGGTCGGCAGGGACGAGTACGTCCTCATTATGGCGCCCGCCCCGGCGTAGCTTGGCCTCCATCGCCAGTCGCGCGACCCGTCGTCTTTCGGATCGCGCCCAACCAAAGGAGGTCTTCAGATGCACCACCAGCCCCGAACAGATCACGAGATGGCCGCAGCTATGCGCTGCGGCGTCGACAAGCTCGTCTTCCAAGGCTTCGGCCGACGCGCAGCGGTGCGGCGAGTTGCCCGTCGGAATCGCATCGCACCCAAGCGGGCCAGTGTCCTGATCGCCCACGGCGGGCGGTCTGCCGGATGGGAGGTGTGAGATGGCCAACCTTCCCGTCCCTTCCACCGGCGGCCTTGGTCTAACCAGGGTCGAGCGCCGTGTAGCCAAGGAGATCGCCCTCACCCGTGCCGCCAGCTCCGTGCTGGCGGCACGGGAGGCCGCCAAGATCGACGCCATCACCGACGTCGCCGAGACGGCCCTGCTCAACGCCGGGGAGCTGGCCTGCGTCGAGCAGCTCTTGGTCGCTCGTACCCCACACGCGGCAGGCAGGCTCGGTTTCATCGCTGACCGGGCCACCGTGGCGATGGGCAGCGTAGTAACACAGATGGCACGGAGGCTGTGATGCTCGATTCCCTCCTCTGCGCCTTCGGCGCCCTCGCCATCATCATCGGCTCGATCGGACTCGGCATTGGCATCCTGGCCTTTGAGGGATGCATTGAAGAACGGCGCCGCAGGCGTCAGCGCCGGACGACGGTGGTCTCCACGCGCTACGCCGCCACTCGGAGCATCCGCGACATCAAGCGACAGGCGATCCATGAACTGTTGGACGCCGAGCGCCGCCAACACGCCGGGTTCTGCGACGTCATCGAGGGAACGGCCGTAGAGGTCAAGCGGTGACCAAGTTGCTCCACGCGATTGGTCTGGTGGTCGTCGGGCTGGTGGTGATCGCGGTCGCCGGCCCGGCGTTCACCAACCTCATTCATGCACTCATTCCACTCATCGTCACTATCGGGGTGGTTGTCGCGCTGCTCCGTGCTGCTTGGTTCTACACCCGTTGAACTCATAAAGTTCCCAAAAAGTTAATGATTTTTTAATAACCGCCGCGTATCGTGGTTTTCGTGTCTCGCGTCGCTGACACCTTTACCAGGTAGCGACAATCATAGAGACGCTCAACCGCGACTAACCAAAAAAAGGAGAACGCATATGAACTAACCAACGAAAGGAGGTCTATCTATGGCCACACGCCGTATCAAAGTACAAGGAATTAAGAGGGACGAGATCGACAGCGAGCAGCTTGCTCTCATTTACTGGCTCCAGGCCAAGCGGGTCTTGCGTGAGAAGCGCGAGCGTGAAGCTCAGGAGAAGGCCAGGCGCCGGGAGCTCCAGCAGTGAACGACGCACTCATACCAGCGTTGGTGGCGGCATCGTCGGGTTCGGCCATGATCGCCACCATTCACCTGTGGGAGAGAAAACGGGACCACGCCATGCGCGCCAGTATGGTGCCTCTCAGCTTGCGATTTCCCAGCGGCCTTGAGCCGTCCCAGGCGCTCGCCGCACTGGATGGCCTGGGGTTGCCGCACACCACCGAACTCATCGCTGAGGTTGCCGCGCGGGAGGGCTCCATCAACCATGCGCTATGGGTACCGGCGACGATACGCGACTCGGTGCAATCAACTCTGGCCGGGGCGATCTCGAGTCTGAGGATCGCCGAGGCAGCACCGCGGCCGGATGATGCGGTGACGCTGAGCCTGCGCCTATTCGTTCCAACACCAAGCATCCTCTCGGATGAGAACGCAATTTCCGCGTCGAGGTCGATGCTAACGAACCTCGCTGGCTTGCGCTCGGGCGAGCATGTTGTCATCCGCTGGGCGCTGCGCCCGGGAGGTGCCCGACCCCGCCCAGAGGTGGAGAACCCCAGCCAGCGGGAGCGGGAGATCGCTAAGGCATGGCAGCGTAAGAGCTCCCTTCCCGGCTTCAGCGTGAGCGGCTTGGTTCTCATCAGGGCGTCACAGGCCAGAGCGCGGGAGCTGGCCGCACATATTGAAAACGTGCTCCGGGGTCGCCGGGGGTTGGTCGGTGGCATCCGGGTTACTTCAGAGCATGGCAGCCGCCGCCTGAGCGCTCGGCCCGGTACCAGCAGATCGAGTGGGTGGGTCTCGAATCCAGAGATTATTCCGTTGCTGGTCTGGCCCTATGGAACCGATGTGACTCCTGGCGTGGAGCTTGGTGGCCGGGAGCTACGTGCCGCCAGCCATCTACCCAAGACCGGACGGAAGCTGTTCGTAAGCCGCAGCGCGTCGGGTGAGGAGCGGCCGGTAGCGCTTGACGTGACGGCGGCTCGTCATCACATGGCAGTCATCGGCCCGTCTGGGGTCGGCAAGAGCGTTCTGCTCACGCATTCCATCCTCAGCGACATCGAGCATGGCTACGCCGGCGCGGTGATCGACCCCAAGGCCGACCTCATCGACACGATCCTCGACCGCGTCAAGCCTGAGCACGCCGACCGGATCGTCGTGCTCGACCCCGGCGATACCACGCGCCCGACACCGGGGATAGCGGTGCTGTCCGGGGGCGACCCCGATTCGCGCGCGGACGTTCTGACCGGCACGCTGAAGGCCATCTTCGGCGCGGCCTGGGGCGTGCGGTCGGAGTTCTACGGCCGTCTGGCGATCCGCACGCTCAGCGAGGTTCCCGGCGCCAGCTTGGCCGATATGGGTCGGTTGTTCTACGAGGAGCCCTACCGAAGGGCCGCCATCGCCCGGCTGCGTGACCCCTTCCTGATCTCCTCTTGGGCTGCATACGAAAATCTATCCGACGCTGCCAGAGCCGAGCACGTGCAAGCACCTATGGCCAGGGTGATGACGCTGCTGTCGCGGCCCAAGGTTCGGGCGGTGCTGGCGAGCCCGGAACCGAAGCTCGACATCCCGCAGTTGTTCCGGGAACGCAGGTGGCTACTCGTCAGTTTGGCTCCCGGGGTTCTCTCCGAGGCGGGGGCCACCCTGGTCGGCGCGGCGGTGATGTATTCGATCTGGAGCGCGATCGAGGCGCGGGTCGCTCTCCCACCGGAGGGGCGTTTCCCAATTTTCGTGACCGTTGATGAGCTCGCCACCTTGACGAATGGCTTGCCGTTTGGGTTTGAGTTGTTGGCCGAGCGGGCTCGTGGGCTCGGTGCGGGCCTGACGGTGGCGTTGCAGACGCTCGGGCGTATCGGGGAGCCGACTCAATCCGCGCTCGTCGGAAATTTGGCGACGATATGCAGCTTCAGGTCCGGGGCCAAGGAAGCTCCTCGGCTGGCGATGGAGTTTCCTGGATTAAGCGGTGCCGATCTGCAAGCCCTTGGCCGCTTCGAGGTGGCGGCTCGCGTCGGTACCGGCTCAGGCAGCGCTGTCTCGGTCGTGACCGGGCGCACCGAGCCGTTGGGGCCGGTGAGCGGGCAGGCCGAGGTGATCCGTGATGCCTCGGCACGCCGCTACGGCACGAGTCCTGAACCGGCCGCACCGGCACCGACTCCCGCTGAGAGGAGCACCGAAGACCAGGACATGCGGCCTCAAGGCCGCACGGGGAGGCAGGCGTGACCCGTCCTGTCGCCCGACCAGAGACGTTGACTGCGCCCGCCCGCAATCCCGCTGCTGGTGCGGGTTATCCAATGATTTCGACGCCGAAAGGTCCTGTCCTTAGACAGTCCCTTTATCTCACCGCCGACCGGCTCTACCAGATCAGCCGGGAGATGAGCGAGCGCGACCTGGCGGTGCTGCGCTTCGTTCATGACAGCCGGTTCGCTACCGGCGCCCAACTCATCCGTGGCTTCTGGTTGACCGGCGACCCGGAGAGCAACGCGGCCCGCGCTGGGCGGCGCGCGCTGAAGCGACTCGCCGACTGGCGGGTGCTTGAACGGTTGCCGCGCCGCATCGGCGGCCGGCGCACCGGCAGCGACGGGTTCGTTTACCGAGTCGGCCGCGCCGGCGTCCGGTTGCTGGCGGCCCGTGGCATCCACGGCCCACGCGTGGAAGCACCAGGCACCCTGCACCTCGTTCATACGCTGGCGACGACCGAGCTGGCGTTGCGGCTGCGTGAGGCCGACCGGGACGGCGAGGTGGAGGTGATCGAGGTTCAGCAGGAGCCGCAAAGCTGGCGGCGCTTTCTCGGCCCGATGGGAGCCCACCGGGTACTCAAGCCCGACCTGTTTCTGCGCATCGGAGCGGGTGCCGAGGGCGGCACGGACGCGCTCGAAGACAGGTGGGCGGTCGAGATCGACCTCGCCAGCGAGGCGGGACGCACCATCGCGGGGAAAGCTGGCGTCTACCTGGAGCACTACCGCTCCGGCCGCGAACAGCACGACCACGGTACCTACCCGCGCGTGTTGTGGACGGGTCCCGACGAGCACCGCGCCCAACAGATCCGGGAGGTGCTGGAGCGCCAACCGACTGAGGCTCGCCGGCTGTTCACGGTCTGCCGCTTTGAGGATGCTGTGCGGCTGCTGGCCACGGAGGCCCGATCATGAGCAAACTCGCCATCTACTCCGATGACACCGAGCGGTGGCGACTCATCGAGGCTGACGCTTTGATGACGCTCGCCAAACTGCCGGACGCCAGCATTGACGCCATTGTCACCGACCCTCCGTATGGGATCGACCTCGGTGGGGAGGCATGGGATCGCTTCGGTGGCGGTGGGCTGGCGGCCCCGGAAGCCTTCGAGCGCTGGACAGCACGGTGGGCGGCCGAGGCCCGGCGGGTACTGCGGCCGGGCGGCCATCTGCTGGCGTTCGGCAGTCCGCGCACCGTTCACCGGCTGGTCGCCGGCATCGAGGACTCCGGGTTTGAGATACGCGACCAAATTATTCTGTGGATCTACGCCCAGGGGTTGCCGAAGTCGCATCGGTTGTCAGGCGGGCTGGGAACCTCACTCAAGCCTGCATACGAACCCATCGCTCTTGCCCGTAAACCCTTGGAGGGCAAGACGATCGAGAACGTCGAGCGTCACGGCACCGGGGCGCTGAACATCGACGCCACACGGATCGGTGAGGCCGCCTACTGGCCCGCCCACCTCGCACTCTCCCACGCCCGGGGCTGCCGGGATGACTCCTGCGCCAGTGACTGTCCGGTACGGTCTCTCGACCAACAGCGAGAGAACCTGAGCCGCCTATTCTTCTGCGGCAAAGCGACCCGGCGGGAGCGGGAGGCGGGGTGTGAGCAGTTGCCCGAGCGGTCGGTGCCGCTTTACACCGGCAAGCGCCACTCGCCGCGTCTGGTGCGCAATCTGCACCCGACGGTGAAGCCGCTTGCGCTGATGCGCTGGCTGGTGCGTCTGGTGACACCGCCGGGCGGGCTGGTGCTCGACCCGTTCACCGGCAGTGGCTCCACCGGCGCGGCGACGGTACTTGAGGGTCGGCAGTTCCTCGGAATTGAAAAAGATGGTCGATATGTGGATATCGCGTGTGCACGAATTACCCACCACGCGCACCAGGCCAAGGAGTCGGCGTGAGGACCTGGATGGCCTCGCGGTGGGCGGAAGGACCGCAGTCTTTCTGCCTGCCGTCATGGCCATCCAACCATCAGGAGGAATGAAGTGACGACGAAAGCAAAAGGTGAGCCGACCCCAGCCCAGGAGGAGCAAGCTCCTGACGCTCAGGGTCAGAAAGTCACGAAGGCTCAGGAAATCTACGTTCGTATCAACGAGCTGGTCTCCTCGGGGGTTGAGAAGGCCGACGCCTTCAAGCAGCTCGCCGAGGAGGCAGGACGCCCGTATGACTCGATCCGTGGCTCGTACTACAGTCACAAGAAAAGAATCGAGGGAGGTGAGAGCCGACCACGGACTCGTCGTCGTGAGACGACACCCGATGACGCGCTGGCAGACGCCAGGGCAGCACTCGAACGAGCGGTCGAGTCAATTGACCGGGAGGTCGAGGCAGCCAAGGCACGCGCCCAGGAGGCAGCCGCTGAGTACGAGTCGATCCGCGGCTCCGCCGGGGATCGGAAGAAGGCCATCACTGAGCGCCTGGAGGCGCTGAAGTGACACAAACGCGGGCCGATCTGGACACTCGTCCGGATCGGCCCGCACCGACTAAATATCAGCTTGCATTTCTCACGACTTAACGGGAAAATCGTTAAGCCAAATTAACCGAAAGGAGGAAGTTTATGCCACTACCAGCAACAGTACTTGAGCCAGTTACCGATACCCCCGAGTTGGATGCCACGGCTGTGATCTACCTGCGCGTCTCAAGCGACGGGCAGGTCAATAAGGCACACGACCCCGAGGGCTACTCGATCCCGACCCAGCGTGAGGCATGTGAACGCCACGCCGAACGTCTCGGAGCACGCAAGATAGCCGAGTTCGTGGAGCTCGGCCGTACCGGCACCAACCTGCAACGCCCAGCCCTCCAGGACATGCTGGCCGCGTTGCCAACGCTCAAACCGACCTATGTCATCTTCTATGACCTCTCGCGCGTCGCACGTGAGGAGCATGATGCGTTCTGGCTTCTTGGTGAGATCAAGCGCCACGGCGCCAAGCTGGAGTCCACACTGGAGCGCATCGACGACAGCCCGCAGGGCCTCTTGCTGTACGCGATCATGGCCGGCGTCAACGCTTTCCGCTCCCGCGGCGATGGCGAAAAGGTCAAGGGCGGTCTTGCTCGCAAGCACGCCGACGGTGGCAGTATCGGGCCGGCTCACCTCGGCTACCTCAACGCCTCCGAAATGGTCGAAGGCCGCAAGGTGGCGACCATCAAGGTCGATCCTGAGCGCGTTGAACTCGTGCGCCTCGCCTTCTCACTGGCCGCCTCCGGCGCCCACACGCTCACGACCCTGACCGAACTCCTCGAAGAAGCCGGGCTGCGATCCCGCCCAACACGCACACGCCCGAGCAAACCCGTCGCACGAGCCGTGATCCACCGGATGCTCAGAGACGACTACTACATCGGGATTGTGACCCTGAACGGCGTCAAGCGCCAGGGCCGCCACGAGGCGATCATCGACCCGGTGACCTTCGAGCAGGTTCAGCATGTCCTGACCTCACGCCGCGCCAGCGGCGACCGCTCCCACAAGCACTGCCACTACCTGATCGGCTCGATCCGATGCGGCGCCTGCCGCAAGCGCCTCGGCTACAACCGCAGCCGCAGCGCCACCGGGGCGCACTACGAGTACTTCGGCTGCCTCAGCCGCGTCAGCCGGCAAGGACGCTGCCCCGCCCCCCACTTCCAGGTCTCCCTCGTCGAGCGCGCAATCGAGCGCAAGTACCGGCGCCACCTGCTCACGCCAGATGAGCAGACCATCATCCGCCGACTGCTCTGCGCCCACGCCCACACCGGCGCTACCGCCGCCCGCCGCGACGCTGAGCGCCACGCCCGCCGTGTGCGCGAACTCATCGCCCAGCAACAGAAGCTCGTGGAGCTCTACTACGACGATGGCGTCTCCAAGGACGTCCTACAGGCCGAGCAGCAGCGCATCCAGACCGAGCAGGCAACCGCCGAACGACTGGCCGCAGCCGCCAACTTCGAGGCCACCGAGGTCGATCAGGCGCTCGCTGACGCCCTCCTGCTCATCGACGCCGGCATCCTGCCCTACCTCACCGGCAACGCCACCGAGCGCCGACTCATCAACCTGGCGATCTACGAGACGCTGCTCGTCTCCAGCCCCGACGCCATAGAGGGCCAACTGACACCGCTCTACGCCCAAATGGTCCCCCTCGCCCGCAAGCTGGCACGGCAGGCCGCCCAGGACCCCCAAACCGCCCCAAACCCCGAAGCCTGCCCCCAAAACGGCTGCGACCCCGTTTTTCGGGGCCGCAGTTTGAAACCAAAGCAAATGGCGGAGAGGGCGGGATTCGAACCCGCGATGGAGTGTAATCCCCATACTCGCTTAGCGCTTTCGGGCTGTTGCCGCCTCCTGCGCTCTGGCACGTTCGCTCGGCAGTTCCAGCACTTCGGCCGTTGAGCAACCGGGCGGCTGCTGCCATTTGTTGCGGTCTCCCGCTTCCAGGAGGCTTCATAGCGCTGCGACGGCGCGGGGGCCACCTCTTGCTGTCGAAGTGAGTCGTTCCCCGATGTTCGGCAATCTGCCGTACAATGACGGCATGGCTACCGTCACGATTCGAGAGTTGGGCCGCCAAGTCAGCGGCGTGGTCAACGAGGTCAGAACTACCGGGCGACCGACGTTTGTCACCCATCGCGGTACGCCCGTCGCTGTCCTGCTGCCGCTCGACGCAGACGAGCTAGAGGACTACGTGCTCGCCAACGCACCCGAGTACGTCGCCTCGATGCGCGAGGCGGATAAGGCGATCGAGCAGGGCGAACCCGGCGTGCCGCTCGCCGACACCATCGCCGAGTTCGAGGCCGAGCACGGTCCCCTCGACGGTACGAGCTGAAGCACCGTGGCGAAGGTCGCGGTCGAACTTGACCGCCAGGCGCAGCGCGATCTACGCAAGCTCCACCCCGACGACCACCGTGCAGCCCTGCGCGCGATGGCCGACGTGCTCACACACGAACCGCTACCGGCCAACGCGAACGATCGCGCGCTGAAGGGACGAGCGCCCTGGCGACGACTGAGGGTCGACGAGCTGCGCATCTTGTGGCGAGCGGTCGGCAATGGCGAGCGCAGGCGCGTGGCGCGCGTTATTCACCGCCGCGACCTGGAGCGAGCGGTACGCACGCTCGGCGACTGATCGACCTTCGAGAGCCGTCACGTAGCACCCTGGGTGCAAGGGAAGCGCATCTGCCTCACACGCACCGCGTCGAAGCGGATCGGCGACCGTAGCGCCCAAGTCGAGCACTTCGGCGACCGGCCGATTGGATGTGCTGTCCGGGATCGCTTCCACACAGCGCTCGCGGCAGATTTCGGGGGCTGATGACCGATCACACCGCTCTTACCAGAAGCCCCATGTTTACGGGGCTTCGGCGGGAACGGAGAGGGCGGGATTCGAACCCGCGATGGAGTTTAATCCCCATACTCGCTTAGCAGGCGAGTGCCTTCAGCCACTCGGCCACCTCTCCTGGAGGGTGGGGGTCAGTGTAAAGCCTCGGATCGCCGTGCGCGGGATACCGGTCGGCCGTCGCACGACTGACGCGCAGGGTCAACCGTCGTAGCATCTGGCGGGACCTCTTCGAGGACATGCACCCCGGAAGGGTGGCAGAGCGGTTGAATGCGGCGGTCTTGAAAACCGTTGGGCCGGGCGACCGGCCTCGGGGGTTCGAATCCCCCCCCTTCCGTTTGGTAGGATCAGATTCCCAGTATTTGCAGGCGATTCTAGCTCTCTATGGTCAGGCGGCGGGCGGCTGACTGTGTGACGGCTCTGGGCTGCGCGGTCCCTGCCCGTAAAGCAGGGCGACTTGGCCACCCCTACGCGCGGGCGGAGGGCAGCGCGTAGGCGGTTTTGCCGTCGCCGCGACGCTTGACCTTTGCGATCGCTCCGCCCCCAGCGAGGCGGCTGAGGCCGCCGCGAATCTCGGGGGTGCTCATGGCCGTGACCATCACGAGCTCGCTCGCGGTGTGGGAGCCGTGCTCGAGGGCCGCGAGGATCGCCTGTCGAACGGCGGCGGGCGAGGCCGGCTCGCGCTTGGGCGCGCTGTCGGCGACGGGCGTGGACGTCGCCCACGTGTCTTCCTCTGCGGCGCTCGGTACGGGAGTGGGCTGCTCGAGGACCCGCGAGGCGGTCTGCGTGGGCGCCGCCGGCTTGGCTGCGGGCCTGGGGCCCGTTTGCTGGATGAGCGGGGTGGTACGCAGGGACATCGCCAGTTTGATCGCCCTGTCCGCCGAGCCGCGCGGTGGCTGAGCGCGGCGGGCGACCGGTGCACTGGGGGGCTTTTCCGCGGGGGGCAAGTGAGCCTCCTGCGCAGGGGAGGCGAGGGGGGTCTCGGCCTCGGCGTCCACGGCGGCGTGCGTCTCGGCAGTGTGCGTCTCGGCGTCCACGGCGGCGAGCCTCTCAGCGGCCGCGGTCAGGCGCTCGTACTCGTTCACCAGCGGGCGCAGCTGTGCGATGCGCTCCTCTATTTCGCTGCGTATCCTCGCCAGGAGGTCAGTAGCCACTGCGGTCCTTTCGGTTCAAGACGCACCTCTTCAAGACGCGCTTCTATGTAAGGGCAATGCCAGAATATCTGGCAGCCCAAGGCGGTTGGGGTTGGGCGCTACTTCGCCGGCGTCACAGGCCGGGCGAAGGCCCGCGCGGCGTCGGACTCGGGCGAGCTCGACCTCCAGGTCGGCCGGGGTCGGCGAGGTGCGCCTCGCGCTCGCGGATCACTGTCCGCAGCCACGTGATCTAGGTGTTTGTTTCTATCACCCGCTGCCTCCACGCTCGCAAGGACCAGCTGCGGCGATGCGGGATCGCCGGCAGGACCGTCCCGCCCTACCCCTCGGGCTCCTCGGGAGGGGAGACGGCGAAGACGATGTGGCCGCGGGCGACGGCGAGGAAGGGGTGGCTCTCCGAGGGCCCGCCGTCGAGCGGCTGCAGGGAGACGTCGGTGAGCGTGAGGAAGTCGCGCTCGGAGGCGTTGAGTACGTCGGAGACACGCGAGCGGTAGCCGTCGCGGGCGAGCGTGACGAGCCCTTCGATGCGGTGGCGGGCGGTCTCGATGCGGATGCGCTCCTGGCGGTGCTCCATAGGGGGTGCCTCCTCGGGGATCGCCCCGGCGGTGGGGGTGTCGCTCACGGGTCAGGTGATGCGCTCGCGCACCCGCGCGGGCAGCCCGGCGCGGGCGACGGGCGCCACGGGGCCGTGCAGGCCGTCGGGGCGGTTGCGCTCGTCGCGCACGATGTAGAGGGGGCGGTGCTTGACCTCGTCGTAGATGCGACCGACGTACTCGCCGATGACGCCGAGCGCGATCAGCTGGATGCCGCCGAGCAGCAGGATGGCGATCGTCAGGGAGCCGAAGCCGGGGAGGTAGGAGCCGGCGAAGTGCAGCCCGAGGACGACGGGGATCGCGACGAACGCGAGCCCGGCGGAGAGCAGCCCGACGTAGGTGGCGAGCTGCAGAGGCACGTGCGAGAAGGAGGCGATGGCGTCGAGGGAGAAGCGGAGCATCTTGCGCAGCGTGTACTTGGTCTCGCCGGCGTGGCGGGGGTCGCGCTCGTAGGGAACGGCGGTCTGGGTGAAGCCGACCCAGACGGTCATGCCGCGCAGGAAGCGGGAGCGCTCGGTCATCGTGAGCAGCGCGTCCAGCGCGCGGCGGTCGAGCAGGCGGAAGTCGCCGGAGTTGGGCTCGAGGTCGACCTGGGCGAGCTTGTCGAAGAGCTTGTAGAACCAGGAGGCGGTGGCGAGCTTGAAGGCGGTCTCCCCCTCGCGAGCGCGGCGCACGGCGTAGACCACGTCGGCCCCGGCCTCCCAGCGGGAGACCATCGTGGGGATCAGCTCGGGGGGGTCCTGGAGGTCGGCGTCGATCATCGCGACGACGTCCCCCGCGGCGTGCTCCAGACCGGCGGTGAGCGCGGCCTGGTGGCCGAAGTTGCGAGAGAGGTGCACGACCCTCACCCGGGGGTCCTCGGCGGCCATGCGGTCGAGCAGCTCGGGGGTGGCGTCGGTGGAGCCGTCGTTGACGAGCACGAGCTCGAAGGTGTAGTCGGCGACGGCGGCGCAGGCGCGGCGCACGAAGCGCTCGACGAGCTCCTGCTCGTTGTAGACGGGGGCAACCACGCTGAGCAAGGTGGGAGAGCGTGGAGAGGAGTCGGGCACGGAGGCTTCCAAAGCTGGTTAAGTAGCGGGCGTGGAAAGAGTAAAGGAGGGCAGGAGAAGAGTAGAGGACGCGCCTAAGGTGAGGCTCAACGCCCCGGTGGCGGCGCAGTTCGTGAAGTTCGGGATCGTGGGGGTCTCAAACACGCTGTTGAGCCTCGCGGTGTACGCGGTGCTGCTGAAGGTGTTCGGGGTGGTGTACCTGGCGGCCTCGGCGATCGCCTTCGCCGTGGGGACGGTCAACGGCTTCCTGTGGAACAGCCGGTGGACCTTCCGCGAGCACGTGGGGGACGCGCTGACGCCGGTGCGGTGGTTCGTGGTCCAGGGCTGCGGCCTCGCGGCGAACCTCGGCCTGATCTTCGTGTTCGTGCACGACGCGGGTCTGGACAAGCTCATGGGGCAGGTGTGCACGACGGCGATCGTGACGGTGTGCACCTTCCTCGCGAACCGCGCGTGGACCTTCCGGATGCACCCCGCGGCGGACTCCGCGGTGTAAGGCCGAGGCCAGCCCGCCGATCGCCGGGTCGCAGTGCCCGCGCGGGCATTCGTTTGGGATCGTCCGCGCGGGTGTGCGCGCCGCCCAAGGCGAGTGGGGGCGGGGCCTCCTACCCCGCCTCCGCGCCCCTACCGCAGCACCGCGAGCAGCGAGAGGCCCGCGGGAATGTGTCCGCCGCGGCCGATCAAGGCGGCCTCGAGGTTGAGGGGCTGCTGCAGCGCCCAGTTCAGCGGCGCGGGGGGTACCCACAGGTCGAGGCTCGATTCGGTCGTCCGCGCGTGCAGGCGGTCCAGGGCGCGCAGCGCGATCGCCACGGGTAGCAGCAGCGAGTTGAAGTGGGTTGCGCGTGCGCATTCCCAGCCGGCCTCCTGCGCGGCCTGTTGGAGGGTGGCGCGGGAGTAGCGGCGGTGGTGGTGGTTGATCTCGTCGTGGCCGCTCCACAGCCACTGGTAGGCGGGCACTGTGACGAGCAGCGCCCCGCCGGGGGCGAGCACGCGGCGCAGCTCGCGCAGCGCCGCGCGGTCGTCCTCGAGGTGCTCGATCACGTCGAGGCACACCGCGAGGTCGAAGGAGGCGGGGGCGAAGGGCATCTCCATCACCGAGCCCTCCACCACCTCGCCCACGTCGCGTCCCCGGGCGAGCGTGGCGGCGGTCTCGGAGAGCTCCACCCCGGTGACCTCGCCGTGACGCGCGAGGTCCACCATGTTGCGTCCGCTGCCGCACCCCGCGTCGAGGATGCGCGCGCGGGGCGCCAGGCCGAGGCGGTCGATCGTCCGCTCGAGCACCCGGCGGCGCCCGCGGTACCACCAGTGGCGGTCCTCCACCCGGTGGGTCTGTAGCTCGAAGTCGCGGTTCACCGAGGGCATCTTTCCTAAAAGTCGGCCCTCCCGCGGTGCGGCTGCTTGCCGCGGCCTCCCGAAGGGGCTCCCACCATCTGCCGGTGGGAGCCCCTCGATCGGGTGGTTCGGGTGCTCACTGCTGCGCTCAGCTCAAGCGCGGCGCAGTGCTCAACGCCGGTGGTGGCGATGCCTTTTGTGCCTCGCCCTGTGGGGCTTGACCGTGAGGTTCTGGGCGATGACCGTCGAGCGGTGGCCGCCGCTCAGCTGGACCGCCGTCAGGTGGACCGGCAGCCTGCCGAAGCGGGCCAGCAGGCTTTTCCCGATTGAGTTCAGCTGGATCGCGACCGTCACCCGCTGGCCCGCCGGGATCGTCAGCTTTGACGAGCCCACCTGCACCCGCGTGGAGCGGATCCTGTGGTGGCGCCTGGCCGAGACCGCCACCAGATTGCCGTTGCGGGTCCGCTCGACGGTGGTGAGCGTCGCTTCGACTTCGCAGCTCGTGCCCGCGGCGCCGGTGCAGAGGATCGTGAAGGTCACCTCGCCGCCGGCTCCGTGGGCGGAGCCCGCCTGTTTGGCGTGTGCGACGGGCGGGATCGGCCTGTAGGTAACGCTCACCGTCTTTTCCGTGGAGAAGCCCGCCTGGTCGGTCGCGAGCGCTTTGATCGTGTTGGCGCCCACTCCGAGCGGGACGCTCGTCGACCACGCGCCGCCGGCGCCCACGCCCACCGCGTGACCATCCACCGCCAGCGAGGTGATCGCCCTGGTGTCCGAGACGGTGCCCGAGACGGTGACGTTCGGCGTGGACACAGTGGCGCCGTTCGCGGGGGAGGCGATGCTCAGCGTCGGGGGCGAGCTCGGAGGGTAGCCCGCGAGCACACCGGAGGCCAGCGATTCGACTTCGGAGAGCTTGTAGGCCTGGATGAAGGCCATCCGCAGGGTGTAGGAGCCGCCCGCGGGGATCGTGGCCTGGTAGGGCATCTCGAAGCCGTTGTTGAATTCTTCTTTGGTTCCGCGGTACACGGCTAGCGAACCGGTGGGCGGCGTGTCGTAGACGACTGCCCCCTGGGTGTGCTTGCCGTCTCCTTCGCCGGGCGTCGCGGCGTCCTGCCGGTAGTAGATCCTGCCGAGACCCGGGGGCAGGGCCACAGTCTCTCCCTTGGTGGTCGGCGAGAACACGTTGGTGCCCGGGAACTCGTAGGCGCCGCCTTCTTTGCCTCCGTTTTCGGTCCGCTGGTCGTAGATCGCGTTCAGGGAGTGGGCCGCCCCGTCGGTCGAGTGCCAGGTGTCGGTCATCGACGCCACCTGGTTGTCGCTGCTCGTCTGCCAGGCGCGTTCGAGCTGCACGCCCGTGGGAGCGAAGCTCGTGCAACTGGTCGTCGTCGGCGGGAATGCGGTCGAGGGCGAGCACTTGACGATCGGGTCGACCTCGTGAACTGTGACAAGGCCCGCTTCGTAGGTCTTGGTCACCGTCACTTCCGGGGCGCCCGGAAGCCGGCCTTTAAGTTCGAGGGTTTTCTCGAGCGCGCGCGCCGACGCCGGGCTGTAGGCGTTGGCGCCGTCGACCTGCAGCTCGGAGCGGGTCGAGGACTTGTCTTCTGCATAGAGCGCGGCGTTGCATTCGAACAGGCCGCTGCTGAAGTCAAGCGTTTCCGGCGCGTACAGGTTCGAATAGGCCAAGCCGCAGTTGCCGACCGACCTGATTTCGAAGTAGCCGGAGAGCGTGTTGGCTTCGAGTTCATAGTCGTAGTCGATGTTGTTTTCCAAGTGGGCGGCGAACAGGGAGCCGACGATGCGGGGTCCCTTGAAGGGGTCTGTCGATTCTTCCGACGTCGTACCGGGCGGGTGCAGTTCTTCGTCGCCGACCGGCACGGCTCGCAGCACGCAGGGGGCGAGGGGCAGCGACTTTGGTTCGACTTCGACCGAGAACGAGCCGCTTTTCGGTTCCACTTCTTTGGCGACGGTGCTGTAGCTTTCGAATCCCGCTCCGTAGTAGCAGCGCAGTGTGACGTTCCCGACGATGTTCGTGGTGCCGCTGGCCGTGAAGGCGGGGGGCGGCGAGGACACGGTTTCGTCGTCGAGCGCGTACGTCGGGCCGGCGGGGGAAGTAATCTGCGATTCGACCGCGGCGCTGGCCGAGGCGATCGGGCCCGCCAACGCGAGCAGGGAGAACGTGCCGACGAGCATCGCGGCGCGCCGCAGGGGATTCGGTAGCACTTTGAGCCTCCAGGAGCTGTTGGGCATGTTCGCCGGCCGGTCAGACCGTTCTGCCGCTACGACACGACAGTACAGGGGTAGTTGCGGTCGCTCAGCGCGCCGGCGCGGCCTCTGCGAGCTTCGCGCGCTCGCGCTCGGGGGTCACCCGCACAACGTCCCACGCGAGTCCCACCTTCGCCATCGCGAGGATCAGCCAGCCCGACGGGTCGAGCTCGTACCAGCGCAGGCCGTGGAAAGCGGAGCGGGGGAAGGCGTGGTGGTTGTGGTGCCACGCCTCCCCGAGCGAGGGCAGCGCCAGCCAGAAGACGTTGGTCGAGCGGTCCCCCGTGTCGAAGCGACGGGTGCCGAAGAAGTGGCAGATCGAGTTGATGCTCCACGTGATGTGGTGCACGAGGAAGATCCGCACCAGCCCGCCCCACAGCAGCGCGGCGAGGGCGGCGAGCAGCGAGCCCCCGCTGAGCGCGAGGCCCAGCAGGAAGGGAATACCTAGGGACGCCAGCGCGATCCACGGGAACGAGCGGTTGATGCGTCGCATCCCCGCGTCCTCCACGAGGTCCGGCGCGAAGCGTTTCGAAGAGGCCTGGCCGTGGGTGCTGAACAGCCACCCCACGTGCGCGTGCCACAGGCCCGCCGCCATCCCCCCCAGCCCCGCGCCGCGGCCGGCGTGGGGGCTGTGCGGGTCGCCCTCCTCGTCGGTGAACGTGTGGTGCTTGCGGTGGTCGGCCACCCAGTCGATCACCGGCCCCTGCAGCGCCATCGAGCCCGCCACCGCGAGCGCGTAGCGCAACGAGCGGTGGGTCTGGAAGGCGCGGTGGGTGAGCAGGCGGTGAAAGCCCACCGTGATCCCCACGGCGGTCAGCGCGTACATCAGCGCGAAGATCGCAAGATCCCGCGGGCCGAGGAAGTGGTTCCAGAGCAGCGCCCCTGCGGCGATCACACCGAGCAGCGGCACCACCACGGCCAGGACGTTCACGCGACGCTCGAGGCGAGTCACTGCCTCGAAGATAGCGCGCCGTCCGGTCCCGTGTCCGGTCGTGGTTACAGGACTCAACAGGAAGCTAGGGCTGATCGCGGTGGGTGCCGGCTGGGGTGCGAGGGTCGAGCGGTGCACGAAGGCAATCGACCGCATCCGGACGTGCGGGGCACCGAGAAACGCCTAACATCGCCGGGCGTACCGACAACGAGCGAGGGGATGCCGTGGAGGAATTGCGAGGCCGCACCGCGCTGCTCACCGGGGCGTCCGGGGGGCTGGGCGCCCACCTCGCCCGCCGCCTGGCGCGCGAGGGGATGAACGTTGCGCTCACCGCGCGCAGCGAGGACGCGCTGGCAGCCCTCGCGCAGGAGCTCGGAGCGCTCGGCGTGCGCTCCGCGGCGCTGCCCGCGGACCTCTCCGACCTCGGCCAGGTGGACCCGCTGATCGAGCGCGCCGAGGCCGCGCTCGGCCCGATCGACCTGCTGCTCAACAACGCCGGGGTGGAGACCGTCGGCGCCTTCACCGCCTACACGCGCGAGGAGATCACCTCGATGGTGGACCTCAACCTCACCGCCCCCATGCTCCTCACCCACCGCGTGCTCCCCGGGATGCTGGCCCGCCGCCGCGGCCACGTGGTCTTCATCTCCTCGCTCGGAGGCAAGCTCGGGGCCGCCTACGACGAGCCCTACGCCGCCACCAAGGCCGGGCTGATCGGTCTCACGCAGTCCCTGCGCGCCGAGTACCTCCACGAGCCCGTCGGCTTCTCCGTCGTCTGCCCCGGCTTCATCGTCGGGGACGGCATGTACCAGCGGATGCGCGACCAGGGACTCAAATCCAGCCGCCTCGTGGGCGAGACCACCACCGAGAAGGTCGCCGACGCCGTCGTGCGGGCGATCCAGCGCGACCAGCCCGAGGTGATCGAGAGCGGCGCCCCGATCCGCCCGGCGCTCGCGCTGGCGCAGCTCGCGCCCGGGCTGGCCGAGCGCGTGGCGCCGCTGTTCGGGGTCACCGAGCTCTTCCGCCGCACCGCCCTCTCGCGCGGGCGCGGCGGCTGAGCGTCACGCCGCAACCAGTGTCATTGCGCGGCCTGCTGTCCTCTCAGTGTGAGGGCCGAGTGGTGGCGGCTGCCGAGAGATTCAAGCTGCGTCTAGGAGCGCAGGTGAGCGCCGCCGCGCCGGAGAGCCCGCCGTGGGGTTCTCCCGGGCGCGATCCGCGACACTGCGAACGCCGCGGCTGCGCCAGCAGCTATCCCTCTTTATGAGGCGTCGGAGTAGGCCGGCTCGCCTGCGGCCCGCTCGCGCTCCGCTTCGGGCTCCTCGCTGGTCTTGCCTTCGGGTTGCAGCACCGTGAGGGCGACCGCAAGCGCGGCCACGATCAGCCCCGCTCCGACCGTGAACGCCAGTTGGTAGCCGCCCGTCAGCGCCGCTGCGTGGGAGTGCCCGTCCGCGAGCAGGCTGTTGGTGCGGGTCGCGGCGAGCGTCGCCACCACCGCCAGCCCCAGCGCGCCGCCGACCTGCACGGTCGTGTTGACCAGCCCCGAGGCCAGGCCCGCGTCGCTCGGCGTGGCGCCCGACATCGCGAGCTTCATCAGCGCCGGGAACGAGCCGCCGATACCGAGGCCGAGCAGGATCATCGTCGGCAGGATGTCGCGCGCGTAGCTGCCGTGCACCGGCGCCCGCGTGAACAGTGCCAGCCCCACCGCGATCGACACGAGCCCGGGCAGCAGCGTGCGCTGCGCCCCGAAGCGCATGATCAGCGGTTCGGAGAGCCGCAGCGACATCGTCCCCATCACCAGCGTCGTGGGCAGGAATGCAAGGCCGATCCCCAGCGCGTCGTAGTGGAGCACCCGCTGCATGTACAGCGCGCCGAGGAAGAACACCGAGAACATCCCGGCCACCGTCAGCGCCTGGATCAGGTTCGCCCCGCTGACGTTGCGCGAGCGGAAGATCCGCAGCGGGATCAGCGGCGTGCGCGCCGTCGCCTCGCGCGCGAGGAACGCCGCCAGCAGCGCCAGTGACACCGCGCCGAGCTCCAGTGTGCGGGCTGCGCCCCAGCCGTGTTCGGCCGCCGGCTTGACGATCGTGTAGACGCCCAGCATCAGCGCGCCCGTGATCAGCACCGCACCGGGCACGTCGGCGCCGGCGCGAAAGCCGATGCCCCTGTCCGCCGGGATCAGCCGCCGGGCGAGCGCCGCTGTGGCGATCCCGACCGGCAGGTTCACGAAGAAGATCCAGTGCCAGTCGAGCGCCTGCGTGATCAGGCCGCCCGCGAGCAGCCCGATCGAGCCGCCCGCGGAGGCGACGAACGCGTAGACCCCGATCGCCTTCGCCTGCTCGTGGGGCTTGGGGAACATCGTCACGATCATCCCCAACCCCACCGCCGAGGTCGCCGCGCCGCCGGCGCCCTGCACGAACCGCGCCACCACCAGCATCGTCTGGTCCTGCGCGAGGCCGCACGCCAGCGAGGCGGCCGTGAACACCGCCAAGCCGCCGAGGAACACGCCCCGGCGCGAGAGCAGATCGCCGAGCCGTCCCGCGAGCAGCAGCAGGCCGCCGAAGGAGATCAGGTAGGCGTTGATCACCCACGCGAGCGTCGACTGCGAGAAGCCGAGGTCGCGCTGGATCGAGGGCAGCGCGACGTTCACGATCGTGGCGTCCAGCACAATCATCAAGACCCCCGCGCACAGCACGTAGAGGGCCAGCCACCGTGCGCGGTCACCGTCGTCGATCGCTTCAGGTGTGCCTGCCGTGCGTGTCGGGGGGTCATCGAGCATCACCTGCTGACCTCCTTCTCGTCGGGGTACGAAGGTGTCTCCGCCGGGGAGCGAGGCGGAGCGACTACTGATAGCACTCAGACCCGCCGGGGCCTGAAAACTAATCGCTCGATGCCGCCGTACGACCTGTGGCTCTGCTAACCGGGGCTCTCGGTGGGCAGCGCCTGGGGTCGCGAGGGCTCCACGCGCAGCAGCCGCGCGGGGAGTTGCGGCAGCCACCAGTTCCAACGCCCGAATATGGAGATGACGGCGGGTACGAGCAGCGCTCGTATCACTGTGGCGTCCAGGAGGATGCCCGCCGCCAGCCCCGTTGCAAGCACCTTGATTTCCGTCTCCGGTCCGGAGGCGAGCGAGACAAACGCCAGGAACAGGATCAGGGCGGCGCTGGTGACCAGCCGACCGGTGCGTCCGATCCCGCGCACCACCGCGCTGTCCGTGGAGCCCGTCGCGTCGTACTCCTCTCGCATCCGCGCGAGGATGAAGACCTCGTAGTCCATCGAGAGGCCGAACAGGAAAGCGAAGACCATCAGTGGAATCCACGCCGTTACCGAGCCGGTCGCGGGGATTCCCCAGATCAGGTCTGAGCCGTAGCCGCGCTGCCAGACGAGGTCGAGCACGCCCCACGCGGCGCCCACGCTGATCACGTTGAGCACCACCGCCTTCAACGGCAGCAGCAGCGAGCGGAACGCGCGCGCGAGCAGGACGAAGGTGATGAGCGCGATCAGGGCGATCATCAACGGGAAGTTGCCGTAGACGGCGTCGATGAAGTCCTCGTTCTGCGCCGCCAACCCCCCGAGGTGCACGCCGGGCCCCGCGGAACGGACAGTGGAGCGCACGCGATCGAGTGTTTCGCGGCCGCTCGTCGAGGAGCCGTCGGGGATCGAGAAGGCGTCCACGATCGCGGCGCCCGGGTGGCGCCACTGCGAAGAGGCCGGCGCGACCGCCCCCTGAACCCCCGGCACGGCGGCCAGTGTCCTGGCGAGGAGCTCGGGCGAGGCTGACCCTTCGACGAGGGCCTCGTTCGGCATCAGGGCGCCGGAGCCGATGCCCGATCGCTCGAGCGCGAGCAGGCCCTGCTTGGCGTCGCCCTGCTTGGCGACCGTGTTCGCGTTCGGCTGGCCCGGCTGCAGGCCCGTGGCCGCGAGCACGAGCGCCACGAGCACGGCGGCGGCGCCGATCGTAGCCACCCAGCGGCGGCGCACGACCAGCTGCGCCCACCTGGTCCACGAGCGGCTGGCTTTGTCGTCGCTGCGCACGTGCGGCCAATCCAGCCGCTGTCCGAGCTTGCTCAGCACGACCGGCAGCAGGGTCGCCGCGACGATCACACTGATCAGCGGGATCAACATGCCTCCGTAGCCGACCGAGCGCAGGAACGGCAGCGGCAGCGCGACGAGCGCGAGCAGGCCGATCGCGACGGTGGTGCCGCTGAAGACGACCGCCCGCCCGGCGGTCTCCATCGCCCGCTGGACGGCCGCGTCGCCCTGGAGGCCGTGGGCGCGCTCCTCGCGCCAGCGAACCACCACGAGCAGCGAGTAGTCGATCGACACGCCGAGGCCGATCAGCGCAATCAGGAACTGGACGATCGGCGAGATTGCAGTGACCGCCGTGAGGCCCCACACCACCAGGAAGGTGGTCAGGATTGACACGACCGCCATCATGATCGGCACCACCGCCAGGAACGACGCGAACACGAACGCCAGTACCAACAGAGCTCCGAAGCCGCCGAGCAGCGCCTCGACCAGCACCCCGGGGCCGTTGCCGCCGCCGCTCTGGACCGACAGCGCGTCGAAGCCCGTGAGGTGGACCGGCGCGCCCGCCACCGTTATACCCGCGAGGGCCGCGCTCGCCCGTTTGGCGGCGTTCGGGTTGTTGCCGAACGGCTGGTTCGGGTCGGGCGGCGGGTAGGCGACGATGAACGTCGTGCGGCCGTCCTTGGAGAGGAAGGCCGGGCTCCTCGTGCTCGCATAGCCGGCCAGGCGACTCCCTGGCAGCGCACGCTCCAGGCGCGCTTCCACCGCTCGCAGTCCGGTCTGTGCGGCCGGCGAGGCCGCCGAGGCTCCGGCGGGCAGCGTCACCACCGACAGCAGCGGCGCGCCGTTGCCGCCCGTGCCGTTGAAGTCGCGGGCGATCTGCTGGTTGGTGACCCAGCCTTCCTTGCCGGGCACCGAGAATTTCTGCGTGAGCGATTTGGTGGCCGAGCCGGCCGAGGCCATGCCGATCAGGGTCAGCACCAGCCAGAAGACGACGACGGTGCGCTTGTGGGCGAGAGCCCAGCGGGTCACGGGTGCCATTTCGTTCCTTCCGTTGCCTTCGCAGTGTGGACGTGGCTTCGCGCAGTTAGACCACGCCGTGCTCCAGAACTCATCGTCGGCCCCCCCAGCCCATGGCGATGAGTCTTCTGCCGCACCTCAGTCTAAGCCAGTGGCAAAGGGAACCCAAGGAGAGGGACACCTCAGGAGCGGTGCTGCCTCTGCGACAGCTGTTCGATCCGGATACGTGTGTCATGGTCGTCGGCGCAATTACCCGCGCGGACGTGCCGGCGCTGTGCGAGCGCCTGTGCGTGCTCGCCGGGGGGCAGGAGGTCGAGGTCGTCGTCTGCCACGTCGGCTCGGTCGTCGTCGACCTCGTTGCGGTCGAAGCGCTGGCCCGCCTGCAGCTGACCGCGCGGCGGCTCGGCTGTCGGGTCTGCCTCCGCGACGCCTCCCCCGAGCTCGAGGCGCTGCTCGTGCTCTGCGGGTTGGGGGAGGTGCTGCCGAGCGAGGGGGCCAGGGGGGTGCCGAGCGAGGGGGCCCAGGCTAGACTGACCTTCAGACCGTTCCGCGGAAGAGGAGGCGCGATGCACGCCGTGTTGATCCACGAGACCGGAAGCCCGGACGTCCTGCGCTACGAGGAGGCTGGGCGCCCCGAGCCAGGCGACGGGGAGGTCTTGATCAGGGTTCACGCCGCGTCGGTCAACCCGATTGACTGGAAGTACCGGCGCGGGCTCAGGCCCAGGCAACTGCCTGCGGTGCTGGGCAACGACGTGTCCGGGACGGTCGAGCGTTCGCGCGCGGAGGGCTTCGCCGAGGGAGACGAGGTGTTCGGCTTCGCGGCGAGCGGCGGCTACGCGGAGTACGCGACCGCCCCCGCTGGCGTAATCGCGAAGAAGCCCGCCGAGGTGAGCCACGAGCAGGCGGCGACGATCCCGGTGGCGGGGCTGACCGCCTGGCAGGCGCTGTTCGACCGTGCCGGGCTGCAGCGCGGACAGACTGCGCTGATCGCGGGCGCCGCGGGCGGCGTCGGCCATTTCGCGGTGCAGTTTGCCAAGCACGCCGGAGCCCGAGTGCTCGGCACCGGGTCCTCGCACAACCGCGATTTCGTGCTCGGCCTCGGCGCCGACGAGTACATCGACTACACCCGCCAGGACGTCGCCGAGTCCGCGAGCGACGTGGACGTCGCGTTCGACACGGTGGGCGGGGACACGACGCAGTCGCTGCTCGCCACGGTCCGCGACGGCGGCGCGCTCGTCACGATCGCCAACGCCGCGCCCGAGCAGGCGGCCGCGGAGCGCGGCGTGCACGCGCAGCTGCTCGTGATGAGCCCCCGCTCCGAGCAGCTGGCCCGGATCGCCGAGCTGGTGGCCGCCGGCGAGGTGCACGTGGAGATCGCCGAGACCTTCCCGCTGACCGAGGTGCAGCTGGCGCACGCGCTCAGCGAGGCAGGCCACACCCGCGGGAAGATCGTCCTCATGGTAGGCGCCTAGCGCAGGCGGCGCCACACGGCGGAGCTGCGGCGCTCAACGACGGACTGCGGCGGCGCCCAACGACGGACTGCGGCGGCGCCCAACGACGGAGCGGCTACCGCCTCACCCGACTTGACTTTCGCGCACGCAATATTGTTGCCGCGAGCGCGCGCCTCTACGACTACATCGACCTCGAACCCTACCCGCCGAACGCCAACGCCGGGGAGTCGATCTACGGTTAGCGCCTTTGGTCGTGTGGCTACGTTTCGCAGCCCGCGATCTCCCAGAAAGGTGCCGGCCTGGCGCGGTGAGCGCGTTCGAGGATGCCCTTCACCCTATTGCGGAGCCGACAGCTCGGGGGGTAGAACCTGCGACTCCGGCGCAACGATCGCGTTGCTCACGGAACGATGAACGAAAAGGCGACTTCGTTGTCCGGTACTGTCACTAGATTACCATTTTCAACGGTGTAACGACCCCTCTTCGCGAGAGCATCGCCCAATTCCCTATCGATCTCGAGGCTCGCCTTTCTTTGGCTCTTGATGCCGCCAAAGCTGAGCACGAGCATCATCACGACGACCAAGCTGCCCTTGAACCAAGGTCCATCGGGCAGGAGATGGTAAGAGCCAAAGGAAAAACAGAGCCAGTGTGGCCAAGCCGGTTCCAAGCGCCATGTTGCGATCAAAGTTCAAACGCTTACCGTAGGCATCGGCGACGGGTCGAAGTGTATCGTCGTAAATACTTGATTTCAAACCACGCGACACCGAGATGATAACTAGTCCACACATGAAGTCCCACACTGCCAGAAACGCAAACCAGTCCGTCGGCATTGATTCGGCCCTGCGTTCGACGCTCAACCCGGCATACAAGCCCAATCCAGGTCGATAGATCAGCACTAGCTCGGATACAGACAGCAGCATCGGGAACAGGATGTCAGGGAGTGACGGACGCCGATTTAGCAGTGTAGCTCCCGCGACGGCGCCGTAGTACGTGAGCACGGCCCCCTCAAAGGCAACAACCCATAAAAGGAACCGCCCCATGAACCAGTGAGGCACAGCAATGTTCAAGAACGACACCCCAGCCACACCGAGCGTCACGCCCTTAATAACATTGTATAGGTCGAGGTAGTGCGACGAGCTTTGGCTCTTGAGGCGTACTACAACGTCTTCAATTGAGAGAGCATGATCGCTCTCACGTCCAGTCCGATGGTGGATAGGTCGGAGCCTAAGGGAGATGCGCATAGGTCGAGTAGAAAATTGCGCTGCGACGGGTTGCTCAAGACGTCACCAAAGTCTGTATCAATTCGGTAGGAAGATCAAGAGAGCGAAGATATACGCTCCTGTGACCAACTGTGTCAAGATCGCCTCGTTGCGCTGTATGCCCTTGTCCTGCCCATCGCTGGCATGCAGAGTTCGCAGCGTGCCCCATATGATGGAGGACATTGTAAGAACAATCCCGGTGCCCACGAAAACACTGGCCGTCGTTGATGATGGCTTAATTCCGCTATGAGTACAGAACAACGCAAAGCCAACAATAACAGGAGCGCTGCCTACGGTCGCCAAGCGCATCGCCCATGCGTGTGCGTGAGAGCGTGATTTAAACCATTGTGAGCGCCCGAGTCTGTCTGTCTTATTGAGTCTGATCTCCCAATCGTCGACTACCGACAGACTGTTGTAAATGATGCCCGTAAGTCCTCCGCCCGCCGCGATGGCTCCGAACAGAACCCGCGACGACGGTAGATAGATGTAGGCAAGTACCTCGAACGCACCGAGAATAGATATTATACCTAGAATGACTCCCACGCCCATATGCATACCGGCCGCTGGGAGGTTGGTAGTAAGTTCGTTCTCGCCAGCGAGGGCGGCAAAGGCGAACGCCCCAGCAAGGCACCCTATTAGGCCAAGGACAAGTAACCCGGTTACAAGAACGAGCTGCACCGGATGGCTCTTTGCCTGTTCATGTGCGACAGTAAAGACAAGAATAACGGCTGGTACAACGAGGCTTCCCATAGCGCCCATGATTTGGGCGTACCCAGATGCGCCCTTACGAATATCGTAGGACCCATCGTTTCTCTCGTTAAGCTCCTTGGTATCGGTCGCAGTCACACTCATAGCAATAAGACCACGCAGGTGCAGATTTTCCGCGAAGTCGGTCTCCGCACTGGCTTGTTGCCAGGGAGACCCATTATGGGTCTCATCCGATGGTATGGATGTTACAAGAGTGTAATCGATGCTGGGTAAGATCTACCACTTGGCCCGCGGATTAGGACGCTTGCTCGGGCTCGGATCGGCTCGACAACCCCCCAAGACAGGCACCTACAATTCAAGTCGGTGGGTAGCTGATGGCTGCTCGGGTCGCAAATACCCGATGTCCCAGCAACGGGAACCCGGAGATCCAGCAGCGTTTGCGACAGTTCTCTGAAGGATTGGATCGATTGGCCGCTAGCGATGCTGCTCCTCGTCCCTCGGGTCGCCAGGACCGCAGGCTCCGCGGCGGCTTGGTGCCCAAGGCCATCAAGCGCGTCTTGGCCGACTCCGGCACGCCGATGCGAGCACGAGACATCTCCGGCTAGATCGTGGTCGGTATCGGCTGGTCGTCTAGACCGTTGGCGCTAGAGATCGAACATGAGTTCGATCCCGCCCGGATCTACTCCTCAAGTCCGCGCGACGGTCATTATGCCTGGCGCCTCGGGCTCGACCCGACGCAATGCAAGAATGCGCCTATGCCGTTCAAACCTCCCAAGAAGGACGCCTTTCCCCGATTTGTTGTGCTGGATGGACCGGAAATTCTTGCTGCGCTTCCTGCTTTGGATGGTGGAGAGGTTGACGAGATCCTCACAAAGCGCAGCGGCGACACCGACCGAGAGATCGCTGGCGAGATCGGCGTTGAGCCGCTCAGGGTTCATGGCAAACGCGGCAAGAACCAGCGTATTGAGGAGGAGATGAGCCGAGTGCGTACAAAGCACTCCGCCGCATCTGCGCTCCCCAATCAGTTGCGAGATCGCGAGGCAGTCGGCGTACTCGAGGGCCCACTCGACGAGCAGGCGTTGTCCGCAGTCCAACCAGGGATGGTTGTCGAGCTTCGAGCAGCGGTGTCGCTCCACCCTGTCTCCCAAATCGACGCCGTGATGGCGAGCTTCTTGCGCAACGCCAGCTCACTAGGGCAGGCGGAGGTAGCCAAAGAGCTTCGCAAAGTTGTTCCTCTGATTCAGGCTCTAATGGGGACGGGAGAAAGAGCCCACTGCTGAACCAGGCCCAGCTCGCGGTTCTCGGATGGGTAGCTGACGGTTGTCCTGACGGCGTGATGGACGGCTCGACGCACCGCATCTCGGCCGCAGCCCTCCGAAGCCGGGGCCTGATCCGAATCTCAGGCCGTGGACGGACCTGGCGCGCCACAATCACGAACGCGGGCCGTGCCTACCTCGCATCTCCGCCTACACCTCGCCGGCCGACCCCCCGGCCAGCCAGGCCCGCCTCGACGACTCGCGCCGATCCACCGCAACCTGCTGAGGTGCCGGCCGCTGGCCGCAGCGACAAAATCGCAGAGGATCTTCGTCGCACGCACCCATTCATTCGCGCCACACGCACTGCAGCAGGGGGATTGCGGCCTGGACTGGATGGGCGATTGGCCGTCGGAGGACGGCCCGGGGTTATACGCATGTTTGTGAGCCGTGATCAGATTCATAGAGCTCTTGTGCTAGCTCATAGTCTCATTGTCGGTGCGACCCGCCGCGGCTGGAGCATCGAGCCGTACTCCGTAAATCAATATGACTACCACCCAGGCGTGGCAATTGTGATCGGTGAGCACCATTACCCGATCGAAGTGCATGAGGAGACGCGGACACTCCCGTTCACGCAGGAGGAAATCGAGGCGTGGCGCAACGAGTACTCGTGGATGAAGGATCGCGCCGACAAGATGCCTCCCCCGCAGCGCAAGCGCAAAGAGCCAACCAGCACTCTGCGGCTCGTGCTGCCTAACCGGTACGGTCGCGGCCCGGCCAGATGGACCGATAGCCCTCGTTCGCTCAATGGCTCGCTGAGCGACGTGTTCCGCGCGCTCGAAGTACGCGCTGCCGAAGATGATCTTGCTGCGGAGAACGCACGACGACGCCGGGAGGAGTCAGAACGAGAGGAAAGGCTGCGCGCTGCACGTGCTCGCTTGGCGCGCATCGAGGAGGCTAGGGCCACCCGCGCGACGGCAGAGATTCATGCATGGCGTCAGGCTCAGGAACTCGAGGAGTACGCGGCTATGCTTCGCAGGCGACTCCCAGAACTGGCGGGCGCCGAGAGTGACGCATCGACGCGTGGTGTCAATGGTTAGAAGACCGGGCACGACGCTCAGATCCCACTAGAGAGACTTCGCTCATCGTTGGCTTTGACGACGAGCGGGACGCACGAGGCTGGTAGCCGAGGAGCCAGCCACTTGGGGTTCGAAGTGGTGGTTTTGCCGCTCCAAGTGTAAGGAGGGAGGCCTGGCTGTTGTCGGTCATCCGGTGCTTAGGATCCACTGGACTTGCTGCGAGTTCCATTGTCCGTGGGCCTGCCCGGCGAGCACTGGGTTGAGAAAGGCTGCGGCACGCTCGAACGCATCGGGCAGGCTGGGCTCGACATCGACGGTCTCGGCGAGGCGGCGGTACGGGGCTGACCCAAGAATCTGGAGGCGGTGGCAGTTTGGCCGGCAGGGCTGGAAGGTTTCGCTCTTCAAACGTTCGTTCCAAGGCGCGCCGCAAGGTTGCGGCATCGATTGTGGCTGAACTCTCGATAGGAGGATGTCTACGAGGTCCTTTGGTCGGGTGCTTGCTCGTTCGGCGCTCCCATACGTTCGGGTGTAGGCGTGCACCTTCTCGGCAAGGTGTTGTGGCAAGGGAATCACGGGGAGCGCGAGCGGCTTGATGCTGGCGAAAGACAACAGGGATGAGGAGTGGATTGTGTCTGGCGTCCAAGAGAGCGAGTCGGCGAAAGAGATGTCTACGACAAGCTGCTCGAAGGGCGTCCAGCGAGCTGGGCTGTGACGTGGAAGCGGACGGCCGCGAACTCGTTGCTGTCGCCCAGCTCGTCGGTTCTTCTGGCGGCGAAAGTAAGAAGTCAAGCTGCTGTGCGGCGACTATGTCCTGGATTGCGGCTTGCTCATGTCGTCGCGTCCGAGGACGACTCGTTGGGATACGTCGCCCGGCCGCCTTGAGCCGACGATCGACCGCGAGTCAAAGGCCACGGGTGGTCTCGAACCACCGACCTCTCTCGTGTGAAGCGGCCCCGGAAAAGGCGGTTGCTGCGGGAGAACACGCCGCTCGGTCCCGTTCGGGCGCCCTCGTCAGGCCTCGTTGACGAGTTGCAGATGCCGCGGGTCGGGTGGAAGGCCTCGCCAGATGTCGCGCTTGGTGACTTTGGGCCAGCGCTCGGCGGGGAGGTTTGCGGGGAGCAGCGCGAGGGTCTCTCCGCGTCTGCTCGCCGCTGGCGCGATGAGCCCTGCGAGTCCGAGCTGATGTGCGACGGCCCCGATGGCTTGGCAGGCTGTGTAGTCGCCTACTTCCGAGAAGAGCTGCGCATCGGTCAGGGAGAGCGCCGCGCGGGCGGTGCTTTCGCGAAGGTCGAGGACTTTGGGGACATCAACCTTGCAGGTCACTATGCGCCGCTCCAAGACGCTCGGCGAGAGCGCTGGCGTCGTCGAGCTCGTCATCGACGAGGTGGCGGTATGCCTCGATCACGACGCTGCTGCGCGGGCGTCCGAGGTAGAGAACCTCGTAGGCGCGTCGCGCGCCCCACCGTCCGCCGGCGGCGCTGGGCTTCAGCTCCTCCCAGCGCAGGGAGGTATGCCGCTCGAATGTGCCCTGTACTCGGATCGGGTCGATGCGGGCGACCGCGGCCGGCAGGTCGCGCTGCCTCACATGGCCCCCGCGCTTTTGCGCTCTATGGCGTCGAGCACCTCCTCGTAGGAGCCATCGGCGAGCATGTCCACGGGGCGGCGGCCTGCGAGGCTGCGTTTGCGGCCGTGCAACCAGATCTCGGCACCCTCGCGTGTGTAGAGGTCGCGCAAGGCCTGCGTCACGTAGTGAAGCTCGAGTAGGCGATCGCGGTTGCGCCCGCTCGGTGTGCTGCCGCCGGAGGTCCAGTTGCGTACCTGGCGTTCGGCGACTCCGACGAGGCGCGCGATGTCCGCGGTGCTCAACCCGCTGTCGCGGATCTCGCTGACGATACGGGCGTAGAGGGCTTCTGTATCGCTTGGAGAGGGGAAATCATCGGGGCTGGTGGGATGCGCGACGCTTGTGCTGGCCACTTGTGTCCTCCTCAAAGGTACGGTTGATAACCGCCTAAATTTCCTAGCAGATTGCCTCCAATATAGCACCGATAACCAGCGCGATCGGCATACGGCGATGGGCGCGTCTCGAACGCCCGATGTCTCGTTGCCGCGACGACACCTCGTCTACTCGAAACCACGAGCCCATCGAGCGACATATCCAGCGCCAAGAGGCCTCAGACGCCAGTATCAGAGCCAATTGGGCTTCTGAACGCCGGGCATCGTCAGTCCGTCTCCGACGTAGACGCATGTCTTCGAGCTACGTTCTTCGAGACCGCTATTGTTCCAAAGAGGCCAATTTGGGGCGCGGGAAGCCGGAATTTAGCCCACTGTTTTGCCCACGGCGGGCCATTTGACCCTCCCGCGGGCAACACCAAGCCTGGCCTGATTTGGCTTGGATACAGGAGAAACGCCGTATGGGCACGGGTGGTTTCGAACCACCGACCTCTCGCGTGTGAATAGGTACCGCAGGGTGGGACGGATGCCGGGTTTCCCCTTTATTCATGCGGGAAAGTGGGGATTGTGCCGATTGGCGTTTTCGGCTGATTTCGGCCCAAATCGGGGGGGTTTAGGCCCATGAGAGGCTCCATGGGCCTAAACGTTTTGAGGTGCGCGTCCTACCTCGTGGCGGTCAGCGCCAGCTCGGCGGCCACGACCTCCTGGCGCTGGGCGAGCTGGTCGTAGGCGGCTCGCAGTACCGACGTGATCGCCTCGGCGCTCTCCTCGCTCAACGCCTCGTCCGCGTGCAGGTAGCTCCGGATCGACTCGAGCGTCTGCGAGCGACTGTCGGGTGCGGCGACCTCCCCGTGTGCGTAGGTCTCGAGCGGCACCCCGAGCCAGGCTGACAGCGACAGCAGGGTGTCCACATCTGGAGTCTGGCTGCGGGACATCCGGGTGAACACCGTGTGGTCGGGCAGCTCGAGCTCCGTGGCGAGGCCACGCCAGCTAACGCCCAACTCGCTCTTCTTGGACTCAAGCGCTCCGTAGAACGCATCGATATCGAGATCGCGCTTCATAGGTTCTCCGTCCTGGTGCATTCTACCACCAGTGGTGGCTTCTACCACCATCTAGGGCCGGCGGGCGAACTGCCGGCTGAACTCGCGCTCAAACGCGTCCTGCGAGGCTTGGTCAGCCAGATCGAAGACGCCCTCCCAATCGGGGCCCGCCAGCATGATCGCCTTGCCGAGCGCGATCTCGTCCGAGGCGTCGAGCCCGTTGCGGCTGGCGAGCAACGCGGTCCGCGCCGGATCAAGTGCGGTGAGACGACCCGCCGACTCCGCCCGCGCGCGCCGATCCCATTCCTGCGCCAGCTGGTCAACGACTGTGCTGCGGGCTGGGTCAGCTCGCCAGCGCGCGAGTTCAGCCTCGACGGCGCTACGCACCTCGGCCATGCTTGCCTCTTCCAAAGGCGAGCCGGTGCCGAGCTGCGCGAGCCGCCTCGCCGGGGCGTCCGGGTCGATCGGCTCGCGACCAAGGCCCGCCAGCGCGAGCGCCGCCCACCCGAGCACTACTGCGCGCTCGCTCAGAGTGGCGAAGTCGAAACCGAGACGCGCCCAATGCCAGCGCCCCGTCTCAAGCGCCGCGTGCACCGCGACAGCTCTCAAGCCGAGCCGGCGATAGATCGGCAGTGCCCGATCGAGCAAGACCAGGCTGACACCGCGTCCACGGTATACGTCCTGCAGCTTGAGGAGCTCGTGTCGCACGACCGCGCGGTCGAGGATCAGGTCGCGCTCGATCTCGCCAACGATTTGCCCCTGCATATCGTCGGCGATGACCGCTCGCACGAGGATTCGGTGATCGTTGGTGTGGAGCGCCGAGTCATCCGGGAAGGGCATCAGCCGAAACCCCGGCGGCGTGTACGCCGCGTAGAGCTCTGAGAAAGCACCGTGCCGCGATCCTGTTGAGAGCCGCATGTCGCCGAGCTCGTCGATACGCCTCGCCAGCTCGGAGCCATCGAACGGCGCGCCGCTACGCCGCCGGTTGGCGATCCTGCTCAGCGCTGGACGTTCTGGCGGAGACATGCCACGCATTGTGCGGACCCAGGCGGTCGTACTCAAGGACCACCGATGCTCCCGTGCATAGCGGTTTGGGAACTCTGGAAGAGCTCTCCCTTGAGCATTCGACATCCTTACGTTGGTGTGCCTCTGGGCCGGGCTGGGCACTGATCACCTCGGCTTTTGGCGCGCAAAAAGTTCGAGCGCTGCTTGATCTGCTGGCCGCCAACGCTCTTCTCCGCTGCGCAACACAGGAGCAACTGCTGCGTAGTAGGGAAGATCACTTGCCAGGGCAATCCGACAACTCAAAACCCCAGCGATGCAGTAAGCTCTCTCGCTCTGCCCGAATCATCCTGTTAACCGGGAAATATGTCAAGCGCCATCTTCTTCTCCGGCATGGATACGTCTAAGCCGTGGGTGCGAGAGTCCATAGGCCCGATCCCGAACTCCACCCGAGCCCCAACCAGGGAAGCCTATTCAAGGGCCTATTTCCCCTGTGGGGATGATGACCCTCATATGATGGGCGGACAGCTCTTCCCACGGCAACGATACAAGCTTCGGCCAAGGAGATGCGGATGAGGCGACTCGTCGAGCAGTGGGTGCCGCTTCTCGGTGCGATCTGCGGTGTCCTCGTGGCGGTCGTGGGAATCCCAATCCTCGTGCATCCCCTTTGGGCCAGTCTGGCGGTACTCGGCGGGATCCTGGGACTGTCGGCTGCTGCCGCTGAGTATCAGCGGCGTATTCGTCTTGAAAATCTGCTCGAGTTCGCACCAACCCGCAAGGTGGGGCTCACCGCCAGAGAGTTCGGGGCCAAGCATTCGGAAATCGCCAGCAAGCTCTTCCAGGACAGCGAGCCACCGTACATCCCGCGAGAGGAGGAGGATCGGCTTTTGGACCAAGCGTTTGGGATTAAGCGCTTCGTCGTCGTCAAGGGCGTAACCAGCGCCGGAAAGACGCGGGCGGCGTTCGAGGCGATCGGTCGCGTTTTGGACCGCGCCGAGATCGTGATGCCCAACGAGCCTAACCCGGATCGTGCAGGAAGCCGTTTGATGTGAGGTTTGGTTGGTGGTTGTGGGGTGGGGTTGGTTGAGGTTGGCGTGGATCGTTGGGTCGGGGTGTTTGAGGGCGCGATCCGGGGTCGTGGTGGCGGTCGAGTGCCGGTTCGCGGACAGGCTTCGCGGGGCGTGTGGCGCCGGGGGTCCGGGGTGGTCGTCGTGGGGGCCGCGGCCGTGTCAGGCTGGGGGCCGCGGGAGCGCTCTGAGGCGGATGAACGCGGTTGTGAGCTCGTTGGCCCAGGGCCAGCTGGCTTGTATCCGTAGCGTGGCGGTGCGGGCGTGGAAGCAGAGGCGGGCCGCGACGTGCAGGATGCGGTAGCGCAGGCGCTTGGGCTCTGATTTCGCGAGTTCGCCGGTGAATAGCAGGCGCTTGGTCCACACGAGGAGGTCGTGGGCGATCCGTACGAGCTCCAGCCAGACACGGTTGTGCTCGAAGTCGCGGAACGGCAGGTTGCGCATGCCGGTGTCCTTGTCGTTGCGGATGTGATCCTCGACGCGGGCGCGACCGCGGTGATCGCGCTCGACGTGCGCGACTGGGCCGGCCTGGTCTGTGAGGATCGCTTGGAAGCGGTGCCCGTCGTGGTCGGTGAAGGAGAGTTGCGCGCCTGGGTGCGCGCGCTCGCGGCGGACGATCACCCTCGACCCAGCCGGCCACCTCGACAGGTCGAGCCGGCCAGTGATCTCGGCGACCTGTCCGTTGGGGCGCGGACTGCCGTCCTGGGCGAGCGCCGCAACCCAGTCACTGTCAGGGGTTTCGAGGATCGCGCCGCGCACGGTCTCGGTCAGGTCGTAGCCGACGGAGAACTCGATCCGGCCCTCGCGAGCCCAACCCAACAACTCGTGGCTGGCGCCAGCGGTATCGACGCGCAACAACAGCTTGATGTTCTCGACGTGCTCGACCGGGATCTGTCCGATCGCTTGCTCGGCGACCTCGATCTGGTCGATCGCGGTGTTCGCGCCAGCGTTCCCCGGTCGCAACTCGCCGGCCAGCGCTTCGCTGGTCTCATCGCCATAGGCGAGCATCGGGTGAAACCCGTAGCCGCCCTTGAAGTTCCCAGCCGCGCCCTCCTTCTCAGAATGCGACCCGATGAGCGTGGCGTCCAGGTCGATCGTCAAACGCTCCGGGGCGCCCAGCAGCCTCCACACGCATGACCGTGCGTGCGCGTGAGCGACCCGCAACCGCTCCAGGCCCCCCGGGTCACGGGCGACCCGATCCACGACCCGGAACGCAGTCGAGGCCGAGGCGACATTCCCGAACAACGACTCCTGATCGCCGAGCGCCCCGAGATCAGCCAGACACTCCCCACCGTCCGCGAGCATCACCGCGAGATCACCGACCACACGGCCGTGATCGTGCCCGGATCGACGTTGCTTGAAGTCCCCAAGCCCCAACGACAGAGCGCCCCTCAGCCCAGTCTTCTCAGCGACCTCCCCCAGCAGCGCGCTACCCACGTGCGAGACCAAACCCTCTCCGTCCGACACAACATCTACCTTGAACCTGCGGCCATCGCGCTGCACCCGCAAGGTGAACCTCCTGAGCTCGGGAACAAGGACTTCGCAACCCCGATTCTCCAAGCTCAGCCGGACATTCCGCGCCCCGGACCACCCGGGGCGCGGACCGTTAACGAAAGATCCGGGCTAACGAGCGCGGCGATGCCCTGGGCAAGTTGCTGCGGACCAAGTGGCTCGTTCCGCGCAGACGCCCCTACGTGCTCGTGATCAACGATTTGGAGACTCGCCTTTCCGCACTCCAGCCGTTCGCAATTCGAGATTGGCTGACCGCTCACCCCAATTCGTTTGTCGTCGCAACACTCTCGGCCGAGGGGTGGGACGACCTCCTGAAGGCCGACAAGACGCCGCTCAACAGTGCAGCGGTAAAGGTACTGGGCGACGCGAGGGAAGTCGAGCTCGGCGATGAGTTCAAAGGCAAGGCCCTCAAGGAAGCGCGGCGACTCTACAACCTTCCCGAGGGACAAACACGTTTGGGCGCCTTCCTAGCCTCCGCACAGCGAACGATCGCCGCTTATCAGGCGTCTGGTGGCAAGTGTCCCACCGCTCGCCCGCTGGCGCTGTCCGCGATCAATTGCGCACGGGCGGGTCTAGCGCGACCGATCGAACTCGCAAAGCTACTCGAGTTGGCACGTCGGATAACCACACACGATGAATGGACGATCCTCGATGAGGATTGGAATGAGGCGGTCAGATATTGCACACCGACACAAGATGGAGACACGGGGATCCTCGAGCTTGCCCGTACGCGCGGCGATTCGCAGATGCAGTGGGTGACTGTCAACCCCGTGCTTGTCGAGTTCGCTGACCGCACGCCTGGCGGGGCGCGTAGTACCAGCCTTCCCGACCACGTGTGGGAGGCCGTCATTGATGTCGTGGCCGAAGGGCCTGAGGATTTTCTGGCAATCGCTAGTGCGGCCGAGCGGCGTGACCGAGCGGATATCGCGAGAGCACTTCTTGTCCAATTGAAAGAAGGGGAGTCCGGTGTGGCCGCCGACACGGCCAAGCTGACACTCGAGACGCCCAACCGGTCGAACGAACGACCTGAGGTCTCCGAGTTGCTGTACCGGGCGTCCTTCGGTCCCGAACCGCGCGTGAAGGACCCGACGTCGGTGCCCCGGCTCAATCCTACTCCGTCCCGACACACAGATAGCGAGACCTTCGACCCAAGTTACGACCGGTCGGCGCCTTGGTATGCGTTCTATCGCCAACAGGCGATACGGGATGTGGCACGTTTTTGCCTCTTGCTGGTTTGCGACACCACGGCTGTTGGGGCTGGCATCGTGGCGGCCCGCCAACTTGGCGCCGTGGCACTGAACCCTTCCGGAGATTTCAGTTCCTCTCTGACGGTCGCCGCCGTCGCAACGATCCTCGTGTTGATTTTCTTCCTACTCTTCGGGCTCTACCGCGCTGACCGTGAGCGCGCTCGTCTCGGGGAGATCATCAAGGGCACCGGGCTGGCCGCGACTGCACTCGCTTTGTTGGCGCTCGGCAATGGCTACAGCCTTATAAACGTGCCGTTGGTGCTTGTCGCAGCGGGGGGGGCGAGTGGTCTCGCGTTCTTCTTCCGCTGGCTCTACGATCGGCTGAGTCGCAACTGGGTAGTCAAACACAGGCTGCAGTCACGGGCATTGGTTGTGGCGGCCAAGCACCCCACGGCTATCGCCGAGCTAATCTGCCAGGCCTGCCGGCGCCCGACGCAGATGGTGGGCTACCTTGCGACAGGGCAAGCGGGAGACGAGCATGGCTGGCTTGGTGCTCCGGATAATCTCGAGGTGATCGTGCACACTTATCAGGTTAACCGCGTGATCTTCGCCGACCCCGGACTGACGGCGGACGAGCGGTTGGCGCTCATCTACCGCTGTCACGCATTGGATATCGCCACCGATGTCGTGCCGACCGCCGCCGAGCTCTTCCAGGGCGGAAGCGACGCCCTCGATGACCTTGTGGTACCGCTCATTGCGGTACGACCCCTTTATTTTGGATACGTAAACAAGCGTGCGAAGCGGATAATGGACCTCGTGCTCGCACTTCCACTGAGTGTCGCCGCGCTCGTGCTGCTCGCCCCAATCACGCTGACGATGAAGATCCAGAGTTGGAGCGAGTCCGTGTTGGTACCCGAATACCGCCCGGGCCTCGGCGCGATCCCGTTTGGTATGTGGCGCTTGCGGACCGCGAGCAATGGCCGCACCACTGGGCTTGGTCGTCTCCTCAAGCGTCTGCGCATAGACGAGGTGCCCCAGCTTATGAACGTCCTGGCGGGCGAGATGTCGCTCGTCGGACCTCGACCGCTGACCAGGGAAGAGTTCGAAGAGCTGGACGTGTTTCAGAAGGCACGCTACGCCGTGCTGCCTGGCCTCACCGGACTCTGGCAAGTGGCACGGCGCAAGGAGACGTCCCTGGATGACATGGCCACTCTGGACATCGTCTATTGTCGAAATTGGACGCCCCTGCTAGATCTAACCATCCTGTTGCGGACGATCCCGGCGGTGCTTGCGCCACCCGCGCGCGAATGGGTCCCCGAATCAGGGGATCGAGGCGGTGAGGGATATCCGCAGAATTGGGAAGCCGTCTGGGACATGCGTCCGTCGGCTACATCCGGTCTGCCAGTGCGACGACGATATGCCGCCGACCTTCGAGGCATCTTGGCTATGGTGACACTGAGGCTCCTCACCACCGTGTTCGTCCGCGGCGTAGGGACGACTGTAGGGGGGGTTGTGTCAGAGCGTCTGCATTCGCTGGACCTCGAACGAGCCCTGCCTCGGGGATTCCCGCCACAAGACGTTTTCGATTCTGATGACGCATATGGTACGGAAGTCTCTCCCGTGCTTGCTCGCGCTACCGCTTGGGCGGTAGCCTTGATCCACGCCGATGGAAGTGGTCATGATCTCGCTGTACAAGAAGGTGTTCTGACGACCTATGGGTTCGCGCGCATCGAAGGCCAAGTTCGCCTCGCGGTAATACGCTACCTCCCGGCACGAATCATCCCAGATCTGAACAAGGTGGCCCCGGTGTGTGTCGGCGGTCACGTCTTTCCCGTGGTCCTTCGACCGTTGATGGCAAGCGGTCATGGGCCCTCTCGCAACGGATCCGGTACGTGCTGGGTCACGTTCAACACGAGAAACGGCCGTCGTCGAGGCATCCTGACCGCGAGACATGCCGTCAAGCCGGTTGGCTCTGCGGAAGGCGACAGTGTTTCTATCGATGCGAGGCGCAACGATCCGACCGGCCAACTCCACGTCTGCAGTGTGGTGATGGATGCAGCGGTCGTGGATATCGGTGAGGACGTCGGCCAGTCAGAAAGGTGGGATGTCTCTAAGCGGGTGGGTTACAAGCCTGTGCGTTTATTGGGAAGCAGCGGAGCCGTTGACACCGATGTCGTCGAGTTCACCGGCGTAGCGGGTGCCACCATCCCTGGCGTGGCCGGGCAGGAGCCGCTTGCGGCCGTCCTGCTCTTCCTGGGGAAGAGACTCCAGAAAGGAGACTCGGGATGTCTCGGGCTCGACCTCGAGCCGACCCTCTTCGGCGGCGAGCCCGCTCCCTACCTTATCTACCAGGGGCGCACAAATCTTCGATTTGGCGGCGGTGCTGGCTATGGGCTTCTGCTAGAGCAAGCCCGGAAGGTCTGGACTTTGGAGGTGCATAACGGAACCAACCACTCAATTGAGGGGAGCGCGATATGAATGACACGAGCCTTTCCTGGCTCGATGACCCTGACACGATCCTGTTCGTCACGAATGAGGAGTCGCTCGCGGTCGGTGCGGTCGAGCAGCAGAGCCTCGGCGATTCGCTCGGGAGGGTATTCGGCCGCTCAAGGGAAGAGGTCAAGGGCGACTTGGCGAAGACGTTTGATCAGATGCGAAGTTTTTTGGACGGTCTGTCACCAAGCGCGCATGGTTACGAGGCCAGTGAAATCACGTTCGAGCTGGCCTTCAGTGCTCAGGGAAGGGTGGCGTTTATCGCAGAGGCAGGTATGACGAGTGCCATCAGTGTGACCTTCAAGCGTAAGGGCGGCGACGAAACCCACAGTACATAAAGATCACTGGGGATTCACGCCACGAGCTAGCTAGCTGTACGCGGGGGGCGAGCATCGGGTTTCACCATTTCACGGTCGCCTGACCTCGGCAGGGAATCCCTCCGAGGTGAGCGACCTCTGCGGGGGGCAGGTTCTGGCAAGGTCGGCCGTCCCTCTGAAGGTGAGCCCGATGGGGCGACCTTTACAGGTCCAGGCCCCGGAGTTATGCGCGCTGCGTGCGGTCTCGTCACCGCCCCCAGGATGCCGGCCAGGATGACCCGCTTGGTTGTTCTCGCGTTGTCTCTTTCAAGTGCCAAGTCGTCTGCTTGGGGTCCGGGTTCGGGAGTCGTGTAATGCGGCAGGTCGGCAACCGGCCTTGACTACGGTTGTTCATGCACGACGCGTACGCGTCTCTCCCCTAAAGGCAAGACCGCGCGTCGTGGTATCCGAGCAACCGCTACTATGCCCAAATGAACACAACGAGCGGCACCAGCGATGAGGAGGGTGTACTCAGCGACTTCAGGGATGCACTCGATGGCTGGCGCAAGGCGCTTGAGGCGCACCGCGTGGCGCCACCCGACCACGGCTTCAGCGCTCGGCTGGCGGGCCTCGCGCAGGCAGCGAGCGAGGAGGCGCGTGCCTGCCGGGCCGCGGATGCCGCGGGTTTTGACTGGCCGCCTCATCGCGCCGCCGATCCTCGGCCGCCGTATGAGCTGCAGCCTGGTACCGGGCGCCGTGGACCAGAGGGCCTCTGGCGGCGCTTCGATGAAGCTGTGCGGCAGTTGAACACCGCTGCGACCGGCCAGAACATGCTCGATGTCGCCCGTGCCTACGACGAGCTCGCCGCCGCCGCCGCCGCGATTGCCGAGGCGGTCGAGCGCGAAGATGGCGCGAGTGCACGGCGGCCACGCGCCCGCGCGCGTCGCTCAGCCTGAGCCGAGAGACTCTGTCGCCGCCGTGGTCTGTGGCTCAGGAGCGCTTGGACGGCAGAACGGGGGCGCCCGTCTCATCCCACACCGACGCTGGACGCTCCGTACCGCGGCGGCGGTGGGGCAACCCGAGGGTCTCCGGCGCCCAAAGGTCGCGGCGTGTCGCCAGCGAGCTGCTGTCGGCCTGCGCGCGTGCGAGCAGCGCGTTCACGTGCTCCCGCCGTATGCGGAAGGCGCGGCCGATCTTCGCCGCCGGTAGCGCGCCGCTGTCGATCCAGTTGCGGATCGTCTGAGCGGTCACCTGAAGCTCCTCGGCGACCTGGGGCACGGTCAGGATCTGTTGCTCAGCCATCGCTCACTATGCTTACTGTCGTTGCGGGGATGGCCCCAGCGTATACCGGCCTCCGGCTCGATCGCGCTCGATCTTCGCTGCACCGTAGATGAGCAAGCACCACCGTCGCCAGCGGCTCGCCGCGACGATCGTCAGAGCCCGACTCCGAGGTCGATGTCGCGCTCCGGCGAGACCTCACGCCCCAGACGTCGATCAGCGCGCTCGACTGCCTCGTGAGCGCGGTCCCAGTCGCGCTGCTGCCCTCCGCGCTGCTCGGGCCGGGGTCCGAGTGCGTCGGTGGGGTCCGTGATGTCGTACTGCGCGCGGTAGCGCGCGGCGTGGCGCACGCCGTTCTCCCATGCCTCGCGCTGCGCGGGCCGGTCGGGCCGATCGCCGAAGGTGGCCTTCACCCACCCGCCGGGGGTTTGTAGTTCGCGCTCGGCGAGCTGGTTGCGGAGCACAGTGTGCTCCCTGGTGGCCTGCGTGATTGCGTGTTCGAGGCCTTCGCGTTCGGCGCGGGCCTCGACGGGATCGCCGAGCTCGCGCTCCAGACGGTCGCGCTGGGTGAGAGCCGTGTCGAGCTCGCGCTCGTTGGCTTGCAGGGCGCCGGCCAGGTGGGCGCGTTCGATCGCATGTGGGTCCTGTTCGCGTCCGAGGCGCCGGTGTGGCTCGGGGAGACTGGCGAGGCGGCGGGTGAGCTGCTCGCGCTGGGTGGTGAGGGTGCGGGCGCGCGCGTCGAGGTCCTCGATGCGCTGAAGCTGGCGTGTCGGTAGCGACGCGAGCTGCGCCTCGAGCTGCTCGACGCGCTCGCGTAGTTCCCGTAGCCGCGCAGTGCTCGCCGTGACCGGCAGGGTCGGCTCGGCGCGGGCGGCTGCGTGCTCCTGTGGTGGATCTGCAGCGTGTGTTTGGGCACGCGCGAGGTCGGGGTCCGCTGCGCGGCCCGCGCCGGGGAGCTGCTCGATCGCGAGGTCTTCGTCGTCGCGCTCGAGCATCCGCCGCTGCACCCGTTCGAGCAGCTTGCCGCGGGTTGCTGTCGGGGTTTGGTCTGTGGGCGCGAACTCGCTGCGCTCCCGCTCGAGGTCGTCGTCGTAGACGAGCAGGCGGGTGGTTTCTCGGGCGCGGGAGAGCGCGGTGTAGGACCAGCCCGCGGTGAGATCCCGCGGTGAGGCGACGACGATCGCGCTCTGCACGGTTCCGCCCTGCATCCCGTGGCCGGTCAGCGAGTAGGCGTGCTCGACGTGCTCGGCGACGTAGGCGGCGGGAAGCTCCCGCACGAGCCCGCCGTCGGTGTCGATCACGACCCGGTCGGGGTCGAGGTGGCGCACGGTGCCGCGCGTCCCGTTATCGACGTCGAGCTGCCCGTCGTTGCGGCGGCAGATCACCCGGTCCCCGACCGCCATCTCGACGCTGCCGTAGGAGCGCTCCTCGCCGAGCGCGCCGTCCCGGCGCCGCAGCTCGCGCGCTCCCCGGTTCAGCCGCTCGCGTGTCTCGTTGTCGCTGGCAATCATCACCGTCTGCGCCGGCCCCACCCCTGCGCCCGCGCGCGACCACTCGGCGCGGGCCTGCTCGCACGCGCCGGCGGGGTCGCCGAACGTCTCGATCCGCTTGTTGCGCTCGGCCCACTCGAGGTAGCGCTGCGGCTGGCCGTCGTGCAGCGCACCGAGCGCCCGGCGCTCCGCCGGGTCGCGCTGGCGCATCACCTCCGTCAGCCGCAGCGCACCGAGCACGCGGCCGACCGCTCCGAGCCACCCGCCGGCCTGCACGGACGCGAGCTGCCCTGGGTCGCCGATCGCGACCACCTTCGCACGCGCCCGCTCGGCGGCCTCCAGCAGCTGCGCGGTGGGGCGGGTCGCGGCCATGCCGGCCTCGTCGAGGATCAGGACGCCGTTCTGTGGCAGCTCGTCGCCGAGCTGCTCGAGGTCGAGCAGCAGCCGGTCGAGTGTGCGGGACGGGATACCGGCCTCCTCGGCGAGCTCGCGTACCGCGCGGCCCGTCGGCGCCACGCCGAGCACCGTGTAGCCGGCGTTCTCGTACACCTCGCGCAACACCCCCGCGGTGTAGGTCTTGCCGGTCCCCGCGAGCGCCTCGATCACACTCACCCCATGCCCTGAACCCGTCACGGCGCGCACCGCCGCGGCCTGCTCTGCGGTGAGGGGACGATCAGCCGCGGTGATCGTACGCTCCGCGAGCGACGGGTCGATGATGCCGGTCTTCTCGCCGGCGCGCCCGACAGCTGCCGCGATCAGCCGCCGCTCGACCGCCACCAGCTCCGCGGTCGTCATCTCGCCACCGCGGGTCGCGAGCACGTCCGGGCGCTCCGCGAACCGCCCGGCCTGACCGCGCACCTCACCCACAAGCGCGCCCTCTCCCGCCGCCGCGGCGAACTCCTGCAGCACCGCCCGCTCATCGAATGTGTTCGCTGCGCTCCGTCAGACCCACTGCGCTCGTCAGCCGGGCGGCGACCGCCTGCTCGTCCACCACGCTTTGCTTGGCGAGACCGTGCGGCAGCCGCTCCCGGCCCACACGCAGCAGCTCCGCGACTCTGCCTGCGCCGAGGCCGTGCTCGGCCGCGCGCGCCCTGACCTCCTCGCGCCACGTGTGCGTGTCGATCCCGTACTGCTTGCGCTCCCGGGTAGCGAGCGCCGCGTGCTCAGCCGCGCTCTTTGAGCCGAGGCCGATCCCGCCCTGCTCTGCCTCGCGCAGCATCTCGTGGCGGCGCTGCGAGAAGTGCTCCACCACCGGCCGCTCGATATCCGCGAGCTCGGCCGCGCCGTTGTGCACCTCCCCCCACTCCAGGCCGAGACGCTCCGTGACGAGCGCGCGCAGGTGCGCCTGGTAGAGATACCCCGCGGTCTTCGCCGCCCGGTAGAGCGCCGCGCCGTGCAGCGCCGTGAACCGCCCGTCCGGGCCGCGCGTGAGGTTCGCCGCGACGACGTGGGTGTGCAGCTGCGGGTCAAGCGCGCGGCTCATGCGGTGCCGGTAGGCCGCCGCGACCAGCCCCTCACCGGGCTGCACCCGCTCGCCGGCATGGCCGCGGCGGACCATCGCCGCCGTGTCCTCCAGGTACCCCAGCGCCGCCCTCACCGCCTCTTCGTGGCAGCCCACGAGCTCACCCGAGACCTCCTCCGGGGCGACGGCGAACAGGACGCTCAACGACTTCGGCGCGGTGAACGTCAGATCGAACGCTGCGACCTTCGGGTCATGCGCGCTGGAGCGCAGCCGTGCCGCGGGGTCGCGTGGGTCGTTGCCCGCGATCAGCGCGTTGAACTGCCCCGTGCCCACCCGGCCCGTCAGGCCGAGCGCCTGCGCGCCGGCGCCAACCCATTCGCCTGGGGCCTCGCCGCGGCCGGTGTAGTAGTCGTCCTGCCCCTGGGCGACCTGCTGCTCGTAGTAGCGGTGCTGACCCAGCGCGATCTTGCCGATCGACAGCATCCTATGAGCAAAATAGCAAAAGCAGCACTCTTTAGGTGCAACTGTGTGCCGTGAGGCGGAGCGCAGCGGAGCCGAGCGGCGGGCCGGCCTTGCCGTGAGGGGTGCCGGAGGCGTGGCTGGAGGGGAACCGGGGCGTGTGCGGGCGCGTCGTGGGAGGCGTGGGTGAGAGCCGAGCTGGCTCGGGTGGAGCTTGAGCGGAAAGGCGGGCCGAGCAGGTGGTGGGGTGCCGTGTCGCGGATGCCGCGGGTCGAGAGCGCGACGGTCGCCGGGCGAGGATTTGTTTCGGCAGCGCGTAGAAGTCTTCACGCGAAAGCATCTCATGGAGCCCAATCCGGGAGTCATCCGGCGAGTGATTACAATGCGCACATAGGCCAAGTCCAGTGCGCGGCGAGCGGTCGCTCAAGTCTCTGACCCACCGCAATCCGCCAGGTGACTTGGCCACCCTGTCCAGGTGGTCTTTTGGACCACACGACCTGAGGAGAGCCTAGTGGCTACTACCCCTGAGCCGCCGTTTGTCGGCAACCACACCGATTTGTTCAGCGACGAAGTGATCGCGTCGCCGATTGCACCCGACCGCACGATGAAGATGGAGGTCGGGGAGATCGGGTTCTTGCTGGAGCGCCTCGGCGCCGACTGCGGTGATCAGCAGTACCTGCGTGAGTTGACGATGAACTCGCTTGAGGCCGAGGCGATGAATGTCATCTGGGATGTCGACTGGATGCTTCACGAGGCGACCGCTGGCGTCGTCTACAAGCTGTGCTGCATTGATGACGGGCGCGGAATGAGTGCTCGCGAGATGATCCAGCACATCAACAACCTGTCGTCTTCCGGGCGCGTTCAGGCGATGGACGCAAACTTCGGTGTCGGTGCCAAGATCAGCGCGGCAACGCGCAACCCGGCCGGTGTTGTCTACCAGTCATGGCAAGGCGGCAACGGCTCGATGATTCAGCTCTGGCGGGATCCGACTAGCCGCCAGTATGGGCTGAAGCAGTTCCGTCTGCCCGACGGCTCCTACAGCTACGTCGTGCCCCTGACCGATGTCGCCAAGCCGGACATCATCGACGAGCACGGCACCAAGGTGACGCTGTTCGGCTTTGACGACGACGACAACACGGTTACGGCGCCAGAGGGTGTGCCGACCCCGTCCCGGTGGTTCGCCCGCTACCTGAACGCGCGCTTCTTCGACTTCCCCAAAGGTGTGATCCTCCGCGCACGACAGGGTTGGACGTACGACCCCGAGGACACCAACCACAACATCTTGCAGCGCGTGCGTGGTATGGGTGACTTCCTTGGTGAGCACGCCGATCACTCCGGCGTCGTCGATCTCGCCGGCTGCCAGGTCCACTGGTGGATACTCGATGACTCAGACAAGCGCCGGAAGACGAGCGAGCTGCCGAACAACGGCCACTTCGGCGCCCTCTATCAGGGCGAGCTCTACGAGATGGCGACCGGCCGCAGTGGCACCGCCCGCCTACAGCAGTTCGGCGTCCTTTTCGGCCCGGAACGCGTTGTCCTGTACGTCGAGCCCAAGAACGGCCCGGAGCGCTCCTTGTCGGCGAACACCGCACGCACGCAGCTGCTGCTCAACAACGCACCTCTGCCCTACGGCGAGTGGGCGCACGAGTTCCGCGCGAACCTCCCGCAGGAGATCCGTGACTACATGGACTCAGTCATTGCAGGCACTAAGGGCGTGGACAACAGCGAGTCGATCATGGAGCGTCTGAAGGCGTACGTGAAGCTGTTTCGCCTCTCGCGCTATCGCTCGCAGGCTGGTGGCCCGCTGCGCGCCGGCGAGCGCGTGAGCGGTGGGCACGAGTCCGGCGAGCGCTCGAGTCCGACGGAGACCGTCGAGCGTGAGCCGGCGGCCCATAAGCCCGGCAGCCAGACTGGGGACCTGCTCGCCTCGATGCTCGCCGCCGACGGCGACGAGGCGATTGCGCTCCCTCCTACCGAGCCGCCCATTCCAGATGTCGTCTGGCTCAGCGCGTCGGACGGCGCCAACATCCCCGACCTGCTTGACGACCGTGCGGCTCTGTACCTGCCCGAGGACAACCTCATCCAGGCCAACGGCGACTTCCGGGTCTACACCGACATGGCCGACTATTGGAACGATGAGTATGAAATGCCGCGCGGCAATGAGATCATCGTCGCCGTCGTCCGCGAGTGGTTCCAGCAGGCCCTCGTCGAGACCGTTCTCGGAGCACAAGCCCTGCAGGGCGAGCGACGCTGGTCACCACGAGACATGGAGACGATCCTCAGTCCCGAGGCGCTCACCGCCGCAGTGATGCAGCGCTACCACGTCGCCAACGCGGTCAAGCGGACCCTCGGAGCGAAGATCGGATCGCTGCGTGACAAGGCAGCCGCGTGAGAATGCAGGAGAACCGCAGCTGCCCTTGAGGTCTCGATACGGTCACCACCGGCAGGGGCACGCCGCCGCCTGACCCATTCTGTCGATCGAGCAGTCGGCCGGCCCCCGGCCCGGCTCCCGCTGCACACCCTGTCACACCCCTTGTGGGTTGACAGGGTGTGCCAAGCTACCCCGCGACGGGGGCCGGGGGACTGCGCTCCGCCGCGGTCGGGGCCCCCGACCAGGCGCCAGCCTGGTTGGGGAGCGGCGGACGATCGACCGTAACTTGTAGTTCTTTTTCGTCGCACGCGTTGCAGGATTACGGCGCCTCGTCGAGCCGCGCGAGCCGGTCGTGACGTGAAGCACGAGGATGTCCCGCGTGGCGTAGAACTTGAAGTGGCGGTCCTCCCGCCTCGTCCGGTCGTACTGCGACCGTGGCGAGTGCGAAATCGGTCCATTCGAGACAGGAGGAACCGCCATGAAGAAGGTACATGCTGAGCAGGTCGTGAGCGAGGACGCGCCGATGGAGGTGCCTGCGCTGCCTGGGCGGGTGCAGGCCGCTCTGGGTGAGCTGGTCGGGGCGGCGAGGGAGGGCCTGCTCGCGCTGAGTGTGGGTGTCGGGCTCGGCGTGATGCACGAGCTGATGGCCGAGGAGGTCGAGGAGGTCTGTGGTCCCAAGGGCAAGCAGGACCCGGAGCGGGTCGCCTACCGCCACGGGGGCGACGATGGCGAGGTCACACTCGGTTCGCGTCGGGTGGGGGTGCGACGGCCGCGTATGCGTGCCAAGGACGAGAGCGGCGAGGTGCCGGTCGAGACCTACGAGCACTTCGCCAGTCGTGACGTGTTGAGCGCGGTCGTGCCGGAGCGGATGCTCGCGGGTGTCTCTACCCGCCGGTTCGTGCGCACCCAGGAGCCGGTCGGCGAGCAGGTCGAGGCGCAGGCGCGTTCGACGTCGAAGTCGTCGGTCTCGCGTACCTTTGTTGCCCGCACCGCGCAGACGCTGAAGGAGTTGATGAGCCGTCGCCTGGATGACGTGCGGTTGGCAGTGCTGATGCTCGACGGGGTCGTTTTGAAGGACCACACCAACGTCGTCGCGCTCGGGGTCACCACTGACGGGGTGAAGATCCCGCTCGGGTTGTGGGAGGGCTCCACGGAGAACAAGACGGTCGCGACCTCGCTGCTGGCTGATCTCGTGGACCGTGGCCTGGACGTCGAGCAGGGCGTGCTGGTCGTGATCGATGGCTCCAAGGCCCTCAGAGCCGCCGTGAACGCGGTGCTGGGGCCGCGTACCCCTGTCCATCGGTGTGTCCGCCACAAGGAGCGCAACGTGCTCGATCATCTGCCTGAGCGCGACCGGCCAGAGGTCAAGCGCCGGCTACGCCGCGCGTGGGCGCGTGACGATCACAAACAGGCCCTCGGGGAACTCCAGGCGCTCGTCGCTGAGCTCGAGCGTTCTCACCCGGGTGCCGCAGCGTCCCTACGGGAGGGCATGGCAGAGACGCTCACCGTCACCCGCCTCGGCGTCCACGGCGCGCTGAAGCGCACGCTGCAGAGCACCAACCCGTGCGAGTCCATGATCGAGTGCGTCCGGCGATCCAGCCGCAACGTCAAGCGCTGGCAGTCGGGAGAGATGTGCCTGCGGTGGACCGCCGCCGGGATGCTCGAGGCCGAGCGACAGTTCCGACGGATCATCGGCTACGACGACCTCGCCAAGCTCGCCCTCGCCGTCGAAGCAGAGATCACCCAGACCACCACCACACACGAAGCCGACGAGGCCGCTACGCTCGTCACCGTCTGAGAGATTCACCCGAGGGCCGCCAACGAAGTTCCACGCCGGCCGGGACATCCTCTGAAGCACGCCAGCCGCTGCTGCTCCCCCACCTATGTCACTGGTCGGAACTGTTATATGATCGCGGCCTCGTCCACTGGTGGGCTCCCGGGAGGCGTATTCGCGATGGGGTTCTATGTACGCAAGAGTCTGAAGGCGGGTCCGTTTCGCTTCAACGTGAGCAAGTCGGGTCTCGGCGTCAGCGCTGGTGTACCCGGGTTTCGTGTGGGCACGGGTCCTCGCGGCAACTACGTTCACGCGGGCAGTCATGGGGTCTACTACCGGGCATCCCTCGGCGGCAAGCAGCGCAAGGCGCCGTCAGGCACGAGGCCCTCGCCGGCCAAGCCTTTCCTCCCTCCGGCCAGCAGCGAGATCGCCCTCGAAGATGTCACCGGCGCTTCGGCAGTCGATCTTGTGCCAACCGGCGGCGATGACCTCGTCGCCCAGCTCAACGACGCCAGTAACAGGGTGCGGCTTGCTCCCTGGGTGTTGCTCGCAACGATCATCGCCGCGGTGGCTCTCCCGGCGGCGGCCGGGGTGGCGGTGCTGGTCCTCGGAGTGGCGGGCACGATATGGCTGTGGCTGCGCGATCGGGCGCGGCGCTCGGTCGTGACCTTCTACCAGGTCGAGGACGGACACGCCGTGTGGTTTGCCGGGATGGTGGACGCGTTCGAAGCGCTCTCGGGGGTAGCGGCGTTGTGGCGGGTCAACGCCTCCGGGCGAGTGCGGACGACCTACGAGTACAAGACCAACAGCGGGGCAAGCAACATCGTTTCCAGGGCCACGGCGAAGTCCGAACTGAAGGGCCCAAAGGTGCTGGTGACGAACATCGCCGTCCCCTCCATCTCATGCGGACGACACGCGCTGCACTTCCTGCCAGACAGGCTCATCGTCCGCGATGGAAAGCGATTCAGCGACGTGCCGTATGTCGCCCTGGATACCAGCTTCCACACGCAGCGCTTCATCGAGTCCGACCGGCCACCACAAGACAGCCAGCAGGTCGACACGACCTGGCGCTACGTCAACGTCAAGGGTGGCCCTGACAGGCGCTACAAGAATAACCGCCAACTGCCGGTGATGCTGTATGGCGAGATCGAGCTCGCAACCTCTTCCGGGCTCCACTGGCAGATGCAATGCTCAAGGCCCGACGTTGCCAAGGGGGTTGCGGACACGGTTCGTCGAGCTCCGGAGCCAGCCCAGGCAAACGCTCTGGAGCCCTCCAAGACGCCAGCCGGCGGCTAGCAGGACCGTCACGATGCCTGTCGCGGAGGGGCGACGACACAGGCCCAGGTGCATCCCTCGGTGTCCCTCCTTTGTAGTTTAGTGGTTGTTTTGCTATTTTGGTCTATATGGTCCTCCCCAGGGGTCCGCGCCCGTTTGGCCGCCACTTACGACACAGCGAGTGGCCGTGACCCTCGACCACGACGACATCGAGGCCATCGCCGAGCGTGCCGCGCGGCGGGTCGTGCAGCTCCTCGACCACCCCGCCCCCGGGGCCTACCAGTTGCTCGACCCCAAGGAGCTGGCCCGCGCGCTGAACGTCTCGCTCGACTACGTCTACGCGCACGCAATGGACCTCGGCGCGATGCGCCTCGGCGACGGCCCCAAGGCACGGTTGCGCTTCGATCTCCATACCGCGCGCCAGGCGATGCAGGCCCGCAAGCAGCCTCCGACAATCGTCGCCAGGCGCCGGTAAGGTGGGGGCACCGCGAAAAAGCCGGGGCACCGCGGCTACGGCCCCCGGCACGACACCGGGAGGTAACCCCGATGCACCCCAACCGTACACACCACCACCACCGGGGACACTGATGCCCAGGCCCATCACCGGACAGGTCACAGAACGACCCTGGGCCGACGGCAAGACGATCACCTACGGCGCACGGCTCTACGCCTATGGGCGCCGCCACCGCCTCGTCTTCGGCACCAACAAGCAGGGATGGAACCGCACCCGCGCCGAGATCGAGCTGGAGTCGATCCAGCAGCAGGTGATCCGCGGCACGTGGGTGCCGCCCGAGACGAAGACCTCGATTGTTAAGAGCGAAACGGAGCGTCCCGACGGCCGCCAGCCCTTCGGGCCGTTCGCGCGCAAGGTCATCGACGCGAAGAAAAGCTACGGCCTGGACTCCGACACGATCGCCGACCTCGAATGGAAGCTCGGCTACCTCCTCGGGCACTTCGGGCGGATGGAGCTGGCCGATATCGACGTCGCCCGAGTCGATGGTTTCCGCGACGAGCTCGCGGGCCGCGCGCGCGTGATCCGCGAGGCTGCGGCGCGGGGCAAGCCGTTGATGGAGACCGTCGAGCGCAGAGAGGGCAAGCCCTACGAGCGCCGTAAGCGCCCGCTGTCGAACACCTCGATCAACGGGATGCTGGCGCTGCTCAGCCAGATCCTGCAGCGCGCGGTGGACTACGGCTACATCGACCGCAACCCGGTGAAGGTCGGCGGGCGCAGGGAGCGGTTCCTGCCGACCGTCAAGCCGGCCAGGACGTTCCTCGAGGTCGACGAGTTGGCCTCGCTGCTCGACGCCGCCGGCGAGCTGGACCGAGCCGCGCGGCGAGACCACCGGATCGGGCGCCGTGCCGCGCTGGCGACGCTCGCCCTTACCGGGTTCAGGATCTCGGAGCTGTGCGCGATGCGCTGCCGGCAGGTGGACCTCGCGCGGGCGCGCTTCAAGATCCCCGACGCCAAGACCGCCAAGGGCGTCCGTGAGGTCGAGATGACGCTGTGGCTACGCGACGAGCTCGTCCGCCACCGTGCGCAGCGCGTCGCCGATGACTTCCCGATGGGGCCGACCGACCACTTCTTCGGCACGATCAGCGGCAGGCAGCGCGACCCCGACCGCTTCCGCGACCGTGTGCTGGAGCGCGCCGTCGAGCTCGCCAATGAGCGCCGCGCCGAACAGGGCCTACCGTCTCTCCAAGCGATCACTCCACACTCCCTGCGGCGCACCTGGGCGATGCTCGCCGCGCAGGCCGGGCGCGACCCGCACTGGATCTCAGATCAGATCGGCCACACCTCGGCGGCGTTCACATTGCAGATCTACCAGCAGACCCGCAACCGCCGCCTCACCGACCGCGAGCGCCAGGCGATCTGGGAGCTGATGCGCTTCGCCGACGAGCCCGCCGAGTGCCCCTTTACGCGGCAGGTTACGCGCGGCTTCGAGGGAGAGTTTAGGCCCATGAATGGGCCCATGGACGATTTTGGCCTCTCAAGCGAGCTGAGTGAGCTCACTGGCGATGAGTAGAATCTGGCTCAGATAAAGAAGATCGAGGGATGGGCACGGGTGGTTTCGAACCACCGACCTCTCGCGTGTGAAGCGAGCGCTCTCCCACTGAGCTACGTGCCCTGGACGTCTGATTCTATTGGCTCTGCGCGGGTGTCGATCGCGCGGGCCAGGGCGCGGCGTTGACCTGCTCGCGCCCCGGATCGTGCTGTGTGGGCGCTCCCACCGAGCCCGTTACGCGTGTGCCAGCCGCGCATCTGGCGCACGGGGTGGCGACCCAGCCGGCTGGGGTTGCGTAGGGCGCGGGGTGCCCGTCGCGGTGCTGCGCCGATTCTCTGGACATCCAGCGCATACTGGACCCATGCCAGACGTAGATCTCAAGGTTCGCCTCCAGCCACGTGCGAAGCGCAACGCGATTGTCGATGAGCGCGACGGCGTTCTGCGTGTGAGTGTCGCGGCGGCACCTGTCGAGGGTCAGGCGAACGCGGCGCTGTGCAAGCTGATCGCCAAGCGCGCCGGTATCGCTCGCGGGCGGGTCAGCGTGATCCGTGGCGAGCGCTCACGCGATAAGGTCGTGCGCGTCGAGGGACTGCCGGCGGGCGAGCTGCGCCGCGCGCTGGGGCTGGCTCCGAGCTGATCCTGCGCCCCTTCTACACTGCCAAGCCGGACGGCGGATGCGGCGCAAGCCGAGTGGCGGGGATGGAGTAGGCACGGACGAGAGCTTCGACCTGGCGCTGCGTGAGAGATCGCCCGAACGCGTGGGGGCCACCGAGCTTGCGGTAGGCGTCCTGCAGGGCCTTGCCGATGAGCGAGAGGTCGTAGTGGCCGTCGTAGATGCAGTAGATGTAGAGGCCCGCGTTGGCACGCAGGAACCGGGTCGCTGCGGTGGCCGTCCGGCCGCTCCGCCGTGTGGTCTGCCCACCGCTCGACGTCCCGGCTGCTCCGGTCCGCCCACTGCTCCGCCCGCTCGACGTCCTGGCTGCCCCTGTCTGTCCACCGCTCCGCGCGCTCGGCGCCCCGGCTGCTCCGGTCTTCCCACCGCCGTGCCCCGCAGTCCCCCCCGTCGCTCGACCTGCCCTCCCGCCCTGTGCCGCGGCCGTGGATTCCGTGGCGAGCGCCGCCGCGACGAACCGCCACCCGCGCGGAGTGAGGGTGGCGTAGGCCTTGAGCAGCCCCCCGAGCGTGGTGGCCGGCCCGGTGAGGCTGCCTGTTTCGCTCGTCACGTACCCGGGCAGCGCGAGCGCCCCGGCGCGGCGCTCCGCGGTGAGGACCGCGAGCCGCGTCGCGGAGGAGGGGTTGCGGGGAAGCCCCCCGGCAAGCGCGGGCCACGCGGCGCGCGCGGCGGCGACCTCGCTGTGGGTGGGGGCCTCGAGCTGTTGGAGGGTGTGGGCGACGAGAGCGAGGTCCGCTCGCTCCAGCCGCAGCGCGGCGGGCCTGGGGTGGGGACCCCCACAGCCGACCGCTCCTGCGGCGGCGGCGCCCGCGGTGAGCGCCGCCGCGGCGAGGCGGGCGAGGCGGCGCTTCGTGGGGACCCCTGACTGGAGAAAGAGGGGCCCGGCCAGCCGGCCTTTGGCCGACTGCGCCACCTTTTGTCTGAAGAAGAGGGGCCCGACCGAAGTCGGGAGACACGCCCCTCCGGCGCGAATCCCCGTTTCGGCCAGCCGGCCTTTGGCCGACTGCGCCACCCTCTATGCGGAGAGGAGGTTGACGACGAAGATCAGCGGCGAGTTGGGCGGGATCTTGGGGGGCCGCCCGGGCTTGCCGTAGGCGAGTTCGGCGGGGATCACCAGTTCGCGCCGGCCCCCCACGCGCATGCCCGCGACGCCCTGGTCCCAGCCGGGGATGACCTGGCGCTGGCCGAGTGTGAACGTGAAGGGTTCTTTGGTTTCCCACGAGGCGTTGAAGACCTTCCCGTTGCTGTAGAGCGCGCCGACGTAGTTGACCGTGACGGACTCTCCGGCCTTCGCTTCGGCGCCGGTGCCTTTGACGATTTCCTTGGTCACGAGCGTTTTCGGCGCGGAGCCCTTGGGCTGCGTGATCGTGGGCTCGGTGGCGAGCGGGCCGCTGGTGGGGGTGGTCCCGGTGGTCGGGGTGGGGGTGTTTTCGACGGCGGAGCTCGCCGCGGAGGACTCCTCGCCGACGCCGATCGAGCTGGAGCTGCTGGAGCCGCACCCGGCGATCAGTGCGGCGGCGCCGAGCGTCGCGAGGCCGAGGCCGAGGCGGCGTGGGAAGAGGTAGGTGGAGAGGTAGTCGTTCATCACGGCTGCGCAGCCTAACGGAACGCGACACACTTGTGGTGCGGTCTCTGCCACTCGGCGTCCGTCCACGTGCCACCAACCCGATCGAAGCGGGGGCACGGCCCGCAGCTGGCGGGCTCCCACCGTCAGCCGCCCCGGAACTTCAGGCCGCGTGTACTAGGATCCAGTGTGGACCGTGCTAGGCGGGGAGGTAGCGGTGCCCTGCACCCGCAATCCGCTCTAGCGGGGCTGAATCCCCCTCCGAGGGGTGTTCGCTCCGGTCGCTCCGCCGCTTGGGGCGTCGATGGCTCGGGTCCCGCGCGGTGTCGGCTTGTGAACCAGGTCAGGTCCGGAAGGAAGCAGCCTTAAGCGATCCCCGGCAGGCGCAGCGGGCGCTCCCGATCCGGAGTCGCGAGTGGCGATCGGCGGGCGGGGTGGGCCCTCGACGAGGGGTGCACGGTCCGTTTTGCGAGGCCGGTGTGTCGCGCTCCGTCGCGGGGCACGAGGACCGAAGCCGGGGGACACTCGCCTTCGGCGAGCATCCCCGTTTCGGCCAGCGCCCACTCGCCCGGTGGCCGTGCTCGCCCGCGCGGACGATCCCCCTATCCCCCACCTGACGGTGAGCACCGCTGGAAGATCAGCCACGAGCGGCTGATGCGGGTGGCCGTGAAGCCGGGGGGCACGGTGGCCGGGGTATTGGTTTCCTTGGGGTCGTTGCGGTTGAGGATGTAGTCGTGCCTGACCTCCTCGCTGGCGGGGTCCACGTAGGTGCCGTGGGTGATGGTGCGCACCTGGGCGCTCACGATCTCCGCAGGGGGGGTTTCGAGCCGGAGGGCGAGCAGCGGGATGGGGGCGTGGTTGGGCACCCCGACGGGCTCGCACCGGGCTGTGATCGCCCCTTCGTCCACGAGCGCGTCCAGAGCGTCCTGGATGCGCTGCTGGCGGGCGAGGACCTGCAGTTCGTGGTGGTCGGTGCGGTACTGCGCGGGCACCGAGACCACCAGCCCCGCCGCCACCACCGCGGCGGCCGCCCCCCACCAGCGCCGACCGCGGTGGCCGGGGGGCAGGAGCGTCCACCCGAAGACGGCTGCGCCGCAGAAGACGCACAGGATCGCCGCCGCGAGGAACGCGTAGCGGGTGTTGATCGGCAGCCCCGCAGTGGCGAACGCCGCGAACACCACCACCGCGGCCACCCCCGCCACCGCCCCGGGAAGGGCGCGGCGGCGCAGCCACACCAGCGAGAGCACCCCCCCGAGGGCCGCCCCGGCGAGAACGGCCGGCCCGAGGATCTCCCCGATGCGCCTGGGAACGTACTCGGGCACCTTCGCGATCCCCGTCTCCCTCCCGAGTGCTGCGGCGGTGTGGTGGGTGTTGGTCAGCGACCACGCCGCGTCCCCCGTCACCAGCCAGTCGCCGAGCACCCACGCGAGGGGGGCCGCGAGGACGAGCAGCGCCAGCTGGCGCGGGGTGCGCGCGACGTCTCGCCCGTCCGGTTCGTTGGGGGCGGGCCCGCTCGCCGGCAACTCACGGCTGGCACCCGAGCCGTCGGGTTCTCCCCGGCGGCCCGTGTTGTTGGGTTCTCTTTGGGGACCCCATATCGCGCGCACGCGATCGGGGGCCGGCAAAAAGAGATACAACCAGTACACCCCCGAGAAGGCCCACGCCTCGGGCCGCAGCAGCCCGGCGAGGGCGAGCAGCGCGAGCACGGGCGCCCCCGCGCGGGGGCGGCGGGTCTCGACGACGAGGGCGCTGAGCACGAGCAGCAGGTAGGGGAGGTCGACGTAGGCGCGTACCCCGTCGGAGAGGACGGGCACGCGGGTGAGCAGGAGCAGCGCGGCGAGCGCCCCCGCGGGGCGGTTGAACCAGAGGGCGCCGAGGCGGTACACGGCCCACCCGCAGGCGGACAGGGCGAGGAAGCCGAGGGCGACGGCGATCTGCTCCATCGCGCGGGGCCCTACCGGGGCGGACACGAAGCCAAGCGCCTCCACGAGCGGGTGGGGCGTGGGGGCGATGGGGATCCCGTACTGGGGGGTTTCCCCCCGCGCGAGCTGCTGCCCCCACACAAGCGCGTAGAGGGTGTCGTAGTTGGCGAACCCCACTCCGCTGAGCAGCCGCAACAGCACGGCCCCGGCGGCGATGGCGAGCGGGGCGCCGAGGCGGTGCAACGGCGCTCCGAAGGGGCGCGGCGGCGCTGACGGGCGAGCGGCGCGAGCCCCGGAGGGAGCGTCGGGTGAAGCGTCGGCGGGGGCGGTCACGAGCGCGGACGCTACCCCCTTGGGCCCGCGCGACCCGGGTAGACTCAGCCCAAGGTGGCGGAGAGCGACACGCAACAGCCGCAGTCCCAGTCCCTGTACCGGCGCAACCGCCCGCGGGCGTTTGCGGAGGTGGTGGGCCAGGAGGCGGTGGTGCGCACGCTGCGGGGCGCTGTGGAGCGGGGGCGTGTGCACCACGCGTACCTGTTCGTGGGCTCGCGGGGTACGGGGAAGACCTCGATGGCGAAGATCCTCGCGGCGTGCCTGAACTGTGATCGGGATCCCACCCACCCGACGGTGGAGCCGTGCGGGGAGTGCGAGTCCTGCCGCGCGATCGCTCAGGCGCGCTCGCTGGACGTGATCGAGATGGACGCGGCGTCGAACAACTCGGTGGAGGACATCCGCGAGCTGCGCGAGAGCGTGGCGTTCGCGCCAGTGAGCGGCCGCCACAAGGTGTACATCCTTGACGAGGCGCACATGCTCTCGACGGCTGCGTGGAACGCGTTCCTGAAGACTCTGGAGGAGCCGCCGCCGAGCACGGTGTTCGTGCTGGCGACCACCGAGGCGCAGAAGGTGCCGGCGACGGTGGTGGACCGCTGCCACCGCTTCGACTTCCAGCGACCCACGGTGGAGCAGATCGCCGCGGTGGTGCGCCGCGCGGCTCAGGCGGAGGCGATCGAGATCCCCCCGGAGGCCGTGGTGGCGGTGGCGCGCTCCGCGACCGGGAGCTTCCGCGACGCGTTGGGGACGCTCGAGCAGCTGCTCACCTACAGCGGCCCGCGGATCGCGCTGGAGGACGTGCTGGCGGTCCTGGGGGTGACGGACTCCCAACTGCTGGAGGAGACGGTCGACGCGATCGACCGCGGGGACGCCCGGGGGGCGCTACTGGCGGTGGCGCAGTGCGCGGAGAGCGGGCGCGACGCGGGCGCGTTCGCGGCGGACCTCGAGGCGCGCGCGCGGGAGCTGCTGGTGGTGGGGACCCTTGGGGCGCTCCCCGCGGAGCTGGCGCTGACGGCGGAGGCCGACGCGCGCTTGACCGCTCAGGCGGAGCGGGTAGCGCAGGGAACCGTGGTGCGCCTGCTGGAGCAGCTGGGGGGGGCGCTTGAGGCAGTGAAGGCGGGCGGGGAGCCCCGCACGCAGTTGGAGCTCGCCCTCGTGAAGGCGTCCCGTCCGGAGACCGACGGCTCCCTCGGGGCGCTGCTCGCCCGGATCGAGCGCCTGGAGGGGCAGTCGGGAGGGGTTGAAGGAGGAGGGCCGCCCGGGGCGGCCTCAGCGGCGTTCGGAGCGCGGTCCCGAGAGCCCGCCCCGTCGCACCCCGCGGAGGAGCTGCTGACGGTCGCTGCGGCGGAGCAGCACCCTGTGGCGGAGCGAGTCTCCGCGGTGGAGCCTGACCCCGTGGAGCCTGACCCCGTGGAGCCCGACCCAGTGGGGCGCGTCCCAGTGGAGCGCATCCCCGCGGCGGTGGAGCCGCCGCCGGTCGAGGAGCCCGCGCGAGCAGATGCTGTGGAGGAGTCCGGGGCGTCCCCGCCAGCGCCCTCCGCGCAGGCCGTGCCGCAGGACGTGGAGGCGTTCGACGCGCTGTGGCCGGCGGTGGTGGAGCTGGTGGGGGGGGAGAACAAGCTGCTAAGCGCGGTGCTGGCGGAAGCGCGGCCGGTGGGGGTGAGCGAAGACGAGCTGACGGTGGCGTTCCCTGCGACGGCGTCGTTCTCGAAGAAGAAGGCCGAGGACTCTGCCCACCGCGCAACGGTGACGGAGGCGCTGCGCCAGCTGACGGGGCAGCGGCGCCTGCGGGTGGCCTACGAGCTGCGCGAGGAGCTGCCCCCGCCGGCGGAGGGGCAGGCGGGAGGGGCGCCGCGCACGGAGGAGGAGTGGATGGCGCGCCTGAAGGAGGAGTTCGACGCGAAGGAGCTCGACCTGGAGGAGCTCGACGCGGAGGAGCTCGTCGGTGCGGGCGAGACGATCAGTGAGAGCGAATAGGAGCGAGCGATGGCCCAGCAGAAGCGACCCAACATGCAGCAGATGCTTCAGCAGGTACAGCGGATGCAGCGCGAGATGGAGGAGGCGCAGGAGGCGCTCAAGCACGAGACGGTGGAGGGCACGGCGGGCGGGGGCGTGGTGCGGGTGCGGGTCTCGGGCGACCTGCAGGTCAAGGCTGTGACGATCGCCCCCGAGGCTGCGGACCCCGAGGACGTGGAGATGCTGGGCGACCTCGTGCTCGCCGCGGTCAACGAGGCGCTGCGCGCCGCCCAGGAGCTGGCGGCGGAGCGGCTGGGCGGGGCGACCGGGGGCCTGGACCTGGGCGCGCTCGGCGGTCTCGGCCTGCCTGGGTTGTAGAGATGGGTCGGAGACCGGTGGAGCCCGCGTGAGCACCTTCGCGCCCCCCGTCCAGCGGCTGGTCACCGAGCTCTCGAAGCTGCCGGGGGTCGGCACCCGCACGGCACAGCGGCTGGCCTTCCACATCCTGCGGGTGTCGGGGGAGGAGGCCACCGCGTTGGCGCAGGCGATCCTTGAGGTGAAGGAGCGGATCGGGTTGTGCGAGGTGTGCTTCAACCTCGCGGACGAGCCCCGCTGCCGGATCTGCCGCGACCAGCGGCGCGACCACGGGGTGATCTGCGTGGTGGAGGAGCCCTCCGACGTGATCCCGATGGAGCGCACCCACGAGTTCGAGGGCGTCTACCACGTGTTGGGGGGGGCGCTCTCTCCGATCGACGGGGTGGACCCGGAGGATCTGAAGATCGCCGAGCTCTACGCTCGCGTGGCGCCCCGCGCCACGGCCTCGCCCGGTCCCGTACCGTCTCCCGGCAACGGCCCTGCACCACCCCTCGCGAGCGATCCAGCGGGGGAGGGGGTCCTCGCGGGGCAGGGGCACGATTCCGGGGACGCGCCCGCGGTGCGGGAGGTGGTGCTCGCGACCAACCCCACGACCACGGGGGAGGCGACGGCGCTGCACATCGCGCAGGGGCTGCACGAACACGCCCCCGAGCTGCGCGTGACCCGCCTCGCCAGCGGCCTGCCGGTGGGGGCGGACCTGGAGTACGCGGACGAGGTCACCCTCGGCAAGGCGTTCTCGGGCCGTCGAGCGCTGTAGGGGCTGGTCCTCCCGGGTCTCGGCTCCGGCGAAGCTGCCAGCCCGCGGCCGGCCCCGGGTCTCGGCTCCGGCGAAGCTGCCAGCCCCGCGGCCGACCCCGGGTCTGGGCTCGGCGAGGCTGCCATCAGCCTGGGTCGGGCCCCGGGTTACAGCTCGGCGAGGCTGCCGTCAGCTCGCGCTGGGAGCCGGCACGTCCGCGCGGGCGGCCACGACCGGTGCGGTGACGTGGCCGTTGGGCGCCGCCTGCGCCTGCGCCAGCTCGGGCGGGCAGGGGTCATCGCTCGCGACCTCCTCCAGTGCCGGTGTGGCCCGCGGCCCGGCGTTCTGTTGACGTAGGTCGGGCACGATCGCGTCGAGCTCGAAGGAGGCCCAGCAGGCGCGGGCGAGCTCGTGACCGTGGTTGGCCCAGGTGGCGTTGATGACCTTGAAGCCACGCGATTGCAGCGATTCCACCGCGGGTAGGTAGTCGGTGTCGCTGGACACCAGCAGGGCCGCATCGAACGCCCGTTCCCCGGCGAGCGAGAGCAGGCCGGTGACGATCGCCGTGTCGACCCCTTTCTCTGGGGCCCACCGCAGGATTTCCTCGCAGTGGGGGCACCGCTCGATGCTTTTCTCGCAGGCTCTGCAGTACACCGACCGCGCCTTCGAGCGACGCACCCGCGTGGTCACGCGGAAGCGGGGCTGCTTGTCCAGAAACGCGTCCAACCACCCCTTCAACTTCCTGCCCGGGTCGTCTTCGTCGTAGGAGGCGTACACCAGCGTCTCCTCCAAGTGCAGCACGTCTCCGGAGCCCGCGCTCTGAAGTTGCCGTTCGCTCTCGGCGAGGAGCGCGGAGGGAACCCGGGTCCAGTCGATGCGGTCGCCGCTGGCGCGGTTGCGCCACTGCAGGCTGAAGTTCCAGAAGTCGATGAAGATGCTTGTGCGGTAGGCCACGCCCTACCCCCTATCGAGTCGGTTGCTCATTGACATTGCCTCCCAGGATAGGGCCTATGACAATCTCGCTCTTTGACATCGCCTCCCAGGATAGGGCTTACGGCAATCTTGCTCTTTGACATTGCCTCCAGGATAGGGCCTACGGCGATCTATATCCTCCGAACGTGTCTGGGATCGTGGTGATGAAGTTCGGCGGGACCTCCGTCGCGGACCCCGAGCGGATCAAGCGCGCGGCGCGGCGCATCGTGGAACGGCGTGAGGCGGGCGCTCGCGTGGTGGCTGTGCTTTCGGCGCGGGGCAAGACCACGGACGAGCTGATCGCGATGGCCCAGGAGGTCTCGGCGACCCCGGACGCGCGCGAGATGGACATGCTGCTCTCCACCGGGGAGCGCATCTCCTGCGCGCTGTGCGCAATGGCGATCAAGGACCTCGGCCACCGCGCGATCTCGCTGACGGGCTCGCAGGCGGGGATCGTGACCGACACCTCGCACACCCGCGCGCGAATCCTCGACGTCCGCGCGGAGCGCGTCAGAGCGGCGCTGGAGCAGGACCACATCGTTCTGGTGGCGGGCTTCCAGGGGGTCTCCACCACGACCCAAGACGTCACAACGCTGGGCCGCGGGGGGTCGGACACAACCGCGGTCGCGGTCGCGGCGGCGCTGGGAGCGGAGGTGTGCGAGATCTACACCGACGTGGCGGGCGTGTTCAGCGCAGATCCGCGGATTGTTCCTGACGCGCGCCTGCTTGCGGCGGTCTCCTTCGAGGAGATGCTCGAGATGGCCGCCTCGGGGGCCGGCGTGCTGCAGCTGCGCTCGGTGGAGTACGCGCGCAACCACGGGGTCCGCATCCACTGTCGCTCCTCCTTCGACGACCGTCCCGGTACCGTGGTGGTCTCCGAGGCAGAGAGCATGGACCACGTCGAGAAGCCCCTCATCACCGCCGTCACCCACTCGACCTCGGAGGCGATGGTCACGGTGACGGGGGTCCGTCACCGTCCCGGCGTGGCGGCGAGCATCTTCGAGGCGCTGGCCGAGGCCGGCGTGGACGTGGACATGATCGACCAGAACGTGCCCGACTCGGCGGGCGGCCTGGCCGAGATCTCGTTCACGGTTCCGCGCGAGGACGTTCGCGCCGCGCGCGCGGCGCTGGAGCCGCTCGCCGGCGACGCGTTCTCGGAGCTGACCGCGCACGAGCAGATGGGCAAGGTCTCGATCGTGGGCGCCGGTATGCGCTCCCACCCGGGTGTCGCCGCGAAGGTGTTCAGGGTGCTCGCCTCGGAGGGCCTCAACATCGAGATGATCTCCACCTCCCCGATCAAGATCTCCTGCGTCATCCCCCGCGCCTCTGTCGAGTCGGTGGTACGCGCGCTGCACGCCGCCTTCGAGCTCTCCGGGCCGGGGACCGAGGTGCCCGAGGAGCCCTTCGGCCCGCGCGGGCGGCGTAGCCGCGATCGCGCGAGCGCCGACCGAGATTCACAATAAATCTGACTTTTTTTGTGAGGAAGCTTTTTTCAGGTCAATCATCGTTTTAGTGAGGATTGGCCCTTGCAGAACTCCATGCAATTTGCCCCAAAAATTCGTCCAGTGTGGTAGGGTCCCGCTCAAGCGGCCGCAAAATGGGAAGTAGCCGCGGTTCTGGATCGGGATACAACGGAGGGTTCCAGCTACTGCATTGAGCGCACATCGACGCAGGGAGCGTCGCGCTTTCTGTGTCTCGTCGAGTCTTGACCGAGCGTCGTGACGTCAGGTAGGGCGAGGGTAATTCAGTCGCCGTTGACTGTCCTCGTTGCCAGGCGATTGTCACGGACCTCGGGGTCTGATTTTCTACAACTGCTTAACGTGGTTTTGACTAGGAGTATGTAGCTTCACAGAAGACGGGCAGAGCTTCGCCTTCCTACGCATCGCTTATGGATCGAGTGAGCCGGGAGAATAGACCGCGATACGGGGGTATCGACAGTGCCAATGGCAGGGATTGAGCAAAGTGCAAGGATGGAGCGGCCGCTTCGGCACGCCAGGTCGGGCGTGCCCGCGGCTCGCCACGGAGAGACCAACTCGCGCCTGGTGTCGCAGGCGATCAAGCGGGCCCAGGGCGGCGACCGGGACGCGCTCGGGTTCCTCTACGCGCGCTACGCCGACAACATCTACGGCTACGTGCGCAGCATCGTTCACAACCACCACGAAGCCGAGGACATCACCCAACACGTCTTCGCCAAGCTGATGCGGGTGATCGGCAAATACGAGGAGCGGGACGTCCCCTTCTTCGCGTGGGCCCTGCGCGTTGCGCGCAACGTCACGATGGACTACATCCGCAGCGAGCGGCTGATCCCGGTGGAGGAGATCAGGAAGGCAGACGATCGCGAGGAGTCCGATCCGGCGGCGGGCGGAAAGATGCAGGATCTGCGCGAGGCGCTCGACACGCTGCCCCTCGCCCAGCGCGAGGTTCTGATCCTGCGCCACGTCGCCGGTCTCTCGCCGATCGAGATCGCGAAGCTCACGGGCAAGAGCGAGGGGTCGGTCCACGGTCTGCACCACCGCGGACGCCGGACGCTCGCCGCGGAGCTGGCGAGTCGGGGCGTCGCCCCGACCACGATGGCCGTCAAGGCTCGCGCCTGACGCTGACTCGATCCGGCCCGACCACGACGCCGGCAGCCGGCAGGGCCGCAGACATGGGGCGCGCGCGGGCGGGGACGCCGCCGCCCGGGGAGCCCCCGTGTCAGCTGCCCAGGAGCTTTCCGAGCGGGTGCGGCTCTCCGAGCGGGTGCGGCTCCGGCAGCCGTCGCGCGATGCGTCCGCTGTCGCCGTCCGCGAGGTAGTAGAGCACCGAGAAGCTCGCGAGCTCCTCGATCGAGACCTTCAGCCGGGCGGCCTCCTGCTCGAGTGCCTCCCATGCGAACCTTTCAAGGTCGATCGTCAGCTTGCGCGAGACGCGGAGATCGCGCTCGCTATCGGTCTCCGAACTATCGTCTGCGCACATGCCGATCACCGTCGCCATCGAGGTTGGTTCGCACTCCACTCACCGTCAACGTAGAACGGCGACCAGACTTGCCGCAAGCGCGGGCCCGAGGGGTGCTGAAAAAGGCTGGTTCCCGCAGACAAGGCGCTGCTCGGCGAGTACCCGACGCCCTCAGACCGCGGGCGACGATCTGGCCAGCGCGAGGTGGGTTGTCGACAGGAGCTCGGATTGTGTGCCGAAAGGTATGAGCGATTTCGGCTTGCAGAATCATACTCTCCCCCCGACCTCATTGTCCATCACCCCCCCGAGGATCTCACGACGTGCCCCGCCTTTGGCCAGCGCAACACAGGCGGCGAGGCGCGCCTTGGTGAACCTATCAACCCCGGGCGGGGGTGGCAAGGTCGCGCAGGTCGCGTTTGCGCAATCGCGGTGAGGTCGGCGCGCGCGACGGTGTCCGCGAGCCGTCCGCTGCCTGGTCCACTGGAGCGAGCTATCGATGGAAACGAGCCGGTCAGGCCAGCCGCGCCGCGAGCCGCCGCGCTGTGAAGTCCGCGCCGTACACGAATCGCATGACCGGTCCGAAGCTGCCCGCCGCCGCGTAACCCACGAAGTGCAGGCCGGGCACCGTGCTCTGGAACGAGCGGTCGAGCACGGGAGTGCCTGCGGCCGCCCCGATGCGACCGCGCAGGTCGGGATCGAGAAACGACAGCTTGTGCAGGTCCACCCGGTAGCCGGTGCCGGCCAGCACGTGGGAGACCACCAGCTCCTCAGCTCGCTCGGGACCCCGCAGCTGGAGGCGCACGTTGTCGTCCTCCATCTCGGCGGCGCGGACCGTGTGCCCCAGGAGCGTCTCCACGCGCCCCTCGAAGCGTGGTCGTAACCACCACGCCCCGGCTGGGCCGAGCGCGGTGTAGGCGACCCGCAGCCGATGGCGCGCGGGCGCGGCGTGCACCACAAGCGGATAGCTGGCGTACACGCGCAAAGCCATGCTTTCACCGAGGCCCGATTTGGGGTAGCGGATGCGCACTTTCAGCGGACGGCGGCCGAGCACCGGATCGGAGTTCCAGACGAGCTCCGTCGTACGGGCCAGCACGACGACGTTGACGCCCTGCTCGTGCAGCAGGGTGGCTGCATCCAGCGCCGACTGGCCGGCTCCCACCACGGCGACCCTGCGTCCTCGCCACAGCGCCGGATCCCGTTGATCGTAGGCGTGCACCACAGCGCCTCGGGGCAGGCCGTGCAGCTCGGACGGCAGACGCGCGTAGCCCTGTACGCCGGTGGCCACGATCACACGGCGCGCTCGCAGGGCCTCGCCCGTGCTCAGGGCAAGCTCGAAGCCCCCCGCCGCAGCGCGCACACGCTCGACCAGGTGGGGCCGCAGCCCGCGGACGAAGCGCTCCTGGAAGCAGCGCCCGTAGCGTTCGAACGTATCGAGGCGCACGGGTACCCCCACGTCGCCGTACTCGAGCGCGTGCTCGGCGCAGAATCGCTCGAGCGTGCACTCTCCGGTGGGGTCGGAGAGGTTGGAGGCGAAGCCCTCGGACTTCAGGCACATCCCCACTGGCATGTGGTTGGTCCACGTGTCCATCGGCTCTCCGAAGATCTCGTGGCGGATCCCGCGTCCGCTCAGGTGCGAGGAGATCGAGAGACCGTAGGGACCCGCGCCGATCACGACAACATCGGTGTCGGCCTCCGCGGACCCACCCCGCGTGCGACCCACGCGTTGTGCCGCACGCCGACGCACGCGCTGCGTGGCCTCGGTGGCCGCCGCGAGCGCCGGACGGGGATCGCGCAGGTCCAGGTAGTCGTAGCTCATCGGGCGCAGGAAGTCCGCGAGGAAGGCGCCCGTCGCCCGACCCCGGGAGGGAGCGTCGGGATGGTCCTGATGGGACAGCACGCTCTTCAGCCACGACAGGTCGCCCCCCAGCCACCGCATCCGCACGCCGCTACGGTAGCCGGCCTGCTCCTCGAGGCGCTCCCCGCCAGCCCAGTCGTACACGAGACGAGGGAACGGCACCCCCGCACGGACAGCGACCTCAACGGAGGCGGAGAGGCGGGGGTTGATCTCCATCAACGCCGCACGACCCTCGGCGTCCCGACGAAACTCGACCTCCGAGTAGCCCTCCAGATCGAGCTCCATCACGAGCCGTTCGGCGTCCCGGGTGACGTCCTGCGGCAGGGGGATGCTTTCGCGCCGGACCGACGAGCCGCCGAGCGGCGGCGCGGTCCGAGTGGTGCGCTGGGCAAATCGCGCCCACACTCGGCCGCGCGCGTAGACGAAGCTCACGGCCTCACGATCCCCTGGAAGCCACTCCTGGACCACTGCCTGGAGGCCCTCCGCGAGTATCGCGTCGATCGCGGCGAGCGCCGCGGCACGACTGGTGGCCGGCACCGCGATCAGCCGCTGTCCGGGCCCGCTCTCCTGAACCCAGGAACGGGCCGGCTTCACAACCGCCGGCAGCCCTACCTCATCGATAGCCCCCTCAGCCTCTGCGGCCTCGGTCGCAAGGAAACCGCGGGGAACGCGCATACCGAGAGCGCTTGCGGCCGCCAGCGTACGGGCCTTGTCCACGGCGATCGCCAGCGCCTCCTCGGACGCGAGCGCCAGCCCGACGGCCCGCTCGACATCCGCGCGCCTGTGTCGCAGCGCCTCGATCGAGCCGTCGTGGGAGGGAATGAGCACCCGCGGCCGGCGCCTGGCGCACACCTCCAGGAGCGCGTCTATGAACGCGTTCGGATCCTGCGCGAAGTCGGGTAGAACCGCGCTGAGGGTGCACCAGCGCGATGCGAAGGCCGGCGCGCTTGCCTGGCACTCCACCGCACAGACGCCCAGGTTCGCCCTCCCCAGTGCACGCAGCGCCACCAGCGCCTGCCGCTGACTAGCGTCGAACGATCAGCGCGTGCACCTCCCCCGTTTGCGTTCCCTGCCGGCGCATTGCGCGAGTCTATTTCCTGGTCACCGGGACGGCGCACGGTCGGCGCCGGGACGCCCGCCGCTCACCCAATCACCTGACCACGCGAACGATCTGAACTGCCATATGCTGCGCGTCCATGTTGTCGCCCCCGATGCTCACGACGCGGCATGGGGCATCGCGCACAGGCTGGGGATAGGGGGCGCAGGTGAGACAGTCGCTCAGGGACCGCACCCGGGCGGTGTTGGCCCGACTGCCACTGCAGACGGCGCTTGAGCTCTTGGGACCGTGGCCGGGCGTGCTCGTGCTCAACTATCACCGCATCGGGGACAGCGAGGGGCAGCTGTGGGACCACGCACTGTGGAGCGTGAGCGCCGAGGAGCTGGATGGCCAGCTTGAGACGCTGGCACGTTGCGCCGAGGTCATCGATCCCTGCGAGATCCCCGCCGCGATGAGCAGGCGGCGGGGGCGACGCGTACTGATCACCTTCGACGACGGCTACCGAGACAACTACGAGCTCGCCTTTCCCCTGTTGCGCCGGCACCGCCTGTCCGCCACCTTCTTCTTGGCGACCGGCTTCCTCGACCGCCCGCGCGCGTCGTGGTGGGATGAGATCGCCTGGATGGTCCACCGCGCCGGCGGCGAGGCGCGACACGCGACCGCGATGGACGCCGGCGGCACGCAGCCCGCCGGCGTGAGTCTGCTGCCCGCCGGCACCTCGTTTACGACCTCCAACCGCGATGCCGCGATCGTGGAGCTCATCGCCCGTTACAAGGCACTGCCCGATGGGGAAGGCGAGCGCTTCCTGGAGGAGCTCGCCGAGACGACTGGGAGTGGGCGCTGCGGGGCGGGCGACGCCCGGGATCTATGGATGACATGGGCGATGGCGCGCGAGATGCACGCCGCGGGAATGTCGATCGGCGGTCACACGGCGACCCATCCCGTGCTCGCACGGTTATCGGTCGAGCGCCAGCGAGAGGAGATCATGGCCTGCGCCCGCCGGCTGGGCGAAGAGGTTGGGGTGGCGATGCGCTGGTTCGCCTACCCGATCGGCGGCCGCGACACGTTTACACACCCCACCCAGGGGATCCTCCGCGACTGCGGCGTCGAGCTCGCCTTCAGCTTCTACGGCGGCTTGGCAAGCCTGTCGCGATGGGATCCTCTCGACGTGCCGCGGATGCACGTCGGCCCGGGATTCGCTCCGCAGCTGCTCCTAGCCACGCTCGCCCTGCCACGGCTCTTTGCTCGGTGATCTGTCCTTCGCTGCTCCCTCTTGGCCCGCTGGTCGGGCGACCTCCAGGGACGAGAACAAAGGTCCACCGTGACCGGTGCCCTTCAAGCCGAAGGAAAATCGTCCGAAGAAGCGTGGCATATGAGGGCTGCAGGCCGATTTGCAGAGCAAGACCGAATCGCCGGGTGTCCCGAACTGTTAGGGGCCTCGGCTATGAGCCTTGCACGCAAATCTGCTGAGGGAGTCGTTAGCCTCTCAAGGACTACGATCTGCCTGCTTATGGTCGGGTTGGCGCTGGTGGTCCCTCTCTGGGGGGGACTCGATACCGCGTCCGCCCGACAGGTTGGTCATGCCCACACTCTCGCGAAGGGGCGGGCGGCGTGCGCGGCCCGTCGTGGACATCTCCGCGCGGGTGGCGGCGGTGAGCGGCACAAGTCCGCGAGGCGATGCTCCAAGCCGCACAAGAAGGCGTCGAAGGTGAGCAACGACTCGCCGCCCTCTGTGTCGCAGCCGGGCCTATCCGGCGGCGCGCCGGAATCCGCGGGTGCGCCCTCCGTCATCCAGGGCGCCCTGTCCCCGACCGGCCTCGCTTCGCAAAGCTCTCCGCCCTCTGCGGGTGACTCAGATTCCCCGGAAGGCGCCCCCGGCTCCGAGCCTGGGCCGGGCTCGGAAAGCGGCTCCTCCGAAGGCGGATCGGGCTCAGAAGGGGGGTCGGAAGGCGGGCCGGGCTCCGAAGACGGGCCAGGCTCGGAAGACGTGTCGGGCGCGGAAGGTGCGTTGGGCTCGGAAGGCGCGTCTGACTTGGAAGGCGGGTCGGGCTTGGAAGGCATTACTGGGTTGTCCCCTGAAGGCGCCTCAGGCTCACCGGCGGGTACGAGCGGTCCAGTGGAACCGTCTCCCTTCCGCTTCTTCTCGTCGAATGGCTTCTGGAATGAGCCGGTGCCCGCCGGTGCGGCGTTGGACCCGAGTTCGGCTGCGATGGTGGCTGCCTTTGACGGGGAGATCGCGGCGGAGGAGTCTGCCAAACACGGGCCGTGGATCAACATCAGCGCTTACAGCGTTCCGATCTATACGGTTTCGGCGAGCCAGCCCGCGGTTCGTGTTCAGCTTGTCGGTCATCCGCGTGGGTACGGGCTTCAGGCGGCGTGGACCACTGTCCCCTTGCCGCCGACGGCTCAGCCTGCGCCGGGCAGCGATGAGCATCTTGTGGTCTGGCAGCCGAGCGCCGATCGACTCTGGGAGTTTTACCGGCTGGTGCACGGATCCGAAGGCTGGCAGGCATCGTGGGGTGGCGCGATGCAGAAAGTCTCCTCCAACCCGGGTGCTTATAGCTCCAGTGCTTGGGTTGGCGCGAAGTCTTCGTGGGGCGCTTCGGCTTCTTCGCTGTCGATCGCCGGTGGGCTGATGACGCTCGAAGACCTTCAGCTGGGTCAGATCAACCATGCGCTGGCGATCGCGGTTCCGAATGTGCGTGGCGGTGTCTATGCGTCTCCTGCTCAGCGGACCGACGGAACCTCCATCAATCCGCTTTCGCTGCCCGAGGGGGCTCATCTGCGGCTGGATCCCAAACTCGATCTCGCTGCTCTGCATCTTCCACGGTTGACGTTGATGATGGCCGAGGCGGCGCAGCGCTACGGCATCTTCGTCAGGGACGGGGCGTCGAGCGTCACCTCGTTCTATGCGCAGGATCCGATCCCCACCGGGACCAACCCGTATGCTGGCGCAGGCGGCTACCTCGAAGGGCGTTACCCGAACCAGATCCTCGCGTCCTTCCCCTGGAGCCATCTTCAGTTGTTGAGGATGGAACTGCACTGAGTGATACCGGGTGGGCGGAGCTTCGCTACCCTGGCACCGCGTGAAGCGAAGCTGACCGGCCGGTCCCGGCCTCGCTGGAGGCCGCTCGATGGCTTGAGTCTGAGTGGCGTCTGCGGGCCGGTCGTTCCGTGAGAATGAGGCTCGTGGATCCGTTTCTCGCAGAGTCCCGCCCTGATCCTCGTCGGGCAGGCTCCATCGACCATCATGCGCTGCACGATCTGATTTCTTCCAAGGTGCCGGCTTCCGCCTCCCGATTCGCGGCTCTGATCGCGCTGCTCCTAGCATGTGGCGTCGCGACGGGCTGTGGTGGCGGTCGTCAGCGACAGCTGCTCACGGTCAAGGACAGCGCCGAGAGCTCCGCCGCCGGCGCGGTGACGTCCGCCGGCGGGAGCCCCTTCCGCTTCTTCTCGCCGAGGAGCTTCTGGAATAAACCGGTGCCCGCCGGTGCGTCGAGGGATCCGAGCTCGGCTGCGGTGGTGGCTGCCTTTGACGGGGAGATCGCGGCGGAGGAGTCTGCCAAACGCGGGCCGTGGATCAACATCAGCGCTTACAGCGTTCCGATCTATACGGTTTCGGCGAGCCAGCCCGCGGTTCGTGTTCAGCTAGTCGGTCATCCGCGTGGATATGGGCTTCAGGCGGCGTGGGACGCTGTTCCCCTGCCGCCGACGGCTCAGCCTGCGCCGGGCAGCGATGGGCATCTTGTGGTCTGGCAGCCGAGCGCCAATCGACTCTGGGAGTTTTACCGGCTGGTAGACGGACCTGAAGGCTGGCATGCCTCGTGGGGTGGCGCGATGCGGAAAGTCTCCTCCAACCCGGGTGTCTATGGTTCCAACGCTTGGCCCGGCGCGAAGTCCTCGTGGGGCGCCTCGGCGTCTTCGCTGTCGATCGCCGGTGGGCTGATTACGCTCGAAGATCTCCAACGGGGTCAGATCAACCATGCTCTGGCGATCGCGGTTCCGAATGTGCGTGGCGGCGTCTATGCGTCCCCTGCCCGACGGACCGACGGAACTTCCACCTATCCGCTCTCGTTGCCTGAGGGGGCTCATCTGCGGCTGGATCCCAAGCTCGATCTCGCTGCTCTGCATCTTCCACGGTTGACGTTGATGATGGCCAAGGCGGCGCAGCGCTACGGCATCTTCGTCAGGGATGGGGCGGCGGACGTCATTTCGTTCGATGCGCAGGATCCAATCCCCACCGGGACCAACCCGTATGCTGGCGCAGGCGGCTACCTCGAAGGGCGTTACCCGAACCAGATCCTCGCTGCCTTCCCCTGGAGCCGGCTTCAGCTTCTCGAGATGACTCTGCACCGAATCGGCGGGCATCGCAAGAGGTCGGGGCGCTGACCCGGATGGCCAGCCTCCAAGCGGAGCGGCAGCTCATCCTACTCAGCGCCGGCACTGCCGCCCGTCGCCGGGCAATGCGCGAGCGGGCCATGCGGCTGACGGCCGACGTGGACTGGTCACGACTCCGCGAGACGCTGCGTATGCGCAAGCTGCTACCCGCTTTGGGCCCGCGGATCCTGGAGCTTGCGGAGGGAAGGGCAAGCGACGGCTTTGCCGCGGCGGCGGAGCAGGCGATTGCGACAGGGCGTCGGCAGGGCGCCTTCCTGCAACTCGTCTCCCTGCGCGTGATGGCGATGCTTGCCGATGAGGGGATTCGCTGTACCCCTCTGAAGGGCCCCCTGCTGGGCGAGGCCATCTACGGCGATCCCGGTCGGCGTCTCTCCAGCGACATCGATCTGCTCGTGGCGACGGAGCAGCTTCACGCGGCGGTGGAGGTGGTGCGTCAGCTGGGCTACGCCGCTCCCACCGACTACGTGCAGGAGTGCGGCCTGCCGCTGCTGCACTTCCTGCTCGTCCACGAGCGCCAGAAGCTGCCGACGGTGGAGCTCCATTGGCGGGTTCATTGGTATGAGCGAGACTTTGCGCGTGAGCAGCTGCTACCGCCCGCGGGGTATACACCGAGCGATTGGCGTCCCGCCCCTGCCGCTGAGCTGCTCGCCCTCTTGCTTTTCTACGCCCGCGATGGCTTTATCGACCTCCGTTTGGCCACCGACTTGAGCGCCTGGTGGGACCTCTTTGGCGCCAAGCTGCAGCCTGGGGGGCTCGACGAGCTGCTGCAGATCTATCCGGCGCTCGCGCGCGTCGCTCGGGTTGCGGTCATGGTGGCCGAGAAGGTGGTTGGTCTACCCGCTGCGCAAGTCCTCGGAGGCATACCCACGCTGGATATTCGCGACCGCGTCGCTGTGCGGCTGGCGAACCCCAACCCGCACACCAGCTCTTCGCAGCTCTACGCCGACATGGGATTGATCGACGGGTTGCTGACGCCCCCTGGGGGATTCGGCGCATTCGTCAGACGCCAGGTGTTGCTGCCTCGCGCAGTCTTGAACAAGCGCGCCCGACGCGCGGCGAGGTGGCGGAGGCGCTCGTCCCTCGGTCATGGCGTTGGCGTCCTGGGCCGCTACGGGCTGACGATGACCCGTATGGTGCGCGCTCCCGAAACGTTGCGCTGAGGCCAGCCTGTACGACCCGCTCGTCGCTTCAGACTCTGGCAGTCGGGACGCGCTCGGCCGGGCCAGCGCCGTTGGTCGAGGCGATGGCGGCAGGCGCCTTGTTGACCTTGGAGTAGGTGTAGGAGCCGGGGCCGCCACTCGACTTCAAGCCGTTGGCGATGACCCCAAGCAGCGGCGCGGCGCAGCTGTCGAGGATCTGGTGGAGCCGTTCCACGGCGTCGCGCCGGCTGCGCCCGACCCAGCCCACGATGACCACGCCATCGACCTTGCACAGCAGCGGGAACGCATCTGAGACGACTGTGAGCGGCGGCGTGTCGATCACGACGAGATCGTACGCCGACCTCGCCTGCTCGAGTACGGCCTCCATTGCGTGGCTCTCGATCAGCTCGCCTGGGTTGGGCGGAATGGCGCCGGCGCTCAGCACGTCCAGCGTCCGTCCCCCGCCACCAGCGCCAGACGGCCCCAGGTCGATCGACCTAGTCGCCTCGCCCATCGAGAGGGCGCCGATCAGCACGTCCGTTAGGCCTGGCCCAGGCTCGACGCCCAATTGCGAGGCCAGCGCCGGATGCCGGAGGTCAACCTCAAGGAGCAGTACCCGTGAGCCGATCTTCGCTGCTGCCCCAGCCAGATGGCGGGCGATCGTGGTCTTGCCGTCGCCCGGCGTGGCCGATGCAATCAGAATCGTGCGCAGGTCACGGGTTAACGTTGAAGAAGCGCAGATGGGCGCGAATCAGATGGAACGCCTCGGCCTCGGCGGGTGGGAGGGGCGTCGCCCCGCCCTTCCCGTGCCGAGCTGAACGCGAAAGCGCCGTGCTCTCGGGGACGACGCCGAGCAGGGGAAGGCGGTAGGTCGCCTCCAAATCCTCCGGTCCTTTGATACGGCGGTCGATGTTCTCCAGCAGGAAGGCGAGGCCGAGGCCGATGAGCAGTCCCAGAACCCCTCCGATGACCGTGTTCCTCGATGTCTTCGGCGAGGAGGGCTTGGCGGGAGCAAGCGCTTCCTGGGCGACCTGCACGTTGCCGTACCGCAGTTCGGCGAGGAATCCCAGCGTCTGCGCGCGGTTCTGGAGCGCCACTCCGTCCACGCCGACTCGCTGCTGGGGGGAGAGCGCTGCAATCTGCTTGTGCACAAGCGCCAGCGCCGATTTGAAGTACCGGCTGGTGGCCTTCTGCTGCTCTTTGACGAACTGCCGGGCGTAGGTGTTCGCGATCGCGGCGGCAAGCGTCGGGGAGGTCGTGGTGGCCGAGAGATTGACGACGCTCGATTCTCCCTGTCCAGCTATGCTCAAGCCTTCGCTGACCTTCTCCACGGTCAGCCCGTGGCCGAGCAGGCTCGCGGTCTTTGCTGCCATATCGCCGAGCCGGACGAGTTCGAGGTTGCTGGCCTGCTGGGCCAGGAGGTTGCCGCTACTGCCGGCTGGAAGGCCTGCGATCTGCTGGCTGAGCGGGTTGTTGCTGAAGACAACCGATGCGGTTGCGGTGTACTTCTTAGTCTGGTGCTTGGAGAATCCGAACGCGGCACCTGCGACGACCACGAGGCAGAGCGCGATCAGCGGCACACGACGCCGGAGAACGCCAAGAGCCTGTTCGAGATCTACCGCTTCGGAGCCTTGCTGCACGTGGTGTGTCCTCTCAGATCGCTGCGGTTCCGTATGTTGACAAACCATCCATCGGTCTTGAAACTTTTGGGCTCAGCATAAGAAATCTTCGGGGCCGGGCGTTGTAGGCTATGCAACCTCGCGCACCCAGGATCGGGCTCTATCTGCCGATGAGCCAAGCAACCCGCAAGAGCAAATTGCTCCGATGAGCGCATGGTCGTCGCAGCCGCAGATGCCCTCCCACTGGCGTCCACCCGGGGCAGTCGCGGGACTCGTGCTCTCGGTCCGCCGCTTCGACCACCGCGCTGCCCTGTGGTTCGGATGCTTGATCTGCGTTCTCGTCGCCCAGGGAATGGCGATTACAAGCTCCTACCTATGGGCGGCCCCGTTGGTCGGCCTGCTCCTTGTGGCGGTCGCGACCGACATCCCGCTGGTGCCCTTCGCCGGCCTGATCTTGCTCGTACGCATACTCACCGACGCCTCCCTGTCCTCGGCGAACATTCGGCATACCGGATCCTTGAACTTGTCGGGGGCGATCGCTCTCCTGTTCATCGTGGTAGCCGTCGGCCTGCTGCTCCGCCGCCGTCGGGGTCTGTGGCCGGCGTTCGCGATTGCGCTCTGGCTGTGCCTGTGGACAGCCATCGCCGTTAGAATGCACGGGGCGTTGACGGAGACCATCCGGGAGGGCGTGCGCGAGATGTCGATTCTTGCCCTCGCCGTCATCGTGTGCAACTCACGCGGGCGCTTGAACGTGTTCGCGGTGACCCGTCTGGTGCAGGTCATAGGCATCGTCTCCGCTCTGGTTGCGCTCTATCAGTTGGCCACTCACACTGGCCTGTCGATTAACGGCGAGATCCGCTCAAATGGCACGTTTATTCACCCCAATGGGGCTGCCATGTACTTTGCCATAGCGACCATGGCGTCGCTGTGGCGGTATCTCGAAAATGGGCGGCCGCGTTCCGACGCGTTCTTCGCCGTCGCCTTTGCCGCGGCCACGATCGCGACGTTCAGCCTCAGCGGGCTGGCAGCTCTCCTGGCGATGCTCGGGGTGTTTGGCGCTCTGCGGCCTGGCTCTTTCCGGCTCAAGCTTGGCGCCTACGCGGTGGCCGGGCTGATCGTCATCGCCTTCTTGGCGACGCCGCTGGGCGCCGAACGCATCTCCAAAGAGTCCTCGACTCAACTCGTTTCCACGTCGATACGCGGCACGCCGCGCGGCGCGCCAAACACCTCGCTCGCGTGGCGGTTCTTCAAGTGGTCGACACTCATACCGGAGTGGGAACAAGCGCCCTACTTCGGACAGGGTCTGGGAGCGACGCTGACCGCTGAAGGCACGTCCGAAAATAGGACGGCTGCGGCGGTGCCCCACAACGAATACCTACGGTATCTGGTCGAGTCTGGCGTGGTCGGGCTGGCAATTCTGCTTTGGGGCGTCGCCATCCTCATCCGCCAGCTCGCCCGGCGGCGCAGGATTCCCGGTATGCCCGGCGCCGGGACGCTGGGTATCGCCATCGTCGTGGGATGCCTGGTCAACGGCCTTGCGGACAACACTCTCCAGTACACCACCACCGGCTACGCCGCCGCGCTGATCGTGGCAGCCGTCCTCAGCGTGCCTGTCGGCGCATCGCAGCGCGCACAGATCATGAGAACGGCGTAGAACGGCGGCTCTCCCTGCGATCGATGCCCATAGCCGCCGCTGAGCCGCAGTCATCTGCGATGCACCGCCCTTATGGCGTCGTTGTGATCTGTACCAAGGATCGACCGGACGAGATTGAGATGTCTTGCATGGCAGCTCACGCTGCGTCGCCCAGCATCCCGATCGTGGTCATAGACGCCAGCACGACAGAGGCAACCCGCGATGTCTGTGAGAGCATCGCGCGACGGCATCAGTCATCTTTGAACCTCATTTACCGGCGTGCACGCCAGCCGGGACTTGCGCGCCAGCGCAATGAGGCGATCGGCATATGTCGTGAGCTGGGCGCCGAAGTAGTGCATTTTATCGACGACGACACCGAGGTGTCGGCCGGATATTTTGATGCCCTCGAAAAGCGGTTTCGACGGGACCCCGAGGTGATGGGCGCCGGAGGCATTATTGTCAACCAGCCTACGGTGAACTACTTGGCGATCAAGAGCCTCTTCTTCGTTGGTAGTCGCCGACTTGGGTCTGTGCTGCGGTCTGGCCGCCCGATGTTGGGCCAATATCCCGGCACTCAGGCCACCGCTGGCGTAGAGTGGCTTAGCGGCTGCAGCATGAGCTTTCGTGTCGCTGTGTTTGACGAGATGATGTTCGATAGTCGTCTGCAGGGTTACTCCCTGGGCGAGGATTATGATTTCGGTTTCAGGGTCAGTCGCAAACATAAGCTTGCCGTCGAGCCCGCGGCGACCTGCGTTCATCACCTGACCCCGACTGCACGTGGCTCGATGCGAGCACTCGCGCGGCAACGTACGCAAACTACACACGGCTGGGTCAGCGAGCAGAGGGAGTTGGGCATTTCTCGGACGGCGTTTTGGTGGTCGGCCTTTGGCGATTTCCTGCTTCATGTCACCTACGGGGTTCTCCGTGGTAACAAGGTGTCGCTGCAGGAAGCACAGGGAGTCATCGACGGTGTGGTTGCCATCGCTCGCGGTGGGCGCGCGAGAGCAACCATGCCTGACAGCGCATCGCCGTCTGCCTCGCGTGGGGAATCGGCAGAGCGCCACAACGAAGAGGCATCGGACGCAGACCTGCGCGATGCTTGACGAGCGGGCCATCGCAGGTGGTCAGACCGAGGAAGCGATTGGAGTACCGGAGGTGACGCAGCCGTTAGCGTCGGCCGCGCCGGCGCCTCATGTTCGCGAAGCGTCGATCTTCAATCGGGAGTTCCTGTCGCGCCTGGCGCACGGGGCCGTGTACGCCCTCGGTCTCCAGGTCATCGGCGCCGGCCTTGCATACCTCTCGCAGGTCGCATTCGCGCGTTGGATGGGGATCTCTCAGTTCGGCATCTACGCCTACGTGATAGCTTGGGCAACGCTCCTCGCGCTCCTGGCCGGCCTCGGTTTCCCGTCGTCTGTTCTGCGGTTCATCCCGGAATATCGCGCGATGGGTGACCTTGTGCGACTGCGCGGGATCATACGCCTGAGCCGCCGCACGGCCGTCGCAGCCGGCATCGTCGTAGCCCTGTTGGGGACGGGCGCAGTGGTCGCGTTTGTCCCCGGCGGTTCGGACGGGGCTGTAGCCGCCGCCGTCCTGGCGATGTGGCTGATTCCCATAGGAGCAGTGATCAACCTCGACACCGCGATCATTCGGGCGGGAGGCCGAGTGGTCGGGGCGTACGCACCTTCCCTGGTTGTCCGTCCTGGGGCGATCCTCCTCCTTGCCGGCGCTGCATGGATCGTCTGGGGACGGTTGACGGCCCTCGACGGAGTGATCGTCACCCTCTGCGCCTTTACAGCCGTCGCGCTCTTGCAATCGAGGCTTCTCCGCGGGGTCGTCGGGTACGGCGGGTCATCGCATACCGCCGTGTACGAGCCGCGAATCTGGTTCCGGGTTTCGATGCCCCTATTCCTCGTCGTGGGATTTCAGATCGCGCTTGGCCAGGCCGATCTCCTCATTATCGGCGCCATGCGCGGTGTCCGCGACGCCGCGCTGTACCTGGCGGCCTCGAAGACCGCGATGCTTGTCGGCTATCTGCTTGTAGCCATCAACGCCGTCGCGGCTCCGCTGTTCTCCGAGTTCGAGGTCAGAGGCGACCGGGCGGGACTGCAGCGGCTCGCCTCCGTCTCGGCCCAGTGGGTCTTCTGGCCGACGCTGGTGCTTGCGGTGGGCCTTGCCCTGCTGGCACCCTACATACTCGGGCTGTTCGGACCCGATTTCATCACTGCGCGTTGGGCTCTATATGTACTGCTCGTGGGGCAGTTGGTAAACGCTGGGTGCGGCGCGGTGGGCTACCTGCTGGGCATGACCGGCCATCAGAACGACACGGCAAGGGTGTATGGAATCACAGCGCTCTTTAATGTGGCGCTCTGCTACGTGGGGGCACGGGTATATGGGCTCACTGGAGCCGCGTGCGCGACCACTCTCAGTATGATCGTGTGGAACGTTTGGCTCCATCGTTTGACGAGGAAGCGGATCGGGATCGGAGCCTCGATTCTCTCCTCGCTGGCCTTGAGGAGGGGGCGCAGTGGATAGCGTGCCAAGCATCGGGTCGTTGCCGAGAGGCTCGGTGACGGCTGGGCATTCCCCGATCCCGATCGTCTACCTTGGGGGGTCCTCGCGCAGTGGGAGCACCGTGCTCGCACACCTCATTGCGAAGGCCTTTGACGGTGTTGTGGTCGGCGAGCTGAAGGACGTGTGGCATCGCGGGCCACTCGAAAACCAGCGCTGCAGTTGCGGGCGCCCCTTCCGTTCATGTGACTTCTGGCTTGAGATCGGCCGTGAGGCGTTTGGTGGGTGGGACACGCTTCCGTTGGGACGGTTGACAGCGTTGCAGAAGCGGATCGACCGGATCGACCGATTCCGTGGGCTCCCCCCGCTGCTCCTCCCGGCGCTGGCGCGGCACCGTGACCCCGCGTTTGATCGTGAACTGGCCGAGTACCGGGAAACCCTGGCAGCCCTCTACCGCGCTCTCCAAGCGATCTCCGGGCGAACGCTCGTGATCGAGTCATCCAAGCACCCGGCACAGGTATTTATGCTCAGTGCCTCTTCCGTGTTCGAACCGCACGTGATCCACCTGGTCCGCGACAGCCGCGGGGTAGCGTGGTCCTTCCAGAAGCAGGTCGTCCGTCCTGAGATCACCGACCATCGCCAACTCATGCCGCAGGCGACCCCTGCGGGCGCCGCGTTGGAGTGGACGATGATCAACCTACCGTTCCATCTTCTTTGGGCTCGCGGCATCCCGCGACTCCTCGTTCGGTATGAGACCTATGTGCGTCGCCCGATGGAGGAGTTGGAGCGCATAGGCCGCTTCCTGGGTCAACCCGAAGTGTCCGCCGTGTCTCAGCAATTCCGCGCACCGAGCCTCGACTTCGGTGCCGAGCACACTCTTGGTGGTAACCCTGTCCGCTTCAGCGGAGGGACTACGTATCTTCGGATCGACGAGGAGTGGCGCACGGCCATGAGCAGGCAGGACCGGGCCCGCGTGGGTGCGCTGACCCTCCCGCTGCTTGCCGCCTACGGCTACCTCGGGAGGAGGGGCCCTCGGTGAGGAGTCTCGGGAGGAGGCGCTCCGGTGAGGAGTCTCGGGAGGGGGGGTCGGTGAGGGAGCCTTGCTACTTCAGGAGGAGGAGGACCCGGCGAGTGAGTCTTCGTTCAAATGGTCGCCAAGCTGCGCATCTGACCCAAGCTGCGCGTCTGGCCCAAGCCTCGCATCCGGCCTCAGCCCAAAGGCGGCGTAGATACCAAGCAGCCGGTCGACCGTGGTCGATTGATCGATGTCCACAGAGTGGTCGCGTCCGTTCGAGCGTCGATCGGCCTTCAACACGTCGGCGAGCGCGGTGCCGAGCTCTGACGGATCGTGTCGGCACACCGCCGACGGCGAGATCCCGGCGAGCAGCTCGCTGACGTCGCCAACGTCTGTTGCAACGACCGGCAGAGTGCACAGGAGGGCCTCCTTTACAACCATCGGACTGCCCTCGCTCATCGAGGTCAACAGCAGGCAGTCAGCCGCATTCATCATGACCGGCATGGAGTCGGGCGCGACATTCTCCGCCACGACGAGCCTTATCGGTCCAAGCTCCCCTTCTGCGTGCCTCACGGCGGCTTGGGCGAGATCGAGCCTCTTCAGCGAATCGTGTGGGCGTGTCGCCGCAAAAAGCACGATCCGCTCCGTGTCGTCCCAGCCGAGCTGACTCCGTGCCTCGCGCCTGTCTGCCGGAGAGAACTGCGTCGCGTCCACGCCACAGCGGATCACCGTGTTATGGCGCTGGACCCATCGACGGAGCCGACGATGCATCTCGCCCGATTGCGTGATGGTTGCGGTAAACAGGCAGGCGTGCCAGCGCACGGCGGTCGCTCGTATCTTGCTTGGGAAAGGGATGGACCCGTCATCACCTCGATGCCCGAGCATGTCATCGCCGTGATAGGTCGCGATCATCGGCCGCATCATGAAGAACCGCGCAATCAGAGCCGTCTCGCCGGCGTGAACGTGAGCTAGCCGATAGCGACCTCTCGCGGAGACGGTAAGCCCAAGAAATCGCAACATCCCGAGAAGGTAGGTGGCCTTGGAGAGGTAGCCGCGGACGTAGAGCACGTCGCAGCGAAGACCTGCCTCTCGCAGGGCCTGCACCTGGCGCTCGACGAAGATCCCATAGACCGGCCGCTCCGGCTCCGGCCACATGTTGGTGACGATGAGGAGGTCCGGCTGTGGATCTCGGTGCACAAACTCAAAGAGCCGAGAGAGCTTGGTCATCCCGCTTGCCTCCGAGGGGCCTCGGTCTCGCTCACAGCGTGGACTCCACAGGCACTGGATGTGGGGCACGGGCACCGACGTAGGGCAGGAACCGGTGCAGCAATTGCTCGTACTGGCCGGCCACGCGCTCCCAGGTGAACTCGGCATCGTGTCGATTGCGACTGGCAGCCCGCATCGCCTCGAGCTGGTCGTGAGAGTTGAGGATCTCATCGAGTCGGTCCGACACGTCGTCCTCGGTCGAGAAGTAGACCGCGGCGTCCTGGGCAACCCAGCGGTTGTAGGGATTGTCGTGCGCGACTACAGGGTTGCCCGCCGCCATCGCCTCGACCAGGGACGGATTCGTCCCACCGACAGTGTGTCCGTGCAGGTAAGCGGCGGAATGAAAGCGCAGGGACTCCACCTCCGCCTTGTCGTAGATGGGGCCGAGGAAGACGACGTCATCGCTCGCCGATCCAACCACCTCGCGGTGGTAGGGGTCCTTCTCGGGCGTGTACTCGCCGAGGATCGCAAGCTTGTACTCACGTGGCTTGCGCGAGAATCCCCGAACCAACTCGGCGATCGAGTTCTCTGGGATGGGGCGGCAGATCAGGGTCAAATATCGGCCTGGCTCAAGCCCATGGGACCTCGGTGTCGTGACCGGCGCGTCGGTCACGGGATCGGCGCCGTACGTGATGGTGGTCAGCTTTCGGCGGGGCGCACGCGTGAGGAGAAACCTCTCGATCTCCGGGTGGTCGGCGATCAGATGGTTGCCGACCACGCAGGCGATGCGCTCGTTGGTGTAGAGGATCGCCTGTCGAAACAGTCCCCAGCGTGAACGGGACCACTCGATGCCATCCATGTTGATGACGTTCGGGATCCTCTTAACGCGTTGAAGCGTGTTCAGGATCGCTGTGTTGTACCCGAACGTCAGGCAGAGGTCGCGAGATTTGCACGCGTGGCGAATGGATAGCAGGTCAAACTTCGAGGTCCCCCTCCAGCCGGCGAGGTCGACAGGGATAAGTACCCGCTCAAGCCCGTTCCAAGTGTCTTCTCTAAGAGGCCCTGTTCCGTCGAGCTGGCAGTACACGATCACGCGCCAGCCTCGGGAAGCGAGAAAGCGGGCTACGTTCTCCGCGGCGGTCTCGAACCCTCCGTATGCAGCGGGTACCCCGTGGGTGCCCAATACGCGTACGGTCTTTTCCGCCTGCGGTGGGATCCGTTCGGGCTCTGGGAACATCCGCGGGTGAATGTCAGTCGGCCCAGTACTCTGAGACAAGTTCAGTCGTGTTGCGGATATTGGCTCTACTCGAGGCGCCGAACACGATTGACTTGATGTTGGGCTGCGCGCAGACCCACTCGATCGCCTCCCGTGGGGGTATCGCTCCCGACGCAAAAACGGACATCGCCACGGCTCGGAATTGGCGCTCGCGCAGCGCGGCTTCGTAGGCGTCGGCGCCGCCACACATGCGAAAGCCGATCTTGTTGATATTAGAGCAAACGATTGGATTCTCGATCTGCACCTCTTCCAGCACGTCGAGCAGCGCGGGCATATTCATCGTGATAAACCCAGGCTCTGCGTCGTACCGACTCGCCACGTGCTCGGCGAAGATACGGAAGGCGTCCTTGAACCCGAGACCGAGCAGCAGGTCGACGACCACGTTCTGGAGAAAGATCACTGGAGTGCGCAGCCCGTGGAACATCTTCATCTCCGCGTCGATCAGCAGAGTGGTGGCGCCCTCGATGTCCTTCTTGGCGATGGATGTGCCGCCGCGTATCACAGCATCCATCAGCCCATCGTCGGGAAGAAAGCGCGTCACAGCTCCCAGCATTCCATTCTCCGTCACTGCATTTGCGTACTTGTGGGCATAGGGCATGCCCGGGAAGAACGTGAAGTCGGCGTATCTATCGGAGTGCGCCCGCATATGGTCGCAGACGAGGGAGATACGGTCGTGCGTTGTGCACATGAAGGTCCGTATGCCTTCGTCGTAGGCCCCGTCGAGAACGTCGATCACGGCAGCAATGTCCTGGAAGCGCAACGTCTGCGCTCGCGCCTTCTCCTCGGACATGTGATTCACGCCGAAGAACTGGTTGTCGCCAAAAAGCAGCCGATCCATCGTAAAGCTCTTCGTATCGTCAACCGCCTGGTGGGATTGCGCGTCGTGGTCCATCTCAGCGCCCTCGCAAGCGGAACCGGCGTGAACGTTTAGCCGACGTGGAGTTGGCGGTGGCGCCCTCCGTGAGGGTGGATGCCCCCTTCTCCGCGTCCGCGACGATCATCGCGATCACCTTGTCGGTCACCGCGGCGCTCGCGAAGTCGTTGACGCCGTTGACGCGCCGCTCTTTGACCTGCTGGACGAAGGAGTCGAGCTGCGCGCTGTACTCCTCGCCGCGGAGGTAGAACCACACCGGCTTCGTGAGGTCGGTGGTGTAGCGCACGTTCCAGCCCTGGGTGTAGCCCGTGGGCGGCGATGCGGTGTCTCGAAGGTAGACTTGGCATTCTTGACGATCGGCGTGGATCCGCCCTCTCGTACCCCAGATCGTGATGCGCGTGGTCATCTTGCGGTAGGACTCGTCCGACCAGTTAACCGAGATCTGGGCGGTCTTTCCCTCTGAGAAGTACAGCGTGCTGAGGACTTCGTCATCGGTTTCGCGAGAGAACACTCGGGCGAGGACGGTCCCACCTACGCCGGTGGGCTCACCGACGTACCAGTTCACGAGGTTGATGGCGTGGGCTGCATAGTCATACAGGCATCCGCCGCCCTCGCTCTGACGGCTTCGCCACGTTCCGCCCTTCGGCTTGAGCACAACGGGCCCGTACGCCTCGCCGAGGATGTGGGTGACCTCTCCGATGGCCCCCACGTCGAGCAGCGCCTTCACCTCATTGAATGAGCCGACGAAGCGGTTGTGATATCCGACCTGCGTAACGAGGGACCGTTCGCGGCTGAGCGCCGTGAGCCGCTGGGCGTCCTGCGCGTTGAGCGTGAACGGCTTCTCGCAGAAGACGTGCAGGCCTCGTTCGAGCGCCGCGCCGACCATGTGTGCGTGGAAGCGCGAGGGCGTGGCGATCAGGACGGCATCGGGGTTGACCTTGTCAAGCATCTCATCGAAATCGGCGTGGGTGGTCGCACCTGTGTACTTCTTCAAGACACCAAGGACGTAACTGGAGGAGTCGCAAATGCTTACGACCTCAACATCCGGATGCGCGTTGATCATCGCGTAGTGCGAGAGGCCCATCTTGCCGAGACCGACGACCGCGACCTTGATGGCCGGCGCGTCGCCATTGCGGTGCGCAGCCCGGGGTTGGGGCGTCTGGATGCTGTGCTCCGACATGGCCGACTAACGGCGGGCTTGCGGCCAGACTTTCGGCCCCGGCCGCGAAACGTGGGCGGGGGAGATACCTCAGCTCGCCGGGGCCGCGAGGAGTCGGTCGAGTGTCGTCTGTCGATCGGCCAAGCGCCCAGGATGGCGTATGGAGTAGCCGAAGCGGTTCACCCGCGTCTCAAAACGCCGCACGATCAGCTCCCGGTACAGCGGTCCCCCCAGGTTGCGCTGCAGCTGGTCCCAGCGCGCGAAATAGGTGTCATTGAGTCCTTCGCGGGGCTTCAGATCATGCGATCGAGGCTCCAGGCCGATGAACCTGTGCAGGCGCGTAAGCTCCTCATCGCAACTTACCACCAGATCCTCGTACCGGACCACCGTGACGTGGCGTAGATGGGCCATGTCGGCCAGCATGATCTCGTTGCATACGAGCCAGTGGCGGATCAGGTTGTACAGCCGGGTGCCGCTCCACTTTTGAGTGGCAAAGGCGTTGGCGATCGGATGGCGCAAGACCATGACAAAACGGGCGCCCGGGAACATCGCCTGCAGGAATCGTGCCTTGAGCAGGTTCGGCGGCGACTTCTCGATCAGCACCGGCCGCTCGCAGTCCCAGTGCGGACTCCAAGTGGCGAGCAGCTGCCGCTGGTTTGCCTCGGTGACCAGCGGCGAGCTCTCGGTGACGTGCATCTCGGTCGCAAAACCAAACCGCCCCGGCCCTCCGTATTGGCTCGCGATCGGGTAAACGGACTGGAGGTGCTGCCCCTCATCTTCGATCGCTCCGGTGTCGGTGAAGCCGCTCGCCGCGGGATGGTCGGCCAGCCAGCGTGCGAGCAGGGTGGTTCCACTGCGGTGCAGGCCGCCGATGAACACGAACGTATGGTCTGTGATCGGCGCGAGAGTCTGTTGCACGCAGGTGACACCCCGTCCAATCCCCGCAGGGACCGGTAAAGCGGATCTAAGTTCCGTCCGATAGGTGGTCTATACGACGGAGGTATGGGTTATAGAGGTAGCCCCCTCCATCGCACGATCCAATGCTAATCGCCCTCACCCTGCTATCGCTCGCGTGGCTCTTCGTGGCCGGCATGGTCATCGCCGTCTGCCGGATGGCGGCTCGCGGCGACAGCGACCTCGCCGAGGCGCCTCACAGCCCCCGCCGGCCGACCACGTGCGGGACGGTGCGCAGCAGGATCTTGATGTCGCCCCACAGCGACCAGTTCGCGACGTACAGGTAGTCGATCGCCCCCATCTCCCGCAGCGGAACGCGGGCCGGGCCGAGGATCTGCCACGGTCCTGTCATGCCCGGCTTGAGCTCCAGCCGACGGCGGTACCACCCCTCGACGCAGCGGTCCTCGTCGACCACGAGCGGACGCGGACCCACGAGGCTCATCTCGCCCCTGAAGATGTTGAAGAGCTGGGGGAGCTCGTCCAGGGCGCTGCGGCGCAGCAGCTTTCCCACGCGGGTTACCCGGGGATCCTCGGCGATCTTGAAGAGTCCTTCCTGAGCCTCGTTGCGGTGGCGCAGCGAGTCCTTCAGCGCCTCGGCGTCGGGAACCATGGTGCGGAACTTCAAGACGCTGAAGTGCTTCCCGTGGCGCCCCACCCGCAGCTGGCGGAAGAACAGCGGGCCCCGGCTGTCGAGCTTGATCGCCACCGCGATCACGATCATCGGGGGCGCGATTGCCAGCAGCCCGAGCGAGGCGCCAATCAGGTCGAAGGCGCGCTTGACGGCGGCCGACGAGCGGGTCAGGTCGAAGCGCCTGACCCCCATCAGCGTTACGCCGTGGAGATCGTCGAACTCAACTGAGGATCCCACCACCTCCAGGAGGCGTGGCAGCACGCTGACCCTCACCCCCACCGCCTTCAGCGTGCGCACCAGGTCCAGCATCTCGCCGGCGTCGGCGCTGCGGGGCGCCACGATCGCTCTGTGCACGTCGAGCGTTCGAGCCAGGTGGCGAACCTCCGCGAGTCTCTGTGCCGAGAAGGTCTCGGTGGACCACACGGCGACGTCGTCGAGGTCCAGGTGGGCGACCAGTTCGGCCTTGACTCCGCCATGGCCCGCGAGCTTCGATCTGATCGTGCCGGCCGATGCCTGATCGCCGATGAACAGGCATCGCTCGGGCGGCCCGACCCGCAGCATCACCGCTCTCGCCATCGACCGCGCCACGATCAGCAGGAGCGCCAGCGTTAACCAGAGCACCAACGCTTCGGGGCGGTCGAGCGTGGTGCCGTTCAAGACGAACCCACCCGCCAGCCACGCGACCAGAGCACCCAGGGTTGCCAGATGAAACACCTTCGGGGCCTCATCGAGCGTCGTCTTGTGCAGCAACGCCTCGTCCCGGTCGTAGAGGCCGAAGAGCTTGGCTGCCACAAGCAGCGTCAACAGCCCGCAGACGCTCACCCAGGTCAGCTGCAGCGACCTCGAGGAGAGCTGCGCCAGCAGCACAAAGGCGCCGACGATCGCCACGACGTCAGCCGCCAGCAGCGAGCGGCGGAACAGCGCGCCGCGCGACAGGTTTGCGGCCTCCGCCGCCGCCGGACCATGCGTCTCGGCGATCGGCGCGTCCAGGTTTACGGCCTCCGCCGCCAGTTCGTGCGTCTCGGCGATCGGCGCGTCGCGGTGAGCCGCGCTGTGGCCGCGTCTCGCTTCAAGCCCGGTGAAATCCTCGGCGCCAGCCGCGGGACGGACGTGCGAAAAGGGTATCTCCGTCTTGCTGCCGATTCCCCCACCCATTGTGTAGTGCGCCTCCTTGGCCTCTATCGTCGCTAGCCGGTGTCCATTGGCCGGCAATCCCCCGACCGCGCGGCTCTTGTAACTGCGATTGCGTCTGCCCGAGTCATTGCGCCGCAGCCGGTGTCGCCTCCAGGGGCTCTCCCCCGAGAGCAAGAATGCCCATCCCCAGGCCGCGCTCGGAATCGAGGATGAGGTTGACCGCCTCGTTGCGCGAGCGGACCCCCAGCTTCCCGAATACGGAGGAGAGGTGGCTCTTGACGGTGCTTTCCGCGAGGAACAGCTGCTCGGCGATCTGGCTGTTCATATAGCCCATGACCACCAATCCGAGAATCTGCTTCTCCCGTGTGGAGAGCGCGGGCGGCTCGATCTGCCGCCAGTGCCGCCGCGGAACGCAGATCTGTCCCGCCTGCACCGCCGCCAGGCAGGGGCCGAGCGCATCGGTCATCTCCTCTTCCAGCACCACCCCGGCCACGCCACTCGCCAGGGCCGCACGGACCTCCCACCGCTCCATGCCGTCGCAGATCACCACGATCGGGGCCTGCTCGACGTGTTGGCGCAGCAGCTCGACCTGCGGCGCCGGCGAGGAGCTCGCGCCCTCGATCCACAACACGACAAGCGCGGGAAGCTCTCCTGCTGGGTGCTCGAGCAGAGCCTCGACGTCGTCGAACGCGGTGAACTCGATCTCCCGATCTCTCAGGATCGCGCCGATGCCAGCCCGCGGGCCCTCGTCGGCGATCAGCGCGACGGCCGCTCTGGCGCCGGCCCCGCGCGCCGCGGCCGGCCGATCCATCTCAGTGCTGGCTCTGGGCACGCTCGACTAACGGCGACCGTCGCTCAAGACTTACGGCAGTCGGCTTCAGACTTGGGTTGCCATTAAGGACACAACAGCCGCCGAGGGCCGGCTGAAGGAGCCCGTCAGAGCTCGACGAGCCGCCCGAACGACCCGTCTCCGGGGGAGAGGACGGGCTGGCCGTCGTACTCGACCCAGGCGTGGGCGAGAAAGTCCGGAGCGGCCCGTGCGCCGATCACGAGCTTGGCTGGTATCCCCCGCCGGGCCAGCAGCCGGGTAAGGACGAGCGAGCGCGCCAAGCAGCGGGTGTCACCCGGCATCAGCGCCAGGGTCCGGGCCACTGCGTAGCCTAGACGGCGGGCTTCCTCGACCGTGGCCGCGGCGACGGCCGCCCGCGGGGGCTCCGAGCGCAGGGCTGCCACCGCCGAGGCGATTGGGGCGCGTCGCAGCTCACGGCGCGCCTGCAGGTAGGCCATGACGATCTCACAGGCGAGGCGCACACGCTCCAGCGGGCGCAGCGGGCGCGTGGGTGGCAGGCTGCGAGCCGGCGCTCTGTGCCGCTCAGCGCGCTGACACGCCATCGAGCTCGATGAGTTCCCGCGCGAGCAGAGCGTTGCAGAGCTCGCAGATGTCCTGCTCGACGTCCGCCTGCGGCTGTCCGTACTCCTCGGCTACCGCGGCCGCCGCGTCACGCACGCAGGAGGCCTGCTTCAGCGCCTCGAGCATACTGCCCGCGGTCGGGTTGAGCCCGTGATATCGCCCTGTCTGGAGGTTGAGCACGACGGTCTCCGAGGGAAGGCTGCGGTAGACCACATGCTGGGGGACCCTGATCCTCGACGTCAGCAGCGATGCGGCGTTGGGCGTGGTGTTGGGAGGCATGAGGGATCCTTTGCAGCCTGAGGTCGATGCGTGCGTACTTGCATGAACTCCAATGGCGCGAAGATTCTTCCAGATTCCACGGATTGAACCATGATCGCCTCCCTGGTGGCCCCTAACCCGCCGGAAAGGATGCGTACCCGCCCGGAACGCGCAAAGCGGTCGCTATCGCCCGGAACGCGCAAAGCGGTGTACCGCCCGGAACGCGCGGTAGGTAGCTACCTACCGCCCGGAACGCGCGGTAGGTAGCTACCTGCCCGGGACGCGCGGGCAGGCGGCACTCGTCCCGAGCAAGGCGCGAGCAGGCCGCGGGGCCGCCGCTGCTCAGCGGCGGCTTGTCCGGTGCAGCGGGACCTTTACCGAGGAGCCCTTCCCACAGCTGTGGTAGGTGCGGCGGCCGGAGAGCCGCTGGTTGAGAACTGTGGTAGCCACGATCTTGAGCGTGTAGACGCCGTTGGGCAGGCCCTTGAGGACAATGCCCCGCCTCAGCCTCTGAACACCGCGGACGTCCGCCACAGTTCGCTTCTTGATCTTGACCACGACTCGCTTCAGAGGGTCACGCTTAGGATCGCGGAGCCTGATCTTCAGCGAGTGCCGTCTCACGCATTGAGTGGCCCGGGGGAGCAGGACGACCCCGCGGAAGCTGACCTGACCGGCGCCGCCGTTGCCCGAGTGGCCGTTGGATACGACTGGTAGAGGCGCCGTCGGCGCAGATTCCTTGCAGCCGAAGGTCCAGTTGGCGGTGGAGCCGTCGGGCGCGATCGTCGGTTGTGTCTTGCCAGGTGCGCTGAAGCACACGAGCAGGTACTTGGATCCGTTGGGCTTGTGCAGCACCCGCCAAGCCGTGGGCCCCGGCACGGGATCGTGCAGGCACGATCCCGCAGCGAACCACTGGTGCAGCCCCCAGTAGGACCCGTCCAGCTGGGGGGTGATGTCGGTCCACATTTCTTCGCCCGCCTGGTGAGTGCACTCTGCGAACTTCGTCGGCTTGACGACGATGCCCACAAGCTTTCCGTTCGCCGCAGGCTGAACAGCGACTTCGCCGCCTTCGAACGCCCAGACGTGTTCGATTTCCGACGAGGCGCCGGCGGCGGGCGCGGCGATGCCCAGCATCACAGCCACGGCGATCGCGATCTGCCACGGCCGGTAGCGCATCACGCGCGGAAGACGGTACATCGATCGCACATCCTTCTCGTTGGTTGGGAAACGTCGGCGTCGGTACGGGGACAGCTCCGTAGCAACGGTGTTCGCCGCTGCAGACTTTCGACGACCAGCGAAGAGTCGGCTGGACCGTGGCCGACTCCGGTGCGCGCGGCTCAGCTCCCGGTCGGGGTCGGGCTCCCCTTAAACGCCAAATGCCGGTCTCGCGCTCGAGACCGGCACATGGGCACCGTATCCGTCTACGTGCCGCAGCCTACGGCGTCGGCGAAGAATGGAAGGTCAGGTCTTTCTTCGGGGTGTTGATGGGGAAAGTGGCGTCGGTAAATTCGCCTGAGCTGGTACCCGCGGTGAGTTCAGCAAGATCCCCGTGATCCTCAATCCTGGGGGTTTCGTACTTGGTGTCCTTCTCCATGAGCTTCCTTTCGTAGATGGAGGACGGATGCAGAGCAAATGATATGAAGGCTGGTGCTGCATACAAGGCCGGAAAAAGTACTGGTCTGCGTCGCTCCTCTACACGTGGCGCATGGTCCTGTTGGGCGGTCTGCGTCGCTCCTCTACACGTGGCGCATGGTCCTGTTGAGCTGCGTTGCTCCTCTACAGGCGGCGCATGGTCCTGTCAAGCAGCTCGCGCGGGTACTCGGGGCGCTCGAGCGCCCGCAGCCACACGTCGGCCAGACCGACCTGCCACAGCCGGCGCGCGGCTCGACCCTCACGAGGAACGGGCCCGCCGCGCAGGAGCTGCTCCAGAGGCTCGGTGCCCACGAACGCGCGAACAGGCGCGTCGCCCCGTGCGGGGCCCTCGGCGAGCAGCGCTCCGTCGGCCGCGAGCCCGGCGGGCAGCAGCGCGGTGAAGAAGCTCTTCGCGTGACGGGTGCGCACCGCCTCCGGGATGTGGCCGGCCAGCGCGTCGCGCAGGAGCGCGCGGTCGCGGACCGGGTCGAACTGCATCCAGGGGGGGTTGGCGAGCGCCGTCTGCAGCAGATCGAGGTCGAACAGGAAGGGGTGGCGCCGGTCGATCCGCTCGTCGATCGCCTCGCGGCGAAGCTGGGCCGACACGCCGAGCGCCTCGCCCGCCTCCATCCGGTCTTGCGCTAGCGCCCGCCACCACATCGGGCCGTCGAGCCCGCGTCCCCGCCGGCCGTCTTCGAGCTCCCTGAGCGCCGATGCGTCAGACGCCAGCAGCAGCGATCCCGGTGGGCTCGCGGCCGTCCGGCGCCGGCGCTTCACTGCGGAGGGGACCAAGCGGCTGAGGCCGTATACGCGCAGCGCTCGCAGGCGCAAGCGCAGGTCCGCGTCGGCCCCGACTTCCGGGATGCGCCGCGTCAGCCTCCACGCTGCCAGCGCTCTCCCGGTGCGCAGCATGTCGGCGATCAGGTAGGGCGCGAATCCGAACAGCTCATCGCCCCCCTCCCCGTCGAGCATCGCGTCTACACCCGTGCGGCGGGCGCTCGCCATCAGCGGCTTCCACACGAACAGGTTCGGCGTCACCGGCGGCAGGCTCCAGCGATCGATGTGCTCGAGCGCTGGCGCGAGAATCGAGGCGCGATCGTCGAAGGGGACCAGCTCGACGGCCAGGCCGGTGTGCCGCGCGGTCGCCTCGATCAGCTCGCGCTCGTCGGTCTCGGGGTGCGTCGGGAATGTCGCGGCGAGCGCGCACGCCCCGTTCGCGGGCCCCTTCTGCGCCGCGAGCCCCGCGGCCACGCAGGCCGAGTCGAGGCCCCCGCTGAGCCGCACCCCAGGTCGGCTTGCCTCCTGGGCGGCGCGCTGCACCGCGGCGAACGCCTGGGTGCGCAGGCGTTCGGCAATCGCCTGCTGCGACCCCGAGGCGACGCCCTCGTAGCGGGGGTGCCAGTAAGGCTCGATCGCGATGCTGTCCCCGCGGAGCAGGACCCTGTGGGCTGGCGGGATGCGCCGGATGCCCTCGAATAGAGTGCGACCGGGGGAGGTGTTGCCGCGCTCGATCCACTGCGCCAGGGACAGACGATCGGGCCCGGGGGTGCTCGGCAGCAGATCGACGACGGTGCGCTCGTGTTCGGCGAATAGCGCTCCGCCGCCGACGCGAGCGTGCACGAGCGGGCGGCCCCCGAGGTGGTCGCGGACGAGCGTCGCGACCCCGCGGTCTCGGTCGAGGGCCACCACGACGAACGTCCCGCGCAGCAGCTCGCAGGCGCCCGGACCGAGCTGCGCGTGGGCCCGCGCGATCAACTCAGGCGGCTCCGCTGCGGGAGGGAGGCCGAACCGTTCGCGCAGCGCCTCGGCGTTCGTCAGACGTCCGGAGATCCAGCAGCGCCAGCTTCCGTCGGCGGCGCTCTGCGCGCCTACGACCGCCAGCGGGCCGGCGCGCTCGGGCGCGTTGCCGACACGCGTCCCCGCGAGCTGGAGCAGCTGCACCGCCCGCTCGCCCCACGCGACGGCGAACATCGATTCAGAGCTCCGGCAGAAGCTCGTGCAGGGTGTCCGCGAGCTGCGTCGCGTTCGTGCCGGGCTGTACGCGCAGGCGATAGATGCGTTTCGTGGCGGCCAGGGCGACCGCCAGGTCGAGGTGGCGGACCAGGCGCTCGGGGGTCCGCACCGACAGGTTGAAGGTGGTGGCCAGCAGCGCGAAGGGGTTGACCGCCTCGATACGTTCGACGGGGGGGTCGTGCGTGGAGCGCTCCAGTAAGAACAGTCCGCCGAGCGGTGCCGGGGCTGCGGTTGCGCCCGGGCTGTAGCGCTGCTTGCCGAGGAACGTGGTGCGGGAGCCGAGGACCGCGCGCTCCCACGTGGAAAGACGCTCGTGCTCGTCGGCTCGCAGGTGCAGCAGGGCCGCGCCGGGATGGGCGATCATCCCGCCGCCGCGCAGCTCGAGTGCGACCGTATCGTCGCTGAGCAGCGCCGCCCCGCGGCGCAGCAGGGCGGCTGCCAGCGAGGACTTGCCGGCGCCCGACGGGCCCGCGAACAGTGCCGCCCTGCCCCCCAGCACCACTCCCGAAGCGTGCAGCACCTCGAACCCTCTGAGAGTCGCCGCCAGCGGCAGGGCCTGGGCGTAGAGGAGGGTTGTCCACTCCGAGCTCCCCGACTCCGGGTCGCAGACCAGCTCGCTTCCATCCGGTGCGACCAGGATGCGTCCGATCCCCGGCGCGTGCAGGAGATAGCCGGCGGGGGGGGCGAGCTCGACGGTGAGTAGCACCGTGCTCCCGTCGCGCAGTTCGCGTATGGCCCCGGGGGTGTGGGCGGCGGAGCTCCAACGCCGCGCGAGCTCTTGCGGATCCAGCTTCACACGTGTCGCCGGCTGAGAGGTAGGAGCAGGGACCGGGCTTTCCAGGGTGGGAACGTCGGGGCCGCCGACAGCGGCGGTATCGACGTCCGGGATTCCGGGGACGTCGATACCGGGGTCGACTTCGAGCAACAGGCCGAGCGCCGTGCTCCTCACCGCTCGCTCGCGAACGGGACCGGCGGGCGCCTCAGGCTGGATCTGCATCCACCATCTCCTGGATTCGTTTTCAGTACTCGGCGATTGTTCCGGTGCGCTGACCGTAGCGAATGGCCGCACGCAGGAGCGCGAAACCGGCTGGAAGCAACACCAGGGAGAAACCCACGAGCTTGAGCAGCTCCACCACCGCGGGGTGCACCAGGGGCGCGTTCACCAGCAGGTGGCGCAGCAGGTCGGTGGCGGGCGTGAACGGCTGCGCTTCGGACATCCAGCGAATCCATCCCGGAAGCACCGCGATGGGGAAGTACAGGCCACCGACGATCGCGATGCCGGACACGATGAACTGGGTCGCGCTCGCCGCCTGCTTGAACGCCATCACCAGCGCGACGAGGAAGAGCGCGAACGGCAGGAAGGCGATTACGCCAAGGAGCGCCACGGGGATTGCGAGGAACGAGGTCGCGGCGAGCGGCAGCCCGAAGACCACGGTGGCCAGCACCAACGTGATGATGCCGCTCAAGAACGCGTTGCACAGCGGGAACAGCATCGTGCCGAGGATGCCGTTCACCGGGCCGTGAGCGCTGACCAGGAAGCGCTCGATCGTGCCGGAGACCAGTTCCTGGCGCACGCTCCCGGGCATGATGCCCAACGAGAGGGTGAGAATCTGGACGATCACCAGTCCCACGATCACGAAGCCGAAGTAGCCGCCAGGGGAGTGAAAGGTCTTCGCGGTGAGCAGGTGGCTGATGTAGTAAAAGACGGCGATCGAGAACAGGGGGCCCAGAAACTGCGAGACGAGCTGTGCGCGGTAGCTGACGAACAGGATCGCGTCGCGGCGGACGATTCCCAGCATGGCTTCGAACCACGGTCTCAGAACTTGTTTGGTTCTCACTCGGCGGGCTCCAGGCGACCGTTCTGGAGGGTGTAGCCGGCGTCGCACGCGATCACCCGGTCCTCCCCTCGCGGGGAGCACCACAGGATGGTGGCGCCACGGGCGGCCGCTCGCTCGATCTGCTCGCTGAGCAGCCGGTAGCCGTCGTCGTCGAGCGAGTTGCGTGGCTCGTCCAGCAGCAGCACGTGTGGTTCGTGCAGGAACGCCATCGCGAGCCGGATGCGCTGTCGCTGGCCCATAGACATCCGGTCGACCCGCCGCTCGGCGAACTCCTCCAGGTCGAACCGCTGCAGGCTCTTTGCCACCATTTCGGCACGTCGCTCGCGGGGCACGTAGGCGAGCCGGGCCCAGTAGTCGAGCTGCTGGGCGACGCGCATACGCGCCTGCAGGCTGCGGTCGCCTGCCGAGAGGAAGCCGATCTGCCGACGGTAGCGACCCCCCTTCGACTCGGGCGTGAGCTCGCCGATGCGTACGCTTCCGCGTTGGGGCAGCAGGATGCCGGCGGCCAGACGTAGCAGTGTGGTCTTCCCCACGCCGTTGCGCCCGCCGATCCAGGTCACCTCGCCCGCACGCAGTGTCAGGCTGACATCGTCGAGCACGGGCGGTTTTGGGCCCTTCCAACGGTGGTAGAGATGCTCGAGCTCGAGCGCGGACGCTCCCGGCAGCGAGGCGACTGCCTCGTTGGGGGCGGCTGGGGCTGAGGGAGTAGAGCTCATGGGGTGGGGAGGGGATCGGTTCTAACGGGGTCGGGTTCTGAGGGATCGTCCGCGTGAGCCCAATCGCACGGGCAGCCGATGAGACCCTAACAACGGTCGTAAACCCTGCTTACGTTCGGTTGTCGAACGACGTTAGATTGGCTTTCGCTCGGGCTCCTGGGGCTCGGAGAGCTTCGCCCGCAACAGGCCGGCCAGGGTGTCGGGAGCGACGCTCGGATCGGCGTCAAACTGCCAAATGGGGACGTGCGAGGCGATCGCACCGGCCAATTCGAAGCGGGCGCGCTCGCGCTCGGGTACGCGTGGAAAGCACAGCAGCGAGCCCATCGTGGCAACAAGCGGACTGTGAGCTCTGCGCAGTCCTGTGGCAAGGCCCGGGCGGCGGTTCAGCACGACTAGCGCCGCCAGCGGGAGCGCTTGCGGATGAGCCGGAACGGCCACCCAGCGCTCCTCCTCGACGGACGCAACTGCGACCCCTGGCAAAGGGTCGACATCGGCAGGCACAGTCATCAGGGGCGGACCGGGATGGGCGAGCGGACGGGCCTCTCCACGGGACTCGAGCACGACTACGTCATCGGCGAGCATGGGGCAGCTGCCACGGAGCAACGCGGCCAGCAGGGTGCTCTTGCCGCCACCTGCGGCGGCGGTGATCGCAACGGCTCCCGCCGGCGTTGCGAATGCCCCTGCATGTAGAGCCTCGTAGCCGCAGATCAGCGCGACGCTGAAGAGCACCGAATCCAGGATCACTCGCCACCTGATCGGCTCCTCGTCGTCGTGGGTGGCGCACAGCAGAACGGCGGCGTCGGCGGAGAGGTGGTGCACCGAGCGCTCCCCATGTACGAAGCGGTGGTCGCCGGCGCGGCCTCGCTCGGCGACGAACGAGGCGCCGTCGACCACCCCCTCCCAGCCGATCGCGTCCACTCCCGACCAGCAGTCCGCGATCGCCGCCGGCGTGGTTGACCGTATCTGGAGTCGCGGCTCGCCAGCGGGCCGCGACTCCCAGGCGCCCGGGGGTCGCGCGTTCGAACTTGTAGGCTGAGCCCGAAGGCGCGCAGGCCGTCGCGTGGCGTCATGGGGCTGGCCGGGTACCTCAGCGGATCAGGACGGGCCGGCTGCGGCCTGAGACCTGGGCGCCGCTCGGGACCTGCACGAGCGCGCGGTAGAGGCCGCGGCGGCGCACGTGAATGGTGCGGCCGAAGCGCGAGACCCCCCCGGCGTGGGCTCTGATCGTGGTCCCGCTGACCGGCACGTACCGGCCGTGGTCGAACCGCTCGAACGCCACTCCGGCGCCGGGCTCGGAGGGCGTGACGGTGCCGTAGAGGCGCACGTACCCGCGGCGCCGGGCGGGGTGCACGTGGAGGGTGACGCGCACCATGACGAGCTCTGAGATCGCGAGGCTTGAGATCGTCGGTTTGCCGACGGTGACGGCGCGCAGCTGGGTGCTCTCCAGCAGGCCCGTGATCGGGAGGGAGAAGCCCCCGGCGGCATCGGTGGCCACGGGGCTGGTGATGTCGTGGAAGCCGTGGCTGTAGGGGAAGGAGTTGGCCTGTAGGACGATCTCCACGCCGGCGTTGCCGGTCCCCGAGAGCGTGCCCGAGAGTTCGAGCGGGCGGCCGAACACGACCGGGCTGGGGGCGACGGAGACGGTTAGCGACAGCGGGACCTTTTTGGTGGTGAACGTGGCGTCCGCGCTGGCCGTCGTCCCCGCGGAGCTGCGTGCGAGGACGCGGAAGTGGTAGGTGGTGTAGGGCTGAAGCCCGGTGACCTCCTGGGTGAACTTGCTTTCCTGGGTCGCGCTACCGGCCGCGGCGGGCGGCGTTTGGAAGCCGTACGCGGTGGTGGGGCCATACTGGAAGTAGTACTCGGTCGCCACCCCCTGGGGGTTGATCCTCGCTTTGAGCACCGCTGAGGAGGGGGTTGTCTTTTCGATGTACCCGGCGTAGGCGATCGGAGGGAGCGGTTTGAGGGCGGGTTTGGGAGTCGTCGTGGTTGTGGTCGTCGTGGGTGTGGTGGTCGTGGTGGTCGTTCCGGTGGACGTGGTTGCAGGGGCGGGGGTGGTCGCCACCGAGGCGAAGGGCAGCGCGAGCGCCCCGCCGGCCGTCAGCGCTGCGCAGAGCGCAAGCCCGCGGCGGATTGTCAGCCTCCCCATCCTGCACCTGCCTCCTGTCGAGTTCACTCCACGTCCGATCTTCTACAACCCGACGCGCGGTCGATGGATGCGAGCGGATTCCCACGACGGGTCCCTCTGACCGCATAACGGCGACCGAGGGGCTGCACTTGCGCAGTGGCTCGTTCACTTGCCGCCGTCGGCGATCTCCCAAGTGACTATCTCCCAGAGATTGTGCACACGAGTTGGAGGCGTCTGTGCACACGAGCTGGAGGCGTCGTACAACGACCTCCGAGGCACGGACCCGATCTCGAAGGCACCCGGGCTGCTACTTGCCGCCGCCCAGATGGTCGGAAGTCTGGTAGGATAATAAGCATGAAGGTGAGTGTGAGCCTCCCGGGGGAAGACGTGGCGTTCTTGGATGCCTACGCCAGCGCCCATGCGTACTCGTCACGCTCCGCCGTTGTGCATCAGGCGATCCGAGTGCTTCGTCTCGGCGAGCTCCATGACGCATACGGGGACGCGTGGGCGGAGTGGGACGCGAACGGCGAAGCTGACCGCTGGGACGCGCTCGTCAGCGATGGGCTGTGATGCAGCGCGGCGAGGTGCGCCTGGTCGATCTCGACCCCGCCCGCGGCGCGGAGGCAAACAAGCGCCGGCCCGCTGTCATCGTGAGCAACGACGCCGCGAACAGCACAGCGGCCAGACTCGGGCGCGGGGTGTTGACGGTCGTGCCGATTACGTCAAGCGTCGAGCGCGTCTACCCTTTCCAGGTATTGCTACCCGCTGGAGCCGGCGGCCTACCGCAGGACTCCAAGGCCCAGGCCGAGCAGGTCCGTTCGATCGACGCCGAGCGCATCGGCCAAAAGCTCGGTCGGCTGCCCGATCGGCTGATGAGCACACTCGACGACGCACTGCGTCTGCATCTAGACTTGTAGCGCTTGGAGAGCGTAGCTTCATCCATTTTGCAGCCCGAGGCGCACAAGTCTCGTGCGCCCGAAACCGTTGCTGGCCCATGCCACACACGATGGAACCGGAGCTGTCCGCGGAGGCCCAGGGCCTGACCACCCCCGGCGTGCGCCCGGGGGACGATCCCTCCGCCACCTACCGCCTCTCGCACCTGCGCGCACTGGAGGCCGAGGCGGTCCATGTGATGCGCGAGGTCGCGGCCGAGTTCGAGCACCCGGTGCTGCTGTTCAGCGGGGGCAAGGACTCGATCGTGCTGCTGCGGCTCGCCGAGAAGGCGTTCCGCCCGGGACCGTTCCCGTTCCCACTGATGCACGTGGACACGGGCCACAACTTTCCGGAGGCGATCGACTTCCGCGACCGCAGGGCGGCGGAGTTGGGGGAGCGGCTGATCGTGGCGTCGGTCGAGGACTCGATCCGGCGAGGCCGCGTGGAGGACACGACGGGTCCCTACGCCTCACGCAACGCGCTGCAGACTGTGACGTTGCTGGACGCGATCGCCGAGCACGGCTTCGACGCGGCGTTCGGCGGCGCCCGGCGTGACGAGGAGCGCGCGCGGGCCAAGGAGCGCATCCTCTCCTTCCGTGACGAGCACGGCCAGTGGGAACCCCAGCGCCAGCGCCCGGAGGTGTGGAGCCTCTTCAACGGGCGCATCCGCCGTGGGGAGCACGTGCGGGTCTTCCCGATCTCCAACTGGACCGAGCTGGACGTGTGGCAGTACATCGCCGAGGAGGCCCTGGAGGTGCCTTCGATCTACTTCGCCCACGAGCGCGAGGTGTTCGCGCGCGAAGGGATGCTCTACGCCATGAGCCCCTTCGTCCAGCTTGTGGACGACGAGCGGCCGTTCACCGCGCGGGTGCGCTACCGGACCGTCGGGGACATGACCTGCACCGGGGCCGTGGAGTCCGACGCGGCGACGCTCGCCGACGTGGTCGCCGAGATCGCCGCCACCGAGGTCACCGAGCGCGGGCAGACCCGCGGGGACGACCGCGCGAGTGAGGCCGCGATGGAGGACCGCAAGCGACGGGGGTACTTCTGATGGCATCTATCGATACGCAGTCGCACAACGGCGGGGTCGCGGTACAGGGGGAGACCCAGGAGGTCTTCCGGCGGCTCACCGAGCGCCCCGTGGAGCTCTTGCGCTTCGCCACGGCGGGCTCGGTGGACGACGGCAAGAGCACGCTGATCGGGCGGCTGCTCTACGACTCCAAGCAGGTGCTCGCCGACCAGCTCGAGCACGTCGAGCTGACGAGCCGGCGGATGGGCCACGACTTCCTCGATCTCTCGTTGCTCACCGACGGGCTGCGGGCCGAGCGCGAGCAGGGCATCACGATCGACGTGGCCTACCGCTACTTCGCGACCGCGCAGCGGAGGTTCATCATCGCGGACACCCCCGGCCACGAGCAGTACACGCGCAACATGGTCACGGGCGCCTCCACCGCCGACCTCGTGATCGTGCTGGTCGACGCCCGCAAGGGCGTGGTGGCACAGTCCCGACGGCACGCGTTCATCGCTTCGCTGCTGGCGATCCCGCACCTGGTGGTGTGCGTCAACAAGATGGACCTGCGCGGCTACGAGGAGGAGGCGTTCGCCTCGATCGTGGACGAGTTCGAGCGCTTCGCAGCGCGCCTGGACATCCAGGACGTGACGTTCATACCGATCTCGGCGCTGCAGGGCGACAACGTCGTGGAGCGCTCGCAGGCGATGCCGTGGTACCAGGGCCCGCCGCTGCTCTACCACCTGGAGCACGTCCACATCGCCTCGGACCGCAACCTGATCGACGTGCGCTTCCCGGTGCAGTGGGTGATCCGCCCGCGACGGATTGGGTCCCACCCCCCCGCCGACTACCGCGCCTACGCGGGTCAGGTGGCAGGCGGGATCGTGCGGGAGGGCGACGAGGTGGTGGTGCTTCCCGGCGGGCAGCACACCACGGTGGCGGGCATCGACACCTTCGACGGGCCGGTGCAGGAGGCGTTCCCGCCGATGTCGGTGGCGCTCAGGCTGGCCGACGAGGTCGATGTGGGCCGGGGGAGCACGATTGCGCGCGCGCACAACCAGCCGACGGTCTCTCAGGGCTTCGAGAGCCTGCTGTGCTGGATGTCCGAGCGGCCGCTCGATCCGGGGCGGCGCTACCTGGTGAAGCACACCACGCGTACCACGGCGGTGAGCTCACTGGAGGTGCGCTACCGGATCGACGTGGACACGCTGCACCGCGACGAGCACGCGAGCACGCTCGCGCTGAACGACCTGGGGCGCGTGCGGGTGGAGCTGACGTCCCCGGTGGTGTTCGACTCCTACCGTCGCAACCGCACGACGGGCAGCCTGATCGTGATCGACGAGGCCTCCAACGAAACGGTGGCGGCGGGGGTGATCCTCGACACCGAGGCGCAGGGCGAGGACGCTTCGAGCTCTCAGGAGCGAACGGAGCGCAGCCCGAACGTGCGGTGGGAGCGCGCGACGATGACGCGCAGCCAGCGGCGCGAGGCCCTTGGGTTCAGCGGCGCGACGGTCTGGTTGACGGGGCTGCCCGCGGCGGGGAAGTCAACGATCGGGCGCGCGGTCGAGGAGCGGCTCGTGCGGGCGGGCCGCCCGGCGTACCTGCTCGACGGGGACAACCTCCGCCACGGGCTCAACGGCGACCTGGGCTTCGAGGAGGCGGCGCGCGCGGAGAACGTGCGTCGCACCGCTCACGTCGCGCGGCTGCTGGCGGAGTGCGGCGCGGTCGCGCTGGTCAGCCTCGTCAGCCCCTACGCCGCAGATCGCGAGATGGCCGCTGCGCTGCACGCCGCGGAGGGTCTCGACTTCATCGAAGTGTTCGTCAGCACTCCGCTGGCGCTGTGCGAGCAACGCGACCCCAAGGGTCTCTACGCCCGCGCCCGCGCCGGAGAGCTCACGGGCCTGACCGGCGTTGGCGCTCCCTACGAGCCGCCCGAGCGGCCCGACGTCGTGCTGAGCACCTACGAGGAAGGCATCGACGCGGCGGTGGAGCGCGTGCTGGAGGCGCTCGCCGCGCGCGCCCAGGCTGAAGGAGAGTAAGGGCCCGCGTTCCCTCAGCGACTCGCCGGGCAGGCGGTGCTGGGGGAGGGCCGGTAGACGCGCCTCGCTCGACCCTCGACCACCCCAGTCGCACGTACCTACCGAGATAAGCCCTTAGGCGCGCGACAGCGTGAGCACACCCACATCGGTGTCCGCTGTCATCTCGTCGCCTTCATCGAGCCCGGCGCTGAGGCGCAGTCCGTCAACCCGTTCGACTTGCCGGTCGAGCTGGCGCGTGCGCGTGTCCAGGAGGTCGGCGTAGGCTTTCCGCGAGGTTTCCAGTGCCCGATCGACCTTGGACATCTGGTCCTTGAACATGCCCCACTGCTTGTTGAACCCGCCGAGCGCCCGCAGGATCTCGTTGGTCTGCTGGGCCAGCTTGAAGTTCTCGCTCGCCTGGCGGATGACGGCGAGGATCGCGAACAGGGTGAGCGGCGAGCAGAGCACAACCTTGCGCTGAAGCGCCTCGTCGAGCAGGTCGGGGTCGTTTTCGTGGATGAACCCGTAGACCTGCTCGTTGGGAATGAAGATCAGCATGTAGTCGAGCGTGCCGCCCTCGGGGTCGATGTAGTCGCGCGTCTCGACCTCCTTGATGCGGGTGCGCACGTCGCGCTTGAAGGCTTTCTTGGCAGCCTCCCGCTCCTGGTCGGTGGAGCCGGTCAAGTAGCGCTGATACTCGACCATCGGCGTCTTGACATCCATGTGCAGGAGTTGGCCCTGCACGAAGAACGTGAAGTCCGGGCGGGAAGCGCCCCCTGCGGTCTGCTGTTGCTTGCGGTACTGGACGCCCTCGATGAACCCAGCGACCCGCAGCACGTCCTCGGCCATGCGCTCGCCCCACTGGCCACGCGTCTGAGCGCCGGAGAGCACCTCGTTGAGACGGCCTGTCTCAGAGCGAAGCAGTTCGGTCTGCTGCTTGCTCTCGCGCGTTACGGTCTCAAGCTTTACGAGGCTCTCGCCACGCTTCTTGTCGACCTCCCGCACCAGCTCGCGCAGGGTGCCCAGCTCTTTGCGAACCTCCGCGAGCCCCTGATCGATCTCGGTCCGGCGGGCCTTGAGCTGCTCCTCTCCGCGCGCGGTCTCCCGCTCGAGGACCGTCTTGTTCTGGGCGACGAGCTGCTCGACGCCCGCCTTCTGGATATCGCCCTGGACACGCGCGAGATCGGAGTGGACCGCCGCAACGATCCTGTCGGTCGCGCCCGGGTCCAACTGCGCCTGGCTCACCTGACCCTGGCGCATGAGCAGAGCGAGGACAAGAGCGATCAGCAGGAGCAGCAGGGCGGCAAGCAGGTAGAGCATCGCTCCACGATTATTGGGTACCGACCGGCGGGTAGACTGAAGGGGGCTTCTGTTAAGGCTTGTTAAGAGGGGTTGGCGAAACGCTTGGCGAAACGGGTTGACGGGGCCATGAGGGAAGCCTAGCGTCGGGGCATCTACCAATTGACCCCGGCGACAGCGTGAACTGCCCCGGGGTCGTGACACAGGAGCCTGAACTCCCATGCACGACGAATCCAAGCAGTTTCCTGACGGTGAGCCCGCAACCGAGCGCATCATCGTCTTGCAGCTCCTCCGCAAAGGCCGCTCCGAGTGGTGGTCCCGGACGGAAGTGCTGCGCAAACTCCACGACATTGATGAGGACGCCGTGCGGGGGTCCTTGGCGCACCTGGAGCACCTTGGGCTGCTCGACCGTACCGGCGCGCGTTTCAAGGCATCCGACGGGCTGCGGTACATCGATGACGTCCTCGACCTCATCTGTATCTGAGGGGGCGAGCGATGACCGAATACAAACACGAGTTGATCGCGCTCGGGCAGGCTGTCCGCCGCGAACGCCATGCCAAGGGCCTCACGATCGAAGCGCTCGCCCACAAGGCCGGGGTGTCCGCAGGGCACCTTGGAGGGATCGAGCGGGGGCGCGGCAACCCAAGGTGGGCCACGTTGTGCGCCTTGATGTCCGCTCTCGACGTGTCCCTCTCTGCGCTCCTGCGCCCCGACCTGAGCGTGGAGGCGATGCTCGCTCGCCACGGGGAGCGCAGGTTGACCTCCGAGGAGTTCGAGGAGCACTTCGGGCATCTGCCGACCGACGGCGAGGGCTGACCGCTGGGGGCGCCACGCCGCAGGGCTGGGCGTGGCGCCCCTTCCGTTTGGGCCTTCGCTGTAAATTGAGGCATCCTTCGCCCTTCCGTTTCAAGGTGCGCTATCCTCACGCTATGCCCATAGAGCGCATGTCCGTCAACCTCGCTGACCCGAAGGAGCTTCGGGCGAAGATGCCCGAGATCAAGCGCCTTCTTACTGTCGCGCGGCAGGACCTCACCGTGCTACAAGCGCAGGTTGAAGTCCTGAGCCGCATCGTAGGCGATAGCCCTTCAGGGGCAAGTCAGCGAGCGTCGGAGGGCAGCGCGGCCACGGAGCAGCGCGTGAGAGCCACCAAACGTAAGGTGCAGCGGCGCAAAGCGGCGTCAAAACGCAAAGGCGCGCCCAAAGCAGCGCCCTCGCAGGAACGAGCCGTGCGTGCGCTTGAAAAGGCCGGCCGGCCGATGGGTCCCGCCGATCTCTTCCGGTATATGAAGGCCGAAGGGCTGGACGCACCCACGGACATCCCGGCCCTAAACGCCCGTTTGTGGGCGGCGGCCAAAGCTGGCCGCGTCGTCAATATCGATGGCAAGTATTCGCCGGTGGGTGGCTTCCCCGTCCCCGGGCAACTGCCTGGACCCGGTTCTAACGGGTCGTCAACGGCAGTCCTACAGACTTCCCCCCAATCCCTAACCCAAGGAGGCGGTGGAGGGCCGAGAGAGCTGGAGAAAGAAATGGTGGCTCCCAGCTAGGGGCTGGGTGGGCCGCCTGGGTACTTTTTCCTGGGGGCGGGTCTGGCCGGACTCGTCCCCCTCTCGTGCAGCTATGTTCGACGTCCAGTTTAGCGATTCCTGCGGCCGTCCGCGTCCGCTACCGACTCAATGCTTTACGCCAGGTCTTGGGAGAGCGCGCACGCAAGCTGCGCCAGGATCGTGAGGTCCGCGTGGAGCCGTACGCGCTCGATCCTCCGCACGCGCAGCGGCGCGAGGCCCCATTCGTGCTTCAGCCTGCCGAAGCCCCGCTCGACTGACGCACGACCTCGGTAGAGGGTCTTCCAGCGGGGCGTCTCGCGTGGGATCAGCGGGTGGAGTCGGTCGGCTTTGATCCACCGTGACGCGGGCTGGCACTCCCCGGTGGGGCAGCGCCACTTGGTGGCCCCGCGCTTGTGGTCGGCGCCTGCGAACGTCCACTCGCCGTGCTCGCACCGTGGCGGCTTGTGCTCGCCGCGCTTGACGGCCGCGGTCTTCTTCAGGGGGACTACGGGGTCGATGCCGCGCGTCGAGCACGCCTCGTACGCCGTGCCGGCGTCGTATCCCCTGTCCATCGCGCACGTTTCTGGGTCGATCCCGACTGCGTGCAGTTGGTCGAGCAGCGGCGCGACGGTGGGGACTTCGTTCGCCTTCGCCGTCTCGACCTGCCACGCGAGCGGTAGATCCGTCTTCGCGCAGACCGCCATGTGCAGGCGATAGCCGTAGAACGCGCCGCCCTTCCGCGTCGAGATGGCTGAGCGGTTGCCCCACGACGCATCGGGGTCGCTGTAGCGCTCGCGTTCCGGCCCGCCCTTGTACTTGTAGCGGTGCCCGTTCGCGTACGCCGGCATGTCGCTGGCGTCGATCGCCACGTCCCAGCCGAGCAGCGGGTTGGCCTTCTTGAGCGCGCGGAGGACGGACGCGATGCACTCCTCCAGCGCGGTCGTGTGCTCCCGCAGCTTCGCCGTAAAGCGGTAGCACGCCCAATGGGAAGGAACGTCGCCGTCGGGGGCGATCACGGCCGCGAGCGCGGGGTGCTCCCGGACGAGTGCGACCGTGCGCGTCCAGGTCGGCAGGGCATACATGGACTTCGCCAGCGCCATGCCCACCATCGCCCGGAGCGGGTACCCCGGACGGCCCGTCAGACGGGTCTCCTGAAGCTGGTCGATGAGACGGACAACCTCCGGCGAGTCAAGGACGGTCCGGAGGTCTGCGGCGACGGATCGCCGTGGTACGTTTCGCGTGGTCATGGAGCCTTCATCTCCTGATCCAAGACCCCCGGCGATTCGCAGTCGCGCGGGGGTCTCTTTTGGCTTATCTAAGCCAAAAACTACAGGTCGCGTCGGACGGAAAACGCGCCATAGCAGCTCTAATCGAGCATTCCCTCGGGGTCGTCGTCTACGATCGTCTGCTATGGGCACCGACGCCGAAAACGACGCACAGGAGCTTCTGGGCACGGTTTGGGCTATGCCGGTACTGCCGGTGGACCCGTTCACGATTGCGCAAAGGCTCGGGATCAAGGCATACGCCGCCAACCTTGACGAGGGCGTATCGGGGATGCTGGTCAAGCGGCCAGGGGAGGACCCTGAGATATACGTCAATGCCTCCGATAGCCCGAACCGCCAGCGCTTTACGTGCGCGCACGAGCTCGGCCACTACTTCAAGCGGAGTGCCACGGGCGACACCGAGTGGGAATACGTGGAGTACCGAGACCTGCTGACCTCGCAGGGCAGCAACCAGGAGGAGATCTACGCCAACCGTTTCGCCGCCAGTCTCCTGATGCCCAGCGAGGCGGTCAAAGAGATGTACGAGGAGAAGAAACTCGGGGCTGTAGCGCTCGCCTACGAGTTCGGCGTGTCGGCCGATGCCATGCACTACCGGCTGGTCAACCTCGGCCTTCTGCCCAAGTAATGTCGGAGGGCGCCCAGCCAGAGGACGCCGCCGAACCATCCCTGCCTCCCGGCCTCGCTCCCCTTCCCACGGCGTTGGAGGAGTTGGCACGCGCAGACCTGCGACCAACTCTAATCCCCGAGCTTGCAGACGATCACAAGCGGCGCTATCACGAGGCATGGGTCAAGGAGCACGAGATTCGCGCCAAACAGGCGGACGATGATCGTGCGATGCGCAAGGACATCGCCGGGCGCGTATTCCAGGCAATCCGCATTCAGGTCGGCATAGCCGACATAGCCTTCCTGATCTACGGATTCTGGAATGGCTGGGAAATCCCAGGGAGCACCGTAAGCGCATGGCTCGGCGCGGTCGTGGTTCAGGTGATCGCAGTTGGCTTGGTCATCGCGCGCTCGCTATTCCCGCAGCCTCCCTCCAAACGGTAGGGGTACAGATCGGCTGATCCTGGGGTACTCGCCCGCCGCGTGCTCTACGATCCCGCTCTATGAGCGGAGATCCAGGTTTCGCCAAAGCCTCTTAACCTGCCCGCCAGTCTTCGTAAGGTCGTGTCGATGTCCGTGACGCCCACCTACAGCCCCCCGGACCGATCGAAGATCGGCCAGTGCTCTGCGCTGAGCGAGGCTGGGGGCGCGGCTGCGCCCGTCGAGGCCGACTGCAGCCCCAACGTGCGCTGGCAAGGCTCGGCGCTGACCCGCGGCCGTCGCTGGGAGGCGTTGGGGTGCGCGGGGGCGACGGTGTGGTTCACGGGCCTGCCGGCGGCGGGCAAGTCGACGATGGCGAGCGCGATGGAGGAGCGGCTGGTGGAGGCGGGCTGCGCGGCGTTCCTGCTGGACGGGGACAACCTGCGCCACGGGCTCAACGGGGATCTGGGCTTTGACGAGGCGGCGCGCAGCGAGAACGTGCGCCGCACCGCCCACGTCGCGCGGCTGCTGGCGGAGTCCGGCGCGATCGCGCTGGTGAGCCTGGTGAGCCCCTACGCGGCGGATCGGGAGGCGGCGGCGGCGCTGCACTCCGAGGCGGAGCTGCAGTTCATCGAGGTGTTCGTGGACGCCCCACTGGAGCTCTGCCAGCGGCGGGACCCGAAGGGCCTCTATGCGCGGGCACGCGCGGGTGAGTTGTCCGGCCTCACGGGGGTGGGGGCGCCGTACGAGGCGCCCGAGCACCCGGACCTGGTGCTGCGCTCGGGCATCGAAACTGTGGAGGCGGCGGTGGGGCGGGTCATGCGCCTGCTTGAGAGCCGCTCGCTGCACCCAGCGTCCCCAGCCGCGGCTCGTGGCCGTGGAGCTCAAACGCCCTAAAGCCGGCGAAGGTCTTGTGCTCGGAGCCGTGGAAGTCGGAGGAGCCGGTGGTGAGCAGGTCAAGCTCCTCGGCGAGGGCGCAGAGCAGATCGACCTGCTCGCGGGTGTACGAGGGGTAGAAGGCCTCCACGCCGTCGATCCCCAGTCCGGCGAAGCGCTCGAGCATCGCGCGCACCACGTTGGGCTCCTGAACGTCCCAGAAGGGGTGCGCCCACACCGCGACCCCCCCGGCGCTGTGGATCAGCTCGATCGCCTCGCCCACGGTGGGGCGGGTGCGGGCGACGTAGGTGGGGACGCCAGGGACCAGGTAGCGGGGAAAGAGCTCACGCAGGCTGCCGATCCCCTCGGCGGCGATGCGGGGCGCGTTGGCGGGGTGATCGAGCAGCGCGTGCGCGAGGTGGGGGCGCCCAAGCGGGTCACCGGCGGCCTGGCGGCGGCGCAACTCGGAGTCGTCGAGCTCGAAGCCCTCTGCGCGCAGCAGGTCGGCCATCGCGAGCACGCGCCGCTCGCGGTCGCCGCGCAGATCCTCGAGCGTCGCGGCGAAGGCGGGGTCGCGGTGGTCGACGAGGTAGCCAAGGATGTGCAGCTCCTCGTAGGCCTCATCGACCGAGGAGAGCTCGGTGGCGGGGATCACCCGCACGCCAGCGCGGGGCCCCTCCACAAGCGCCTCCTCGACGCCCCCGACTGAGTCGTGGTCGGTCAACGCAAGCAGCTCCAAGCCGGCCGCGGCGGCGGCGCGCACGACGGCAGCCGGCTCGAGTTCGCCGTCGGAGTGCAGCGAGTGGGATTGCAGGTCGAAGGTCGCGCGCATGTGAGCGGTGGGTTGAGGTTGGTGAGAGGGTTCGCGTGGCGCCCGCAGGGCTGGTGAATGCACCCCGTCCACCCGGCTCGCGGCGGACGCGCGGGAAGGGTAGCCGGCTCGCGGCGGACGCGCGGGAAGGGTAGCGGCGATCAACTCCGTGCGCCGCCGTCAACTTTCGAGCGAGCGCTGCAGCCGCTCCAAGACGCGCACCACGCGCAGGCCGGAGTGGCCGTCGGAGCGGGGGGCGGCCCCGGTGCGCAGGCACTCGACGAAGTGCTCGCACTCCACGCGCAGCGGCTCGACGGCGGGGATCTGAGGGGAGAAGATCTCCCCGGAGCGCGCGATGTACTCGCCCCAGGAGCGCACGTCCTCGTCGAAGCCCTTGTCGTAGACGGTGAGCTTGCCCTCCAGGCGCATGTCGTCGAAGGTCGCCATCCGCCGGGCGCCGACCACCGTGAGGCGCCGCTCCTTGTGGGGGTCGAGCCAGGAGAGGTGCAGGTGGGCGACGATCCCGGAGGGGAAGCGCAGGTAGCAGAAGACGACGTCCTCCACGCCCTCGCGCACGTAGGAGCGCCCGTGGGCGACGCACTCCTCGGGCTCCTCGCCGATCAGGTGCAGGATCACGGAGATGTCGTGCGCGCCCAGGCTCCAGAGGGCGTTCTCGTCGGCGCGCAGCTTGCCGAGGTTCTGGCGGTTGCCGTACACGTAGTAGAGCTGCCCGAGCTCACCCCCGTCGAGCAGCGCCTTCAGGCGGTCCACGGCGGGGTGGTACTCCAGCAGGTGGCCGACCATCAGGACCCGCCCCGCGCGGTGCGCCGCCGCGACGGCGCGCTCGGCGTCGGCGGCGGTGGTGGCGAGGGGCTTCTCCACAAAACAGTGCTTGCCGGCCTCGGCGACCCGGGTGGCGAGCTCGGCGTGGGTGGGCACGGGAGTGGCCAGCACCACCGCGTCCAGCTCGGGGTCGTCGAGCAGCTCCTGCAAGTCCTCCGCGGAGCGCGCCCCGGGGAACGTCTGCTCCGCGCGCGCGCGAGCGCCCGCGGAGGCGTCGCACAGCCAGCGCAGCTCGCACCCGGGAATCGCGGCGAGGTTGCGCGCAAGGTTCGGCCCCCAGTAGCCGAGGCCAGCGACGCCTACACGGATGGGTGTCTCCTCGAGGTTGGTCATCTGGGATCGTCCACGTGAGTAGGTGGCGCCCCGGGCGGGCAGGCGTTGGGCGTCCTGCCCACCGTCAACGCGTAGCGCGGCAGTCCGGGCGGGCTCACGCGGCGAGCGTACCGATCGCCTGCACGCAGCGCTCGGCTGCGTGCCCGTCCCCGTAGGGATTCGGTCCCCGCCCGCCCCGCTCCACGGGGGGTGTCCGCTCCAGTGCGGCGAGCGCGGCGGCGGAGTCGAGGTCCACGAGCGTGTTCCAGCCGGCCTGCACGGTCTCGACCCACTCGGTGTTGGGCCGTAGCGTGACGCAGGGCACCCCGGCAAGGTACGCCTCCTTCTGGACGCCGCCGGAATCGGTGAGCACGGCGCGGGCGTGGCAGAGCAGCGCGGTGAACTCCGCATAACCGAGCGGCTCCGCCAGGTGCACGCCGTCGATCCGCGCGAGCTCCTCCAGCAGGCCCGCCTCGCGCAGCCGCGCGCGGGTGCGGGGGTGCAAGGGGAAGACGACCGGCCCTGGGAGCACCCGCACCAGCTCCATCAGGGCGCGCAGGCGGGCGAGATCGTTGACGTTGCCGGGGCGGTGGGCGGTGAGCAGCAGGTAGGCGCCGGCCTGCACCCCATGGGCCTCCAATGCGCGCTCGTCTGCGCGGGCGGCGGGCTGCAGGCGCAGCGCAAGGTCGACCATCACGTCGCCCACGACGTTGACGCGACCGGCGACCGACTCCGCGCGCAGGTTCTCCGCGGCGGTGGGCGACGCGCACAGCAACAGCTCCGAGAGGTGGTCCACGACCACGCGGTTGCGCTCCTCGGGCATCGTGCGGTCGAAGGAGCGCATCCCGGCCTCCACGTGAGCCACCGGGACGCCCGCCTGCGAGGAGGCCAACGCACCGGCGAGGGTGGAGTTGGTGTCGCCGTAGACGAGCGCCACGTCGGGCCGCTCGGCCCCCAGCAGCGGCTCCAGCGCAGCGAGCATCCGGGCGAGTTGCGAGGTGTTAGAGCCCCCCCCGATCCCGAGCTCCCGGTCGGGACGGGCGAGCCCCAGCTCGCGGAAGAAGACGGCGGAGAGTGAGTCGTCGTGGTGCTGGCCGGTGTGCACCAACAGCTCCTCGTGCTCCGAGCGCAGCGGCCCCGACACGGCCGCGGCCTTGATGAACTGCGGGCGGTTGCCGACGACGGTGAGGATCTTCACAGCGGCAGCCCGGAGTGATGACATGGGGGGAGGTCGGGAGGGGGGCTTGCCCCCTTCCCGCTCCATTGCTGCGGGCGGTTGCCGACGACGGTGAGGATCTTCACAGCGGCAGCCTGGAGTGATGGCACGGGGGGAGGTCGGGAGGGGGGCTTGCCCCCTTCCCGCTCAACTGGGTGAGGATCTTCACGCGGCGCAGACTACGCGGCTGCACCCACGACCGACGTGGACCAGTCGATCACCGACGTGGGCCGCACGACGTGACGGTTCAGGCCGAGCTCCTTGGGCTCAAGGCCGAGCGCGAGGCCGACGAGCTGGGGGAGGTGCAGGACGGGCATGTCGAGATCGCGCCCGACGACGCTTTCGGCGGCAGGCTGCTGGAGGTCGAGGTTCAGGTGGCAGAGGGGGCAGGGGGTCACGAGGCAGTCGGCGTCGGCGTCCACGGCGTCGCCGAGGTGGCGGCCAGCCTGCTTCAGCGAGGCCTCCTTGTTCATCGTGACGATCGGGAAGCCGCAGCACTTGCGCGCCCCGGCGTACTCGATCACGGTGCCCCCAAGCGCCTCGATCACCCGCTCCAGGTAGTGGTCGCGTGGGTGCTCCGAGTCGATACCCAACCGCGCGCGGGGGCGCACGATGTAGCAGCCGTAGAAGGGCCCCACCTTCAAGTTGGTGAGGGGGCGCCGCACTCGGGAGCGCAGCTCGTCCAGGCCGAACTCCTCGACGAGCAGCCACAGGAAGTTCTTGTTGGTGAGCGGGTGGGCGGGATCCTTTTCGTAGGAGAGCCCCTCGGGGGCGAGCGTGCGGTTGACGTGGGCGCGGTACTCGGCGCTCGCGTCCAGGCGCTCCTGGCACTCGCTCTGGGCGCCCTGGCAGGTGGAGCAGATGTTCATCATCAGCTCCGCTCCCGGCACCTGCTGGGCGAGGGCGAAAGTGCGCGCGTTGAGGGTGTCGGCGAGCTCCTGGTTGTGCTCGGCGATCACGCCGCAGCCGGTGCAGTTGGCGCGGTCGAGCTGCACCAGCTCGATGTCGAGCAGCGGCGCAACCTGGGCCATCGAGCCGTGCAGCTCGGGGGTGAAGCCGCGGCTCACGCAGCCCGGCCAGTAGGCGACCTTCATCAGCTTGTGCTCCCTTCTGGGGCCGACGCCACGGGATCGTTCCCGCCGCCCCCGGTGTTCCCGTTGCCCCCGCCGTCCCCGTCGCTCGCCGCGCCCGCGCTCGGGGCTGCGGCCGTACCGACGGGTGTCGCGGCCTGGTCGTCCTCGTCCTCGCCGGAGACGTAGAGGTTCAGCTCGTAGCGCTCGGGCCGGCTCTCCACCGTCTGGTAGATCCGCTGGACGGCCTTCAGGTCGGCCGGGGGGATCTTGTGGCCGAAGGCGATCAGTTTGAGGCTCATCTTCCCGCGCAGGATCGCCTTGACGGCAGTGGGCAGCAGGGAGAGCAGCTCTTTGCCGGCGGCCGGGTGGAACTTCCCAAACCACGAGTTCCCGCCGTAGGAACGGGGCGGGAGCTCGGCCTCGTGCAGCAGCCCGTAGTCGCGCACAAGCGTGGTGAGGGCCTGCTCGTGGCGCTCGCCGTTGTTGGGGTTGACGATGTGCTCGTCGGAGCCGGCGATGCGGCGCAGACGCATGATCTGGCCCATCGGGTTGACGTCCTTGGGGCAGGCCTCGACGCACTTGAAGCAGTGGGTGCAGTCGTAGATCCCCTGGGGGTCGTGGGCGAGGTCCTCAAGGCGCTCGTGGCGGCGGTCGTCGCGGGGGTCGCCGACGAAGCGGTAAGCCTTGGCGAGCGCGGCGGGGCCGATGAAGCCGGGGTCGACCTCCATCGCCAGGCAGTCCGACACGCACGCCCCGCACTGGATGCAGGCCATCGACTGAGTGACGTTGACCATGCTCTCGCGCGGCACCACGTACTCGCGCTCGGGGGTGGGCTGCTTGGCGAGCAGCCAGGGGGTGACGCGCTGGATCTTTTTCCAGTGCACCGCGTCCATGTCGACGATGAGGTCCTTGATGACGGGCATGTTGCCCATCGGCTCGATCTCGATCACCCCGCCGGGGGCGCCGTCGCGGGCGTGGTCGAGGTGGGTGTGGCAGGCGAGGCCGGGTTCCCCGTTGATGCGCACTCCGCAGGAGCCGCAGATCGCGGCGCGGCAGGAGCAGCGGATCCCGATCGAGCCGTCGAAGCGGGCTTTGGCCTGAAGGATGCCCTCGAGCACAGAGCGGTGGGGCTCGAGCTCGATCGTGTGCTCGGCCCAGTAGGGGGCCTCGCCGGACTCGGGGTCGTAGCGGCGCAGCTTGAGCGTGAAGGATTCTGGCCCACCCCTGTGTGTTTCGGCCATCAGCGGAGCGCCTCCTCAGGGTGGTGGAGCATTTTTTTATCGATTGGGATCGGCGTTCGTTGCTCGTGACGGGCTGGGTGGAGGAGCTTCATGGTCATCAATACTTGCGCTCCTCGGGCTGCCACTGTGTGATCGTCACCGGGGAGTAGCTGACTTGAGGCCCGCCCGCCCCGCCGTCGGCGCCGAGGGAGATGTCGATGTGCTTGAGCCACTGCTCATCATTGCGCTCGGGGAAGTCGGTGCGGAACTGGGCGCCGCGGGACTCCTTGCGCTCGATCGCGGCGACCACGATCGCCTCGGCGCAGTCGAGCATGTAACCGAGCTCGACCGCGCCGAGCACGTCCTGGTTGAAGACCGTCCCGCGGTCGTCGATGTAAGCGCTGCGGGCCTCCTCCTGCAGGCGCTTGACGATAGAGAGGGCCTGCTCGAGTCCCTGCTGGTCGCGGTAGACGGCGACGTGCTGGTTCATGGTGGCGCCCAGCTCCTGCTTGATCTCGGAGACCCGCCGGGGGCGGGTGGGGCTCCCATCCCTATCGCGGGCGACGATCCCGTCGATCAGGGCGACGTCCTCGCGCAGCTGGGAGTCGGCGGCTGCACCGTCCGGCATCGCCATCGCGGCGGAGCGGGCGGCGGCGTGCTCGCCGGCGCGCCGGCCGAAGATCAGGGTGTCGAGCAGCGAGTTGGCGCCGAGGCGGTTGCCGCCGTGCACGGAGACGCAGGCGACCTCACCGGCGGCGTAGAGGCCCTCGATCGGGGTGGCGCCGTTGACGTCGGTCTTGACGCCGCCCATGATGTAGTGCTGACCGGGGCGGATCATGATCGGTTCGCGGGTGATGTCCACGCCGGCGAAGTCCTTGCCGATGTTGACGATCTCGCGTAGCGCCTCCAGTGTGCGCTTGCGCGGGACCTTGGTGATGTCGAGCCAGATGCCCGAGCCGTCGGGGCCGACGCCGCGGCCCTCGAGGATCTCGGTCTGCTCGGCGCGCGAGACGACGTCGCGGGAGGCGAGGTCGAGCTTGTTGGGGGCGTAGCGCTCCATGAAGCGCTCGCCCTCGGAGTTGAGCAGGATCGCGCCCTCGCCGCGGGCGCCCTCGGTTATCAGCAGGCCGTTCTCGACGAGGGTGGTGGGGTGGTACTGGACCATCTCCATGTCCATCAGGGGCGCGCCGAGGCGGTAGGCCTGGGCGATCCCGTCGCCGGTGACGATCAGGGCGTTGGTGGTGGGGCTGTAGACCTGCCCGGCGCCGCCGCTGGCGAGGATCGTGTTCTTGGCGTGGAAGACCTCCATGCGCCCGGAGCGCACGTCGCGCGCGACCATCCCGCAGCAGCGGCCCTCCTCGTCACGCAGCAGCGAGGTCGCGAACCACTCCTCGTAGCGCTCAACCGTTTCGTGGTGCTTCATCAACTGCTCGTAGAGCACGTGCAGGATCGCCTGTCCTGTGATGTCGGCGACGTAGGCGGTGCGCTTCATCGAGGCTCCCCCGAAGGCGCGCAGGTCGAGCAGGCCGTGCTCGTTGCGGTGGAAAGTGACCCCAATGTGCTCCAGGTGCATGACCTCCTGAGGGGCCTCGGAGCACATGATCTCGATTGCGTCCTGGTCGCCGAGGAAGTCCGAGCCCTTGACGGTGTCGTAGGCGTGCGAGCGCCAGTCGTCATCGACGCTAATCGCCGCGTTGATCCCGCCGGCGGCGGCGACCGAGTGGGAGCGCACGGGGTGGACCTTGCTCACGATCGCCACGCTCGCGCCCCCCTGTGCTGCGGCGAGCGCGGCGCGCTGACCGGCGAGGCCGGCGCCGATGATCAAGACGTCGTGTGCGGGCATGACGGCCGGGGACTCTAATCGAAAAAGAGGGGCCCGGCTCGCCGGGGGCACACGGCCCGAAGGGCTAGGTCGGCCCACTGCGCCACCCTCTAGATGCCCGCGGCGGGTCGCAGCGCTTGGCGGATCTGCGCGACGGTCACGACTCCGCGCAGCACCCCGTCGGCGTCGACGGCGACCATCGCGCCGAGGCGCCCCAGCCCCTCTGAGCGCAGGAGCGATTCAAGCGGCTGGTCCTGCTCGATGCGGATCGGGAGGTTCTCCTCCAGCACGTCGGAGACGGGCAGCGCGGGCCGCCCGGCAGCGATCTCCGCGTCGATGCGTTCGGAGCGCACGACCCCGAGGAAGTGGCGGGTGGGGTCGACGACGGCGAACCAGGGCCAGCGGTAGCGCAGGAAGAAGTGCTCCTGGGCGTCCAGCAGCCCGGTCTCAGCGGGGATCGTCACCGGCTCTCGGTCCATCACGTCGGCCACCTTGAGCCGCTGGATGCGTTGGTTGACGGTTCCCTGGAGCACCGCGCCGGTGGCGCTCTGGTAGACGAACAGCCCGATGAACGCGAGCCACACGCCGCCGACGTCGCCGAGCGTCAGCAACGCCAACCCCCCCGCGCCGAGCAGCACTCCGAAGCCCTGTCCCATGCGCCCGACGGCGCGCGTGGCGCGGTTGCGGTCGTCGGTGCGCCACCACAGCAGGGCGTGCACGATCTGGGCGCCGTCGAGCGGAAAGGCGGGGACGAGGTTGAGGACCAGCACGAGCACGTTGAGGGTGGCCACCCAGCTCAGCCACATCACTACGGGTGTCGTGAGCACCCCGCCGCTGCCGACGGCGACTGCAAAGAAGTGGTGGCTGCTCGCGAGGAGGGCGCCAAGGGCGACGCTGAGGAGGACGACCGCGAGCGTCACGAGCGGCCCTGCGGCGGCCACACGAAACTCCACCCCCGGACTGGGCATCGGACCGGTGCGGGTGATGCCCCCGAGGGCCCACAACTCGACGCCCATCACGGGGACCCCGTTGCGGCGCGCGACGAGCGCGTGGCCGAGCTCGTGCAGGATCACCGAGACGAAGAAGGAGAGCACGATCGCGACGGTCACCAGGTATGCGGTCGTGGGCGAGCCTCCGAGGGCTTTGTGAAAGTAGGGGGTGAGGGCGACGGCGAAGTAGATGAGGATCACGCCGAGGATCAGGAACCAGCCGACTCCCACCCCGATGCGGATGCCGAAGACGCGCGCGAGCTGGAAGTTTCTGCGAGGTACCACCCCTCAATGGTAGGCCGCGGGCGCGCAATCCCGGTTCAGAGCGATCCCGCTCAGAGGAGGGTTGTGGCTCCCCGGGCCCGTGCGCGAGATGGACGCCACGCAACATGCGTGACAGTTGTGCGCAGCGTGCGTGATAGACGTCACGCACCGTGCGCGACGGAGTGCCCTACACCTGCACGCGGCTGCGCTCGAAGTTGTGCCTCACCGTGCGTGACGGAGTGCCCTACACCTGCACGCGGCCGCGGGCGAGGATCGCCTCGAAGTCCGTGCCGGCGGGGAGGGTGCCGTACTCGAGGCCGCCGTCGCCGCCGAGGCGAGCCGCGCAGAAGGCGTCGGCCACCGCGGGGGCGCCGTGGCGCACCAGCAGCGAGCCCTGCAGCGCGAGGGCCATCGACTCCACCACGCGCCGCGCGCGGGACTCGAGCGTCGCGGGGTCTGAGAACTGGTCCTTGAGGCCGTCGAGGTGGGCGTCCAGACGGCGGTCGGCGCCGCGGGACTGCTCCAACTCGTGCAGGAAGACCTCGAGCGAACGCGGCGTGCGCACCAGGGCGCGCAGTACGTCGAGGCTCATCACGTTGCCCGAGCCCTCCCAGATCGAGGCCAAGGGCGCCTCGCGGTAAAGGCGCGGCATCCCGGACTCCTCGACGTAGCCGTTGCCGCCGAGGCACTCCAGCGACTCGAAGGCGTGGTTGGGGGCGCGCTTGCAGACCCAGTACTTCGACACGGCGGTTGCCAGGCGCTTGAAGAGGTGGGCGTCGCTGAGGTCGTCGCTGCCCGGGGTGGGCGGGCTCGGGACCTCGCCGGCTTCGTCGTAGGTGCGCGCCAGGCGCATCGCGAGCATCGTTGCGGCCTCGGACTCCAGGCAGAGGTCGGCGAGCACGTTGCGCATCAACGGCTGGTCGATCAGGAGCTTGCCGAAGGCCGAGCGGTGGGCGGCGTGGTGGGTGGCGGCGACGACGCCGGCGCGCATCCCCGCAGCGCAGCCGATCACGCAGTCCAGGCGCGTGTGGCCGACCATCTCGATGATCGTGGGCACGCCGCGGCCGGGCTCGCCCGCCATCTGCGCCCACGCGCCGTGGAACTCCACCTCGCTGGAGGCGTTGGAGTGGTTGCCCAGCTTGTCCTTCAGGCGCTGGATGTGAAAGGCGTTGCGCGAGCCGTCGGGCAGCACCCGCGGCATCAGGAAGCAGGAGAGGCCATCGGAGTCGGTCTGCGCGAGCACGAGGAAGATGTCGGACATCGGCGCCGAGCAGAACCACTTGTGCCCGACTAGCTCGTACTCGCCGCCGGAGCCGCCGCCGTTGAGAGGTCGCGCGAGCGTGGTGTTGGCGCGCACGTCGGAGCCGCCCTGCTTCTCGGTCATCGCCATGCCGGCGATCGCCGAGCCCTTCTCCGCGGCAGGCACGAGGCGCGGGTCGTACGTGGTGGCGGTCACCAGTGGCTCCCACTCCGCCGCCAGCGCCGGGGTGGCGCGCAGCGCGGGGACGACGGCGAAGGTCATCGTGATCGGGCAGGCGAACCCCGCCTCGGCCTGCATCGCGGTCATGTAGAGGCCCGCGCGAGCAACGTGCGCGGCCGGCTCGTCGCTTGTCCACGGCAACGAGTGCAACTCGTTCTCCACGCCCATCTTCATCAGCTTGTGCCACGCGGGGTGGAACTCGACCTCATCGATGCGGTGCCCGTAGCGGTCGTGCGTGCGCAGCACGGGCTTGTTTTCGTTGGCCTGGCGCCCCCAGAGGTCCTGAGGCCCACCCACTCCGCCGACGAACCGGCCCAACGTGGCGGCGCGCTCGCGCGCCCAGCCGCCGCCCTCGCGCTCCAACGCCTCCACGAGCGGGAGGTTGCTGGAGAAGACATCGATGCCCTGAAGGGGCGGGGCCTGGTTGAAGACCTCGTGGGTCTGCCAGGAGGCGGGACGGGACACGGTGGCCATTGCGAGAAGTGAAGCAGATCCCGATAGCATCGCCGCGCGAAATGCCCATCCCCGACCGGACGGACCCGGCAGGCCGCCGGGTCGGCCTTTCGCGGCCTACCGACCCGAGGACTCGAAGATGCCCAAGATCGAGGTAAAGAACCCCATCGTCGAGCTCGACGGCGACGAGATGACGCGGATCATCTGGTCGTACATCAAGAAGCAGCTGATCCTGCCCTACCTCGATGTGGACCTCAGGTACTACGACCTTGCCATCGAGAGCCGCGACGCCACCGACGATCGGATCACCGTCGAGGCGGCCGACGCGATCAAGCGCTTCGGGGTGGGCGTGAAGTGCGCGACGATCACGCCCGACGAGGCCCGCGTAAAGGAGTTTGGGCTGAAGGAGATGTACCGCTCTCCCAACGGGACGGTCCGCAACATCCTTGGCGGCGTGATCTTCCGCGAGCCGATCGTGATCGCCAACATCCCGCGCCTGGTGCCCGGTTGGACCAAGCCAATCGTGATCGGCCGTCACGCGTTCGGCGACCAGTACAGAGCGACCGACATGGTTGTACCCGGCGAGGGCAAGCTGACCCTCACTTACACCCCCAAGGACGGCGGCGAGCCGATCGAGCTGGAGGTGTACGACTTCCCCGGCGGCGGCGTGGCGATGGCGATGTACAACCTCGACAACTCGATCCGCGATTTCGCCCGCGCCTCCTTGCGCTACGGCCTGGAGCGCGGCTACCCGGTCTACCTGTCCACCAAGAACACGATCCTCAAGCGCTACGACGGACGCTTCAAGGATCTCTTTCAAGAGATCTACGAAACCGAGTTCAGGCCAGAGTTCGAGGCTGCGGGCATCACCTACGAGCACCGCCTCATCGACGACATGGTCGCCGCCGCGCTGAAGTGGGAAGGGGGCTACGTGTGGGCGTGCAAGAACTATGACGGGGACGTGCAGTCGGACACCGTCGCCCAGGGTTTCGGCTCGCTCGGGTTGATGACGAGCGTGCTGATGACCCCCGACGGCAAGACCGTGGAGGCGGAGGCCGCGCACGGCACGGTCACCCGCCACTACCGTCTGCACCAGCAGGGCAAGCCGACCTCCACCAATCCAATCGCCTCGATCTTTGCGTGGACACGCGGTCTGTCCGCACGGGGGCGGATGGACGAGACACCCGAGGTGACGCGGTTCGCGCAGACGCTCGAGCGCGTGTGTGTGGAGACCGTGGAAAGCGGCAGGATGACCAAGGACCTCGCGCTGCTCATCGGCCCCGATCAGCCGTGGCAGACGACACAGGAGTTCCTCGGCTCGATCGATGAGAACCTGCAACACACGATGGCTGAGAGCGTGTCGTGAACACCCAGCACCCAATCAGGAGATGAACCCGTGAGCAATCCAGTACGAGTCGCAGTCACCGGAGCCGCAGGCCAGATCGGCTACGCAATCTTGTTCCGCATCGCCAGCGGCCAGCTGCTCGGCCCGGACACGGAGGTGCAGTTGCGTCTGCTGGAGATCCCCCAGGCGGTGAAGGCCGCGGAGGGCACGGCGATGGAGCTCGACGACTGTGCCTTCCCGCTGCTCGAGGGCATCGAGATAACCGACGACCCCAACGTCGCCTTCGACGGCGTGAGCGTCGCGTTGCTGGTGGGAGCGCGGCCCCGCACGAAGGGAATGGAGCGCGGCGACTTGCTTGCGGCCAACGGCGGCATCTTCAAGCCCCAGGGCGCGGCGCTGAACGAGCACGCTGCGAACGACGTGAAGGTGCTCGTGGTGGGCAACCCGGCCAATACCAACTGCCTGATAGCCAAGAGCCACGCACCCGATATCCCGGCGGAGCGGTTCACCGCGATGATGCGCCTCGACCACAATCGCGCCGTGGCGCAACTGGCGCAGAAGGCGGGCGTGCGTGTCGGGGATGTCACGAACATGAGCGTGTGGGGCAACCACTCCGCCACGCAGTACCCCGACGTCACCCACGCGAAGGTCAACGATCGCCCTGCCCCCGAGGCGATCGCCGACCAGGCGTGGGTAGAGGAGCAGTTCATCCCCACCGTGCAGAAACGCGGCGCGGCGATCATCGAGGCGCGCGGCGCCTCGAGCGCGGCCTCGGCGGCCAACGCCGCGGTCGAGCACGTACACGACTGGGTAAAAGGCACGCCGCCCGGCGACTGGGTCTCGATGGGGGTGCCCTCAGACGGCTCCTACGGAATCCAGGAGGGCGTGTTCGCAGGCCACCCCTGCACCTGCTCGGGTGGAGAGTGGTCGATCGTTCAGGGTCTCGACATCGACGACTTCTCTCGCCCCCGCATCGACGCCAGCGTCAAGGAGCTCCAGGAAGAGCGTCAGGCCGTACAGGAGCTGGGCCTGATCTAGGGCGTATCTTGGAAAGCCCGCACACGTTGATGCGGCCGATCGCCTTCGTGGGAGACCTGAGCCACAACCCGGCGAGGTTCTAGTGCGACCTCGCCGGGCCTGTCAAATAGCTGGTCTCCCCGAACTTAGCCCCGAAGGATGGATCTGCGCGAAGCCGGCCCAGGCTATGACATCGCGGCAAGTCCGACGGATCGTCGTTCCTGGCAAGGACGCAGTGAGCGAAGTGTGCTACGCACACGAGCGATCGAGGACGCCGCCAGGGGCGGCGAGACTAGGACTTGGGGTGCCAGCCGCGCCCCTGCTTGGCCACCTTGCGTTCCTCCTCCAGTGTGGGCAGCACGCGGTAGAGGTAGTTCTGCTTGATACCCATGCGGGCAGCGAGCTCGGGGATGGTGATGCCGGGCTGCGCCTGGACGAAGGAGAGGGCCTGCGCCGCGCGCGTGCCGCTGCCTTTGCGACGGCCGGCTTTGCGCCGTGGACCTCCGCGTCCGGCGGGGGCTGCGGTGGGGGCGGCGGCGGCCGTACGGACTTTGGTTTTTGAACCGCGGGGCCGGCCCGGTCCACGACGGCCGGGGACTTTGCGCGTGGCTTTGGGGGCGGCTTTCGACGCAGCGGGTGCGGTGTCCGACGCGCCCAGGCCGTCGAGCGCAGCGACAGCTGCCTCCAGGCGCTGGTACTCCTCTATCAGCGGCTTCAGTTCGCTCAGCCGATTGGTGATCTCTTGGTGCTTCTCGTCAAGGAAGTCGGTCACGTTCGATCCTGTTCACTCGGATTAATGTGATGTACATCACATGGTTGCACCTCACCTTACAACAATCACCAGTCGTTGTACCGTCACGCAAGGCCGGTGTCATGTTGAGCGAAAATAGGATGTGACCGGCGGGGCGAGAGATTGAGTGCGCTCGTCAGGTGCGCTCGTCAGGAAAGGGTGTCGCGATCGTCGGCATCGCGGTCCTCCAGTAGCTCGCGTAGACGCTCGATTGTGCGTGTGGCCTCCCGCTCGGGCATTCCGCCAACCACTGCACGCGAAGCGAGCGCCCCCACAGGACCGAGCGGGGGACGGAACTCGTTGCGATAGTCGAAGTGCGTACCTCCCGGCTCGGGGCGCAGCGCGTATTCGGTGCGGGCCCGCGAGCGAGCCGGTCCGCGACCCTCCCACACGGCCAGCCGGCACGGCCGGCACTCCACCAAGCGCCAGTGAATGTCGAGGCTCACCCCACGCAGGTGGACCTGCTGCTCCATCTCGTACCCCACCTGCGGAGACCCGCCGTCGGCCCACCGGAGGGTGCGGTGAATCGTGACCCACTCGCCCAGGCGGGAGGGGTCCATCACCGTCTTCCATACCTCCTCCGGGGTGGCGGAGATGTGGGTGGAAAGGGTGACGACGCTCATCGCACGTCCAACGTCTGACACGCCGCCGCGCGCGAGCGGCGTGTGTGGGTGACGGCGGCGATCGCGCTCATCGCGCGGCGAGCGGCTCGACCGCCTCCCACTCGCGCAACGCGCACTCGACGGCGTCGTCGAAGGAGTGCAGCTCCACGCCCAGCAGCTCATCGGCGTGGTCCTCGGCCGGCAGCAGATCGCCCTCCAGGCCCTCCATCAGCGGGAGGATCAACTCGGGGTCCTCACCTGTAAGCGCGGCGGCGAGGCGCGCGGCGAGCGGTGTCATCGTGACTCTCAACCCCAGTGTGGGCCTGGGCAGCAGCAGCAGCTCGGCGACACGCTGGAGCAGCTCCTCGTAGGTGAGCGCCTCCGGCCCCCCGATGTCAAGCGTTCGTCCGGCCACCGTGGGGAGACGAGCGGCGGCGGCGAGCATCTCGATCGTGTCGCGCACGTCGATCGGCTGTGTGTGAAATCTACGCCACGCGGGCAGCGTGAGCACCGGCAGGCGCTCGACTAGTCGCACCAGCAGGCGAAAAGAGCGCGAGCGCGCGCCGATCACGATCGAGGCGCGCAGCGCGACTGAGGAGGGGACGTGCGCGAGCAGGATCTCCTCCACCTCCACACGGCTGGCCAGGTGACGTGAGGCGCTCCCCCCGCGTGGCAGCAGTCCGCCGAGGTAGACGATCCGTTCCACGCCCGCGCGGCGGGCCTGTTTGGCGAAGCTCGTCGCTCCCAACCGCTCACGGTCGGGGAAGGAGCCCTGCCACGAAGTGCCCGCCGGAGGGCTCTCCATGGAGTGGATCAGGTAGTAAGCGACATCGACGCCCGCCATCGCCCGCTCGAGTCCCGCGCCGGTAAGGACGTCGCCAGAGACCACCTCGATCTCAGAGGCCTCGGAGATCGCGCTCCGCACGCGTGCGGGCTCGCGTGTCAAGGCCCGCAGCTCGTGGCCCTCGGCGAGCAGGCGCGGAACAAGCATCGAGCCGACGAACCCGCTGGCCCCGGTGAGGAGGATACGCATGGATGAGCAATGATGACGCGCGTGTCCGAGTGGAGTTTTGAAAAAACGTCGGAGGCGCCCTCCAGGTGCGAGCTGGCAATCGTCGGCGGCGGGATCCTCGGGCTGGCGGTGGCGCGTGAGCTGACCCGCCGGCACCCGCGTCTGTCGGTGTGCGTGCTCGAGCGCGAGGCCGAGCTCGGCGCGCACCAGACCGGCCACAACTCGGGGGTAATCCACGCAGGGGTCTACTACCAGCCGGGGTCGCTGAAGGCGCGCCTGTGCGTGGAGGGCGCCCGCGAGTTGTACGAGTACTGCGCCGAGCACGAGATCCCGCACGAGGCGTGCGGAAAGCTGATCGTGGCCACTGAGCGCACTGAGCTCGGGCGCCTGGAGGAGCTGGAACGCCGGGGCCGCGCCAACGGGGTTCCCGGCCTGAGGCGCGTGGACGCCGAGGCGATCCGTGAGATCGAGCCTCACGCACGCGGGGTCGCGGGCCTGCACTCGCCCGCGACGGGGATCGTCGACTTCGCTGCGGTGGCTCGCTCCTACGCTCGCGATGCGCTCCAGGCGGGTGCACGGATCGCGACGGGCTGCGGCGTGCACGGCGTGCGGGCCGGTGCGCGGTCGCTGCGCCTGGAGCACGCGCGCGGCGCGACGGAGGCCACGCACGCGCTCTTCTGCGCGGGCGCGTGGTCGGATCGGCTGGCGGTGGCGGCGGGCGCCGACCCGGACCCGCGCATCGTCCCCTTCCGCGGCGCCTACCTGCGCCTGGTGAGCGAGCGCGAGCACCTGGTGCGCTCGCTGATCTACCCCGTGCCCGATCCCGCGCTGCCCTTCCTGGGGGTCCACCTGACACGTCACGTCAACGGCGAGGTGCTGATCGGCCCGACCGCGCTGCCGGTGCTCGCGCGCGACGCCTACCGACTCGGGCGGGTGCGGGGCGAGGATGCGCTCGACACGCTGCGCTGGCCGGGAACCTGGCGCATGTTCGCGCGGTGGTGGCGCCCGGGCGCCACCGAGCTGCGCCACGCCGCGAGCAGGGCGGCGTTTACGCGAGCCGCGGCGCGCTACGTGCCCGAGCTGCGCGTGGGAGACGTGCGTCCCGCCTTCGCCGGCGTGCGCGCCCAGGCGCTTGCCCGCAACGGGCGGCTGGTGGACGATTTCGCGTTCTCCGCCACCGAGCGCGCGCTGCACGTGCGCAACGCGCCCTCGCCCGCGGCCACCTCCTCGCTGGCGATCGCCCGCTACGTCGCCGACCGCGCCGGCGAGGCGTTCGGGCTGGCGCGTTAGGATGCGAGCACGCAGGCCGGCTTTCGCCTGTGTCTCACACCACGCCGGGGGCGACGCTGCAAGGCCAAGATCCTCGGAAATTGCGATGTATACAGGGGATTGTCACCGGAAAGTGACATGACCCCAGCTCTCTCCGGGTAAAAAAAACATTTTCCCTGCGATTTGCGAGAACGCTCCTTGAGTGGACCAGCGGCGGGTGCTTTGATCCCTGCCGTTGTGAATCCACCCCGCCCGATCTGAGTCGATCGGGCGACCGAGCTGAACGGGGAGCGATCTTGGCGCAGCGAAAGCAGAGCGGGCGAGCCGTCCGTAAGGTGACGTGCGAGGAATGCTACTTCCGGCGCAACCTGCTCTGCGCGCTCGAGGAGCCCGAGCCGTGCGCGACCTTCCGTCCCAACGAGGCCCAGCTCAAGCCTCCGCAACAGCTGCGCTTCGTCTTTCGCCAAGAGCGGCGCACGCGCGCCGCGTGGGCCTTCCCGACAGCGCAGGAACAAGCCGCCCTGCACGCTTAGAGGGGTATATTGAGAGAGACCCAGGCAAAGCTCTCAGCAGAGGCGGTGGCCCGCATGGCGGCAAAGGACAGCATCGGCAAGGCTTCGGCGGCGGCTCGCGCCGCGCAGCGCAACCAGTACGTCAAGCGCATCCTTGAGGACGAGGAGCTGCGTGGCAACCTGCTCGCCGCCTATGCGGCCGCGCGCAGCGCGTACGGGCGGGTCGGCAACGGCAACCCCCCGACCAAGGCGCTGTTTGAGGATCGCAAGCTCCAGCGGGAGCTCGTCGAGGCGGCGGTGGCGCTGCGGGAGGCGTCGAACGCGCTCAAAGAGCCCCCCAAGCGCGAGCGCCGCAGGAAGGGTGGGCTCGGCCGCATGCTGCTGTTCGCGCTTGTCGCGGGCGTGCTCGCGCTCGCGCTCGGCGAGGGCCTGCGCTCGAAGGCGCTCGACCTGCTGTTCGGGGCCGAGGAGGAGTTCGACTACAGCTCCACCACGATGCCGGCGCAGGAGGCCCCGAGCTCGGTGGGCGCCTCTACTGCCTGAGCACCGCGAGGAGCCGGCCGACCGCGCGATGACTGTGGCTTCCGTCGTGGAGAGCGGCCCGAGGGGCAGGGTCGCGAGGTCACTCTCGGGCGAGCGCGCTCAGCGCATCGTGGAGGCGATGCGACGCAGTGTCGCCCAGCACGGGACCGCGGGCTCCACCTTCGAGCGCGTCGCGCGCGAGGCGGGCGTCTCGCGCGGCCTGCTGCACTACTACTTCGGCACCAAGGAGCGTCTGCTCGCGGAGGCGGTGCGGCGCGACTGTCAGCTGCGCCTGGAGCGCCTGGAGCAGCAGCTTGTGGGGGCGCAGACGGCGGAGGACTTCATCGGGCTGATGGCCCAACACCTGCAGGAGATGATCCGCGAGGACCCCGACTTCGTGACGCTCCTGTTCGAGCTCTTCACGCTTTCGCGGCGCAACGCCGACATCGCGGTGGAGTACGCCAACCTGATGCGCACGATGCGCGAGCAGGTCGCCGGGATGCTCACGGCGGCCCAGGAGGAGGGGGTGCTGCGCCTGCACGCCGAACCCGAGGCGATCGCCGAGATCCTCTTCTCGCTCGGGGACGGGTTCGCTCTGCGGATGCTCACCGAGCCCGACCGCGACTTCGCTGCGACGGTGCGCGCCGGCATCGCCTGTACGCGGGCGCTGCTGGCCGATTAGAAGGCCCTCTGCCGGGTCATCGGCTGACTGATTTTTTCCCTCCACGCCTGGCACTCATATAATGGGAGTGCCAATGCCGATCTACGAGTACCGTCGGCCGGACGGGAGCACCTTCGAGGTCCTCCAGTCCTTCTCCGACGAGGCCCTGACCCGAGACCCTGAGACGGGCGTGAAGGTCCACCGCGTGCTGCACGCCCCCGCGGTGCACTTCAAGGGCAAAGGCTTCTACAACACCGACTACGGCACCCGCAAGCGCCAGCGCGAGACGGCGGCTGCCTCAGAGAGCTCCTCTTCGGACTCGGGGTCCAGCTCCTCGACGGACTCCTCCTCCAGCGACTCAGGCTCTTCATCCAACGGCAAGGGTGCCTCCTCCGAGCGCAAAGGCTCCTCGTCGGATGGGGGGTCCAAGGCAGAGAAGGGCTCCTCGGCCTCCAAGTCCGAGCCGGTCAAGGCCAAGAGCTGACGCGGCGGGGCCTACCCCGCCATGAGCTGCGCCACGGCGGCGCGCTTCTCGGATTCGGAGACCGTAAGGCCTTCGCCGCCTTCGGGCAGCGTGACCGCGCCGGAGGGCTGAAGCAGCCGGGTGGGGGGCGTGCCGCCGATCGAGAGGGCGCCGAAGAGGGCGAGCAGTTCGGGGCCGCTCATGTCGGAGATGATCGCGGGCGGCGCATTCCAGGAGACCAGTGGCAGGCGTAGGAAGCTCGAGAACGAGAGCAGCCGGGACTTCATGTCCTGGAGGAGCGCCTGCTGGCGCATCTCGCGGTTGAGGTCGGTCTCCTGTGGCGCGCAGCGGTTCTCGCGGGTGCGCGCGAGCGCGAGCGCTTCGCGGCCGTCGAGGTGGTGGGTGCCCGCGCGCAGGCGCAGGGTGAAGCCGCCGTCGGCGGATCCCCCGTCGAGGTTGGAGACTACGCAGCCCCCGGTGTAGGTGATGCCGCCCATCGAGTTGACGAGCTGGGGGAAGTTTTCGAAGTTGACCTCCACGAGGTGGTTGATGGGGATCCCCAGGTAGTGCTCGATCACCGAGATCGACAGCGCGGGCCCGCCGAAGGCGTAGGCCGCGTTGATCTTCTGCACCCCGTGGCCGGGGATTTCCACGACGGTGTCCCGCGGGATCGACAGCCGCGCGGCGTGCCCGGCGCCGGTGCGGATCAGCATGATCGAGTCCGAGCGGCTCGGGCCGTTGATGTCGGCGCCCGGTTCCCTGCTGTCCTTCTGGCGTTTGTCGGAGCCGAGCACGAGGATGTTGTTGGCGGAGGCGAGCGGGAAGCCGGCGGGGTCGAGCACGCCCGCCACGTCCGCCGGCGGGGCGGTGCGCCCGAAGTGCGAGCTCACGAGGAACAGGACCAGCGAGAGCAGCAGCCAGCTCCCGATCAGCGCGAGCAGGCCGAGCGCGACGCGCTTGGGGGTGATCCGCCTCCAGCGCAACCGTCTCGCGCCGCGGCTCGTCCCGCCTGTGGGCGCGTTCGCGCCATTGCCCCCTTCGTCCAGCAGCAGCCCCGCAGCGCTCCCGCCCTCCCCTCCGCGAGGCTGCAGCAGCCTGCGGCCGGCGCGGTAGCGGGTGTACTGCGGCTCGGACTCGGAACCTGCCCGCCCGGCCCTGGGCTCGCTCGCGGGCGGTCGGGCTGGGGATTCGCCTGCCCGCCCACCTGCCCGTGAGGGCGCCGCCGGCGGAGCCGGCGGTCGTGGACGGCGTGGGGACGCAGGTGGAGGTGGGTCTCCTGTTTGGTCCGCGGCCATCGACGCTCTCTATATTGGCCGAATGCCGGGCGAGGACGCGCACGTTGGGCGGGCGCCTGCAGCAGAGGGGCGGCTCGTCGTGTGCCCCACGCCGATCGGCAACCTCGAAGATGTGACCCTGCGCGTGCTCGCCACGCTGCGCGCAGCAGACGTGGTGGCGTGCGAGGACACCCGCCACACCCGCGTGCTGCTGCGCCGCCACGGGATCGAGCCTCGGGAGCTCCTCAGCTGTCACGAGCACAACGAACGCGAGCGTTCGGCGGAGCTGGTGAGGCGGATGCGCGCGGGGGCGACGGTGGCGCTGGTCTCTGACGCAGGCACGCCGCTGATCTCCGATCCCGGCTACGAGCTCGTGCGTGACAGCATCGCGGCGGGCGTGCCGGTGGAGGCGCTCCCCGGCCCGAGCGCCACCGTGAGCGCGCTCGTCGCCTCGGGCCTGCCGGCGGAGCGGTGGTGCTTCGTGGGCTTCCTGCCGCGCAAGCGAGGGGAGCTGGAGCGCGTGCTGTTTGACAATCGCGAGACGCTGGTGGCGTTTGAGTCTCCGCGGCGCCTCGCCGCCACCCTGGGCGTGCTCGCCGAGCACGATCCAGAACGTCCGGCGGCGGTGTGCCGGGAGCTGACCAAGCTGCACGAGGAGGTCCGCCGCGGGAGTGCGGCGAAGCTGGCGGCGCACTACCGCGAGCATCCCCCACGGGGGGAGGTCGTACTGGTCGTGAGCTCCGCGCGGAACGGCGCGGGGCTCGATTCCGCGAGTCGTGAAGCTGCGCTGGCGGCGCTGCGCGAACTGGTCTCAGCGGGCGCCCGTGCGCGTCCCGCGGCGGGGGTGGTGGCGAAGTTCACCGGCGCGAGCGCGAACGAGCTCTACCGCGGGCTGGTGGAGGAGGACGCTGCCGCGGGGAGCGAGTGAGTGACGAGGTTCGGATTGACTGGAGCGATGGGGGAGCCGGATCGACTGAGCGATGAGGAGCCCGGATCGAATGGAGCGAGGGGGAGCCCGAATCGACTGGAGCGATGGGGGAGCCGGATCGACTGAAGTGACGGGGGGAGCCAGTAGCCTGGGGCGGCGATGTCCTCCTTCTATGTGACTACCCCGATTTACTACGTCAACGCGGCCCCTCACCTGGGGCACGCGTACACGACGATCGCCGCCGACGTGCTGGCGCGCCACCACCACCAGCGCGGGGAGGAGGTGTTCTTCCTGACGGGCACCGACGAGCACGGGGAGCCGGTGGCGGACGCGGCCCACGCGCTGGGCGTAGAGCCCCAGGAGCTCGCGGACCGCAACGCCGAGCGCTTCCGCGCGCTGGCGCCGCGCCTGGGGGCGTCCAACGACTTCTTCATCCGCACCACCGACCCTCAGCACATGGCGAAGGTGCAGGAGATCCTGGCACGCGTGCGGGAGAACGGGTACGTGTACGAGGGCGCGTACGAGGGGTGGTACTGCCCACGGTGCGCGGACTTCAAGGCGGAGAACGAGATCGAGGAGGGCAACCGCTGCCCGATCCACCACGTGGAGCTGGTGCGCGAACAGGAGGAGAGCTACTTCTTCAAGCTGAGCGCCTTCCAGGAGCAGCTGGAGCGCCTGTACACCGAGCGCGAGGACTTCATCGCTCCGCGCACCCGCTACAACGAGGCGCTCTCGTTCATCCGCTCGGGCCTGCGCGACGTGCCGCTCACGCGCCACAAGCTCACGTGGGGGGTGGCGGTGCCGTGGGACGGCGAGCACGTCTTCTACGTGTGGTTCGACGCGCTGCTCAACTACTACACCGCGCTGTCCTACGCGCGCGAGGGCGAGGACCTTACGGCCACGTTCTGGCCGGCCGACTACCACCTGATCGCGAAGGACATCCTGCGCTTCCACGCCGTGTACTGGCCGGCGCTGCTGATGGCCGCCGGACTCGAGCTGCCCCGGCGCCTGTTTGTCCACGGGTACCTGCTGATGGAGGGGGAGAAGATGAGCAAGTCGCTGGGCAACGTGCTCGACCCGTTCGCGGTGATCGAGCGCTTCGGCTCCGACGCGCTGCGCTTCTACCTGCTGCGCGACGTCTCCTTCGGCCAGGACGGCTCGGTCTCCACGACGGCCTTCGAGCAGCGCTACGAGAGCGAGCTCGCCAACGAGTACGGCAACCTCGCGAGCCGCACGCTTGCGATGGTGCGCCGCTACCGCGACGGGGTGCTGCCCGCGGCCGAGCTCGACGGCGAGCTGGCGGGCGACTTCGAGGGCCTCGCCGAGGAGGTTTGCGCGCTGCTCGACCGCGCCGAGCTCACGCAGGCGCTGGAGGTGATCTGGCAGCGGGTGCGGCGCCTGAACCGCTACGTGGAGGAGCGCGCGCCGTGGACGCTGGCGAAGGACGAGCAGCGCGCGGGAGACCTGGATGGAGTGCTCGCTTCGCTCGCCGAGGGCGTTCGCGTGGTGACCCTGCTGCTTGCTCCCTACCTGCCGGCGAGCACCGAGCGACTGCTGGACGCGCTTGGCGCCGAGGACCGCACGCTCGCCGCCGCCCGCCTCGGGGCGGGCGGTTCCGGCGCTCGCCCCATCGGTGCGCTCGAACCTCTATTCCCCAAGCCATGAGCTCCACCTCCCGACGCCACACCGTGGAGCGCGGCCCACGCCGGGCGGCCCCGCCGACGGAGCCCCGGTCGGGCGCACTGCGCGACCCCGCCCCAAATCCAAAAACCAACACCTCCGGTTCGCCCCCCGCATGATCGACAGCCACACCCACCTCGACCTCTGCGAGCCCCCCAACACCGAGTTGGTCGCCGCGGCCGAGCGCGCGGGGGTGACGCGCATCCTCACGGTGGGCACTGAAGGCGCCTCCTGCCGGGCGGCGCTCGCGGCGGCGGAGGCGTTCCCGCAGGTGTACGCAGCGGTTGGCCGGCACCCCAACTATGCGACCGGCTTCGACGACGCGGACCTCGCCGAGCTGCGTGCGCTCGCCGCGCACCCGCGCTGCCTAGCGATCGGGGAGACGGGCCTGGACTTCTACCGCGACTACGCCCCCCGTGCCGACCAGGAGCGCGCGTTCTCAGCGCAGATCGAGCTCGCGCGCGAGGTGGGCAAGCCGCTCGTGATCCACACGCGCGCCGCCGAGCGGGACACGCTCGACCGGCTCGCTGCACAGGCGCAGGGGGTGAGCGTGGTGATGCACTGCTTCTCGATGCCCTCCCACCTCGACGAGTGCCTGGAGCGCGGCTACGCGGTCTCCTTCGCGGGCAACGTGACGTACAAAAGCGCCGCCGACCTGGCGCAGGCCGCCCGGCGAGTGCCCGACGAGCGCCTGCTGGTGGAGACCGACGCCCCCTACCTCACCCCCCAGCCGGTGCGCAAGCACCCCAACCAGTCCGCCTTCGTAGCCCACACCGCGGCCTTCCTCGCCGAGCTGCGCGGGGTCACGGTGGACGAGCTCGGCGCCGCCGTGCGGGGAACCGCCGCGCGCGTCTTCGGATGGTGAGGAGTCTTGTGGCAGAGGACCTGCCGACCCAGCCCACGCTGCGCCGGATGCGCCGGTTCGGGGTGCGCCCCGACCGTGAGCTGGGGCAGAACTTCCTGATCGACTCCAACCTCCTCGGGGTGATCGGCCGCCTCGCGGAGCTCTCCGAGCGGGACGTCGTGCTCGAGATCGGCGGGGGCCTCGGGGTGCTCTCGGAGTACCTCGCCGAGCGCGCCGCGCACGTACACGTGGTCGAGCTCGACGAGCGCCTCCGCGACGCGTTGGAGGACGCGGTTGCGCGCTTTGCGAACGTCACCCTGTACTGGGGCGACGCATTGGCGGTAGACCTCGCGGCGATGCGCCCCGCCCCCACGAAGGTGCTCGCCAACCTCCCCTACGGCGTCGCCGCGAGCGCGCTGCTGCGCACGATCGAGGAGCTTCCCACGGTGACCCGCTGGGTGGCGATGGTGCAGCGCGAGGTCGGCGAGCGGCTTGCCGCCGGGCCGGCGGGGCGGGCACGGCGGGCCGGGCGGGTGGGCACCAATAGCCGCGCGTACGGCGTGCCCTCGGTGCTCGCCCAGCTCGCCTGCGAAGTGCGCGTGGCACGTGCGGTCCCCCGTACGGTCTTTCACCCCGTGCCCGCCGTGGACTCCGTGCTCGTCGAGTTGATCCGCACCGGGCCCGCCCCCTCCCCTGCGCTGCGCGGACTGGTGAGCGGCGCCTTCGCCCACCGCCGCAAGGCCCTCGCTCGCTCGCTGGCCCTGGCGGCCGACACCGAGGGCCGCGGGGCCAGGGGCGGAGATCGCCTCGAAGGGAAGGCCGGCGCCGCGGTTGAGGCCGGCGCGGAGCGCGTGGAGCGTGGTGTGCCACGGCGCACTCGCGAGCAGGTGCGGGAGGCACTCTCGCACATGGGCCTTCCACTAGACGTCCGCGCCGAGCGCCTCTCCCCGGAGGAGTTCCGCGCGCTGGGGGAGGCGCTTGGCATATGACCGCCCCGCCGCCCCCGCAGGCGACGTGCACCTCGGCCCCACCCACGAGATGACACGCGACTCGGTCGGGCGCTCCACCTCCGCGGGCGCGGCGCCCCTTCCCCTCCACGCGCTCGCCCCCGCGAAGATCAACCTCGGCCTATTCCTTGGCCCTGTGCGGGAGGACGGCCGCCACGAGCTGGTCACCGTGATGCAGTCGATCTCCCTCGCCGACGAGCTCACGCTGCGCGAGGCCCCCCCGGAGAGCGCGCGCGATCAGGTGCTCTGTCCCGGGGTGCCGGGCCGGCCCGAGGAGAACCTCGCCGCCATCGCGCTGGCGGCGTTCCGCGCTGCCACTGGCTGGCAGGCGCGACCGCTCGAGCTGAGCATTCGCAAGCGCGTGCCCGTCGCCGCCGGCCTGGGGGGTGGCTCCGGCGACGCCGCCGCCGTCCTGCGCCTCGCCGCCGCCGCCTCCGGGCTGGGCGGCCACGACCTGCTCGACGAGCTCGCACGGACCCTCGGCGCCGACGTGCCCGCGCAGGTGCAGCCCGGGCGGTGGCTCGCCCGCGGGGCCGGAGAGCTGTTGGAGGCGCTACCCGATCCCATGGTCCCCCTGGGGGTGCTTGTGCTGCCCGCCGCCCGCGCGCTGTCCACCGCCGAGGTCTACGCGCAAGCGGACCGCATGGGCCTCGCGCGGGAGCGGGCGGAGCTCGAGGATCGCCGCCGCGCGCTCGCCACCGCGCTCGCCGACGCCTCCCCCCTACCGCCAGCGGAGCTCCTGCACAACGACCTCGAGGACGCCGCCCGCGCGCTCTGCCCGGAGATCGACGCCGCCCTGCGGGAGGCTCGGGCGGCGGACGCCGACGCGGCGCTGGTGAGCGGATCCGGCCCGACCGTACTCGGGCTCTTCGCCGGGTCCCGCGGCCCCGCCCGCGCCCGCGCGGCCGCCCGCGCCTTGGCCGAGCGCGTGCCCGCGCCGCTCGCCGAGGAGCCCGTCACGGCGCGATTCGCCTGTGCGGTCCCCCACACCGGCTCGCCGGCGCGGTAGGGGTGCCGGTTCGCGGGTCCGTCCGCGCGGAGGGCCACGCCGATCGGCCATACGATCGGCCCACGGTCTCGCTCGTGCGGTCGGCCTCCCCGTAGGTAACAATTAGACGCGCACCGTGAGCAACAAAGATGTCACCTACCTCGTGGCCGTCTGCGCGGCCGTGTTCAGCCTCGCGCTGTACGTCGGCCTGATCCTCGCGCCCGCGTGGTCCGCCTACGCGCGTATCTGGGAGCGTGTGGCGGCGGGTGTCCTCTCGCTGTACGTGCTCGTGGTGCTCGTCGGCATCGGGGTCGTCGCGGGCCTCGCCGTCGTCTACTTCTGGGCCTGACGCCCGTGGCCGAGCTCACCGCCCTCGACGAGGTAACCGAGGCGGTCGAGTCCGGCGCGGGCCTGCCCGAGGTGGTGCGCGCCGCGGCGCGCGCGCTCGACGCGAGCCTCGCGGTGACCGACGCCCGCGGGGGGACGCTCGCGGTGGCGGCCCGCTCGCCCGCTGAGGAGCGCTCGCTGCTCGCGGGGGGCGAGGGGGTCGCCAGCATCCCGCTGCGGGTCGCGGACGCCGTGGTGGGGTCACTGCACATGCGCGCCCGCACCGAGCCCTCCGCCTCGATGCGGCGGCTGCTGGTGACGATGATCGCCTCCGAGGTGCAGCGCGTGCGCGCCCCTGACCTCGCCTCTGAGAGCGTTGCCGCCGACTTCCTGCACGCGATCTCCAGGCGCGAGCTGAGCGGCCGCGAGGAGATCGTGGCACGCGCGCGCGAGCTCTCCCTCGATCTCCAGGAGGGGGCCAGCATGATTGTCGCCCGCGTCCACCCCCAGGCGCCCACCGAGGAGGGCTGGCGCGCGCGGGTGCGTGCGGTGGCCGAGCGCGGCGCGCGTGCCGCCGTGAGCCGCTCGATCGCCGCCATCGGCGAGCGCGAGGGCTCCTCCTCCTCCTCCTCCTCGGCGCCCGGCTCCTCCACGCAGCCCTCCAGCTCCTCAGCCCAGCCCTCCGGCTCTTCCGCCCGGGCCTCTAGGTCCTCCCCCCAGCTCTCCGGCTCCTCCGCCCGGGCCTCCAGGTCCTCCGCCCAGCTCTCCGGCTCCTCCGCCCGGGCCTCCAGGTCTCCAGCCCAGCCCTCCGGCTCTTCCGCCCGGGCCTCCAGGTCCTCCGCCCAGCTCTCCAGCTCTTCCGCTCGGGTCTCCGGCTCCTCCGCTCAGGCTCCCAGGCCGGGTGCCCGTGGAGTCGGCGCGGAAGTGCTGCTGCTCGTGCCCGGGGGCGACGAGCCCCTCGCGGCGCGCGCCGCCGACTCGGTGCTACGGGAGCTGCAGGCGAGTCTCCCCGGTTGCACCTTCGCGGTCGGGCGCAGCCGTATCGCCGAAGACCCCGCCGACCTGCCGCGTGCTGCCAGCGAGGCGCTGCTCGCCGCGAACGTCGCGGAGGGCGGGGGCACCGCCGCTGGAGGGGGTGGACAAGAGGGCGCGCTCGCCTTCGAGCAGACCGGGGCCTACCGGCTGCTGCTCTCCACGATGAGCGAGAACCCCAGCGAGCTGCAGCGCTTCTACGCGGAGACCGTGGAGCCGCTGGTGGCCTACGACGAGCAGTACGAGACCGAGCTCGTGCGTACCCTGGAGTCCTTCCTCGACGCCGACGGCAACGTCGCGGGTACCGCCCAGCGGCTCTTCACCCACCGCCACACCATCTACTACCGCCTCGAGCGCGTGCGCGAGCTCTCCGGGCTGGACGTCAGCTCCAGCGATGGCCGCGAGAAGCTCAGCCTTGGGCTGAAGGCGATGCGCGTGCTCGGCATCGCCCACGGCGGCGGCCCCGCCTCGGAGGCTGGCGCCGGCGGGGGTCGCGTGCCGCGGGGGTCGGGCAGGCGGGGTTGATTGCGAACTCGACCCAATGCGGGGGTCGGGCAGGCGGGGGTCGCGTGCCGCGGGGGTCGGGCAGGCGGGGTTGATTGCGAACCCGACCTAATGCGGGGGTCGGGCAGGCGGAGGTCGCGTGCCGCGGGGTCGGGCAGGCGGGGGTTGACGGGAAACCCGACCTAACGTTCAGTGGAAGGGCGGTCGATGAAAATGGCTACGATGAAAACAGTGCGTCTTTCGCCGGTGAAAGGATTTCCACAACCACCGTCGCCGGTCCGCTGGCGCGTGATCTAGCTCTCAACCCCTCTGGGGGGTCGTCCAATGGCAGGACATCAGGTTTTGGTCCTGAGAATCGGGGTTCGAGTCCCTGCCCCCCAATGTTTACTGTGTGCGCAATGACCCCTCCCACGGTGGTTGTCCTGGCGGCGGGCCAGGGGACGCGCATGCGCTCGGCCGTGCCGAAGATGCTGCACGAGCTGTGCGGCCGCCCGATGGGGCTGTGGCCGGTGGTCGCGGCGCTCCAGGCGGGGGCGGGCAAGGTGGTGGTGGTGGACTCGCCCGCGAGGCCCCTCGCGGAGGTGTTGCCGGAGGGCGTGGAGCTGGTGGTGCAGTCGCAGTCCAACGGCACCGGCGGCGCGGTGATCGCGGCGGCGGACGCGATCGAGGCGGGCGCGCCGGTGGTGGTGCTGAGCGGAGACGTGCCACTCGTGAGCGCGGAGGCGATCGCCGGGCTGGTGGAGGCGCACGCCAGCGGTGAGGCGGCGGCGACGATGGTCACGACGGTGCTCACGGACCCCACCGGCTACGGGCGCGTGGTGCGCGACGAGCGGGGTGCGGTGGCGCGCGTGGTGGAGACCAAGCAGGCGGGCGACGCCACCGCGGCGGAGCTCGAGATCTGTGAGGTCAACACCGGCATCTACGCCTTCGACGGGAGCGCGCTGCTGGGGGTGCTCCCGCGCCTGAGCGCTGACAACGCCCAGGGCGAGCTGTACCTGCCACAGGCGCTCGACCTGCTGCGCGCCGACGGGGCGGTGGTGGCCGCGCACGCGGTCGACGACCCGCGCCTTGTGCTCGGGGTCAACGATCGTGTGGCGCTCGCGCAGGTGCGGGCACTGGCGCAGCGCGCGATCCTCGAGCGGCACCTGCGCGCCGGGGTCACTGTCGTGGACCCCGCCGCCACGTGGGTCGACGTGGACGTTCAGATCGGCGAGGACGCCCGCATCGAGCCCGGCACCTCGCTGCGGGGCTCGAGCGTTGTGGGCGCGGGCGCCGTGGTGGGTCCGCACACCACCGCGATCGACTCGCGCATCGGCGAGCGGGCCGCCGTGCGGGTCTCCTGGTTGGACGGGGCCGTGGTCGGCGAGGGTGCGAGCGTCGGCCCGTTCGCGTACCTGCGTCCCGGGACGGTGCTGCACGAGGGCTCGAAGGTGGGGACGTTCGTGGAGGTCAAGAACTCCGACATCGGCGCGGGCACGAAGATCCCGCACCTCTCCTACATCGGAGACGCCGACGTCGGCGAGCGCTCCAACCTCGGCGCGGGCACGATCACCGCCAACTACGACGGCTACGCCAAGCACCGCACCACGATCGGCCGGGGGGTGCGCGGGGGAGTGGACACCGCGTTCGTGGCTCCGGTAACGGTCGGCGACGACGCCTACACGGCGGCGGGCTCGGTGATAACCGAGGACGTCCCCCCGGGCGCTCTGGGCGTGGCGCGCGCGCGCCAGCAGAACCGCGAGGGGTACGCTCAGCGTCGCGAGGACGAGCAGGCGCAGGACGCCCATCCAGCCCCACCGGACACCGACCCAAGGCGGGACGCGGAGAAGCAGACACACGACGCGCCGACGCGGGGTAGGAAGCCCCGCGCCCACACGCCAGTGGCGCAACCGACCCACGCGGACGATCCCCAAAGATCCCAATGACGATGCCGCGCCTCAGACCTTTACACTCCGAGGAACGATGAGCAGCGCGATTGACACGCGCGCGCAGGCTGCGGGGACGAGCCTGCCGATCGATTACAACAAGCGGCTGATGCTGTTCGCCGGCCGCGCGAACCCGCAGCTGGCGGTGGACATCGCGGGCAAGCTGGCAATGGACCTGGGTCCGGTGACGCTGAAGACGTTCTCCAACGGCGAGGTGTACTGCCGCTACGAGGAGTCGATCCGGGGGGCGGACGTGTTCATCGTGCAGTCCACCTGCGGCAACCCCCACACGGGCGTCACCGCGAACGACTCGCTGATGGAGCTGCTGTTCATGATCGACGCCGCCGTCGGCGCCTCGGCGCACCGCGTGATCGCGGTGACCCCGTGGTTCGGGTACTCCCGTCAGGACAAGAAGTCCGCGCCGCGCGAGCCGATCTCCGCGCGTCTAGTGGCGCGTATGTTGGAGGCCGCCGGCGCCGACCGTGTGCTGACGATGGACCTCCACGCCGGTCAGATCCAGGGTTTCTTCCAGAAGCCCGTGGACCACATGACCGCGCTGTTCATGCTGACCCAGTACTTCGAGGACCTTGGCCTCTCCGACCTCGTGGTGGTCGCCCCGGACGCGGGCCGGGTGAAGCTCAACAAGAAATTCGCCTCCAAGATCGGGGCGGAGCTCGCGATCCTCGACAAGGAGCGCCCCGCCCAGCAGGTCGCGGAGATCGGGTACGTGATCGGCGACGTCAAGGGCAAGACCGCGGTGATCGTGGACGACATGATCGACACCGCGGGGACGCTCGCGGCGGCAACCCAGACGGTCTACGAAGCGGGCGCGAAGAGCGTCTACGCGGCGGCCACCCACGCGATCTTCTCCGGCCCCGCGTTCGAGAACCTGGTTTCCTGCGGTCTGAAGGAGATCGTGGTCACAGACACGATCCCCCTGCCCGCCGCTCGCCCCGCCAACATCCGCGTGCTGCCGTGCGCGGAGCTGCTCACCGACTCGATCCGGCGGATCTTCACCGACGACTCGGTGAGCGAAGTGTTCGACGGCGAGAACCAGCTGTTCTGAGAACCTGAAACGCCTCGTTCTCATCGCGATCGGTGTGGTGCTGTTCCTCGCGGTCAGTGGGGTGCTGGCGCGCTTCTTCTCGGCGGAAAACGTAGAACTCGACCACGAGGTCGCGCTGTTGCAGGCGGAGGCGCGAGGCGACGCGCAGGGGATGCTCGCGCAGCTCGCGGGGGAGTGTCGCGCGAGCGCCGCGTGCACCGCGACGGTGCGCGCGGACGCGGCGACCCTGCGCCGCCCGGGGTTGGTGAAAGTTCTCTCGACCCAGTCCACCACCAACCACTCCCTGACCGGCTCGGTCGGGGAGACGCGTGTGGCGTGGAAGGTGAGCGGGCGCTACCCCGTGGTGCAGTGCGTGCGCGTGCGGCGCTCGGGCAACCTCCTCACCGGGATCTCGATCTCCCTGCTGCGGGTCGGCCCGCGGATCGGAAGCACTGCGGACTGCTGAGCCGCGTCGGAGCCGCCTGCGGCTTGCGCGGCCACGCGCCGACAGGACAGGACGGGACGGTCGCTCCCAGCCGCAGAGCGGCCGTCTGCCGCAGGGCGGCCGTTTGCCGGAGAGCGGCCGTTTGCCGGAGAGCGGCCGTCTGCCGGAGAGCGGCCGTCTGCCGGAGAGCGGCCGATTGCTAAAGTCTCGGGCCCCGATGGCCGACCAGACCGCCACCCAGCTCGATGTGCGCCTCCGCGAGCCCGCCGGCTCGCGCGCCGCGCGGCGCCTGCGCAACTCCGACCGCGTGCCGGGGATCCTCTACGGCGGCGGGGAGGAGCCGCTGAGCTTCGACGTCGACGCCCGCGAGCTGCGCCTCGCGCTGTCGGGAGCGGGAGCGGTGCTGGACCTGAGCGTGGACGGCTCCAAGGCCACCCCGGTCGTGCTCAAGGAGGCCCAGCGCCACCCGGTGCGCGGGGACACCGTGCACGTGGACCTGCTGCGGGTGCGCCTGGACAGGCCGATCCACGCGGTGGTGGCGCTCGAGCTGACCGGGGCGGAGGAGTCCCCGGGGGTCAGGGAAGGGGGGGTGCTGGAGCAGATCACGCGCGAGCTAGGCGTCGAAGCGCTGCCCACGGCGATCCCGGAGGCGATCGTGCACGACGTCTCCGAGATGCAGATCGGCGACACCCTCACGCTCGCCGCGGTCGCGATCCCGCCGGGGGTGGCGCTGCTGGACGACCCGCAGGAGACGGTGCTGGCGACGCTCACCCCGCCGCGACTGCAGACCGAGGCGGAGACCGAGATCGAGGCGGAGACAGAGGTCGTCGGCGAGGCGGAGAAGGCCGACGACGCCGCCGGCGCCGAGGGCTCATCCGGCGAGGAGTAGCGCCCCTGCGACGCCCGTCGTTGCGGCCTCTCGCCCGCGCGCGCGGCGGCACGGCGATCGACTGGCTGATCGTGGGGCTGGGAAACCCCGGCCGGGAGTACTCGCGCACGCGCCACAACGTGGGGTTCCTGGTCGCGGACGCGCTCGCCGAGCGGTGGGGCCTGCCGCGGCCCAGGACGCGCTTCGGAGGCCTGCTTGCCGAGGGGAAGGTCCGCCGGGGGGATGGATTCGGAGCCCACCCGCCCGGAGGGACCGGCACGAGTGGGTGGGCCTTCGCGGGTGGACGGGTATCCGTCGCGGTGCTGTGGCCGCAGACCTTCATGAACGACGCGGGCCGCTCCGTGGGCCCCGCGCGCGGCTCCTACCGTCTCCCGCTGGAGCGGGTGGTGGCGGTGCACGACGAGATCGACCTCCCCTTCGGCGAGGTGCGCACGCGCCTCGGCGGCGGTCTGGCCGGCCACAACGGGCTGAAGTCGCTCAAGCGCGAGCTGGGCGGCGCGGACTTCTGGCGCGTGCGTGTGGGGGTCGGGCCGCCCGGACTCCACGGACCCCGAGATCGTCTCCGCGCACGTGCTGGGCCGCTTCCGCGAGAGCCCCGAGGAGGTGCGTGAGCTGGTCGAGCGCGCGTGCGAAGAGGTCGAACGCCTGGTGTTCGAGGAGGGGGAGCGGCGGGAATGAGCCTGCGCTCGCTGCTGGGCTTTGTGCGGGACGACCCCACGGTGGAGCGCCTTGCGCGCGAGGGAGGCCGCGCGTTCGTGTCGGCCTCGCTGCGCCCTTACCTGATCGCAGGCCTGGCTGAGATCGGCGTTCCCGGACCCGACGGGTTGCGCCCGACGCTGGTGGTCGTGGACGACGACCGCGCGGCGCGCGAGCTGGCGTCCGACCTGCGCACGTGGCTGTCTCCGCGCAGGGTCCGCTACTACCCCTCGCGGGGCGTGGCGTACGAGTCCCACCTCACTCCCCCCGCGCACCTGATCGGCCTGCGGTCGCCGCCCTCGACGCACTGCTTGCGCAGCGGGGGCCGGCGGCGGGGGGGGGACGGCGTCTCGGGAGGGAGCGGCGCCTCGGGGGGAGGCGGCACCTCGGGGTGGTTGGTCCCCGGCGTCGAGACCGAGCCCCCGGTGGTGGTCGTCTCCGCGGTGGCGCTCTCGGAGAAGGTGCCCGACCCCGCGCTGCGCCCGCGCTCCTTCACGCTGCGCCGCGGCGAGCTGCTCGACCTGGAGGAGTGTGCGGCGGAGCTCACGGCGGCGGGGTACGAGCGGACCGGCCAGGTGGAGGAGCGCGGGCAGTTCGCGGTGCGCGGGGGCATCCTCGACGTGTTCCCCGCGACCGAGGAGCGGGCGGTGCGGGTGGACATGTTCGACGTGGAGATCGAATCGCTGCGCTGGTTCTCCACGTTTACCCAGCGCTCGCTGGGGGAGGTCGAGGAGATCGAGATCGCGCCCGCCGCGGAGCTTGCGGCGGAGCACCGCGAGCTGGCCGAGATCGCCGCGCTCGGGGACGCGGCGGAGCGGCCGGACATCGCGGAGCTCCTGCCGGTGGAGCGCTTCGGGGCGTTGCTCGACCTGCTGGGCGCGGACACCGAGCTGCTGGTGGCCGCCGAGGAGGGGTCGCAGTCCGGCCTGCTCCCGGCGCTGGAGGACCACTGGAGCGACGTGTGCGCGGCCTTCCACGACGAGGACGCCCACCACCTGTACGTGAGCCCCCAGGAGGTGCAGGCGGCGCTCTCGGCGCGCGCGCGCATCTGGCTCTCCTCGCTGTCGAGCGGCCAGGAGGTACAGCTGCGCGCCCAGTCGGCCGACGTCGCGGCGCGCTCGCTGGCCGAGGCGGAGCCGCAGCTGGAGAAGCTGGTGCGCTCGGGCTACCGCACCGTGGTCGCCTTCCCCCGCCGTGGGGAGGGGGAGCGCGCCGCGTACAACCTTGCGCGCCTGAAAGCCGCCTGGCTGACCGGCGACGGCGCGGCCGGGGTGGACGTGGGCGCGGCACCGATCGAGCCTTCGCTGCGCTTCGCGGCGGCCTCGCTGCGGGAGGGTTTCATCGCGCCCTCGCTGAAGCTCGCGGTCTTCCCCGAGCACCGCCTGCTGCGCCGCCGCCGCGCAGAGCGCGGACTCGGACCCGGCGCGCCGGGAGGCGAAGGCCGACACCGCGGGGCGCTGCGCTCCTTCACGGAGCTGCGCACCGGGGACATCGTCGTTCACGAGGACCACGGGGTGGCGCGCTTCGCGGGCTTTGAGACGCGCACTGTGGCGGACGTCACGCGCGACTACCTTTACCTCGAATACCAGGGCGACGACCGCGTGTTCGTGCCCACCGACCAGTTCGCGAAGATCTCCCGCTACGTGGGGGCCGGCGGCGAGCACCCACCGCTCTCGAAGCTCGGGGGCTCGCGGTGGGACGCGATGAAGTCGCGCGCGCGCCGCGCCGCGCAGGAGCTCGCGGGCGAGCTGCTGAGCCTCTACGCCGAGCGCCGGCGGCGCTCCGGGCACGCCTTCGAGCCGGACTCCGAGTGGGAGCGGGAGCTGGAGGAGCGCTTCGTCTACACCGAGACCCCCGACCAGCGCGAGGCGATCGACGCAGTCAAGGCCGACATGGAGGCGCCCCGGCCGATGGACCGCCTGATCTGCGGCGACGTCGGCTACGGCAAGACCGAGGTCGCGCTGCGCGCCGCGTTCAAGGCGGCCACCCAGAGCAAGCAGGTGCTGATGCTCGCGCCCACCACGATTCTCGCGCAGCAGCACTTCGGGACCTTCTCCGAGCGCCTCGCCGACTACCCGATCACGGTCGAGCACGTCTCCCGCTTTCGCTCCCCCGCCGAGCAGAAAGCCGCGATCGCAGGGTTCGCCAAGGGCGGCGTGGACATCCTGATCGGCACCCACCGCGTGCTCTCGCGTGACGTGCGCGCGAAGGACCTCGGTCTGCTGGTGGTCGACGAGGAGCAGCGCTTCGGGGTCAAGCAGAAGGAGCTCTTGCGCCAGCTCAAGCTGAAGGTCGACGTGATCTCGATGTCCGCCACCCCGATCCCCCGCACGCTGCAGATGTCGCTGGCGGGGCTGCGCGACATCTCCGTGATCGAGACCCCCCCGGAGGGCCGCCGCCCGGTGCGCACCTACGTGGGGGAGTACGAGGAGGAGCTCGTCCGGGGGGCGATCCTGCGCGAGCACGAGCGCGGCGGGCAGGCGTTCTTCCTGCACAACCGCGTCGAGTCGATCGAAGAGACCGCGGAGCGCCTGCGCGCGCTGTGCCCGGGGGTGCGCTTCGCGGTGGCGCACGGCCAGATGGGCGAGGGGGAGCTCGAGAGCGTGATGATGGACTACCTGCGCGGCGGCGCCGAGGTGCTGGTGTGCACCTCGATCATCGAGTCCGGCATCGACATCCCCCAGGCGAACACTCTGATCGTCGAGCACGCCGACGCGTTCGGCCTCGCCCAGCTCTACCAGATCCGCGGGCGCGTGGGGCGCAGTCGCGAGCGCGCCTACGCCTACCTGCTCTACGACTCCGCCGCCGCGCTCACCCCGGAGGCCGCACAGCGGCTCTCCGCGCTCTCGGACTACACCGAGCTGGGTTCGGGCTTCAAGATCGCGATGCGCGACCTGGAGATCCGCGGGGCGGGCAACCTGCTGGGCGACGAGCAGTCCGGGCACGTGGCGGCGCTCGGCTTCGAGCTCTACATGCAGATGCTCGACGAGGCCGTCCGGGCCGCGGGACCCGCCGAGGGGGATTCGGATCCCGCCCACCCGGAGCTGCCCGAGCCGGTGCGCCTCGACGTCAACGTGGACGCCTACGTGCCCGCCGACTACGTCCCCTACGAGCAGGCGAAGATCGAGATCCACCGGCGCGTCGCGGGGGCGCTGGAGGTCGCCGACGTGGAGCGCCTGCGCGAGGAGCTGGAGGACCGCTTTGGCCCCGTGCCCGAGCCGCTCGGCAATCTCCTCTCGCTCCAGCGCGCCCGCATCAAGCTCGGCCAGGCGGGGGCGCGCGCGGTGAGCTTCCGCGGCGACCGCCTCGCGGTCACGCCGATCGACCTCGACTCCGCTCGCGCGCGGCGCCTGCGCGAGCAGCTGCCCGAGGCGCTGTACGAGTCTGGCCGCTCGCAGGTCTCCGTGCGCGTTCCCCGCGAGGGCCCCGAGCGCTTCCCCGCGGTCGTCCGCGCCGCGGACGTGCTGCTCGCGGTGGTGCGCGAGGCTGCCTAGAGGGTGGCGCCGGCGAGCCGGGGCCCACTTTCTCCGATCGGGCGTGGCCGAGACCGTCAGGCCTAAGTGTGCTCGACAGCACTTAGGAACTCCTTAAGCACGCGTTTCCTATTTCCGCTAGAGTGGCCGCGTTGTGTCCAAGTTGACTCGTTGGATCGCGGCGCTTGGCGCCGTTTTCTTTGCCGCTGGGGGCCTCGCTGCGTGCGGCGGCATCCCCGGCGACGCCGTGGTGCAGGTCAACGGGCAGGCGATCAGCAAGGCGACCTTCGCCCACTGGCTGGGGGTTGCGGCGTCTGCGAGCGCTGCTGCGCTCCCGGGCCAGAAAGCGCCGCCCAAATCGGTGGTGCCCGACCCCCCCTCCTACACCAACTGCATCGCCCACCTCAAAGCAATCGAACCGAAGCCTGCGAAGGGCCAGAAGCCGAGGACTGAAGCCCAGCTCAAGACGCAGTGCGAACAGCAGTACAAGGCGCTGCAACAGCAGGTGCTGGGCTTCCTGATCTCCGCCGACTGGGTGATCGGGCAGGCCGGAGAACAGGGCGTCAAGCTCAGCGACAAGGAAGTCGAGGCGCAGTTCAACAAGCTCAAGAAGCAGCAGTTCCCCAAGGAAGCCGAATTCCAGAAATTCCTGACGACCACGGACCAGACGGTCTCCGATCTGCTGCTGCGGGTCAAGCTCTCCATGCTCAGCACCAAAATTCAGGAAAAGGTGACCAAGAACGCCAAGAAGGCGGTGAACGAAGCGGCGGTCGCCAAGTACTACAACGGACACAAGTCTCTGTACGGCCAGCCCGAAAAGCGCGACCTGCGAATCATCCTCACCAAGACCGAAGCGGCCGCCAAGCAGGCCAAGAGCGAAGTCCAGTCGGGCAAGAGCTTCGCGAGCGTCGCCAAGAGCAAGTCGATCGACCCCATCAGCAAGAAGAACGGGGGCGAATCGCCGGGTGTGGTCAAGGGTCAGGAGCAGAAGGCGCTCAGCGAAGCGGTCTTCGCGGCCCAGAAGGGCGTGCTGAGCGGCCCCGTGAAGACGCCCTTCGGCTACTACATCTTCGAAGTGAAGGCCCTCCACGCGCCCACCCAGCAGAGCCTTGCGCAGGTCAAGGAATCGGTCAAACAGCAGCTCGCCTCTCAGCAGCAGCAGACCGCCCTCGCCAAGTTCGTCAAGGAATTCAAAGAAAGATGGAAGGGCCGGACCGAATGCCGCACGGGATACGTGGTCCAGGACTGCAAGCAGTACAAGGAACCGAAGACCACCACGAGCGGCGCCGCGGGTGCTGCCGGGGCGGCCGGCGCTGCGGGTGCGGCCGGTGCTGCAGGCGCAGCCGGCGCGGCCGGTGGGGGAGCCGGGTAGCGTCCCACCCCCGCTTCGCTGGGCGGACGTGAGCGGCGACGGGCAGCGATGAGCCAGATCGACCGAGTCCACGCTCGCCAGATCCTCGACAGCCGGGGCAATCCGACGGTCGAGGTGGACCTCGCGTTGCGCTCCGGCGCCAGCGGCCACGCTGCGATCCCCTCGGGAGCCTCCACGGGCGAGTTCGAGGCCACCGAGCTGCGCGACGGCGGCGAGCGGTGGGCGGGCAAGGGCGTGGGTGCAGCGGTGGCCGGCGTGAACGGCGAGATCGCCGCGGCCGTGCGGGGACTGGACGCCGGCGACCAGGGCGCCTTGGACAGGACGCTGATCGAGTTGGACGGCACCCCCAACAAGTCGCGGCTGGGAGCCAACGCGATCCTCGGGGTCTCGCTCGCGGCCGCCCACGCGCAGGCGACCGAGGAGGGTCTTGCGCTGTGGCGCTACCTCGGCGGCGCCAGACGCGCGGGTGCTGCCGGTGCCGATGATGAACGTGCTCAACGGCGGAGCGCACGCGGACAACAGCGTGGACTTCCAGGAGTTCATGGTGGTGCCCTGCGGCGCGGAGAGCTTCTCGGAGTGCCTGCGCATGGGCGTCGAGGTCTTCCACGCGCTGAAGCGGACCCTGCACGAGCGGGGCCTCTCCACCGCCGGGGGCGACGAGGGCGGCTTCGCGCCGAACCTCGCCTCCAACGAGGAGGCCCTGAAGATGCTGATCACGGGCATCGAGGCCGCCGGGTACGAGCCCGGCGCAGACGTGGCGATCGCCCTGGACCCCGCCACCAGCGAGCTCTACCGCGACGGCGCCTACGTGCTGGAGCACGAGGGCCGCACGCTGAGCGCAGCGGAGCTCGCCGACTACTGGGCGGACCTCGCGGGGCGCTACCCGATCGTCTCGATCGAGGACGGCATGGCCGAGGAGGACTGGGACGGCTGGAAGACCCTCACCGAGCGCGTCTGGGCGAGACGCGTGCAGCTGGTGGGCGACGACCTGTTCGTCACCAACACCGAGCGCCTGCGGCGCGGCATCGAGCTGGGCGTCGCCAACTCGATCCTGATCAAGGTCAACCAGATCGGCACCCTCTCCGAGACCCTCGCGGCGATCGCGCTGGCGCGTGAGGCGGGCTACACCGCGGTGATGAGCCACCGCTCGGGCGAGACCGAGGACGTGACGATCGCCGACCTCGCGGTCGCCACCGGCTGCGGGCAGATCAAGACCGGCGCCCCCTCGCGCTCGGACCGCATCGCCAAGTACAACCAGCTGCTGCGCATCGAGGAGCAGCTCGGCGCCGACGCCGAGTTCCCCGGGCGCTCGGTCTTTCGCGGCTGACCCCACCGCCGGCCCTGCGAGTCCCGCCCTGCTCGGAGTCTCCCGGAGTCCCCCCGCGAGTCCCGTCCTGCGCGGGGTCACCCCCTCCGCGGGTCCGGTCCTGCGCGGAGTCGCCTGGAGTCACCACCTCGCATCACGTTGTGCGTGTGGGCTTTGCAGGAGGTCGGCCGGGGAGGGCGAATGCGGAGTGGATGCCGGCAGCCTCCGTCCAGCCCGCCCGTCGGCGTCCTCGCGCCGCAAACCGCCCTGCCGGTCCCCGTGTGCGGTGGGATCGCGTGGGAGCGATCGCGATGCTGTGCGTGCTGGGGGCCCTGCTGTACCTGTACCTGAGCGCCGGGGTCTCGCTGCTCTCCACTTGGAAAGAGGCCAGGAGCGACAGCGCCCAGGTGGCGGCGCTCGAGCGCCAGCACGCGGTCTTGGAGGCCCAGCACGCGGCCCTGACCGGCCCTGGAACGCTCCTGCGGGAAGCGCGCCGCTTGGACATGATGCGCCCGGGCGAGCAGACCTACGTGATCACCGGTCTTCCGTCGAACTGATCCACCGGCGAGGCGCTGCTACCCTCGCGCTCCGTGCCGGGATTCGAGAACGCGATCTACCAGTGGCAGCAGGGCGAGCGTCGCCTCAAAGCTACTCCGCCGGAGCGCCGGGTGCGGCTGGAGCGGGTCGTGGACGCGCTAGTGGCGGAGCTGCGCCGCCGCCTCGGTGGCAGGTTTTACTCAGAGGAGCTTGCGCAGCTGTACGGGCGGGGCACCTCGTGGTGTCTGCAGCTGGCGATGGACGCTGCCCCGGAGGACCCGTGGGCGTGGGACTCGGGCGTGGTGGTCGACGCCGCCTTCGGAAGGTACCTGCGCGAGGCCAGCGACTACGCCGGGGGCCGGCGGATCGCGGCTGAGCGGTAAACGACCACACCACCAAGGTCGTAAGAGCTACGCCTCTAGGGTGTCGCTGGCCAAGCGAGGCAAGGACGCAGGGAGCGAAGTGTGCTCTGCTGGCCGATCGGAGATCCCGTCGATCTTCGATCGGTGAGCGACCGAGGACGCAGCATCGCGCCGGCCAGCGACACCCTAGTCGTCGCTGCCGACTCGCCGGATGACTATCTGTTCCTCTTCGACGAGGACCTCGACGGGGCGGTGGCCGGCCCAGTGCTCGGCGTAGATCGGGTTGTCCTGGATGGCGGGGTCGAGCCACAGGCCGTAACCCTCCTCGCCGTGCTCGAAGGTGCCTTCCAGGGGAGCGCTGCTGCGCGCGGGGGAGCGCCGGCTGCGTCCACCCCGCCGGCTGCGCCGGCGGGGCCGCTGACCCTCCTCGTCCCCCTCCTCCCCTTCGGCCCGCTCGGGCTCGGCGTCCTCTTCTCCCCGCTCGGCTCGTTCGCCCCGTTCGCGCTCGGCCTCCTCGACTCTCGCGCGCTCCGCCGCCTCCGCCTCCGCACGTTCGCGCTCGGCCTCCCGCGCGGCCGCCTCGAGCTCGGCGGCGATCAGCGCGTCGTCCTCGGCGCGGAGGTCGATCTCCTCGGGAAAGTCCTTCGCCGCGGTGCCCGTCGCGGCGTCCTCGTCGCTGACCAGCTCGTTGTGGCGCTTGAACTGCTCGATCTCCTGCACGGTCACCTCGAGCTGGTGGGCGATCCACGCGTCGGTGCGACCCTGGCGCACCCAGGCGCGGATCTGGTTGAGCTGTGGACGCAAGGACTTTCGTGCCATCGACGGTCCGGGAGACTAGCGCATGGGGACTCTCCCGGACGCGCCCACCGGGCTTCCCCGACCCCCACGGCGTGGATTCTTGCGCGTGGGCGCGTCAGAAAGTCAAGCTCAGGCGCGTTGTATGGGTGGGACCGGTGTGCCGATGACGAGGTCGCCTTCTCCCGGTTCTCGGACTATGCTTGCTCGTGAGGCGAGGTCCGGGAGTAGTCGCGCCGTTCTCATCGGCGAAACGGAGGGTGCACCGTATGCTGGTCCTGACGCGCAAGACCAATCAGAGCATCATGATCGGCGACGATGTCGAGGTGTCAGTGCTGTCCGTCGTGGGTGAGAAGGTGCGCATCGGCATCCAGGCGCCCCCCGACGTGCCGGTCTTCCGGACCGAGATCTACATCGAGATCCAGCGCCAGCAGGGGGAGGGCAAGCCCCCCGTGAAGGTCCGCTCCGATGTAGACGATGCGATTCGGGACTTAGGCGAGGGCGGCAGCTGAGCGGCGCGGTGCTTGGTCCCTAGTACGCCGCGTGCTGGCCGACTGGAGCCTGTCGATCTTCAATCGGTCCGCCGCGCTCCTTGCGTCCCTCGCCCAGCACCGACCCCGAGCGTAGTCTCAGCCAAGCAGCAGGTAGAGCGTGCGGAACATCGCGACGGTGACGATCGCCGCGGTTGCGATCAACGTGCACACGAGCACCGCGAAGCGGACCGTGCCGCGCTTGTTGCGCCGCTGCACGTGACGCTTGCGCGCGCGCTGCTCGGCGGTGCGCCGCAGTGAGTCGCGGCGGTGGCGATCGAGCGAGATCTCCTCGGCGAAGGCCTCCTCGATCTCCGCGACGCTCCGCCTCATCCTCTGAGCCTGCATCGCAACCAGGCTACCCGACCGGGGCCCCGTCCTCGGCGCGCTCGTAGACCTTGACGAACCGCAGGTAGTTCTCCGCGATCCGCTGCGCCGCGGCGATCCGCTCGGTCTTGCCGTCCACGTACGCTTTGAGCGGGTCCCACCAGATCGAGCGCCCGATCGCGAAGCCCACGAAGCCCTCCACGGGAGCGGCCTGGGCGAGCCAGTGGTCGACCTTCGCGTCGTCGGCTCCCCGGCCGAGCACCACGCAGACCACCCCCTCGCGTCCGCCCGAGCGGGCCTGCGCGACGAGCATCTCGCAGTCCGCGCGCTCGTCCACCCCCTCGATCTTCCACACGTCCACCTCGATCCCCGCCTCCTGGATCTCCGCGATCGTGCGGCGCATCAGCTCGGGGCGCAGTTCGGCGTCGTAGCGGTCGCCCTCGCCGCCCACCTGCTGGAGCTGGGCGGGCAGTGCGGGCACGAGCAGCTCGAACAGGAACCGCCGCTCGCGCTCGTGCAGCCAGTCCGCGAGTCGCTTGAGCTTCGCGCGCTGCTCGCTGTTGGCGGCGGCGTCCCCGTCGGGGTTGTAGCGGACAAGCACCTTCGTGAAGTCGGGGTCGAAGCGCTCGATGTGCCCGCCGAAGTCCTCCCCGTACTGGAAGTCGAACATCTCCTGGCCCGAGCGCTCCGCGGGCATCGCCAAGCGTCAGGCCCCTCGCGCGGGCTTCCTCGGGAACGGTCGAGCCGAACTGCTCGTCCACCAGCACCCCAGTCACGGACGGGTCGGCGCCCGCGGCCACCGCCTGCAACATGCCCTCGAAGACGAGGTGCTTGGCGTCGGCGATCATCGCCGTCTGCTCAGGGTCCGGTTCGCCCTCGATCCCGAAGAACTTCTTCTGGAAGGAGCCGCGGTGGTCGAAGGCGAGAATGTAGAGCTTCTTGTCGTATCCGAGATCTGTCATGGCCCGGACTTTACCGACGCGCTCGCGCCGGCGCAGCCGGACGCCCGTCCCGACTGCTGGCACGTCCTCGCCGAGGTAGGCTCCTAGAATGGATCGGCGATGTCTTCGGGTGCCGATCTGTTCGTGGTTTGCAAGCAGTGCGGATCGGAGGTCAGCCCCTACATCACCGAGTGCCCCTACTGCGGCAACCGGCTGCGCCGGCGCGCGCCGAAGCTGCCCCGCGAGCACGGTCCCCAGCGCACGCTGCACCGCCTGCCTGTGCCTTCGCTGGGCCGGCTGCGCCGGGGCGAGATCGAGGGGCTGAGGGGCGACTCGCCGCCGTATGCCACGATCGCGCTGGTGGCGGTGAGCTGCGTCGCCTGGGTGCTGACGAGCGGCGGCTACCTCGGACTTGGCCGGCTGGTGGTGGTGGGGCCGCTGCACCGCGACTGGTGGAAGCTCCTCACCACCCAGTTCGGCTACGGGAGCGGGTTCACCCCGGGCGTGTACGCATTCTCGGTGCTGGTGACGGTCGCGGTCTTCGGCTGGCTCTTGGAGCGCCGCCACGGCCCCTTCGCGGTGCTCGCCACCTTCTTCGGCGCCGGGGCCACTGGGGCGCTCGCGGCGCTCGCGGTCTACCCGGTGCCGATCGTCAGCGGCGCCAACGCCGGCGCGCTTGGGCTGCTCGCGGCGTGGGCCGTGCCGGACCTCCAGGCCGCCCGCGGGCGGCGCTACTACGACGGCGACCTCCTGGGGACCGCGGCGTTCGCCGCGGTGCTGCTTGCGATGCCCTTCGCCCGCTGGGAGGCGAGCTGGCTGGCGGGCGTCACCGGCGGGGTGGTCGGGCTTGTGCTGGGCTACGGCCTCAACGGCACCCGCGCGAGGACCGGCTGAGCGCGACATGGCGCCACCGCGCCTACGATGCCCACACGAGGGCCGCATGGTGGCGCACCCCACGCGCCTGGCTTCCCATCCACATATCCCATCCCCAAGCAAAAATCGACAGAGAGGCTGAGTAGACATGGAGATCCGCTTCCTGGGCCACGCGGCCTTCGAGCTCACGGACGGCGACACCACGGTGCTCATCGATCCCTTCCTGACTGGCAACCCCAAGGCGGCGGTGGGCGCGGAGGAGCTGAGTCCCACCGCGATCCTGCTGACTCACGGTCACGCCGACCACATCGGGGACACCGTCTCGATCGCTAAGCGCACCGGCGCGGAGGTGGTCGCGATCGTCGAGATCGCCGGCGAGCTCACTGGAGAGGGCGTGCCAAACGTCCACGACCCCAACCTCGGAGGGACCGTCACGTTCGACTGGGGCTGGGTGAGGCTCGTGCCGGCGTGGCACACCTCCACCACCCCCGGGGTACCGTCAACACGCCCGCCGGGCTCGTTGTGGGCTTCGGCGGACAAGGTGATCTACCACCTCGGCGACACCGCGCTCTTCTCCGACCTCGCCCTTCCCGGGCGTCGCGACCCGATCGACGTGGCGCTCGCGTGCATCGGCGGGCACTACACGATGGACCGTTTCGACGCGGTCGCCGCCGCCCAGCTCCTCGGCGCTCGGCAGGTGATCCCCTGCCACTACGACACCTTCCCCCCGATCGAGACCGACGCGCAGGCATTCAAGGCTGACGTCGAGGCCACCGGCGCCGCGCAGGTCGTGGTGCTCGCGCCCGGGGAGCGCCACGCGCCATGACGATGACCCACGCGATCGTGCTGATCGAGGCCGAACGCGACGCGCTCTCCACCCTGGGGGGCGCGCTCGCGGACATCGAGGGGGTCGCCGAGGCGTACTCGGTGACGGGCGAGTGGGACTTCGTGGCGATCGTGCGCGTCCCCGCCCACGAGCAGCTCGCGGACGTGGTGACCGGCCACATCACCGTTCTGCCGGGTGTCGCGCGCACGCAGACGATGGTCGCCTTCCAGGCCTACTCCCGCCACGACATCGAGGCGCTGTTCTCGCTGGGCGAGTGAGCCGCTGGGGCCGTTGGCACCTGGAGGCGCAGCCTCCCCTCAGTGCGCCCCGGCTGGCGGTCGGCTTGGAGCGCTCGGCTCGCTAATGGTGGCTGGGACGCTTGGCCGGGCGGCCAGTGATGGTGTAGGCTGATCTCCGTGTCCGAGAGCGGCGCACCCCCGGTGCAAAGCGGACCGAGCCTCAACGAGCGGGAGGACTTCCGCGCGACCTGCGACCCCGCGCTCACCGAGGCCGGCGACCGTGGACGGGTGGAGCTCCTGGACTACCGCCAGCTCTACTCGCTGTGGGAGCGCCAGCAGTGGGCGGTGCAGGACCTCGACTTCACTCAGGACCGCATCGACTGGCACGAGCGCATCGACGCCGAGGAGCGCTACGCGCGGATGTACGGGCTGTCGCTCGTTCTTCGTCGGCGAGCAGCGCGTCGCCGCGGAGCTCGGGCCGATGATGCGCGCGTGCCCCGACGAGGACATGCGCATCTTCCTCTGCACGCAGATCGCCGACGAGGCGCGCCACGTCGCCTTCTTCGACCGCTTCTACTCCGAGGTCGGCGTGCTCGAGGCCGACGACCTCGGCGGTCGCCTGGCGGAGACCAGCGAGCACCTCAACCCCGAGTTCGGCGTGCTCTTCGACGAGCTGCTGCGCCGCGCGCGTCGACCGCCTCGCGCAGGAGCCCGAGGACACCGAGGCGCTGGTCGAGGCCATCACGATCTACCACATGGTGATCGAGGGGATGCTCGCCCTCACCGGCCAGCACTTCATCATCTCCTACAACGAACGCGTCGGCACGCTGCCCGCCTTCGTCGAGGGCTTCACCAACGTCGCCCGCGACGAGCACCGCCACGTGGCCTTCGGTGCGCGCTTCCTGCGCGACATGGCGCGCGGAGGACCGCGCTACAAGCAGGCGATCGGCCGCACGCTCGCCGAGGTCGCGCCCGGCCGCGCGAGGGCGTGCTGCGCCCGAAGTGGATGGACGAGACCGAAGAGGACGTCGAGCTCTTCGGCGTGCGCGTCTCCGAAACCCGCGCGTTCGCCGCGCAGGCGCTCGAGCGGCGTCTGAAGGTCATCGGCCTCGGGTAGGGTCGCCGCGCAGGGCTCGGGCAGCGTCTGAAGGTCATCGGCCTCGGGTAGGGTCGCCGTGCGCCGGGCTCCCGGGGTCGCACTGCCACGACCCGCCCGAGTCGCGACCCCCGCTGGGATAGGCTCAGACGCGGATGCCCGCGCTGCCCCTCAAGAGCGAGTACGGCCCCACCCTCGGTGAGCTGCTGGCGCCCCACTGGCGGCGCTCCTCGCGTGCGGTACACGCGCTGTGGATCGCGGCGGCCGCGCTGCTCGCCGCGGCGATCGCGGGCGCGGTGCTGACGCTCGCGAGTCCCACCCTCTCCCACGGGGGGCCGGTGCCGTTCAGCTTCAGCTACGGAGGGCTCTACCGCACGAGCCCGCCCCCGGGGTGGTACGCGAAGGTACAGCGCGTGCGACGGGGCCGGCTGGATGACTCCTTCGCGGTGGGGCCCCTCGTGCTGCCCCCCTACCGCGGTGAGCTCGGCGCGGCGCTGGCGCTGTACGCCGCGGGCTACACCCACCACCTCGCCGCGGCGCGTACTCCGGGGCAGACGGGGTTCGTGCTGCGCGGGGAGGGCGTCACACAGATCGACGCGGTCTCCACGTACGCCGCGTACAACGTCTTCTACACCACCCGCGTGGGGGGTCGGAAGATGGATGGGCGCAACGTCCTTCTTCTCCCGCAGCGGCCGGGGGTACGCCAGGGGGTGCAGATCGCGATGCTCACCGCCGCGCGGGGCAACCGGCAGGTGACCTCCCCACTCGACGTCGGCGTCAAAGGCACCCTCGAAGCGCCGCTGGGGACGTTCGCGCTCGAATAGCGCTCCGCTTCCAGGTGGGCTGTCCTGGGTGCGCCACTCGCCCCACCGCCGCTGGCGGTTGGCGCAAGCCGTTCGGAGGGTCCTCGCGGCTCTCTACGGCGTCGGAGTAGTGCCGCCGGTGACTGCTTCGGCGCCGCCGGTGATCGGCTGCGGGGTGCCGGTGCCCTGCGCGCCGGGTTCGGGCGCTTCGCCGGTGGGCGCGGGCGGGACAGGGGTGGTGATCGGCGCCGGTTCGGCCGGCGGTGGAGGAGGGGTGGGAGTCGTGCTTGTGGTACCCGTGGTGGTCGTGGGGGGCGTTTCAGCGGCGGGTGTCGTCGCGGTGGTGGTGGGGGGCAGCTGGGTGGTTTCGGTGGTCACCTGCACCCCGACCGGCACGACGGGCGGCTTGGGGGCGGGGGGCAGCTCCACGGCAGGCACGACCGCAACGGGCGGGACGTGTGGGTGGACCCCGGCCTCGGCGGTGAGAGCCGCTTTGCGCAGGGCGTGGCGGTGGGCACGGTGGACATGCAGCGGTGCGCGGACGGCGGCCACCGCAGTGGTGGAGGGCTGGGGCGTGGAGCGCACGACCAGCGGCGCCACGTAAGTGTGGGTCGGGTGGACGGAGGCGACGGCGGGGGCGGCGCGATGGCGGATACGACCGGTGTGGCCCGCCTCGACGGCGCCCGCCGTGACGAGCGCAGCTGCGGCGAGGGTGGCGGCGGCCTTCGTGGCGATCGCTCCGGCGCCCGCGGTCACAAAGCCCCCGACCGTGCTCGCCCCGCCCACGGCGCTGGCGCCCGCGCCCGCGGTGAGCAGGCCCCCGGCAGCGCCCGCGCCGCCCGCGCCACCCGCAGCGCCGACCCCTGCGCTGGCGCTCCCGGCGCCGGCGGCGTGTCCCGCGCCGGCGGAGGCGCCGAGCTTGCTGAGCACGAGGCGTTTGAGCAGCAGTAGGGGACCGACGGGCAGCACGGCGGCGAGCGCGTGGTTGTTCTGCTTGAGCAGCTTGCGGAAGGTGCGGCAGCGCTCGCAGTCGCGCAGGTGGCGGCGCACGGGGGGACTGATCTTGACGAGCCCCTCTGCGACCTCCCCGAGCTCGCTGCGGACCTCCTCGCAGTTGAGCTTGCGCGCCTCGGCGGCCTCCGCGAGGGAGATGCGGGCGCGCACGAGCAGCGACTTCACCGAGGGCACGGTGGTGTCCATCGTGAGCGCTATCTGGTCGTAGGAGAGCGCGTCGATCTCGCGCAGCAGCAGGGCGGTGCGCTGAGTCTCGGGGAGCTGGTGAACGTCGCCGATCAGCTCGTGAAAGCTCTCGCGGCGCAGAACCTGATCGCCAGTGGAGAGGCCGTTCTCGGCGAAGTGCACGTCCATCGAGTCCACGCCGATCGCGGAGGCGCGGCGGAGGTGGTTGAGCGAGCGGTTGCGCGCGATCCGGTAGAGCCACGGCCGCACGTTGATCGGGCGCTCGTCGGCGAGCACCGCGTTGAAGGCGGCGGCGAAGACCTCCTGCAGGACGTCCTCCGCGTCCTCGCGCGAGCCCAACATGTGCCGGCAGAAGGAGAGCAGGCGGGTGTGGTAGCGCGAGAAGAGGGCCTCGAAGGCGGCGTGCTGACCGCGGCGGGTGAGGGAGATCAGGCGCTCGTCCGGCTGCAGGCGCAGCAGCGGAGACGGACCCCGCAGGCCCGACGCGACGGTTGGTTTTAGAGCGGAGACCTCCACGGTGGTCCAATCGCAGCTTTGCTGTACCTGTAGACACGGTACCAGCCGGGTAGTTGCGGCCGAGCCGCCTTTTGCGCCCGCGAGTCGCCCCCGCCCCCCGCTCCCCTAGACTTGACAAGGGGTTCGTGGAGTGGAGGAAGGCCCCTGAGCCCGGGTGGCGGAATGGGTATACGCAGCCGACTTAAAATCGGTGCCCCGCAAGGGTTTGTGGGTTCGATTCCCACCCCGGGCATTTCGCGACGGCCCTGCAAATGGGCGGGTTTCGGCGTGTAGCGCTGGCCGGGGATGGCCGGCGGCGGGCCGGGTGGGCAACGGAATGGGCAACACGAAGCCCCGGGACGCTGCCCGCGGGCCTCGCGGGCGTAGGCATGCGGCTCGACACCGCTGGACCGCATCTCTAGACTTACGCCATGAGCGTCAACGTCTCTCGCCAGTCGGATGTCGTGATCCGCGAGGACCTGACCCCCTACGCTGGGAGCTGGGTAGCCATCCGTGACGGTAAGGTCGTTGCGAGCGCACTCGACTCGGTGGAGCTGCGAGACAAGCCCGAGGTCCACGAGGATGACGTGCTCATGCCGGTCCCCGACCGGACCGAGGGCGTCTACATCCTGTAGGGCGCCCAAGCGATCGGAGATCGGCAGCGTATGCCGGACCCGCTGGTTGTCCCCTACCGCGAGCTTGGATATGGCGGGGCTCGTCCGTATCTCTTCCTGCACGTGACGGGTCTCGACGGTCGGGACAGGGTGATCCCCGGCCTTATCGACTCTGGAGCCGTCAGCAGCGTCTTACCAGCGGGCTACGCGCCGATCATGGGCTACTCGGGCGCAGACCTCGCCTTCGTACAGGGGTCGCAGGTCAGCGGCAGCATCACCCTTCGACGCGCCACCGAGCCGGCGGCGGCGTACGTTCCCGAGTTCCCCGATCTGGTCTTCGACATGGCGCCGTTCTTCGTGGACGGCTGCCAGCACGCACTGTGGGGGCGAGCTGACCTCATGCGGCACTTCGACGTGACGATCATGGAGCGGCTTCAGCAGTTCTCGCTCACGTCCGCCGCCGATTCGGCCTGACCTGAGACGCGGTTGCGGTCGGGGCCGCGGCTGGCGATGGTGCCGGGTAGAGTCGCGGTACGCGATGGCCGCAGAGAGCACCTCGACACCGCATCAGGGCGCGACGTTTCACGGGGGGCGTCTGGTGGCGCGGCGCCTGAAGGCGCACGGGGTGAGCCGGCTGTTCACGCTCTCGGGAGGCCACCTGTTCTCGATCTACGACGGGTGCCGCGCGGAGGGGATCGAGATCGTGGACGTGCGCCACGAGCAGACCGCGGCGTTCGCGGCGGAGGGCTGGGCGAAGGTTACGCGCGAGGTGGGGGTGTGCGCGCTGACGGCGGGCCCGGGGGTGACGAACGGGATGAGCGCGATGGCGAGCGCGCAGGCGAACCACTCGCCGGTGGTGGTGCTCGGGGGACGCGCACCGGCGGGGCGGTGGGGCCAGGGCTCGCTACAGGAGATTGACCACGTGCCGTTTGTGGCGCCGCTGAGTAAGCTCGCGGCGACGGCGCAGAGCGCCGCGGAAATCCCGGAGCTGGTGGAGGAGGCGTTCGCGGCGGCGCTCGCACCGTATGGGGGACCGGCGTTCGTGGACCTGCCGCTGGACCACGTGTTCATGGAGGCGGAGGAGCCCGCCGCGGAGCGAGGTGCCGGGGTGGGTCCGAACGAGGCGCTCGCGGGCGCGCAGGCGGCGCGCGGAGGGGGCGATCCGGCGCACACAGCGACGCCGCGACCGAGGGTCGCACCGGGGAAGGCGATCGAGGCGGCGGGGAGGCTGCTGCGCGGCGCGCGGCGCCCGGTGGTGATGGCGGGCACGGACCTCTACTGGGGCCACGGGGAGGTGGCGCTGCAGGAGCTCCTAGAGGCCCTGCGGATCCCGGTGTTCCTCAACGGCCTCGCACGGGGTTGCGTGGCGGCAGACCACGAGCTGTGCTTCTCGCGCACACGCGGGCGCGCGCTGCGAGAGGCGGACGTGGCGCTGGTGATCGGCGTGCCGATGGACTTCCGGTTGGGCTTCGGAGGGGCGTTTGGGGAGCACACGGAGATCGTGGCGATCGACGTGGCGGAGCCCGCGCGGCGCCACCCGCGGGAGGTCGCCGTGGAGCTGTACGGGTCGCTGAGCGAGACGCTCGTCGATCTGCGCACGGCGGCGGGTGGTGGGGCGCTCGAGAGCGGGATCTGGGTGACGGAGTTGCGCGCGGCGGAGGCGCAGCTGCGCGAGGGGGAGCGGGCGGAGCTCGAGGACGGGCGTGCGCCACTGCATCCGATGCGGGTGTACGGCGAGCTCCGGGGGGTGCTGGAGCGAGACGCGATCGTGGTCGGGGACGGGGGCGACTTCGTCTCCTACGCGGGGAGGGTGGTGGACAGCTTCGAGCCGGGGTGCTGGCTCGACCCGGGGCCGTTCGGGTGCCTGGGTGCGGGGCCGGGGTACGCGCTGGCGGCGAAGCTCGCGCGGCCGGAGCGCCAGGTGGTGCTGCTGCTGGGGGACGGGGCGTTCGGGTTCGCGGGGATGGAGCTCGATACGCTCGCGCGCCACGGGGTGAACGTGGTGGGGGTGATGGGCAACAACGGGATCTGGGGCCTTGAGAAGCACCCGATGGAGTTCCTCTACGGGTACTCGGTGGCGGCCGACCTGCGCCCGGGTACGCGTTATGACCTAGTGGCCGAGGCGCTGGGTTGCCACGGGGAGCTGGTGGAGCGCCCGGAGCAGCTGCGGGGAGCTCTGGAGCGGGCGCTGGCGGCAGGGCGCCCGGCGCTGGTGAACGTGCTGACGGACCCGACCGTCGCGTACCCCCGCAGGTCGAATCTGGCGTAAGACCGGGACCGGGTGGCCTTTAACGCGAGGAAGCCGCCCGGCAGTGGACGGCTTCCTCAGAAGGCCTCGAGGGACAGGCAGGGGTACGTTCCTCAGAGGCCTCGGGGGGTAGGGTGACCCGGACGGCGGGAATGCCGATTGCGCGGCAAGTTCGCCCAGGTCTATGGACCGGCTGAGGAGTCATAAGACACGAGGTCTTACGCCACCTCCCCATCAGTGTATCGGATATCGGAATCCAATGCAACCCCAATCGAAAAAGATTTCAGATCACTCATCTGCGCCACTCTTTGGAAGGCTCTGTGGGCGAGTTCATCCGGCTGGGGTTGCGTGACGCCCCCGTAGGTGCCGCCCCGGGGAGGGATCTCCGGGGGTTGGGCGGCCGCCTTCACGCTGAGCCTGACCGGGCGAGCCGCAGGGCGCCGCCGCGGAGGATGTCGTGCTCGGAGACCTCCACGCGGTCGAGCTCGAAGGCCCGCATGGCCTCGCCGAGGAGGATCATCCCGGCGACGATCGTGGGGGCGCGATCGGGGTGCAGACCGACGACACGGCGGCGCTGGGCTTCGGTCATGTCGGCGAGACGGGCGAGCAGCAGCTCGACGGTGGCGAGCAGCAGGGGGTAGCTGTGCACGCGAGCGGGGTCGTAGGGGTCGAGCTCCTGGTCGATGGCGGCCGCGGAGGTGGCGGTGCCGGCGACGGCGATGCCGTGCAGGACGGGGGCGCGCTCCTCGGGCGGGAGGCCCTCCAGGAAGATCGTGCGGGTGTCGAGGGCGAGGCTCTGCAGCTCCGCGGGGAGAGGGGGGTCGGAACGGATGTGGCGTTCGCTCATCCGCACCACGCCCGCTTGGAGGGAGACGTGGAAGCCGGCGGTGCGGTCACGTCCGACGACGAACTCGGTGGAGCCGCCGCCGATGTCGACCACGACGGTGGGCTCAGGAGAGGCCTCGCGGTCGCTCATGGCGCCGAGAAAGGTGAGCTGGGCCTCTTCGTCGCCGGAGAGGGTGCGGGCGTCGAGGCGGTAGTCGCGGCGGACACGCTCGGTGAAGGCGGCCCCGTTGGAGGCGTCGCGCGTGGCGGAGGTGAGCACGGCGAGGTTGGCCTCGCAGCGGTGGCTGTCGATCAGCGCGCGGTAGTCGGCGAGCACCGCGCAGGTGCGCTCGATCGCCTCGGGTGAGAGTCCCCCATTGGCGTCCACGCCCGCGCCGAGGCGGGTGACGCGGGAGTCGCGCAGGAGGTCGGTCACGGACCCCTCGGGGTCGACGTCGGCGATGAGCAGGCGGGTGGAGTTGGTGCCAATGTCGACCACGGCGACGCGCATGGGCGAGGATGGTATAGACGCGCCTGGCGCTAGCGGCTTCCCTTGTCGCGGAGGCCTGGAGGGAAAGCACTAACGCGCTGGTAGGTTGGGCTAATCGAAATCGACGGGGACCGCGAGAGAGGAGGACGAGGTGGGCGAGCAGAGCGAGGTGGCGCTGGTGACGGGAGCGAATCGGGGGATCGGACGAGAGGTGGCGCGCCAGTTGGCAGAGCGCGGCTACACGGTGCTGGCGAGCGCGCGGGACCCCGAGAAGGCGGCCGCGGCGGCGCAGGAGATAGCGCAGAGCACGGGCGGGGACGTGAGCCCACTGACGCTCGATGTGGCGGACCCCCAGAGCGTCGCGGCGGCGGCGGCGCGCGTGAAGGAATCCCCCGCGCGGCTGGACGTGCTGGTGAACAACGCGGGGGTGGGCACGGACTTCGGGGTGTCAGGGACCGAGCCGGACTTCGACGCGATCCAGCGGGCGCTGGAGACGAACTTCTACGGGGCGTACCGCCTGACGATCGAGCTGCTGGAGTTGCTGCGCAAGAGCGGGCGCCCCCGGATCGTGAACGTGTCCAGCGGGATGGGGGGAGTGGCGGAGATGGGAGGATGGTCTCCGGGCTACAGGGTCTCGAAGGCGGCGCTGAACGCGCTGACGCGGATCCTCTCCACGGAGCTCGCGGGAGAGGGCTTCCTGATCAACTCGGCGTGCCCTGGCTTCGTGAAGACGGACATGGGCGCCCCGATGGGTGCGCAGAAGCCGGTGGAGGATGGCGCAGCGGGGATCGTGTGGCTGGCGACGCTTCCTGACGGGGGCCCCACCGGCGGGTTCTTCAGGGACGAGAAGCCGGTGGTGTTCTGAGGTGGGGAGTGGTCGGGGGGCACGGAGGCGGGTCGGTGGGCGGCGGGCAGAGACGCGGCGAGGTAGCGCGGGTGGTGGCAGCGCCTGGGCCGACGCCCGCGGTGGTGCGCCGCGGGCGGGTCGGCTCGGTGCTCGGGCGGGCTGCGGAGAGGGCCAGCGGCGGGAGTCCTTTGCTAGACTGATCGGTCCGCCGCGGGGTGGAGCAGTCTGGTAGCTCGTCGGGCTCATAACCCGAAGGTCGCGGGTTCGAATCCCGCCCCCGCTACTCAAGAAAGCCCTGCAAATGCGGGGTTTTCTGTAAGCGTTCAGTGGGTCTGGCCGCTTATGTGAGGAGTGGTATTGGGTCGCTCCGCGCGTGGGCGTGGAGGGCGTCGGTGAGGTAGGCGAACAGGGAGCGTTTCTGTAGCCGGCAGGTTGTGTGCGCGGAGAGGAGCCGCGCGGTGCGCTGCTCGCCGTTCTCGGACTGGCTGCCGAGCGATAGCTTGCGGTAGATGACCGCGCTGCGGAGGGCGCGCTCGGCGTGGTTGTTGGTCGGCTCGATACCGTCGTGCTTGGCGAACGTCCATAGTGCTGGCCAGGCTTTTAGGAGGTTGCGCGCCATGCCGCGGCAGCGCTTGTTGCGCGCTCGTTTTGACGCGTAGCGCGTGATGATCGGCTTGAACTCGCGTTGAAGCCGGCGGACGGTCAGCTTCAACGCTCGACGCTCGCCGGTGTGTTGGAAGACCTCCCAAGCCCAGAAGACGCGCTCACAGAGGGCGAGCCCGTGCTCGCCGAACTCCTTCTCGGCTGCCAAGCCTTCGGCGTGCGCGGCGAAATCTCGCTTCAGATGCGCCCAGCAGAGCTGACGGCGCGCCAAGGGCAGGTGCGTATAGGCCCACCAGCGATCGGAGGTGATGATCGCCTTGGTGTCGGCCAACAGGCTCTTGGCGTGATCCTCGTGACGGTCTGGGGCGATGTGCAGGTAGGCATGTCGAGGATCGAAGATGCCCCACAGCGCGCGGCGCTGCCCGGCGGTTCGCCAGCCCGTCTCGTCCATGTTCACCGCGCCTGAGCCGCGAAGCTTGCAGAGCAGATCGGCGTGTGGGTCGCAGAGCGCTGCGCCCGCACGGTCGATGATCGCGTCCACCGCGCCCGTGCTGATCCGTGAAGCGAACAGCTCTTCTGCGAACTCCACGACATCGCGGCGGGAGATTCGGTTGCGCACCGAGAGCGTGGTCACGGCGGCCTGCAAGCGCGGGCCGAACGCGCTCTGGGCAACCTCGGCTGGCAGCGCTGCCCGCGCTTGCGCTCCGCAGCCAGGACAGCGCACGCGTTGGCATTGATACTCAGTCACCGTCACCGTGATCCTCGGCAGCTCCTCGACCTGCCAGCGCACCGGATCACCCGCCGCCACACGCTCATCCTCGGTGAAGGCGTGGCCGCAACCACAGCGCGCCGGCCAATACTCGATCACCCGATCCACCGCACAGACCGGCAACAGCTCCCGGCCGTGGCCCTCGTGACCGGGCTGGGCGCCCTGCTTGCGACCCGAAGGATCCTTGCCGCGTCTGCAAGGACCACCCGGCGGATCTGAGCTCGGCGGAGCCGAGGAATTACGCGAGCTGCGATTCAGCCTACGCTCAAGCTGGGCAATCCGCTCATCCTGGCGCGCCACGCGCGCCGTCAACGCCTGGATCTGGGCGTCCATCCGCAGAAGCACCTCGACGACCGCCTCACGACCAGCGTCATAAATCGCCTCCGCCTCAACCCGCTCCACACTCCCAGATTCGACACGCCCGAGCTATGTCCCCCAACCAACTGAACGCTTACGGTTTTCTGTAAGCGTTCAGTGGGTCAGGGGGATATGACCCCGGTGCGTCGAATCCCTTGGCGTGGAGCGCGCCGAGGCGGAGGCGATTTATGACGCCGGTCGTGAGGTTGTGGTCGAGGTGCTGCTGCGGATGGATCGGCGCATCCAGCAGCTCGAGGCTCGCGTCGAGAAGCTCGAGCGCGAGCTGAACAAGAGCTCGCGCAACTCCTCGCGTCCGCCGAGCTCCGATTCTCCGAGCAAGGCTAAGCGCGGCAAGGACCCCTCGGGTCGTGGGCGTGGCGCCCAGGACGGTCACGAGGGTCACGGCCGGCCGCTGCTGCCAGCGTGGGCGGTCGATGAGGCGATCGAGCACTGGCCCGAGCGCTGTCGCTGCGGCCACGTCTTCGCTGCCGATGAGCGCGTGGCGGTGGGCGAGCCCGCGCGTCACCAGGTCGAAGAGCTGCCGCCGATCACGGTGTCCGTGACAGAGCACCGCGCCCGGCGGTTGCACTGCCCGCATTGCGGGCAGGCCACGCGGGCGCAGCTGCCAGCGCAGGTGGCTGCCAGCTCCTTCGGCCCCCGCCTGCAGGCGGCGATCACGACGCTCTCGGTGCGCAACCGCGTCTCCCGCTCAGACGCCGTCGAGCTCACCGAAGAGCTGTTCGGGGCGCGCATCAGCTCGGGCACCGTCGATGCGATCCTCACAAGGACGGCGCAGGCGCTTGCCGAGCCACACGCCGATCTGCTTCAGCAGCTGCGCGCCGTGGCGGCGCTGAACGTGGACGAGACCGGCTGGCGGACCGCCGGTCAGCGCCGCGCCCTGTGGGGCCTCTTCGATTCCACCCACGCCTACTTTCGGGTCGCCTCTGACCGCCACGAGGACCGTGCCAAGGAGCTGTTGGCCGACACCAAGGCGATCGTCACCTCAGATCGCTGGTGGGCCTATGCGCATCTGCCGCCGCACCGCCGCCAGCTGTGCTGGTCACATCTCAAGCGCGATTTCCAAGCCCACGCCGAAGGGTTGGCGGCCGAGAAGGAGTTCGGCGAGGCCGGGCTTGCCCTGTGCGAGCGGGTCTTCTGGGCATGGGAGGTCTTCCAGCACACCGACGAGCGGGACGAGCTGAAGCGCACAGTCCGCGCGCTGCAGCGCACCTACAAGCCAATCATCCACGCCTTCGCCGCAAAGAGGGCGCGCAACAAGCGCTGCCGCGGTATGGCGCGCAACCTCTTGAAGGCCTGGCCGGCGCTGTGGACGTTCGCAGCCCACAACGGTGTCGAGCCCACGAACAACCACGCCGAGCGCGGTCTACGCGGCGCGGTCATCTACCGCAAACTCTCGCTCGGCAGCCAGTCACAAGGCGGCGAGCGACGCATCGAGCGCCTACTCTCAGCACACACCACCTGCCGCCTACAGCGCCGCTCGCTGTTCGCCTACCTCACCAACGCGATCGCTGCCGACGCCCGCGGCGACCCAGTCCCGCTACTCACCTGAGCGGCCACCCACTGAACGGTTACGGTTTTCTTGTATCTGGGGAGATGGCCGGTTTTGACCGTTGTTCCAATTTTTGTTCCAATCTGAGCGCGAGTCGCGCGCTGGGCTCCTCGCGGCCGCCGGATTAGCGCTGTTTCGAGTAGTCCTGGAGCCAAATTGCTTCTGGCGCTCGGGTCGAAAACCCGAAGGTTGCCAAGCGACTTCAGGTCTGCATGTTCCGTTGCGCTAATCCGCGAGCACTTGCGGCGGCTACTCCTGGCCGCTGAGGGTGCATCAGAAGGTCGTGCTGCCTCCGGTAGCGTCCGTGACGGCCTATACCGCCTCCGCCCGGATGGCTTGTTGCATGACTCGACGGCCGCTATCGCTTCCGATAGGATACGAACATATGTTCGTACAGTCCAGGGTTGCCCACTCGCCGTACACTCTGCGCGTGACCGTCTTCGCACATTGTCTTGCTGGCTTGGAGTAGGTGCGTTGGCAGGTGAGGCGATAGTCCGCGACGCGCTACGGACACACCTACTAGCCGGGGTGATCGGCGCTCGCGATGCACTGGAGGAGCTGTGGGTCCCTCGATCGAACGAGCGGGCAGACCTCGCCTTGCTCGGTCGCCGGATGGACGGCTTTGAGATCAAGACGGAGCGCGACACTCTTCGTCGCCTGCCGCGACAGGTCGATGCCTACGGGCGTCTATTTGACCGCTGCACAGTCGTGGTGGCCGACAACCATCGCGAGAAGGCCGAAGCGATAGTACCCGCCTGGTGGGGGATAACTACCGTTGTGGTGAACGGTCATGTCTCGTTCGCGACCGTGCGCGAGCCACGACAGAACCCCGTGATCGACCCCGAGACGCTGGTACGGCTGCTGTGGCGCGACGAGGTGATGGGGGCATTGCGTGCCCTCGGCGCCGAACCAAATCCGAAAGCGCATCGCGCCTCTCTGTGGAACGAACTTCTCAGCAGCACGACACTTACGCAACTCCGCCGAGCAGTTCGTGCAGCGCTACTAAATCGCGACGCTGCGAACGCCCGTATCCCGACGCGGCGCTTTAGGACGCAGATACTCTCGGCCGCAGCCCATCCGTGACCAGCTGGATATGGTGCGATGTACCAGCACCACGTGTACCTGATGTTGGCTCTGCCTTGGGCGCCACCGGTCGCGTCGTATGGTGGGTGCGGATGCTGCACGGCGTAGTCCCCGAATGCCGGCAGCCGATCCATTCCGAGCGACCGCAGTTCGAGCCAGCTCCCACTCGCGACGCGGGATGGTCCCTACCGTGCCCTCTTTGATTGCTCCCATCATCTTCGGGATCGACGTGCCCAGGATGACAACGCTGCGCCAGTCACCCACTGCCGACATCATCGCGAGATGTCCTGCGAGCAGGTTCGCGTCGATGTCTCGATCCTCGTCGATGTACTCCAAGTCGATCAGCAAGTCGCAGTCCTGTGGCGTCTGCTTGAGGCTTTCGAGTTGAGCCTCCAACACTGCTCGATGGGTGAGTCCAGGCGGTGGCAGAACCTCCAGAATTCGATACCGCAGGCCAAGGCCATGACCATCCGATGCCACAGCCGCTTGAACCGACTTGACCTGGTTCTCGGTCGCCTCGCTTACACGAAGCACAGGAACAAAACGCATCCGACGCTTCCGGGCTGCACCGTAGATGTAGTCCAGCACCGGTGTGCTGACACCGTTCTTGTGCTGGACTGATGTGCTCGGGTCCAGGCGCAGGATGTCGATGTACAGGGGACGACATCCCAGCGCATCGTTGGCTCGCTTGACCCACCCGTCTACCGACGTTGCGGTAAGTGGGTTCTTGGCGGTCTTCGGTCCAACGAACTCCAGTAGTGGCGTCAGCCGCTCCCAAACTTGATCGGAAGCATGGCGAAGTGCGCTCAGCTCCCCCGTCTTGTTCTGCAAGACCGCGACGTAATGGCTGCTATCGACCGGGAGGGGGGCCAAGGCCTCGGCCTCCAGGAGCCTCATCTGTATGTTGCTGCCGGGCGACATCTTCATGTAGTGTATTATAACCCCAAGGGTTATAGCATGATATGGAGCCACATCATCGACATCTCGTGGTCGGACCGCAAGCTCGAAAAGCGCTGCGCTAGCGACAAGGCTGGCCAGCGGCACTTCGGAGCGCCCAACTGGAAACTGATGAAGCGACGGTTGGCGTCGCTTGCCGCTGCTCCAACGCTGACCGACATGGATGGGGTACCCGGCAACTGCCACGCACTATCCGCGGACCGCGACAGCGAGTTCGCGGTCTATCTGTGGGGCCAGTATCGCCTCGTCTTCGAGCCCAACCATGCGCCGATCCCGCACCTAGACGACGGCGGGATCGATAGATCCCGCGTTACCAGCATCGTGATGACGGAGGTAGTGGATTATCATGGCCGCTGAACCTCATAGCTGGACGCCGGATTGGGCGGTCCCGCCTGGAGAGCTCTTGCATGAGGCTCTGCATGACCGCGGCATGAGCCAGTCCGATCTCGCACGTCGGATGGGTCGTCCCACCAAGACCATCAATGAGATCATCAATGGGAAGGCCGCGATCACTCCAGACACGGCCATCCAGCTCGAACTAACGCTAGGTATCTCAGCCGGCTTCTGGACCAATCTTGAGGCGACATACCGGGCGCACCTCGCACGCGAACGTTCAGAAAGCGAGCTAACTAGCTACGCGAAATGGGCAGCGGCGTTCCCTCTCAAAGACTTGGCGCGCCACGATCTCATCGAGGATGCTCCGACTAGAGCGGGAACCGTAGCTGCGCTTCTTCGTTACTTCCGTGTAAGCAACCCTGACGCATGGGAGACGCAATGGCTATCGCCGGCCGCGTCATTCCGTGCATCGCCGACATACGAATCGTCCCCGTACGCAGCGGCCGCATGGTTGCGATGGGGAGAGATTATCGCGACGAACATCGAGACGGCCGCATTCGATGCGAACAGATTGATCGAAGTCCTTGACGAAGTGCGGCCCTTGTCTCGTAGTGACCTCGCACTAATCCACGATCGTATCCAGGGACTCTTCGCAACTGCTGGCGTGGCGCTTGTCCTAGCTCCTGAGTTGAAAGGCGTGCGTCTTAGCGGTGCTGCTCGTTGGCTTAGTCCGGATAAGGCACTGATACAGCTAAGTCTTCGACACAAGACCGACGACCAGTTTTGGTTCAGCTTGTTCCACGAGGCGCGTCACCTATTGCGTCGCAAACGGGTCGACTTCATCGATGACGAGACGCGAGAGCCCGACGAGGCCAGCGAGGATGAGTTGGATGCGGATCGTTTCGCTCGCGACACGTTGATCAAACCCGACGACTACGCGGCGTTCCTCGCACGGGGTGATCTAACAGTCGGCTCAGTGAGGGCGTTCGCCAAAAGCCAACGGATCGCCCCTGGCATCGTTGTGGGCCGGCTACAGCGAGACGAACGAATCCCGCACTCGCACTTCCACGACCTCAAGAAGCCCATCCGATTCGGCGAGAGCTAGGAGGCGGGCTCCAGGTTCTACGGCCCACGACCGACCGACGGCCTGCCACGGTACAGTGGTCCGATGTTCGACAACAGCCGCCATGCAGGTCGTGGAGGAGCACATCGCTGTCGGTAGTCGTGGTCTGGAAGCGAGCGTGCCTCACGCGCGAGATAGGCTGAACTCGCTATGGTCGTGAACGCTGTCGCCGACGCAGAAACGATCGAGCGCGCGGGGCGCGCGTTGATCGAGGCGACGACCGCTCCGGCGAAGGTGATCGTGTTCGGATCGCGCGCTCGCGGTGACGCCGACGATCGAAGCGACTTCGACTTCCTAGTGATCGAGGAGGAGGTTGACGATCGCTTTGGGGAGATGGTGCGCCTGGGACGGCTTCTTGGCCGGCTCCTGATTCCGGCTGACGTGGTGGTCGTCAGCGAGCAGCACGCGCGGAAGTGGGCGGCGGTCCAGGGCACGATGATCCATGATGCGATGAGTGAGGGTCGGGTAGTTGCCGAGTCCTGACGAGCGCGAGCTGGCATCGCTGCTGGTGCGCAAGGCCGAGGGCGACGAGGCGATTCTCGACAGGCTGCTGGACGATCCCGACGTACCCGACGACGTGCTTGGCTTTCACGCTCAACAGGCCATCGAGAAGCGTCTGAAGGCGGTGCTCGCCTTCCGTGGGATCGACTTCGAGCGAACCCACAGCATCGGCTATCTGACATCCCTCTTGGAGCATCACGGGATCGATCTCCCCAACCGGCGCGAGCAGATCGAGGAGCTGACGCCGTGGGCTGTCGCTGCGCGCTACGAAGACAGGGTCGATGAAGTCTTGGATCGTGGTGCTGCCCGAGAGCTGGTGTCGATCCTGCGCGACTGGTCTGGGCCCATCTTGGCTGGCGAGGGGTAGTAGGAACAGCTTGCCCAGCCGTAGCGCGGTTGTGCCAATCGTCGTTCCAATATGAGTGGATCGGGGCCGCAACAGGAGCACCGAAACCCAGCAAAACCGGGCCTCCAGGACCCAGCCAGCCCGGTCTGGGCGATCTCATAACCCGAAGGTCGCGGGTTCGAATCCCGCCCCCGCTATGTCTTTCTGCGCGACGCCAAGGGCCTCCTCCGGGAGGTCTTTTGCATTCTGGAGGGCCTCGGCGACGGCCTCGGTGATGGTGGCGCTGATCTGGACGCGACGCTGTGTCTTGTCGTAGACGATGCGAAGCTCGAAGCTGTTGAAGGGGTCCCTGTAGGTGGTCCAGGGTTTATGCGTGGTCTGGTTGGTGTTGGTGGTTCTCTTTCGTTGCGTACTCGGTGGGCGTGAGCCCACCGAGCGCTGAGTGTGGCCGGTAGGTGTTGTACTGGATGCGCCAGTCCTCGATGATGACTCTCGCCTCGGTGAGGCAGGCGAACTCTTCGATGTTGAGCAGCTCGTCGCGGAGGCGGCCGTTGAAGGACTCCACGAATGGGTTCTCCCACGGGCTGCCGGGCTCGATGTACGCGGTTTGGGTGCCCGCGAGGCGACAGTAGTCCCGCAGCGTCCACGCGATCATCTCCGGGCCATTATCAGCCCGGAGATACTTTGGGGTACCTCGCTGGGTGACGAGTTGCTCGATAATGGTGATGACGTTCTCGGCGGTGCAGGTCCGGTCGACTCTGATCGCGAGTGCCTCGCGGGTGTACTCATCGACAATGTTGCAGAGCTTGATGCGGCGGCGGTCGGACGTCTCATCGAACTGGAAGTCCACAGCCCACACCTCGTTCGGCTTGGTCGCTCTCAAACGTACTGCTTGCCCGTTGCTTGAGCGGCGGCGCTTGCGGGCCCTCACGGGCCGCCTGAGGCCCTCCTGGCGCCAGATTCGCCTGGTGCGCTTGCGGTTGATCGTCCAGCCCTCCCGCAGCAGGATCTCGTGTGCTGTCTTCCAACCCCACCTCGGGTGCTCCTTGGCGATCTCCCGCAGCCTCGAGGCGAGACGCTGATCCGCGTCACACGGTGGTCGTGGCTGTTTGCGTTGCGTGGAGCGGTGCTGGCCCGCGACACGACACGCACGGCGCTCTGAGACCCCGAAGCGCTCCTGCAGGGTGCCGACGGCCCTACGCCGGCGCCCCGGGGTCAAAAGTTTCCCTCCGCCAGCTCCTTGAGCATGTCGATATCCAGCGCCTGCTCAGCAACGAGCTTCTTCAACCGCTGGCTCTCGCCCTCAAGCTGCTTCAAGCGCTTAGCTTCATCAGCCTTCATCCCGCCGTACTGCGCACGCCAACGGTTCCACGTCGCCTCGCTGACCTCCAGCTGCCGCAGGACCTCCACGAGCTCGCCGCCCTCGTTCAACAGCCGTTCGCCCTCCCTGATCTTCCTGACCGCCTGCTCCGGCGTGTGCCTATGTCGCTTCATGATCGTGTTCATCCTTCCATCCCATCACGGGAAACACGACCACGCATCCAGCCTGGATCACTTCACGGGGACCCCGTCACTGTCGAACAGCGCTCGTTTGGCCTCAGGGGTGGCGTTGCGCAGTTGCTCGCTGAGGTCGGGCAGTCGTTCCAAGGCTGCGCTCAGGTCGGTGTGGTCGGTGGGGGCTTGGGCCTGATGCTCGCGTAGGGCTGTCTCGATCTGCTCCTTGTCGGCGCGGAGTTGGGTGATGCGCTGGGCGACAAGCTCGGGCTCTATGCCCTTCTCGATAGCTTCGATCTGGAGGCCGATGGCGTGGTCGAGATCCGTGACCTGGCGGCGCATGTGCGCCTGCTCGTTGTGGGCAGCCTTGTTGTTGCGCTTGCCGTGGGCGTCCAGTTGGCGAGCGAGCTTCTGCATGCGCATTGGGCCGAAGACACGCTGCTGGAAGAACCTTTCGACTAACGGCAGCAGCATGTCCTCGCGAGCCGAGCACCAGAGGCCGTGTCCGTCGATCTGTTCGGCTGCCTCGCGCCCGTAGGTGCGGCCGTAGTCGCAGCGGTAGTAGGTGTGGGTCTTGCGGACGGAGCCGAACATCGCCAGTGGGGCGTGTCCGCTCGCGCACTTGACGAAGCCGCTGAGCAGGTGGACGCGTTGGCCCTTGCGGGGGAGGCCCTTGGGGCGGGCGTTCAGGCGGAAGCGCTCTTGTGTGGCGGCGAACACGTCATCGCTGACGAGTGCTGGGTGCTCGACCTCGGCGACGGTCCATTCGTCCTCGTCCCTGAGCCGGGGCGTGCCTCCGGCTTCGCGCTGGGTGGCAAAGTCGAGCCGGTCCCATACCAGCCGTCCGATGTAGGTCGGGTTCTGGAGGATGGAGCGGACGGTGCTCTTGCTCCAGTCGCCTCGGACGTTGCGCGTGGTGTCCACGTGGCTTGGGCTGGGTGGGCCTCCTGGCCTGTTCAGGTGGTCGGCGATCCGGGCGCAGCCCCACTCCTTGATCGCCCACAGGTGGAAGATTTCAGCGATGACGGGTGCCTGATCGGGGTCGGGCACGAGGCGACTCTTCGTCTCTCCGGCGTGGGCTCGGGTGGCGACGGGGTGAGGGATGCGCTCCAGTTGGTAGCCGTAGGGTGCGCGTCCTCCGTTGCGGAAGCCAAGGAGCGCGTTCTGCTTCATGCCGCGCCGCGTCTCGCGTTTTAGCTTGGCGCGCTCGTACTCATCGAAGGACTGCTGGAGTGCGACCAGCAGCGCGCCCTCGGCGGTGGAGGGGTCCCCTGCGCCGATGGCGTAGACGACGGGCACGCCGACCTTGCGAAGCTCGCGTTCAAAGAGGCCAGCCGATACACGGTCGCGCGAGAGGCGCGAGGTCTGGTAGCAGACGACGCCATCGAAGCGGCGAGTGGCACGGTCGCGGGCCTCGGCAGTCAGGGCGGTCCAGCCGGGCCGGTCATCGCGGGCACCGGTCATCTGGTCGAAGAACTCCACCTCGATTGTGCCGCCAAGCTCCGTGACCTTGCGCCTGCACGCCTCAAGCTGCGAGGGGCGAGCGAGGGTCACGTCCTGGCGGTCATCGGTGGACAACCGGCCATAGAAGGCGAAGCGCGTCGGAGTCACTTGGCCTCCTTCGCTGCCTTGCGCTTGACCTTGGCTCTGGCGCGGCGCTGCTCAGCCGCATACACCTGCTGATGCTCGATGCAGCGCTTGACCTGGAAGACATCCTGTGGAGCGACCAGACGGGTGGCCCCGCAGAGCTTACGGCCGGGGCCGACGTGATGCTTGCACTTGATCTCGACTGTCTTGGCGGTGCTCATTGTTGAGTTACTCCCTTGTTGGTTTGTCACCTATACAAAGGAGATCACATCTTGACGGATTTTGTCAATTATTAGATTCATAATCGTTGTCATGTTTAGCGCCGCCAAGCTGCCCTCTCTTGTCGTTTTCCTGGCCGGGCTCCGGCGTGGGCCGTCACAAGCGTCACAATCGGCCTCCAGCCTGCAAAGCGGCCGAGCTTGAGGCGTCACGGTGCCGTCACCGTGGCGTCGCAGGCCGGTAGATAGCGTGACCACGTTTCCTCGAAGTCCTCCCGCTTGTAACCCTTGGCCGTACCACCGTCGGGGAATCGGACGGTGCCCGGTTTGATGCTAAAGCGGCGGAGCTGCTTGCTGAGGTCGCGCGGTTCGAGGCCCGGCTGTTTGCGGCGCGATCCCCACGTCGCCCAGTCGCGGTCCTCTAGGGCGCGCAGCCGCTTGCTGAGTCCGTCCGACCCGAGGCGGTCCTGGCCTTCCTTGTCGAAGATGAAGCGCAGATCGGCGAGCAACTGCACAGCGATGTTCTCGTCTTCCACCGAGAGCCCGGTCTGCATCGCCAGGCAGGCGCGACGCACACGCTCCGGCCAATCTCCGCCCGCTACGTGCGCGATGGCGAATAGCGGCCCCCAGACTTCCTCACCTCGGTCCCCAAGCTCCTCGGGGAGTTCGAGGTCGAGTTCCCGCAACTCCTCCACGTGGCACAGGGCGAAGGCTGCGATACCCGTGCGCAACTCCGTGGATTCGCCTTTTACTCGATGGGGGGCGAACTTCTCGCCTTCGCCCTTGCGCTTGCGCTGCATTCCGATATGGATGCAGCGGTCGAGCGTGGTGCTGTGCAACGTCCGGTCGTTGATCCCAGCGAACGCCTTTGCGCCAAAGACGTTGAACTCGCACACTTCGTGGCGTGGCCCCTCGCAACGCAGGACCGTGGCGGTGGGGCCAGCCTGGTAGCCAGCGTTTAGGATCGAGCGGATCGCAGATGCCCTCTCGGCGTCGTCCCCCAGCTGCGCGTCGATCTCGTCCAGCATGAGTGTCGGCTGATCGGCGTTGATCTTGCGGAAGATCGCGGCTGCCGTCGCGTTGGCTGATGCGAGTGGCCTGGCGACGATCTGGTAGAGCACCCGAAAGAGCGTGCTCTTACCGCACCCCGGCAACGGACTGTCGATGTGCAAATAGGGCGTCGCGAAGGCAGCGCCGATCGCGTGCGTGTGCACGACCCACAACGCCACGACATCGGCGTGCGCCTCGCTGGTGAACACGACAAAGCGGGTGATGTGGGCCACAATCGCGTCGAGCAGCTGGTTGCCAGGCGGCGCGTCGGGTGTGTCAGAGTCGCTCGATTCCTTCTGTATTACTTCTCCCACAGGGAGCCTCCTTTGAGTCGAATTGGAAGTTCTCAGTTCTCAAGTCGCGTGACGGTTGTGTGACGGAGGCGCACGACTCACGAGGTCTCGTCCTTCCGCCATGTGACGGCTGTGACGGCTGGCTGAGGGGGTGCGGCAAGAAGCTGCTGCAGGGCCGCAAGCTGGGCCGTCGCACGCTGGGCATGGCTCGGGTCGCTCGCTGGGAGAAGCCGCAAGTCGAAGGTCGCGACTGGGGGGCTGTCGGATTGTGCGTCTACTTCCTATCTCTATGCATCGCGCTCGTGCCGCTCAAGAGAACTTATGTTCGTCTGAGCACCCTTTTGGCTCTGTAGAGCGCTTTTCGGCCTCGAAATATTTTTCGAGACGGGCTTGCGGGGTGTCCCTGTCTCGGATGCCAGCTGGGAGGCATAATTGGCAGTGGCCCGTCTGAGGCCCTTCCGAGTCTCTCTCTGTCACGTAGCCGGCGCGTGACTACCCCTGCCGCTCCTCGCTCGGCTCAGACCCTCCTGGCGACTGCTGTGCCTTCGGAAATACGCGAGTCCGACGCCCTCCGGTCGGCGACGGCGAGCGCCCGTCAAAGGGGTATGTATCTCTTTACGCGTGTCTTGTGTGCATGTGTCTGTGGGGATTCGTATGCGCTCCCTCGCGCGTGGGACGTTCCGCGCATGCGACGTTCCGAAGCCTCTAGAACAAATGGCTTGAGGAAGCCCGCGCGTCTTTGCGCTCGGCATATTCGTCAGGCGACGGCGGTTGTAGATCGCGCACGAGATCGGCGAGGGGGACTTCGAGGGCGTCGGCCGATGAGCTTGGCGGTGATGCTGGGTGAGAACCAGCTCGCCGAGATACCTGGGGTCATCGCAGTGGACTGGCTCTTGCGTGCGCACAGTCCGTTGTGGACCAGTTGGTGTCCGCTTCCCCGTGCGCGCGCGAGTGACGGGAAACCCTCCGATCGTTCCACCGCTATCTGAGCCTTCAGGAGCCGGCGCGTGACCTTCGAGGGGCCTTCCCGTGGCTCGGAGATGTATGCGCGAACAGACGCCTAGTCATTACCGTACCCCGGGCTGCCTGACTTCGATTCACTGAATCAACATCGACGACCGGGACCGACATATATTGACAGAATCCCGTATGTTCGGATAATATAAGTGCCCCCGCACCGTTAGAGCGGCCGGGGGCGTGGCGACGAGAGCGTGAACTCCCGACGCGAAGGACAGCCTAGCGCGCGAGAACGTCCTCGGAGCCTCCACCACAAGGCAAGGAGGACCCGATGTCCAAGAAGCGCCTTTCGCCTGCTCGTAAGCTCTGGATGGTTCAGCGCGCGATCGTCTTGCAACTGCTCCGCGACGATCACGACCCGCTGTGGACACGGAAGGAACTGAGGGACGAGATTCCAGACTTCAGCCGGCGGGTGTTCGATGTCGCGCTGGAGCTGCTGGAAGGTGACGCCTGCATCGTGCTCGACGGAGAGCAGGGCGTGAGAGCATCGACACCTATTCGTCACCTTGACGAGCTTGAGCTGGTGTCGATATGAGCACCGTCCCGGACCCATACACAGAGCCGGAGCGGTTCTACAAATACGCCAAGCGGCGGCAGGCGCGCGGGCTGGCGATACTTCCACGACCTCTCGACGGCCGCGTTCCCGAAGCGCGGCACGTCGAGATGCTGCGCCTGCGGCTGGTAGAGGGACTGACGCTTGGGGAGGCCGGGGAGAGAACGGGCGTCACCGCCGGTCGTGTGCAGCAGCTCCTCTCGCACTACTTCGGCGTGCCCAGCGTTCGGGAGGCAAAGAGGGACGCGGAGCCGAAGATCAGGGTCTCGGCTGGCTTCATCGAGGTCTTGCAGGACATGGTGCTGCGCGAACGGGAGAACGACCGCAAGGTCATCGTGAACGCCCTGCGCAAGCGTGAGGCCACCGAATGGAGGCGTCTGCGTGAAAGCGAGGGCGCCGAGCGCCGCGCCGCGTGGTGGAACCTGAAGCGGATCGGTTCGTTCCTGGCGAGCGTTGGCGCAGGGAAGGAGGCGTGATGCTCAGCCAAGACAATGACCCGCAGGTGGCGAGCGAGAAGTTCGGCCAGCGGATCAAGGAACTGCGCGCCGAGCGCGGCCTGTCCAAAGACCAGCTCGCCCAAGAGGCCGACATGCACCCCACGGCGGTAAGACGCATTGAACTTGGAAAGCGCGAGCCACGGCTGACGACCATCCGGCGCGTTGCCCACGGACTCGGCATCGAGCCGGGCGCGCTGCTGGACGGATGGGACCCACTGCTAAGGCCCGGCGAGCGCCGGCTGACACCGGAGGAGTTCGACCGGCACTTCGGGCACCTGCCGACCGACGGGGAAGGGTGACGATGATCGATGCAGACGCAGCGCTCGTCGGCCGCAACTCGTCCGACCCGTTCCCGCCCGCCGCATTCTGCGGAAACGGCAGGCGGGATGTGTAGGCTGAATGATCCTGGTCGTTGAGCACAACGTCGCGCTCTGGCGCCGCAAACACGTCCGAGGTCTTATCTAGTGTCACTGCGTTATGGCTGTATACGACGAGAAGATGGTGCACCTCCTTGAGATCGCTGACCATGCAGTAGGCCGTGCGGGCGAACTTGACGAGTCCGTGTGGGCCGACCCGGAGGTGCGCAAGCGGCTCAACGACGTGCTGGCTTACGCGCGACTCGTGATCGCACGCTCGGATGGAGCCTTGGTGTCTCGTTCTGCTGGTTCGGGCGTTGAAGCCACGCTGACGGAGCTTGTCAACGCGCCTGAGCAGATAGCCACTGAATTTGAGACCTGGCTGGAGCGGCTACTCGATCAGCTGGCGAGGCTCCCGATGGCCCACAGCCGGGACTTCGAGCAAGAAGCGAAGGACGCAGCGGCAACGTTCCAGCGGTCGGCGCAGCAGCGCTTGAGTGCTCTGGAGCGCGAGTACAGCTCCACGAGACAAGAGACAGAAGCGCGCCAGGCGAAGCTGGAGGAGATGAACGCGGAGCAGGCAGCTGCAAGCGAGGCACGACTGCAGGAGTTGCGCCAAGCGATCACCGACGCGGACACGACATTCAAAGAGCGCTTGCAGGGCTACGAGACGAATCTGGAGACCGAGCGCGGCGAGGGCTTGAGACAACGCGGCGAGCAGGCTGAGGTGTTTCAAGCGGCTCAGGCGGAGCGCGCCTCGCGAGCCGAGCAAATCCTCGCGGGTTTCGAGACAGAGCTACATGACAGAAGCGCGGCGGCGCTGGAGTCACTCGAACAAAGCCGCTCGCGAGCGGCCGAGCTAGTCGATCTCGTTGCTACGTCATCCACAGCTGGCGCCTTTGGCAAAGAGGCCCGCGACCAGAAGGAGCAGGCCGACAATTGGCGCAAGTATGCGATACGGCTGGGGCTCGCGGCGGCAGCTATCGCCGCTTTCGCTGCTGTCTATGCTGCTGTAGTCGAAACAAAACCGGCTCTGATTGCCGCCAAGGTGGCGCTTGCAGCGGTCCTCGTGGGGCTGGCGGGATATGCCGCGAAACAATCGGATGAGCATCGTAACCGCGAGGTACGCGCCCGTCGCTTGGAGCTAGAGCTGACGGCGTTTGGGCCGTTCACGGAGGGGTTGAAAGACCCCGACGAGGAGAAGAAAGTTCGCGCTGAGTTGATCGAGCGAATCTTTGTGGGAGACCCAGGGCTGGACGGGAGCACGCCGGCCCTCACCGGGGGCGATATTTCGCTGGTTGCTCAGCTGGCTGATGCGGTGGGCAAGTTCGTCAAATAACTCTCGTCGCCAGCGCGTACTCGTGTGTCAGGTCGCGCACGGAGGGATGACACGCGCCTGCTACTCAGGAGCCCTCAAGCAGCGATGTCCCCCAGCCGACGGCACTCTGCGCTACTGTCAGCGCGGCTGCTCGATTGAGTGTGATCGGCTCGTCGTAGCGGAGTTCGGCCGCCCAGGGCGTCAGCCAATCGATGTCCGATAGCTCGTCGGGTACGTTCGTCCCTGCCGCCTCGACCTGTTCCCCGAGCAACTCAAGATCGTGCGTGCGTGGCAACTCCGAACCCGCCAGCACGAGCGCCACCTTGAGAGCCTTCTCTACGGCTTGCTGTGCATGGAATCCGATGATGTGGTCGTCAACGTCGGCGTCGTCAGCAAGCTTCCGAATGGCGTAGAGGTCTCCTGCCGCCAGGCGCTGAAGCATCTCCGCGTACTCGACCTGCTCAGGACTGGGCGACAACGCGACCCTCGCGCAATGCACGATCGACCATGGTGCCCCGGACCTTCGAACGCCGTTCGACAAGCGCCTCGTCCATGACGATCACATCCACCGGGACGCCGAAACTCCGCAGAGCGCGGCGGAGCCTGACAGCCTCCGCGAGGCGATCGTCAACCTCTCGCTCAATCACCAGGAAGTCGAAGTCGCTGCCCTCATCCGCATCACCACGGGCATGTGAGCCGAACAGGATCACCTTGGCAGGCCCCGACGCTGCGTCGATTAGGGCACGGCCGGCACGCTCGATCATCTCCTCGGCAGCAACCGCGTTCATGCCCGCCGCTCCTCGACAGCCATGCCATCCGTCACGCAGAGGATCAATGTGCGCATCGCGCGCTCGATTGTATCCGGCCAGAGAGCAGCCGAGTCGGAGCCACGGTCATGCCGCCAACGCATAGCTGCCCGCCACCTGGCGGTCGCGCAGAGGGACGACGCAGGCCCCCGCTATGGCCTTATTTGCGACCATGCCCGCAAAGTCGTCAAGGTCACTTGCTGTGTTGAAGGCGCTCGATATGAGCGCCTTCAGTCGTACTTGGGGCTTGTTTCGGTCAAGCTCGGCGAAGTGGAAGGCTTCGTAGACGCGGCGGCGCAGCTCGGGATCGGCTTTGGCGAGTGGCTTTGCCAGGTTGGGCAGGGAGTCGAGGACGGCGCAGGCGTCCTCAAGGTCGAGGATGGTGCGCTGGCGTTGCTGGAGGTCCATTTGCGCGAGTGCTGTCTCGGCTTGGTGGCGTTCGCCCTTGAGAGCGCGGATACGCTCGCCGACGAGCACGGGATCGACGCCGGACTCGATGGCGGCGATTTGGCGCTCGATGCGCTGGTCGAGGTCTGAGAGTTGGGAGGTCAGCCGCTCGCGCTGCTCGGTGCTCTCGTCTTCGATGGATGGTGCGAGGGCGGCGTGCTGGGCGCGGAAGAGCGCGACGGCGTTCGGCCCGAAGATGTAGGTCGCAAAGAAGCGGTCGATCATCTCGGTGAGGCGGTCCTCCCTTATGTACTGCCATTTGCCGTGCCCGAGTGCTTCGGCGGCGTTGTCGCCGTAGGCGGCGCGGTAGCCGCAGGCGTAGTAGGTGATGCCCTTGCGTTCCTTGCCGTGCATCCGCAGGGGGTTGTGCCCGGTGCCGCAGTGCACGATCCCGCGCAGCAGATAGAAGCGCTGTTGTGGGCGGCGTCGCTGGTTGCTCTGGCGGGTGCGGCGTCCGGCCATATCGACTTGAGTTCGGGCGAACCAGTCCTCGGGGATGAGCGCCTCGTGTGGGCGCTCTGCCTGTATCCAGTCCTCTTCGGGGCGGCGGATCAGCGGTCCCTCGCCGAGCTTTGTCTGGCGGAAGTCCAAGCGGTTCCAGTAGAGCCGGCCGGTGTAGACGGGGTTTTCGAGGATGCAGCGGATCGTGGTCTTTGACCACTTGCCGGCGGTGTTGCGTTTTGAGTCTACGTGCTGCGGTGGGGGCGGACCTCCCGGCTGGTTGAGATAGTTGGTTATCTCCTTAAAGCCGGACCCTCCGAGGTAGCGCTTGAAGATGTCAACGATGACGGGTGCTTGCTCGGGGTGGGGTTCAAGGCGGCTCTTGTGATCACCGGCGCGGGCACGTCGCGGGTCGGGGTGGGCCTCACGCCGTAGCCGGTAGCCGTACGGTGCCCGGCCGCCGTTGCGGTAGCCCTGCTTCGTGTTCTCGGTCTGTCCGCGTCGTACTTCTCGCCCCAGCTTCTCGACCTCAAACTGGTCGAGCGCCTGAAACATGTGGCGCATGAGACGCCCCTCGGGGCTTGTCTGATCCCCGGCTGCGATTGCGTAGTAGACCTGCACGCCCGCGCGGGCAAGCTCGCTCGAACGCGAGCGCATGGAAAAGGTCACGCGCCAGCCGCGACGTTGAGTAGATGATCACGCCGTCAAAGCGTCGCGTGTCGCGATCGCGTGCCTCTCGCACCAGCTCACTTCACGCCTCGCGGTCATCGCGCCGTCCGGTTTCCTGGTCTGTGAACTCACAGACGATCCGTCCGTTCAGCTCCGCGAGTTTGTGCTCGCACTCCGCCCGCTGGGAAGGGAAGGAGATGGTTGGGTCCTGCTTGTCCTTGGTTGATAGGCGGGCATACCACGCGAAGCGCATCATGCGTCCTCCTCCGCAAGTCTGACGATGGCCCAGATCAGCGCCTCGTCGGTTGCCCATGTCCAGCGTCCATCGGGTGCGGTCCAGCGTCCGCGCTCATCCTTCTCAAATCCCGCTCGGGCTAGAAGCGCGTGGGCTACTGACCCGGTGACGGTGGTGGTGACTTCATGTCATTGCTCGGTTCCCTTCGGTTAGCGACATCGAGGCGCGCACGTTGGCGGGTGGCGTGGTCGGCCAGGAGGTCGAGCAGCGCGCGGGTCTGCTCGCGGCGCAATTGCTCATCGAGCGGACTGCCAGGCGTCGTGTGTTCGATGGATACGACGATCTGAGCCCTGTCGAGTGGATCCTCCGAAGCCGGGTCCGGGCGACCGTGGCACTGCTCGGAGTCTCTTGATCGTCGTGAAGCATCGGCGCTGCCGATCAGAGCAGAGCCGGGCCGTGATCTCAAGGTCCTGACAGCGGAGCCCGCCGGATGGTTTGGTTGCAGGCGCGGCGGGCGTCTTTGGTCGGTTGAGTCTTCCTTGTCGGGGGCATCCTCAGGCGGCCTTCCGCGCGCTGGTGGGCTGTGCCGTCGGGAGGTTCGGATTGCGGAAGACGAGCACGTCCTCGTGCCCGACGATATGTGTGCGCTCGCCTTTTGCGTGCCCCCGCCGGGCGTGGAGCATCTGCCAAAACGACGGGCGCATGATGATCTCGCTGTCGCGGATCGTGGCAAGTAGACCGATGATGCGTTGCCAATAGCGCAGGTCCAGGCGTTCGCAGAGCGTGATCGCGTCGCCGCTGAGGTTGTGCAGCGCGCCGCCGGAGCGCATGTCCTTGGTGACGAGAACGAGGAATCCGCCGGGCTTCAGGACGGTTGCGCAGGCCGCATAGACTTCGGCCATCGCGGCGAGGTACGTGTCACCGCGAGCGTGGCCGAGGTTGCTTCGGTCGGGGCTGTAGTTGCTTGTGTCCTCGCGGCGGATCGACCCGCTATGGCTGATCAGGTTCTCGGTGGACACGTCCGCGACTGGGCAGGCGTAGGGCGGCGATGTGAGGATGAGGTCGAACTTGCCCGTGCTGCGCTTCTGTGAGCAGACGCGGCGCTTGACGTGCGTCGCCTTCGATGACGTGCGCGGCGGAGCTGGCGCCTTGGTGGTGGGCGTGCTCGATGTTGGCGCGGGCGAGTTTCGCCCATCGGGGCTCTAGCTCGACACCGACTGCATGGCGGCCGGCGCGGATTGACTCCACGAGTGTCGTGCCGATCCCGCACATCGGGTCGAGGATGAGGTCGCCGGGGTCGCTGTAGGCCTCGATCGCCCGGCGCGCGAGCGCGGGGAGCATCTTGCCGGGGTGCCGGTTTGACTCGGGGACGTAGCGGCCGTGGCGCTGCCACTGGCTCGTGGTCTGCGCACAAGGCCAGATTGCGATCGGCAGATTGGCGGTGCGGTACGGCGCACGGGTTCTTACCCGTGTTCGGCGTCGCGGGCGTTGTGGTGTCGCCGGGCAGCCTTGGTCGGGTGCGCGACGACGGGTTTGGAGTGAGTGTGTGGTTGGCGCCTGCGGTGCATCTGTGGTTCACCTTTCAGTGGTTTTGGTGGGTGTGTTGTCGAGCCAGTCCCGGTAATGGTCTGGTTGCCCGACGGGGATGAAGATGGGTGCGAACGGGCCGCGTGCGGTTAGTTCGGGGAGCGTGGTGAATGAGGGTTAGAGACAGTGGTGGAGTCCTATTCTTTGCCAGGCTATGCTCCCGCGCATGGCGAGTGTGGCCGCGAGGCAAAGGTACCTATGCGAGGGAAGGTACCTATGCGTCACGTGGGGCGTGGCATTCAACGGGCGTTCCTCCCGACGAGGAACTTCATCGAGGAAGTAGGCGACATGATGATCCTGACGGCCAGGACCGCGCCTCCGCCCTCAAACCCCCTACCCATACGGCGGGGAGTTCGTCTCGCAGTTCCTCTTCGCGCTGCGGCTGTGCTGGTTTCCGCTGCTGATCTCCACGGTCTGCATCTGCTACGCCGCGCCTGGCCTGCAGGCGGCGAACTTCCTCACGCTGTTCGGCGCGCTGGACCGCCTCGGCGGGATCTTCGTGCTCGCCGCGATCCGCGAGATCGGCCCCAACGTCACCGCGATCACCGCCGACCTCGGCGCCGCAAGATCCGCGAGGAGCTCGACGCGCTGCAGATCAAAATGATTTTGGGGCAGGTGCTATGAACGAATGGCTTGCGATCCCGCGCGAATGGCTCTCCTCCTCTGGGGAGATCGCCGGCTTCGCTGGCCAGATAGCGAGCGAGGTTTTCAGTCTGCGCGTCTTCCGCTTCTTCGGCGAGGCCCTGCGCCAGTCGGGCATCCTGATCATCTCCTCGACGCTGATCATCTGGTCGCTGATGTTCATCCTCGGCCTGGAGTGCGGCATCGAGGGCGCCTACTTCCTCGAGGCCGAGGGCGCTCCCGCGTACTCGGGGGTGTTCACCGCGTGGTGCGACCTGCGCGAGATCATCCCCTACGCCTTCGGCTACATGATGGCCGCCAAGGTCGGCACCGGGATCGTCGCCGAGCTCGGCGCGATGCGCATCTCCGACGAGATCGACGCGCTCGAGGTGATGGGCATCAACTCTGTCACGTTCCTCTGCGCGACCCGCCTGCTCGCCGCGTGGCTCGTGCTCCCGTTCATGTACCTCGCCGGCATCGGCGGCGCGTTCCTCGCCTCCTACATCGCCGTCGTGCAGCAGGTCGGGGTGGTCTCTTCCGGCGGGTACTTCCTGATCTTCTGGCAGTTCCAGAACCCTCCCGACTTCGTGTTCAGCCTGGTCAAGGCCATGTTCATGGCCACCGCGATCATCCTTGTCGCGTGCTACTACGGCTACAACGCCTCCGGGGGCCCGGTCGGGGTGGGGACCGCGACCGCCAAGTCGATGGTGCTGAACCTCGTGCTCGTGCACCTCATCGGGATGCTCGGCACCCAGATCTTCTGGGGCGCCAACCCGCGCGCCCCAATCGGAGGGTGACATGAGCGGCTCGCCACAAGCAGCGGCACCCTCTCGAATGCACCACCCCAGTGCTCGCGTCGATCATGCATGATGAGGAAGGAAAACCACACGTATCCGACCTCGCGCCTCGACGGTGTGCTTCGGTACGATAAGGCGCGCACGGGGCTGTAGCGGAATAGTCACCGCAATGTTCGGTCCGATCGCCCGAGATCGGACGATCGCTCCGCCAGCTCCATGCGCAGAAGCACACGCCGCTAGCACAGCGAGCAGCCCGGCTAGGCACATCACGGTCGCCGCGAGAATCATCGCGGTCCGCGTTCGCCTGCGTCCATCGCCAACTCGCAAGGAGGTTCCGCATTCCATATGTACAGTATGTCAGACTCGTGGCGACATGCGCAATATGTCCTCTGTGACATCTGCGCGAGGTGTTCGCCGACCGATTACCGCTGCTGCTTCGGGACGTGGCTGTTGCGTAAAGGGTGTGGCGCGTGGTCGTGAGGCCCTGGTGGTGGGTGACGCGGCGCGGGCGGGTCGATGGTTCTCGCCGGGTCGGCGCCGGGTCGTGTGGTTGGGGCCTCTCTGGGCTCTTCAGGCGTCGGCGGTGGCTGTCTGGTGCTTGTGGAGCTTCAATAGGTTGTGGGTGGCGGTGATCAGTCGCCACTCCGAGCGTGCGGTGGATCTTCCTCGGCGTTGGAAGCGGTCGATCCGGCGGTTGAACTTGGTATTCGCGAACACGGGCTCGATCATCGCTTTGCGTTTTCGGTATAGCCCGCCGCCAAGGTCGGTCTCGAGCACTCGCCGCATGTGCGCGTAAGCGCCGCCATCCCATCCTGGTCTTGTGTCTCGGCGTTTGCCGGCGTCGGGCGGGATCAAGACCTGGATCCCCTTGTTGATCACGCTCTCCATCTGCTTCTGATGCCAGTAGCCAGCGTCCGCGACCACCACCTCGACGGTGTCAGTCACACCAGCCCGCTCAAGCTCGGTCTCGGTGGCGGTGACCATTCCTGCCAAGTGCCCGAAATCGGAGGAGTCGACGTTTACCTCGGCAGCGATCACGATCTGCTGCTCTGTCGCAGCGGCCTGCGCGTTATAGCCCTGCATGTATCCGCGTGGCGTCTTCACATTGCGCGAGTCGGGATCGGTCACGTTGACCTTTCCCGCCGGCGTGTCCGGTGGCTGGTAGGGCTTCGGCGGAGCGCCGAAGCGCCGTCCGTCCTTCATCACCCCGCGTGCGCGGTAGGCCTCGTAGGCGGCGTTCGCGGCGCACTCGACAGCGAGCTCATCCTCCAGCCGGCGCTTTGACTGCCGAAGGCGCTCAGGACGCGAACGCGGGATCGGCTTGGCTTCCTCAGCGCGCTTCTCATCGAGGCGACGTTTAGCCTCGCGCAACCAACCCCGCCGGCCCTGCTCGGTGGAAAGCTCCGGCGGCAGCTCATCGCCGCGCTTCTCCCCATACTGCTCGTCCTCCAGACGGTCGGTCTCCGCAGCCTCGCCAAGGATCTCCCTGGCGATCTGCTCATAGTCACGCGCCGCGTGCTGCGAAGCGTTCGCGTGCACCTTCGTGCCATCGATCGCGACCACACCGACCTTCACCAAACCCACCTCCGCGCACAACCCCAACACCTGACCAAACAGATCAGCGAGCGCCGCCTCATGCCGCTGGCGAAAGCGCGCGATCGTCGTGTGATCCGGGCGCCGATTCGCCGCGATCACGCAGTAGGCAACGTCCTCCACGCACTCGCGCTCGATTACCCGCGAGGAGCGCTGTCCCTTGCAATATGCGTAGAGCAACAGCGCCATCATCGAAGGCTCAAACGCCGCGCGACCCCACCCATCCAGGCGGTAGGAGCCATAGAACGCGCCCAGATCCATCTCCTCCACCGACGCCAGCACAAACCACGCCAAGTGATCCCCCGGCAGCCACTCCTTCAGGCTCGGCGGCAACAACAACTCCTGCTCACGGTCACAAGCAATGAAGTTCTGGGGCATACCGACATCCTCTTAAACCCGCCGGACGACCCCCTTTACGCAACAGCCACGGACGAGAGCAGACGTGCCAGTCGGCGAGATCAAGAGTTGCGCAAAGGACGACGAGGAACTGCTGGGGTTGCCAGCCAGGCCACGCCCGTTCCTGTAGGCGAGTGCAGGAGCACGGCCGCCGGCGCCGTTGTGATCGGAGTTCGTCCAACTCGGGCGTCTTGATCGCGAGGCTGGCTGTGTCTGCTCGCTGCGGAAAGCGGGTGCGACGGGTCGAACGCTTGTCCGGCACCGCGGTCGGCCGGCTTCCGCGGCGTGAGCACCTTGTAGTTCGCTCGATGCCACGTCCGGCGGGTGCCGGTAGCCGGACATGACCGCATCGACCCCGTGCGCCTGCGCGAGCGCGATCAGGTAGTTCGAGCTCGTCGTCGGCGTCGGCGGTCCTCTCAGCCCAAGCGCCCCGTCCTTGACGGGCCACTGGCGGTGTTGTGGTGGGTGGTTCATGAGTGGAAGACATCGGAGGAGAACTGAGCGCGCGTCTGGAGGTTGGTTTCGCCTATGTGGCTGTGGGATTGCGGCGATGAGTGTTGGCGACTCAGCGGCGTCGTCACCGGAGGCGGTGATCGGCGTACCGTCTGGTCTATGAGATGGGATCGTGTTGACACCGCAGGTCAGCTTGAACAGCACGAGTGGATGCCAGAGCAAGGTATGTCTGGCCAGATGACGAGCTTGGGCGCGGGCTGGGGGCGTTGTGGCAGCGGGATTGGATTGGCGGCGTCTGCGGCTGGTCGGGGCCGGTTGTCCGCGAACGAAAAGGATCGGGATGCCCAGGCATGAGCGAGCTGTACGGAGGGCGGGGGCCGCTGGGCGGACTCGGGCAACGAGATGGTCGCAGACAGCGAGGCCGGCTCGCGCAGCCAGGCAGGCGCGAGCGGCTTTGCAGCGGTCCGCGCTTGGGCTTCGCGCCGTCGGCGTTTGTGCAGTCGTGGCCTTGGCAGTCGTGCTCGTGCTGCCCGTAGCGGGCCAGCGGGGGCGCGTCGCTCCGAGTGCGAGCGCCGAGAGACTGCTGCGTATACAGAGGCATGTCGCGGCGTTGTTCGCCGGAATACCTCAGCACGGGGTGGTCCTTGGGCAGCCGACGGCACCGGTTACGTTGCAGGTGTTCGTCAACCTTGAGGATGGCGACGGGAAACTCTGGTTTGCCGAAATGTTGCCGCCCATGATCGAAAAATTTGTCCGAACGAACGTCGTCAGGCTGGAATTGCACTCCTTTAAGACCAATACGCTCAACCGCCAGCCGTTCTTCGTGCAGCAGGTTGCGGTGCTTGCCGCCGGCGCGCAGAACCTGCTGTGGAATTACGCAGCGACATTTTTCAACGAGCAGGGCAAGGAGTACACGAACTACGTCACCGAAGAATTCGTTACTGGTATCGCGAAGCAGGTCCCCGGGCTGAACCTCGCCGAGTGGAAGCGATCGCGTACTTTTGCGATGGCGAGGATCGTTGAGGCGGATATCATCAATGCACGCAAGGTGGGCTTCCATGATACTCCTGCGTTTCGCATCGGCCTCACAGGCGGCAAGATAAAGGACCTTGTGGGGCGCAGCCTTATATTTGTCCATAAATATATTGTTCGTAAGAGGCCTTCGGGCGAACGATATATAGCTGGTATTAGCTCAGAATGGCAGCATCCCTTCTCGTTCGTTGATGCGATTGACTTGAAGAAGGCCGTAGATGAACTGATTTGACCTCGACCTAAAAAAGCAATTGATAAACAAAACCGACAGAAGGCACGAATGATGTTCCCTCGATCGACCCAAGAAATCACGAAACGCCAGGTGATGCACTCGCCGCCAGGTCAGCCTGTACTCAAAAAAACAAAACCCAAAAGGAAGGCAGCATAATGTTCATGCACAGAAACATGGTTGGACGACTGCTCGCGATGATGATGTCCTTGGTTGTAATTTCGGCCGCTATCACGCCGGCAATAGTGGAGGCCTGCGAAGGAGGAGGAGAAGAAGAAGCGGCCACAAACCTAACAGAACTCAACTTTGGTCAGCAGAAAGTCAAAACAAGTTCATCTCCCAAAGCTGTTGTCTATACAGCCCACTCCGAAATAAAAGTGGGCACGATGTCAATCTCCGGCGGTGAAACGGACTTCCAGCAGACCAACACATGTAATGGTAAAACGCTTAAATCCGGTCAGACATGTAAAGCCGAAGTCACATTTACTCCGCCGTCGGAAGGGGCATTCTTTGAACATCTCATCTTTCCGTATGAATTTGTGTCTAGTCACCTAAATGACAAACTCGAAGTTGCACTGCACGGAGAAGGGATAAAATAGATATTGAACACGCACCACGGCTCGGTGCGCTGGCTTGCGCGTTGGGCGTGCTTGGCAGTTGTCCCATCTGTGACTAGGGCTGACTGTGCGATACGAGCCAGCGCCGAGCCATTCCCGAACTGCACGCCAGACACCCTGTGCTTAAATCCCGGCCGGGCACGATCCCAGGCCCAGACGCTCGCGGCGAGCCCTTCCGTCACCGGGCAAGCCCTCGCCCGAAAAGTTCACCACCTCATCAGGGAGATCGCCCCGCCGATCACGGCGATGATCGCTCGGAGATAGCGCAAAGGAGTAGCCGGTGGTGTGTACCGGGTGCGTCTCACAGCGCGAACGCCGAGCCCACCGCCAACGCGATGCCAGCGAAAATCAGGATTGCACCCATGAGGAACTCGACCCGGCGAGCGAGGGGCAGTGGCAGGCGACCAAACAACCAGTCGAGCCACGTCACGGAATCCATCAACCTTGCGCTGCGGCGATATCGCTCTAGGTCGCTGGCGGTGAGTCGCCGTGCGGTTCGCGTCAGGCCCCAGCCGGACAGCCCGACAAACAGACCAAAGAGCCAGCGCAACAACGCGGTTGTGTCGTCGACTGCCACCGCGATCGTGTACGCGACCACGACGACGCCCGCCACCCGGTGGGCCAAGGACCGAGTCCAGGCATAGCGCGCGAGCACCGGAAGCCACTCACGGACAGAGGAGACGGCAGACCTCAACGTAGGCCGGTCGGGCTGTGAGTCGGGGTACGTCACGGTGCGACTGTCCTGCTGGACTTTCAAGTCGCCGATGGTCGCACTTGTCCCATACTCATGTTGAGACGATATTGACCAAGTCCCTCGCGCGCCGCAAGCCCCGGTCAGTGCCAATGATCACGATCATGGGGCTTAGCTGCCGCTGAGGGGCACCTGCTTGGACCCCGCGGTCCGGGTTGGGTCGCTACGGCGGCAGCCTGTTCTCGCACGCGGACTTCGAGGGATCTGATCGGTTAGGCAGCCTCTTCCGCGGGAATGACCACGTACGGCTTGCCCTCGGCGTCCCACCACACATCTCCCTCGACGCAGTAGCCGCCGCGACCCACACCGCAGAGGAGTCGAAATCGCATCGGGCCCAGCCGTCCATCGGGAAGGACAGGAAGGCCAAGCACCTCATCCCAACCGATGAGCTCGTAGTTACCCTGGTTGAGCAGGATCGCCTTTGGAGGCTGCTTGCACTCGGGGCGTGTTCCTCCACGCCACATGGATGCCCTCAAGGATCTCGATCTCAAGCTCCACGACGGGACATTGTGCCGGGCTCGATCACATGGGAAAGTAGCCTGAGTGGCAACATAGCCGGACGCAGCCTACCCGGCACGGACCGATATAGGCCGGGAGGCACCGAGAATAAAAGGATAATCAATCTGGTGGCGTACCTGTGCACGGAACCCGAACGTGCCTTCACCGCCGAGGAAGGTATAGGTGGCTTTGAAGCGCCCGTCAGGTCGTGTTCGCAGCGTCTTGAAGACGCGCCAAGAGCCCAGGTAGTACACCTGAAGTTCCACCACCTGGCCTTCCGCGGGAATGAAGCCGCCCAGCACTCTGCCGCGCATGTAGATCGTCCCATGCGATCCGACGCGATGCGAACGTACAGCCAGCTTCACCCCGACCCTGACTTGCTGGGTGATCACGCGTACCGCGTAGCCGGCGCCTGGAGTCGCACGGTACCTCACGCAGATCGTCCGCGAGGGCCCCGGGGCAAGGACGATGCTGAAGTGACCGTTCATGCTGGTCTCGGTCCGCCCAAGCGCAGAGAACTTGCCATCGCTCACGTCCGGTTGCGCGAGGACTTCCAGGGTCTGAGCGCCGAGGGGTCTGCCGTCCGGCCGGGTGAGACGGCCATTCAGCCGCACTCGCCGACCGTAGCCGCTGACGATCCTGCGCGTTTCGGTGGCGACCACGGCCGTCTGCGCGCCGCCCTTCGCTGCGCATGCCTGTTCTTCTTGGGCTCCTGCGCTAACCCCCACGCCGGCTTCGCCAGCGATGCTCCCACCACTGGGCTGTGAGGCCCCCGGGGGCGTGGCGATCACGCTGTGGTTGGCGATCAGTACCGCGTGATCATCGACGGTCTGCGAGTTGCCCGCGGCGTCGAGGACACGCAGCGCGATTCGGTGTTCGCCGTCGGAGACTTCGGCGGTGTTCCATCTCATCGAGTCGGCGTGCGAGAGCGGGCAGGCAGCGAAGCTCGTGTATGGGCACTGTGCGGTGTAGCTATCGGTGATTACCGGGCTACCGTCAACCAAAAGCTGGGATTCGCGGACGCCGCTCCCGCCGTCTGTGGCGGTGAACTGCAGCGTCGCCTTGCCCGCCATCGGGCCGCTGCCGGCAAGCGACCCGCCAGTGATGGTCGCGGAGGGAGGATCGTTCTCTTCGAGCGTGGTATCCATGCCTTCGAGCCGGATAATTGGCGACGTCGGTGAGGGAAAGTCGCAATCGGCGGAGTTGTCATACGAGCAGTAGCTGTAGACGTAGACGGTATGGGTGCCAAAGAGCACCGTCCGCACCTAGTGCTATTGCAGTGGGTGAGTTGCCGGGCGAATCGATGTGGCGCAGAATTGGCCCAGAGGAGGCGAGTTCGTTGAGTGTTGGTTGATGCATTTGGGATTCGCTCGAACTCACATACCACGGAATGCCATTCGGGCCAACAGTTGCAGCTACGATTTCGCTTCCGCGCGCCCCCGGCGTGATTGCGAACGGTTGAACCGTGACATGCTCGTACGCGTAAGGTGGATCACCGGAAATGATAGTGCCGCCTGGCCACGAGAACACAAGATTGGCGGGTTCGGTGCCACTTGGGAGGGGCAACTGCACAATCGCAACCCCAATCGCTGGCGTGGCGTTCCAGAACACACACGCAGTGCAGCATAGCAAGCTTGTCGCGAGTGCAGCCATATAGTGACGGCGACACCCGCAGATGCGGCCATGAGCCAAATGTGTGCCGCATGTTGTGAGTTGTCTCATGACGTGTCGGATATTGAAGTAATTTAGACTTTCAGCACTCCTTAGTATACCAACCGGAGGCACCCCCGATCTACGCCAACATGGGGATGCACGTGGACATTTTATGCCCAGATGTCCATCTAGCTGAGTAGTGGAGCGCAGCTCCTGGGCGAACAAGTTTGTGCCGAGACACCGCCGAGAGTCGCAGTCAGAGAAGATCAAAACACACACAACAACCGGCGCGAAGTGGGGCTACTTCAAGCCGCCTCGCCGGGCCAGTGCAACCCCCCGCGCCCCCGGCTCGGCTTGCCTCTTGTCGTCCTCGTGCTTCGCGACAGCTGGGTCGCGACGGCGGTATCTCGCTCGGCTAACGCCCTTCGGGCTCTGCTTCGGCTCTGCGTCGAAGCGGCTGCCCACAGGGGCCATCAGAATGAGGCGGAGATCTCGGCGCCCGATCCGGAGGGCTTGCGGCAATACAGGTGCAGTGGCACGTCGCCGGCGATGACATCGCGCCAGGCGAAGCGGGCGCCACGGTAGGCGGGTAGCAGTCGGCGTGTGTATCGGTTTTCTCGGAGTGCCCGCTTGGCGCGCGCTAACCCTTGGGGGGTTGGGAGGTCCGCGGGTGCTTTGAGAGCTGGGGTAGCGCGCAGGCCCGGGATACTCACTGAGAACCCAGCGCTCCAGGCGGCCCAGAAATACTCGTGGAAGAAGTGCACGTGCTCATGGCCCTCGAACTGTGCCACCTCGCGGGCGTGGTCGCGCTTGAGGTTCAGTGGGTAGCGCATAGGCTCGTTGACCATGAACAGCCAACCGCCAGGGCGCAGCACGCGGTAGAGCTCCCGCAGCGTGCGGTACAGGTTTGCTTTGTCATTGTGATGGAGGACCTCGCAGCACCAGATCGCGTCGAACGACGCTGTGGCCAGGTCCAGCGCGAACATCACGGACAGGACACGCTCGAAGTAGATGTCTTTGGCCTCGAACCACCAGTCGGCGGTTCGCAGGCCTTGCATCTCGTGAACGCTGATGTCGAGCGCCACCACCTCGAGGCCGCGCTGCGCGAATATCGAGCTCGCCCAACAGGTGTTCGAGCCCACGTCGAGGACTCGCCGTCCCGGAGCGAGGTCCGCTCCGGCGGCGGTCAGGACGCGCTTCATCGCGGCCGACTGGGCGTACCAGTAGTCTAGATCGACGTGCGGGAGTGACAGCACGCGCTCGCGATCCCATCCATCGGCCCGCATGACCTCAGCGAAGCGCTGCAGCCCGGCGGCCTCGCGGGTAACGAAATCCGGTGGACGCTCGAGGAGGTTGACAATGCCATCCTGAATGTCCCGGACCTGCCCGCAGTGGGCACAGGTGAGGCTCCCGTCGCGGACCTCGCGCGCGTCGCGCGTCGCGGCGTGGAGCTTCCACTCGCCCTCCTGGCCGCACGAAGGGCAGCGAAGAATTGGGATTAGCGTCTCTCGCAAGGGTAGGCCGCGTGACTCTATCGGGCCCAAGCCCCCGGGGGCTTGGGCGTTCTCGACTGCGCCCACCACCTACCACGGGTTGAACTTCGGCCGGTTGCTGCGGTGGGCCGATGCAGTTCAACATGACGAACGGACCTGTGACTACGTGGGATCTCGTGAGCGACTCCTACCTTTACGGACGGCGCCCGGCAACCTATGATCACATGACCGCTACGCACCCGTCGATCTACGACGACTTCGACGCGATCATGGCCGCGGCGCATCTACTCTCGGTCGACGGCGCCGGGTATGCGCTCGACGGCGCGGCATGGGACGCGGCGTATGACTACTACGGCCACGACACCGCCGGGGTCACCTACGCCGACGAAGTGATCGCGCGTGCGATCCCGATGCGGACAGACCGGGTTCGACCCCGGTTGCCCCCGCATCGCTCGACTAGCAGTCTGACGGCGCCGCTCCGCTCCCCGGCGCAGACGCTCCCTGGTGGGAGACCGTGCGCTCATTGGCTCGCCACTCATGGCCGGTCGAGCACGAGTCTCAGCCGCACGGGGCGTCCCCGCCGGTTCTGGATGGTCCCCCCCGGCTGGGAGTCGGGGGCTGGGCACCGGCCCCGTGCAACATCGCGCCAGCATGGCACGCTCGCCTGCGCTTGAAGATGTCAACGATGACGGGCGCCTGCTCGGGGTCGGGCTCAAGGCGGCTCTTGTGATCCCCGGCGCGGGCGCGGCGCGGGTCGGGGTGCGCCTCGCGGCGCAGCCGGTAGCCGTAGGGCGCGCGTCCGCCGTTGCGGTAGCCCTGCTTGGTGTTCTCCGTCTGGCCGCGCCGGACTTCGCGGCCGAGCTTCTCGACCTCGAACTGGTCGAGCGCCTGAAGCATGTGGCGCATCAGGCGTCCCTCGGGGCTTGTCTGGTCCCCGGCGGCGATCGCGTAGTAGACCTGCACGCCCGCGCGTGCAAGCTCGCGCTCGAACGCGAGCGCGTGAAAGAGGTCGCGCGCCAGCCGTGAGGTCGAGTAGATGACTACGCCGTCGAAGCGGCGCGTGTCGCGGTCGCGTGCCTCGCGTATCAGTTCACTCCACGCCTCGCGGTCGTCGCGCCGCCCGGTCGCGCGACAACGCCGCGTCCTATTCAACCGGGTGCCCGGGTTTTGTTGGACCCGGCTATGAGGGGTTGGATACGAGCAGCCGTAGCCCCGCGTCGTACTCCCCAAGCTCGCGCAGGTGCCCGTGGCGGGCGTCCCAGGCGCCGTCTTGAAGGTCGCGCCGAACCGCCTCTACGACGCGGTTGACGACCCCTGGGGGCATCCGTGCGAAACCGGAAGTCGAGCTGCGTGCTTGAGCGTCAAGTACCCGCTCGGGGTGAGCCCAGAATGAGCCGAGCGTCCAGTCCGGTGTGTCGCGGGGAATCGGAACCTCCCGGACATCGACCTCTGCGTCGAGCCACCGCGCGAGCGTCTGCAGCGTGGGGAAGATACGCCGGTCCAGCTCGGCGACCTCGGGTAGATAGTCAGCCATGAGCCACATGCGGGCGCTGACCTGCGGGTCGAAGGTGAGGATCACGACCGGCCCACGGGCGACGCGGCGCAGCTCTCTGACGCCTCGTTCCTGATCCTGGTCCCAATGGTGGATCGTCAATATCGCCATCGCCGCGTCAACGCTCCGATCCTCCAGCGGCAGTGGGTAGGCCCCGGTAGGGATCGCAGGCGGCAGCCCCGGGTCGCGCTGGGCGATCATTACCTCGCTTGGCTCAACCGCGATGACGTGCCGGTCGCGCGGCTCGTAGGAGCCCGCGCCGGCACCGACGTTTACGATCGTGCGCGCTTGGCCCAGCGCCGCGTGGATGAGCGCCGCGACGCCGGGGTCTTCCCGGCGGGTCGCGGCGTACTGCGCGCCGATCGAGTCGTAGCGGGTGTCGAACATCAGCGCGCGTGATCCTTTCACGAAGGCCGATGGTCGGGTCGGCGAACGTCGCCGGGGCCGCTCACGGGCACTTCAAGGTTCGATGCCGAGCCCTCCGTCGGCCGGGGTAGGGCCGTCCGGCTTCAATCGCTTCAAGCTCCTTCAGGGCGATACCAGATGCGCAAGCAAGCTCGGCTGGGGTCATCCGTCGCTCCTCGCGTAGCTTGCAGATTGCGCCGCCGAGCGCGAGCAGCAACTTCCGGTCTTCCTCGGACGGCACGCGCCGGTTCATCGCTGCGACCAGCTTTTCAAGCAGCGGGTTCTCCTCGGCCGCCAGCTCGTCCTCATCCGGGGCTATCAGGGTCCTCGAAGTGCTCATATGTTGCTCCCTTCGGCTTGGGCTATGAGGTCAGCGAGCTGGTTGACGCGGGCCTTCGCGGTCGCGCGGTCCTCGTCGCTGACTTCCGGGTCTTCCTCGACGCTGTGCTCGGATGCGATGCGTGTCAGCAGCGCTCGCAGCAGCGCGTCGCGGTGCTGGCGCACGTCAACCTCGACGGTCGTGGGCGTCTCGATGGGGTCGATCCAGCCCACGACATCGAGCAGCGCCCGCGCGCCCTCGGCGCGCGCTAAGCAGCCGGCGACTCCGGTGCTGATGTCCGCGCGGTTGCGAGGCTCGATCAAGCCGCTGGCCTCGTCGAGTTGGCCTTGTAGGTCGAAGTAGAGCCCGTCGCGCAGCAGCGGGACAAGCTCCTCGGGAATGGCGATGGTCATGGTCTGCTCCGTTCCGGTCGGCCGAAGAAGCCGCCCGGCGCAGCCATGACCGGACCCGCAGCCCGGAGAGCTACGGTGTCGAGCGTGGCATCCGAAGCGCGTCTTCGGTTGTCCACAGGCCGGGCGGGCGCCTCTAACGCTCGCCCGGCCACATGATGTCTTGGGGCGGGAGAGCAGAGCAGAGCTCGCGCCGAGCCGCAAGAGACAATTGGCTGCACGCAGGCCGACGAGCCCCGCGCCGCATCGTCGGGGTCTGAACCCGAAGGTCGCCGAGGCCGATACCCTCCCAGTGGAGCCGGGCGCCAACGCGGGTCCGGTCGGGCGCCGGAGCGCGGGGAGGCCGGTAAGGTCGAAGCCCGGCTGCGTCACGTCCACCTGAAGGCTGGCTCCGTCCAGCACCGCCGCAGGCGCTTGAGGGCACCGACCGCTTCGCTGGCGCCGACGCGACGGTGCTGGACTATTGGCGCTGGGCGTTCTCGGACCTTCGGGACAACACGCAGCGAGGAGTGCTGGCGGAGTTCCTTGTGGCGCTCGCGCTCGGGCGCACCGAGACGCGGCGGAAGGCGTGGGACAACTACGACGTGACGACGAGCTCAGGCCTGCGAATCGAGGTCAAGGCGAGCGGCTATCTGCAATCGTGGGCACAGGCCAGGCACTCACGGCTGAGCTTCGGGCGCGTCATCGCCCGCACCTGGGATGCGAACACCAACGAGTTCGGCGCCGAGCCCGAGGTCCGCGCGGATGTCTTCGTGTTCTCGGTCCAAACCTGCAAGGACCCACAGCGCTACGACGCACTCGACCTCTCGCAGTGGGAGTTCTACGTCGTAGCTGCTGACCGAGTGCGCGAGTGCAGGTACAAGAGCGTGAGCATCGCCTGGGTGCGCAAACTGGCGGACCCGGTGCCCTTCAGCGACTTGGTGGTGACCATCGAGTGCGTCGGGCGGGAAGGCAGCACCCACCTTCCTGCGTGACAACCGCGGGCGTGATCGGCGGGCCGCCCTCTCGCGGCCGATGTGAGGCGACGGCAAGTACGGGCGGGGTGGATATCGCTCCCGTCGTCAGTGCCGTAGGAGCGAATCGGCGCAATGGAAGGACCGATAGGCTGCGCCAATGGCGCTGCGAGGGAAGGATCTGCGACAAGAGATGGTGCTCTCCGGCACGCCAGACGACCTGGTGCAGGTCGTCTGGCAGGCGCTTCGATCGGGCGGGTTCAGAAAGATCGAAGCCGACGCTGAGACCGTTGTGTGCAAAGGTAACTATCACAAGGGAACAGTGTGGGGCGAGTTGCGGATCGAGCTAGACGACGACGCGCCCGGTCACACGCGCCTCCACCTTCGAGCCTCGGTGGCGAAGGACAACATCTGGACGGCGCTCAGAGGCGACCCGAACGAGCGCATCATCGACCGCTTCACACGCTGCCTACCGCCACCGTCGCCGAATACCCCGGCTGCGCAAGCGCAGCCTGCATCCGTCGCATCCGAGCTTGAACGTCTCGCTGGCCTGCGTGACCAAGGCGTCCTGTCGGCGGACGAGTTCGAAGCGGCAAAGGCGAAGGCACTGGGCACGTAGCGCCGCGAAGTCCTACGCCGAGCGTTGTCGGCGACGGAGCGAGCGTAGACACGCGAACGCGGCTGTGTTGAACGTCCCGACCGGCGAGTGCGCTACCGTCGCACGACATCCTAGCCAGGAGGCCGTGGCGGCATAGACGCTCCGCGGGGGCCGATGACCCGGAGGTAGATCCGAATGACTGACAGCAGCGGCGTGCCCGAGATCCGCTGGCGGATCGACTTCACATCCGAGCAGCCGCACGCCCTCGACGTCGCGTGGGCACTACAGGCCGTCGAAACGGCGACGGTCGCAGGGGCGTGGATGAGCCACGCCCTGAATCCTGAGGCGTCCCCCATCTCCCCTGCCTTGAGTTCGGTGACCGAGCAATCAAAGGCGCTTAGCCGGTTCTTCCCCGGCTTCGGCGGCGAGCCCAGTACGGCTGCGGTCGAGCTGATGCGGAAAATGGACCCGTTCGACCCCCTCGACATCGGCGTGCTCGCCGGCTTGAACGGCTGGCTGCGCAACACGCTGCTCGATGATCCCTCCGCGTACGAGGCGGTGTTCGAGCTCGCGAACGTCCAACGGATCGGCAACGAGTCGCCGCTCGTCGTGATCATCCTGATCCCACCTGCGGTGAAGGGCGGGGCCGCACTCGTCGCCGGGGCCGGTGCCGTCGCCAAGGGCATACACAAGTACTTTCAAATCAAGAAGACCCGAGCGCAGGCACGCGAGGCCGAGGCCAGGGCGCGGGAGGCCGATGCGCGAGCGCGCGAGGCCGATGCAAAGGCCCGACTGGCAGACGATGAAGCCGCGGTCGCCCGAGCGCGGGTCGAGGAAATTCGGGCGCGGACTGAGGCCATACGCAAACAGACGCGCGGTGAGCTCGCCGAGCAAGGCCTCCAACAGGAAATCACAGAGGGCCTCGCGCGCGAGGACGCTCCGCCGGACGCCGTCCAACGTGCAGCCGAACTCGGAGCGAAGAACGCCGAAACAGCGATCGGACAGCTTGAGATCAATCCCGCCGTGGCGGACGTCACCGTGGAGAGCGAGCAGCTGGCGGCATAGACGACGCTCCGCGGGTTAGCGAACGGGACTTCGGATCTGCGGAGGCCAGAACGCCTTCCGCGCAAGCGAGCAAAGCTGCCTCGGTGGTCCCCGCCTGCGGGCGGTACAGTCCCTTTCGTGCCTGAGTCAGACGACGCTGAGAGGGCGGCGGCCATCGAGATCGATGCCAGAGACCTTCCGGAGGACCCACGTCACGACTGGGTCCATGCAAATGGTCCCGGTGGCCGAGGCAGCTACGTGAAGGAAGTGACCAAAGCCATCGTCCTGCGGCGGGATGACGGTGAGATGAACGAGCTTTCTCCGGGCGACTTCTTGCTCTGGCAGGATGGGCACTACAGCGGCCTCAAGCGGGACAAGTTCCTCTCGAACAACGAGGGCTGGGATCTGTTCAACGAAGGCGAGGACTCCCTGGGCCAGTCCGCACTGGAATGGATGCCCGACGCGCCGGAGTCCGGGACTGACGACGATGGGACAACCGACTAGCGACGCTACGATCCAGGCCAGCCAGGGAACGTTCGTTCTACGAACACGGCGAGGTTGCCGTTAGGAGCGAATCGGCCCCCGCTATGACCCCGCTACCGAGGGCGATGGCGAGCCGGATCTCGATGCGGTGTCCAGAGGGGGTTTGATCCCAGTCGCTCCCGTCGAGGTGCCGACTCGTCGGGGGGCAGAACCCGAAGGTCGTCAGAACCAGCGCAGAGCCGAAGCGTGGCCGATCGTCGCGCGGCGGCTGGCTGCCTACGTCTCGCTGACGCGAGCCAAGAAGTCCCGAGGCGTCTGCACAAGGACGCCGGCGAGGTCGGTCAGGTGTCGGTCCCCCGAGACGAGCGCATCGACACGTGCCGCGAGCGCCAGAGCCACGAGGTAGTCGTCGTCGGGATCGAGCGTGTGGGTCGCCGTGGACAGCGGGTCGGCCACGATCTCGGAGATGTCCACCAGCCCGGCGATGAAGTCCTGGATCGCCTCTTCGGTGAGCTTCGAGCTGAACTTCGCTCTTCGCATTACGGTCTCCAGCTCGCTGAGCAGCTGCGGTGAGAGGACGGGCTGCCACTGGAGTTCAACCGCTGCGTCGAGCAGTTCTCGGCAGGTGCCCGTGGGCTTGATGGCGGCGGCGATGAGGACGTTGGTATCTACGACCGCGCGGGGCGGCTCGCTCACTTGCCGCCCCGCCGCTCGGCGCGAACGGCACGGACCTCTTCGACGGCCAGCCCCATAGCCTCCTCGTCGGTGAGATCGTCGGGGTTCTGCGCCGCGAGTCGATCCAGAACCTCACGAAGGTTGACACGGGCGGCCTCGGCGCGGCTCGTCTTGAGGTACGCGCGGAGTGCGTCCTCGACGAATGCGCTGTCGGTGCTGTGCATCGCCATCGCGGTCGCCTTGGTGGCGGTCATCACGTCGTCGTCGATGTAGAGGGTCGTCTTGCGCTTCGCCATGCCCTCGATGATAACTCAATACCGCTATGCCGTCAAGCTGGTATGCGGTAGGACTCAGGTATGACCGCGTGGTCCGACCCCAGGGGTTGAAACCCGAAGGTCGCCAGGCAGCGGACGGGGGTGCGCGCCCGGGGCGGCTTGGGTCCACTCCTCGTATAGGCAGGTATGCCGGCTCGGCGAGCACCGCGCGTACACCTCCGCTAGAACCCCGGCTCCACAGCGGTTTCTATGGCGGTCGGATGGTCGCTAATGGGTCCATAGCGCACCCCCGCTATAGGATAAACCCGCTGGAAACGGCGGGTTTTTTCTTTGCTCGGGATCACGGCTCGGCGACTAAAGCGTTCCCGGGTCAAGCTCTGGGTCAAGGTCTTGCAGACGCCGCTTCGCGTGGGCGGCGCAACGCCCTCGCAGCATCTGCCGCTCGCTGGCCCGGCAGAACCGCATCGGCTCGTTGGGGATCCCGCCTCACCACGCAGGTGCCCTCCATTCCGGTGCGGGGCAGGCCGCCCTCCCGGGATCCTCACACGGGGCAGATGAGCCCGAGCGCCAGCCGGGCCGGGCAAGGGCTGGTTCTGGCGCTCTGGACTTTCCAGGCCCCTGTGGCGCTAGCGATCGAGGATGGGGCCGGCGGGGGCTTGCGTCGCTTCCCGGGTACATAGGATGCCCCCGGTGCTCACGGCTGTTGACCCCTCGGCCGTACGGTCAACCTGACCGTTGACCGCTGGGAGCACATCATCGACGGCCACCCCTACATGACGCCGTATCAAGCCGATGTGCTGCGCGCCGTCCGGGCGCCCACAGAGCACATGGTGCAGCCCCGTCTGGGCCAGGACTGGTTCTACTTGGAGAACGCGGGCCCCAGCCGGTGGCTCAAGGTCGTAGTAGCCTTTGACGAGGAGTCCAATGGGAGCGTACGAACGGCGTTCCCGAGGAGATGCAAGCCATGAACGTCCAGATCGGCCCATACACCTTCGATCGTGTCCGCTACGACCACGACGCTGATGTCCTCTACCTGGCGAAGGGCGATCCAGCGCGCGCGGTCGACTTCGACGAGACACCGGATGGTCACGCCGTCAGCTACGACGCGAACGGGGATCTGGTCGGCCTGACGCTCATCGATGTGCGCAGGCTGCTCGACGAGACGCAGGGCGAGGAGCTGCGGCTTGAGCTGCCGGCCAAGGCAAGCCACGCCGAGCTCGAGCTCGCGGTGGCGTAGAGGTGCCAGCAGTGCTCCCTGGCCGGAACGGCCTGAGCTACATGCGCCGTTGAGCTGCTCGTGCCGCTGAGCCGCAGACTGCCGCCTTGGGGCGAGGACCAGGGTCGGAAATGCGGCACAGCGAGCGCTTCCGCTTCGCCCCGCGCGAGCGGGCGTGTGCCGATCCTCAATCGGCGTGCTCGGGAATCGTCCATTGCACAAGCCAGCCGGAGCCTGACGAACGCTTCCGCTTCACCCGAGGCGAAACGGAAGTGCGCCCCAGCACGCTACGGCCAGTCAGCTAACGCGCTCTGGTCGGCGAGGCGTTCGGCGTCGGGTCGAACAGCGCAACCAGCTCTCAGATCAGTACGCAATAATGCTGACCTTGATGGCCTGCGCCATCGACGCGCTCATTGAGGAGTTTCGCACTACGAGGGCTCACCTCCTGGCCAGGACGTCCTTACGGATCCGCTTCAGGGACCGAGCTAGGTCTCGACGATGCGCACCGAGCGCTTGAGACGATGGCCCTGGTGGTAGTCCCAGATCCGATCGTGCTGCATGCGGCCGACGACAATTCCTGGGGCAATCCCGATATCCTTTGCGAAGGTCGCCACGTGCGCGTCGGTTCGTAGAGTGTGCAGTTCGGCTGCACGGTCTTGGGGAATCAAGAAGTCCTCGGCCCAGCGGTTCGCCTCATCCTCGGTGACGTCACTGTCCTTGCCGTCATCCACGAACGTCTCCTTCTTCGAATGCAACAACAGATGTGCAGCCTCGTGGAAAAAGGTGAACCAGAAGTAGTCGTCCTTTTTGTACCGGTCACTCAGCGCGATCACCGCGCGAGTCGGTGTTGCCCACCACGCCGCTCCGCTGATCCGGCAGCCCTTGACCTCGGGCACGAACACCACCGCAACACCGGCAGATGCGCACATTTCCACGATCAGATTCGGATCACCATCAGCCGTGAGCGCACGAATACTGCGAAGGACCCTGCGAAACACACTTCCGCTGAACGGTTCGACCTTGGCACTCTGCGCCTCCAGCTGCGCGATGCGCAACCAAGAGACCACCGCGCCTGGATGGCTCGCGAATGCGTGCGAACGTCGGAACGACGCGACCGGCCCGCGCCAGATGCGCTCCCACGCCTGCCGGTCCGCAACGCCAAAGAACGAGAGCACAGCCTCGAACAGCTGGCCCCGATCCTTTTGGCGCGGAAGCTTGCCGCGCGTTTGTAGCTCCTTGATCGGAAGCGAGTTCAGCCACTCCTTGTCGGCATCCGACAGCGTGCGCTGCTTCTGCCGCAACAACGCTTCGCGGTAGTCGGCTTCGCGTCGATTCCAGAAGCTCGCCGGCATGCCGGTGACGCGCTCAAGTACGATCGAGGTCTCCAGCGAGATCGGGGCGATCCCCTGCAGGATCTGGTTGATGTGCTTGGCCGAGAGGCCTGCGCGAGCGGCTAGATCAGCCTGGGATAGGCTCTGCTCAGCCAACAGGTCGCGCAAGGTCTCTCCCGGCACGATCGCATAGTCCGGGCGGAACGCGATGGGCTTGATGGCATCGCTCATCAGCGCGCATCCTCCTTGACTCTGATCCTCGAGATCACGAACTGATCGGCATCCACCGGCGCATCCTCGCCGCCCGTGGTCAGTTGACCGCTGATCGCAATCGCGTCGTCAAACATGATCGTCATCGCACCGCCGTCGTCGCGCACCACGCTGGCCGTAGGGATGCGCTCGATGGTCCCGGCCGTGGCGGCCGCGAGGTCCAGAAGCCGCTTCCCGACGGTCCTGCCCATTTCCGCACCCCAGCGCTCGACCATCAGCCGCTCAGCGTTGCACAACGCTGCCAAGCCCGTGCTGCCGAAGCCCAGATCCATGTCTATCCACCATTTCGTTTACCTCACAGGTAAAGGGTCTATGCTACACTGGCTAGGTAAAGACTTTCTACTCGTCATCCTAGCCGACGCCTCGGCGTCGGATTCGCCAAGGAGCCCACGATGGAGCTTTTCCTGCATACCGCTGATAGCGAGGACCCCGAGATCATTGAGGTTGAGGCCACCGCCTCGGTCCGCTCGCTGCTCGTCGATGACGACCCCGACGGCAGGATCTGGATCGAGGAGGTCGACGAGGAGATCGACCTCGACTACACGCTCGAGGTCGCCGAGATCCATCACCGCCACCACGTCCACCGTGGCCGTTGTCGCCACGTCGAGGTGATCGTCCGCTGGAACGGCAACCACGAGCACAGCTTTGGGCCGTCGCGGACGATCAAGACCGTCGAGAAGTGGGCTTTCGGCCCCCAGGTCGCCAACTTCTCTAAGGAGCAGGCTGCCAAGCACGTCCTCGCCGTCCCGGGTGCCGACCATTTCCTCGATCCTGGCGTTCACATCGGCTCGCTGACCAAGCGGGGGGAGTGCTCGGTCACGCTCGACCTGCTCCCGCGGTCGCGCTTCGAGGGTTGACGTGACGCCCGACGAGCGCACGCTACGCGCACATATCGAGGAGGCGCGCTTCCAGGCCGGAGTGGAGGCCGGGCGCTGGCGACTGCTCGACCTTACTTGGCCCCACGCCACTTTCGCTATCTCGGCTGCGCCTCGCTCTGCGAGCCCCGCCGAGTTCGTCCTTCGGCTCGATGTCGCCGGCTACCCTCACTCGGCCCCGACTGGCAGCCTCTGGGATAGCGATTCGGACTGCTCACTCGACCCTGCCCGTCGTCCCAAGGGCGACCGCGCCGCCCATGTGTTCCGCACGGACGGCTGGACTGGGGGCGCCTCAGCCATGTACGCCCCCTGGGATCGCATCGCTCTGGGATCCCATGCGGACTGGGCCCAGAAGCACCCGCGCGAGGCGTGGAACCCGACGCGTGACATCACTTTCGTCCTCAGTAACGTCCACGACATCCTCAACGCCGATGACTATCTGGGGACGTAGGGGCCGCCATGCGTTGCTGCGTATGCGGCGTGTCGAGTGGGACGCAATGATCGCTGAGCTTGGACGCCGCGGGCAGGGGCGTCGCGAGTCGGGGGCTTTCCTGCTCGCCGATCGCGATGGTGCCCCCACCACCGTGACGCGGGTCGTCTACCTTGACGACCTCGACCCCAATTGCCTGACTGGCGGTATCAGCTTCGACGGCCTTGCCTACAGCAAGCTGTGGGACATCTGCGACGCCGAGAACCGCCGTGTGGTTGGCGACGTACATAGCCATCCGGGCGCCGGTGTCCGCCAGGGCGCGATCGACGCCGCCAATCCGATGCTCGCCCAAGCCGGGCACGTCGCCCTGATCGTGCCCCATTTCGCGATGTCTTCCACCGAGCCCAGGGCAGTCGGGGTTCATCGCTACAACGGCGAGGGCTGGCGTACGTGGACCGGCCGAGAAGCTGAGCAGCGCCTCTTAGTCCGGAGACGGGTATGAGTTGGGGCTCCGCCGACGAGCTTGATCGCACCGCCAAGATCCTGATCGACCAGGACAAGGCCAAGGACCCAGGGGATGCCGAGCGCTTCCTTGGCCAGCTCGTCCTGCAGATAGCCGTTGGTCCCGGTCTCGACCAAGATCGTGCTGCCCAAGCCGCTCTCGCCACGGCAGTGAACATCGGGCGGCGGGCTTTCCACGGCGGCGTGCGCGTCCGCCTCGACACCGATACCCCCTTCACAACGGGCTGGATCGCCGGATACACAGCATCGGCCGTCGTGGGCCGGTACGGTGGCACGATCGTTCGACCAACTCCACGACGACCTCCCGACGTTGGTGATCGGCAACCCACACAAGCCAGTCGGTCTGCCCCTCCTGTACTGCACCTGGATTGGCTGGACGGGCGGCATCGTGGAGTCACCGCACCGCCGCCTGGGCGGCGGTGCGATCACCCTTGCCGGCATCCTGGCCGCCGCTCTCGGCGTCTCCGAGATCTTCCAACAGGCGCTTGGTAGCCCGGTTCCCGGCCGGCGCGAGGTCGGCATCTCACTTTGGCGCCCCGATCAGGAGTGGAGGTCTGCGCCCGCAGGCCCGCAACTCGAGTATCTCCCGGCGGCCCTATGGCTGCTCGGCCTCGGCCACCTCGGACAAGCCTACGCGTGGACAATCGGGATGCTGCCGTACGCCAATCCTGGCGAGGTCGAGATCGGCCTGCTCGACTTCGACACCGTGGTCAAGGGCAACACGGCCACCCAGCTGCTCGTACGACCGAGTGACATCGGCTTCCGCAAGACCCGCGTCGTCGCCGCCGCACTCGAGAACATCGGCCTCAACACCCGGATCGTCGAGCGCGCCTTCGATGAGAACTTCTACCCGGACTCCCACCCCGTCCCCACACGCAACGAGCCGCGAACCGCGCTGGCGGGTTTCGACGATGTCGTCCCGCGCCGCCAGCTCGAAAGCGCGGGCTTCGATCGCGTCGTCGACGCAGGCCTCGGCGCCGGTCCGCGCGACTACCTCGACATGCTCGTGCACATCTTTCCCGCGGCCGAATCCCCCGCGACCGCCTTCGGCCAGGACTCACCGGCCCCGGCCGCCCTCAAGCCCGCCTACGAGAGCGAGATCGCCCGTCAGGTCGAGGGTGGGATGGAAGACGCCACCGCGCGTTGCGGCCTCCTCGAACTCGCGGGCATCACCATCGGGGCAGCGTTCGTCGGTACGACCGCCAGCACCTTGGTGGTGGCGGACATCCTGCGCCTGCTCCACGACGGCGAGAACTACTCGGTGATCGCTCTCGACCTTCGCGCACCCAACCAGCTCACCGCAGTGCTCAACACCGAGCCGGGCGGCAGTCCTCCGCCGCCCTACACGGTCGCGGCGTAGACCAGGGCGTCGTGGGCGAGCGACCCCCTTAAGGACGCCTGCAGAGCGAGACCCGGAGCCTCCGCCGACGACAACGACCAGCCCCGCTCGGCGATCACTTTGCTCGTGCCCGCGCACGCCGGCTGCGATCGCAACGGCGACATCTCTGTCATGCGGATCGATGGAGCCGGGCGAGCGCTCCGACACGGATGCGAGCGCGGTAACGACGCGGCACAACGCGGCTGCTTCGGACGAATCTGGACGGCACCGATCGAGCACTGAGGCATGCCTGCCCTCGCCGGAGCGAAGCGGAAGTCGCTCCGGCGGGCGCCGGGACGACAACTGGTCGTCCGGGGCCTGCGCAGCTCGGGTCTGGCCGGCCGAGGCTGCTCGGCGTGTGACGCGCATGGGTGAGGAGTAGGCTTGGGGTCGCGGGTGGAGAGTTCTGGCATGTCACCCACCGCAGCGAGCGGCGACGGGGGTCGGCTGTCGAGGGTGTTCGCCGCGGATTGGGGTGCTGTCAACCTCAGCAGGGCGCTTGGTGTCCTGGTGGTGATGGTGATACCGCTGGTCGTCTCGATCGTGACGGGGCAGGAAAAGTACTGGCTCAGCGCCTCGTTCGGGGCTCTGTTCGTCGGGCTCAGCGACCGGTGCGGAGAGTTCGCCAAGCGAGTGATGCGCATGGGGATCGTGGGGTCGATCGGTGCTGTACTGACGTTGGCGGGGTTCGGCATCGGCACGCGTGGTTGGGGACTCGTCGTGCTTGCGTCCTTCGTGGTCACGCTCGCGGCCGGTCTGGCTGTGAAGTTCGGTGTGCGTAGGTTCGTTACTGCCTATCTGTTGAACGTGTGGTTCATCATTTGCGTTGGCCTGGCACGTATACGCTGGAGGGCGTCGAGACGCACGCGGGGCGCCAGGCGCTGGCGTGGCTGGCGGGTTCGGCCCTGTGGATCGTGGCGGCCGGTGTCCTGTGGTTGGCGCGGGGCCGAGGATCGCAGTCCTCTCCGTTCCCGGAGATTCCTGCCGATAGCGCTCCCAGAGAGCTGACCGGACCGGTGATCGTGTTCGCGGTCCTCCGCGCGCTGGCTGTGTCGCTTGCCATCGCGATTGCGTTCGGGCTGGAATTGCCGAACGCCTACTGGATGCCGATCGCGACGCTGGTGGCGATGAAGGCGAGCCTCGAGCAGTCCGCGTTGGCGGCGGAGCAGCGATTGGCCGGCGCCACTGTGGGCGCCACCTTCGCCACGCTCGTGCTGCTCACCATCGACGGCACGCACGTGCTCGAAGCGATCATCGTGCTGCTCGCAGCGCTCGGGGCTGCGCTCAGGACCGTCAACTACGCGCTCTATTGCGCGACCATCGCAGCTCTCGTCCTGATCGCCGATGACCTCGCCCACCCGACCAACTTCAGCAATGAGATAGAGCGGCGTGTTGTACACGCTCGCCGGCTTGGGGATCGGGGTCATCGTCATGTTCCTTGCCGACCTGCTCTCCAAAAAACGAGCCGCCACCGCTGCTCCAGCAGCAACCTAAACCTCCCGGGCCCCGCGCGAAAAGGATCGTCTCGCCGAACCGTCGCTGGCTTCCGTAATCGACGATGACTGGGTCCGGCGTGCGGGAACGGGTGCTCCGCTTTCTCGGCACAAGCAAGCGGGGATCGACCCTCGGTCGGTGTGCCCAAAGTCGTCCAGAGCGCTCGTCAGCGGCGTTGATTCGGGACGCTCGCTCAACTGAGAAAGCAGTAGCCTCCCAGGCGGCGACGCGAGTCCATAGCAGTCCGTGTGGAGCTCGGCTAGCACCCAACCGATCGGACCGCGCGTTTGACACTTACAGTCGCGCGGAAGACTCCAAGAACCGCGGCACGTCCCAAGCTATCGCGCACGCGACTGCAGTTGGCACGTCATAATCACAAAGCCCGGGCGCCACTCCCTGGCCGCCAATGGCCGCCAACGCGTCCTCGTACCAAACTCTTGGGAATGAGACCCTCGAGTTCAGCTTAAAGCGCAGGCTCCGCTTCGGCGTGAGTCGGTGATCCCACATGACCTCACGAAGCCGTGCCTCGAAGAAGCTCTCCCTTTTCATATAACGACTAATAGGGCTTTGTTAGTTTCGTCATTCGTGTTGTGGCCGGTTGATGGGTATGTGGGCGGGGTTGATCGTCTGATGGCAGGTGGCACAGCGGCCGGTCCAGCATTTGAAGAGGGGCTGGAACAGTCGGACTGTCTGGGGTAGGGTCAGGCCGGCCGCTGGTGATTTGGGTTCTGCCGCTCCAGGGTGAGGAACCCGTGCGCGGCGGTGACCAAGGCGGTGTGGTGGTACCAGCCGAGCCATGAGCGGCCCTCGTAGTGATCGAGGCCGAGTTCGCCCTTGAGCTGGCGGTAGTCCAGCTCGATCTTCCAGCGCATCCGGGCCAGGCGCGCCAGTTGCTCTGGCGGCGTGTCGGCTGGGAGGTTGCTGATCCAGTAGTCCAGCGGCGTGTCGTGGCCTTCTGGCCACTCGCAGATCAGCCACTCTTCACGGGGCTCCCGCTCGGCCCCGTTGCCCCAGCGCGCCAGTGCGCGGACGCGCAGGAAAGCGAACCGGGAGGTGACGGGCTCACCGTCGTCGGGGTCCTCCCTGAAGGTGACGGTCTGCAGGTTCGCCGGCGCCAGACGCTCGATGAGCTTGCGGACGGGCTCGGGTTTGCGGTCGGGACGCAGCCGTGTTCGTCCCCGTCCGGTCTTCCCAGCACGCTCGGGCAACGAGAACACCGTGTCCGGGGCGAACACGCTCGCGATCTTGTCGATCGAGAACACGTACTGGAAGCCGGCGTCATCGAGTTCCTGGCGAAGCTGGGTGTTCTTGCCATACGCCTCATCGCCCAGGACAGGTGCTCTCTCGATAGCCCATCCGCCGGCGCGTTCGATCAGCTCCTGCCCGAGCTCTGGCTTCTTCTTGAACTCGATCTCCTCGGGAATCCTGGCCCTCGCTCTGCGCTCGGGGTCCTCGCACCACTCCTCGGGCAGATACAACGCCCACCCCAACGGAACCGTGCCCTTGCTACCCACCGCGTGCACAGAGACACCGATCTGACAGTTACCGATCTTCCCCAAGGTCCCCGAGTACTGACGCTTGACCCCCGGCGAATGCCTGCCGTCCTTCGGGAAACCAGTGTCATCCAGCACCCACGCTTCGACCGCTATCCGCGGCGCTACCCGCTCCGCCGTCGCCTTGACAACGAGCGCCGGATCCCACGTACTCACCGCCAGAAACTGCTGCAAGCTCTCATAGTCGGCCTCCCCACCCAGCCGCGCGACCATCGGCTCCAGCGACTTCCGAGGACCCTCCTCGATCAACCCCCGCAGATACGACCGGCCATTAACCAGCTGCACCGGCCGGTTCACAGCCTCCGCCAGCACCTCCCCGGCGAACACCTCCAAACGCTCACGCACCACCACAGGCCCATCCACAACCATCTCCATCACAAGCCCTCCCCACGTCGAGAACCAGACACAAGAAGGGTTCGCCAAACCAGCAACGAATCCTACAAAAAAACTAACAAAGCCCTACTAAGCGGGTCGTGTAATACGCCCGCGATGTCCGCCTGCATCTCATCGAACCAGCGATGGCTACTGTCGTCGTTTGCAGCGAGTGCAACCCGATAACCCTGCATGATCAACGGCGAGACGCCGTGAAGTCCCTCAAACCAATCGCCGAGCGTCCTGCAGTCCATCTTGAGCGCCCGAAGTCTTTCCGCTGTCTCGACACGAAGTGCTGCAAGCCGTCCGCTGTCCTGAGCGATGCCACCCTGCTCCTCGTAGACACTCAACAACAGCGCCGCGTCAAAATTGATGAGCAACCAGCGATCCGTCCAAAAACGTCGGACTAAGTCGCAACGCTGCTCGGGGAGCAATGCGGGCTCGGAACGCGCAATGGCCTGATGAATGCACCACGTTGCATGGTGACAAGTGTTAAATCCATCCTGTCTGCGTAATCCAAACCACAGGGCGCAGAACCTCGCCCATTCGCTCCAGTACTCGTCGCTGCTTCTAGGCTCGGTACAGAGGCGATAAGCGGGAGGCCAATAGTTTTCTCTTACGAGAGACGGACCCTCGATGATGTCCGTCGTGGGCGGCATAACTATGGATGCGTTCATGGCCATAGTCAACTCGGCTAGAGCAGACACCGCGACCGGCGGATCTGGTGCCTTAGTAAGCTTGAGAGCTGCCAGCGTCAGAAGGTGACTATCTTGCATCCGTCGCACGGCGTACCCCGTGACGTCAGTCACACTCTTCATCTCCCCAAAGCGCGGCAACTATCTGTTGCACCGCAGCGTCTGCATCGGCTTCGGCCTCGGGCGGCGGCCACCCGTGTCTTTGGAGGACTGCTGAAGCAGCCTCAACCGCTGCGGCTCTAGCGTCTTCGCTTGGCTTCGGGCCATGCGCTGCTTCTTCAGTCGCCTTCTCAAGATCGGACGACTGGACGGTCTCCCTGCTCGCTCGCGCTCCTTTTAGCCGGTCTATCAGCCCGGCGCTAAGAATGTTTGTCAGTATGGGAACGACGACCGATGTGAGGATAAAAGCCAAGGCACTCAAGAGCTCGGGGTCTGGCGAATACCGCACCCACTCATCGCCGCCATGCTTGTAGTACGCGGCGTTGGGCTCGAGCACTTCGGAAATGTCGTCAAGCATGACCTCTAGTGTCACGGGCAGGCTCTCCGTCGGTCCGTGGCGGTCAGCAACATGGCTCGGTCTCCCGAGCCATGTTGCATCGATGCGACTGGTGCCACCGCCATATGTTAGGTTAGCGCGCTGAGGGGACTGCGGGGTGATCAGAGCGGCGTTCTGGCGGTCAAGGGAGGCCCTGGCCGACCCAGCCGCGGCTGGCGGTCCAGTACTCGTTGATCAGGTGGCCGCCAGTATCGCGGTAGAACACGTTCATCCAGGTCGGTGAGTTCGCGATTGCCGCCGGGTCGCCGGACATGCCCGACGCTAGTGGTTGGCTGTGCCAGCCACTCGCCACATTCCAGTACTCGTTGATCAGATTTCCGCCAGTATCGCGATAGAACACATCCATACTTTCCTGCGTACGAGTGATCGCCGCTGGGTTGCCGGACATGCCCGACGCAAGGCTTTGGCCGACCCAGCCGTGGCTGGCGGTCCAGTACTCGTTGATCAGGTGGCCGCCAGTATCGCGGTAGAACACGTTCATCCAGGTCGGTGAGTTCGCGATTGCCGCCGGGTCGCCGGACATGCCCGACGCTAGTGGTTGGCTGTGCCAGCCACTCGCCACATTCCAGTACTCGTTGATCAGATTTCCGCCAGTATCGCGATAGAACACATCCATACTTTCCTGCGTACGAGTGATCGCCGCTGGGTTGCCGGACATGCCTGACGCAAGGCTTTGGCCGACCCAGCCGTGGCTGGCGGTCCAGTACTCGTTGATCAGGTGGCCGCCAGTATCGCGGTAGAACACGTTCATCCAGGTCGGTGAGTTCGCGATTGCCGCCGGGTCGCCGGACATGCCCGACGCTAGTGGTTGGCTGTGCCAGCCACTCGCCACATTCCAGTACTCGTTGATCAGATTTCCGCCAGTATCGCGATAGAACACATCCATACTTTCCTGCGTACGAGTGATCACCGCTGGGGTTCCGGTAACCCCTGATGCGAGAACCTGCTTGATCCAGCCACCACTCGGGGTCCAGTACTCGTTGACCAGGTTGTTACTGCCATCGCGGTAGAACACGTTCATTAATTCCGCCGAGTTAACAACGGCCGTTGGTCTCGACGCGGGCGAATCGTTTTCGCCGCCGCCAGCAGTGGCACCGCTGCCTCCAGAACTGGCTCCCGGTCCGTTGCTGGCGGGTCCGCCGTAAATGTAGCCTTGGAGGTTCGGGGCGGTTTGTGGGTTCTCCCAGATCGTTCGGCAGTCGCCCCGCCAGTCATAGTTGCATTCTGCGACCAAGACGTGTGTGGGCGATGTGGCTTGTTCGACGTAGGCGACGTGACCGTAGGCGGCTGAGTTGGGCACACCCCAAACGACGAGAGCACCCGCAACAGGTTCACTGCCGGTGGGTATACCCGCATGCTGGGCATTTACTAGCCATTGCTCGCCGTCCCACACGTAGAATTCAGGGCCGGCGGCCCGCTCGCCGCCGGCTGGCACGCCGTGGGCGACGGCCGTGTCATAGACATCCGGCCGCCTCTGGTAAGCCAGGCATGTGCATTGGCCCGGTTCAAAGGGGCCGCATGTTCCTCCGCCCTTTCCGGCAAGAGTGCCGTCAGGCGTCTCAAGTGACCTCGGGTCGCCGATCGGGCCCTTGGACTTCTTGGACTTAGTGACCACCAGGACCCTCGTTGACGCGCTCCCAACGAGGCGGCCATGCCGACAGGCAACGGTGATCCGCCAGATGCCTGAAGGAGATGACGGGAGTATAAGCCACCGCCACGCGACACGGCCTCTGGCGTCCGTTCTAACCTTCATGAGTGCCACCCGGGCATGGCAAACGCGAACTATGGCCTGGCACACTGAGGATTGCTCGGTGCGTGCCTCGACGCGGATAAGATGCCGGCCATCGGCTGCTCGTCTCAAAGTTGGCTGCGAAACCCCGACGTGCAGCCAGCCAGCCTGCGACCGAGCGAAGGATGTCGAAATGCCACCGATGCCGAGCGCCACCCTACCCACGGCGAGCGAAGCAAAGATCACACAGGTGAGTAAAATGCTCAACCCGCCTCGTCTGCGACGAATAAAAATCATCGTGCGATCCTCCAGTGTTCGGATAAATCCTATGGATGAACTGCTTGGCCTCGGGGAGGAGGCTACATGATCCCGGACAGCTCCGACTGGCGGGACCGGGGGGCATCGAACCGCCTCGTCGTTCTCGGAGACGGTTCCGATCGAGTTCGGGCGCCTGCCGTCATCAGGTGCTCATTTCTGCTTCGCTTGCCGAGCAGGCGCGCTGAGGGCATCCGGGGACATGCTGCTTTGACGAGCGACGAGAGTGGTGACCGCGCAAGGCATGGCTGTCGCAGCCTCCTGCGTGAGCGAGCGTGATCGGGCTGGCGCTGCTGGCAGGCCCATCGTCAGACCACCCGGACCAGTCCACGGATTCGTGCCAGACGTGCCGATGCGCACGCTGCAGGAGTGGATAGGCCACACAGCAACTTAACGATGACGCTGATCTACGCGGACTTGCGTGTCGGACTTTGCGACGGGCGCGGCATTCGTGGAGCACGCCTTCGGCCGGCTCGCGCAGCAAGGGCAGACACCTCCTGCCCGAGGTTGGTAGGCCCTTTACGGCGACCCACCGACTTGAAGCGGGAGCTACCGGGCGGGCAGCCCTCGTTCGCGGCAGGCGCGCAGGAGGTCGTTGACGTACCCGTGGGCGTCGGCGGTTGCTGCGGGGTCAAGGTCGCCGGTGCTCTCGAATTGCGCTGTGCGTCGGGGGCCGAGGCTGTCGGGCTCGGCGAAGTCGCCGGCGAGTGCTTCGAGTGCGCGTTCGACCACCTCGCGGTGCTCGGCCGCGTGGTGGGCGAGGCGGTCGGCGATGTTGGTGATGCCGTGTGGCCAGTGGCGCAGCACGTAGACGATGTCGTAGGCGTCCTTCGGCTCGCCGCGGTCGGCGAGCGCGAGGGCCTTGAGCACGATCAGGGCGCCGGGTCCGCAGACGGGGATGGTGCGGCTGACCTGCTCGCCCTTGAGGGTGTGGCCGTCCATTTGGATCTGCTCGCGCTCGTGGAAGGCGAGTTCCAGGCCGGGGGCGATCAGGGCGCCGAAGTCGCCTTCGAGTGGCTGTACGCGGCCGCCCTGCTTGGCGCCGGGGATGGGGGGCATGAGGAAGTCGATGGTGACGTTGAGCTCGCCGAGCCGCCAACGCTGGGGGGTGGGGTTGCCGCGGTCGTTGACGTCGGGTTCGAAGCCCTCTTGTCGCAGGCGCCTGGCGATCTCGCTGTACTGCTGCTCGTGGAGCAGGGCGACGGCGAGGCCGATGTCGAGGTCGTTGGTTCCGGCGTGTCTGGCTTCGCCTGAGGGGTCGGCGTCGGCTTGGCGGTCGATGAGCAGGCTGGGGGCGAGCCCGCCGACGATGCACAGCCGGTCCATGAGCGCGCCGAGGGTTACGGCCACCGTCAGGCAGGCGGCTTCGACCAGCGCGGTTTCCTCGCGCTCGTAGCCGCTGTGGTGTCGGGGCTTATCCGGCGGAGGCATGGTGGAGGTGATGGTGGCGTAGGTGTTCGGCGGCCTCGGGCGCGCGCTCGGGGAGGTGCAGCAGGTCGAGGTAGACCTGCGCTGGGGAGACGCAGTTGAGCCCATCGTGGGGGTGCTCGCCGATGAAGACGCCGAGGTCGTCCGGTCCGACGAGCTGTACGTTGGCGCCCGCAGAGGCCTGGCGCAGCTCCAGGCGCTTGGCGGCGTCGCGGGGATCGCCCTCGACGTAGACCGTGGCGAGGCGAAAGCGGGCGAAGTGGTCGATCGCCCACGCGGCTGGGAGCCCGGTGAACGCGTGGCGGACGTCGAGCGCGCTCAGGCGCTGTGCGAGGTCGCGCGCGAGGTCGATCCCACTGCCGCTGATGTGGCCGGTGAGGATGTCGTGGTGGGTGAAGCGGTAGTCCTGTGCCCAGGCGTCCAGCAGGCGGTCGGGGTCACGTGGGCGCAGCTCGCGCTCGCGGCGCTCCAGCAGCAGCTCTTCGTCGAGTCGTCGCACGACGCGCGAGATGCTGCCGTCGTCGAGGCCGGTGGCCGCCACGAGCTCCTTCTGGCGCCACCAGCGGCCGGGGTCCTCGAGCAGGACTCGCGTCACGCGGGCGCTCTTGGGTGCGAACGGCGACGATGGCCGCCCTCGTGAGCGGAACTGGTTGGGGCGACCTTCGATCCGCACGTAGAGATCGTCGCTGCGGATGTGGGCGTTGCCAGACAGGTCGATCCAGCTGAGCTCCGCTTCCTCCGCCGCGCGGGCTCCCGCGGGAGACATGTAGGGCACCACGAGGACCGGGATCGTGTCCTCACGTCGGAGGTCGCGCATTCGGCTTGCTACGTCGGCGACGCGGCCGGGCTGGCTCGACGTCTTGACCTGAAAGACCCAGCGGTGGCCACGCTCGTCGTGGCCAACGAGATCGACCCCGCCATCCGCTGCGGAAGGCGCATCGAGGCGCAGGCCGGTCTCGTCCAGCAGCTCAGCAAGGATCTCCGGCAGGCGATGGGTCGCCTCCCGCTCGATCGCCAAGGCTCCTTCCTGCATTTATCACTCCCTTGTCATCATTTTGCAGGGATAGATTATACGCAGGAGACGATGGCTGCAAAAACTCGATCACCTGCAACACACCGCATGTCAGATCCTTTTACGCAGGAGCGATGTTATCGGCGAGCGGGCTGCAGCCGTGACTGGGCACGACTGTCGCGCACGTGGACGACACGGATCGACGATCGCATCGCCGAGCTGCAGCGCCTGCGCGCCGGTCTGACGGAGTGCATCGGCTGTGGCTGTCTTTCGCTGGATCGTTGCAAGCTCTCAAATCCCGACGACCGCGCGGCCCGTCTGGGGCCGAGCGCGCGCTACTGGATCTGTGACCCTCCGGCCTGATGTGATCCCGGTCCGCCGGTCTGACCGCGGCGGCCCGATCTCGGGCCGCGCAAGTGACTGAGTTGCCCTCCGATGCGCCCATGCTCAACACCTCCTACCAGGGGTGCGGTCAGCTCGCTCTGCTCGAGCGTGGCGGCACGTCGAGGCTCGGCGGGACCGAACTCAGCGAGCAACGAGCTCGCCTGGATGCGGCGTGGCCGGCAGCAGTGGGAAGTTGACATCGAAGCCGACCTGCAGAGCCTCGGCGACGGCCGCAAGCTGGCCGACCGTGGGATTGCCGCGGCCGGCCTCCAGCGCCGCTATGACCGGCTGGGAGACCTCCATGCGCTCAGCGAGCGCCAGCTGTGTCAGCCCCACGGCTTCGCGAGCGGCGCGGATGCGCTGGCCGATGACCTGAGCGTGGATGGCTGAGCGACGGGTGCGGGGCATGGCCTCAGCGTGAGCGCCGCGCGTGCCTGGCGGTGAGAGCCGGAGCGCGTCTCGCGCGTCGCGCGGAGAACTGCTTGTCTGCGGGCGCGATGATCTCCTCGGCGGTTACGCTCACGGCGCCGTTGCGGTAGGCGCTAGGTAGGTTGCGAGCCCACTCCTCGCCGTCGGTGTCGAAGTCGATCATACGGCCGTAGCGCTCGCTGTAGACAGGCATGCCGATCTGCACGTGCCGTGCGCTGCCCGCGGTGACGTCGAGTTCCTGCCCTTTTACCTGCATGGTGGCGGCGGGGCGATCGATGAGCTCCCCGCGGGGGCCGATCTCGTTGCTGAAGATGCTGAGACGGATCATGCTGCGCTCCTTTCGAAGAGCCAGTATAGCTCAAGAGTCTATGCTTGTCACCCGAAGTCGGCCTCTCGCAGAATTGCTCGCGGATGAACGCGATCGCATGGCGCGGGAGGTGTGCGGCCATGATCGTGGGCCAGCTGCCCGGGTGTACCATGGATATGCCAATACGGTCGTGGTGGGGTGGTGCTCTAGCGCCCCGGACTTGGCGCACGGGATGCAGCGCACACGGATCCTGTTGGAGAACTGCGCATGTCGGGCTCGGGCGGCGCTGCGTGTCGAGATGCGCGCGATAGGTCAGGAGCTGTGTGATGGCGGCCAAGCTCGTCAAGACGGAAACGCGGGGCATCTATCGACGGCACGCGAAGGACTGCGAGCGAGTCGGTCGTTGTGGGTGCCCCTACGTGGTCGTCTATCGCGGGAAGACGCGCACGTTTATCCGTCTCATAGAAGCCCGCGAGGGTAAGGCGGCCATGGAGCGTGAGGCAAAGCTGACGAGAGGGCATGCTGCCGGGCTGCACCGAGACGAGCCTCGCGATGGATGCCCCGACTGCGAGCGCGAGCTTGCCGCACACGTGCAGGTCGCCCCCTCCTCGACAGACCGAGCGATTCCCACTGGGTATTGCAGACGTCTTCGATGCTGCTCAATCCCAGAGGCGGTAGCTTGAGCACTGCCACCGAGAGAGCGACAATCGAGCGTGCAGCACGCGCGTTGATCGAGGCGGTCCCGGCACGATCATCTTGTTTGGGCCGCACGCAAGAGGCGATGCTGATAATGGGAGCGACTACAACTTCCTAGTCATACAGGAAAAGGTCACTGATCGCTTGCGAGAGATGGCGCGACTAGGACGGATTCTCGGAAGGCTGCTTATTCCCGCCGATGTCGTCGTTATCGATAGAGAGCAGGCAAACGAGCAAAGCCCGGTTAAGAGTACGCTGATTCACGAGGCCCTGACCGAGGGGCGAGTCGTTGCAGAATCCTGACGCCGTCGAGCAGGCTCGCCTATTGGTCGGCAAGGCCGAGCAGGACGAGCTGGTCCTCCTCAAGCTGCTCGACGACGCAGATGTACACGACGGGACGCTTGGCTTTCACGCTCAACAGGCGGTCGAGAAGCGTTTGAAGGCTGTTCTCAGTCTGCACGAGGTGGAGTACCGGTGGACGAACAGCCTCGCCTATCTCACCACGCTGCTGGATAGCAACGGCGTTATGCCGCCGGCCTGCCGTGAGGAGATCGAGGATCTGACACCGTGGGCCAGTCGTGCACGATACGAGGACACCTTCGAGGGAGCGCTAGATCGCGACGCACTTCTTGGGCTTATTCGTGCGGTTCGGCAATGGTCGGAGGAGCTGATTGGACCGACCGACTGGCTTTCGGCAACAGCTGCCATACTGAGACACTTCGCTGTTCTCGGTGGCTTCGAGCATCTCGCCTTGCTTGTCGAGAGGGAGCGTGAGGCGGGAGTCGTCCACATCACACTCGACAGGTCCGCGTGGACGGGCTCGGCTGGAAGACTGGTCGTGCCGAAGACGCCCACTGCGAAGGCTGTGCAATCGAGGGTGCTTCCAACGCAGTTGCCCGGGCGATGCGTGCCGGTGAAATGGGCATCACGTTCCATCCTCGTTTGGGGGAAGAGGACCCCGTATCCCACTCGCCAGGTCACTCGCTTCTCACAGAGGAAGACGCGGATCCAAAATCGAACATGTCCATCGTCTCGCTTGTAGCCTCTCGCGATGTACCACGTAGTAGTCAGTTCCGCGTGTCCGTCCGGCTCTGGCATAGGGACATGCTCGAACTCGACGAGTTCGAGCGGATGCCGTCTTCATGGACGTACTACGTTTCGGCTAAGACTGCTGAGGAGGCGCGTGCAGCCGTGCTAAGGCTCTTTCCTCACGGCGCCACCAGTCATTCTGTGCTCGAGGGTTTCGATGCAAGCCTCGACGGCGATGACGTCACCCGGATCTCGATCGACGTCCAACGTGTCCAAATGCCCCAAGAGGCAAAGAATGGGACGGCATTCCACATGGTCGGCGATCTACGAGGCATACCCACAGAGTATCTTGCCGAGCTGGCCGGCTACCTAACGAGCACCTTCCCAGCGGCCGTCATAGGCCGTGACGGGGAGTCGGTCGTGTTTGGCGTATCAGTAAACGCTGAGAACCACGAGGAGGCACAGACTGACGTCGAAGACGCACTCAACGATTCGGACGGGTTGCCGGCCTGCCCGATGAGGATCTCGTTAGCGATTGTTTTACTGCTCAAGGCGAGCTGGACACCGACGAGCTTGCAGTCGAAGTCCGGGCATATCACGAGCGTCGATTGTTGCGTGGGGCCGCCGCTATTCTCTGCTGCTCATGGAAACCGACCAAACGTGGCCGGTCCTATGCTGCTTTCAAGCCGCGCTGCTATACGTGATCGTCTCGTGAATCTGGACGCCGAGAGCGTCCGCGATGCTTTGAAGGCGGTCGAGGTTGACGCCGCTGTAACCGTTTGCCTCCCAGCGCTGGATCTGCTGCTCGGCGACTCCGATTCGCTCGGCTAGTTGGCGCTGGGTCAGCCTTGCGGCGATGCGGGCTTCGATCAGCGCGGTGGGGAGGTCGAGCAGGGAGGTGATCTCGCGCCCGGTGATCCGTCCGTCGCGTAGCTGCTCGTAGTGGTCGATCTGTCTGCGTAGGACTTCGATCTCGCTGGTAATCGCATCGTGCATCACTTGGCGCATACGCGGGTTGACCTCGGGGCCGAACTTGCGCGAGTCGTTGTCGATCAGACCTCCTTCGAAGCGGGCTAGCTCGGCCTTGGTGATCCGGTACTCGCGCTCGTTGGCGATCATGGGAGTCTTCCGAGATCGATGGCGACGATGCCCTTCGGCTGCTTGATGCGGTCGCGTTGGAAGTAATCGAGCAAGGTCGTGCCGTCAGCCTGCGCCGGCCAGTCGGCAGGGAATAGCTCTCCGCCGTAGAGCGCCTTCTGTGCGCCGCGTTCATGGCTGAAGTCCAGCAGCTCGGGGTCAAGGTGGTCGAGGTCAACACCAGTGGATGCCCAGCAGGCATCGTAGTCACGAGGATGCTCCTCGGCGGTGACGAAGCTGCCATCGAGATAGGCGGTGCCGCAGCTCGCTGTCTTCAGCGAGCGCAGGGCGTCAAGAAGCCCGTCGAGCAGGTCTCGGCGTCGAGTGCTGGTCGCGTAGCGGGTCACGATCTCGGTCCAAGTCGCATCGTGGATGCCTGGCGGAAGATTCCCGTGCTCATCGAACTCCGGTATCATAACACAACGATATCGTTTGGTTGGGACGGAACCGCTGGCTCTCAGGCCACGGAATGACCCGCTCACCAGCACCAAGAGGTCGCCGATAAGGCCGAATCGCTCCCCCGCTATGACCCCATTAGCGGCCCTGCCCGCAAGGTCGTCAAGGTCTGAGGTTGTGCTGAAGGCGCTCGATACGAGCGCCTTCAGTCGTATCTCGGGCTTGTTTCGGTCTAGCTCGATGCCGAATTGGAAGGCTTCGTAGACGCTGCGGCGTGCTCCGGGTCGGGCTTTGGCGAGTGGCTTTGAGAGGTCGGGCAGCGAGTCGAGTACGGCACACGCCTCGTCTAGATCGAGGCCGATCCGCTCGCGTCACGCCGCCGTCGATCGGCGCCTACACGCTGTGTGGATGGCTGACCCTCTATGACGCGAGTGCGCGGCGCATTTGAAGCTCTCCATGTCCGCAGCTACGCTTCCGCGGTAGTCGAGTTCCACGCTCTGATTCGTTGTTGCGCCGCCGCTCGCGCTGCTGAGAGGGTGAAACGGTCCATCTGCCATGTCGCCGACTGGAGCGCGCCGAGAGCGCGGTACTTACGCATGATCGCGACGTGCGCCGGCAACGCGACGAAGCGACGCAGATCCGCCTCGCTCTGCCACACCGAAACTGAACCTCCTCTGCCCCTGTCGAGCGGCCGGCCCCAGAGCCACAGGCCGATCGCGCCGGGCATCGCGTACCAGCCCTCGCGGAGCCGCAGGCCGCTCCAGTAGATCCCGGGAAGATCGCGCAGGCGGTGGGCTCTGAAGTCCGTCAGGCTGACCACCACCGCGCCCTCGCCCTCGGCCGCCGGACCAGGCCGCCAGGGCAGCCAGACAGCGTTTTCGGTCAATGCCGTCGAGATGTCGCTCACAGGTCCGCCCCGCTCCTCGCCCGGGCCGCCAAACCGTCATAGATGAGTCCGAGGATCTCGCCAAAGAGCTCGTCGGGGGCCGCGGCGGGCTCGACCAACGCTTCCATCGCGATCCCCGCAGCGAGACACAGGATCCCGGTCGCCAGGCGTTCCGCGGGATATGTGAGGCGAACCCCTGTGGTCGCGTGGCGTGCCTCAAGCGCACGGGCCATCGCGCTACGCAGCTCTGACTGGCGGTGGATGTAGCCGCCACGGAGCTCCGGGTCGCGCGCCGCGACCGACCAGTGCTCGAACGCCAGCAACAGCACAGCGGGCTGTGTACGAACGAGCTCGGCCATCCCCTGGCTGACAAGCGGGGCGCTCTCCACGTCGGAGGGCGCATCCTGGGTTATGCGCATCAGCGCTTTTGCCGGCACGTCCAGCCGCTCGTGGACGAGGGCGAGAAAGAGGTCCTGCTTGTCCCGAAAGCTCCAGTAGATCGCGCCCTTGGTCAACCCGGCGCGCTTGGCGACGGCCTGCAAAGAGGCCCCCGGATAGCCGCGATCGTGAAACTCGGCGAGGGCCGCATCGAGGATGCGCTCGCGAGCCGTGCCCCGCAGTTCGGCGCTGCGGCCATCGTGGCGGGGACGCGCCGGGCTGGGATCGGCGGGCATCGGCCACCCAGTTTACATGCTGTCCGGTATGTAGTACATTCCGCGCGGTATGTTAGATCTGGTGGCGATCAAAAGGAGCGGGCTGTGAGCAAGTCGGTATGCGTCGTAGGCGCCGGGCTCTCGGGCTTGGCGGCGATCCGTGCTTTGCGGTTGGGCGGCCACGAGGTCGCCTGCTTCGAGGCGAGTACGGCGATCGGTGGAAGCTGGCGCTACGGCAACGACAACGGGGTCTCGGCGGCCTATGCCTCGCTGCACACGAACGTCTCGCGCCGCAACATGCAATACCCGAGCCTGCGCTTCGCCGGGGCGATGGACGAGCGCCCCCACCACTCGCAGCTCCTCGCCTACCTGGAGCGTTACGCGGAGGTCAACGATCTGCTCGGGAGCATCAGCCTCGGCATGCGTCTGAACCGGGCCTCGGCCGACGATCGCGGGGGGTGGCTGGTGGAGGTCGACGGGCGCCCGACGCAACGCTTCGACGCGCTGGTCGTCGCCACAGGCCAGTTCTGGGATCCGCAGATACCGGCGCTTGCGGGCGAGTTCAGCGGTGAGACGATGCACGTGCGCGACTACCGCACTCCCGAGCCGTTTCAGGGCCGGCGGGTGCTCGTCCTCGGCGCGGGCCAGTCGGCCCTCGATGTCGCAGCGGAGATCTCCTTCGTGGCGGAGCGCACGCTCCTCTCCTGTCGGCGGGGACACCACCTGATCCCAGCGCGCATACTGGGGCGCCCTCTTGACCGCCTCGACAACGCGACCCTCAACTGCCTTCCCTGGCCGGTGGCCCGCCGCTTCTTTGAGGCGTTGCTGACGGTCACCGGCTCGAAGCCCCATCACGGCGATCTGCCGGTCCCCGACTTCCCGATGATGGAGTACCGCTGGCCAGCCCTCGTCACACCGAACATCGAGCGAGCCCTCGCCGAGAAGACGTTCGCGGTGAGACCTGACGTAACCCGTCTGGAGGGCGAGCACGCGATCTTCGCCGACGGCAGCCGTGAGGCGGTCGACGCCATCGTCTTTGCCACGGGCTACCGGGTCAGCTTTCCGTTCCTGCCGGACCCCCTCGGTCGCGGCGATGGGCAGCAGTTCCCGCTCTACCGGCGCATCCTCTCCCCCTACGCCGACAATCTCGCCTTCATCGGCATCCTTGACGCAGGGCCGGGCCGTCTCGAAATAGTCGAGCGTCAGGCCCAATGGCTGACAGAGGTCATCTCAGGGCGCCTGGTACCTCCGTCTCGCGCCGAGATGTGGGCGTCGATCGACGCTGGAAACGAGCCACGCTCCCACCGTCGCTTCGGTGGCGGGGGCGCGTACACCACCCTATGTGACCGCCATGCATATCTACGCGTCCTCAAAATAGAGACTTGCAGTCTGGGCGCTCGATTGGGACCCATCGGGACCTCGAGCACGCGCACGAAGCACCCGACGGCCTAGGCGAAGATGACCGGGCCCGAGCGTTGCATAGGTCGTAAGGGTGTCGATCATATTGCATGCCCGCTGAGCGGTCTACTATCCAGGCCACCCGGGGGAGACTCGTTCTACCGGGAGTAGCAGGGTCGCCCGTAAGAGGATCGTTCCACCAGCTACCCAGGTTGATGTTGCCTAGCCCGGCCGACGCCAGGCGTTGCCCTTGACCTCGGGGCTATCTAGAGTCCTTGGTCCTGCGCTTGGTCCCATGAATGCCATGCAGCCGTCTTATCGGCAGCGCAAACCACAACACGGCGAACGGAAGTGCCCCGATGCTCGCTGTCAACACGCCCGCGGTGAGTCCGAACAGCTTGGTTGTGACGAGCAGCAGACACCCGCACATCGCCAGCGCCAAAAAAGCGAGGCCCGCGATCACTACAGGGTTTGAGCTGACCACGAGGTACTGCTTGTCGTCGTGGCGAAACAGGAAGCGATGCTCCGCGGAGGGCGCGATCGTGCACACCGCCGCGAGCGCCGCGAAGATCAGCGTGACGAAGTACACGGTGCGCTCGAAGCTCCCTACATGCGCAAAGCCGGTGTTGAACGGGACAAGCAAAAGGAACGCGAAAAGAACCTGCACGCCGGTGACGACGACGCGCAGCTCGCCGGTCATCTCCTTGAGGTTGCGGTCAAGGCGCTCCAGCTGCGTCTCGTGGCGGGCCTCGTCATCCACGCTCTGAGAGCCCGGCATACCGATCAACGGTAGCTACACCTGGCCAGGCGAATCCGTGTCGGTCTCGCTGCTGCGCTCATGGTCGGCGTCACCGTCCGTGCGCTCGTCGTCCTGCTCTGCTGGCCCCTGATCGTGCAGGATCGCGTGGGCGGATTGCGAGTCCCCTTCAGCCGATCGTCCTCGCCACAGATCGGCAGGGAACCCACATCCAGCCGCGCCATCTTCTCCGCTGCGGTGCCGACCGACTCGTTCTCGCCGATGCACTCGGCCTGCCCGGTCATTATCTCGCGCGCTGTCTTGCTCATCACGAACCTCGCTTTCATAGATCAGATACTCGGCGGGTCAGGGTCAGGCGGCAGCGGAGACGGCTGCGGAATGGGCGTCGGCGGCTGCGGGTCCGGTGACGGCGGTGAGGGGCTTGGTCCGCCCGGCGGCACAGGGCTGGGCGCCTCAGCGGCGCTAACGCAACGTTTCATATCTGCCCGCCGCGGCATAAGCGCTCCCTTCGTTTCCCACCGGCCCAGGCATCGGCACGATGCCGCCGACCTATCAATGGGCGTTTACCCACAGCTCAATCACGTAAACGAACAAGTTGCGGCTCCTCGCGCCCGCTGCCCGTTTGCCGGCTAAGGCTCATGGGTAGACGACTGGCAGCGAATCGTTAGGAGGCTCAACATGGTTGCCCCAGTAGTTCTGCTGTTGTTGTTGGCGCTCTTCGGAGGATTTGGGTTCGCTGCCCACGTCCTCTGGTTCGTGCTGCTCGTCGCGGTCGCGCTGTGGCTGCTCGGGTTCCTCGTCGGAGGAGTCAACGTTGGGCTGGGCCGCCGGCGCTGGTATCGCTGGTAACGCCCAGGGGGTGTGGGCGCATCTGGACCCCGATCGCAGGGTTCCGACAGGCGTCGCGGAACGCCTCTAGGCGCGCGCAGATATACAGAGCACCAGCGGTCCTCGAGATCTTGTATTCCTGACTGCCGCTCAATCAACGATGGTGTAGCCAGCTACGTTCGCGATTGTTCCAATCATTGTTCCAATTTGAGCGAGTCGGGGGATTAGCCCGGCAGGCAGCCAGCGGAGAAGCATCGCCCAGTCTTGTAGGGGAGAATGTCGACCATGATCGTCAAGCGGTGTGCGTCGGGCTACGAATTGGCGACCGAGGCGGCGAGCTAGTCCATGGTGGAGCACGGGGCGCCCACCCATACCGTTGGAGCGCAACCATGACAGTCGGCACCGCTCCTGGCGGACAATCGAGGAATCTGATCCTGGCGGCGATGATCTTCGCCGTCGCGATGACCTTTATCGACCAGACGATCGTGTCCATCGCGGCGCCGGAAATCCAGAAGGAGCTTGGCCTGAGCAGCACCGGCGTGCAGTGGGCGATCAACGCCTATCTGCTGTCGTTGGCTGCGCTGTTCGCCTTCGGAGGCAGGCTGGCCGACACGGTCGGCCACCGCAAGATGGTGACACTCGGCGTCATCGTGTTCGCGGGGTCCTCGGCGCTGTGCGGGCTTACCCCGAAGGGGAGCTTGGCCGAGGCCTGGATCGTGACGTTCCGGGTCATCCAGGGGGCAGGCGGGGCGATCATGTTCCCTGCCGCATTGGCGATCGTGGTGCAGACGTTCGCCTTGCACGAACGGGGGAGAGCCATGGCGATCTTCTTCGGCATCGCCGGCGGCCTCACCGCGGTCGGACCGATCCTCGGCGGCTATCTCACGCAGTGGACTTGGCGGGCCATCTTCTGGGTCAACATCCCCGTCGCCATCATCGCCCTGATACTGATCGTCGTCTCCAGGCCGAGCACGCTGCATCGGCCAGCTCGCATGGACTACCGGGGCCTGGCCCTGATCGCCTCCGGCGTCGCCTTGAGCGTGTTCGGCTTCCAGCAGTCCTCGATCTGGGGATGGAGCAATCCCGGCACCTGGGCTTGCATCGCCGTGGGCGTGGCGCTCCTGGTGGTGTTCTACTTCGTCGAGCTCCGCACTGCGTCACCGCTCATCGCGGTGGACATCTTTCGTATTCGGGCGTTCCTGGTCGAGAACATTGTGCTCGGCACTTCCAACCTGGTGTTCATCCCGGTGTTCTTCTTCGCGAGCGAGTACGCCCAGATCGCGTTGGGGAAGACTCCGTCGCAGGCCAGTCTCGTCCTGCTGTACTTCTTCCTCGGGTTCGTCATCGCCGCGCAGATTGGTGGACGGATGCTCGACAGGGTTGGGGCCAAGCGCCCGGTGGTGTTTGGTTGCGCTCTGAGCGCGGTGGGATTCTGGCTGTGGGCCGGAAAGGTGACCGGACTGGATCTCGCCTCCCAGCAGTGGTACGTCGTCCTCGCCGGGGCCGGCATGGGGCTCATGATCGGTCAGGCCAGCACAGACGCCGTCAATCGAGCCTCCAGGCTCTCCTACGGCGAGGCGACCGGCATCACCCAGACGGTCCGCAACTACGCCGCCAGCCTGGGGCTGGCGATCCTCGGCACCATCCTGGTCTCACAGATGCGCTCCCGGGTCGCAACGTCGCTGATCGGGCAGGGTATGCCCAGTGGACGGGCACACGCCGAGGCATCCAGCATCTCTCAGTCGCGGGGTGGCCATGGGAGTATCGAATCGATTCCCCACTTCGTGCGCCTTGACTTCGCCTACGCCACCCGCTCTGTGCTCTATGTGATGGCGGCAATCATGGCCGCAGCGGCGATCGTGGCCTTGGTCAGCCTGCGAGCAGGGGTGCAGCAGGAAGCGGACGCGACTGAAAGGGAACCTGAAGACGCCCACGCGCCCGCTTGAGAGCGCGAGGCAACCTCAGGTCGCCATAGCACGCCCTTTCCAGGCCTTGCAGTAGCGCGCTCGTCATCGAGGGGTCAACGTACGCGTCACGGTGAGCTCGTCCACGTGGAGTTGTCCCACCTTCAGCTCATCGACCTTCAACGAGTGGATCGCACCGCGCCGGACGCTGAGGCGTCCGATCGCCAGCGCCCCGATCGCTCCCGCGCCCACTGCCAGCGCCCCGGTCGCCACCGCGCCGAGAGCGTGTGCCCGGGACGACCTGGCCGGCTCATCGCATCTTCGCATCACTGACTGTCTCCTTCCGAGTACCTGGACGACGACCCCAAGCAGGGCCTCCTGGTTTGACGACGATCTCGACGATGGTACGTCAGCCGCCCAGCGGGGACGGGGGTATGCGGGTCTCACCCCGCACCTCCGGGATGCGCATAGCGAGCTCGTCGAGGAAACACCAGGACCACTCCTCGCCAGGCTCGAGGGAGCGGATGATCGGATGACCGCTCGTGTGGCTGTGGGCGGTGGCGTGGCGGTTGGGTGAGCCATCGCAGCAGGCAACGTGGCCGCACTCCAAGCAGATGCGCAGGTGCAGCCAGGGATCTCCCGTCAGTAGGCAGTCCTCGCAGCCGTCGACTGCCTCGGGCAGCTGCCTGATCTGGATGTGGTCGAAATGCGTGCAGGTGGCCATGGCGCCCTCCGGTCAGGTTCGTGTAAGGGGAAGGCTAGTGCCTCGTTACCAGAGCGCCTGACCGCACAGGAGCTGCCCTCGTCGAGCGCGTGCACGAGACCCCCCTCGGCACCGCCAGGTGGAAGACTGCTACGCGAGAATCGATCGCAGCATTCCGCATCGACTGTGGAGGAGAGTTCGCTGATGACCTTTGGCAACCTTACGCGGGCACGCTGGCCGTGGGCCGGCAGCGGGTGCGGACCGCTGCCTCCGCTTCTGATCCTGCTGACTGTGGTCACCGGGGTTGTTGACGCCGTGAGCTATCTCGCTTTCGGTCACGTGTTCGTCGCCAACATGACCGGCAACGTCGTGTTTCTCGGGTTCGCTTTGGCCGGGGCGTCAGGGCTGTCTGCGCCTGCGTCGCTGGCTGCGTTGGGCGCCTTTCTCCTGGGAGCGCTCGCCGGGGGTCGGATTGCCACCTCCTCCGGCGAGCATCGAGGCCGGCACCTACGGACAGCGACCGCCGTAGCGGTCCTGCCCTTGCTGCTCGCGATCGTCCTAGCGGCGATTGTCGGCCAGCCCGTGTCAGAGGGCGCTCGCTACGCGCTGATCGTGCCGCTGGCGATCGCGATGGGGATTCAGAACGCGACCGCCCGCCGGCTCGCGGTGCCCGACCTCACCACGACGGTCCTGACCCTGACCTTGACCGGAGTCGCGGCCGACTCGCGACTCGCCGGCGGAACGGGAGGTCATTCCGCCCGTCGCCTGATCGCAGTGACAGCGATGTTCGCTGGCGCTCTGGTCGGCGCCCTGCTCGTAATCAACGTCGACCTCGTGCTCCCGATCGCGATCGCCGCCGTGTTGATGGCCGCCAGCGCTCTCGTTGCCAACAGGCTCTCTACTGATGACTCCGATTGGGCCTAGCTCCCGAGTGCGGCTGAAGTAGGAGTTCCAGGACGGCCTGCTCGCCAGTGTCGGTGAACACAAAGTTCAGCGACCCCGACCCCGAACGAGAGTACCTGGCCGATCGCTTCTCCCATCTGAGAACCAACGTGTCCCTTGCGCGGGTGAGCCAACATCACCCCATCGGGATGAACTACGCCAGCACTGGCAGTAGTCCCGCACTTGTGCAGCAGCCCTGGGTATTTGGGGCGTTCGCACACGAGCTGGCCGATGTTCACCTCAATCATCGCTGCTGGCACCTTCGCCGGCGTCCTGGCGGGCTTCGCAGTCCAGAAAATCTTCTACACGGTCATCGGGACGCTCGGCTACCTGTATCTGTTCCTGGCGGTCGGCGGATCGTTCGACATCCAGCTCGGGTTCGTGACTGAACACCCGTGGGCCACCGCGATCCTGCTCGCGGGAGTCGCCGTGCTCCTGTTTCTTGTGGGGCAGGCGCTGCGAGACCGGATCAAGCAGTGGTGGAAGCAGGCGAAGGTCGGGGGCCAGATCCTCGTCCACCCCGGTGCCTTTCTGGGGCGCGTCGTGCTGCCCGAGGCGATCAGTTGGGTGGCGAGCTCGGCGTGATCGCCGTGTTCCTGTCTGCCTACAACATTCCCGTCAGCTTCCACACGCTCATGCGTGTGGTGGCGGGGAACTCGATTGCGAACGTCACCGCTGTGACCCCGGGCGGCGCGGGCGTCGTTCAGGGATTCAACGTCCTCTCGCTGAAAGGCATCACCAGTACTGCCAACGCGAACGTCTACTCCGTGGCCCAGCAGCTGGTGGTCACCGCCTGGGGCATCCTCTTCGCGATCGTGCTGCTGGTCCGAGCCTTCGGGTGGTCCGGCGGCAGGGCGCTCGTCGAGCAGTCCTACAGCCAGGCGCGCGAGAAGACCTCCGAACAGTCGGCCGCACGCAGGGCCATGAGGCAGGCCAAGCGCCACCTCGGTACGTTCGGCGATGCGGATGCATAGTCACCTCCGGCACTACCAAAGTCACCGGCGCGGTTCTCCTGCAGGTCGTCTTGATGGGTCCACCGTTGTGATCGCTGGCAATCACAACAGGGGTAAGATGCCACTCATGGATCTAACGACCCGGTTGTAAGCAGCTCGCGACGGCACTCTCGGTGGAGCACGGCCGCCCCCGGACAGTCGCCGCGCTGATACCCAGGGAGGCTAGGACATGGCGACGATCAACGAGTACGAGGCGAAGCAGATCGAGAAGGCGAACGCGACGAAATTGACGCCGGTCGTGTTCATACACGGGCTGTGGCTGTTGCCGAGCAGCTGGGACCGCTGGGCGACGGTGTTCGAGGAGGCGGGTTATACCGCGCTTACGCCGGGATGGCCGGACGATCCTCAGACCGTCGAGGAGGCCAACGCGAACCCCGAGGTCTTCGCCCACAAGACCGTCGGCCAGGTGGCCGACCACTTCGACGAGGTGATCGGCAAGCTGAAGAAGAAGCCGGCGGTCATCGGGCACTCCTTCGGCGGGCTACTCGCGCAGATCATCGCCGGACGCGGTCTCGCGGCCGTGTCGGTGGCAATCGACCCCGCGCCGTTTCGCGGCGTGCTGCCACTGCCCGTCTCTGCGCTGAAGTCCTCCCGGCCGGTCCTGGGCAACCCGGCCAACCGCAACCGCGCGGTTCCGCTCACCTACGAGCAGTTCCGCTACGCCTTCGCCAACACCGTCAGCGAGGACGAGGCCAAGGAGCTGTACCACACGTTTGCCGTGCCCGCCCCCGGCGCGCCGCTGTTTCAGGCGGCGACCGCCAACCTGAACCCGTGGACGGAGGCCAAGGTGGACACCAAGAACCCCGACCGCGGCCCGCTGCTGATCATCGACGGCGAAAAGGACCACACCGTGCCGTGGGCGATCGCGAACGCCTCGTTCAAGAAACAGAGGCGCAACAAGGGCGTGACCGAGATCGTCAAGCTCCCGGACCGCGGGCACGCGCTGACGATCGACAGCGGCTGGCGCCTGGTCGCCGACACCTCGCTGGAGTTCGTCAGGCGATTCGTCTAGTCGCTGGCGAGGAACACGTGGCCGATCGCCGAGCGGGGTTACACCAGCTGATGCTTGCGCTCAGCTTCCCACCACGAACGCTCCGGCGCAGATGAGCGCGCTGGGCGGTCAAGATGCCGGCGCCTTTCCGGTGCTGCGTGCCTCTGAGCTCTCGGAGATCGCCGCGTTTGGCACTGAGCAGCCGGTGGCCGCCGGGCAGTTGTTGTTCCAGGCCGGAGAGGCGTCCTACGACCTGTTCGTCGTCCTCGAGGGTGAGGTGGAGATCGTTCGGTTCGATAGCACGGATGCGGTTGTCATTGCCGCCTATGGACCGGGTGGCTTCGCGGGCGAGCTAAACCTCCTGACCGGCCAGCGTCGCACGCTGAGCTGCCGTGTGACTCGGCCGGGCCGGGTGCTGGTGATCCCGGAGGCGGAGTTCCGTCGTCTCATGAGTGGCCGCCCGGGACTCGCCGAAACCATCTTCAGCGCGCTCCTCGCGCGGCGCGAGGTTCTGCGATCGGGAGAGGGTGCCCAGGCTATCCGGATCGTCGGCTCGAGGTACTCGCCCGAGGCGATGAGCTTGCGCGCATTCGCGGAGCGCTCGCACCTCGCCCACGCCTGGGTTGATGTAGAGGACGCCGAGGACCTCGACGCCCTGCTCGCGAGCATGGCGCTGACCCCGCAAGACATCCCCGCGGTGATCACCGCCACGGAGATTCTGCGTCGTCCCTCGGCCGCGACGTTCGCGGAGCACCTCGGGCTGACCTTCCGCCCTATACCCGGGTACATCTTTGACTTGGTTGTCGTCGGCAGCGGCCCGGCCGGCCTCGCCGCCGCGGTATATGGCGCATCGGAGGGTCTGCGTACGGTCTCGCTGGATGCGGTGGCCATCGGTGGTCAGGCTGGCATGAGCTCGCGGATCGAGAACTACGCGGGATTCCCAAACGGCATCTCCGGCGAAGATCTCACCGGAAGAGCCGCCGTTCAAGCGATGCGACTCGGAGCTCGTTTGAACGCCCCATGCGAAGTGGCGGGCCTGCGAACTGAGTCGGGCTTTCATGTGATCGTGCTCGCTGATGGCAGTGAGATCCCCACCCGAGCGGTGATCGTGGCTTCCGGGGCGCGCTATCGGCGGTTGGCCGTGAAGGACCTAGATCGTTTTGAGGGCGCCGGCATCTACTACGCGGCAACCGATCTCGAGGCACGCGTCTGCAATGGTACGTCTGTTCTGGTGATCGGGGGCGGGAACTCCGCGGGACAGGCCGCTCTGTACCTGGCCCAGAACAACTGTGGCGTCACGATCGCCATCAGGCGTGAGGACCTCGCCCAGAGCATGTCGCAATACCTGATCGAGCGGATCGAGGCCGACCCGAAAATCGATCTCCTCACCAGTGTCGAGGTCCAAGGCCTGGCTGGTGAGACCCGTCTCGAGCAGGTAACGCTCAAGCACACCATTACGGGGCGAGAGCAGACCACTCTCTGCTCGGGCCTGTTCTGCTTCATCGGTGCACGCCCTGCGACCGCTTGGCTGAAAGACTGCGTGATGCTCGACCGAGATGGATTCGTTCTCACCGACCGCCAACTACCAGAGGCGCCCAGCGCAGGCACATCCGGTGCGCTTCCGTTCGAGACGTCGATGCCCGGCGTATTCGCCGCGGGCGATGTTCGTCACAGCTCGATGAAGCGAGTCGCCGCAGCCGTGGGTGAGGGATCAAGCGCGGTGCGCTCAGTCCACGAGCGTCTCGCCAGCGAGCTCTGACTGCGGACTCTGCTGCAAGGCGCCGCTGATGCCACCATGAGCAGCGTGGAGGTCGATCGGCAAGGTGGAGGGGGTGTCCTCACGGGTGACCTGGAGATACCCGAGGAGCTGAGCCGACGAAAACTGCGCACCCGGCTGCTGCTCTTGGCGGGGCTGGTCTTCGCGGTGGTGGCGATCGTGACACTGCTTCCGGGGCTCGAAGGGTTGCGCACCCGCTTGTCGCATGCCAAGCCTGCGTGGATTCTTCTTGGCGTGGGGCTGAAGGTGCTCTCCGGCCTGGGGTATGTCGCCGTCTTTCGCATGGTCTTCTGCAGGCGCATGACCTGGCGCGTCAGCTATCAGATCGGCATGTCCGAGCTCGGTGCGAACGCGCTCTTCCCGACCGGCGGAGCCGGGGGCCTCGCGCTTGGAGCTTGGGCTCTGAAACGAGGCGGGATGCCGGCGACTGAAATCGCACGGCGCACCGTTGCCTTCTTCTTGCTGACCAGCGTGGCAAACATAGTCGGCGTTATCGTCGTCGGGGTTGGTCTTGCGGCTCGGGTGTTTCCGGGGGAGACGAACCTGGCGTTGACCCTCGTCCCTGCCGTTGTTGCCGCTATTTCAATCGTGGGGGCACTGCTGGCTGGGCGCGCCGCCGCGCGCCTGCACTTGCGCCTGGAACGCAGCGAAGAAGGTGAGTCCTCCCGCCGCTCAAGGGTGGTGTTGAAGACCCTGGTCGCGGTCGCAGATGGCGTCAACGAAGCTGTCGCGCTCCTACGTGAGGGCAATGCTTGGCTGATCGGCGGGATAGTCGCCTACTTGGTCTTCGACGTGATGATCCTATGGGCGACGTTTCGCGCCTTCGGCTCCGCGCCGCCCCTGGCGATTGTGTGGATCGCCTACCTGATCGGCGAGCTGGGTGGACTGATCCCGGTCCCCGGGGGGATCGGCGGCGTTGACGCCGGGTTGGTGGGGACCTTCGCCCTCTACAACGTGCCGATCACCGCTGCGGCGTCCGCCGTACTCGCCTATCGCGCGATCGCGCTATGGGTCCCGGCGATCCTTGGCTCCGCCGCCTTCGTCTCCCTGCGCCGAACGCTGCGCCACGAGTCCGCCGCAATCGCCGTGTGTGCCCCCCAGACCGAGATGGAGGTCATTGGGCTCGGTCGCGTCGTCATCGGCCCGCCGACGACGACGCGACCATAGGGCCCGGCCGTGCGGCCATCGGCGCGAGCGCATCGAGGGTGCCAGACTGCTCGGGCGCCCACGTGTTAACCCAGCGGCCGAGAGCGATCGCCCGAACAACGAACAGCAGAGGAGACGACCAATGTCCAGCTACACCGTCAAGAACCTCAAGGATGTCGAGGACGTCGCCGCCGCGAGGACGTCGGAGGTGGAGGCGCGCTTTGCGCGTAAGCACCTCGACTCACGCGAGCTCGGCGTCAGCTACTTCCGCTATGGACCCGACTATCGCTCGAAGATGGGCCACTCCCACCGTGAGCAGGAGGAGGTCTACATCGTCACCTCCGGCTCGGGGCGGATCAAGCTCGACGACGAGATTCTCGAGTTGCGTCAGTGGGACGTCTTGCGCGTAGCGCCCGAGGTCGTCCGAGCCTTCGAGGGCGGGCCCGAGGGTCTCGAGTTCGTCGCCGTCGGCGGCTCCAGGCCCGAGGACGGCGACGGCGTCCCCGTCCAGGACTGGTGGACAGACTGACGATCGCCTTCCGGCCGGACAGGCGCGGCCCCAATGCCAATGTTTAGAGGTCGCCGTGGCAGGGCACGTGAGGAGTACCTACGTCGGGAGGAAAAATGACCGATCGATCCGCTGGTGAGACCAAGTTGGTTCAGTATCTGAACGAGGCGTACGGCACCGAGAAGCGCCTGGAGACTGTGTTGGCGGGGCATATCGCGATGACTACTCAGACCCGCTACAAGAAGCGTCTGAAGGGGCATCTCTCGGAAACCAAGCGCCATGGACGCGATGTCAAGCAGCGGATCGAGCAGTTGGGCGGGGTCGCCGAGGGTGTTTCGGCGCCTGGCCCCGAGCCGGTGGCCGAAGCGACCCGAGCGGTGCTCAGCGGCGCGCAGAAGGCGATGGCGCTCGCTCAGGGCTCGATACATGCGCTGCGCGGCACCAGCGAGCAGGAGAAGCAGATGAAGAACGCCAAGACCGAGTACGTCAGCGAGTCTGAGGAGATCGCTGCCTACACGGCCATCGAGACGCTCGCTGAAGCGCTCGGGGACAAGGAGACTCAGCGTCTCGCTCGCACGATCCGTCGCGAGGAGGAGCGCATGCGTAAGTTTCTGGAGAGGGAGATACCGCGCTTGACCAAAGCGGTGGCCAAAGCAGAGATTCCTGCCTCTAAGCGCAGGACTCCAACCCGCGTCAAAGTGCCCAGCAAACGGCGTCGGGCAAGCAAGCCATCGGCTCGATTTGGCTCGTGACCCGAGCGCTGCCCCGCCGCTGACACCCCTCCTGGGTAGGAGCGGCAACCCCTTGCCGCGGGTTTTTTGCGCCGATTTCATCTGCTCCTGCCTGTCCCGCAGCTCTGATTGCGTGTTAGAACAGGCCCAGGGTGGGGTAGACCATGTGAGACGGGGATGTGAGCGATCGCCCCGCCCGGAGGCGCCCCAGGATGTGCTTGGCGATTCCAGGACAAGTGGTCGAGATGGTGGACGAGGAGAACCGGCTCGCCACCGTCGAGGTCGCAGGTGTGCGGCGCACGGTGAACGTCGGCCTCTTGGACCTGGACGGCACGTCAGCCGGACCCGGTGACTGGGTGCTCGTCCACGTCGGCTTCGCCCTCTCGAAGATCGATGAGGAGGAGGCGCACGCGACGCTGAAGCTCCTCCAGGAGATGGGCGTGGAGTACGAGCGGGAGCTCGAGGAGCTCAGGGCGAGCGTGATCGAATGACCGAGTGCGTCGCCGCCCACGGGTGCATCACCTGCGGCGACGAGGCGATCCCGATGCGGGTCCTCAGGGTCGACCACGAGCGGGGCCTCGCACTCTGCTCTGATCCCGAGGGCGAGCGCTGCAGCGTGGAGATCGCGCTTGTGGAGCCCGTGGCGCCCGGCGCGGTGCTGCTCGTTCACGCCGGCACGGCTCTTGGTCGTGCCGCCGAGGGCGCAGGCTTGGTGGTCCTCGACGCCGCTGCGCGGGAGGTGCCAACTTGAAGTTCGTCGACGAGTTCCGAGACGCGGAGCTCGGCCGGGCCGTCGCCGGGGAGATCCTGGCGGTGGTCGAGCCCGGCCGGCACTACAAGATTATGGAGGTGTGCGGGGGGCACACGCACTCGATCTACAAGTACGGGGTCGATGACCTGCTGCCCGCCAACGTCGAGCTTGTCCACGGGCCGGGCTGCCCTGTCTGTGTTATCCCCATGGGCCGCGTCGACGACGGCATCTCCCTCGCGCACGAGCCGGGGGTGATCTTCACCTGCTTCGGCGACATGGTGCGGGTACCAGGATCCAGCCAGACCCTGCTCGACGCCAAGGCGGAGGGCGCCGACGTCCGGATCGTCTACTCGCCCCTGGACGCACTGCGCATCGCTAAGCAGAACCCCGACCGCGAGGTCGTGTTCTTCGCGATCGGCTTCGAGACCACCGCGCCCTCGACGGCGCTGACCCTGCGCCGCGCCAAGGCGGAGAACGTCAAGAACTTCTCGGTCATGTGCTCGCACGTGACGATCGTCCCGCCGCTGCGCGCGCTGCTGGAGTCACCGGACCTACGGCTCGACGGCTTCATCGGCCCGGGTCACGTCGCCACGATCGTCGGCGCCCGGCCTTTCCAGTTCCTGCCCGACCAGTACGGCAAGCCGGTGGCGATCTCCGGCTTCGAGCCGCTCGATCTCCTGCAGTCGGTGCTGATGGTGCTGCGCCAGCTCGCCGAGGGCCGCGCCGAGGTCGAGAACCAGTACGCGCGGGTGGTCCCGTGGGAGGGCAACCTCCGCGCGCTCGAGATCATGAACGAGGTCTTCGCACTGCGCCCGCATTTTGAGTGGCGCGGCCTCGGGTTCATCTCCCAGAGCGCCCTGCGGCTCTCGGACGCTTACGCCGAGTGGGACGCCGAGGCGCGCTTCTCAGTGCCCGGCGTGCGCGTCGCCGACCCGAAGGCGTGCCAGTGCGGAGAGGTGCTCAAGGGCGTCATCAAGCCTTGGGAGTGCAAGGTGTTCGGCACAGCGTGCACACCGGAGCGGCCGATCGGGACCTGCATGGTCTCCCCCGAGGGGGCATGCGCGGCCTACTACAACTTCGGGCGCTTTGCCCGGGAGCGCGAGGTCGCGTGATGGCGGAGACGGTCTCAGAGCGTGAGTCCAAGATCCTCTCGATCATCGAGACCGCGCGGGCCAAGCGCCCGAAGTTCCGCGACTCGCATATCACGATGTCCCACGGGGCCGGAGGCAAGGCGACGACGTCGCTGATCGAAGGGCTGTTCGTGCCCGCCTTCGCCTCGCCCGCGCTGGACGCCCTTGCCGACGCGGGCGCGGTCCGTATCGATTGGCTCGAGCTTGCGCTCACCACGGACTCGTTCGTCGTCAAGCCCCTGCGCTTCCCCGGCGGCTCGATCGGCGAGCTCGCGGTTAACGGGACGGTCAACGACCTCGCGATGGCCGGTGCCCTCCCGCTCGCGCTGACGCTCTCGCTCGTGCTCGAGGAGGGCCTGTCCGCGGAGACGCTCCGCGGCGAGGTGCAGGTGATCGCCCGCGCCGCCCGCGAGGCCAACGTCCAGATCGTCGCGGGAGATACCAAGGTGGTCGAGCGCGGCCACGCCGACGGGATGTACGTCTGCACGACGGGCCTGGGCCGCCGTGACCCCCGTGCCCGCCTCGCTCCCGATCGCCTGAGGCCGGGCGACCGGATTCTCGTCTCGGGCACGATCGGCGAGCATGGGACCGCGATCATGCTTGCCCGCGGCGAGCTCGGGCTCGACGCCGACATCGAGTCTGACACCCGCTCGCTGTGGCCTGCCGTCGACGGCCTGCTCGACGCTGCCGGCGCGGGCCTGCACTGCCTCCGTGATGCTACCCGCGGCGGCGTGGCCTCGGTGCTCAACGAGCTCGCGCGCGCCTCCGGCGTGGCGATGGTCGTCCGTGAGGCGGCCGTGCCGGTCCAGCCCGCGGTCGCCGGCGCAGCCGAGATCCTTGGGATCGATCCGATGTACGTGGCCAACGAGGGCAAGCTTGTCGCCTTCGTCGGCCCCGAGCGCTCCGAGCAGGCTCTCGCAGCGCTCCGGGCGATCCCGGGAGGCCAGGAGGCCGCGGAGATCGGCGAGGTCAAGACCGACCCGCCCGGCATGGTGCTCGTCGAGACCGCGTTCGGCGGGCGGCGCGTGATGGACCAGCTCGTGGGCGACCCGCTGCCGAGGATCTGTTGATGCACGAGCTCTCGATCGCGCAGGACATCGTGGACGTCGCGACGCGGCACGCGGCGGGACGGCGCGTGGTCAGGGTGGAGGTGAAGGTCGGCCACCTGCGCCAGGTGGTCCCCGACTCGCTGCACTTCGCCTTCGGGCTCGTGGCGCAGGGCACGGCGCTCGACGGCGCCGAACTGGCTATCGAGCATGTCCCTGCGGCCGGCAGTTGCCGGGACTGCGGCGCGAAGAGCGTGATGGAGGACTTCCCGCTGTCCTGCGCGCGGTGCGGAGGGTTGGATGTGGAGGTGCTCGCCGGTGAGGAGCTGCTGGTGGATGCGCTCGAGCTCGAGGAGGAATTGGCGACGAACGAAAGGATCGGTCATGGCAGCCACGTTTGAAGCGAAGCCATCCGGCGTCGAGGAGGTTCACATCCTGTGGATCTCCGAGGGCATGAGCTGCGACGGGGACTCTGTCTCCATCACCGCCGCCGGCCAGCCGTCGATCGAGGACGTCCTCCTCGGGGCGATCCCCGGGCTGCCCAAGGTCCACCTGCACAACAAAGTCCTGTCCCCCACAACGGGCGGCGAGGAGTTCCTGCTTCCCTTCCGCCAGGCCGTGCGCGGTGAGCTCGACGCGCCCTTTGTCCTTGTCATCGAGGGCTCGATCCCCAACGAGAACATCAACGGCGAGGGGTACTGGACCTCGTTTGGCAACGACGAGGCGACCGGTGAACCCCTGAATCTCAACTACTGGCTCGACCGCCTCGCGCCCCAGGCGTGGGGGGTGGTCGCGATCGGCACGTGTGCCGCCTACGGCGGTATCCACGCGATGGCCGGCAACCCGACTGGGTGCATGGGTCTCGCCGACTACCTGGGATGGGACTTCCGCTCGGCGGGCGGTCTGCCGATCGTGAACGTCCCCGGCTGTCCGGTGCAGCCGGAGAACTTCATGGAGACGCTCGTCTGGCTGCTCTACCAGGCCGCAGGTCTCGCGCCGACGATCCCGCTGGACGAGGCGCTGCGCCCGCAGTGGATCTTCGGCAAGACCGTCCACGAGGGCTGCGACCGCGCTGGGTACTACGAGCAGGGCGACTTCGCCAAGGACTACAACTCGCCGAAGTGCCAGGTGAAGATCGGCTGCTGGGGGCCGGTCGTCAACTGCAACGTGCCCAAGCGCGGATGGATGGCGGGGATCGGCGGCTGTCCCAACGTGGGCGGCATCTGCATCGGCTGCACGATGCCGGGCTTCCCCGACAAGTTCATGCCGTTCATGGACGCGCCCCCCGGCGGAGGTGTCTCCGCGGGCATCGGCAGCGTGTACGGACCGGTGATGCGCAAGCTGCGCGGCATCACGAACAAGACCATGAACAAGGAGACCAAGTGGCGGCACAACAAGCCTGAGCTCACCACTGGCTACCGCCCCCCGTGGGGCAACTAGGAAGAGAGGAGATCGAGAGATATGGCCGCCACACGCGAGCGCGTCAAGCCACAGGACGGCAAGCTCGTTGACATGGCGTGGGACCCGATCACCCGCATCGTCGGGAACCTCGGGATCTACACGAAGATCGACTTCGAGAACCGCCAGGTCGCGACCTGCAGGTCCACGTCCTCGATGTTCCGGGGCTACTCCGTGTTCATGAAGGGCAAGGACCCGCGGGACGCGCACTTCATCACAAGCCGCATCTGCGGCATCTGCGGGGATAACCACGCTGTCTGCTCTTGCTACGCGCAGCAGATGGCCTACGGGGTCAAGCCTCCGCCGCTGGCCGAGTGGATCGTCAACCTCGGCGAGGCCGCGGAGTACATCTTCGACCACGTCATCTTCCAGGACAACCTCGTCTTCGTGGACTTTTGCGAGCAGATGGTCCGCGACACGAACCCGAGCGTGTGGGCGAAGGCCGAGAAGAGCGAGGCCCCAGGGGCGAACATCCACGGCTACCGCACCATCGGCGACATCATGAAGTCCTACAACCCCTTCACGGGGGCGACGTACAAGGAAGCGCTCCACATCAGTCGCGTCGGACGGGAGATGATCTGCCTGATGGAGGGGCGCCACGTGCACCCCTCGACCATCTACCCCGGCGGGGTGGGCACCGTCGCCACGCCTACGCTGTTCACGGACTACATGTCGCGGCTGCTCAGGTGCTTCGACTTCATCAAGGCGGCCGTCGCCATGAATGACGACGTGTTCAACTTCTTCTACGAAGCCCTGCCAGGCTACGAGGAGGTCGGACGGCGGCGCATCCTGCTCGGGTGTTGGGGTGCCTTCAGCAACCCCGACTACGTCGACTACGACTACCGTCATATGCACGACTGGGGCAATGAGATGTTCGTCACCCCGGGCGTGATCGTCGATGGCGAGCTCATAACCACGAACCTCGTCGACATCAACCTCGGGATCCGGATCCTCCTCGGCTCCTCTTATTACGAGGACTGGACCAACGAGGAGACGTTTGTCCCGCACGACCCGCTTGGCAACCCGGTGGACAAGCGTCACCCGTGGAACCAGACGACGATCCCCAAGCCCCAGAAACGCGATCTCGAAGGCGGCAACTACTCGTGGGTGATGAGCCCGCGGTGGTTCGACAAGCGCACGGGTGACCACCTCGCGCTGGACACCGGCGGCGGCCCCCTGGCGCGGCTCTGGGTCACTGCGCTGGCCAGGAAGGTGGATACGCCATACGTGAAAGCCGCGGGCAACAGCGTCTTGATCAACCTGCCCCAGACGGCTAACACCCCGGAGCAGACGCTCGAGTGGAAGGTGCCGCAGTGGTCGAACGCGATCGAGCGAGACCGGGCGCGGATCTACTTCGCCGCCTACGCGGCAGCGATGGCGATGCACTTCCTCGACAAGGCCATGACCGAGCTGCGCTCCGGTCGCACGAAGGTCTTCGAGGACTTCGAGGTTCCCGAGGAGGCGATCGGCTGTGGGTTCCACGAGGCGGTGCGCGGGGTGCTCTCGCACCACCTGGTCATCCGCGAGGGCAAGATCGCCAACTACCACCCGTACCCGCCGACGCCGTGGAACGGCTCGCCGACTGACTCCTACGGAACGCCGGGGCCGTACGAGGACGCGGTGGCCGGCCAGCCGATCTTCGAGGAGAGCTCCCAGGAGGACTTCCGCGGGATCGACATCATGCGGGCGGTCCGCTCGTTCGACCCCTGCTTGCCCTGCGGCGTGCACATGTACCTGGGCAACGGCAAGACGCTCCGGCAGGTGCATTCCCCGATGTTCGGCGCGCAGCACGGCTAGGGCAAGGAGTGGGCGAAGTGGCACGAGCGGACGACATGGCACGGGCAGACGGCATGGCATGGGCGGGTGACACGGCACAAGCGGACGGCAGGGCTGAAATGGGCGATACGGCACGGGAACAGGTCGCGCAGGTCGAGGACCTCCTGGAGCAGTTGGAGGGTCTCCCCGACCCTGCGGCGCGCGAGACCGCCACCGAGGTCGTACAGGCGCTGCTCGACCTCTACGGAAACGGCCTCGGGCGGATCGTGGATGTCGTCGCCGAGCGCGACGACGGCACGCTGGCCGAGGCGCTGGCCGACGACGAGCTCGTCGCCCACCTGCTCCTGGTGCATGGGCTACACCCCGTGTCCGTCGAGGAGCGGGTGCGCGGCGCGCTCGAGAGCGTGCTCCCCTACCTTGAATCTCACGGCGGCCACGTGGAGCTGCTCGGCGTGCAGGAAGGGATCGTGCACCTTCGTCTGGAGGGAAGTTGCGCAGGATGCCCGTCCTCGTCGCTGACTCTCAAGCTGGCTATCGAGGAGGCGATCTTCAAGGCGGCGCCCGACGTGGAGGAGGTACGGGCCGAGGGCGCGGTGTCCCCGGTCGCGCCCTCTTCCGGCCTCCTCCAGCTCGAGCTGGTCAAGCCGGTGGGTAGCTGACGCCATGGCTGCTGCGCCCGGTAACCCTGCGAGCTCCCGTCTGAGACGGCTTGCCCGGGGGTCGGAGGGCCCCGCCGTCGCGGAGCTCGATGAGCGTTGCGAGCTCTGCGACGCGCCGATCCCGAGCACGCACCGCCATCTGCTCGAGCTCTCCTCACGGGAGCTGATATGTGCGTGCCGGCCCTGCTCACTGCTGTTCGACCGCGGCGGCGCGGGCAACGGACGCTACAAGCTGGTGCCCGAGCGCCGGCTGCGCCTCGAGGACTTCGCGATGAGCGAGGAGGCCTGGGAGGAGCTGCGCATCCCGGTCGACATGGCTTTCTTCTTTCATTCCGGCGCGCAGGAGCGGGTCGTCGCCTACTACCCCGGGCCGATGGGACCGACGGAGTCCCAGCTGGAGTTGAGCTCATGGCAGGAGCTCGAGCAGGCAAACCCGACCCTCGCCCAGCTCGAGGTGGACGTTGAGGCGCTGCTGGTGAACCGCGTCCGGGGAGCGCGCAGGCAGTGGCTCGTGCCCCTGGACGAGTGTTACAGCCTGGTGGGACTCATCCGCACACGGTGGAGGGGCCTGACCGGCGGCGCCGAGGTCTGGCGAGAGATCGACTGCTTCTTCGAGGAACTCGATCGTCGCGCCAGGAGCGCGACAGGAAGGAGATGACCGTGGCCAACGTAAACACGGGCGCGGCGCACACAGGAATGGACAAGCCCTCGCACGTCAAGGGCATCAAACAGGGCAACGCCCTGGGCAGCTACGCCAGGATGGCGGGCCACAGGCCGGACGGCACCTCCACCGCCGCGCGCTCGACGGGCGTCACCGCGACCGAACCAATCGATCCGAGCATGCCAAACCTCTCCCCGGCGTAGGGCTTGAGATGCCGGCGGTCTCCCAGCCCATCGGTGCGCCACCGGGAGCGGTGCCGCAGCTCTCCTTTCGGGTCAAGGATGCCTCCGCCGAGCGCTACTCGGCTGCCCCCACCCTGAACTTTGCGTTGCGCATCGAGCGCACCGACGGTGGTCTCGTGCGGTCGATCCTGCTCGACACCCAGATCCAGATCGCGGCGCGACGCCGATCCTACGAAGCGATCGAGCAGGCGTGGCTGGCCGAGCTGTTCGGCACGCCGGACCGCTGGAGCACGACCCTGCGGACGGTGTTGTGGACGCGGACGACGCTCGTCGTGCCGCCCTTCACCGACTCCACCGAGGTCACGCTGCCGGTGGCGTGCTCGTACGATCTCGAGGCAGGCGCCGCGAGCTACCTGTCCGGGCTGCAGGACGGCGAGGTGCCGCTCGAGTTCCTGTTCTCGGGCTCGGTGTTCTACGCGGGTCCGGGCGGGATGCTCCAGACTGCGCGCATCTCCTGGGACCGCGAGGCGGAGTACCGGTTGCCAGTGCGAGTCTGGCGCGAGGCGATGGACCGCCACTTCCCGGGCGCCGCCTGGCTGCGGCTCGGTCGCCCCGTGTTCGACCGCCTCCGAGCCTACAAGGCCGAGCACGGCCTGAGGACGCTGGAGGACGCCGTTGACCGCCTGATGGGGGAGGGGCAAAGTGGCGGCTGACGTCGTCCGCCGGATCGCCGACGCCGTGCTGTACGAGGGCTACCTGCTCTGGCCCTACCGCAAGTCGGCGCTGAAGAACCAGCAGCGCTTCACGTTCGGGGGCGTGTACCCGCCGGCCTGGGACGACCGCTCCTGCATACAGGTCCAGGTGCTGCTCGAGGGGAGCGAGGACGCGGAGGTCGAGATCCGCGTGCGCTTCCTTCACATGGTCAAGCGCCAGGTGTTGAAGAACAGCCCACTCTCCGCCCTCGCTGAGCCCGTCGAGGAACTTGAGGCTGACGGCGAGCGCTGGGTCTCGTGGGACGAGGCCGTGGAGCGGGAGATCGCACCCGGTTCGATCCGCGTGCCCGCGGGCGAGGAGCTTGAAAGGGTAGCCGGCGGCGCGATCCGGCGCTCGTGGCGTGCGCTGGACGGGGAGGTGTCGGTCGCACGGGAGGTCGTGCGTCCGGGACTGTCGCGCATCACGGTGCGCGTCACCAACACCACCTCATGGGCGGGCCGCACCCGAGAGGACGCCCTGCGCCAGACGTTCTGCTCCACCCACGTCGTTTTGCGCGTACGCCACGGCGCATGGGTTTCGCCGACCGACCCTCCCGAGGCGCTTCGCGCCGACGCCGAAGCCTGCGAGGATTCCGGAGTGTGGCCGGTACTCGTCGGCGAGGAGGGTGACAGGAGCACCATGCTCGCGGCGCCGATCATCCTCTGCGACTACCCCGAGATCGCACCGGAGAGCCCTGGGGACCTGTTCGACTCCGGGGAGATCGATCAGATGCTCGTGCTGAACATCCTCTCGATGACCGACGAGGAGCGCCGCGACATGCGCGACTGCGATCCCCGTGCCCGGGAGATCCTCGAGCGCACCGAGGCGCTGAGCAACGAGCAGATAATGCACTTGAACGGCGCCGTTCGCGAGTTCGGGTTGGTGCGTGCGCGATGATCCACGACCGCCCGCCATGGGAGGAGCTCGAGCGCCGCGGGCCGGACTTCGTGGACGTCGACGGCAGGACCGTGCGGGCGGGCAGCTTGGTCCGGCTGGCCCCCCGCCAGACCGGCAGTGACATCTTCGAGGTGGCGCTGGCGGGGCGCACCGCGATCGTGCGCGAGGTCATGGAGGACTACGAGGGCCGGATCCAGCTCGCGGTCACCGTGACGGACGACCCCGGGCAGGACCTCGGCGCTCTGCGGCGCCCCGGACATCGCTTCTTCTTCGACCCCGGCGAGGTCGAGCCGCTCGACATCGCCCCCGCAGCCGGCGAGGCGCCACCACCGCGCGTGCTCGTGGCCGGCATCGGCAACGTCTTCCTGGGCGACGATGGCTGGGGCGTCGCGCTGGCCGGGCGCTTGGCCGCCCGCGCGCTGCCGCGCGGGGTCGACGTCGTGGACTTCGGGATCCGGGGGATGGACCTCGCCTACGCGATGCTGGATGGCTACGACGCGGTGGTCTTCCTCGACGCCACCCCCCGCGGCGAGGCGCCGGGGACCCTGTACGTCATCGAGCCCGAGCTCGACGACCTGGAGATGACCATCGACGCCCACGGGATGGATCCCGTCAAGGTGCTGGCGCTCGCGCGCACCCTTGGGGCCGAGTCGCTTCCGCGCACGCTGATCGTTGGTTGCGAGCCGCAGACCCGGATGAGCGCCGAGGACGAGCACGTCGTCGCCGTGCTGACCGAGCCCGTGCGCGCCTCGCTCGATGGGGCGGTCGCGCTCGTCGAGGACCTTTTGACAGACCTGGCAAGAGACCCGAAGGAAAGGAAGGGATCGCCGTCATGAGCGACATCACCATCGGCCGGTCGGCGCAGGTGGGACTGCTGCTGGCCATTGTGGCCGCGATTGCGGCTCTCGTGGCCACGCAGCTTCCCGAGATCCAGCGGTACCTCAAGATCCGGTCGATGTAGCGATGCACCGGGTCAGGGTCAGGGTCGTCGAAGACGCGCTCGACGCCAACAACACGATCGCGCGGGCCAACCGCGAGGACTTCGACCGCGCGGGCGTGACGGTCGTCAACCTCATGAGCGCTCCTGGCGCGGGCAAGACCGCGCTGCTCGAGCGGGCGCTCGCCGACACGGGCGACGTCCGGGTCGGCGTGCTCGAGGGCGACGTCGAGGGCTCGCTTGACGCTGAGCGCCTCGCTTCGCTGCACATCCCAGTGGTCCAGCTCAATACGTCCGGCGGCTTCGGGGGCGAGTGCCACCTCGACGCGAACATGGTCCGCTCGTCGCTGGGCTCGCTTCCGCTGGGAGACATCGACCTGCTGATCATCGAGAACGTCGGCAACCTCGTCTGTCCGGCCGAGTTTCGGGTCGGGGAGGACGTGCGGGCGATGGTCTGCTCGGTTGCCGAGGGGGAGGACAAGCCGTTGAAGTACCCGCTCATGTTCCGCGCCTGCGAGCTCGCCGTGGTCAACAAGATCGACCTCCTCGAGCACGTCGACGTCAACCTCGACACGCTGCTGGGAAACCTCGAGGCCGTGCACCCCGGGATGGAGCGTCTCCTGACGAGCGCGCGGACGGGTCAGGGGGTGGATGCGTTCCGCGACTGGTTGGTGAGCAAGGTCCCACCCGTCCGTGTGCGCCCGCGCGCGGTGGCGTGATGCCGGCGGTCGCGCCCACCGCCGCCGCCGAGCGTCGCCGGGTGGCCGGCGACGCGTTCTTCACCCGCGAGGCCGAGCGCATCGCGCGGCTGTGCCATCGCATGGCGGAGCGCTTTGCGCGCGGTGGACGGCTCGTGGCCTTCGGCCACGGACCGGTCGCGCGCTCGGACGCGCGCCACGTCGCGGTGGAGTTCGTCCATCCGGTGATCGTGGGCAAGCGCGCGCTGCCCGCGCTGGCGCTCACCGCTGAGGGAGGGCCGGTGGGCGACCAAGTCGAGCTGCTCGTCGAGCCCGAGGACATCGCGCTGGCCTTCGGGGAGCATCCCGAGACGGTGGCGGCGCTGCGTACCGCGCGCGAGCGCGGTTGCCTGACGCTCGCCGCCTCGCGTGTGGGCGCGGAGTGGGAGCTCGTGCCCGAGGAGGACGATCCGTTCGTCGCCCAGGAGCTCGTCGAGACGCTCTACCACGTGCTGTGGGAGCTCGTGCACGTGTTCTTCGAGCACCGCGGGCTGCTCGAGGGGCGCACCGAGCGCACGGTGCACGACACCGGTGCCTCCAGTTTTCTCTACCCCTTCCTTGCGCAGCAGGAGGGCGACCTCGACTCGGTGGTCGCCGACGTGCGCGCCTCCGTGCTTGCCAAGGCAGCGGAGGTGGCCGCGCTGCGCGCGCAGACGCTCGGTGACGGAGAGCTGCAGCTGCGCGACGCCGCCCGTGAGCTGCGGGCGCGGCTCGACGCCGGAGGACGCGTGCTGGCGCTGGGCAACGGAGGGTCGGCCACCGACGCGATGGACGCCGTGGCCGATCTGCGTGCTCCGCCCGCCGGGTGGCCCGCTCGCGCGGCCATCGATCTCACCGAGGACCCCGGCATCCTCACGGCGATCGCCAACGACGTGGGGGAGGAGTCGATCTTCTCCCGGCAGGTCATCGCCCACGGGCGTGCGCAGGACACGCTGCTGGCGTTCTCCACCAGCGGTGGCTCGCGCAACGTGCTGGCCGCCCTGCGCGAGGCACGGCGCCGCGGGATGCTCACCATCGCGCTGGTCGGATACGACGGCGGGCGCATTGCGGCGGAGGGGCTGGCCGACCATGCGATCGTCACCCGCTCAGAGCACATCCCGCGAATCCAGGAGGCGCAGGCGAGCGCCTGGCACGTGCTGCGAGAGCTGGTCGAGCTTGGCGGTGAGGACCGTGCGGCGCACGCCACCGATCGCCTCCCGCACGCCACAGATCACCTCCTCTATGGCCTGGTGGTATCTGAGATTGGACAGCGCCCGCGCGGGTAAGCCGATGGCGGTGGCGGCCAGCATCTGCAGGATGCGCGTTTGCATCGCCGGGACGGTGCAGGGCGTCGGCTTTCGGCCCTTCGTGTACCGCCTGGCCGGTGAGCTCGCGCTCGCGGGCTGGGTACGCAACGACGAGCGCGGAGTCGAGGTCGAGGTCGAGGGCGCGACGGGGGCGGTCGAGGCGTTCCTGGCTCGCCTGCCCCTCGAGGCTCCGCCGATGGCTCGCGTCGAGTGCGTCCGGGCCGAGCCACAGCCGGTGCGGGGAGAGCGGCGCTTTCTGATCGCTCCGAGCGCGCGCACAGGCGGTGCCGACGCGCTCGTCGCCCCCGATGCGGCGACCTGCTCGGACTGCCTGGCCGAGCTGCTGGACCCGGGCGACCGCCGCTACCGCTATCCGTTCATCAACTGCACCAACTGCGGACCCCGTTTCACGATCGTGCGAGGGGTGCCGTACGACCGGCCGCTGACGACGATGGCCGGCTTTGCGATGTGCGCGGCGTGCCGCGCGGAGTACGAGGACCCGGCCGACCGGCGCTTCCACGCCCAGCCCAACGCGTGCCCGGTATGCGGGCCGTGCGCGCGGCTCCTCGCAGCCGGGACCGAGGTTCGCGACGGCACAGCCCGGCTCCTTGCAACCGAAACTGAGGTGCGCGATGCGATCGCCGGCGCCGCGTGGCTCCTCGCAGAGGGGGCTGTCGTCGCCGTGAAGGGGCTCGGCGGCTATCACCTGACGTGCCGCGCCGACGACGAGGCGGCGGTGGGGGCGCTGCGCGCACGCAAGCAGCGCGAGGACCGACCCTTCGCGCTGATGGTGGCGGACCTCGCCGCGGCGCGTCAGCTCGTCTGCTTGCAGGACGAGGAGGCGGCGCTGCTGGAGGGGCCCGCACGGCCGATCGTCCTTGCGACTCGTCGAACGGATGCTCCGGTGGCGCCCGCTGTCGCCGCCGGCGCCCCCGAGCTTGGACTGATGCTGCCCTACACCCCGCTGCATCACCTCCTGCTCGCCGACGTGGGAGCGCTGGGAGGGGGGGCCCTGGTGATGACGAGTGGCAACGTCTCCGACGAGCCGATCGCCTACGAGGACGAGGAGGCCCTCGCTCGCCTCGCTCCGATCGCCGACGCCTTCCTGCTCCACGACCGGCCGATCCACATGCGCACCGACGACTCGGTGGTCCGGGCGGTGCGCGTCGGCGCCCGCCGGCGAGCGCTGCCCCTGCGGCGCTCACGCGGCTACGTGCCGGCCAGCCTGCGCCTGCCGGTGGGGGCCCGGCGCCCGCTGCTGGCCTGCGGGGCCGAGCTCAAGAGCACGTTCTGTGTGGCGCGTGGCGAGCGGGCATGGGTCTCTCACCACATCGGCGACCTGCGCAACTGGGAGACGCTGCGCTCCTTCCGCGAGGGGATCGCGCACTTCGAGGAGCTCTTCGCGGTAGCTCCCGAGGTCGTGGTCCACGACCTGCACCCCGACTACCTCTCGACCGCCTACGCCATGGATAGGGAGCAGCAGGGGCTGCGGGGCTGCGAGCATCGCATGGTCTCCTGCTCCCCCCGGAACCCTGGGGTCGAGCGGCTGGGTATCGAGCTTCTCGCCGTGCAGCACCACCATGCGCACCTCGCCGCGGTGCTTGCCGAGCACGGCGAGACCGGCCCCGCGGTGGGCGCGATCTACGATGGCGCGGGCTACGGGACCGACGGCACGGTGTGGGGCGGGGAGCTTCTCGTCGGCGGCCTGGCGGGCTGTCGAGCGCGCGGGCCACCTGCGCCCCGTCCGTCTGCCCGGCGGGGACCGAGCGGTACGGGAGCCGTGGCGGATGGCCTGCGCGTGGCTGGCGGAGGCGATGGGGGATCCGGCGCCGCCGATCCCACCGTCACTGTCCGGCCGCGTCGCCCCCGACCGGTGGGCCGCCGTAGCGCGGATCGCCCAGGAAGGCGTGGCGGCCCCGATCACCACCAGCGCGGGGCGCCTGTGCGACGCGGTCGCCGCGCTGTGCGGTCTGCGCTCCGAGGTGACCTACGAGGGCCAGGCGGCGATCGAGCTGGAAGCCGTGGCCGACCCGGACGAGCGTGGCTCGTATGCGATCCCGTGGGAGGACGGGCAGCTCGACCCGCGCCCGGCGATCGCTGCCGTGAGTGCCGATCTTGCCGCGGGCGTCTCCCCGGCGACGGTCTCAGCTCGGTTTCACAACGCGCTGAGCGCCGCAACGGTGCGTGCCTGCGTGGAGATCGCCGGGCGCGGCCGGTCTGTCCCTCGTCGTCCTGGCCGGCGGCGTCTTTCAGAATCGGCTCCTGCTCGAGAGGGTGGCCGCTGGTGTGCAGGCCGCTGGCCTGCACGTTCTCACTCCCGAGCGCCTACCCCCCAACGACGGTGCGATCTCTTACGGCCAGGCGACGATCGCCGCAGTGAGCATGGCACGGTAGCTCGCTCGGGAGCTCCGAGCGGCATCACGGATGGGGTCGATGCACTTGCGCGATGGAGACAAGCCTCAGTGCTCGTGTGTGTGATCCTCCTCGAGTCCCTTCTGGTGCACGTGGGGATGGGAGTGAAGGCGGTCCCCGTGTGAGTGCTCATGCTCATGTTCGGTGTGCGCGTGCTCGTGGTCGGTGTGGGGATGCGAGTGTGTCACGTCACCGTGCGTGTGCTCATGGGTATGGGGATGCTCGTGGGTGTGCTCGTTGGTCATGGTCTCTCCTTTCTCATGCGCTGGCCGATGGCGCCCTCCGGAGGCTCCCTGTCCACTTCTCCTCGATCCGGCCGAAGTGCCAGATGGCCAGGGCGACCCCCCAGGTGACGACGAACAGGCCGACGATCGCGTAACCGACGATGTTCAGGTCGAGGTTCGAGACGAAGTTCCAGATACCGCCGCTCAGCGACAGCTTGTGGGCCAGCACCGAAAGCAGCTCGATGGTGCCGATCAGCAGGGCGACGGCAACGGACAGCCCGGTGATCGTCATGTTGTAGTAGATCTTGCGAATGGGCTTGGAAAACGCCCAGCCGTAGGCGAAGTTCATGAACGCGCCGTCGATCGTGTCGAACAACGACATTCCGGCCGCGAACAGGATTGGCAGGCAGAGGATCGCGTAAAAGGGCAGGCCGCTCGCGGCGCCCGCGCCTGCGAGCACCAGGAGCGCGACCTCCGTGGCGGTGTCGAAGCCCAAGCCGAACAGCACTCCCACCGGGTACATCTGCCAGGGCTTTTTGACCGCGCGCGTCGCCCGCCCGTAGAAGCGATTCATAAAGCCACGTTTGTCGAGTTGCTCCTCGAGCTCGGCCTCGTCGAAGGCGCCGTGGCGCATCCGCTGGAAGATCCGAAAGATGTTCACGAGGATGAAGAGGTTGAGGATCCCGATGATGAACAGGAACGAGCCTGAGATCACCGGTCCGACGAGCCCGGTCGCCCTGTGCAGGGAGGAGGAGTCGCTCGTGACCGCTCCGCTCAACCCCTTCACCCCGACGACGACGAGTGCGCCGAGCGCGAAGACGATCGTCGAATGCCCGAGGGAGAAGAAGAACCCGACGCTGAGCGGCCGCTGCCCCTCGCTCATGAGCTTGCGGGTGGTGTTGTCGATCGCCCCGATGTGGTCGGCGTCGAACGCGTGGCGCAGCCCGAGCGTGTAGGCGGTGACCCCGAGGCCCACACCGAACACGCCGCTCGCGCCCAGGTGGTAGCGATGCGGCGCGATGACCGCGACGAGGATGAAGAAGCCCACTGCGTGGAGCCCCAGGATCACCGCGGCGAGCACTGCCGCCCGCCGCCACTCCCCGGGGGTCAGGGCGCTCCGGATACGTGTCCACTGGGACGCTTGGCTCATCGAGACGGGTACCGCCTCACAAGTCGCTCAACCGTGCCGAGCAGCGAAGTCTAAACCTCGTGTGGCGTTATTGCAAGGCCATGCCAGTAAGTGGGCACCGTGGACGCTCCCCTCACAACCACGTCGACGCCGATCCGCTGGCGCGCTGCGCGAGATCGCAGCTACTCGGCGTCGATCTCGCGTGGCAGTGTGACCCAATATCGGGCCGGGCCAACGTGTCCGGGGGGCCGATCGGCGTAGGGTTAGATAGGTGCCGACCGATCGGCTGAGCGTGGTGCTGAGGGCGATGGCGGAGGCCGATGGCGGTGGCTCGGGTTCGCCGATCGACCGAGTGTGCGTAGCGGCGGGGATGCTGCTCTCGCTGAGGGGGGCGGGGCTTTCGCTGATGGTGGACGGGGAGCTGCGCGGGACTGCTGGGGTGTCCGATCCGGGCATCGCGGTGGTGCAGGAGCTGCAGCTCACGCTGGGTGAGGGACCGTGCGTGGATGCGTGGACGAGCAGGGCTCCTGTGCTGGAGTCGGAACTGGCCGATCCTGCGGTGGTCCGCTGGCCAGCGTTCGCCCAGGCCGGCGTGGACGCCGGCGTCCTGGCGGTGTTCGCCTTTCCGCTGGCTCTAGGGGCGATCCGGATCGGCGTGCTGGTGCTCTATCGCGATCGCCCGGGCGAGTTGAGCGCGGACGAGCTGGCTTACAGCCTGGTGCTGGCCGATGTGGCGACCTACATGGTCCTCGGCCTGCAGGCTGGTGCCCCGGCCGGCGAGTTGCACGAGCTGCTGGCGAGGGAGCCGTCGCACTGGGCGGAGATCCATCAGGCGACCGGGATGGTCTCGGTTCAGCTTGGCGTCTCCCTTGACGCGGCGTTCGTCCGTCTGCGCGCCCACGCGTTCGCAGGGGCCCTCCCGTTACGAGCCGTTGCACGTGTGATCGTCACGCGCCGCCTGCGCCTCGAGGAGACGGCGTGACACGCTAACGCGAACGTCGCTGCTTCATAATGGCGATGGTCGCGCCATGGGCGAGCGAGATCGAGATCGAATCGTGACACGAGAGCAGCGGATTGTGGAGACCTTCGTCGAGTTGGCCGACACGATGGTCGAGGACTTCGACGTGGTCGAGTTCCTGCACCGTCTGTCGGAGCGCTGCGTGGAGCTGTTGGACTGCGCCGAGGCGGGGCTGCTACTTGCCGACGCCGCCGGCGTGCTGCGAGTGATGGCCTCCTCCAGCGAGCGCTCCGACGCGCTGGACCTGTTGCAGTCCCAGAACGAGGAGGGGCCATGCTTTGAGTGCTACCTCCGCGGAGCGCCGGTGTTCAGCGAGGACCTCGCGGCCGATGCCGGCCGTTGGCCGACGTTCGCGCCGATGGCCATAGAGATGGGGTTTCGCTCGGTGCAGGCGATCCCGATGCGCGTGCGCGGCGAGACCGTCGGGGCGTTGAATCTGTTCCGCGCGGGAGTGGGACGCCTGGTCGAGCAGGACATGCCGCTCGGGCAGGGGATGGCCGACATCGCCGCAGTCGCGTTGATGCAGGAGCGCGCCGTGCGCCAGGCGCACGGCGTGGTAGGGCAGCTCCAGGGCGCGCTCAGCAGCCGGGTGATCATCGAGCAGGCCAAGGGCGTGCTGGCCGAGCGCGCTCACATCGGCGTGGATGCCGCGTTTGCCCTGATGCGCACGCACGCGCGAGCGCACAACCTTCGCCTCAGCAACGTCGCCCGCGAGCTCATCGACGGCCACCTCGACGCCACCTCGCTCAGCGACCCTGCGCTCGGCGTCTCAACGCCGGAACGCTGACACTCCATCCCCGGAAAGAGTTCCATTCGGGGCAGGCGACCCGAAGATTATCGGAGTGCTAAATTGTTACTGTCAGCGGTTAAATCTGCTTTCGCGTCGCTCCAGACCTCGGTGGCGTTGCTGGTTATCGGACCCCGATTTCTGGAGCGTAATGCGAGTCGAGCACAGGCCCCAACCCGCCGGTGGACGTGCAGCGCCTGCGACCGGGTTGGACGCGGCGGAGCGTCCCCACTGGCGTGAGGCCCTGGCTCCCTACGCGCGGCCTCGTCTTGGCCGCAGCCTCCTGGACCTCGCGACATCCGCTATGCCCTATCTGGCGCTGTCGGTGGCGATGTATCTGGCCGTTTCGGTCTCCTACGTGCTGGTACTGGTCATCGCGGTCCCTGCGGCCGGGTTTCTGGTGCGCACATTCATCGTGTTCCATGATTGCTCGCACGGTTCCTTCCTGCCCTCCAAGCGCGCTAACGCGCGGCTCGGCGTAGTTCTGGGGCTGCTCCTCTATTCGCCGTTCTTGCGTTGGCGCCACGATCATGCGATTCATCACGCCACCTCCGGCGACCTGGATCGCCGTGGAGGCGGAGACGTCCGCACGCTAACCGTCGCCGAGTACCTTGCGTTGCCTTGGAGGGGCCGGCTGGGATACCGCCTGTTTCGCAATCCGCTCCTGATGTTCGGGCTTGGGCCGATCGTCGCGCTGCTGGTGGGTCCACGCCTGGTGGCGCGCGGGGCACGGCCGCGTATGCGCCGCAGCGTGATCGCCACCAACATCGCGCTCACGGTGGCGATCGGCGCGCTCTGCTGGGTGGTGGGCTGGTGCGACTTCCTGTTGGTGCAGGGGCCGACCATCATGCTTGCGGGCGCCGCGGGTATCTGGCTGTTTTATGTCCAGCATCAGTTCGAGGATGCCTACTGGCAGGGCACGGGCAGCTGGAGCTATGCGGACGCCGCTCTGCGAGGCAGCTCCTATCTGAAGCTACCGAAGGTGCTCCAGTTCTTCTCGGGCAACATTGGTCTTCACCACGTGCACCATCTGAACGCTCGCATCCCTAACTACAACCTGCAGCGCGCGCACGACGAGACTCCGATTTTCCACGACGTGCCCACCATCTCGCTCTGGGACGGGCTGCGCGCCGTGCGACTCAAGCTGTGGGACGAGCAGCGCGGCCGACTCGTCACCTTTGCCGAAGCAGCGGACGCGGCGGTACCCCCAAACTGGGGTGTGGATGTTCGTCCCACCCCGAGGGGGGAAGGCAAGTGAGCTTGATGGGCGCTGTCTTTAACTTGAACCATCCTGCGCATGTCGTGCACTGGCATTTCTTTCAGATGGCGGTGGCGAACATCGTTGTGATCGTGCTGATGCTGGCGGTGTTTGCGCTGGCGATCGCGCTGCCGTTCCCCGGCGCCGCGCGCCGACGACGCGAAGGTTCCTCATAAGCATCGCCCCGCCCCCCAAGACCTCGTGGACCACTCGCACCCGGGAAGCCGCCGTGGGCGCGCTGCCGCCCGAGAAGCTGCTGCCCGACAGCCAGCCGACCTAGTAGGGCTTTGTTAGTTTTTTTGTAGGATTCGTTGCTGGTTTGGCGAACCCTTCTTGTGTCTGGTTCTCGACGTGGGGAGGGCTTGTGATGGAGATGGTTGTGGATGGGCCTGTGGTGGTGCGTGAGCGTTTGGAGGTGTTCGCCGGGGAGGTGCTGGCGGAGGCTGTGAACCGGCCGGTGCAGCTGGTTAATGGCCGGTCGTATCTGCGGGGGTTGATCGAGGAGGGTCCTCGGAAGTCGCTGGAGCCGATGGTCGCGCGGCTGGGTGGGGAGGCCGACTATGAGAGCTTGCAGCAGTTTCTGGCGGTGAGTACGTGGGATCCGGCGCTCGTTGTCAAGGCGACGGCGGAGCGGGTAGCGCCGCGGATAGCGGTCGAAGCGTGGGTGCTGGATGACACTGGTTTCCCGAAGGACGGCAGGCATTCGCCGGGGGTCAAGCGTCAGTACTCGGGGACCTTGGGGAAGATCGGTAACTGTCAGATCGGTGTCTCTGTGCACGCGGTGGGTAGCAAGGGCACGGTTCCGTTGGGGTGGGCGTTGTATCTGCCCGAGGAGTGGTGCGAGGACCCCGAGCGCAGAGCGAGGGCCAGGATTCCCGAGGAGATCGAGTTCAAGAAGAAGCCAGAGCTCGGGCAGGAGCTGATCGAACGCGCCGGCGGATGGGCTATCGAGAGAGCACCTGTCCTGGGCGATGAGGCGTATGGCAAGAACACCCAGCTTCGCCAGGAACTCGATGACGCCGGCTTCCAGTACGTGTTCTCGATCGACAAGATCGCGAGCGTGTTCGCCCCGGACACGGTGTTCTCGTTGCCCGAGCGTGCTGGGAAGACCGGACGGGGACGAACACGGCTGCGTCCCGACCGCAAACCCGAGCCCGTCCGCAAGCTCATCGAGCGTCTGGCGCCGGCGAACCTGCAGACCGTCACCTTCAGGGAGGACCCCGACGACGGTGAGCCCGTCACCTCCCGGTTCGCTTTCCTGCGCGTCCGCGCACTGGCGCGCTGGGGCAACGGGGCCGAGCGGGAGCCCCGTGAAGAGTGGCTGATCTGCGAGTGGCCAGAAGGCCACGACACGCCGCTGGACTACTGGATCAGCAACCTCCCAGCCGACACGCCGCCAGAGCAACTGGCGCGCCTGGCCCGGATGCGCTGGAAGATCGAGCTGGACTACCGCCAGCTCAAGGGCGAACTCGGCCTCGATCACTACGAGGGCCGCTCATGGCTCGGCTGGTACCACCACACCGCCTTGGTCACCGCCGCGCACGGGTTCCTCACCCTGGAGCGGCAGAACCCAAATCACCAGCGGCCGGCCTGACCCTACCCCAGACAGTCCGACTGTTCCAGCCCCTCTTCAAATGCTGGACCGGCCGCTGTGCCACCTGCCATCAGACGATCAACCCCGCCCACATACCCATCAACCGGCCACAACACGAATGACGAAACTAACAAAGCCCTACTATGTCGCCTCCTGGATCTATGTGTTTGGGGTGGCCAGCATCGCGTCTCTGGTCGTGATTGTCGCCTCGGGCACGGTCCTGGCTCTGAAGGGCCCCGCGTGGTGGCACTACACGGGCGTCGGGCACTTCTTCAACAGCATCCACCTGTGGGCAGTGGAGCTGTTCTTCTTCGTGATGGTCGTGCACCTGTGGGGCAAGTATTGGATGGCCGCCTGGCGCGGCGGGCGAACGCGGGTCTGGATCACCGGGGCTCTCGCGTTCCTGGTCGCGGTTCCCACCGCGCTGACGGGCTATGTCTCCCAGCAGAACTTCGACGCGCAGTGGATCTCAACTCAGGCCAAGGACGGCTTGAACTCATTTGGGGTCGGGGCGTTCTTCAACGTCACGAACTTCGGGCAGATGTACAGCTACCACGTGCTGCTGCTGCCGGCCGCGGTGATCGGGGTGGTGATCGCGCATGTGCTGCTCGTGCGCCGCCACGGCGTGGTCCCACCATTCGAGCTGGACACCGTGCTGGCCTCCTCTCGGGTCTCCCCGATCGAGGAGACGCGTGTGCCTTCCAACGTGGACACGCCGTCTGCCGGCGCCGGTGGAGCGTCCCCATGACCCGCCTTGGCCGGCTGCGCTCGCGCGAGGACACCACCGCATGGAAGGGCGCTTACGCGCCGTACGATCTCGTCAAGGAGCTGTGCGTCGCGATCGGTGTCATCACGCTGCTGGCTGTCCTGCTCACCGTTCTGTTCTCCTCGCCCGACGATCGCCCGAGCACGATCGCGCAGTGGTCGCGCCAAATGCCGGTCGACTTCGTGAGCACCGCGACCGCCGAGCTCGACGGCACCAGTGGGACGGCCGAATACGGTCCGCCCTACAACCACAACGGCTCGGGTCAGCGCATCGCGTTCATCCACCTGCAGAAGTGGCTTGGGGTGAGCCACCCGATCGACACCCCCAACGACTTCGTGATTGACCCATTGAAGAGCATCCCCGCCGATCCGGCGTTGCACAGTGCGCTCGTCGCCTACCAGGCAGCGCCGCTCAGCACCCAGGCCGGGTGGAGCGCCGCTTACGCCAAGGCACTCGAAAACGCCAGCGCCGGCGCGAACGGCACCGTGAGCGTCGCCGCCGGCGACTATGGCCCGGTGGCGACCATGATGAGCTCGCTGCTGGCGCTCGCGCAGAGCGGTGGCCTGGACGGCGATCTGCTCACCAGCCGCCAGTTCTACCAGACCGACTACACCAAGCCGTTGCTGTTCATGGCCGACGGCGGCTTGCTCGACGAACGCGCAGAAGCCCAGCATCTGCTCGGCACCCAGTGGGGGATGATGAACGAGACCGGCAGCTACCCGGGCCAGGTGTGGCTGTGGCTCTACACCCTCCCGTATCAGATCGAACCCTTCAAGTCCTCCAACAACGCCGACGCCCTGGTGATGCTCGTAATGGGCGTCCTCAGCCTCGCGTTCATCTGCATCCCCTTCCTGCCCGGCGTCCGCAGCCTTCCCCGCCGCGTCCCCCTCTACCGGTTGATCTGGAGAGAGCATTACCGCGCGCAGGGGCTGCGCTAGCTGGGCGAGGGCGGCCCCGACCGCCGCCTGCCCGCGAAGTTACCCACAAGCACGCCGATGACGGTGACGAGATAGATCTGGCCGACAAGCATCTCGATCACCGCGAGGGCGCGACCGACGTGGGTGGCGGCGGAGAAGTCACCGAACCCCGTCGTCGTCAGAACGGTGAAGCTGTAGTAGACGTGGTCGCTCTCGGTGCCGTTCGTGCCTTGCGCGAAGTAGGGGGTGCTGCCGGCCCGGGCGACGAAGCCGATCGCCCACGCGAACATGAGCCCGACCGTGAGATAGATGGCCAACGCCCCCGCGACCACCTGCAGCGTGACGCCTCTTTCCCGCACCAAGCTCAAAAGGCCTCCGACGATGGCCACGGGAATCAGGCCCGCGACCAGGCCGCTCAATGCGAAGTCCAGCTCCCTTGGCACCACAGAGGCGGCGACGCCGAAGACCACGACGATCGCGAGCAGACCGCCCACCGCGGTCCGCTCGCGACGGACCGCGACCGGCGCGCGCGCCGTGCCCACCGCGACGAGCAGCGCGGCGCTCTCGATCACGAGGGCCGTGGCGCGAGACCAGGCGGCGCTCGGCGCCACGATGACGAAGACCAGCGCAAGGATCATGAGCGTGAGCACCGCGCCGTATCGATATTCCGGCGGGCTGTCGCCGGGGCGGTCGCGACCGGCGGTCTGCGCTCCCGTGCTCACCTCGCCGATACTCGTGTGTGCGCGGGTGAGGCGGTGTCATTCGCGGGGGGTGATGAGATATCACCCGTGCGGCCGGCATGGTTGGAGGGTGCCTGAGCCGAGCGCCCGTCGCGCGGAGGCGCGCTAAGGACCTATCGGACGCGCTCGGAAAGGCACTGAAAGTGCGCAACCGCACGACTATCTTGATCCTCGGCACGGCGCAGTTCGTGATGGTGCTCGACAGCACAGTCATGAATGTGTCGATCTCCCAGGTCGTCGCGGATCTGCACACGACTGTCTCGGGCGTGCAGCTGGCGATCACCGCGTACACGCTGGTGATGGCGGCGTTCATGCTGACGGGCGCGAAGCTCGGGGACATCTGGGGCCGGCGGCGCGCCTTCTCGATCGGCCTGGCGGTGTACGGGGTGGGGTCGCTGACGACCGCGCTCAGCCCGAACGTCACCGTCCTGCTGATCGGCTGGTCGGGGGTGGAGGGGCTCGGCGCGGTGCTCGTGATCCCCGCGATCGCCTCGCTGACGGCGGTCAACTACAGCGGCCGCGAGCGGGCGCTCGCGTACGGGCTGCTCGGCGGCATCGCCGGCGCTGGCGCGGCCGCCGGCCCGCTGATCGGCGGCTTCGTCACGACAGCGCTGAGCTGGCGCGTGGTGTTCGCGGCGGAGACGGTGGTCGTGCTCGCAATCCTCACCGTGGTGCATAGGATCGGCGACAAGCCGTCGCCCGGCGAGCGGGTCAAGCTCGACCTCGTGGGGGCCGGCCTATCTGCGCTGGGGCTCGGGCTGACAGTCTTCGGGATCCTCAAGATCAGCTCGTGGGGCCTGTTCACTCCGATCTCCGCGCCGACGATCGCGGGCACCAAGATCACTCCGTTCGGCCTCTCGGTCGTCCCGTTCATGATCATGGCCGGGCTTGTCGTCCTCGGCGTCTTCGCCCGCTGGGAGGAGCGCGTGCTGCGCGCCGGGCGCACGCCGCTGCTGGCGCCAGACCTGCTGCGGATCCCGCAGATGCGCGCTGGCCTCTCGACGGTCGTCTCCCAGTACCTGATCCTGGCCGGGACGTTCTTCGTGATCCCGCTCTACCTGCAGCTCGTGCTGGGCAAGAACGCCCTGGAAACCGGCTTGAAGATCCTCCCGATCTCGGTGGCGATGATGCTCGCGGCCGTCCTCGGCCCGCGCCTGGCGACCCGCACGTCGCCGCGGCGCGTCGTGCAGATCGGCCTCGGCTTCCTGTTCGTCTCGATCGTCGGCCTGATGGCCTCGATCTCCCCCACGCTCGCCTCCGTGGCGTTCGCAGTATCGCTCGCGGGGTTCGGCGCCGGCGTCGGCCTGGCGATCTCCCAGCTCGGCAACGTCGTGATGTCCTCGGTCGGGGAATCGCGCTCCAGCGAGGCCGGCGGCGTGCAGGGCGCCGCGCAGAACCTCGGCCAGTCGCTCGGCACCGCGCTGATCGGCGCCGTCCTGCTCACCGGTTTGACGAGCGGCTTTCAGGATCGCGTCAACGCCGATCCCGCCGTACCGCCCCAGCTGCAGCAACAGGTCGCCAGCGGCACCGAGCAGGGGCTGGCGATGGTCTCCCAGGCGCAGTTCCAGGCGAGCGCCGAGCAGGCGGGGCTGCCGCCGGAGCAGGTGGCGAAGCTGGTCGGCTTCTACAGCGACGCCCAGATCGAAGCGCTCAAGCGCGCGCTGCTGCTGGCGTCCGCCTTCGCCCTCGTCGGGCTGTGGTTCGCGCGCGCGCTGCCCGGCGAGGCGCTCTCCGCCGTCCGAGACGTGACCGACCACCCGCGACGGGCGAAGGCGACTCACCTTCCCAGGGGGGAGACTGCCGCGGATGACTAGCGCAGCCGGCGACAGCGGACCGAGCAGCGGACGAGGCTCGGCCGGCCGTGGTGCCTGACGGGGTAGCCGCCGTGCGCGTCCCGCCGCGGGTACGGCCGCTCCTGCAGGGGCCGCTACGGGTGCTGCTCGCTCCCGCGGGGCCGATCGCCGCGTGGCTCGAGCGGCTCCTCGCCGTGCAGGTTGTCGATCGCGGGGTCGCGCTCGGCGCCCTGGCGTTCAGCGCGATCTTCCCGCTGATGATCGTGTACGGCGCGGTGGTGCCGTTCGCCCAAGCCCACAACTTCGCCGAACAACTTGTCAAACGGCTGCACCTGACGGGGGCCGCCGCGCAGACCGTGAGCCAGGCCGTCGCACCGCCGGCGACCGTCGCGAGCGGCGTCACCGTGCTCGGCTTCCTGCTGGTGCTGGCCTCGGCGCTCTCCCTCGCCCGGGGGTTGCAGCGGCTGTACGAGCTCTCCTACAAACTGCCCTCCGCCGGTGTCCGCGGGACGCCGTGGCACCTGCTGTGGATCGCGCTGATTCCCGTCTACATCAGCGTGCGCCCGTCCGTCGCCGAGATCGCCGGCGGCTGGTGGCATTTCGCCAGCTCGCTGCTGTTGGGGTCGCTGGCGTGGCTTGCGACTCCTTACGTGCTGCTGGGGCGGCGTATGCCCTGGCGGCGCCTGGCGCCCGGGGCCGTGTTGACCGGCATCGGCATGACCGCGCTCAGCGCCGTCTCGCTGATCTACCTGCCTCACTCCGTCAGCTCCTCGGCGAGCAGGTACGGCACGATCGGCGTCGCCTTCGCGCTGCTGAGCTGGCTGATCCTCACGGGGTTCGTGCTCGTCGGCACCGCCACCGCCGGGGCCGTCGCGGTGGAGCAGTTGGAGGCACGGCGATGAGCGCTCCCGATACTCCCGGTGGCGATGAACCGCCGAGCGCTCCCGACACTCCCGGTGGCGACGTCCCGCCGGAGAGCGGGCCGCAGTCGTCGGCGGCGGCCGGGGCGCAGCCCACGGGAGCGCCGCAGCCGGGGGCAGCGTCTCCGGATGGCGCCGCTCGCCCGCGCGGCTTCCGCCGCTCGCGGGCGCTTGTCGTGCTGGCGAGCGTGCTGGTCGTGTTCTCGATCATGGCGACCTGGATCCGCGCGCAGATCATCGACACCGATGGCTGGACGCAGACCAGCGTGCGGCTGCTGCAGAACGAAAAGGTCCGCGAAGTCGTCTCGAACGACCTCTCCGAACGCCTGCTGAGCGTCGTGAACGTGCAGAACCTGGCAGCCGAAAAGCTGCCCCACGTCCTCGCGCCGCTGGCGCCTGCGCTCTCCACCGCGGCGGCCCAGGTGGTGCCCCAGGCGATCGACCGGGCGCTCGCGGTCCCGGCCGTGCAGGAACTGTGGGGGCGCGCGAACCGCCTGACGCACGAGCAATTGATGGAAATCCTCAAAGGCGGTGGCAAGACCGTCTCGACCTCCGGGGGCGTGGTGAGCGTCAACCTGGAAGCGCTGATCGACCGGCTCGGCGAACGGCTGGGTGTAGGTAACGAAGTCGGCGCGAAACTGCCCGCCAACCGCCGCAAGCTCGTGCTGCTGCGCTCCAGCCAGCTGCGCATCGCCCAGGACGGTGTGGAGGGATTGCGCGGCCTCAGCTTCATCCTCCCGCTGCTGGTGGTGCTGATGTACCTGGGGGCGCTCGCACTCGCCGCGGGCTACCGCCGGCGAGTGCTGATCGAGATCGGCGTGGGGATCATCGCGGGGGCGCTCGTGGCGCTCGTGCTGCGCCGCTGGGTCGAGTCCTACGTGGTGAGCAACCTCGTGCAGAACGAAGGTCTCCGTCCCGCGATGCGCGAAGTCCTCGATATCGCCACCGCCGGCTGGCGCAGCCGTGCGCTGTGGCTGCTGATCACCGGTGTGGTGGTGATCTTCGCAGGCTGGCTCGCCGGCCCGATGCGCTGGGCGGTGAGAATCAGGGAGCTGATCGCAGAGCCGCTGGAGCGCCACCCCGGCTGGTTCGCCGCGGGTGTGGTGGCGATCGTGCTGCTGATCGCCTCGCTCGGGCCGACCCGCACGCCCGGCCAGGCGATTCCGCTGCTGATCCAGCTCGTGCTGGTGGTCGTCGGCGTGTTCGCGCTGCGCCGCCAGATCGCGCAGGAGCAGGGCCATCGAATCGTGGGGGAGCCGCCCGGGGGAGACGTGCCGGCGTGAGCCCGCCTCACTCCCTGTGGATGAGCGTCGCGGGCCGCTCGACGCTCTGCAGCTCGCCCTCGATCACCTGGTTCTGAGGATCCCCGACACGGGTGCTGATCCAGTCGATCAGCACCTTCACCCGGTGGCCCGGGCCACCGCCGCTGAGGTAGTACATGTGCACCGTCAGATAGGTGAAGAACGCCAGCCGCCCGGAGAGCTCGCGGCCTCGGATCGCGCACACCGCTTTGCCGCGTCCGACGACGGCGAGCGCGCCCTTGTCGAAGTAGCGAAACGGTGTCGTGGCGCCTGCTGCGCCGCCGCGGATCGCCCTGGCCACGTGGCGCGCCTGCTGGATCGCGACCGTCGCGAGCCCCGGCAGCGGGCGGTCGCCGGGCCCCGCGACCTGTGTGGCGTCGCCGATCGCCGAGATCTCGGGATGGCCGGGCACCGTAAGGTCGGGTTGGATCTGCACGCGCCCCGCCCGGTCGGTGCGCGCACCGGTCGCCCTGGCGAGCGTCGCGGAGAAGCCGACGGCCTGCACGCCTGCGGCCCAGACCACGGTCCTCGCGGCGATCGACTCCTCTTGCCCGCCGACCTGGACGGTCACGCCGTGGGGGTCGATCGCGGTGGCGCGGGCGCCCTCGCGGACCGTCACGCCAAGCGAGGCCAGATACCCGGTGACCTTGGCGGACAGCTTCTTGCTGAACGCCGCGGTCACGCGCTCGCCGGCGTCGAGCAGGATCACCTGCGCGTCGCGGGGGTTGGACCGCGTGAAGTAGCCCCTCATCGTGTGTTTGACGACGATCGCGAGCTCCCCGGCGAGCTCGACACCGGTCGGACCGCCGCCGATCACGACGAACGTGAGCCACTGCTCGCGCTCGGCCGGGTCCTCGCAGCGCTCGGCCTCCTCGAAGGCGCCGTAGATCCGGTTGCGCAGCTGGACGGCGTCGGGCAGCGTCTTCAGGCCGTAGGAGACCTCGCGCCACTCGTCCTTGCCGAAGTAGGAGGTCTCGGCGCCGCACGCCACGATCAGGCTGTCGTAGTCGAGCCGCTCGCCGTGGTCGAGGAGGAGCTGGCGGCGCTCGATGTCGAGGCCGACGGCCTCAGCCATCAGGACCGTAGTGTTCGAGCTGCGCTTGACCGCCGAGCGGATCGGCGTGGCGCACTCGCCGGTGGACAGGCCGCCGCACGCCAGCTGGTAGAGCAGCGGCTGGAAGAGGTGATGGCTCGTCCGGTCAACCAGCGTCACGTCGACGTCGGTGCGTTGCAGCTCGCGCGCAGCCGTGAGGCCGCCGAACCCGCCGCCGACGATCACCACGCGACGCCGGCGCCCGGCGATCAGGAGATCTCCGCGAGGCGCTCGGTGAGGATGATGCGCGCCGCGGCCTCGATCAGCGCGAGGTGGGAGAACGCCTGGGGAAAGTTCCCGAGGTGCCGCCCGGTGGAGGTGTCGAACTCCTCGGCGTAGAGCCCGAGCGGCGAGGCGACGTGCAGCAGCCGTTCCATCAGGTCGCGGGCGCGCTGCTCCTCGCCGACGATCGCCAGCGCGGAGACCAGCCAGAAGGAGCAGATCAGGAAGGAGCCCTCCTTGCCGGCCATGCCGTCGTCGGTCTCGTCGGTGCGGTAGCGCAGGACGAAGCCGTCCTCGGTCAGGTCGTCGGCGATCGCGAGGACGGAGGCGTGCAGGCGCTCGTCGCCGGGCGGGAGGAAGCCGAACAGCGCGGCCAGCAGGGTGGAGGCGTCGAGCGCGTCGGTGTCGTAGTGCTGGCTCAGGACGCCGCCCTTGCCGAGGCCGTGGGCGAGGATGTCGGCGCGGATCTCCTCTGCGGTGGCGTGCCAGTCGGCCTGGCGCTGGGAGTCGCCGCGCATGGCGGCGAGCCTGGCGGCGCGGTCCATGGCAACCCAGCACATGAGCTTCGAGGAGACGTAGTGTTGGGGCGCACCGCGGGCCTCCCAGATGCCCTGGTCGGGTTCGCGCCAGACGCGGGTGGCGCATTCGGCCTGGGCCTCGACGATCGGCCACAGCCGCCGGGGCAGGCGCTGAGAGCGGCGGCTGTGCAGCAGGATCGAGTCCAGCGCCGCCCCGAAGACGTCGTTCTGGCGCTGGTCGAAGGCGCCGTTGCCGACCCGCACAGGGCTCGCGCCGGCGTACCCGGAGAGATCGTCGCGGGTGGTCTCCGTCAAGTCGCGGCGCCCGTCGATCCCGTACATGATCTGCAGCGCCCCGTCCCCGTTGGGCTCCAGGTCGGCGACGAACTGCATGAACTCCTCGGCCTCCCAGTCGAGGTTGAGGTAGTGCAGCGCCTGCAGCGTGAAGGTGGAGTCGCGCAGCCACGTGTAGCGGTAGTCCCAGTTGCGCTCGCCTCCGGGCGTCTCGGGCAGGGAGGTGGTGAGCGCGGCGACGGTCGCGCCGGTGGGCATGTACGTGAGCCCCTTGATGGCCAGCGCGGAGCGCTGGATGGACTCGCGCCAGCGGTGGTCGGGCAGCCGGGCGCGGCCGAGCCAGTCGCGCCAGTAGCGCCCCGTGGTGGCCAGGCGGGCGTTGGCGTCGTCGACGTCCGCCGGCCCCTCCAGCTGCCCGGCCCACGAGAGCGAGCAATAGATCTGCTCTCCCTGTTTGAGGACGTGGCGGGCCCTGACCCAATCGCCCTCGACGCCGAGGGCCATGTCGGTGGCGAGGCGGATGGTCAACCCCGCCCCGGTGGCGTCAGCGCTGTGACCGTTCTCGGCGACGGTCCACCCGGCGGGCACGCGCCCGTAGTCGAAGACCGGTTCGCAGGTGAGCTCGACCTCGACTTCGCCCTCGATGCAGATGGCGACGCGCACGAGCAGGTGCTCGGCGTCTTCGTCGGTGGGGGGCCGGGTGTGGGGCGTGACGATGTCCACGCCGCGGCGGGGACCGAGGGTGAGGGCGTCGCGCACGGCGACCCAGCCGCTGGAGGTGGTCCAGGTGGTGAGCAGGGTGTTGGTGCCGGGCTCGTACACACGGGCGGTGGGCACGTTGATCCCGAAGGGCCCGAACCGAAACGCCCCGGCCTCGCGGTCGAGCAGCGTCCCGAACACGGAGGGAGCGTCGAAGCGGGGCACGCAGAGCCAGTCGATCGCCCCGTCGGGTGCCACGAGCGCGCCGGTGTGGCAGTCGGAGAGAAACGCGTAGTCGGCGATCGGCGGGAACGGCGAGGGCGCAGCTGCGCTCTGCGGCGAGGTATCGCTCGGATTCACCGTCATACGTTTGTCGCCCAGATGGGTGGTCTTACATCACCCGGTTGGGGTGAATCGCGGCTCGCCTCGCCCGCGAAAGTCGGCCTGGGCCGGCTCGTCCCGGCGGGCGGTGTCCTGTGCGCGGTACTCGCGGAGCAGATCCTCCTCGCGACGGCGCTTGGGGAAGCGGAAGAAGACGAGCGTGGCGCCGAGCAGGATCGCGACGATGCCGGCGAGGTAGGCGTGGTCGGCGCCCTGCAGGAAGGATTCCTTCGCGCCCGCCGTGATCTGGGCGGCGTAGTGGGGGTAGCGCTGGGCGGTGTCGGCGGCGCTCGAGAACGACTTCTCGAGCTCAGACTGGACGCTGTTGGTGACGAGCGCTTTGTCCGGCGAGGACGCGACCGCGGTGGCGACGGCGGCCGCGTAGCCGGCGGTGAGGATCGCGCCGAGGATCGACTGCATGATCGCGCCGCCGAGGTCGCGCTGCAGGTCGGCCGTCCCGGAGGCCATGCCCGCGCGCTTCACCGGCACCGAGCCGGTGAGCGAGTGTGAGGCGGGGGTGCCGGCGAACCCGACGCCGGCTCCGACGAGCGCGTAGGCGAGGCCGACCTTCCAGTAGGCGATGTGGTCTTCCCACAGCAGCAGCATCGTGACGAAGCCCAGCAGGCAGAAGGCGTAGCCGACCAGCAGGGCCACGCGGGCGCCGTGGGTGTTCACGAGCTTGGCCGAGCGCGGGGCGATCAGCACCATGAACACGGCCGCGGGGATGATCGAGAGGCCGGCGTCGAGCGTGGAGTAGCCGAGCACGTTCTGCAGGAACTGCTGGCCGACGAACATCGCGCCCATCAGCGTGCCGAAGACGATGATCCCGGCGCACGCGGCCACCCAGAAGACCGTGCGTTTGGCGACGTCGAGGTCGTACAGCGGCTCGCGCGCGCGGCGCTGGCGAATGATGAATGCGCCCCCGGCGGCGATCGCGATCACGCCGAGCCCGATCGCGAGCGTCCCCTTGCCGGGCACGGGCGCGAAGTTGATCCCCAGCACGAGCGCGGCGACGAGCAGCACCGAGAGGATGCCGCCGAGGTTGTCGACGGGGTCGGCCGTCTCGTTGACGTGTGCGGGGACGAGGCGCCACGCCATCACGAACGCGATCAGCGCGAGCGGCAGGGTGATGAAGAAGACGGAGCCCCAGTCGAACTGCGTGAGCAGCGCGCCGGAGAGCAGCGGGCCGAGTGCGGAGATCGCGCCGCCGATGCCCGACCACAGCGCGATCGAGCGCGTGCGGGCCGGCCCCGACCACAGCGCGGTGATCAGCGCGAGTGTCGTGGGGTAGGCCATGCCGGCCGAGAGCCCTCCGAGCAGGCGCGCGGCGAGCAGCACCCCGATGCTCGGCGCAAACGCCGCGAGCAGGCTCGCCGGAATCGAGAGCCCCATGCCGAGCAGCAGCATCAGCTTGCGCCCGTAGCGGTCGCCGACCGCGCCAAGGTAGAGGACCGAGGCCGCGAGACCCAGGGAGTAGCCCACAGCGACAAGGTCGAGTTCGGTCTGCCCGGCTTCAAATGCCTTGCCGATGTCGGGCAGCGCGACGTTCGCGACCGCGAGGTTCAGGTTGGCGACGGCGGCTACGGCGATCAGCGCGGCGAGGACGAGCCCTGCGCGCTTGGGAGCCGACGAGGCTTCGGGAGGCGACGAGGCTTCGGCCGTGCTCGCCATGGCGGCGATGCTGAAGGGGGACGGGGTGAGCCGGCATCATCCCAAGCGGGCGAAGGCCGATCGTCGAGGCCCACGCCGATCGCCGAATCACCCCGATCAGGTGATGCCCGCTCACCCGGGGGTGCGCGAGAAATCAATGCGTGATGATGAGGCGCAGGAGACCACTCCTACGAGGCGCAATGGTGGGCGGCGTCGGATACGCGGCCGGCCGCGCGGGCGCCAAGCGCTCGGCGCAGGAGGAATCTCAGGAGCAGCGGCCTTCGGGACTCGAAGGCCAGCAGGCTCCCCCGAGTGCGCCGGCGGCGGCGGCCGCGCCGGCGGAAACGACGGTTGAGCAGTTGCAGAAGCTCGCGCAGCTGCGCGACAGCGGCGTCCTCACGAACGAGGAGTTCGAGGCCCAGAAGCAGAAGATCCTCGCGGGCGGAGGGGGCTGAGCACGGTGATCGGTCCTGTGCAGCTGCTTGTGGTCGGCTTCGAGCGGCCCGACTTCCAGGGTGAGGTGCTCGCCCAGCTGCAGAGCCTCAAAGAGCGCGACGTGGTTCGGGTGATCGACATCCTCGTGGCTCACAAGGACGCCGAGGGCGAGGTGACGACGCTCCAGATCAGCGACCTCTCCGAGAACGAGGCGCGGGAGCTCGGCGAGGTGGTCAAGGCGCTGATCGGCCTGGGGGAGATCGCCGGCGGCGACGCCGAGGGCGCCGCGCAGATGTGGTCGCAGGAGGAGGGGGCCCTGGGCGAGGAGGACCTCCTCGACGTGCTCGCCGAGATCCCCCCCGACACGGCGGTGGCGATCGCCCTGCTGGAGCACCGCTGGGCGATCCCGATGCGCGAGGCGATCGTCGCAGCTGGAGGCTTCCCGATCCTCGACGCGTGGGTGCACCCGCGCGACCTCGTCGAGGTCGGCCTGCTCGCGGCCGCCGAGGCCGAGCAGGCGCTTGGTTGACAGGGCTTCGCGTTCGATGCCTCAGCCGCACCGCGACCCGGGGCTGACTGTTCAGGCGACTACTCAAGGAGGTTGGTGACGATGGCGACTCTCACGGTCTGGAAGTTCCCGACTGCAGGCGGGGCCGAGGACGCGGTGCGAACGCTGGAGAGACTGCAGGGCGAAGCGCTGATCAAGGTGCAGGACGCGGCTGTGGTCAGCTGGCCGGCGGACAAGAAGAAGCCGCGCACCCGTCAGCTCCACAACCTCGCCGGAGCCGGTGCGCTCGGCGGTGCTTTCTGGGGGCTGCTGTTCGGCCTGATCTTCTTCGTGCCGATCTTCGGCCTGGCGATCGGTGCGGCGGCCGGCGCGATCGGAGGATCGCTCACCGACGTCGGGATCGACGACAGTTTCATCAAGCGGGTCCGCGAGCAGGTGACACCCGGTACCTCGGCGCTGTTCGCGCTCACTTCCGATGCCGTGCTGGACAGGGTGCGCGAAGCGTTCGCCGGCCACGAGCCGGAATTGCTGGAGACCAACCTCTCCGCGGAGGAGGAGGCCAAACTGCGCGAGGTGTTCGTCGAGGATTAGAGTGAAAACCGCGGTCTACGAGATTCGCATCAAGGGCGGGATGAGCGAGCAGCTCCTCGCCGCTTTCGAGGGCATGGAATCGACCGTCCAATCGGCCGAGACCGTGCTGCGCGGCCCCGCGGTCGACCAGGCAGAGCTGCACGGGCTGCTCGACCGCGTCCAGGCCCTCGGCCTCGAGCTGATCGAGGTGCGGCGTCTCTCCGAGTCCTCGACCGCGAAGGACGATGAGACCCGAAGGACGATTAGACCCGAAGGGCGATTAGGCCCGCAGGACGATTAGGGCTGAAGGGCGACGAGACCCGAAGGACGAGACCCGAAGGACGACGAGACCCGAAGGACGATTAGACCCGCTGTACGACCCGGGGCCGCTTGATCCCGGATGGGAGCAGGCCGAGCCGGCGGGCCTTGTCCACCGCGTCGGCGCGGCCGCTTGCGTCGAGCTTGCGGTAGATGCTGCGCAGGTGGGTCTTGACGGTGTTCAGCGACACGAACACCTCCGCCCCGATCTCGGCGTTGGAGAGCATCGTGGGCAGGTAGCGCAGGATCCGCTGCTCGCGCTCGGTGAGCGGCGCGAGCAGCGTGGCGCCGGACGGGGCGCGCTGGCCGACCCCATCGAGCAGCACCTCGAGCAGCGCAGGGTGGGCGGTGCCGGTCCGCGCCTGGAGCTCCAGCAGCTCGCGCACCGCCGGTCCGTTCAGCAGGAAGGCGTCGCGGAAGGGCTCGCGCTCAGCCGGTGCGAGCGCAAGCTCGAGCGCGCGGGAGGCGGCGGGATCGTCACCGCCCGCGTGGTCGACGAGCGCTCGCAGCAGCCATCCCTCGACAAGCGTCGCGGGGTGAGTGCTGGCAGCGTCCCCCGCAAGCGCCCGGGCGAGCGATGCGGCTGCCTGCTCCAGCTCGCCGGCCCGCAGGTCGATGCTCGCCTGGCGGATCAGCAGCTCGACGTGCTGAGGTTCCCGCTCGTGGGCGGCGGCGAGCGTCGCCGCGGCGCGCTCGAGGTCTCCGGCGGCCATCAGCACCCGCGGCTCCACGTCCTCCAGCGCGACTCCCAGGAGCTCCGGGATGGAGTCGCAGTCGGCTAGCTCGGCGCGGATCGCGCGCAGCTTCAGTGCGCCGCGGGCGGCCGAGCGCGGTCCCGCGGCCGCGAGCGCGAGGGCCTGGAGCAGGTCGGTGGCGAGTCGGACGGGCGCCTCGGCGGTGGCTGCGGCGGTCGCGGCGCGGGTCAGCAGCCCCTCGGCGGGCTCAAACTCACCCCGCTGGTAGGCGCCGATCGCGGAGGCGAGGTAGGCGCACGCCGCCGCCGGTCCCTCGCACCAGCCGCGCTGCTCGGCCAGCCCCACCGCCTGCGCGCCGAGCTCCTCGGCGCGGTTCAGCTCCCCGCTCAGCAGGTGCACTAGCGCGAGCTGCGCGAGGCAGTCCATGGCGATCTGCTCGTGCCGCTCCTCGCTGGCGAGCGCGAGCGCCTCCTGCAGGCGCGCTGCGGCAGCCACGGGATCGCCGGACCACAGGTACGCGGCCCCGAGGTTGGAGAGCGCGAAGCTGCGCAGCGACGCCCAGCAGTGGTGCGAGGAGGCCCGGGCCATGTCGGTGAGCCTGTGGGTCAGGCGCTCCGCATCCCTGACGTTGACACGCAGGCGCGCGTGGTACAGCGCCACGGTCGTGAGGATCAGATCCAGCGCCTCGCGGGCGGGCCCGGTGGCCTCACTGCGGCCGGCACGCGCGATCGTGAGGTGGCGCTCGGCGTCCTGGAGGTCCCCGTCTTGCAGACGGCTGCCGGCGAAGGCGGCCGCCAGCCGTGGGTCGGCCGCGACGATGTCGGAGGGGAGCTGCGCCATCGGGCCGCGCATCGCGGCGGACCTTCCGCACAGGAACAGCTCGAGCCAGTTCTCGGCGATCAGGCGGCCCGCCTGCTCCCAGTCCTCCCCGGCGAGAGCGTGGCGGATGGCGGGCATCGTCTCTCCCTGCTCGGAGTACCAGCGCGCCGCGCGGCGATGCAGGTAGGGGATCTCATCGGGGTGCGCGTGGCGCAGGTGCGCGCGCAGCAGCTCCCCGAACAACGGGTGGTAGCGGTACCAGTGGCCCTCGGTGTCGGTCGCTGCCACCGGCGCCCCCAGGTGCTCGATCGCCGCGAGCGTGAGCGTGGCGCCCTCGCGGCCGGTCAGGGCGTCGGCCAGCTCTGGGCTGACGGCGTCCACGAGGCAGGTCCGCAGCATGAACTCGCGCCGGTCCCACGGCAGGCCGGCAAGGACCTCGGAGACGAGGTAGTCCGCCACCGTCCGGTCGGTGCCGGCGAACTCGGCCAGGAAGCGCGCCGGCTCGGGGTGTCCGTGCAGCGAGAGCGCCGCCAGTCGCAGAGCCGCGGCCCAGCCCTCGGTGCGCGCCCACAGCAGGTCGATGTCTGCGCCGGAGAGGGCGAGGTCGAGCTGCTGGCACAGCTCGGCGGTCTCACCCCGATCGAACGCGAGGTCCGCGATGCGGAGCTCTGTGAGCGCGCCGTTCACGCGCAGCCGCTCGACCGGCAGCGGAGGGTCGGCACGGCCGGCCAGCACGATCCGCAGCTGCTCGGGGGCGTGGCGGACCAGGAAGTCGATCGCAGCGGTCGCCTGGGGGCTGGTCAGCTCGTGGATCTCATCGAGCACGAGCACCAGCGGGGAGTCCAGCTCGGCGAGGCCGTTGACCAGCAGCGCCAGGAAGCGGTCCGTGCGAGCCCCCATCGGCGGCTTCAACCGGCTCAGTGCGCTGCCGGGCTCGATCAGCTTTGAGCTGCACAGCGCGCTCAGCAGGTCCTCGAGCAGCCGGCAGGCGTCGTTGTCGTCGCCGTCCAACGACAGCCAGCACGCCGGGCCCGGCAGCCTGCGTGCTGCGATCCACGAGGAGAGCAGCACGGTCTTGCCCGCGCCGGCCGGCGCGGAGAGCAGCACAAAGCCCTCGCGGACTCCCTCATCGAGGGTGTCGAGGAGCCGCTCGCGGTGAATCAGGTGGCGCGGCGTCGGCGGGATCAGCAGCTTGGTGGCCACGGTAGGAGCCGCCGCCATCCGCTCAGATGCGGGGATTGACATTACGCACAGCCCCCAATGGGACGTCTGACCGAGGACGTCGCGCTCAACCCCCGGACGAGAGGGTGGATGTCATTGGCCAAATATCCTACCACCTGCAGAGTTTTCTGTTTATCGGTACAAAATTAAAGCTCTGACGAGTTGAGCGTGCGGTGTTCACGGAAGCTAGGTCCGGCCCGAAGCCGACGCGTCGGTGACTATCCCCAGCACGGGTGCGCATTACTACGTACTCGGACGACCCATCTGTAATAGTCCGCAGTGCGAGGGAGGCGAGCTCCCAGCTCGTGACGTGGATGCGATTGCCGCGCTGGCCCACTGACTCCGGCGCCCCCACCCCTTGCGGGGACGGGGGTCGCCATTGGAGGCCAAGCCGTCCCCGACAGCTGGACCGGACGGGAGGCGTCCGGTCAGGTGTGGGTGAAGGGCAGCCGCACGCGGAAGGTGGTGCGGCCGGGGAGGGGGTCGAGGGTGAGCGAGCCGTCGTGGCGGTCCACGACGATGCGCCGTGCGGTGGCCAGGCCGAGGCCCGTCCCGCGTCCCACGTCCTTGGTGGTGAAGAACGGGTCGAAGATCCGTCCCGCCAGGTCCACCGGGACGCCGGGGCCGTCGTCGGCGATCTCGACCACCGCGCAGCTCGCCGTCGGCCCGCGTGGAAATCGTGATCGTCCCCCGCTCCCCCAGCGCGTCGATCGCGTTGTCGAGCAGGTTCGTCCACACCTGGTTGAGCTCCGATCCCCAGACCGTGAGCTGCGGCAGCGTACGGTCGTAGTCGCGCGCCACCGCGATCTCGGTGTGCTTGAGCTTGTACCCCAGCACCGTCAGCGTTGTCTCCAGGCCCTCGTGCAGGTCCACCTCCACCAGGTTGCCGCGGTCCATGTAGGCGTAGGACTTCACCGCCCCCACCAGCGCGGACATGCGCTCCGTGGACTCCTCCAGCTCCGCCGCCAGCCGGCCCGCGGTCAGTGTGGCCGCGACCCAGCGCAACGCCGCACCCGTCGCCGGCCCCGCCAGCTCGGCCACGCGGTCCAGCCACCGCTGATCCACGCCCGCTGCCGCCAGCGGCTCGGCGAGCCGCCACGGCTCCTCCACGTCCAGCGCCTGGAGGCGCCCAAGCAGCTCCTCCTCGGCGTCCGAGGCGTCCAGCGCGTCGAGCGCAGTCGCCTGCGCCGCGTGGGCGACCGCCTCGCGCTGCAACTCCACCAGCCGCTCCGCGTCCTCCCGCTCCACCCCCGCCTCCACGAACGACCCCAGCGCCGAGCCGATCGCGTCGAGCGCCTCCGTGAGCTGGGTCGCCGTGCGGCGCGCGGCGGCGGCGGGGTTGTTGAGCTCGTGGGCGAGCCCCGCCGCCATCGTGCCCAGCGAGGCGAGGCGCTCGCGGTTTGCCTCGATCGCCGTCAGGCGGCCCGTCACCGGCGCCGACCTGCTCCATCACCCGCCGGTGGATCGACGGGCTGCGCGAACGCCAAGCGGCGGAAGTCCTCCGGGGCGACCATCGCGAGCCGGCAGGCGGTCTCGCGCCTGCATCCGCACCCCCATCGGGCCGCCCGTGAGCACCGCGATCGCGCCGATCCAGGTCGGCGCGCGCTGGCGGCCGACCGGCTCGCCGCCGCCCTGGCCGAGGAGCAGCGCCCGCGCCTCGCCCTCCAACAGGAGCTGCAGGCCCGTCTGCTCGCCCTGCTCGGCGATCACCTCGCCCGGTTCCACGTGACGCGGATGTGCGACCGCGACCCACTGGGCGAGCTCCTGCGTCGTCGAGGTCGTCGAAGAGGTCGACCGTGCGCAGATCGTCGAGGGTGACCGGTACCTCGGTCACGCCTCGACCAGGTACTCGTGGATCAGCGACACCGCCATCGAGCCCTCGCCCACCGCGGTGGCGACGCGCTTGATCGACCGTGCGCGCACGTCGCCGGCGACGAACACCCCGGGGACCGTGGTCTCCAGCACGTAGGGCTCGCGCTGAAGCGGCCAGCCGTCGGCCTGCGCGTCACGGCCGGCGAGGATGAAGCCGCGCTCGTCGCGCGCGAGCACGCCCTCCAGCCAGTCCGTGCGCGGGGAGGCTCCGATGAACACGAAGCAGGCGTCCACCTCCACCGTCTCCTCGCCGTCGGGACCCTGGACGCGCAGCCGCCGCAGGCGGCCGTCCTCGCCCTCCGCGGCGATCGCCGAGCTGCCCGTACGCACCTCGACGTTTGCCCGCGCCGCGATCTGCTCGATGAGGTAGTGCGACATCGACCGCTCGAGCGAGGGGCCGCGGACGAGCATCGTCACCCTCGCGGCGTAGCCGCCGAAGTAGACCGCGGCCTGGCCGGCGGAGTTGGCTCCGCCGATGACCACGACGTGCTGGTCGGCGCACGCGCGCGCCTCGGTCATGGCGGCTCCGTAGTAGATGCCCGCGCCGGTGAGCTCGAGGAAGCCGGGCACGTCGAGCTGGCGGTAGGACACGCCGGAGGCGACGAGCACGCAGCTCGCGCTCAGCACCCCGCCGCCGCTGAGCTCCACCAGCCGCGCCGCGCCCTCGACGCGCAGGCCGACCGCCTCCTGGACCGTGAGCAGCTCGGCGCCCAGGCGCCGCGCCTGGTCGGTAGCGCGGCGCGCGAGGTCCGAGCCGCTCAACCCCGCGGGGAAGCCCGAGGTAGTTCTCGATGCGGCTCGACTGACCGGCCTGGCCGCCTGGGCGCCTCGCGCTCGACCATCACCGTCCGCAGCCCCTCGGAGGCGCCGTAGACCGCGGCGGCGAGCCCGGCGGGGCCGCCGCCGACGACCACGAGGTCGTAGTGGTCCTGCGCGGGGGCGACCGCGACGCCGAGGCGCTCCGCCAGCTCCAGGATCGTGGGGCGCTCGAGCACCGTGCCGTCCTCCAGCAGCGCCACCGGCAGGCGCTCGGCGTCGACCCCGGCGACCCGCAGCAGCTCGCGCGCCTCGCCGTCGCGCTCCACGTCCAGCCACCGCGCGGGGACGCGGTTGCGAACCAGGAAGTCGCGCACCTCGTGGGACTCCTTCGAGAAGCGGTGGCCCACCACCCGCACTCCCCCCGATTCAAGCGCCGCCCCGGCCTCCCAGGTCGTCAACAGGTCCTCCACCACCGGGAAGAGCTGCTCCTCGGGTGGGTCCCACGGCTTGAGCAGGTAGTAGTCGAGCGCCACCTCGTTGATCGCCGCGATCGCGGCCTCGGTGTCGGCGTACGCGGTCAGCAGCACCCGCTTGGCGTCCGGGACGATCGTGCGCGCCTGCACCAGGTACTCGGTGCCGGGCATCCCCGGCATCCGCTGGTCGGCGATCAGCATCGCCACCCGCTCGCCGCGTGTACGCAGCTCGCGCAGGACCTCCAACGCCTCGGGCCCGGAGGCCGCACGCAGCACCCGGAAGCGCTCGCCGAAGCCGCGGCGCAGGTCGCGGCTGACCGCCGCAAGCACGGCGGGCTCGTCGTCGACCGCGACGATTGCAGGACGCCGCTGCGAGGGGGAGCGCTCGTGGACGGAGGCTGCACTCTCAGCTTGGGAGGGCACTGCCCGCAGAGACTAGAACGTCGAGGACGGCAACCCGAGGAGAGCTTTGAGATCGTTGGACGGCAACCCCGAGGGAGCTTTGAGATCGTCCGCGTGACGCAGCGGGTCCCCCACGCGCGCGGGCGCGGGGCCTCCGTGCCCCGCGACGGTTCCGCGTGGTGACTCACGCCTTGCTCAGCAGGCCGGCGCGCCGGCGCGCGGCTCGCACGGCCACGGTGAGCGTGTCGATGTCGTAGGCGCCGTAGTGGCGGCGCCCGTTGATGAAGAAGGTCGGCGTGCCCGAGACCCCGCTCGCGTCGGCGCTCGCGACGTCCTCGGCCACGCGCGGCGCGTGCTCGTGGCGGCGCAGCTCCTCCCAGAAGCGGTCGACGTCGAGGCCGAGCTCCTCGGCGTAGCGGCGCGAGGTCGCGCGGCGTCGAGCTCGTCCTGGTGGGCGAGCAGCGCGTCGTAGCATCTCCCAGAACCTGCCCTGCGCGGCGGCCGCCTCGGACGCCTCGGCGGCGAGCTGGGCGTCGGGGTGGACGTCGTTGAGCGGCAGGTGGCGCCAGACGTAGCGCACGTCGTCGCCGAACGACGCCAGCAGCTCGCGGATGACCGGCTCGGCCTGCCCGCAGTAGGGGCACTCGAAGTCGCCGTACTCGACGAGCGTCACCGGCGCGTCGTCGGGCCCGCGGATGTGGTCGCGCGCCGGGATCGACGTCGTCGGAGAGGTCGAGGATGTCCTCGGCGGTGCCGACGATCTGGCGTGCCCGCACCTCGCTCGGCAGTCGCCTGACCACGCGGAACACGCCCAGCGCCAGCAGCGGCGCGACGATCGCCGAGCCGAGCACGCCGAGCTTCGCCTCGTCGAGGCGCTCGCCGTGGAAGGCGAGGCTCGAGATCAGCAGCGAGACCGTGAAGCCGATGCCGGCGACCGCGCCGCCGCCGGCGAGCGACCGGCCAGCTCAGCGGCGGGCGCGGCCCGCGCAGGGCGCGGCCGCGAGGCGAGCCACGAGGCGCCGACGATGCCGAGCGGCTTGCCGACGACGTAGCCGATCAGGATGCCGAGCGTGATCGGCGAGGTGACGGCGTCGCCGAGCAGGCCGCCGGTCAGGTGGATGCCGGCGTTGGCGAGCGCGAACAGCGGCACGATCACGTAGCTCGTCCACGGGTGCAGGCCGTACTGGAGCCGCTCGTTGGGCGAGATCGCCGACGAGCACGCCCAGCTGCGCCGAGCGCGCGAGCTCCGGCGTCGGCTGCTCGCGGAACGAGCGCGTGAGCGCGGTCGCGCGCTCGAGGTCCTCGCGCGACGGCGGGTAGGCGCTCGTCACCAGCCCGATCGCGAGGCCGGCGATCACCGGGTCGATGCCGGACTTGAACATCGCGACCCACAGCGCCGACGCCGACGGCGACCGAGACCTGGCGCCGCCACGGCGGGGCGTAGCGCAGCGCGAGCAGCAGCCGCGAACAGCGCGATCGCGACGGCCAGCGCGACGAGCGAGACGTGCGTCGGTGTAGACGATGGCGATCACGAGCAGCGCGCCGAGGTCGTCGACGACGGCGAGCGTGAGCAGGAACACGCGCAGCCGCGTCGCGCGCGCGCGGCGTGAGCAGCGCCAGCGCGCCGAGCGCGAACGCGGTGTCGGTCGACATCGCGGCGCCCCAGCCGTGCGCGCCCGGGCCGCCGGCGTTGAACGCGAGGTAGATCGCGACCGGCACGCGCCATCCCGCCGATCGCCGCGAACACCGGGATCGCGAGCCGGCGGCGCTCGCGCAGCTCGCCCAGGTCGAGCTCGCGCTTGGCCTCGAGGCCGACGACGAGGAAGAAGAACGTCATCAGGCCCTCGTTGACCCAGTGGCGCAGGTCGGCGGAGATCCCGCCGCCGCCGATCGTGATCGACAGCTTCGTCGTCCACAGCGACTCGTAGGAGTCCGACCACGGCGAGTTCGCCCACAGCAGCGCGGCGAGCGCCGCCGCGAGCAGCACGATCGCGCTGCCGGTCTCGGTGCTCAGGAAGTCGCGGACCGGCGCCGCGAGGTTGCGCGCCCACGCCGTGCGGCCGCTGTAGGAGGTGGCTTGCGCCTCGGCCATGCCGGCGCGATTATCGCGGTGCGCGCGCTGGCGTACGGTCCGATCGTTGTCGGAGCCAGATCGTCAAGCGCGCATCCGAGTGAAAACGAACAGGAACCCGAGCGCAGTGAGCTCACGAGCACGGAGTGGCTCACGCACAGGGCTATAGTTTTCCCATGCCAGGCGTCGTAATGGAGGCCCCTGTACGGACGGTCCCCGCCGCGGCCGGCGGCGACCCGCTGCTCGACGGCCTGCGTCGCGTCATGCGACTGGCCGACGGCGCCGGCGAGCCCGAGGCGATCTTCCGCGCCCTCGCCCGCGAGCTGTTCTCGCTGCTGGGGGCCGACGAGGTGCACGTTCACCACCTCGCCGCCGAGGAGTCGGGGGAGGGGGAGCTGGTGGTGGTGTACCTCTTCGAAGGGGAGGGGCGCCTCAGCTACGTGGCCCCTCGCTCTGAGCGTCCCCCCGGGGTGGCCTGGGTCGCGAGCACCGGCCAGAGCGTGCTCGCCGCCGGGGCGCGCGAACTGGCGGCCAGCGTGCCGCGCCTGGCGGTCGCGGGCGGCGCCGGCTGCGCGCTGCTGGCGCCGCTCACGGTGCGCGGGGAGGTCGAAGCGGTCGTGGTCCTCGCGCGCCGTCGCCCCGACGCGTTCGACGAGCGCGCGCTCCAGCGGACCGCGGCGCTGGTCGACCAGGCCGCGAACGCGCTCGCCCTGCTGCGCGCGCGCGCGGAGGCCGGCACGGACGCGGTAACGGGCTGCATGAACCACCGCGCGATGCGCCGCCGCCTGCAGGAAGAGATCGGGCGTGCCGCGCGCACCGACGGGCGCCTGGCGTGCATGTTGCTCGACCTCGACGACTTCAAGCTCGTCAACGACCGCCACGGCCACCCCGCGGGGGACACGCTGCTGCGCGAGGTCGCGCGCGCGCTGATGGGCGAGTTCCGCGCCTTCGACCGTGTGGCCCGCTACGGGGGGGACGAGTTCGTGGTGATCCTCCCCAACGCCGACCTGGAGAGCGCCGCGCAGGCCGCCGCGCGCGCCCTGCAGCGGCTCGCGGAGGTTCCCTCCTTCGGTCTCGCCCCCGGCGTTGGCGCCTCGATCGGCGTCGCCCAGTGGCGTCCCGAGATGACCGACGGGCTGCTGCTGGAGGCCTGCGACGAGGCGCTGCTGCGCAGCAAGCGTGCCGGCAAGGGCCGCGTCGAGCGCGCCGCCTGACAGCTACCAAATGCGCGTAAGTGCGTATGCGTCAAAGACCTTGTCGGCGGACACGATGGTGGCGCGCTCACAGACGGCCTGTGCCGCGAGCAGCCGGTCGAAGGGGTCGTTGTGAATAGGCGGGAGCGCTCGCACCGCCCACGCGTGAACATCGGTGATCGGCAGGCGCTCGAAGGCGAACTCGTCGAGGCGCTCGAGCAGGTTGTCGGGGGCTCGCAGCTTGCCCAGCGCGCTCTTGATGGCTGCCTCCCAGACGCACACTGCGCTGACCAGCACACGCGTGCGCGCATCCTCGATCGCGGCGCGGGCTCCTTCGACGCGTGCGTCGCCCTCGAGCAGCCACAACACAGCGTGCGTGTCGAGCAGCAGGCTCAGCGGAAGTGCTCGGCGAAGTCAGCGGGAAGCTTGTCGAAATCGTCGGCCAGCTCAATCTGACCGCGCAGTGCCCCAAAGGCTTCCGCGACGGGGCGGCGGCGCTGCACTGCGACCAGCCTGGCAGCCGGGCGCCCGGAGCGTTGGATGATGACCTCCTCGCCCCCCGCCGCGAGCTCGACAAGCCGCGATAGCTGGCTCTTGGCTTCATGCATTCCGACGCGGACCACGACCACACTATAGCGCACTTAGCTAGAACGGGCCCGCATGGCGGCAGGTACTGCCCTGGGAGGGGAGGGCCAGAAAGGCTTTTGATGGGTGGCCTCCGGCCGCCGGCATCACGCCGAGTGTCGGTGCTCTCTGATTGACTGAGGGCCATGTCGCAGAACAGCTTCGACGCAAGGGGCACGCTCGAGGTGGGCGGGCGCGAGTACGAGGTCTTCCGCCTGAACGCGCTTCGGCCGCGCTTCGACGTGACGCGGCTGCCGTTCTCGCTGAAGGTGCTGCTCGAGAACCTCCTGCGCACTGAGGGCTCGGGGGCGGTCACCGCCCCGGACATCGAGGCGCTCGCCGGCTGGGACCCCGCGGCGCAGCCGAGCCAGGAGATCGCGTTTACGCCTGCGCGCGTGCTGATGCAGGACTTCACCGGGGTCCCCGCGGTGGTGGACCTCGCGGCGATGCGCGAGGCGATGGCGCAGATGGGGGGCGACCCCGCGCGCATCAACCCGCTCGCGCCCGCGGAGCTCGTGATCGACCACTCCGTGCAGGTCGACGCCTTTGGCACGCGCGACGCCTTCCGGATCAACGCCGAGCGTGAGTTCGAGCGCAACCAGGAGCGCTACGCCTTTCTGCGCTGGGGCCAGCAGGCGTTCGACAACTTCAAGGTGGTTCCCCCCGACACGGGGATCGTGCACCAGGTCAACCTCGAGTACCTCGCGCGCGTGGTGTTTGTGGAGGATCGGGTGGGAGCTCGCGTCGAAGGTGGGGTGGGGGATCGGCATTCCCCCCTGCCCAGGGCCTACCCGGACACGCTGGTCGGCACCGACTCCCACACCACGATGGTCAACGGGCTCGGCGTGCTCGGCTGGGGCGTCGGCGGGATCGAGGCCGAGGCCGCGATGCTGGGCCAGCCGATGTCGATGCTGATTCCGCAGGTGGTCGGCTTCCGCCTGCACGGCGAGCTGCCCGAGGGGGCGACTGCGACCGACCTCGTGCTGACCGTCACCCAGATGCTGCGCGAGCGCGGGGTGGTGGGCAAGTTCGTGGAGTTCCACGGCGCCGGCCTCGCCGGTCTGCCGCTGGCGGACCGTGCGACGATCGGCAACATGTCGCCGGAGTTTGGCTCCACCTGCGCGATCTTCCCGATCGACGGGGAGACGCTGCGCTATCTACGTTTCTCCGGCCGGCCCGAGGAGCGGATCGAGCTGGTCGAGGCCTACGCCCGCGAGCAGGGCCTGTGGCATGACGAGGACTCGCCCGAGCCGGCCTTCTCGGAGCTGGTCGAGCTCGACCTCGGCGCGGTCGTGCCGAGCCTCGCGGGGCCCAAGCGCCCGCAGGACCGTGTCTCGCTGAGCGACGCCAAGGGCGCCTTCCGCCGGGCGCTCGCCGGGCTTGTGCCCATGCCCAACGGTCAGGACGACGCGGTGGCCGACACGTTCCCCGCGAGCGACCCCACGGCGGCGCAGGACCCCCACAACGGCGGTGGCCCGCGCCCCTCGGGCGGGCAGTCGGAGCAGGCGTCCACCGCCGCTGGCACAGCTGCAGTGGCCAGCCCCGGCGGCGGTTCGGGCGTCGCGCTTCCCGAGCGCGCCCACTCCGAGGCGCCCGTCACGCTCGCCGGCGGCACCGAGGCGGTGCTCGACCACGGCCACGTGGTGATCGCCGCGATCACGAGCTGCACGAATACCTCCAACCCATCGGTGATGATCGGGGCAGGGATCCTCGCGCGCAACGCGCTCGCGCGCGGCCTGCAGCGTAAGCCGTGGGTGAAGACCTCGCTGGCGCCGGGCTCGAAGGTCGTGACCGAATACCTGGACCGGGCCGGGCTGACCGAGCCGTTGGAGCGGCTGGGGTTCAACCTGGTGGGGTACGGGTGCACCACGTGCATCGGCAACTCCGGACCGCTGCCCGAGGAGATCTCGCAGGCCGTGGGGGAGAAGGACCTGGCGGTGGTGAGCGTACTTTCGGGCAACCGCAACTTCGAGGGGCGCATCAACCCGGACGTGAAGATGAACTACCTCGCCTCCCCGCCGTTGTGCGTGGCCTACGCGCTGGCGGGCACGATGGACATCGACATCGTGGGCGACCCCCTCGGCCGCGACGCCGACGGCAAGCAGGTCTACCTGCGCGACATCTGGCCCAGCGAGCGGGAGGTCGCGCAGACGATCGAGGAGGCGGTGCAGTCCGGCATGTTCCACAAGAGCTACAGCGAGGTGTTCGCCGGGGACGAGCATTGGAACGGTCTGGAGGTCCCGACGGGAGATCGCTTCGCGTGGGAGGAGAGCTCCACCTACGTGCGCCTGCCCCCCTACTTCCAGGACATGCCCGCCGAGCCCGAGCCGGTCACGGACGTGGAGGGCGCGCGCGTGCTGGCGCTCTTGGGGGACAGCGTCACCACGGACCACATCTCTCCTGCCGGATCGATCAAGCGCGACGGGCCCGCGGGGCTCTACCTGCAGGAGCAGGGCGTCGCACCGCGCGACTTCAACTCCTACGGCTCCCGCCGCGGCAACCACGAGGTGATGATGCGTGGCACCTTCGCCAACATCCGCATCCGCAACCTGCTGCAGGCCGGAGGGGAGGGCTCGCTTCCCGAAGGTGGCGTGACGCGACACCTGCGGGCACCGACGGGACGCCCAGAGGGCGGGCCGTCGGTCGGTGAGCAGATGTCGATCTACGACGCCGCGATGCGCTACATGCAGGAAGGCGTGCCGCTGGTGGTGCTCGCCGGCAAGGAGTACGGCTCGGGCTCCTCACGCGACTGGGCGGCCAAGGGCACGAAGCTGCTCGGCGTGCGCGCGGTGATCGCGCAGAGCTTCGAGCGCATCCATCGCTCCAACCTCATCGGGATGGGCGTGCTGCCGCTGCAGTTCCCCGAAGGGCAGAGCGCGCAGTCGCTGGGACTGGGCGGCGAGGAGGTGTTCTCGATCGCGGGCATGGCCGAGGCGATGGCCGCCGGCGGCGGCCCGCCGCACGAGGTGCAGGTTCGGACCGAGCGCGAGGGCGGCGAGCCGGTGCAGTTCCAGGCACGGGTGCGGATCGACACGCCCCGCGAGGCGGAGTACTTCCGCCACGGCGGCATCCTCCAGTACGTCCTGCGAGGGCTGCTCGCCGGATGAGCGACGACTTCCCGCAGGTCCTGCGCGAGCTGCTCGCCGCTCGCGGCCCCTCGGGCTACGAGGCCGCGCCCGCGGCGGTGTGGTGCGCAGCGGCGCAGGCGTTCGGGGCGGATGCCCGGGTGGACGTGGTGGGCACGCCGTCCGCGCGGGTATCTGCATTCGGAAGCTCCAACCCACCCGCTCCATCTGGCCCACCTAGTCCACCCCCGCCGTCTGGCCCACCTAGTCCACCCCCGCCGTCTGGCTCACCCACTCCCCGCGGCGAGGTGTCCGCGAGGCGCCTGGTGGTGATGGGTCACATCGACGAGATCGGACTGATCGTCACCCACATCGACGACGAGGGCTACCTGTGGTTCCGCGAGGTGGGTGGGTGGGACGCGCAGATCCTCGTCGGCCAGCGCGTGGTGCTGGGCACGCGCGCGGGCGAGATCCCAGGGGTGATCGGCAAGAAGCCGATCCACCTGCTGCGCGAGGAGGAGCGCAAGAAGGTCGCGGAGGTGCGCGACCTGCACATCGACGTCGGCGCACGCGACGGCGAGCAGGCGCGCGAGCTCGTGCGGATCGGGGACGTCGCGGTGATCGCCGGCGAGCCCGTGGAGCTGCCGAACGGGCGCATCGCCTCGCGCGCCCTCGACAATCGCCTCGGCTCGTTCGTGGCGCTGGAGGCCGCGCGCCTCGTGGCGCAGGCGGGCGGCGCCGAGTGGGAGCTCGTCGCAGTGGCTGCCGCACAGGAGGAGACGACCTTCGGGGGGTCGCGCACGAGCGCCTTCTCACTGGAGCCCGACGCGGCGATCGTGGTGGACGTGACCCACGCCACCGACGCCCCCGGAATCGAGGTCAAGGAGGCAGGCAAGCACGAGCTCGGCTCAGGCCCGGTACTGAGCAGGGGCTCGACGCTGCACCCGCGCCTCTTCGAGCTGCTGCACGACACCGCCGAGCGCGAGGGCATCCCGTTCACGGTGGAGGCGATTGGCCGCAACACCGGCACCGACGCCGACGCGGTGCACCTCAGCCGCGGCGGGGTGCCCACTGCGCTGGTGTCGGTCCCCCTGCGCTACATGCACTCCCCGGTGGAGCTCGTCGCGCTCGCCGACGTGCACGCCGCCGCACGGCTGATCGCCGCCGCGGCGCGCACGCTGGACGCGGACACCTCGTTCGCGCGCTGAGCGTCCTGTCGTATGCGCCGCTGCCGGGCCGCGGGGCACGGAGGCCCCGCGCCAACGGCCCGGGTTGCGGTGCTGGCCCGCGCGGACGATCTCCAATGAGACCTGGGACTTCCTGCGCTACGCGCTGGCGCCCGTCAGTTCGGTGAACTCCCGGATCTCGTACGCCGCTCCGGGCTTCCCGCCCAGCGCGAGCACACGCAGGCCCTCGGGTCCGGCGAAGAGCTTGCGCTTGATGCCCGGGCCGACCCGAATCAGGACCTCTGGCGTGAGATCCAGGCGCTCGCCTTCGATCTCGATCGCGCCGGACCCCCGCATCACGGAGTAGACCTCCTCCTGGCCGTCCTCCTCGTGGTCGTGCTCGGGGTAGTCGGAGTAGTTGGGGGGAAGGTCGATCACCTGCATCCCGAAGGACTGCACGCCGAGCTCGGCGCGCGCCTTCTTCATTCCGCCGCCGAAGGCGGCCTCCATCTCATCGATCTGCTTCGCGGTGTAGTCAGGCATGGCAGCGGTCCTATCTGTAGTCGCCGACGTTGAGGTTCGCGAGAGATATTAGCGACTGCTAAGAAGGTTGGTCACCCCCCGCACGAGCGCCTGTAGCTGGTCCGGTGCAGCCGGTGAGGCGAAGGCTACGGGCTGTCCGGCTCTGGAGGCGTGTGCAGTTGCAGGCCCGCGACGCGGTCGAAGTGGCGCCGGTTGCGTGTCATCAGCGGCAGTTTGCGCTCGAGTGCGGTGGCGGCGATCAGGGCGTCGGCGATCTGCAGCCCGGTTTGACGTTTGACGCGACCGGCACGCCGCGCGATCTGTGGATCGACCTCCACCTCCTCGCAATCCTCGAGCAGCGCCTCCACGGCGACCTCCTGGCGCTCGTCACCGGCGAACAACTCGGTGCGAGTGACGACTGAGATTGCAGTGTCGCCCGTTTCCAGGTGGCAACGACCGCGGAGGTGGTCGATCAGAACGTCTGTGTCCAGCAAGGTCTTGGTCATCCAGCAGCGCCTGTCTCACAGAAAAAGAGGGGCCCGACCGAAGCCGGGGGACACTCGCCTTCGGCTCGCATCCCCGTTTCGGCCAGCCGGCCTCCAGCCGCCTGCGCCACCCTTGACCGAAAAAGAGGGGCCCAGCTCGCCGGCCTCCGGCCGCCTGCGCCACCCTCTAATCCCGCTCGATTCGGTTCCAGTCCCTATCGAAGCGATCCGACTCGTCGCGGTTGGGGTACGGGAAGTCGGGAGCGATGCCGAAAGTCTCATCGAGCACGCGCTGGCGCTTTGCACGTCGCGCCTCCTCGGCTTCGCGACCATGAGTCGCCAGGTACTCGTCGAGTGCTGTGCGGATGACTTCGGCCAGCGTGCGTCCATCGTGCGCGCGCAGCTCCTCGATCTGACGACGCTGCTCCTGGGTCAGGTACACCTGTGTGCGCGTAGCAGCCATATACCGCACAGCATACAGCAACGTCGTTCGGCTACGCAAGACGGGCGTGGGCGAGACGGGTACGAGGCTACCCCCGCACAAGCCGCTTGTAGGAGATCCGGTGCGGACGATCCGCGGCGACCCCCAACAACTCGTGGCGGTGCTCCTCGTAGGCCTCGAAGTTGCCCTCGAACCAGGCCACGCGGGAGTCGCCCTCGAAGGCGAGCACGTGGGTGGCGATGCGGTCCAGGAACCAGCGGTCGTGGGAGATGATGACGGCGCAGCCGGGGAAGCCGAGCAGCGCCTCCTCCAGCGCGCGCAGGGTGTCCACGTCGAGGTCGTTGGTGGGCTCGTCGAGCAGCAGCAGGTTGCCACCGGCGCGCAGCAGCTTGGCGAGGTGCACGCGGTTGCGCTCCCCGCCGGAGAGCTTGCCGATGCGCTTCTGCTGGTCGGAGCCCTTGAAGTTGAAGCCCGCGACGTACTGGCGGGAGTTGACCACGCGCTCGCCCAGCTGGAGGTGGTCGAGGCCGTCGGCGATCTCCTCCCACACGGTCTTGGCGGGGTCGAGCGCGTCGCGAGACTGGTTGACGTAGGCGAGCTGCACGCTCTCACCCAGCTCCAGCGAGCCCCCGTCGGGAGTCTCCTCGCCGGTGATCATCCGGAAGAGGGTGGTCTTGCCGGCGCCGTTGGCGCCGATGACCCCGACGATCCCCGCGCGGGGCAGGTCGAAGGAGAGCTCGTCGATCAGCAGTCGATCGCCGTAGCCCTTGCGCAGGTCGGAGACGGTGAGCACCTTCTCCCCCAGCCGCGGCCCGGGGGGGATGTGGATCTGGACGTCCTCCAAGCGGACGTTGCGCTCCTCGGCGATCAACTGCTCGTAGCGGGCGAGGCGGGCCTTTGACTTGGTGCGCCGGCCCTTGGGGTTGGTGCGCACCCACTCGAGCTCGGCGGCGATCGTGCGCTGGCGGCCCTGCTCGGAGCGCTCCTCGGCGGCGAGGCGGGCCTGCTTCTGCTCCAGCCACGAGGAGTAGTTGCCCTCGTAGGGGATGCCCCGGCCGCGGTCGAGCTCGAGGATCCAGCCGGCGACGTTGTCGAGGAAGTAACGGTCGTGGGTGACGGCGACGATCGTGCCCTTGTACTCGGCGAGGTGGCGCTCCAACCAGGCGACGGACTCGGCGTCGAGGTGGTTGGTGGGCTCGTCGAGCAGCAGCAGGTCCGGCGCGCGCAGCAACAGGCGGCAGAGCGCCACGCGGCGGCGCTCTCCGCCGGAGAGCCGCGCGACGTCAGCGTCGGGCGGGGGCAGGCGCAGGGCGTCCATCGCGTACTCCAGTTGCGTGTCGAGGTTCCACGCGTCGGCCGCTTCGATCTGGGCCTGGACGTCGGCGAACTCGGCGGCGCACTCCTCGGTGTAGTCGGCGGCGAGCGCGTTGAAGCGGTCGAGCAGCGCCTTGGTCTCGGCGACGCCCTCATGGACGTTGCCGAGCACGTCCTTGGACTCGTCGAGGTGGGGCTCCTGCTCGAGCATCCCCGCGGTGGCGCCGGGCGCGAGCGCCGCCTGTCCGCGGTACTCCTCGTCGAGCCCCGCCATGATTCGCAGCAGCGTTGACTTGCCGGCGCCGTTGTAGCCGAGCACCCCGATCTTGGCGCCGGGGTAGAAGGCGAGGGTGAGCTCGCTGAGCACGGTCTTCTCGGGCGGGTGCACCTTGGAGAGGCGGTGCATCGTGAAGATGTACTGGGCGGACACGCCCCGCAGGATATGACCTTCCCGTGGCGCTACCGTTTGTGAGTCATGCCCACGGTCCTGGACGTAGAGCAGCAGATGCTGCTGCTGGAGCTCGAGCCCCCGTTCGACAAGCGGGCGGTGCAGCTCGCGCGGCGGCGGATGGCCAAGCGCTGGCACCCCGACCTGGCGCCGGCGGGGGAGCAGTTCGAGCACGAGCGCCACCTGAAGGCGATCAACGAGGCAGCGGACCAGCTGGAGCGCCTGGCGGAGGGCTCGCGGGGGGGCCGGATCTCGCGTAGTGCGGTGCGGGCAAGCGCGGCGGCAGCGCGCAAGGCGCGCGAGGAGGCGGGGCGCAGAGCGTACGAGGCGGAGCAGCGCGCGCGGGCGGAAGCGACGGAGCGGGCGGAGCACGACCCCTTCGGGAGCAGGGTGCCGGACCACTCGGTCGTGCACCGCTACGCGCGCTGCGTGTCCTACCCGGAGTGGGGGGTGGGGACGGTGGAGGGGATCTACTTCACGGGCGACACCACCGAAGGCGACGAGGACCGATCGGCGGAGCCGGCGGTCGGGGGCGCTACTGCCTTTGGTGGCGGTCAGTGGGCGAGGGTGAAGTTCAGCCACGGCATCCGCACGGTGCCGGCGGGGAGCATGAGCTTCGTGGACTTCTCCAAGCCGGACCCCGCGGGGGAGCGGATGGAGCGCTTCATGGTCGCGGCGCAGCGGGCGATGGCCGAAGGGGAGTACGCGCTGGCGGCGCAGCGGCTCGTGTACGCGCGCGAAGCGCAACCGGGCAACGTGGGGGTGCTGCGGTTGATGACGCTGGCGTTCTGGCAGGCGGGCAACCTGGAGGCGGCGGCGCGCGCGGTGCGAGACTGGGCGCGCGTGGACGGCAGGCGCCCGGCGCCGCACCGCTTTGCGGCGCGCATCTACGAAGACGTGGGCGCGGTGGACCTCGCCGAGGAAGCCGCGCGACGGGCGGCCGAACGGGGCCCGGGGGACGCGGGGGCGTGGGAGCGCCTGGGCCGCCTGCGTTTGAGCCTGATGGATCGCGAGGGTGCGCTGGAGGCGCTTGAGCGCGCGCTGAGCCTGGGGGCGGACGGGGAGGTGAAGGACCTCGTGCTGAAGGCGCTCGCAATCGAGCCGCGGATGCAGCCCACGCCCTCCGCTGCGTAGTCGCTCGGGCGAGGGGTTCAGGCGGGCGGCTCGGGCGAGGGGTTCAGGCGAGGATGTTGACCGCGCGGGAGACGATCAGCCCGATGGTGACGAGCGAGACGAGGGCCTGGACCCCCATGATGCTCTTGGCGGTGGGCGTGAGCGGCATCGTGTCGGTGGGGGAGAAGGCGGTGGCGTTGGTGAGGGAGACGTAGAGGTAGTCGATGAACCGCGGTCGCCAGGCGAGCGGCTCGATGCGGTCGTCGGTCATCTGGGGGAAGAGGAAGTCGGGCGGACCGTCGTGGCCGGCGGCGCGCCGACCGGGGCCTCCGCGGTCGGCCTCCCAGTACCAGAGCGCGAAGATCAGGAAGTTGGTGAGCCAGATGAGCACTCCGGCGATGATCAACGGGCGACCCCCACCGGGGGGGTTGTGGTGCAGCAGGAAGTGGGTGAGGGCGCCCAGCGAGTAGACGTTGGCGGCGCTCACGAACGCGGTGAGGCCGAGCGCCACGCGCCGGCGCCGGGGGTGCTCGTGCTCGAGCTGGTTGGGAGTGGCCATGAACATCCCGACCAGCAGCGCCCCCTCCAGTCCGGGAATCAGCCAAGGGGGCCCGACGGTGAGCTGGTGGGGGAGCAGCAGCTGCAGGGCGATCGCACCAAGCACCGTCGCCTGCGCGGGCCAGAAGGGCTCGGAGGCGGCGGGCGGCGGATAGGGCCGGCCGGGCTGCGCGGAGGACGCCTGGGCCACGGGTGCAGGGTACGGTGCGGCCCGGCCGGCACCGGAGGCGTCGCGGCCACGCCTCAGGGGCTCGCCGGCGAGTGCCAGCGCGGGTCAGGGGGCACGCTAGCCTGGGACGCGTGGGCATCGAGAACCCCATACACATCCTGTTCCTCGCCGCGGTGGCGCTCGTGGTGCTCGGCCCCAAACGCCTGCCGGAACTAGCGCGCGCCGCGGGCAGGAGCATGCGCGAGTTCCGCGAGGCGCTGAACGGCGGGGTGGTGAAGGAGGAGCCCGCCGGCGGCCAGATCCTCCAGCAAACGGCGGTGCAGGACTCGACCGGTACGCCGCAGCTCCCGTCTGCGAGCGAGGACGAGGGGCGGGCGTCGCTTGGCCCCCCTCATGACACCGACTAGAGACACTGCGCGCCGGTGGAGCGGCCGTCGGTGCGATCCGCTCGGCCCGGTAGGTTGCCCGGGTGCGCCTGATCGTCGCCCGCTGCGAGGTCTCCTACGTCGGCCGTCTGACGACGGTGCTGCCGGAGGCGGTGCGCCTCTTGATGATGAAGGCGGACGGGACGTTCATGGTGTGGGCCGACGGCGGGGGGCCGAACGTGAAGCCGCTGAACTGGATGACGCCGCCGACCGCGGTCGAGCTAGCGCACGACGCAGAGGGCCGGCTGGTGCGGATGACAGTGCGCAAGCAGCGCCAGGAGGACCGGCTGGAGATCGCAGTCGCCGAGGTGCTATCGGACATCGAGCACGAGCTGGACACACTGGTCTCGCTTGAGAAGGAGGGCCTGGAGCGCGAGCTGCAGGAACTGCTCGCGGACGCCCCGGCGTGGTGCGGCGAGGGCTTCCGGCTCGTGCGGCGCGAGTGGCCCACCGACATCGGCCCGGTGGACCTGATGTGCCGCGACGGCGAGGACGAGTGGGTGGCGGTGGAGATCAAGCGCATCGCGACGATCGACGCGGTGGAGCAGCTCACGCGCTACCTGGAGCGCATCCGCCTGGACCCCGCGCTCGGCGCCTGCCGCGGGGTGCTGGCGGCGCAGCGGATCAAGCCCCAGGCGCGCGTGCTCGCGCAGGCACGGGGGATCGAGTGCGTGGAGGTCGATCTGGAGGTGCTCCGCGGCGAGCGCGAGCCGGAGCTGCGGCTGTTCGCGGCGTAGGATGCCGCTATGACCAATAACGCTGCCGCCACCACTGACGCGACGACCAACGCCTCCACCGCCGAGCCCCCCGCCGTGCTGGCCGAGCGACGCGGGAGCGTGCTGCTGATCACGCTCAACCGCCCCCAGGTGCGAAACGCCGTCAACGGAGCTGTGGCCGAGGGTGTGGCCGGCGCCCTCGATGAGCTGGACGGAGACGAGGACCTGTCGGTCGGGATTCTCACCGGGGCGGGAGGCTTCTTCTGCGCGGGCATGGACCTGGGGGCGTTCGTGCGCGGCGAATCCCCCTGGTTCGGCGACCGCGGCTTCGCGGGCATCGCCCAGCGCGCCTCGCGCAAGCCGCTGATCGCGGCGATCGAGGGCTTCGCGGTGGCCGGGGGCATGGAGATCGCGCTGGCGTGCGACCTGATCGTGGCGGCGAAGGGGGCGAAGATGGGCATCCCCGAGGCCAAGCGCTCGCTGGTGGCGGCCGGCGGCGCGCTGCTGCGTCTGCCGCGGCGGATGCCCTACCACGTGGTGATGGAGCTGGCCCTCACCGGCGACGTGCAGCCCGCCGAGCGCTTCCACGAGCTCGGCGTGGTCAACCGCCTCGCCGAGCCCGACGGCGCCGTCGAGGTAGCGCTGGAGCTGGCGGCGACGCTGGCCAAGAACGGCCCCCTCGCGCTGATCGCCTCCAAGCAGATCCTCCAGGAGCAGTTCGACTGGTCCAGCGCGGAGATGTGGGAGCGCCAGGGCGCGATCTCCGGCCCCGTCTTCGCCTCCGAGGACGCCAAAGAGGGCGCCAGCGCGTTCAAGGAGAAGCGCGACCCTGTGTGGCGGGGTCGGTAGGTCGCCGGCGCCTCAGAGGTCGAGCACCCGAGCCACGCGCAGGTCCACGCGCTCCCCTCGGAACGGCACGCCCTCGGCGTCGAGCAGCGCGCGCTGACGGGCGCCCTTGGCGAGCGAGCCGTCCGCGCGCACGACCCGGTGCCACGGTGCGGCGCCGGAGGGGCAGGCGGCAAGCACTGCGCCCGCAACGCGCGGCGCGCCGGGCGAGCAGTCGCCGTAGGTGCGCACGAATCCGGGAGGGATCGCTCGCACGCGGGCGAGGATGCGCTGGACGTGCGGGCTATCGAGATCCACCAGAGGCACGAGGTACGCGAAGCGGTTGTCGCTGCGAAGCCCGCGACTCCTAAGCTCAGCCGCGCCGCGCGCGCCTGCGGCGACGGCGCTGGCGCAAGATGTTCATGAAGCGTCGCCAGAGCATCTTCTAAGTATGAACCAAAGGGAGGGGGCCTAATCGGGAGGGGGGCAGGCCCCCCTCCCGACCTTCCCCGATAGGAGAGGCCCACCCACCCCGGGGCCTGCCTTCCCCCAACCATTCAGCGGGGAGGGGGCCTTTGGGGGAGGGCCTGCCCTCCCCCAACCATTCAGCGCTCTCCGGGGGTCTTGCGGGGGTACTGGGAGGTGTCCACAGTGAGGTCCAGGGCGGTGCGCACGATCCGGCTCTGTTCGGAGGCGTGCGCGGCGGGGTAGCCCTCGCCGGGGCTGGCGCGCTCGGGGCGCCCGACGTAGCCGAAGTGCATCTGCGCGGGCAGGATCTGCATCAGGCGGGGGAACATGTGCGCGCGGGCGCCCATGTTGCGTGGCTCTTCCTGCGTCCAGACGACCTCGCGGAGGTTGGGGTAGCGGCCCATCAGCGCGAGGATCTGGCCTTCGGGGAAGGGGTAGAGCAGCTCCACGCGCCCGACCGCGACGCCCTCGGAGCCCTGGCGGTCGGGGTGGCCGACGAGGTCGTAGTAGATCTTGCCCGGTGCACAGCACCAGCCGCGTGACCTTCTCGTCCTGCACGCCCGGCTCGGCGAGCACCGGCTGGAAGCGGCTGTCCTCGGCGAGCTCGGCGATCCCGCTGGACGCCTGGGGCAGGCGCAGCAGCGACTTGGGCGTCATGATCACGAGCGGCCGCTGCTTGGCGATGCGGGCCTGGCGGCGCAGCAGGTGGAAGTACTGGGCGGGCGTCGTGAGGTTGGCCACGCGGATGTTGCCCTCGGCGGCCAGCGCGAGGAAGCGCTCCAGGCGCGCCGAGGAGTGCTCGGGGCCGGAGCCCTCGTAGCCGTGGGGCAGCAGCAGCGTGAGACGCGAGGTCTGCCCCCACTTCGCCAGGCCGGAGACGATGAACTGGTCGACGATCACCTGCGCGGAGTTGACGAAGTCGCCGAACTGGGCCTCCCACAGCACAAGCGTCTCGGGGGCCTCCTGGCGAGTAGCCGTACTCGAAGCCCATGCAGGCCAGCTCGGAGAGCGGGCTGTTGTGCAGCTCGAACGGCGCGAGCGCCTCGGGGAGGCTCTGGATCGGGCAGACCGTCTGCCCGGTCTTGGCGTCGTGCAGCACCATGTGGCGCTGGCTGAAGGTGCCCCGCTCGGTGTCCTGGCCGGTCAGGCGGATGGGGGTGCCCTCGGTGAGCAGTGACGCGAATGCCAGCGCCTCCGCGTGCGCCCAGTCGAGGCGGGCGTGCTCGCCGCCCTGCGTGTGGCCGGCGCCCCCGACTCCATCTGCGCTCCCGTCGGTTCCCGCTCCGTCGGTGCCCCCGCCGGTGCTCGCCCGGCCGCGCCCCCGACTCCATCTGCAATCCTGCCGGCCTCCCCCCGATCGGCGCCCCCGTGCTCCTCCAGGGCGGCGCGGCGGCGCTCGAGCTGTTTGACGAGCTTCGGGTGCACCGTGAAGCCCTCGGGCGTGCGCAGCAGCTGCGTCACCGAGCTCGCGCAGGCGCTCGGCGGCCACGGCGGTCTGCACTTCGGGGCAGGGGGAGCGGTCGAGCTGGTATTCGCCGGTGCCGCTCGCCGCCGAGCCGTGCTCCGCGGCTGCGGCGATCTTCGCCTTCAGGCGCTGGTGCAGAGGTCGTGAGGTTGTCCCACACCCCCTGGGCGAGCTGGTCGACCTGCTCCTTGCTCACCACTCCGTCGGCGATCAGGCGCTCGGCCCACAGCTCCGCGACGCGCTTCGGTGGCCCTTGATCTTGGCGTACATCTCCGGCTGGGTGTAGGCGGGCTCGTCGGACTCGTTGTGCCCGAAGCGGCGGTAGCCGATCAGGTCGATCAGCACGTCGTGGCCGAATTCCTTGCGGAAGGCGAAGGCCAGGCGCACCGCGCTCATGCAGGCGGGGACGTCGTCGGCGTTGACGTGGATGATCGGCACGTCGAAGCCCTTCGCCAGGTCGGAGGCCCAGCGGGTGGAGCGGGCGTCGTCGGGGTCGGTCGTGAAGCCGATCTGGTTGTTGGTGATGAGGTGCACCGTGCCGCCGACCTTGTAGCCGTCGAGCGCCTGCAGGTTGAGCGTCTCGGCGACCACGCCCTGGGCTGGGAAGGAGGCGTCGCCGTGGATCGCGATCGGCACCGCGGCGTCGGTGTCCTGGTGGGCGTGGGCGCCCTGGCGGGTGGTCTGGGCGGCGCGGGTGGCGCCCTCGACGACCGCGGAGACGTACTCGAGGTGGGAGGGGTTGGACTCCAGGTTGACTTGGATCGTCTCCCCGTCGGGCAGCAGGTAGGAGCCGTGGGTGCCGTGGTGGTACTTGACGTCGCCCGTGCCCCCCTGGGGGATCGTGGTGACCGCCTCGAGCGTCGAGGCTCCCTCGAACTCGGCGAAGATCGTGTCGTAGGGGCGCCCGAGGTTGTGCGCGAGCACGTTCAGCCGCCCGCGGTGGGCCATCCCGATCACGACCTCCTTGCCGCCGTGGGCGGCGGCGAGCTGGATCAGCTCGTCGAGCATCGGCACCGTCATGTCGAGCCCCTCGATCGAGAACTGGTGCTGGCCCGAGGTAGGCCTTGTGCATGAAGCGCTCCAGCGCGTCGACCTCGACCAGGCGCTTGAGCAGCGTGAGCCGCTCGTCGCTGGTCAACGGCTGGCGGAACGTCCCGGACTCGATCTTCTCGCGCAGCCACACGCGCTGGCGGTGGGAGGAGATGTGCTCGATCTCATACGCGATCGTCCCGCAGTAGGTCTCGCGCAGGTGCGGCAGGGCGTCGGCGAGAGTCGCCCCGGGCACCCACATGCGCAGGATCTTGGCGGGGATCTGGGCCATCAACTCGGGCGTGAGCCCCAGCGGCTCGGGGTCAAGCGCCGGGTCGCCCTCGGGCTCGGTGCCGAGCGGGTCCAGGCGCGCGGCGAGATGGCCGTGGGTGCGGAACGCCTTCAGCAGCGCGGTGGCGGACTGCACGGCCTGCAGCAGCTCTTCGTCGGGGGCGCCGCGCGGGGCCCCGCGGCCCGCCTCCTCGGCGGTGGCCGCGGCCGCGGCGGCTGCGGCAGCCGGCGCTGGCACCGCCGGAGCGGGACCGAGCTCGACGCCGAGCGAGGCGAAGACGCCGTCGTAGAAGCCGAGCTCCCCCTGCAGGTACTCCTCGATGCGCCCCAGGAAGCGGCCCGACTCCGCTCCCTGGATGACGCGGTGGTCGTAGGTGGAGGTCATCGTCATGACCTTCTCCGCCCCGATCATCGCGCCGATGTTGGCGAGGCCCGGGGGGTAGCCGATCGAGCCGGTCGCGACGATCGTCCCCTGGCCGCCCATCAGCCGCGGGACCGAGGCGACGGTGCCGAGGCCCCCGGGGTTGGTGAGCGTGAGGTTCGCCCCCACCAGGTCGTCGGCGGTGAGCGTGTTGGTGCGCGCCCGCTCCACCAGCGCGTCGTAGGCGGCGAGGAAACGCTCGAAGGGCAGGCGGGCGGCGTCGCGGATCACGGGGACCATCAGCGTGCGCGAGCCGTCGCTGCTTCTCCACGTCCACCGCGAGGCCGAGGTTGACCTGCGCGTCGCGCACGCGGTGGGGGCGGCCGTCGATGGCGGCGAAGTGCTCGGTCATCACCGGCATGTCCTGCGCGGCGCGGGCGATCGCGTAGGCGATGAGGTGCGTGAAGGAGACCTTGCGGCCCGCCGCCTTGAGCTCGCGCCGGCGGGCGTCGAGCGCGGTGACGGCGAGTGTGCGGAAGCTCGTGGCGGTGGGAATCGAAAGCGACTGCTCCATGTAGCGGGCGAGCGCCGCGGCGCCCCCCTTCATCGGCTCGGCGCCGGGCGGCGCAACCGTTCCTGTGTCCCCGTTGCCCGCCGCGGCTTCGAGCACGTCGGCCTTGACGATGCGCCCCGCCGGGCCGCTGCCCGAGATGTGCGCGAGATCGATGCCCTCGGCGGCGGCGGCGCGAGCGGCGACTGGAGAGACCCGTACGCCGTCGGGTGTACCGTCGCTGGAGCTCGCGGCGCCGTCGGTTGCAGGCGACGCAGCCGGCGCGGTGCCGGTCGAGCCGTCGGCTCCCACGGCGATCCGCGCGATCACCTGGCCGACGGTGACCGTGTCGCCCTCTTCGACGAGCAGCTCGCTGACGGTGCCGGTGGCGGGCGCGGGCAGCTCCACGTCCACCTTGTCGGTGGAGATCTCGACGATGGTGTCGTCGCGCCGGATCGCGTCGCCCACCTTGACATGCCATTCGAGGATCGTCCCCTCGGTGACCGACTCGCCCGCGGCGGGGGTGACGACGTCGATTGTCTGCTCAGTCGCCGTGGATGCCGCCATCTGTAATCACTCTAGCGCGGCGGGTGGGCGGAGTGAATCGCGGGAGGGGGGTTTCACCTGGCTTTCACAGGGTTTGTCGGCATTCCACCGAGCCGCCGGCGACGCTGCTCGCGGACGAACTCGAAGCTGCCGAAGAACGGCCCGATCCCGCCGAGCACGGCGACGGCGGCGGCGAGGCGCAGCGGGACGAGCCGCAGGCGCACGCACACAATGCAGGTCAGCGACATCCCGATCCAAAGCAGTCCGTGGGTGAGCCCAAGCACGAACGTCGCTGGCTGGGGCTTGCCGGCGGCGAAGGCGCATATGAGCAACGCGGTGTAGATGCAGGAGTGGGTGAAGGACGTCCACTTCAGGCGGGTGAATAGGAGCTCGTGGCTCACTGCGACAGCCAGCGCGCCATCCGGGGCAGGCTCTCGCCAGCCTCGGCGGGCCACTCTCCGATCTCCGCGGGCCACCAGGCGAAGGCGTCGTGCTCGTGGTCGGGCGTGACCTCCGCGCCCTCGGGCAGCCAGGCCTGCCCGACGAACATCACGAGGCGGTGGGGCAGCGCCACCAGAGCCTCCCCCTGCACGCGCTCGGGCGCGACCGACCACTCCTCCTGAAGCTCCCGGACGAGCGTGTGGGCGGGGTTCTCGCCAAGGTCCACGGAGCCGCCGGCCCCGAGCGCCCAGCGGCCGGCCCAGGAGGCCAGCCACGGAGCGCGCCGCCCCGCCAGCCAGCGCCCGTCCGCGGAGCGGGTCACGCACAGCGCGGCCATGCTGCACGAGGCGTCGCCGCTCACCAGGCGCAGCGCCCAGCGCAGGGGCTGCAGCTCGAGCTCGAGGCCCCCGTCGCGCTCGCGGTAGTCGACCAGCCGCCCGGCCATCCCGTCGTGGCTGGGGGAGCCCCGCTCGTGCAGCGCCGCGATCGCGGCGTCGGCGGCCTCGACGTGCGCGGGCGCAGGCTCGAAGGACTGCTCGCTCCAGCGCGCGGCGACCCGCTCCAGCGGCCAGGGGCCGCGGGCAAGGATCTCGGGCTGCGCTGCGAGGGGCTCGGGTCGGGCGGACATGCACGGAGAAGGCTAGTGCCCCCGTCGCTTGTCGGCGTAACTGCCCTGTTGTCCGAGTGGTCACATGCCGTTCGGGGTCTTTGGGGATCGTCCGCGCGGGCGAGCGCGGGCACGAGGCGGATGGGCGCGGGGCGTCGTGCCCCGCGTCGGCGCGTCGCGCGGCGGCCCGGGCGGACTCCCCCTGTTGTCCGAGGCGCCCGGCGCAAATAGACTCGGCTCGTGGAGGACCGTCGACGCAACCACTGGGGCTGGGGCTACGAGGACCAGCGGTTCTCCCCCGCGGAGGTGCGTGCGGCGGCCGGCGGACTCGCGGCGCACCTGGGCCTGGGCGAGGTGGAGGTCGAGGACCCGGTGCCGTTGGAGGAGGTGGCGCTGCCCGTGCCCCGGGTCGCGCCGCCGCAAGCGCTGGCGGAGATCTGCTCAAGCGACGTCCACGCGCGCGCTGCGCACGCGTGGGGCAAGTCCTACGCCGACGTGGTGCGGGGCTTTCGCGGCAGCTTCGAGTACCCCCCCGACTTCGTCGCGTATCCGCGTGAGGAGAGCGAGGTGGCACGGGTGCTGGAGTGGTGCTCGGCCGAGCGCGTGGCGGCGATTCCGTACGGGGGCGGCACGAGTGTGGTGGGCGGAGTGCGGCCCGAGGTGTCCAGCGCCTACAACGGCGCGGTCACCGTCGACATGGGCGCGATGGGGCGGGTGCTGGAGGTCGATCCGGTTTCTCGCGCAGCGCGCATCCAGGCGGGCGCCAACGGACCGACGCTTGAGCGCCAGCTCGCCGAGCACGGCCTGACGCTGCGCCACTTCCCGCAGTCGTTCGAGCTCTCCACGCTGGGAGGCTGGATCGCGACGCGCGCGGCGGGGCACTTCGCGACCGTGTGGACGCACGTAGAGGACTTCGTGGAGTCCGTGCGCGCGATCACCCTCGCGGGCGCGTGGGAGTCGCGCAGGCTTCCAGGGTCGGGCGCGGGAGTGAGCCCCGACCGGATGCTTGTGGGCTCGGAGGGCACGCTGGGGGCGATCACCGAGGCGTGGGTGCGCGTGCAGCCGCGCCCCACCCACCGCCGCTCGGCGGGCGTGCGCTTCGCGGACTTCGCAGGGGGCGCGGAGTGCGTGCGGGCGCTCAGCCAGTCGGGGTTGAACCCCGCCAACTGTCGACTGATCGACCCGCGGGAGGCGCGGATGACGATGGCGGGCGACGGCTCCCGCGCGCTGCTGGTGCTGGGCTTCGAGTCAGGCGACCACCCGGTGGACGGGTCGATGGAGCGGGCGGTGGAGATCTGCCGCGAGCACGAGGGCGAGGTGGGGGAGCGCACAGGTGGGAGCCCGCGCGGCGGAACCTCCGAGGCAGGCGCCGGCGGTGGGAGTGGGAGCAGTGGCGCGGGCGCCCCAGGCGGAGACGCCGGTGGCAGCGGTGGCCGCGGGGACGCGGTGGGCTCATGGCGGGAGGCGTTCCTGCGGGCTCCCTACCTGCGCGACGTGTTCGTGGCGATGGGCGTGATCAGCGAGACGTTCGAGACGGCGATCACGTGGGAGCGCTTCCCGGCCTTCCACGAGCAGGTGACGGCGGCGGCGGAGCAGGCGATGCGCGAGGTGGGCGCGGACCCCGGCGGGGTGTCGTGCCGCTTCACCCACGTGTACCCCGACGGGCCGGCGCCCTACTACACGGTGCTCGCGCGCGGAAGGCGGGGGGAGGAGATCGACCAGTGGCGGGAGATCAAGCGCGCGGTCTCGGGGGCGATCTTGCGGGAGGGGGGAACGATCACCCACCACCACGCGGTGGGCCGCGACCACCGCCCGTGGTACGACCGCCAGCGCCCGGAGGCGTTCGCGGCGGCGCTGCGCGGCGCGAAGGCGGCGGTGGACCCGCGAGGCGTCCTCAACCCCGGAGTGCTGGTGGACCCCCTGCCATGACGATCGCGGTGTTATGACGATCGCGGTGTTGGGCCCCGGCGGCGTGGGCGGCCTGGTGGCGGGCGCGCTCGACCGCGCGGGAACTCCGACGATCGTCGTGGCGCGGGAGGAGACGGCCGCGCTGATCGCCGAGCGCGGCCTGCGGGTGAGCTCGGTGCGGTTGGGGGACTTCGTCGCCCACCCGCGCGCGACGGGGCGCTTGGAGGAGCCGGTGGACGTGCTGGTGGTGGCGACCAAGGCGACGGGCCTCGAGGAGGCGCTCGAGCGCGTCGCCGACCGATCTTCGATCGGTCGGCCGGCGCTGGTGTTGCCGCTGCTCAACGGGCTCGACCACCTCGCGCTGCTGCGCGAGCGCTTCGGGGAGGGGACGGTGGTGGCGGGAACGATCCGCGTGGAGGCCGACCGCCCCGAGCCGGGGGTGGTGGTGCACACGAGCCCGTTTCTGCGGATCGACATGGCCTGCGACGACCCCGCGGCACGCCCGGCGATGGAGGGCCTGGCAGGCATCCTCCAGGATGCGGGGATCCCGGCGCGGGTGGGGGAGTCCGAGCCGCAGGTGATGTGGGGCAAGCTGGTACGGCTCAACGCGCTGGCGTGCACGACGAGCGCGTTCGACAAGCTGCTCGGGGAGATCCTCTGCACGCCGGAGCTGCGCGCGGAGCTGGTGGGGGCGATCGAGGAGGGCTGCGCAGTGGCGACGGCAGAGGGGGCGAGCATGGATGCGACCGACCCCCTGGGTGAACTGAGCGCTGCCCACCCCACGCTGGGGAGCTCGATGCAGCGCGACATCGTCGCGGGTCGTACCCCCGAGCTGGACGCGATCCCCGGCGCGGTGCTGCGCGCCGCTGCCCGCCACGGGGTGCCGTGCCCGACGATCGAGCGGTTGGTGGCGACGATCGCGGCGCGCGCGGGGGTGCCTGCCCCGATCCCTGCTCGCTGAGCGGGCGGTCGTTCAGCAGGCGATCTGGCTCGATCCATCCGCCGACCGCTCTGAGCTGTGGGTCCGCTAGCCGAACCGCCTGAGTTGAAGCGTCGGCTTCAAGCGGCCTCGGTCACTCGCCGAACGGCCGGAATCGAGGCTCGCTCTCCCCGTCGGGCGCAATGGCGGGGACGGCCTGGGTGGCGACGGCCTCGACGACTGCCCGCTCGGACTCCTCGTGCTCCTCGTCGTGCTGCCCGTCGCAGAGCACGCGGAAGTTGCCGGTGACGCCGGAGTCGGCGTGGATGGTGATGCCGGGCAGGATCTCCTCGCCCTCCTCGAAGCCGAGGCGCTCCATGTCGAAGTGGGCGAGGCCGATGCCGTGAGCGGTGTGAGTGGGGTTCTCACGGTCGTGCGCGGCCACCGCCTGGGCGAAGCGCTCGAGGTTCTTGGCGATCTTGCCGGTGTCAGCCATCGCTCACGTGAAGGGTAACGCTTCGCCTGCGACCGCCGCTGGGCGTACGATGTGCCCACCACGCAGCCGACCAAAAAGGGGATTCACGATGGACATAGTCGCCCAGCTCGACGAGGCGCGCAGGCGCACGAACGTGCTCGATCACCCGTTCTACCAGCGCTGGAGCGCGGGGGAGCTGGCGCCGCAGGAGCTGGAGCTGTACGCGGGGGAGTACCGCCATGCGGTGGTGGCGCTGGCGGAGGCTTCGCGGCTGGCCGCTGAGCAGGCGGGCTCGGAGCACGCGACCGGGCTTGCCCGCCACGCGGCGGAGGAGGAGAGCCACGTGGAGCTGTGGGACGACTTCGCGCGCGCAGTGGCCACGCGGGAAGCCGGCGAGCCAGCGGAAGCCGGCGAGACAGCGAGTCGCGGCGACCGATCGAAGATCGGCCAGCCCGCTGGCGCGAGCGGGGAGCCGCTGGTGCAGACGCGCGCGTGCGCGCAGGCGTGGACAGCGGGAGCGGACGTGCTGGAGCACCTGGCGGTGCTGTACACGATCGAGGCGAGCCAGCCGGCGATCTCGACCACCAAGCTGGAGGGTCTGGCGACCCACTACGGCGTGCCCGAGGACTCCCCGGGAGCGGCGTACTTCAAGCTGCACGCAAAGCTCGACGTGGAGCACGCCCGCCAGGCGCGCGAGCTGATCGCAGAGCTGATGCCCAAGGACGCCGGCGAGCGCGCTGTCGCCGGCGAGCGCATGGCGGCGCGGGCGCAGGCGGCGCTGGAGGGCAACTGGCAGCTGCTCGACGGCGTCGAGACGCGGCACCCGGTTGCGGCGTAGGGCGCTCGATCAGCCGGGGCGGGCTGGGCCGATACCTGTCGATGCGCCGCTCGCGCCGCCGGGACGAGCGGGGCCGGTACCTGTGGATGCGCCGCTCGTGCCGCCAAGGCGCGTTGGGCCTGGACCCGTCGATGCGCTCGCGCTGCTGGCAGTGGAGCCGCGCTGCGCCAGAGCCCCGCGGACGATCGGCGCGACCTCGGTCCCGAACAGCTCGGTGGCGTGCAGGACCCGCTCGTGAGGCAGGGTGCCGATGCTGATCTGGGCGAGAAAGCGGTCGTGACGGAAGAGCTCGTGCTCGGCGAGGATCTTCTCGGCCACCTGCTGGGGGCTGCCGACCAACAGGTGGCCGGCGGGGGAGCACGCGGCGTCGAACTGCTGACGAGTCATCGGTGACCAGCCGCGCTCGCGCCCAATGCGGTTCATGACCTGGGAGTAGGAGGGGAAGTACTCGTCGGCCGCGCGCTGGGAGGTGTCGGCGAGGTAGGTGTGGGAGTTGATCCCGACGGCGGGTCCCGCCGATCGGCCTGCCGCGTCGTGCTCGGCTGTCTCATTCCCCTGGGCGGCCTCGCCATGGGGGCCTCCTTCCCTCGGGGTCGTTCCATCGGCCAACTCGTCTCTGCGTGTGTCCTGCGCTCCATCGAGAGCCTGGCGGTAGAGGTCGATCAGCGGGGCGAAGCGTGCGGGGGCGCCGCCGATGATCGCGAGCATCAGCGGAAGCCCGAGCGCGCCGGCGCGCACGACCGACCCGGGAGAGCCGCCCACGGCGATCCAGACGGGCAGTGGCTGCTGCAGCGGCCGGGGGTAGACCGCGGCGTCGCGCAGCGCGGCCCGGTGGCGCCCCGACCAGGTGACGCGCTCGGAGTCGCGCAGCGCGAGCAGCAGGTCGAGCTTCTCGGAGAACAGCTCGTCGTAGTCCTCGAGGTCGTTGCCGAACAGGGGAAAGGACTCGGTGAAGGACCCGCGGCCGGCCATGATCTCGGCGCGCCCGCCGGAGAGCAGGTCAAGCGTGGCGAAGTCCTGGAAGACCCGGACCGGGTCGGCGGAGCTGAGGACGGTGACGGCGCTGCTCAGGCGGATGCTCTTCGTACGGGCCGCCGCGGCGGCGAGCGCGACGGCGGGCGAGGAGACGGCGTAGTCGGACCGATGGTGCTCGCCCACCCCAAAGACCTCCAGGCCAAGCTGGTCGGCAAGCTCGATCTCCTCGAGCAGCTCACGCAGCCGCTGCGCCGCGCGGCCCGCCGGCGCGCCAAGGGGCAGGTCGGCGAAGGTGGCAAGACCCAGTTCCACAACGCGAGGCTATCGCCGCGCGCTACTCCTAAGCTGAGGCAGCCTCCGGATCGGGACGGACAATGACCGTGTCTGCCACGGGAATGATCTCGTCCACAGGCAGGGCGGCACGGGAAGCGTGGTCGCGGATCGCCTCGGGGCTGCTCGCCTGATAGATGCAGACCGTCCCGACCGATTGCCCACCCTCCTCCAAGACGTAGCTGCGAATCCAGCGAATGTCGTCGGACATCTCCTCATCGGCGACCGCTTTCGAACGTCCGGCTGCCTCCTGCAGCTCATCCGGCGATCGCCAACCACTACGACGCAGGATCACGTAGGTATTCATGTTTGGCTCCTCGGGTAGGGATGTAGGTAGACCTTACTGATCGAGCTTGTAAGCAGGTGAATCCATAGGTGGGGCATCTGGAACCCGAGCGGGTGCATCAGCTTGGAGACAGGACTGTGAGGCCATGCTCCCGGGCGCCATCGACCATCCGCTTGTCGTAGGTCATCATCGCGTCCAGCTCGCCGGCTTGGGCCAAGCGGATAGCGGTAGCAAGGTGGATGGCATCGAGTGTCCCCACAGTGGTTGGGGGAAGCGTCTCCGCTGCGGTCAGGATCTCGTCGTCCAGGGGGATCAGAAGTTTTCCGAGGAGAAGTCCATCGACATACTCCTGCATGTCCTCACGCCGTCCGAGGCGGTGTAGCTCGACGCGTAGCAGGCGACTTGAGACGTGCTGGTCGAAGAGGCCCAACTCGCGTCTGATCGCCGGCGTGTCGGGCTCGTCGAGCAGCACGCGTCCGAGGACGCTCGTATCAAGATAGACGGTTCTCACTGCCGCCTTCGTGCTCAGAAATGCTCGCGACGACTCTCGTCGAGAAACGCGTCAGTGGTACCCGCGGGATGGCTGCGCCCTGGTGGGAGGCTGTCGATCGCGTCGAGCAAGCTCCGTGTGGGGATCGTCGCGCCATACTTCTCAGCGAGCCGTAGGTAGTAAGGGTTTATGCCGGGACCCGAGGGCACGAGCCGTGCGATCTCGTGTCCTCGCTCCGTGACAGTCAGCGTCTCTCCGTCCTTGATGCGCTCCAGATAGCGGCTCAGGTTCTGGCGCAGCTCACGAACTCCGACCGCCTTGGCGGTGGGCTGTCGATGTGTAGCAGCCATTGTGCGTCGCACTGTGGCGCATGCATTGGCTGGCTCGTGGAATGGGCCGACTCGGCGTTCTAGGCTGGTCTATCTCTGCTCGATGATCTCCCCCCGGTACTGATCGAGGTGATGTACGCAAGTAGACCGCAAGTAAACCCAGATCCAGTACCTCGTCGGAGGCACGCGGTAGTCGGGATCGATGTTTGCGATCTCACGGAGGACTCGCCTTCGAGTTGCGCCTGTCAGCGGGAGCTACCGCTCGCCGCCGCTCCGTACCGCGGATCAAGCTCGGTTACGATTCGCTCTGTGAGTCCCAAACAGCTGATTTCGGAGCGCGAGCGTCAGCTCGCCATCCACGAACTCGAAGGCTTTCACGAACGTGGTTTCATCGATGATCTCGAGTTCCGCGATCGCAAGATGATGGTCGAAGACGCCAAGACGGCTGATCAGGTCGCTCCTTGGCTCGCCGACCTTCGCGCGGGCCGACGCGGGCGTCGGGAGTTGCGGATCACGACCCACGAGCGAGCTGCCGCCATACGCCGTTTGAAGATCCACCGCGATGACGGCCAGCTGAGTCCCGACGAGTGTCAACGCCGAATCGACCTCGTCGAAGGTGCGCACACAGCGGCAGAGATCCGTGAGATGCTCTCTGAGCTACCGCCGCTGAAGCCCGCGCGGGAGCGGCCTGGAGATCGCCTGGTGTCGCGGGTCGAACGCGAAGATGCAGTCGCGTATCTTGAGCAGGCGCGAGATGAAGGACGCTTGGACGCGGAACAACATGCCGACCGCGTTGAGACCGTAGGTAGCGCGCGGACGCGAAACGAGATTCAATCGGCCTTTCGGGGTATTCCCCCGCAGCGGCTCGGCAAGCAGCGCCGGATCGCCAAAGACGCAGGCCACGCCGTTGTCAGGACGGGCATCCTGCTGGCGCGTGGCGTTGTCATCGCCGGTTGGATCTCCCTCTGCTCGCTGATCGTGCGGGTGTGGCTCCTCAGCGGGATCGGGATGGCGACCTCGGTTGTTCTGATCGTACTGATTACGGTGGTGTCGCTCGGGTTGCTGCGGGTACCCGGCCTACGCCGGGGCGGCGTAGACGCTGACTAAGACAGACTGCTCTTCGTATCACAAGCATGGGCCCCGACCTTGCCCGCGCCGTCATCGGGTTGCGGGCCGTAGGTAAGGTTGTAACTAAGCCGCCCAAGAAAGACAGACGCGGCTCGTGTGGTCAGCAGCTCAAGAATCTCCACGCGCGTGGGCTAATCGGCCTGGATGCTTCTCCGGGCTACTGCTCGACCATCCCCACTCTGTGGTCGTCGAGGTCCAAGCACGAGCAAGTCTAATCATTTGATCTCTGATGCCTACGGCATCTCCAAAATCTCAACCCTGTACCCATCGGGGTCCCTGACAAACACGATGCGGGAGCCGCCCTCGCGGATCGAATAGGGCGGCTTCTCGGGCTGGATGCCCTGCTCGGCAAGTTTGGCGAGGGTCGCGTCAAGGTCTGGGCTCGTGATCGCGATGTGCCCGTACGCGGTGCCGAGCTCGTAGCTGTCCACGCCGAAGTTGTAGGTCAGCTCCAGCCGCGGCGTGTCGCCATCGCCGGGCTGGTTCATGAAGACGTTGATCGCCTCGTCTTTGATCGGGATGCGGCCGACCTCCTCGAAGCCGAGGGCGTTGTAGAAGGCGATCGACCGGTCGATGTCGGTGATGCGGTAGCAGGTGTGAATGAGAGCCATGGCGGGAGTGTACGGTTCGAGGGCTGCCGGCGGAGCGCTGCGACAAACTGCCCAAGGCGGCTTCGTGCAAGGATGGCGCGATGATTCTCGAGTGGACGGCGCGCCATGATCGTTGAGCGGGCAATGAACGAGCGGTTCCTGTCGAACACGTACCTGGTCGCGGATGGGCGCGGGGGGCCGGCGTTCTTTGTGGACGCGGGCGGCCCGGTGAAGCCGCTGGTGGAGGCGGCGGAGCGCCTGGGGGCGACGCCGACGCACGTGCTGCTGACCCACCACCACTTCGACCACGTGAGCGAGGTGGGGGCGCTGCGCGAGCGCTGGCCGAAGCTCGAGGTCCTGATCCACCCGCTTGAGCGGGAGCTGCTCGGGGAGGGGATGGCGACTGGGACGGTGGAGCCGGGGCAGGCGCTGAGCTTCGGCGCGCTTGAGGTGCGCCCGCTGCTGACACCGGGGCATACGGCGGGGATGCTGTCGTTCGCGGTGGGGGAGCCCGACGGTCAGTCGCGACCCTCCTCCACCACTGCGCCGGGGGGGTTCACGGGCAGAGAAGGGGTGGTGTTCACGGGGGACACGCTCTTTCGCGGCTCGGTGGGCGGGGTGCGGGCGCCGGGCCACACGACGTACACGGACCTGAAGGACTCGATCATGGGCACGCTGATGGAGCTGCCGCCGGAGACCGTGATCGAGCCGGGCCACGCGGACCCCACGACGGTCGCGGAGGAGTGGGAGAGCAACCCGTTCATCCGCATCTGGCGGGGACTCGACGTGGAGGGGGCGGACCGCTGCACGGCGCTGGGAGAGCCCGCGACGCTGGTGCTGCTGTGCGGGGACTACGACGGGGGCCACAAGGCGTGGGTGCGCTGGCGGGACGGCTCCGACGACATCGTCCCCGGTTCGCAGATTACGCGCGCCTGAGCTCGACGACAATCGTCCTCGGCCAACCCGTTGAGCGCTTGACGGCCCCCTAACATGGGGGCGTGGCGCGCGAGAAGATCCCAACATCCCGAGTGCGCCGCACAGCGACGGTAGGGAAACTCGCAGCGAGCGAGGCGGTAAAGCAGTTCGGCACGCGCGCGGCCAACGTGACGCGCGGCGAGCAGGCTGGGCAGGAGGCGCTCGCGCGCCGCCAGTTGGAGACCGCGAAGCAGATCGTCGCGGTCCTGGGCACGATGAAGGGCGCGGCGATGAAGCTGGGCCAGGTGATGTCCTTCCTGGACGTGGGCCTCGTGGAGGAGCAGTACCGCGAGGAGTTCCAGCGGGAGCTCGCCAAGCTCCGCGACGCGGCGCCGACGGTCTCCTTCAAGCAGATGCGGCGGGTGATCGAGGACGACCTGGGGGAGCGCATCCCGGCGGTGTTCGAGTCCTTCGAGCAGGAGCCGCTCGCGGCGGCCTCGATCGGCCAGGTGTACCGCGCGCGGCTGCGCGAGGACGGCCGGGAGGTGGCGGTGAAGGTCCAGTACCCCGGGGTCGCGGCGGCGGTCCGAGCGGACCTGCAGAACCTGGAGATGATCATGCGCCTGCTCAAGCGGATGACTCCCCAGCTCGACGTGCGGGCCGTTGCGGCGGAGATCAGGGAGCGGATCGGGGAGGAGCTCGACTACGAGCTCGAGGCCCAGAACCAGCGCTCGCTGGCGCGGATCTTCCGCGGGCACCCGTTCATCAAGATCCCCGACGTGGTCACCGCGCTCTCGCGCGAGCGCGTGCTCGTGAGCGAGCTCGTGGAAGGAGTGGGCTTCGAGGAGCTGAAGGGCTACCCGCAGTCCCAGCGCGACCGCATCGGCGAGATCATCTTCCGCTTCTTCCTCGGCTGCCTCTACCGCCACCGCCAGTTCTCGGGGGACCCGCACCCGGGGAACTTCATGCTGCTGGAGGACGGGCGGGTAGCGTTCCTGGACTTCGGCCTGTTCAAGCGCCTCGACGCGGCGCCCGTGGAGCTCGAGCTGGCGGCGCAGCGCGCGGTGGTGGAGCGCGACGCCGAGGCGTTGCACACACTGCTGGCGCAGTCGGGCTTCCTGCCGCACCCCGAGCGGGTGGACCCCGAGGACCTGCTGGCGTTCATCGCGGACGCGATCGGGTGGTACACGACCGACGAGGTGGTGGCGCTGACGCCGGAGATCGCGACGGAGGTGATGATCGAAAGCTCCGACCCCCGCTCCAGCCACTTCCGTCGACATGCGCCACCAGGACATGCGCGCCGAGCACCTCTTCGGCCGGCGCATGGAGATGCTGACGCTCGCCGTGCTCTCGCAGCTGCGGGCGAGCGCCAACTGGCACCGGATCGCGCGCGAGTGGATCTACGGCGAGGAGCCCGTCACCGAGCTCGGGCGTGAAGAGGCCGAGTTCTACGCGCACGGCGGGGTCGGCGCGGTGTCGTAGCGCTCGCCCGGACGCGGGGTAGGATGCCCCGCGCCCACGCGCTTGGTGGCGGCGCTCACCCGCGCGGACGATCCCAAATGAACGCCCTTGTGCCCCGCACGCGGCGGTCTGGAAGTGCCCCTACAAAACCTGGATCTGCACGAGGCTGGTGGTCCCCGGCCGGCCGCTCGGCAGGCCGGCGGTGATGCCCACGCGCTGGCCGCGCTCGCACCAGCCGAGCTCCACCACGCGCCGGGCGGCGTCGGCGATCAGCGCCTCGGTGGTCTCGTGGCGGGGCATCGAGGCCGCGCGGACGCCCCACATCAGCCCGCAGCGACGCACGGTCTCGCGGCCGGGGGAGAGCGCATAGATCGGCACGGTGGGGCGGTGCGCGGAGACCAGCCGCGCGGAGCGTCCGGAGAGGGTGGGGACGACCAGCGCGTCGAGGCTCAGCTCGCGCACGGCGATGCACAGGCTGTGCGCCAGGGTGTACGCGGGGTCCGCTTCGGTGCGGCGCACGCGCGAGGCGTTCCACTCCTCGTAGGGCGCGATCGACTCCGCCTGTTCGGCGACCGCCGCCATCATCGCGATCGCCTCCACCGGGTACGCGCCGATCGCGGTCTCCTGCGAGAGCATCACCGCGTCGGTGCCGTCGAGGATCGCGTTCGCCACGTCCGCCACCTCCGCCCGCGTGGGGCGCGAGGAGGTCACCATCGAGTCGAGCATCTGCGTGGCTGTGATCGAGGGCCGCGCCAGCCACCCTGCGAGGCGCAGCAGCTCCTTCTGCACCAGCGGCACGCGCTCGATCGGCAGCTCGATGCCGAGGTCCCCGCGGGCGACCATCACGCAGTCCGCCGCGCGCAGGATCTCCTCCGCGCGCTCCACTGCCTGGGGCTTCTCCATCTTGGCGATCAGCGGCAGGCGCGTGTGCTCGCGCACGAGCTCGATGTCCTCCGGGCGGCGCACGAACGAGAGCGCCACCATGTCCACCCCCACCGACTCCCCGTGGCGCAGCAGCTCGAGGTCCTCCGCGGGCACCGCCGGCAGGGCGTCGATCGGCCCGGGGATGTTGAGCCCCTGGCGGGAGGCCACCGCCCCGCCGGCCTGGACCTCGGTCTCCACCTCCTGCAACGCGGCGCGCGTCTCCGTCACCCGCAGCCGCACCGACCCGTCCGCGAGGTAGATCACGTCCCCTGTGCTCAGCGCGTCTGCGAGGCCCGGCCAGGAGATCGTCATGTGAGCGGCGTCCCCCTCGCCGTCCCCCGGGCCGCACGTGAAGGTCACGTGGTCTCCCGGCTTGAGCTCCACCATGTCCTCCTTCAGCGGCCCGATGCGCAGCTTGGGGCCCGGCAGGTCCTGCAGGATCGCCACCGGGCGGCCCGCCCTGCCTGCCGCGTCGCGCACGCGCCTGACCGTCTCCGCGTGCTCCTCCACGTGCCGTGCGAGTAGTTCAGCCGCGCCACGTCCATCCCGGCGTTCACCATCGCGAGCAGCGTCTCCGGCTCGCGCGAGGCGGGGCCAATCGTGGCGACGATCTTCGTGCGGCGCATCGCACGCACGGTATCGGTCGGCGGGGACTCCCCGGTGCTTTACGTCAGGGAGCGGGTCCTACGGTGCTTTGACGTCGGGGAAGTGCTCTGCGCAGTGCTCGCGCAGCACCTCCCGCACCCACGCGCGCTCCGCGGGAGTCGCGGCGCGGAAGTGGCCCAGCAGCTCGCGCTGGCGACTGATCGAGGACCCGCCCACCCCCACGGTCTGCCAGCGCACCGCCAGGCGCTCGAACAGGAGCTCCACCGCGCGGTGCCACGCGTCCTCGCGGGTGCTCGCGGCGCGCGCGCCCTCGCCGGCGAGGGCCTCGGCATACTTCAGCCGCGTCGCCGGCGTCATCGAGCCGCGCAGCGTGAGCGTGTTGCCCTGCGGGTCGGTGTACTCGCTGCTGGGAGCCTTCAGCCGCTCGGGTCGCTGCTTGGGCTTGCGTCTCGCCACCGCAGAAGCCTATCCCCACCATCCGAGACCTCTCACCGCGATGCGTTCTCCGTCGAGAGCTGCTCCGCCGGAACAGGGGGACCGCTCATGCGGATCGGAGGGGGCGCTCAGGCGGGCGTCGGAGGGGACCGCTCAGGGGGCGTCGGCGGCTCGTTCCAGCTGGCTGCGGACGTCGCCGGTGAGTGGCTTGGCGTGGCCGGGCCACGCTGCGGCGGGCTCCAGGGCGGCCAGCTTGCGAATGCTCGCACGGGCCTGCTCGGTGTCGTAGTTGTAGACGTCGAAGGGCACTCGTGGCGGACAGTCCCGCCCCCACATTTCGAGGGTGTAGAAGGTGTCGGTGGTGAGCGCCAGACGGTCGGACTCGCGCCACAGGCCGATCTGCCCGGGGGCGTGGCCGGGGAGGTGGACCACGCGGAAGCCCGCCACCTCCTCGCCCTCGGTGAGGGTGCCTGCGATCTTCACCGGCCCCCCGTCCCAGGCGAAGCGGTGCAGCACGCGCTGGATCTGGCGGTGGGGGGTCGGCAGGCCGGCGAGGCCCTCCGGCCAGTAGCGGAAGCCGCCGCTGCCTTCGGCGTCCTGGACCTCGTCGGGGTGGCAGTACACGGGGACCCCGAGGGCGGGAGCGGTCCCGCGGTGGTCGGTGTGGCCGTGGCCGAGCACGATCCGGCGGATGCCGCCGAGCCGAGCGCCCGCGGCGGCGACCGCGCGCACCATCGTGCGCGCGCCCGCGTCGAACAGCGTGACCCCGCCCTCGTCCTCGATCAGGTACACGTTGCACCGCCCCGGCTGGCCCTGCACGACCCACACGCCCTCCGCCACCAGCGCGGGCTCGCCCAGGCCGCGGCTGGTGACGCGGGTCTTGACGTTGAACGCGCCCACCATGCGCTGCTCCGTGGCGGAGCCGAGCGGCGGCATCATCCCGATCTGGCGGGGTACCTGCATCGTGTCGGTGAACGCGTCGTTGGCCTGGATCAACCCGTCGCGGACGGTGAGCAGGTCGATTCCTTCGAGCGTCAGCGGGTGCCCGGTGGGGGCCAGCCCGTTGAAGGTCCCCGGGCCGGCGAAGGTGCCGGTGAAGCGCCACTGCACCGCGCAGCGCTCGCCCTCGGTGGTCGTGCTCACGATCTCCCAGCGCAGGTCCGGCAGCGCTCCCAGCAGGTCGCCGATGAACGCGCGCACGCCCTCGGGGGCGGTCACGTCAACCTGGCCGCGCACGCGCTCGCGCCCCCCACGCGCCCACAGCGACACGGCGGCGTCGAGGTCGCGGGCGTCGATCGCCCCGAAGTACCGGCGCGCCACGGCCTCGGCTTCGCTCCCCGAGGGGGCTGGCCCAGAGATGCGCTCCCTGGGCGTCGCGGTGGGGTGGATGTTGGCGGCGGCCTCGTGCACCCTCGTGGCGGCCTGCCCTGCGGTGGCGGCCTGCCCTGCGGTCGTGGCCTGCTCTGCGCTCTCGTCGGCCATTGTCTGCTCCTTGTGCGAATTGCGACGGGGACAAGCAGTGTAGGGCGTGAGCCCAATAGGCTCCCTCTCGTGGCCGAGACGAGCGATCAGAGGGCGAGCGATCGGGGGCCGGCCGAGCGAAGACCGGAGGCACCGCCGCCGAAGGCAGTGCTCAGGCGCGAGTTGGGCCGGGGGGAACGGGTGCTCCCGGGAGTCTTCCGCCTGCGCCTGCCGCTGCCGTGGCCGGGGGTCCCCCACTGCAACGCCTGGGCGGTGGCGGCGGGCGACGGGGTGGTGCTGTTCGACACCGGGATGCACCAGCCCGGCTCGTTCGTCGACCTGGAACGGGCGCTGGCGATGTGCGGCCTGCGCGTGGAGGACGTGCGGCTGGTGGTGTGCACGCACGCCCACTCGGACCACTACGGCCAGGCGGCCACGATCGTGGAGCGCGCAGGCTGCGAGCTGTGGATGCACCCCAACCACAAGCACATGACCCAGTGGGCCAGCGACACCGACGCGGCGATCGCCCGCCGCATCGAGGTGGCCCGCCAGAGCGGGGTGCCCGAGGAGCCGCTGCGCCGCTACGCCTCGCAGCGCCGCGACCACGACTCGGGGATCGCGGCGGTGCGCGAGCCCGATCGGGCGCTGCTGCCCGGGGTCACGATCTCCACCGACCTCGGCGCCTGGACGGTGCACGAGACGCCCGGCCACGCCCCCTCGCACGTCTGCCTGTTCCAGCCCGAGCGGCGCCTGCTGATCTCCGGGGACCACCTGCTGGGGCGCATCTCCCTGTTCTTCGACTACGGCTACTCCCCCGACCCGGTGGGTGAATTCGTAAGCTCGCTCGACGTGGTGGAGCGGCTCGGGGCGCGGTTGTGCCTGGCGGGGCACGGGCGCACCTTCGCGGACGTGCACGCCCACATCGAAGGCAACCGCAAGCTGGTGGCCGAGCGCTCCGAGCGCGTGTTGGGGGCGATCGCCGGCAAACCGCGGACGGCCTTCGAAGTGGTGCCGGAGGTCATCGACGACGTGCCGCTGTCCCCGAACACAGCCACGTGGCTGCTGACGGAGACGCTCGCCTTCCTGACGCACCTCGAGCGCATCGGCCGCGCACGGCGGATCGCGGGCGAGCCGGAGCGTTGGGCGACCATCTAGGCCGGGCAGCGGTGGGCGCCCGGCCGATCCCGGCGCCGGCCCACCACCGTCTTCCCCGCGCCGCCGCAGGTCGGCCGGGTGAGCCCCCGCGTCGGGCGATGTCAAACTGAGCGGCCATGCGCATCGACAAGCTGCTCCAGGACGCCGGCCCGGTGTTCTCCTTCGAGTTCTTTCCTCCCAAAACCGAGCAGGGGGAGCGCAACCTGTACGCCGCGCTCGGCGAGCTGCGCGAGCTCGAGCCCTCGTTCGTGTCGGTGACCTACGGCGCAGGGGGCTCCACGCGGGCGCGGACAATCGAGATCGTCAAGCGGATCAAGCGCGAGCACGGCCTCGAGGCGATGGCGCACTTCACGTGCGTGGGAGCCACCGTGGAGCAGCTGCGCGCGACGCTTGAGGAGATGCGGGCGGCCGGGATCGAGAACGTGCTCGCGTTGCGCGGCGACCCCCCGGCGGGGGAGGAGGGTTGGACGAAGACAGAGGGGGGCCTGGAGTACTCGAGCGAACTGGTGGCGCTGATCGGAGCCGACTACCCGTTCGCGATCGGGGCGGCGTGCTTCCCGGAGACGCACATCCACGCGGCCAGCCCGCAGGAGGACCTGGAGCACCTAGCGGAGAAGGTGCGGGCGGGGGTGGACTTCCTGATTACCCAGCTCTTCTTCGACGCCGCCCTCTACTTCGACTTCCTCGCCCGCGCGCGCGCGGCGGGGATCGAGGTCCCGATCATCCCCGGGATTCTGCCGATCACCCACGTCGGCCAGGTGGAGCGGATGAGCAGGATGTGCGGGGCCTCGATCCCGGAGGCCCTGCGCCACGAGCTGCGCCTGCGCGAGGGCCAGGAGGAGGCCGTGCGGGACTTCGGGGTCGCCTACGCGACGCTGCAATGCGCGGAGCTGCTCGCAGGGGGCGCCCCGGGTATCCACTTCTACACCCTCAACCGCTCCCCCGCCACGCGCGCCATCCTTAGCGCGCTGAAGCTCGCGCGGCCGTGGGAGCAGGCCGCCTACCCCGGCTCGATCTCCAGTCCCTCCGCCACGCGGGGCGAGCCGTCGGAGGTCTCGTAGCGTATGTCCACGGAGTCGTTCTGGCGGTAGGTCCCCACGCCCCACGCGCCCAGCAGCCAGCGCCAGCCGCTGATGCGGTCCTTGCGCAGCTCCTGCTCGAACACGAGCGCGCCGTTCCGTACGAGGTAGTCCGCGCCCAGCTCCTGGCGCACGCCGTTGAGGTAGACCTCATACGGCGAGCGCACCTCGCGGGGGAGCTGCACGATCGAGGAGGGCATGACAGCTCGGATTATGCACCCGGCGGCGCGCGTACCCTCCAGGCCGATGAGCGACATCCCTTACACGATCCGCCGCTCCACACGCGCACGCAGGGTGCGTGTCAACGTGCACACCCACTCGGGCGTGGAGGTGGTGCTGCCGGCGCGCGCCTCCGAGCGGGCGGCGGCCGCCGCCGTCGAGGAGCTGCGCCCCTGGATCGAGCGGCGGCTGCGCGAGGCGCGGGAGACGCTCGCGCGGGTGGCGGAGCGGGGCGCCACGGTTCCGTACCTGGGCGAGCCGCTCCAGCTGGTCCCGCAGGCGGGGCGTACGCGGGTGCACCGGCGCGGCGAGCGTCTGCTGGTGCCGGCGGGCGACCCGCGGCCGGCGCTCGAGCGCTTCTACCGCCGCGCCGCCCGCGCGGAGATCGGCGCGCGCCTGGATCGGGCGACGGCGCAGGCGGGAACCCCCTACAGCGGCCTCTCGATCCGCGCGCAGCGCAGCCGCTGGGCGTCGTGCTCGGCGAAGGGGCGGATGAGCTTCAACTGGCGCCTGCTGATGGCCCCCGAGAGCGTGCTCGACTACGTGGTGTGGCACGAGGTGTGCCACCTGGATGTCCTCGACCACTCCCCCCGCTTCTGGGCGCTGGTGGAGCGCCGCTGGCCGCGCTGGCGCGAGGACCGCGAGTGGCTACGCCGCCACGGCGCGACGCTGGTGCTGTAACGCTCAGCCGCGCCGCTCGACCGGCACGTAGTCGCGGTCGCGCGCGCCGGTGTAGATCTGGCGGGGGCGGGCGATCTTCTGCTCGGCGTCTTGAACCATCTCCAGCCACTGGGCGATCCAGCCCGAGGTGCGCCCAATCGCGAACATCACGGGGAACATCGCGACGGGGAGGCCGAGCGCCTCGTAGATGAGGCCGGAGTAGAAGTCCACGTTGGGGTAGAGCTTGCGCGAGGTGAAGTACTCATCGTCCAGCGCCCGCTTCTCGAGCTCCGTGGCGACGTCCAGCAGGGGGCTCTTGCCCCGCACCGCGAAGACGTCGTCGAGGTACTTGTGGATGATGCGGGCGCGGGGGTCGTAGTTCCTGTAGACGCGGTGCCCGAAGCCCATCAGACGCTCGTTGCCCGCCTTGACCCCCTCGAGGAAGTCGGGGATGTTCTCCACCTTGCCGATCCGGCCCAGCATCCGCAGGGCGGCCTCGTTGGCGCCGCCGTGCAGCGGCCCGTACAGCGCGGCCACGCCGGCGGCGATGGCGGAGTAGGGATCGACCTGCGTGGAGCCCACCGAGCGCACCGCGTTGGTGGAGGCGTTCTGTTCGTGGTCGGCGTGCAGGATGAAGAGCACGTCGAGCGCCTTCTCCAGGCGCGGATCGGGCTCGTACTTGAGCTCGGTCATCTTGTACATCATCGAGAGGAAGTTGCCCGCGTAGCCGAGGTCGTTGTCGGGGTACACGTAGGGCTGACCCATGTTGTGGCGGAAGGCGAACGCCGCGAGCGTGGGCATCTTGGCCAGCAAGCGGATGATCTGGATGTCGCGGACGCCCTCGTCTCTGATGCGGCTGGCGTCCGGGTAGAAGGTCGAGAGGGCGCCGACGGAGGCGACCAGCATCCCCATCGGGTGGGCGTCGTAGCGGAAGCCCTGCATGAAGTCCTTGACGTTCTCGTGCACGAACGTGTGGATCGTCACCTCGTGGACCCACTCCTCCAGTTGCACGCGCGTGGGCAGCTCGCCCTTGATCAGCAGGTAGGCGACCTCCAGGTAGCTGGAGTGCTCGCAGAGCTGCTCGATCGGGTAGCCGCGGTGCTGGAGGACGCCGGCGTCCCCATCGATGTAGGTGATCGCGCTGCGACAGGAGGCGGTGTTGGTGAAGGCCGGGTCGTAGGCCATCAGCCCGAAGTCCTGCTCGTCGGTCTTGATCTGCCTGAGGTCGATCGCGCGGACGGTCCCGTCGGCGATCGGCAGCTCGTAGGTGCGCCCGGTGCGGTTGTCGGTCACCGTCAGCGTCTGCGGGGGTGAGGCCCCGTTGCTCTGCTCCTGCCGCTCTGTGCCTGCGCCCCGTGTGCCGGTCTGCTGGCCGATGCCCGATCGGTTGGTGCTCATCCGCCACTCCTTTGTGGGCCGCTCTCAGCTACACCGTAGCGGCTCTCGGTGGCCTCGACCTGACCCTGGTAGTGGCTGCCGAGAGCCTCGTGGCCGTAGGGCCGCAGAGCGGGCGCGTCGAGGGTCATGAAGGAGAGCTGCGCGATTGGCAGGCCGGGGTAGAGCTTGATCGGCACGCGCGTGAGGTTGTTGAGCTCGAGCGTCAGCGTGCCCCGCCAGCCGGGATCGCAGAAGCCGGCCGTGGCGTGCACGATCAGCCCAAGCCGCCCCAGGCTCGACTTGCCCTCGATCCGCGCGACGACGTCGTCGGGGAGCTCGACGTGCTCGAGCGTGCTGCCCAGGCAAAACTCACCCGGGTGGATCACGAACGGCTCGCCCTCCGCGGGGGAGACCTGCTCGGTCAGGCCGCGGGGGGGGTCGCGCAGGTCGATGGCGGTGATCTTGTGGTTGTGGAAGACGCGGAAGGAGCTCCCCAGGCGCAGGTCCACGCTGGCCGGCTGCACGAGCGCCTGCTCCCAGGGATCGATCTTGATGCGCCCCTCGGCCACGAGGCGCAAGATCGTGCCGTCCGAGAGGACGGAGGACGTCGGGGGTTGGAGCACGGGGTGAATCTAGCGCTGACCGAGGCGGGCGCGCGCGGCCGCGGTGCGGATACGCGGCGGGGAGGGCAGCGCCGGCGCGCCGCGGTGGGGGCCACGCCGCGGTCTGCGCGGCAGGCGCGAGGAGGGACGGTGGGGATGGCGCGGGCGGGGACTCGGCTGGAAGCCGATGCCGCCGTCCTCTTCGGGGGAGAAACCCTCGGGCTCCTGGCGCACAGCCCAGCGCACGATCAAGAAGAGCCCGACGATCGGGATCTTCAGGATGAACATCAGCCAGATGAAGGTCCAGGCATCCACTCCACCTCCGATCGTACTACTGACCTCGGGCTTTGGGCAAGTACGGACCCTCGATTCGCTTGCAGGTACGGACCCTCGAGCCGTCGGGGTGCGGGGATCGGTCCCGGCAGGACATGGGACCGATCCCGCTGGGGCGTGGCGGAGCGACCCCGGCAGCGCGCTGGGACTCAGTCCCCCAGCGGCACGGGCGCGGCGGAGAACTGCGTGAACTCGCGCAGCTGGCGCACGCGCGCCACGATCTCCGCCCCCGAAAGGCTCTCGATGCGCTGGGTCCCGAACTCTTCGACGTTGAAGGAGGCCAGCGCGGTCCCGTGGGCCATCGCCTGGCGCAGCAACTCGTCGGTGAGCTCCTCGTCGACGTGGGCGGCGATGTACCCGACGAAGCCCCCCGCGAACGTGTCGCCCGCGCCGGTGGGGTCCACGACCGACTCCAGGGGGAAGGCGGGCAGCGAGAAGAAGCCCCCCGCGGTAACGAGCGCAGCCCCGTACTCGCCCTGCTTGGCGACGATCACCCGCGGGTGCGGAGGGTTCCAGGAGAGGATGTCGCGGGCGGCGGCGTAGAGGCTGGCCTTGCCGGTGAGCTGGCGCAGCTCGGAGTCGTTGAGGATCAGGCAGTCGCACTCGGCGATCGCCTTCACGAGCGACTCGCGCGCGGCTTCGATCCAGAGGTTCATCGAGTCCAGCGCCACAAACCGTGCGTCGGGGAGCTGCGCGCGCACCTCGCGCTGCAGGTCGGGCTGGATGTTCGCCAGGAACAGCACCTCGCTGGAGCGCGAGACCTCCGAGAGCTTGGGCTGGAAGCCCTCGAACACGCCCAGCTGAGTGTCGAGCGTCTCGCGCGAGTTAAGGTCCCAGCCGTACTTGCCACGCCAGAAGAAGGTCTTGCCCCCGGGGAGGCGCTCCACGTCGGAGATGTCCACTCCGCGGTTGCGCAGGACGTCGAGCTCGGTCTCGCCGAAGTCCTCGCCGACCGGCCCGACGACGCGCACCTCCTCGAAGAAAGAGGCGGCGAGCGCGAAGTGCACGGCCGCGCCGCCGAGCATCCGCTGGCGCTCCCCGAAGGGCGTGGAGACGCTGTCGTAGGCGATCGATCCGACGACGGTGATGGGCATAGATGCAGACCCTATAGCCTCCCGCTCATGCGCGCGATTCAGATGACTGAGTTCGGCGGCCCTGAGGTCTTGAAGCTCGTGGATCTCCCTCGGCCGCAGGCGGGTTCGGGGGAGGTGCCGATTCGGGTGACCCTCGCGGGGGTGAACTTCGCTGACACCCACACGCGCACGAACTCCTATGTACGCAAGGCCACTCTCCCGCTGGTGCCGGGCGGTGAGGTTGCAGGCGTACGCGAGGACACGGGGGAGCGCGTAGTCGCGCTGACGGGCACGGGCGGCTACGCGGAGTACGCCACGGCGCCCGCGGAGCACGTGTTCGCGATCCCGGAGGGAGTCGACGAGGGAACGGCGTTGGCGCTGCTCGTGCAGGGGACCACGGCGTGGCACCTCTACCGCACAGCGGGGCGAGTGGTGAAGGGGGAGAGCGTGGTGGTTCACGCGGCCGCGGGGGGTGTGGGCTCACTGGCGCTACAGCTGGGGCATTTGTTCGGCGCTCACTCGGTGATTGCGACGGCGTCGAGCGTGCAGAAGCGTGAGCTGGCGCTGGAGTTGGGCGCGGACACGGCGATCGACCCGACACCGGAGGGCCTCACGGAGCGCCTGCTGGAGGCCAACGGAGGGCGCCCAGTGGATGTCGTGTTCGAGATGGCGGGGGGCGAGGTGTTCGACGCCTCCTACCGCGCGCTGGCCCGGTTCGGGCGGCTGGTGGTGTGTGGGATCGCCTCCCAGCAGCCCAACCAGGTGTCGAGCGGATCGCTGTTGCGCCACTCCCGTGCGGTGGTGGGCTTCTACATCTTCCACTGCCTGGAGCGGCCCGGCATGTTCGCCGAGGCGCTGGACGACCTGCTCGCACGTGTGGCGCGTGGCGAGCTGAGGGCGGTGGTCGGCCACACCTACCCTCTGTCGGAGGCCGCCCAGGCGCACATCGACCTGCGCGAGCGACGCACCACCGGCAAGCTGCTGCTCGACCCCGTGGCCTGAGAGCGCCCGCGCCACCCGGCGTCGCGCGCACCCTCGCCGAACGCGATGCCGGACCTCCGCACGCGGCTCCGACACTGGCGTCCGCGCTTGGAAGGGCGCAACACGTAAGCTCCTCTGCGTCATGGCCAAGACTTTCGCCGAGCTCGGGCTTACCGAGCGCACCCTGAAGGCGCTTCGCGACGTGGGCTACGAGGCACCCAGCCCGATCCAGGAGCAGGCGATCCCGTCGCTGCTGGAGGGGCGCGACGTGATCGGCCAAGCCCAGACGGGCACCGGCAAGACGGCGGCGTTCGGGCTGCCGATCATGGAGTACGTGGACCCCGAGGAGCCGGAGGTGCAGGCGCTGGTGTTGACCCCCACGCGCGAGCTGTGCATCCAGGTGACGCAGGCGCTGCGCGTCTACGGGTCCCACGCGGGCGTGGACGTGGTCGCGGTCTTCGGCGGCGCCCCGATTCGCGCCCAGCAGGCCCAGCTGCGCTCGGGGGGGCACGTGGTGGTGGGGACGGTGGGCCGGGTGCTCGACTTGATTTCGCGCCACTCCTTCGTGCTCCACGACTGCCGCTTCGTGGTCCTCGACGAGGCCGACGAGATGCTCGACCTGGGCTTCCTGGAGGACGTGGAGCGGATCCTCTCGATGACCCCCAGCGGGCGTCAGACGGCGCTGTTCAGCGCGACCATGCCCCCGCCGATCCGCAAGCTCGCAGACGGCTACCTGTACGACCCGGTGACCGTGGTGGTGGAGGCGGCCACGCTGACGATCGACACGGTGGCCCAGTTCCAGCTCCCGGTGGACGCCAAGCAGAAGGCGGACAAGCTCGTGGAGGTGCTGCGCGCCGAGGCGCCGGACCAGGCGATCGTGTTCGTGCGCACGAAGATCCGCTGCGACCAGCTCTACCGCACCCTGCGCGACGGCGGGATGAACGTGCGGGCGCTGCACGGCGACATGACGCAGGGCTCGCGCGACGGGGTGATGCTCGCGTTCAAGGGGGGCCGCGTGCCGATCCTCGTGGCGACCGACGTGGCTGCGCGGGGCCTCGACATCTCCACGGTGACGCACGTGATCAACTACGACGTGCCCACCTCGCCCGACACCTACGTGCACCGCATCGGGCGCACCGGCCGGGTGGGGCGCTCGGGGCGCGCGATCACGTTCGTGGAGACGCGCCAGAAGCGCGAGCTGGAGGCGATCGAGCGCCACATCGGCACCTCGATCGCCCCGTGGGAGCGGGGTGCGGTGGGGGCGCCCACGCCGGTGCGCGAGCGCCCGCGCCGGCACTCCAAGCCGCGCATCTCGCGCGACGGCTCCGAGCCCCACGCGAAGCTGATGCTCGCCGGCGGCCGCGCCGGCGGGGTGCAGGTGGCGGACATCGTCGGCGCGGTGACCTCCGCGACGGGCCTCGACGGGGAGGCGGTGCGCGACGTGCTGGTGCTCGACCGCTTCTCGTTCCTCTCGGTGCCCGCCTCGGAGGCGGATCGTGTGATCGAGGCGCTCGAGGGGCGCACGGTGCGGGGGCATCCGGTGCGCCTCGAGCGGCTGGCGAAGTAGAGGCCGGCTCGAGGGAGGGGCCACCGCGTTGCGCGCCGGCTCGGGGAGGGCCGCGCGGTGCGTGTGGGGGTGGAGTAGGCGTCAAGCCGGCGTCGCCGGCAGCCGATAGAGGACTCGTGGGTGACCGAGTCATGCAGCCAGCTGCCCGCACGGAGCTCGTGTTGCGCCGCTACGTGAAGACCGGCTGGATCATCGTCGGGATCGGCGTAGTCGTTCCGGGACTCGCCTTTGCGGGCGCCTACCGGGGCTGGCGCCTGATTCGCAGGAACCAGCGTGCCCAGGGACTTCCGCTGCTGCTGGTTGGTGGAGTGGTCTTCGTCGTCCGTATCGCGCTCTGGGCGAGCACCGGCTTTACGTCGGCGTTCTGAGCGTCTCCGGTAGTCATCGGCGCACGCCGCAGCGCACGCCCGTTCCTGTCGAGGGGGCGCAGCGCACGCCGGCGCAGCGCCCGTCCCTCCTGGCACGCTCGCTCCTCGAGCGGAGGCTCAATCCGTATCGGTCGCCGGGGCCGTGAGGTCCGCGACGGTGAGCGGTCTCACCAGCCCAGCCGCCCCCAGCGCGTGCGCGGCCGAGTCCGCGTCCTTCGCCCGCGTGAGCAGGCCGTAGAGCAGTTCGCCGGTGAGCGGGCCGTGCAGCGTCTCCCGCCTGACGTGTGGACCGGGGACCTGACGATCGAGCAGGATCAGGAGGTTCGGCGTCTCGCGCGCAAGGCTGTAAAGCGGCAGTTGGGCGCGCGAAGATGGCCACACCCAGCCGCGGGGCGCGGCGGCGCGTGCAGCGTGGCTGTCGAAGGCGCGGTCGGGGTACACCGGAAAGCGCCGGCGCGGATCTGGGGAGCCTGCGCCGGTGTTGACAGCGGCCACGCGAACCACCTCGCGCGGAATGCACAGCGGCTCGCGTAGCAGGCGGGGATGAACGAGCGTGAAACCGTTCGCGTTGACGGTGAGCCGCGGCGGATGCGCCCGCGCCCGGCGCCGCGTCCAGATCAACCAGCCCACGGCACAGCCCATGACCACGCCGATCGCGCGCACGATCGCCTGCGCCCCGAGGCTGGTGGTGGCCGCGAGCGGCACGAAGAGGAGCACCCCTGTGAGGGGCAGGCCAAGCCCCAACGCAAGCCAGAAGGCGACGCGTGCGAGGACCCCATCCAGCTCGCGGTCCTCGAGGGTGAGGTCGAGGGGGTCGGCGCGCCACCGCGCGGGACCGGCGGCGGGTGCGCTCGCCTGCTCCTCGACGCTGTCCGCCTCGCTCACTGCGCTGTTCGTCTCGCTCTCCGCGCGGACCCGGGCAGCCCCTGCCTCCCAATCGAGTGCCGTGAGCGAACGTCCCTGCTCGCCGGCGAGGTCGATGAGCAGGGCTGCCTCCAGGCTGTCGGCGTCGCGCAGCAGATCGCTGGCCGGTGGCCCGTCCCCGGCGTGGGGTCCGCTCGGTGAGCCGAGGAGCGCGAGTCGCTGGGCGGTCGGGGGGTGCGAGGCGAAGCGGCGGGAGCCCCGATCCTCGGCTGGACTCGCCGACTCGCACTCGCACCCGGGCGCTTCGAGGAAGCGGCGAAAACCGGCTCCCAGCGGCGGCCGGACGCCGGCGTTGAGCAACGGACTGACGTCGGCCGCCCAGTACGCGTCGAACGCCACGACCAGCGAAGCCGAGCGCTGCAGCGCCGCGGCGGCCACGTCGCCCCCGCAGAGCCTGGCGGAGAGAGCGTCCGCGGCAAGCTCGCGCCGGCGCAGGAACGCGGCGGTGAGCGCGAAGAAGCCGTGCGCGTACCACCGGAACGGATAGCGCAGGACGCTGCCACGCCGTTCGAGCTGCGCCACGGTTCGCCCGATCGCCTCGCCCACCGAAGAGATCCAACGCATGACGGTCGTGTCCGCGGCGGCGAAGTGCGCGAGCTCGTGCGCGACCACGGCGCCGAGCTGCGCTCGCGAGAGCCCGATCAGGTAGGAGAAGGGAACGATCAAGACGCGCTGGGGCGATTTGCCGATCCCAGCGCCGTGCTCCATCACGCCCGCGCTGCCGCCAAAGACGATGCGCAGGCTGTCGGGAGCGGGCTGACCGGCATCGGCCGCGAGGGCATCCACGACGGCCCACAGGCGTGGTTGCGCAGACCGCGCCACCTCGATCCCCGGCGGCTCGCGTCGCGCGCGTCGTGGAATCGCGGCGACCAGCGAGCGGCGCGTGGCAGCCACGAGCAGCCCGAGGGGCAGGGCGAGAACCATGCCCCACCCTCGGCCGACCGACACCAGCAGGACGAATCCCGCGAGCACGGCCAGCACCACCATCAGCAGCAGCGTGTAAAACGAGATGGTCAGAGCGCCAGCGAGCAGCGCCAGCCCGAGCAGCCGGCGCCTGCTCGGCCCTGCCTTGGCCGCCGACCCCTCCGGCTGCCCTGTGCGGGCGTAGCGGTCGACTTCCGTGGAGAGGTCCACGACTTGCTTATCGGCAGGCCGGCGGTTTACGCGAGGACGAGGGAGGCGCGCGGGGTGTCACGCGGACCATGGTCATGGTATGTTGTAATGGCCATGGCAAAGCGGCTTGTGATATCCAGCGGGGGCCAGGTTTCCGTCCCCGCGGCGGTGCGCAAGCGATGGCGTACCCGCACCGTCCTTGCCGAAGATCGCGGCGACCACGTTGTGCTGCGCCCGGTTCCAGACGATCCAGTGGCGGCCGCTGTAGGAGCTTTCGCGACGCAGATCGGCGTGCTCGGCTCCGAGGAGGCCAAGCGCTTGGATCGCGAAGAGGAACTGGATGTCCAAGAGCGCGACCGCCACTGACGCCGCTGAGTCCCCGGCGGTGACTCTGATCGACGCCTCGGCGCTCATCGCGCTGCTTGGAGCCGAGCCCGCCGCCGGTGAGGTACAGGAGATGCTGAGGAGCGGCGCAGCGATGACCACCCTCAATCTCGCCGAGGCGATCGACCGACTCAAGCGGCGCTATGACCTCGAGATCGAGCGAACACGACCGGTGATCGAGGGTCTGCTGGCAAAAAGCCTGACGCTGCTCCCGCTCGGACCCGCTCAAGCCTGGCGCGCGGGTGAAATTCGTGCTGCTCACTATCACCGCTCCCGCTGCCCGATCTCGCTCGCCGACGCTGTGCTCGTGGCGAGCGCTCCAGCGGCTGGGCGCATCGCAAGCTCTGACGGCCCCCTGCTGACCGTCGCCGCGAGCGAGGGTATCGCTACCGCCGCCCTGCCCGACTCGAAGGGGCGCCGAGCACGCGTGCGATAGGCGCCGCTATCGTGTCTTTCCACCGCGACCGCGCACAAGGAAAGGGTCGGCATGTCCACAGCAGCAATGCACACCACCGTCAAAAGATGCTCATTCCGATGAGCGTTGCCACCATGCAGACCACCGAGGGCGCGATCACCTTCGAGCTGTTCGACGAGGACGCGCCGAAGACGGTCGAGAACTTCCGCAAGCTCGCCACTGAGGGCTTCTACGACGGCCTCAACTTCCACCGGATCATCAAGGACTTCATGATCCAGGGCGGCTGCCCGCAGGGAACGGGCACGGGCGGCCCGGGGTACACCTTCGAGGACGAGATCAACCCCCACAAGATCGTCCGGGGTGCGCTCGCGATGGCAAACGCGGGCCCGAACACCAACGGCTCGCAGTTCTTCATCGTCACCGCGAAGAAGTGCTCGTGGCTGGACGGCAAGCACACCGTGTTCGGGCAGGTGACCGACGGGATGGACGTGGTGGACCTCCTGGAGGGCGTCGCCACGGACGGCTCGGACCGCCCGGTGGAGCCGGTCGGAATCGCCTCGATCGAGCTGTCGTAAAAAGCCGGACGAGACCGCGCGTGAGGTGTAGCCTTTGTAGCGAGCGCAAACCAGCACGGGAGGGTCCACGATGGCCACAGTCGAGCAGCACGCAACCGAAATCCACAACGGCGCGGCGAACGGCACCTCAGCGGTGGCCGCGGAGACGGAGATCCCGGTCGAAAACCCGGCGACGGGGGAGATCGTCACGACTGTGCCCGACCTCGACGCGGCGGCGATCGCGGACCTGGCCCGCCGCGGACGCGCGGCGCAGCCCACGTGGGAGGCGTACGGCTTCGAGGGTCGCGGGCGTGTGCTGTCGCGGATGCAGAAGTGGGTGATGGACAACTCGGATCGGATCGTGCGGACGATCGTCTCGGAGACGGGCAAGACCTACGAGGACGCGCAGCTGGCCGAGATCTCCTATGGGGGCGGGGCGTTCGGCTTCTGGGCCAAGCACGCGGGGGAGTACCTGGCGGACGAGCGGGTGCGCTCGAGCACCGTGTTCGTGAAGGGCAAGAAGCTGATCCTGCGCTACCGGCCGCTGGGCCTGATCGGGGTGATCGGCCCGTGGAACTACCCGCTGACGAACTCCTTCGGCGACTGCATCCCGGCGCTGGCCGCGGGCAACAGCGTGATCCTGAAGCCCTCGGAGGTGACGCCGCTGACCTCGCTGCTCCTGGCCGAGGGGCTGCGCGAGTGCGGGATCCCGGAGGACGTCTTCCAGGTCGCGACGGGCCGCGGGGCGACGGGGGCGGCGCTGATCGAGGAGGTGGACATGATCATGTTCACGGGCTCCACGCGCACCGGCCGCAAGGTGGCGGAAGCGGCAGGCAAGCGGCTGATCCCGGCGTCGCTGGAGCTCGGCGGCAAGGACCCGATGATCGTGCTCGCGGACGCCGACCTGGAGCGGGCGGCGAACGTGGCGACGTACTACTCGATGCAGAACTCCGGCCAGACGTGCATCTCGATCGAGCGGGCCTACGTGGAGGCGCCGGTGTACGACGAGTTCGTGGCGAAGGTGACCGACAAGGTGCGGGCGCTGCGCCAGGGCCGCCCCGACGGGGGCCCGGGCACGGTGGAGGTGGGCTCGATGACGTTCCCGCCGCAGGTGGACATCGTGGAGGACCACGTGCAGGACGCGCTCGCGAAGGGCGCGCGGGCGCTCACTGGCGGTCACCGCGGCACCGGCGACGGGCACTACTTCGAGCCGACCGTGCTGGTCGACGTGGACCACTCGATGAAGATCATGCAGGAGGAGACGTTCGGCCCGACGCTGCCGATCATGAAGGTGCGCGACGCGGACGAGGCGGTGCGCCTGGCCAACGACTCTCCCTACGGCCTGGCGGGCTCGGTGTTCAGCAGGGACACCGAGCGGGGCGAGAAGATCGCCCGGCGCGTGGACGCGGGCGCGGTGTGCGTGAACGACGCGATCATCAACTTCGCGGCGCTCGAGCTGCCGATGGGCGGCGTGAAGGCCTCGGGCCTCGGCTCGCGCCACGGCGCAGGGGGGATCCGCAAGTACTGCAACCAGCAGGCGATCCTTGTCACGCCGCGGCTGGCGATGAAACGGGAACTGCACTTCTTCCCGTATACCCGCCGCGGAACCAAACGCCTTGGGCGGCTCCTCAAACTGCTGTACGGCCGCGGCAAGCGGGACTGACGCAGATCGCGGGATTTGTTACGACGTCCGTCTTGCGGCGGGCGTCGGTGGATTGGGTCGGGGGCGTGTGGGATGTTTACTTTTCGGACCCATACACTTCATTTTGTGAAGTGTATGGGGCAGCAATTGAATGGCATCGCCACCGCGCCCTGACGCTCGTCAGGTGACCACGCTCCGCAGCGAGAGCCCGAGCAGCCGCTCCAGCTCGGCGATGGTGGTCTCCGCGGCGGTGTGGTGCACGGTGGCCATGCCGAGCTCCACGGCGGGGGGGAGGTTGAAGGGGAGGTCGTCGACGAAGACGCACTCCGCGGGGTCGCGCGCGATGGCCTGCGCGCCGAGCTCGTAGATGCGGGCGGCGGGCTTGCGGATGCCGACCTCTCCCGAGATGACGACGCCGTCGAACAGCTCGCCGAGCAGCTCGCGCGGGTAGCGCGTGGTGCCCCAGGAGTTGGAGATCAGCCCGGTGGCGATCCCGGCGGCGCGGGCGGCGCGCACCGCGTGGACCATCGTCTCCTCCAGCCCGGCGCCGGAGAAAAGGCGGTCGATCAGGCCATGGGGCGAGGCGAGGCCCAGCAGGCGGCCGAGGTGGGCCTCGAAGTCGGCGTCCGTCACGCGGCCCTCCTCGAAGCCGATCAACAGCTCGCGGGCCTCCGGATCGCCGCGGAAGGCCTGGGCTAGCGCCGCGGGATCGAGGCCTTCGGCCTCGCAGAAGGCGGAGAAGGAGCTGAACAGGTTGGTGGTCATTACCCCGCCCCAGTCCACGAGCAGGCCGCGGATCGCCCCGTTGCCCGTACTCTCGACCTCAGCCGCGGCTTCCGGGCTCTCGGATGCGCTGCTCGCGCCTTCGGCTGCGGCCACGGCACTCTCGGCCACGGCGCGGACGCCCTCGACCGGGGGGGCGGCGCTCTTGACCGGGCGGACGCCCTCAACGGGGGCGCTCTCGTCACTCGCCGGAGTGCCGCTCTCGTCACTCACCGCGCGTCACCTCCTCGGCGTGGGCGGCGAGCTGCAGCACGCCCTCCCCGAAGTGCTTCAGGTAGGGGTCGTCGGTCATGCCGGCGAGGGCGCGCTTGTAGTTGCCCTCCATGAACACGGTCATCTTCCACACCGCAAGCGTGACGTACCAGCGCAGGTCGCTCATCGAGCGACCGCTGCGCTCCTCGTAGCGCGCGATCAGCTCCGCGCGCGTGGGGAAGCCCTCGGCCTTGGTGACGGCCCCCAGCGAGTCCCTGATGCCGCCGGCGGGATCGTCGGCCTGCCCCCACACCATGCAGAGGTAGCCGAGGTCGGCCAGGGGGTCGCCGATCGTGGCCATCTCCCAGTCGAGCACCGCGGTGAGCCGCGCGGGGGCGTCGGTGGCGAACATGGTGTTGCCGAGGCGGTAGTCCCCGTGCACGATCGTGGCGGGGCCGGACTCGGGAAGGTGCTCGGCGAGCCAGCCCCCGACGCGTTCGACGGCGGGGATCTCGCGCGTCTTGTTGTGCTCCCACAGTCCGGAGAAGCGCCGCAGCTGGCGCTCCAGGTAGCCGGTGGGCTTGCCGAAGCCCTCCAGGCTCGCGGCACGCCAGTCGACCCCGTGAACCTCCACGAGCGCATCGATCAGCTCCTCGCCGATCCGCCGGCGCTCGGCGGTGTCTTCGAGCGCTGCGGGGAGGTTGAACACGATCGCCTCGCCCTCCACCCTGTCCATCACGTAGAAGGGGCACCCGATCGTGGCGGGGTCCTCCCCGACGGCGAGCACGGTGGGCACGCGCGCGGGGGTGGGACGCAGCGCGTGCAGCAGGCGCGCCTCGCGCAGCACGTCGTGGGCCGAGGGCGGCAGCGGCGGGCGGGGCGGGCGGCGCAGGACGAGCTCGGTGCCGTCGGCGCGGCGGATCAGGTAGGTGACGTTGGAGTGCCCCTCGCCGATCGGGCTCGCGTGCAGCTCGCCCGCGCCGAGGTCGTGCGCGTCGAGGAACGCGCGCAGGGGCTCGAGCACGAGCAGGGGTGGGCGGGCGTTGCCCTGCGCCTCGGCGTGGGTGAGGACGACGTCGTCGGGGGCGGTGGGTGCGCTCATCGGCCGCAACGCTATCCCAAGCGGGGGCAGTCGGCCCGCGGCAACTGCCAGGGAGTGGTTCCCTGGAGGCGGCTGAGGGTAGGAATCGACGTAGAGGCGACCGCAACATCCGCTCCGGTACGGTGTCTTAAGCGCGAGCACGCCGGCGTGTCCACGTTCCCTGCGACGGCACGACCGCTCTGCGAGCACGTCTGCGCGTCGTCCCTGTAAGCCCCCGACGGAATTGGAGCTCCCCGCATGTTGCGTATCCGCGTACTCCTCGGTGCACTGTTCGCCTGCTCGGTACTGGCCGGTGGGGCGCTGAACGCCGCCCCGGCGCTCGCCTCGCATAATCAGGCGGTCTTCTTCGAGGGCGGGCAGACGCTGCTCGAACCGCGTACGCGCGAACACGCGATCGCGCAGATGCAGCACCTGGGGGTACGGGCGCTGCGCGTGGAGCTGTACTGGTCCCACGTCGCCCCCGGCGCCGCGAGCAAGCGGCGCCCGAGCTTCGAAGCGACGAACCCCGCGGCGTACAACTGGGGCCCGTACGACTGGCTGCTGACGAAGGCGAAGGAACTGAACTGGCCGGTGCTGCTGACGGTGACCTCGCCGGTGCCGCGGTGGGCGAGCGCCAACGCCACCCCCTTCACGCGCCCCGACGACAAAGACTTCCAGGAATTCATGACAGCGGTAGGCCTCCACTACGGTTCCGAGGTGGCGCTGTTCGCGATCTGGAACGAGCCCAACGACGCGGCTTTCCTGCTGCCGCAGTTCAACGCCAACGGCTCTCCGGCCTCGCCGCGCATCTACCGCGGCCTCTTCCAGGCGGGCTACGCGGGGCTGCAGGCGGCGGGCCTCGCGCACCCCAAGGTGCTGATGGGCGAAACGGCGCCGGTCGGCTACGACAGCCTCAGCCGTTCGATCGTCCGCCACGAAGGGCTGCTCAAGGACGTCTCGCCGCTGGCGTTCCTGCGGGGAACGCTGTGCCTGAACTCCCACTACGGCAGGGCGGGCTCGTGCGAAGCGCTGCCGGCGTACGGGTACGCGCACCACGCCTACACCAACAGGCGGGGTCCGTTCTGGGTTCCCCCGGAGCGCAGCGACGTCACGATCGGGGTGCTCTCGCGGCTGGAACGCGCGCTCGACCTCGCGGCGCGGGCGGGGGCGATCAGGTCGGGTATGCCGATCTACCTGACCGAGTTCGGGGTGCAGAGCAAGCCCAACCGCTACCTCGGCGTGTCGCCCGCCAAGCAGGTCGAATACGACGCGCTCGCCGAGTACATGGCCTGGAGGAATCCGCGTGTGGCGGCCTTCTCGCAGTACCTGCTGCGCGACGACCCGCTCGGCGGCGCTCCGGGAGCGGGCGTCCACGGCGGCCGCGTGGGCTTCCAGTCGGGCCTGGAGTACGTGAACGGCAGCCTCAAGCCGCTGTACTCCGCGTGGCCGGTGCCGCTGGTGGTCTCCAGGCGGGGGCGCGGCTTCACGCTGTGGGGACTGGCGCGGCCGGCCACGGGAGCCACGACGGTGACGGTTCTCGTGAAGGCAAGGGGCGCCAAGCGCTACCGCGTGCTCAGGACTGCCACCACCGACTCCCAGGGCTACTGGAGCTTCACCTCGACGGTGGCGGGCGCCGACTGGCGGGTGCGCTGGACGAGCCCGGCGGGCGTGAAGTACGAAGGGCCGCCGATCGGGGCCACGCGCGCGCCGTAGGCCCACGGCGGCGCGGCGCGCCCTCCTACAGTTGAGAGGGCGATGCCGGAGTTGCCCGAGGTCGAGATCACCGCACGCCGGCTCGACGCCGCTCTGGCAGGAGCCGAGATCGAATCGGCGCTCGCGCCGGGCATCAACGCGCTGAGGACCTTCGATCCGCCGCTCGCCGAACTGGAGGGTCGCACGATTGCGGGGGTGCGCAGGCGCGGGAAGCACCTGATCGTCGAGATCGATGGGGGTGGCGACACCCCGGTCGATCTGGCGCTCCTGCTCCACCTGATGTCAGCGGGCAGGCTGCAGCTCTACGACAAGCGCGCGGGGCCGCGGGATCGCACCTCGCGCCTTCTGGTGCGCGTGCGCCTGGCGGGCGACGGCGGAGCCGAGGCGGAGCTGCGCCTGCGCGAGTTCGGCTCCAAGCAGGCCGCGTGGGTGAAGCTCCTGCGGGCGGAGGCGCTCGAGCGCGACGAGGCGCTGGCGACCCTCGGGCCGGAGGCGTGGCCCGACCCGGGTGGGTGGGTTCGACTACAGGAGTTGCTGGACGCCCCGCGTCCGCTGCACACGATGCTGCGCGACCAGCACACGATCGCTGGCATCGGGCGCTCGTGGGTGGACGAGATCCTGTGGGAGTCGCGTCTCTCCCCGTACAAGCGCGGCGCGGACCTCGAGGAGGATGAGGCGCAGAGGTTGAGGGAGGCGGTCGTGAGCACGCTGGGTGCGGCGATCGAGCACTACGAGCAGGCGGTCCGCCTGCCGATCCCGGACAAGCTGCCGATGCCGCTGAGGGTGCACCGCCACGAGGGCGAGCCCTGCCCCCGCTGCCAGACCACGCTGCGGGCGGTGCACTTCGAGGATTACGTGATCGCCTACTGTCCCGCGTGTCAGACCGAGGGACGGGTGCTCAAGGACCGCCGCCTGTCGCGTCTGTTGAAGTAGCGACGACGAGCCCACTGCGTGGGGCCGAGGCGCGCGCGACGTGCGCGCCGAGCTCGGCCCCGGCGCAAGGCTCGCACGGCTGGACGGGCCTGCTCGCGCTTCCGGAGACGTCCAGCTATGAGCCGCTAGGTGTCCGGCGTGGGCCGGTCTGCGGTTTTCCCTTGCCTGCCCGTGCGTGCTCTGACCAAAAGCGGACCGTCTCGCGCTCGTGTCTGGTTCCGAGGTCGAGTGCGAGCCAGGGCCCTCGCTGACCATCTCCGGGGTCCAGCTCGCCCAGAGTTTTGTATTCGGCGAGCTTCTGACGGTGGGTCTCGAGCTGGACCTCGGCCAGCTCACGCGCGTCGGCTCCGAAGAAGAGCTTGAGCAGGGCGAGGTCTCGCAAGACGTAGGGCTCGGGGGTGAGCACTCCCAGCCAGCTCTCGAGCGCCTCCCGTCCGCCGTCGGTGAGGCTGTACAGCTTGCGGCGCCTACCGCCCTGTTCTTGGTGCTCGGTCACGTGGCCGGCGCGGGCAAGCCGTGCGGGCTCGGCGTAGAGCTGGGAGTGGGGCAGCGTCCAGAACTGCCCCACCGAGGCCGAGACCATCCGCTTGAGGTCGTACGGGGTGGCGTCTCCGAACATGGAGAGCAGGCCGAGAACGATGTAGGAGGTGGGTGTGAGCTCGATCTCGTCGGTCATGCGCAGGGGCTCAGCCGTCGGCCTTGACAATGATCCGTTACGGATGGTATGCTTCGGACCGTAAGCACGAAAACGGGCGACGCCGGGGATGAGCTTAGATGACCGAAGCTGGAAGAAGCGGCGGAAGGCAGGTGACGCGAGTCGGGCCGACGCCCGGACGGTCCCTCTGCACGACCCTGCTCGTCCTCGTCGCTTTCGTGCTCGCGAGCTTCGTGCTCGCGAGCGCCGCTGGGGCGACCCCTACGGCCACGTTCAAAGTGAGGGCCATCCCCATCCCGGGATTCCCGGGGACGGGCGACATCCTGGGAGCCGGCACCGAGGTGGAAGTCGTGGTGACGATCAGTGGGACCGAATACGGAGGCTTCCCCTCGCCCCTCACAGGGATCGACATCTACGCGCCCAAAGGGGTCAGGGTGACCCCAACGGGTTTCCCCACGTGCGCATCGTCGGTGCTCGAAGCCAGCGGAGCGGCGGGCTGCCCAAAGAGGTCGAGCGCCGGCCCGCCGGGCGTGGGATACGGCGTCGTGAGCTTCGGTGGCGACGCCGTCCCGGAGAAAGTGTCCATCCAGGGGTTCTTCGCTCCCGGCGGCGGCCTGACCTTCTACGTCGAAGGTAGGACGCCGGCCTCCTTTCAGTTCCTCGAAAATGCGCGCTGGGTGACGGCCGGTGCTCCCTTTGGGCCGGAGCTGATGGTCGAAGTGCCGCTGGTTGAAACGGCGCCCGGCGCCAACGACGCGTCGGTCACCTCCTTCAAAGTCAAGGTCGGCGCTGCGTACAGGAGGGGCAGGAAGACGGTCTCCTACATCGCTCAGCCGAAGGTGTGCCCAAGGGGCGGGTTTCCGGTGAAGTTGGAACTGAAGTTCCTGAGCGGCGAAACCGTCACCGTCGGGTACGCAGCGCCGTGTCCGAAACACTGAGGGGGCGTGCCACACTGTCGCGCATGGCCGACCCCTCGCAGACCGGAGGATGCGCGTGCGGCGGCGTGCGCTTCGAGCTGAGCGAGCCGGCGCCGGCGGCGGGCTACTGCCACTGCACGCGCTGCCAGCGCAGGACCGGCACCGCGTCCTCGGTGCAGGCGCGAATCGACGGCCGCACCCTGCAGGTGGTGAAGGGCGAGAGCCTGCTGAAGGCGTGGCGCCACCCGGAGGGAGGCTTCGAGAAGCTGTTCTGCGGCGAGTGCGGAGGGCACCTCTTCAGCCGCAACCCAGAGGACCCGAAGCAGATGAGCGTGCGCCTGGGAGCCTTCGACGGCGACCCCGGGGTGCAGCCCAGCTGGAGGGCGTTCGTGGCCTACGCGGTTGAGTGGGAGCCGATCCCCGAGGACGGTCTGCAGCGTTACGCGGAGGGCAAGCCACAGCGCTGAGGAGCGGTACCGCACGGAGGGCGGTTCAGGGGTGGGGTTGGGGATCGTCCGGGCGGGCAAGCTCGCCCACCAGGCGCGTGGGCGCGGGGCATCCTACCCCGCGTCGTCGCGGTGAGCCCTGGCCAGGCGGGCTCGCGCCGAGGTCGGGACGTCGAACGCGCTGCGTCTATGCGACGGGCGGCGGCGCTCCGTCGACGGAGGCGGGGAGCGCGGGATCCCACTCGCATACCTTGCAGGCGTGGCGGAAGGCCGAGCGCGCGAAGTCGAGCGCGAACGCGTGCGGGTCGGGGCTCGCGCAGACGTCGTCCCAGTCGAGGACGTACTCGCCGAGCGCCCCCTCCCAGCGCGCGGCCGCGGGTGAGAGCGCCGCGGAGGCGAACCCCTCCGGCGCGGGGTGCGCGTAGGCGTAGAAGGCGGCCTTGGCGTACCGCCCATCGCCGGGCCACCAGCCGACGGCGACCTCCTGCGACGTCCATCGCGTTGCGCATGATGAAGTCCTCCGACGGGGGGTCGGCGGGTAGGCCGGAGAAGAGGTTCACCGCGAGGTCGAACGAGCCCCACCACGCGTTGACCGGCGTCGAGCGTCCGCGGAACGGCGCGCGGAACGCGGCGAGGACGAGCGCGGCGCGGGTCGCGGCGGCGAAGTAGGAGGCGACGTGGGCGGGGTCGTAGCGCTTGTGCTCGTCGTCCTCGTCGAGCGGCACGCTCCACGTCACCTCCTGCGGGGTTGGGTCGATCCTCACCTCGCCCGCCAGGCCCCGGACTGCCTCAAGCACCTCACGCGTGACCTCCCCGACCGGTCGGTCGGGGGTGAGCGGGACGCGTCGCACGTCCCCGCCGCTGTGCTCGACAAGCGCCTCGTGCGTGCGCAGGTCGAGCGTGACCACAAGCGCGCCCGAGCCGTCGGGCGCCGGCAGCGGACGCCGTCTCCCAGCCTCGCGCGCTCAGACGCAGGGCTGCGTGCTGGAGCTGTGGCTCGGGCGGGGCCAGCGCCACCGCGAGCTTGCCGAGGACCTGGGTGTGCGCGTGGAGCGTGTCGCAGGTCGCGCTCCACTCCCCGTAGGAAACCGTCGGCCACCCGTGCGACATTCCCCCACGCTAGCAACCGTTCGCAAGTAGCGACTCCGGTGTCCGACGGATACCGCTCCGGCGTTGCTACCCGCCCCCGCCCCCCGGGGCCTTAGAGCCATCGCCGGCAGGTCGGCGAATAGCTCGCCGACCCTCGAACAGCTCGCCGACCCTCGAACAGCTTGCCGACCCTCGCGCACGCGCGAGCGCTCAGTGCACGACCCGGTACTTGAGGTGGGTGACGCCGGGTGCGTCGAGGACCCGAACGGGCTCGAGCTTAAGGTCGGCTCCAGCGGTGTTCTCGAAGAGCCGGGTGCCGTCGCCGAGCAGGATCGGAACGACGTGGAGCTCCAACTCGTCGAGCAGGCCCGCCGTGAGGTACTGCTGAGCGACGTCTGCGCCGCCACCGAGCGAGACGTCCCCGCCGCCGGCCGCCTCCTTAGCTTGCGCTAGCGCCGACTCGATGCCGTCGGTGACGAAGAAGAAGGTCGTGCCTCCCTGCCTCTCCAGCGGCTCGCGCTCGTGATGAGTGAGCACGAAGACCGGCGTGTGGAAGGGCGGGTTCTCGCCCCACCAGCCGTCCCAGGGATCGTCTCCCCAGGGCCCGGGACCGCCGCCGAACATGTTGCGCCCCATCACGCTCGCGCCGATGTTCGCAAGCGACTCCTCGACAACTTCGGTGCTTGCGTTGACCTCGCCGCCCTCCCGCCCGTGCGGCTTGCGCCACGCCGCGAGCTCAAACGCCCACTCGTGGAGCTGCATACCCCCCTCGCCGAGCGGGTGCTCCTCGCTCGGGTTCGGCCCAGCGATGAAGCCATCCACCGACGTCGCAACCTGAAATCTCAGCCTTGCCATCGTGCCTCCTACGGATCGTGATCGACCTGAAGCCAATCGCTTCGTTCTAGGAATTGCTCCGCGCTCCTACACGATGATGAGCACCAGCGTCGCCCCGCCAGCCCGGTCTGCCACCAGGCCAGCCAGGTGCGCTCGGCGGCCAGGCGCGTCCTGCGGCTGGCATCGTCTTCGCCGTTCACCCGACTAAGTGAGTCCTCGCGCCGATCGACTGCTCACGACGCGGCCTGCTTGACCGCGGGCGGGACCCAGCGCCCGCGCCACGTCCGTCTCCCCGATCGCCTCGGCCGTCGCGCGCTCAAGCGCTCGGGGCATACGCCTCGCCGTCCTGCTCCGCCTTGCGCAGCTCCTGCTCGAACTGCTCGCTATCGGCGGCCAGTTCCTTCTCGAGCACGCGTTCGGCGCGGCTGAGCATCTTTTCGGCCTGTTCGAGCACCCGCGAGCGGCCGACGACGATCAGCGCGGCCTCGCCGGCGTCGAGCGCCTCGCCGAGCTCTCGCACATCGGAGCGCGACATGCCGCGCCACAGATGGCCCATCAGCCCGCCGGCGCCGGCGCCGACCACGCCCGCGCCGATGATCGACGGGGGAAACAGGATGCCGACGACGGCGCCCACCGCCGCGCCTGTCCAAGCGCCGTGCTGGGTGGGCTTCTCGTGCTTGTGCACGTGCACCTTCCCGTCGGCGTCCTTGAAGACGTCGGCGGCGTCGTAGGTGCCCACCAGGCCCGCGGCGTGAGCGTCGCGCAGGACCTCGTAGTCCTCGTGGGCCGCCTCCTGGCTGGGATAGACGCCAACGAATACGAAAAGGGGCTGGTCAGCCATCGACGACCTCCGAGACTCGACTTGAACGGACCACCTCATCGTCGCCTCGCGTGGGGTGAGCGATCATCACCCACCACGAATGATCGGTCGTCCACCGCTCAGGACGCCGACTGCCTTCCCAAGGACCTCGGTGGCTTTCACCCCACCCGAGTGAGGTTCACTCACCCGCCGCGGGATTAGCGTACGCGAAGCCATGCGCTCCTCGATAGTCGCTGTCTGCCTGCTGCTGCCGCTCGTATTCGCAGTGGGGTGCGGCGAATCTGAACAGGCGAAGGCCGAAAAGACGGTCTGCGAAGCCAAGACCAAGATCGCCGCGAACGTGCAGAGCCTGGAAAGTCTGACGATCGCAAACGCCAGTGTCAGCACGGTCCAGAGCGACATCAAGTCGATCGAGGAAGAGCTTAAGCAGATCCAGGGAGCGCAGAGCAAGCTGAGCGGCGCGCGCAAGGAACAGGTCGAAAAGGCGAACGCGGTGCTGTCGGAAGAGCTGACCACTCTCACGCACGAACTGACCAGTCTCACGCTTCCCCAAGCGCAGGCGCAGATCACGTCGGCCGCGAACAAGCTCGCCGCGAGCTACAAGCAGGCGCTCGCGCCGGTCGAATGCTGAGCGGCGCCGGCTATCGAATCCGCGCCGGCTGCTTGGACCCCGCCGTGCGAAGATGGGCGTGTGGAGCAGCGTGTGAGCCTGATTACGTTGGGAGTTGGGGACCTCGCTCGCGCCCGGGCGTTCTACGAGAAGCTCGGGTGGGCGAGCGGCGCGAAGCCCGACGACGACGTCGTGTTCTTCCAGGCGGGCGGCTTCGTCGTCGCGTTGTGGGATCGCGGTAGGCTCGCGCAGGACAGCGGAGTGCAGGACAGCGGGGGCTGGGGCGGCGTCACGCTTGCATACTGCGTGGTCTCACCGGCTGCGGTCGACGCGGTGCTGGCCGAGGCGGCCGCGGCGGGAGCGACCATCACCCGCGCCCCCGCGGATACCTTCTGGGGCGGCTACTCGGGGATGTTCCTCGATCCGGACGGCCATCCGTGGGAGATCGCGCACAACCCGCACTGGACGCTGCACGAGGACGGGTCGGTGTCGCTCGCTTCCTGACGCTGGTCGCTGCCGCTGGGTGGGGCAGCCAGAGGATGGTCCGTGAGCCCGCTCGACTCGGCCTAGCCGCCCTGCCCGTTCGCGATCCCCGCGGCGGCCAGCGCGCTGGCGTCGAAGACTTCGCTGGAAGGCGGCGGGACGATGGGGGGGATGGGGCCGTAGCTGGTGAAGTCCATTGTGGTCGTGCTGCTCACGCTGGCGGTCCCCGTCACGCCGCCGGAGGCGTCGGCGGGGAGGCTCGCGCCGATGGAGAGCTGGATGCGGCGCACCCTGCCCTTCGCGTCCACCCAGACGTTGACTGGGATCCCGCCCGTCCCGCCCGCGTTGCCAAGCTTTTCCAGCGCGGCCTTAGCCGCCGCCTGAGCACTCGAAGGGAGGCGGTCGAGGATGTCGCTCAGCTGCAGGGTGGCGCTGTAGTGGGTGGTGGGCACGCCGTCGACCGATTCGCTGCCCACGGTGACCACGCCGCCGGAGCTCGCGCGCAGGTATTCGAGGAACTGGGTGGGATCGGTCTCGTTGAGCGAGGAGAGCTGGGAGAGGTCGATCCCGGCCGCCTGCGCGGCCTTCGTGAGGTCGAGCTTCATCCACGTCTTGCCTTCCGGCAGCTTGCCAGCGAGGAAGGGGAGGTTCATGTACATCACGGGGTACTGGAGGATCATCCGCATGGTGCCCGCTCCGCCCCCCGGCAGGTCCGAGGCGCCGGGGATGTCGGAGAGGTCCATGGTCAACTCCGCGGAGCGGTCGCGCTCGTCGATGTAGCCGTTTGCGGTAATCGAGAAGGCGCCCCCAGGCAGCGCGGTGGAGGCGAGCTGCGTGGTGAGCGAGAACCTGGCGCCCGACTGCTGGCTTGTGACCTCGGCGGCGCGGGCGATCGGGTCCAGCGCGGCGGAGGCGCCGCAGCCGCTCACAGCCACGCCCCCGGCGCCGATCGCGGCCAGCGCGCCGAGCGCCGCCAGGGCCCTCGCCAGCTTCGTTTTGGAGCGCTCGATCCTCATCCTCAGGCCTTTCTCGACGCCACCCAGCGTATCCTTGATCGGGCTCCGCTGGGCCTGGCCGACATTCGCAGCATTGTCATCGGCCGGCTCTACCGTTCTCTCTTCTATCGAAGGCTCGACTGCCCGAGGCGAGCAGCGGCGTCCGGCAGCCGGTCGTCGCCCCAGAACAGCTCCCCCTCGATTGCGATGGTGGGGACGCCGAAGACACCGCGCTCGTGCGCGGCGTCCGTCGCGGCCCGCAGAGCTCCCTTGACCGTCGGGTCACGGGTCGCCTCCGCGGCCGTCTGCGGATCGATGCCGATCACGGCGGCGACGTCGAGGACGTGCTCGGGGATGCTGAGGTCGCGGCCCTCCTGGAAGGCGGCTCGGAACGCCCCCATCGTGAGCTCACGGCCACGTTCGACTTGGAAGGCGAAGGTCGCTAGGCGCATCGCAAAGAGGTAGTCGGTCGGCCACGGGTCGGGCCAGCGCAGGGGTGGCAGTCCGTACTCCCGCGCGCGCCGCTGCACCTCGGCCATCCCCGCCTGGCGCCCGCCGGCATCGCCGAGCGCCCAGGATGACCGTCCGTTGAGCTTGAAGAGGCCACCGAGCAGCACGGGCTGCCAGACGATCGGCTGCGGCAGGAGCTCCTCCAGGCGCTCCGCCGTCAGATAGGCAAACGGAGATCCGAGATCGAAGTAGAAGGTCGCTTGCGGCATGGCGCTCGGGGTGCTCTTTCAGTATGAGGCAGGGCGCTCACACAAGCCGGTCTGACACGCTGCGTTCGGGTGCTGGGGATCGGGCGGTCGAGCCAGTTCACGCCGCTTGCTTGGCGCGTTCGCGAGCCTGCTCGCGCAGCGCGGGGCTCCAGCGCTCGGGTTCGCGCTCGGCCTGCTCGTGCGCCCAGCGGAAGTGGTGGACCGCGGAGCGTCGCAGCGGCTCGCCGAGCAGCAGCCCCGCGAGCGCCCAGCGGCGAGCGTGGCGCGGGGTCTCCAGGGCGAGGGCCAGTGCGCCCGCCAGGGTCCAGAGCTGGAGGATCGTGTTGTAGGGGGCGAGGCGCTCGGGTGTCATGCCCTCGGCCTCCACGAGGTAGGGCACGCCGCTGCGCAGCTCCCACGGCCACTCCACGAAGTGCACGATCCCACCGGCCAGCCCGGCGCCGTTGTTGAGCGCGAGCCACTTCTCCAACAGCTCCCCCTCGCCGAGCCATGCCGCGGCCGCCCAAGCGGGCAGCCCGGTGGCCCACATCGCGACGGCCCCGCGACGGCCGATGAACGGCTCGAAGACGAGGCCCACGCCCGCGCGGACCTCGAAGGTGTGATGGGCGGCGGTGCCAAGTGCGGTCAGGACGGTGAACGGGCGTCGCGGTCGAAGCGTCCGGCGTGACGCGCTCTTCGGAATAGCACTTTTCACGGCGCGCCTCAGCACGGCGCGTCTCAACGTGGTGCTTCTCAGCACGGCGCTGAGCATCGCTCTCTCGCGTATCGCGTGCCTTGGTGTGGTCCTGCGTCTCTCGCCGGGCATCGGGACGCTCCTCACGCGGACGGCGCCATCCAGGTGGCGTCGTCGAGTCGTGGCGGGTGGTTGACCTCCTCAGGCCGGGCGAGCATCCAGGCGGCGGCCTCGTCCATGCGAGGCATCACGAGGGCGTCGCCGGCGGCCAAGCGGGCGGTCTCGCCGAGCACGGCGTCGAGCGCGGCCCAGCCGTCCTCGCCGGTGAAGGCGACCGAGAAAGGGTGGAACAGCAGCGCGAGGTGTCCGGTGCGCTTGGCGTGGGCCCGCAGTGCGGCGGTCATCTCCGCGCGCATCCGCTCGGGTCCGTACGGATCCGGTCTGCCACCGTAGCGCTCGCGCAGGCCGGCGAACTGGGGCAGGTAGGCGTAAGCGTTGACGAGCGGCCAGCGGAACGGCAACACGGCGAGGCCGTCCAGCAGGCCCTCGCGCTCGCCGGCGGGAGAGACGTAGCTGTAGCCGTGTTCGGCGAGCAGTGCGAGCGTGCGCGCGGTCAACCCGCCGCCCGGCGGGCGGAAGCCGCGGGGCTCGAGGCCGATCGAGCGAAGCGCGGCGGTGGCGCGAGCGAGCAGCGCGGCCTCGGAGTCGGCATCGAGCGCAGCCCACTCCTCGTGACGCCAGGCGTGCACGGCGACCTCGTGGCCCGCCCCGGCGATCGCGTGCAGCGCCTCGGGGTACATCTCGGCGTTGAGACCCTCGACGAAGAATGTCGCGCGCACTCCGCGAGCGACGAGTAGCTCGAGCAGCCGCGGGAGCACTTCGAGCACCGTGAAGTGCTGCCCGTGGGGCACGTCCTCGGGCCACATGCCCAACTCGAGCTGGGCGGCCTCGCCGAGGTTGTCGAACGTCACCGACACCGCCGCGCCGGCGGCACCCGCTCCCCACGCGCTCACGCGCTCAATTCCTGCTCGCCGCAGGCCACAGGCCTACGAGTATGTCAGGAGGCTGAAGCGGTCGAACTTCAGGGCGTTCAACGACTTCCGCGCCCTCGCGTCCCGGGCGAACGGGGACGACGGTGAGCTTCAACTGATCGTCGTCGATGCGGCGCAGAGCGTCGGTGACGATCACGGTCTTGGTCTGCGGCGTGAGCGGGTGGGGGGGCCGTCGGTCGAAGGGATCCCGGGGGCCGGTGGGGACCTCGCAGTGGCCGGCGTCCCCCGCGCATCCGGAGTGCCCGAAGACGGTGAACGAGCCGGCGTAGTGCGACTCGGCGTCGCGCGGCGTGGTCAGCTTGGCGCCGGGGTTGTTGAGGTAGATGCGCGCCTCGAAGCTGGGGCCGGAGTGGTCGACGCCGTAGAAGACGAGGTCGGCGCGCTGGAAGTCCGGCTGTCCGGCGCGCGCCGGATTGTCGATGGCTTTGGATTTGAAGAGGCCCATCTAGCCGCCCGTCCCGGAGGATCCAGTGGTCTGCACAGCGTAGTCGTAGCCCAGGGTATTGGTGTCCAAGGTCTGGGCGACGGTCATTTTGAACGGAGGCAGCGCCTCTTCGAGCAGGGTGGCGGGGACGCTCGCCTGGGGGTGCTGGAGCTGCCACATGCGCCAGAGGCGGTCGATCATCGCGTGGTGCGCCCAGAAGAGGGGGTCGAAAGCGGCGAAGTTGATGTCGCCCATGTGTCCTGCGGGTCCGCCGACCCATACGTGGACGTTGTTGTGGAAGTGCTCGAGCTGGTGGCTGAAGTCGAGGAAGCTCGGCAGCGCCAGCACGTTCGCGATCTCCGCGGCGGTGGGCAGCGGCGGAGATCCGTCCGCTTCCGGTTCGCGCAGCGTCATCGGCGCTCTTTCGTCTCCTTCTCCCGCACCCTGTTCGAGCGCGACTGGATCGACCTTGGCCGAGAAGAGGGGGTTGGGCGCTTTGTCGATGGTCTGATCGTTGTAGGCGTTTGGAATGGCGGCGTCCGCGGTCCAGTCCCACCAGGGCAGCGTGACTTCGCTCTGCCGATCGCGGAGCGTGAGCTCGAAGAAGTAGAGGTAGGCGCGATGCCAGGGCAGGAAGATCGGCTGGCCGTGAGCGATATCGCAGGAGATCGGCAGCGGGAGACCGTGAATCCCAGCCTGATAGTTGTACCCGCGCTCGTCGGAGATCTCCATCGCGGCGGCCATCGCGGCCCTGAAGCTCGCCAGCTGGGTGGCGCTCATGGAGTCGATGTTCAGCCGATGCCGAAGGGCCACGGCCGGCAGCTGCGGGCTGACCGCTCCGGTGCTCATCGCCGATCTCGGTGGGTAGCTGCGTTCACTTCTTCGGACAATAGCGAAGAGTCGAGCATCGTGCAACCGGGCCAGCTAGCCTCCGCACCTCAACGGAGGGCGGTCTCATCGAGTTCTCGGCACAGCGGCGCCACCGACTCGAACACGGCTGCGGCACCCGCGCTGAGCAGCTCTTCCTTGGAGAATCCGCCAGTCATCACCGCAAGGGTCGAGACGTCCGCGTGACTGGCTGCCTGCACATCCCAGGGAGAGTCGCCGATCATCACCGCGTCCTGTGCTCGCGCACCGGCCCGCTCGAGCGCGACCTCGACCAGGTCCGGTTCGGGCTTGGTCCCCTGAACGTCCGCGGCGCTCGTCCAGCCATCGGCGAGCTCCCGCGCTTTTAGCAGGTCCAGGTAGTGATCGACCTCGTCGGGCTGGGCGGAGGAGGCGAGCAGCACGATGTGGTGCCGGCGGCGTAGATCCTCGATCAGCTCACGCGCGCCCTCCAGCGGCTGCACCTCATCGATCATCCTCATGTAAAAGGCTCTCTCGGCGGCGCGAATGTCATTGCCGTGCTCGCGCTCGGTGTGCGCATCGGTGAGCGCCTCTACGAGCTGATCGCCGCCCATCCCGATGTGACGGTGGATACGCCACACCGGGAGGACTATCTCGCAGTTTTGGAAGGCTCGATACCAGGCGAGTGCGTGCTGATAGTTTGTGTCGACGAGCGTCCCGTCGATATCTAGGATCGCGACGCCCACGGCACTCAGCGGGCCGCGGGACGGTGGCTTTGTTCGAAGCGCAGCCCGCCTCGCCCCATCCGCGCGATGAGACCCGCGATGGCCGCGCCTACGACTAGATAAACGATTGCCGCTATGCCCCAGTTGACGGTGATTGCTCGCTTTGGATGGCCGTGGAAGGTGATCAGTCCGGTAAACGAGCCAGCGAAGAAGTTCGCGCCTTCATGGATACCTTTTACGATTGTATTGCTCGGGTTCGCGTCCACATCGCGGAGGAGGATCGCCAGCCCAATCAATAGAGCGATCAGCGCGGCCACTGTCATCACCAGCCGGGCGAGGAAGATAACCCCCGCTCCGAGTGTGCCTACGGCCGAGGCGCCTGCGTCGCGCGTCCGCCAAGCCAAGCTCCTGCGCGTAGGCGGGGCGGCTCGCTCTCCCGGCTGGGCGTAGGCAGCTCCTCCGGCTCGCGAGGGCGTCGTCCGCGGGGCTTCCGACTCCGCTCGTTCGGGGGCTGCTGTCGGGGTCGGCGAGTCTCGCGGGACCGGCTTGTCAGCCGGGGCTCTCGCTCCGCGCCAAGCTCTCCATCTCACGAGTCGATACTCCTCTTCTACCGTAGGGATCAGGCCTTTTACGTCGTGCCGAACGCTGGGGCTCTGTCGTATTGTTACCCGCCACCATGCTCCGCTAAGCGGTTAGCGATCTTGATTGGCGAACGACTGGAACGCTTCGGCCATCTTCCGATCGGCGGTTCGTTGAGCCGCGTTCTCGGCATCCTCGCTGTCGGTTCCACCTTGCTCTTGGGGCTGCAGGTCGGAGTTGACCTGCAGGACGACGCTCTCCAAGAAATGGGCAGATCGCTCCCAGGGCCTGTCGGCAACCGCTGGTGGGGGTGTATCACCGTCCCCAGCCGGGTATGCGAACAGTGTGCACCACGAGCTGCTGTCGATCTATCTGAACGATCATCTGGCGGGAGCGACTGCCGGACGAGATCTGGCCCGCCGCGCGGCGGGCTCCAATCGGAGCAATGAGGGTTACCACCCTGCCTTGACAGAGCTGGCCCGCGAAATCCAAGAGGACCGCGACTCCCTGTGCTTGCTCATGCGCCGTCTGGATATCGGGACCGACCGAGCCAAGCAGGTCGCCGCGTGGGCGGCAGAGAAGGCAGCCCGGCTCAAGCTCAATGGTCGCCTGATCAGGTACTCTCCGCTCAGCCGTCTGGAGGAGCTGGAGGCCCTTACCCTCGGAGTCACCGGCAAGCTTGCGCTGTGGCGTACGTTGCGCTTGCTCGCCCGACAGGAGCCCCGCCTCTCCGCACAGGATCTAGAACGACTGGTCGAGCGGGCCGAGCAACAGCTCAAGGCGATCGAGACCTGCCGCTGCCACGCCGCGATTGACGTATTCCCCATCTGAGCTGCGAGCCTTGGTCCCTACTCGATCGATCGAAGAGAAGCGCTCGAGGATCCCGATCACAGGGTTGAACTGGCTCGGCTCAGCGTTCCAGCTCGCGGCGGGCGGCGACGTGTCCGATTGATGAGCTGTAGGCTCGGTCGCTGGTCATGGCCTCATAAGCGTTGGCCACCGCGATGATCCGGGCCTCGAGCGCGATGTCGGTGCTCGACAGCCCAAGCGGATATCAAGTCCGTCAGGAGGCTCGTGATGGGCCCCCAGACTGGTCGCCGCATCAGCCGGGATCGGCGGAGCCCTCACGCTCGCTTGAGGATGACTGGTGGATGCGATTCAATGTGCGCCTACGGCGCAGGGGGATGACGAACCACAGCGCCGCGAATGGGAGGGCTCCAAGGGTCACAGTAAGCACGCCCGCGAGAACACCGAAGATCTTGGTGGCGACGAGTAGTAGGCAACCGCACATCGCCAGTGCGAGAAATGCGAGGCCGGCGATCACCATGCGGTTGGAGGTAAAGACCAAGTACTCCTTGTCGTCGTGGCGGAATAGGAAGCGGTGCTGCGCAGAGGGGGCAATCGTGCAGGCTGCTGCTAGGGCGGCGAGCAGAAGAGTGAGGAAGTACACGGTGCGCTCGTAGCGTCCGACATGGGCAAAGCCGGTGTTGAAAGGGACGACGAGCAGGAAGGCGAACAGGACCTGGACGCCGGTAATAATGACGCGCAGCTCACCCGTCATCTCATCGAGGTTGCGATCGAGTCGCTCGAGCTGCGTCTCCTCTCGGCCTGCGCTGGCCTTGATCGGCTGGGTATCAGACATCGGGTCCGAAAAGCTCACGCGTTTCCACAGGCTTGGGGGGGCGCTCAACGTCAACGTCGGCGTCGGTGCCGCCCCGCCCATCGCCGGCGCTCCCATGCCCATCGTCGATGCCGCCAAGCCCACCTCAACAGGCTGACCACCAGTAAGCGCGAGAGTCTTCTGCGCCATTTCATCTTTGTCGCCCTCCTCTTATGAGCGTCTGCAAACGCCACGGATGCTGAGCAGCTATCCGAGCAGATTAAGGCCGAATGGGCGGATCTTGTAGGGATCGCGCTCGATGACTGGATCACGCACCACCCGACCGCGTCGCGGGCTCCAGGCCAGCATATAAAAGATTGATAGTACCAACCCAAAGACGCCCACGATCATGAGAATCAGACCACGGTCGTAAGCGAGACGCCTGAGACATCCGCGGTCACCGCGTAGCGCAAAATTGCGCCAACGGCTATCAGGAAGATAGAGGTTCCAGTGGGCATAGGAATCCCTTACCCAACATCTGGGCTTCCCAACCTCTTTTCGTCGCCGACTAGGCGATACAGATTGCGCTTTGCTTTAACGGGTAGGCTGGCAGACAATCTCGCAGAACATCCCGACGGAAAGGGCTTACATGGGACCTGCTTCTGCTTCTCATTATCGTCTTGATCATTCTCAGCGTAACGGGTGGCGCCTTCGTGAACCCGCTTGGTCTGGCCCTGGTTCAGCGGACACGCTTTGTGAGAATCCTTCGTCAGCGAGGAGAAGGGGGACGCTGTGCCCAGGGTTTATGCGCGGGAGTTTCGCCGGAGGGTTGTTGAGCCCGGATTACCTCGTCCCGGTGAGGGCCGCTTGGGCGAGGTTCTGGCCGCTTCGCCGAGCGGCGCGCAGCGCCCCGAGAGCGGCGGCGCCGAGTGGGACCCTGTCCGGTGGAGTCGGCGATCGCGAGCCACGCTCCGTCGCGATTCTCAACGAAGTCGAACCAGTCCCCGCCCACCTCGTGGCTGGGCTGCAGGCCGCCGGCGAGCTGCGCGCCGGTGATGCGCACGATCCGGGACGGCAGCAGGTGAAGCTGAACCTCGGCTACCGCCGTGGTGGGCTTGTGACGTCGGGGTGGTCTCCAGCAGGTCGGTGTAGCCATTTTGGCGAGCTCTAGAGCAGCGGCGCCCTGCTTGGCGACGTCCTCGAGGGGCCCTGCGGACTGACCGATGCAGAGCAGCAGTCCGATCACTCGGCCCCGCAGCCAGAGGGGAGCGGCGACGCACCGTGGCAGCCGGCGCTCGATACGCTCATAGAAGCTGGCAGGCCTTCCGGGGACGATCTCCGGCCCGAGCGCCGGCGGCGCGTCCAACCGCTCAGGGAAGTCCTCGGACCCGGCGAGCCGCACCAGTTGGGAGCCGTCGAGATCGACGATGTACAGGGCGACTGGTACACCAGCGATGCGCCGGGTCTCTGCGACCAGCTGATCGGCGATCAAATGGGTGGACCTCATCGAGGATGTGGGTGACCTCGAACGGGCAAGCGGTCAACTCCTACCGAGCTGACCAGGTGGTTGCAACGCAGGCGTGACGAACCGACCGGAGGGCTCGCTCGCGCGTGGAGACTGATTGGATGCGTTTTGGGCCTGCGCCTCGACGAGGGCCTGTCGAGTGGGGAAGTGCCGGTACAGCGTGGCGCGACCAACCCCGGCCGCGGCAGCGATCTCGGCCATGCTGGTACGCCGATCCCCGACGAGTGCCGCGGCGGCTGCGAGGATCCGCTCACGGCTGGCCAAGGCGTCTGCGCGACACAACCCGACCCCCCTCCGGGGGGTCGGGTTCCCCTGGGCCCCCGGGGGAGGGGGGTTGCGTTTCAGGGCTACCCACGGAGTCAGCCACGCCCCGCACCCTAGCTCTGAGTCGTGGTGCCTGGCGCAGGCAGCGGCCAACTGAAATGGGTCACAAGAAATCTCGTTTAGAGATCTTGAGAACGGGAACTGAGACTAGTGAGGGGCGCTTTCAAGGATCAAGAAAGTCTCTGTTAGGGCAGTCACCCCGAGGTAAATGTCTCACTTGTTGCACCCCTAAAGACACGGGGGCGACGCGGTCAACCTCGTGGCTGCTGCGCCATCGAAGACTCACAAGTTCGCGATAGACGGGAGATGCTCATGACAGTAACGCATGAAGATCAGTCGCCATCTCAGGCAGCTCGCGAGCAGGCCCAGCGAGCGCAGGAGACCGCCACCGGTCAGGCCCAGCAGGCGAAGAGCCGGGTGCGTGACGAGGTCAACCGGCGCTCGACGGAGGTTGGCCAGCAGGTGTCCTCTACCGCCGATGCGCTGGGGCATGTTGGCGATCAACTCCGCTCCGAGGGCAACGAGCCGACGGCCAGGCTCGCACAGCAGGCCTCCGAGCACGCCGACCGAGTCGGTTCCTGGCTGCAGCGCTCCTCAGGCGAGGAGATCCTCTACGAGGTGGAAGATCTCGGCCGCCGCCAGCCGCTCGCGGCCCTCGCCGCGGGAGCCGCTCTCGGCTTCGTTGCGGCACGCTTCCTGAAGGCCTCCAGCCAGCAGCGCTACCGATCGCGCGGATTCTCCGGTCCCGCCCCGACCACCGGCGGGCGCGCACCCTCGACCAGCCCCCCACCGCTCCAAGAGGGCGCCGAGCCTTCCAGCAAGCCGCTGTCATCGAGCGCGATCGGTTAGGAGGCGACATGTCATCAGCGAACTCCCCAGAGGGGGATCTGCACGGGCGAAGCACCGGCGAGCTGTTGCAGCGCCTGGCCCGGGAGACGAGCGTCCTGGTCCGCCAGGAGCTCGATCTCGCCAAGGCCGAGATGACCGAGAAGGGCAAGCGAGCGGGCCGCGGTGCTGGCATGTTCGGCGCCGCCGGCGTGATGGGGCTGCTCGCGCTGGGAGCGTTGACGGCCTGCCTCATCGCCCTGCTGGCGACAGCCCTTGACCACGTGTGGCTGGCCGCGCTCGGGGTCACCGTCGTTTACGGGGCCATCGCCGGCGTACTTGCGCTCATGGGCAGGAGAGAGGTCCAGGAGTCCACCCCGCCTCTCCCCGAGCAAACCATCGATACCGGGAAGGAGGACGTGCAATGGGCCAGGACCCAGAGGCCATTCGCCAAGAGATAGAGCAGACACGCGAGCGGATGGGCGATACGGTCGAAGCGCTCGGCCACAAGGCAGACGTCAAGTCGCGCGCGAAGGAGAACATCTCCGGCAAGGTCGAGACCTTGAAGGACAGGCTCGGCATGGCCTCCGACCGGATGTCCGACGCGACGCCGGACTCCGACCAGGTCAAGCAGGGTGCCAGGGAAGCTGCGGGCGTCGCCCAGGAGAACCCGCTAGGTCTCGCGCTCGGAGGGATGGCCGTCGGCTTTCTCGCCGGTCTGCTCATACCGGAGACCAGCAAAGAGCACGAGAAGCTCGGTCCAGCGGCCGATCAGGCCAAGGCGCAGGCGGCCGAGACCGGTCGAGAGGCCCTCGAGCGGGGCAAGTCTGTCGCTCAATCCGCCGTCCAGTCGGCGGCGGAGACCGTCGAGCGGGAGGGTCGCGAACAGAGCCAGGAGCTTGGCCAGAGCGCCAAGGAGAATATCGGCGCCATTCCCAGCCCCATGCACGATGAGGGATGAGAAGGAGCAGAGTCACCATGGCCGTTGAGAAACCGGATCGCCCTCGCGAGGGCGCTGCTGTCAAGAACGTAGGCATCGACTCCCACGGCGGCACTCCCTCGCGACGAGCGGACTACCGACCAACGGGCACGGCGAGCACCGGCACTGGGCTATTCGCCACGCTGAAGCGGACGGCGAAGGAGTTCAGCGAAGACAATATGAGCGATTGGGCGGCGGCGCTCACCTACTACGGATTGCTGTCGCTCTTCCCGGCACTGATCGCGCTCGTGTCGATCGTCGGCTTGGTGGGTGACCCCACCTCCACGACCCAGACGGTCACCCAGATCGTCACCAGGCTCGGTCCAAGCTCCGCGGCTCAGACCTTCTCGGGGCCGATCTCGTCCCTCACCTCGCATCGCGGTGCGGCCGGAATCCTGCTCGTCGCCGGCTTGGCCGTAGCCTTGTGGTCGGCGTCCTCCTACATAGGTGCGTTCATGCGCGCCTCCAATGTGATCTACGAGACCCCGGAGGGACGTCCGTTCTGGAAGCTGCGCCCGCTCCAGTTGTTGGTGACGCTAGTGATGATCGTGATGCTCGCGGTGGTTGCGCTCGCGCTGGTCCTGACCGGGCCAATCGTCACAGCGGTCGCGGGTCCGCTCGGCGTCGGGGACACCGCGGTATCGATCTGGAACATCGCCAAGTGGCCTGTACTGCTGGGGGTCATGGTGCTCATGTTCGCCGTGCTGTACCACGCCGCTCCGAATGTGAAGCTCCCGGGCTTCAAATGGGTAACGCCTGGCGCGTTGTTCGCGATCGTCGTCTGGCTGATCGCCTCCGCGGCATTCGCGTTCTACGTCGCCAACTTCGGCTCCTATGACAAGACATACGGGACGCTCGGCGGCCTCGTGTGCCTGCTTGTGTGGTTCTGGATCACGAATGTCGCGCTGCTGCTTGGCATGGAGCTCAATTCCGAGCGTGAGCGCAGCCGCGAGCTTGCAGGCGGCATGAGGGGCGCGGATCGCGAGATCCAGCTCGATGCTCGCAACGAGCCCAAGCGGCAGAAGACGACCTGACGGAGCGCAGCGCCCGCATCGCGATGCGTGTCCTGACGTGGAATCTCTTTCATGGTCGCTCGCTGCCGCCCGCGGGACGTGCGCTGGCCACGAAGTTCGCCGTGCGGCTCGGCGAGTGGGAGTGGGACGTGGCACTGTTGCAGGAGGTTCCGCCGTGGTGGCCGCTGCTGCTCGCGCGTTCTGCGGGAGCGGAGCAGCGCACGGCTCTGACCTCGCGCAACGCAGGCCTCACGTTGCGCCGCGTGCTCGCCGAGCGCTGGCCGGACTTGATCAAGTCGAACGGTGGCAGTTGCAACGCGATCCTCGCTCGGAGGACGATCGCCGAGCACCGCGCCGTCCGCCTGCGCTTCTGGCCGGAGCGACGTGTGGCCCAGCTTGCGAGGCTTCGCGACGGGACGTGCCTGGTGAACTTCCATGGAAGTGCGCGCGTGGCTCTTGCCGAAGCGGAGCTAGAGCGCCTGTGGGAGCTCGCGCTCGCATGGGCGGGCGAGGCGCCCTTGATCGTCGGAGGCGACTTGAACCTACGCTCGCCCCGTGCCCCCAACAGCTCCATTGTCCATGTCGCGCGCCGTGACGTCGATCATCTTTTCGTACGTGGGCTCGAGGTATCCGCCGGGGCGGACCTGCTCGACCGCCGCGCGATGCTAGGTGAAGATCGGCCCGTCGAGCTGTCAGACCATGTGCCGCTCGTGGTCGGGGGAAATAGCTCGCTTACCCCGTGGGCTGGTTGTTGTGCGCTTACGCCGTGGGCTGGTGGTTGAAACAGGTTGACACCGAAGCGCTCGGGGTAAATGGTCGTTGCCCGGCTATCTAACAGCTGGGGGTTGGGACAACTCGGCGGCCGCCCAAGTGGCGCAGAGCGAGGGCAAGGCGCAAGGCGATGAACGACATCCAGACAGGCACCATCCAGACACGCATCCCGGCGCGGCTCGACCGGTTGCCGTGGGCGCGCTTTCACTGGATGGTGGTACTTGGGCTAGGCACGGCCTGGATCCTCGATAGGCTGGAGGTCAACGTCGTTGGTTCGATCTCCAGCCGCATCTCCGAACCCGGTGCGGGACTGGGCTGACTGCGGCCGACGTGTCCGGGTGGGCCGCCTCGCTGTACATCGCCGGCGCGTGCCTGGGGGCGATCGTCTTTGGCCAGCTCACCGACCGCTTCGGCCGCAAGCGGCTGTTTATGATCACCTTGGCCATCTACCTGTTGGGCACCGTGTTGACCGCGCTGTCCTTTTCACCGGGCTGGTTCTTCGCGTACAGGTTCCTGACTGGTATGGGTATCGGGGGAGAGTACAGCGCGATCAACTCCGCGATCGACGAGCTGATCCCGGCCAACCACCGGGGCGCACGGACATCTCCATCAATGGCAGCTACTGGCTGGGCGGCATCGGAGGTGCGCTGCTGGCGGTGGTGATGCTCAATACCAGCATCTTCCCCGTCAATATCGGCTGGCGCCTGTCCTTCGTGCTCGGCGCAGTCATCGGCCTTGCCGTGCTGTTGGTGAGGCGCAATGTGCCCGAGAGCCCCCGATGGCTGTTCATCCACGGCCGCGAGCGTGAGGCCGAGAAGGTGGTGGACGACATCGAGCGTCAGGTCACCGAGTCCAGCGGCCGGGAGCTGGGAGAGCCGCAGGGCGAGCCGCTGGCCGTGCGCCAGCGCAGGACCATTCCCCTGCCGCTGATCCTCCGCTCGGTGGTCACGCTCTACCCGCGACGCACGATTCTCGGGCTGGCGCTGTTCATCGGCCAGGCGTTCCTATACAACTCGATCCTGTTGGGTTCGGCAACCTGCTCAGCCTCTACTTCCGTACCCCCTCGGGCAACACGCCGTACTACATCGCCGTGTTCGCCGCCGGCAACTTCGCCGGCGCTCTGCTGTTGAGCCCGCTGTTCGACACGGTGGGTCGCAGGCCGATGATCGCGGGCACCTACCTGCTCTCCGGCACCCTGTTGATCGTTACGGGTCTGCTCTTCAAGGCGCACGACTTGAACGACATCACGTTCACGGCGTGCTGCTGTGTGGTGTTCTTCTTCGCCTCGGCCGGCGCCAGCGCGGCCTACTTAACGGTGTCAGAGGTCTTCCCGCTGGAGACCAGGGCCCTTTGCATCGCGGTTTTCTACGTGGTCGGCACCGGGATCGGCGGGATCATCGGGCCGCAGGTGTTCAGCCGCATGATCAACACCGGCAGCTACTACCAGGTGTTCCTCGCGCTGGGATTGGGTGCCGTGATGATGATCCTTGGCGGCATCGCTGAGCTGCTCTTCGGCCTGAAAGCAGAGCGCCAGAGCCTTGAGAGCATTGCCAGGCCGCTCACCGCCACAGAATCCGGCGGCGCTCGCAGCAGCGCGGCCGCCGTCGCGCCTCCGTGAGCAGTCAACTCAGCCGTCGGCTGTGGCACCAAGGCTCGCCACCTGGTGGCGCCCCTCGGCGAACTCCTCGATGATCTTCGCGCAGAAGGCAGGAAGATCGTCGGGCTTGCGGCTTGAGACGAGGCCCTGGTCGACGACGACCTCCTCGTCGACCCAGTTGCCTCCCGCGTTGCGGATGTCGGTCTGCAGCGATGGCCAGGAGGTGAGCTTGCGCCCGCGGACGAGGTCGGCCTCCACGAGCGTCCATGGCCCGTGGCAGATCACGCCCACGGGCTTGCCTTCGGAGAAGACATCCCGCAGGAAGCCGATCGCGCGCTCATCGGTGCGCAGCTCGTCGGGGTTGGCCACGCCTCCGGGCAGCACCACGCTGGCATAGTCCTCCGCGCGCGCTTCGTCGAGCGTCCTGTCAACCGGGAACCTCGATGCCTTATCGAGGTGCTGGAACGCCTGCACCTCACCGCTCGCAGGTGCCACCAGCTCGGGCTTCCCGCCAGCCCTCTCAACGGCCTCCCAGGGCTTGGTCAACTCCACTTCCTCCACGCCCTCCTGGGCCACCAGGAAGGCGACCCTCTGCCCATTCAGCTCTGATGCCATCGAATTTCCTCCTGTCCGTAAATGGCTTCCTTGGTGAGCTATCGCTGCTTTTGGTCCACGGCGCGCTGCAGCTCGGCCTTGTTCATGCCCGAGCGGCCCTCTACACCGAGTTTGCGGGCCTCCTGGTAGAGCTGTTCGCGAGTGCGACCGCGGGGCCCGGGCCGTCCCGAGCGCAGCCCCCCGCGCCGGCCGGAGGAGATGTCGCTCGTCGAGGAGCGCAAACCTGTGCGCGACTCGCCGCTGCGGGCGCGCTCCTTGTTGACAGTGCGGGCCGCGATCTCCTCGGCTCTGCTCTCCGAGCGGCCCTGGGCGCGCTCAGAGGCCTTTATGTGCTCGTACTGGCGGGCGCGCTTAGTGCCCTGCTTGACTCCGCGTGGCGGCATAGCTCGACCTCCTCTACCTGCTCTCTCGTTGGCAACCTCTGAGGGGAAGCTACCCTCCCCGGAAGCAATCTAAAACTCGCTCGATACGAGGGCCTTCGCTCTGCCCGTGCCGCTGAGATCGGCGGCACGCAGGTCCGGAGAGTTGGGTGCGCAGATCCGTGAGGTCGGCGGCGCAGGTCCGGCGTGAGCCCGCGCGGGCTCGGTCCTACAGTCGCCGACCTGCGAGGCCCTCGGCGGCCTCCACGATCGCGGCGTAGTCCTCCGCGCCGCGCCCGCGCCCGACGGTGGCGGCAAGCAGGTCCCGCGCGTGGGCGGCGGCGGGGAAGGGCATCCCGGCAGCCTGGGCTTCCTCGAGGCAGAGGCGCACGTCCTTGAGCATGTGGGCGGTCTTGAACAAAGGGGTGTAGTCGTGGGCGCGCATCGCCCCGGCCTTCAGCTCCAGCTGGGCGGAGGCGCCGGAGCCGCTCGAGACGATCTGCTCGAAAGCGTCGAGGTCGAGGCCGGTGGCCCGCGCGAGCAGCAGCGCCTCGGCGAGCGCGGCGGCGTTGGCGGCGCCGAGGGCGTTGTTGATCAGCTTGAGCATCTCGCCCTGGCCGAGCTTCCCGACGTGCACGATCACCCGGCCCATTGTTTCCAACAGGGGCTTGGCGCGGGCGAAGTCCTCGTCCTCACCGCCGGCCATGATCGTCAGCGAGCCCTCCGCGGCGCGCGGGGAGGAGCCCGTGACGGGCGCGTCGAGCAGTCGCACCTCACGCTCGCGCAGCGCGGCGCCGATGCGGCGGGTGTCGGCGGGGGCGATCGTGGACATGTCCACGCACAGCAGTCCCGGGTGCGCGGCGCACGCCACCCCCTCCTCGCCGAGCAGCACGGAGGCGACCTGCTCGCCGTCGACGACCATGCTCACGACGATGTCGCTCGCGCGCGCGACATCGGCGGGGCTGTCCACGGCCACGGCGCCGTGCTCGGAGGCCCAGAGCGCGGCCTTGCCGGGGGTGTGCGTCCAGACGGTCAGCGGGAGGCCGGCGCGCCGCACGTTGGCGGCCATCCGCGAGCCCATGATCCCGAGGCCGAGGAATCCGATCCGCTCAGGCATCCACCCATACTTCTACATCGGGGCGGTCAGAGCAGTCCGGGAGGGCGACCCCGAGGGCTGTGCCAAGACAGCGGGTGGTGTTGAGGATGCCGCTGAGGACCCCGACGCGGGAGGGGGCGGCGGCGCGCATGACGGCGGCGTTGTTGATGGGTATGAACATTCCGAGGCCGGCCCAGACGAGGGCAAGCCCGACGGGCAGGCCGGAGCCGGAGTGGCGCAGGGCCAGCTCGAGGAGACCGAGGGCGGCGAGGAGCGGCCCGCCGAGGGTGAGCGCGTGCGCGTTCACGCGCTCGGCGGCGCGGCCGGCGAGCGGGGCGGAGATCCCGAGAGCAAGGGGTAGGACGGCAAGCTCGAGACCGGCGAGCGCGGTGGGCAGGTGCAGCGCGGCGAGGTGGTAGGAGACGGCGTAAAGAGTCCCGAACAGGACGGCGTAGGCGGCCATGGCGCCCGCGAGCCCGGCGGCGAGGGCGCTCAGAACGAAGGGCTCCCGCGGGGCGGTAGGGCCGACATCCGCACGGGCCCAGCAGCGACTGCGGGGGAGCAGTACCCAGGCGAGCGCGATGCCGAGCGCCCCGGCGGGGAGGTTGACGAGGAAGATGAGCTGCCACCCGCCGAGCGCGAGCAGCAGCCCGCCGATGGCCGGTCCGAGGGCGAGCCCGATGGCCTGGGCGGCGCCCTGCACGCCGAGGCCACGGGCGAGCAGGGTGGGGGGCAGGTTCTCGGCGATGAGGGCGACGGAGTTGGCCTGGAGCATGGCGGCGCCGAGTCCCTGCGTCACACGGGCGGCGATCAGCCAGCCGAGGGCGGGGGCCAGGCCGCAGAGCACCGAGCCGAGAGTGAAGACGGCGAAGCCGTAGGTGTAGAGCAGCTTGCGCCCGAGGCGGTCCGCGAGGTGCCCGACGGGGACGAGCGTGCCGGCGAGCACGAGCAGGTAGGAGAGCGAGACCCAGCGCACGGCGTCGGCGCCGGCGTGCAGGCCGGCGCCGACGCGGGGCAGCGCGAGCGTGACGATCGAGACGTCGAGCTGGCCCATGAACGCCCCGATGCAGACGGCCCCGACGACGTACCAGCGGGCGCGGGGACTCGCGCGGATGCGGGCGGGACGCGGCGGCTCGCGCAGCAGCCGCCGGCGCAGCGCGGGGAAGGGGGAGGTGGCGAGCGCGTCCATGCCTGGATTGAAGCGCCCTTCGTTCGATAGGTCAAAGACATTTTTATTTTTATTTCGATAGGATAAGCTTATGGATGAAAAACGCCTGCGCTACTTCCTGGCGGTGGTGGAGGAGCAGGGCGTGACGAGGGCTGCGAGCCGGCTGCACGTGGCGCAGCCCTCGCTTTCGCAGACGCTGCGCGCGCTGGAGGGGGAGCTGGGGGTGGAACTCTTCCACCGCGTGGGGCGGGGCCTGCGGCTCTCGGCGGCGGGCCAGGCGCTGGTGGGCCCGGCGCGGGAGGTGCTGAGCGCGATCGACGCGGCGCGCGGCGCGGTGAGCGAGGTGGCGGAGGTGCTGGCGGGGACGCTGCAGATCGCGGCACTGGCGACGCTCGCGGTGGACCCGCTGGCGGCGCTGATCGGCCGCTTCCGCCGCGAGTACCCGGGGGTGGCAGTGCGGGTGCAGGAACCGAACAGCACGGCGGGCGTCGGCGCGATGGTGCGCGAGGGCGTGTGCGAGCTCGGCTTCGCGCGCCTGCCGCTGCCCCGAGACGATCTGCGCGTGCGCGAGCTGGGCAAGCAGGAGCTGCTGTTCGTGCTGCCGCCGGGCACCCATCTGCCGGGCGCGGGCGCGCCGGCGCCCAGCCGCGCACACGGCCGTCGGACGCGCCCGGGCCAAGACGTCTCCCCGGCCGACGGCGACGCGCCCGCAGCCGGCCGCGCACCCGGCCATCGGAGTCGTGCCGGCTCAGACGACGCGCTCGCGGCGGCGACGCTGAAGGACATCCCGTTGGTGGTGAGCCCGCCGGAAACCTCGACGCGGATGCTGCTGGAGGGGGCGCTGGAGGCGGTGGGGGTGACTCCGCGGATCGCGGTGGAGACGGGGGCGCGCGAGGCGATCGTCCCGCTGGTGCTCGCGGGCGCGGGCGCGGCGCTGCTCCCCGTGCCGCTCGCGCAGGAGGCGGGCCGGCGCGGCGCGGTGGTGCGTGCAGCCCGCCCACGCATAGTGCGCCGCATCGGCCTCGTGCACCGCGACGGGCAGCTCTCCCCCGCTGCCCGCGCGTTCGTCGCGGTGACCGCAGGGTGAGGTCCTATCCACCGCACGGCCTATCGTAGAGTGCCCATGTCCGTTCCCGTCTACGCATCCCTCACAGAGGGCGAGGCAGTGCTGCGCTTTGCTTACGACGAGGGCCTGCGCCAGCTGCTCCGTGCGATCCCCGGGCGGCGGTGGGACCCGCAGGAACGGGTGTGGTGTGTACCCCTCGACCCCGAGCCCGCGGAGGCGCTCGCGCGACTGCTGGAGGGTCTGCCGGTCGAGCCGCAGGTGAGCGAGGCGCTCGCGGGCGCGCTCGAGCGTCGCCGTCGCAGGCGCCGCAGTGGGGAGTGCGTGGTCGACCTGGTGCGGCCCGACGGCGAATGGTGGTTGGGCTTCGCCACCGACACCGCCCCTGAGCTCGTGGAGGCCCTGATGGAACACCCCGACGCGTACAGCGTGCCGGCGATCGGCCGCGCGATGATTCCGCTCGACCACCTCGCCGCGCGAATCGTGGAGGAGCTGAGCGCGCGCTCCGAGGGCCTGCGCCTCAGCGAGGACGTCCGCCGCGCGCTGCTCACGCTGCGCGTGCAGGGCCGCCGCGAGGCGGGGAGCGGATCGCGCGGCAGCGCGCGCGAGGACGCCTCCGCGGCCTCGCGCCTTGAGGCGTTGGACGAGGTCGCGCTGTGCCGCGACCGCCGTGGCAGGCAGTGGATCCTGCTGGCGGCCGAGCACGCCCCGCTCGCGCGAGTGCTCGCGGGCAGGGCAGGTCTGCACGCGGGAGACGGCCCCGCCGGGACGTTCGCGATCGCGGCGGTGGAACACGACGCGGCTCAGATCGCGGAGCTGGTCGACCAGCTGGAGGCGGCGAGCGTCGACCCGCGCGTGAGGGCGTGGCTGGAGCGCGCGACCGCGTGGCGCGGCAGCGTCGAAGTCGGGGGCTCCGGCGAGGAGCCGGTCTTCCTGCTCCTGGGCGACCCAGAGCGCCTGCCGCGCAGCTCTGCGCGAGCGGGCGGCGAGCGTGCCGGGTGGCGTGAGCGTCCCGCTCACCCTCGAGTCGTGGCAGCTGATCGACGGGCGGCTCGGCGGCTGGATCAGCTACGCCGCGCAGCGGTGCGTGGCGGCGCTGCTGGATGGGCGCCCGGCGCCGCCGGCGGTGCTCGAGCTCTCGACCGTCCACGAAGATCCCACGTTCGTGCTCGCGCCCGGCCACGACTCCGCGCAGCTCGAGGGGTTCGCGGCGCTGGCGGGGACGCTGCCGGTCAAGCCGCGGCGCGGCTCCGGGCACGAGCACGAGCACCTGCCAGCGATCCGCGCCGACCCGTTCTGCGTCCCGGAGCTCGACGCGTTCCTCGCGGAGCACGGGACCTGGGTGGCGCCGGAGGCGCTCGAGGCGCTGCAGGAGATCCGCGAGGAGCACGCCCGCGCGGCCGGCCTCGTGGCGCTCTCGGCGGCGACCGACGCGCCGCTCGAGGTCGCCGGGCTCGGCGGCGAGCTGAAGCCGTTCCAGCGCGCCGGCGTGAGCTACCTGCTCGCCCAGCGGCGCGCGTTCCTCGCCGACGAGCAGGGGCTCGGCAAGACGATCGAGGCGCTCGCGACGCTCGAGGCCGACGGCGCCTACCCGGCGATCGTCGTGTGCCCGGCGAGCCTCAAGCTCAACTGGCTGCGCGAGCTCGAGCGCTGGCTGCCGGACCGCAGCGCGCATGCGCTGGTGGGCACCGGCGGCGAGCCGACCCCGGCGGCGGGCCCCGCGGACGTCACCGTCGTCAACTACGACATCGTCGCGGCGCGCCTGGAGGAGCTGCGCGCGCTCGCGCCGCGCGCGCTGGTGCTCGACGAGTCGCACTACTGCAAGAACGCCGCGCGCCAAGCGCACCCAGGCGGTCCAGCGGCTCTCCGCGGCGGTGCCGCGCGAGGGTCTCGTGCTGGCGCTGACCGGCACGCCGGTGATGAACCGCCCGCCGGAGCTGATCGCGCAGCTGCGGATCCTCGGGCGGCTCGGCGGACTTCGGCTCGGGCGCGCAGTTCGGCCGGCGCTTCCGCGGCCCCGACGCCCACCTGCGCCTGCACTGGCACCTGCGCGCGCGCTGCTTCGTGCGGCGCCTGAAGGCGGACGTGCTGCCGCAGCTGCCGGCCAAGACGCGCGCAGTGGTGCCGGTGGAGCTCGACAACGAGGCCGAGTACCGCCTCGCCGAGCGCGACGTGGTCGCGTGGCTGCGGAGCCAGCCGCTGGACCTGCGCGAGCTCGACGCGAAGGTCGCGGCGGCGCTGCGCGCCGAGCGCCTGGTGCGGCTGAACGCGCTCAAGCTGCTCGCCGCGCGCGGCAAGCTGCACGCGGCGCTCGCGTGGATCCACGACTTCCTCTCCTCGGGCGAGCGGCTCGTCGTGTTCGCCCGCCACCGCGAGATCCAGCGCGCGGTGCTCGAGCGCTTCCCCGGCGCGCTGCACATCCTCGGCGACGACAGCCACGCCGCACGGGACGCCTCGCTGCGCGCCTTCCAGGAGCCGGACGACGCCGAGAACCAGCTGATCGTCTGCTCGATCGAGGTCGCCGGTCAGGGGATCACGCTGACGCGGTCCTCGAACGTCGTCTTCCTGGAGCTCGACTGGACGCCCGCGAAGCACGACCAGGCCGAGGACCGCTGCCACCGCATCGGCCAGCAGGACGCGGTCAACGCCTCCTACCTGCTCGCGGCGGGCACGATCGATGAGACGATCGCCACCCTGCTCGAGCGCAAGCGCGCGGTGATCGGCGCGGTCACCGACGGCCGCGAGGAGGACGAGGAGGGCGTCGTCGACGCGCTCGTGCGCGAGCTGCGCGGCGAGCCCTACCGCCACCTGCGCGCGGTCGCGTGAGCGGACCTGGTGGCAATACGCACAACCTTCAGAGTCAGCGGCCGGTTGGCCGCGGGTGGTCGGGGCGACGGCGTATCCGGAGGGGCGCTCACGCCAGAGGCGTATCGGGGTCAGGCGAACTGCGCGACGATGACTGCGGGGCCGGTCGGCAGCGAGCTGCCGCCGGCGGGCTCCTGGGTAACCAGCACCTCGCTTGCTCCAATGCTGCCCGGCACATCGACCGTCGCGGTGCCGGAGGTTGTGGGAGCGAACAGGCTGGTGGTCGGCTGCGGCAGTGTTCGCCCGGGGCGTTTCACCCAGACCTCGTACACATGCCCGGGAGCCGGCTCGGGCATCTTCGAGACGGTGAGCCATGCGTGTCCACCGCTCTGGTGCAGCGTCGCGCTGGCACCGGCGAGCGTGACGTCGGCGCTCACCGCTCGCGCCGTCCCGCCGCCGTCCCGCGTGGACCCGAAGGGAGTGGACAGCGCACCGATCGCTGCGCCTGCTGCCAGCAGGCCCACACAGGCGAGCGCCAGCGCGGGGCGGCGCAGGACAGCCCGCCCGCGCACCCCGTGTAGCCGAAATGAGGAGCGGGTCGCCTGGCCGGCCTCACTCCGGACGACTGTCATCACGCGTCGCTTGGCGTGTTCCGGCGCGGTCAGCTGCGGGACCGTGGCGGGGAGGCTGTCGACCGCCGGCGCAAGCGCGGCCAACTCGTCGTTGCACACCGCGCAGGACCGCGCGTGCTCAAGGAAGGCACCGCTGTGCTGCTCGTCGAGTAGGCCCAGCAGGTAGACCGCGGCGTCGCCGCAGCAGCGATTCGCGGGGACCGGCGAGTCGTGCTCTTCGCTCACTGCGGCAACCTCTCTTCGTCGACCAGCGTAAGCCGCAGCTTGGCGAGCCCCAGACGCATCCGCCCCTTCACGGTACCGACCGGCATCTGCAGCATCGAAGCGATCTCGGTGTGGGTGAACCCGCCGAAGTACCCCAGTTCGATCACGCGGCTCTGCTCCTTTGGCAGGCCGCGCAGCGCACCCCGTACCTCGTGGGCCTGCTCCCGATCGAGGGCCCGCTCCTCGGTGTCCTCAGAGCCAGCCACTCGCTCGACGGCCCCCTCTTCGTGGAGGAGGTGGCTGTCGCGCACCACACCGCGGCGCAGCGCGTCGACCGCGCGGTTGTGAACGATCCGCAGGATCCAATTGCGCACGCTCCCACGGGTGCGGTCATACCGCGCGCCGCTGCGCCACAGCGCGAGGAATGCCTCCTGCAAGACGTCCTCGGCGCTGGCGCGCCTGCCGCACATCCGGTACGCCAGCGAGAAGGCCGCGTTGCAGTGGCGGTCGTAGACGACCTCGAACGCATCCGCATCGCCCCCCTGCACGAGTGCCATCAGCTCCTCATCGGCCAGCTTGTGCAGACGGGTGGATGCCCTCGCCGGAGCGAAGAATCCAGGCGTCCTGGATACCGGCACCCTCACCGGCACTCCCCAAGGGTGCTCCCGGCACCTAGGCAACTGCCTGGCTGGGAGCGGGTACACGCCGCCGGCGCGCGCATCCCCATGGGGACCCATGCGGGCGAGGGTGGGCGCATCCCCGGGGGTATCCACACAGCCAAAGCGCACATATCCGGTGGTCCTCGTAGCTCCTGGGCGTGCGGTTCTAGGAGCGCGCCAATGGGGCTGGCGCCACCTCAGCCGCCGGGCGTGCGACTTGGACGTCGGACGGGGCCGGCGCGACCTGGACGTCCGGCGGGGCCGGCGTCGCCACGTGGGCGGCGATCGCGGTGGGCGCCGGCTCGCCGTTGATCGAGCTCTTGAAGCCTCGCAGCCCCTCGCCGAGCGAGCGGCCCATCTCGGGCAGGCGCTTGGCGCCGAACACAAGCAGCAGGATCATCAGTAGGAACGCTATGTGCAGCGGATTGTCAAGTCCCATCACTCACCTCTTGAGATGTCGATCAGCGTAAGCAGTTCTCCACACCGGCGTCTCACGCCGACATAGCCCGGAGGGCCCGGAGGGCCAGTTCTCTACCTACGCGCCACCCCGCTCTACGGATCAGTCGGCGTCCCCGGGGCCGTCGAGGGCGCCTCCCCCTCGTCCCCAAATGCCGCCATCGTCGCCTGCACGCACTCCGCCACCGCGTGCGGTTCGTAGCCCCCCTCCAGCACCGCACCCAGCGGCGCCCCCACTCGCGCCGCCAGCTCGCGCACGTGACGGGCCATCTCTGCGAAGGAGTCCGTCCGCAGGCGGCACCCTGCCAAGGGGTCCCCCGCGTGGGCGTCGAACCCCGCCGAGAGCAGCACCAGCTGCGGCTCGAACGCAGCCGCAGCCGGCAGCACCTCGTGCTCCAGCAGCGAGCACCAAAGCTCCCCCTCCGAGCCCGCGGGCACGGGCAGGTTGATCGTGTACCCTTCGCCCTCTCCTGAGCCCGCGTCCCCCAGCGGGCCGCTGCCGGGAAACAGGCCCGACTGGTGGATGCTCGCGAACAGCACGTCCCCGCGGTGGCGGAAGATCTCCGCGGTGCCGTTGCCGTGGTGCACGTCCCAGTCCAGGATGAACACCCGCTCCACCCCCAGCTTCCGGATCGCCAGCTCCGCCGCGACTGCGACGTTGTCGAACAGGCAGAAGCCCATCGCCCGCTCCCGTTCCGCGTGGTGGCCGGGGGGACGGACTCCGCAGAACCCAACCGCCGCCTCCCCCGCCAGCAGCGCTCTCGCCATCGCGCATGCCGCTCCAGCCGCGTGCAGCGCCGCGCGATAGGAGGCCTCTCCCACGAACGTATCCGCGTCGATCTCCCCGCCCCCCGCCTCGCACAGCTCGCGGATCCCTCGCACGTGGCGAGCGCTGTGCACCAGCTCCAGCTCCTGGATGCTCGCCGCCGGGGCTTCCCGGCGCTCCCACCCCAGCCATCCGCACGCCTCCAGGCGCCGCTCGATCTCCTGCAGGCGCTCCGGGGTGTCCGGATGGGTCGGCATGTGGGCCCGCGGGTCGTGCTCCAGGCACGCGGGGTGGCGGAAGTAGAGGCCGGCGCTCAAGAACCGGGAGCGCGCCGGGCCGGGGTGTGCTCCCGGTTCTGGGCCCGCTCCCCGCGGATCTGGATCGCCACGTACACCAGGATCACGTTCACCACCACCCCGATTCCCACGAACGTGATGATCAGACCTACATCCTTGCTGAAGGCTGCGCTCGCCGCGAGAAGCATGGTGTCGTTGAGCTCCGGTCGAGTTGGACGATGCCTGCGGGAGCCTACCAGCGTGGCCCCACCAGCGAGTCCCCCCCGAGTGTCGTAGCGTAGCCTTACGGTGGCCGCTGAGCATCGTGATCGCTGGAGAGGTGCCGGAGCGGTTGAACGGGCGCGACTGGAAATCGCGTAGCGGGGGTTGACCTCGTTCGAGGGTTCGAATCCCTCCCTCTCCGTTTTCGCCATGGTTTGATCCCAATGTTCGAACCCGCATCGGTGTGGGTGTGCGTCTGGCGAGGATGATCCGCCTTCGTATCCACGCAGCGCATCAGCGGTGGGTGTCGCTGCCAGCCTCGGCCCACCCGACAGAGCGCGGCCTCACCGATACGGCTAGCTCCTCAGCTCACCACTCGCCGAATGGCGGCCACCGCCATCGCCGTAGCCACGATGGTCGAGTCCGAGCATAGATCGCCCGACAAGAACGCGATGTCGCGGCCGCGGCGCGTGATTCGGCCGCAACCGATCAGTCGCCCGGGCTGCGCAGGCGCGAGGAACTGCACGTGCAGGTCAATTGTCGGTGCCCATTCGCCATCGCCGAGTGTGGCCACCAGTGCTGGGCCGAGTGTGTCGTCGAGCATCGCCGCCAGGAAACCGCCTTGTATGTGGCCGGCTGGGTTGGTGAACTGCTCAGTCGCGGTGAACGCGACCTCGATTGTGCCTTCCTCGGGGTCCACCGCCACAAGCTCCCAGCCCAGCAACACCGCAGCGGGCGGCGGCTCTCGTCGGCCTTCGAGCACATCCCAGAACGGGCCGCACCGAGCGCCCTCGCTCGGATCGTCGTGTGTGCTCATGGCGAGCAGCCTATAGCGCGGATGGCGGTTCGAACAACGTCCCGCGATCCCCGTCTTGGCCTTACCTTAAGCCTCAGGCGTCCAGCCGGAGAGGCTATCCCACGTCTTTGCAAGCGCCGCCTCAGAGTGGCTGGCGCCGGCCTCGCCGCGAGATATGAGTCCCCCAGCAACAATCGCAAGCAAGCTCGCAGTGCGAGCCAGACGCCCCAGGCGAGCGAGAGCGACAGCATTTCTTCCTGCGCGACCGGTCGGGCGACCATGCGGAACAGTACGCAGACGGTTGCGGCGAGCCCGAGCAGAGCGATCCGGTCGCCGCTTGCACGGCTCGCCTGGGACGTATCGACGAGCAGTAGCAGCGCTGCGACGAACGCGCCCGCGACGAGGATGATGTGGATGTACTGCAAGGTGCTCGGCGCTCAGCGTCGCCAGCTGGTGGCCTGTAAGTGCGCTTAACCCGTTGCCCAGGCTGTGCGCCACCTAGACCCCTGCATCTTCGTCCCTCCCTCTCCGCCATAAGCTCAACCTGCGAACCCCGACTCGGGTTCGCAGGTCGTCCCGATCGACCCGCTTCAAGATCGCTGTCCGTCAAGATCGCTGTCCGAACACCTCGCCGGGTTGCCTCGACCCCGCGGCAGTTTCGAACGTCGTCCCGTGGTCCTGTCCAGAGCCAACAATGGGGCTCAGCGCTCTGGTTCCGGGCTTAGGCGCCTACGCCGAGATCGACGCGGTCGCGGCGCTGTCCGGACCGGGTGCGTCCGGCTCGGCGCCCTGCAGCGCGCGGGTCAGCAGCTGCCACAGGATCGCGCGTTCGCTCGGGTCGAGCGCCCGCAACACATCGTCCTCGATCGTTTCCTGCGCGCGCTCGGCGCTGGCCAGCGCATGGAGTCCCTCTTCGGTCAGCTCGACCAGGTGGCGCCTGCGATCGTCGGGGTCGCGACGGCGGGCGATGTACCCCAGATCCTCGAGCTCGTTGAGCAACAGCACGACGTTGTTGGCGTCCATACACAGCGCCTCCGCCAGCTCCTGCTGGGGGGTGTTGTCATGGTCGCGCACATAGCTGAGCGCCATCAACAGACGCATGTGCATACCCAGGAGCTCCTCGTTGCTGCGCCTGTAGACCTGCTTGGCCAGGCGGGTCAGCAGGACCATCGAATTGGGAGCGCAGGAACGGGCCGCGTCGGACATAACGGCGAGATTATACCACGTTGCAGCAATCGTCATGCTTAAAACGATGATACCTGTTCCAGTGATGATCTTTGCTATGGTGTTCCCTTCGCGCACCCTGGAAGGAGCATTCGATGAGCACCACCGGCACTACATCCGACCGACTCAAGACGCTGGAGCCGAGTGCCGGCGAGGACGCCACCGGCGAGCTGACCGATCAGAGATCGGCCAGCAGGCGCGAGCGTCGCCGTTGGATAGCGCTTGGCGTGCTTTGCCTTGGCCAGTTGATGATGGTCCTAGATGCGACCATCGTCAACGTCGCCCTGCCCGTCTATCCAGCGCGAGCTTCACTTCACGCAGGCGAACCTCACGTGGGTGATAGACGGCTACCTGATCACGTTCGGCGGCTTCCTGCTGCTGGCCGGCAGGTTCGGCGACCTGGTGGGTCGCAAGAAGGTCTTTCTCAGCGGGCTAGTCCTGTTCGTGGCGGCGTCCATACTGTGCGGGCTGGCGGACAGCCAGGCGATGCTGATCGGCGCCCGCTTGATCCAGGGGATCGGCGGCGCGATCGCCTCAAGCGTGATCCTGGCGATCATCGTCACCGAGTTCCCGGAGAAGGTCGAGCAGGCCAAGGCGATGGGCATGTACGCGTTCGTATCCGCCGGGGGCGGCTCGATCGGCCTGCTTGCCGGCGGGGCGCTCACGCAGTCGCTGAGCTGGCACTGGATCTTCTTCGTCAACGTGCCCATCGGTGCGGTCGCGCTGCTGCTCGGCGCGATGCTGATCGAGGAGAACGAGGGCATCGGGCTCGCGGGCGGCGTGGATGTCTTCGGGTCGGCCTTGATCACGCTCGCGACCATGTTTGGCGCGTTCGCGATCGTCAAGTCGAGCGAATACGGCCTGCTCTCGGCGCGCACGCTTGGCGCGGGCGGCGCCTCGCTGGCTCTGCTGGGCACCTTCCTGGCGCTGGAGGCGCGCGTGGCCAACCCGATCGTGCCGCTGCGGATCCTGCGCTTGCGCATGCTGATGGGCTCGAGCCTCGTCCGCGGCCTGCTCGTCACGGGTATGTTCTCCGCGTTCTTCCTCGGCGCGCTGTACCTCGAGCGCGTGCTCGGCTACGACGCGATCGACACGGGACTGGCGTTCATGCCCCTGACGATCGCCATCGCGGCCATGTCGATGGGCATATCGGCGCGCGCGGTGGTGCGCTTCGGCTCCGTGCAGACGCTCGCGGCCGGGCTGGTCGGCATCGTCATCGGCCTTGTGTTGCTGGCCGTCCAGGGTGTTCACGCAAACTACTTCCCCGGCCTGTTCTTCGCCTTCCTAGCGCTCGGCCTCGGCGCAGGCGCCTCCTTCCTGCCGCTGTTGACGATCGGGATGTCCGACGCGCCCGCGCGCGACGCGGGCCTGGCCTCCGGGATCATCAACGTGTCCGTCCAGCTGTTCGGCGCGATCGGCCTGGCCACGTTGGGGACGATCGCTGCGGACCACACCAAGGCGTTGAGTGCCGACGGCTACACGTTGACCAGCGCGCTGACCGGCGGGTACCACCTGGCGTACGTGGTCGCCGCCGTGTTCGTTGCGCTGGGGATCCTCGCGGCCTTCCTAATACTGCGCCCACCAGTGGCCTCCCGGCCGCAGGAGGTCGACCTGGCCCCGGACCGAGCGAGCAGCGAGCAGGTAGCAGCACAGGCCGCGTAAACCCGAGAGTCGTCCCGTCTTTTCGCGAGCTGCGGCATCTCGCGTGCCGCAGCTCGCGGATCAGGGACCCCATCGCTGGGGTGGATCAGCCCTTCAACGAGTGGAATTCGCCGAGCGGGTTCGGCAGTGTTGGTGTGAACGGCGCAAACGCATACGGTTTCGAGGTATCGAAACCCGCTTTTTCGGCAGCCGCCTTTTCTGCGAAGGGCAGCAGCGCTTCGACCGCCTGCCCGATGTGGGTCAGCAGGAGAGTGCGCTCGTAGCCGTTGTTGTTGGGTGGATCCACTGACTCGGCCGTCTTCTGAATCCCGGTGATCGCCTCGATGGGACCGCCGTCTCCTCCCGCCACCCCGGGTCCCACGACGCGTGCGAGGGTGCGGTGGTCGGACTCGATGCCCATGATTCGCGCTGCCGTGACCCGTAGATCCGGGGTGCTGAAGTGGCGGACCCCAACCAGATAGGCGGCGATGAACGCATCCTCAAGCGTTACGAGAATGTTGAGCGTCGTCTGCGCGTCGGCGAACATCTTCGGCGGGTAGTAGAACGTCGTGAAGGCAGAAGGCTTGCCGGTCAGGCTTTCCTCGAGCAGGTAGTGAGACATCTCCTCCTGCAGCGCTCCTTTCAGGTAACCCTGATCGTCAGAGGCAAGATTTTTGAAGAACGGCGCTGTGTTGATGATGTTCGTGTAAGTAGTGACCGCGAGCGCCTCCGCGATCTGGGCAGCTTTCAAGATCGCCAAGTCGCCGTGGGTCGGCCCCTTTTTCTTGCCCTTGGCAAGTGCGGTGGCAGGCGCCAACGCCCCCAGGCTGCTGACGCCCGCGCCCGCGACCGCCGCGCCCTTCAGGAAGTTCTTGCGTGTTGTGGACGCCGTCCACTGGTCCTCGCGCTCCTGCAGTTCCCCGCGGTCGCTCTCGAGACCGTTGTGCTCGTAGTTCATGTCCGTCTCCATTCGTTTGGTGGTGTACTGGCTATGGCAAGTCTCGTCAAGGAGGACGCCTATCGTTCTCCCGCAAGCCTTACGCGACAGACACGGAGACGGATCATTCACCGCGTTTGGAGCTCGACCCGACCCGACCGAGATGAGCGCGCTCATCGATGAGCGCCACGCTTGCATCGGGTCAGACCGTCTGCCGGATGTTGGGCGCGTAGGTGTCCGACCTCGATCACGGGCGCAGGAAGATGCGACCGCCGGCGGCCTTGCCCGGAGAGCGGGTGCTCCAGACCCTCCGCGGCGCGGGCGACTAGACTAGATCCTCTGCGCCAGTAGCTCAGCTGGATAGAGCGTCGGTCTACGGAACCGAAGGTCGGGAGTTCGAATCTCTCCTGGCGCGTTGAGAAAGCCCAGTAACTAAGCCAAAACTCACGAACCCGTTCGCGCCAGGTTTGGGAATATGTCCCGAATATGTCCCGAGAGCTGGTATCATTGGGGCATGGCGCAGGTTGCAAGCATGTCGCCCAGCGGGCACGTCTTCCGGGTCGAGCGCAAGCGCGGCGCGGTGTGGTACGCCAAGTACCGCCTCCCCGACGGCCGCCAGGTCCAGAAGCGGATCGGGCCGGCGTGGAGCGAGCGCGGCAGGCCGCCGGCGGGCTACTACACCAAGCGCCAGGCCGAGGAGTGGCTGCGCGAGGTCATCCACCAGGCCCGTAAGGGCACTCTCCCGGGGATGGTCCGCACAGGGGCGACCTTCGCCCACGCCGCGAGCGAGTTCCTGCGCTACGCCGAGCAGGACCGCAGCTTGAAGCCCTCCACGCTGCGCGGCTACCGCTCGATCATCGCGGCCTACCTGCTGCCGGCGTTCGGCTCAAGGCATCTCGAGGACATCACCACGGCGGATATCGAACTGTGGCGGTCCAACCTGACGGGCGTGGGCGGCGGGGGCCGTCGGCGCGAGGTGCCAGGGCAGGAGGACGCGCCGTGGCGTGGGCGCGCTCCTCGGGCGCTGTCCAACAGCTCCAAGAACCGGATCGTGGTCCTGCTGCACGGCATCTTCGCGCGGGCCTGCAAGTTCTACGGGCTGCCAGCCAACCCGGTGTCGGGAGTCGAGCGCCACCCGGTAAAGCTCGCGGGCGACATCGAGGTCTTCGGTCCCGAGGAGGTCTGGGCGCTGGTTCGTGCCGCCGCCTCCGAGCAGGATGGGGCGCTCTACCTGACCGCCGCCTTCACGGGTCTGCGCCGCGGCGAGCTGATCGCGCTGCGCTGGCGCGACGTGGACTTCGCGGGCTCCGTGCTGCGCGTCCGGGCGAGCTACGCGGGCGGCGCGCTGACGGCGCCGAAGTCAGGCAAGGTGCGCTCGGTGCCGCTCGCCCCGGACGTTGCGCAGGAGTTGGCGCGGTTGGCCGATCGCGAACTGTTCACAGCTGAAGACGACCACGTTTTTCCGGGTGAAGGGGGCGGATACCTCGATGGCTCGGCGCTGCGCCGCCGCTACACGGCAGCGCTCAAGCGCGCGGGGCTGCGGTCGCTGCGCTTCCACGACCTGCGCCACACGTTCGGCACCCGGATGATCGCCAAGGCCGACATCCGCCGCGTGCAGGAGTGGATGGGCCACGCGGACATCCAGACGACCATGCGCTACCTGCACTACGCGCCACGCGAGGAGGACGCACGGCTCGTAGCCGAAGCGTTCCAAGCCGACTCGCCTACCACGGAGGCCACCGCACGGGCCGCGTAGCGCCTATCGGTGCGCCCCTCAGGCCGGAGGGCCGAGGCCTGCCGCTACCGGGGAGGCGAGCTCGGCTCGCCGGTCACATCACGCCGGGCCGTCCGCGTGAGTAGCTCCGCAGCCCTCGGTCCCCGGAGGTCAGCCCCGGCTCCTCCTCCCCCTGGAGATCCCATCCGTCGATCGAGCAGTCGGCCGGCCCCCGGCCCGGCCCCCGCGCACGCCCTGTCATACCCCTTGTGGGTTGACAGGGCGTGCTACCCTGCCCCGCCCGGCGGGGGCCGGGGGACCGCGGACGATCGACGGTAACTTGCCGTTTGCCTTGGTTGGCGTCTTGCGCATCGACGCGGGACACGGAGGTCCCGCGCATACTGCGCCTGGATGCCCTACCACTCACGCGGACGATCCCCCCCGAACACCCGAATGACGATCATGCGCGTGGTCCTCGCCGCAGCGCAGGTCTCCGCAGCTCTGGATTGGCCGTCTCAGCCTGGGTGGGAACCCCCCTGTGAGGGCAAGGCACGACCGCATGGGCGCTGGCCTGGGCGCCGCTATAGAACGCAAGCGAGGCAGCGAACGGGAATCCGCCGCGGGGACACGTCCGTGGTAGACGATGCCCCTGGGGTGGTACGGGATGTAGCGACCCTTGCGTGCTCTCGATCAGCTACGGCGCGATTACTCGTCAAGCACGGCGGCCGATCCCGCCGCCGGAGCGGGTCTCCGCCAGCCAGCGCGCGATTTCCTTCGCGCTCCTGCTCGGCGGCTCGATCCTCGGGCCGCACGGGCTCTGGCTGCTGGCGCTCGCTGCGCTGCTGCTCCTCGCTCCAACTCTTTACGCGCGCTGGCTCGCTCCGCGCACACCGCGCGCAGAGCACGCGCAGCTCCCACCCGGGCCTTCGCCGCGCTCCGGGGAGGCCGTCCGCGAGCGCGCGCGGCTGCTCGGCGGCGGCGCGCACATCGGGGTCTCCCGCGGACGCTGGGTCCACGCCGACCCCGAGCATGCCGTCCTCGTCCTCGGCCCACCCCGCTCCGGCAAGACGACCGCCGTCGTGATCCCCACCCTGCTCGCCGCGCCCGGCCCCGCGCTCTGCACCTCCACCAAGCCCGACGTCCTGCGCGCCACCCTCCGCGCGCGCGCCGAGCTCGGGCAGGTCTGGCTGTTCGACCCCTGCGGCGCGCTCTCGGAGTGGCCCTCTGGCGTTCGGCGGCTCTGCTGGTCGCCTGTCGCCGCCGCGCGCTCCTGGGACGACGCGCTGCTCACGGCCCGCGCGATGGCCGCCGCGACCACCCCCGGCCGAGGGACGACCAACGAGGCGCACTGGCGCGAGCGCTCCACCGCGCTGCTCGCGCCGCTCCTGCACGCCGCGTGCCTCGCCGAGCGGCCCGTCGCTGACGTTCTGCGCTGGGTCCTGCGCCAGGACCTCGACGTTCCCGGGCGCGTGCTGGAAGACCACCACGCCGATACCGCGTCCGACGTTCTCGTTGGGATCGCCAAGACGGACGAGCGGGAGCGCTCCTCGATCTTCTCCGCCACCGCCGGTGTCCTCTCCGCCTACAACGCCGACGCCACCCGCCGCTCCGCCGCGCACCCCAACTTCGACCCCTCCCGGTTCGTCGTTTCGACCGACACCCTCTACATCACCGCGCCCGCGCACGAGCAGGCCCTCGCCGCGCCGCTCATCGTCGGGCTGCTCGAGCAGCTGCGCACCGCCGCCTTCCTGCACGCCGCCCACGGCCCCTCTGGGCCGCCGATGCTCTGGTGCCTCGACGAGGTCGCCAACATCGCGCCGATCCACGACCTCCCCGCCCTCGTCTCCGAAGCCGGCGGGCAGCGCCTCCACATCCTCGCCTGCCTGCAGGACCTCTCCCAGGCCCGCACGCGGTGGGGGCCCCACGCCGCCGACGGGTTCCTCTCGCTCTTTCAGACCAAGCTCCTGCTCACCGGCATCGCCGACACCCGCACGCTTGAGAGCGTCTCCCTACTGCTCGGCGAATACGACCGGCACCTCATCTCGCACACCCTCGGGCGCTCCCAGCCGCACGAGCTCCTCGCGCCGCCCACCGACTCCGAGAGCGTCACCTACCACACCCAGCGCCACCGCACGCTCACGCCCGGGGAGATCCACCGTTTGCCGCCCGGGCACGCGCTTCTGCTGCATGGTTCGCACTGGGGGCTCACGCGGCTTACGCCTTGGTTCTGTGCTGAGCCCTGGGCTAGCCTTGGGGGGGAGGGTGCGGGCCGTCGTCTTCCGGGCGGGCGTCCTGATGTCCTTGCTCTGTGACCCTCACCGGCGAGGGGGTCCTCGGGCTCCTCTGGTGTACGAGCAGTTGGCTGACGAACCCGCGCTCCCGCTTCGCGATGCGGAAGCAGGCATCCTGCGAGCGCCAGACGATACGCTCCGAGCTCGTCCGTAGCGCAAGTGTTGAGTTCAACCGCCGGCGCGCTCGCCTTGCGCCGGAATGGGGGTGTGTCGCCGGTTCGAGCCGGCCGGTCGGACACTTCCCTATCACGGAGCCTGCCGCCCAGCTGGCCTGCGTCCTGCGAGGATCAGCGCGGTGACCATCGTCGAGCTTTGGCGGCGCGGCCAGGTGGGCTGGCCGCGCAGCTTTCCCATCGCGCAGTTCCCGAACCCGCCGCTGCTCCTCGCGTTCGCGGGGTGGGGGCTCGCCGCTGTGGCCGGCGACACAGCTCACGATGTCGGTCACGCGGTCTTTATCATCGGCCTCGGCGTGTGGGCATGGGAGGAGGCGGTAGGCGGGGTCAACTGGTTCCGTCGTCTCGTCGGGGCGGGAGCGCTTGTCTGGATTGTCGCGGGCCTGGCAAGCGAGCTATGAGGGCCGTCGACCGAGCTTGAGACTCCTGCAACCGAATCCGCGCGTCGGCCGACGGTGTTTGCGCTTGGCTTTAGGGCCGTGCCATCGATTCGAGAGAGCCGGAACCGCGTGGTACGGTCGGAGGAGTAGCATGGGGGGCATGAGCTGGAGAGTCCCCGGACAGGCGATTCGAGTCGTTATCCACGAGTCCGATGGCGGCATCGGTTACTACTCACGCGATCAGGACGACGACGGGAGAGTGATCTGGCGCGAGGGGCGTCCCGATGAGTTGACCGCGGCTTCCTCGGACGGGGCATCGATGACGACCGTCGAGCTACTTGAGGCCCTCACTACGTCGCTGCAACACCCCTAGCTGGCAGAGCAACGAGGCCAGGACAATGACCGAGCATCAAGATGCCGAGTGGAACGTCGCCGCGTGGCACGGCAAGATGCTCGTCGATCGCGACGGCGAGAAGATCGGCAAGCCGCAGGACGTCTACGTTGACGTTGACGCCGCCCGACACGCAGAGCGGACGCCGACTCGCCCGTCGCTGACGCGGTATCACGAATCGCCGCGGGTGACAGTCGAGGCCGTGTCCTCGCTCAAGTAAGGCTGGACCTACAAGCGCCCCCCTCGGCGATAGCCGAACCCGCCTCTGGTGAACAGGATCACGAGCACGACGATCAACAGGACAAACAGCAGCGGATTGACGGCGATTCCGCCGAAGATGGCAGCAAGCACAAGGATGATGATGAGCAGCTCGAGTAGTCCCATAACTTCAGCATACCTGCCCACGGCGACGGCAACTCAAGTCGACCTCGACGCAGGAACTCGCTCATCGCGGCCCGCAGGAATAGAGCCCCGTACCTCACCAGGATCGGCGTTGACTACGCCACTCGGGCAACGCTTAGCCGGTTCGCGCTAAGCCCGCTACATCGTCAGCAAGCCGGCTAGGAAGCGCTCTTCTTCATGAAGTGGTCGTGGATCGCTTCGGTCAGCTCAGTGTTCTCCACGACCAGGCTGTGGGTCGTCACACCTAGATCGTGTAGGTGCTCGACCTGCTTGTCTTGAATGTTCCCCTGAGCGTTCTGCGCGACGAGAATCGCGATCATCGCAAGCCACTGCATGATGCCGCCGACAGCGAGTAGCATGAGGTTGAACGGGTAGTGGTCGCCCGCGACGGTGATCCCGAGCCCGGTCATCCAGATCGCGAAGCCGATGATGCTGGCGTAGAACATCCACATCGAGCCCACCGTCTCGGCGATGAGATTCGCGACCTTGTCGTTGAAGCCGGTGCGTTCGCTGGCCAACTTGGGCGGCTTCGGATGCTGGAGCGGCTGGGCCATTCCGGTCTTCTTCGCCGACGCACTGCCGGGTCCTGCCGGGTCTGGCCCAGTCGTGCCGTGACCGCGGTTGCGCCTGCCACGCGCGCCATGCAGGCACGCCTGCCTCTACGACAAGCGCCAGGCGCGGGCTACGATGTTGTCGTGCTCCGGTTCGTACTCAAACGTTCGTGGGTCAAGCGCCTGGCGCATGGCTTTCCGGTGGTAGAGCTACTTTTGGCTACCGAGGTCGCCTTGATTGCAAGGGGACACTTTGCCAAGCTCAACGGTGTTCAACGTCGCCGGCTTCTCGCCCTCGTGCGCCAGGCGCGAGGTCGGCCGAGCTCACTCGGCGACGCCGAGCGCCAAGAGCTCGGCGTCCTCCTCGCGACCCTCGAGCCACGCCTGTTCGTCGGCTCGGCGGTCACGCGGCTTAGCCCTGTGCCAATGCCGAAGCGACTGCTTTACGGCCCCCGTGGCAGCGCTCCGAGGACAGCAGCAGCTAGACGTCGTTGACGACGCCTGCGCGCCACCGTCGGGGCGAACATGGCGATCCCGTTGCTACACACGAAAAGGAGCACGGCTCAGCCAATCGGCCGCCTCCATCAAGCTTGCGCACTTCGACAGGGTATTCCCGCCAGTCCGGCGAGGATGATGTACGCGGCAACGCCGAGGGCAGAGATCGGCCCCAGGCTCTGGGCTCGCGAAGCGGTCCCGAGGATGGTGGAGACGAGGCCGGCCGTGAGTACGAGCTCCATCAGGACCGCCTGCGTGTCGCTGATGGGTCCTCCGGGCACGGTGGCTCCCAGCAGCCCGACACGCCCGAGCATGGCGAGCAGGAACAGGACGGCGAGTGTGCTGCCGAGCAGCTGGGCGAGTATGTAGCCTGGGACGCGGCGCCACGGGAAGTCTTCGCGCAGCGCGAATGCGAGGCTGACAACCGGGTTGAGGTGCGCGTCGGAGACGGCTCCCATGAACAGGATGACCGCGGGTACGGTTAGGCCGGGGGGGCGCTGACCGCGGCCGCTCGGCCGATGGTGACATGGGTGGCAGCGCCAACGACCGCCGCGGCGGCTCCGGCGAGCATCAGCAGGAAGGTGCCGAGCGCCTCTGCGAACAGACGGCGCCACTCAGGGTGGTATCCGCGAAGCGCTCTACCCACCATGCGTCGCGCGCAAGGATGCCCGCCGGTCGTCCGCTCGCGGTCGAGCTCGTCGGTGCTGCGGTGCTCGGCTGGGGCGCTCAGCTGGACCAGAGCAACCTGCCGGGGACCTGCGCGTCCTCGTCGACCCGGTAGGCGGCCGATGCGCGGTGATACCCGTCGCCGATGACCAAGTAGTCCCTGATCCCACCGATCAGGAGGACCGGTGAAATAGGGATGCCGTTCTTGATCTTCTTGAGCTTCTCGGCGACCTCAGCGCTCTGCTTTGGCTTCAGGGGCGGCAGTCCTGCCGCGCGCAGCAGGTCCTTGGCGGCCCAGTGGCCGAGAGGGGCGGTGCGCAGGGCGGCGATGGTCTGCGAGAGCGAGGAGGGCGCGAGCACCATGCTGAGAAAGCTGTGGGCGGCCAGGTAGTCCTTCTCTTCGGGCTCCTCGAGCCAGCGGATTCTCGGAGTGCTTGGCACCAGCCGAGTCTAAGGGCTTAGCGGGGTTGAAGGTGGCGCTGCCCCTGAACACTGGATCCTCAGCCATCCACGATCGGCGGCCCAGGCGCGCATTTCGCGTCTCGTGGCGTTTGCGGTGAAGACTCGACTGGTCCCCCTTGTGCAGCGGACGCCCTGTGTACGGACGGCCTCCTTCGAGTGGATTTGGAGGACGAGGACTCTCAAGAGCGCGGCCGAGAGATCGACGAGGAGCGCTAACGGGCGGCGCCTGGCGATCCCGTCGGGCTCGCCCGACGGGATCTTTGCGTTCTCGGTTCTACACGCCGCGACGGCCGCGACGGCTGTAGCCGTATCCGCCTGTGAGGAGCAGGAATACGATGATGATAAGGAGGATTGTGAGCATGGTCACCTCCCTAGTCTCAGTTGGGTTGGCTCGCGCATGTCTAGGTCTGCTTCTTGGTTCTCTTGCGGCCGGTGAGGGTGTCGGCGACCTTGTCCACGGTGTTCTTCGCAGACCCCTTGGCCTGCTCGACGCGCCCTTCGTTCTTCAGGCGTCTATCCCCGCTCAGCGCGCCGGCAGCTTCCTTCGCGCGACCTTTCGCCTTGTCAATGTGCTTGTTGGTCATGAACCCTCCTGATTGTGGGTGGACGAGCGCCTGGGCGGGGCGCTAACGGTAGGTGCGGCCGAGGAGCCGCGCGATCAGTACGCCCGCGAACAGGTAGACGACCGCGGCGATGCCCCAGTTCACAGCGATCGCGTCGTTGGCGCTGTGGAAGCTGAACATGCCGTCGAACGGGCCGGCGAGCCAGCGTGCCCAGTCGTGGACTTCCGAGACGACGCTGTTGGCAGGATTGGCCTTGAGTACCACCAGCAGGATCCCCGCGAGGATGATCAACACGACGATGCTCACAACGAGCTGAACGACGCGCGTCAGCAAACTAACGCCTTGCCCGAACGCTCCGACGCCGCTCGCGCCACGCCTACCCCGCCGGCGCGACACCGTGACTGGCCGACCATCTGGATCGACCACGGGAGCGGCTTCTGCGGGCGTGGCGCTGGACATGAGAGGAACCTCCTGTTGGTCTTGCATCCCTTCCGAGCAAAGCCCGACGGGTCGCGAACCCCCAAAGGGAGATCCACGCGGGCGGAGGTCAATCGAATCGGCTAGTCGCAGCGACGGCAAAGCTCAGCGGCAGCGACGTCTGGTCGGCTTGGTCAGCGACCGTCCAACAACAACTCTACTCTCTTGTGCTTCTCATTGCAAAGTCGATTGTGCGGACCGGCTCGCCGGAGGCCTCCTCGACCGAGCGCTCCAGATGCTTGGCCAGAACCGCAGCCGGGTCTTGCGTGCGAGGGTGGGATCGCACGTCACGACGTTCAAGGAAGCGGACGGCGAGTGCCGCCACCAGCCAGGATGCTCAATCCTGGCGCGAGACAGAGACGAGGATCGGCGCTCGCTGAGCGAAACGAGCTGCTATACCCGAGCCTGTGCTGCCCCGCGTCCAGCCGGCCCTGCACGCGCACGGGCGAGACGGAGGGAGGTCATGAAGGTGTTGGTAGTCGCGACCGAGCCGATCTCAGCCGATCGTTTGCACACGGCGCTTGGCGCCGCGACCGACGACGCCGAGATCATGGTCGTCGCGCCGGCGCTTCACCGCTCGGCCCTACGCTTCTGGCTCTCCGACGCCGATGAGGCCATCCGACGGGCAGAGCTGGTACAGCGCGAGACGACGGAGGGCCTCGATGACGCCGGACTGGACGCACGCGGTGACACCGGTGAGGGCGATCCGGTCAAGGCAGTAGAGGATATTCTCGTGACCTTCCCAGCCGAGCGCATCTTGCTCTTCACGCGCCCCAGCTCCGAACAGCGTTACGGCGAGGGCATTGACGCCGACGCCCTGCAACGACAGTTTGGCTTGCCGGTCCAGCAGGCCCAATGAGCGCCTGAGCGGCAGCGTACGTGCGCTCACCGAGCGCGATCCCAAACCGCTCCCTACTGCTCGCGGCGCGCTACATGTTGAGGATGTTGACCGCTCGTGCGGCGACCAGCCCGACGGTCAGAAATGACGCGATCGACTCGATCAGCATCAGGCTCTTGACGCGAACGCTCAGCGGCATGGCATCGGTCGGGCTGAACGCGCTTGCGTTCGTGAACGAGACATACAGATAATCCAAGAACGCCGGACGCCAGCCCTTTAGCGATGGCTCCGAAGCTCCCATCTGGGGAAAGAGGAAATCCGGTGCGCGGGCCTTGGGCGCGGTACGCATGTGCGGACCGCCGCGATCGACCTCCCAGAACCACAAGCCGAAGACGGCCACGTTGGTAAACCAAATCTGGGCGGCCGAGAGGACCAGTGCTCGTCCGCCCGTCCCGCCGCCCTTGAGCAGGTAGTGGACGAGCAGTCCCTCCGCCGCGAAGTTCGCTGCGGTGACGACCGCGATCAATCCGATCGACATACGCCGGCGAACGGGCGACTGGGTGTGGTGGCGATAGGGCGTTGAGATCACCAGCCCGAACAGCAGCACCCCCTCAAGGCAGGGCACAAGCCAGCGAGGACCAACCGTCAGCCTGCTCGGCAGCGCCACGTACAACACCACCGTTACCAGTACCGCGAGCTGAGCCTCCCAGAAAGGCTCGACGACACCCAACTCCTGGTGATGCCCGCGCAGCGTGCTGAACCGTTTCGATATCACCCGCACAAGGCATATTCGCCATGCAGCCGTCAGTGCCTTCGAACCGGATCGACCGATGACCGCTCACGGGCGTCGAGCTCTGCTGGCGCCCGGGCGGTTCCATGCGTCCTGCGTTGGCTCGCAGGGCTTTGTGGTCTCTGGAGGTTCATATCCGGACCCTGGTCCCTATCTTTTTCGGCCGAGCATCCAGAGAGCCTTTCCGAGCACGAGGATAACTGCGCCGGCGATAATAATCAACACGTGGCTTACGCTTGTAGCCATCACACGGATCGCACTCTTCGGCCTGCTCCTTGTGATGGTGATACCGACCTTGGGTGTGGTGCTCGGTGTGCGCGCACTCGACGCGGGGAGCAGCACGAGCGCCGGCAACGTGGCGCTCGGAATCGCTGTGAACACGATCACCGCCTCGTTCACCGCGCTCGCGACTGCGCTCCTCTACTTCGACCTACTCGCCCGCCAAGAGCAAACACGGGCTGTGCACGAGGCTGTGCGTCCGACGAGCCTTGCTGTGGGCGGATCCGAAGAGTAGGATACCGCGGTTGAGTACGTTGTCTCACCGTTCCTCTCGGACTCCCCCCGACGCCGAGCGCCTTCTCGATGAGCCGCTCGCTCAGCATCGGAGCGGTGCTACGCCGCACGTTCGGCATCTACGCCACCCAGGCACCGATGCTGCTGACCGCAGCACTTTTGGCCTCCAGTGTCATCGCGTTCGACCACGTGCTACCGGAACGCTCCATTGCGTTGGCGATCGCGGCGCTCCTGATCGATCTCCTCGCGCTCGGGCTGTTCGTATGCCTCGTCGTGCTCGTGGCGGCCGACGTACGGGACGGCGGTACTCGCCGCAACACCGGCGAACTGGTGCGGGGGGCATGGTCGGCTCTCGGCGGGCTGCTGCTGGTCGGGTTCGTGGCGGGCGTCGCGATCACGTTGGTGACATCGATCGGGTCCACGATCGTCTTCGCCGTGATCCTCGGGATCCTGCTCGGCTCGGGCGTTGGCTTGGGGGCGGTGATTTTCCTCCTGCTGCTCGTTCCGGCCCTGTTGCTCGTCCCGGAGCTGTTCCTGCTCACGATATGGTCGGTCTTCGCGGCCGTCGCGGTGCTGGAGCGCCCCCGTGGCCTGCGGGCGCTGGGGCGCAGCCGCGAACTGGTGCGCGGCAACGGCTGGCGGGTGCTCGCATTCATCCTCGCGCTGGCAGTCCCGTTGACCTTGATCGTCAACGTCGTCAACCGGGCCGCTCACCCCGCCGGCGGCGGGACCGGCATCGCCCTCAGGCTGCTCGTCGCGGCCGTACTGGCGCCGATCCCCATACTCGCGGCCACCGCGCTGTACTTCGAGCTACGCCGCTTCGAGCCGACCCTGTCGCCCGCCGGGCCGGTGCCGCCCGTGCTCCCCCCCCGAGGCGCTGGTGTCTTGACTGGTGTCTTGATACGCCAGGGGCCGGACTACCGGCTGGCCTTAAGGCCGAGCCGGTAGTCCGGCCCCGGTAGAAAGGAGTGGCCAGCCAAGGGCCGACGCGCGCTTGCGCGTCTCGTCCAAACCAGGCGCCTGGAGCGAAGACTCAGCGGACGCTCGCAAATAGCGTGAAGGAGCAGCTACACGGGTTCGAGGAACACGACGCCCGCGCAGGCTGCCTTTCTCTCCCAGCTACGCCCAGACCGGCAGGGCCTCCAGACCCTAGGCGGGATACTGCATCGATGTCCTCGGCGAACCTAGACCTCGTGTGCTCGATCCTCTCGGGATGGGAGCGTGGCGACTGGGGCTCGCTCGAATGGGTACATCCCGAGATCGAGTACGTGATCGCCGACGGACCCGCTCCGGGCACCTGGAGGGGGCTGGCCGGGATGGCGGAAAGCTACGGCGAGTGGCTGAGTGCCTGGGAGGACTTCCGCATCGACGCGGAGGATTACCGGGAGATCGACGACGAGCGTGTGCTCGTGCTCACATACTACAGCGGGCGCGCGAAGACAAGCCAGGGGGAGCTCGGGCCGATGCGGGCGAAGGCAGCGACCCTGTTCCACGTTCGCGACGGCAAGGTGACGAGGCTCGTCGGATATTGGGACCGCGAGCACGCGTTCGCCGACCTCGGCCTGACACCGGACACCGGCACCTAGCCCCGCCGCCTACTCGGAGAGTCCAGCTGCCCGCAACGCCTCGCCGTGATCGAGATAGGAGCGGATCCGCGAGATCTTGCCGCCGCGAAAATCGATGACCGACCCGAACGGCGCATCGACGGAGACGCCGCTGGACCGTCCCCGCCCCTCGGCTCGACCTACCATAAGCACTCGGTCGCCGAGATCGCGGAACTCATCAGCGACGATGCGATAGTCGTCCCAGGTGTCGCGCGTCGCCTCAAACACCCTTTCGATCCCCTCGCGCCCCTGGTAGCTGCCACCTTCGACTGCACCCACGAACACTGGGACCAACTCGAAGTCCGGCGTAGCGCAATCGACGTAGGCATCGACATCACGCCGGTTGTAGGCGTCCATCACGCGCTTGGCGATCTCAATGGCGCCCCGACTCACTCATAGCTCCAGTGCTCCTCGACCTCGCCGCCGCGCTCGGCTCGACAGACTTGTACGGCGACATCTACAACGACGTGCTCGCCGTGCGCATCTGCCCGCAAGTGCTCCGCCTCGCCGACGGGCCAGACCAGTATTCCCGCACCGGCAATGGAAATCGCATCGACCCGAACGTCGATTTCGCCGAATCGCTGGCTGACGGAGAGGTCGTCGCGCCGCACCACAACGACAAGGCAGGGGAGAGCCAAGTCGCGAACGGGCACGCGTGGGACCTTCTCGCCATCAGATCGGCGCTGCGCGATCGGTACTACGTCCGCGCGCTGGCGTCGCTCGCGGACGAGTAGACCACGCTCGTGGTCTCCCGCAGCCCGCCGACAGTTGGTCCTATGCCGGCGTCCGGTGTGAGCCGTGGTCGGCCAGCGCCAGACACTATCGCTTCGTTACGTGGCTGTCGCACAAACCCCCGGCGACCTCACTGGATCCGTTCTAAGGGTGGGGTCCGAGAGACGGTAGTGGTGATGGGGGAGTGAGCAGTGTACCTTTGGGGATCAGCTGCCCGCCCGGCAGTCGTGCCTGCCCCCCGGCATCGTTCTCAAGGGGAACGAGCGTGACATTGACCGGCACGCCCGCGAGTGGGTCCGTTTTCCAAGGTTGGAGCGGCGACTGCTCAGGCCAAGCGTCGTGCGTTGTCCCAATGGATCACGATACCTCGGTGACGGCGACGTTCGAGCCCAAGAATCTCGTACACAGCCTGTCCGTCTCAAAGGAAGGGAAGGGCGGAGGGATGGTGAGCAGCCAACCGGTGGGGGTCGAATGCGGATCGCTGTGCGACGCGTGGTTCCTGCGTGGGACGCCGGTCGTGCTGCGCGCAAATGCTGCCGCCGGCTCCAGTTTCGGCGGGTGGAGCGGAAGCTGCAGTGGCACGGGAGGGTGTGGTGTTGTGATGAACGACGACGAATCGGTGACGGCGTCGTTCACCGCCGGCCCCGCTGAAACCGCGCTCGCACGAGACCTCTCCGATATCGTGGCGAAACTCGCGAAGCTGGCCCAGAGCAGCGGGCTTGGCCTTGCGTTCCACGCCTCTGGGCCCGGTGTTCTGACCATCGCTCTGTATGGTGGGTCGCCCGGCGGGAAGCTCGCCAGGATGAGTCGAGCCAAGCCGATCCTGGTGGGGGTCGGGCGCCACGCGTTCTCAGGCGCAGCGACTGCGAGGATCAAGATCAAGCTCACGCCGGCCGGCAAAGCCCTCCTCAAGCACGCCAAACGGCTGACGTTCACCGCGAGGGGGACCTTCAAGACCCACGGCAAGGTAGCGGTCGAGAAGACCGAGACGTTCGTGCTGCGCCATCACTGATGCGCCGGATTCCGCGTCAGGTTGCGCGACCTTGCTTGTCTCGGGGTCGCTGGTGAAATAGAGGTCGCCGTCGTGCCCGGCAACACCAATGCCCGCGGAATGCGGCCGGCCATCGGGGCGAATCGTGGAGAGAAAGCATAGGATCTCGGGCCCGAGTGAGCCCGTGCCGAGCGCCTGTACAGCGCGATCCCACGGCAGAGTTCCTCCTTGTAGAGGTTCGCCAAGTTGGCCGTCTCCCGACGTGCGCAAATGCTCACGTTGCTCCTTCATCGCTGGACAGCAGTAAACGTATGACCCCGGGTCACCGCTCGATTCATCGTCGCGGGCCAACCGGTTTCGGTCGGTTCCTGCTCTCGTCGCTGGCAGGGTTGCGAGTGCTTCCCAGCGCGAGCGGTAGCCAGCGTCGGTGCTCATGGCATCGCTGCTTTGGACGAGCCGCGAGCGCGTCAACCTCGGTTACACCCGCTGCTGCTTCCGCCAGGCGAAGAGGTAGCTCGCTTCGCAGGTGCAAGACGCCTGACCATCGTCCGGAGCACGCACATCGTTGATCCTCGCGGAGACGCCCGCATCTCCGCAAAGGCAGGCTTGATGGGGGGTAGAGGTGCGCACCGGATTCCTGTGTATCGAGTAGCATGGACCGCTCAGTGACCGATCGGATGGTATTCCAGGCCAGAATTGCAGTACCGTTGCGCGCTGGTAGTAGCTGCGCTAAGTGGCATTGTGGGCAGCGCGAAGGGCGACCCTGAGCGGAAAGGCTCCGAGCGGCAGGGCCAGGATGGCTGAGCGTTGGGCGAGCTCGGCAACGGGAACCTGTGCTGTGACCAGGCTCGGCCGAGTACTCGTGTTCACCGTGGCAATGATGGGGCTCTACGTAGCCCCACCGCTAGCCCGGGCCGACGCTGCGGCGGACTACCGCGCGGCCGTTCTGGCTGACAACCCAGTGTCCTACTGGCGGTTGAATGACACCAGTGGCACAACGGCGGTCGATCAAGTGGGGCTCAATCCTGGACAGATCACCGGCGCTACGCTTGGTGAACCCGGACCGTTTGCCGGGTCGGGCTCTATGCGCTTCGAAGGGAGCGGCGACGTGAATCTTGGCACAGATCCGTCGCTGCGACCTCTAAACAACTGGACCGTCGAGGCCTGGTTTAAGGCGTCGGCAAGCGATACTGCCAACTGCGTCAATACCTATCACAGTAGCGGCTGCGCTCTCTACGCCGTTCATGCTTTTGGGCTACATCTGGTCCTAGATCCTCAAGGTCATGTATTTGGCGACTTCTCTTCCACTAGCGCGCAGGGGTATTCGGTCGAATCATCCGGGACGTACGGCGATGACACCTGGCATTACATCGTTCTCGTGCGTGAAACTGCTCAGCTGCGGCTTTACATTGACGGCTCCGAAGTCGCTGCCACTGCCGTCGCCGAGCCGACGACCTACTATTGCTGCGAGAACATCGCTACGATCGCCAACGACGACGCGTGTAGGTGCGTTCCGTTTACGGGTTGGGAGAGTGAGGTCGCGTTCTACAACTATCCCCTCTCCGCGACGCGGATTGCAGCGCATTGGGCAGCCGCAAATATCACCCGCTCTTCGGGCGGCGGTCCTGGGCTGTCGTTGGGGGTGGCGACGTCTGCTGTGACGAAGTTTCCTGGTTCTCCAACACCGAGTGGCTGGCCTGGGGAAAGGGCGTTTTTTGAAGGTACGGTCACGCCGACCCCTGGTGGAGCTGCAGCCACGAAGTGGTGGTTTAAGTATCGGGAAGTCGGGGGTCTGCTTTGGATTCCCACAAAGCCTCATCCCTATACGGGTCCGAACATAGGCGAGGAATCGAGTGAAACATGGTGCTCTCCTGGCTGTAGTTTCCAGGGGCTGCAGCCTTGGATAGTGTATGAAGTGCGGGCGGTCGCTCAAGAAGGTTCCGGCCCCCCGGTCGAAGGCAACACGGAACTATTTCTGCCCGGAGGCCTAATTAATCCCACGAGTTTCCACCCGGAGGGAGGCTGGGTGTTTTCTTTCTTCTGCCAGAGTTACTGCCAAGCGTTGGGCGGCACCGGAATCGGGTTTGGCCAGTTCGTCATCACGTCGTTTCAACAGCAGTCTACCGGGGGCTTCGGCGGAGCCGGCTTCGTGAGCGAGACTCCGGGCTGGGACCAGAACAGTGGCCTGTTCTACGGACGGATGGGTGTCGGGCTAGCGTCACTAGAACTCAACCATCCACAGCCATTTCCAGGGAGTCGCCAGTTCCCGTACTTTAGGTTTGGCGGTTCACTGGACTACAGCTCGTCCACCGGATTGCTAGCGATGGGCGGTCCCATCGAGAATGGGAGCGGCACAGTCGTGGGCTCCTGGCAGGCCTGCTACCAGTCCCAGAAGTGTGTCGTCTCTGCCGGGTCGTCGAAGGCGGTCGCTGGCGGACTATCAATCGCGCTGGGAGTGGTGGGCCTCCTCGCCAGCGGCCCAGTGGGGGCGGCCGTCGATATCTGCGGGTTGGTCACCGGCGCGATCTCACTTGACCCGCCCTCGCCGAGCTACAAGCACGTGTCCAAGCCGGTCCGACTGCGAAAGATCCACGTTAGGGCCGGCAAGGGAGTCTCGGCACGATCCGCGACCGCGCTGAGCATGACCGGGAATGCGATGATCGAAACCTCGACGGCAGGCAAGGCATTCCTCGACGCGTACCAGCGCTACCAGGGCGCCGTCGCCGCCGGCAGCGTCCAATGGATGGGCCGCCAGCTCACTGCCACGCTGAACTACGGCAAGGCGTTTGCCGCTCAGATCCGTCGCGCTGCAAGCGTACTCACCGCACAGCGCAGCGCGCTCCTGCGCTCACCAATGGCAACCAAACGGCTGTTCAGCCGGCAGATCGTGAGAGCACTCCAGCGCGCCCGCCGCCGCAGGCTCTCCCCCGAAGTCACCAAGAAGCTGCGCCAGCTTGGGCTGAGCACCACGACAATCCGGGCCTACCTCAGGAGGCTTCCCGCCAGGCCACCAGCACATACGACCACCGCGCTAGCCCCCATCCTGAACCCAACGTTTGCCAAAGAACTCATCGGCTTCGCGACGGGGCTGGAACAGTACCTCGCGAAACTCCAAAAGGAACCACTGGCCTGAGCGAGCCATGAGACGATCACGCTCGAAACCAGGCGGGTGCAAGAAGCAGATTTAGAGCGCCTAACAAAAGTGGTGGAGTTGTTTGAGGCGGATCTTGGCGCAGGCGAGGGTGAGCATGGCTTCGTGGATGTCGGCACGGCGGGCGTGGCGGCGGGCGAGGTAGCGGTTGGCGTGCAGCCAGGAGATGGTGCGCTCCCCGATCCAGCGCTCGCGTCCCAGGCCCGAGCCGTGGCCAGTTTCTGCCGGGCGATCTTGGGGACGATGTGGCGGTCGCGGAGCTCTTTGCGGTGGCGCTTGGAGTCGTACGCCCGGTCGGCATACAGGCGCCGGGGCCGGAACTTGCCGTGGCGGCCGGTTGGCGGGACGCGGTCAACCAGCTCGGTGAGCTGCGTGACGTCGTGGCGGTGCCCGCCGGTCAACGTGACCGCCAACGGGGTACCTCTGCCGTCAACGATCACATGGTGCTTGCTGCCAAGACGGGAGCGATCGACAGGCGAGGGGCCGGTCTGCTCGCCCCCCCTTTGGCCCGCACATGCGAGCTGTCCACAACCGCGCGGGACCAGTCAACCTGGCCGGCATCTTGGAGCTCATCCAACAGCACCTGGTGCAGGCGCCGCCAGACCCCGGCCTCGTTCCACTCATGCAGGCGCCGCCAGCACGTCATGCCCGATCCACAGCCCATCTCCTGGGGCAGATCCTCCCACGGAATCCCCGTTTTCAACACGAAGACGATCCCCGTCAACGCCTGCCGATCCGGCACCCGCGGGCGCCCCGTGACCTGCGGCTCACGCTCCGGCAAGATCGGCTCGATCCGAGCCCACAACCCATCTGGAAGAAGAGGTTTCGCCATGACGCAGGACTTCGACAGCCCCACCACGAATCCTACCTTTTGTTAGGCGCTCTAAAGCGCCTTTGGGCTGGCTAGAGCAGACTTCTGCATTGAGTACGAGCCAGGGTGTCAGGGCCGTCGTCGCAAGCGCCTGCTTTGGACGATACTCAGGCGTCGTCGTTGCCGATCGGATCATGCCCGCTCCTGCCAGTGATTGCGAAAGCGCGACCGTCCGCACCGCCGACAGCGGTTCTCGTCCAAAGGGGGTGCCTGTGGTGCGGCTATCGAGACGCCCGCTCTGCCACGCGAAGCAGCAGTGTGGGCCTGTCCGAGGCGTTTGCGTGGGACCGTTGCGGCTGGCTGGGTCGCTGGCCGAGATGCACAACCTTCTGGAAAGGTCGGGGTGGTTCACGCTGTTGGTTCGTGTGTGCCGACGGCGATCGAAGATTGGCATGTGCCGCATTGAGAGCATATCGGCGTTTGCTCGGCTAGGCTGTCGGGGTCATGCGAGATGAGGAGGCCAGGTTGCGGCGTTTGGTGGAGTTTCGTGTCGGTGAGGGGGACGAGGTGGTCCTGGTCGAGATTGATGAGCCGGTGGAGGGTGCGGGGGAAGAGACAGCTGCGTTTGGGAGCTGGAAGAAGCCCGCGAAGGCGCAGCAAACGTTGGAGGAGGCGCTTGATCGTGTCAGGCCAGCAGCGGAAGCGTTGCGGGCCAAGCTTGGGGGGTTGGTGGAACCGCCGGATGAGATGTCGGTTGCGTTTGGGGTGAAGCTGACGGCGAGCGCCGGAGCGGTGCTTGCGTCTGCGGGGGTTGAGGCGAATTACACCGTGACGATGACTTGGAAACAAGACAAGGCCACAGGCCGGTAGCAGCGGTGGGGTTGGCGGTCCGGGTGTCTGAGGGGGTTCGGCTTGAGGAGATTGCGCTGCCGGGGCGGCACCCGTTGTTTTGGTCGCTGTTGCGTGTCCGTGACGGGAACGGAGGGGTGGTGGGGGCGGCGTTCTTCGCGGCCGAGGGTTGGGTTTGTACGTGTGCTCATGTCGTTGCCGAGGCGCTCGGGGTGGAGAAGACCTCGCCGGAGAAGCCGGCCGGGAAGGTGCGTCTTGAGTTCTACCGTGATGGCACTCCGGTCTTCGGGACGGTCGAGTGTTGGGTTCCTGCTCGCGAACAGGACGATGATCCTTCGCTCGGGGTGGGGGACATTGCGCTGCTGAGGGTGTGTGAGCCTGAGCCTGGTGAGGTGCTGGGGGGCGCGGCGCGATTGTTGGCGCCGCGGCACTTGTCGGGTCACCCGTTTGGGGCGTGTGGTTTTCCGGGTGGTGAGGGAAACGGTGTGTGGGCGCATGGCGAGTTCTCAGAGCAGCGCGCGAACGGCACGTTTCAGATCGAGTCGCCGGGGCCGGCGGGGTTCAGGGTGCAGCCTGGGTTCAGTGGCGCTCCGGTGTGGGATGTGCGCGAACGCGGGGTGGTCGGGATGGTCGTTACTTCATGGCGAGATCCCCAAGCGCGAGCGGCGTTTGTGATCCCCGTCCGGTCGCTGATCGCCGCGACCGCCGGCCTGTTGCGGGTCGCCGGTTCCACCGGCCCGTTCGCGGGGCTGACGGGCGGACTGTCGATCAAGCCCAAGCGTGCTTTGGTCGGGTTTCTGGAGAACTACGTCGGGACGCCTGAGCGTCCGGCGCCGTTCGGTGGACGCCAAGCGGAGATGGATGCCCTCGATAGCTGGTTGAATGACCCAGGGTGCCCGTACCGACTGATGGTCGCTCCCGCCGGCCAGGGGAAGTCAACGCTGCTTGCCAACTGGGCGAAGGAAGTCTCTGAGAGTAACCGGGCCGAGGTGATCCTTGTGCCGATCAGCTTGCGCTTCGCCACCAACCAACTGGTTGATGTCGAGAAGATCGTGCGTGAGCGCCTGCGTGAGTTGCTGGCCGACGGAGGGCAGGGCGGGGGTTTGGATATCGCCGAGGCGCTCGCGCGGGAGCGTGATCCACCCGACCGCCCGTTGCTGCTGGTTTTCGATTCGATCGATGAGGCTTCGGCGTGGCGGCCCGAGATCGCTCTGCCGCTCCCGCCTTTCCCTGTGCCGGGCATCCGGGTGCTGGTTTCGGCACGGGTTCTTGTCGACCGCGACGCGGACGGCTGGCTGAACGTGCTTGGGTGGCGGGAGGTAGCGGACACGATGGGTGTCGGAGCGCTCGATAGGGACGGCATCCGAGATGTCCTCACGACACTGAACGTCGGGGCTACCGATGGTGCCACGGCCGATTCGCTCGTTGATGCGGTTTATGACGCCAGTGACCGTGGTGATCCGTTGCTCGTGGGACTCTTCGCGGCGGCAATTGGACCCGGCGGGTTCGTGACGGCCGACACGCTTCCTAGCCTCACCGGCGGCTTGAACGCCTATTTCGATTTGTGGTGGAACGCCCAGCGCGAACACTGGGACGCTGAACGCAAAGATCGAGCCGAGGAATCAAAGCGCGCGACACTGCTGTTCGGGACGCTCGCTGGCGCCCTCGGTCCGCTCACCCTTGACGAGCTTTCCCGCCTCACCGACGACACCCCGGCGGCGGTACTCCAAGAGCACCTCACCGAGTTCGGCCGGTGGGTGATCGCTGTCGGCGGAGACGGTCCCGCGTCACTTACGTATTCCTTTGCGCACCCGCGGCTCGGCGAATACTGGCGCGAGCGGAAGATGACCGTGCAAGAGCGCAACAACACTGACCGTCGACTACGGCAGTTCTGCCAAGAGCAACTACAGGCTTTGCGAGAAGGCGCAGACCCGCGCAGCGCCTCGCCGTACGCGTTGCGCTACTACACCACCCACCTCGAAAACGAGCACGCCGACTACGAGCAGTTCGACGCGATGATCTGCCCCGTGTGGTGGCACGCACACAGAGCGGTCACACACTCGGACGAAACCTTCCTCAGAGACATCTGGGCCACTTGGGACCGCGCCGAGCAGCTCATGGACACACTCGAAGACGACGACAGCGAGCGGGCCGGCGAACTGATCGGCCGGCTCTTCCGCTACACCCTCATCACAACCTTGCTCCACAGTCTCTCCAACAACCTCCCAAGCGAGCTGCTCGTACGCCTGGTGAGCACCGACCCCAAGAGATGGATCCCGCGATGGGCGATCGAGCAAGCACGCCGCCACGCCGACCCCTACAAGACGTTGGCGGACCTGGCACCTCACCTACCCGAAAACGAGCGCACACCGGTGTTGAGCGAGGCGTTGAAAGCCGCCCAGGCGATCGGCGACGCGCACCTGCGCGTGTGGGCGTTGGCGGAGTTGGCGCCCCGGCTGCCTGAGGATCAGCGCACACCGGTGTTGAGCGAGGCGTTGCAAGCCGCCCAGACGATCAGCAACGAGAACCTGCGCGTGCAGGCGTTGATGGAGTTGGCGCCACAGCTGCCTGAGCAGTTGTTGAGCGAGGCGTTGAAAGCCGCCCAGGCAATCAGTGACGAGGACTGGCGCGTGTGGGCGTTGGTGGAGTTGGTGCCCCGGCTGCCTGAGGATCAGCGCACGTCGGTGTTGAGCGAGGCGTTGAAGGCCGCCCAGGCGATCAGCAACGAGGACCTGCGCGTGTGGGCGTTGATGGAGTTGGCGCCCCGGCTGCCTGAGGATCAGCGCACACCGGTGTTGAGCAAGGCGTTGAAGGCCGCCCAGGCGATCAGCGAAGAGAACCTGCGCGTGCGGGCGTTGGCGGCATTGGCGCCACAGCTGCCTGAGCAGTTGTTGAGCGAGGCGTTGAAAGCCGCCCAGGCGATCAGCGAGGAGTACCTGCGCGTGCAGGCGTTGGCGGCATTGGCGCCCCGGCTGCTTGAGGATCAGCGCACACCGGTATTGAGCGAGGCGTTGAAGGCCGCCCAGGCGATCAGCAACGAGGACCTGCGCGTGCAGGCGTTGGCGGCATTGGCGCCCCGGCTGCCTGAGGATCAGCGCACACCGGTATTGAGCGAGGCGTTGAAAGCCGCCCAGGCGATCAGCGAGGAGAACCTGCGCGTGGAGGCGTTGGCGGCGTTGGCGCCACAGTTGCCTGAGCAGTTGTTGAGCGAGGCGTTGAAAGCCGCCCAGGCGATCAGTGAGGAGTACCAGCGCGTGCAGGCGTTGGCGGAGTTGGCGCCCCGGCTGCCTGAGGATCAGCGCACACTGGTGTTGAGCGAGGCGTTGAAGGCTGCCCAGGCGATCAGTGACGAGAACCTGCGCGTGCGGGCGTTGGCGGCGTTGGCGCCACAGCTGCCTGAGCAGTTGTTGAGCGAGGCGTTGAAAGCCGCCCAGGCGATCAGTGACGAGAATTGGCGCGTGCGGGCGTTGGCGGAGTTGGCGCCCCGGCTGCTTGAGGATCAGCGCACACTGGTGTTGAGCGAGGCGTTGAAGGCTGCCCAGGCGATCAGCGAGGAGAACCTGCGCGTGCGGGCGTTGATGGAGTTGGCGCCCCGGCTGCTTGAGGATCAGCGCACACTGGTGTTGAGCGAGGCGTTGAAGGCTGCCCAGGCGATCAGCGAGGAGTACCTGCGCGTGCGGGCGTTGGCGGCGTTGGCGCCCCGGCTGCTTGAGGATCAGCGCACAGCGGTGTTGAGCGAGGCGTTGAAGGCTGCCCAGGCGATCAGCGAGGAGTACCTGCGCGTGCAGGCGTTGGCGGCGTTGGCGCCCCGGCTGCCTGAGGATCAGCGCACACCGGTGTTGAGCGAGGCGTTGAAAGCCGCCCAGGCGATCAGCGACGAGGACTGGCGCGCGTGGGCGTTGGCGGCATTGGCACCACAGCTGCCTGAGCAGTTGTTGAGCGAGGCGTTGCAAGCCGCCCAGACGATCAGCAACGAGAACCTGCGCGTGCGGGCGTTGGCGGCGTTGGCGCCACAGCTGCCTGAGCAGTTGTTGAGCGAGGCGTTGAAGGCCGCCCAGGCGATCAGCGAGGAGTACCTGCGCGTGCGGGCGTTGATGGAGTTGGCGCCCCGGCTGCTTGAGGATCAGCGCACACCGGTATTGAGCGAGGCGTTGAAAGCCGCCCAGGCGATCAGTGACGAGAACCTGCGCGTGCGGGCGTTGGCGGCGTTGGCGCCACAGCTGCCTGAGCAGTTGTTGAGCGAGGCGTTGAAGGCCGCCCAGGCGATCAGCGAGGAGTACCTGCGCGTGCAGGCGTTGGCGGCATTGGCGCCCCGGCTGCCTGAGGATCAGCGCACACCGGTGTTGAGCGAGGCGTTGAAAGCCGCCCAGGCGATCAGTGACGAGAACTGGCGCGTGTGGGCGTTGGTGGAGTTGGCGCCCCGGCTGCCTGAGGATCAGCGCACACCGGTGTTGAGCGAGGCGTTGAAAGCCGCCCAGGCGATCAGTGACGAGAACTGGCGCGTGTGGGCGTTGGCGGAGTTGGCGCCCCGGCTGCCTGAGGATCAGCGCACACCGGTGTTGAGCGAGGCGTTGAAAGCCGCCCAGGCGATCGGCGACGAGTACCTGCGCGTGCAGGCGTTGGTGGAGTTGGCGCCACAGCTGCCTGAGCAGTTGTTGAGCGAGGCGTTGAAAGCCGCCCAGGCGATCAGCGACGAGAACCTGCGCGTGCGGGTGTTGGCGGCGTTGGCGCCACAGCTCAGTACAGCGCCAGCGAGCTCCCGACGCCGACTTGCACGGAGCCTGCTTCGACTCATAGCTTCTGGCTCACGACTATCCGTGTTGACGAACTGGCGCGGGCTAGACCAACTGATCACCTTGGAAGGGACGGCGGCGTGCTACGTAGTTGCCAGTTCCATTATCGAGGTAACCCGCTGGTCTAGTCTTGCGTGGGACTGAGGACGTTATCCGTCCCTCACTGGTGCGATCACCGGGATGTCTTCACCTACCCACAGCTGAGGCTGAACCTGCTTGGGAAGCTGGCCGACGCGGACTCCCGCGCCGAGGACATGGGCACGTGCTCGCCAACCAGTGTCTCGGTAGCTGCATATGGCTTTCGCGGCGCCTGTGCAGCCATCGACGTATCCTTCGTTGAGTCGGCGATCGACCCCGAAGAGGGGGAGATCAAGCGGGCTTTCGCATCGTCTACAGACGATTACAGGATGTTTACAGTCTGGGTGGTTCCAGCCATTGACATAATAGACCCTTTGCTGTAGAGTCGTCTCGTTCTGATGGATGGTGGCGGCGCTGGTCCCGGCAGCAGATGCGCTGGTGGGACCGCTCGTGGTCGCCTCGACGTATCACTGCGCACTGAAGACCGACTCTTGGAGGTAGCGAGCATGGCACGTGGTTTCGGCATCAAGAGCAGACCAGCCCGCGAGCAGCTGCAACGGAAACATCCGCCCGCGAAACCCGAGCCGCTGCCGGAACCGTATGTGCCGGCGTCGGTCGAACCCGCCCACCTCGGCATCAAAGACCCAGGGGACGGGGTCAGCTTCTTCGTGCTGGGCGACGTTGGCGGCGTGAAGGTGCCTCGCCCACAGAACGCTGTCAGCGTCGCGATGCAGCAGCTCCTTCACGAAGGACAAGGCGCCGCGTTCGCATTGATCCTGGGCGATGTCGTCTACTTCAACGGCCAGCAGATGGGTCTTGTCGAAGGCCGCCAGACCGGCTACGGAGATCAGTTCTACGAGCCCTACGCGAAGCTCGCCAAGCCGATCATCGCATTCCCCGGCAACCACGACGGCGAACCGGAAACACCAGCCGAACCGTCGCTGCAGGGCTTCATGGAAAACCTCTGCAGCCCACAGCCTGAAGTCCCCAAGGACGACCCGCAGCTCGAGTATGGCCGGCACACCCAGACGCTGCCCTACTGCGAGTGGACCCTGCCGCTCAAAGCGGTGACAATCGTGGCCGTCTACAGCAACGTGCCGTCCGGCGGCCACCTCGAACCTCGGCAGATAGAACGGCTCACAAACGAGCTGAAAAATGCAGACCCCAACAAGCCCCTGATCGTAGGGCTCCATCATCCGCCCTACTCAGTCGACTCACACCACGGTGGCAGCCCACGCATGGCGGAAATCCTCGACAAAGCATTTGAAGAAGCCAAACGGACTCCAAACTTGATCCTTTCCGGACACGTCCACGACTACCAGCGGTTTACCCACAAGATCAATGGCAAGCAGGTGCCCTACGTCGTGGCGGGCAACGGTGGCTATCACAACCTGCACAGACTGGCCAAAGATGCTAGCCCCGGAGAGGAACTCGCCGAGGGGGTCACATTCGAGTACGGCGACGATCGGCGCTACGGCTTTCTGAAGCTGACAGTCAAAGGCAAAACCGGCGAAGGCGAGTACATAGCCGTCACGCCCGGAGAAATGCCAGACGGGTCCGAAGCGCAGATCTATCCCGCCGAAGACTCCTTCAAGTTCTGATCGGAGGCTACTCAAACCAGCGGACACGATCGCGAGCCTCTTGGCACTAGGCGGTACGGCGGTGCATGTCTCGGTACGGCGGTGCATGTCTCAGTACATCCGTCGGCGATTTGCGATAGGCTGCGGGCGCTTGCGGTGACGGAACTCCGGTGTGATTCCGGGGCTGACGCGCAGCGGTGTGGGTGACGAACGGATCGTGGTTCCACTGAGCTTTCGAAGGCTTGGGAAGGAGATCCGGGAGGTTGATCCCTAGCCCGAATACGTCCCGCTCGTAGAGCCCAGATGGCAAAGCCTCGCGTATAGGCGGCCGGTGCGCCGCCTTTGCGTGCGTGTCGCCGCCCCGATCAAGGAGATGGCGACATGCGGTACCCCCTCAGAGTCAACCGGCTAGCGGTTGCGATGCTTGCATTGCTCGGCTTGGCGTGGTTCAGCCAGGCCGCTTCCCCCGCCGCCGCGGCGGTCACCGAAGGCCAGGCCCTGGCCGCGGCCCAGCGCGGAGCGCAGTGGGTCGCCTCACAGCAGGAATCCGACGGCGACCTGGGCTCCTTCGGCGGCGACTGGTCGATGACCGCCCTGGCGTCGGCCGGTGTCAACGCCGCGGACGTGCGCACCTCGCCGCTGGACCCGAGCGCACAGGACTACTACCTCTCGCTGTGGACAGGCAGAGGTCCCGGCGGCGCGGCCACCGACGACGAGCGGGCGATTCTCGCGGGCTACGCGGGTGGGCTGCAAACCTCGCGCCTGGGCGCCCAGACCAACCTCCTCGCCGATCTGGCCACCCAGTTCGACGGACACCAGCTCAGCGGCCAGGGCGCGACCAACGCCGATGCCTTCGGGCTGCTCGCGCTCGACGTGAGCGGCGCGCCGACCCAGGTGATGGGCACCCTGGCGCAGAGTCTGCGCGAACAGCAGGATGCCGACGGCGGCTGGAACTTCGCCGCGGGGGCGGCAACGTCGGACGTTGACATGACCGGCGCGGCGGTCGCCGCGCTGTGCGCCGCCGGGGCGACACCTCAGGATCCCGCGCTCCTGCGGGCATTCGCCTACCTGCACGCGGCCCAGGACCCTGCAACGGGCGGGTTCGTCAGCTCGTCGCTGGGTCTCAATACCGACACGACCGGCTGGGTCGCAAGTGGGCTGCGCCGCTGCGGGATCGACCCCGGGAGTTGGGTCACCGCACAGGGCAGCACGCCGCTGGACTTCCTCCTCGCTCAGCAGAACCCCGACGGCAGCTTCCAGTGGCAGGCCGGCGACGGCAACGAGGACCTGTATGCGACGCAGGACGCAGTGCGCCCGCTCGCGGGCGGGGCGTTCACGGCACCCGCTCCCCCGCGCGTGGAAGGCAACGAGTCGGCGGTGCGGCCCGCTCCGGCGGTCGCGGCTGGCACGCCCGTTCCGATGACACTGGTGATCGACAGCGGCGGGCACGTCACGGGCGGCAGCTCGATCCGCATGTGCAAGGTCGCCGCCCGGCTGGGAGCGACCGTCGCGCAGATGCTGCAGGACGCCAGCAACGCCTCCTCGCCCTCCTACTGCGTCAGCGATCTCTCGCTTGACGGCGGAGGGATCGCACAGCTGAACGGTGTGGCCAGCGAACCCGGGCGAGCCACGTGGGAGGTGAGCAGGGAAGACGGTCCGGCCGAAGTCGACACCGGGGGCGCGCTCGGGCTGGGCGCGCTGGTACAGGTGCGGCTTGTCGCGACTGGCGAAACGTTCGCTCCATCGCCGCCCACCCCCGCCGCGGCGAGCACGCCCACTGCGCCGGTTGGCGTGACACCTCCAGTGACGCCCGCCGCCACGGGCGACTTCGCGCCGCCCGCGCGCCTGCGGGTGAGCGTCGGGCCGCTTACCCGTGTGCGTCACGGCCGCCTGACGGTCGAGCTCAGCTGTCCGCGGGGCACCGGAGCCGAGGGCTGCTGGGGTCTGGTGCGTGTGCGCGTGGAGCTGCGAGCACCGCGCGGTGGGCCCATCCGGCCACAGATCGTGGGCGAGCACGAGGTACACCTTGCCGCGGGCGCCTCGGGCACGGTGACGATCGCTCTCAGCCGCGCCGCGCGCCGTGCGCTGCGCAGGCGCGAGGACCGCGTGGCGTGGGTCGTGGCGGCGATGCGCGACCCACGCTCCGACACGGTCACCAGTGCATCCGCGTTGACCGTCCTGCGATGAGGCGCGCATGGGTGGGGGCGGCCCTCGCCACTCTCGCGGCGGTGGCCGCCTGGACGTGGCGAACCGTACCGGCGAATGCCACGGTGACCGTCTCCCTCCGGGTGGAGGGTGCCACCCAGACGCTGTACGACGGTCCGGTGAGTACTGCGCCGGGCCTGCTCGACGGGCGCGATGGCAGCGGCGCACACCCTTGCCAGGGAGACCATCCGGGAGTCCCCCAGGCAACGGCGGCGGGCGCACTGAGCAGCGCAGGGATCGGCTGGCAGGGGAGCTGGTTCTCCGATCTCCAGGACTTCTTCGTCAATCGCATCGGCCCCGACGCCTCGCAACCGCCGTTCGCCTACTGGGCGCTGCTGGTGAACTGGCGCTACGCCCTGGGAGCCTGCCGCGCGGGACTGAACGACGGCGACGAAGTGCTGTGGGTCTACGACACCGCCCAACGTCCACTGATCCTGCGTCTCAGCGGTCCCACCCACGTCGCGCCGGGCGTCCCCTTCGTGGTCCGCGTGCGCGACGGGTGGCTCCGGGCCGATGGCTCGGATGGCGGGCCGGTGGCGGGCGCGCTGGTCGACGACTCCTCCACCGGGAGCGACGGCCAGGCCCGGTTGCAGCTCGAACAGGCCGGGGTCTTCCAGCTACGCGCAACGCGTGGCGGAGCCGTCCCCTCGAATGCGCTCACGGTATGCGTGGGAGACGCCTCGTGCGGAGGCTCCGGGGGCCCCCCGGAGGTTGGACCCACGACCCCGACCACCGACGTGACCGCGCCCACCTCCACCAACGTCGAACAGCAAGGACAACCCAGAAAAGGCGCAAGTAATGCAAAGCAGGCCCATCGCGATGCTCGCCGCTGCGTGGGCACTCGCCGTACCGACGGCAAGCGCGCCGGCGGTCGCAGGCACACCGGCCACCGTCACCGTCCGCGTCGAGGGCGCAACCTCCACGCTGCTGCCCCTGACGACCGTCACTCAAGGGCGAACCGGCGACACCGGCGACGAGCCCTTGGGCGATGGGACTGTTCGCCGAAGGGCTCGCATCGGCGGGGGTTGGGTGGGGTCAGTTGAGGCTGGGAACGGGAGGCGAGGTGCGTTCCAGCGCCTCCCAGCCTCGATCGTGCTCGGCCTCGGCCTCGCCGGCGGCAGCCCCGCCGCGCACGCCGAACAGCCGCTTGGCCACCAGCAGGTAGATCACCACCGCCACGTTGATCGCGAACGCCAGGACCTTGAACGGGGTCGCGTGGTTGACGATCTCGTAGACCTCGAGCGGTAGCAGCGACGTCGTGACGAGGAAGGTCAGGTACTCGGCCCACCGCTGCTGGTACCACAGGCCGATCGCCTCGAGTCCCTCGACCGCTCCGTATGCCAGCAGCACCGCTCCGAGCAGGTGCAGGTGCGAGGAGGACGTCGTGAACGCGTTGTCGAGATCGTGCAACAGGCCGTGGGTGGCGTGAGTCTGTTCGGAGGCGACGCCTCCCTGCAGGTCGGCCACCACCTTGTAGAAGGTGTCGTGCAGAGCCCTGCGGTCGGCCGCGAACACGAGCACGAGAGCGCCGAGCGCACCGAGCACGACGAAGTGGAACGCGCGGTCGACGGCGATCAGGCGCAGAAGGATCTTGTCGCGCAGCGGCCTGCCCCGCAGCGGCAGCTCGATCTCGCTGCGCTCCGGAGGACAGGATCGCACGGGGTGCTCAGGCGCGGGCAGCGCCAGCCAGCCGTCACAGCGCAGGCAGCGGTGCCAGCGCGTACCCGCCGCGTCCTCGCGCGCGAGGACTGCGTCCAGGGGACGCAGCTCAGCCGCGTCGACGCCGGCGAGCTCATGGCCTCGCACGCCGCAGACGAGCAGCTCCCACTGCAGGCGCCGGCGTCGCTGCCGTGGCGGCTGTGTGCCCGCAGGACGCTCGGCCATCGCGCAACCGTATCCCCTGCTCCGGCGTGAGGGATCGAACGATCGTCCAACCGGGGCCGCTGGATTTGATTCCCCGAACCGCTCGACCGAGAGCGTCGCATGGGCGGTACGGGCCAGGGCTCCCGACACCTCAAGGCCGGCGTCCGGCCCGCGTCAGGCGTCTCCTCCGGCGTCCGGCCCGCGTCAAGCGTCTCCTCCGGCGTACGGCCCACGTCAGGCGTCTCCTCCGGCGTACGGTCCGCGTCAGGCGTCTCCTCGGCGGACAGCGGAGGTTTCGGCGCGCAGGGCCACGAGGCGGCTGCGGGGCATCAGCCGGGGCACCACGCCGCGCAGGGGCGGCACGCGACGCACGGCAAGGGCCACGGGCGCCACAAGCACGCCGCGCACCACAAGCACCGCCACCACCGCAAGAAGCACCGCCACCGCAAGCACCACCGCCGCCACCTGGGCACCGCCGGGGTGGGGCTGCCCACCGCCCCCGCCGCGCCCCCGCCGCCCTCGAACGCGCCGGTTCCAGCCGCCCCCGCGATCCTCACGCAGGCGGGTGCGAACCGCCTGCTGTGGCGGGCCGGCTTCGGGCCCACCCCCGGGCAGGCCGCGGCGCTCGCCGGGCAGCCCGTCCAGCAGGTCGTCTTCGGCCTCACCCGCCCCTCGGGTCCCCCCGTCCTGAGCGGGCCCGCGCCCGTCGACGACGAAGGCGATCCGCTCGATCCCGCCAACGCGTGGGGGCAGGACCACTGCTGGTGGCTGGACCGCATGGTCCGCTCCGACCAGCAGCTCGTCGAGCGCATGACCTTCATCTGGCACGACTGGTTCGCCAACTCCAACGAGAAGGTCGACTCCCAACAGCTGATGCTCGACCAGAACAACCTCTTCCGCGAAATGGCCCTCGGCAGCTTCCGCGACCTGTTCGCAGCCGTCACCGTCAACCCCGCGATGCTCGTCTTCCTCGACGGGATCTACAACGAAAAGGAAGACCCCAACGAGAACTACGCGCGCGAGATGATGGAGCTCTTCTCGCTCGGGGCCGACCGCGGCGCGTACACCGAGGAGGACGTGCGTCAGATGGCCCGCGCGCTGACCGGCTTCACCGCCGAATGGTCCTCGGAACTGGGCCTGCACAACTTCCGCTTCGACCCCGCGCGCCACGACGAAGAAGACAAGACCGTGTTCGAGCAGACCGGCAACTGGAGCTGGGAAGACGCCGTGCGCCTCTGCGTCGAGCACCCGCTGCACGCCTCCTTCTTCGTCACCAAGCTGTGGGGCTACTTCGTCCCCTCCGCCCCCGACGAACAGACGCTTGCCGCGCTGCAGGGGCTCTACCTCTCGAGCGGCTACTCCATCCGCGCCGTGGTCGAGGCGATCCTCCAGCACCCCGACTTTCAGGAAGGCCCCGAGCTCGTCACTCCCCCCGTCGTCTACACCGCCGGCCTGCTGCGCGCGATCGGGCGGCCGCTCGACACGACAGCGTGGACGTGGCTCGACTCCGCCGCCGGACAGCAGCTCTTCTACCCCCCCAACGTCTCCGGGTGGGACTTCTCCCGCTGGCTCGACACCTCCAGCGCCAAGGCCCGCTGGGAAATCGCCTCCTACGTCACCGCCAAGACCTACCCCAACCCCTGGCCCTCGGAAGGCGAACCGGCCTACGACCCGATCGAGGAACCCGCCACCGCGCTCGCGCGTGCCCTCGCCTACTGGGCCGACCCCCCGCTCTCCGCCGAATCTCGGGAGTGCATCGCCGCCTTCGCCGAATCCTGCCTCGATGGCCGGCTGACCGCCGAATGGGAGCAGAGCCCCTACCGCGCGCTGCGTCAGAACGCCCTGCGAATGCTGATCGCGACCGCTCCCGACATGCAGGTGAGCTGACGTGCCCACGAGCGCTCCAGGCACCCCCTCACTGGCGCCGGCCGGCCCCTGGCGAAACCGAGCGGCCCGCCTCGGCGGCGGCGCCCGCCCCGACCCAACGAAACCGAGGTGAGCTGAGTGCCCGGCGGATGCTCCTGCAACGACTTCAACCGCGCACAGCTCCTGCGCCGCTGGCCGAAACGGGGATTCGCGCCGCAGGCGCGTGTCTCCTGGATTCGGTCCGCTGCCGCCGGCCGCGGGCTGCCCTCGATCGAGCCCGGGCAGCCGCTGCCCGCGGGCACCGGGATGGACCGGCGCGCCTTCCTGCTGCGCTCCGTCGGCGCCGCGTTCTCCGTCTACGGCGCCGCGGCGCTGTCCCCCCGCCACTTCGAAGCGGGCATCGCCCAGGCCTCCGCCGCCTCACCCAACCAGCCGGTGCTCGTCTCGATCTACATGGAAGGCGGCTGGGACTCGCTCTCGGTGCTCGCCCCCGTGAAGGAAGCGCTGTACCACAAACTGCGCCCCACGCTCGGCCTCGCCGAAGGGGCGGGGCAGACCTTCACCGAGGACCCCACCCTGATGTGGCACCCCTCCGCCGGCGGTCTCGCCACCCTGCACGGCGAGGGCAAGGTCACGGTGTTCCCCGCCGTCGGCTACGACCCGCCCGACGAGAGCCACTTCACCAGCCGCCACTACTGGGAGGTGGGGCAGCTCGCCGCCAACACCCGCACCGGCTGGATGGGGCGCTTCCTCGACGCCACCGGGGAACCCGGCAACCCGCTGCAGGGCCTCTCGCTCGACTACAGCCTCGCGCCCGCGCTCGCCACCGCCAGTGTGCCCGTCGCCGCGGTCTCCTCCCCCGCGGGCTACGACATGTGGGCGTACGGCCTCGACGAACCGCTCACCACCCCCGCCCTGGAGACCTACGGCGCGCTCGGCGCGCTCGGCGCTCCCTCACCAGCCTTCGCCCAGGCTCGCGGGGCCTCGCTCGACACCTCCATCGTCCTCAACCAGATGGCACCCTTCGTCGGCCCCGAAGGCAAGCCCACCTACAAATCCCCCGTCCCCTACCCCGCCGCCGGCGGCGAATTCCCCGAACGGCTCGCCGCGCTCGCCGCGATGCTCACCGCGGGGCTGCCGATCAAGTGCGTCTCGCTGAACGGCGTCGGCGGCTACGACACCCACTCCGACGAGGTCACGACGCTCACCACCAACCTCGGCCAGACGGTCGAATCGGTGCTCGCCTTCCAACGCGACCTCGAAGCGCGCGGGCTCGCCGACCGCGTGCTGATCCAACTGTGGTCGGAGTTCGGTCGCCGCCCCGAGGAAAACGGGTCCGGCACCGACCACGGCGCCGCCGGGCTCGCCTTCCTGATCGGCACCCGCGTGGCCGGCACGATGGTCGGCGAGTTCCCCGGTCTCGCCACGCTCGACGAAAACGAAAACCTCCGCAACACCTCCGACTTCCGCTCGATGTACTGCTCGCTGCTGGAGCAGTGGTTTCAGACCGAAGCCGCCGTCGCGATCCCCGAAGCCTCGGCATTTGCACGCCCCGTGCTGCTGAAGCCATGAGCGCCCGCGCCCGGATCTGGGCGGTCACGCTCTGCGCGCTGTGCCTCCTCGTCGGCGCGCTCGCCGCGTTCGCCCTCGCCGCGCCTGCACGCAGAGGGTGCAAGTCCTCGCACCTGCCCCACTGTTCCACGCGTGCCTGCCGCTCCGCAAGCTTGTCCCGTTGCTCCACGCGTGCCTGCCGCTCCGCGCGAGGACTCCACTGCCACACGCGCGCCTGCCGCTCTGCGCACGCCCGCCGCTGTCCCCGCTCGCGTGGGGCTGGCCGAAACGGGGACCGATCAGGGAGACACTCGCTCCGCTCGCATCCCCGAATCGGCCAGCACCGAAGGCGCGTGTCTCCCGGCTTCGGTCGGCAGCCACCCCGCCACCGGCACGCACAACGAACGCCCGCCCCGCCGGCCGGCTCTGCCGGACCGGCCCATCCCAACTCCTCCACTCCCTCCGGGACCTCCCCGGAATCGGCGCCCACCCTCCCCGGCGCTCCCTCGGCGGGCACCTCGACCGCTCCCGGCGAACCGGCCGGGGAATCGCCCGCGACGGGCTCCCCCGGCACGCCCGCGCACGTCCAGGTGATCGCCAAGGAGTACAGCTTCACCCTTTCCCGCCCCGAAGTGCCCGCCGGGGAAGTGATCGTCGAGCTCGTCAACCGCGGCGAAGACCCCCACAACCTGCACCTCCTGCAAGCCGCCGAAGGCTCCGAAGCGGGCGCCTTCCCCAACACTGGTTCCGGCGCGCTGCACGACCTCAAGCTCAAGCTCCACGCCGGCAGCTACACCCTCTTTTGCTCGCTCCCCGGCCACGAGGCCAAAGGGATGAAAGCGACCCTGCTCGTGCGCTGAGCACTGGCGCGTCGTTCGGGTGCTGTGCCCGGCGCCCGCGTCGGTGGGATTTTTTTGATGACGGCCTGCGGCCGCGGCGTTCGCGTGGCGGGCCGGGGTTCTTGCAAAAAGCCGGGGCGCCGCGGCTTCTGGGTGGCGGCCTGTGATGATTGCGCCGATGGCGAGCCCCACTCCTCCGCAGACCGAGCCGCTGCCCGGCGCGCCCGCGGCGGCCGACGGCGAGCAGCCCGTCGTGCTGAGCCCCGCCACCGGCTACCCCACGCTCGGCGAGAGCGACCTGGAGGTGCTGCGTGGGATCGGGCAGCGGTGGGGGAGTGCGCTCGGGGACCGCGCGCGGTGGATTCGCGCGCTGCCCTGCGACCCCAACCTCGGGCAGTCGAGCGACGGCTCGGTGCGCCTCGGCCGCACCCGCTTCGTACCGGTCGAGGCCGACGGCGCGCCGGGGGAGGAGCTCGAAGCTACACGCGGCGCGGCGCACGCGCCCACGCGCGGCGGCTGGACCGCTGCGCGGCTGCGACGCGCGCTGCTCGGCCCCGCGCTGCACTCCGCTGCCGTGCTCGAGGAGCGTATGCGCAAGCTCGTCGCGCTGCCCGTGCTCTCCTCCGACGCGCTCTCCTCCGTCGCCTACGGGCCCGAAGCGATGCTCGTCGTGCTCGCGCTCGGCGGAGCCGCCGCCTTCGGCTACTCGCTGGGAATCTCCGTCGCGATCGTCGTGCTGATGGTCGTCGTCGGGCTCTCCTACCGCCAGACGATCCGCGCGTACCCCCGCGGCGGCGGCTCCTACATCGTTGCCTCCGACAACCTCGGCCTGCTCCCCGGCCTCACCGCCGCCGCTGGGCTGATGCTCGACTACGTCCTCACCGTCGCCGTCTCCGTCGCCTCTGGGATCGCCGCCGTGACTTCCGCGATCCCCTCGCTCGCGCCGGACACAGTGCCACTCGGGATCGCTGTGATCGCCGTGCTCGTCGCTGGGAACCTCCGCGGCGTGCGCCAGGCCGGGCTGCTGTTCGCGGCCCCCACCTACATGTTCATCCTCGCCGTCCTGCTGCTGGTCGCCGTCGGCCTCGTCAACGCCGCCGGGCACGGCTTCCACGCCACGCCCCGTCCGCCGGTGCACGCCGCCGAGGGCGTCGGGCTGCTGTTGATCCTGCGCGCCTTCGGCTCCGGCGCGACCGCGATGACCGGGATCGAGGCGATCTCCGACGGGATTCCCGCGTTCCGGCCCGTCGAGTGGCGCAACGCGCGCACCACCCTCACCTGGATGGTGTCCTTGCTTGTGCTCATGTTCGTCGGCACCATCGCCCTGCTCGAGCTCGACGGGATCGTGCCCCAGTCCTCGCAGACCGTGCTCTCCCAGCTCGCCCACGACGGCCTTGGCAACGGCGTGCTCTACGGCTACGTGCAGGCCGCCACCGCGCTCGTACTGCTGCTCGCCGCCAACACCGCCTTCTCCGACTTCCCCCGGCTGCTGTTCTTCCTGGCGCGCGACTACTCCGCCCCGCGCCTCTTTCTGCGGATGGGGGACCGCCTCGCGTTCTCCAACGGGATCGTCGTGCTCGGCGCCGCAGCCGCCGCGATCCTCGCCGCGTTCGACGGCTCCGTCACGAGCCTCATCCCGCTGTTCGCCGTCGGCGTGTTCCTCGCCTTCACGCTCTCGCAGACCGGCATGGTCGTGCGTTGGCTGCGCACCCGTGAGGAGGGCTGGCGGGGAAGCATCTGCTTCAACGCCATCGGCGCCTTCCTCTCGGCGATCGTGCTGCTCATCACCGCGTTCACCAAGTTCCTGGAGGGCGCCTGGCTGGTCGTGATCCTGATCCCCGCGCTCGTGGTCCTCTTCCTGCGCATCCGCGCCCACTACCTCGCCGTCGGGCGCGCCGTCGCGCTGCAGCCGGTCCCGGCGCGCGCCCGCGCAAAGCTCGTCACGCCCCTGTCCGGAAACGTCCTGCGCGCCCGGGCCCACACCGAGGCCCGCAGCGGCCAGCACGAGCACGAGGAGGCCCCCGACCAGGTCCTCAACCTCACCGTCGTGCCGGTCATCTCGATGGACCTCGCCTCGCTGCGCGCGCTCGCCTACGCCGCCTCGCTCGGTCAGCCCGTGCTCGCCATCCACATCTCCACCGACCCCGAGGAGGCCCGCCGCTTCCGCTCCTACTGGGAGATCTGGGGCGACCACGTCCCCCTGGAGATCGTGCTCTCCCCCTACCGCGCCCTCGTCGCCCCGCTCGCGCGCTACCTGTGGCTGCTGCACGACCAGGCGCCCGACTTCACCATCACCGTCGTGCTCCCCGAACTGGTCGTCCGCCGCGCGTGGCACCGCCTGCTGCACAACGGCATCGCGCCACGCCTGCGCCGCGCGCTGCGCCAGCTGCCGGGGATCGTCGTGACGACCGTTCCCTTCCACCTGCCGAGCTGAGCTGCCGGGGATCGTCGTGACGACCGTTCCCTTCCACCTGCCGAGCTGAGCTGCCGGGGATCGTCGTGACGACCGTTTCCTTCTAACTGCCGAGCTGAGCTGCCGGGATCGTCAGACGACCGTTTCCTTCCACCTGCCGACCAAGGTGCTCCCCGCCGGTGTAGGGCAGCTCCCGGAGGTCCCAGCCGGCCTGTAGGCTGCTCGCGCAATGACTCAGCGCGATCGGAGCACGAGATGAGCAGCGCCGCCGTTCCCCTGGAGGGCCGCCGCGTCCTCATCACCGGCGCCGCGCGCGGGATCGGCGCCGGCTCGGCGCGCCGCCTGCACGAGCGTGGCGCGCGCGTGGCGCTCGCGGGCCTCGAGCCCGAGCTGCTAGAGCGAGTGGCCGCCGAGTGTGGCGACGCGCCGTGGTTTCAGTGCGACGTCACCGACCCCGCGCAGGTCGAGGCCGCGGTGGCCGGCGCGGTCGAGCGCCTCGGTGGCCTGGACGTGGTGATCGCCAACGCCGGCGTCGCCTCCCAGCTGCCGCTGATCGGCGGCGACCCGGCGATCTTCGAGCGCACGATCGCCGTCAACCTGCTCGGCGTCTACCACACCCTGCGCGCCGCCGGGCCTCACATCGCGCACCCCCGCGTGTACGCGCTGGCGATCGCCTCCGTGGCGGCGGCGCTGCACGTCCCGCTGCTCGGCCCCTACAACGCCTCCAAGGCCGGCGTCGAGGCGCTCGGCAACACGCTGCGCGTCGAGCTGCACGAGTCGGGCGCACGCGTGGGAGTCGGCTACTTCGGGGTGATCGACACCGACATGGTCAGCCGCGGCATGCAGACGCGGGCCGTCGAGCAGGTCTCGCGCCGCCGTGGCGCCTTCGTGGCGCCCGTGCCGCTCGTGCGCGCCCTCGACGCGATCGAGCGCGGCGTGCACCGCCGCTCCCGGCGCGTGACCGCGCCGGGCTGGGTGCCCGTGGCGCTGCCGCTGCGAATGCTGCTGCAGCCGCTCCTCGACCGCGGTGTCCGCAGTGGCCTGAAGGAGGCGCTCGAGTTGGCCCGCGAGGAGCACGCGCCGCTGACAACACCTCAGCCGGATTCCCGTTGACCGAACTAGATTTAGCGTAAAGAGAGCGCAACCTGGGTATAGGACCTGTGTTCATCAGGGTAGAGATGGACGGTCCTGGGCCACTAGGGAGGTTGACATGAGGTTCCCCGCTTACGCAACGATCCGGTCGTCCGGCCGGGCCTGGCTCGTCGCCCTGCTTGCCGGCGCGGGCTTTGCTGCCGCCGCGCCCGCCGCGCAGGCTTCGTTTGGCGTCGAAACGCTTGTTGCGGGCAACTGCACGGCCGGGTTTGAAGAATGTGGCTCGGAAACGCGTGAAATCGGACCGTTCAAATACTCGGTACCGAAGGAACCCACTCTCGACCAGGCCAAAGAACAGGGCTATACCCAGGCGGCTGGCCATCCGGCGTGGGGGATCACCGACTTCAAGGTCAACACCGAAGGAACCTTCCCGAACGAAGCTCCGTCGGGTATCGCGGAAGGCAAGGTGGTGACGCACGTCCGCACCGACGTCGGTCCCGGCGTGAGCGTGAACCCCCAGGCTGTGGCTCAGTGCACGATGAAAGAATTCGGTGACAAAGAAGCCGTCGAAGGCACCGGCTTTTACCCAGCACCGAAATGCTCGGCGGAATCCGAAATCGGCGTCAACAGGGTCACCGTGTACGCCGGGCCGGGAGGCGTCTCGAAAGCACCGGAAATCTCCGACCTGCCGCTGGAAGGCATCGCCTACAACGTGGTCCCGCCCGCAGGCTGGGCCTCGGACTTCGGCGTGGCGCTCAAACTGCCCCAGCCTCTGACCAAAGCGCAGCTCGAAAAAGGCTTCAAAGAAGCTGAAGCAAAAGGGGCGAAACCCGGAGTCGGAGGCTTTCCGTCGATCCCGCTACAGGAATTTCTGGAGGAACAGCAGTACTTCGCCCACACCATGATCGAAGGCAACGTGGAATGGGCCGGCAACTACCACGACTACTACGAAATCAACGTCTCGCCCGCCATACCGCTGATCTCCTCCCGCTTGGTTCTCAAAGGGGACATCGGCACCACCAAACAGGGCGGCTACATCACGCTCCCGAGCAACTGCGCCGGCGTGGGACCGGCCACCACGAATACGGTGACGATCAAGGGCCCCCACGGCGAAGAAGCGTCGAAGATGTACACCACGCCGATCGGCACCGAAGGCTGCTTGGGCGGGGGCCTCTTTACGGCACCGCCCTTTGCGCCTACGTTCTCACTCACCCCGGAAACCACCCAGTCAGACCAGCCCGACGGCGTCACCACAGAACTGAAGCTGCCGCACGATCCCAGCCCCACGGGCATCGACTCCTCGCAGCTGGAAAACGCGACCGTCACGCTGCCGGAAGGCATGACGCTCAACCCCTCCGCCGCGCATGGACTCGAAGCGTGCACGCCCAAGCAGATCGGCATCGGTACGAGGAACAAGGTCGAATGCCCGGTCGGCTCGAAAGTCGGCACAGTCACCCTGAACGTCCCCGACCTGCCGCCGGAATCGCTGCAGGGCAACATCTACCTCGGCGGGCCCGAATCCGGTCCGATCACCGGACCCCCGTACACCATGTACATCGACGCCGAGTCCGCGCGGTACGGCATCTCCGTGCGCCTCAAGGGCACGGTCGTGCCCAACGAAGCGACGGGGCGGCTGACCGTGACCTTCGCGAAGAACCCCGAACAGCCCTTCAGCGAAGCGATCCTGAACTTCAAGGGCGGGCCGCTCGCACCGCTGGCCAACCCGCTCGCGTGTGTGGTGGCCACGACCGAAACGAGCCTCACGCCGTACACCGGCACGGCTGCGCAGTCGCCCTTCAGCTCGTTCCTGGTCGACAGCAACGGCTCCGGCGGAGCCTGCGCGGCGCCGCTGCCGTTTGCGCTCACGCAGAGCACCTCCAGCCTGCCCGCGACCGCGGGCGCGTCGACCTCCTTCACGCTCAACCTCACCCGTCCCACCGGCCAGCAGTACCTCTCGCAGGTCAGGACGGTGCTGCCACCCGGCCTGGTCGGGCGGATCCCCGTAGTGACACTCTGCTCCGAAGCACAGGTAGCCGAAGCGCAGACCAAGGAAGAAGGCTGCCCCGCGTCCAGCCGGCTCGGGAGCGTCACGGTCCTCGCCGGAGCCGGTCCTGCGCCCTACCAGCTCACCGGCTCGGTCTACCTGACCGGCCCCTACAACGGCGCCCCCTACGGGATGGCGATCGTTGTGCCAGCCGTCACCGGCCCGTTCAGCCTCGGCAACGTGGTCACGCGCGCCACGATCGCCGTCGAACCGAACAGCCCCTACCGCGTGATCGTCACGAGCGCCATACCGACGATCTGGAAGGGTGTGCCGCTGCGGCTGCAGAAGGTGAGCATCGAAGTCAACCGCCAGAGCTTCCTGCTCAACCCGACCAACTGCGGTGCGCTCTCGACCGACTCGACGCTCACCGGCCTTGTCGTGCCCGGCTCGAGCACGACGGCCACCCAGAGCCTCTCCAGCCCATTCTCAGTGAACGAATGCGGCGCGTTGGCGTTCAAACCGAGCCTCACCGCGTTCACCGGCGCGAAGACCTCGAGGACCAACGGGGCGAGCCTCGAAGTCAAGATCAGCCAGGGTGCGGGCCAGGCCAACATCCTGAAGGTCGTCACCTCGCTGCCCAAGCAGCTGCCCGCGCGTCAGGCGACGTTCAAACTGGCGTGTCCCGCGGCGACCTTCGAAGCCAATCCCGGCGCCTGCCCGACAGGCTCACGGGTGGGTAGCGCCACCGCCACGACCCCGGCGCTGCCCGGCACGCTCGCAGGGACGGTCTACTTCGTCTCCCACGGCGGCCAGGCATTCCCCGACATCGACACGGTCCTCCAGGGCGACGGGATCACGACGATCCTCGTCGGCCACACCAACGTGGCGAAGGGGATCATCACCACGACGTTCGAATCGCTGCCCGACGTGCCCGTCTCGAGCTTCGCGATGAAGCTCCCGACCGGCTCGAACTCGGTGCTCGCCGCCAACGGCAACCTCTGCACCTCGAACCTCACGATGCCCACCACGATCGTCGCGCAGAGCGGGCCGACGATCACGCAGAAGACGAAGATCTCCGTCACCAACTGCCCGGTGCAGATCGTCAAGCATCGGACCTCGGGTACCACCGCCGTCATGACCGTGCAGCTCCCTGCCGCCGGGCGCATCAGCGGCAGCGGGACCGACCTGAAGACCGTCGCGCGCCACCTCGGCAACGCCGGCAAGGAGACGCTCAACGTGCCGCTCACCGGTACCGGCCGGGAAATACTGCACAAATTCCGCCAGCTGCGGATCAAGGTGCGCGTCGGCTTCGTACCGAAGAAGAAGGGCGCCTCCTCCAAGGCCTACGCCACGGTGACCTTCAGAGCCTGAGCTCCTGGCGGGGAGCCGGAGACCCGCAGCCCGCGGGTCTCCACAGAGAGCGCCGCCCGTGACTATGCGGGCGGCGCGTCTCCTTAGATGCGGGCGGCGTCTCCTTAGCGCGCGTGTCCGGGTGCCCTCGTGGACGAAGATCCTGGGTAGAATCGCGCGGCCCGGGTATATAAAGGTGAGCTCGGGTTGCGGTATGGGCGATCCGGTCTCAGTGAGCAGGGGTGACCCTGGATCACTGGAGGGGTACAGCGATCAGGAGGTCCATCGTGAAGGCTCGTCCGGTCCAGATCTGGCTGGCTGCGCTGCTGACATGCGCAGCCTGCGGCACTGCGCCGCCCGCGGCGCAGGCCGCGTTCGGCGTCGAAGAAAAGAACTTCGAAGCGGGTACCTGTACGGTCGAATCGTGTACCTACGCGAGCGTGGAAAAGGACCACGCCGAAGCCTTCACCCAGTCCGCCGGGCATCCTCCCTTTGGGCTCACGGCCTTCACATTCAACTCCACGGCAGCCGGTCTCGGTCAAGCACCGATCGGCAACGTCAAGCGGGTACGTGTCGATATTCCACCCGGTCTGGCAGCCGACCCCGAGGCATTGCCAATGTGCCAAGTATCAAGCTTTGAGAACGACGAATGCCCTGCTGACACTCAGGTGGGTACAGATGAGCTCACGGTGTTCGTCGCGCTCGCCAACACAACGATCACGGCGCCCGTCTACAACCTCGAGCAGCCCGCCGGCCTACCGCTCGATTTCGGCATCCACGCATCGGTGCCGCTGGTGGCCAACGAACATATCTTGCTCGAAGGCCACGTGAGCTGGAACACCGATTACCATGAGTACTTCGAAATCAACAACATCTCCAAAGCGATTCCGCTCCTTCAGTCGAAGCTGATCTTCAACGGAAGGGCGGGCGAAGGCGACTTCCTCACGCTGCCCAGCACGTGCTCGAGCACGACGACCTCCCACCTGGAAGTCGAATCGTGGGAAGGCGCAATATCCAAGACCCAGACTCACACCCCTGTGGGCGTGGAAGGCTGCGACAAAGTCCCCTTCAAGCCGGTGGCTGAGGTCCACCCCGAAACCACCCAGTCAGACGAGCCCGACGGCGTGACGGCGGAGGTCAAGGTACCGCAGAACACCGGCCCCGGAGCGATCGACACGGCCGACATCGAAGACGCCCACGTCACGCTGCCCGAAGGCCTGACGCTCGATCCCTCCGCGGCGCACGGCCTGGCGGCCTGCACCGAAGAACAGGCGGGGCTCAGAGAAACACAGCCGGGTGTCCGCACGACCGGGCCCGTGTCGTGCCCTGCGGCCGCCAAGGTCGCTAGCGTCGCAATCGAAACCGACCTGCCGCCGGGCTCGCTCGCGGGCAACGTCTACCTGGGCAGCCCGAACGGCGCGGCGATCGCCGGACCTCCGTACACGATCTACGTGGACGCCGAGAGCCGCTATGGCGTAGCGGTCAGGCTCAAGGGCCTGGTTGACCCCAACCCCGCCACGGGCCGCCTCGAAGCGACGTTCTCGGGCAACCCGCCGCTGCCCTTCAGCGAGCTCGCCATGAGGTTCGACGGCGGCCCCCTGGCGCCGCTCGCCAACCCGCTGGCGTGCGGGACCGGGCAGGTCGAAGGGCTCTTCACGCCATACACCGGCCAGGCCGCGGCTTTGAGCTCGACGCTGTTCGCCACCACCGGGTGCCCCTCGCCGCTGCCCTTCTCGCTCACCCAGAGCACCCAGGACGCGTCCCCCGACGCGGGGGCGTACACCTCCTACACGTTCAACCTCGCGCGCGCGGACGGACAGCAGTACCTCTCGCAGGTGCGGGCCACGCTGCCCGCCGGCCTGCTCGGCGCGATCTCCTCGGTGCCGCTGTGTGGCGACCGAAGCGAAGGGACGTGCCCGCCCGCCAGCGAGATCGGAACCGCGGCGGTCGCCGCCGGAGCCGGTCCCGATCCGTACGCGTTCACGGGCGAGGTCTTCCTAACCGGCCCCTACGACGGGGCGCCGTATGGGCTGTCGATCGTGGTGCCCGCACTCGCCGGTCCATTCGACCTCGGCCCGGTCGTCACCCGGGCGCAGATCGGCGTTGACCCGTACACCGGCCGGGTGGTCGTCACCGGCTCGGTGCCGAGGATCGTGCAGGGGGTGCCGCTGCGCCTGAGGAGCATCGGCGTGGACGTCGACCGCCCGAGCTTCCTGTTCAACCCCACCAACTGCGGGCCGCTCGCGACCGAATCGACGCTCACCGGCTTCGTGCCCGGATCGAGCGAAACCGTCGCCCAGAGCCTTTCCAGCCCCTTCGCCGTGGGCGGATGCAACAAGCTCGCGTTCAAGCCGAAGCTCACCGCGTTCGTTGGGGCAAAGACCTCGAAAGCCGATGGGGCGAGCCTCGAGGTCAAGGTCTCTCAAGGGCCCCGTCAGGCGAACATCCGGCAGGTGTTGACGACCCTGCCCAAGCAGTTGCCCTCGCGGCTGAGCACGCTCCACAAAGCGTGTCCCGCGGCGACCTTCGAAGTCGCCAGCCCGCCCGGCGGCTGCTCGGAAGAATCGCGGGTCGGCGAAGCCGCCGCGAGCACCCCCGTGCTGCCCGGTCAGCTCACCGGGCCCGCCTACCTGGTGTCCCACGGCGGCGCGGCGTTCCCCGACCTCGACGTGATCCTCCGCGGCGACGGCGTGGTCGTGGTGCTCGTCGGCCACACCCACATCTCGAGCGCCGGGATCACCAGCGTGAGCTTCGAAGCGCTTCCCGACGTGCCGATCTCGAGCTTCTCGCTGAGCCTGCCCACCGGCCCCCATTCCGCGCTCAGTGCCAACGGCAACGTCTGCACAGCGGGACTCACGATGCCCACCACGGTGCTCGCGCAGAACGGGGCGAAGGTCACGCAGAACACGAGGATCGCTGTCACCGGCTGCCCGATGCAGATCCTTGGGCGCCGGACCTCCAGGGGCAAGGCCCTTGTGACCATCTGGGTCCCGACGGCCGGGCGTGTCACGATCGCCGGCGCCGACCTGAGATCGACCACGCGCCGCTTGCGCAAAGGTGGCAAGGCGACGATCGGCGTTCCGCTCAGCCGTGCCGGCCGGGGGGCCCTGCGCAGGCACAGGCGGCTGCGTGTAAGGATGGTGGTGCGGTTCGTGCCGACGTCGGGCCGTCGCACCTACAGGGCGTCCGCCGCGATGACCTTCAGAGCGAAGGACGCGTGAGCACGCGGTTCGATCGCAGCCTGGCTGGTCAGCTCGGCGAGGAGGCTAGTCAGCCTGGCGGGGAGGCTAGGATCCAAGCATGATCGAGCAAGGAGACGAGGGGCCAGACTTCGAGCTGCCCGACCAGGATGGTCGCGCCGTCAAGCTCTCGGACTTCCGGGGCAAGAGCGCCGTCCTGTTCTTCTACCCCAAGGCCGACACCTCCGGGTGCACAGTCCAGGCGTGCGGTGTGCGCGACCACCGAGCCGACTACGAGAGCGCCGGCGCGACGGTGCTGGGCATCTCCCCGGACCCGGTGGGGAAGATCAAGAGGTTCCACGACAAGCACGACCTCGGCTTCACCCTGCTCGCCGACGAGGACCACGCGGTGGCGGAGGCTTACGGGGTGTGGGTGCAGAAGTCGATGTACGGGAGGACCTACTGGGGTGCGCAACGGACTACGTTCATCGTGGACGCGGACGGGAAGGTCGCGCACGTGATCCCGAAGGTGTCGCCGAAGACGCACGACGCCGAGGTGCTGGCGGCGCTGGAGCAACTCGAACGCTAAAGGAGGTCATAGTGCCCGAGTACAAGGTTGGAACCCGCGAGGAATGGCAGGCAGCCCGGGACGAGCTCGCGAAGCTCGAGGCCGAGCAGGCAGACCGAAACAAGAAGATCAAGGAGAAGCGGCGGGCGCTGCCCTGGGTCCGAGTGGAGAAGGAGTACGAGTTCGACACCGAGGACGGGAAGAAGACGCTCGCCGAGCTCTTCGACGGCCGCTCCCAGCTCTTGGCCTACAACATCATGTTCGGCCCCGACTACACCAACGGCGCGTGTCCCGGGTGCACGTCCCTCGGCGACGGCCTCGACGGGTCGCTCGTCCACCTCAACCACCGCGACGTTACGCTGCTGTGCTTCTCGCGGGCGCCGATCGAGCGGCTTACGGCCTACAAGGAGCGGATGGGCTGGGAGTTTCCTTACGTGTCCACGTATAACACCGAGTTCCCGTTCGACTTCGAGCTCGCGCTGTCCGAGGAGCAGGCGCAGCACATCCCCGAGATCAAGGAGATGGTCGACAACCCGCCCGATTGGCTGGTCGAGTGGTCGCACCAGATCGGGGCCGAGCTGAAGGACGGGCTGCGCGAGGGCCCCACGTGGATCGCCTTCGCGCGCGAGAACGGGACCGTCTACCACACCTACACGGTGAGGGCGCCCGATCCATTCGTCGCGCCATACTTCAACTTCCTGCTCGACCGCACGCCTAAGCCCCAGCCCGACGAGCCTCGCACCTTCCGCAAGGACGAATACCCGGACTGAGCGCCGGAGGGCGCTGGCTCGCAGTCCTGGTCGCGGTCGCGGCTCGTGCACCAGAGGTCGAGCGAGTACTCGATCTTCGGGTGCGCGGAGAGGCCGAACCCGAGCATGTCCGGCGCGATCACGTCGTGATCGGGGCGACCTGGTCGCAGGATCATCGACCTCCCATCAGGCTCAAAGGGTGGGATCAGCTAGGCCAGCGCACCCGGGACCTCGTCTTTGAGGGCCTGTCTGATCTGCTCGCGCAGCTCTGGCGTGTCCTCGTGTCCGTGTGCCGTTACCGCGTGTGTCACGGCCGCGTCGAGGACGTGCTGATCGCTCCCAGCCATCGCCAGATCGCAGTTGTTTTCGCTGGGCATCTCCCGGCAGTCAATGTACTTGCGAGACATTGCTCCTCCGTTCATCGGTGTTGGGCGCGAAAGTTGGCTTGGCCAGCCTACTCCGCCATGAGGGCAAAGCTCTCTTGACAAAGGGTAGAATCTTGATAGAGTTAGTGAACAATGGTTGTTCTCGCATACCCCCGCCCGGCAGACAGAGATGCCACGCAGTGCGCCGTGCCCGGCATCGCGTCGGCGCGGGACCGCGTGCTCGAACGTTGCTGTCGTCCCTGACATCCCCATCCCAGCGTCCGGGAAGGTGCTCCCTACGCCTTCCCCGACGCCCCTCTCACCAGGCACCCTCTCGCAGCGGATGCCTTGCCCACCACATCACCGCCAAGTCCCGAAAGGAGCCTCGGATGCCAAGAATCATCGTCACCACCGATCCATCCCCCTTTCCCGCCGACGCCTCCGTCTGGCTCGACGAGCACGTCCATTCAGTGCACCTGAGCACCGACCACGCGGCAGCACAGTTCGTCGAGCGACTCGCCTGGGCGATCAACGACGCAGAGAACGCCGAGGACGAGCATGCCGATCATCACACACGACCCAGCAGACAGCCACGAAGAAACAGACCCGCCACGCGCTCGGGCAGCCGACTCCGCGTCCACGTCTAAAGCAACGCGCCAACCTCGATCAACCCGAGAGATCCCATGCTCCTACTACTTATAAGCGCCTCCTGGACACTCGCCCTCTTGATGATCATCAGCCTGTGCATCGCAGCGCGCAACGACGACCTCCAGCAGAACCGGCCAACGTCTCCTGCCATGCCGAGAGAAGAACCCATGCCGGCCAGACGATTGCGCAGGACCGCATCACGCGCGGCGTAGATCTCGAACTCCACCAGCAGCTCCGGCCACGTAGCGTTCGGGAAGCTCGAACTCCATTCTCCACCGGTACTCACGCGCACCAAGCGCAACACTATGATGCGCCCGCTTCTTGCGCAACCGCGCAGAAGCGAAAACACGAGAACCCCTGAAAGGAGAGCCGCATGTCGCTGAGCACCATTCTCGAGATCCCCGAGCATGAGTTCGACGACGAGGATTGGGAGGAAGACGAGGAGTTCGACGCCGACGACGGGGAGCTGGAGCTCGACGAGTACGAGGAGGTCCTCGGGGACGAGGGCGACGAGGACGACGTCTGAGGCCGCAGCTGGCTCGGGACCTGCGCTCGCCGATCCCTACTCGGCGCGCTCGCCCTACGCTTGAGGCGTGCCCACCGCCTCGACCTCGATCGGTCACAGCCTAAGCTCGTTCCTGGATGCCTCCGGCCAGTTCTTCTCCGACCTCGCCGCGGTCCACTGGGGGGCGCTGGTCCTGGGCCTGGTCTTCTTCGGCCTGAACCTGACGCTGCGCTCGCGGGCGTTCTTCCACAGCCTGCGCGCCGCCTACCCCGCGGTGAGCTTCCAGTGGCGGCGCATCTGGGGCGCGTACTTCGCGGCGGTGGGCTTCAACAACGTGGTGCCAGCGCGCGGGGGGGACATCATCAAGCTGTTCCTCGCGCGCAGCTCGATCCCGGGCTCCACCTACCCCACGGTGGCCTCGGCGTTCTTCGTGGAGTCGATCTTCGACGCGAGTGTGGGGGTGCTGGTGCTGATCTTCGCGTTCACCCAGGGAGTCTTCCCCAAGCCGCCGGACTTCGCGCAGCTGAGCTCCTTCGACATCTCCTACCTGGCCGAGCACTTTCGCTTCACGCTCTTCCTGATCACCGCGCTGGCGATCCTCGGGCTGGTGGCCTTCGCGCTGCTGTCGGTGCGCGTGAGGGCCTTCTGGGCGCGCATTCGCCAGGGCCTGACGATCCTCACCGACCGCCGACGCTACCTGCGTGAAGTGGCGGCGTGGCAGGCGGCGGCGTGGCTGTGCCGCTTCGCGGCCTTCTGGTTTCTGCTCGAAGCCTTCCGCGTGGGCGGCTCGGTGGAGAACGTGCTGCTTGTGTTCGGCGTCAACCAGGTTGCCGGCGCAGTGCCGTTCACGCCGGGTGGCGCGGGAGTGCAGCAGGCGCTGCTGGTGAAGGTGTTCGCTGGGAGCGCCGGTACCGCGGTGGCGGCGTACTCGGTTGGCCAGCAGCTCGCGATCGCCGTCTTCACCGCGCTCGTGGGTCTCGGCGCGGTGGTCTTCATCTTCCGCTTCCGCTCCTTCAGGGAGGTGATCGCCGCGGGCCACGCCTCGCGCGAGGCCGAGCGGCGCGCGGAGCGGGCCGGTGTGCTGCTTGTGGACGAGGAGTCGCCTACTGGAGTCCCTCGCGCGCCTCGCGCACGAGCGTAACCGCTTCGGGGAAGATCGTCGCGATCACCGCGCGGATCTGCTCGGCCTGCGCGTCGGCGCCGCCCTGGAGATTGACACGGTTGACCGCCGCCACAGTCATGTCTACGGCAAGCTTGATCGCGTTGTCGGCCCACGCGAGGCGCTGCTGGCCTTGCATCTGCGCGGCGAAGTCAGCCAAGCGCCGCTGCAACTCCTCGGGGTCTCCGAACAGGTCTCCAAGACCGCCACTCTCCATAGACTCATCCTAGCGGTGGTGCCCATAGACTCCACGGCCGATGGCCAACAGAAGCGAGATCGATGCGCCCGAGCAGGGCGAGGCCGGGCCGAGCAAGGAGGAGATCCGGGCTCGGGTGGCTCACGAGAGCGAGCGCCGCGTGCGCCTTGGAGTGCCGGCGGTCGCAGGAGGAGTGCTCTACCTGTTGGGTGGCATCACCGTCACCGCGACTCTGAAGTCGCTGCCGACGGTCGGCGTGCTCCAGGGGCTCGCCCCCGCGCTGCGGGGAGAAGCGAACCCGGCCGTCAGCCCCGGTGCGCCCGAGGTGAGGTTCGTCAACGCTCACGCCTTCGGTCTGATCGCCGGCAACGTCCTGCAGGCGATCGCGGTCCTCTTCATCCTCACGGTCCTGCTGTTCCTGCTCGGCGCGGTCCGCTTTCGCAGGCCCCAGACGAGCTCCGTCGCGCGCCCGCTGCTCCTCAGCGGGGGGGCGGTCATGGTGCTCGTGTCGGTCGCCCATCCGATCGCCCAGGCGGTGAACGCCCACAACTTCGTGACGGGCCACGACTTCACCGCGGACGCGGTCAACCGGGCGCTGACTCAGAGCGCCGTGCTCGAAGCCACGCAGTACCTGGGCCTGCTGGGAGGGCTCACGCTGGCCGCGGGCATGATCGTCGTGATGCTGGGCGCCTCCCGCACAGGGATTCTCCCGCGCTGGATGATGTACCTCGGGATCTTCGCGGCCCTGCTCGCCTTCACCCCCTTCGGGCTTGCGCTGGGATCGGCTCAGCAGCTGATCCCCGCCTTCTGGATGGTGGCCGCGGGCATCCTGCTGATGGGGCGCTTCCCGGGGGGGGACCCTCCGGCGTGGGCCGCCGGAGAGGCGCGGCCGTGGCCCTCCCAGGCGCAGGTTCGCGGCGAGCGCGAAGCCGCGCGCTCCGGTCCGAGCGCGAGGGGCGGGGCTGGGCGCTCGGGTGCTAGGGCCAGAAAGGGTGCAGGGAGTGCCAACGGCACGGTTGCAGAGCCGGTGCAGCCGGCTGCGCGGGACGGTGCCAAGCGGCGGCGCAAACGCGGCTCGCGCCGGTAGCGGCGCTCTGCGCCAGCGGCTCTGCAACGAGCGCTCTGCGGCAGCGGCGGGTCTGCAACGCAACCCCGCGGGGGGATCGCCCGCCCACGATTGAGTTCACCCGTGAGCGGGAATAAATACCATGAGAACGTGGGAATCGCCACAATCCTTTCCCCGTTCGCAGAGCCATTCGCAAAGCGTCCTGAGCCGCCCCAGGGGGTGGCTGAAGGGAGGGTCCTCTCATGGAGGCAGCATCAATTCATCGCCCCGAGCCGATGCAGTCGATCCCGCGCCGCGATCCGCCGCCGGGCGAGGCCACACAGGCGAGCCTGTGGAAGCCTGCCGACCCTGGGCCGCTTGGCCTGGCGGGATTCGCGATGACCACGTTTGTGCTCTCGATGTTCAACTCGAATCTCGTCGATGAAAAGGGCGTCCCGGTGGTGCTCGGCCTGGCCCTTGCCTACGGGGGGATCGTGCAGCTGATCGCGGGCCTGTGGGAGTTCCGCACCGGCAACACGTTCGGCGCCGTGGCGTTCTGCTCGTATGGGGCCTTCTGGCTCTCCTTCTGGGCGCTGGAGGTCTTCTACGCCAAGCAGATCGGCGGAAACGTGGGGCACTCGGTCGGGGTGTACCTGTGGGCGTGGGCGATCTTCACCGCCTACATGACGGTGGCGGCTCTGCGTGTCAGCGGAGCGGTGCTGCTCGTGTTCGTGCTCCTGACGGCCACCTTCGTCCTGCTGGCGATCGGCGCAGTCGGCGCGCACACCACGGTCACTCACTGGGGCGGCTACGTTGGCCTGGCGACCGCGGCTGCGGCCTGGTACGCATCGTTCGCCGCTGTGACAAACTCGACCTTCGGTCGCACCATGCTGCCGGTGATGCCGCTGAAACGGTGATCCAGGCCCGCGCCGGGCGGGCAAGTAAACGCGAGTCCGGAGCCGTCCCCTGACGTGGGAGGCGGCGGGAGAAAGGCAGGTCACAGGCGATGGCGACTGAATCCACGCGGGGCACGGACTCGAACGGTGCCGCCAGGGCTGGAGACTCGGCCGACTCGGGCGGCGCGGTCGAGGGCGAGGCGCTCGACCGGAAGCTGGCAGAGCTGTTGGAGGTGGAGACGTTCGAGCCCTCCCCCGAGTTCCGCGAGCGCGCACTGCTGGCTGATGCCGCGGTGTACGAGGAGGCGGCGCGCGACCCGCAGGCGTGGTGGGCGGGACAGGCGAAGCGGCTGCACTGGTTCGAGCCGTGGGAGACGGTGCTCGACGACTCCAACCCGCCGTTCTACAAGTGGTTCGTCGGAGGCCGGCTGAACGTCTCCTACAACTGCTTGGACCGCCACGTGCTGGAGGGCAGGGGGGAGCGCGTGGCCTACCACTGGCGTGGGGAGGAGGGGCAGGAGCGCGACATCACCTACGCGCAACTGCTCGCGGAGGTGCAGCGCCTCGCCAACGCCCTGAAGGACCTCGGGGTGCGGCCGGGCGACGTGGTGGGCATCTACCTGCCGATGATCCCCGAGGTGGTTGTCTCGATGCTCGCCTGCGCGCGCATCGGGGCCCCGCACAACGTGGTCTTCGGGGGCTTCTCCGCGGAGGCTGTGCGCGAGCGGATGGAGTTCTCCGAGGCCAGAGTGCTGATCACCGTGGACGGCGCTGCCCGCAAGGGCAAGACGGCGCCCGTCAAGGATCGCGTGGATGAGGTGATGGGCGACCTCGACACGCTCGAGAAGATCGTGGTGGTGAGGAGCAAGGGGACGCCCTGCGGGATGCGGGAGGGCCGCGACGTGTTCTACGACGAGATCATGGGGGCCGCCGCGCCCGAGTGCCCCGCGGAGCCGCTGGACGCCGAGCACCCGCTGTACATCCTCTACACCTCCGGCTCGACCGCCAAGCCGAAGGGCATCCTGCACACAAGCGGCGGCTACCTGACCGCCGTGGCGGCCACCCACCGCTACGTGTTCGACCTCGAGCCGGAGTCTGACGTCTACTGGTGCGCCGCCGACGTGGGCTGGGTGACGGGGCACTCCTACATCGTCTACGGACCGCTGGCCAACGGGGCGACCTCGGTGATGTGGGAGGGGGCGCCGGACTACCCCCACAAGGGCATCTGGTGGGAGCTCGTGGAGCGCTACGGGGTCAGCATCCTCTACTGCGCTCCGACCGCGATCCGCGCCTGCATCAAGTGGGGGGCCCAGTGGCCGAACAAGCACGACCTGTCAACGCTTCGGCTGTTGGGGACCGTGGGGGAGCCGATCAACCCGAAGGCGTGGCTGTGGTACCACACGGTGGTCGGCGGCGGACGCTGCCCGATCGTGGACACCTGGTGGCAGACCGAGACGGGGGCGATCATGATCACCCCGCTCCCGGGCCTCACCGCGACCAAGCCCGGATCCTGCACCCGCCCCTTCCCCGGCATCGAGGCTGAGGTCTTCGACGAGTCCACCGGCGCCCCGATCGAGCGCGGTCAGGGACTGCTCGTGCTTACCCGTCCGTGGCCCTCGATGCTGCGCACCCTCTACAGGGAGGACGAGCGCTACGTCAAAACCTACTTCGAGCGCTTCGGCAAGGAGACCTACCTGGTGGGCGACGCCGCGCGCCGCGACTCCGACGGCTACCTCTGGGTGATCGGGCGTATCGACGATGTCGTCAACGTCTCCGGGCACCGGCTCTCGACCGCGGAGGTGGAGTCGGCGATCGTGGCCCACCCCGACGTCGCGGAGGCAGCGGTGATCGGCCAGCATGACGAGGACACCGGGCAGGCGATCGTGGCGTTCGTCACCCTGCAGGGGGACCTCGAGGGCGACGAGCGCGAGGTGGAGGGCATCCGCGAAGCGGTGGCGGAGCGGATCGGCAAGTTCGCGCGCCCCAAGCGGGTCATCTGGTCCGACGACCTACCGAAGACGCGCTCGGGCAAGATCATGCGCCGCCTGCTGCGCGACATCGCTGAGGGCCGCGCGCTGGGCGATGTCACCACGCTGCGCGACCCTGCCGTGATGTCCCAGCTCCAGGAGCGCATCCACGAGTTGCAGGCGCAGGAGGACTGACAGGTGGGCCATCCTCAGGAGTACGGGCAGTAAGCCTTCGGGGTGCCCGACAATTCTCACGAGCTCTTTAGGTTGACCTGCAAGGCTTCCCCGGCGGCCTTGCAAGAGGATGCAAGCGACCCCTGCATCCGAAGGCTGTGGAGGCAAACTCATGACAGAGAAAGCGACTGCGCCGATGCCAGCTGACAACGGTGGCGAGCCGAGCCGGTTGTCCGGTGCAGCGGCGAGTCAGGTGTTCAGCGCCGCGCCGAGCCAGGTGTCCGGGGCAGCGGCGATCGAGACCCGGGGGGTGACCAAGCACTTCGGCGCGCGCGCCGCAATCGACGGGGTGGATCTGCACGTCCCGCGCGGCAGCGCATTCGGCTTCCTCGGCCCCAACGGCGCTGGCAAGACCACGATGATCCGGATGCTGCTGGGACTCACCCGGGCCAGCGCAGGAAGCATGAGCGTGCTGGGGCACCCGGTTCCCTCCGAGCGCGGGCAGGCGCTGCGACGGGTCGGCGCGATCGTCGAGGAGCCCCGCTTTCATCCCAATCTCTCCGGCCGGGAGAACCTGCGAATCGTCGCCGCGGTGCGCGGGCCCGAGGTGCACGAGCGGATCGCCCCGGCGCTCACACGCGTTGGCCTGACCGAGCGCGCCGACGAGAAGGTCAAGCGCTACTCGTTGGGGATGCGCCAGCGCCTTGGGGTGGCGCGCTGCCTGCTCGCCGACCCGCTGCTCTTGATCCTCGACGAGCCGACCAACGGGCTCGACCCGGGCGGCATCCAGGAGTTCCGCGCGATGATCCGCGCGATGGTCGAACAGGAGAACCGCACCGTCTTCATCTCCTCGCACCTGCTCGACGAGGTGGAAAAGATCTGCGACGCCGCGGCGATCGTGGACCGTGGCAAGGTCATCGCGCAGGGTCCGATCGCCGAGCTCACCCGTGGCGGCGGCGGCGCGCGCAACGAGCTGATCGTGGGCGTGGACGACGTCGAGCTGGCGCTCGCCACGCTCGGCGCCAGCGAGCTCGTGCGCGAGGCCCACCGCTCCGACGAGGGTCTGCGCGTCGAGCTGACCGGCGATCCGCAGACGGCATCCGAGGTGAATGCGGCCCTCGTGCGCGCGGGCGTCGGCGTCATGCGCCTGGAGCCCGTGCGCCACAGCCTCGAGCAGCGCTTCCTGGAGGTCACCTCGCGGCTGGACGCTCCGGCGACGGAGGAGGTGAGGGCATGAGTGCCATCGCCCCGGCGGCGCCCGCACCCGATCGCGCCCGCGCAGGCGGCTCGCCCGCCACGATCGCAGCACAGATGTTCGGAGCGGACTTCCTCAAGCTCCGCAAGAAGCGCGGCACACTGATCTGGGCACTCGTGCTCGCTGCCGCACCGGTACTGATCTACTTCGTCGTGGCGGTCATTCAGCACTCCGCGGCTCCCCAGGAACATGGCCCCGCCGGGGGCACGTCCAACTTCTCCGACGGCCTGCGCGTGACTGCCCTCTTCTTCGGCCCGCTCGCGGCCCTCCTGATCGGTGTGGAGGCCGGCACGGGGGACGCCTCCGCCGGTGTCTTCCGGGACCTGGTCGTGACCGGCCGTTCGCGCCTGGCACTGTTCGCCTCGCGCGTGCCCGCGGCGCTGGCACTGTGCTTCGCCGTGATGGGCGCCGCCTACGCGCTGCTGCTGCTCGGCACCTTTGTGTTTGCCGGGAACCTCTCCACGCCCGACGGATCGCTGATCCTCAACGGCCTGGGCTTCACGCTGCTGAGCACCGGGGCGCTGTGCGTGGTGGCGGTGGGCTTCGCCTCGCTGACGACCTCGAAGCCGGCCGCGATCATCGCTCTGATCGCGTGGCAGGTCGTGGCCAGTCCACTGCTCATCATGATCGGCTCGTTGGGCAGCGCCCGCAAGGGCCTTCTGAGCCAGGCGATAGCGCATTTCAGCCCGGTCCACATCGACAACGGCGGCCACGGCGCGACCGTCACGCTCTCCGGCGGGCTGGCCTTCATCGTGCTCGTTGCGTGGCTGATGGTGTTCCTTGCGCTTGGCGCGTGGCGCACGAGCCGCATGGACGCCTGAAGGCAAGATCGCGCCCCCGCTGCCCCTGGGGGCGCGATCGCTACGCACGATCCGGTCTAGGACACCCTGATGGCGGAGCCTGCTTCCGAATGGATCAGGATCGTGCCCTCCAATTCACCGGATTTTGGCCCTCCCAGTTTGCATTCTGATTTCCCTGATTTAGTGTCGAAAATGGCCTTCACGGAACCGCTCGCCTGTACGTTTTCCATGAGAGAAGTTTGCACTTCGCTGGTGCATTCATCTCCTTTACTGATACCTAGGACCCTGCATTCTACTGTCCAACCGGGCACACCGCCGCCACCACCGGTGCCCAGGGCTCGAACTGTTTTTTCCGTTTCATAGAGTTCCGATTGCCAGGGCAGGTGAATGGGCGACACTATTTTTTCGACTTTTTCACAGTTTTTCCCCGCTACACAGCTTATTCCTTTGAATTCTTCGGTTTTACCAAACTTCCCAGGGCCAAGTGGACCTGAGCCGGTGCTCGAACAAATGACTTCCACTGAGCCAACGATGGGAACTTTGGTGTCAATCATGCGCAAGGTCCCCTGACCGGTGACTTTTTCCGTCGCGGTGATTTCTTTCCATTCCCAATTGCCTAGAAAATTGGATTTTGAGCACTTGTTGTCTTCCCATTTTGTTCCCGTGCCCGCATGTTCTCTACATTGTTCCCATACGGGACCGGCCGCCAGCGTTGGCGCCGCCGAAACGGCCATCAGACTGGCCGTCAGGGCAAGTCCGAAAGCGATCTTTAGATACTTCATCTGCCGTTCAACTCCTTTCCGTGAACGAGATCGAATTCCAATTCAGCTACGAGCGCAAAGTACCCGAAGATCAGTGACCGGAAGGGGAAGGGCGGCTATTTCCGCACGGAGACGGACGCAGAGGCCCCAATATGTTTCCTACCAACTACGCGCGGACGCGGGGCACGGAGGCTCCGCGCCCACCGGCGTCGTCGCCCCGCCCACCCTCGCGGACGACCCCAAAGCACCACCCACGGTCGCCGCGCCCCCGGCCGCTGCGATCCGCGGTAGGCTCGTGACGGCCCTCAGGAGTAGTAGGCCAGCCAGGCGAACAGGCTCGTGGTGCCCGCCATCGTGCGGAACATCCGTGGCAGCGTCTGCGAGTCCTTGATCGGCCCTCCCCACCAGCTGCCAAGCCACAGGCCGCGGCCGTCGGCGGCGTGCTGGGCGGCGTGAGCGGCGTTGACCTGCGCCACTTCCAACCAGTGGTTGTCGCCCACCGCCTTGCCGTAGGCCATCATCCACTCCATGAAGATCGAGTCGTACAGCGGCGCGAAGTTGTACGCGATCCCGTAGATCTCCGTCATCGACCGCGCCTGTTCTTCAGAGTGCGTGCAGTAGCCGTTCTGGCCGCTCGCCTGGCAGAGCAGGTACTGCGCGTAGATCAGCGGCGCCTCCACGTAATCGATCACCGTGCTGCCCGGACCGCCGCTCAGGTAGAGCCCGTGAAAGCCGATGTCGTGGCCGTTGCCCCAGTCGATGAACTTGCGCACCTCGCCGAGCTGGAAGTGTGAGTGGTCGATCTGGTAGAGCAGCATCCCCAGCAGGCTGTCCGCCGCCAGCGCCTCCCCCGCGTGGTAGGGGTGCCCGGTGTTCCACCACATCCCACCCCCCGCGTCCCAGCCCTGGGTGGCGACGAAGTCGAAGGCGCGCTGCGCGTCGTGCAGGTAGCGGCGCTCGCCCGTGGCCCGGTAGGCCTGCACGAACGCCACGCCCAGCCAGCCGTTGTCGTCGAACCACGCCTTCGCGCCCCTGTAGCGGTCGCCCGGGTAGGGGGCGTAGCCGTTCAGGTAGGGGTTCCAGTAGTGCTCGGACGCGTGCGCGAAGCGGTCCACCCGCGCGCGGTGGGCGGCGGACGGCGCGGCGATCTCCAGCGCGTTGACCGACTCGAACATCCGCACGTCCCCCCAGATCGTCAGCAGCGGGTAGGCCCCGGTGCAGCCCAGGTACTCGCAGTACCAGCCGCCCGAGCGCCAGCTCGTGCTCTGCCCGATCCCCTGTTCTGCCAGCGCCATGTAGTCGAGCGGCTGGGCGGCTGGGGAGAGCGACTGGGCCGTCCGGGCTGCGGCGAGCGGTGGCGCGCAGGCGGCAATGGCAAGGACCACGGCCGCAAAGCTCGCGGTGAGGGTGGGGAACGCGCGAACGGTCACCCGGTCGTATCGGCGAGCTCCTGCGCCGCTTTTAGTCGCGCGCATCCCGGGCGGCCGCTTCGGCCTGCTCCAGCTGGCGCTCGACGAGGTCCAGGCCCGCGTCCCAGAAGCCCGGGTCGGTGAGGTCCACGTTGACCAGCCGCCCCAGCTCCTCCGGGCTGCGCGAGCCGCCCGCCGCCAACAGCTCCAGGTACTGCCCCACGAACTCCGCGCCGCGCTGCTCGTAGCGCTCGTAGACCGACAGCGCGAGCAGCTGGCCGTAGGCATAGGCGTACACGTACCCGGGCGTGTTGATGAAGTGCGGGATGTACGACCACCAGCTGCGGTAGCCCTCGGTGATCTCCACCGAGTCCCCCAGCAGCTCCGCCTGGCTCTCCGCCCACAGGTCGCCGATGCGCTCCACCGAAAGCTCCCCCTGCTCGCGGCGAGCGGTGTGGAGGAGGTCCTCGAAGCGGTTCATCGCGACCTGGCGGAAGACCGTGGCGATGATGTCCTCCAGGTGCTCTGCCAGTAGCGCCAGGCGCGTCTGCGGCGTGGTGTCCTGCGCGAGCAGGCGCCCGAAGACGACCGTCTCGCCGAACACCGAGGCCGTCTCCGCCAGCGTCAGCGGGGTGCCCTGGTGGAAGACGCCCTGGCGGGCCGCCAGCGCGAAGTGCACGCCGTGGCCGAGCTCGTGCGCCAGCGTCAGTACGTCGCGCCGGCGCGAGGTGAAGTTGAGCAGCACGTAGGGGTGCGCGGAGGGCACCGCCGAGGCGCAGAACGCCCCCCCGCGCTTGGCGGGGCGCACTGGGGCGTCGATCCAGCGCTCTGTGAAGAAGCGCCCTGCGAGCGCCCCCAGCTCGGGCGAGAAGGACGCGTAGCAGTCGAGCACCAGCTCGCGCGCCTGCGTAAAGGTGAAGCTCACCTCGTCCTGCGTCACGGCAGCCATGCGGTCGTAGTCCGCCAGGCGCTCCACCCCGAGCAGCCCCGCCTTCAGCCGGTACCACCGGCGCGCGAGCTCGTAGCGGCCGCGCACCGCCTCGACCAGTGCGCGCACCGACTCGTCGCTCGCCTCGTTGGCGAGGTTGCGCGCTGCCAGCCAGTGCGGGTAGCGACGCAGGCGGTCCTCCACCGACTTGTCCACCACCAGCGTGTTGAGGACGTACGCCCGCGTGCGCAGCCCAGGCGCGAGCGCCGCCGTGACCGCCTCCGCCGTCGTGCGCCGAACCTCTCGGTCGGGCAGCGCCAGGCGGCTGAGCGCCACGTCGAGGGCGACCCGCTCGTCGGGCAGCTCCACCTCGATCGCGGAGGTCAGCTCCTCGAACAGCCGCGCCCACGCCGTGGCGCCGGTGAGGGACCTCTCGGAGAGGATCCTCTCCTCCGGCTCGCTCATCAGGTGCTCGCGGTAGCGGCGCACGTTGCGCAGGTGGTGGCGGCAGAAGTCCAGAGCCTCCCCGGCCAGCAGCGCCTCGGCGCGCTCCGCCGGGAGCGCAGCCCACTCCAGCTCGAAGAACAGCAGCGTTGTCTCGATTGCCGTCTCGCGCTCCTGCACCATCTGCAACAACGCTCCGTTCGCGGGGTCCGCAGTGTCCGTGGAGAAGCGCAGCCCCGCGTAGGTCCCCGCACGGCCCACCAGTTCGTAGAGCGCTGCCAGCTCCCCCATCGCCTCCGCCAGGCCTGCTCCGTCCTGTTCGCCCAGCTTCCCCGCGTAGCGCTCCGCGAAGGACCGCGCGCGGGTCAGAGCCTCCTCCAGTCGGCGCTCGACGCCCGCCTCGCCCTCGCCGTCCACGAGCGGCTCGAGATCCCAGGCGGCGCGCTCCAGCTCGGGGTCGGTGGGCTCGGTCGCGACGGCGGACATGGCGGGTCAGGATAGCCGCAGTTCCACGGCCCGGCTCGGCGGGCCACGGTCCGCTGAGCACGGTAGTCCGTGGTCGGCTTGGGCACGGTAGTCCGCGGTCGGCTGCACGGCAGTCCACGGTCGGCTTGGCACGGCAGCGGGGTGGTGTCAGCGAAGCGACAGTGTCCGCAGGCGCATCCGCCACGGTCCGCCGTCGGCGACCACGGCCCCGACGATGCCCGCCTGCGGCCACAGGCGCCGAACCTGCCACTCCCCGGCTCCGTGGGGCAGATCGAAGCGAGGCCGGTCCGTGGGGCCAGCCCCGGCTCCGTGGGGCAGAGCGAGGCGAGGCCGGTCCGTGGGGCCAGCGACGCCGATCTCCCGGAGGTCGAGCGCCAGGCCCACGCCGAGCGCCTTCGCGCAGGCCTCCTTGACGGTCCAGTAGTGCAGGAACGCCGCTGTGCGCTCGGAAGCGTCGGCCCGCAGCACCCGCTCCGCCTCCCGGTGGTTGAGAGCGCGTTCGACCACGCCTGGCGAGGGCTCACGCCTGTCGACTGCCTCGACATCGATCCCGATCGAGCGCCCTCGCCCGATCGCGCAGACCGCGAGGCCGGCGGTGTGGGAGAGGTTGAAGCGCAGACTACGAGCGCACACAGGCTCCGGATGTTCGTGAGTGCGCGCAAGCTCCGGTCGTCCCCCGGCGCCGCGAACGAGCTCGACTGCGCGGGGGTCGATCCCCAGGTAGGACCCCAGCAGCAGACGCAGGCCAGCACGCGCCGCCGAGCGCTGCTCGCGCGCGGGGTCCGCGATGTCCAGCGCGAGTGTCCACACGTGAAGCTCCTGCAACCCGAGTTGCGCCTTCTCCGCCCCCGGCTCCGCGTTCTGGGCCCCAAGCTCTGCGTTGCGCACCCCCAGCTCCGCAGGCGGTACTCGAACCTCGGTTGGGGCACATACGGACAGGGGGACGAATGTAGCGCGGCCGGTGTCGGCCGGCGCCGTCCGGGTAACGTCCTAGCATCGCTCGCCCGATGCACGAGACGACCCCCAGCGTGTTCTTGATCGCCCGCCCGTCCATCGACCTGGAGGGGATGCGCGCGTACCTGCGGGACGTGGGCGGGGAGTCGTGGCTCGACCGCCGCCTGGGATCGGAGCCCGCCCACGCGCAGTCGCAGGCGGCGGAGCCCGGTCAAGGGGAGGTCGGCGCGGGTGAACTGCTCTTGGAGTTCGGGGGGCGCGCCTGCTACCGCAGCTGGGAGCCGGGCCTGAACCCCAACGTCTCCAAGATCCGCACCGACCGGCGCGAGTACTTCGCCAACATCCTGCGCAGCGGCCACGGCAGCGTGCTGGAGCACGCGAACTACTCCTTCGCGATTCGAAATTGCTCGCGTGTCTTTACGCACGAGCTGGTCCGCCACCGCGCCGGCTCGGCCTTTAGTCAGGAGAGCCTGCGCTACGTGCGCCTCACCGACATCGGCTTCCGTGTGCCCCCGGCGCTGGAGCCCGTACGCGAGCAGGTGCTCTCGATCGTGGAGCGGTTGGAGGAGTTCCAGGTCAGCGCCGCCGCCGAGCTCGGGATCGAGGAGGAGGGGGTGCCGTTCCACGTCAAGAAGGAGGTCACCTCGGCGCTGCGCCGCCTCGCCCCGATCGGGCTCTCCACCGACATCGTGTGGACCGCCAACGCTCGCACCCTGCGCCACGTGATCGAGATGCGCACCGCCGAGAGCGCCGAGGAGGAGCTGCGCCTGGTGTTCGACGAGGTCGCCCGGATCATGTGCGCGGAGGCCCCGAACCTCTTCCAGGACTTCGTACGCCACGACGACGGGTCGTGGGTGTCCGAGCATCACAAGGTCTAGTTGCAGTCGAGCTGGCGCCTGTAATTCAGGCTGCCCGTGGCCTTCGGGAGGGTGAGCGGCTGCTCCGCGGCGGCGTCTTGCGGGCCTTGTGGGTGGTCTTCTTGGGGCAGCCGGTGACGGCGATCTTGGTGCTCTGGTGGATCGTCGCGCCGTTCTGCGCGAGGAATTCGGTCGGCATCGCGAGTTTGCTCTTGCAGAGGTTCCCTGGCGCCGCGAGCGCGGAGAACGGGCCCTCGGGCAGGGTCAGCTCAAAGCTGCCGACGGGGACGTCGGGGACGGTCTTGAACGTGCTGCTGGTGATCCCGTGCTTGCTGATGAACGTCGTGCCGACGAGGTCGACGGTGATGCCGTAGCCCTGCAGGACGATGATCAGCGAGGGGAACGCTTCACCGCCGTGGGAGACGAAGTACGCCGGGCCTTCCAGAGGGACCGGCAGGATTGGCGTGGTCGCCTTGGCGTGCCCTACGACCGATGTGGCGGGGCAGTTCGCTGGGTTCACTTCGAACGTGCTCGCCACACACGCTTTCTGCAGTGTCTTCAGCCGCGAGGGGAGCTTCTTGGGGAGTTCGACTTTGACCCGTGCGATGTTCGCCTCCGTGCCCTGCGGGGTGTTGGGGTAGGTCAGCTTCACGGTGAGGCTCGCCCCGTCCTTGCGGGACGTGTGCCCGGACGTCGAGACTTTGAAGGTTGGTTTGAACGCGAGGCTCGAGCAGTCGGCGGCCTGGACGCGGTGGGTGACGGTCACGGGGTCGGCGTCGGCGGGGTTGGTGGGGTCGGCGCCCCCGCCGGTGACGGCGGCCGCGATCGTCATCGGGTTGCAGCTGGTCGGGTTGAGCGTGAAGTTGGGCCTGTTGACGTAGACGCGGATGTCGCGGACGTGCACGACGATCCCCTGGATGATGTGGGGGATCGGGTCTGAGCCGGCCGAGTCGACTTCGACCTGCGCGGTGATCGGGTTGATCCGCAGCGCGAAGCGGATGACGACGGTCCCGAGGTCGAACGGGCCGACAGTCGCCGAGGTGATCGAGACGATCGATAGCGGCGCGCCGTGGTAGGCACCGGCGAGGTAGAGCTTCCCAGGGGCCTGCGCAAGGACACCACCAACACCCGCACCAGCGAGCGTATGCCCGATTTCGCTCCCGGCGGGACACGACGGTTCGCTCGTCTCCTGCGTACCACTCACATGCCTCGCGGCTTCAATGTCGGCTTCCGGACAGAACGGGATGCCCGTCAGGTTGCCCGTCAACCCGGGCGGCAGGACCGAGGAGAACCCGGTGATCTCCTGTTCGCCGTCGTCGCGGGTGATACGCAGGTAGAACGGGGAGTAGGAGCCCGCATCGTTGTTCAGCGTGCCGGAGATCACCTGCGGGTTGAACGGCGGGACACCACCCGACGGGCACGCGCCGCCGCCGACGCCCTGAGAGACGCTGAACGGGACACTGGGGCCACCCACACCAAAGGTCGGCTGCGACCACGAGACGAATTCCCCGAGCGCGCTGTAGTCCCCGCACGCGGGCGGCGTGACTAGCGGCGCGGCCTCCCCGGGACGGAAGCTGAACGTAGCCTTATCGAACGGGAGCTGCGGGTTATCCTGGAAGGTCGTGATGAGCTGCCCGGTGACGGGGTTCGGCGTGACCTTCCCCGCGAGCTTGACGATCAACCCACGGTCCCGTATCCGCGCAACGACATAGATCGCGAGCAGCGACCCGCCAGGATGCCCCGGTTCACCGAACGGGTTGCTATAAGGCTGCGCGAGGAACAGCGACCCAGTCACTTCCTCTTTGAGTACCGGCGTATGGATCGTGACCGTACCCAAGCTCGAGTTGTTCGGGCAGCCAGCCCCGGCTGGGGTTTCGAGCGTTTCCGCTGCGTACTGTGCGGGGGTGCACGCCCCGAGGCCTTCCCCCGCGGACGGGTTGACCGTCATGCCCTGCGGCAGCGTCACGATCACGTCCTTCAAATGCGACGTCGCGAGCGCCACCGGGTTTTCATAGGTCTGCGGGACCGTCAGACCGACATTCAGCCCAGTCGCCGTTTCCGCGTCCGTACTCGTCGCCTGAACCGAGAGACTGGGGTTGAATTCCAGCCGCTCACAACCCGTCATCGGGCCGACGCTCCTGTCCTCAGCCGACGGGCCACTCGAAGCTAGTTCAGCTAGTTCCGTCGAGGACAAGGGGTTCTGCCACGTATCGACCTTGATCGTTGACGTCAACGATTCCGCCGTGCACTGCGTCGGATTGGACAAAAACGGCTCAGCAGGGATCGTCGCGCTGGCGCCGATCGGCTCATGTTCTTTTTCTACCTGGTTCCCGCCAGAGCCCGGGGGCCCATAGCACGTACTGGCTTCGCACTCCGTGCCGCGCATCAAGTCGTGACTCGGGTCAGCGGGAACCCCCCACACGGTCACCTTGCTTTCCAGGACTTCCAGGAACCCCGAGTCGAGATTCGGAGACGTCGCCTGCAACCCATAGCCGCCACCGGGACTGCCGGGCGGCCGGACGGTGACGATGATGTTGCTCGAGATCACGGCCGTCTTGAAGCCCAGCCTCGCTACCTCGCCGCTCAGCGGCTGCATATTGTAGACCGGGCTGACGACCTGAAAGGTGAAGCCCCGAATGCCGAGCGTCACAGTGATCGTACCGACCTGCGAATCGAGCGGGCAATTCGAGAAATGAGCGCTGAGACCTTCATTCAACTGCGTCGCGCTGCACGTAGGCGTCGCCGCGGGGTCACCCGCGAAACCCGCCGGCAGATCAACAGCCAAATCCTTCAACTGGCCCTCAGTGCTGCCTGCCGCATCCGAACCGAACGAGAAGCTCGTCGTCATATCGGCGTGCGCGCCAGCCTGCACACTCGCCAACGTCGTCGAGAAAGACCCCGGAGCGACCCCGAAACCCGGAAACACCGACGAGACCACGACCGGGGTCCTCACGGACGCTACCGCGACACCACCACCCGACACCGAAACCACATTCCCTTCACTAGAAGACGCAAACGATTCAACATTCACAGGAACCCTCAACGTGAACGTATCCCCCGCCGCCACGACACCCCCAAACGTACACGACAACCCGACACAACTCAACGATTCGGCTTTGAGCAACTCACCACCAGAGACTTCGCCCGCGAGCGTCAACCTAGCAGGCAGCGCATCAGTGACCGTGACCGGTTCACCACTGCTCGGCGCATCACCGGTATTCGTCACGATCACTTCATAGAAGTCTTTGCCGCTGTGGTCCCCCGCGACGAAATTCGCTGGCCTAGCGACCACACTCACCGTCCACGCTGGGCGACCGGCAAAAGCCAACGCCCCAGCCGGAACAAAACCCACGAACACCACACAACACACCACCACCAAACCAGCCAAACCAACAAGAGGGTTACAACGACGCGCGCTCACCTGGCACCCCCACGCCCACGCCCGACCGCCCGGCGCGCGGCCCTCCTCACCCCACGCTTCCTCACCCTACGCCTCTTCCTCACACACCCACCATTCTTGCCGCGCACCTTACCCCTCCCGCACTTCTTCAAGACCACGCCCGGCACCGGGTTCCCCGGACCGACAAACGAACTCAACGCCGGCGTCGGATCACTCGGAGCTACAGGCACACTCAAACACGTATCACCCAAACAAGCCGGCGATTCAACCAGGGCAGGAAACCCACCACCCACACGAGCATCATAAATATCATCCGAAGTATCAGTATCCTGCGACACAAGCTGAACATGCGTCAAAAAGAACACACATCACGCCCATCCACACTCGCACCAATCAACTGGGAGTCAGACTGACTGTTGCCCTGAGAGATCAAAAACGTACAACCCAAAACCTGCGCACACCCACCAACACCACCAGCCTCCCACTCATACACATTCACAACACCCCCATCCACCACCTGAGGCGTCAAAACCGCCGTACTATCAAAAAACACCCTACCCCCATCAGCCGACATCAACACATGCTCCGGATTTACATCCCAACCCACAGGAGCTAGAAGGGAACTAGGAATCCCAGCCGCTTCTCCAGTGTATGCGTTTCCGGCCGGTACGCTACCGGGACCGCACGAAACACACATCACGCTCCCATCCTCATGATCGTACCGGTAGAGCTCATTATGCCCCGCACCACGCGGTTCACCAGCCACCCCCTCACTCACAAACATAAAGAACTCACCATCCGGCGTAGAATACGGCAATTCGTTCCCTTCGGGAAGACTCAACGACGCGATCTGCTGCGGCGGACCAGCGCCCTCTTCATAACGATAAAGGGTACTGTATTCATTCCGATAGAAGTAGACAACCGAGCCCGTCTGAGCAGGGAACACCGCCCTCTTCTTCATTTCGCTTTCAGATTCACTGCTGCTCTGGAAGATCAGCTTCAGCCGCCCGCCTTCACCGCCGGCTTCACTGTCGTACTCGTACAAGTGCGCTTCGCCCGCGGCAGCGTCCTTTGTCAACGCCCTCTCGGTGAAGAAGAAGACCCTCGACCCATCCGCCGTAGCAGCCTGATAGTACACCGGCATTTCTTCTTCGCTCGGCGAGAGGTGCATTTCTTTAGATTCCGGCGCCGAGACCTCGACCGTAGTGCTCCCTTCGCTACCTTCCACACTCTTGGTGACACGCATATAAAGACGCAACGCATTAGGCCCCGGCAGTGCTTTGTTAGGACAACCTTCGCCTTTCCCTTCCGGATCGGGAGCCGTGAAGAAGATCTTCGACCCGTCGGACGACACAGCGTTGTGCGCGAGCCCGGCGCCACCGATTGTCCCGCCGACGCTGAACAAGAACCCACCGCCAAGAGTCGCACCGCACTTCCCGATCACTTTGGCCTGCGAGCCTTCACCCACTACATTGACGAGCCGCCGGTGCCCATTGACCCACTCATACAGATCGTGCGCCTGTTCATCGGTACCAGTCGGTTCGTCAGACAGCAACGTATGGTCGAGCGAGGCGAACACCACATGGCTGATATCCAACGACGCACCATGCAACCCGTGCCCAAAATTGTTTGTTTCTTCAATCGGAGTTTCCGCGACGACGGCAAACGGACCCCCAGGAACACCAACCTGAAACGCCACATCAGGCGTGGGCGGATACGACGTAAATGACGCAACACCGACCCGTGTGAGCTCCGGGCTCAAGATTTCAGGGTAATAAGCCGCCGCGCCGGAGCCCAAAGGCTTGACCGACGCGATGTCCCAGCGAGAGCGGGAGGCGTTACGCGTGAAGACAGAGAAGCTGCCGCCCAGCTGCGGCGTCGGCCCAAGGGTAACCAGGGACCGGAGGGCGAGCCTTTCACCATCTAGGGCTGCGACAGCTTCCGAACTGGAGTGGTCCATGTCCTGCACGGCGCTGCTCTTGTTGGCCGGCGTCACCTGCTCATAGGCGCGACAGTCCGGGAGACTCGCCGATAGGCCCGTGCGAGCCGCTTCGTTCAGGCACGCATCAGCGACCTGCGCAGCCACCGCAAACCCCCCCATACACGCGAGCACCGATCCCATCAACACCACGAACCAAGCGCACCCAGCCCAGCACAATCTTCCAACAACACAACAGATCCTACCCCTACGCACTTTACGCTCCTGCTGCCTCATCAAAACCCCTCCACCAATCAGCTGCACCGCAGCATAGATAACACACCCTCACCACAACCCAGCGCACCACAACAACACCACCACTGCCCAAACCAGGTGGGGCCGGCATAAAACACCGACCCCGCCCATGAACTACTTATTATGCATTTCTAGCCAGTAACCCTATAGTTCTTGTAGGCATTAATAACCCTACACTACCCAGTACTTCTCCCGATTTTGCGCCACCTACCGAGCAGTTTGCTTTCGGCGCGGCGGCGACAAATGATAATGACACTGCCTGTACGTTATTAATGACTTCATTAGCTACATTTGTAAAGGGTTTTTCGGCATTTGGGACTACGCATACGTCTTCTTTTGTGATGCCCAGGACCCGGCAGGACACAGCCCAACCCGGGCCTTCACCACCTTCGGCTTTTATCCTATTTCTCTTTACTCCGCCTTCTTCAGCCAGTTCTCCTTGCCACGGCAAATTTCTCGGTTCAGCCTTTTTTTCGACTTTTTCACAGTTTTCGCCAGGCGAACATTCGATTTCTTCAATTTTTTCAGTTCTAGAGAATGCCCCCGATCCGACCGAGCCCTTGCCTTCGCCAGTACACAGAACTGCTACTTTACCTACTATTGGGACTTTGGTGTCGATCAATCTAAGCGAACCCAATGCTCTGGCTGCTTCCGTCCCTTTGACTTCTTCAAATCCAAATTTGCCTGTCGCACTGGCTTTGACGCACCCTGCGGTTTCATATTTTGTAGTTGTTGCGCTTTCTTTGCAGGTCAGCCAACCAGCTGCTGCCGAAGCGGTCCCCGCCGCGACCATGCTCATCACGAACATGGCCACGAGGCAGAGCCCCGCGATCCTTATGGACTTCATGGCATACAACTCCTTCTTATCTCGAACATTTATACTTGGGATTGAGCAGCCGACTCCCGCTACCCGTTTCAGCACGGGGCTCCGGTGCTGGCTTCCGATGTTTCGTGTCTTTATACTTGGTGGTCTATGTTGCCTTTCCCGGTCTCTCCACGAGCGATAACCCGATTCGAGACAAAGTCAGACGAGTGAGACCATACCAAATTACCAAAGATATGTCAATGATACCGGGACCTTTTTGGGCGGTTCGAACCCGGGATGCTCCAGATAGGGCAGTCGAGCGCTCCCAATTCGCACCTCTCCCGCGCCGCGAATTGGCTCTGGCACTGGCAATACGGGACGGCCTCCCCGTCGCGCGCCTCCACGCGCCCGGTCGAGCGGGCCAAGTGGACCCGCCGCCAGTGGCTGTGAAATGTTTCCGACAGACCGAGAAATGTTTCCGACAGGGCTGCGCCGCCGCCCCCGCCGGTGCGCCCCCGGGCGGGCGCGTCAGAACAGCCCCAACCCCCCGCCGACGTGCCGCACGAGGTCGAACAGCGGCCCGGGGAGGATCCCGAAGAAGAGCGTCGCGGCCCCGGCGAGGATCGCGACGAGGCCCACCTCGGGCTGCTGGCCGATCTCCGATCGGTCGGCGAGGGGCGGGGACGTGGGCTCGGCGGTGCCCGCGGGGGCCTGCTCGTTGGACGCGTCGAGCTCGGGGGAGCCACCAGCGATGGCGGGCAGCGGGCCTTCGGGTGGAGGCGGGAGGATCGCGGAGGAGGCGGCGGCCTGGGCATCGCCCGTAGGCGACCGATCGGAGATCGGCCAGCCCATCCACATCGCGGCGACCACGGGCAGGTAGTAGCCGAGGGAGATCATCGAGCCGATCACGATGACCACCCCGAGCCACGTGTAGCCGCCAGAGACAGCGGCGTCGATCAGGTAGAACTTCCCCATGAAGCCCGCGGTGGCGGGGATACCGGCAAGGCCGAGCATCGAGATCGTCATCGGCCAGGCCAGCCAGGGGCGCTCACGGCCCAGTCCCGCCAGCGAGCGGATGCCGTCGCCGAGGCCGGTTTCGCGCTCGCGCGCGACGATCACGGCGAAGGCGGCCATGTTCATGAAGAGGTAGACGGCTAGGTAGAAGACCGTCGCGCGCACCCCGAGCTGGGTGGCGACCACGACGCCGGCGAGCATGTAGCCGGCCTGCGCGACGGAGGAGTAGGCGAGCATCCGCTTCAGCGAGGATTGCCCGAGCGCGCCGACGTTGCCGACGACGATCGTGACCGCCGCGAGCGTCGCGACCGCGGGCCCCCAGCTGTTCTGCGCGCCGATCAGCGCGACGTCGAAGAGGCGCAGGAAGACGCCGAGCGCGGCGACCTTGGTCGCCACCGCCATGAACGCGGTGACAGGGGTGGGCGCGCCCTCGTAGACGTCGGGGGTCCACTGGTGGAAGGGGGCGACGGACGCCTTGAAGGCGAGGCCGGCGACTGACAGCGCGACGCCGGTGAGCAGCAGCACGTTGGTGCTCAGCCCACGGCTCGAGACCGCTTCGGCGATCGCGCCGAAGTCGGTGGCCCCGGTGGCGCCGTAAAGCAGCGCGAGGCCGTAGAGCAGCGTCGCCGATCCCACCGAGCCGATGATCAAGTACTTCAACCCTGACTCGAGCGAGTGCTCGCGGCGCATTTCGGTGGCGCACAGCACGTACAGCGGGATCGAAAGGAGCTCCAGGCCGATGAACACCGCGACGGTGTTCTGCGCTGCCGCCAGCAGCGACATTCCCCCGATCGAGGTGAGCAGCAGCGCATGAAACTCACCATGCGCGGCTTCCTCAGCCGCGAGCGAGCGCCACGCGAGCAGCACCGTGGCGGCGCCGCCCGCGACCAGGATCAGATTGAGCACGAGCGAGAGGTCGTCGATCCGCAGCGCGCCGGAGACGATCGACTTCTGTGCGTTCCACTGCCAGATCGTGAGGCCCCCTGCCGCGCCGAGCGCCACGAGGCTGAGCGCCGGCACGATCTGCGCGCGCACCCGGCGCGAGCCGAGGAGACCGACGAGCAGCACCACGACTGCACCGCCGAGTAGCGCGATCAGCGGCGAGAGCCCCGCGAAGTTCACGGGCGGGCCTTTGAGGTGGGTGGCGACCGCGGGGACGGGAACGAGGGACACGTAGTTCATGGGGCGGTGCTGGCCGTGGTTGATGGGACAGGCCGAGTTTCGGCCTGGGCCGAAGCCACGGACGCCTTGACCGACCCTTCGCTGCGCGTCAGCGCGAGCTGGGGGTACACCGCGAAGAAAACGATCACGGCGACGAGCGGCACGAGCACGGCGCCGTCGAGCAGGGTGATCTCACGGGAGTCCACCCTGGCGCCGGCGCGGTTGTGCATCGCGCGGATGAAGAGGCGCAGCGCGTACACGCTCGCCATCACGACGCCGCTGAAGGCGATGATCGCGATGGCCAGCTTGGCTTTGAAGAGGCCGAGCAGGATCAGGAACTCCCCGACGAAGTTGGCCGAGCCGGGCATCGCGAGGGTGGCGAGCGCCACGATCAGAAAGAGCGAGGCGAGCACGGGCGCGCGGAACGCGATCCCGCCCATCTCGCGGATGTCCTCCGATCCCCCCGCGCGTGTGGAGAGCAGCAGGATGATGAAGAACAGCGGCGCCACGACGAGCCCGTGGTTGACCATCTGCAGCAGCGCCCCCTGGGCGCCCTGGGGGTTCAGCGCGAAGATCCCGAGCGTGATGAAACCGAGCTGGGCCACCGAGGAGAAGCCGGCGATCAGGCGGGCGTCGGTCTGGGTGAACGCCATCGCAGAGCCGTAGAGGATCGAGGCGAGGGCGATCAGCAGCATCAGCGTCTGGAAGTGCGCGGCGGCGTGCGGGTAGAGCGGCAGCACGATTGCCAGGAAGCCGTAGGCGCCGACCTTGGAGAGCACGCCGGAGAAAACCATCAGCACCTCGATCGGCATCGCGCGGTAGCCGTCGGGCATCCAGCCGTGCAGCGGGAAGGCGGGCATCTTCACGAGGAACGCTGCCGCGAAGAACAGGAAGATCCACTCCTGCGAGCCGCCGCTGAGCGGCAGCGCGTGCAGCGAGGAGAGCACGAACGTCAGCGGGGTCCCGTGCTGCTGGGCGGCGAGCGCCCCGGTGGCGATCGCCGCGGCGAGCATCAGCAGCGAGCCGACGAGCGTGTAGATCACAAGCTTGATCGTCGCCTTCACCCGGTCCGGCCCCACGCCCCACCCGCCGATCAGGAAGTAGAAGGGGATCAACATGAGGTCGAAGAACGCCACGAACAGCGCGAGGTCCTGCGCGAGGAACGCTCCGAGCACGGCTGACTCGGCGAGCATGAAGTGGAAGTAGAAGAGCCGGGGGCGTTCGGGGTAAGCGTCCCCCCGCTCGGCCCCGTCTGATCCGGTCCCGCCCGCCCCGCTCTCGCCGGCCTTGCCCGGCCCAGCCTCACCGGCTGCGCCCCCGTCGGTCGAGGTCCTAGTCCTGACGTTCAGGGAGAGCACGGCGGCGGCGAACAGCAGCGTGGTGAGCCCCACGAGCATCACGTTGAGGCCGCTCACCCCGAGCTTGTAGTGGATCCCGAGCGCGGCGATCCAGACGACGTCGGTGACGTGCTGGAGTCCGTGGGAGGTCCCACCCCCCCCGTAGTCGGCGATGTAGCCGATCGCCAGTCCCAGCGCCACCACCGAGCCGACCAGGGCGAGCAGGCCGGGGAGGCGCTCGCTGCGCAGGCCGAGGACGGCGCCAAGCAGGCCGCAGGCGAGGGGAAGCCAGATGAGTACGGAGAGCGGCATCAGGACTGCAGCAGGAAGTAGAGGCCGAGCGCCCCGACGCCGAGCAGCAGCAGTGCGGCGTAGTAGCGCAGGAAGCCGCTCTGTACGGCGCGCACGGTGGCCGAGCCGGCGCGTACTACCCCGGTGGTGCCGCCGATCAGCGTGCCGTCGACGAACACGCGCTCGAAGGTGCCGCGCGCGAAGCGCCCGGCGGCGGCGGCGGGGCGCACGACGAGTGCGTCGATGAGCTCGTCGAAGTACCACTTGTGCACGAGCAGCTCGTACACCGGCCGCAGGCGCGCGCGAGCGGAGACTGCGATCGACGGCTGGCGCACCCAGATGCGGTAGGCGATCGCGATACCGGTCAGGCCCAGCGCGGTGCCGAGCACGAGGCCGAAGGCGAGCAGGCCGTCGCGAGTGTGGGGTTCGTAGAGCGGCGAGCCGGCGAAGGTGGGGCGCAGGAAGTTGACGATCACGTCGTTGACGTGGGGAATCTGCACGAGCCCGGCGCCGACGGCGCCGACCGCGAGCAGGCTCATCGCCACGCGCATCGGCAACGCGCGCTCGGCGATCGCGTGGTGGGGGCCGGGGAAGCCGACGTCGGTGTCCTCGACCTCCCCCGTTGCGGGGTTGGTCGGGACCTCGGCGTGGTGCAGGTGGCCGCCTTCGAGCTCCCGCGCCTCGGGGACGGGGTCGCCGTAGAAGGCGCGGAAGATCATGCGGAAGGTGTAGATCGCGGTGAGGAAGGCGCCGATGTAGCCGACCACGTACAGCGCCCAGTGCCACCCGCCGAGCTCGCCGGTGACGAGCAGGATCTCGTCCTTGGAGAAGAAGCCGGAGAAGGGGGGGATGCCCGAGAGCGCGAGGCCGCCGATCACGAAGCAGGCGAAGGTGAAGGGCAGCGCCTTGCGGAAGCCGCCCATGCGGTCAAGCGACTGCTCGCCGGCCATCGCGCCGATGATCGAGCCGGCGCCCATGAACAGCAGCGCCTTGAAGAAGGCGTGGGTCATCAGGTGGAAGAGCCCGGCGGCGTAGGCGCCGACGGAGACGCCCATGATCATGTAGCCGATCTGGGACATGGTGGAGTAGGCAATCACGCGCTTGATGTCGGTCTGGACGAGCGCGATCGTCCCGGCGATGAGGAGCGTGGCGGCGCCGACGACAGCGCCGGTGTCCTGGGCGGCGGGGGCGAGTTCGAAGAGGACGTGCATCCGCGCGATCAGGTACACGCCGGCGGTGACCATCGTGGCGGCGTGGATCAGGGCGCTGACGGGCGTGGGGCCCTCCATCGCGTCGGGTAGCCAGGTGTGCAGCGGGATCTGGGCGGACTTCGCGAAGGCCCCCACGAGCAGCAGCAGGCAGCCTGCGGTGATGTCCGCTTCGCCCGAGCTGAAGACGTGGGGAGCGGCCGCGAAGACCTTCGTGAATTCGAGCGTGCCCGTGTGCTTGAAGATGAAGTAGGTCCCGAGTACGAGGCCCACGTCGCCGACGACGTTGATCACGAACGCCTTGATCCCCGCGCGGGTGGCGGTGGTGCGGCGGTACCAGAACGAGATCAGCAGGTAGGAGGCGGCGCCGACGAACGCCCACCCCACGATCAGCAGCAGGAAGTTGCCGGCGAGCACCAGCAGGAGCATCGAGAAGACGAAGAAGTTGAGGTAGGAGAAGAAGCGCGCGAAGCCGCGGTCTTCCTCCAGGTAGGAGACGGAGTAGAGGTGGATCAGCGTGGAGATGCCCGTGACGACGAGGATCATGAAGACGGAGAGGGGATCGACGAGGATCGAGACGTGCGCGTCGATGCCGACCGTGACCGCGTAGTTCCACAGCGAGGAGGTCAGCTCGCGGTGGGCGGGCGCTTCGCCCTGCATCGCGATCAGCGCCCCGAGCGAGGCAAGAAAGGCGAGCCCGATCGCCCCGGTAGCGATCCACCCAGCGGCCTGATTTGAGGCCCGCCCACCCAACGAGCGGAAGCCGAAGCCGATCACGAGCGTCCCGAGCAGCGGGAACAGCAGCACGAGCCAGCCGAACGTGGTGGCGCTCACGCACGTCCCCCTTGAGCGCGCAGCGTGTGAGATCCGAGGCTGCTCGGGGTCATCCCTGCAACTCCCTGAGCTCGTCCACATCGATCGGCAGCCGCCGGCGGTAGAGGGCGACGATCATGCCGAGCCCAATGCAGACCTCGCAGGCGGCGACGGTCATCACGACGAGCGCGAGGATCTGCCCGTCGCCGTTGCCCCACATGCGCGCGAACGCGATCAGCGCCAGGTTGGCGCCGTTGAGCATCAGCTCGAGGCAGAGCAGCACGACGAGGGGGTTGCGCCGGATGACGACGCCGACGGCGCCGAGCGCGAAGACGATCGCGGAGACGGCGAGGAACCACGCGATGCTCACCGGCCACCCTCCTGGTCTGGACCCTCATCGATGCCGCCGCCCTGCGCAGGGCCGCCGACGGCGACGGGTTGGGGCGCGCTCTCAGGGGCGCCGTTGCGGTGCTCCTCCTCCGCGCCGCCGCCGTTCGCCTGGGCGGCCGCGAACGGCAGGCCGCCGACCCCCTCGGCCATCGTGCCGGTGCCGCGCGGTCGCAGGAGGTCCAGCGGGGTAAGGCGCTCGTGGTCCTCCTCGCCGAGGCCGCCGCGGCGGCGGGCGAGCACGACGCCCCCGACAGCGGCGATCAGCAGCAGGAAGGAGGCGATCTCGAAGGCAAGCAGGAAGCGGGTGAGCAGCAGGTTGCCGATGTAGGCGGGGGTGCCGAACGTGCGTGGCCCCGGCGCGTAGGAGGCGCCGTACCCTTCGATCGCCTTCAGGCCGGAGCCGAGCAGCGCGATCAGGAGCTCGACGAGCACCGCTCCGCCGAGCAGCGCGCCGGCGAGGCGCAGGGAGCCGCGCGTGGAGCTGCCGCGGCGCATGCGCTGGCCGAAACGGGGATGCGAGTCGTAGACGAGTGTCTCCCGGCTTCGGCCGAGCGAGCGGGCGGAGTCGCCGACGTAGGCGACGACGAACACGTAGAGGACCATCACGGCGCCGGCGTACACGACGACCTGCGCGGCGGCGACGAATTCGGCGCGCAGCAGCAGAAAGAGCAGGGCGAGGGAGAGCAGGTGGACGACGAGCGCGAGCACGCTGTAGAAGGCGTCGCGCAGCGCAACCACGCCGACCGCGCCGGCGATGGCGCCGAGGGCGGCGATGAAGAACAGCAGCGCGCTCACCTATTCACCTTGGCCTGCTCGCAGGTGTGAGGGCGCATTCACTTACTCGCCCTCGCGGCGCAGTGGGGTGCGCTCCAGCGGCTCGGCGAGCAGCATCTCCTTGGTGAAGATCAGATCGGAGCGGGAGTAGTCGGAGAGCTCGTAGTCGTGGCCCATGGTGATCGCGTCGAAGGGGCAGGCGACCTCGCAGTAGCCGCAGAAGATGCAGCGAGAGAGGTTGATCTCATAGATCGCCGCGTAGCGCTCGCCGGCGGAGACGCGATTCTCGGGGGTGTTCTCGGCGGCGACGACGCGGATGCAGTCGGCCGGGCAGGCGGCCGCGCAGAGCGAGCAGCCGACGCACTTCTCAAGCCCGGTGTCCTCGAAACGGTGCAGCTTGTGGCGCCCGCGAAAACGCGGGTAGACGGGGGTCTTCTCCTCCGGGTACTGGACCGTGACGGGGTCCTCGCGGAAGCGGCCAAACGTCGTCAGCAGACCGCGCACGGTCTCACGGAACGTGCGCCAGGTGCTGCGCGCGGCGCCCGGCGCGGGGATGCGCTGGACCTCGATCACGTCCTCGCCCGGGCTCCAAGCGGTGACGGTCAGGCCGGCGGTGAAGGAGGCTGCGGGCCGCGGAGGCGTGGGCGGGGGCGTGGCCTGCGGGGGCTGAGGGGACGTGGGGGCCATCAGTGCGTCACCACCACGAGCACGGCCGTGACGAGCGCGTTGAGCGTCGCCAGCGGCAGCAGAACCTTCCAGCCGAAGCTCATCAGCTGGTCGTAGCGCAGGCGCGGAAGCGTGGCGCGAACCCAGATGAAGAAGAACGTGAAGAGCGCCATCTTGAACAGCACCACAAACGGATCGACCCACCCGGGGGGGTGGATGCCGAACGGCAGCAGCCAGCCGCCGAGGAACACGGTCGTGACGATGCCGGAGACGACGAGCACGTTGAGGTACTCGGCGAAGTAGTAGGAGGCGAAGCGCCCGCCGCCGAACTCGGTGTTGTAGCCGCCGACGAGCTCTGCGTCGGCCTCCGTCAGGTCGAACGGCGCGCGGTTGATCTCGGCGAAGCTCGCGGTGAGGAAGATGAGGAAGCCGAGGAACTGCGGCACGATGTACCACATGCCCGCCTGCGCCTCGACGATGCCGGTGAGCGACAGCGTCTGCGCGGTGAAGATCACGCCGACGAGCGCCAGCCCCTGGGAGACCTCGTAGGAGATCAGCTGCGCCGCGCCGCGCATCGCCCCGAGGAACGAGTACTTCGAGCCCGAGGACCAGCCGCCGAGCATGATCCCGTAGAAGGCGACCGCCCCAAACGCGAACAGGTACAGCGGCCCGATCGAGACGTTGACCCCGTACAGCCCGACGGGCGTGCCGAAGATGCGCTGGACGTTGCCGAACGGGATCAGCGCAAACGCGGCCACCGCCGTGACGATCGAGATGAGCGGCGCGAACGCGAACAGGAAGCCGATCGAGGAGGTCGGGCGGAACTGCTCCTTGGTCAGCAGCTTGACGATGTCGGCGAGCGGCTGCAGCGCGCCGTAGGGCCCGACGCGGTTGGGGCCGTAGCGGCTCTGAAACCGCCCGAGCAGCTTGCGCTCGGCGATCAGCACGACGGGCACGAGCTGCAGGCCGACGGCGAAGATCACGATCGCCTTCAGGACCTGGATCCACCATTCTTCGTAGAAGCCGACGACGGCCAGGATGCTCATGCGTGTTCCTCCGAACTACGCCCCCATGGGCATGTAGGGCAAGCTGGGCAAGGACGCAGTGAGCGAAGTGTGCTCTGCACACGAGCGATCGAGGACGCCGATCCAGCGCCGCCATACGTGTTCATGGGGTGGCCACCGCCTGCTCGCGTTCTTGCCAGCGGACGCCCCGGCCGCCGATCTCGTCAAGGGTGAGCCCGGCGTAGAAGGGCACGGCGTCGAAGAGCTGCTGGGAGGCCATCCCCCCGGTGAGCACCTCGAGCTCCAGCCCGACGCGCCGGGCGACGTCGGCGAGCACCTGCCACCCGGCGCGTACCGCCCCCGGACGCGCGACGGCGGGCCGCAGCCGCTGGAGGCGCCCGTCGGGATGCACGACGACTCCCTCCTTCTCGGCGTAGGCCTCGGCAGGGAAGACCACGTCGGCGTGCGCGCGGACGCCCTCGGTGAGGAAGGTCGCGTGCGCGATGACCGTGCTCGCGCGCTCGAGCGCGCGTTCCCACAGCGGGTCCTCAGACAGGGGGTCCTCAGACAGGGGGTCCTCAGACAGGGGGTCCTCAGACAGGGGGTCGGCCTGCAACAGGTACAGGGCGTTCAGCTCGCCCTCGGCCAGGGCGCTCGCGATGCCCTGCGCGTCTCGACCCTCCTGCTCGAGGGCGCTCAACCCGGGACCGGCGTTGGGCAGCGCCCCGGCCTCTCGCAGGCCGCGGCCGTTGGCGGCGGCGGGGATTTCCAGCAGCCCGGCGCCCGCGACCTCGCCCAGAGAGAGCTCCGCGGCGAGGTCGAGCAGCGCCTGCGCGCGCTGCGCGCCGTCCGGTCCGGCGGTCAGGCGCTCGCCCCACAGCACGACGAGCTCCGCGCCGGCCTGCTCCACGAGCGCGTGCGCCAGCGCGCGGACAGCCTGCCAGTCCTCGCTGCGGGCGCGCTCCAGCCGCAGGCCGTGGCGGCGCACGCCCTTGCGCAGGCGCAGGTCGAGGATCGCGGCGTCCGCGAGCGGGTCGGCGTCGAGCAGCAGCACGGCGTGGGCGAACTCGAGGTCGCTGACGCGCGCCTGCAGGGCGGGCTCGGCGAGCGCGCGGTGCAGCTCCAGCGGCAGTGTGCCCGCGGAGCGCGAGTTGACGTGCGGGGAGCCAAGGCCCTCCCGCAGCAAGCGCGCGAGCAGCAGGCCCTCCTCGCCCGTGGCCTGCCCGCCGACGAGCGCGCCGGTGCCAGCGCCCGCGCGCGCCAGCCGGGTGGCGGCCTCTTCGAGGGCGCGCTCCCACGGGACGGGGCGCAGCTCGCCGCCGTCGCGGAGCAGCGGCTCGGTCACGCGCGCGCCTGAGCCGATCGCGTCCCCGCCCGCCCCCGCGCCGTTGGCCGTCGGGACCCCACCGAGCGCGGGGTAGGCGAAGCGGCCGCGGTCGCAGAGCCAGCCGTCGTCGACCTCGGGGTGCTCGCGCGAGAGCACACGCAGCACACGCTCGTCGCGCACCGTCAGCGTGACGTTGCACTGCGCGGGGCACAACGTGCAGACCGAGCCGGCATCCTCGACGTCCCAGGGCCGCGCGCGGAACCGGTAGGGCCGCGAGGTGAGCGCGCCGACGGGGCACAGCTCGACGATGTTGCCGCTGAACGGGGCGACGTAGGGGTGACCGTCGAAGGTGGAGACGTAGGAGTGCGCGCCGCGCTCCTGGAGCACGAGCTGGTAGTCCTCGGAGATCTCCTGGGAGAAGCGCACGCAGCGGTAGCAGAGGATGCAGCGCTCACGGTCGATGGCAATGTGGGGGGAGAGCGCGAGCGGCTTGACGAAGTGGCGCTTGGGCTCGACGAAGCGCGAGATCCCGCGGCCCCACCCGAAGGTGATGTCCTGCAGCGGGCACTCCCCGCCCTTGTCGCACACGGGGCAGTCGAGCGGGTGGTTGATGAGCAGGAACTCGACCACCGAGTTCTGCGCCGTCTGCACGCGCTCGGACTGCGTGTGGACGACCATGCCGTCCTTGACGGGGGTCGAGCAGCCCGTCTGCAGCTTTGGAATCCCCTCGATTTCGACCAGGCACATGCGGCAGGCGCCGACGGGGTGCCCGAGTTTGGGCTCGTAGCAGAACACGGGGATCTCGACGTCGCCGTGCTTGGCGGCGTTGACGAGCATCGAGTTTTCGGGCGCCTGGACCTCGAGGCCGTCGATCGAGAACGTGATCGTGTTCGGTTCGGGCCGCGGCATCAGTGGGCTCCCGCCACGGCAAGCTCCCCGACTTGGCCGGCCCGCGCGCGAGCGGACTCGATGTGCCCTTCGAACTCCTCGCGGAACTTGGCGATCATCGAACCGATCGGCATCGCCATCGCGTCGCCGAGCACGCACAGGCAGTTGCCGATGATGTGCTCCTGCACGGAGGCCATGATCTCCAGGTCCATCGGAGTGGCCTCGCCGCTCTCGATGCGCTCGAGCATGGCCACCGTCCAGGTGGTGCCCTCGCGGCAGGGAGTGCACTTGCCGCAGGACTCGTGGCGGTAGAACTTCGCGACCTTCAGCGCGACGTCGAGGATCGGGGTGGAGTCGTCCACGACGATGATCGCCCCGGAGCCGAGCATCGTGCCGGCCTTCGCGAGCGAGTCGAAGTCGTAGGGGACGTCGAGGTCGTCCCCCGTCAACACGGGCGAGGAGGAGCCGCCGGGGAACCAGCACTTGACCGTGCGCCCCTCGGGCGGCCCGCCGGCGAGCCCGTAGATGATCTCGCGCGAAGGGACGCCAAGCTCGATCTCGTAGTTGCCGGGCCGCTGCACGTGCCCGGAGATAGAGACCAGCTTGGTCCCGGTGGAGGTCTCCACGCCGAGCTTGGCGTACTCAGCGCCGCCCATGCGAACAATCGTGGGCACGGTGGAAAGGGTCTCGACGTTGTTGATCAACGTGGGTCCCTGGTAGAGCCCCTGGTTGGCCGGGAACGGCGGCTTCAGCCGCGGGTTGCCGCGCTTGCCCTCCAGCGAGTCGAGCAGCCCGGTCTCCTCGCCGCAGATGTAGGCGCCGGCGCCGCGGTGCACGACCAGCGACAGCGACGTGTCGGAGCCGAGGATCTTCTCGCCGACGTACCCTGCGGCGCGCGCTTCGGCGAGCGCGGCGTCGAGGATGTCGGCCTGCAGCACGTACTCGCCCCGGATGTAGATGAAGGAGCGGGTGGTCCCCGCGGCGTGGGCGGCGATCACGATCCCCTCGATCAGCACGTGCGGGGACTTCTGCATCAGCTCGCGGTCCTTGAAGGTCCCCGGCTCGGACTCGTCGGCGTTGCACACGAGGTACTTGTCCATGCCGCCTTTCGGCAGGAACGACACCTTCTTGCCCATCTGGAAGCCGGCGCCCCCACGCCCACGCAGCCCGGAAGCTTCGAGCTCGTGCAGGACGGCCTCGGGTGGCATGGCCAGGGCCTTGCGCAGCGCCTCGTACCCGCCGCGGCGTTCGTACACCTCCAGGGTGTTCAGCCCGGGCTCGTCGATGCGATCGAACAACAGCTTGGTGGTCATCCGGTTGCGTCCATTTGGGGATCGTCCGCGTGGGTGAGTTCCGCCCCAGGGCCGTGAGCGCGGGGCCTCGTGCCCCGCGGCCACGCGCGGTGCGCCGAGCCGCGCGGGCTCACAAGCGGGCCTCCGGGTCTGCGCAGGGCCGCCGGGCAAGCTGCTTCTCGGGCAGCACCTCGCGGCCGGCGCGGACGTCCTCCAAGAGCTGGGGCACGTCGGCGACCGTGAGCGGTCCCACGTACACGCCGTCCACGGAGGCCATCGGCGCGATGTCGCAGGCGCCGAGGCACTCGAAGGAGCGCACGTTGAACTCGGCATCCTCGCCGGCGGCCGCGCGGATCGCCTCGTAGAGCTCGTCGGCCCCGCACAGAGAGCAGGAGATGTTGGTGCACACGTACACGCTGTGGCGCCCCACGGGCACGGTCTCGAGCATGTCGTAGAAGGTCGCGACGGCGGCGAGGTAGGCGGGAGTCAACCGCATCACGCACGCGACCTGCTCGATCGCCTCGGGCGAGCACCACCCGTGCACCCGCTGCGCGGCCTCCAAGGCCGGCAGCGTGGCCGAGCGGGGGTCGGGGTAGAGCGCCATGTGCGCCTCGATCTCCGCGCGCAACTCCTCGGGCACCGCGGTGGTGGCCGGGTCGGGGATCGTCGCGGGGGCCTTGTCCAGATCGGCCGCTTCGTCCCAGCCGGGCACCTGCGTGTTCGGGGTCATCGGTCGATGCCCCCCAGGATCGGATCCAGCATCGCGGTCGTGGCGATCAGATCGGCGATGTACGAGCCCCGGGTCATGTGCGAGAGCGCCTGGAGGTTGACGAAGGAGGGGTCGCGCATGTGCACCCGCGCGGGCTTGGAGGAGCCGTCGGAGCGCACGTAGCAGCCGAGCTCCCCGCGGGGGGACTCGATCGGGTAGTACACCTCGCCGGGCGGCACGCGGAACCCCTCGGTCACGAGCTTGAAGTGGTGGATCAGCGCCTCCATCGAGGTGGCGAGCTCGTGCCGGGGCGGCAGCGCGACCTTGCGGTCCTCCGTTATGAACGGCCCCTCGGGCAGCCCCTCCAGCGCCTGCTCGATGATCTTGACCGACTCGTAGATCTCGGCCAGCCGCACCGCGAAGCGATCGTAGTTGTCGCCGACCGTGCCGACCGGGATCTTGAACGCGAAGTCCTCGTAGGAGCTGTACGGCGCGGCCTTGCGCAGGTCCCACGGGTTGCCCGCCGCGCGCAGCAGGGGGCCCGTGACACCGAGCCCGAGCAGCGTCTGCGCATCCAGCGGGCACGTGCCGCGCAGCCGCTGCAGCACGATCTCGTTGGAGCTCAGGATCGCGCCGTACTCGTCGGCGCGCCGGGGCATGATCTTCAAGAACTCGCGCAGCTTCGCCTCGAAGCCGGCGGGAATGTCCTCGATCACGCCCCCGACCTGGAAGTAGCGCGTGTGCATCCTCGCTCCCGAGGACATCTCGAACAGGTCGAGGATCAGTTCGCGCTCGCGCAGGCAGTACAGGAAGATCGAGGTCGCGCCGAGGTCCAGCACGCTCGTGCCGAGCCAGATCAGGTGCGAGGCGATGCGGTTGAGCTCGAGGTGGATCACGCGCAGGTACTGCGCGCGCTTGGGGACCTCCACCTCCGCCAGCGTCTCGACCGCGCCGCAGAACGCCATCGCGTTGAAGTAGTACGACAGGTAGTCCATCCGCTCCACGACGGGGATCACCTTCCAGTAGGACTTGTCCTCGGCCGTCTTCTCGATCCCGGTGTGCACGTACCCGACGATCGGTTTGAGGTCCCGCACGATCTCCCCCTGCAGCGTCACCAGCAGGCGCAGCACGCCGTGCGTGGCGGGGTGGTGAGGGCCGAAGTTGAGCGTCAGCAGCTCGTCAGTCGTCTCGCCGCCTTCCACCCCGTTGAGCTGGTCCTCCACGGGCGCAAGCGTGATGCTCTGCTCGCGCCGGCGGTACTCCGACAACGGTGGGCTCTCGGTCGGGGTCATCGTGGCGATCCCCACGTGGTCGTCGTGCGGGGCGTCGTGTGACGGGGCTCGACCGGGCTCACTCGCGCGCCTCCAGCCGGGCGGCCTCGTCGCGCGTGAAGATCACCGGTTCGCCGCCGACCGGGAAGTCACGGCGCTGCGGGTGCCCCTCGTAGTCCTCGGGCATCAGGATCCGGCGCAGGTCCGGGTGGCCTTCGAACACGACGCCGAACATGTCGTAGACCTCGCGCTCCTGGTGATCGGCCGTCGGCCAATCCCTCGTCACCGATGCGACCCGCGGCGCGTCGGTCGGGACGCGGAGCTTGACCGTGAGGCGGTCCACGCGGCTCATGTCCAGCAGCTCGTACACCACGCCCAGGCGCGGCTCCTCGGGGTAGTGGTCCACGCCGTGCAGGCTCGCCAGGAACGCGTACCCCTGCGCGCGCAGGTGGGCGAGCACCGCGCCGACGTGCGCGGGGTCGATCTCGAGCGTGGCGCGCTCGCGGAAGAAGACCGTGTCCCGCACGGCCTCCTCCCCCTGTGCCGCGCGCAGTTCGTGGGCCAAGAGCTCCAGTCCCGTGGCGTCAGGCATCGCGCTCTGCTCGGGGGGAGGTTTGGATGGGAGCCCGCCCGCCCCGCCCCCCTCCCGCTGAGGCACCCGGCACGATCTCCTCGGTGCCCACGGCCTCGTAGCGCTCGCGCCAGCCCCTGTCGGGGTTGTCCTGCACCAGCTTGCGCAGCTTCAGGACGCCGTGCATCAGCGCCTCCGGACGCGGCGGACACCCGGGCACGTGCACGTCGATCGGCATGAACTTGTCGGCCGGCACCAGCGCGTAGTTGTTGAACACGCCCATCGAGGAGCAGCACGCCCCCATCGAGATTGCCCACTTCGGCTCGAGCATCTGGTCGTAGAGGCGGCGGATGATCGGCGCCATCTTGATCGACACGCGCCCCGCGAGGATGATCAGGTCGGCCTGGCGGGGCGAGGCCCGGAACGCCTCGAACCCGAACCGCGCGATGTCCATGCGCGGGCCGGCGGCGTGGAACTGCTCCATCGCACAGCAGGCCAACCCGAAGCCCAGGGGAAAGAACGAGTTGGACCGCGCCCACGCGACCGTTTTGTCGAGCGTGGTCGTCAGCACGCGCTCTTCCACGTAGCGTTCGAGCTCGGTGCCCTCCAGGTGCGCCGGCTGGTTGGCGCCCTCGAGGTCTCCGCCGCGTAGCAGCTGGTGCGCGTTCAACTCGCGCACGCGCAGCACGGGCTCGCGTTTTACCTCCACTCCAGTGCTCCCCTGCGCCACACGTAGACGAACGCCACGAACAGCAGCACGATGAACGTCACCGTCTCGGCCAGCGCGTAGCTCCCGTATGCCCGCAGCTCCACCGCGATCGGGTACAGGAAGATGACCTCGATGTCGAACAGGATGAAGAGCATCGCGATCAGGTAGAAGCTGATCCCGAAGCGCAGCCCCCGCTTGACCTCGGAGGGCAGCCCGCACTCGTACGGGTCCTGCTTCTGGCGGTTCGCCCGCCGCGGCCCCAGCACGCCGTTGAGCAGTGTGAACGCCCCGCCCACGGCGCCGCCGAGGATCAGGAATACGATCGCCGGGAGGTAGGAACGCAGCACCGCGGCTGGTTATACCACTGCCTGCCGACGCTTGTGGCAGAGTGTTACATAGTGACGATCGGCTCGATATCCCCCGGTGGGTGCGGCTTTCCGCTGGCGAGTCCGCCGCGGTGTCGGGATGCCTCCGGCGACGCCGGGTATGCCGCATCCCTCGGCGCGCGGGTCGGCGCGCCTGCGGCTGGTTCGCGATGAACGGCGCCGTCGTGGCGGGCGCGCTCGCCGTGGCGGCGCTCAACGCGCTCCCCGCGCTGCTCGGGGTCTGGTGCTGGTACCGCGGGGAATCGGCCGACCGACGATCGGCCGGAGCCTTCTGGATCCTTCTGCGCGTCGCCCAGGGCGGCGCGGTGCTCTTCGCGCTCGCCGTCGGCGTGCTCGCCGCCGCGGGCCACTCCTCCACGGAAAGCCTCTTCTACCTCTACGCCCTCCTCCCGCTCGCCGTCGCCTTCGTCGCCGAGCAGCTGCGACTCGCCTCCGCCCAGACGATCCTCGACCAGCGCGGCCTTCAGACCGCCGCCGAGGTCGGTCGCCTGCCCGAGTCCGAGCAGTACGCCGTCGTCGCCGCCATCGTGCGCCGCGAGCAGGGCGTCATGGCCCTCTCCGCCCTGGTCGTCGTGTTCCTGCTGCTGCGCGCGGCGGGCACTGCGCACGGGGTGTGAGCGGCGTCCCTGCCGCGGCGCCGCCACGCGCCGTGGACCCGCAGCTTGGGCGCGAGCTCGGGGAGCGCCTCGAAGTCGCGGTGCCAGCGGCTGGGGCCGCGACTTCGCTCAGCGAACGATCAGCGTGGCCGCCATGCCCAGCACAGCCTGGTTGCCCACCGTGCTCACCAGCAGGTAGCGCCCCGGCGCCAGCGGGTGCGTCAGGACGGCGCCGCTCTTGCCGGGAAGCAACGTGTGGATCTCCTCGAGGGTGCTCCGTTCGCTCGTGTCCAGGCTGCCCCGCTGGAGGGCCACGTTGTGCGTGAGGACGCCCCGGTTGCGCGCCACGATCCGAAGCGCCCCCGCGGGCACGCTCGCCGTCTGCGGCACGATGCTGTACTCGCTGAGCGTCAACGTCAGCGTGTGGCCCGTCACCCGCGACGTTCCCGCTCCCCCGCAGCCAGCCAGCAGGAGCGCTGCGAGCGACGCCACCGCCAGGGGCCGAAGTCGCATCCGGCGAGCCTATATATTCCGGCCGGTATGAGAGCCCACCCACCCCGTCCCAAGATCGTCGTCGCGCTCGCCGCCGTGACCGTCGCCGCCGCCTGCATCTCCGCGTGCGGCACGCAGGGCGTCCAGGTCTCGAAGTCGAGCGCGTACTACCACGGGGCGGTGATTTTCCTCAGCCACTGCTCGGGCTGCCACACGCTCGCCACCGTCGGCGCGGAGGGCTCGGCGACCAGCATCAAGGACCGCCTGCGCACCAACGGCCCCAACTTCAACTTCCGCAAGGAGCAGTACGGGCAGGTCCTCTACGCGATCCGCAACGGCGGCTTCTCCGGCGCGATCATGCCGCAGAACATCCTCGTTGGCGCCGAAGCGCGGGAAGTCGCAGAGTTCCTCGCCAAGTACTCCGGCCTGCAGGCATCCAAGGTGCCGGTCATCGAAAACACCTCCCCGGAAGGCACCTCCACCGGCAGCTCCACGAGCGGCGCGGCAACAGGCGCAGGAAGCGCCTCCTCCTCCGCGAGGAGCGCGGCCGCGGCCTCCGCCACGAGCACCGGCAAATAGGGCGCCGCCCAGGAGGGCTGAGGGGCCGCGTGCTCGACATCAAGCTGATCCGCCGGCAGCCCGACGAGGTGCGCGCGGCGCTGGCGCGGCGCGGGTCGGGCGCCGCCGATGGTCTCGACCGCGTGATCGAACTGGATGGGCGCCGCCGCGCGATCATCCCCGAGCTGGAGCAGCTGCGCGCCCGCCGCAACGCCGCCTCCGAGGCGATCGCGCAGGCCAAGCGCGCCGGGGAGGACGCCGCGGGTGCGATCGCCGAGCAGCGCGAGGTGGGCGCCTCCGAGAAGGAGCTCGCGCAGCAGCTCGCCGAGGTGGAGGACCAGCTCGACGCGGCGCTCCTGCCGCTGCCCAACCTCCCCGATCCCACCGCCGCCCCCGGCCCCGAGGACGAGCTCGTGCGGATCGTCGGGGAGGTCGGGCTGGGTGGGTCCGAATCGCCCTTCGAGCCCCGCGACCACCTGGAGCTGGCGGGACCCATGATCGACATGGACCACGCCGCCAAGCTCTCCGGCGCGCGCTTCGCCTACCTGAAGGGCGACCTGGTGCTGCTGGAGCTGGCGCTCGTGCGCTGGGTGCTCGAGAAGCTGCGCGGCCACGGCTTCGAACCGGTGATTCCCCCCGTGCTCGTGCGCGAGCGCGCGCTGTTCGGCACCGGCTTCCTACCCGACACCGAGCAGCAGATCTACAGCCTCCCTGCGGATGAGCTCTACCTGGTGGGCACCTCCGAGGTCGCGCTCGCCTCGCTGCACGACGAGGAGATCCTCGACGCCGAGCGCCTGCCGCTGCGCTACGCCGGCTTCTCCCCCTGCTTCCGCCGCGAGGCCGGCGCCGCCGGCAAAGACACGCGCGGCATCTTCCGCGTGCACCAGTTCGACAAGGTGGAGATGTTCAGCTTCGTCGAGCCCGCCGACTCGGGAGCCGAGCACGAGCGCATCCTCGCGATCGAGGAGGAGATCCTCACCGCTCTCGGCCTCCCCTACCGCGTCGTCAACATCGCCGTCAACGACCTCGGCGCCTCCGCCGCCAAGAAGTACGACTGCGAGGCGTGGCTCCCCAGCCAGGGCCGCTACCGCGAGCTCACCTCCTGCTCCAACACCACCGACTACCAGGCGCGGCGCCTGAACATCCGCGTGCGCCGGGAAAAGCAGACGGAGACCGTCCATACCCTCAACGGCACCGCCACAGCCGTCGGGCGCACGCTCATCGCGCTGCTGGAGAACGGCCAGCGCGAGGACGGCTCCGTCGCGCTGCCCGCGTGCCTTGAGAGCTTCGGGGCTCCCTCGGAACTACCCCCCGCTGGCGGCGGTACTTAGGCTTTCTGGACGCACGAGCGCCGGATCTATCTCCGCCGCCATTGGCCGACTCTCGCGGGGCGAGCTGCGCGGCTGCTCCGTCGGATCGCGGGCGTAAGATCGACACATGCTCACGGTTGTCGAGGCGGCGCAGAGAGTCGGGAGAACCCCGGGGACGGTTCGTCGTTGGATACGCGAGGGCCGTCTGCGGGCCGAAACCGCGCAGGGCAAGCAGCTGGTCGATCCTGGCGCGCTCGATGAGGTGCGGGACGAGATGTATCCGATGCTGCCGTTGCCGCCCGAGTGGCAGCAGCTTGAGGACGGCACACCTGCACCCAACTGGGTCGCGGCCGTCGCGTTGTCGCGGCTTGGCCGTTGAAGCTCGTCATCGATGCGAGCGTAGCCGCTGCTGCGGCAGCGAATCCTGTTGGGTTCGAGCGGTTTCGGAGGTTTGAGCTTGTCGCTCCGCCGCTCATGTGGATCGAGGCCGTCTCGACGCTGCACGCAATGCTCTGGCGGGGCGAGCTGCGTCGCGAGCAAGCCGAGCCGGTGCTCGGCCGCGTCCTCAGTGCTCCGGTTCGGCGTTGTGAGCCGGACGGACTCGCGCGAGAGGCGTGGAAAGTCGCGGACGAGCTTGGATGGGCGAAGACGTACGACGCGAACTATGTGGCGCTGGCGCGCCTGCTTGTCTGTCAGCTCGTCACGCTGGACGCGCGCATGAGGCGGGGGACGGCTCGTTTGGGCTTCGTTGTCGGTCCGACGGAGTTGGACGGCGTTTGAGTTGATGTGGGGAGGTGAGCCGGCCGCGAGGCACGGAAGCCTCGCGCCCACCGCCGCGGTTCTCCGCACGGCTCGCGCGGACGATCCCAAATGAAAACCTTCTGTCTGAAAAACGAGGGGCCCGACCGAAGCCGGGAGACACGCGCCTCCGGCGCTGGCCGATTCGGGGATGCGAGCGGAGCGAGTGTCGCCCTAATCGGTCCCCGTTTCGGCCAGCCGGCTTGAAGCCGACTGCGCCACCCTCTATGTCCGCTCCAGCGCGTAGCCGATCTCCAGGCCCGTGGAGTCGACGATGTCGTCCACTCGCTCTTCGTGAACCACGCGGTAGCCAGCGCGCTCGAACAGCTCCAGCCACTCCGCGTGCGGGAGCAGGCGCTGCGTGGTCACGGAGTGCAGCCAGATGTAGTAGTTGTAGTAGCCCCGCCCCTGGCGGTCGGAGCCGACCAGCTCGCCGCGGCCTTCGCTGTAGGGGTTCGAGACCTCGATGATCAGCAGGCGGGCCTTGGGGAAGCGCCGGCCGAAGGACTGCAGGAACTCGACCGTCCCCTCGACCCCGCGCTGGCCGACGATCTCGTGCAGGACGAACGCGGAGACCACGAAGTCGATCTCCTCGGAGGGCACGTAGTCGGGCGCCGAGGCGTGCTCGATCGCGATGCGGTCCTCTAGGCCCGCCGCCTGCACGTGGCGGCGTGCGGCCTCGACCGTCTCCTGCGCGAGCTCCACCCCGACCGCGCGCAGCCCCGGGTGCTGGGTGCAGAGCGCGATCAGGTACAGCGCGTTGCCGCAGCCGTAGTCGAGCACCACACCCTCCGAGGCCCCGAGCCGCTCGATCAGCCGCAGCGTGAGCGGCACCGCGTCGTAGATCGCGATTCGCGCGCTGCCCAGCGCGACGCGCAGGTGGTTGCGCTCGATGCTCCCGTCGCCCTCGCGCATCAGCCGCCCCACGCCCTGGAAGAGGTCGCGGTAGCCCTCCATCAGCAGCTCGAGCCACCCGTGCACGGCGCGCAACTCGGAGAGGTCTTCAGCGAAGCGGTAGACCCCCGCCTCGAGGACCACCGCTCCCTCGGAGTGCAGCGCCTGCAGCAGCGCGCCCGTGAGCTCGCTCCCCGATGCCCCCGTGCGCTCGCTGCCCGGCGATCCCAGCCGCTGCGCCAACTCCTCCGCCGAGACGCCCTGCTCGAGCGCCGCCAGCAGCGGCTCGTCTTCGAGAATCGCCATCAGCAGCTCCGCGGTGGCCCACCCCGCGAGGTAGTCGAGCGCTCTGAGCAGCGTCGGCCGGAAGGCCGCGCGGGTGGTGGCCTCCGGCGTGATCGCCGCGATCGGCTGGGTACTGGCGTTCATGCTGGTATCTCCTCCTTGGGGTCCACGTTGAGCAGGTCCTTGATTGCGGTCAATCCCTCGATCAGCCGGTCGGCGTCTGCTTGCAGGCTCACGCCGATCCGTAGTCCCGACGGCTCCCCAAGGGGAGCCGTCGAGGCAACGACCACGTTCATGCGCGCCGCGAGCGTCCGGCGGATCGACTCGGCCTCGCTCGCCGAGGCGCACGTGGCGAACACGAAGTTGGTTTCGCTGTCGTGCACGCGCTCGAACAGCTCCAGAGCCCGCAGCCGCGCGATCAGCTCCGCGCGCAGCGCGCGCACCTCGCGCGCGTGGCGACGCGGGAAGTCGGCGTCGCTCTCCAGCGCCCCGACCAGCGCTTCCGCCGCGAGGCCGCTCGTCGTCAGATACGCCTGCCGCGCCCGCAGGCGCGCGATCAGCTGCTCCTCGCCGACGACGCAGCCGATGCGCAGCCCCGCCAGGCCGTACGCCTTGGAGAACGAGCGGAACACGAGCAGCCGCGGGTGCTCCGCGAGCCACCGCAGGCCCGGCGCCGCCGCGCAGAAGTCCGCGTACGTCTCGTCCAGCAGCAGGTGGGCCGAGCGGTCCAGCAGCGCGCGCAACGACTCCTGCGCGAAGGCGTTCGCGGTGGGGTTGTTCGGGCTTGCGAGCGCCACCAGCCGCCCCGCTCCGGTCGCCTCGATCAGCTCCCGCGGGAGCGCGTGCTCCGCGGTCAGCGCGAACGCCCGGCAGCGGTGGTTCAGCGCCACTGCGCGGTCGCTGTAGCCGTCGAAGCCCGGCGTCACCGTGTAGGGGTCGCCGAGCTCCAGGATGCACAGGTCGGCGGCCTCGTCCACGCCGGTGGTGAGGATCGCCTGCCGCGGATCGACCCCCAGGTGAGCGGCCGCGGCGGCCGTTGCGCGCGCCACCGCCTCGTGCGGGTAGACGTGCCCCCGGGCGATCGCCGCGCGCACCCGCTCGACCGCCCCCGGCGGGGGCCCCCGCAGCGCCTCGTTGCGGTCCAGCTGCGCCACCTGGCTCTCCGTGCGTGAGCCCTCCGTGCCACTGCTCGCGGCGCCCGGGGACATCGCGCACGGGCTCTCCGCGCAGGCGCTCTCCATGCCCGGGCCGGCGGCGACCGGCGTCATCGCCCCCCACCGCCCTCGCGCGCCGCGCCCGGCAGGCCCAGCGCGCCCAGGCCGGCGGCGAGCAGCGTGCGCATCGCCCGCGCCACGCGGGCGTCCTCGCCGGCCGCGCGCGCGTTCCCGTTCGCCGTGCGCGCACCCCCGCCCTCCGCCAGGTAGCGGCGGCTCAGGTGCCCGTAGAAGCGCGCGAGCTCGTACACGTCGAGCCGCTCCACCGCGCGCGCGAGCAGCTGCCGGTGGACCTGGGACTGCAGGACCGTCTGGCGGTAGCGCCCTTCGTCCGGCGCCGGGTCGGGCGGCCCGTCGTACCGTGGGCTCCACGCGTGGACCGCCGCCCGTGCGAGATCCCAGCCGACCCCGCCGCGCAGGTCGAGCATCTCGGTCAGCGTGAGATCGACCGGCTTGCGGGTCGGGCGGCCGAGGTAGAAGCCGAGCGCGATCAGCGCCGCGAGGCTTCGCGGCTTGAAGCGGCCCTCGCTCTGCGCGGCGAGCTGCCCGAGCTCCTGCGAGGCGCAGAGCCGTTCCAGCAGCCCGTCCACAAGCGGGGGCCGGCCGTTGCTCGACTTCACCGCGCCGCCCTCCACCGTGACCATCCCGTAGATCACGTTGCTGGTGGGGTGGCGCTCCTCGTCGGAGGGCGCCACACCCTGCATGAGACGCTCGTGGTAGCGCACGTAGGCGTGCCACTCCTCGCCCACCAGCTCGATCGAACGTGTGCCGTCAAGCGAGCTGTGAAGCGTGTGCCACAGCGCGAACGTGCGCAGGTGCTGCGTGGGGAAGCCATCCGGCCGCGCCAGTAGCAGCCGTGGGTACTCGTCCTCCCCTGTCTCGAAGACCACCGCGCCGCTGTCTGTCCGCGTGAGCACGCCGTTGGCCAGCCCAGTGTCGAGGATCCAGCGCGTGAGAGGGCGCGAGTCCGACTCGCGCACCATGCGGTCGAGTCTCACCCCGAGCGCGGCGAGCGTCGCCTCCTGCCCCTCCAGTGCCCAGCCGTGCAGCTTCCGCCACCGCTCCACGATCTCGGGGTCCCCCGCGCTCAGGCGCCCGAGCAGCTCCTCCGCGAGATCGTGCCGGACGGCTTCCTCGGCGCTCAGCGCCGGATCCCCAGTACCACTCTCCGCGCTCAGTGCCGGATCCCCGGTGCCACTCCCCGGCGGGTCGGCCGGCGGGCCGGCGTAGCGAGCGAAGCATTCGCCCACGAAGTGATCGCTCTTCACTCCCAGCGCGCGCGGGGTGATGTGCGCGGGCAGCTCCATGTAGCCGGCGAGCGCTTCGCCCATGCTGCGGCAGTAGTCGCTGACCTGGCTCTGGCGTGTCACCCGCGCGCCCGCGGCCGCGAGCGCCGCGGCGAGCGCCTGGCCGAGCGCGATGTTGCGCAGATGGCCGATGTGCAGCGCCTTCGTGGGGTTGGCGTCGCAGAAGTTGACGAGCACCGCGGCGCCCCCCAGCACGTCGCGCGCGTCCAACACGCGCTCCTCGCCGGCCTCCAGCCGTCCCCCGAGCTGGGCGAGGAGCTCGTCGGCGAAGCGAACCGTCAGCGCGTCTCCGCGCGCGCGGACTGCCGCCACCTCGGGAAGCGCGGCGAGCGCCTCGCGCGCCGCGGCGAGCTCGCCCGCGTCCGCGAGCTTCCCCGCGTCAGCGAGCTTGTCCGCGTCCGCAGGCTCCCCCTCCGGGCGAGTGGGGTGGAAGCTTCTGAAGAAGACCTGCGCGTCGGCGCCCCGGCGGGGGTTGTACAGCGGAATCACCGAGAACTCGCCCCGCGGCGTGGCCGCGCTCAGGGCCCGTGTGAGCCGATCGAGCACTTCACGGGCCTAGAGGGTGGCGCAGGCGGCCGGAGGCTGCCGAGCCGGGCCCCTCTTTTTCGATCAAAGGGAGGTACGCCCGGCGGGGCTCGAACCCACATCGGCGGCTTAGAAGGCCGCTGCTCTTAGACCACTTACGACTCGTGTAGGCCCACTCCAGCCAAGCGGCCGCTACGCGGCAGATAGCCGCCGGCTCGCGAGGCTCGCGGGCACGGGGCCCAGAGCTCGTCGCCGGTTGAATGACTACACGTGGGGATCGGGCGCCACTGCCATCATGGCCATTAGCCAGTTGAGCTACAGGCGCAGGAGAAGGTCGGATAATCACCGCGATCCGAGGGTAAGTCCGATCGTGCAGTCGCGCAATTGCAATTGCGAGAAGGTCCGGCTCCGGCCCGAGCGCTGGCGTGCGACGTTTCGCTTTTCCCCTGCACACACGCGAAAAAATGCGCGCAGCGACGCTCCGGCGAGGCTCGAATAGTAGGAAACAGCATCTCGGGACTGGCGGCGAGAGCCGCTCAGGCGGCGCGTGGAGCCGGTTCGACGCTCCACGCCTTCGCTGCGGCCGAGGAGCGGCGCGGCGGGGCTGTCAGACGCACCTCCGGGCCTCCCGGCCCGCCGCCGGCGCGCGCGAGCTGCACACCCCCTGGAAAACGCCTCCCTACAATAGTGCCGCCGGCGGCTAGACAATGAGAAGATACTGCCGGTGGCAAAGATCAAGCTTGCGTAAGGTGCAGGGCAGTCGCGCATGGGTCCAAGGGGTTGGGTGCAGGAGAGAGGGGAGCGGGTGCACGATCGAAGGGGTGCCGTGGAGCACGACAGGCGCACACGGATATTCAGGGCTACGGCGGAGGTCGTCGCCGAGCGAGGCGTACGCTCCGTCACGTTCGCGGACGTCGCCACGCGGGCGGAGGTCTCGACACGAAAGCTGCGCGAGCAGTTCGCCGACATCGAGGAGGGTCTGCTCGCGGCCTTCGAGTGGGTCACGCGGCGCGCGGGCGCCACGATGGCCGAGGCGTACAGCGGCGAGTCCCGGTGGATCGAAGCGGTCAGGGCGGCCCTCGCCGCGATGCTCGAGCTGGTCGAGCAGGAGCCCGAGCTGGCGCGCCTGTGGATCGTCGACTCCCTGGGCGCCGGTCCGAGAGTGCAGCGCAGCCGCGCCAGGGCGATCGCGACGCTGTGCGGGTACATCGACCGCGGGCGCCTCCAGGCGGCGTCGCGCACCGAGCCCCCCGGGATCACGGCCGAGGGGGTCGTGGGCGCGCTGCTGGCGGTCCTGCAAACGCGTCTGCTCGCGCCGAACCCCGACCCGCCGAGCAACTTACTGGGGGAGCTGACGAGCCTGGTCGTGCTCCCCTACCTGGGTAGCGCGGCCGCGAAGCGGGAGCTCGCGCGGCCCGTGCGGCGGCGTTCGCAGCCGCGGGGGAGCGGCCGCCTTGCGGTGGAGGGGGTGGGCATGAGGCTCACCTACCGCACCGCCCGCGTGCTGATCGCGATCGCCGAACACCCCGGGTCGAGCAACCGCGAGGTGGGCAACCGCGCGGAGGTCGTTGACCAGGGCCAGATCTCCAAGCTGCTCAGCCGCCTGGAGTCCCAGGGCCTGATCGTCAACGACTGCAGCGGTGGGCGGCGCGGCGCGCCCAATGCGTGGGAGCTGACCCCTCGCGGCGAGCAGGTGGAGCACGTGATCCGGCGGGAGGCGGACGTGGCGAGCGTGGCCGAGGGGGCCACGCGGTGAGCGGAGGCCGTGCGGCTCCTACCTCGGCTACCCCAGCACGAACACGATCGACCGCGCCCCGCCGTGCGCGGGTGCGAGCGTGAGGCGGTAGCGCCCCGGAGAAAGGGCGCTGCGGCCCCGTAGATGGGTGCGGTCGCGACCCGCGGCGACGTTGAGCGTGAGCGCGCCCGGTGCGGAGCCCCAGCGCAGGCGCCCGTGGACCCGGGTCTGCCGGGAGAGCGTGACCTGAACGCGCGCGGGGGCGCTGAGCGTGAAGGCGAACGCCACCTGGGCGAGGGTCGGCACGCCGCGGGCGATCACCGCGCTCGCGCGGGCCGTGAGGGCGAGGCGGGAGAGATGGACGGTCCTACCGGCGGATCCCCCCGGGCCGGCACTCGCGCCCGACGGGAAGCCGCCGAGCCCACCGGCCGCCGAGCTGCTCGAGCCGGCGATCAGCTGGCCTGTGCCGGCGCCGTTGCTCGTCGTTGCGCCTTCCCCGCCGTTGGAGCCTTCCCCGGTGCCACTGCGCGCTTCTTCTTCCTTGAGCTTCTTTTCGACGGCCCGTCGTTCTTCTTCGGCGTTCTTTGCCTTCCGTTCTTCTTCGGCTTTCGCTTCTGCTGCCTGCTTCGCTTCGGTGGCCTTCCGTTCTTCTTCGACCTGCTTTTCTTCGGTGGCCTTAGCTTCCGCTGCGACCCGCTTCACGTGTTCTTCTTCGCTTTCGGGCTCGAAGGCGGCGACACCGTCGGGGGCGCCGACGCCGGTGGGGCCGTCGTAGCCGGGGGCGGCGTTGCAGATCGACGCTCCCTTGCCGCAGTCGAGTCGGGACGCCAGCGAGCCGCTGCAGCCACCCGCTGGGTAAGCCCCGTCGCACTTGCCGTTGCCCCCTTCGGCGACGTCGTACAGCGAGGGGAAGCCGGAGGGGGAGCCGAGGCGGGTGTAGAGCGTCTTGGCGGGGTACGCGACCCCGCTCGCGCCGCCGGCGAGCGCGAACACCGAAGCGACGATCGGGGAGGCGACGCTGGTGCCGCCGATCGGCACCCAGTCGAGCACCGTGGCGCCCAGACCTTCTTCTTCGGAGGGGTAGGGGACGGAGTCATAGACGGCCACCCCGGTGTAGGGGTCGGCGTCGGCGGACACGTCGGCCACGGCGCGTTTGGAGCTGCAGCCCACGGCCGTCCAGTCGGCGACGCCCTGCTGCCAGGACGGGGCGGTGAACCATTCGCTGCAGCCGCCGCCGGCCGCCCCGTTGGCTTCACCGTCGTTCCACACGGTCTCGCTCTGCCGGGTGCCGCCGCCCAGGGTCAGCCTGGTGCCGCCGACCGCGACCACGTGGGGCGAGGAGGCGGGGTAGTCGGCGCCGGGGAAGTAGCTCGACCCGCCTTTTTCGGTCCAGTTGAGATAGCCGTCGTCGCCGGCCGCGGCGGTGATCACGGTTTTCGGATGGTCGAAGGCTGGGCTGTCGAACGGCAACTCCTGGCCTCCCCAGGAGTTGGAGACCTCGGTGGCCCCGAGTGCGACGGCTGTTTCCTCGGCCTGTTCGAGGTCTTCGTAGGAGGAGGAGTTGGCCTCTACCAGCAGGATCCGGCAGTTCTGGCAGATGGCGTGGGCGACCTCGATGTCCGTGGAGGTCTCGAGCGCCCACCCGCCTTCGGCGGCTGGAAGGTTCGTGGCTTCGCCGTGCTGGTTGACCTTCTCGAAGCAGTCGGCCACGGCCCCCGCGGTGCATTTGGATAGCACTGGCAGCCCGAGTTCTTCGGCGTAGACGTTCAGGTCGGCTTCGGCGTTGGTGTCGTCGTAGGCGTCCACGAGTGCGATCGTCTGCGGTTCGGACGCGGGCGCTTCGGGGGGTTCGCTGGGGAAGTAGGCGCTGCGCAGATCCTGCGGCCGCAGGCCATCGACGCCTTCGGCGGGGCTGGAGGACGCGATCGGCCGGTTTCTGGTCATCCCCAGCGGGTGAGTGCGGGCGCGTGCGGACGCCGTCAGAGGCACCAGTCGCACCGCCAGGCAGCCGGCGTACCCGGGGGCGGGCGCCGCGCACACCGAGCGCACGGCGTAGTCGGCGGCCGGCAGCGGCGAGACGGCGCCCGCGGCGGCGCCGGGCAGACAGAGCGCGAGGGCGCCCGCGGCCAGGAGCACCGAGCGCGTCGTCCGACTGTGCGACCCCTGCCGCGTGCGGTGCTGTCCCTCGATGGGGTTCACCTCCTGGGGATCGACGAAAGCGGCTGTGGGCATTATAGGGCCGCGGCGCGCCCGGACGAAAGCACGGCTCGGGCCCAATCGCGGGAGGGATGTGGTGCGATCGCACAAGGAGCGCGGGTCCCTGCAGCGGTGTGTAACGCCCCGCCGCGCGTCCCTTCGGCCGTGCCCCGGCCCGCTGGTTGATCTACGCTGAGCGCGTATGTCGCGCCTGCTCGGCATCGTGCCGGTCCCGACCTCGCGCTCGCGCCGGGAGGCGCTGGAGCGCCGGCGGGAGGCGAGCCTGGTGACGGAGATGGCGCGTGTGCTGCTGCGGGGGGGAAGCCTCGCGGAGGGGCTGCCGACGGCGGCGGCGCGGATGGCGCAGGCGCTCGAGCTGCCCTCGGCGGCGATCGCGATGGAGGCGGTGGAGCCGGATGCGCGCAGCGTGGCGTTCCCGCTGCGCGAGGGGGACCGCCGGCTGGGGACGGTGGTGGTGGCGGCGGACAGCTCGGAGCGCAGCCTGTACCGCCTGCAGGAGCGGGTGGTGCCGGCGCTGGAGGCGCTGCTGAGCGCGGCGCTCGAGCGGGAGGCGCTGCAGGGGGGGGTGGTGGAGACGGCGGCGCTGCGCCAGGCGGACGTGGTCAAGACGGCGCTGCTGCGGGCGGTCTCGCACGACCTGCGCAGCCCGCTCACCGCGATCTCGGCGGCGGCGGAGGCGATCGCGCTGCCGGGGGTCTCGCCGCGGGAGCGGGAGGAGCTGGCGGCGGCGATCCTTGGGGAGACGCGGCGGCTGTCGCGGCTGGTGGACAACCTGCTGGACCTCTCGAAGCTGGAGGCGGGGGCGGCGGAGCCGCGGCGGGAGTGGCTGTCGGTCGAGGAGATCATCGGGATGGCGCTGGAGGATCTGGCGCCGCCATCGCCCCCACCCACCTCTGATGCGACGTCCCCGCCGGCCCAGCCCGCGTCCGCGGATGCGCTCGAGGACCTGAGCTCCCAACCGGAGGAGTTTCAACTCTCGATCGACCGCGACCTGCCGCTGGTGCGGGCGGACTCCACGCAGTTGGAGCGGGCGTTCGTGAACGTGCTGGAGAACGCGCGGCGGCACTCGGGGGGCCACCCGGTATCGGTGCGGGCGCGGGCGGTGCGGACGATGACAGGCGAGGGCGACCGCCTGATCGTGCGCGTGGTGGACCGCGGCCCGGGGATCCCCCCGGCGCAGCTGGAGCGGGTGTTCGAGCCGTTCTACCGGGCGGGCACGGCGCGCGGAGGGCGCCGCGGCTCGGGCCTGGGTCTCGCAATCGCCCGGGGCTTCATCGAAGCGAACGGGGGCTCGCTGCACGTGGAGTCGCTGCCGGGCCAGGGAGCGACGTTCGTGTTCGAGCTGCCGCTGGAGCGCAGCGCGCCAGCGCCCGGAGCGGCGGTACCGGCCGCGCGGGGAGCATGAGCGGTGGCGGCTGAGGCCACGCCCGCGAAACCGCGGGTGCTGGTGGTCGACGACGAGCCGCAGATCCTGCGGGCGCTGAAGGTGGTGCTGCGGGAGGCGGGCTTCGAGGTGCTGAGCGCGCAGAGCGCCCCGGAGGCGCTGGACCTCGCGGCGGTGCGAGCGCCGCGCGCGGCGATCGTGGATCTGGTGCTGCCGGAGGGCGACGGGGTGGAGGTGACGCGGAGTCTGCGGGAGTGGAGCGAGATGCCGATCCTCGTGCTCTCGGCGGTGGGCGAGGAGGAGCAGAAGGTGAGGGCGCTGGAGGCGGGGGCGGACGACTACATCACCAAGCCGTTCGGGGCCCGGGAGCTGGTGGCGCGGCTGCGCGCGGCACTGCGCCGCAGCGAGGGCGCGGGAACGGAGCAGCCGACGATCGCGGTGGACGGCCTGGAAGTGGACGTGGCCGCGCACGCGGTGCGCCGCGAGGGCGACGCGGTCCACCTGACCCCGATCGAGTTCGAGCTGCTGCGGGTGCTGGCGCAGAGCCGCGGCCGGCTGCTGACGCACAGGGCGCTGCTGGCGGAGGTGTGGGGCCCGGGGTACGTGGACGACGTGCAGTCGCTGCGCACGCACATCGCGCGTCTGCGCGCGAAGATCGAGCCGCAGGGCGAGCGCCCGCGCTACATCCTCACCGATCCGGGTGTGGGGTACCGCTTCGCAGGATGAGAGGGTGATGGCCTTTCTTTTTTTGATGGGCAACCCCCTGAGGGGTTGCCAGCGGCGTTCGCAGCGTGGTGCCGGGCGTGATGCACGTGACTGTGCGGCCCATCTGTTGGCGATGCTTTGAAGCGGGGCGATTGTCATGATGGCTGCCATGCCGCCGCTTACCGACGAGGAGTTGGAGCAGCTCGCCCGCGACGTGGAGTCCGATCGGGTGGAGCGCAAGGAGGCGTTCACCGACCGGGACAAGGTGGCGCAGGCGGTCTGTGCATTCGCCAATGATTTGCCCGGGCATGATTCACCCGGATACCTGCTCGTTGGCGTGACGGATAAGGGCCTGCCGAGGGGCCTGAGGATCACAGATGAGCTGCTGCGAGATCTCGGAGGTCTGCGTGAGGACGGGAACGTCCTGCCGCTGCCTTCCATTATGGTGAGCAAGCGTCTCCTGGAGGGCGTCGAGATCGCGGTTGTCGAGGTGATGCCATCGAAGGCGCCGCCCGTTCGCTACAAAGGTGCCCCGTGGATCCGGGTCGGTCCCAGACGCGCTCTCGCCACTCCCGAAGAGGAGGCCCGCCTGGCCGAGCGGCGGCGGGCGGGCGATCTTCCGTTCGACTCACGTCCGTTGCCCTCCGCAGGCATCGACGACCTCGATCTGGAGCTCTTCGAGCGTACGTATCTCCCTGCCGCACTCGCTCCCGAGGTGCTGGCGGCCAACGACCGCTCAGTTCAGCACCAGCTCGCCGCATTGCGCTTTGCGAGCCCCGACGGTGTGCCGACCGTGGCTGGGATGGTCGTCGTGGGACGCGATCCCACCCCATTCGTTCCTGGCGCATATGTCCAGTTTCTTCGCTTCGACGGGACGACAATCGCTGACGATGTCCTAGACGCGCATCGGGTCGCACGTCCGCTACCGGATCTTCTGCGCGAGCTTGACGAGATCCTGAGGATCAATGTGCGTACGTCGGTCAACCTGACGTCTGGACCCATAGAGCAGCGTCACCCCGACTATCCCCTGGTCGCCCTCCAGCAGCTGACCCGCAATGCGCTCATGCATCGGACGTATGAGATGTCGATGGCGCCCGTACGGGTGACCTGGCTGACCGATCGAGTCGAGATCATGAGTCCCGGCGGACCGTCCGGAGTGGTGACGGTCGAGAACTTCGGGAGGCCCGGCATCGTCGACTATCGCAACCCGACGATCGCGGAGGCGATGTACCAGCTGGGATACGTGCAGCGCTTTGGAGTGGGCATCGCCACCGCTCGACGGGCGCTCGCTGAGAATGGCAATCCACCGCCACGTTTCCAGATCGAGCCCACATACGTGTCTGTCATCATCGACTCCGCATGACCGATCCACCGATCATCGCCTTCTTCAACAACAAGGGTGGCGTAGGCAAGACCAGTCTTGCCTACCACCTCGCCTGGATGTTCTCCGAACGCGGCCACCGTGTGCTGGCGGCCGATCTTGATCCCCAGGCCAATCTCTCGGCTGCTTTCCTCGATGAGGAGCGACTTGAGAAGTTGTGGAGCGACATGGGTCCGCGGAAGACGCTTGCTGGCCCTCTCAAGCCGCTACTTGACGGTACGGGTGGCCTCGGTCAGGTACACGTCGAGCCGATCGCAGATCGGCTCGGGCTGGTGGTCGGAGACCTCAGCCTGTCTATGTTCGAGGATGAACTGAGCAGTCAGTGGTCCGCGTGTGTGGACGGCAGAGCCCGTGCTTTTCGAATCATCAGTGCTATGTGGCAGGTTATCATCGCTGCGGCGCGCGAGCTCAACCACGATCTAGTCCTCATTGATGTTGGCCCGAACCTGGGCGCCCTGAACCGTGCGGCTCTGGTGTCTTGCGACCATGTGCTGATTCCGCTCGCACCAGACCTCTTCTCGCTTCAGGGGCTTCGCAATCTTGGTCCTACATTGCGACACTGGCGATCTGAGTGGCAGGAGAGGGTTACGAAGAATCCGGAGCCTGGGGTGCTTGAGTTGCCGGAAGGACAAATGTGCCCGCTTGGATACGTGGTCCTCCAACATGGCGTCCGGCTGGACCGGCCAGTCAAAGCATACGGGCGGTGGATCGAGCAGATGCCGTCAACATACCGGCGTGCCGTTCTCGACGATCCGGGGGCGGCTGCGCCCACTCCCGCCCAAGATCCTGCTTGCCTGGCGATGCTAAGGCATTATCACAGCCTGATCCCGATGGGCCAGGAGGCACGCAAGCCAGTCTTTGCGCTCAAGCCGGCGGATGGTGCGATTGGCGCACATCAGCAGGCCGTGAGCGCGGCTTTCAATGACTTCGCCAAACTCGCCCATCGCATCGAACAGGGGCTCTCGGTACCAGCACCAGCCTGACCGCATCTCATCGTAACGAAATCGTTATACGCAGGCGGTTAATCGTCACGCGGCCGTGATGGCGCAGCGGGAATAGTAAGCGCATGGACGTTGTGGCGGTGTTGATCGGGATCGCGATGTTCGCGATCCTGCTCGCGATAGTCGAGGGGATCGACCGGATATGAGCGCACCTCCCCTAGGTGCGTTCGTCGCGCACATGAGCGGCGCCGATCTCTTCGGCCTGGTGGTGTCGGTGCTGATCATCGCCTACCTCTTTTACGCTCTGATCCGCGGAGAGAACCTTTAGGCATGACCTTCGCGGGCTGGTTGACGATCGCGCTGTTCGCGATTTTCCTGACGGTGTTCGCAATGCCGCTCGGCCGCTACATGGCCAGCGTGTATACCGGTCAGCGGGTTTTCCTGACGCCGCTGCTGGCGGGGCCGGAGCGGCTGCTCTACCGGGTCCTGCGGGTGAACCCAAAGCGCGAGCAGGACTGGAAGTCCTACGCGAAAAGCCTGATCGTCTTCTCGCTCGCCGGGTGGCTGCTGCTGTATCTGATCCTGCGCACGCAGAACGCTCCGTGGGTGCCCCATGCGCTCAACCCGCTTGGCTACAAATCGGGCACGTGGGACGTGACGTTCAACACGACGTCGTCGTTCATGACGAACACGAACTGGCAGTACTACAGCGGCGAGACGACGATGAGCTACTTCAGCCAGATGGCGGGGCTGACCGTGCAGAACTGGCTGTCGGCCGGGACGGGCATCGTCGTGGCGGTCGCGCTGGTGCGCGGGATCGTCGGGCGCACCGGCAAGAGCCTTGGCAACTTCTGGCAGGACCTGGTGCGCACGATCCTCTACCTGCTCACCCCGCTGTCGGTGATCGCCGCGCTGGTGCTCGTCTCGCAAGGGGTGATCGCGAACCTCTCCACTTATCTGACAGTGCACACGATCACCGGTCTGACGCAGACGATTGGGATGGGGCCGGTCGCCTCGCAGGAGGCGATCAAGCTGCTGGGGACAAACGGCGGCGGCTTCTTCAACACCAACTCGGCGCACCCGTTCGAGAACCCGACGGCGTTCACCAACCTCTTCGAGATGCTGCTGGTGCTGGTCATCCCGGCGGCGCTGGTGTTCATGTACGGGCGGATGGCGGGCAACCGCCGCCAGGGCTTTGCGATCTACGCGACGATGATGGTGATGTTCCTCGGCGCAGTGAGCGTCGCGTACATCGCCGAGGCGCACGGCTCGCCCGCGCAGCACGCCGCCGGCCTGCACACGCACGTGATCGCGGGCTCCACCGGTGGCAACATGGAAGGCAAGGAGCAGCGCTTCGGGATCGCGGGCTCTGCGCTGTTCGACGTGATCACCACCGTCACCTCGTGCGGCGCGGTGAACAGCGCGCTGGAGTCGTTCACCGGCATCGGCGGGGCGGTGCCGTTCGCCAACCTGTCGGCCAGCGAGGTGATCTTCGGCGGCGTGGGCACGGGCCTCTACTCGATTCTGCTGTACGTGCTGCTGGCGGTGTTCATCGGTGGGCTGATGGTCGGGCGCACGCCGGAGTGGCTGGGCAAGAAGCTCGAGGCGCGGGAGATCAAGCTCGCCGGCTTGGGCATCCTGATCACGCCGCTGGCGGCGCTGTTCTGCACGGCGCTGGCCACCGCGAGCAAATCCGGGCGTGCATCGATCTCCGAAGTGGCGCTCTCCAAGGCGGGCGGCAATACGCCACAGGGCTTCTCCGAGACCTTCTACGCCTACCTGTCCCAGGCGAACAACAACGGCTCCGCATTCGCCGGGTACACCGGCTACGTCCAGCCTGCCGCCGGCAACGCGGGCGCGCATGGGATCAAGTTCGCCGACCTGCTCGGCGGCTTCGACATGATGTTCGCGCGCTACGCGCCGATCCTGTTCGCGCTCGCCGTCGCGGGCGCCCTCGCCGGCAAGCGCGTCACCCCCGCGGGCCTCGGCACGATGCGCACCGACAACCCCACGTTCGTGGTGCTGCTGATCGGTGTGATCGTGCTGGTCGGGGCGCTGACGTTCTTCCCCGCCCTGCTACTCGGCCCGATCGTCCAGGGGCTGACCGGACACCTCTACTAGGCGGGAGGGGGGCAGGCCCCCCTCCCGACCACCCCCCACTCCACTTCAATCACAACTCTCACAACATCACGATTTCCCTCCACCAAGACCTCTTAGACAGATGAAACGCGACATCGTCACCTCCGCAATCGGCATCCTCTTGTTCACGGTCCTGCTCGGGCTCGTCTACCCGCTGGCGATCACCGGCATCAGCCAGGTCGCCTTCCCCGGCAACGCCAACGGGCAGCAGATCCACCTGAACGGCAAGCTGGTCGGCTCGAGGATCATTGGTCAGAGTTTCGCCTCGCCCGTGATCGGCAAGAACGGCAAGCCGGAGGAAAAGGAAGAAGAACTCGTCACCGAACCGGACTCGCGCTACTTCCAGTCGCGCCCATCGGCCACCGAAGGCGGCGCCTACAACGCCGCGGCCAGCACGTTCTCCAACCGGGGCCCGAATAGCAGGCTAACCGAGGAAGCGATCGCCGAAAACATCAAGGCCTATCTCGAACTGAACAGGGCGCCGAACAAGCAGCCGTATGACCCCGGGCTGACCGTGGCGAGGATCCCGGTCAACGCCGTCAACACCTCGGGCTCGAACCTCGATCCCGAAATCTCGCAGGCCAACGCGTGGATACAGGCGCACCGGGTCGCGGCCGTACGCCGTCTGCCGCTTGCCACCGTGAATGGGCTGATCGCGAAGTACACCTCCGGGCGCGGCCTCGGCTTCTCGGGCGAGCGGGGAGTGAACGTGCTCGAGTTGAACCTGGCCCTCGATCGTCTGACTGGAGGTGCGGGCTGATGTCCACGATTCCGACCGCCCGCGAGCGCCGCGCCGTCTCGCTGTTCCAGCGCGAGATCGTCGTGCGGGCGCTGATCGACAGCTTCAAGAAGCTCGACCCGCGGGTGCAGGTCCGCAACCCCGTGATGTTCGTCGTGGAGATTGGCTCGGTGATCACGACGGTGACGTGGCTGATCCAGGTCTTCGGCGGCAAGCCGCTCGGTGGCGGCCACGAGCCGGCGTGGTACACGTTCACGATCGCCTTGTGGCTGTGGCTGACGGTGGTGTTCGCGAACATGGCGGAGGCGTTCGCCGAGGGGCGCGGCCGCGCACAGGCGGACACGCTGCGCTCGATGCGCAAGGAGACGGTCGCCACGATGCGGGACGGCAGCACCAAGGCCGCCTCGGAGCTCACGCGCGGCGACGTGGTGGTTGTGGAGGCGGGCGGGCTGATCCCCGGCGACGGTACGGTGATCGAGGGCATCGCGACGGTCAACGAGTCGGCGATCACAGGCGAGTCCGCGCCGGTGATCCGCGAGTCCGGTGGGGACCGCAGCGCGGTGACGGGCGGCACGCGTGTGACGTCCGACCGGATCGTCGTGGAGATCACGCAGGAGCCGGGGCAGTCGTTCCTCGAGCGCATGATCGCGCTGGTCGAGGGGGCGGAGCGGCGCAAGACGCCGAACGAGATCGCGCTTAACATCCTGCTGGCGGCGCTGACGCTGATCTTCATGATCGTGGTGGCGACGCTGCGCCCGTTCGGCCTGTTCGCCGGCACGGCGATCTCCGAGACGACGCTGATCGCGCTGCTGGTCGCGCTGATCCCAACTACGATCGGCGCGCTGCTCTCGGCGATCGGGATCGCGGGCATGGACCGCATGGTGCGCCGCAACGTCCTTGCCCTGTCTGGCCGCGCGGTGGAGGCGTCGGGCGACGTGGACGTGCTGCTGCTCGACAAGACGGGCACGATCACGATCGGCAACCGCCTGGCCTCGGAGTTCATCCCAATGCCGGGCGTGCCCGAGTCCGAGCTGGCCGAGGCGGCGCAGCTATCGTCGCTGGCGGACGAGACGCCGGAGGGCCGCTCGATCGTGGTGCTCGCCAAGCAGTACGGCATCCGCGAGCACGACATGGCCTCGCTGAATGCGACGTTCGTGCCGTTCACCGCGCAGACGAGGATGAGCGGCGTCGACTTCGACGGTCAGCAGCTGCGCAAGGGCGCCGGCGACGCGATCGTCGAGCTCGTCAAGCGGGAGGGGGGCTCGCCCCCGCCGGAGCTGCAGGCGCAGCTCGACCGGATCGGCCGCGAGGGCGGCACCCCGCTGGCGGTCTCGCGCGACAGCCAGGTGCTCGGCGTGGTCTACCTCAAGGACACGATCAAGGAGGGCATGAAGGTCCGCTTCGACCAGCTGCGGGCGATGGGCATCAAGACGGTGATGGTGACCGGCGACAACCGCCTGACCGCGGCCAAGATCGCGGAGGAGTCCGGCGTCGACGACTTCCTCGCCGAAGCGACGCCCGAGGCGAAGCTCGCGCTGATCCGCGAGCAGCAGCAGGACGGGCGCCTCGTGGCGATGACGGGCGACGGCACCAACGACGCCCCGGCGCTCGCGCAGGCGGACGTGGGGGTGGCGATGAACACGGGCACCCAGGCGGCGCGCGAGGCGGGCAACATGGTCAACCTGGACTCCAACCCGACGAAGCTGATCGAGATCGTCGAGGTGGGCAAGCAGCTGCTGATCACGCGCGGCGCGCTGACGACGTTCTCGATCGCCAACGACATCGCCAAGTACTTCGCGATCCTGCCGGCGGTGTTCATCAGCACCTACGCGACCGCCGGCGAAACGAAGGGGCCGCTGCACGTGCTCAACATCATGAACCTGGGCACCCCGCAGTCGGCGATCGTCTCGGCGATCATCTTCAACGCGCTCGTGATCCCGCTGCTGATCCCGCTGTCGCTGCGCGGTGTGCGCTATCGCCCGATCGGAGCGAGCGCGCTGCTGCGGCGCAACCTCTTGATCTACGGCCTCGGCGGCATCGTCGCGCCGTTCGTCGGGATCAAGCTGATCGATCTGATCGTGCACAACCTGCTGGGGGGGTAGACGCCAGCCGTGGGGTGAATGCCGGCCGTGTCCCCCTGCCGGCCGTGTCTCCTCCCTTGCACCGTCCCACCCGCCGCTTGAACGGCTCGTCAGGGTCGGGCGGAGCGGCTTGTGGTCAGGCATTCGCCAGGAGTACCACCGCGAAGGCAAGGTAGAAGGCGATGATCAGCGCGCCGGGGACGCGGCGCAGGCCGCGGTCGAGGTAGGCGCTCGCGAGTGCGAAAGCGGTCAGTCCGAGGTAACACGCCGCCACGAAGGTCGTCTGCCCGGAGGGCGCACCCAGGCCGACGATCGCTCCGGGAATCAGGAGCCCCGCGACGACGTTGAGCGCGTTGCTGTTGAGCGCCGTGCTGAGCACGGCCGCTCCCCGGCCGCGGGAGGCAAGGTAGACAGCGGCGACCGCGTTGGGAAGGCTGGTGACGGCGGCGAGGACCAGGCCGCCGACCACGATCCCGGGGATCGCGTGGCGCGAGCCGAGCTCGGACGCGGTGCGCTCCATCGCGATGCTCGCGCCCACGACGACGAGCACGGCAACAGCGGCCAGCGCGCCGTCGCGGGCGCCTCCGGGGCTGGGGTGGATCGCAACCTCTAGCTCGAGCTCCTCCTCCCTGACCGCCTCTGCCAGCCAGCCCGCCCATGAGTCGGGAAGACGCAGGCGCGCGACTCGGTCGAGGCCCATGGCGAGGATCGCGAGGTAGGGCACCAGCACCGCCAACACCGCAAGGAGTCCCATAAGGGGGGAGAGGACGCCGGCCACGACCACAAGGCACACCACGGAGGTCCACAGCGCCACCGCGCCGCCCAGCTCGATCACTCGCCGGTGCAGCGCGATCCGGCCGGCGACGACGGCCGCGAGGCCGAGCAGCGCGGCCAGGTTGAACACGTTCGAGCCGATCACGACCCCAGCGCCGATGCGCGTGTCGTGCCGCGCGAGCGCCGTCACCGCCGCGGTGATCTCGGGCGCGTCGGCCGCCAGCGCGGCGAGCATTCCGAGCAGCGCCTCGGAGAGGCCGAGTCGCGCCCCCACCCGCTCGAGCGTGGTGACCAGCACCCAGCTTGTGCCGAGGCTCACGACGACGCCGGCCACGAAGACCGCGACGAGCAGAGCGTCGGACGTCATCGTCGCTTCCGAGCGTGCAATCCGGGGATCTCGAGTTGGCTCCTGGTCACGATTGCCTCCACGGGCAGTGGCACGCCGACCAGGCTTCCCGGCTCTCCGCGCCGAACTCTACCCGGCGTGGTGATCCTCCGCCGCGTAAAGGACAATGCTGTGTCGTGCCAACCGATCGGGGACACCTCAAGGTATTCGTCGGGATGGCGGCCGGCGTGGGCAAGACCTACAGGATGTTGCAGGAGGGCCAGGCGGAGGCGGAGGCGGGGCGCGACGTGACGATCGGCTACCTGGAGCCCCACGGTCGGGAGGAGACCGTGGTGCAGGGCGAAGGCTTGGAGGTGGTGCCGCGTCGGCGGGTGCGCTACCGCGACACGGAGCTCGAGGAGATGGACCTCCCCGCGGTCTTGGCGCGCGCGCCAGAGCTGTGCCTGATCGACGAGCTCGCGCACACCAACGCGCCGGGGGTGGAGCACGAGAAGCGCTACGAAGACGTGCGCACCGTGCTGGCGGCGGGGATCGACGTGTTCTCCACTGTCAACGTGCAGCACCTGGAGAGCCTCAACGACCAGGTGACCCAGCTGACGGGTGTGCGGGTGCGCGAGACGATCCCCGACGCGGTGCTCTCGGCGGCGGACGAGACGGTGCTCGTCAACGTCACCCCGGAGGCGCTGATCGGGCGCCTGCGCGCCGGCAAGGTCTACCCGCCGGAGCGCGTGCAGGCGGCGCTCGGCAACTTCTTCAAGATCGAGAACCTCTCGGCGCTGCGCGAGACGGCGCTGCGCCAGGTGGCGGAGGGTGTGGAGCACGAGCGCCTCGTGCGCGAGGTGCCGGCGGCGCGCCGCAGCGAGGACCGGCTGATCACGCGGGCGGCCCCGCAGGTGATCTCCGAGCGGCTGCTCGCGCTTGTCACCCCGACCCCGCGCTCGCAGCGGGTGGTGCGCCGCGCGTGGCGCTCCGCCCAGCGGCTGGGGGCGGAGCTCGACCTGCTGGTGGTGCGGCCCCCGAGCGCGACGCCGAGCAGGGAGGAGCGCGAGCAGTTGGAGGCGCTGCGGCGCCTGGCCTCGGTGCTGGGCGCCCACCTGCTGTTGGAGGAGGCCGACGACGTGGCCGAGGCGGCGATCGGGGTGGCGCGCTCGCGCGGCACGACGTACCTGCTGATGGGGACCCCCAAGCCGCGGAGCGCGTGGCGCAGGCTGACCCAGCCGGCGCTGCCGTTCCGGCTGCTCAAAGGCCTCCCGGGCGTGGACCTGCGGATCGTCGCCGATCGCACGCTGCGCCCGAGCCCTGGCGATGCAGATGCGGAGGAGGAGGGGGCGGCGGCTCTATGACTGCGCTCGCCGTGGTCCTGGTCGTGGCCGCGCTGGCGGTCGGCTTCGCGGCCGCGGTCGGCCTCGAGCGCTGGCGCCGCACCCGCGCGCTGGGCGGCCGCACACGGGTGCGGCGGATCGCGTTCCCGTTCACGGGCGAGGGGCTTTCGGAGCCCACGCTCGCGGCCGCTCTGCGGCTCGCGCGCGCAGAGGGGGCGACGCTGATGCCGGTCTACCTCGCGCTGGTGCCGATGCGCGTGTCGGTGGACGTGCCGCTGCGCAGCGAATGCGACGTGGCGCTGCCGATGCTGGAGGCGATCGAGCAGCGCGCCGCCCGTGCGGAGGTGCCGGTCGACTCTCGGATCGAGCGCGGGCGCACGGTGCGCCACGCGCTGCGGGAGCTGATCGCGCATGAGAGCTTCGAGCGGATGGTGGTGGCGGCAGGCGCCGACAGCTCGGGAGAGGGCTTCACCCCGGAGGCGGTGGCCTGGCTGCTCACCAACGTCCCGGGCGAGGTGATCGTGCTGCGGCCCGCCGGCGCCGCTCCGCCGGCCCCCGCGCAGCCTACGGCCCAGCCTGCGGGCACCGCGACAAAGGGGCCCGTGCAAACTCGGGTGCAGGCGGCGCAGGCGCAACCTTGGGATGCGTAGGCTGTTCGGATGAACGTGCCCGAATCTCTCCGCGGGTCTATGCCCAGAGCTCTCCTCGGGTCCAAGCCCAGATCTCCCCGCAGGTCAGCGGCGGCGATGCTCGGCGGGGTGCTGGCCGCACTGGCGCTCGCCTGTGCTCTCGCGCCGCCCGCCGGCAGCTCGTCCGCCGGCAGCTCGCCGGTGCCCCCTGCCTCGACGTCGTCCTCCTCCGCCTCCTCCACCCCCACGGCGAACGCTGCGCGCTCCCACGGCCCGTCCTATATGACGGGCATCGGCGACGAGCAGGATGAGATGTTCGGCAATCCGCTGTGGCAGCAATTGCACACGCAGATCGTGCGCTACATCGTCCCCTACGACGCGGTTGCGCGGCCGTACTCGCTGCAGCTCGCCACCGCGTGGATCCGCGCTGCGGAAGCCCGCCACCAGCGGATCCTGGTGTCCTTCTACCACTCCGAGTACACGCCGACGAAGATGCCCAGCGTGCCGACCTATCAGCGCGACGTAGCGAGGTTCGTGAAGCGCTTCCCGCACGTCAGGGAGTACCAGTCTTGGGACGAGGCCAACCGCGGCAACGTGCTGCACCTCTTCTCGAGCCCCTCCGCCGTGCAGGCGGCCGAGTACTACCAGGCGCTGAAGCGCTCATGCGAGCCTTGCACGGTGATCGGCCTGGACGTGCTCGACCAGAACAACATCTACCCGACGCTGGCTTACATCGCGGAATTCAAGCACGAGATCTACCGCCTGCGGACGCTGATGCCGTCGGTGTGGGGCCTGCACGACTACTCCGATCTCAACCGCCTGGAAAGCTGGCGCACGCGCGACCTGGTGCAGGCGCTCGGCGGCGAAGTGTGGCTCACGGAGACCGGTGGGATCGTGAAGTTCGGCGGTGCCTTCCCCAACAAGCACGGCTCAGGTCTCACGCGCGCCGCGAAGGTGCTCGGCTTCATGTTCAAAGTCGCGGCCGCCAACCCGCGGATCAAGCGCCTCTACATCTACGATTGGACCGGGGGCAACAGCTCCACCCGCTTCGACGCGGGCCTGATGAATGCCCACGACCAGCCCCGCTCCGGCTACGTGGTGGTCTGCCGCGCAATGCACGCCGCGCGCTGCGGCGTGCGCGTGGCGCGCAACTGACAGACAGCTCAAGCGGGCAACGCGCTGCGCTCCGAGCTGGGCGGGGGGTGAGCCGCTGCCTCCCCGGGCTCCTTCGGCGCGTTGCGCCATATCCGCGCGACCGCGAGTGCGAGCAGGGCGAGCCCACCGGCCAGCGGGACGAGCGCGCGCAGGGGGTAGGAGCCGAAGTAGGCGCCCTTGTCTAGAGCAAGCCCGTCGCCGGAGTGGAGGATGTCGAGCAGGCCCTGGTGGTCGAGGCCGAGCAGGGTTGGGGCCAGGGCGGCGTACAGCGCCCAGGCGGCGAGCGCGAGCGCTCCGGCGATCAGTGAGGAGCGGGTGAGGCGCATACGGGGGGTGGCCGCTGCGGCGAGCGCGATTGCGGCCGTAGCGGGGAGCAGGAAGGTCCAGATCTCCCCCCAGCCGCGTCCGAGGCCGTGGGCGGTGGCGATCGTGGGCTGGAAGAAGCCCTCGAGCAGGTGGCGCATCCAGGTGACCGGCTGGGTGTCGTAGCCGATCAGCGGGTGGGTGATCGTGGCGAGGATCGCGCACGTCAGGGAGGCGGCGGCGAGGGCGATCGTGGGGCCGGGCCAACGCTTGAAGGCGATCGCCAACGGCAGCGCCAGGAACGCGAGCATCGTGGCGAGGAAGCGCGGCCCCATGAAGGCGCCGCCGAAGGGCAGGTAGTAGCCGGAGTTGTACGTGAGGTAGCAGAGGCACACGCCCGCGATCGTGAGCGCCTCCGCGCGCTGCCCGCGGCGGTGTAGCGCGACCGTGCCGAGCGCCCCCATCGCGAGCACGGGCGCGAGCGTGAAGAGGCCGCGGGAGTCGCCCAGCAGGGTGGCCGCCACGCGCAGGCTGGGGGCGGTGATCCCAAAGAAACCCCGTTGCTGTTGGAGCACGTTGGCGTAGGCGACGTGGGTGAGGGAGTGGAAGGCGGCGAGGTTGTAGAGCGCGAGCGGTACCACTCCCACAACGATCCCCACGAGGTAGGCGCCCCCGCGGCGCAGCACCCACAGGGGAGTGAGCGCGTCACGGCGGGAGAGCAGGTAGAGCCCGAGCACCCCGGCGAGCAGCGCGAGCGGATACTCCGATGAGATCGCGTAGCCGATGCTCAGGCCGGCCGCTCCGGCGAGCCACGCGCGCGGGGGGCCGTCGCGCTCGCGCATCAAAAGCGCGAACGCGGCGAAGCCCAGGAAGGCGGTGAAGATGTGCGAGAAGAGCAGCGTGGAGAGCCCGAGCGCCATCGTGCCGAGTCCGAGCGTGACCGCGGTGGCGCCCCCGAAGCCCGGTTGCAGACGCTCCGCGGCGCCCCACACCAGCACGAGGAGCAGCAGGCCGGGCAGCACGTTGCCCCACAGCCCGACGAGGTAGATCAGCTCGTCGTCGCCGGGCTGCGCCGGGGAGCTGTGGGCCCAGTGCTTGGCGTCCACTGCGTTCAGGGCGGTGTACCAGGGCAGCGCGAACAACGCGAGGCCGGGCGCGCGCGCCGAGTACCAGTGCCCCCGGTAGAGGACCTTGTCGCCCGTGTCCTGCTCGTAGGGGTCGATCGTGGTGGCGTCGTGGTAGAGCGCCTGCAGCAGGTCGTAGTGGGAGGTCTGGTTCCAGGAGAAGTTCTGGATCAAGGTCGCGTAGGAGAGGCCCACGAGCAGGACCGCCGCCACGGCGAGGCGTCGCCTTCTCACGGTGTTCGTGCGCTGCGCTGCGATCGGCTGAGACGTGCGGTTAGGCGGCCGCGAGGATTGGCTGGAGCGCGTCGGCTTCAAGATGCTCAGGTGGCAGTGTCAGCGTGAGCCTGCCGTCCCGTTCGAGCGTGTGGCGGACGTTGAGCAGCGTCAGGCCGATGACGGCGCCGGACTCGTCGTAGTGGATCGCGTGACCGTCAGGCGTCTCGAGGCCGCGTGCCGCTGGGCGTGGCTCGCCGACATTGAGGTAGAGCACGTCGCCGCGCTCGTCGTAGTGGTGGTGGTCGAATGGGATGCCGGCGATGGTGATGGTCATGGCTTCCAGTCGCGTGGCGGGTTCTCCTGTACCAAGGCGGTCACGACCCGCGCGGGTGCGTCGTTGAAGTCTACGACGACCCTCAGCCAGCGTCGGGGATCGAGGTCTCGGCGGTAGAAATGCTCACGCCCGGGGATGGGGTCGTCCACGCGATGGTCTGGACGGGCAATGGTTCCAAGGATGAGGTCGACCTCATCCATGAGATCGGGCCGGCCGAGCGCCAGGTGCAGGCGCGTGCCGGCATCGAACACGACGACGCGACCGTCGGGGTCCCTGGTGCTGGGATGGTTCTGAACCACAAATGGACGCTATGCCTTGCGCCAGACGCCTCGCTCGTCGCCGGTGGGCGTGGCTGTGGGACGTTGTGGCAGCGGAGACGGCGCAGGTTGTCCGTTCCGGAGAGCGGATCTGCGCAACACTCTGCAGGGCGCGGCCTGCCTCAGGCTCTGGTACGCGCCGCGTCGCCCCCGACGATGAGGAGGTTCTGCAGATGCGAGTCCTGGTCGTAGGAGCCGGCGGCGTGGGCGCGGCGTTTGCCGCGATCGCACAGCGCCGGCCGGCATTCGAGAAGGTGGTGCTGGCTGACGTCTCGCCGCGGCGCGCGCACGACGTGGTCGCGCGGCTGGGCGAGGCCGACCGCTTCGCCGCAGAGCAGGTGGACGCCTCCAGCCGCGAGCAGCTGGTCGCGCTGATCGAGCAGGTCAAGCCGTACGCGGTGCTGAACGCGTGCGACCCGCGCTTCAACGAGCCGATCTTCGCCGCGGCGTTCGAGGCGCGCGTCACGTACCTGGACATGGCGATGACGCTCTCCAAGCCTCACGAGCAGCGCCCGTACGAGCTGCCGGGGGTGATGCTCGGCGAGCACCAGCTGAAGCGCCACGAGGAGTGGGAGCAGGCCGGCCTGCTGGCGCTCGTGGGGATCGGGGTGGAGCCGGGGCTCTCCGACGTGTTCGCGCGCTATGCGGCCGATGAGCTGTTCTCGACGATCGAGGAGGTGGGGGTGCGCGACGGGGCGGACCTCGTGGTCGAGGGGTACGACTTCGCGCCGACGTTCTCGATCTGGACGACGATCGAGGAGTGCCTGAACCCGCCGTTGATCTGGGAGCGCGAGCGCGGCTTCTACACCACCGCGCCGTTCTCCGAGCCGGAGGTGTTCGAGTTCCCGGAGGGGATCGGCAGCGTGGAGTGCGTGAACGTGGAGCACGAGGAGGTGGTGCTGATCCCCCGCTGGGTGCAGTGCGAGCGGGTCACGTTCAAGTACGGCCTGGGGGAGGAGTTCATCGGGGTGCTGCGCACGCTGCACAAGCTCGGCCTCGACTCCACCCGCCCGGTGTCGGTGCGCGGCGTGGAGGTGGCCCCACGCGACGTGGTGGCCGCCACGCTGCCCGACCCCGCGACGCTGGGCGAGCGGATGACCGGGCGCACCTGCGCGGGCACGTGGGTGAAGGGCGTCGGCAGGGACGGCGCCCCGCGCTCGACGTACCTCTACCACGTCGTGGACAACGAGCAGACGATGCGCGACTACGGCAGCCAGGCGGTCGTGTGGCAGACCGCGGTCAACCCCGTCGTGGCGTTCGAGCTGCTCGACGAGGGCGCGTGGAAGGGAACCGGCGTGCTCGGCCCCGAGGCGTTTCCGCCTGGCCCGTTCCTTGAGCGCCTCGCTGAGCTCGGCTCACCCCACGGCCAGGTGGAGCTGTAAGGAGCAAGGCGCAGAGCTCCAACTGGCCACGCCTCGCTCCCATCTGCCCCCAGGCAGTCGAAGGCTCAGAACTCCACGCGCTCAGGAACTGGTCCCGTGGGCGGCGGCTGCTCGAGCAGGCCCGGCGGCGCGGCTTCGGTCTTGCGCGAGAAGAACTCCTTGAAGTACGGACGCGAGATCAACATGATCACCGCGCCCAGAAGCATCCCGCCGATGCCCATCCACAGCGGCAGCGTGATGCCGAGGATCGGCTTGGATTCGACGTTCTTCGTTTCTGCGTAGTAGAACGCCGCCTTGATGCCGATGCCGAACAGCATCAGGCCGCCGAGGAGCGGGCCGACGCCCATCAGCAGCAGGTTGCGCGTGCTTTCTTTCAGCTCGCGGCGGAAGTACCAGGCGCACGCCACGCCGGTGAAGCCGTAGTAGAAGCAGATCGGGAAGCCGATCGCCGTGAGCGAGTCCACCAGCACGCTTTCGGAGAGCAGCAGCAGGGCGATCGTGACCATGATCGCCAGGGCGCCGAAGCCGAGTGTCGAGACGGTCGGCGTGAGGTAGCGTTTGTGGACCCGGGCGAGCAGGCTGGTGACCGCTTTCCAGTGCGCCATCGACAGCGTGGTGCGGGCGGTCGGCAGGATCGTCGTCTGGGTGGAGGCCGACGCCGACGTGAGCACCGCGATGATCAGCAGCTTGTTCAGGGGTTCGCCCAGCACGCCCGTCCCGAGCGCCTTGAGGATGTCTTCCTGGTTGGCTTCGTTGGAGAGGAAGCCGACCCCGTGGAAGGACTGGGCGGCGGCCGAGACGACGACGTAGATCAGCACGAGCAGGATCGTGGACATGACCGCGGCCTTGCCCGGGCCCTCGGCCGGGTCCTCGGACTCCTCGTTGACCGCCACCCCGGAGTCCCAGCCCCAGTAGATGAAGACCGCGAGCAGCAGCGCGACGACCAGGTCGCCGAAGCTCATCGCGAAGGGGTTGATCCAATCGAGCGAGGGCTTGATCGAGTCGGCAGGGGGGTGGCTGCCGTAGACCTTGACGAAGGCCACCACCGCGAACACCCCGAGGATGAGCACCTCGGCGCTGAGCAGGACCTGCTGAATGCGCGCCGAGAGCTCGATGCCGCGGTAGCAGATCCAGGTCATGATCGCGATCCACAGCACCGCGCCGATGATGATCGCCGTTTTGGATTCGCCGAGTTCGCTGAAGCCGAAGAGCTGGAAGGTGTAGATCGCCGCGATGTCCGCCAGCGAGGCCATCACGATCACGTCCGAGAGGAAGATCGCCCAGCCGTTCAGCCAGCCCGTGGACGGCCCGAACGTGCGCGTGGTCCACGCGAACGTCGTGCCCGCGTCGGGGTCGGCGCGGTTGAAGTATTTGTAGGCCGAGGCAACCAGCAGCATTGGCAGAAACGCCACGAGCATCACCGCGGGCGCGTGCACCCCGACGCCTTTGACGACGACGATGAACCCGAGCGTCGCGGCCAGCGAGTAGGCGGGCGCCGTGGAGGCGACGCCGATCACGATGTTCGAGAGGTACCCGATCGCGTTCTTCTTGAGGCCCTTGTCCATCACGCCCGATGGGTCGGGAGTGCCGGGTGCGGCAACGCTTGCAGTGGCCATGGTCTCTCCCTTGTCGCCTCTATCTACCCCGAGATCTATGAAGTTGGGGGGACGTCGTGGCAGACGTTACGACCGGATCGGAGAGAAGACAAGGTGCGCAATTCCCAAACTTTGGCAATCGTCTTATACATCCCGTACAACATGACCATCCGCTCTTGAACGGGTAGCGCATTGATACATGCCTGGGAGCGGTGTACTGTTGTGCGTAGTGTCTATCCAACACGGCACGAGTTCCGATTAGAGGGTGGCGCAGGCGGCCGCAAGGCCGGCGAGCCGGGCCCCTCTTTTTCAGTCAGAAGGAGGACATACGATGGCGACCAACCTGAGCGACCCGGTCTCGGCTACCGCGCTGGCCCCCGGCTTCCAGGAGCTGGCCAAGCGCCATCTGTGGATGCACTTCACGCGGATGGGGTCCTACGCCGACCACGAGGTGCCGGTGATCGTGCGCGGGGAGGGCTGCTACGTGTACGACGAGCACGGCAAGCGCTACCTCGACGGCCTCTCGGCGCTGTTCTGCGTGAACGTGGGCCACGGCCGCGCGGAGTTGGGGGACGCGGCTGCGCGCCAGGCGCGGGAGTTGGGCTTCTACACCAACTGGAGCTACGCCCACCCGCGCTCGATCGAGCTGGCGGCGCGGATCGCGGGGCTGGCGCCGGGGAACCTCAACCGGGTGTTCTTCACCTCCGGAGGCTCGGAGGCGGTTGAGTCCGCGTGGAAGCTCGCCAAGGCCTACCACACGGCGCGCGGGGAACGGGGCCGCTTCAAGCTGATCGCGCGCAACCTCGCCTACCACGGGACCTCGATGGGGGCGCTCACGGCGACGGGGGTGCCTCCGCTGCGCGCGCCGTTCGAGCCGCTGACTCCGGGGGGACACCACGTCCCGAACACGAACTCCTACCGCTGGAAGGAGGACCGCGATCCGCTGTGGGCGGCGGACGCGATCGAGGAGGCGATTCTGTTCGAGGGCGCGGACACGGTTGCCGCCGTGATCCTCGAGCCGGTGCAGAACAGCGGCGGCTGCTTCGTTCCCCAGGAGGGCTACTTCCAGCGGGTGCGCGAGATCTGCGACCGCCACGGGGTGCTGTTGATCTCCGACGAGGTGATCTGCTCGTGGGGCCGCCTGGGCACGTGGTTCGGGTGCGAACGCTACGGCTACCAGCCGGACATGATCACGACAGCGAAGGGGCTCACCTCCGCGTACGCCCCGATGGGAGCGCTGATCGCGGGGGACCACATCGCGGAGCCGTTCCTGCACGGGACGGAGATCTTCAACCACGGCTTCACCTTCGGCGGGCATCCGGTCAGCAGCGCGGTGGCGCTGGCGAATATCGAGGTGCTGGAGCGGGAGGGCCTGTGCGAGCACGTGCTCGCCAACGAGGCGGCGCTACGCGGAATGCTGGAGGGCCTGCGGGACCTGGAGATCGTGGGGGACGTGCGCGGGGCGGGCTACTTCCAGGCGATCGAGCTGGTGAAGGACAGGCGCACGAAGGCGACGTTCACCCCCCAGGAGTCCGAGGAGCTGCTGCGGGGCTTTCTCTCCGGCGAGCTGTACCGCCGCGGGCTGATCTGCCGCACGGACGACCGCGGGGAGCCGGTGATCCAGCTCTCCCCGCCGCTGATCGCGGGCCCCGAGCAGTTCGCGGAGATCGAGGCGGTCCTGCGTCCCGTGCTGAGCGAGGCGTGGGAGCGGATCGCGTAAGCCGATGCTGACCGTCGAGGGCCTCGTGACGGAGTTGGGCCTGGAGTTCGTCAGCGGGCGGGAGTCGGCAACAGGGCACCTGCGGTGGGTGCACAGCACGGAGCTGGTGGACCCCACCCCGTGGCTGCGGGGCGGAGAGCTGCTGCTCACGACGGGCCTGCAGCTGCAGACGGCCAAGGCGCAGCGGGAGCTGATCGCGCACCTCTCCGAGCACGAGATCGCAGGGCTCGGATTCGGCACGGGCTTCGCCCACAAACGCCTGCCGGCGGCCCTCGCGGACGAGGCGCGCAAGCGCTCGTTCCCGTTGTTCGAGGTCCCCTACGAGCTGCCGTTCATCGCGATCACCGAGCGCGTGTTCGCGCAGCTGCTCGACGAGCGCTACGAAATGCTGCAGCGCGGCATGGCGGGGGACGTGCTGGCGGAGGCGCTCACGGGGCGGCTGTACCCGGAGGAGCTGCAGGCGCGGCTGCGCCCCTTCGGGATCGGCGAGCGCGCGGCGGTGCTGGCGTTCGCGCCGCCCGACCCCGCGGTGGCGGCTCCGCTGGTGGAGCGGATGTTGGCGCGCGGGGATTCGACGGGCGCGACCAGCGGGATCGCTAGCGCCGAGTCCCCCGCGGGCAGCCTGGTGGCGATCCGCGCCGGCCTGCTGTGCGCGGTGGTGGACGGCTCGGGAGGGGATGGGAGCCCACCAACCCGCGAGGTGGACCCGATCGCGCTCGCCCGCCGGATCCGCACGGAGCTCACCGCCCGCGTCGGCGGGGAGGTGCGCGCGAGCGCGAGTCGCGTGGCCCCCACGCAGTCGCTGCGGGTGAGCTTCCACGAGGCGCGCTGTGCGCTGGAGGCGGTGCGCCTGCAGAACAACGGCAATGGCACGGAGATGGTGGCCTCCTACGCGGACCTCGGCGCCTTCCAGCTGCTGCTCTCCCTGCAGGACGACGACGCGCTGCTGTCCTACTGCCGCGGGGTGCTCGGCCCGGTGGAGGCGGGGGAGGGAGAGTACGGCGACGAGCTGCTGCGCTCGCTGGACGTGTTCATCGAGCACAACGGCCACTGGGAGAAGGCGGCGAACGCGCTGTACTGCCACCGCCACACGCTGCGCTACCGCGTCCGCCGCGTGGAACAGCTGACGGGCCGCGACTTCTCCAGCGCGCGCGACCGGATCGAGTTCTGGCTGGCGCTGCGGGGCCGGGAGCTGGCGCGGTGAGGACGGGGGTTGTTGGGATAGGGACCCCCACAGGGGGGGTCTGGAGGGGCGTTCGTTGTGCGAACCTGAGGTCTGTGCAAACGGCTGGGGGGCCACGGCCGTGAGGATCGGGGTGCCGAGCGAGATCAAGCTGGACGAGTACCGCGTGGCGATCACGCCCGCGGGGGTGCGCGAGCTGAGCACGCGGGGGCACGAGGTGATCGTGCAGGCGGGGGCGGGGTTGGGCAGCGCGTTCGAGGACGCCGCCTTCGTGGCGCAGGGGGCGCGGATCGCCCCGGATGCGCAGGCGGTCTTCGCGGAGGCGGAGCTGGTGTTGAAGGTGAAGGAGCCCCAGCCCCAGGAGGTGGGGCTGTTGCGCGAGGAGCAGACGCTGTTCACCTACCTGCACCTCGCCGCGGAGCCGAGTCTGACCCAGGGGCTGCAGGCCTCGGGGGCGACGTGCATCGCGTACGAGACCGTGGAGGACGTGCACGGCAACCTGCCGCTGCTGGCGCCGATGAGCGAGGTCGCCGGCAAGCTCGCCACGCAGGCTGGGGCGTTCATGCTGGAGAAGCCGCTCGGCGGCCGCGGCATTCTGCTCGGCGGTGTGCCCGGCGTGGCGGCCGCCACGGTGCTCGTGATCGGCGGTGGAGTGGTGGGCATGAACGCGGCCATCATCGCGATCGGGATGCAGGCGGACGTGTTCGTGTTCGACCGCTCGATCGACCGCCTGCGCGAGCTGGAAGTGGCCTTCGGGGGCCGTGCCTCCACGGTCTACTCCTCGACGCTGGCGATCGAGGAGATGCTGCCGGTCGCGGACCTCGTGATCGGCGCAGTGCTGATCCACGGGGGGCGCGCCCCGCACGTGATCGCCCGCGAGCAGCTCGGGCCGATGCGCCGCCACGCGGTGATCGTGGATGTCTCGATCGACCAGGGGGGCTGCTTTGAGACCTCGCATCCCACCACCCACTCCGACCCCACCTTCGAGGTGGACGGGGTCACCCACTACTGCGTGGCGAACATGCCGGGCGCCGTCCCGATCACCTCCACCTACGCGCTCACCAACGCGACGCTGCCCTACGTGCTGGCGCTGGCCGAGCACGGCATCCAGGAGGCCCTCGAGCGCGACCCCGGCCTGCGGATGGGGCTGAACGTGCGCGACGGCCAGATCACCCACCCGGCGGTCGCGGAGGCGCTCAGCAGTCCCGTCGGGCAGGGAGGCTGAGCCGTCGGGTAGATGCCACGCACCCTCGGTGCGCGCCACGAACGCCGATCCAAATCCCAAAAAAATCCCACGCACAATCCCTCCCTGCGAATCGTCACCGCGCGCATCCCGCACTCGCACAGACCGATCCCCGAAACCCACTCCGCCCACTCACCGACACGAGCCCGCAACCCCCGAGGAGGAGATCCAGATGGCCACCCAGATCGAGACACTGAGCAACTTCATCGACGGCGAGCGGGCCTCCTCTGACGGCGAGACCGAAGCGATCCTCAACCCCGCCACGGGTGAGGAGCTCACGCGGGCGCCGGTCTCCGGTGCGCAGGACGTGGACCGCGCCGTGAAGGCCGCCCGCCGGGCGTTCGCGGGCTGGTCGGCCACGACGCCCGCCGTGCGTGCGCGGGCGCTGCTCGCGATCGCGGATCTCCTCGAGGAGCACGGCGGCGAGATCGCCCGCCTGGAGGCGCTGAACGCGGGCAAGCCGATCGAAGCGGTGACCAACGACGAGATCCCCGTGATGGCGGACAACCTGCGCTTCTTCGCGGGCGCCGCCCGCTGCCTGGAGGGGAGGGCCGCCGGCGAGTACATGGAGGGCTACACCTCCTTCACCCGCCGCGAGGCGGTGGGCGTGATCGGCCAGGTCACACCGTGGAACTACCCGCTGATGATGGCAATCTGGAAATTCGCCCCGGCACTCGCGGCCGGCAACACGGTTGTGCTGAAGCCGGCGGAGACCACCCCGATCACGACCGTGCGCCTGGCCGAGCTGGCGGCTGAGATCCTGCCCGCGGGAGTCCTCAACGTGGTCATGGGCCCGGGGCGCCCGACGGGTGAGGCGCTGATCGCCCACCCCGACGTGGACATGCTCGCGCTGACCGGGTCGGTCGAGACCGGCAAGCACTTCGCGCGCACCGCCGCGGACTCGCTCAAGCGCGTCCACCTCGAGCTCGGCGGCAAGGCGCCGGTGATCGTCTTCGACGACGTCGGCATGGAGGCCGCGATGGAGACGATCGCGGGCACCGGCTACTACAACGCCGGCCAGGACTGCACCGCCGCCACCCGCGTGCTCGCCGCGGAGGGCGTCTACGACGACGTCGTCGCCGGCCTCGCCGAGCAGGCCCAGGGCCTCGTGCTCGGCGACACCCTCGCCCCCGAGACCACCCTCGGGCCACTGAACTCGGCGCGCCAGCGCGAGCGCGTGCAGGGCTTCCTGGAGCGCCGCTCCAAGCGCGCCGAGGTGGTCACCGGCGGCGCCGCCCCCGAGCGCCCGGGCTTCTACCTCGAACCAACGGTAGTCGCCGGCGCCGCCCAGGAGGACGAGCTGATCCAGCGCGAGATCTTCGGCCCCGTCATAACCGTCCAGCGCTTCACCGGGGAGGCCGAGGCGATCGAGTGGGCCAACGCGACCCGCTACGGCCTCGCCTCCTCGGTCTGGACCCGCGACGTGGGCCGCGCCCTGCGCGTCTCAAAGGCGCTGCGCTTCGGCTGCGTGTGGATCAACGACCACATCCCGCTCGTCTCCGAGATGCCCCACGGGGGGTTCAAGGAGTCCGGCTACGGCAAGGACCTCTCCGTGTATTCCCTAGAGGACTACACCGTGGTGAAGCATGTGATGGCGTCGCTGGCGTAGGTCGAGTCAGGCAGGTACGCCGTGGGACTTTCCCGAGGTGGGCAGAGCGGCAATCAGCTCGGCGGGGAGGACCTTCGATGCCCCCCAAATCTCGAAGCCCATCAGACGGCCGTCGTCCGGGTGGCGTTCGATCAGGCCCCAGGAGTGCTCCTCGCCGATGGCGCGCCCATCTTCGAAGGAGATCAGCGCGATGTCGACTTCGGGGTCATAGTGCATGCTCAACTCCACGATGCCTCCAGGGTACTTCTTCGAGACTGGTTTCAAAAGTCCCACACGCTGACGATCCGCACGGCGGCGGGGTCAGCTCCGTGGGGATGGTCATGGACGGCGACGAAGCGTCGCCCGTCGATCAGCAGGCCGTAGGTCCGCCAATCCGCATCTCCGCGGTTGATCTCGCGGTCAGCGTGACCCTCGCGGATCGACCGCTCCAACTCGAAGCGGTCGAGCAGTCGTTTGGCGAGCTTATCCTCGGCGTGGGTCGTCCAGACGAAGCGTTCAATCGTCACGCCGCCCGAGGCTACGCGGCGCTTGGGATGGCTCGCTCGCTCGATTTCGCCTACGCCTGTCGGGGTGGGTGGGTGCCCAATATTTGGAAGATCGAGGTGAAGCCCGTGGCGAAGCCGTTGCGCGCGGCGCGAAGGTAGAGGCGCCAGACGCGCACGCGCTCTGCCCCCGCCAGCCGTTCGGCCTGCGCGCGGTTGGCATCCAGACGCTCGATCCACTCGCTCAACGTGTCCACGTAATCCTGGCGGAACCCCTCCACGTGCTCGGGCTCGATGCCGGCGCGCTCCAGCGCCAGCAGCACGCGCGAGACGTGCAGCGGAGCTGCGTCTGGGAAGACGTAGCGCTCGGAGAACGGCCCGGCCTCGGGGTCGCCGTGGCGCAGGCGCGCGATGCCGTGGTTGAGCAGACGTCCTCCTGGGCCGAGCAGGCCCGCGAGCTGCGCGGCGTACGCGTCGATCTTGCTGGCCCCCACGTGCTCCATCATCCCGATGCTCGCGATCGCATCGAAGCGCTCGTCGCCCCCGAGGTCGCGGTAGTCGCATAGGCGGATCTCCACGCGATCCTCCAGCCCAGCCTCCGCGACTCGCCGGCGCGCGAGCTCCGCCTGGTTGGAGGAGAGCGTGATCCCCACCGCGTGCACGCCGTGGCGGGCGGCGGCGTGCAGCACGAAGCTGCCCCACCCGCAGCCCACGTCGAGCAGGCGCTCGCCCTCCCGCAGCGCGAGCTTCGTGCACACCAGCTCACGCTTCGCCAGCTGGGCGTCCTCCAGTGTCGTGGCGCCGCGCGAGAAGACCGCGCAGCTGTAGGTCATCGAGGAATCCAGAAACAGCTCGAAGAAGTCGTTGGAGACGTCGTAGTGGTGGCGCACCGCGCGCGCGTCGCGCGCGCGGCTGTGGCGGCGCCCCTGCAGGCGCAGCTCGCTCGCGGGGATGCGGGGCGGAAGCGTCAAGCCGCACGCCCGCACCGCCGCCACCGTCAGGCGCAGGCGCGTGGCACGGTCGATCGGGGGCGCCTTGAAGCTGTCCAGCAGGCCGACCACGCGGTCGAGGTCATCGGCCTCCAGCTCCCCCGCGGCGTAGGCACGGCCGAGGCCGAGCTGCCCCGGCGCGCGCAGCAGATGCGCCACGGCCGCCGGGGAGTGGACATTGAAGACCGGCCCCCCGGGCGTGGTCGCGGCCAGTTCCGTGCCATCCCAAAAGCGCAGCGCGAATGGACGCTCGGGGAGTGCCCGCGCCAGCTCACGGCACAACGGATCAGTACGAGCGAACGGCACCGGAGCCTGGGTCGGTTTGCTGTGGGGCCTCTGAAGACACGGTCCTTGCGACAGAGTAGGACGCGGATTGCTAGGTTGCTGTGGGGTCCCCATGACCGATACCTATCTTTCCGGCTCTCTGGACAAGGAAACGCCTGGGCGCGACGGCACCCAGCCCGCTCCCCCCGGACCTGGGGGCATCGCGCTCGCCACCCCCGAGCCGAACGGCGTCGAGGGGCCCCCGCCCGGGCGGGACGACATTCAGCCGCCCGTCTACGAAACGCTCGATCGAGCGCTCACGGGGCTGATCACCGTCGGGCCGATCCTCGCCCTCGGCTTCGTGGGCTGGCAGATGTGGGACGGGCTGCTGCACACCTCCGACTTGATCGTGTTCGCGATCATGTACCTCCTGACCGGGCTCGGCATCACCGTCGGCTTTCACCGCCTCTTCACACATCGCAGCTTCAAGACCTCCCCCGCCCTGCGCGGCGTGCTCGCGGTGCTCGGCTCCGCGGCGATCGAGGGCCCCGTGATCTCGTGGGTGTCCGACCACCGCAAGCACCATGCCTTCTCGGACAAGGACGGGGATCCCCACAGCCCCCACGTCGACCACGGCGTCGGCCTGCGCGGAGCGCTGCGCGGCCTCGCCCACGCGCATCTCGGCTGGCTGTTCATCCACACCGAGCGCGGCTCGCGCGAACGCTACGCCCCCGACCTGCTCGCCGATCCCGTGGTCGAGTTCGTGGACCGCACCTTCTTCGTGTGGGCGATCGGCGGCCTCGCCGCCGCCTTCGGGCTGGGTTACGCGATCGGCGGCACCTGGCGCGCTGGCCTCACCGGCCTGCTGTGGGGCGGTGCGGTGCGGATGCTCGTCCTGCACCACATGACCTACTCCATCAACTCGCTCTGCCACTTCTTCGGGCGCCGCGACTACGTCACCGGGGACCACTCCCGCAACCTCGCCTGGCTTGCGCTGCCCACCTTCGGCGAGGCGTGGCACAACAACCACCACGCCTTCCCCACCTCTGCCAGCCATGGCCTCAGCTGGCGCCAGCCCGACATCTCCGCACTTGTGATCCGCAGCTTGGAGCGCGTCGGGCTAGTGTGGGACGTGGTCAGCGTGGATGAGGAGCGCCGCGGGCGCAAGCGCTACGCCGCGGCTTGACGCGGCGTCGTTGCTCCAGGTGCGGACGGGGGCGTAGCGAGCATCCAGCTACGCCGCCAGTCGGAGCTCGGAGGCCACTCGCACCAGGCTTGCCGTACACACGTCCTTCGAGATCGAGGTTTCGGTCTTGCTCAGCTTGCGCGCACGGCTGACGACATTGGGTGCCCTACGGTCGGGTCGTGCACCGGGCTTGGGCAAGCGGTCATAGGCTTACCCCATGACACACGCTGCGATCCCTTCGGTGCGCGAGATCATCGCGTCTCGGACGGGGGAGGAGTTGGCGCTGAACGACCGCCACTTGAACCCCCAGATGGGGCGCATCCTGCGCACGCTGGGGTTTGACCGGGTGTGGGTCGGCGGCGAGGGAGCGCACCTCATCGACGCGGAGGGCCACCGCTACCTCGACCTCTTCGGCGGCTACGGTGTGTTCACGATTGGGCGCAACCACCCCGAGGCGGTCGCCGCCGTGCAGGATGCGATGGCGGCGCGCACCGGCAACCTGCCCCAGCTCGGCGTCACGCTGCTCAGCGGGGTGCTCGCGGAGCAGCTGTTGGCGCGCGCGCCGGCGAGCGTAGGGGCGATGGTGCCGGCCAACAGCGGCACCGAGGCGGTCGAGGCCGCGATCAAGATCGCCCGCGCGGCCACGGGCCGCGCTCGGGTCCTCTTTGCCGAGCACGCCTTTCACGGCCTCACGCTCGGCTCGCTCTCGCTGTGCGGGGACGACCACTTCCGCGAGGGCTTCGGGCCGCTGCTCCCCGGCTGCGATCCCGTGCCCTTCGGCGACCTCGACGTCCTGGAGCGCGAGCTCGCGCGCGGAGACGTGGCGGCGTTCGTGGTCGAGCCCGTGCAGGGCAAGGGTGTCAACCTGCCGCCGCCGGGCTACCTCCAGGGCGCCCAGGATCGCTGCCGCGCGGCCGGCGCGCTGTTCATCTGCGACGAGGTGCAGACTGGTCTCGGGCGCACCGGGCGCTTCCTCGCCCTGGAGCACTGGGACCTGCAGCCCGACATGGTCTGCCTCGCCAAGGCGCTCTCCGGGGGCCTCGTCCCGATCGGCGCGGTGCTCGTCTCCCGCGCAGCCTTCGAGCGCGTCTTCGACGGGATGGAGCGCGCGGTGCGCCACGGCTCCACCTTTGGCGGCAACGACCTCGCGGCCGCCGCGGGGCTCGCGACGCTGCGCGTGCTCGACGAAGAGGGTCTTGTGGGGCGCGCTGCGCGCATGGGGGCGCTGCTGCTGGAGCTCACCCGCCCCCTGGTGGAGCGTCACGCGATCGTGCGCGACGTGCGCGGCCTCGGGCTGCTGTGGGCGATCGAGCTCGGGCCCCCCGAGGGCCGTTCCGCCCGCGCGACGTGGAACGCGCTGGAGCGCGCCCAGCCCGGTCTCTTCTCGCAGCTGATCACCGTGCCCCTCTTCCACGAGCACCGCATCTTCTGCCAGGTTGCCGGCCACCGCATGAACGTGATCAAGGCGCTGCCCCCGCTCGTGATCGAGGAGTCCGAGATCCGCCGCTTCGCCGCCGCGCTGGAGACGGTGGTGGCCGCGGCAGAACGGATACCTTCGGCCTTGACGCGCTTTGGAGTGCGCATCGTCCGTCAGACGGCACGGACGATGCGCCGGTAGATGGTGTACGTGGTTACGGGCGAGTCTATTTAGCGGACCATTTGTTTCCCGAGGAAAGTTTTACGAAGAAGTCGCCTTCGAAGAGGACTTTGGTCGAGCCGAAAAATACTTCGCTGCCGGTTTCCGAGTTGAACAACAGCTCGTGTTCTGTTTTTTCTGTTTCCACTCCCGGGTAGTTGCACGCCATGCCTTTGCTTGTGCCGCTCGTGATGGTGTACGTGTTTGCCGCCACGCACGTCCCTCCGCTGCTTTTTACGACCACCACAGCCAGCGTTCTGCCGCTTGCCGGTTGGAAGTTCAGTTTCAGTTTCGCGCCCGTTCCTTCGAGCGGGAACACCAGTGGTTCTGAGCTGAAATTGGGAACTTCGCAGTGTGGCTGACTTACGACCGAGCAGCTTTCAAATGCAAATGTGCCGTTATTTGAATTGCCCGGCCTGATGATCCCATGCTTTACTTTGAGGGTCGAGCACGTGACCGTGGCGATACTGCCCACCTTGAACGTTGGCGCCTGTTTGATCGTCACCGCTTCCCCGACCGTTTCCGCTTTGGCGATTTCACTGCCTTCCACCCACCATTCGGGCGAGGTTGCCGAGGCGGGTGCCGCCGCGACGGCGCTGATGACCACGAGAAGCAGCAGGCTCAATTGAACGGTTTTTACTGATTTTGCCATTATGTCTCCTTCTGATTTGGGAATCCCAGATGTCTTGTGGGCTTGAACGATGCACATCCGCTCGACCGGCGTCAAGGCCGGGCACGAGTCGCCGTGTGTGGGGCGGGCGGCAGGGCCAAATCGCCTGAATCGAAATGTTTCCAGGCAACGGACTCACGGGATCTTGGTCTCCGGCGGCCCGCTCGCTTCGCGAGACCGGCTCGATCCAGCCGCTTCGTCCAATCTCCCGCTAGCCTGTCGGGCCGTGCTGGAACCCCGCAAGGACATTCGCAACGTCGCGATCGTCGCCCACGTCGATCACGGCAAGACCACGCTCGTCGACGCCATGCTGTGGCAGTCGGGCGCGTTCCGCGTCGGCCAGGAGGTCGCCGACCGGGTGCTCGACTCGATGGACCTCGAGCGCGAGAAGGGCATCACGATCCTCGCGAAGAACACCGCGCTGCGCTACCGGGGGGTGAAGCTCAACATCGTGGACACCCCCGGCCACGCCGACTTCGGGGGCGAGGTCGAGCGGGGCCTCACGATGGTGGACGGGGTGCTGCTGTTGGTCGACGCCTCCGAGGGGCCGCTGCCGCAGACGCGCTTCGTGCTGCGCAAGACGCTGGAGGCGCGCCTGCCCGTGATCCTCGTGGTCAACAAGGTCGATCGCCCCGACGCGCGCGTGGCGGAAGTGATCGACGAGGTGTACGAGCTGTTCCTCGACCTCGACGCCGACGAGTCCCAGATCGACTTCCCGATCGTCTACTGCAACGCCAAGGCGGGACGCGCGTCGCTGCACTACGACCCCGCCAAGACGGGCGAGCACGCAATCGACGGCGGGGACCTCGCGCCCCTGCTGGACCTGCTGCTCGAGCACATCCCCGCGCCCATGCATGACCCCGAGCACCCGTTGCAGGCGCTGGTCACGAACCTCGACGCCTCTTCCTATGTGGGGCGCCTGGCGATCTGCCGGGTGCGCAACGGGCACATCCGCCGCGGCCAGCAGATCGCGTGGTGCCGCGCGGACGGCTCGATCGAGCGCGCCCAGGTCTCCGAGCTGTACGTGACCGAGGCGCTCGATCGCGTGGACGCCGCGGAGGCGGGGCCGGGGGAAATCATCGCGGTGGCGGGGATCGCGGAGGTCACGATCGGAGAGACGCTCGCAGACCCCGAGGACCCGCGCCCGCTGCCGGTGATCACGGTGGACGAGCCCTCGCTGTCGATCACGCTCGGCATCAACACCTCGCCGATGGCGGGCCGCGAGGGCAGCAGGCTGACCGCCCGCCAGCTGCGCGACCGCCTGGAGGCGGAGCTGATCGGCAACGTCTCGCTGCGCGTCAACCACACCGGGGGGGTGGGCTCGGAGTCGTGGGAGGTGCAGGGCCGGGGTGAGTTGCAGCTCGCGGTGCTCGTGGAGATCATGCGCCGCGAGGGCTTCGAGCTGACCGTCGGGCAGCCGCGCGTGCTGGAGCGCGAGATCGACGGCAAGCGCCACGAGCCGGTGGAGCGCCTCTCGATCGACGTGCCCGAGGACTACGTGGGTGTGGTGACCCAGATGCTCGCGCTGCGCAAAGGGCGCATGGAGCACATGACCAACCACGGCACCGGCTGGGTGCGGATGGACTACCTCGTCCCCGCCCGCGGCCTGATCGGCTTCCGCACCGAGTTCATCACCGAGACCCGCGGGACCGGCATGATGCACCACGTCTTCGACCGCTGGGAGCGCTGGGCGGGGGAGATGCGCACGCGCACCACCGGGGCGCTGATCGCCGACCGCCGCGGTCCCACCGCGCAGTACGCGCTGATGAACCTCCAGGAACGCGGCACCCTGTTCGTGGGCCCCGGCGAGGAGGTCTACGAGGGGATGATCGTCGGCGAGAACGCCCGCTCGGAGGACATCGACGTGAACCCCGTCAAGGAGAAGCACCTCACCAACATGCGCTCCTCCACCTCCGAGGTGCTGGAACGCCTGGTTCCCCACCGTCTGCTCACGCTCGACCAGGCGATGGAGTTCGTGCGCGAGGACGAGTGCGTGGAGGTCACGCCGAAGACCGTGCGCATGCGCAAGGTCGAGCTGGGTAAGACTGAGCGTATGAAGGCGGCTCGCACCAAGCGCGGCAAGTGAGCGCGGTCGCGCAGCGGATCGAAGTGCGGCGAGTGAGCGCGGTCGCGCAGCGGATCGGAGCGCGGCGAGTGAGCCCAGGCGCGAACGCGCACACGGGGAGGCGCACGTGAGCACGACGGCGGAGGCGATCGAGGTCACTGGGCTGCGCAAGAGCTACGGCGAGGTGCAGGCCGTCCGTGGCATCGACGTCGCGATCGCCGTGGGAGAGACGGTCGCGCTGCTCGGGCCGAACGGCGCGGGCAAGTCGACGACGATCGACATGATCCTCGGCCTCGCCGAGCCCGACAGCGGCACGGTGTCTGTGTTCGGCTCCCCGCCCGCCGCCGCGATCGATTCCGGGTCAGTCGGCGCGATGCTGCAGACAGGTGCCCTGATCCGCGACCTCTCGGTGCGCGAGCTGGTCGCGATGGTCGCCTCGCTGTATCCCTCGCCGCTGGACGTCGACGAGGCGCTCGAGCTGACGGGACTGGGCGAGATCGCCGCGCAGCGCACACAGAAGCTCTCTGGCGGGCAGACTCAGCGCGCGCGCTTCGCGGTCGCGCTGGTCAGCGACGCCAAGCTGCTCGTGCTCGACGAGCCGACGGTCGCGATGGACGTCGAGGGCCGCCACTCCTTTTGGACGACGATGCGCGAGCTGGCTGCGCGCGGCAAGACGATCCTCTTCGCTACCCACTACCTGGAGGAGGCCGATGCGTACGCCGACCGCGCGGTGCTGATGGCGCACGGCAGGGTCGTCGCCGACGGTCCGCCGACCGAGATCAAGGCGATGGTCGGCACCCGCACGATCCGCGCGACGCTCCCCGGGGCGGACCTCGACGCGCTCGCGGGGCTGCCGGGAGTAAGCGGCGCGGAGGGCCGCGGCGAGGCCGTGGTGCTGAGCTGCGCGGACTCAGACGCGGCGATCCGCGCGCTGCTCGCCGCCTGCCCCGACGCCCGCGACATCGAGATCGCGGCCGCGGGGCTGGAGGAGGCGTTCCTGCAGCTGACCGGCGACGCCACCGAGGACATCGGGCTCGCTGCCGCCGCACTTCCGGAGCCCGCCCGATGAACAGGGTCTTCACCCACTGCCTCCCGGCTCGCGACCCCTCGCCTCGCGCAGCTCACCCTCAAGCGTCGTTTGGGCCGAGCGTGGGCCTTTGAACGCGCTGCCCTACACCCGCTACGAGCTGCTGCGCACGCTTCGCAACCGGCGCTTCTTCGTTCTCTCGCTGGGGTTCCCGCTGGTCCTGTACTTCCTGATCGCGGGGCCCAACCGCAACGTGCACAACCTCGGCGGCACGGGCATCCCGGCGCCGCTGTACTACATGGTCGGGATGGTGTCGTTCGGGACGATGAGCGGGATGCTCTCCAGCGGCGCGAGGATCGCCGCCGAGCGCGCGGTCGGCTGGAACCGCCAGCTGCGCATCAGCCCGCTCTCCACACGCGCCTACCTCCGCGCGAAGGTCCTCACCGCGTACATGATGGCGCTGCTCACGATCCTCGCGTTGTACGCAGCCGGCATCGCACTCGGCGTCTCCCTGCCGGCGGGGGAGTGGCTGAAGATGACCCTGTTGATCCTGGTCTGCCTGGTGCCGTTCGCGGCGCTGGGGATCGCCGTCGGCCACCTGCTGACCCCCGACTCGATCGGGCCGGCGGTGGGCGGCGGGGTCGCGCTGCTGGCGTTCCTCGGGGGCACGTGGTTCCCGATCCGACAGGGCTTCCTCTTGGACGTCGGGCAGCTGCTGCCGTCCTACTGGCTGGTGCAGGCCAGCCACATCGCGCTCGGGGGCCACCCGTGGGGCGCCAAGGCGTGGATCGTGCTCGCCGCGTGGACGGCGGTGTTTGCGGCGCTCGCCCGCCGCGCGTACCGCCACGACACCGGGCGCGTGTAGAGCCATTACTACGCCGGAAAGCCGTCGGCGATCATAGGCACAGCTTGGGATGGTTGACTCGCGCTAGGGTTCCGCGCATGAGCCACCCGATCGGACGCCTTGCCCTCGCCGCCGTGTGTGCGGCATCCCTTCTGCTGGGCCTCGCCGCCACCCCGGTGCTTGCGGCGAGTGCGATCCACTTTCAGCGCGAGAGCTCCCAGCAGCTCCTGGCCCAGCTGCGCCACCGGGAAGTGATCGCGGTGGTGCTCCACCCGCAGGGCTACAAGGCCCACGCCTCGCTCACCTCCGGGCAGCATTTCACGGCGACCTACACGCCGGCGGAAGAGCCGCAGCTGTCCGCAGCGGCGCGCGCAGGCGGGGCGTCGTTCACGGTCGCCACCTCGACGCACAAATCCACGACGGTCCACCACAAACTGCGCTACATCGCGGGCGGGGTGGTGATCGTGGTGATCGTGGTGGTGCTCGTGGTGCTGCTGCTCGGCCGTCGCCGTGCCCTCGAGGAGGAAGAGGGCACCCCCGCAAGCTAAGAACAAGACTCAGTCTTATGATACGGTGCCGTCGTGCGCCGTCTCTCGCCCCTTCTCGCTGCTGGCGTCCTCGTCCTACTCTCGGGCTGCGGCGAACAGGACGAAGGGACCGCAACGGGCGCCGGCGGCAGCCTTCAGGTGGTGGCGGCGGAGAACTTCTGGGGCAGCATCGCAGCGCAGGTGGGCGGCGATCGGGTGCAGGTGAGGAGCATCGTCGTCAACCCGAGCACCGACCCGCACAGCTACGAACCGACGGCGCAGGACGCGCGCACGATGGCGGGCGCGCGTCTGGCGATCGTCAACGGGGTCGGCTACGACGAGTGGGCCTCCAGGCTGCTGGCCGCCAGCCCGGCAAGCGGGCGGGTGGTGCTGAACGTGGGCGATCTGCTCGGGCTGCACAGTGGCGATAACCCGCATCGGTGGTACTTCCCGTCCAACGTGCACACGGTCGTAGATCGGATCGTCGCCGACTACGACCGGCTCGACCCCGCTGGCGCCGCCTACTTCGCTCAGCAAGGGCGGACCTTCGAGGCGCGGGGGCTGGCGCGCTATGACGAGTTGCGCCGCGAGATCCGCGCTCGCTACGCGGGGACGCCGGTGGGTTACAGCGAGAGCATCTTCCAGGGTCTGGGCGAAGACCTTGGCCTGAAGCTGCTGACCCCCTACAGCTTCGCCAAGGCGATCGCCGAGGGCACCGAAGTGACCGCGCAGGACAAGCGCACCGTGGACAGCCAGGCGCAAGGGCGCAGGATCGCGGTGTGGGTGTTCAACAGCCAGAACGTCACCCCGGACGTGCAGCGAGTCAACGAACTGGCGCGTGCAGCGCACCTCCCGATCGCGACCGTCACCGAGACGCTCTCCCCCGCGAGCGACAGCTTCGAGCAGTGGCAGGTCGCGGAGCTCGAAGGGCTCGCGCGCGCGCTGGCCGAAACGGGAATGCGAGAGCGTCCCCCGGCTTCGGTCGAGGCGACGGGCCGGTAGTCGATGCCTGCGCGTGAGACCGACGCCGAGAATGCGACGTCCGCCACGGGTGCTCCCCCGCCGGCGTCCGGTGCCGAGACTACAGACCGGACGAGCGCGCCGACCGTCCGGGCCGCGCGAGGGGGCACCGCGGTCGCGTTGACCGACGCGGCGGTGAGCCTGGGCGGGCGCACGATCTGGAGCGACGTGGACCTGCTGGTGCCGGAGGGCGAGTTCGTGGCGATCCTCGGTCCGAACGGAGCGGGGAAGTCGACTCTGCTACGGGTGCTGCTGGGTCTGCTGGGCCTCGACCGGGGCAGCGCGACGGTGCTAGGCGCCCCACCCGGCGTTCGCAACGAGCGCATCGGCTACCTGCCCCAGCGGCGGGTGTTCGACTCCTCCACGCGGATTCGCGGCGTGGACATGGTGCGCCTCGGCCTGGACGGGCGCCGCTGGGGGGTGCCGCTGCCGGGGGTGGGGCCGTTGCGCACCGCCCGCGCGCGCGCCGCCCGCGAACGGGTGGCGGAGGCGATCGAGCAGGTCGGCGCGGGCGCCTACGCGCGGCGGCCGATCGGGGAGTGCTCGGGCGGGGAGCAGCAGCGGCTGCTGATCGCGCAGGCGCTCGTGCGCAGCCCACGAATGCTGATCCTGGACGAGCCCCTGGACGGCCTGGACCTGCCCAACCAGGCGGCGGTAGCGGCGCTGGTGCAGCGCATCTGCCGCGCTGAGGGGGCGACGGTGCTGCTGGTCGCGCACGACGTGAACCCGCTGCTGCCCTACGTGGACCGCGTGCTGTACCTCGCCGGGGGACGGGCCGCCATGGGCCCGGTGGAGGAGGTCATTACCAGCGCGACCTTGAGCGGCCTGTACGGCGCGCCGATCGAGGTGCTGCGCACGACGGACGGGCGCCTCGTCGTCGTCGGCCAGCCGGAGGCTCCCCACCTGCACGGACCCCGGCACGTACTGCGATGAGCCCGTATGGCGGCGCTGGATCGGCGTCCTCGATCGCTCGTGTGCAAAGCACACTTCGCTCACTGCGTCCTTGCCCAGCTTGCCCTACGGGCCCATCGGGGGATAGTTGTGCACGCAAGCCGCAGACGCTGGGTAGGAGGCCCAGCGCCCACGCGTCTGGTGTGGAACACACACACGTGGACGATCACCAATGAACCCCCACCTGACGCTCAACCTTGGCTCGGACGTGCACCAGCTGCTGGCGTACCAGTTCATGGCGAACGCGCTGCAGGCGGCGGGGATCGTGGCGGTGACGGCAGCGGTGGTGGGATGGTTCATGGTGATGCGCCGGGAGACGTTCGCCGGCCACACCCTCTCGGTGATGTCCTTCCCGGGGGCCGCAGCGGCCGCGCTCGCAGGAGTGCCCCTGGCGTGGGGCTACTTCGCGTTTTGCGGCGCCGGGGCGCTGATCGTTGCGGGCTCCTCGCGCCGTCGCCCCCGGCGCGGTCATGGGCAGCAGGCCGCGGTGGTGGGCGTGGTGGGGGCGGGGGCGCTGGCGGTGGGGTACCTGTTGCTGAGCCTCTACGGGGGGGTGTTGGAGAGCCTCGAGTCGCTGCTGTTCGGCTCGATCCTTGGTGTCACGCGGAGCCAGGTGCTGACGCTGGGGATCGTGGGGGCGTGCGCCCTGGCGTTCCTCGGGGTCGTGGGGCGTCCTCTGTTCTTCTCCTCTGTGGATGGATCGCTCGCATCCGCGAGCCGGGTGCCGGTGCGGTCGCTCTCGGTCGCGTTCCTGTTCGTGCTGGGTCTGGTAGTGGCGGCGACGGCGCAGATCACGGGAGTGCTGCTCGTCTTCACGCTGCTGCTGGGCCCCGCCGCGATTGCGCGGGAACTGACCCCCCGGATCGGGTTGGGCCTCGCCCTTAGCGTGGTGCTGGGCCTGGCGACCGCGTGGGTGGGGCTGGGCCTGTCGTACTTCACGAACTACCCGTCCGGATTCTTTATGACCAGTATCGCGATGGCGCTGTTCGCGGGGGCGCGCGTGGCGCGGAGCGCGATCCACTGATGTCCTTCCAGGGCTTCCTCGGCAACGCGCTGCTCGCGGGCTCGTGCATCGCTGTGGCGAGTGGGCTGATCGGGTACTTCGTGGTGTTGCGGGTGCAGGTGTTCGCGGGGGACGCGCTCAGCCACGTGGCGTTCACGGGTGCTCTGGCGGCCGCGGCGGCGGGGCTTGACCTGCGCGTGGGGCTGTTCGCCGCGACGGTGGGGGTGGCTCTGTTGCTGGCCATGTTGGGGAGCCCGTTGGCCCTGCGCGCGCGGGTGGACGATGTGAGCACCGGGATGGTGTTTGTGTGGGTCCTTGGGCTGGGAGCCCTGTTCCTGTATCTCTTCAACGCGGGGGGGTCGGGGTCCAGCGGCACGATCGCCGCGCGCACGCTGTTCGGCTCGATCTTCAGCCTCACCACGGGGGAAGCTCAGTTGGCCGCGGCGATTGGGGTGGGGATTGTGGCGGGGCTGGTGGCGATCGGGCGCCCCCTGCTGTTCTCCTCGATCGACCCCCCGCTGGCGGTCGCTGGAGGTGTGCCGGTGCGCGCGGTGGGGGTGGCGTTCCTCCTGCTGCTCGGCCTCGACGCCGCGGAGGCCACCCAGGCTGTGGGGGCGCTGCTGCTGCTTGGTCTGCTGGCTGCTCCCGCGGGGGCCGCGCACCGCCTGACGGCAAACCCCTACAAGGGAATGGCGCTATCGGCGGGGATCGCTCTCGGGGCGATGTGGTTGGGGCTGGCGCTCAGCTACTGGATCGGAGCGCTGCCCCCGGGCAGTGCCGTAGTTCTGGTCGCCGTGGGGTTCTACGCTCTTACCATTCGCCTATGACCTCCCCCGCCGACACCTGGGCCGACCGCGCGGAGGCGGCGCTGGCCGCGGCGGGCCACAAGCGCGGGGGCGCGCGGCGGGCGGTGCTCGAGCTGCTGGAGCGCCAGAGCTGTGCGCTGACGGCTGTGGAGATCGAGCAGGCCTTGGACGCCGAGCGGCGTCGGGTGAGCCGCGCAAGCGTCTACCGGATCCTCGATGAGCTCGAGCGCGCGGATCTGGTGGCGCGGGTGGAGACCGGGCAGGCGATGGTCCGCTACGAGCGCGCGCACGACCCGGAGGGCGAGCACCACCACCATCACCTGGTGTGCGACAGCTGTGGCGTGGTGATGCCGTTCTCAGACGACGCCCTGGAGCGCGCGATCGACGAGCTCAGCGAGCGGGTGCCCCTCGCGGTCTCCGAGCACGAGATCGTGCTGCACGGCGCCTGCCGCGCCTGCGCTGTGGAGGCCGTGGGCACATCGCCGAGCCTTGTCCTCGGTCGCTCGCGTGCGTAGCACGCCACGCTCCCTGCGTTCTCGCTCGGCTCGACCCACGACCTCCACAGGGGGTAGTGGCTACCGACTCAGCCTTCGACTCCTCCGCCGACCCTCTCCCGCTCCCGCGCGTCGTGCACCGCGAGCTCGCCCTCCTCGACGGGTAGCGCGCGCACGGCGGTGCCCTCGATGTTCACGTGTGGCAGCACGCGGTCGAGCCAGGCGGGGATCCGCCAGGTGCGCTCGCCGACGATGTGGAGCACTGCGGGCAGCAGCAGGCAGCGGACGATCAGGGCGTCGAGGAACACCGCACTGGCGAGGCTGAGGCCGAACTCCTTGATGACGCGGTCTTCTCCGAGCATGAAGGAGAGGAACACGCAGACCATGATCGCGGCGGCAGCGGTGACCACGCGGCCGGTCAGCGCGAGGCCCTCGCCGACCGCGCGGTGATGGTCTCGGGTGTGGGTCCACTGCTCGTGGATGCGCGAGACGAGGAAGACCTCGTAGTCCATCGAGAGGCCGAAGACGATCGCGAACAGCATCACCGGGATGAACGACTCGATCGGACCCGGACTGATCCCTAGCAGCCCCGGCAGCCAGCCCCACTGGAAGATCACCACGATCACGCCTAGCGAGGCGCCGATGCTGAGCAGGTTCATCACCGCGGCCTGCACGGGGATCACGAGCGAGCGGAAGACGACCATCAACAACAGGGCGGAGAGCAGCACGACCACGCCGATGAACAGCGGCAGCTTGTGGCCGAGCACGGTGGCGAAGTCGACCCCGCCGGCGGTGACGCCGCCGACGTAGGCCCTCGCGCCGGTGCGCGCGGCGACGGGCGGGATCACGTGTTCGCGCAGGCCGCGCACGAGCTGGGTGGTGGCGTAGGCCTGCGGCGAGGAGCGGGGGTAGAGCGAGATCGTGGCCACTTCGCCCGTCGGGTTCAGACGGGGCGGGGTGACCGAGGCGACGCCGTTCGCCGCGGCGAACGCGTTATCCAGTTCGCCCAAGGCGCCGGTGTCGCCGCGGTGTGGCAGCTGCACGACGACCTGCAGGGGCCCGTTGAAGCCCTCGCCGAAGCCCTCGGCGAGCAGTTGGTAGGCGCGGTGGGTGGTGGTGCTCACAGGATCGTTGCCGGCGTCGCTGGAGCCGAGCCGCAGAGCCATCGCGGGAGCGGCGATCACGAGCATGAGCAGCGCTGATGGGATCGCGATCGTGCGGGGCCGAGCCCTTATGAAGGCGCTCCAGCGCATCCACGCCCCGCTGCCGGCTGTCGCGGGCGCGCCGTTGCTCACGTTTTCGCCACGGCCACTGCGCCCGGCCGCGCTGTTGCCGCCTGCCTCGTGCGCGCCGTTGCCGGGCGCCGCCGTGGACGCACCGTTGCCGCCAACCGTTGTCCCTCCGGCTACGCCAACCGTGGTCCCTCCGGCTGCGCCAGCCGTCCCTCCCGCTGTGGCGCCGGCCGCGGCGGCCCTGCGCGCCCGTCAACGAGCGCGCCGGCTCGGCCTGGTCAGGCGGGCGCCCGCAAAGGTGATCAGCGCCGGAAGCAGCGTGAGCGAGGCGAACATCACCAGCAACACCCCGATCGACGCGGAGATCGCGACGCCGTAGAGGAAGTCGACCCCCAGCAGCATCATTCCGAGCAGCGCGATCACGACGGTGGTGCCGGCGAACAGCACGGCGCGGCCAGCGGTGTCCATCGCCTGCACGACGGACTCCTGCACCCGCCCGTGGGTGGGGCCGGGGCCGGCGTAGGCCTCGCGGAAGCGGGTGAGGATGAACAGCGAGTAGTCGATCCCCACGCCGAGGCCGATCATCGCGGCGAGCTCTGAGGAGAAGTTGGGAGTGTCCACGACGTGGGTGAACAGTGCGATCAGCCCGAGGCCGGTGCCGAGGCCGAAGAGGGCGGTGACGATCGGCAGTCCCATCGCGACCAGCGAGCCGAAGGTGATCAGCAGCACCACGATCGCGGCCATCAGCCCCACCGCGGTGGAGAGGCCGAAGCCCGCCTGCTCGGTGGTCTCGATCGCCTGTCCGCCAAGCTCGACCTGGATCGGTTCTCGTCCACCCCGCTGCGCCGCCCGAGCGACCCTGACGACACGTTCGGCGGCGCTCTGGGGCAGCAGGTTGGCTTTCTCGGTGAACACGACCGTGGCGAAGGCGATCCGGCGGTTGGCGGAGATCGCCTTGCCGGCGGAGGGCCCCGCGTACGGGCTGATCACCGCGGAGACGTGTGGCAGCTTGGCGACCTCTGCGAAGGTCGCGCTCATGCGATCTCGCACGGAGGGGTCGAGCACGGTGCCGGAGGGGACGCGGAAGACGATCTGATCGCGGTCCCCCGCCTGCGCGGGGAAGCTGCGCTGCAGGAGATCCGAGGCGCGCTGAGCGTCGGAGTTGGGCAGCGTGAAGTTGTTGGAGTATTCCGTCCCCACCGACGACGAGAGGAAGCCTACGAGGACGATCAGGGCGATCCAGCTGAGGACCACATAGCGGCGATGGGTTGTTGACCAGTGGGCGAGCTTGAGCATCCAGAGAGCTTAGAAGCCTCGGCGTCAGTTCACGCTCGGGTCGAGCGGCATACGCGCCATCAGGGCATAGGCGCCGCCCTTGCGGGCGAGCACTCGGCTCCAGAGCTCGTCGGGGTCTTCGGTGAACACGTCCTCGGGCCGCGCGGGGTGGGCGATCCAGTCGCCCTGGTCGAGCTCCTCGTCGAGCTGTCCCTCGCCCCACCCGGCGTAGCCCGCGAACACACGCCGGCGTGCGATCGCCTCGGAGAGCTCGTCGATGTCGGCCTCGGGGGCCGGGAAGCCGATGCGCCCGAGCACGAGCAGTCCGGCGGGGGAGGGGTCCAGGAACTCGGCGAGGAAGACGATCGAGCTTGGCTGGACGGGTCCTCCGACGTACACGGTCTCGAGCTCCCCGACGGCCTGCTCGAGCTGTGGCACCGCCTCGCCGACCGTCACCGCGGAGGGGCGGTTGAGCACGACCCCCATCGCCCCCTCCTCGCTGTGGGCGCCGATCAGCACCACCGCGCGCCTGAAGTTGGGGTCTCGCAGCGACGGGGCGGCGACCAGCAGCTGGCCGCTGAGCGATTCCTCCATAGGTCCAGGCTAGCGCGGTCCAGACCGGTGCGGCTTGACCCGCGATGGGCACGAGGGGGAAGGCCGACGCGGCTTGTCGTGAGGGGCTGCGGGAGGCGAAAGTCACGCGGCTTGACATGCAACGAGCACCGCAAAGGGAAGATCGAGTGGTCGATAGACGTCGATCAGTCGATCCAGATATGCTCCGCGCCTCCGGATACCAGACGGCGATCGACGGAGGAAGACGATGAGCTGGACCTGTGCACACTGTGGATCGCCTGTGGTGCCCGGCCAGGCGTTTTGCGGGGGTTGTGGGGCGGCTGTGGAGTCCACCGCGGTGACTGAGGCGCTGCCCGCCGCCGGGCCGGGGCCCACGGTCGCCGCCGGCCGTGGTGCGCTGCCGCCGCCTCCAGTTGGCTCTCCACCTGGCGCCCCACCAGTTGGCTCTCCACCTGGCGTCCCCCCAGCTGGCTCTCCACCTGGCGTCCCCCCAGTTGGCTCTCCACCTGGCGTCCCCCCAGTTGGCTCTCCACCTGGCGTCCCCCCAGCTGGCTCTCCACCTGGCGTCCCCCCAGCTGGCTCTCCACCTGGCGTCCCCCCAGCTGGCTCTCCACCTGGCGTCCCCCCAGCTGGCTCTCCACCTGGCGTCCCCCCAGCTGGCTCTCCACCTGGCGTCCCCCCAGCTGGCTCTCCACCTGGCGTCCCCCCAGTTGGCCCTCCCCCTGGCGCTCCGATACAGGGGCATGGGACGTACGGAGGTGGTGCCCTACCACCGTCACCGGACCCCGGTGGTGGGGGCCTGCAGCCCGAGCAGTGGAAGATCGCGTTTGTGGCGCTGCTCGTGGTGGTTCTCCTGGGAGGCGGGGCTGCCGCGTTGCTGCTCTCCGGTCGCGGTCACGCGAGCACCGTTGTCGATCCGGGCGGAAGCCTGCCGATCACGGTTCCGACCGGCGAATCCGAAGTGGACGGGCAAACCACCGGTTCGGGCGCTGCGAGCTCCGAAGGCGGAACAACCACGGGCTCGGAAGCCGGCTCGAGTGCCACAACGACCGGCGGCTCCGAAGAAGGCGCGCAGAGCGGCTCTGAAACCGGCACGAGCAGCACGAGTGGTGGCGGCTCCGGCGGCTCCACGACAGGCAGCCCGGGAGCCGCGGCGTCCTCGAATGGAGCTCCGGTGGCTGCGAACGGACCCGCGAGCACGATCCGCGCGCACCTGGAAGACCTCCAGGACGGTCAGTACCAGGCTGCCTTCGAACTGATGTCGAATCGCTACCGGGCAGCGAATCCCGGATGGCCCTCCGAACGGCAGGCGGCCGACCCGACGATCCATATCGTGACGGTCGGCTCACCCAACTACACCCCGGGCGCCGCCCGGGTGCGCGTCCACTTCGACGCACAGGACGTCAACTCGACCCCGAACAGCGATACGGAGTGCCGGGAGTTCTCGGGTGTGGTGAGCGTCGTCCACAGCGGAGGGACCTGGCGATATGAACCGTCTGGCGACGATCTGAACAGCACGGTCCGACCCAGCTCCGACTGCGGGGGCTGATGAGCCGGCGATCCTCTAGGTCGCTCCGCGAGAGGATCGGACTCGGCTTGCGCGTCCCGCCCGCCAGGGGAACCCGGACTTTGCGGGGGCGGCAAACCCGCAGGGCGCCGCTCCCGGTGGCACCCGCAATCGTCGCCGTGGTGGCACTCGCTGTCACCGTTGTCGCGGCTGCGCTTGCTCTGAGCCCATCGCGCGATGCGGCCGGCCTGCGGCAGGCGGTCCCGCGGCAGGCGGTTCCACAGCGTAAGGTCGCCACACATCGAGGGTCCTCGGTTCCAGCCCCGACGGCAGCGAACGCAAAGCCGGGGGCCTCCGTGGGGGGCGCTGCCACTGGGGGCACGCCGAGCGGGTCGCGGCGTGGCGGGGCGAGTGGAACGGACGGCTCGCTCTCGCTTGCGCAAATGCTCGGGCGGATGATCGTGGCGCGCTTCGCGGGACCATACCCACCGGCCTCCTTTCTCACCGCCATCGAAGCAGGGCGGATCGGCGGGGTCATTCTCTTCGCGGACAACGTGGCGGGAGGCCCCGACCGCACACGCGCCATGCTCGAGAGACTGCAGGTGGCGGCGCGCCGGGCCGGCAACTGGCCCCTGCTGATCATGACCGATCAGGAGGGTGGGGAGGTCCGGCGCTTGAGCTGGGCTCCCCCAACACTCGCTCCGAGTGCGATGCGCACGAGCGCGATCGCCCGCAGGCAGGGCGAAATTACAGGTGATGCGCTGCGGGAAGCGGGGGTCAACGTGGATCTGGCGCCGGTGGCGGACGTGGAGCGTGTCTCGGGGTCGTTCCTGGGAACGCGCTCCTTCGGTTCTACCCCGGTGGTGGTCGCCAAACGTGCCTGTGCGTTCGCTGAAGGTGTCGCCTCGGCGGGGGTGGCATTCACGCTCAAGCACTTTCCCGGCCTCGGGCGAGCGTTGACCAGCACAGACGTGCAGCCCACCACGATCGAGGCGACCAGGGACGCGTTGCGGGAGGACTATCGCGCGTATCGCGTGTGCGGCGGCGAGCGGGGTGCGCTGGTAATGGTCAGCAGCGCGGGCTATCCAAGCCTTACGGGAACCTCTGCGCCGGCGGTGCTTTCTCAGGAGATTTACCGCCAGGAGTTGCCCTTCGCTACGGGCGGTACGGAGCCGGTTACGATCAGCGACGATCTCCAGACGGCGGCGATCGTCAACGAAGTCACGCCGGCGCAGCGGGCGATCAACGATGGGCTCGATCTGCTGATGTATGCGCAAACCGAATCGGGCTCGAGCAGTGCCTACGAACGCCTGCTGGCGGTGGCGCGATCCAACGGCGTTGACCGGATCAGGTTGGAACTCGCCAACGAGGCGATTGCGACTCTCAAGCAGTGGATCGCCGGGCAGGGCGCAGCGACCGCCGCGTCGGCCACCGAAGCCTCCGCCGAAGAAGCCTCAGCCGAAGAAGCGCCCTACCACGAATATACGGGAGGCGAACCGGTGACGATTACGCCAAGCACCCACTCGCGGGCCGGTGGATGACTATCTGATCTGCTTCCCCTGCGCCACGAGCTCCCCCGTGTTCTCCATGATCCGAAACAGGGCGATGACGATCTCCACATACACGCGCGCACAGACGATATAGAAGAGGGAGAAGAGGGGGGCCAGGATGAGCAGCACGATCACTCCGGTCCCCGAGCTTTGGTGGAATGCCGCCACGATGAAACCCAGCGCGGTGAGGCCGATCAAGAGGATGGTGATTGCGTAGAGGACTTTGATGATCTTCGTGGCGACCAGCGAAGTGAAAGAGAGATCGAAGAGGGAGGGGAGGAACCCGCGGTGCGTCAGCGGAATATGGCTTTCCGGGCCAGGCCCGCCGAAGCCGACGGTCCCCAGTCCGGGTGGCGGGGTGGAGTAGGAAGGTGGCGTCTCGGCAGCCGGCGGAGGCGGTGGTGGGGGGGCCATCCCCACGACCGGCGCGCCGCAGTGAACGCAGAAGGCCGTTCCCGAGGTCAACGGTCTGTTGCAGCTTTGGCAATTCGCAGATGTCCCCGCCATGTGTCCTCCTTGTTGTTCTTGCTGCCGGTTCGTAGGATTGATCTCGCCTGGCTACGTCGGCAGCCTGGATACGCGAATCGCAACCATCCTCTGCGATGGATGCGCGTGCCTGCCTGACCAAACGATTCAATAACTTATCCGACGTGGACGACGTCTCCGAAACCGCTGGGGCTGGTGGGGGTCGCGCGGGGAGGGGCGGTGTCGCCGCTCTGCCCAGATCCCGGGGCTGCTGGAGGCAAGTCCGGTGGACCTGCCGTGAGCTGACCGCTCGGGCGTGGCGCGCTACCCGACCGAGAAGAGATCGAGCGTTCCGCTGAGCGCGTGGTCGTTGGCGTTGCCCTCGGGCTCGACGATGTGCCCGTCGACGGCGATCGGGCTGTTCCAGTGTCCGGGGGCGCCCGGCAGCTTGGCGATCGGATGGGAGGAGCCGCCGGGGTTGTAGACCTCGATCCCGCCCCCGTTGGGTTCGTAGACGTAGAGCAGCCCGCCCGCGACGATCGGGCTGGTGCCGGCGGCGTCGCTCCTCCATAGCGTCTGCAGCCGTCCGCCGCGCAGTGCGTAGGCGCCCGTCCCCTCGAAGTCGGCCACGAACACGGTGGTGCGCCCGCCGTGATGCCACACCGCGGGAGCGGTGAACAGCTCACCCCCGCCGGGCGTCTGCAGCTGCTGGACTTCGCCCCCCAAGGTCGCGTGCCGCGTGGAGGGGGGGTGGGAGGGTGGGCGTCCATTCAAACGCGAGAGGGCGAGCACGCGCATGATGCCGTCCTTGCCCGCGAGCACCACGCGGTTCTGGCCGAGCAGAGCGGGGGCGCTGGAGCCGAGGTCGGAGTCGCTGGTGTTGAGGTGTTCCTGGTCCACGGGGGTGAAGGTCTGGCGCAACCGCAGGCCGGGGAAGGTGAGCTCGAGCACGGAGTCGCCGAAGTTGCTGCTCCCGTTCCAGGGGGCGTTGCCGGTGTCGATCAGGATGCGTCTTGCACCGGGCTCGACCACGGCGCCGCCGCGGGAGAGGATCGCCGAGTCGCTGGCGGAGCAGCTGGAGGGCACGATCAGCTCACGGCGGTTCGAGCAGAGCGTGTTGAACACTCCGCGCAGCGCGCCCGAGGAGCGGTCGATCAGGACTACGTGGCCCTGGTAGGGAGGAGCGTCGCCAAAGTACCCGCCGGTTGCGGCGAGGATGTCTGGGCCGTCGATGTTCAGGGCGGCGGCGAGCTTCTCGTGCGTGGGGTCGCGCGTGATCGAGACCGGCCACGAGCCGCTCCCATCCTCGCTGCCGTCGGCGAGCGAGAGCTTGTGGATCAGCCCGTCGGGGGAGGCGGCGTACACGAACCGGCGGTCGGGGTCGGCGATCGGGCTGGCGGTGGTGATCTGGGCGCTGCCAGCCCAATGCGAGTAGCCGCGCGGGGTGAAGGTCCACAGGATCGCGCCGCTGGAGGCGTCGATCGCGAGCGTCTTGCCGTACGTGGTCGTGAGGACCGCCACGTCGCGCGCCGCGCCCGCCACCGTCACCCCGTGGAGGTAGATCGGGGATGAGTCCACCGTCCCGGGCAGCGCGATGCGCTGGCGATGCAGGCGGCCGACGTTGGTGGCAGTGATGCCCGTGCTCTCGTTACTTGCGTCGGTGCGCTGCGGGTTCAGGCCGAACTCCGGCCAGTTCTGCAAGGAGGCGGCGACATTGCTCGCCCCCCCGCCCGTCGCCGGTCCGCCGGAGGCGGCGCCCGGGGAGTCCTTGCGCGCAACGGGCACGGAGGCGGCGGGTACCGCAGAGGCGCCCGCCCGCGCGGAGGAGTCGGCCGGGGATGCGCTTCCGCCGCAGGCCGCGATCAGCAGGGCGGCGAGCACGAGTGTGAGGGGCGCAGTGGCCAGGAGCTCCAAGCGACGCGTGGCCGTGAGGTGGGCGTGCATCCGCAGGTGTTGTAGCGCATTGCGGTCACCGCAAGATCACAACAGCGGCGTACGCGAGTGCGAGCATCGACTCGTCCCGAGGGACAGGAGCGACGTGTGTTCCGAGCAGCCGGTTATGACCTCTCTCCGCTGGCTGCCTCCCGGATCTCGTGTCGGCCCGAGACCCCCTCAGTCTCGGCGCCGAGCGGGCGCCGGCGGCCCACTGTACCGGGTCGCCGGCGCTTCGTCGCTCCTTCTCGCCCAACCTTGGGTGGTGAGGGTCGGAGAGGGCGCAGGACAGGTGAGGCAGACAGGTCGGTGGGGGCGGGCGGGACCCACTAAAGTGGCCGGTCAAGGACCGCCGGTCAAGGACCTGTACGGTCGGGGAGCTCGACAGGAGGAGGTGCACGATGGCGAAGACACCGCAGGTCGGAGAAGCGGCGCCGGACTTCGAGCTGGCGGGCACCGAGGGTCCGTTCAGGCTCTCCGAGCACCGGGGGGAGCGGGTGGTGCTGCTGTTCTACCCAGGGGACAACACGATGGTGTGCACGAAACAGTTCTGCTCCTACCGCGACCGCGCTGAGGACTTCGCGGCGCTGGATGCGACGGTGGTGGGGATCTCCTCGCAGGACCTCGACTCGCACCGCGGATTCATCGAGAAAAACAGCCTCACGGTTCCGTTGCTGGCCGACGTGGACAAGACGGTGGCGAGCGCCTACAGCGCGTACTCCTCACGGCTCGGCACCAAGCGTGCCGTGATCGTCATTGACGAGCAAGGCATCGTGCGCCACCGCCACGACCACCTGCTCGGGCTGGACTATCAGTCGGTGGACGATCTCAAGGCGGCGCTGGACGCGCTCCCGAGCGCGTCGTCCACGACGTAGACCGCAGCACCTGCGCCGATCCACGATCGTCGGTGCCGCATAGGGACGGTCTCCGATCGCTACTGGATCGCTGTGGCGACTCAGAGGCGTTCTTCGGGTGTGATCAGGTGGTCGTGGCTGTCGAAGCCGGCGTCGAGCTGCTGTCCACCCCGCTTCGTCCCGTCGGGCATGTTTGGATCACTCCACCCGCGCGGGCCGCGGCAGCCTCGCCTTCGGTGGCGACCGTGCTCCTCGCCGCGATTCGTGAGGCGTGAAGGCCACCAAGCGTATAGTGATGGCACAGGCATTGAGGCTGCCCCATGACGCTCATCTCCGCTAAGCCGACGGACGCCGCGCTCATGCAAGAGGTCCAAGCCGGCGGGCGTTTTGCGCTGGGGGAGCTGTACGGCCGCTTCTCGTCCCGCGCATATCGCACCGCCTTCTCGGTCTGCCATGACCGCGATTGCGCACAGGACGCCGTGCAGGACGCCTTCGTGTCGATCTGGTCCTCACGGATGACCTACCAGCCGGCACGTGGACCGGTGGTGCGGTGGGCAATGACCATCGTCCGTCACCGCGCGATCTACCTCGCACGCCGCCGGTCGGCCACCGCGGCGCTCCACGCGGGGCTGGCCCGCGTCGAGGACCAGCCCGCCCGCGAGGACGTGCCCACCGAATTCGACGCCCGCGCCGAGGCCGACCGGCTGACACCGCTCCTCGCACAGCTGCCGCCCGCACAGCGGGAGGTGATCCGGCTGGCCTTCTTCGATGGACTGACGCACAGGGAGATCGCGCGCCGGCTCGCTCTCCCGCCCGGCACCGTCAAGGGCCGGATGCGACTCGGGCTGACGAAGCTGCGCGCCGAACTCGAGTGATCCAAACACGCCCGAGCGTACTAATGGAGCAGGGTAAGCAATGTCTTCCACTAGGCAGACGGCACCCACGGTGCCGCACCTGACGGCGGGTGAGCGCGCGGCGCGCGGCAAGGCGGCACGGGCCGAGGTGCCGCGCTCGGGCCATGCGGTCTTTGAGCCGGCGGCTCACCGCCCTGACCCGATCGAGCTGCTTGAGCGCCAGGCCCAGACGAGGGTGCCGGAGCTCGTGCCGATCCGCTATGGCCGCATGTTGGTCTCACCGTTCACGTTCTACCGGGGGGCGGCACTGATCATGGCCAGCGACCTGGCGGCGACGCCGCGCTCGGGGCTGATGGTGCAGTGCTGCGGCGATGCGCACCTGTCGAACTTCGGTGTGTTCGCCTCGCCCGAGCGGCGGCTGATGTTCGACGTCAACGACTTCGACGAGACGCTCCCCGGGCCGTGGGAGTGGGACGTCAAGCGCCTTGGCGCAAGCATGTTGATCGCCGCGCGCGACAACGGCTTCCCAGTCCCCGACCAGGAGCGGGTCGTGCTGGACACCGTCGAGGAGTACCGCACCGCGATGGCGGCCTTCGCGGCGATGAAGAACCTCGACGTCTGGTACGCCCACCTGGATATCGAGAAAGTGCTCAAGGAGCTGGGGCCACAGCTCAAACCCAAGCAGGTCAAGCGGACCGAGAAGGCCCTCGCCAAGGCCCGCACCAAGGACAGCATGTCGGCCTTCTCCAAACTGACGCACGTCGTGGACGGCGAAGCGCGGATCGTCGCCGAACCGCCGCTGATCGTCCCGGTTGAGGACCTCGCGCAGGGCGCCGAACGCGGGGAAATGCTCGACGGTCTGCGCGAGCTGGTGCGCTCCTACCGCACCACCCTGGAGTACGACCGGCGCGTGCTCCTCGAGGAGTTCCATCTGGTCGACTTGGCACGCAAGGTCGTCGGTGTGGGCAGCGTCGGCACGCGCGCATGGATCGCGCTAATGCTGGGCCGCGACGGCCAGGACCCGCTGTTCCTGCAGATGAAGGAGGCCGAGGCGTCGGTGCTCGAGGAGTTCCTCGGACCCAGCGAGTTCGAGAACCACGGCGAGCGGGTCGTGGCCGGTCAGCGGCTGATGCAGGCCTCGAGCGACATCTTCCTCGGCTGGCTGCACATTGAGTCCGGGTTCGACGGGCGGGACCGGGACTTCTACGGCCGCCAGCTGAAGGACTGGAAGGGCTCGGCGGAAATCGAGCAGATGAACCCCCACGGCCTGGCCGCCTACGGCAGGCTGTGCGGCTGGACGCTCGCACGCGCGCATGCGCGCAGCGGCGACCGCATCGCGATTGCCGCCTACCTCGGCCGCGGGCCCAGTTTCGACCGCGCCATCGTTCAGTTCTCCAGCGCCTATGCCGAGCAGAACGAGCGCGACTACAAGGCCCTCTCCAAGGCGGTCAAGGCAGGCAAGGTCACCGCCCAAACAGGCCTCTAAACCCCGGGATCAAGGAGATCCAGATGTCTTCAGAGCCGGCAGTTCAGCCCGATGAGTTCGAGGCGCTGTTCTTGCAGAGCGCCCGGCGGGTCACCAGTGGAGATGGCGCATTCACGCTGCACGGTCTCGCGCCCTCGACACCCATGTTCTCCGACCGACCCGAGAGGCGCTTCTGTACGATCCTCGCCGGCGAGGAGCCTCAGGTAGTGGTGTGGGCCGGGTGCGGGCCGAGACCGATCGTCTCGATCGCATCCGCGGCCGCCGCTGGGCCTCCCGCCGCCGCGTAGGCGCGACTCACACGCTGTGCGCCCGCGCGGCGGCTGAGTGCGGTACGAACAGCGTCCGCGAGCCGCTCGGGAGTCAGGCGCCGGGGCGAAAGGCGGGCGCCGGCCCTGGCTACCTCCACGCGGCGCGCGGTCTCCAGCTGGTCGCGTCCGAAGGGCACTACGACGACCGGGACCTCGGCCGCCAAGGCCTTCTGCGTGATGCCCATGCCGCCGTGGCAGACCACGCACGCCGCGCGCTCCAGGATGGCTTCATGGGGAACGAAGCTCACGACTCTGCTCCCGGCCGGCGCGTCGAACGCGTCGGGATCGTGCGCCGCCGCGGTGGCGATCACCGACATGCCGGCTGCGGGCAGCGCTTCCAGCGCCACACTGATAAGGCGCCTGTCGTGCTGGCGCTCGGTCGAGCACGTGACGAGCACGAGCGGATCCGACATCTCGGCCAGCCACGCCGGCGCCCGCTGTGGGAGAGAGCGGGGGGGAGTGTGGGACGGAAGGTGGGAGGGATCCCAATTCATCGGGCCGACCAGGCGCACGTTCGCAGGCCAGTCGCTGCGTGGGTACTCGAAGCCCTCGGCGGTGAGTGCCAGCAGCAGGGGAGGCCGCTCCAGCAGGTCGGTGAAATGGTCGAGCCCGCGGAGGCCGTGCCGAGCGCGCAGCGCGCCCAGCGCCGGCAAAACCGCCCGGTTGAAGCCGACGTCCCCGAGACGGCGCAGGAGCACGTCGCGCCCCCGGCCGAGCGGGCCGCCCGGGGGAGCCAGTCCGAGCCCATAGGCCGGGGCGTCGCGGGAAGGCAGCATCAGTAGATAGGGGGAGTACATCGCCCAGGGGAGTCCCGAAGCCTCGGCCACCGTCGCGGCACCCCAGCAGTTGACGTCGATCACGACCACGTCCGGGTCGTGATCGCCGATCGCGCGTGCGAGGTCGGGAGCCTCGTGCTCCGCACGCGCGGCGAACGTCGCCAGTGCGCGCCTGCCCTTTGCGGGCACCGAGCGCCCCTTGTAGTCGTCGAGCTCGACCGCCTCGATCTGCCCCGAGATCGGCTCAGCGTCGATGTCGAGCGCGCGCATCAGCTCGACCTGCGAGGAGAGCGTGCGCAGCGCGAGCTCGTGGCCGCGGCGCTGCAGCTCCTGCACGATCGGCACGATCGGGTAGAGATGCCCGCGCGCGGGGGAGGTGTATGCAAGGATCTTCACCGCTCCTCCCCGAGCAGACGCTCGATCGCGTTGGTCAAGGTCGCGAGGATCTCGGAGCGTTCGAAGCCGAGGTCGTGTGACAAAAGCCACCAGGTGTGCACATCGCAGAGCGCGATCAACGCGGCGCGGCAGCGCACGCGAGCCTGCCCGTGCAGAGCTTCCAGCTGCGGGCCGAACGCGTACTCGACCCAGTCGTAGTGAAGCTGGCGCGCCATCTGCGAGAGATTGGCGAGCGCGGGAGGTCCGCTTTCCAGCCAGGCGCCGATGCGCAGCGAGCGCTCGCCCAAGACCTCGTAGTGGTCGAGCACGTTGTCGACTGCGCCTTCGACGTCGCCCCGGGGGACGCTCCAGCGCTGATTGAACGCGTCCGAAGCGCCGTGGGCCAGTGCCTGCATCAGCAACCCGTCCTTGGAGCCGAAGTGGCGCAGCAACGTCTGCTTGGTCACCCCCGCCCTGGTCGCCAGCGCCTCGAGCGACGCCTTCGCCCAGTTGCCTTGGGTGAACTCCTCGATCGCGGCATCCTCGAGCGCATCTCGAGTGCGCTGCTGCGCCTGCGCTCGCGCTACCTGTTTGTACGGGCGTTTACCGATGTCGGCCGTCAATTTACCGACCTCGGCCGTCAACCTGGCCAGCTGAGCGTCGGGTGTCAACGCGTCAGTCCTGCAGTGCGAGGGCGGCCGGCACGCGGGTGGCGAGGTAGCCGGGGATCGCAAGGATCGCGAGCGCCGTGGCGGTCACGAGGGCGAGGCTCTCGAGTCCCGCGAGCGCCGTGACGGAGTAGACGACGGGGAAGTCGATCGCGTCGGCGAGCGCGCGATCGGCCAGCTGCTGGCCGTAGAGGCCGAAGATCGTTCCCGTCAGGCAGCCGACGCCCACCAGCAGCAGGCTCTCGAGCAGGATCGTGCGCCACAGCTCGGCGCGGGGAAGCCCCTCGAGCTTGAGCTTCGCCAGGCGCGGACGCCGCTGCCAGACCAGGGCGCCCATCGCGGCGGCCATCGCGAGCACCGCGGCGATCGGGATCAGCGTTGCGATCTGGGTGAGGCGTGCGAGGGCCTCGCGGCTGAGTGCGCGCTGGCGGCCGGCGTGCTGCTGGGCCGTTTCGACGGCCAGCCCTGTCTTGGTGTCCCCGCCCACCCCGTTCCCGCCCGCCCCGCTTTCGCCCAACCCGTTCCTGCCAGTCCCGCTCTCGCCCGTCCCGCTTTCGCCCAACCCGTTCCCGCCCGCCCCGCCTGCGCCCGTCCCGTTCCCGCCCGGCTCCTGCCCGCTCGCGTCTAGCGCGCGTTCGATCTCCCGGGCGCCCCGGGCGGGCGGGACGCCGGGGGCGAGCAGGACGGTGTAGGCGCTTGCGTCCAGGCTTCCCCACGCGCGGGCGTAGTCGGAGGCGTTCATCATGATCGCGCCGGGCGCCCAGCTCATGTTGGTGGACAGCGCCGCGAGGCGGAACGTCCTCGGGTCGGGGCTCGGCAGCGTGAACGCCTGACCGATGTGCAGGTGGTGTTCGGAGGCGATCGCCCGCGAGAGGACCAGCCAGCCACCGGCGCGCAGGCGTGCGGTCGCCTGGCGCAGGTTGCCCTGTACGAGCTGGTCTGCGGGCAGCAGCGGGGTCGCCCCGCGCGGCGGGGCGATCACGAGCACCCGGCGCTCGCCGTAGTTCAGCAGCCCACTGCGGTAGAGGCCAACCGCGCGAACGCCGGGCAGGCGTGCGAGCCGCGCCTGCTGCGTCGGCTTGAACGGCGCGGTCATCAGGAGGTTGTAGGAGCCGGCCGGGGAGACCCACACGTCGGTGAACGCGTTCATGTCGTGCGCCGCGTGTTCGAGGCCCACGAGCAGATCGCGGTGCGCGCCCTGGATCGCGACGCTGCCGAAGACCGCGACGGCACCGGTCGCCGCGATCGCGACGGCGCGCGCGCGGGCCGCGCTCAGCTCCATCACCGCGACGTGTGGGACCGTGCTTGTGATCCTACAGGCGAGCCGCTTGACGAGGGCGAGCGTCACGCTGAGCGCGAGCGGCAGCTCCAGCAGCAGGGCCGCGAACAGCAGGACCATTCCCGGGATCGCCGCGTCCGGTGCGGCGAGCAGGATCGCGGTGGCGCCGGCGAGACAGGCCAGGCCGGCGAGCGCTCGGGTGGGTGCGCTACCGATCAAAGTGGAGCCGGAGCCCGCCCGTGGGCTGTCGATCGCGTCGAGCTCGCGGGAGAGGATGTCACGCAGCGGGCTGAGCACCGCCACGATTGCGGCGAGCATCCCCCCTCCCGTGGCGACCGCGACGTTCTGCCAGCTCACCACGCGCTCCGAGCCGAGCGCGAACGCCAGGGAGAGGAAGGCAGGGTTGGAGTGGAGCACGTGGATCGAGAGCTCCTCGCCCAGCGCCAACCCCAGCACGCAGGCGATGAGACCCAGCGCCAGGGCATCGAGGAGCAGCACCGCGATCACCGTCTGAGGCGTGTACCCGTCGCGGCGCAGATCGGCGCTCAGCCGCCGGCGCTGGGGGACGGTGAGCAGCATCGCGTTGAACGCGAACAGGAAGCCCACCAGCGCGCTGATCGCCGCGAACAGCGCGGTCGACTGGTTGCTCGCCGCGGCGGCCTTCGCGAACAGCGTTTCGTCGTAGGTTGTCGCCTCGACGTCCAAGCGGCCCCCGGCGAGCGCCGTGAGCGCGGCTCGCACCCGGGCTTCCGCGCCGGCGGCGGGCTGCACCAGAATACGGCTCACCCGCCCCGGCAAGCCGGTCATTTCCTGCGCAAAGGAGAGCGGCGCGATCGCGATCGGGCTCCCGATCAACGGCCCGATCTGCCGTTCGTGGAGCTGGGTGTAGAGCGGGGCCTGGGCAGTGTGCCCGGCGAGCTGGAAGGTGACTTCCTGGCCGAACTTGGTGACACCGATGGCTCGCGAGAGGGGAGCGGGCAGCACGACCGCGCCGATGCCTCCGAACGGCGCAAGGGCGGTGTGACGCACGAGCGCCCCGGCGAGCGAGGAGAGGCTCGAATCGGCCCCGACGAGCTCGACCGACTCGCTGCCTCGGGGGCCGATCGCGTTCGCGCCCGCTTCCAGCAGCGGCGCTGCTACACGCACACCGGAGATCCGGCGCACAAGCCCGAGCGTGCCTTCCGGGAGGCCGTGCGGGTCGCGCGCCAGGAGCTCCAACGTCGCGTTGCCGTCGATCCCCCGCGAGAGCTGGGCCACGGAGCTCTGAAGGCTCGAGCTTGAGACCTGCGACGCGAACAGCAGCGCGACTCCGGCGGCGATCCCCACGATCGCGAGGCACTCCTGCACCAACCGCGCACGTAGGCGCACGCGGTAGAGGCGCAGGATGTTCGACGGCTTCACGACTACCCGCCGTCAGCGGCTATTGGAAGCCCATCCTCAGGTCTCCTCGTCTGCGCGGCGGCGGATAGGCCATAACCGGCCGCGGGTACACATCGACCGACTGCGGGTACGCTCGGAGGATCGGCCTCATAGTCCGAGAGCCTGCCGTCGCGCAGGGCAAGCACGCGGTCGGCGTAGTCGGCGGCCATCGGGTCGTGGCTGACGAGGATGATCGCGACTCCCCGCTCTCGGCACAGCCCCCGCAGCAGCTCGAGCACTTCGCGCCCGCGCTGGGTGTCGAGGCTCCCCGTCGGCTCGTCGGCGAGCAGCAGGCGGGGCCCGGTGGAGAGCGCCCTGGCGATCATCACGCGCTGGCGCTCGCCCATCGAGAGTGTCTCGGCGCGATGCCGCAGACGCTTGCCCAGCCCGAGACGTTCGAGCAGGGGCGCGATCTCGCGCTGCGCCTCGCGCCAGCGCATCGTCTTCAACAGCTTCAACACCGCGTTGTCGATCGCGGTGACACCCGGCAGCAGGTCGAAGGTCTGACGGATGAAGCCCAGTTCGGAGAGCCTGAAATGCGAGGCCTCGCGCTCGGAGAGCGAGGACACGTCGCGTCCGCCGATCGTCACCGTGCCGGCCGTGGGCGTGAGCAGCGTCGCGACCATCAGCAGCAGCGTCGTCTTGCCCGACCCGCTCGGCCCGTACAGGGCGACCATCTCACCGGCTGCGACCTGCAACGACACGCCGTCCACTGCGCGCACGGGCTCCCCGCCGACCGCCGGGTAGTGCTTTACGAGGTCAAGCAGCTCCAGCACCCGATCTCCTCTCGCCCGCGGTGGCCTTGGCCGGGCAGGGGTCCGTGGCGAAGGCGCTGCCGGTGGAGCCGTCGGCGTAGGTGAACTCGGCGGCGAACGGGAAGCCGCCCGCCGGGCACCTGGCGGGTACGACGACCGTGTTCGCGTTGTGCGCCCGGCGTCGTGCGCGCGCGCCGATCGTGAGCGAGAAGCTGACCGTCGAGGTGTCCGGCTCGAGCGGCAGCGTGGGGATGGGGGGTACGGGCACCACGAGCTCTTCCCCGTAGGGAGCGCGATCCGGGAGCACCGTCCCGGTGACCACCACCCGTTCCTGTACCGGCGAGTTGCCCTGGCCGAGGAGCTCGAGCGTCGGCCCGCTGTTGCGCGGGGGGCCGATGAAGGCCCACAGGGTGACGTCCTCGGTGAGGGTCTGAGAGCCGGCGCGGACCTCCGCGAGCGCGTGTCCATGGCCGATCACGGATTGCGCCGGACAGCCGCCGGGGCCGCGGGCCAGCAACCGCGCGGCGGTGCAGCTGCGCAGGCTCGGGATATCGAGAGTCAACCCCGAGGGAAACCGCACGACCGACCTGCGCACGGGAGAGGGCACGCCGGATTCGCCGCCTGCGTAGCGGATCGTGAAGGTGAGGGCGGCCCTGGCGCCGGGTCGGTCCGGGGAGAGGGAGGGTGTGATCGTCGCGGACGTCTGCGCGGGCGCGGCCGTCTGAGCCTGCGCGGGTGCTGCCAGCGCTGCGGGCGCGGCCAGCATCGCGCAGGCGGGCAGCGTTGCGAGAAGCGTCCGAACTGTACGAGTCATCACTCCTCCTTCATCTTCATGTGACCCACAGTAACACGAACCTACGGGGCCGTCAACGACCGCTCAGCCCGCCTGGCCCGCTCCGGGCGCCGGCTGCGGCGCGGTCATTCCGCTGGCGGCGCTATGACTGTCGGTCCGTACCGGTGAGCTGTGTGGCTGGGCGCGGGAGCGGTCTGGTGGACGGTGGGCGGGGTCGCAGAGCTGGGTGCCGATGGCGCCGGGGTCGAGGCTGGGGGCGCTTCTGGCGTGGCTGCGCCGGCGCTCGATAGGACGGGGGTCGATGGGTTGGTTCTCGGTCTGGCGTTGCGGTGCCGTGGTGTTCGCCGCTTGGTAGGCAGGAGCAGAGCGTGGGCATTGATAGTGGGCAGCGCCGGTAGGCTGAACCCGAGCGTACTCAGGCTTCTGAGGGTCCCTGTGAGCTCACTCTCCACTGCGGGTATCTGTGCCAAGCGGTGGGTGTAATCGGAGCTGTCGCCGTGCTGGGCCGCACCGGCTAGCGCGCTCATCGCCGCGGCCTCTTGCTGCAGGGATGCGATCAACTGCGCAATGCCCGGGCGGCGCTTGGGGGCTACCGGGGGCAGCTTCGCGAGGAGGGCCGCCGACCGGGTGTCGGCGGAGGCGAGGCCCAGCTCGACGCCAGACAGCGAGCGCGAGTTGTGCGTGTGCAGATCCGCGATCTGCCGGCGAGGCGGGCCGGCGATGGCCAGGCTGGCGGTCAGGTTGAGAGTTTCCCGGCGTGCAGAGGTTTTCCCGGAGCTGTTCGTGGAGAGCGCAATGAAGCAGACCGCGACGATTACCGCCAGCAGGCCCCCCGACGCGGCTGCGATCAGCGGCCAGGGCCGGGACGGAGCCGCAGCCGGCGCCGGAGCGGGAGCTGTCGGCCGCCGTCGGTCGGCGGCGGTGAGCTCTGCGATTGGGCGTGCGCCGCCTGGGGTTGCGAGATCCGAGGGTCTCCTTGTTGCGGGGAAGGCGGGAATTGCCTTGCGTCGTGCCGGTGGCATACGGCTCACAGCCCGGGTGGCGGCATTGATCAGGTCCCGCGCGTGGACGTAGCGGACGCCGGGGTCCTTTGCCATGCCGCACGCGATCGCGGCGTCGAGATCGCCGTCCTCTCCGCTCCTGCCCGGTAGCGCGGGCGGCGGCTCGTGCAGGTGCGCGTGCATGATGGCCTCGTCGGTCTCCCGGTGGTAGGGGACCTCGCCGGTGAGGCAGTGGTAGAGAACCGCGGTGAGTGCGTAGATGTCGCTCGCGGGGGTGAGCGTTGAGCCCTGGATCTGCTCGGGCGAGGCGTAGTTCACGGTGCCGACGAATCTGCCGGCGGCGGTCAGACCGTGGGTGTTCGAGCCCTTGGCGACCCCGAAGTCGGCCAGGTAGGGGTGCCCGCGCTCGGTGATGAGGATGTTCTGGGGCTTCACATCTCGATGTACGAGCCCCTCCGCGTGAGCAGCGTCCAATGCGCTCGCGATCGGTCCCATGATGACGGTAGCCTGGTCGGCGCTGACTCCATGAGCGACGATCAGCTCTGCCAGGTTGGTTCCCTCCACCAGGCGCATCGCCAGGTAGAGCAAGCCGTCCTGCTCACCGGATTCGTGGACGGGCACGATGTTGGGATGCTCGAGCCTCGCCAGGTGTTTGCCCTCACGGCGGAAGCGCTCCCGGAAGGCGTCGTCATGAGAGAGCTGGTGGGAGAGCACCTTCAGAGCAACCGGGCGCCCGAGCGAAAGCTGCTCGGCTCGATAGACGACGGCGGTGCCGCCGACTCCGATCAGCGCTTCCACGCGAAAGCCGTCAAGAACGTCTCCGGGGTTCAGGATCCGTGGTGCGGTAGCCAAGTGACTCCCCCCTAGTAGTCAGTAGCTTTCGAGGTCGCCCTGGGGCGACCCTCAACGCGGAGGTCGCGCCCAAGGGCGCGAATCGTAAAGCCTACGTGTCTCAGCGTGCCGATCCGTCCTGCGTAAACGACTTGTGTGGCTCGCTGTGCGCCTGCTCCCAGGTGAACGGCTTGACAGTGATCGCACGGTGGCTTGCGGGGCGGATATGAGCGCGGCCCTGCGTGCCGTCGTGCGGCGTCTGGAAATGGGCGGGTCCCTCCGGGCGGGCACGCGCTGCAGCTTGACCGCGGCTGCCTGGAGCACCGAGGTCCCTGATCGAGGCGAGTGCGCGTGCCGCCTGCAGCGCGAGGTCGGGCCCCACGGCGTCGGCGGTCACGTCGGCGATCTGCTCCGCTCCGTCAGTGCGGATGAACGTCAGCCGGGCAACTGTTCGATCGAGCAGGGCGACCGAGCGGCACTCTCCGGGGAGGCCGCGCTGGAGGTGACCCAGCCAGATTGTGTACACCCCCACCGAGGGTCCTCGCTCAAGAATTTCGCCGACCGTGGCGCGCTCCTCTACCAGGTCCTCGTCGAGGAAGAGCACCAAGGCGGAGGCGAAGGTCGCTGTCGGGTCTCGCTGGAGCTCGTTCTGTTCCCAGTGGCGTGCCGACACGAGCTTCGCCACCCGCAGCAGGAGGTCTTGCGTCGCGGTCATGTCGTCAACCAGCTGAGGACCATCGATCAGCGAGGTGTCAACGCGGGTGTGAGGGATCCACTTCAACCACTCCCACTGCTCACGCTGGTCGGGGTCCAGCGCGGCCGCAATGGACAGCTCACGTGGACTGTGAAGGACGGCCATCTGCAGTGCAAGCCACATTCCGAGTCCGTCCACCCGCCCCTCGGGTCCCACGATTCCCAGGCTGCCGATATGCGGGAGATCGACGACCACCGGGAGCATCGGTACGGCGCGGTAGGAGTCGAGCAACTCCTGTGTCCGCGCGGGCGGCGGCTCGCGATCCCCTGCTGGGGTTTCGACTGAGAGCTCGGCCGGCAGGTCGGCGACCCCGATGCGCAGCGACAGAAAATCCTCGTTGGCCGGGCGTCGCTCCCAGAGCTCCGGGCGCATCTCCAAGGCTCGCGCCGTGAGCTCGGCGGCGTCGGGGGCCGCCGCCCGGCGCGCGACGCTCTCACGGGTCCTGGCCTGCTCGAGTTCTTCGGCGAGCGCCTCCAGCCGTTTCGCGTAGCGGGCCTCGTTCTGGCGGAAGAGACGCCGCCCACTGCGACGTTCGCTGATATAGGACCACAGCAAGGTCGCCGGACTGAGCAGCATCGACAGCAGCAGCGCGGGCTGCTTGAGGATCGCCGCAAACGCCCCTCCGAGCGCGAGCGGCAGGATGGCGGCGCCGACCTGCAGCCTGACTCGGGAGGCTTCCGGTGGCGCCGCCTCGAGCTCGATGCGCGGCGCGCGGTAGGGGTCTACGATCCGCGGCGGCCTGTTGAACACGGTCGCCCCGTCCCTCACTGCTCCGGCCCTGAGGATCGGGGGTGTGGCTCTGCTGAAAGTGATCACTGAGCGTCCGATCTCGATCTGGGCGCCGTCGTCGGGAGCCAATTGCACATCGCCCGCCAATGTTCGGCCCTCCACCGCGGAGCCGTTGCGCGAGCCCAGATCGCTGATCTGGATCGTCTCCAAGTTGACCTTCATCTGCAGGTGCCGGCGAGAGAGAGAGGGATCGTCGAGCATCACATCGCAGGTGGGGTCGCGGCCGAGCACATAGCTCCCTGGGAGCAGGCTCACGCGTCGCCCTGCCTGTGGTCCCGCGTTGACCACCAGATCGACGATTCCGCCGCGTGTTGTCAACGGTGCCGGCAGCGCAGGGTCCCGCGCCGGCGTCGCGGAGCGTCCGGGCGGCATCGCGGTGAAGCGCATGCCCGCTGCAAGCGCGATCGCATCTCCCGAACGCAGGCCGGTGTCGCTCACGCAATCCCCCGGCGCCAGCCGCCCGAGGCGGGCGCAATGCAGAGTCAGCCCGCTTGCGGGGCCCGAATCGATCTGATCCCCGTGGAGCGATCCCACGTACTGTGCGAGCGCCAGACTCAGCTCGTGTACCTGCGTGTCCCGCGCGAGCTCTACGGTGACGTCGGTGGGGTACGCGTCTGACGCGGGATCGCAAACGCTCAGCAGCAGCTTGATTGTGGGGTCTGGGCTCATGGCTCGTGGAGTCTGGGTCGGTCTGCCGTCAGGGACAGTTTCGCGGTCGTCCCGTGGGGGACAGGCAGCCTCTGCGGGTTGGGTGAGCGATGAGCGTGTTCCTGGTTCGGATGAAGTGGTACTGGACAAAACGCGCGACGTGGCCTGGAGCTAGCAGCTCGACCTCGATGATTGTCGTCCGGGACACCAGCAGGGGCGGGGATATGGTGATGGTGCCACGGGTGTTGTGGTGCTTTCGCACGTGTACGACCTCGTGCAGGGGACGCTGGCATCCGGCGGTGCAGCGGACCACGATCGTGTCGCCGGCACGAGCGCCCCGCACCGCGGCGATCCCGACGAACAGGCCGAGCGCGCTGCCGCCGATCGCGGCTTTCGTTGCGAATAGAGGCGTGAATGCCGAGACGATCGCCTTTGGAGCTTTGGGTTTGGGGCGCGGCGGGGTTGGTGTGGGTTTGGGGTTGATGGGGATGGCGGGAGGGGCCTGGATGGTGATGGTGCGGGTGGCGTTGGTGATGTTGCCGAGCGCGTCGGTTGCGCTCACCGAGACGTGGTATGTGCCTGGCGCGTTGAACACGTGGGTCGCGCTTGTGCCCGAGGTGTCGGGGCTGCCGTCGTCCCATGACCAGGTCGTCGAGGCGACCGTCGACCACACGCTCAACGGGAATACGGAGAACGTGAGCCCAGCGCCGGCCTGGCCTTCGGCTGGGGTCTGGAGCGATTCGAGCTGCGGCCCTCCCGCCTGATAGCCGGCGACCTGAACACCATCGCGTTCACTACCGCTGCTCATCCAAACAGTCACGGCGTCACCGTGAGAGTCCATCGCCAGGCTGATAGGTGGGCTCAGGTCTTCGGGCGTGAGGAGGCCACTTCCTTGGGATATGAAGGCCGGTGAGCCGAACGTGCCACCTGCCGACTCAGTCGAGGCCAGGAGGAAGCTGCTGCCTTCATCGATCCCCGTCTGTGCCCAAACGACCGTGCCGTCGCCCCGATCGTCCATGGCGACGATGGGAAAGCTTTCGGTTACAAGAGGGTTGCTCAGTAGTTCAATGGGCTTGCTAAACGATCCTCCGGCCGGCCGCTTATCTATTTTGATGCCGCCAGTTGACGCCCAGCCTACTGTTGTATCTCCCATTGCGTCCATCGCCACCTTGGGTTGGATCTTGGATGTTTCTTCACCCGAAGATGGCGTGCTGGAGAGGATCGCGGGCGTTTCGAATTCTCGAGTCAAAGCCGTCCGTGTCGAAGCTTCGATCGTGTTGGCCGTGTGTTCGGCATCGTAGCCTGCCCAGACAACTGTCGTGTCTCCGTGGGAGTCCATGGCAACCGTTGGATAAGATGCACTAAGGGAAAATCCGGTCTCTGGACCGAAGTCTGTGCTCGCAAGCTGCGTCGCCATCTGGATAAGGCTGATTTTTTTGATAGGTTCATTCTGGCTCCAGGCGACCGTCGCGTCGCCTTGTGGATCCATGGCGATGGCTGGCGTTGTGGCGGAGCCAAATGAGAAGCTCGAAACCGCAGTGGGGCTGCTAAATGTGCCACCGGCAGATTGCGAGGTTACCTCGGTAGTATCGAATCCACCGTTATTCCAAGTCCATGCGACTGTCGCGTCGCCTTTTGAGTCCATGGCTACGACAGGATTGAAGACAAAGTTGTCAAAAGGGAAAGCGGTGGCTGGCGTGGTGAATAGGCCACTCGCGGAGCGCCCTGTGATTTCGACGGAAAAAGCTGAAATCCATGCTACTGTGGCATCGCCCTCTGGGTCCATGGCAACAACGGGGGAGGAGACGCTGGCGCCTAGAGGGGAGAGCGTGGTAGGCGTGCTGAAGGCACCGCCTGCGGGTCGCCAAGCTGCCTCGATAAGACTGTTTTCGCCATTGTGCTGCACCCATACAAGCAGTGTGTCGCCCCTGGCGTCCATGGCCACGTCGGCTGAGTCGTCGGCGTTGTGGCTCCCTTCCGCGACTTCGATCGGACTGAGCCAACCGGGTGTCGCGAGAGCCGATGGCGATGCCTCGGCAACGACCGCGCATGTGATGCCGAGTGCAATGCATGTTTGTACCAGGTGTCTCGCCATAAGGAGGTCGCTCCCGCCGCATATGTCGAACAATGCGGGACTCTACTAGGTATCGGACCATAGAATGGTGCCGCTTCTCGATAACGGCGTCGCTACCCCGCATGACGTGTACATCCCATAGAGGCGGCCTCGCGCGACAGCGGGCGGCGTCCCGCCCAGCCGCCCCGGCGGGGGATCAACCCTGCAGCGCACCGGCCCCCTCGCGCTCCCCGGGCCGCTCCTCGACGGCACGGAGGGCGTGGAGGGCGATCAGCTCAAGCTGCATGGAGCGGGGCTCCTCGCCGGACCCGAGCCCCGCCCGCCCGAGCCGTCGCCAGCGGCCCTCGCCGTCGAGCTCCCAGGCGTTCTGGTTGTCGTGGAAGGCGCGCTCGAGCGTGTCGAGCAGCTCGGCCTGCAGCTCGGGGGCCTCGATCGGGACGGCCATCTCGACGCGGTGGTCGAGGTTGCGGGACATGAGGTCGGCGGAGGCGATGTAGACGGTGTGGCGGCCCTCGCGCTCGAAGGCGTAGATGCGGGAGTGCTCGAGCAGGCGTCCGACGACGGAGACTACGCGGATGTTCTCGGAGATCCCTTCAAGACCGGGCCGCAGGCAGCAGATTCCGCGGACGTTCAGATCGATGCGCACACCTGCCTGGGAGGCCCGGTAGAGGGCGCGGATGCAGCTCCCGTTGACGAGCGCGTTCATCTTCATGAGGATGCGGGCGGGGTGCTCGGGGGAGTGCGCGGCGACGGTGCGCTCGATCTCTGCGAGCAGCCCATCGCGCAGTTGGGCGGGGGCGATCAGGACCTTGCGGTAGTGCAGGGGCCGTCCGAAGCCGGTGAGGTAGTTGAACATGTCCGCCACGTCGGCCCCGATCTGCTCGTCGGTGGTGAACAGCCCGAAGTCGGTGTAGAGGCGGGCGGTGGTGGAGTGGTAGTTGCCGGTGCCGATGTGCACGTAGTTGCGCACCCCCTCACCCTCGCGGCGCACGACAAGCACGCACTTGACGTGAGTCTTCAAAGCGGGCTGGCCGTAGACGACGTGCACCCCGGCCTCCTCCAGGGCCTTGGCCCAGTGGATGTTCATGCGCTCGTCGAAGCGCGCCTTGAGCTCCACGAGAGCGACGGCCTGCTTGCCGCGCTCGGTAGCGTCGATCAGCGCGGGCACCAGCGGAGAGTCGTCCGAGGTGCGGTAGACGGTCTGCTTGATCGCGAGCACGTTGGGGTCGGCGACGGCCTGCTCGACGAAGCGCTCCACGGAAGTGGTGAAGGAGTCGTAGGGGTGGTGCACGAGCACGTCACCGTCGCGCATGGCGCCGAGCACGTCGGGCCGCTCGCCCTCGTGGCGCAGCAGCCGGGGGTGGGTGATGGGGCTCATCGGGGGGAAGCGCAGCTCGGAGAGGCCGTGGAGGCGGACGATCTGCCAGAGGGCGCCCATGTCAAGCAGCCCGTCCACGGGGTAGATTTCCTCCTCGGCCATGCCGAGAAGGCTGAGGAGCTCGCTGCGCAGGGGCGCGGAGCAGTGCGCTCCGAGCTCGACGCGCACGACCTCGCCGAAGCGCCGCCGGCGCAGCTCGTCCTCGACGGCCTGCAGCAGGTCGGCGGCGTCGTCGGAGACCTCCAGGTCGGCGTCGCGGGTGACGCGGAAGACGTTGTAGTCGACGATCTCCATGCCGGGGAAGAGGGCGCCGAGGTGGTGGGCGATCACCTCCTCGAGCGGCACGAGCGTGACTCCCTCGGCAGCGGCGCCTTCCCCCTCCTCGACGGAGATGAAGCGGGGGAGGATCTCGGTGGGGACCTTCACGCGGGCGAAAACCGTCTGGTCGTTGACGGGGTCGCGCACGAGCACGGCGAGGCTGAGGGAGAGGTTGGAGATGTACGGAAAGGGCCGCCCGGGGGCGACTGCGAGGGGGGTGAGCGCGGGGAAGATGACCCGCTCGAAGTGCTTGGCGAGGTGGGTGCGCTGGCGCTCGTCGAGCTCCTCGAAGCCGACGATGCGGATGCCGTGACGGGCCAGCGCGGGACGCAGCCGCTGCTCGAAGCAGGCGCTCAGCCGCACGCTCAGCTCGAGCACACGCTCGCGGATGCGCTTGATCGTCTGCGAAGGGGTGAAGCCGTCCTGCGAGGGGTTCTCCACGCCGGCCTCGATCTGGTCGTGGAGGCCGGCGACGCGCACCATGTAGTACTCGTCGAGGTTGGTGGTGTAGATCGCGCAGAACTTTGCGCGCTCCAGCAGCGGGATCTCCTCGTCCTCGGCGAGTTGCAGCACGCGCTCGTTGAAGTCGAGCCACGAGAGCTCGCGGTTGATGTAGAGCGAGGGATCCTGGAGGTGCGAGGGGTCCTGGAGGTCGTCCATCTGCTGGTCAACGCTACACCCTCGACATATCGCTAGTGTGAAGGACGAGGGAGATGGCTCGCCAGCTCTGGTTGCTACGCCACGCGGACGCGGAGCCGCACGGAACCCGTCCGGACCCCGCTCGGCGTCTGACGGAGCGGGGGGAGCGCCAGGCGCGGTTGGCGGGCGTGGCGATCGCGCGGATGGGGGTGGAGTTCGAGGCGGTGCTCAGCAGCCCCAGGGAGCGCGCGCTGCGCACCGCGACTGTGGCGGCGCAGGCGTGGAGTGAGGAGCAGCGCAACAGACTGGAGGTCCATTCCCCACTTGCGGGGGGGTTCGACGGGCAGCAGGCGCTGGCGGCACTGGCGGATTCGGTTCCGCCCACCGGCGATTCGGCCCCACCCGCCCGGCTGCTGGTCGTCGGTCATGAGCCGGACCTCTCGACGGTGGTGGGTGAACTGACAGGAGCTCGCATCGACCTGAAGAAGGGCGGGTTGGCGGTGGTCCGGGTGGATGGAAGCTCCACCCACCCCGGCGGCGAGCTGCTGGTACTGCTGCGCCCGAGCGAGCTGGCGCTGATCGCGGAAGGGAGCGACGCTCCGCGGTAGCCCAGTGCGGCGGACGGACTGCTATCCCGCGGGCCAGCGGACGCTCCGCGCCGCACGATAGGGTCCCGGTCGTGGCCAGCGGACGCTCTGCTCTGATAACCGGAATCACCGGCCAGGACGGCTCCTACCTGGCCGAGCTGCTGCTGGAGAAGGGGTACGAGGTGCACGGCATGGTGCGGCGCTCCTCCACGGAGCGCTTCGACCGGATCGAGCACCTGCGGGACCAGATCACCCTGCATCAGGGCGACCTGCTCGACCAGCGCTCGCTGGTGGACGCGCTGCGCGCGGCGCGCCCCCAGGAGATCTACAACCTCGCGGCGATGTCGTTCGTGGCGGTCTCGTGGATCCAGCCGACGCTCACGGCGGAGTTCACGGGCGTGGGGGTGACGCGCATGTTGGAGGCGATGCGCGAAGTCTGCCCGGAGGCGCGCTTCTACCAGGCGTCCTCCAGCGAGATGTTCGGCAAGGTGCGCGAGGTCCCGCAGACCGAGCACACCCCGTTCTACCCCCGCTCGCCGTACGGGGTGGCGAAGGCGTACGGGCATTTCATCACGGTCAACTACCGGGAGTCCTACGGGTTGCACGCGACCAGCGGGATCCTCTTCAACCACGAGTCCCCGCGCCGGGGCCTGGAGTTCGTGACCCGCAAGATCACGTGGCACGCCGCGGCGATCAAGCTCGGCCTGGTGGAGCGGTTGCACCTCGGCAACCTCGACGCCGAACGCGACTGGGGCTACGCGAAGGACTACGTGGAGGCGATGTGGCTGATGCTCCAGCGCGAGGAGGCTGAGGACTACGTGATCGCGACGGGGACGGCGCACTCGGTGCGCAACTGCCTGGAGATCGCCTTCGACCAGGCGGGCTTGGAGATCGACGAGCGGGTGGTGCTCGACGAGTCGCTGGTGCGCCCCGCGGAGGTGGACCACCTGATCGGGGACCCCGCGAAGGCCCGCGAAGGCCTCGGGTGGGAGCCGCAGACGAGCTTCGAGCAGCTGATCCGGCTGATGGTCGACGCGGATCACAGGCTGCTGAGCGCGCGCGGGAGCTAGGCAAATTGCTCCCGGTGGGCATCGGCCGGAGTGCTCGGACCGGCGCGAGCGCGACCCCCAGCACCGAGTGCCTGTGACCCATCGCAAGGGCGTGGGGGGGCGCGAGCGGGGCCCGTCCCGCACGGCGCTCGTGACGGGGCTCACGGGCCAGGACGGCTCGTTCCTCGCGGAGCTGCTGCTGGCGGAGGGATACACGGTGACGGGCATGGTGCGCGGAGGGCAACAGGCCCCGCTCGGGGCGGCGGAGCACCTGCGGGGTCGCGTCGAGGTGGTGGGGGGCGAGCTGCTCGACCCCGAGAGCCTGCGCGCGGCGGTGGAGGGGGTGCGTCCGCGGGAGCTGTACCACCTCGCTGCGCCGTCGTTCGTGCCGGCCTCGTGGGAAAGCCCCGCGCAGACGCTCGCGGCGATCGCAGGTGCGACGGCCGCGCTGTTGGAGGCGGTGCGCGACACGGACCCCACGATCCGCGTGTTCGTGGCGGCCTCGGGCGCGATGTTCGGCGCGGCAGGGGAGAGCCCCCAGCGCGAGGAGACTCCCTGCCGGCCAGACACCCCCTACGCGATCGCGAAGCTGGCGGCGCACGAGCTGGTGGGGGCGCTGCGCGCCCACGACGGCCTGTACGCGTGCTCGGGGATCCTCTACAACCACGAGTCCGAGCGGCGCCCGGAGCGGTTCGTGACGCGCAAGGTCGCGCGCGCCGCGGCGGCGGTGGAGCTGGGGCTCGAGAGCGAGGTGGTGCTGGGCGATCTGGAGGCGGTGCGGGACTGGTCCTTCGCGGGGGACGTGGTACGGGGGGCGTGGCTGATGCTCCAGCAGGAGGAGCCCGAGGACTTCATCCTCGCGAGCGGCGAGCCCCACACGGTGGCGGAGCTGGCAAGGGCGGCGTTCGCGTGTGTGGGCCGGGACGCCGAGCGTTACGTGCGGGTCGCATCCGAGCTGGTGCGCGCGCCGGAGCCGACTCCGCTGGTGGGCGATCCGAGCAGGGCGCGGGAGCAGCTGGGGTGGCGGGCGAGCGTGAGCTTCGAGCAGCTGGTGGAGCGGATGGTGCGCGCCGACCTGGACGCGCTGAAGGCCGCGCCGGGCGCATACAACAAGGCGTGAGTAGCCGCCCGGCCTGGGGCGGCTGCACAAAGGTCGCGGCGAGCGAGCACGGCCGTCCCGGCTGCTAGGCCAGCGCCTTCTCGCGCTCGACCTCGGGGGCCGCGTCCTGGGCCTCGAGGGCGGGCGTGGGTGCTCCCGGAGGTTCGGGGCTCTCGCCGAGGTCGCCCGGAGGGAGCTCCACAAGTAGGGGGGAGCCGTCGGCGGGTTCCGCGGCGAAGCGGTAGCCGATGCCGAAGTGGGTGTGGATGTAGCGCCAGTCGGGTGAGGCGCGCTCGAGCTTCTGGCGGAGCTTGCGCACGAAGACGTTGACGGAGCGGTCGCCGCGGACCATCGCGTAGCCCCAGAGCCGGGAGTAGATGTCCTCGCGCTCCAGCACGCGTCCCTCGGCGGCGGCGAGCAGCTCGATGAGCTCGAACTCGCGGCGGGTGAGGTCGATGGAGCGGCCTTGCACGAACGCCTGGAAGCGGTCGGAGCGGATTTCGACCTCCCCGGCGCTCACGGGCTTGAGCTCGGTCCGTCCGGCGGAGCGCCGGCGGCGGCGCACGACGCCTTGGACGCGAGCGATGACCTCCTCGGGGTGGCAGGGCTTGGTGATCCAGTCGTCGGCGCCGAGGCGCAGTCCCCGCACGCGCTGGGCCACGGTGGAGGGGCCGGTGCAGACGACAATGCCGAGCTCGGGGAGTGCGCCGCAGAGGCGCTCCAGCCACGCCCAGGCTTGGGGACCGAGGATCGCGAGGTTGACGACGAGCGCGGAGAGGCGCATCGAGGCGATCGCGTCAGGGGGCACGGGGCTGCTGAGCACGCGGTGCTCCCAGCCGAGGCGGTCGAGTCTCTTAGAGAGAACCTGGATGAAGCCGCTGTCGCGGTCCAGGACGGCGATACGCAGCTGGGTGCCCGGTGCGGAAGCGCTACGTGCATCCTGCACGGCCCCCGGCGCGGCGCGAGTGCTTTCCCTCATCGCGGACCTCAGTCTAGGCAAATCGCCGGCCGCGGTGCGGCTCGGTCACAGGATGGTCACAGGAAAGGACGGTAATTGCGAGTGCACCCTCAACGGGAGAGCGGGTGGGAGGAGTCCGAGAACTCGCGGAATAAACCGGTGACGACGAAGGCGACCTGCTCGCCCACGTTGACGGCGTTGTCGCCGATGCGCTCTAAGGCGCGCGCGACTAAGATCATGTGCATCGCCCATTCGCGGGTGTCGGGGTCGTCGCCGACGTCGAGGGCCATGCGGAAGATGTCGCGGTTGAGGCGGTTGATGGCGCGGTCCTGGCGGACGAGGTCCTCGGCGAGGCCGACGTCGCGGGTGGCGAATGCGGCCTTGGACTGGGTGACCTCGGAGCGGGCGAGGGCGCCCATCTTCAGGAGCGCCTCGAGCAGTTCGCGGCGCACGGGGGGCTCGTAGCCGGAGAGGGGGATGAGCTTGGCGATGTTGACGCACTGGTCGCCCATGCGCTCGATGTTCTTCATGACGTGCAGCAGGGCGGCCACGACGCGCAGGTCGCCGGCGACGGGGGACTGGAGGGCGAGCAGGGAGAGGATCCCCTGGTGGATCTCCAGGTAGCGCCCGTTGACGCGGTCGTCGTCGGCGATCACCATCTGGGCGAGCTCGACGTCCTGGTGCTCGAGCGCCTCGAGTACGCGGTCGAGCTGCTCGACGACGAGGTCGAGGCCGCCGAGGGCGCGGTGCTCCAGCTCCAGCAACTGCTGCTGGAAGAGCTGGCGGGGGTTGCCTGCTCCCGTCAGGACACCGGCGCCGCCCGCCCCACCGTGGGGGCTCGGTGCACGGGCGGGGGGGTCAGCCGAACTTGCCGGTGACATATTCCTCGGTGCGGGGGTCCCCCGGGTTGGTGAAGATCTCGTCGGTGGGCCCGACCTCGACGAGCTCACCGGAGAGCATGAAGGCGGTGCGGTCGGCGACGCGCGCGGCCTGCTGCATGTTGTGAGTAACGATCACGATCGTGATGCGCTGCTTGAGCTGCGCGATCAGCTCCTCGATCTTGAGCGTGGCGATCGGGTCGAGCGCGGAGCAGGGCTCGTCCATCAGCAGCACGTCGGGGTTGACGGCGAGCGAGCGGGCGATGCAGAGGCGCTGCTGCTGACCGCCGGAGAGTCCGACACCGGGGGTGGAGAGCCGGTCGGAGACCTCCTCCCAGAGGCCGGCGCCGCGCAGCGCGGCCTCGACGCGGTGGGGGAGCTCCCCGCGACCTTTGGAGGTGAGCCGCAGGCCGGCGGCGACGTTGTCGAAGATCGACATGGTGGGGAAGGGGTTGGGCTTCTGGAAGACCATCCCGACGGCACGGCGCACGGCGATGACGTTGACGGAGGGGTCGTAGATGTCGAGCTCGTCGAGCAGCACGCGGCCTTCGGCGCGGGCGGACGGGATCTCCTCGTGCATGCGGTTGATACAGCGCACCATCGTGGACTTGCCGCAGCCGGAGGGGCCGATGATGGCTGTGACCTGGTTGGGGGGGAAGCGCAGGTCGATGCCCCGCACCTGCTCGGAGGAGCCGTAGAAGGCGCGCAGTCCCTGCAGACGGACCTCGGGCGCGACCTTGAGCGCAGAGGGCCCCCCGCTGGCGGCGGGCTCGGCGACGGGTGCTCCAGCGGAGGGGCCGGCGTCGGAGGAGGGAGGGCGAGAGGGCTCGAGCATCTGCTCAGGCGGCTCGCCCGCGGTCCGGGGGGAGGGTGCGTCGGGGCTCATACAAGGCGGCTCCTTCGGGCGAGCAGGCGGGCGGCGAGGTTGAGTAGGAGGATCATCGTGACGAGGGCGAGGGCTGCGCCCCACGCACGGTTTACCACTTGGGTGGTGGGGGAGGTGACGTCGTTGTAGATCTGGTAGGGCAGGGAGTTCATAAATTGCCCGAGGTCGAGGGAGGTCTTGTTGGTGTGGCCGGCGGTGAACAGCAGCGGGGCGGTCTCGCCGGCGGCGCGGGCGACGGCGAGCAGCACGCCGGTGAGCATCCCGGTGAGCGCGGTGGGGAGCACGACGCGGAAGATCACCTTCCAGCGGGCGGCGCCGAGCGCGAGCGCGGACTCGCGCAGGGCGTCGGGCACGAGCGCGAGGATCACCTCGGCGGAGCGGATCACGACGGGGAGCATCAGCAGGGAGAGCGCGAGCGAGCCCTTGTAGCCGGCGTAGGTGGAGCCGGTGCCGATGATCAGCGCGATGTAGATGAACAGCCCGAAGACGATCGAGGGCACCCCGGTGAGGACGTTGACGAAGAAGCGCACGGTGTGGGCGAACCAGCTCCCGCGGCCGTACTCGACGAGCCACAGCGCGACCCCGACGCCGGCGGGGATGGCGATCGCGGAGGCGAGCGCGACCATCTCGAGCGTCCCCAGGATCGCGCTCTTGATCCCGCCGATGGAGGAGCCCCCGAAGAAGGTGGAGCCGGTGGGGTCGGTGGTGAAGAAGCTCGGGCTCCACGCGCCGAGGCCCTTGCGCAGCAGGTAGTAGAGGATCAGCACGAGCGGCACGAGCGCGATCAGGGTGGCGCCGAGCAGGAGCGCGCGGGCGAGGCTGTCGGTGCGCCGCCGCCGGGGGCTGACGGCGAAGCGCGCGAGGCGATCGGGTGTGGCTCCGTGTGCGCTCACCGGGGGACCTCACGCAGTGCGATCGGAGGGGTGTTCGTTTGGGATCGTCCGCGCGGCGGGGTGGAAGCATCGAGCGGGTGGGCGCGGGGCCTCGTGCCCCGCGTCCGCGGCCCGCAGTCATACAGCGGTCTCATGCGCCTGCCGCCGCGGCAGCGATATCGCCGGGGGCCTGATCGCGCCCGGTCGCGGTCCCCCGAGCGCTCCGGGAGGCGCGCAGCACGAGCAGGCGGGCGAGGGCGTTGACGAGCAGGGTGAGCACGAACAGCACGAGCGCGGCGGCGAACAGCGCGGAGCGGTGCAGGCCGGTGGCCTCGCCGAACTCGTTGGCGATCACAGCGGCGAGCGTGTAACCCTGCCCGAAGAGGTGGTGGGCAAGGGTGGGGGAGTCGCCGATCACAATTGTGACGGCGATCGTCTCGCCGATCGCGCGGCCGAGGCCGAGCATCGCGCCCCCGACGATCCCGGAGCGGCAGTAGGGGATCACGGCGATGCGGACCATCTCCCAGCGGGTGGCGCCGAGCCCGAGCGCGGCCTCCCGGTGGTCGGGAGGCACGGTGGCCATCACCTCGCGGGAGATCGCGGAGACGATCGGGAGGATCATGATCGCGAGGATCAGCCCGGCGACGAAGCAGTTGGGGATCGTGACGAGCCCCCCGCCGATGAAGGGGACGAAGGAGAGGCGGTCCGCGACCCATTGCTCGGCGGGCTGGAGCCGGGGGGCGAGGAAGAAGATGCCCCATAGCCCATACACGACGGAGGGCACGGCGGCGAGCAGCTCGACGAGGACCGTCAGCGGGGCCAGGATGCGCCGCGGGCAGAGCTCGGTCAGGTAGAGGGCGGTGGCGACGGCGATCGGCACGCCCATCAGCAGGGCGAGGCCGGAGGTGATGAGCGTTCCGACGAGCAGCGGCAGCGCCCCGAAGTGTTCGGCGGAGGGGTTCCATTCGTTGTCGAAGACGAAGCCGAGCACCCCGGAGGCGGCGAACGCGGGCCGCGCTTCGCCGAAGAGGCGCACGAAGAAGTAGACGATCAGGACGAGGATCAGCGCGGCGAGCGCGGTGAGCCCATACCGCAGGGCGCGGTCGGGGAGGCGCGCAAGCGGTGACCGCTCCAACGAGGAGCGGTCACCGCTACTGGGAACAGAGGCAGCCTCCACGTATCACCCGGCCGGCGTCTCCACGCGGCCCCGGTAAGACATCAACTCTCTCAAGAGGCTGCCTCCAAAGCGCCCTTCAGGCTAGCCGAGTGGCGAGCCTTCGCACGTCAGTCCCGCGACCGCCGCCTTGGACTTGGCGAGGATCGATGCGGGCAGCGCTGCGTAGTCGGCCTTGGAGAGGATGGCCTGTCCTTCGCCGAGGCCGTAGTTGAGGAACTTCACGACGCCTTCCGCGGCTCCCTTGCCGCCGGGGAGTCCCGCTCTGCAGGGGTCCTTGTAGACCATTACGAAGGTCTGCGAGGTGATCGCGTAGGCGCCGGGGGCGGAGGGGTTTTTGATCGCGAAGCCGAGGTTGGGCGGCACCACGATGCCTTCCGCGGCGGCGCTGGTGGAGGCCAGCGTGGGCGCCACGAAGTTGCCCGCCTTGTTCTTCACGGAGGCGTAGGTGAAGTTGTGCTGTAGCGCGTAGGCCTGCTCGACGTAGCCGATGGCGCCCGTGCTCTGCGCGACGGCGCCGGCGACGCCGGCGTTGCCCTTGGCGCCGGTGCCGGTCGGCCAGGGAACGACCTTGCCGGAGCCGACCTTGCTCTTCCATTCGGGGTCGACGGCGGCGAGGTAGCCGGTGAAGCCGGCGGAGGTGCCGGAGGAGTCCGAGCGGTGGACCACGGTGATCGGGGTGCTCGGCAGGGTGACCCCCGGGTTGAGCGCCTTGATCGCGGGGTCGTTCCAGGTCTTGATCTTGCCGAAGTAGATGTCGGCGATCGTGGTGCCTTCGAGCTTCAGGCCGGATTTGACGCCGGGGAGGTTGTAGGAGACGGTGATCGCGCCCAGGAACATCGGGATCTGCACCGGTTCGCCGATCTTGGCGAGCGCCGATTCTTCAGCGGCCTTCAACGGCGAGTCGGAGGCGCCGAAGTCGACGGTCTTGCCTTCCAGCGCAGTGATGCCGGCGCCGGAGCCGACCGCCTGGTAGTTGACGGTGAGCCCAAGGCCGGAGGCCGGCGAGCCCCACTGTTCGTAGACCGGCGCAGCGAAGGTGGAGCCGGCGCCGGAGATCGTGGCGGATTTGCTGGAGGCGTTGGCGGAGGTCGAGCTCGACGTACTGGAGCTGCCGCAGGCGGCAAGGAGGAGCGAGAGCGCCGCGATACCCAGGGCCGTCGCGGCTGTCTTTTGCAATGTGATCACTACTGAGTCTCCCTCTGGCTTGGGGTTATGGATCGGGGCAGGGAGGAGTGAGGCAGATGCAAGGCGTTCCCTGCCCGTGTGATGCCAGAACTACTCTCCTAGTCCGCAACAGCGTGGATGTGAAAATTTCGTGAAGGTTGGGGTTGGAAGCGGTAGCCGAAGCCGGGGTGGGTGTGGATAAAGCGGCGGTCGGGCATCGCGACTTCGAGCTTGGTGCGCAGCTTGGAGACGTAGACGTTGACGGAGCGGTCCCCAACCCGCAGCTCACCGCCCCACACGGCGCTGTAGAGCTGCTCGCGTGTAAGGATGGCCCCCATCTGCTTGGCCAAGGCGACCAGCAGCTCGAACTCACGTACCGACAGTCGCAGCGCCTGGCCGGTGGCGAGGGCCAAACCCTCGCCGGGGCGGATCTCGAGCTCGCCCGCATACAGGGTGCTGCCGTTCTCGCGAGGGTCCTCCACAGGGTGGCAGAATCGAGCAGCCGGCCCGCTCCCGGGTTGCAATCTCGTGATCGATTCGTGAAAAAGTCGTGAAAGAACCGTGAGCGTGGCGGGGGCCTTAATATCCTCTGCCGATGAGCTTCCCGCGTAGCGGCCTTCCGCACCCCCGCCCCCGGCTGCGTGCCTGCTCTGCGCCTCGCCCGGACCGCAGCGCCACGGTCCGATGAGCCCTCTGTGGCTCTCCGCGTCCCGACCTCCCGGCCGCGCCGCTGTGCGATGAGCTTTCTGCGCCGCGGCATGGACGGGGCCCTGATGGACCTCCTGGAGGAGGCCGGGCGCAACGTGCAACGCTCGGGCCTGCTGCTGCGCGACATGCTGGCGGAGTTCCCCGAGCACGCCACGCTGGCGCGCGACCTGAAGGTGTGCGAGCAGGAGGGGGACCGCATCACCCACGACATCATCCACCGGCTCACCGGGGGCGGGCGCGTGCGGGCCCCGTTCGCGGCGAGCGACGGCTACGCGCTGGCGACGGCGCTGGACGACATCGTGGACTACACCGAGCACGCCGCGGCGCAGATGGTGCTGTACGGAGTGGAGGCGCCGATGGAGCAGTCGGTGGAGTTCGCGGAGGTGCTGGTGGGCGCGGGCGAGCAGATCGCAAGAGCCCTGCGCTGCCTGCGCACGGGCACCGAGCTCGCCCCCCACCTCGTGGAGATCCACCGCCTGGAGAACGAGGGCGACCGCCTCCAGCGCGACGCGGTCGCCTCGCTGTTCGCGGGTGGGATCGACCCGATGGTGGTGATCCGCTGGAAGGACATCTTCGAGTCCCTCGAGGCCGCGGTGGACGCCTGCGAGACGGTGGCCCACGTGTTGGAGGGAATCACGCTCAAGCAGCGCGGGCGCCGGCGCTGAGCCGACGGCGTTACGATCGGCGGCGTATCAAACGCTTGGGGCTCAACGCTTTGCACCCCCCGCTGAAAGGCGGCCCGATCTGGACTGGACGTGCTCGGGCGACGCGCCCGTGCGGTGTGACCCACTTGGAGGCAGTGGGGCGACATGCTGAAATGGGTTGGCGATGAACGCGGTCTCGGCCACTGAGCGGGCTCCTGTCGACGGCGCCTCCAGGTCAGGCGAGGGTGACGGGCGCGGGGTGTACGAGCTCGATGTCACCGGGATGTCCTGCGGGTCGTGCGCCGCCAGGGTGCAGAGCGCCCTCGGTCGCGAGCCGGGTGTGCTGGATGCCGTCGTCAACCTTGCGACCGGCCGCGCGACGGTGGACACCGCGACGGGCGCTGTCGGCCCCGAGCGCCTGGTCGAGGTCGTCGAGCAGCTCGGCTACGGCGCGGCGCCCGTGGCCGGTGCCTCGCTGACGCCTGGGCGGGCGGCCGAAGAGCTGGATGCGGCCGAGGCGCGCGAGCGCGCCGGCTGGCTGCGTCGGATCGCGGTCGCGGTGCCGCTCACGACGATCATCGTCGTGCTCACCTACACCCTGCCCCACAACGAGACGGCGCGCTGGATCGTCGCCGGTCTGGCCGTGCCGGTCCAGTTCTGGTGCGGGCTGCCGTTCCTGCACGGGGCGCTCGTGCGCGCGCGGGCGCGCACGACGAACATGGACACGCTGATCTCGCTCGGCACGCTCGCGGCGTTCGTCTATTCGACGGTCGAGCTCCTCACCGCCACGAACCTGCACGACCACGGCGGGCCGGGGGGAGAGTTCATGAGCGGCCACCTCCACTACGACATGGCGGCGATGATCGTCACCTTCCTGCTGATCGGCCGCTGGTGTGAGGCGAGCGCGAAAGGCAAGGCGGGTCGGGCGGTCCGGGAGCTGGCGCGGCTGGGCGCCTCGCAGGCCAGGCTCGTCGACGAGGAGGACTCCACGGTCCCCGAGCGGCTCGTGCCGGTGGAGCAGGTGAGGCGGGGTGAGGTGTTCCTCGTCCGGCCGGGCGACAAGGTGCCCGTCGACGGGATCGTGCTCTCGGGCGACTCGACCGTCGACGAGTCGATGCTCACCGGCGAGTCGCTACCGGTCGAGAAGCGCGCCGGCTCGCTGGTCGTCGGCGCGACGCTCAACGTCGACGGGGCGCTGCGCGCGCGCGCGACCGCGGTCGGCGCCGACACCGCGCTGGCGCAGCTCGTCGCGCTCGTCGAGCGCGCGCAGGCGTCCAAGCCGCAGATCCAGCGGCTCGCCGATCGGGTCGCCGGCGTGTTCGTACCGAGCGTGCTGGTTCTCGCCGCGCTCACCGCGGCGGGGTGGGTGCTCGCGGGCCAGTCCGAGCGCGGGTTCCTCGCGGGCGTGGCCGTGCTGATCGTTGCGTGCCCGTGCGCGCTCGGCCTCGCGACCCCGGTTGCGATTCTCGTCAGCAGCGGACGCGGGGCGACGCTCGGGCTGCTGATCAAGGGGGCGGAGATCCTCGAGCACAGCAACGAGATCGACACGATCGTGCTCGACAAGACCGGCACCGTGACAACCGGCGAGCTGTCCGTCGCGGAGCTCTGGAGCGACCCCGGCGTCGAGCACGACGAGCTGCTCGCGCTGGCCGCCTCGGCCGAGGCCGGCTCGGAGCACCCCCTGGCGCTCGCGATCGTGCAGGCCGCGCGCGAGCGCAGGCTCGACCTCGCGCCGGTGAGCGCCTTCCGCTCGTTCCCCGGGCAGGGCGTGCGCGCGAGCATCGACGGAGAGGCAGTGTGGGTCGGACGGCCCGCCCAGGAGGGCGAGCGACTGCCCGTGTTCGACGAGTGGGAGCAGAGCGGCAGGACGGCGGTGCTCGTCAAGCGCGGCGAGCGCGTGATCGGCGCGATCGCGCTCGCCGACACCGTCAAGCCGGAGGCGCAGGACGCCGTGCGTGGACTGCGACGCATGGGCATCGACGTCGCTCTGCTGACCGGGGACAACGCCCGCGTGGCGGCCGCGGTCGCTGCGCAGGTCGGCATCGCGCGGGTGCTCTCCGGAGTGAGCCCCGCCGGCAAGGTGCAGGAGGTGGTGCGGCTGCAGGACGCCGGGCAGCGCGTCGCGATGGTCGGCGACGGTGTCAACGACGCCGCCGCGCTCGCCCAGGCCGACCTCGGGATCGCGATGGGGACGGGCGTCGGCGCCGCGGTCGAGGCCGCCGACATCAGCGTGCTCTCGGGCGACCTGCGGGGGGTAGCGCGTGCGCTGCGCCTCGCGCGGGAGACGTACGACATCATCCTGCAGAACCTCGGCTGGGCGTTCGGCTACAACCTGATCGCCCTGCCGCTCGCGATCACCGGCCTCTTGAGCCCGACCCTCGCGGGCCTGTCGATGGGCGTCTCGAGCGTGTGCGTCGTCGCCAACAGCCTGCGCCTGCGTCGCTTCGGGGCGCCGGGACGCACGACGCCCGTCCGCTCCGCTCGCGAGCGGCTGGCGGGCGTCGCCGTCGCCGCAATCGCGCCGGCCGTGCTGCTCGGCGGGCTCGTGCTCGCCGACCCAAACACGTTCGTCGGCCCGCCGACGGCCAACCGGATCGTGCACGAGCCGCTCGGCGAGAGCCTCTACGTCACGGCTCTGCCGCTGCAGCCGGGGACCGTCGATCTCCACACCTACCTGGTGGGCGCCTCGAGCGCACAGCCGACGATCGCCGCGATCGCGATGCGGGGCGTCTCCACGACCGGCGCCACCGCGACGCCTCGCTTCTTCGGGGCGGGGCCGGCGCACGAGATCGGCGAAGTGAAGCTGACGCGGGGAACGTGGACGTTCCGGATTTCCGGCAGCGACGGAGCCCACCACCCGCTCGGCGGCTCATTCACGATCGCGATCGGCTGAGGATGCGAGACGCGCGCGCGGCTTCACGAGGAGGTCGGCAGACGAGCAGGTAGCAGACGAGCAGAGGCCCGGAAGCGTGGCGGGGCGGGTTCGCGGACTTGGCGAGTGGGCTTCGCTCAGCTCAGCAGCTGCATGGCGGCGAACATGTAGGCCATGCCGAGCGTCATCACGAACATCGATGGGCGCAGGTCGCGCTCACAGATCAGCGGCTGAACGGCGCTCATCGTCACCGTGCCGTCGGGGTTCACCACATTGCCGCTGACGATCGCGTGCTTGTCGAGCCGGCGGTAGGAGTTGGTCGCCCACAGCAGCGCCTGGACGGTGAAGTATGCGACCAGCAGCCAGGTGATCGGTGCGACGAAGCCGGCGGGCGACCACATGTAGACCATCGCCGCGAGGTCGATCGCCATCACCACCCAGAGCATGTTGACCGCGCGGCCGCTCAGCGCCTGCGCGAGGATCCAGGCGACCACGAGCCCGGCGGCGTTGGCGAACAGCAGCTGCCAGAAGCCGGCGGGAATGTTGAAGTGGTCGAGCGACGCCGGCGCGAACATGAACACCATGCCGAGCGCCATCAACACGTGGCCCGAGTGCCACCACCGCCGCCCCTCGCGGGTCTCGCTCACGTGGCGCGCGTGCAGGACCAGGACGACGAGGAAGAGCAGCGTCCAGATCACCGCGAGCCAGTTCGGGAGGATGTTGGTCGCCCCGTGAGGCGCGCTCATCGACATTCCGCTCATCGCCGTGGTGTGCGAGTGGGACGCGCTCATCGACATCCCGTTCATCACCATCGTGTGCGAGTGCGTCGCTCCCATTGCCGTTCCCGTCGGGTGCGTCGCGCTCGTCGCCATCCCGTTCATCGCCATCGCGGGGCGAGTGTACCGGCTTCGCCGCGCGCGAGCGGTGGTATTCTCGCCCCGCGATGAGAGTCAATCGCCGCGCTCTCGCAGGTCAGCGAGTCCTCCGGCTCACGCTCCTCGCCGCTCTCCTGCTGCTCGCTGCCGTCATCCTGGGCCGCGGTGCCGGGGGCTCTCTCGAAGGCCTGATGTACCTGCTTCCCGCGCTCGTGCTGGCGGTCGTCCTGCTTGGCCGCCGTTACCCAGGCGAGCGCGTCATCGAGCGGCTGCGCGAGGCGCGAGCGGTCCGGCTGCGCCGGTGTGCGGCCGGGGCTCTGCGTCAACGTCAGCGTCCGCGCAGCCTTCAGCGCGGCGGACGCCTGATCGCCGTCTCGCTCGCCGGCCGCGCGCCGCCACTCACCGCGGGTTGTCGCTGAAGCCGGCCGCAGCCCCGTTCCCGATCGCCTGATCCGCGCTCCACGGGCGGGATCTCCTCCGACCTCCGGTGACGCGCGCGTCACCGGAGTCACCAATTCGCGATGGGAGTTGACGCAATGTCCGACGACAAACCCGTGCGGGCCGCTGGGCTCGCGCCATCCACGGGTGTACAGCTGTTGCACCGTCTGCGCGTCACTCGACGCGGGCTGCAGATCGCGCTCGGTTGCATCTGGCTGCTGGACGGGGTGCTCCAGTTTCAGAGCTACATGTACAGCCACGAATTCATCAGCCAGGTCATCGAACCGACCGCAAGTGGACAGCCGGGGTTCATCGCCGACCCGATCGTCACGCTCGCCCACTTCTACACGCATGACCTGACGCTGTGGAACACGCTCGCCGCCGAGATCCAGTGCGCGATCGGGCTCGGGCTGATCCTCAGCAGGCGCACGGTGCGCCCCGCGTTGCTCGTCTCCTTCGCCTGGGCGTTCGTCGTCTGGTGGTTCGGCGAGGGCTTCGGGACGATCCTCTCGGGTGCGCCAGTCTCGCCGCTGATGGGCGCACCCGGCGCGGTGATCGTGTACCTGCTGATCGGACTGCTCGTCTGGCCCAAGGACGCCGAGAGTGAGCGCTCCGTCGCCGACGGCGGGCTGATCGGCGATCGCGGCGGGCGGATCGTCTGGTCGCTGCTGTGGCTCGAGGCGGCGGTGCTGTGGCTGCTGAACGTCGACCGCTCCAAGAGTGCGATCCACGATCAGATAGCGGAAATGGCCGGTGTATCGCCGCACTGGCTCGCGAGCCTGCAGAGCCCTGTGGCGAACGCCTCCCAGGGGCACGGCGTGGCGATTGCCACCCTCCTCGCCGCCGCATCGGTAGCGATCGCTCTCGGCGTCTGGACGCGGATGCGTTCGGGCGCGCTCGCTCTCGGCGTGATCCTCTCGCTCGCCTACTGGGTGCTCGGGCAGAGCCTCGGCGGCCCGTTCTGGGCGGGGCAGGCGACGGACGTCAACACGGGGCCGCTGCTCGTCCTGCTCGCGCTCGCGCTGGTCGCCTACCAGGCTCCTCCGCGCGGCTCATCCGACGGGGCAGGTGAGGCTCGCAATTTTCGGCGCCGGCGCACCACGACCACCAGCGCTCCCCCGAGCAGCACGATCGCGACCAGCGCGACGATCGCCGTGACGGGCGTCTTGGTGCCTTCCTCGGGGACCCAGAAGAGCCGCCCGTAGATCGTTGCCGGCTGTGCTCCCACCCGGATCGGCACTTCCCACGCGAAGATTTCGGTGCGCTTGGCCTGGTTGGTGACCTTGGGCGACAGCAGCGGCGACATCCAGTGGATGCGGTGGTCGTGCCATTCGAACTGGCCGGTGCGGTCGATCGTGCGCCACTGCGGCGTGGCGCTGGGGGACGCGGACGCGGGCACGGCGACGTCACCGTAGAAGTTCTGGTTGAGGTAGTACGCGGGCGAGTGCAGATTGACTTCGACCGTGCCGTTCGCCAGCACGCGCGCGTAGGGGTCTTTCTGGTAGCCGTACACGGTGACCGTCTTGCCGGTGTGGTTGACCATGATCAGCCGGTCGGCGAATTCGAGCACGTGCAGGGTCAGGCCGGGCACGCTCGGGACGACGCGGGTTATGTAGGTGCGGTAGTGGTAACTGCTCCCCTGGTCGTTGATCGGGCTGCCGCTCTCCTGGGAGAGTCCTGCCCCCCGGGCGCACGCGGGGAGCCCCGGCGCCAGCAGGAGGGCGCCGAGCGCGACGGCGAGGGCGAGACGGCGGGACATGCAGGCTCCCCGCGGCCTCGTCACGTTCCCGCCGCCGAGAGCAGCCACGGTCCGAAGCTGGTGAACGCAGGCTCCCCGCGGCCCCGTCACGTCCCCACCGCCGAGAGCAGCCACAGCCCGAAGCTCGTGAACGCGACCATCACCGCCAGCATCCAGTACTGGCTGCGCAGCGCCTCCTGGGGATCGCGGTAGAGCGCGAGCGCGCGGTCGTGCGCTAGCGTCAGTCCGCCGACGTGGCCGCAGAGCAGGGCGGCGACCTGCACGTACCAGATGGCCGCGTAGGAGACGATCCCGTAGTGGATCTGGTAGCTGTCCGTGCCGAGCAGGTTCGCCCCGTTGCCCAGCGGGTCGGAGGCGAGGTAGACCATCGCCTGACTCTGCCAGATCAGCAGCGAGAAGTAGTGCGCAAGCACGTACGCGAACCCGATCGGCGCGAGCGTGTGCGCGAAGTCGCGCGTTAGGTGCGGGACGTCGTAGCGGCCGCTGACGCTGCGCACCCCCAGGATCCCCAGCCGGTACACGCCCGCGATCACGCCGATGCAGAGCACCAGTCCCACCGAGTACGCCAGCTCCAGGGCAGGCATCTGGCCGAGCCCGAGGTCGGCGAACACGCTCTGCAGCGACGGCTCGCCGTTGCGCCAGTACCCGCCGTTGCTGAACCCGTCGAACGTGGTGGTCCCGATGATCGTGCACATCAACGCCACCGTCCCGCGACGCACGGGCAGGTCGGTCAGCCCACTCAGCGGCCGGCGCAGGTAGACCACGCCGTCCTCTCCCCGGACCAGCGCAGAGAGCCGCGAGAGCACGTTGAAGTACACCCCGAACCCATCCGCCCGATCGCCCCAGGTCTCCACTCCGAACAGCAGCATCCCGGCGACCATCGCCAAGAGGTACCCCAGCGACAGCGCCGCCAGCAGCGAGGGCTGGTCGCGGTTGGGTATCGGGTACACCAGCTCCAGCCACGCGAACCCCACCAGGCCCGCCACCGCCGGCCAGACCCCCAACCACTCGGGGTAGCGCAGCGGGGCGGTCCGCGCGCGGACCGGCGCGAGCGCGTCGAGGCCAGCGCGCAGCACCCGCGCGCACGTGCGCCACGGGCTGAGCGCCCGGAAGACGTCCCCGAACAGCACGCTCAACACGGGGACCCCCACCCAGAACACGACGTACACGAACGTCACCGAGAAGTTCACCGTCGACACCTGGGTGCCCGCGAAGCCGCTGTAGACGACCAGCACGAACAGCCCCACCCCGACCACGTTCGCAAGCCAATCCACCGCTCGGGGCAGCGCGAACAGCGCCCGGCGGTGCTCGCGCTGCAACTGCGGCCGCGTCCACAGCGTCGAGAGCGCCACGAACGACACCACCAGTACCACCGCCGCCGCCCAGCTGAACAGCCAGGGAGGGATCGGCAGATCGGCCTTGCCGACGATCCCATGCGCAGAGGCGCTTGCGGGGCACAGAAGAGCGCCGAGGCCGAGGCCGCCGAGCAGCGACAGCCGCACACGCACAGGGCATCTCATGGCCGCGGCAGTCTAGCCCCGGGCACACGCTCCACGCCGCAGCAGGGGTTCCGAGCACAGTGGCAGCCGGCCGCCAAAGCTAGCCTACCGTCCCAAGCGCGGAGTACATTCGAGACAGGAGGGTGCAGCCGGGTGGTCCCGGCAAGCACTTGATACGTGCACTCTCGGAGTCATCCTCCGAGGGGTTCGATTCCCACACCCTCCGCACTGCACAGACCGGACGGCTCGGAAGCAGGCGCCACCATCATGCGCCGCGGGTTCATGGCCGCCACGCTCGAGCCGTCCGGCGCAGTGGTGACAGTCGGGCTGGTGGGTGACCTGTTACCATTTGATGGCACGTATCAGGCGCTTGGGGCTTACGCCCCTGCACCCCGGCCCGCCGAAAGGCGGGCCGAGTTTTTCTAGAACGTCGTCGGTGGGGCGCTCACTTCGAGCTGTGCGCCGGCGGCGCTGCCGATGAAGAGCACCTGGAACGGGCTCGAGCCGTGCGCGGCCACTTCGGCCAGCACCGCCCGCCCGGCCGCCACGATCCGCCCGCCGCGGCGGGCGACCCCGTAGACCACGAGGTTTCGCTGAGCCACGGCGGAGCTGTTGTCGACCGTCCCCGTCGCACCGGCGCTGCCGGCTTCTTCGGTTGCGTGCACCCCCGAGACGCGGATCTCCGGCACGCTCGCGGGCGCCCGCGGAGCTTCGCCTACGAGCGCGCTTGCGCTCGCGGGTGCACCTGTGGCCTGCACCTGGTCGTCCACCCAGGTGAACTGCGCACCGGGCTTCAGCAGCGGCGCGGAGGTGAGCGCCACTTCCAGGCCGGGGACGTTGTTCTGGAAGAGGACGCTCCCGCCGGCGGCCTTCACGGTGATCGCGATCGGCACGTTGCGCAGCGCGTGCGCCGAGAGGTTGCGCAGCGTCACCACCGCGGCGGTCCCTTCGGAGGTGTGCAGCACCTGCGTGGCCACCACCCGCACCTCGCGGCTGGCCCGAGCGATCGACAGGCCCCGGCTGACCTGCACCGGGTGCCGCGCCTGCTCCGCCTTCGCCAGCCGTTCAAGCCGCGCGCTCTTTTCCTGGCTGCTCTCACACCCTCCCACCGCGAGCGTCAGCAGCAGCGCCACGCCGAGGCGCGCCGCGCGCGCTCCCCCCCAGGCGGCACGACGGGCGCGCGCCCTCTTCGGTACGCCGAGGTCCCCCGTGCGCACTCCCACCCAGCCGCCACGACGAGCGCTCACCCTCTTCGCATTGCGCCACCACGCCGCGTCTCGCCACGCGAACGCTCGCAGGGCCGCCCCGGGCGGCCCCCATCCAAACCACTTCCCGCTCGAGTGCTCCTCCCGCGGGAGTCCCCGCGCCGCGCGGGCTCTCACCCGAAGGCCCCGCCGATGTAGTCGCGTGTGCGCTGCTTACGGGGCTGCTCGAAGAGCTGCTCGGCCGGGCCGTACTCCACCAGCTCGCCGAGGTGCATGAACGCGACGTGGTCGGCCACCCGCTGGGCCTGCTGGAGGTTGTGGGTGACGATCACCACCGCCACGCTCTCGCGCAGGCCGACGATCAGCTCCTCGATTACCGCTGTGGAGATCGGATCGAGCGCCGAGCAGGGCTCGTCGAGCAGCAGCACCTCCGGCTCGGCGGCCAGCGCGCGCGCGATGCACAGCCGCTGCTGCTGGCCGCCCGAGAGCGACAGCGCCGGGCGGTCGAGGTCCTCGGCGACCTCCTCGTGCAGGCCTGCCCTGAGCAGGGCCTCGCGCACCGCCGGCTCCAACTGGCTGCGCCGCGCGCGCCGCCGGCGGTGGCCGGGGCTCTCGCGCAGGGCGTAGGCGACGTTCTCGAAGATGCTCATGGGGAACGGGTTGGGCTGCTGGAAGACCATCGTCACCCGCCGGCGCAGCGCGTTGACCTCGATCTCGTGGATCTCCTCGCCGTCGAGCGTGATCCGCCCGCTGCGCCCCGCCCCCGCGGTGACCTCGGTGAGCCGGTTCAGCGAGCGCAGCAGCGTCGTCTTGCCCGAGCCCGAGGCGCCGATCAGCGCCAGCACCTCGCCGCGGCGCACCGGCAGGCTCACGTCGCGCACCACCCACCGTGTCCCGTAGGCGAGCGAGACCGCCTCGATGCGCATCCGCTCCACCGCTGGGGCGCCCGCCGGCCGCGCGGCGCGGCGGTGCGCTTGCGCTTGAAACCCGCCCTTCCCGGCTGCGGCGGCCGCCGAGCCGTTGCCCGAGCCGTCTGCGGCCGGCGGGGGCGGGGCCACGCGCGGGTGGCGGTCCACCGCAATGCGGCGCACGGGGGGCGGGGTCAGCGACTCCACGCCGACCTCCGCGGGGCTCGGGTTGGGAGGAGCAGGTCCAGCCGGACGCCGCGCTGGCGGTGCTTGTCTCCATGGGCGATGGCTGCATTGCCTGGCGGGACGCGGCGCCGGGGGTGCTCTTCTCCATGCGCGACGGTTGCGTTCATTTTTTGGCCGTCCACGTAGTCGTGTAGAGCGAGAGCCCGCTACTCAGGCGCGTCACCAGCGCGTTCAGCGCGAGCACGATCATCAGCAGCACGAACGCCGCCGCGTACGCCTTCTGCGGCGCGTTGCCTTCACCGGCGGGCGAGTTGTTGTAGATGTAGCTCGTCAGCGTGGAGCCGGTGCCGCGCAGCGTGCTCAGCAGCGGCGCGCCGCCGGCGCCCTCGTTCGTCAGCGACGCGCCCAGCAGGATCGTGATGATCGCGGTGTCGCCGATGATCCGACCCATCCCCAGCACCGTGCCGCTGGCGATCCCCGGCCGGATCGCGGGCAGCAGTACCCGCCGGACTGTGGTTGCGCGCGTCTTGCCGAGCGCGTAGGAGGCCTCGCGCAGGCGCGGCGGGAGCTGCGTGAGCGCCTCGCGCGTGGCGCCCACGACGAGCGGCAGCGCGAGCACCGCCATGACGATCCCGGCGACGAGGAAGGACTGGCCCGTGACCGACCCGTTGCTCGCGCTCCCCGAGAGGAACGCGAAGAAGCCACGCGCGAAGATCAACAGGCCGAAGAGTGCGAGCACCACGCTCGGGACTCCCGCGATCATCTCGACCCCCGACTCGACCGCGCGGGCCAGCCAGCGCGGTCGCGCGTACTCAGTCAGCCACGTCGCCAGCGCCACGCCGGCGGGGGCGGCGATTGCGATGCCGATTGCCGTGACGATCAGCGTTCCGACGATCGGGTCGGAGAAGCCGCCGGACTGGCTCTGGTGCAGCGACGGCGCGGGGGATTCGAGAAACAGGCCGAGGCGCAGCTGGGAGATGCCCTTGACGAGCATGTACAGCACGATCGCCAGCGCGATCGCGCACAGCCCAATCCCGGTCGCCCAGCAGAGCCAGTAGGCCAGCCGATCTGCCAGCGGCCAGGAGGAGGTGGCTTCGCGGCGCGGCCGCACGATCGCCGGCGCCGGTTGCGCCGCTGGCTCGACGGTCGCCATCACGCGCCGATCCCGTAACGCTTGAGCGGCTGCCGGACAGCCCAGCCAGCGAACGACAGCATCGCCGCCGAGACGAGCAGCACGGCCGCGATTGCGTAAGCGGTGTGCGCTACCGGGCCGCTCGTCCCGCCGCCGTATTCCTTGATGATCGTCGCCGCGAGCGGCTGGACGGGCTCGAACAGGAACGTGATCCCGTCGAGCGGATTGGCGGCGAACGGCCGCCCCCCTGAGACCATCGCGAGCATGATCGCCTCGCCGAGCGCGCGGGCCGTCGCGAGCACCGCGGCGGAGGCGATCGCGGGCCGCGCGGCGCGCAGCGACACCCGCTGGATCGTGCGCCAGCGGTTGACTCCCAGCGCGGCCGAGCCCTCGCGCCAGGAGGCCGGTACGGTGGCCAGCGCTCCGGCGGTGAGCGCGACCATGATCGGCAGGATCATCACCGTGAGGATCAGCGTCGCGGTCATCAGGTTGGCGCCGCTGAGCTGCACCACGTACGCGACCGACTGCTTGCGCGCGTTGCCGATCAGGTGTGCCTCGACCCACGGCGCGATCGCGAGGATCCCGATCAGCCCGTAGATCACCGAGGGCACACCCGCGAGCAGCCGCACGACGGGCTCGAGGACGCGTCGCACCGGCGCTGGCGCGAACTCGGTCAAGAAGATCGCCGCCAGCGTGGAGACCACGAGCGCGATCAGGACTGCGAACACCGTCGTCAGCAGCGTCCCCCATATGAGCGGCCACGCGCGAAAGTACAGCAGCGAGTGCCCGGGCAGCGGCGTACCGGACTGCATCGCGCGGAACTGCGTGACGACGTCGCCGCCGGACCCGAACCAGCTCAGGCCGTTGGCCGAGAACGAGGGCCAGGCGTTCGCGAGCACCGTGACCACCATCAGCGCGATCAGCGCGAGCACGCCGACAGCGAGCACGCCGAGCGTCCGCTCGGCGTGCCGGTCCCGCGCGGCATCCCTGAGGTGCGCCGCGGGCCGCGGGTTGCCCGCGCTCACCGTCGCCGCCTCTTGCGCCCGCGCTCGTCTGCGGGCGGGCCGGGGCGGGCGCTAGTGGATCGCGATCCAGCTGGAGCCGATGATCTGTTTGGTGGTCTTGTTGCCACTCGTCACCCAGCCGATGAACTTCTTCGCTTCGCCTTTGGGTTCGCCCTTGGTCACCATCCAGAAGTTGCGTACCCCGCCGTACTGGCCGGTCTTGGCGTTGCGCAGGTTGCAGGCGATGCCCTGGTACTCGGCCGCGTGAATGCCGCTGGTGTAGGCGAAGGAGACGAAGCCAATCGCGTTGGGGTCCGCCGAGACGGCGTTCTGCTCGAGCCCGTTCGAGGCCTCCGCGCTGGCGCTGGGAGAGATTCTCAGGTCGAGTCCCATGAAGATGTTCTGAAAGGCGTCCTGGGTACCGGAGGCTCCGTCGCGGTCGAACAGGTCGATCGGACCGGAGACCTGCGCGCCCTGGACTTCGCTCCAGTCGCGGATCGTCCCGCTGAAGATCCCCTGGATCGTCTGTTGGGAGAAGTTGGTGACCGAGTTCTTGCTGTTGGTGACCACGCAGATGCCGTCCCGCGCGATCTTTGTGAAGACGAGCCCGTGGGGGTCGGTGGTGAGCGAGTCGCGCGAGGAGTCGCCGATGTCGAAACGTCCGCTGGCCGCTCCCGCGATGCCGATGTCGGACTGCCCACCCTCGATCTTCGGTTCGGGGATCCGTGGGAACTGGTGGTGGTAGGCGGCGGCGAGTTTCTGGGCGAGGGGGAGTACGGACGTGGATCCGCCGACGATCAGGCGCTTGGCGGCGGCGGCCGCCGGGACGGCGAGGATCAGGGTGAGGATCAGCGAGGCGATGAGGGTGCGGTGCGCGCGCACATTGACTCCTTTGCGTTGGGGTGTGGCAGTGCGTGAACGTCGTGGACGTTCGAACAGCTCGTGCGTCGGGCAGCGCGGGATGACGCAGGGCGTCTCCCTTCGACGGGGCCACAGTCTCGGTCGGGCGGTCGGGGCTCAGGTAAACAGGTGGTGGCCAGGTGGAGAAAATCTGGTGAACAAGGTCCTCGCGATGTTTCGTTTTTGTGAAGGCCCTTCCCTTTCACCCGGCCTGCTGTAAATCTGGTGGCCCGGCGTCCGCTCGCCGCCGTACGGATACCTCACCGCGGCCGCGGCCGGCCGAGGCGCCCAGCCATGACCGACCAGCCAAGCCCCCACAGCTCCTCCACGCCCTCGTCCGGGTCGCCCTCGGCCCCTGGGAACGGACGCTCCAACGGTCGTGCCGCCGGCTCCCACCCGCCCGTGCGCTCGGGGCTGGCCACCCGCCGTAGCCCCGTGCTCGTGACGCTCGGCACGTTCGCACAGAACGCTCGCCGCATGGCGCTGCGCGATCCGGTCGCTCTGTTCCTGCTGGTCGCCTCGATCGCTCTCGCGATTACGTTCGCCTCGCTGCTGGGCTCGATCGCGCCGAGCAGCGCGGGCACACAGGTGCCGATCAGCGCCGTGCACAAGCTGGCCAAGCAGCGCGCAATCGCAAGCGCGCTGCTGCTCGACCACGACAACCGCGTCGAGCTTGCGACCACGCCCTCCCGGGGGGCTCCCCGGGAGCTGTTGTGGGCCGCCTATCCGGCCTCGGGCGCGCAGACCCAGCAGCTCCTGCACGAACTGGAAGCCAGCGGCGCGATCGTCAAAGTGGACCAGCAGTCGGGCAAGGGCACGAAGACGATCGTCGTCCAGTTCCTGATCCCGATCCTGCTGCTGGTGTGCCTGTTCTCGTTCTTCACCCGGCTGGGCGCCGAAGGCGCCGCCGGCGGCATTGCGGGCTTCTCGCAGTTCGCCGGCAAGGGCCGACGCAAGGGCAAGGGCACGTCGGATCGCATCACGTTCTCCGACGTCGCCGGCGCCGGCGAGGCGGTGGCCGAGCTGCGCGAGATCCGCGACTTCCTCGCCGAACCGCAGAAATACCTGAGCGTGGGGGCCGCCGCCCCCAAGGGAGTGCTGCTGGTCGGGCCCCCGGGGACGGGCAAGACGCTGCTCGCCAAGGCGGTCGCCGGCGAAGCTGACGCCGCCTTCTTCTCCTTGTCGGGCTCGGACTTCGTGGAGTCCCTGGTGGGTGTCGGCGCCGCGCGCGTGCGCGACCTCTTCCGCAAGGCCCGCAAGGCGGCGCCCGCGATCATCTTCATCGACGAGCTCGACGCCGCCGGGCGCAAGCGTGGCGCGGGTATCGGGCAGGGCAACGACGAGCGCGAGCAGACGCTCAACCAGATCCTCGTGGAGATGGACGGCTTCGCCGGCGACGGCGGCCTCGTGGTGATGGGCGCCACCAACCGGCCCGACATCCTCGACCCCGCGCTGCTGCGCCCCGGTCGCTTCGACCGCCAGATCGTGATCGACACCCCCGACGTGCACGGACGTCTGGAGATCCTGCGCCTGCACGGAGGCAAACGCCCGCTGACGCCCGACGCCTCGCTGGAGGAGGTTGCGCGCCAGACGCCCGGCTTCAGCGGCGCGGAGCTTGCCAACGTGATCAACGAGGCTGCGCTGTTGAGCGTGCGTGACGGTCGCGTCGAGATCAACCAGGCCACGCTCGAGGAGGCGATCGACCGTGTTGTCGCCGGTCCCGCCAAGCGCCACATCCTGAGTGCCGAGGAGCGCTGGCTGATCGCGATTCACGAGTCCGCCCACGCTGTGGTGACCGACGCGCTGGGCCAGACGACCTCCACGCGCAAGCTCTCGATCGTCGCGCGCGGGCGTCAGCTCGGCACCGCCGCGCACATGCTCACCGACCGCGACCAGGTGATCATGAGCGAGCCCGACCTGCACCGTCAGCTGATCTCGATCCTCGCCGGCCTCGCCGGGGAGCGGATCGCCTTCGGGAACCACTCGACCAGCGTCAACGACGACCTGCACGCCGCCACCGCGCTGGCGCGCTCGATGGTCACCTCCTTCGGGATGTCCCCCGCGCTCGGCCTGGTGACGATCGGCGAGAAGGGGGGTGAGGTGTTCCTCGGCGCCTCGCTGCAGGACCTCGGCTCGGTCGGGCCGCAGACGCTCAACGTGATCGACAACGAGGTCGAGCGCCTGGTCGGCGACGCGGAGGCCCGCGCTGCTGTGATCCTCGACCGCAACTGGAGCACGGTTGAGGAGACCGCCACCGCGCTCTTGGAGCAGGAGACCCTTTCGGGCGTGGCCCTGGAGGCCGTGCTCTCGACCGTTCAAGAGGTCTCGCTCGAGGAGCTGCGCGACGTGCGCCGCGCCTCGCCCTCGGCGGAGGGCAGCGAGGAGCGCCCGTGAGGGGGGGCCCGGGCAGTGCGTCGAGCGGCACGCCCGGCGGAACGCCGAATGGCGCCGGGGGTGGTAGGGCGGGCAGGGCGGCGCTGGCGATCTCGCTGATCGCGCTCGTGCTCTCCACCACCGGCCTCGCCGACGCCGCCCGCCACGCGGTCGTTGCCGCCGTCGCCGGGCATCCGATCAGCTCCAGGCCCCACGCCGGCGGGCTGCTGCTGTTGGGTCCCAACGGGAAGTTCCCCGCCTCCGCGATCCCCGCCGTGGGCACCGCCGGGAACGCGAAGCGGCTCGACGGCAAGACCGCCGAAGGGCTTGCGCCCGCGTGCCCCCCCAACACGGTGGACATCGGGACGTGGTGCATGGAATCGGCGCCTTTCGCCCTCACAAATGCGGAGCTCGGCAAGAACAACTTCGACTGGGCCAGCAGCAAGTGCGAGGAAGAAGGCGGCTGGCTGCCCTCGGCCGCCGAGCTGCTGGGCGCCGCGGCCCGCGTGAAGCTGGAGTCCACGATCCACGACTCGCCGCTGACCGCGACGATCCCGCTCGACCCGAGCCGCGGGCTGCAGGACCAGCGCGAGATGAGCTCGACGCTCGTAACCACAGAAGCCGGCTCCGCGGCCGCCGGCTTCGAGGGCGTCAGCGAAGGCGCGACCGGCAATCCCCGCCAGGGCCAGCCCAACCCGATCCCGCTGCCCGCGAACCCGCTGCCGGAATCGCTGCAGTACGTGACCGTCTACGACAACGGCAACAAGGGCGGCTTCGCCGGCTCCGAGCCGGTCGCCAACCCGGAGAACTTCCGCTGCGCGTACGACAAGACGCCGGGGGCCCTCGACAAATCGACCTCGTGAGATGCGACGCCGGCCGAGGACGACGCTGCTCGCAACCCTCGTGGGCCTGTTGCTCGTCCTGCTCGTTCCCTCTGCGCGTGCGGTGATCCTGCCCGCGCAAACGATCGACGGCCCCAGCGGGAACATCGTCGGCTTCGGGGGCGTCGCGATGGCCGAAGACGGGAGCGGGGGGGTGGTGTACCTGAAGAGCGTCGAAGGAGTCCCCCACGTGTTCGTCTCCCGCTACGTCGAGGGCCACTGGCTGGCGCCGATTCGGGTGGACACCGAAGAGCCGTTCGCCGCCAGCTGGCCCCGCATCGGCGCGGTCGCCGCCGGCGAGCTGATCGTCGTGTGGGCGACGCCGTTCGCGACGAGTCCGATCACTGGCAAGCCGGTCTACGAGTTGCTCGGAGCGGAGCTCGGCCCGGGTGGCGAACGCTTCGGCCAGGCGATGATCGTCGACCGCAACATCGAAGAAGGGACCGGCACGAGCCCCGACCTCGCCGTCAGCTCGACCGGCCAAGCCGACGTCGTCTACCGGGTCATTCACACCGACAAAGTCGGTGTGACGCCACTGCGACCCGGCGACGTCCCCGAGAGCGTTCGCGTCGCGCACTTCAACGGCCGGCGCTGGTCGGGCCTGGGCGCGATCAACCGCGACCCCGCCGTCGGCATGCGCCCGCCCACGCAGGCCAACGCGCCCCAGGTCGCGATCGGCCCAACCGGCAACGGAGTGGTCGTCTGGCAAGAGCCGGAAATCGAAGGTGTTGCGCGGATCTGGGCCAGGCGAATCTTCGGCACCACGCTCGACTACGGGTTGCCCGTCACGGCCACGAGCTATGCAGGCGCCCCGATCAGCGACGACGCCGACGCGCCAGCCGTTGCCCTCTCGCGCCTCGGTCAGGCCGAGGTGGCATACCGCCAGGCGGCCGGTCCGTCCTCGCCGCTGCCGGGGCCACGCATCTTCTTGAACATCCTGCCCGACGGCGAATCGGCCACCGGCACCGAGTTTCGCGGCGCGAACGTCGTCGATCAAGCGGTCGCCGGAGGGAAGGGTGCGACCGTCGGGCCTCCGAGTATCGACATCGACGAACACCAGAGGATGCGCCTGCTCTACGACAGCAATGGGACGCCGCGCGTGATCGAAGGCAACGACCGCGGGCTCTCCGGCGCGCTCTCGTTGGGCTCCCCGTTCGTCGGCGGCGAACCGTTCGCCGTGAGCGTCATGAATCCCGAAGGCGGAGGGGTCTCGGCGTGGCCGAGCGCCGAAGCGCAGGGCCATCCTACGGTGGCGGTGCGCGAGGACTTCCCGAGCGGGGCCGTGCAGACAGCGTTGGTGAGTGGCGGCTCCGGCGGAGAAGTCGCAGAACTCGCGGTCGGACGCTCGGGGCTTGGCGATGGCCTGATCGCCTTCCGCCAGGGGCAGCTGGGCGACGCCGCGATCGTCGCGGCGCAGGCGACGGCACCGCCCGCCGGATTCGTGCTGACGCTACCCAAAGAGTGGGTGAAGCCCGCCCAGGCGCTCGTCTCTTGGCAGCCCGCTCCAAGCGCTGACGGGCCGTTGAGCTACCACCTCGTGCTCGACGGTCACATGCAGCCCACCCCGGCGGGCGTCCTCGCAGCGCACATCAATCCCCGCGGTCTGCGCTCCGGTCGGCATCGTCTGCAGGTGCTCGCCACTGACGGTGACGGTCAGTCCACGCTGACGGCTCCCGCGACGCTGCTCATCGACGGAGTGCCTCCCACTGTGAGGATCGTCCCGACGCAGGGCACTGCAGTGCGTGTGCGCGTGCTCGCCCCCTTTTCGGGCGTCGCGAAGCGGTACGTCAGCGTCAGCTTTGGCGACGGCGTGCTCGCTCGCGGACGCACGCGCTTCTCCCATCGCTACAGCCACGCCGGCGTCTACCGCGTGATCGTGCACGTGCGCGACAAGATCGGCAACCAGGGCGTCGTAAGGCAGTGGGTGAGCGTGCGATGACGCAGTCCATGAGGAGCGGTTGGCGCGTGCACCGAGGAGCGTCGGGGCTGCTCGCCGCGGCGCTGTTGTGCCTCATCGCCGCGCTGACGCCGACGCGTGCTCAGGCGGATCTATTCGGGCCGATCTCGCTGGTCTCGGAGGGCGCGCTCGGCGGGGGTGAACCGCAGCAGGTGGAATACGCCCACGACGCCGCGGTCTCCGGCAACGGGGTGTACGTCGCCTTTGACGGCTCGGTCGCCGGCGTCACTGGCGTGTGGCGGCGCAACCTCCTCACAGGCGCGCTGGAGCAGGTGGCCGGCGGCGATGCCGAGATGCCCTCGATCAGCGAAAACGGACAGTACCTGAGCTTCACGACCAACGAAGGCAAGAGCCTCCCTGCGATCACCGACGACAGCCCCGACGAAGCCCCCACACAGGAAGCGGTCAATGTCTACGTGCGCAACATGGCCGCGAGTCCGGGGGAAGAAGGCGCGTTCATCGTCGCCTCGGCGGCAAACGACTCCTCCGAACCGCTGGACTACCACGGCGCGGGGACGACGATGGGTGCGAGCGCGGCCGGTCGCTCGGCGATCAGCGCCGACGGTAGCGAGGTGGCGTTCGTCACGACCGCGGTCTCCGACCTTGTCCCCTATCCAAAGCTGGAAGAAGAAGAACGAACTAGAGGAGAAACGCCGCAGCCGCACACACCCGCCGAGCAGGTCGCCGTGCGCTACATCGAGAGCGAGGAGACCGTGCTCGTCAGCCGCTGCTACTTCGACTGCGGCGAATCGGCCGGCGCGGGGGCCGCAGAACCGGTCGTGGGCAAAGGGCAGCTCGGCGCCGTCGACCCAGGGGAACGGCTCGCGTTCCCCTCCATCCAGGAAACGGGCGAATGGCCCGGAGCCTCGATCAGCGCCGACGGCACGACCGTTGCGTGGATGGGCGAGGAGATCGGCGAGCAGGCGGTAACGCTTCCCGCCGAAACCTTCGAACCGAAATACACCGAACCGCTCTGGCGGCGGATCGCTCCGGGCTCGGAAACGCCGACCGAGCGAGTGACCGGCGGATCCGACCCGGGCAACCCCCTCTGTGTGGCCTCGGGCGAGACTGCGCTACCGGCCACGCCCTCGTCCTCCGACCCCTGCCAGGGGCCGTTCGTCGTGGAACAGGGTGAGAGCACCACCACCGGAATCTGGGGTGAGAGTCGGGGCGTCGGCGACTTCATCCCGCGGCTCAGCGCCGACGGTTACACGGTGGCGTTCCTTTCCGAGGAGCGGCTCCTCGCCGAGGGCATCGATTTCGGCAGGGGAGGCGACGGGCAGCCGAGCGACCTGTTCGTGGCTGACATGCACCCCGGCCTCACCCGCGATCAGGCGCTTACTCCGCTGACTGAGATCGGGCCCGAAAAGCTCACCTACGCCGCACCGATCGCCGACTTTGAAATCTCCCCCGACGGCGGGCAGATCGCGTTCGGCACCGCGCGCACCCAGTTCCCGCTTGGCTTTCCTCAGTTCGCGGATGCGCCGGCGCCCGAACCCGGGATGCCGGAGCTGTTCGACATCGACCTCCGCAACGGCACGCTCGCGCGCGTGACACACGGCTACGCGGGCGGGCTCAGCGAACAGCCGCACAAGGTCAACCTGCAGGAAGAAGACCAGTACGGGACGCTTCCCGCCGGCTTCGGCGCGCTCTCGCCCTCCTTCTCGGCCGACGGGGACACGCTCGTTTTCACCTCGACCGCCGACAACCTCGTCTACGGGGACGGCGACACGCCACCCGGCGACACGCCGTCCGCGGCGCCCGCCAACGGCAGCGACGCGTTCCTGGTCAAACCCGTGGCGTTCGTGTCGTTGCCGACCCTCCAGTACGTCAGCCCGGCGCCCGTGACCGGTACCGAACCGACACGGCGGCTGGGGGTGACCGCGCTCTCGCGCGCCGACGGGAGCGTCTTGCTCTACGTCGCGGTCCCCTCCGCCGGCACGCTCACAGCGGACGCGCGCGGTGTGTTGCTCGTTCGCGCTGGGAGCTCCTCGCGCTCGGCCCGGCGCGCTGGGGGCTCCTTGCGCTCGGCCCGCCACGCCGCTGACTTTTCGCGCGCGGCCCGGCGTGCTGCGCATGGCGCTCCTCGCAAAGGCCACCAGCTCGTCGTGACCCGGACGCTCGCGGTCGCGGGGAAGGCCGCGCACGCCTCCGCGGGGGAACTGATCGCGCTCGTACTGAGGCTCGGCAAGGTCTACGCCGGGCTCGCCTCTCAGCCGGGCGGTCTGTCGGCGAGCGCGAACGTCACATTCAGCTCGCCCGGCGAGCCGACCCTGCGTGAGAACATCGCGGTCTCATTCAGGCTCTCCGGCCGCGCCTCGCGGCACTCGGCCAAGGGCGCCGCTGCCCGCCCCCATCCCCACAGGGCTGCTCGACGATGAGACGTGTGGTCTCGCACCTCTGGACGTTGTTCGTTCCGGCGGTCTTGGCGAGCGCGTTCGCGTGCGCGTCACCGCCCGCGTCCGCGGCAGAAGTGGGCGAAGAAGTCGCCGGCTGGCGGTTGGAACAGCCTCGTCCACCCAAAGCGCCCGCGGGAGCGCCGGAAGCATCGCTGCCAATCGGCCTTGGGCAGATTGGTGACATCGAGTTCTGGGAACCCAATCGCGGACTGCTGATAACCCACGGCAACGGACCAGCGGTGCCCCCCGGCGTGTGGGCCTACGACGGCGTCGAATGGCGCGAGATCGCCGAAGTCTGCGGCGCAAGCGAAGGGAGCATCGCCTGGGCGGGCCCCGACGACTTCTGGACCGTCTCGGACGGGCGGCCGGGGCAGGCGAACGAATCCTCCGGCACACAGTTCGAAAGGCAGGTGCCGCTCGAAGACAACACGCTGTGCCACTTCGCCGAAGGCCACGTGGTCGGCTCCTACGCGCACCCCGCCGGCCAGGCTGACTCCTATCAGGCGATGCACGCCGCGGGGTGCATTCCGCCGTCGCCACCCGCCGTCACCTCCAGCGACTGCTGGTTCGGGGGCGACCCACTCCCGGAACCGCAGCTGGGGGCCTTCCACCTGCACTGGAACGGAAGCACGCCGGAAGCGGAACCGTACCCCGGGGAAGGGCACGCCGTGGAGAGTATGAGCGTGCTCGAAGGCGTGCTCTACGAGAGCGTCCGCGTGCGCGCCGGCGATCTCGTCGCCAAGGAAAAGAGCAGGTATCCGGTGCTGCACGCGATCGAACCCGAAGCGGCTCCCCCGATCGCGCCCGAAGCAGAGGAACCGCCTCTCTATGGGACCTCGAACGAGCTCTCGAGCGCGCTCGAATTCCTACATCTGTCAGCGGCCGAAGGCGCCTTGTGGGGCGCGGTGGGGAAAAGCTCCAAAGCGATCGCGCCCCCCGAAGAAGCGGGTCAGGTGACGGTTGTGCGCCGCGTCCAGGGCGTGTGGAGTCAGATCATCGGCCCCGGCTCTCACACCTCCGGCACGCCGCCGAACCCGCTCGGTCGGGTCCTGCCAAACGAAGCCGAAGAACGCCGGCTGCTCGGTGGCGAAGCCAAGGAAGCGGCAGTGAGCGGGATCGCGGTCGAACCGGGCAGCGAAGACGCCTGGCTCGCGCTGCGCCCGCCGACGGGCTCCGGCGAAGGTGTGAGCGCAGTGCTCGTGCACATCTCAGCCGAAGGCAAAGTGCTGGGCACACAGACGCTGCCCTCCGAGCGTGAAGCCGAAGAAGGCGTCGGTCCGAAGGGCGCGGCCGCGCGGATCTCCTGTCCCGCCGTCGAAGACTGTTGGATGGCGACCACCAAGGGGTGGCTCTACCAGCTCGCGCCGGAACGCCAACGGACCCTTCCCCCCAATGAAATCACCGGCTTCCGCAGCGTGATCACGTTTCGTCCCCCCGACCAGGGACTGCCGCAGGTGGTGGCCGACGCGCCGCCCCCCGACACCTCGGGCCTGAACGAAGAAACGCCCCTCCAGAGCGATGTGAAGGGTGAAGTAACGCAGCCCGCGAGCAACTCGAAGGTGCAGCTGCCGCTGCTCTCCCGCCTACACAGCCGGCTCATCCACGGCACGACGCTGCAGCTGAGCTTCCATCTCGCCGTCCAGGCTCGTGTCCGCCTGCTGGCCAAGCGCCACGGCCGCGTGGTGGCGGCCACGCCGATGCGCACCCTGAAGGCCGGCAGCCGTACGCTTCGTCTGAGACTGAACCCGCGGAGCTGGCCGACCAAGCTGAGCCTGCAAACTCACGCGCTCGCGCCGCTGCCGCTCGTTTCCTCGGTAACGGGCGAAGGCGCGAACGTCACGACCGTGTCAACCGGCCTGTTCGTGCTGCCGCACAGTGTTCTGACGAGCGGACCGGATCGGCTGCCTTGAGGGCTCGGAATCTTCGCGTCGGAGTGACGCGTGCGCGGTTGTTGCTGCTCGTTGGCACTCTGACCACGGCGATCGCGCTGGCGTTGTCATTCGCCCTCCCCGGCTCTCGGCGCGGCTCGCTCGCCGCCGCTCAGCCGGGCGCTCCGGAAGAAGTGATACCGCAGACCGACACGTCGCTACCCGCGAACGGCGTGACGATGATCGGCGCGACGCCCGAAGAATCCGGAGCGCCTGGCGCCAAGGAGACGTGGGGCATCGGGCATGAGGGCTCGGCCACCGTGCTCGTCCGCTACTACGTGCATCCGGGATCGGTGGAAGCGGAGGAAGGGACATGGACGCTTGGGCCCGCGCTGCCCGCGAGCTTCAAGCTCCTTGCAACGAGCCCGCTGGCTGGCCAGATGACGAGCAAGGGATTTGGCGTGCTCGCCGGCACGGCGCCGGGCGGCGCAAACGGCCAGATCGTATTGGTGCGCAAGCCCGGCGGAGCCTTTGAAGAAACGAGCCCCGTGCCAGTCGAAGGCGAAGCAGAACCACTGCTCGTAAAAGGCCAGAGCCTGTTCGGCCTTGCTCGCGCGCCGATGATCGCGCCGCTGGAAGAAGCGGGCGGGGAAACGGGGGCGCTCGTGGTGCCGGTCAGCGAAGAAGGCGCGCCCGTGGAGAACGACGTGCTGCGCTGGGACGGGCGCCACTGGAGCAGCGAGCCGATCGAGATACCCGCCACGAGCTCAGAAAGCTTCCGTGTCCTCGCGATCGGCGCGAGCTCGGCCAACAATGCGTGGCTGCTCGCCCGGCTCTCCCCCAACTACCCGAGCGGCGCGGTCGCGCTATTCCGCCGCGTGCAAGCAACGCCGGAACACTGGAGCTGGGAGCCCGTGGCGCTGAAAGCCGGAGCGGGGGATGGAGAAGCACACCCGCTCACCGTCCCCGTTCAGGGTTCCGGCGCTCCGCCCGAAGGCGAGCCTTTCATCGTGCCGGGCGCTGCCAGCACACCGGTCATCGCTGCCCAGCTCCTGACCGTTACGAGCGAAGGCATCTGGATCGACGGCGCCCGCGGGGATCTCACAACGCGGGCGCCGGCCTCGACGACGCTGTTCTTCAAGCCCGAAGGCTCCGGCGGAGGGGCCCTTGAGGCAAGCTGGTGCGAGCTCCCGGCCGAAGCGCCCGGCGGCACCCCGCCGTGCGGCCACGAACTGCCCGAGCCGCTGCCCCTTGGCCCCTCGCGCAGCATCGCCTGGGCCAACGGGTCGCGCTACGGGGAGCGCGTGGTCACCGGCCTGCCCGAAGGCGTGAGCCTGCGGCTCGAGGGCGAATCGTTCAAGCGCGTGCTCGCACTCGGCGGCGGCGAAAATGACCCCGGCGCGACGCTTGGCGCCGCGTTCCTCTCGCCCACGGAAGGCTGGCTGGGCTACTCCGCCATGCCCGTCCACCTCGCGCCCGCATCGCAGTTGCAGCCCAGCCGCCTGGAGCCGTGGCCCGTATCGTTCCACCGCCCGCTCGTGGCGATCGCCCCCGAACCGGGCGCGCCCGTCGGCTCGCTTTCGAGTGGAGCGCTTGCGGTCGGCGAAGGCGGGGCGGTCGCGCGCTTCAAGCCCGGTGAGGGCTGGCTGCCGGAAAGCCTGTTCGGGCCGGGGGGGCGTGTGGAAACCAGTGTGCGTCTGCGCGCTGTCGCCTGGCCCGTGCCGCGCCGTGCCTACGCGGTGGGGGAAGAAGGGGAAATGTGGCTGTGGCGCTCAGAAACGGGGCTGTGGGAACGTGACCCGGCCACCCCGATCAACTTCCGCGGCAACCTGTATGGCATCGCCTTCGACCCGAGCAACCCCGCGCGCGGCTACGCCGTGGGCAGGAACGCGGTCGGGCAGGGCGGCGTGCTGCTGCGCTACGGCAAGACCTGGACCGAAGAAACCGCGCTCCCCGCCCAGGTCCAGGGGGCGAGCTTCAACTCGATCACCTTTGCCGGCTCGGAGGCGATCGTCGCCTTCAGCAAGCAGCCCGACCCCCAACGCAACGTGTTCATCGGCGGGCTGCTCGTCAACGATGGCTCGGGGTGGAGGGTCGATCTGCAAGCGGAATCGGTGGCGGGCGCGGGCGCCGTTCCCCGGGCCGTCGCGGGGCTGCCGGACGGCGGGGCGGCGTTCGTGGCCTCCGGCGAAGAAGGCGGGCAGCGTCTCTACGAGCGCGAATCGGCCGGTGCGCCGTGGCAGGCGGCGCCGACGCCGCTGCCGAGCTCACCCGCGGGGGCGCTCGCCCTGTTCCGCGAAGGCGGGGCGCTGCGCGCGATCGTGACGGCCGGCAGCAACGGCCTCGCTGGGGGAAGCGGGTCCGCCACGCCCGGGTTCCCGCCCCCGCTGGCGCCGTCGGGCGGGCTGTCCGCCGGACCGGCGAGCGGCGGAGTGCTGCGTCAGACCGCCGCTGGATGGCGCGATGAGAGCCACGAGCTCAACCCGGTCGGCGGGCAGGAAGGCTCGTTCGTCTACTTCGATCTGCCATACCGGCCCGATCCGATCTTCGCCGTCCTGATCGACCCGACCGGTACGCACGGCTGGGCGGTCGGCGGCATCTACAACCCCGAAGAACGAGTCGAGACGGCCGACGTGGGGCGCTACCCGGCCGATGGCGTCACGCCGCTAGGATCGAGCGCGGCGCCCGTGGCCTCACCGGGCGCCGCGACGTTCGCGTTCGGCGGCGAAGCGCAGTGTGCGGCCCCCTGTGCCGATCGCGAACGGGCGGCCGTGGGCCCGCAGCTGTGGCTGCGCTCGGCGCTTGCGCTCGCGGGACGGGTGGGCGAAGGTGGCGCCGCGCGAGTGGGCGCGTTCTTCGACCTCGGACCCACCGTGACCGCGGACAGCTTCGTCGGCGTCACACCGCCCCCGGTCCCCTTCGCGGATGAGCTCGGCAGCTATGCCGCGATCCTCTCCGGCTCGCAGATTCCCGTCTACGACGCGATGGCGCCCGACGATCTCGACGCCCGTCCCGAGCAGAACGGAACCGAGGCGACATGGGAAGCGGCCTTCGCCGCCTTCCCTCGGCCGTTCGGCGGCGAAGGCCCGGCGGGCTCGGAAGAACCCACTCGGTGTGGCGCCTTCCCCGGCTGCGAGTCGGCCTACTACGCCGTGGAAAGGGAAGGCGTGTGGGTACTCGTGCTGGACGACTCCCTGCACGGCGACGTCGATCAGGCGCAGCGCGAATGGGTCGAGGGACGCCTGGGGGAGGCCGGCAGCGAAGGGAAGCCCGTGATCGTCGTGGGGAACTCCGACCTCGGCGCCCAGGTCGCGGCGCACGACGGCGAAGCGACTAAGCTGCTTGCCTCGCTCGTGGGCGAAAACCCCGATGGGTCCTCCGCGGGCGACCCCAGCCACTATGTCGCCTCGGCGTACTTCTACGACGCCCGCGAAGCGAACGTCCAGGATCACCTGACCTACAACGGGCGCCAGCTCGCTGCGTTTGGATCGGGCACGCTCGGGTACGAGCAGGCCTCCACCGAGGCGCAGGGCGACTTCCACGGGGCCAAGGGCATCCTGCTCGGCCACGTCCATCTGCCCGAACACACCGCTGAAAGCAAGGCGAACGACGAAGTGCCGGTCTCAGTGCAGCTGATCCCGGTGATCGGCGAATTGGCGCTCGAAGCCAGGGACGGGATCCTGCTGCGACGCAGCAGCCCGGCGCTCTTCGAGGGGCTCGCACGCCGCCCGCGCGGGGGCTGCAGGGCGACCGAAGCCGGCCAGACGCAGTGCGTGGAAGATCAGTACACGCCGATCCCCTCGCTGTGCGCGGTCTCCGGATGCCAGACGGCGGTGCTGCCCGAATACGAATTCGAATCCTCGGACAAAGAAGTCGGGCGCTTCGTCGAGCGCAACACCGCCACGGCCGATGCGCACGCCGTCCTCCAGAACGCCAAGGGGGAACCGATCTCCGACGAACGGGAACCGGGAAAGCCGCCGGCGGTGCAGTCAGGGCTCTTCTGCGCCTTCAACCCCGGCACCACCACCGTCACGATCCGCGCGGGCGGATTGTCCTCCTCGCTGCCGGTCACGGTGCAGGCGGGAAGCGTGCGCGAGCCGTGCGGCACGGTGCCGCTGAAGCGTCGTCCGCCCGCTGAAGCGACGGTCAACCCGCCGCCGCCCACTCCCGCTCCGGCCACCTCTCCCACCGTAACGCCGGCCTCCTCGGCGCCGCCACCGGTGCCGCTGCCGCCGCCGCCCGTCGCGGCCGTCCCGGGGCGCCCAGCGCCGCCGCGCACGCCGCCTCAGCCGTCGTTCTTTGTGCCCCCGATCGCTCCCGTGGTGGCGGTCGTGTTCGTGCCGCCTCCGCTCCCCCCGGCCGCCAACCCAACACCCCCGAGCGGCACCTCTGCGGTGACCTCCCCGGTTGAGGCCGCCCAGCGCGAAGAGGAAGAGGAGGAGGCGACCGAGTCGGTGTCCAACCAGGCCGTGGCCTACCGAGCGTACGAACACGAGCCCGCGCCCGCCTACCTGCTCGGCGTCCTCGTGCTGGCCGCCTTCGCCGGCGCTTCGATGCGCCGCCGTCCACGCGGCCGCGGGACCAGGCCGCTGATCGCCCCGGCCACGGTCTCGAGTACGCGCGCCCAGCGGCGCCTGGCCGCTGATCGCCGGCGCAGATCGTGAATGCCAGTGACTTCACCAAGCATTCACCAATTGGCAACACGATGTGTTCACCGCTTGGCAACATGATGCCCGGCGGGACCGGGCACTCTCCGGGGTGACACGTGCCGCTGCTGACCGACCCCCCGAACACCATTCGCAGATATCTGCCACTTGCCACGGCGTGCGCACTGCTGATGCTCTGCGCGCTCGCCGCCGCGGCCCACGCCGAATGGGGCGAGCTGGGTCACTTCCACATCCCCGCGGGCAAAGGGATCAACGAAGTCAACTTCGCCGCGAGCTCGAGTGTCCTGGCGTTCGCTGCGGACTCGGCCGACTCCAGCTACTACATCGGCGACGAACCGAAAGAAGGCGAATACAGGATCCAGCGGTTCGTCGAAGGCAAAGACGAAGCCTCGATCTCGTTCACTCCGCCCGAAGCCAAAAAAGCCCATAACGCCGCTGGTGAAACGGCGGTGGGGCTGCAGATCGCCGTCGATCCCGGGCGCAGCCGGGTGTACGCGCTCGTCCTCTACAAGCGGCGCAGCGAGAGCGAAAGCGAAGAAAAAGCGCTGGAAAAAGAAGAAAAAGAACTGGAAAAAGAAGGCAAGACCTGCGAACCGCCCAAATCCTGCTGGGAAAGGTTCCCGCTCGACTCCGAAGAACAGGCGGCGGGCGAGCTCTACGCCTTCGAACTCACCGGTGGCGAACTCGTCTCGCTCAAGGAAACCGAAGGAAAGCCGGTGCCGGTCGTCGGCGAAACGACGGCTGAATCCTCGACCACGGCCTTTGCGGACCAGAGCGAACAGTCGAAGGAAGCGCTGCTCGACCCCCGCGGGATGGTGGTCGATCCCAAAACCGGGGACCTGGCGATCGTGGGCGTCGAGGACGAAGAGCCGGACGAAAAGGTCGAGAAGGAAGAAGCCGAAAAACAGTGTCGCGCCGCCGCGCAGTTCATTCTCCTTGAAGCCAAATCGGGCAAATTCACCGGGAAGCTCGGCCACCGCTACGTCGACAAGACCGATGCGCTGCGCCCGGAAGAACATGGATGCCAACCGGAAGAACGGACGGACGTGCCACTCTCGCCGGTGATCACGCCCGGTGGCAACCTGCTTGTCTACTCGGGCGCGCAGGGCGAAGGCCAGATCTGGGAAGTGCCGACGCCGGAAAGCGAAACAGGCTCAGGGGAAGTCGAAGCCAAACCCACCCTGCTCTACTACGAACACCAGGTCGGCGGGCTGCTCAACATGGAACCGCCCGCGGAAGCCGCCGGCCCGGTCATGGCGTTCGTCGCCGAAGGGCCCGCGGAAGGCAGGATCTACCTCGCCGTCGAGGGCTTCGAGCACGAACCGATTCCGCTCGCGCTGCACTACTTGGAATCCGCGGACAAGGCATCGCAGGTGAGCGAGATCGGCTGGACCGCGGGAGGGGCCGGCGAAATGTGCGGAATCCCCTCGCCCGACAACGTTACCGCCGTTGTGGGCGCCGGCCAAGAACGCGTTCTGGTGCTCGACGCGTATCTCGAAGAAGGCACCCATAGTCCGCGGGTGGAAACCTTCGCGTTCGGCCCCGGGGGCAATACGAGCGGGTGCCCGAAAGCGACCCTGACCGCGCCTAAGATGATCTTTGGGCTCGACCAAGATGCCCACGAAGCGCCGACCGACGAGTCCGTGACCCTATCCTCCGAACTCAAAGGCGCTGATGCCAAGAGCGTGAAGTGGGAATTCAAGTACAAAGACCCCGCAACCGGCGAAGAAGGCAAAGAAACGGTCGAACAGACCAGTGCCCAGCTCCGCAACCCCGCTGGCGAATACGAATTCCTGGCGCTGAAATACGAATTCAAGCACGCCGGGGACTACGAAATCAGCGAGGTGGTGCAGGGCGACGATCTCGCTGCCGAAACCGTCAAAGCGGCTGAAGTTTTGGATGTCGTCGTGACGGCGTCTCCGCCTATTCTCAAACCTGTGCTGCCCAAAGTGGTTCGTGCCGACGAAGAAGAAGCGACGCTCTCGGCGACTGTCGAAGATCCAAACGGGAGCGAACAACCAAATCTACATTTGAAGAAAGTCACGTGGAACTTCGGCGACGGGAGCGCCCCCGTCGAAGAAACGCCCGGCGAACTGCCAAACCCCACCGAACTGCACATCAAACACACCTTCATCTCACGCTGCGGCAAAGGCAAATGCAAAATCACGCTGACCGTCGAAGACACCGCCGCCGAAGGAACGCCGGCCGTGACGACCTTTGAAATCGCGGTCACCGAAAGCCACGCCGAAGAAGCGCAGCACCAAAAAGAAGCAGAAGAAAAAGCGAAACAGATCGAAGCGGAAGAAGCCGCCAAGCACCAGGCTGAAGCAGAAGCGCAAAAAAGAGCTGCGGAAGAAGCGGCGAAACACAAAGGCGAAGAAGAAGCAGCTGCGAAAAAAGCGGCCGAAGAAGCTGCGGCGCGCAAAAAAACCGAAGAAGAAGCGGCGGCAAAGAAGCGTAAAGAAGCAGAAGAAAAAGCAAAAAAAGCCCCGACCCGTGCGCAGCAATTCGCGAAAGCGCTCAAGACGTGCAAGAAGGAGCCCAAGAGCAAGCGCGCCAAGTGCGAAGCGACGGCACGCAAGAAGTACGGGCCCAAGGGCAAGAAGAAGCGCAAGAAGTAGCCGAAGAAGAAGCAGCCCTTCGGCGGTTCCGCGGCTCGGCCCGCGGCCCTCGGTTTCTGGCTCTCGGCTTCTCGGCCCGATCGCGGGGCGGCTTGGTTCGCGGCGGATCACCGGCGTCTGAGCGCGACGACTTCCGATGTAAACGGCGGGTGAAGTATTTGTTACGCCCTCCGCACCCGTGCTGTGAAGGAATGGTGCAAGCCACCCATCTCCATTGTGTGAACAGTCGGTGAAATGGGCCCAGGGCACAGAATCGTAACCCCTTCTGGCGTGACAAGTGCGAGATTCTCGTGTGCGAGGAAGCACTTCCCGCTCGCGTGGATGAATGGATCTGCGCTGGAAACGGAATACCAAACAGGAGGTAGTTACGCAATGACGTATCTCTCCGCGCGCCGCATGTTCTCAGCATGTGTCGTGTCTGTGGTCGCGGTGGTCGCCTTGGCGGCAGCGGGCACAGCGAGCGCAACCAGCGACCTCACGAGCCAGTGCTCGGGGGCCAACATCAAGGGGCAGGGGTCCACTTTCCAGGCTCCCGCGCAGGAACCGGTCTGGAACGTTGACTTCAACGCGAGCACGAACACGAACGTGTTGGGCTGCGCCGGCAACACGGGTCAGGGCGACCTCAAAAAGCCGACCGCGACGTACGAATCCACCGGCAGCCACTCCGGAAGCGGTGCGTGTCTGAAGGGCTTCGGGGACGGCGAAGCGCCGAAATATGAGGAATACTCGTATTGCGGCACCGATGAAGCGCCCAACGGCGCCGCCGTGGCGTTGATGGAAGCCAACAAAGCGTCGAGCGACACGGAAACAAGGACGATCGAGTCCATTCCCGTCCTGCAGGGGTCGGTCGCGGTACTTATCCACCTTCCCGCCAAATGCGTGGCCCAGGATGAAGCCACGGTCGGAACCAAACTGGTCAAAGAGGGCCGGCTTGCGCTCGACGACGCAACCGTCGCAAAGATCTACGAAGGCGAAATCAGGAACTGGAAAGAGGTCGAAGAAGCCCAGGGCGACGCCCACGACAAAATCACGTGCACCAATGGTGCAGCCGAAGAGGAAACTCCGATCAACGTGGTCGTGCGCACCGACAAATCAGGCACGACGCACATCTTCAAGTCGTTCCTGGCTCAGGTCGAGCCCGAACCGCACGAATTCGAAGCTGAAGAATTCAACGAAATCGAAGAAGAAGGCGTGAAAAAGAAAAACCCGTGCGGTGTCGTGATCCCGGCAGGCTCACGGCCGTGGAAAGCCGTTCAGGAAGGCTGTGAAAACCAGCGGTGGCCGCTCAAAGCGGCGGTCGTCCGTCCTTTCCTGAAGGGCAACCCGGGCGTCGTCGGCGAAGTCAACGCAAAACCCAGCAGCATCGGCTACGCCGATCTCGCGGTGGCCCGCAAAGAAGGCTTCTTCTCGAAGAAATGCGTATCGCCAGTGAAACCGCCGGAATGCGGTGGGGAAAACAAAAAAGGCTCGTCGACCAAACTCGGCGAACAGAACCACAAGTTCTGGGCCCCGATCCAGAACAGCGAAGTGGCCGGCGTCGAATATGCCGACCCGGCGAGCAACCAGGACATCGAAAAAGCTGCCAACTCCAACTGTGCAAACACCAAGTACATTGGAAAAATCGGTGAAGTGATTCCGCCGGTGAGCACACGCGAACTGTGGTCAACCGTGAAAGCGCAGCTGGTACAGGTGAAGTACCCGATCTGCGGGCTCACATACGACCTCGCGTTGAGGGAATACAAGCCGTATATCCTGCCGCACGGTGGGACTGTGGCCGAAGAAGAAAAAGGCAAAGAAGTGGCTCAGACCACCAGGGACTACCTCCTGTGGGAGCTCAGCACCAAAGCGCAGGGTGGGGGCAACCTCATCAAAAACCACGACTATGAAAAGGTGTCCGGCACCATCCAGAAAGAGGCCGAAGCAGGCGTCAAGGAAATTGGGTGGATCACACCGTAGGGACGCGCTTTTCACCCACGCGGTCGTCAAGGCGACCGTGATGGTCGAGTAGGACCAGACACAACGGATGCGACAATGGCCGGGGTCGTCCCAGGAAGGGGCGGCCCCGGTCGTCGTTTGTGGCGTGCGGTTCCGGTCGCCGTCTGTGGCGATGCTCGGCCTCGTGACTCAGGCCACTTGAGCTTGATCACGAAATCTCGACATCTGTTCGACGTCGAGCAGGCACGATGCAGCGGTGGACTCCGCGATCGAGCTCGACCGCCTGCCCGGACCGGCTGCCACCGCCACGCGCCCCGACCTCACTCGCTCGGCAATACGCGTCAAGCGCGCGCTCGACCTGCTCGGCGCCACGCTTGGGCTGCTGGCGCTGGCACCGCTGATCGTGGTGATCGCCGCGGCGATCAAGCTCGACGGCCGCGGCGGTGTGCTCTATCGCCAGCTGCGCGTCGGCCGCCACGGCAAGCGCTTCGGGATGCTGAAGTTCCGCACGATGGTGCCGGGCGCCGACGCGATGAAGGATGCCCTGCGCAGGCACAACGAGGCGCGCGGGGGCCTCTTCAAGATCGCCGATGACCCGCGCGTGACGCGCGTCGGGCGGTGGCTGCGCCGCAGCGCGCTGGACGAGCTGCCGCAGCTGGTGAACGTACTCAAAGGCGAAATGAGCCTCGTCGGCCCGCGCCCGCTGGTGGTCGAGGAGGACGAACGCATCGCCGGCTGGCGCCGCCGGCGCCTGGAGCTGATGCCCGGGATGACCGGCCCCTGGCAGATCCTGGGGCCGGCGCGGGCGTCGCTCGGCGAGATGGTGGCGATCGACTACCGCTACGTCGCCGACTGGTCGCTGTGGACGGACATGAAGATCCTGCTGCGCACCGTCCCGCATGTGGTGGGGCGCCGTGGGCTGTAGGAGATCGACCGGCTGCCTCTCATAGCGCGGCGCGCCGGGTGCTCGCTCAGCAGTTGACGGCAGCGTCGAGCGCCGCGCAGACCTTTTGCATCCGTGCGGCGCTGAGGCTTGTGATTCGCTCGGTGAGTTGACCTTGAGGCATCATGATCAGGTTGTCGAAGTTCGCCGCGCAGGGCTCGGGCATACCGTCAGCCTCGTCGAGCGCGACCTGTGTGTCGATATCGCGGATCGTGCGGGTTACAGCGACGACCAGAATCTCGTTCAAGACGCCGATTGCGCGATCACGAGTCAGTACCAGGTAAGGACGCCGTCCATAGTTTGGTGTCTCACCCCACCACACCTCACCGCGTCTCACCAAGGCTGCAGGCCGGCTTTGCGTTCTTCCTCGTCGAGGCGCTTCAGGACTGTGTTGCGCGAGTCCTCGTTGACCTTCTCAAGGTCGGCCCAGCCATCGGGCTCGAACTGCGGTGTGCGCGTATACGACTCGATGTCTCGGCAGCCCTCGGCCGCGAAGAGCGCGCGCTCGGCCTGCTCCTCGCTCCAACGCGGCAGGTGCTCGAGTACCTTTTCCTTGGCGGTCACGATCTCGATTCTAGCGTCGCGCGCCCCGGTTCAAGCGTGGGCGAGGGTGGCCTGCCATCCTAAATGTGAAGATCCTGCTGCGCACGTGCTCGGGCGCCGTGGGCTGTAGGCCCCGGCGGTAGGATCGCCTCGTGGAACCCCATGAGCTTCAGGAGCGGATCGCAGAGTTTCCGCGCTGGCACTACAGGTTTGACTTCGGCGACGGCGTCATCACGCCGGTCGTCGACAGGGGCAAGGTCAATCGGCACGAGCAGCGCCGCCGCTACTTCTTCGACGCGCTCCTGCGGGTGACGGGCGGCTCGCTGCGCGGCCGGCGAGTGCTCGATCTGGGGTGCAACGCCGGCTTCTGGTCGCTTCGCTCGATCGAGGCGGGCGCCGACTTCGTGCTCGGTGTCGATGTCCGGCAGTCGCACATCGACCAGGCCGACCTCGTCTTCGCGGCGAAGCGCGTCGAGCAGACCCGCTACCGCTTCGAGCGGGGGGATGTCTTCGAGCACGATTTCGGCGAGCGCTTCGACGTGGTGCTGTGCCTCGGTCTGATGGAACACGTCGCCAAGCCCGTCGAGCTTTTCGAGCTCATGGCGGCCGTGGGCGCGGAGATCCTTGTCATCGACACCGCCCTCGCGCGCGCCTCGTCGAGCTGCTTTGAAGTGTCGAGCCTCGACGAGCCGGACGGCGATGGCGCGCTGGTGCTGGTTCCCACGCGAGCGGCCGTGATCGAGCTCGCTGCTCGGTTTGGCTTCGAGGCGGTGCCGCTCGCGCGGAACATGACCGACTACACGGGCTTGGACGACTATCGCGCTCTGCAACGGCTGGCGTTCGTCTGCTCCCGGAGCGCGTCGCTGGACATGCTCCCAAGGGAGGTTGGATCCCCGCTCGCCGCGCGGTGGGCGACGATGGTCAGCTCTGTGAGGCGGGGGTGACAGCGACCCCGCCGAGGATCGCCTGGCTCACCTGGGCCGCAAGACGGCGCTGGAAGGCGGCCACCGAGAAGCGCTCGGCATTCCTTCTGGCGTGAGCGGGGTCGAAGTCGAGCGTGTCGATGCCTTCGATCGCCCGTGCGAACGACTCGGCGTCGTCCAGGGTCGCGAGGCGCCCGGTCTGCCCGTCGAGGACCGTCTCCAGCGCTCCGCCCGCGGCGGCCGCGATGACCGGCCGCCCGGCCGCCTGGGCCTCGACCGCGGTGATGCCGAACTCCTCCATGCTCGGCACGACCACCGCGCGGGCGGTTGCGTACAGCTCCACCAGATCCTTGTCGCCCGCGCGCCCCAGGAACTCGGCCTCGGGGTAGGCCGCGCTGAGGGCGGCGTAATCGGGCCCGCTGCCGACGACGCGGATCGGCACGCGCGCGCGACGGGCCGCCTCGAGTGCGACGTGCACACGCTTGTGGCGGACGAGCTCCGAGACAACCAGCAGCGAGTCGCCGGGCTCGCCCGGTAGGAAGCGGTGGGTCTCGACCGGCGGATGGACGATCGCCGCGTCGCGGCCGTAGCAGCGTCTGATCCGCTCACGCCCGAGCTTGGAGATGGCGATATACGCGTTGACGCGGCGGCTGGCGGAGAGGTCCCACCTGCGGATGCGGCGCAGCTGGCGGCGCAGCAGCGGACGCAGGGCGGGCGAGACCTCGCCCAGTGCGAAGTCCTGCTCGTCCCAGGCGTAGCGAAAGGGCGTGTAGCAGTAACAGACGTGCACGGCGCCCTCAGGCGCGCGGAGACCGTGTGCGAAGGCACTGCTGCTGCTGAGCACCACGTCCGACACCGGCGGCTTCAACCGCCCGGCCGCGGCCGGGTAGAGGGGCAGCAGCCGCCTGAACTTGGCCTGGCCGACGCCGAGGCGCTGGAGCGGCGAGGTGGTGATCGAGCGGCCAGCGAAGCGCCGGTCCGTGCCCTGCTCGTCGTAGAGCAAGGTGAAGATCGGCGCCTGCGAGTAGAGCTCGGCGATGGCGGCGAAGGTGCGCTCGGCGCCTCGCATCACCAGCAGGTAGTCGTGAGCGAGGCTGACGCGCACGACTTTTGGTGAAAAACTGGTGAAGCGTTCGCCCGGCGGCTCGTGGACAGTGCCCGGTGGCTCGTGGGTGGGGCGGACTTGCCCGACCAGTGGTGAAAGATTGGTCAAGCGCCTGGCTGGTGGCGAAGGACTGGATATGTGATTCATTGCACGCTCACAGTTGATCCACAGGCCGAGCAGTCCAAGCTCTCCCTTTGCGCGAGCCAAGATATCCCTGGGCGGCGGGGCAAATGTAAAGAACTTGGAGAACGTTCTCCGCTGTCTCCCGAGCCCTGACCTCGGGTACTCTCCGACGGTGCGCAAGAGGTCTACGGCAGCGATATGAATCGGTCGATGGTCCGGGGTCCCATGCGTGTTATGGATCGGTCGATGGTCCGGGTGGAGCCCATGCGTGCGATGAATCGGTCGATGGCCAAGGGGATCTCACGCGCGTTATGGATCGGTCGATGGTCCGGGTGGATCCCATGCGTGTGAGGAAGAGGTCGATGGTCAGGGAGGCCTCGTGCGTGTCCTGATCACGATGCCGTGGGGACGGCGCCTCGGCGGCGCGGAGGCGATGCTTCAAACAGTGCTCGACGGAGCGCACGAGGGCGGCCACGAGCTGGAGCTCGTGTTCTTCGAGTCGGGGCCCTGGCCGGCTGAGCTGAGCGACGCCGGCTTTCGTGTCGAGGTGATCCCGGCGGGGCGCTTGCGCCGACCTCATCGATGGATTGCGACAGTCGTTCGGCTCGCGCGGACTTTCCGTCGCCGCCAACCCGATCTGATCCTCAACTGGGCAGCCAAAACACAGCTGTATGGCGCGCCGGCCGCCGTGCTCGCCGGGATGGCGGATCGAGTGCTCTGGTGGCAGCACGGCATTCCCACAGGCCACTGGCTCGATCGCTGCGCGACCGCGCTGCCCGCGATCGCGGTCGGCTGCTCCTCGAACACGGCCGCCCGTGCACAGACGCAGCTGTCTCCCTCGCGACCTACGTTTGTAGTCGCTCCCGGCGCACGTCTTGCGCACACCGGCGCAGAGCAAGCGTCTCTGGAGCTTCCGCCGGGAGTGCCTGTCGTGGGTCTCGTGGGGCGCCTGGAGCCCTGGAAGGGTCAGGATCGGCTGCTCAGCGCCCACGCGCTCCTGCGCGAACGTGGGCACAACATTCACCTGGTCCTGGTCGGAGGGGACGCCTATGACATCTCGCCTCGATACGCCCGGTCGCTCCCGCGGCTCGTCGATCGACTGGACCTCGCCGGCGCCGTCACGATGACCGGCCAGGTACCGGACGCCGGGCCGTATATCGAGCGAATGGACATCCTCGTCAACGCCTCGGACTGTGAGCCCTTTGGGATTGTGCTCCTCGAGGGCATGGCCAGGGGCGTGGCGGTCGTCGCGGTCGACTCTGGGGGTCCCGCGGAGTACATCGAGAACGGGCGCACCGGCGTGCTCGCCCGCTCAGGTGAACCGAGCGCGCTGGCGGACGCGTTGGAGCCGCTGCTGGTATCGCCGGCCCTGCGTCGCGCCGTCGCTCGGGCGGGCCGAGAGCGGTTCATCGAAGACTTCACCGACGTCGCCATGCGCGAGCGGTTCTTTGACAATCTGGAGGCGCTGGTCGGGGTCCGGCGAGGCGGTCGGGGCGCCGGCGTGACTGTCGGCGATTTCACCAAATGAGATCGACGACACCGACGTCATCCGATGGAGGAGCGGAGTATTCGACTCGGGGATCTCCGGCAGAGTGTGCCGTGACGATCGTGGCCCACGACGTCGGTTCGGTCGGAGGGATGGAGCGCCAGCTGGCCGAGCTGGCGATCGGGCTGCGGCGTCTCGGCCATGAGGTCACAGTGATCGCCCGCACCTGCGAGCTGCCCGCGAGCGCAGGAGTCGTCTTTCACCGGGTGCGGGGACCGAGTCGCCCGTTTCTCGTGGCCTACCCGTGGTTCATAGCGGTCGGCTCGCTATTGGTGTGGAGACGGCGTCGGGGGGTCGTCCAGTCCACCGGCGCGATCGTGCTGAACCGCGTGGACAGCATCGCGGTTCACTGCTGCCACCAGGTTCACAGAGCGACGCCCAACCGGCCGCTGCCGCTTCTGCGCTGGTACGTCCGCGCTGTGGGTCTCGTCGCGCGCGTCTGCGAGCGGCTGTGCTTTCGCGCGAACAGCTCCGCGACGTTCGTGTGCGTGTCCGACGGGGTCGCCGAGGAGGTGCGTGAGCACTTTCCGGGGATGGGGGACCGCGTTGTCGCGATTCACAACGGGGTTGACACCACGGCGTTCGCGCCGGGGGCCCGTGAGCGCGAGGCTCACGCGCTGCGCGCCAGGCTGGGGGTGGCGAGGGAGCGGCTTGTGGTCGCCTTCGTCGGGGGCGACTGGGGGCACAAGGGTCTGCGAACGGTCATCCAGGCGCTCGCCCGCGCTCGCGAATGGGATCTCGTGGTGGCTGGGGGCGGGCACGTGTCGCCCTACCAGGAGCTGGCCGACTCGCTCGGCGTGGGCGAGGCGGTGCACTGGCTGGGCGTGGTTCGGGATATTCCGATCGTCTACGAGCTCGCGGATGCCTTCGTGCTGGCCTCGGGCTATGAGACGTTCTCGCTCGTAACGTTCGAGGCGGCCGCGAGCGGCCTGCCGATCCTTGCCACTGCGGTCAGCGGAGTACGCGAGCTGATCGAGGACGGGCGCAACGGCTTCCTGATCGCGCCCGAGCCCGACACGATCGCCGAGCGCCTGCGGCAGCTGGCCGCGGATCCGGCGCTCCGGAGCCGCCTGGGCGTCGCCGCCCGCCGCTCGGCACTGGAGTTCGGCTGGGAGGAGATGGTGGCCAAGCACCACGCGCTGTACGAGCGGCTGGCCGGCTAGGCGACGCTGCTCAACGCGGTGAAGCACCGCCCGCCGCCTGTGGAGCCCCACAACGTTGTACTTGGGGCACGGCGCGAAACCCGCTCCAGCGCTGACCGATCAGTATCGGGTTGACCGCCGCTGGACCACTCACCAGCGAGGCGAGAGGCGGGAGAGGCAGCGAGGGCGAGAACCGGGCGTCGCAACAACCCGGTCCTCGCCCTCGAATGGAATCTCCTAGGAGACTGCCTTGGGCTTCGGGTCTATTCGAAGCTCAGGTTGCCCAGGTTGACTTCCTCTTCCAGCGCTCCCTTGTAGAGCCCCGTCTTGCCTTCTTCTTTTTTGGCGGCTTCTTCGAATCCGCCTTCGCCCAGGCACTGCCCTTCTTCGTAGTGCCATTCCATGCCTTTGAATTCATTCGTGATGAGGAGCTTCTTCTGGGAGCCGCTTGGGAATTTTTTCAGCTGTTTTTCTTCGACCGGCACTTCCTTGTTGGAGTACACCGCGGCCGAGAACGTTTCGTTGGGATTTTTCGCCGCTATGGCCGGGACCGTCTGGCGCGGCCAGTTGATCTTGCAGACCTTTCCTGCGATCGAGAACGTAGCCGAGCCCGACCCGACTTCCACTTCGGATTCGGTTTCTTCGGTGCCGAGTTCGACGAATCCGTTGACGTGGTACACAAACTTCACCGGTTCTGTTTTTTTCGTTTCCGGGTTCATGTTGAAGCTTGTCTTCGTCCCGACGATAAAACCGTTATAGTTCGTTTGCGTGAGGCATTTGTCAAATATGACCTCCGTCGCGAATATCTGCGACGTGGGCCACGACACCGCACCTTCGTTGATGGTCTTGCCGGAGGTTTTGGCGGCACAGACGATATGAAAAAAGCCAAATTTGAATTCCTGGTTGCGTTCTGTCCCGCCCAGTGCTGTCGAGCCTGTGCCAACGCCCTTCGTCTTTCCGGGTTCGGCTGCTGAGAGCGGCTTCGGCAGCCTGCTAGCCGTGAACTGGTGGGCCATCGCCGGCGCCGCGGAGACGGCCAGCGAGCCGACCGTGGCGGCGAGTACGGCCGCCATCTTGAAGTTTCTCATTCCTCGGTTCCCTTTCGCTTTGGGGTGGGGTCTTCTGGGTGGCTTCACTTCTGTTTCACCCAATTTTCACACGACCTACGTGAGGCGGCGCATCCCTATACACGGCCTGAAGGAGCTAGTCGCGCAGCATAGCCGATCGTCACTCGGAAAGAGTTGTGAAAAAAATGTTCACACCGTGAGGCGATGGGATCGACGCCCTGTGCAAGGTAGACGACCGCGATCTAATGCTTGGACCCCAGCGCACCTACCAGCAGACGCTCCAGGGGGTCCGTGGCCGCTGGCACCGAGAACAGCTTTTCGACGGCTGCGCGCCCAGTCCTCGTCAGGTGCCGGCGGAGCTCGGGTGCGGCCCGGAGCTCGCTCAGTCGGGCGGCGAGCATCGCGCGGTCGCCCTCCGGGAACGTGAGACCTCCTCCGGTCAGCTCGATCAGCCAGGGGATCTCCCCCGAGTCCGAGCCGACCACGGGAACGCCGCACCACAGCGCCTCCACGATCACCCGGCCGAACTGCTCCTTCCACGTCGGCGTGGTGAGCGAAGGGAGGGCGAGCACGTCGAGCTGTGCATAGCCGCCGGCCATCTGATCGTGACTCAGTCCGTCCAAGACGCGCACGGTCGAACCAGGGATCGGCTGCCCCTCGAGCTGTGCCCGCAGCTCGCCGTCGCCGATCAAGAGGAGCTCGACCGGAGCCTCCAGGGTGCGCACGGCGGCGAGCAGGTCCATGAGCCCCTTGCTCTCCACCAGCCGGCCGGCATAGCCGACGGTGAATGGACGCTCGCCCTCTCGCTGAGAGGCATCCGGCAGAACCTCGCCCTCGCGCTTCGAGGCATCCGGCAGAACCTCCCAGCCGGGAACGGCGTGCGGGGCCAGATCGACCTCTCCCTCGGCACCCCACTCGCGCGCGAGCCGCGCAGCACTGCCCGAGCGCGCGGCCACGAAGGCGGCCTCGCGCAGCACCCGAGAGCGCAGCCGGCGCACTGGCAGGGGGAGGTCTCTGTCGATGTTCTCGGCGCACTGAACCCCGAACGGCGTGCCCCGCCTGGCGAGCGCAAGGCTCCACTGCGTGGCCGAGAGCGAGTACGACTCGGCCTCGACGAATGCCACGTCGGGGCGCGATCGGGCGCACAGCGAGCGGCAGCTCGCCAGATAGAAGTGTCGTTGCGGGCGTCCGGCGAGGGCGATCGGCGTGGGACGCAGAGCAGCTTCCATGCCGTCGAGCGCCTGCGGTGTGACCGCCGCCTTCGAGTACTCGTGGCGCCAGCGGCTGGGCACGACCATCGTGACCTCCCAGCCGCGTTGCACCAGCTCGCGGTACACCTCCTGATTGACATTCACCACCGCGGGATGGCTGATTACCAATAGCCGCCGTCCCCTCTTCGCGTCGGGCGGCGCCAGAGGAGGGCTCATGCTTTCCGGATGGTGAGGGACGGGGACGGTGGGCGATGTTTAGTTTTTGTGAAGAGCTTTGCTTTCGCCCCGTAATGCTGTCACTCTGGGCCCCCGCGACGCCCAAGTGGGGCTACGCGACGCCCACCGGTCGCTCCCCGCGCCTCGACCGTGGTCTTCAGTCGATGAACGAGACGCCCGACGCCGCCGCCATCTTCGCTCCGCTCTGGAAGCGCAAGTGGTTGATCCTGATAGTGGGGATCGTCGTCGCGGTGGCGACCTACGCCTACTACAAGCACCAGCCGGCGGTCTACTCGGCGAGCACCCAGCTCTACCTCGGCAGCGGATCTGAAGAACAGGGGCTGCTCAACAGTACCCAGGGCAAGGTCGCCCTGAACGACCGTGCCGTGGCCGACCAGGCCACGCTCATCAACTCGAGCGCCGTCGGCGAAGCCGTGCACCGTCGGCTGCGCGAAGCGCACGATCTCGCCGCGGCTCGCGGCAAGGCGCACGCGAACGCCGCCACGGGCAGCGACTTCATCACGATCGCTGCGGAAGCCCATACCGCCAAGGGGGCTGCGGAGCTCGCGAACGCCTACGCCCAGGCTTACGTCAAGCGCCAGCACGCCAACGACCAGCGGGAGGTGAGGGCGGCGATCGTCGACACGCGCCGTCAGCTTCACAGGATCGAAGCAGGGCAGGCTGCGTCTGCGAAGGCGAAGAAAGGTGGGACGGGCGCCGTCAGCAGCGTCGCGACGATCCAGGCCGCGAACCTCGCCAGCAAGATCAACCAGCTCGAAGCAGATCTGGCGGTCGCGGGCGTCCAGGAGATCAGCTCCGGCAAGACCAAGGCGACGCTGCTCTCGCCTGCGCCGAAAAAGAACGCGATCTTCGGATTCGTGCTCGGCATCCTGCTCGCTGCGGCCGCCGCGTACGCAGCGAGCCGCTTCGACCGCCGGCTGCGTTCGCTGGCGAACATCGAGGCGGCCTTCCATACGCAGGTTCTCGCCGCGCTTCCCGCCGTCAAAGAGCCGGTCCTCCGCAGAGGCGGAGTGCCGGCGCCCGCCGAGCGCCTGCTGGAGCCGCTGCGGCGGCTGCACACCACGCTCCAGCTTGGCGACATGCTCGAGCACGACCGGGAGCGCTCGCCATGCCTGATCCTGTTCGTCAGCGCCGACGCCGGCGACGGCAAGTCGACGCTGATCGCCGACCTGGCGCTCGTGCAGCGCGATGCGGGCGAGCGGGTGGCGGTCATCGAGGCGGACCTGCGCCGGCCCGTACTGGCCGGACTGCTGGACGCCGGTGCTCCGTGTGGGCTGACGGAGGTTCTCACGGGAGCGCTCTCGCTCGGCGAGGCGATGCAGAGTGCGATGCACCTGCAGGCCGGCGGCGCCGCGCCCGGCGCCGCAGCAGGCGTGTCCACGGTGACCGACTCGGGTACCGCAGGCTCGGTCTCGGTGCTCGTGAGTGGGGGGGCCGCCGCCAATCCTCCTGCGCTGCTGGCCGGCGCCACGATGGCGAGCCTCCTGCGCTCGGTTGCGGAGGACTTCGACCACGTGCTGATCGACGCGCCCCCGCCGCTGCAGGTGAGCGACGTCATACCGCTGCTCGGAGCGGTGGATGGGATCGTGCTCGTTGCACGCGCCGGGCACACCCGCGAGGCGTCGGCTCGGCGGCTGATGCAGCTCCTCGCGCGCGTCTCCAGCGCGCCGGTCCTCGGAGTGGTGGCCAACTGCGTCTCGCGCGCCGAAGTCGAGGAGTACGGCTTCAGCGCACCGTGCGGCGAGCGGCGCTGGCCTCGCAAGCTGATCGCCTGATGAGCGCCTCTCAGCCGAGCCTGCAGGCTCCAACCGCGGGAGCCCATCCGGCTGTCGTGAGCCGTCGCATCGCCGAGATCCTGCTGATCGCCTGCGCCGGATTGATTCCCCTCGCAGTCGCGCTGGGTATTGCCGTCGAGGTGCCGGATCCCAACTTCCTGTTGGTCCTCGGCCTGGCGCTCGGGGCACTCGGGATCCTCGTGCTTGCGTTCAACACGCGCCTGGAGGTGTCGGTTGCGCTGCTGGCGCTCTACCTGGGAATGCTCGACGGGCCGATCAAGCTGATCGCCGCCAACCAGGCGGCGTCGGCGCTGCGCGACGTGCTGATCTTCGCGGTCGGACTTGGGGCGCTCATGCGCCTCCTCGCCCGCAGGGAGCCGGTGCGGCTGCCACCGCTGTCCGGCTGGATCCTGGCCTACGTCGTGCTGGTGCTGGCCGAGGCCTTGAACCCTCATACGCTCGGGACGCTGAAGGTCCTGGGCGGCTTCAGGCAGCAGCTTGAGTGGATCCCCTTCTTCTTCTTCGGGTACGTGCTGATGCGCTCACGGGATCGCTTCGCCAAGCTCTTCTTGATCCTTGGCGTCATCGCGCTGGCCAACGGGGCGGTAAGCGCCTACCAAACACGGCTCACCCCGGCGCAGCTGGCCAGCTGGGGTCCCGGCTACGCCGAACGGGTCTACGGCAACGAAACCCTCTCGGGGCGCAAATACCTCAGCGAAGGCGTCGCACGGGTGCGCCCGCCGGCCCTCGGGTCGGATTCCGGCTTCGGCGGCAGCGTCGGGGTGATCGCGCTGGCCGGCACCCTGGCGCTGCTCGCCACCAGGCGGCGGCGACGATGGTTCGCCGCGCTGCTCTGCATGGGCGCCCTGCTGGCCGTCGTCACCTCGTTGGCCCGCCTCGCGGTCGTCGGCTCGGTCGTCGCTCTGCTGGGCTTCGCGCTGCTGTCCGCCGGCGCCGGGCGCCGCGTGGCCCGTCCACTCGGGGCGCTGCTGGCGGTCGCGGCTCTGGCGATTCCGTTCGGTGCAGCGCTCATATCGATCGAGGGGGGCGGGGTCTTCTCCCGCTACACCAGCATCGCGCCCAACAGCGTGGCATCCACGTCTACCAGCTACAAGGCCGCGAGCCTCGCGCAGATCCCGAACGACATCGTCAACGCCCCCTTCGGGTTCGGGCTGGCGACGGCGGGGGCGGCGTCGAACTTCGGCGGACACACGACGGTGACGCTGGAAGGCCACGGTCACAGCGCGGAGACGCAGTACAACTACGTGACCGACGAACTGGGGCTGCCCGGCCTGCTGCTTTGGGTCGCGCTCTCGCTCACCGTGATCTGGCTGGCCGTACGTCGTCTGCGACGGGTCGAGGACATCGAGATCCGCATCGGCCTCGCCGGCGTGTTCGCGACCTTCATCGCGTTGATCCTGATGGGGACCAACGGACCGGTGACGGCAAGCGCGGCCGCCGGCCCCTTTTACTGGTTCGCGGTCGGGATCGCCGCGTACTGGCTCGCGGGCCCTGCGCGCACGAACGAAGCGGCGAGGAGCGTTGGTGCGCGATGAGGCGTCTGCGCTCATCCGAGCATGGGGACGCCGGATGAGGCGCTCACCCGAGCACGGAGATCGCCCGCCGCTGTCCACGACGCGCGCTCGACTGAGCCTGCTGCTCGGCGACCGTCGCGGGTCGGTTGCGACGCTTGCGGTCAGCTCGACCCTCTCCGGGTTTACCGAAGCGGGAATGCTCGCGCTGATCGCGCAGATCGCCGCGATGCTCGTCAACGGGACGCGGCGCGTGCACACGCACGTGGGCCCGTTGCACGTCAATGCGACCGTGGGCGCCCTGCTCGCCGCTGCGTTCGCGCTCACCGCGATCCGCCTCGCGCTGCAGGTGCCGATCTCGATCCTCCCGGCGCGCATCGGCGCCGACGTCCAGGCGAGGCTGCGCCGGGATCTCTTCCATGCCTTCACCCGCGCTGCCTGGACGGTGCAGTCGAGCGACCGCGAGGGGCACCTGCAGGAGACCATGACCAGCCAGGTGATCCAGGCGACCTCCGGTGCGGTGCAGGCGACGACCCTGCTCACCTCGATGATCACCTTCGTCGTCCTGCTGATCTCCGCGCTGGCGCTCAACGTCATCGCCGCCGCCGTCGTGCTGGTCGCGGCGGTGGGGCTGTTCGGGCTCCTGCGGCCGCTGAACGCGCTCGGCGCCCGGCGCGCGCGGGCGCTCTCGCAGTCCCAGATGGAGTACGCCGGCGGGATCGGGGAGGCGATCCGGGTCGCTGAGGACACCCAGGTGTTCGGCGTGGCCGCTGGCCAGCGTGCTCGGATCGACCTGCTCGTCGACACCGCTCGGGATCTCTTCTTTCGTACCTGGCTGATCGGCCGCCTGGTCCCCAATCTCTACCAGAGCATGATCTACCTCCTGCTCGTGGCGGGCCTCGCCGGCCTGTACGCCGCGGGTGGCTCCCACGCGGCCTCGCTCGGCGCGGTCGTCCTGCTGCTCGTACGCGCGGGGACCAACGGCCAGCAGGTGCAGACCGCCTACCAGGGCCTGCGCCAATCGCTGCCCTTCATCGAGCGGCTGCAGCAGGCGGAGCGGCGCTACGCGCAGAGCACCCCGGTCGACGGTGGACGGCCGCTGCCGCAGATTCGGACGCTGGCGTTCGAGGGCGTCTCGTTCGCCTACCGCACCGGGCGACCGGTGCTCTCGGACGTCAGCTTCGAGGTCGCCGGTGGCGAAGCGATCGGGATCGTCGGTCCGTCGGGCGCCGGCAAGTCCACGCTGGTGCAGATCCTGTTGCGTCTGAGGATGCAGGACCACGGCCGCTACCTCGTCAACGGCGTGCCCGCGGAGCAGTTCGCGCGCAGCGATTGGAACAGGCGGGTCGCCTACGTCTCCCAGGAACCCCGCCTCGTGCACGCCTCCGTCGCGGAGAACATCCGCTACTTCCGGGATCTCGACCCCGAGGCGGTGCAGCGGGCCGGCCGGCTTGCCCGCATCCACGACGACGTGGTGGCCTGGCCGCAGGGCTACGAGACGATCGTGGGTCCTCGCGCCGATGCGGTCTCAGGCGGCCAGCAGCAGCGCATCTGCCTCGCCCGCGCGCTCGCCGCGCGGCCCGAGGTGCTGGTGCTGGACGAGCCGACCAGCGCCCTCGACCCGCACTCGGAGATGCTCATCCAGGAGTCGCTGACGGCGCTCAAGCACGAGCTGACGATCTTCATCGTCGCGCACCGCCTGTCGACGCTCGACATCTGCGATCGGGTGATGGTCATCATCGACGGCCGGTTGGCGGCGTTCGACACGACGGCTCTCCTGCAGACGCAGAGCTCCTACTACCGGTCGGCTTCGGCGCTCGCCGCCGGAGCGTCCGCAGGGCTGCTGGAGGCGCAATGAGAGCGCCCGACTTCTTCATCGTCGGGCACCCCAAGAGCGGTACGACGGCGCTGTATGAGATGTTGCGAGGCCACCCGCAGATCTACATGCCCGATGGCAAGGAGCCGTGGTTCTTCGCCACCGAGCTGCACGAGCGCACCCCGCCGCGGCCCGAAGGCACTCCGGCGACGCTCGAGCAGTACCTCTCGCTGTTCGGTGCGGCGCGCCCCGAGCAGCGCGTCGGTGAGGCGACGGCGCTGTATCTCTGGTCGCGCACCGCCGCGCGGGGCATCGCCGAGGCGCAGCCCGCGGCCCGGATCGTCGCCGTCCTGCGGGAGCCCGCGAGCTTCCTGCGCTCGCTGCACCTCCAGTTCGTGCAGACCTACGTCGAGACCGAGGGGGATCTGCGCAAGGCGCTCGCACTGGAGGAGGCCCGCCGGCGGGGGCGGCACATCCCCCGCTACTCGTACTGGCCGCAGGCACTCCTGTACTCCGATCACGTGCGCTACGTCGAGCAGCTGCGCCGCTATCACGAGCTGTTCGCTCCGGAGCAGGTGCTGGTTTTGATCTACGACGACTTCCGGCGCGAGAACGAGGCGACGGTGCGCCAGGTGCTGCGCTTCCTAGAAGTTGACGACGCGCAGCCGATCGCTGCGATCGAGGCGAACCCAACAGTCCGCGCGCGCTCGCAGCGCCTGAACGAGCTGATGCACGCAGTGTCGGTCGGGCGGGGCCCGGTCTCGCTGGCGCTGAAGGGAGCGATCAAGGCGCTCACGCCCACGCGGCTGCGCCGCAGCGCGCGCGACGCGGCGCAGCGCCGCATCGTCTTCGGCGAGCCAGGGCCGCCCGACGAGGGGTTGATGCTGGAGCTACGTCGCCGTTTCAAGGGAGAGGTCGTGGCGTTGAGCGAGTACCTGGGCCGCGATCTCGTGACGCTGTGGGGCTATGACTCTCTCGACTGAGCCGAGGATCCCAGACTTCTTCATCCTCGGCCACGCCAAGTGCGGCACGACGGCGCTGTACGAAATGCTGCGGCGCCACCCGCAGATCTACATGCCCGATCTCAAGGAGCCTGCGTTCTTCGCTGGCGACCTGCGCTCTCGTTTCCAGCGGCCGTCCTCCGGACCGCTTCCGCAGACGCTTCAGGAGTATCTGTCGCTGTTCGACGCCGCCTGTCCCGAGCAGCGCGCGGGCGAGGCGTCGTCGTCCTACATCGTGTCGCGCACCGCCGCACACGGCATCGCCGAGCTGCAGCCGGCCGCGCGCGTGATCGCGATTCTGCGGGAGCCGGCGAGCTTTCTGCGCTCGCTGCACCTGCAGCTGTTGCAGAACCACATCGAGACCGAGAAGGATCTGCGTAAGGCGCTCGCGCTCGAGAGCGAGCGCAGTCAGGGCAGGCGGATCCCGCGCCGCTCGCCGCGGCCGCAGGCGCTCCTCTACTCCGAGCGCGTGCGCTACGTCGAGCAGCTGCGCCGCTTTCACGCGCTGTTCCCGCAGGAGCAGGTGCTGGTGCTGATCTACGACGATTTCCGGCGCGAGAACGAGGCGACGGTGCGCCGGGTGCTGCGCTTCTTGGAGGTGGACGACGACGCCCCGATCGACGCGACGGAAGCCAACCCCACGGTGCGTATGCGCTCCCAGCAGCTCGACGATCTGATGCACGCGCTCTCGGTCGGGCGCGGTCCGCTCTCGCGAGCCACGAAGGCATCGGTCAAGGCGCTCACCTCCGCGCGGCTGCGCCGAGGAGCGTTGCGAGTGGTGCGGCGGCGGGTGCTCGTCGGCGAGCCTCCCCCGCCCGACGAGGGGTTGATGCTGGAGCTGCGTCGCCGTTTCAAGCCGGAGGTCGTGGCGTTGAGCGAGTACCTGGGCCGTGATCTTGTGAGTCTGTGGGGTTACCACGGTGTTGGCTGAGCCCTCACGGGTCTCGCGGCGAAGGGCTCCCGACTTCTCGGACGGGAGAGCCTCGGACTGCTCGCTTGAGCGAACGCCCCACTCTTGGGGCGGGAAAGCCACCAACTCCTCGGATGGGAGAGTCCCCGACTTCTTCATTGTCGGTCACCCCAAGTGCGGCACGACTGCCCTCTACAGAATGCTGCGCGGCCACCCGCAGATCTACATGCCCGACATCAAGGAGCCGTGGTTTCTCGCGCCCGAGCTACGCTCGCGTTTCCGTGGGCCGAGAACGGGCAGGCGCCCAGAGACGCTCGATGAGTACCTCGCGCTGTTTGCCCCCGCTCACCCGCAGCAGCGTGCGGGCGAGGCGTCGTCCTCCTACCTGATGTCGCACTCCGCGGCTGGTCGCATCGCGGAGCTCCAACCGGCGGCGCGGATAGTCGCGATCCTGCGGGAGCCTGCGAGCTTTCTGCGCTCGTTTCACCTACAGGGCGTGCAGGTCCACGTCGAGACGGAGCGCGACCTGCGCAAGGCGCTCGCCCTTGAGGGTGAACGTCGCCAGGGTCGGCACATTCCTCGACGTTCCCCTCGGCCGCAGGCGCTCCTGTATTCAGATCACGTGCGCTACGTCGAGCAGCTGCGCCGCTACCACGCCCGCTTTCCACCTGAGCAGGTGCTGGTGCTGATTTACGATGATTTTCGGCGTCAGAACGAGGCGACGGTGCGCCAGGTGCTGAGTTTCTTGGAAGTGGACGAGATGGCGCCAATCGACGCGATCGAGGCGAACCCGACGGTTCGAGTGCGCTCGCAGCGCCTCCACCAGGCCGTGCAGGCTGTATCCGTGGGGGCAGGACCGGTCTCGGAGGCGGTCAAGGCATCGGTCAAGACGCTCACCTCCAGGCGATTTCGCCACGCTGGGTTGCGAACGGTCCGGCGTGGTGCGGTCTTCGGCGAGCCGCGACCGCCCGATGAGGGGTTGATGCTGGAGTTGCGCCGCCGTTTCAAGCCCGAGGTCGTGGCGTTGAGCGAGTACCTGGGCCGCGATCTAGTGAGTCTGTGGGGTTATGAAGGTGTCAGCTGAGCCGTTTCGCGCGTCGCTGTCCGGCGGGCCGGCGGCACTGCCGCGGGCCGACGGGGGCCACCGTATTCCCGACTTTTTCATCGTGGGCAACCCCAAGAGCGGCACGACTGCGCTGTACGAGATGTTGCGGCGCCACCCGCAGATCTACATGCCCGACCTCAAGGAGCCGCAGTTCCTCGCAGCCGACCTGCGCCCCCGGTCCTCGGCATCCGCGCCCCCGGCCGGGTCTGCTGGCGCTCTTCCCCGGACGCTCGATGAGTATCTCGCGCTGTTCGCTGCCGCGCCGCCGGAGCAGCGCGCCGGCGAGGCCTCGCCCACCTATCTGAGGTCGCTTGTCGCTGCCGGCCAGATCGCGGAGCTGGCCCCCGCTGCGCGGATCGTCGCGATCCTACGGGAGCCGGCGAGCTTCCTGCGCTCGCTGCATCTTCAGTACCTGCAGGACCACGTCGAGAGCGAGCGGGACCTCCGCCGGGCGCTTGCGCACGAGGAGATCGTTCGTGAAGGCAGGAAGGTGCTGCGCTATTCGGAGCGCGTGCGTTACGTCGAGCACCTGCGTCGTTACCACGACCAGTTTCCGCGCGAGCGGATGCTGGTGCTCGTCTACGACGATTTCCGACGCGAGAACGAGGCGACGGTGCGCCGGGTGCTGCGCTTCCTGGAGGTGGACGACACCCTGCCGATCGAGCCGACAGAGGCCAACCCGACGGTGCGTATGCGCTCCGTGCGCCTGGCCAGGCTGGTGCTTGCGGTTCGCACTGGCAGAGGCCCGCTCGCGGGAGCTCTGAACACCTCGATCAGGGCGCTCACGCCCGGGCGGTTGCGCAGCAGCGCGCTGCGGACGGTGCGCGAGCGCGTCCTCTTCGGCGAGCCTCAGCCGCCCGATGAGGGGTTGACGCTGGAGCTACGTCGCCGTTTCAAGCCCGAGGTCGTGGCGTTGAGCGAGTACCTGGACCGCGACCTCGTGACGTTGTGGGGCTATGACGGCGTCGGCTGAGCCGTCTCGGGCGTCGTTGTCCGGTGGACCGGCGTTGGCATCTGGTGGACCGGCGTCGCCGTCGGGTGGACCGGCGTCGCTGTCTGGTGGACCGGCGTCGCTGTCCGGCGGACCGGCGGCACTGCCGCGGGCCGACGGGGGCCACCGTATTCCCGACTTTTTCATCGTGGGCAACCCCAAGAGCGGCACGACTGCGCTGTACGAGATGTTGCGGCGCCACCCGCAGATCTACATGCCCGACCTCAAGGAACCGGTCTTCTTCGCGGGCGAGCTGCCGCGTCGCGCGCATCGCTATCGCGCGCCGGCGACGCTCGAGGAGTACTTGGCCCTGTTCGCCGCGGCCGAGCCGGGGCAGCTCGTCGGAGAGGCGTCGGCCTCCTACCTCTGGTCTCGGACCGCGGCGGGCCGGATCGCGGAGCTGGCGCCCGCAGCGCGGATGGTCGCGATCCTGCGGGAGCCCGCGAGCTTCCTACGCTCGCTGCATCTGCAGTGCCTGCAGTCCCGTTACGAGACCGAGAGGGACCTCCGCAAGGCGATCTCGCTCGAGGAGGCCCGCAGAAACGGGCGGCAGCTGCCGCGCCGCTCCCGCTGGCCGCAGGTCCTGCTCTACTCCGAGCACGTCCGCTACGTCGAGCAGCTGCGCCGCTACCACGCGCTGTTCCCCCGCGAGCAGGTGTTGGTGCTCGTCTACGACGATTTCCGGCGCGAGAACGAGGCGACGGTGCGCCGGGTGCTGCGCTTCCTGGAGGTGGACGACACGACCGCGATCGACGTGCTGGAGGCCAACCCGTCGGTTCACGTGCGCTCCCCTCAGCTGGACGACCTCGTCCATGCGGTGTCGATGGGGCGGGGCCCGGTTGCGCGAGCCGCCAAGGCGTCGGTCGTGGCGCTGACGCCGAGGCGCGTGCGCCGCCATGCGCTGCGAACGATCCGGCGGCGGGTGGTCCACAGCGAGCCCCCGCCGCCCGACGAGGGCCTGATGCTCGAGTTGCGTCGGCGCTTCAAGCCGGAGGTGCTTGCGCTGAGCGAGTATCTGGGCCGCGACCTCGCGGCGCTCTGGGGCTATGACGGTATCGGCTGAGCGGCGCGCGAGCGAGAGCGGTCCCGGCGGGCCGTTGGACGCGCGCTGGCGGGGGGAGTGCGAGCGGGCCCAGGAGGAGGTCTTGCCCCCGGGCCGAGTCGTCGTGTCGTGCTCCACGCCGCTCGGCGCGGGCGGTCTCGGGCGCCATCTGCAAGAGGTCGTGCAGGCGCTCGACCGCCGGGGTCCGCCCGGGATCTGCATCTGTGACTCGCCCAGCGCCTCTGAGGGAATTGCCATCTTCGACGGCGCCTCCGGCGGGACCGCCATCTCGGGCGACGGCCCGACCCTCCGCGGAGCGGGCGTGCGCGGGCTTGCCACGGTCCTCTCTTCCGCCACGCGGTTCTCCCCCGCCTGGCGCACATGGACGGCAAGCGTCGCATTCGATGTCGAGGCCGCACAGCGGCTGCCGGGCGCCGAGCATCTGATCGCGTTCAACGGCCAGGCGCTCGCGCAGCTCCATGCCGCCCGGCGCGCGCACATGCGATCGGTCTCGCTGATGTCCGCGAACTCGCACCTGCGGCGTGTCGTGCGCCTGCACGCCCGGGCCCACCGTCAGTATCCACTGGAGCGCTCATGGGCAACGCGACTGCTTGGGCGCAACCTCGCGGAGTACGCCCTTGCCGATCGCATCTACGTCTCCTCCCGGCACGCGTGGGAGTCGTTCGTGGAGGAGGGAGTGCCCGAGCGGACGCTCTCGCTCTTCCCCCTGACGCATGACCCGCGCTTCGTACCGGACAGCAGCGCGCGCGGCGCGTCGGGGAGCTTCGACATCGTGTACGTCGGCAGCCTCTCTGTCGTCAAGGGCGTCTCGCTGCTGATCGACGCCGTCCGCCGTCTTGCCTGCCCGGAGCTGCGGCTTGTGCTGGTCGGGGGCTGGGCAACACGGGGAATGCGGCGCTTCGTCCAGCGAGCCTGCGCCGAGGACTCGCGCATCAGCGTCCACTCCGGCGATCCCCTGCCCCATCTGCAGAGTGCCGCGCTGTGCGTCCATCCCAGCTACGAAGACGGGTTCGCCTACGCTCCGGTCGAGGCGATGGCCTGCGGTGTCCCGGCGATCGTCAGCGAGAACACCGGGATGAAGGAGCTGATCGACCCGGGCCGCAACGGCCTGATCCTGCCGACGGGGGATCTGAGCGCCCTTACGCAGGCCATCGAGGCCGCGTATCGCGGAGAGATCTTCGTTGGCTAGCGGGTCCACGACTGTCGCCGTGGTCGGCATGTCCGCTGGGCCCACCTGTGGCGCGCATGATCATGCGGTGTTGCTCGCCGAGGGGTTGAGTGGCGAGCACGTGTCGTGCTCGCTGCACTGGTTGCAGCGCAGCCCGGAATCGATCCGCGCGGGGCGCTCGGAGATCCGAGCGTGGGCGCGAGCGCTCGCCGGCGAGCTCGCAGAGAGTCGGCCTGACGCTGTGCTGCTGCACTACTCGGTCTTCGCGTACTCCTACCGCGGGCTCCCGCTGTTCGTCGCTCCGACGCTCTCGGCCCTGCGGAGCTCGCGGATCCCGGTGGTCACCGTGTTGCACGAGTTCGTGTACCCCTGGAGGCACGGAGGCTGGCGCGGCAAGGTGTGGGCGCTCACCCAGCGGGCGCTGCTGATCGCCGTGATGCGCAGCTCGACGGCGGTCCTCCTCACCACGGACTTTCGAGCTGAGTGGCTCGCCGCGCGGCCCTGGCTGCCCAAGCGGACGGCTGCGGTTGCGCCCGTGTTCTCGAACCTGCCGCCCCCGCTCGCCGGGCCGCCGGCGTGTCGGGCCAACCCCGTCGTCGGGCTGTTCGGCTACTCCTACGAGGGGGCCGCGGTCTCGCTGGCGCTCGACGCCGTCGTGCTCCTCAGGAGCCGCGGTCTTGCGGTGCGGCTGGCGCTGCTCGGGGCGCCCGGGCGCGCTTCGCGCGTGGCGGAGGTGTGGTTACAGGCGGCGCGGGCCCGCGATATCGAGCACGCGCTGGAGCTCTCGGGCGCCCTCCCCGCTCAGGAGCTCTCGAACGCGCTCGCGGGCTGCGAGGTTCTGCTGTTCGCGGACGCCGCGGGTCCCTCGTCTCGGAAGGGCACGCTCGCCGCCTCGCTCGCGTCCGGCAGGCCGGTGCTGGCGATCGACGGTCCCCGCCGGTGGCCGGAGTTGATCCAGGCCGAGGCGGCCCGTGTGGTGGCGCCGACGGCGCAGGCGCTGGCCGAGGCGACTCGCGAGCTGCTCGCCGACGTGGATGCGCGCGAGGCGCTCGGCGCGCGCGGCCGCGCATTCGCGGAGCAGAGGATGGGCGTCAAGCGCACCGCGGAGGTCGTGGGCGGCCTGCTCGCAGGCGTCGTCAGCGCGCGTGCTGCGTGAGCGGAGGTCCGGCCAGCCGGCTGGCGCAGGCGGCGCGATAGCTCTCGAGCACCGCCGCGACATGCCGCTCGGGTGAGAACCGCGCGGCCACCATCTCCCTGCCCGCCCCTCCCATGGCTTGCTGCCTCTCCGGATCGGCGAGCAGCTCCTCGAGCGCCCGCGCGAGCCCGCGCACGTCTCCCGGGCGGACGCACAGCCCGGTGACGCCGTCCTCGAGCCAATCCACCACCCCTCCGGTGAAGCTGGCGATCACCGGCCGGCCCGCGGCCAGGGCCTCGATCCCAACCAGCCCGAACGGCTCGGGCCACAGCGACGGAACGACCACCACCGACGCGTTCGCCAACTCCTGCGCGAGCGGCTCGGCGCCGAGCCAGCCCCTGAAGCACACCCGCCTCTCCACTCCCAGACGCCGCGCCAGCCTGCGCATAGCCGCAAGCTGGAAGCCGTCTCCGCAGATCACGAACTCGGCCTCCACCGCACGAGCGGCGCGGATCAGGACGCCGAGCCCCTTCGGTCTCACGATCCTGCCCGCGAAGACGACGCGCCGCCGCGTGGGATGTCCCGAGCCCACCTTCGGGGTCATGGTGGTGAACAGCGGAATCACAGCTCTGCGAGTCACGCCATTTGTGGCCAGGTGACGGTCCACGGAGCTCGAGTAGGCCACGGCCAGGTCGGCCCGTCTCAGGGCGTCGAGACCCTGGGTCGCCTGCCTATAGGAGGAGGGCAGCGGTCGCGGATTGCGCACGTGGGCGCAGCCCCGCGCCACCAGATTGCCCACGCATCCCGGCCCGTGGGGGCGCTCGCACTCCTGGCCGGGGCGAAAGTAGTGCACGCTGGAGGTGCACGCGGTGTACCCATGGGCGCTGACCACCACCGGTGCGCGCATCCGCAGGGCCTCCACGATCTCGGGATCGTCCAGCTGGTGAAGGTGAATCACGTCTGGGCTCGAGGACACGGCATCGCCGAGCCTCGTATCCATCGAAGCGCGCGTATTGAAGAGCTCCGGGCTGCGACACACCGTCACTCCGGGGACGTGCTCGCCGGGATCGACTCGCGCCGCCAGCACCGTCACACGTAGGCCCTGCCCGGCTAGCAGCTGCGCGCTCGCCTGGACGTGCGCGGCGACCCCCCCGTTGCGGCCCCACAGCGGCGTGCCGATCAGCACCGAGCTCGGGGGGGTGAGCATCGCGGCGCATGATACCCGGCGCCCAGGGCGGCGAGACCCTGTGGATGTGTCGTACGTGTGAACACGCCGGCACTGGGGGCCTGCAAGAATGCCCGCTCGATGGCAGGGACATCGACATCTGCGCCTGTCGCGAGCCCGATGCGCCCGAAGGTCGTCTACGTGATGGGATCGGGCCGCAGCGGTAGCACGATCCTCGGCATCGCGCTTGGCAATTGCGAGAACGTCTTCTACGCAGGCGAGCTCGACAACTGGCTCGTGAGGTCGGGCGTTCCGATCCTTGGCGGTCTGGAACGGACCAGGTTCTGGAGCGCAGTGCGTGAGGGTGTCCCGGGCGCGGCCGATCTCTTCGGTAACGAGTCGCAGCGTCACCTCGAACGCTCGTCTGCGCTGTTTCGGATTCACAGCCGGCGCGCCCGGCGGCGGTTGCGCCGACGTTATCGCGGGGTCACCGAAGACCTTTACGGTGCAATTGCGCGCGTGGCGGGAGTGACACACATTGTTGACACCTCGCACTTCCCGCTGCGCGCACGGGAGTTGCAGGCGCTCGCCGGGATCGACCTGTATCTCATCTTCCTGGTCCGCGACCCGCAGAGTGTGGTCGCCTCGTTCAACCTCCACGTGAACCGCAACGACGTTGCTGAGCGCAGGTTGCGCATTCTCAGCACCAACGCCAATCTGTGGCTGACACACCTGCTGTCCGTGCTCGTCTTCCTCCGTCACCCGCGCGATCGACGAATGCTGCTGCGACACGAGGACTTCCTCGCGGACCCCGCAGGCATGTTGCGTCATCTCCTCGACCGCGTGGACTGCGCCGCGGCGCTCCCGGACCTGGCGTCGCTCAGCACCGGCTTTCCGCTGAATGGCAACAGGTTGATCGCCTCAGACGTCGTCTCCCTCGAGAGCCAGGTGGTCGCGCCACGTGGCGGCTCGCGCACGACGGCGCTGCTCCAGCTCCCGTGGGCGGCCGTCTTCTCCCGGCTACGACCGGTGGCGAGGGCTTCGGCGTCGCGCGAACATGCGGCGAGGGCTTCGGCATCGCATGAGCACGCACCGGCGCCTCGATAGCCTTCCCCGGGGGATCTACCGGCGCGTGCGGACGCTGCGCAAACGCCGCGAGGAGAGCCGTTTGCACACGCGCCTACGCCTGGACGCGCAGGCGCCGGAGCTTGTGCTCTCTCCCCACTGGGACGACGCGGTCCTCGACTGCTGGGGTCTGCTGGCAAGTGGCCGAGAGGTAAACGTGGTGAACCTCTTCGCGGGAGTGCCGGCGCCAGGTCGCCTCGCGCCGTGGGACGCGATCACCGGCGCCCTGGACTCGGCGCAGCGGGCCCGCGAGCGGATCGCCGAGGACGCTCTCGCGCTGGGCCGCGCGGGCCGCAAGCCGCTGAACCTGCCGTTCCTGGACGCCCAGTACCGCCCTCCGCCGCCCGCACCCAGTCTGGAGGAGCTCGACCGCGCGCTCGCCGGCGCGGTGCGGAGCGCTTCGCGCGTGCATGTGCCCGCCGGCCTGGGCGGCCACCCCGATCACGTGCTCGCGCGCCGCTACGGGCGTGTGCTGCTGCGCGCGGGCCTGCCGGTGACGCTCTACGCCGAGCTGCCCTACTGCGTCCTGCACGGCTGGCCGCACTGGGTCGACGGCGCCGAGCCCGACCCTCACCGCAACGTGGACGCGTTCTGGCTGCCGTTCCTGGAGGGCGTGCCGGAGCTGCCCGCCCTGCGCTCCGCTCACGTCGAGCGTCTCGACGACCGCGCCGCGGCGGCGAAGCTGGAGGCGATGCACTGTTACGAGACTCAGCTTTCGTGTCTGGACTTCGGGGCCGGGCGGCTGCTGTCAGATCCCGGGATCCACCGCTTCGAGGTCCGGTGGGATCTCAGGGCGCCGTCCGCGTAGCCGCGTGGGCGTGGCTCATTCCGTCGGGTAGTCGATGGTGAGGATGCGGGGGTAGTCGGTGGCAGCGATTTCGATGGTGGCGGTGTTGGCGTTTTGGGTGACGAGGTGTGCGGGTGTGGTTTCGTTGCGGAGGGGGTCGTAGGCGGTGATGGTGGGGGGTGTGGTGGTTTGGGGGAGGTTGCCGAGGGTGATGCGGAAGGTCTCGTTGGGGAGGTCGAAGCGGTGGATGTCGGTGGTGGGGGCGTCTGGCTGGTAGAGGGTGAGGAGGTCGCGTGTCATGACGTAGACGGGGATGACGAAGCGAGTGGGGGAGGATTGGAAGGGGAGGACGGCGAGCGCTTCGCGGTCGTAGAGGCTGGGGTGGGCGGGGGTGCCGTCGCCGGTGAACTGGGCGTGGTCGCCGTCTTGGGCGATCGAGAGGAGCGTGAGCTGTTTGAGGTCGGGGCCGGGGCCGGGGCCTTGGAATTGGGTGAGCATGTTGCGGAAGCCGCTCATCGTTTCGCCGCCCAGTTGGTCGCCGGGGTAGGTTTCGGGGTGGGCTTCCAGCGCGGCGAAGAAGTTGGAGTTGATGAGGGCGAGGGCGTGGCCGGTGGCTGCGTAGAAGTACTCGCGGGTCATGCCCTTGTTGATCATCGCGACGAGGCTGCGTAGCAGCGCCTTGGCTTGGAGGTGCGCTTTGTCGGCGGGTGTCAGTGTCGTCTGCGCGGGGGTCGTCTCGTCGGGGCCGACCGGTGTCGCGCCGCGTGTGCTGAGGTTGTACTCGGTCATCCACTTCTGCAGCGGACTGCCGGCCGGCGGGCCGACGTTGCGGCCATGTTGCAACCCGTAGATTTCGGTGGTCATCGGCGCGATGTCGCGGACGATCGTCTCGGTCTGCGTCGCCGCAAGGTAGTACTCCGGGAACAGCGACTGGTAATGGGGGACGAACAGCGGGGTGAAGCTCTGGTTGGAGGCGGTGTCCCGTTCACCCAGCGCACCCAGTGGTATGAGCGACCGTTCCGGGTAGGCCGCGGGAAAGCTTTTGGCGCCCGCGTACAGGTGCTTGCTGAGCGCGGTGAGCCCCAGCGGCGCCTGGGCTCCGGAGGGGAACGGCGTCTGGCTGGCGAAGCCGTCGCTGATACCGCCGGCAGCGATCCCGTTGGCGGGGTTGCGCACGTAGGCCACCGTTTCGTCCAGCAGTGCTTTGGTGACCTCTCTGGTCGCCACGCTGACGCCTTCCGAGCCGGCGGGCGAGTCGTAGTATTCCGCGTTGAGGAACTGCGAGCCGAAGCTGAGCTCGTTCCAGATCTCGAGGTCGTAGCCTTCTGGGCCGAAGATGCTCGCGGCCTCCCTGCAGACCGTCGCCACGTAGCTGAGCCAGCCGCTGAGGGTTTCCTGGAAGGCTGGGTTCGGTTCGCCGTCCGCGAGACGGGGAGCGGTGAAGGGTGCATACAGAAGCGTTGTGCCCTTGTGTTCACCCGCTTGAAGGGCGCTCGGCAGCGGCTTCGAGAGCGTGGCGAGGCCGCCGGGGTCGACCGAGGTGACGAGGATGTCGGGATCGCCTCCGAAGGAGAGCCCGTCGAAGCCGGTCTTGCCGGGCACGACCTCCGCGGCGGCGGTGGGCGTCAGGGTCACGGTCTGAGCGCCCGCCTGCGCTTCGGAGACCGTTTCCAAGTCGATCTGCTTGGCTGGTGTGGGGCCGTCGCTGTTGGCGTCGAGCAGGATCAGCGGCCGCAGTCCGTGGTCGTGCAGCGCTTCCAGGCGCGTGCGCACACGGGCTTCGTCTACGAACCGGGTCGGATCGTCGTAGGAGAGCGAGTCCCAGTTGATCGCGATACGGGCAAGCTCGAAGCCGCTGTCCTGGAGCAGTTGGGCGGCCGCTCCGGCCTGCGTGGCGCTCACATTGAAGTTGATCCCGAGCGATTCCAGCAGCCGCGATGCCGGCCGCGTATCCAGGTACGCCCGCCACGGCTGGATCCAGAACGAGGTTGTCCCGAACGGCATCTCGGTCAGGTACTTCGGGTCGATCGGGTCGGCCACGACTCCCCCGGACGAGGAGCCGGCGCCGGATTCGGCGGGAGGTTCGTCGGCGGCGCCCCCCGATGAGGGGGCCGGCGGTGTAAGGGCGGGCGCGGGACCCGTGGTCGCGCCTGTCACTTCCGCGGGCGGCAGTTCGGCAGACGATAGCTCGCCGCCCAGAGGATTCGGCGCAGAGTCTTCGCCGCTGGCTCCCACGCCGGAGCTCGCCCGGGGCTTGCGAGCGAGCGGATGCCCGCTCTTGCTGGGGCGCCGCTTCGCGCACTTCCCGGAGGACCGTGCGCGCCCGGAGGATTGCCCGCGGCGCTTCGGCGCACAAGGCTGCCGGGCGTTGCTCCGGTGCGCAACGGAGTGCGGGTGGAAACCCGCTCGCGCCGGCGCAAGGGCCGGCGCGAGGAGGCAGATGCCGAAGAGGAGTGCGGCGGCGAGGGTGACAGCCGGCCAAGCCCTCCGGGCATGCGGAAGACGTGTGGGCGTGGCGGTCGCGGGCATTCGGCGGGTCAGAGGCCTGCCGGGGATCGGCCTCCTCTGATCCGATCGACGGCCACTCCGGGTCGCTTGACGCAGCCGGACGGCGGTGGACGTCTGTGGGACTCCCCGCCGTCACAGGGCCTCGCCGCGGCGAGGACCTCCGACGGCGGCGCCCGCCGGGCGCGGGTTGTGGTGTGGCGAGGGCGTTCGAGGCCGCCTGCCGTCTGGGGGCGCTAGTGGCGGGCGCTGGCCCGGGTGGTGCCGGCTGGGGCCGCTGGATCGTGCTGGGCTGGGCCGCTGAATCATGGTGGGCTGGGGCCGTTGGATCGTGGGGGTGGGGGCCGCTGGATCGTGCTACGGCGAGGGCATGAGGCCCGGTCGCGTCGAACGCCCGCCCGGGGGTATCGCCACCAGGAAGAACCTTCCCGGCGGCGGCGTGCCCTCCAGCGCCAGGAACGGCTCGTCGTCCTCCACCGCCACGAAGCGCTCGAAGCCGGCGAATCGCTCCACGATCTCCTCCGCCCGCCCGCCGTATGAGCTGAGCGCCTCGTGCACCTCGACCAGGAAGCTGGTCGAGCCGCCGGCCACCGTCTCGCGCGCGCCTTCGAGCACGTGCCCCTCGTAGCCCTCGACGTCGATCAGCACGAGGTCCGGCGTGCCGTGCTCGCGCGCGAGGTCGTCGATCGTCACCGCCGGCACGTCCACGTTCCCGGCGGACGTGGCCACGTCGATCTGCCCGTTGAGACCCTCGGCGAACGAGATCGCACCGGCGCTTGCCGCTCCCGCGGCGTGCAGCACGGTCAGGTTCGCGGCGTCGTTGAGCTCGCGGTTTACGGCCGCCACCCGCGCGTTGTGAGGCTCGGCCTCGATCGCCAGGACGCGCCCCGTCTCGCCCACCTCGCGCGCGAGCATCAGGGCGACGATCGCCTGATGGGCTCCGAGGTCGAAGACGCTGGCGCCGGGACTCAGCACGCGGCGCTCGCGCAGGAACGAGATGGCCGCCGGCTGCTCCCAGTCGTGGTCATACCAACCCTCCGCCAACGGGTCGGTGAGGCGCACGCGCAGTGTGCCCCCGCCGTAGGTGTGTGTCACCTCCCGGGGGGCGTAGCCCGCGATCAGCGAGGCGACCTTGCGCCGGCGGTACCTGCGGTACAGCGGGTGTGGCAGCACGCGCCGCGCGAGTGTCTTGGCGGACGACACCGCGGGCACCCTACCAGCGCCCATTCCGCGCGAGATCGCCGCTGTGTCCCGCCGGCGCTGGTGCGACCCTGTGGCGCGACCGGCCGGGGCCGATGGCTCGGCGGGGATTGAAGGCGCGCTGACGCGAGCTCATGCAGCTCATGCGGATCGTGCCGCGGCTCGGCGGGCGCCGTGTCGAGCCGACCGTAGTACGCGGTCATAGACCTGCTCCAGTTGTCCCGCCACCGTCCCGGGGTGGTAGGCCTCGACGGCAAGCTGAGCGGCGCTCCCCAGGCGCTCGCGCGCCGCCGGGTCGTCGTTCAGCGCCCGCATCGCGGCCACGAGAGCGTCCGTGTTGCGGCTGCGAAAGAGACGCCCTGTCTCCCCGTCGGCGATCACCTCGGCCGGGCCGCCCTCGTCGGGCGCGATTACGGCAAGACCCGCCGCCATGCCCTCGAGCACCACTTGGCCGAACGGCTCGGGGATCACCGAGGCGTGCACGAGCACGTCGAAGGTGGCCAGCTCGCGCCACACGTCCTCGCGAAAGCCGCGGAGCTCCACCCGCTCGGCGAGCCCGAGTCGCGATACCAGCTCGCGCAACTCGAGCTCGTACGCCTCCTCGCCAAACATCGGTGCTCCCACGATCGCCGCCCGCTCCTCTCCGGCGGGAAAGGCGGCGGCGAACGCGCGCAGGAACAGGTCCTGCCCCTTCCATGGGGCGATGCGCCCGACCATCCCGAACGTGGTCGTCTGCGAGGAGGGCGTGGGGGGGTGTGTGGAGAGCTCCACCGAATCGGGGACGACACAGTGAACCCGCCCCCGATCCGAGTGAGCTCGTCCCCGATCCGAGTGAACGCGTCCCCGATCGGGGGCCGAGAGCGTGTCGAGCGTGGCGGTGGAGTTGGCGATCACGCCGTCGGCCAGGTGGCGCACGAGGCGCCGCACGAGGCGCACCGCGGGTCGCGGAAGGTAATCCTCGGAGATGCGGTCGCGCACGTGCCACACCACCGGGACGCCCGCGGCATTGGCCGCGAGGCTGCCGTACACGCCGGCCTTCAGCGAGTTCGTGTGCACCAGATCGGGCGCCAGCTGGCGCAGGCGGAGGGCAAGCCGCGCGACGTAGGTGAGCGTGTCGAGCAGCGCGGCGGGCGGGGCGCCGCCGACACGCACGGTGTCCTTGCGCAGCTCGCGAGCGGCGGCGGCGATCGGAAGCACCTCGACCGAGATGCCCGCCTGCGCCATCCGGGCTGCGAGCGGCCCCTCCTCGCCGAGGATCACGTGGGCGTTCACGCGTCGCAGGTGTGGCAGCAGACGCAGCAGGGCGATCTCACCGCCAGAGAGCCGTGCGACGTGGTCGAGGTACACGACCCGCAACCGCCCGTCCCGCTCGCCGTCCACCAACCTGCGGTGCAGGGCGCGGTGGCGCTCGGCGACCGCCGGCCAGTCGAAGCGCTCGGCATGACTCCGAGTCGCGGCCCGCGTCGGCAGGTCCCCCAGCGCCGCCGCTCGCAAGCGAGCGCCGAGGGCGTCGCTGTCGGCGGCGGGGACGACGAGCGACGGGTCCAGCGCGCTCGCGACCTCCGGCAGGCCGCCCACGTCGCTGACGATGCTCGGCGTTCCGCAGGCCGCCGCCTCGAGCACCACCAGGCCGAATCCCTCGACCGCGATGCTCGGGACCGCGGCGACGTCGGCGGAGCGGTAGGCGTCGACCAGGTCGGTGTCGGAGAGTCGGCCCATCACGCGCACGCGTCCCGCGAGGGGGGACAGCGCGGAGCGCGCGGCCAGTGCGTCGCGCAGCGGGCCGTCGCCGACCAGCAGCAGCACCGAGCCGTCGGGGAGATCTCGCTCGAGCCGACCCCACGCGTCGAGCAGCCCGTCGATCCCCATGCGGGGCACCAGGCGCCGCGTGCAGACGACGACGAACGCCGACGGGTCGAGGCCCAGCCGCGCCCGTGCCCGGGAGCGATCGCCGGGGGTGAACACGTCGAGCTGCACCCCGGGCGCCCACACGTGGACCCCCCACGGAGGCACGCGGTAGCGCTCGACCAGCACTCTGCGGAAGGCTGAGGACAGCACCACGTGGGCGTCGGCGCGTCGCAGCACCAGCCGTTCCAGGGCTCTGCGCAGCCCGAGCTTCACACGCGATGCGTCACCCGCGGCGACGTTCTCCTCGGCCCACGGCCCGTGGAAGTGGAACACAGCCGGGCGCCTCCGCGGCGCTCCGAGCAGCAGCGGTGCCGCTGCGTACAGCGCGAAGTGCGCATCCACCACCTCGACGTTGCGCGCTGCGTGCTGCGCGGCCACCCAGAAGTCGCAGAGGCGGCGTGCAAGCGGACCTTCGTGGCGCGACGCGGCGTGGATCGTGGCGGGTGCGCTCTCGGCCGGTCCGACCACCACGCCCTCTGCCTCCGGAAGCTGCTCGAACAGGGAGCGGTAGTAGCGGTCAAGGCCTCCCAGCGTCTCGGGGAACCAGCCCATCCCGAGCATCAGAACACGAGGGTGGGCGCCTGCGGTCGCGACCGGGGTGGCCGCATCCCGCGTGGACAGGGCGGCCCCCTCCTGCGTGGGCCTGTCCGCGCCGTATTGGGCACGAGGAGTCTCTGTGCTCACTCCGCGAGCCTGGGCGCGCCCACCGGCCGGCCTGTGAACATCTCGTGAAATATGTGTGCATCGGAGGGCTCGTGGAGTTAGATGTCCGGTGCAGCACGCACGAGCGGGCCGGCGGTCAAGCTGGCCGCCGCGGGCTGCTACCAGCTTTCGATGACTCATCAGACGGTTCTCCGAATCAGATTTGCGGCGCTGTGGCGTCCGGCGCTGGTGGCCGCACTGCTTTCGCTCGCGCTCCTCGGCGGAGCGCCCCCAGCGGGCCTCGCGGGCGAACCCGCTCCATTGACCCCGCAGGCGACGCTCGTCGGAAGCGAAGAGGGCGGCGCGGGCCGCTTCGGCCGCAGCGTGGCGCTCTCGGCCGATGGCGACACCGCGTTGATCGGCGGCCCTCGCGACAGCGGCGAAGCCGGTGCGGTGTGGGTGTTCACGCGTACCGGCTCCGCCTGGACACAGCAGGCCAAGCTCACCGGCGGCGAAGAGAGCGGCGCGGGCCACTTCGGTCGCAGCGTGGCGCTCTCGGCCGACGGTGACACCGCGCTGATCGGTGGTCCCAACGATGGCGGCATCGGCGCCTCGTGGGTGTTCGTGCGCTCGGGCTCGACCTGGACACAGCAGACGAAGCTCACGGGGGCCGGGGAGAGCGGCAGCGGTTGGTTCGGTCAGAGCGTGGCGCTCTCCGCCGATGGTGAGACCGCCCTCGTCGGCGGTTTCGTCGACCACAGCGACGTCGGCGCGGCGTGGGTGTTCACGCGCACGGACTCCGACTCGGGCTCAGCCTGGACGCAGCAGGGCGAAAAGCTCACCGGCGGCGGGGAGAGCGGCGAAGGGGAGTTCGGCTGGAGCGTGGCGCTTTCCTCCGAAGGCGACACGGCTCTGATCGGCGCTCGCAAAGACGGCGACGACCTGGGCGCGGCGTGGGTGTTCACGCGCACGGACTCCGACTCGGGCCCGGCCTGGGCGCAGCAGGGTGAAAAGCTCATCGGCGGCGAGGAGGCCGGCGCGGGCGAGCTCGGGCAGAGTGTCGCGCTGTCCTCCGATGGCGCCACGGCCCTGGTCGGCGGCTTCCACGACGGTGAAGGCGCGGGCGCGGCGTGGGTGTTCACGCGCACGGACTCCGACTCGGGCCCAGCTTGGGGGCAGCAGGGCGGGAAGCTCACCGGCGGCGGAGAGGTGGGCGGAGGCTACTTTGGCGACGCCGTCGCGCTCACCCCAGATGGGAGCACCGCGCTGGTGGGCGGCTTCCAGGACGACGAACACAGGGGCGCGGCGTGGCTGTTCACGCGCTCGGGCTCGACCTGGGCGCAGCAGGGTGAAAAGCTCACCGGCAGCGAAGAGCACGGCAGGGGCGAACTCGGCTGGAGCGTGACGCTCTCCTCCGACGGCGCCACCGCGCTGATCGGCGGCATCGGCGAAAGCGGGAAGGCGGGGGCGGCGTGGGTGTTCGGTACCGCCTTCCCTGCGCAGGGCGGTGAAACTCCTTTGGGCGGTGCACCTTCCTCGGGCGGCGCACCGCCGCCGGGCACGCAGACGCAGACTCCGGCGGGGAGCTCGCCGGGCACGAGCCCGTCGGCCAACCAGGGCGTTGCCGCGTACACAGCCGCCGGTGGCGGGATCGTGCTCGTCGGCCGGCGCCTACCCACGCGGAATGGGCGGGCGACGGTCAAGCTCCGGTGCACGGCCCCGGTCGCCTGTCGCGGGCGCCTCACGCTCGCGGTCAGGGCGAGGGCGAGGGCCGCGAAGCGGTCCAGAACGGTCCCGATCGGGAAGGCCGGCTTCGCGATCGCGCGCGGCCGGACGGTGACGGTCAAGCTCACGCTCGCCGCCGCGGGTCGCTCGCGCCTGCGCGCCGGCCGTGGGCATCTGGCCGCGAGCCTGGCGATCCACGTCGTGGTCCCTGACCCATCGGGGACGCGAGCCTACGCGGTCAAGCTAGTGTCGCGTACGGTCAGCCAGTCGAGAAAATAGGGAGACCCGAGCAGCCCCGGCGGCCGTCAGCGACGGTGAGCGTGCGCTCGATGCGCTCTGTGTACGACCGGCGCCGCGTGCAGGACGATGGTCCGGCTGGAGCCCGACACCTGCCTGCCGTTGCTCACCTTAACGAGCGCGCGGTAGTAGCCCCCGTGGCGGATGCTCACCGTGGCGCTGAAGCGCGAGAGGCTTGCGGTGCCTTTTCCGACCACCGTGCTCCCCACTTTCAGGGGTGTGCGCCCGGACCTGACCCACTGGAACACGACCGGTGCGCCCACCTCGGAGGGGCTGACGGTGCCACTGAGGCGCACGAGTCCCCGGCTGTGGGCGGGACGCGCACGGAGGGTCACGAGCACCGCGACGTGCACGGTCGCCGCCTGGCTGTACACAGGGACGGCATCGAGCGTGCGCACGCGTAACTCGGTGTTCTGCGAGAGGCTTGGCAGGAGGAGAGTGAAGCCGCCTTCGGCGTTGGTGCTCTCGGGTTTGCCGACGTCCGTGAAGCCGCTCAGGTACGGGAAGGGACTGGCCTGCAGGACGACCTGGTGGTTGGCGCCGCCCGTGCCGGAGAGGGTGCCGGCCAGCGAGAACGGGCTCCCGAACGCGCTCACCTTGGACGCGTTGGCAATCACGAACTTGAGCGGGATTCGCTTGGTGGTGAAGGCGCGATCCTGCCCTTCGGCCGTTCCCCCGGAGCTCGTCGCCACGATGCGATAGTGGTACGTGGTGCCCGGCTGCAACCCGGAGACGGCCTGGCTCACCTTCACCCCCGAGCTTCCGCTGCCCGCCGCGGCGGTGGGCGTCTGCGCTCCGTAGGCTGTGGTGGGGCCGTACTGGAAGTAGCAACTGGTTTCCAAGCCGCGAGGGTTAACCGTGCCGTTGAGCGCAACGGTCGATTCGCCCACGTGCAGTGCGCTCCCGGTGGACGCGTGCGGAGGCTTGGAAGTGGGCAGTTTGGGACTCGCCAGCGAGGAGAGGGGCGGCGTCAGCGCGACGCTCGCCAGCAGCGCTCCGGTGAGGGCCGCTCCGCGGCCGGTTGCAAGGCGACTCATTTCCAGTCACTCCCCTTGGCTGACGGACTCGGGCGCAAAGCGGTAGCCGATCCCGAAGTGCGTGTGGATGTAGGCCCAGCCGGGCGCCGCCGCGGCGAGCTTGGTGCGGACCTTGCGCACGAACACGTCCACCGCGCGGTCGCGGTGCTTCATCTCGCCGCCCCACACCTGCCGGTAGATCTCCGGGCGGCGCACCACGCGATCCTCGCGATCGGCGAGCACCGCGAGAACCTGAAACTCGCGCACCGTGAGGCCCACGCGCGCGCCGGCGACGAGCGCCTGCATCTCGTCGGGGCGCAGCTCGAGGTTGCCGAAGGTCAGAGTCTGCTGGCCCGCTTGGTCCCGGTCGCTCTGCGCCCCCACGGCGGTGGGGGGTCGTGGAGTCAGGGGCGCGGACTCCATGAGTCGTGGGGCTAGGACAGGGGACTCGATCGTCATCTGCGAGCTGAGGGCCCCTGTGGCATGGACTGTGAAAGCTGCCCCACCGGAGGACCCGACGGTGTGAAAGGGTTGTGACGACGCTCCGAACTTGGGCGTGCGAGGAGCGAGTTTCGCACGCCGGGGCGCACTCGGGCAATCTGTTCACCGAATCGTCACCAGTCGCCGCCCTGGTGGGTCCTTATCATGCGGGGCCTATGAGAGCCTGCGCTTACTGCGGCGCCTCGCTTGCCGACGACCAGCGCTACTGCCTGGAGTGCGGTGGGCGCCAGGTACAGGCGCGTAGCCAGTTCCTGGACCGCTTCACGCCCGCCGCGGTCGGTCCGGACGAACGGGCTGCGCCGGCGGTCAGCGGCCGCTCCACGAGCGCCGCGGCCGTCGCTGGCGTCGGGGTGCTGCTGCTGGCGATGGGCGTCGGCGTGCTGATTGGCAGGGCCGGTGCCGCAAAGACCACGACCGCGCCGGCGCAGGTGATCTCGGTGGCCTCCCCCGGCGCCGCGGCGGGCGCGGGCGCCGCGGGTGCGAGCACCACGCCTGCTCCGGCCGGCGCGAGCCCCCTGAGCGGCGGCTCCTCCTCTTCCTCTTCCTCCTCCTCCGGCGCGGGCGCCTTACCCAACGGCGAAGGCTCCTCCCACGCTTCCCACTCCCCTTCCTCCTCGACTCCATCCTCCTCGAAGGGCGGTGGCGGCGGTGCGAGCAAGACCTCCACCACTCCCAAGTCGAGCTCTCCCAACAGCGGGCAGAGCTACGAGCAGAAATCGCGCAACCTGCCCAACGTGGTGACCACCGGCTGATGGGCCTCTTCGACGCACTGCTCGCCCGCCCCGGCCCGGAGGCTGAGCAACGGGCAGCCGCGGAGGCCCGCTCGCCCTCGCCGTCCGACGACGGGCGTGCCAGCCTGGAGCGCAGGCGCGACGAGCTGGTCGCGCAGGTCGCGGAGCTGAACTGGGATCTCGGTGGCCTGACGTACGAGATGGCGATTCGCGACCACTTTCGCCTCGACGTGCTCGTGCGCAAGGCCGCCGAGCTGCAGGAGCGCGACGCCGAGCTCGGCGAGCTCGAACGCGTGCTGAGCCTCCAGGAGCACGCCGGCGCCAGCGCGTGCCCGGACTGCGGGGCGGTGCACGGCCGTGGGGCGCTCTACTGCTGGCAGTGCGGCAAGGTCCTGATGGAGCGTGTCCCGAGCGCCGCCGCCAACGGGTCCGGGAGCGAAGCCGGGGGCAGCGAGCGCCCCGCCTCGAGCGAGGCCAGGGGCAGCGAGCACCGCAGCTCGAGCGAGGCCGGGAGCAGCGAGCACCGCACCGCGAGCGAGGTCGGGGGCAGCGGGCACCGCGCCGAGGCTCCTATCGGGTGAGCGGGGCTGTGGGCGCCTGCGCGGAGTGCGGCTCGGCGCTGGCCTCGGACCAGCGCTACTGCCTGAGCTGCGGGGCCCGTCACGGCCCGCGCGCGCCGGCGCTGGAGCGCATCCTCGTGGGCCTGCGCTCCGAGGGGCGGGCACCGGATACCCGGCCGGCCCCGCGGCGGACGCGCGGCGCGCGGGTGGGCGGGCTGTCCTACTACACGGCTGCCGTGCTGACGCTCGCGATGCTTGCCTTCGGCACGGTCACCGGCGTCGCCGCCAGCAACCCCTCGGGCGCGCTGAGCGCGCTGCGCCGCGGGCCGCTCACGCTGTTGCTCCCCCCCCACGCTCCGGCCGTCGCGGCGCTCGCCACCTCGCCGCCGCCCGTGGAAGCGACCTCCACTCCCGAACCCGTGCCGGCGCCACCTCCGCCGGAATCCGCGCCTGCCAAGTCTTCCGAACCGGCCTCCTCCACCGGCGCCGCCCACAAGCAATCAGGCGGGAGCTCCGGTGGTGGACCCGCGGGCAAAGGGGGCCCTCATCTGCCACCGGTCAAGCACGTTTTCCTGATCGTCCTCGCCGATCAGCCCTACGCCCAGACCTTCGGGCCGGAATCCCCCGCTCCCTACGTTGCGAGCACGCTCGAGCACCGCGGAGAGCTGCTCGTGCGCTTCTACGCCGTCGCTCACGAAGAGCTCGCCAACGAGGTCGCCCTCGTCAGCGGCCTCGGTCCCACCCCCGAGACGGCCGCCGACTGCCCGACCTTCACCGACATCGTGCCGGCGGTCGCCGACGAACACGGGCAGTACAGCGGGCACGGCTGTATCTATCCGCCCGCCGCGCAGACAGTCGGCGACCAGCTCGCCGCGAAGGGCCTCACCTGGCGCGTCTACGCCGAAGCGATGAACGATGGCAGTGGCCACGCGGGCGGGCCCGCATCCTGCCGGCACCCTGAATTCGGCGCCCCCGACCCCACCTCCCAGGCGCCGGAGGGGGACTCGTTCGCCACCTTCCGCGACCCCTTCACCTACTTCGACGGCGTGCTCCACTCGCCCGCCTGCACCCACGAGGACGTCGGCCTGGAAGGGCTCGCGAGCGACCTGAAGAGCGCCCGGCGCACCCCCACCCTCTCCTACATCGTGCCCGACCTCTGCCACGACGGGCGCCCCACCCCGTGCGCCCCCGGCGCGCCCAGCGGTCTGCCGGCCGCCGAAACCTTCCTGCGCCGCGTCGTCCCCGAGATCCTGGCCGCCCCCGCCTACCGGCACGGAGGCCTGTTGATCGTGACCACCGACCAGGCCCCCGTCACGGGTGAATACGCCGACTCGAGCTCGTGCTGCGTCCAGCCGCGCTTCCCGGCACCGCTCGGGGGGGTGGGCTCGAATCCCGGCTCCGCCACGCCGGGCGCGACGGCGACTCAGCCGGGCGCCGCGACGACTCCGACTGGGACGACCCCGGCCGCGGGCGCTCCGGCCGCGACGACTCCTACCGGGACGGGCTCGGTCCCTCCGGCCGCGACGACTCCGATTGGGACGACCCCGGCCGCGGGTGCTCCGGCCACGACGACTCCCACCGGGACGACCCCAGCCGCGACCGCCCCGCCGGGGGTGAACCTGCCGCCTCCGGGGGGCGGGCAGGTGGGCGCGCTGCTGTTATCGCCTTACGTCAAGCCCGGCACCTTCAACCAGGAACCCTTCAACGACTTCTCGCTGCTGCGCACGATCGAGAACCTCTTCGGGCTCCCCCACCTGGGCTACGCCGCGGCGCGGGGCCTCAGTTCGCTCGAAGCTTCGGTGTTCTCGGCGTGGAGCGGCGCTTCGGCAAGTTCGTTGTAGGTGACGGCAAGACGGCGCCGCGCGAGCTGGAGGAGCGCCCGCTCGAGCGCTCGCATCTGGCCGCGGTGCTGGAGAGAGCCGGGCGACAGGTCCAACCGCACGGTGTGCCCCGCGAACAGCGCCCCCGCGCGGACGGAGGTCGGGCCCCACGCAGGGGCAAGCCGCCGCCAGGGGCGGTCCGCTCCACCGTGCAGGGCCAGCAGGCTTGCCCACCAGCGGAAGCGCACGCCCAGCGCGCGGCGCAGCGCGGGCGTGTAGGCGTAGGCGGGGGCGACGAACCCGTCGGGCTCGATGCCCGCGAGCTTCATCAGCCGCCAGCCGGCCTCCACCGCGCGGCGGGTCTCCTCGCCGTCGAGTCCCGCGAACTCCGCGGCGCGCCGGGTGCGCGCCGGCGCTCGCAGGCGCTGGGGCCAGTTCGCGCACCGCAGCTGCTCGTGCTGGAAGCCGTGCTGGGCGATCGAGTCGCCCCCGCGGCGGCGTTCGGCCAACCACGCGACCATCTCGGGGGAGCGCTCCCCCAGGGGGTGCAGGTCGCGGGCGGGGATCACCAGCAGCGTCGCGCGATCGACCCCGCGGTCCTCCAGCCACTCGCGGATGCTGGCGCAGCGCTCGAAGGTCGCCGGCTCGATGTCGTGCAGGGCAACCGCGATCGTCTGTGACCTAGAGGGTGGCGCAGTCGGCCGCAGGCCGGCTGGCCGAAACGGGGACTCGCGCCGGAGGCGCGTGTCTCCCGGCTTCGGCGAGGCCCCTCTTTTCCAGTCATGCGGCACGGCGCGCCCCCGGGGTCGTATCGCTCGCGCTCCGGGGCTCCGCCAGCACCCGGCGGTAGCCCTCGCCGAGACGCTCCATCGCACCCTCCCACGTGCGCCCGCGCACGGCGCTCAGTGCGACCGCGGCGAGGCGTCGGCGCAGCAGGGGGGAGCCGGCGAGCTCCAGCACGCACTCCGCCAGGGCGTCGGCGCGGGGCGCGCTCAACAGGCCGCTCACGCGGTCCTCCACGAGCGACAGGGGCCCGCCCGCGGCGACTGTCACGACCGGCAGCCCGCTGGCCTGGGCCTCGAGGATCACCTGCCCGAAGGTGTCGGTGGCGCTGGGGAAGAGGAACACGTCCGCGCTCGCGTACGCCCGCGCCAGCTCGCTCCCCTCCAGCCATCCCAGGAACGTGGCGTGCTCGCCCACGCGCTCGCGCAGGCGCTCCTGCTCGGGGCCTCCGCCCGCCAGCACGAGGTGCAGCCGAGGGTCGCGGCTGCGCGCATCGAGGAACGCCTCCGCCAGCAGGTCCGCGCCCTTCTCGCGGGTGATGCGCCCGGCGTAGAGCACGTTGAGCTCGCCCGGCAACTCGAGCTGTCCGCGCAGAGCGGGGTCGAAGCGCGCAGTGTCCACGCCGCGGTCCCAGCGCGCCACGCGCTCGGCGCCGACGCCGATCTCGCGCAACGCCTCGTCGGAGGCGGGGCTCGGGGAGAGGACGACGTCGCACGCCCCGTAGAAGGCCCGTACCGCCATCGCCATCGCATCCGCCAGACGCACCTCGCCGGAGCGCAGCCCGGCGTAGGCGGTGAGCTCGGTGTGGTAGCTGCCGATCAGCGGCAGGCCTTGTGCGCGTGCCACGAGCGCGCCGGCGACCCCGACCGGCCCGGGGGAGCACACGTGGATCGCGTCGAAGGCGCCCTCAGCGAGCGTCTCCACCGCGGCGGGCAGGCTCGGCACCCCGATCCGCAGGCCGGGATAGAAGGGCACGTCGACCTCCGCCACCGCGGAGAGCCGGCGATCGACCTCGGGGTCGGTGCCGATCACCTCGATCTCGAAGCCCGGCACGCCGCGCAGGCGGATCTCCTCGATCGTGCGCGACACCCCGTGGGTGCTCCCGATCCCGTCCGCCATGATCGCCACCCGCGGGACCTCTCCCTCGCGCGAGTCGAGCTTCGCCTTCTCGCTGCCCAGGAAGGCCGCGGCGGGGGCGTAGGGGATCGCTGCGATGCAGCCCTCGAAGACCGCCCTCGCCGCGGCCGTCGCGTCAACGTCGCCCGCCTGCGATGTGCCCGAGGGCGCCGAGACGGCCTGCACGACCGACTCCACGGCGGCTCGTAGCTTACGCTCGTGCGCGCGGCACGCGCGGCGGTGCAGGTCGGCGTGAGTGAAGCGCTCGTCCTGCATGTACGCGATCAGGCCGGGCTCGTCGAGCTCGTCGAGCCCGACAGCTGCGAGCCACGCGCGCAGCAGGCGCCGGGCGTCGGCGGGGGTGAGGTCTGCACCGACGGCGCCGTGGCGCGCGTCCCCCTCGCGCAGCAGGCGCTGAGCCATGGTGAGCACCGCACGCGGGTCCGGCGCCCCGTCTCGGCTGCTGCTCTCACAGCTCGGGTCGCCTCCACGAGAAGCCAGGTCGCCTCCACCAAGCGGGTCGCCTCCACCAAGCGGGTCGCCTCCACCAAGCGGGTCGCCTCCACCAAGCGGGTCGCCTCCACCAGCCAGGTTGCCTTCACCGGCTGGGTTGCCTCCACCGCTCGGGCCGCTGCCGAGCGTCCGTGCGGCGAGCGCGATCGCGGCGTGCGCCCACTTGGCGGCGCTGCCCTGTGCGCCGCGGTCGCGCACGCGGCCCGCGCGCACGTGGGCGAGGAACTCCGCGGGCGTGTCAGCGGGCGGGGCCTCCGTCCAGGTGCGGCCGATGTCCACCCCCGCGTGGTCGTCGCTGCCGCCGATACCAGTGCCGTCGTGGGTGGCGATGTAGATCGCCGCGGGCCGGTTCAGCTCGCGGGCGCGCGCGCCGTTGCGCACCTCCCAGATCCCGAACACGTCCGCCAGTCGTCGGCGGTGGCGCGCGGTGAGGGGGGCGCCGACGGTGTAGTAGGGGTGGGCCAGCGCGCACACGATCTCGTGCTCGTGCAGGTACCCCGCGCACTCCTCCACGTCCCCGCGGTGCGCCTGCAACCACTCGTGATCGGCGGGGGTGAGCCCGTAACAGAGCACGTGCACCGCCTGGGGCTCGCCGCGGAAGTGGGCGGTGAGCTCCTCGGAGAGGAACACGTCGGGGCGCTCGGCGATCTGCAGGACTCCGGCGATCGTGTCGTGGTCGGTGATCGTCACGAAGTCCATCCCGCGCCGCTTGGCGAGCTCGTAGACCTCCTCCGGAGGGGTCGCGCACTCCGGCAGTCCCACCGCACGCTGCACCCCCAGGCGCGAGACCTCCGAGGCCGTGGAGTGGCAGTGCATGTCCACCCTCGCCACGCGACCCACGCTCCCGTCTGGCTCCTGCGCGATCGAGCTCTGCGCGTCCATACCAAGAGATTCGGCCGCAAATTGCGGGTTCTTGTGACCAGCCGGCAACCACCGTGTGAACGATTGGTGAAGGCGCCGGGGTCGTGCGGGCTGCCACCCTGGCTGCCGCCTTCTTGTGAAGGTGCCAGCGTGCGGGTCGCCACCGGGCTGCCGCCTTCTTGGTGAAGGTGCCAGCGTGTGCAGGCCGCCACCCTGGCCGTCGCCTTCTTGGCGAAGGTGCCAGCGTCGTGCGGGCCGCCACCCCGGCTGCCACCTTCTGGCCAGGTATCGGAAAAGGCGAGGTGTCGGAAAAAACGGCGCTCGCGGAGAGTTACCATGCTGTGCCGGCGTGGCGAGGGGCTGGCACACTGAGCCGCCGGTCCCGCCAACCGCGATGCACGTCGATCCATACATAGTTCTCGGGAGCGCCGTGGTCGGGCTGCTGGTCGGCATGACCGGAGCGGGAGGCGGTGCGCTGATGAGCCCGATGCTGATCCTGCTCTTCGGGGTCACGCCGTCCACCGCCATCTCCAGCGATCTCGTGGCCGCCGTCGTGATGCGCCCGATCGGAGCGGGGGTGCACCTGCGTGCCGGGACGGTCAACCTGCGGCTGGTGCGCTGGATGGTGCTCGGCTCCGTTCCGGCAGCCTTCCTGGGCGCCTACCTGCTGCACCTGCTGGGCCACTCGAAGATGGCCCAGCAGAAAATCGAGGTCGCGCTCGGCACGGCGCTGCTGCTGGGCGCCGGCGCGATGGTGCTGCGTCTCGTGCTGGACCGCCGGGCGGGCCACGCCCGCACCGGCGCCGTACACGCCGTGATCGCCCGTCCGCTGCCGACGGTGGTGATCGGGGTCGTGGGCGGGATCATCGTGGGGATGACCTCCGTGGGGTCGGGGTCGCTGATGATCGTGCTGCTGCTCTTCCTCTACCCCACGCTGGGGGCCAGCCAGCTAGTCGGCACCGATCTCACCCAGGCCGTTCCACTGACCGCCGCCGCTGCGCTGGGGGCCCTCGCGTTCGGCCACGTCGACTTCGGCGTCACGGCCTCGCTGATAATCGGCAGCGTCCCGGCGGTCTTCGTCGGCTCGCTCCTGTCCTCCTCCATGCCCGACCGCTACATCCGCCCCGCGATCGCCTTTGTGATCTTCGCCTCCGGGTTGAAGTACGTCGGAGTGGGGACGACCGCGCTCGGGTGGATCCTCTGCGCGGTTCTGCTGGCCTCCGCCTCGCTATGGCTCGTCTACGCGCGCCCCTGGCGCAGGACGGCCGCGGCCGCGGCGCTGGAACGATCGGGACCCCTCGACGATCGCACGAGCTCCGATTCCGAGACGGTCGGGGCTGCCGCTCAGCGTGGACGGTAGCCGTCGGCGCGGTGCGCGATGGCAAGTACCGAGACCGTGCGGGACGCGTCGTTGACGCGGTAGATGACCCGGTAGGGGCCACGGCGTGCCGAGAAGCACCCTTCGAGCTCGAAGCGCAGGGGCTTGCCCAGGCGCCTGGGGTTGGCTGCGATCGCGCTGAGCGTCTCGAGGACCGCGGCGACGACTGAGATAAGTAGGCGGTCGAGCTGACGGCGTGCCGGTGCCATCACCCGCACGTCCCACTGTGAGTCGCTCACGCCGCGGCGTTGCGGCGGCGGTCGAGCGCCGCCCGGAGCTCGGCGAGCGTCGTGCCGGAGTCGCCGTCCGTCAGCGCCTGCTCGCTCTTTCGGATCTCGGCCATCAGGGCCGGGTCGGACATGATCGCGAGCGTCTCTTCGAGACCGTCGAGGTCGTCCTGGCTGATCAGAACAACGGCCGGCCTGCCGTTTCGCGTGACCACGACTCGGCCGTGCTCGCCCTCCACGCGATCGACGATCTCAGAGAGGTGGGCCTTGACGAACGACAGAGGCAAAGTTTCAGACATGACCTAGATTCTAGTCAGGGAATGGTCGATAGTCAAAGCGTTCATCGACGGCGGAGCGGAGCGGCATTCGACTCTCACAGCGAGCGGCGAACCACTGCGCGACCCGCTGCCCGACAGGGCCATCCAAAAAAAGAACCCCCGCCCTGCCCCCCGCTCGGACGCGACGCCCCGCCGGGCACGACGGACTCCCGACTCGGGTCCGCCCTCGGCCCAGCGTCCCCGCCGGGCCGCACCATAAGCTTTCGCACCTGTGCACCACCTGATCTCCTACTTCCAAGCGGTGATCCTCGGCCTCACACAGGGGATCGCGGAGCCGTTCCCGATCTCGAGCCTCGGGCACGCCGTCGTGCTGCCGCGGCTGTTCGGCTGGAACATCCACCAGAGCGCCCCCTACTTCCTCACCTTCCTCGTCGCCACCCACCTCGCCACCGCGATCGTGTTGCTGCTGTTCTTCCTGCGCGACTGGATCAAGATCGTCGGGGGCATCTGGCGCTCGCTGCGGATGCGCGAGATCCGCGAGGACGACGTCTACGCGCGACTCGGGTGGCTGCTCGTGGTGGGCACCATCCCCGCGGGGATCATCGGCCTCCTGCTGCAGGACACCCTGCGCAAACTGTTCGCCTCCGCCTCGATCGCCGCCGCCTTCCTGGTCGTCAACGGGATTGCGCTGCTGATCTTCGAGCGGGTGCGGCGGCGCCCCCCGCAGCCCGGCGACTACCTCGGCGACGCCGACGCGCGCATCGCCAAGCGCAGCTGGCGCCAAGCGATCGCGATCGGAACCTCCCAGGCCGCCGCGCTGATTCCCGGTATCTCCCGCTCTGGCTTCGCGATGGGAGGCGGCCTCTTCACCGGCCTCTCCAACGAGGACGCCGCCCGCTACGGCTTCCTGCTCGCCACCCCCGTGATCCTGGCCGCCGCCGCGCTGAAGCTGCCCGAACTGCTCGGCCCCCAGGGGGACGGCGTGCGCGGCCCCGCGCTCGTCGCGGGCCTCTGCGCCGCGCTCACCACGTTCTTCGCGGTCAAGTTCCTGCTGCGCTTCCTGCAGACCAACCGCCTCAGCCCCTTCGGCTACTACTGCATGGGCTTCGGGACGGTCTGCACCGTGGTGTTCGCGCTGGAAGGTTAGGCGCCCGAACCAGCGGCCTGCGTTTTCGGCCCCGTCTGGAACCACGCGAAGGCGAAGCAGGCCAACGCGACCACCACCGCGGCGATCCCGTGCTTTGTGTGGTGGTGATTGGCCTCCGCGTCTCCCGCCGAGACGTGGCCGGGGAAGAACGACGGCAGCGAGTGCGCCGGCGTCACGAAGTAGATCGCCGCCACCACGATCAGCACGATCCCCAGGATCACCGCGGGCACCACCAGTTTGCGCAGAGTGGAGCTGCTCACTGTCGCGGAAGGCTACACGGCCGCTGCCGTGCGCGGCGTCAGGCGCGGGGCGCCATCATGTGGAGGCGCCCATGTCCCCCCAGCTCCCCAAGACCCCGCCGAAGATGTTCGAGACCCGCAGCCAAGCCTGGCAGGAGGTTGGTCTGCTGCACCAGGTCAGCCCCCGCGCGGCGAAGCGCGCGCGTGTGGAGGCGGTGGGATTGGCGTTGCTGTTCGTGGTGGTCGTGGTCCTCTACAACAATCGTCTGAGCCTGCTGGGCACGCACGCTGCCGTGACCGGGCCGCATGGCCGTACGGTGCACGACAAGCTCGAAGAACCGCTGGAAGCAGTGGTGACGGCGGCGACGGTGGCCGCGCTCGTGATCCTTGGCTGGGCGATTGCGCGCGACGCCGGCCGAGCGCTCGGACCGGCGCTGTTCCGGCGCATGGACCCGGCCACCGCGGGGACCGTTGGCTTCCTGGTCCGCCTCGCGACGGTCGTGCTCGCGCTGCTGGTGGCGCTGGGCGTCGCGGGCGTCGAAGCGCGCACGCTGGCACTCGGCGGAGCGTTCACCGCCGTGGTGCTAGGCCTCGCGGCGCAGCAGACGCTGGGCAACCTGATCGCGGGCACCGTGCTGCTCAGCGCCGGCCCCTTCCGGGTGGGCGACCACGTGCGCCTGCAGGGTGGGCCGCTGGCCGGGCAGATCGAAGGGGTGGTGAGCTCGCTCGGGCTGCTCTACACCACGTTCGCCACCGGAGAGGGGTCGGTGGTGGTGCCCAACAGCGTCGTGCTCAACGTGGCGGTTCACACCGGGGAGGGCCGCATCGGCGCGGACCCGCCCACGCGGTAGTGCAGCAGCAGCTGCGAGGCGCTCTGCAGCACACCGACCAGCTCGAGCTCCACAGGGGGATCGAGCTCGGGCCCGGAGAGGATCCGCAGCGACTCCGCCGCGAGCCCACCCCCGCCGAGCTTGGGGGCGAGGGAGAGAAACAGCTCGTCGACGAGCCCGGCGGCGAACAACCGGCCGTTCAGGTGGGGGCCCCCCTCGCACAGCACGGTGCGCACGCCCAAGCGCGTGTGCAGCTCGGCGAACGCGGCCGGCAGGTCGAGCGCCCCGTCCCGGGCGGCCCGTATGTACTCGACGGGGGTGGCCTCTCCGATGGGGGTGGCTTCTCCGATGGGGGCGGTCTCTCCGACGGAGGCGGCCTCTCTGACGGGGGTGGTCTCTCCGACGGGGGCGGCCGCTCGCGAAAGCTCACCGGCGAGGGCGGCGCTCCCGGGGAGCTCGCCCGTGGGGGAGGGGGTCAGGATGACGACCCGCGCGGCGGGGTCGGCGAGCAGGGGGATGTCGGGCCCCAGGTCGAGGCTGGCGGAGACGATGCACGCAAGCGGTTCCTCCGCCAGCCCCCGCGCTGCCCGCAGCCGCCTGTGCGCCTCGTCGCGCACGAGCCGGCGGTAGCGCTCGGCGCGCACGGTGCCCGCGCCCACGAGCACCGCGTCGACCGCGGCGCGCAGCGCGTGGAAGAGCTCCCGATCCCCGCGGTCGCCGATCGGCCCGGAGCGCCCCCCCAGAGTGGCCCGCCCGTCCGCGGTGCAGGCCATGTTGAGCATGACTCGGACCGGCCGGGTTGGTGGGCTCGGATCTGTGGCGGGCGGCGGCTCCCACGGTCGGAGTTGCTCGAGCACCTGCTCGGCGCTCAGAGGCCGCGAGCCTCCGCCCAGCAGCGGCGTGAGCGCGGCCGGTTCCGGGTCGGGTCTCATGGGTGAACTCTATAGCGGGGAACTCAACAACTTAAGAACAAAACGGGCGCCGCACGTGCTACCGTCGTTGCCGTTGGGCCGGCAAAAGGCCGGCTAAAGTAGTGCAAGCTCTCGCAGGTCGAAGCTCTTCGCAGCATCCTCCGCGCAGCAGCACGCACGAATCGTGGAGGAAATGTCACATGCCTACCGGCACAGTGAAGTGGTTCAGCGACGACAAGGGATTCGGTTTCATCACCCCGGATGACGGGGACAAGGATCTCTTCGTACACCACACCGGAATCAACGGCGACGGCTACCGCTCGCTGCAGGAGGGCGCCAAGGTGTCCTACGACGCGGAGCAGGGCGACAAGGGGCCGAAGGCAGTCAACGTCAGCGCTGTTTAGTCCGCGAGCGCCGAAGCGAGGGGCGCCAAGACACTAATCTAAGGGGACCCGGCTCTACCGGGTCCCCTTTGTATGTCCAGCGACGCGACCACACTTCCCCTGCGGGACTCGCCGCCGCTGGGCGACCCGAAGAGCGCGCGCCGGCGGGGAACCTGGCGCCGCGAGGGGCCTCCCGTCCCGGAACGGCTGCTCGGCGCGGGGACGCGTACGCGCACCGAGACGGCGGTCGGGGCGGGGGCGCTGGCCGTGATCGTGGTGTGCGCCGCGCTGATCGTGCTGGCGGCGGCCGACCGCCCGAGCTTCCTCTCCGCGCCGAGCCACTACGGCTTCTTCCCCGGCTGGATGGCGGGTCCGCTGGGCGGGCAGTGGCCGTGGTTCACCCGCAGCCCGCAGGCGATCAAGGCGCTGTTCACGGGGGCGCTGGTCGTGATGTACGTCGCGTACCTCGTGAGCCTGAGGTACGTGCCGGCGCTGCGGGCGCGGTGGGCGATCGCGACCGTGGTGGGGGCGCACGCGATCCTCTTCCTCTCCCCGCCGCTGCCGCTGACGGATGTGTTCAACTACATCAACTACGGGCGCATGGGGATGCTGCACCACCTCAACCCCTACACCACGATCCCGGTGCTCGAGCCCCACAGCGACCCGAGCTACGACCTGAGCAACTGGCACCAACTGCTGAGCCCGTACGGACCGCTGTTCACGCTGCTGACCTACGCGGTGGTGCCGCTCGGGATTGCGGGATCGCTGTGGACGCTGAAAGCCCTCGTGATGGTGGCGAGCCTGGGGACGATCCTGCTGGTGTGGAAGAGCGCGCGCCTGCTCGGCCGCGACCCGGTGCGGGCGATTGTGCTCGTGGGCCTCAACCCGATCGTGCTGGTGTGGGGGTTGGGGGGGAACCACAACGACTTCTTCACGGTGTTCCTCGTCGTGCTCGCGTTCTACCTGCTGCTGCGCGCGCGCGCGCCGGGGATCTCGCCGGAGCTGGCCGTTCCGCCCACGCCCGCGGCGTCGGTGGCGCCCGAGGCCGAAGACCCCCTGACTGCGCTGGCCGCCGGGATCGATCCCCCCGCGACCGCCACGCGTACGCAGGCGACCCGCTGGGAGCGGGTACGCGGGTGGCTCCTGCCCCTGGCGCCGCCCGAACTGGCGGCCGGGGTGGCGCTGGCGACGGCGATGGCGCTGAAGGCGTCGGCGGGGATCCTCGTCCCGGTGGTGCTGGCGAGTCTGCTGAGGGCCCCGCGCCGCCTCGTGCAGGTGGTGGGGGGAATCGTGGCGGGGGGGATCGTGTTGGGAGCGTGCAGCGCAGCGGCGTTCGGCGTGCACCTGCCGGACCTCGGCACCCAGGGCCGCCTGACGATCCCGATGAGCCTGCCCAACGTGGCGGGCCTGGCGCTGGGCCAGGGGGGAGAGACGGACACGATGCGCACGCTGCTCCTCGTGGCGCTGGCGCTGTCGGTGCTCGGCTGCAGCGTGTGGGCGTGGCGGCGGCGGGACGCGCTGACGACGTCGGGCTGGGCGACGGTGGCGCTGCTGGTGACGTTGAGCTGGGTGCTGCCGTGGTACGTGCTGTGGGTGCTGCCGCTCGCGGCGCTCTCGCGCTCGCGCGCGCTGCGCGGCACGACGCTGGTGCTCGGCGCCTACCTGATCCTCACGTGGATGCCGCTGGCGACCGCGATGGACAACGCAATCGGCATCCGGCCGACCAAGACCTCACTCGGGCAGCTGCACCAGCGCGAAGTAAAACGGCTCCTGAACTGATCAGTGGGCGACCCCGGGCGGCCCGCTGACGCGCTCCTCGCCCTCGGGCATACGCCCGTCGCGCCCAACGTAACCGTCCTTGCCGCCGGCGCAGAGGTAGACGGCCTCGCCCTCCCCGACGTTGCGCATACAGCGCACGGTGGCGGCGTCGACACGGGCGAAGGCGCCCTCCTCCAGCCGGTGCACGGAGCCGTCGCCGAACTCCATCTCGATCGCGCCGCGGTGCACGAAGTAGAGCTCCTCCTGGGAGTCGTGGTAGTGGCGGCCGGACTTGTAGCCGGCGGGCATGACGATCGCGTTGACGCCGAACGCGGTCACGCCGAGGCCCTTGCGGACCTTGCGAAAACCGGGGCCCTCGCCCAGCGCGTCGAGGTCGCCGACGGCGTAGCCCTCGCCGACGGTCACCTGGGGGTACTCGGATGCCTCCATGTGGATCTCCTTTGAGTGGGGTGTCGGAATGTTGTAGCGATGTCGGGTGCGGGCAGTGAGGGGCGGGGCAGTGAGGGGCGGTAGTCGGTCAGTGGTCGGCCACGCGCCCGCCCTCAGGCGAGAGCGGGCGGCCCTCCTGCACCCAGCGCACAAGGCCGCCGCGCATCGAGTGGGCCTGAAAGCCCGAGGCGCGGAACGCCTGGGCGGCCATGTCGGAGCGGGCGCCGACGCGGCAGTAAAAGACGACAGGCCGCTCACGATCGATGGTCCCCGCCTGCGAGGGCAGCTGGGCAAGCTCGATGTGGAGGGTGCCGGCGATGTGGCCGGCCTCGCGCTCGTAGAGCTCACGGACGTCCACCACCTGCAGGCCGGAGTCCCGGGCGCGCCACTCGGCGACCTGTGCAGGAGCGGCCGCGATCTCGGCGGGATCGACGATCTCGGAGGGCGCATCGGCGGGGACCATCGACGGAGCGTAGCGGCCGCGCCGCGGGCACCGAGGGAGCGTGGCGGTCGCGGCGCGCCCGGCTCCTCGCCGAAGGGCGCGGGTCACTAGCATCCATTCCATGGAGGCGGTGAGCGAGGTCTACACGATCCCCCAGGAGCACGCGGACCTCTGCGCGACGATCCGCCAGATCGCCCAGGAGCAGATCTCGCCGCGCTCGGCGGAGATCGACGAGCGGGCTGAGTACCCGTGGGACATCCGCAAGCTGTTGGCCGAGCAGGACGTCCTCGGGCTGCCGTTCCCGACGGAGTACGGGGGCACGGGCACGGGCACGCTGATGTTGAACATGGCGGTGGAGGAGATCGCGAAGGTGGACGCGGCGTGCGCGCTGATCCTGATGGTGCAGGAGCTGGGCACGCTGCCGATCCAGCTGTTCGGGACCGACGAGCTCAAGGAGCGCATCCTGCCGCGGTGCGCCAGCGGCGAGTGGTCCCCGGCGTTTGCGCTCTCGGAGCCCGAGGCGGGCTCGGACCCGGCGGGGATGAAGACGACCGCGGTCAAGGACGGCGAGGAGTGGGTGATCAACGGGACCAAGAACTGGATCACGAACCTCGGGGTGGCGGACTTCTACATCTGCTTCGCGGTCACCGACCGGGAGAGCCGGCGGATCACGGCGTTCGTGGTGGAGGCGGACAGGCCGGGGTTCAGCGTGGGCAAGCTCGAGCACAAGCTCGGGATCCGCGCCTCGCCGACGGGGCAGCCGATCTTCGAGGACGTGCGGGTGCCGCAGGAGAACGTGATCGGCGAGGTCGGGCGCGGCCTGGCGGTGGCGCTGGGGACGCTCGAGCGTACGCGCCTGGGGGCCGCGGCGCAGGCGGTGGGGATCGCGCAGGGAGCGACGGACTACGCAGTGGGGTACGCGCGGGAGCGGGTGCAGTTCGGCAAGCCGATCATCGACTTCCAGGCGATCCAGTTCAAGCTCGCGGATATGGAAACACGCACGGCGGCTGCGCGAGAGCTGCTGTACAAGGCGTGCGCGATGGCCGATCGGGGGGATCCCCAGCGTGCGAAGTACTCCTCGATGGCGAAGGTGTTCTGCTCGGACACCGCGATGGCGGTGACAATCGAGGCGGTGCAGGTGCTGGGGGGGTACGGTTATGTGAAGGAGTACCCGGTGGAGCGCATGATGAGGGACGCCAAGATCACCCAGATCTACGAGGGCACGAACGAGATCCAGCGACTCGTGATCGCCCGTACGCTCAAGCGGTAGGGGCGGGGTCGGCCGTGCGCTCGTCGAGGCAGGGCGTCTTCGGCCAGCTGCGGAGGGTCGGGCTGGCGGCGCTGATCGCGCTGGCGCTCGGCCTGGTGGTGGTCGTGGCGGGGCAGGGCTTCAGCACGGTGGGGGCGGTGCGGGTGGTGGAGCAGCTGGTCCTGGGGCTGGCCGCGATCGGGGTGCTGATGACGGCGGCGGCGTTCGTGGCGGTGCGGATGGCCGGGTGGCGCGAACCGGAGTCCGAGGAGGAGTTCGAAGCGATCGTGCGCCGCGCCGAGGAACTGGGGCGCGAAGGCCTGGCAGCGGACCCCGAGGAAGCGGAGTTCATGGAGCTCGACCCGCTGAACGACGAGGACTTCGAAGAGCTCGTGCGAGACGCGCTGGACGACCTGCCGGACCTGCTGCGCAACGCGCTGCGCCACGTGCCGGTGGTGATCTCGGACAAGGGCCGGCAGGCGGGCGCGTACGGCCTCTACGAAGGGGGCCAGGGTCGCATCTACCCCGCCACACACGACCGCATCATGATCTTCCGCGACACGCTGCGACGGGACTTCGGGCACGATCCGGAGCTGCTGCGGGAACGCGTGGTGAAAACGGTGCGCCACGAGCTCGCCCACCACGTGGGCTTCGACGAGTTGGGCGTGAGCCGCCTGGATCTCTAACCGATCCCGTAGGATTCCCCGGCCCAAACGACCAAGGAGAGCCGAATGCCTGACGCCGTAATCGTGGACGCCGTACGCACGCCCATCGGACGGGCGGTCAAGGGGTCGCTCAAATCGGTCCGCGCGGACGACCTGGCGTCGATCCCGCTGAGGGCGATCCTGGAGCGCAACCCGCAGCTGGAGTCGAGCTCGATCGTGGACGTGATGATGGGGTGCGGGTTCTCGGAGGGCGAGTCGGGCTACAACATCGGGCGCAACGCGGCGCTGCTGGCGGGCATCGACCACCACGTGCCGGGCACGACCGTCAACCGCTTCTGCGCGTCCTCGCTGCAGACGACGAGGATGGCGTTCCACGCGATCAAGGCGGGCGAGGGCGACACGTACATCGCGTGCGGCGTGGAGGCGGTCTCGCGGGCCACGCAGGGAGGGGATTTCGAGTTCCACCCGAAGCTGGACGGCTCGGAGGGGTCGCTGTACAACGTATACATCCCGATGGGCCTGACTGCGGAGAACGTCGCGGAGCGGTGCAACGTGAGCCGCGAGGCGCAGGACGAGTGGGCGGTGGTCTCGCAGAGCCGCGCAGTGGCGGCGCAGGAGTCGGGGCACTACGACGTGGAGATCGTCCCGGTGACGGCGCCGGCGCACAAGGACAAGGACCGCGAGGGCAACGAGATCGAGATCCCTGAGCAGGTGGTCACCAAGGACGACGGCCCGCGTGCGGGGACGACGCTCGAGAAGCTGGCGTCGCTGAAGCCCGCGTTCAAGCCGGACGGAACTGTGACCGCGGGCAACGCGTGCCCGCTCAACGACGGGGCCGCCGCTCTGCTGGTCACCTCGGAGGAGCGCGCGAAGGAGCTGGGCACGAAGCCTAAAGTGAAGATCCTCGCCTCGACGGTCGTGGCGATCCGCCCGGAGGTGATGGGCCTCGGCCCGATCCCGGCGATCCAGCAGCTCCTGAAGAACACGGGGATGTCGATGAGCGACATCGACGTGGTGGAGATCAACGAGGCGTTCGCGGCCCAGATCGTGCCGTGCAAAGAGGAGCTGGGGATCGACGACGAGAAGTTGAACCCCTTCGGCGGGGCGATCGCGCTGGGTCACCCCTTCGGGATGACGGGCGCGCGGATCATGACGACGCTGATCAACGACCTGCAGACGCTCGACGGGACGTACGGCATCGAGTCGATGTGCGTGGCGGGGGGGATGGGGATGGCGATGTTGGTGGAGCGCTTGAGCTGATTGGGGACTCAGGTGTCGAGCCCCGGAATCGGCTCGATCAAGAGCTCTCCGTGGATCTCTGCCAGACCAATCAGGTCGTTTCGGTCCCGAGGGCGACCGGCGAGGCGCTTGAAGCCGACGATGCTGCTCAGGCCGGCGACCAGGAACTCGATCCCGTCATCCTCGGCGCGCATCGCGCGTTTCTCGACAGTCTCATAATCGAGCGGAGGCAGTCCTCCACGCATGATGTCGATCACCCCCGCGCGTGTCTTCGCTCGCAGATGCGTCTGGTCGAGCAGGTGTTCCTCGCCAAGCGGGGCATCGTCGCGCAAGCGCACACCGTCGAGCTTGAGGAGGGCGGCCAGCACACGCCGGTCGTTATCAGGGTCGTCGGGGACCAGGAAGTCGATGTCCTCCGTCGCCCGAACGTAGCGGTTGGCGATGACCGAGAAGCCGCCAACTATGACAAAGCGGGCATCCTCGGCGACCATTGCGGCGACGGCAACGTCGAGTTCAGGATCGAGGGCTGTCATCGGCTCGCTCAACGGCTCGCAGCAGCCATGCCGCCTGGGCCGAGAGGTGCTGCCCGCGCCTGAGCAGCTCGCCGATCGGCGTATCGGCGGGCGGTGTCAGGACGCGACGCTTTTCCTCGTTGAGCGCTGCCCACTCGGCCTCGTGACCCGGCGACAGCAGAGGAGTTTTCAGAGTGGTCTTGGCAGGAGTACCCACGACTTAATTCTACCCAAGGCGCCCGGCGACTCCGACTTGTGTCTGAGCGAAGCCTACCGAGGCGGCATTCGCAGCGCCCCATCCAGCCGGATGACCTCGCCGTTGAGCATGGGGTTCTCGACGATGTGAGAGGCAAGGTGGGCGTACTCCTCGGGCCGGCCGAGGCGCTGGGGAAAGGGCACACCGGCACCGAGCTTCTGGCGGGCCTCCTCGGGCAGCGCGGCGAGCAGCGGAGTGTCGAACAGCCCAGGAGCGATCGTGCAGACCCGAATCCCGTACTGGGCGAGGTCGCGGGCCGCGGGGAGAGTCATGCCGACGACCCCGCCCTTGGAGGCGGAGTAGGCGATCTGGCCCACCTGGCCATCGTAGGCGGCGATCGAGGCGGTATTGACGCATACCCCACGTTCGCCGTCCTCGCCGACGGGCTCGCCCGCGATCATCGCGGAGGAGGCAAAGCGCAGCACGTTGAAGGTGCCGATCAGGTTGATCTGGATGATCGTCTCGAACGGCAGCAGCGGGTGGGGACCCTTGGAGCCGGCGACCTTCTGGGCCCAGCCGGTGCCAGCGCAGCAGATGGCGATGCGCAGCCCACCCTCGACGCCGGCGGCGCGCTCCACCGCGGCCTGCACCTGCGCCTCATCGCGGACGTCGCAGGCGACGAACTCGAGGCCCAGCTCGGAGGCGAGCGCCTGGCCCTTCTCGACGTTGACGTCCGCAACGGTCACGAGGGCGCCGGAGGCGTGCAGGCGGCGCACGGTGGCCTCCCCCAGCCCGGAGGCGCCGCCGACGACGATCGCTGAGTTGCCCTCGATCTGCACGAGGCACGGGAGCCTATCTCAGGGGCGAGCGAGTGGGGAGCGCGATCGATGCGTGTGCGGTGGAGGCGTACGGCAAGCGCGGGAAGCGTGAGGCGTCTTGCGCGCCGTGCACCCCGCTCGGGCCGCGCCCGGCGCTCAGGAGCGGGGCCGCGAGAGCGTGAGCGCGAACAGGTCCTCGGGGTCGGGGAGCCAGCGCACGAGCTCAAGACCGGCGGCGTCGAGGTCGCCCTGCAGGCGCCGGCGGGTGAACTTGGCGCTGATCTCGGTACGCAGCTCCTCGCCGGCGTCGAAGTGCACGTCGAGGTCCAGGGCGCGGACCGTGACCGTGTGGTCGCGCCGCGCGCGCAGGCGCATCTCGATCCACTCGTGGCGGTCGTCGAAGAGGGCGACGTGGTCGAAGTCGCGAGGCTCGAAGTCGGCGTCAAGCTCGCGGTTGAGCACGTGAAGGAGGTTGCGGTTAAACTCGGCGGTGACCCCCTGGGTGTCGTCGTAGGCGGCCTCGAGCACGTCGGGGTCCTTAACGAGGTCGGTGCCCATCAGCAGGTGGTCGCGGGGACCGAGCAGGGCGGCGATGTCGCGCAGGAAACGACGGCGGCTACCGGGGGGAAAGTTGCCGATGGTGCCGCCGAGGAAGACCACCAGGCGGGGACCGGCAGCAGCGGGGACGCGGTCGAGGTGGCGCTCGAAGTCCCCGATCACCCCGTGCACCCGCAAGCCGGGGTACTCCAGTGTGAGCTCGTCGGCGCAGTCGCGGACCATGCTCTCGGTGACGTTGACCGGAACGTAGCGCTGCAGGGTGCCGGCGCGGTGCAGCGCGTCGAGCAGGACGCGCGTCTTGGCGGCGGTGCCGGAGCCAAGCTCGACGAGCTCGACGGCGCCGGTCAGCGCAGCTAGCTCCTCGGCGGCGTCGTTGAGGATGCCGCGCTCGGTGCGGGTGGGGTAGTACTCGGGGAGCTCGCAGATGCGGTCGAAGAGCTCGGCGCCGCGGGCGTCGTAGAAGTGCTTGGGGGGCAGCTCCTTGAAGGGCCGGGTGAGCCCGTCGAGGACGTCCTCGGCGAGGGTGCGCTGCTCGGCGCCACCGAGGTGGGAGTCGATCTGAATAGCGGCGGGGTTCAGGGTGCCCCCGTTCGCGGGGTCCCCATTCGGAAGCGAGGCGGGGTCCGGGGTGCCACCGTTCGTGGCGTCCCCGTTCGGGAGCGAGGCGGAGGGGTTCGGGGTGCCCCCCTTCGCGGCGCCCCCGTTGGCGAGCGCTTGCGAGGCGGTGGGGTCACGAACGGGCTCCATCACGCCACGTCCCGCGCCAGCCGGACGCCCGCGAAGAGCTGGCGTCGCAGGGGGAGGTCCCAGTTGCGGAAGGTGGGGCCGGCCACGCGCGGGCTCGTGGCCCAGGAGCCGCCGCGCAGCACGCGGTAGTCCTCGCCGAAGAAGACTTCGGAGTACTCGCGGTACGGGTAGGCCGCGAACCCGGGGTAGCCACGGAAGTGGCTGCCGGTCCACTCCCACACCTGCCCGACGCCCTCGAGCGCTCCGCCGGCGCTCCCCGCCGTCTCCAGGGCGGCGCCCAGCGTCCCCCCACGGTCGCTGCTCCCCTGCGGGCGGATCTCCCCCAGTACCTCCCCCAGCGCCTGCTGCCCCGAGGTCGCCGCCCGCTCCCACTCGGCCTCGGTGGGCAGCCGCGCAAGGTGCGCGCGGGCGAAGGCGTCGGCCTCGAACCAGCTGACGTGGCAGACGGGCGCCTGCGGATGGCCGTCTGCCACGGAGGGGTGGTGGGTGAGGTCATACTCCTGCTTCCAGGCCCACCCCTCCGCGGACCACCACTCGCGCCGCTCGTAGCCGCCGCCCTCGGAGAAGCGCAGCCAGCTCGCGTTGGTGACGGGGCGCCGGGCGATGCAGAAGGCGGCGGTCCGAGCGAGGTGGCGGGGGCGCTCGTTGTCGTACGCGAAGCCCTCGGCACCAGCGCCCATCGGGAAGGCCCCGGCGGGAAGCTCAAGCCACCCGTCCTCGCCGCCCAGCGGCCGCAGGCCCGGCTCCCCGGGGGGGAGCAGCCCGGCGAGGGCCATCGTCTGGCGCATCGTCTCGGTGTGCTGCAGCTCGTGGCGCAGCACCAGCTCGTGCAGGAGGCTGTCGCCGACCCCCTCGTGGGCGATCGCGAGGACGACGCGCTCGCGGACCTCCTCCAGGTAGGCGCGCGCCGCGGGGGCGTCGAGCAGCTCGACCTCCCCCCGCACGGCGCGGGGGGTCTCGAAGGCGTCGTAGCGCTCGGCGAGGTCGGGGCGCAGCAGGTCGAGTCCGGCGTGGCGGTGGGCGAGCCACAGATCCTCGTAGGCGGCGATGTGGGCGAGGTCCCACGCGAGGGGGCTCATGAGCGGGGAGTGGGCGCGCTCAAGGTCCTCGTCGGGGAGGTGCGCCACGAGCGCAAGCGTGTCGAGCCGGACACCGTCCAGCGCAGCGAGCATCTCTGCGGCGAGGGGCTGGGGCGCGGCGGTGTGGGGGGGAACGGTGCGGGCCATAAGCTCCGAGCGCCTACTCAGAGTACGACGTTTGCGTCCGTCTGGCTCACCCCGTGTCTCGATGCCAACATTCCGAACGTCAGGATCGCTCCCTGGACTTCCCGAAGCCGGCTCCAAGCTCCGGCTCGTCGCTTCCTCCAAAGCCTCGCTCGGCGCGGCTTCAGGTCGCTAGTCCGCCGGCGGCAGCGGCGTCGACCACGACGTGCAGGCGCTCGGAGGCGAGCAGGCTCGCGGGCACGCGGGGGTCGGGTCCGGCGAGCACAGCGGCGAGCGCGGAGGCCTTACCGGCGCCCGTGACGAGCAGCAGGCAGTGCCGCGCGGCGCGCAGCACGGAGAGGCTGAGCGTCACCCGCTCGGGCGGGGGCTTGGGCGCGTTGCGCACGGGGAGGCAGAGCGCGCCGCTGTCGTCCTCCACGGCGGGGTGGCCGGGGAAGAGCGAGGCAGTGTGCCCGTCCTCGCCGAGGCCGAGCACCGCGAGGTCGAGCGCCGGCGGACCGCCCTCCTGCGCAGGCGCCACCCGCTCGTGCAGCAGCGCCGCGTACGCGCGCGCAGCCGCCTCGGGACCAAGCTCGCCGGGTAGGCGGTTCTCGTGTGGCCCCGTCATCCCCGGGGCAGCGGGTGTCGTTCCTTCCGGGGCGCCGTGGGTCCCCGCCTGCTCCGAGTGCGCAGGCACCAGGGCGAGCAGGGTGCAGGCCACGAGCTGGTGGTTGCTCTCCGGGTCGGAGGGGTCCACACAGCGCTCGTCGCCGTACCAGAGCTCGACTGCGCTCCAGTCCTGCAGCAGGCCGGCCAGCAGCTCGTAGGCGCGACGGGGGGTGGAGCCCCCGGCGAGGGAGAGGTGTGCGACCCCGCGGAGCTCCACAGCCTCCTGCAGGACACTCGCGATCTCCGCTGCGGCGTGGGCGGCCGCAGCCTCGGGGTCGGCGAAGGTGCGCAGAAGGGTCACGGCGTCATTTCGGCGGCGCAGCTCAAAGCGGGCGCGTAGGTGGGGTCGCGCAAGAGCGCCTGGCGGATGCCCTCGCCGAGGATGCCGGCCTCTCCACGGGAGGCGCCGAGGAGCGTCCAATCTCGCTCTACACCCCGGGGGTCGGAGCGGTAGGCGTGCAGGCCGCCGGGCCCACGGTCCAGTCGCAGGCGCCAGCCGGAGGCGGTCTCCAGGGTCAGGCCGGCGAGGCCGCGCACAGACAGCTCGGGGGCGGCCTGCAGACGCAGCGCGATGTTCTGGCGGCGGGTACGGGCCACGCCGGTGAGAGAGTCCTCGAGCGCCGTCAGCGGGTGGACGTCCCAACCGAGGCGGGAGGCGAGCCAGCCGACAAGGAGCAGCGCGGCGATCGTGGAGTCGGGGCTGTGGCGGATCGTGAGCCCCGCGATCAGGGGCAGCTCGCGGCGCATGTGCGGGGGGTCGAAGGTGGTCGCGATCCGCTCCCGCCACGGAGTGGACCGCAGCCAGGCGAGGTCCACGACGTAGGCGCGCTCGGAGAGCCCGCGGGCGCGTTCCACGGCCTCCCGCCAGACGGGCTCGTCCACGGAGTCGATCAGCACCGCCTGGGCGAGCCCGAGCAGGTCGTCCATGACCTCGTGGTGGCCGTGGGGGGACCAGAGGAGGGTGGGCAGGTCGCTCACGACGAGGGGGTCGGCGATTGTGTAGAGGTCGTCGAGGTGGCGGTCCCCGAGCTCCACGATCACCGTCTCCCGCAGCAGGGAGAGCTCGCCCGGTTGCGGGTCGCCCTCGGAGGCCACGGTGGCGCGCGCGTCGAGCTGTGTACGGCCGGGCTGGTAGGAGAGGACGACCAGGCGGGAGGCGTGGAAGCGCCCGACCCCGCGCAAGCGGTTGGCGATCTCACCGCTCCACTCACGGTCCACGAAGGCGATCATGTTCAGCGCTCGCGCCGGGACGAAGCCGCCGTTCTCGGCGTGGCGCTCGGCGAGCATCCCCCGCAGCGCGGCCTCGATCGCGTCGGGTGTGGTGCCCTGGGCGCTCCACACGGCGTCGGAGACTGCGGGCATCAGAGCGTCCGCCGGTCCTCGGGTCGGTCCGCACAGGCCGGTCCGTCTGCCCACGGGCGCGTCACGAGTGGCCCCAGACCCATCAGATCGTGCGCCAGGTGTGGCCCTCGCGGAGCAGGCCCGCAGCCTCAGCGGGCCCCTGGGAGCCGGACTCGTACTGGGGCAGCGGCCCTGGCGCGGCTTCCCAGGCGTGCACGATCGGGTCGCAGATCTCCCACTGGGCCTCGACCTCGTCGTTACGAGTGAACAGCGTGGGGTCACCGCGCATGGCGTCCATGATCAGCCGCTCGTAAGCCTCCGGGGACTGGGAGAGGAAGGCGGTGCCGTAGAGGAACTCCATGTTGACGGGGCGGATCAACATACGGGTGCCGGGGATCTTGGCGCCGAGCTGCAGGGTGACCCCCTCGTTGGGCTGCAAGGTGAGGATCAGCTGGTTGGGGCGAATCCCCAGCGAGCCCGTCTGGTCGAAGGCGAGGTGGGGGACGGGCTTCAGCGTGATCGCGATCTCGGTGATCTTGCGCGCGAGTCGCTTGCCGGCGCGCAGGTAGAAGGGCACCCCGGCCCAGCGCCAGTTGTCGACCTCCAGGCGCAGCGCGGCGAAGGTCTCGGTGACGGAGCCCTCGCGCACCCCCTCCTCCTGTACGTAGCCCGGCACGTCCTCCCCACCGGCGTGCCCGGGGCTGTACTGGGCGCGCACGGCCAGCTCGGGGATGTCGGCCTCCGTGGGGGCGTGGATCGCCTGGAGTACCTTGACCTTCTCGTTACGCACCTCTTCGGCGGTGAAGTTCACGGGGGGCTCCATCGCGACGTGGCAGAGCAGCTGCAGCATGTGGTTCTGGATCAGGTCGCGCAGCGCGCCAGCGTGGTCGTAGTAGCCGGCACGGCTGCCGATGCCGATGTCCTCGGCGGCGGTGAGCTGCACGGAGTCGATGTAGTTGCGGTTCCACAGCGGCTCGAACAGGCCGTTGGCAAAGCGGAACGCCAGCATGTTCTGAACGGTCTCCTTGCCGAGGTAGTGGTCGATGCGGAAGACCTGGGTCTCGTCGAACACGTCGAGCACACGACGGTTGAGCTCGGCGGCCTCCGCGAGGGAGGTGCCGAAGGGCTTCTCGATGATCGCCCGCACCTCGGCGCTCTCGTGCCGGTGGAGCCCCCGGCGGCCGAGGGCCTCCACGATCACGGGGAAGAAGGCGGGGGCGGTCGAGAGGTAGAAGGCGCGGTTGAGCTTCTCGCCCGCGTGCTTGTCGAAGCCGTCGAGCGCTTGGGCGAGCTCGCTGTAGACGCTCTCGTCGTCGAAGGTGCCGGGCACGTACTTGACGTGCGCGAGCAGCCCCGCGAGCACGTCCTCGTCGGGGGTGCGGCGGGAGAAGTCGCGGATCGCCTGCTCGCACTCCGCGCGGTAGTCCTCGCGCTCCTTCTCTTTGCGCGAGACCCCCACGAGGTTGAAGCGCTCCGGCAGCGCCCCCTCGTGCGCGAGGTTATAGAGGGCGGGCAGCAGCTTGCGTCGGGCGAGGTCGCCGGTGGCGCCGAAGATGACAAGCGTGGTCGGGGCTACGGGCAGCCGCTCCAAGCCCTCGACGAGTGGATTCTGCGGAGTTTGCTCGAGGGTGCTCATTTGGGATCGTCCGCGCGAGTGGGTGCGCCGACCAGGCGAGTGGGCGCGGGGCCTCCCTGCCCCGCGTCGGCGGCGCGGGGCCTCCGACGGGCGGGCGGGCCGCCACGCTGCACGGCCGACGAACAGGCAGGGTCGCGCAGGCTGGGGGCGCTCACGGGACGTCTCATGCGCTCTTCCTGACCGCGTGCCCGCCAAACTGGTTGCGCAGGGCGGCGAGCACGCGGTTGGCGTAGTCGCCGTTGCCGCGGGAGGAGAAGCGTGCGTACAGGGAGGCGGTGATCGCGGGGGTGGGCACGTCGCGGGCGGTCGCCTCGGCGATCGTCCAGCGCCCCTCGCCGGAGTCCTCGGTGTAGCCGGTCAGGGCGTGCAGGTCGTTGCCGTCGGCTTCGAAGGCGCGGGCGGCCAGTTCGCACAGCCACGAGCGCACCACCGAGCCCTGGCCCCAGAGGTGGGCGATCTGCGCGTTGTCGAGCTCGTACTCGCACTTGTCGAAGAGGTCGAAGCCCTCGGCGTAGGCCTGCATCAGGCCGTACTCGACGCCGTTGTGGACCATCTTCACGAAGTGCCCCGCCCCCGCGGGCCCGAAGTGCAGCCACCCGCGCGGGCCGATCGCGGGGACGCTCTCCTCGGAGGTCGGGGGGGCGAGCACGTCGAGGAACGGGGCCAGCCGCGCGACGGCCTTGGGGGGCCCGCCGACCATCATGCAGTAGCCGACCTCGAGGCCCCAAACCCCTCCAGAGGTGCCCACGTCGACGTAGTGGATGCCGCTTTTTTTGAGCTCCTTGGCACGGGCTTGGTCTTCGGTCCAGCGGGTGTTGCCGCCGTCGACGATCGTGTCGTCGCGGTCGAGCAGCTTGGCGAGCCGGTCGACCGTGCGCTGGGTGATCTCGCCCGCGGGCAGCATCAGCCACACGATCCGGGGTGCGTCCAGGCGCTTGACAAGAGCGGCGAGCGAGGCGGCGCCGACAGCGCCGTTCGCCGCGGCCTGCTGGACGGCCTCGCGCGCGGCGTCGAACACGACCACCTCGTGAGCGGAGTCCCGGACGATGCGGTGCGACATGCCGCCGCCCATCCTCCCCATCCCTACGAACCCGATCTGGCTCAAAGCTCCTCCTCTGGTGTAGGTTTCACGAGCACGCGCAGTAAAGGTATCCATTTGAGCCCGGACCCCACCCGTCAGCGTCCCGACCGCAACCTCGCCCTGGAGCTCGTGCGCGTCACCGAGGCCGCTGCGCTCGCGGCGGCGCGCCAGGTGGGCAAAGGCGACAAGGAGGGGGCGGACCAGGCCGCGGTGGACGGGATGCGCTACGCCCTGAGCTCCATCCAGATGGACGGCGTGGTGGTGATCGGAGAGGGTGAGAAGGACGAGGCGCCGATGCTCTACAACGGCGAGCGCATCGGCGACGGCTCGCCGCCCGAGGTGGACATCGCCGTGGACCCCCTGGAGGGCACCACGCTCGCGGCCCACGGGATGCCGAGCGCGCTGGCGGTGATCGCGCTCTCAAGCCGCGGCACGATGTTCGACCCCGGTCCGTGCGTGTACATGGAGAAGATGGTGGGCTCCCCCGAGATCGCCGACCTGCTCGACCTCGACCGCCCCCTGTCCGAGACGGTCGCCTTGATCGCCGAGCGCAAGGGCCGCGAGGTGGGGGACGTGACTGTGGTCGTGCTCGACCGCCCCCGCCACGAGCAGGGCATCGAGGCGATCCGGCAGGCGGGAGCGCGCGTGCGGCTGATCGCGCACGGTGACGTGTCCGCCTCGCTGCTCGCGGTCACCGAGCGCTCCCCGGTGGACCTCCTGTGGGGAATCGGGGGCACCCCCGAGGGGGTGATCTCGGCCGCCGCCATCAAGTGCCTCGGCGGCCAGCTGCTGGGACGGCTGTGGCCCCGCACCGAGCACGAGCGCTCCGCCGCGCAGGACGCCGGCTACGACCTGCAGCGGGTGCTCGACCGCGACGACCTGGTGGCGGGCGAGGACGTCTTCTTCTCGGCCACGGGGATCACCGACGGGGACGTCCTGCAGGGCGTGCGCTACCCCAGCGCGGGCGGGGCGAGCACCGAATCGCTGGTCATGCGCACCCGCTCGGGCACGGTGCGGCGCGTCAGCGCGCGCCACGACCGCGCGAAGCTGCGCGCGATCTACGGGGATTCGCGGTTCGGGTAACGGCGGGTAGGGTTCATCGGGGCAGGACCACTCCGGGACCCTGTGCCTCACCGTCCTGCGCGAGGTGCCCGACCCGCGACTCCGCGAGGTCCAGACGCGCGAGCGAGCGCAGGAAGCCGTGGGTCACGATCACGTGGATGCGCGACTGGGTGGCGTTGTAAAGGCGGCGGCTGATTCCCGAGGCGATCGCGGGGTGGAAGTTGGCGACCTCCACCTCGATGTGCAGGCGCGCCCCCTCCGAGCTCGCCGCCTCCAAGCCGTCTCTCTCCGGTCCCTGCGCGGCCGAGCCGTCCCCCTCCGAGCCCTCCGCGTCCGAGTCCTCCGCGTGCAGGCGGCGCACGTCGATCTGCAGGTGTCCCTTGCTCTCGCGTCCCGCGCGGGCCACCAGCAGACCCCGCTGCAAACGCCAGCGCACCACCCCGTGGTCGAGCTCCAACTCGTACTCCGGAGCCCGGAACGCGAGCAGCGTCAACGGCCGGAAGAGCAGCACCACGAGGCGCTCGCTCTCGGTGTAGCGCACCCGTATCAGACCGAACGTCACACGGGTGAGGAAGCGCCAGTAGGTCCGCGCCAACCGCTCCAGGTGCGCGGGAGACCAGAGCTCGTCGAGCGCGCGCTCGCTCAGTCGCAGGTCGGCCGTCTGCACCGAGCGCGCCGCGCCAGTGCGCTCGTCCACGGTGGAGAGGTCGTGGAGGTTGGTGATGGCAGTGTCCGCCAGCCACCGGTCGCGGCTCAGCAGTGCGCGCGCGAGGCCCAACAGGAGGGCGAGCAGCGCAAGCGCGCCGACCACCGCGAGGAGGATCCACAGACCCGTCATGCTCTCCCAACAGGCTACCCCGCCGGGGGTGAGGCTGGTGCGGTCCGGACTGCTGGTTGCAGTGAGCCGTTCGCACACGCCGGGCCACGCCGCGAGGACGCGCGTGCCATCCGTGGTGGGTGGTATTCAAGTGAGCTTCATGGGCGACACTCCCCTCGATCCGCGCCTCCCCGCCCACGCGCCGCTCGACGCCGCGGCGGCGGCTCGCCTGGTGCGGGCGGCGCGGGCGGCCGAGGAGCTGTGCGCGACCCTGTGGGAGGCGGTGCGCGAGGAGCTGCGCGAACCGCGCGCGCGGCGAGTGGCCGAGCTCTCCGAGCGCCTGGCGCAGGTCTGCGCGGTCGTGGCGGCCCTGGCCGGCGAGGAGCCGGCACCCGAGCGGGAGCCGCCCGTGGCGCCCGAGCCGCAGCGACCCGCAGCACTCGAGCCGCAGCCACCCGCGCCCCCGGAGGAGCCGGAGATCGCGATCCACGACATTCGCCGTGAGGCCCCGCGGGCGCCGCTCACGCCGAGCGGCGAGGACCCGCAGGCGTGGATCGAGCCCGGTGGGGAGAGCCCTTTCGTTGGAGCCCACCCACCCCATCGAAAGAGGGGTGGCGAGAGTCCCGTCGCGTGGGCCGAATCGATCGGGGCGAGCCTTGAGCGTCATGCGGCGGAGGGGCTGCCGTTCGCTGTGCTGCTGGTCGAGGCGCTGGGTGTGCACCGGCTTGCCCAGGAGGAGCCCGCGGCTGTGCTCACCGGCCTGCTGGACCGCGTCGAGGCGGCGATCGAGCGGGAGCTGCGTCCAACTGACACGATCGTGCGCGAGGGCGGCGGCCGCTGGTGGCTGACGGCGTCGCGGGCCGACTCCGGCGGCGCGCGTGCGCTCGCCGAGCGGCTGGCGCCCACCGCGCGTGCCGCGGCCGTCCACCGCGGCGAGTCGCTAGGGGTCGCGATTGGGGTGGCGGTGTGCCCCGCCGACGGGGAGGAGGCCGCGACGCTCGCAGCCCACGCTGACGTGGATCTCTATGCCGCGCGCGCCGCCGGGCGGGCGGTGGCGCCCGAGGACGACGCGGCGTAGGGGTTCAGCCCGCGGTTGCCCCGCCGGTGTTCGCGGCCGCGGGGGGCACGGCGAGCGGACCGGAGGGCGCGCCCGACGGGGAGGGTTCGCCGAGTGTGGGGGTGTTCGGGACGTGGCCCACGATCTGGGTGGTGATGCGCACCGTGTCCTTGATCTCGAGCGCCCGCGCGGCGCCCCTCGTCAGGTCCCACGTGGCGTGGTTGTGGCCGTAGGGCCCCCGATCGAGCACGGGCACCGTCAGTTGGCGGCCGCGGTAGCCGATCTGCACGAGCGTTCCGCAGGGAAGGGTGCGGCTCGCGACGCCCACGATCGTGGGACTCATCTTCTGTCCGCAGGCGGTGGCGTGGCCGTAGAAGCCGGGGCCGAACCACGTCGCCAGCGTGACCTTGCCCAGGGAGGCCGGTTCGGGGGAGGCGCCGCCGGAAGGCGAGCCGCTCGCCGCTGGTGCCGGGGTGCCCGAGGTCGCGGTGCCGGAGGCCGGGGTGCCGGAGGCGGGAGCGCCGGCGCTCTGTCCGGGGGCGCTTGCTTCCGCGTCGCCCGTGTCGGCGAACGCGACCACGACGGGTGCCGCCAACGTGGCGAGCGTGGCGAGCGACGCGGACAAGAGCCCTGCAAGCAGGGCATGCTTGGAGAAAGCGGTGTGCATGGTTGTCGTCTCGCCTACGGGGTGAGCTGACGGGCTCGCGCCTGATGGCGCTACGGTCCCGGAAGGACCGATTCGCCCCTGGCCGCGCCTCCGGAGCAGTGCCCCCGATCGACTCGGTCCACATTGGGTCCCCCGTCCTCCGCGACCGGGGTCGCAGAGGTTCGGCGTGCGCGCAGTATACATGGCCGCGGGACGGGGGTTCTCTCCACAAGAGCGGTCTGAGCCCCGCAGTTTGCGGATTTAGCCAGATAGTCGCTTGAGGGCGTCTTTCACGAGACGACCCCCGGCGGACAGGCCCGCTTGGGCGAGCTCCCCGAAGAGCTCTGCCACCGAGGCCGCCAGCTCGGGGCCGCTCGGAGGCTGCACGGGACGCCCAGGCTCGATCTGCTCCTCGGCCTCGAAGCCCTGTGGGGGCACCGGGGGCTCAGCGAGCTTGCGCGGAGTCTTCCCGGCTCGCCCCGGGCGAGCGTTCGCGGCCGGCTGCACCGGAGTCGTCGTGCCTCGTTTGGCGCGAGCCTTCGCGGCGGGCCGGGCACGGGTGTCCGCGCTCGGCCGGGCGGGGGTTGCGGGGGTGTTCGCGGCCGGCGTGGCACGGGTGTGCGCAGCCGGCTTCGCGGGGGTGTCCACGGCCAGTTTGGCACGGGTGTTAGCGGCCGGCTTCGCGGGGGCCTCGGCGGTCTGCGCGGGTCTGGTTGCGGTCGTCCGCTCGGCGCGGGCCGCGGCGGTTCGCCGCGCTGCCGCTCGGCGGGGGCTGGGGCGCTGGGGACGTGTGCTGGGGAGGCTCCCCAGCACGCCCGGATCCTCTGCACTGGGATCGCGGGACCGCGGTTGTCCGTCGGCGCGCTGTCGCCTGGGGGGCCTGTCGGTTGCGCTCGGGGGATTCATGCGGCCGCAATCATCGCGCATAAGGACTGGCGGCGGCGAAGCGTTAGCATAGGGTCCACGTTCGGTTGTAACGTGGCGCGCCTCGGTCGCGGCCGGGCGGGGGCAGGTCCTCGGTGCATCCGGAGGGTCACTTGTGTGCGCAAGGCGGGCGGCCCAGAAAATTTCGAGAAGAACGCTGTCTACGGAAACGGAAATCGATGTCAGTAGTCGAACTGCAGGAGCTCGATGAGATAAAGGGCCTGCTGGCGAAGGGCCAGCAGGTGGGGGTGTTGACCTTCGCGGAGATCTCCACGGCGACCTCCGAGCTGGATCTGGACGAGTCGGACGTCGAGGAGCTGCACGGTTTCCTGGAGAAATCGGAGATCGAGCTCGTCGAGGACATCGACCCGGCGACCGCGGCGGCGTCGCAGGTGGAGCGCGCCCCGGACAAACGCGGTCGGCGCAAAGCGAAAGCGACGCTCGACCTCAAGCCGGACATGACGACCGACTCGCTGCAGCTGTTCCTCAAGGACATCGGCAAGGTGCGGCTGCTGACCGCTCAGGAGGAGGTCGATCTCGCCAAGCGGATCGAGCGCGGCGACCTGGATGCCAAGCAGAAGATGGTCGAGTCCAACCTCCGGCTGGTGGTGTCGATCGCGAAGAACTACCGCAACCAGGGCCTGCCCTTCCTCGACCTGATCCAGGAGGGCACCCTCGGCCTGGTGCGCGCGGCGGAGAAGTTCGACTACCGCAAGGGCTTCAAGTTCTCAACGTACGCCACGTGGTGGATCCGCCAGGCGATCGCGCGGGCGCTGGCGGACAAGGCGCGCACGATCCGCATCCCGGTGCACGTGGTGGAGAAGCTCAACAAGATCGGCCGCGCCGAGCGCAAGCTGGTCACCGAGCTGGGCCGCGAACCGACCGCGGAGGAGATCGCGGACGTCACGGGGATCGACCCCGAAGAGGTCGACTCGATCAAGCGCTCCGCGCAGGCGCCGGTGTCGCTGGAGAAGCCGGTGGGCGACGAGGAGGAGTCGGAGTTCGGCCAGTTCATCGCCGACGAGCGCGCGGAGTCCCCGTACGAGCGGGCCGCCGAAATCCTCACCAAGGAGGCGCTGCGGGAGGCGCTGGAGAACCTCTCCTACCGCGAACGCCGCGTGCTCGAGCTGCGCTACGGCCTCGGCGGCGAGCATCCCCGCACCCTGGACGAGGTGGGCCGCACCTTCAACGTGACCCGCGAGCGCATCCGCCAGATCGAGAACCAGTCGCTGAAGAAGCTGCAGTCGCTGGCAGAGGCGCAGAAGCTAAAGGACGTAGCGTAGCCTCCGTCCACGGCTTCGCTTCGCGCTCAAGGCACCCGCGGAGGATGCCGATGCGGGGAGCATGTTCGACGTGCAGTCAGCGCTGCGCGAGCTGGTCACCAAGCACGGCTCGGATCTGCACCTGAAGGTGGACTCGCCGCCGCTGTACCGAGTGCACGGCATCCTCGCCCACGACGAGCACGGGGAGAGCATGAGCGCGGAGGACACGGAGCGGGCGCTGCACGATCTGCTGCACGACCCGACCAAGCTGCAGGAATTCACCGAGGAGCACGAGGTCGACTTCTCGTTCGAGATCGCCGGCGTGGCGCGCTTTCGCATCAACGCCTTCCGCCAGCGCGGAGTGATCTCGCTGGCGTGCCGCGCGATCCCCACCAAGATCAGCACGATCGAGGAGCTGACGCTGCCGCCGGTGGTGCGGGAACTGGCCGAGGAGGAGCGTGGAATCGTGCTGCTCACGGGCACCACGGGGTCGGGCAAGTCAACGACTCTAGCCGCGATGATCGACCACATAAACGAGACGTTCAGCAAGCACATCGTCACGATCGAGGACCCGATCGAGTTTGTGCACCGGGACAAGCGCGCGGTGATCAACCAGCGCGAGGTAGGGATGGACACCGCCTCCTTCAAGCGCGCTCTGCGCCGCGTGCTGCGCCAAGACCCCGACGTGATCCTGGTGGGGGAGATGCGCGACGAGGAGACCGTGCAGACCGCGCTCTCGGCCGCCGAGACCGGCCACCTGGTGCTCTCCACGATTCACACGGTCGACGCGGCGGAGTCGATCAACCGGATGCTCGACTTCTTCCCTCCCCACCAGCACGCCCAGGCGCGCTCGATGATCGCGGGCACGATTAAGGGGGTCATCTCCCAGCGCCTCGTGCCGGGGTCGGACGGCGGCCGGGTTGCAGTGTGCGAGATCCTGCGGATGACGGGGAGGGTGCGCGACATGATCGTCGACCCCGCCCAGACGGGCAAGCTCAACGAGGTGATCGCCTCCGGCGGCTACTACGGGATGCAGACCTTCGACCAGGCCCTCTTCGGGCACCTGAAGGCCGGGAGGGTCACCCTCGACGACGCGATGCGCGTAGCCACGAGCCCCCACGACTTCAAGCTGCTGGTGCAGGCCGACGGCCGTCGCGGAACCACGATGGAGGACGTAGCCTCGGTGGAGGCGCAGCGGGGTGGAGAGCCGACCGGCCCGACCGCCTCCCCGAATGGCGCTTCCCCTCAGCCGCTTCCGGGGTCCGCACCTGCCGCTCCCGCCGCTCAGCAGTCGCAGCAGCAGCCAGCGCCCGTCGGCCGGTCGCCGCTGACGGTCGCGTAATACTTCACTTGGTAAAGTGAGGGGGTGGCCGTAGATGAGACATGTCCGGTGTGCCGCACGGCCGAGATCGTGTGCGCGAAGTGGACGCTGCTGCTGATCCGAGACCTGTCTGAGGGCCACTCGCGCTTCTGCGAGCTGGAGCGCTCGCTGGAGGGGATCAGCCCGCGCACGCTCTCGCTGCGGCTGCGGGCGCTGGAGGAGGAGGGGATCGTGGAGCGCCACACCTTCCCTGAGGTCCCCCCGCGGGTGGAGTATGCGCTGACCGAGAAGGGCACGGCGCTGCTGCCGATCATCGATGACATGCGCGTCTACGGCGAGCGCTGGATCGTGCAGGGCTGCGAGGGCAGGGTGACCTCGGCGATCTTCTCCCCGGTCGCGGCAGCGGTCGCGTAGCGCTGGCTCACCCCCGTAGCGCTGGGCTCACCCGTGGGCTGACACCCACCCGAGACGCGGGAGGAGGACCGATCGAAGATCGACGGGATCTCCGATCGGCCAGCACCCTCGCGCGCGTCTTGACGCCTCGCCACGTGGACGATCACAAGGCAACTCCTCACCGGGCCACGCGCGGAGGTCTGTCGCTGCAAGACCGGCTGCGTCGGGCAGGAGCGCGGGGAGCCCCGGCGAAGTGAGCCCTCGTGCGCTCACGCCAGCTCGAGACGGCCCTCACGCAGTTCGTGGAGGATTCCGCGCGGCGCCTGCAGGCGGAGCTCGACGCCGGCGCGGAGGTGCCGTTCGAGCTCGCGGCCAGCGCTTCGCGCGGGCGACGCCCGGCGCTGTACTGCTACCGCCCACTGACCCGCGCGTTCATCCAGGAGCGCTGGCCGGCGCTCGCCGACCTGGAGACCTACGCTGCGGCGGAGCGGCTGCTGGAATGCCTGCAGGGGCTCGAGCGCTACCTGCTCCAGCGGGACGTGCGGATCGGGCGGGGCGACCGGCGGGCACGGGCGAACGTGGTGTTGCGGACGTTGCTGGAGGTCGTGTTCGCGGAGCAGACCGACTTCGAGCTCTGCGGGGAGCGGCTGCGCCGAGCGCTCGACGCGCTGGACGCGGCGGCCTTCACGAACGCCGGGGAGGTCGCGCTGATCGAGACGCTGCACGGCATGGGCACGGTTTCTCCCGAGCTTGCTGGGACGCGCGCGCCTGCGATCGGCCGGCCCGAGCTTGCGTGGGCGCTGGCCCGCTTCGAGATGGGCTGTGAACGCACGTCGGAACTGGAGGCGCTGAGCGACCACCTGCTCGCGCTGCGGGCCCTGCTCGAGCCGGAGGGACCCGCCAGCGGCCTGCTCGCCGGCCGGCTCGCCGCGCTCTGCGCCACGCCCGTGGAGCGTCCCGGTCTGACTCGGCGGGTGTTCCAGGCGATCGCCCTGGAGCGTGCCGTGATCACGGGCGCCGCGCTCGAGCACGCGAGTTGCGATGCGCTGGTGGCAGAGCTCGCCGGCCACCTGCGGGCGCTGCTGCGGGACGTCGTGTGCGGGCACCTGCCCCCTGACCTTGTGACCCTCGCCGACGCGCTGCTGGCGCCGCCGGAGGAGACCGAGGAAGTGAAGGCGCGGCGTGGGCCGGAGGGGTCGCCTCTGGGGGGGTTCCTACAAGAGGGGCCGCCGCGGGAGCGGATGTCAGGAAAAGAGGTGCCGGGCGATGCGGTCGAGACCTGCGAGATCCTGAACGTCCCCGTCTAGGTGGGGCACGAGGATCGGGTCGGGGTCGCCGAGGGTCTCTGACAGCCGGGCGACGCTCTCTCGGTCGCGCTCCACGAGTACGTCGAAGTCGGCGAGGTTGGCGGCCACGCGCGCGGCGAGCCGCTCGCCGAGGTCCCTTACGAGCAGCGCCTGCACCTGCGCAGGGGAGTGCCCCTGCAAGCCGTCGCGGTGGACGCGGTTAACGATTGTCCCGGCACGGTCCATGCCGGCGGCGGCGAGGTGCTCGGCGAAGAGGGCCGCCTCGCGGGCGGGCTCGGGCTCGGGAGAGGTGACGAGCAGGAAGGCGGTCGCGGGGTCGCGCAGCAGCCGATCGACGGCGTGGGCGCGCTCGCGGAAGCCGTCCACCATCCCGGCGAGCGAGCCGAAGAAGCCCGACAGCTCCCCGATCAGGTCGACGCCGGTGAAGCGGGAGAAGACGGACAGCACGAGGCCGGTCCCGCGACCGACGACGCGCGCGGCGAGGTTGCTGGGGACGAGGAACATCTTCAGCGCGCGGCCCTCCAGAAAGCGCGTCATGCGCCCCGGCGCGTCGAGGAAGTCCAGGGCGTTGCGCGAGGGCGGGGTGTCGAGCACGATCGTGTCGAAGTCCCCTTCGAGGTGCAGCTCGTAGAGCTTGGCGATGGCGGAGAACTCCTGGGTGCCGGCGACGGCGGAGGAGACCTCCTGGTAGATGCGGTTGGAGAGGGCGGCCTCGCGCGCGCGCTCGTCGGGGGCGAGGCGCGCGATCAAGTCGTCGAAGGTGCCCTTGGCGTCGAGCATCGTCGCCCACAGCTCCCCGCGGAGCTCGATCCCGTGGGCGGCCAGCAGCTCCGGGTCGATGCGCCGTGGCTCGTTGCCGAGCTCGCCGACGCCAAGCGCGCTCGCGAGGCGCCGGGCGGGGTCGATCGTGACGACCGCGACCCGCTGCCCGTTGCGGGCGAGGCCGAGCGCGAGCGCGGCGGCAGTGGTGGTCTTGCCCACCCCGCCGGGGCCGGCGCAGACGCAGACGGTGCGGCCGGCGAGCCGCCGCTCGAGCTTGACGTGGCGCGGGGGCACGGGAGGATCGTATTCGGGTGTGCAGGAATCCCCCCTCCGCGTGCGAATACTCACGCGACGGCTTTTCCACCATCGAGCATCGGAGCGTGCCGTGCAAGGACGGGCCAAGGTCATCGCGTTCGCCAACCAGAAGGGCGGGGTGGCCAAGACAACGACGACGCTGAACCTGGCGGCCGCCTTCGCGGAGGAGGGCCACCGGGTGTTGTGCGTGGACATGGACCCCCAGGGCAACCTCACGATGTCCCAGGGCATCGACCCGGACACGCTGGAGAAATCGATGTACGACGTGCTGGTCCACAAAACCTCGATCCGCGAGGTGGTGCGCAAGCGGGAGGTGGACGTGGCCTGCGCCTCGATCGACCTGGCGGGGGCGGAGATCGCGATGTCCACGATGATCGGCCGCGAGCGCTCGCTGCAGAAGGCGTTCGAGCCGATCCGGGAGGATTACGACTTCATCTGCATCGACACTCCGCCGAGCCTTGGGCTGCTGACGATCAACGCGCTTACGGCGGCCGACAAGGTGATCGTCCCCGTGCAGTGCGAGTATCTGTCGATGCGCGGGCTGATCCAGTTGCAGAACACGCTTGCGATGATCCGCGAGAACCTCAACCCGGACGTCGACATCGAGGGTATCCTTCCCACGTTGGTGGACTCGCGTACGATCCACGCGAAGGAGGCGATCGAGATCCTTGAGGAGAACTTCGGCGACCGGGTGTTCGCCTCGCGCATCCGCAAGACGGTCCGTTTCGCGGAGGCGCCGGTGAAGGGCATGTCGGTGCTCAAGTACGAGCCCGAGGGCGTGGCGGCGCAGTCCTACCGCCAGCTCGCGCAGGAGGTCCTCGCGCACGGCTCGAACGGGGAGGTCCGCGCCCACGGCCCGCAGGAGGAGGTCCTCGCCCATGGCCCAGAGTAAACGCGCGGCAAGTCGCGCAAGTATGCGCGAGGGACCCCTGGCGGCCCTGTTCCGCAAGACCGAGGAGGAAGAGGCGGCGGAGCGCCAGCAGTCGCTGGCGGAGTCCGACGCCGAGTCTCCTGCCGGCGAGCAGGCGAAGATCGGGGGCGCTCAGCCCGAGGGGCTGGGTCGCGAGCCCGAGGGGCGGTCAGAGGCAAAGGAGCCCACGCAGCCGCTTGACCGATCGAAGCTTGGGGGCGCACAGCCCAAGGGGCTGGGGCAGGAGCCCGAGCGGCGGTCCACGGCACGTGAGCCGAAGCAGCCGTCTGCGGCAAAGGAGCCCGAGCAGCCCGCTGCACCGGCCAGGCGCGGTTTGAGCACTCCGGACGCGGTCGAGGAGGAGCAGGCCTCGGTCCCCAGTCCGCGGGAGCGCCTGCGCAACGTCTTCTCCGCGGAGATCCCCGCGAACGTGATGGAGTCGCCCGCCGCGGCGAGGAGGGCGGAGGAGCCTCCGGCGGCGGACGTGTACGCGCGCGAGGACCGATCGGAGATCGGCCAGCGGGCAGGTGTGGACGGGCAGGGGGTGACCCAGCCGGTGATCCGCGTGGTGGGCGTGGGGGGCGCGGGCGTGAACGCCGTCAACCGCATGGTGGAGGCCGAGGTGGCGGGCGTCGAGTTCCTCGCGATCAACACTGACCTGCAGTCGCTGCAGCAGTCCACGGCGGACATCACGCTGCACATCGGCGCCGAGCTGACGAGGGGCTTGGGGTCGGGCTCGGACACGAACCTGGGACGGGCGGCGGCGATGGAGGACTACGACCGCGCGAAGGCCCTGCTGAAGGGCTCGGACATGATCTTCATCACCGCGGGCGCCGGCGGGGGCACGGGCACGGGCGCGGCGCCGATCGTGGCGCGGATCGCGCGCGAAGTGGGGGCGCTGACGGTGGCGATCGTCACGAAGCCGTTCGGCTTCGAGGGCTCCCGCCGTGCCGAGCAGGCCGATCTGGGCGTGCAGGCGCTGGCGGAAGAGGTGGACACCCTGATCGTGGTGCCCAACAACCGCCTGCTGACGGTGCTGGACAAGCAGACCTCAATGGTGGAGGCGTTCCGCGTGGCGGACGACGTGCTGCGTCAGGGGGTGCAGGGCATCTGCGACCTGGTGACGCTGCCGGGCCTCATCAACCTCGACTTCGCGGACGTGCGCACGATCATGAGCGGCGCGGGCAACGCGCTGCTGGGGATCGGGATGGGCGCCGGCGGCGAGCACCGCGCGACGGAGGCCGCGATGCAGGCGGTCGCCTCGCCGCTGCTGGAAACCTCGATGGAGGGCGCGCGCTCGATCCTGCTCTCGATCACGGGCGGGCGGGACCTCTCCCTGTGGGAGGTCAACGAGGCGGCGAAGGCGGTCTCCGAGGCGGCGCACCCGGACGCGAACATCATCTTCGGCGCGATGGTCGACGAGAAGCTCGAGGAGCAGGTGTGGGTCACGGTGGTGGCCACCGGCTACGAGCAGCCGCGCGGCTCACGCGCCTCCGGCAGGGGCCGTCTGGAGGAGCCGAGGGGCGAGCCGCGTGTACAGCGCGCGGGGCGCTCCGGGGACACAGGCCGTCGCGAGCGCCGCGGGGGCCTCGCGGTGGACGAGCTGGAGGTCCCTGAGTTCATGCCGCGGGCCTGAGGGCCGGCGCCCTCCGCTGCGCCTCAAGCCGGCATCGCGACTCCGCCCCGGCGAGGGTCGCCCGTGCCGATCAGCGCCCCGTCCTTGCGCTGCACCGCCTGCACGCCCCCGAAGTAGAGGTTGAGCGCATGGAAGCTCACCACCCGCCGGCCTTCCTGCGCGAGCGGGCGCACGTCGATTCCGGGCTCTGCGTACACCACTCCCTCCTCGAAGTGCACCCGGGGCGCCTGCACCGCCTCCGGGGCACGCAGGCCGCGGTCGACCACCCCCACGATCGTCTGCAACAGAGCCGAGCGGATGCGGTTGGAGCCCGCGCTGCCGAGGACCAGCTCCACTTCACCCGCCCGCCGCACGATCGAGGGCGCCATCATGCTCGGCATCCTGCGCCCCGCGGGGTGCAGGTGGAAACCCAGCGGGTTCAGGTCCTGCTCGCCCATGATGTTGTTCACGTGGATGCCGGTACCGGGCACCACAACTCCCGAGCCCTCTCCGTTGGTGCACGTCACGCTGCACGCCCTCCCCGCGCCGTCGAGCACCGAGATGTGGGTGGTGGAGCCGAGGTGGCCAGCGGAGGCGGGGCCGGTCGGACCGGGGTGCTCGCGAGCGTCCAGGCGCTCCGCGAGGAACCGCTCGAGGAAGCCCTCCTCGGCAAGGCCCTCCACGAAATCGGGGGTGCGCTCCGCCTGGGCGGCCTCCATCGCCGCCACGACCTGCTGCAGCGTCGGCGGTGCCGGCTGCCGGTCGAGCAGGCCGAGCGCATACGCGAGCAGCGTGCCCCCCGCCGAGGGCGGCGGGTTGGTCAGCACCTCGCGGTCGCGGTATCCCATCTGCACCGGGCGGCGCTGCTGCGCTCTGTAGGAGGCGAGCGCTGCGCGCGTGATCGAGCCGCCGCGCTCGCCCACCCACTCGCTGACGGCCGCTGCCTGATCTCCTTGGTAGAAGGGCTCGGCGCCGTCCCGGCCGAGGCGTTCCAGCGACTCCCCCAGCGCGGGGTTGCGCAACACCTCGCCCTCACGCAGCACGTGGCCCGCGGGCGCCCACAGCGCGGCGCACTCCGCGGTCGAGAGGAGCAGCTCGGTGAGGATCTCCGCCACGTAGGCCTGCCCGGCGTTCAGCGCCACTCCCGCGCGCGCGAGGCGGGCCGCGGGTGCGGCGAGCGCTTCGAGCGGTACGGTGCCCCACCGCGCGACCGCCTCGCATACCCCCGCCGGCGTTCCGTAGATTCCGCAGGAGGCCGGCCCGATGTGAAACGTCTGTACCGCGTCCCCAAAGGACACGTCGATCGCTTGGAGCTCCGCCGCCGAGCCATCCCGCGCCCGGGCGGGGGCCTCCACGAAGAAGTCCAGCAGGGCGGGCTCCCACTCCGGGCCCGCCACCATCAGGTAGCCCCCCGCGCCCAGCCCGGTCAGCAGCGGCTCCGCCACGAACGACATGAGCATCGCCCCGACCGCTGCGTTGACCGCGTTGCCCCCTTCGCGCAGCACCTGCGCCCCCGCCTCCGCGGTCAGCGGATGCCCGGCGGCGACGATGCCCCGTTCGGGTGAGCTCACTCGCGTCGCCCGCTTCGTGCGGCGCTCGCGCCCCCGCCTCCGTGGCCGGCGGGGAGTCCGGCGGCGAATATGCTCCCTGCGGGTGAGTTCATCTGCGAAGGGTATGGGTAGTGGTGGGCGGATGCCCCACGGCGCGTTGGTGGCACGGGCGGGCGTGTTGATCGGGACGCTGCTCGCCGCGGCCGCCGTGGTGGGCTGTGGCGAGAACGTGGAATTGCCCGACCTGTTCGTGGTGCAGCGCTCGGGGAGCGTGCCGGGGGCGCGCTTCGCGCTGGTGGTCAACGAAGGCGGGGCGGTCCGCTGTAACGAAGGACCCGTCCGCCCCGCCCACCCAGGCCCAAAGCGCCAGCTGAGCGATCCCCAGCTGCTGCTGGCGCGGAGTATCACCGAAGAACTCCAGGAGCCCTCCGCCAAGCACCTCTCGCTGCCCCCGCGGCCGGGATCGGTGCTCCGCTACTACGTGCGTGACGCCGAAGGAACGGTGCGCTTCGCCGATAACTCCGCGGACCAGCCCTCGGTGTTGCGCCACCTGGCGTACTTCGTGCTTGAAGTGGCGCAGAAGGTGTGCGGCCTGCCGCAGTGAACCGCCGAAGGGGTGTGGCTTGCTGCAGTGAACCGCAGAAGGGGTGTCGCCTGCCGCAGTGAACGGCAGAAGGGTGTGCTGCCTGCTGCAGTGAACCGGCAGAAGGTGCGGCCTGCCGCAGCGAGCGCTACCCGAAGCGCACCTTCCCGTTGGACTGCGCGTGCGCGTGGGCGCGCTCGACGAGCTCCATACGCTTGATGGCGGCGCGAAAGAGCATCGTGAGCAGTCGCAGGCGCGCGTTCTCGGAGCGCAGCTCGAGGAGCTCCTGCTTGGCGTCGGCGCCGAACTCCACCGTGGCGGCCATGCGGTAGGCGTCGAGCGCTTCGATCTCCTCCGTCGAGAGGGCGTTGTCGGTCGCCTGCTCGACCAGTTTGGCGTACAGCTCGCGGGTGGCGCGCGTCACCTCGAGGTCGGCCGGCTCGTCGTGCTCGTCGAGGAACTCCACGACACCCGCCGGGTAAGGGAGATCGTCTTGGCGCTCGACCAGCCGGAACGGCCTGGTACCGCGCACGAGGATGTTCATGCGCCCATCCTCCATGCGCTCGAGCACCTGCTCGACCGTGCACGCGCAGCCGACCGGCTTGAGCTCGTCGTCGGCCATCCACACGATCCCGAACTCGCGCTCGTCCTCCAAGCACTCCTCGATCATCGTGCGGTAGCGGTCCTCGAAGATGTGCAGGGGCACGTTCTCGGTCGGCAGCGCCACGATGCCGAGCGGGAAGAGCGGGAAGTCCCGGTGCAGACGGTCGGGCATGAGGCAGAGTCTAAGGGGATGAACCGTCTGGGGCTGGCGAACCTCGGAGGGTACGTAACGGTCAGTACCCGAGCCCCGGGGAGGGCGGACCCGGCTGCCGAGGGTCTGCTAAGAGGCGCGGGTGGTGAGCGGCTTCCCCCAGCGGCCCGGCGGCCCGCCGGAGCGCATCGCCGAGCAGACTGCGTCAATCCCCTTGCAGCCTGACGTCAATCCGCCTTGCGCGCGGAGAGCATCAGGTTGTAGAAGATCGCGGCGGGCAACCGCGACTCCAGCAGGCGGCGGTCGAGCTCCTGCAGCGCGAGGTAGCCGCGGTAGGCGTACTGGCGCCACGCCCACGGGATGTCCGCGGGCTCGGCGGTGGCCTCGAGGGTGCGGTTGGTCCAACCGAACCAGTTGGCCAGGAGCTCCTCGCCGATCACGCGCACCTGCTCGAGGTTCGCCCCGTGCGCGAGCTCGCGCAGCTCCCCGGGGGCGAAGGCGTGGACGTCGACCACACTCTCCAGGGCCGCATCGGGCGCCCCTCCCTCGGCCGGCGGGGCCGGGCGGGCGCGCAGCGCGGTCCGCCACAGGGGGGCCACGGCGCCGGCGAACCGCTTGGGTGCGCGCGCGAGGCGGTCGCCGTAGCGGGAGGGCTCCCCGGCGAACAGCAGCGTGCCGCCGGGGGCAAGCACGCGGGCGAGCTCCCCGAAGGCGGTGGGGAGGTCGGGGAGGTGGTGCAGGACCGCGTGGCCCACCACGAGGTCGAAGCTTCCGTCCTCGAAGGGCAGGCGCTCGGCGTCAGCGCTCACGGTCTCGACCTGCAGCCCGAGGCGCTCCGCGTTGGCGCCCAGCGCCGCGAGCATCCCCGGTGAGATGTCGGTACACGCGGCCCGCTCGATCAGCCCGGCGCGCATCATGTTCAGCGTGAAGTACCCCGTCCCCGCCCCGATCTCCAGGGAGCGCTGGTAGTGGCCGGGGCGCTCGCCGAGCGCCTTGCGCACCTTGGCGGTGACCTGCTCGAGGCCGATGTCCCCGAAGTCGATCCCCCACTTCGCGTCGTAGTGGCCCGCGGCGACGTCGTGGTAACGCGTGTTGACGTCGCGGATCTCCTCGGCGCTCAAGGGAGGGGGGGTCACGAGCGGGACCATATACTCGCGCGCGGTGCCGGCGTCCCTCTACCTGCAGCGCGATCAGCCCGAGGGCGTTCCGCCGCTCGAGCTGACGGGGGAGCGCACGCTCCCGGACGTGCCGGAGGAGAACTACTGGTTCCGCCGGCACCTGGTGGTCTACCGGTGGATCGCGGCGCGTGTGGGGGGCCTGCGTGTGATCGACATGGCGTGCGGGGAGGGCTACGGCTCGGACGTGCTCGCGGGGAGCGCCGCGAGCGTGGTGGGAGTGGACGCCAACCCGCAGGCGCACGAGCACGCGCGCGCGCGCTACCGCAGGGAGCGCTTGCGATTCGAGCGCGACTTGATCGAGACCTTCTCCGAGCCCGCGGACGCGGTGGTGTTCCTGCAGACGATCGAGCACCTCCAGGATCCCAGCGCGGCGCTCGAGCACTTCCGCGCGCTCGTGGCAAGCGAGGGCGGCGGGGGCACGGTGTACCTGTCCACTCCGAACGTGCTCACCCTCGCCCCGAAGGGGGCGAAGCGCTCGGACAACCCGTGGCACGTGCACGAGTACCGCGCGCAGGAGTTCGAGCGGCTGTGCCGCGAGCACTTCGCCTCGGTGGCGCTCTTCGGTCTCTTCCACGCCCGCAAGCTGCGCGTGCACGAGCTCGCGCTAAGGCTGGGCTGGGACAGCGTGCACCCCCGGCTCGGCCTCACCGAGCGCTTCTACGGCTGGTTCACCCCGGCGATCTCCGTGTCAGACTTCGCGTTGCGTCCCCGGGGCCAAGCGGACCTGGAGAAGGCGCTCGACTTCGTGGCGGTGTGCCGGGCGTGAGCAGGGCGCTGGACCCGAGCCGGTGAGCGCTGCCGAGCCGGTGGGCGCCGCCGAGCAGGCTGGTGGAGCCGGCCGGAAGGTGGGCGCCGCCGAGGAGGCTGGTGGAGCCGGCCGGAAGGAGGGCGCCGCCAAGCAGACTGGTGGAGCCGGCCGGAAGGAGGGCGCCGCTGAGCGGCCTCTCGCTCCCCGCCAACCAGGCCCCCGGCCGCAGGGCGAGCTGGCGATCGTCCTTCACACCCACATGCCCTACGTGGAGGGCTTCGGGACGTGGCCGTTCGGGGAGGAGTGGCTGTGGGAGGCGATCGCCACGTGCTACCTCCCGCTGCTGGAGCTGTTGGAGCGGGGGGCGCCGCTGACGGTGTCCCTGACCCCGGTGCTGTGCGACCAACTCGAAGCGCCTGGGGTGGGGGAGCGGTTCGCGCGGTTCCTGGGCGAGACCCGCCGCTACACCCACGCCGAGGACGCCCAGGGCTTACGTGCGGGGGGGCACGAGACCCTGGCGCGCGAGCTGGAGCGGGCCTGGGGGGACTACGAGCGCGCCCTTGAGAGCTTCGAGCGCCGTGGGGGGGACCTGCTGGGCGCGTTTGCCCCCCACGCGCAGTGGACCTCCTCGGCCACCCACGCGGTGCTCCCGCTCGTGGCGAGCGAGGCGGGGTTGCGAGTGCAGGCTCAAAGCGGCATCGAGTCGCACCGCGCGCGCTTCGGCACGGGGTGGCGGGGCGGCTTCTGGCTGCCGGAGTGCGCTCACGCTGGGCACCTGGAGCCCACGCTGGCGGACGCCGGGGTGCGCGCGGTGTGCGTGGAGCTGACGGACCGTCTCGGGTTGGGCGCAGCGGGGCACCTGCGTCCGCTGCGGGGGGAGGCGGGCGTGGTGCTCGTGCCAATCGATCGCGCGACCGTCGCGCGGGTGTGGAGCGATCGGGGCTACCCCGCGCACGGGCGCTACCGGGACTACCACCGACACACCGTCCACCACCACCAACCGTGGGCCAACGACGGGGACCCTTACGACCACCGGCAGGCGCTGGCCCTCGCGCGGGAGCACGCCGCGGATTTCGTGTCCAGCACCCGCGAGCGGCTGCGCCGCGACGGCGAGGGTCTGCCCGGGGGCGGGCTGGTGGTGTGCGCCCTGGACACGGAGCTGCTGGGCCACTGGTGGTACGAGGGCCTGGCCTGGCTGACCGCGGTGGTCGAGGAGTGCGCACGCCAGGGCCTTGAGCTGGTGCGCCTCGACGACGCCCTCGAGCGCCACGAGCCAGCGCCGCTGGGGGACGCTGCGGTCGAGCGCGGAAGCGTGGGAGCGGAGGACCCCTACGCCGGGGGCGGGAGCGCGCAGCCTGGGGCCGGGAGTGCGCAGCCCGGGGCCGGCAGTTCGCAGCTGGAGCCTGGCGGGGAGTGGGGGCCAAGCACGTGGGGCCAGGGCGGCGACCTCTCAACCTGGTCGGGGCCGGCGGTGGCGGACATCGCCTTCGCCACGCGGGCCGCCGAGCTGGATGTGGTGCGCGCCGGCCCCCGCGCGGGGGCCGCGGCGGTGCGCGAGCTGCTGGCGCTGCAGGCCAGCGACTGGGCCTTCATGGTCTCGCGCGGCCTCGCGGTCCCTTACGCGCGCGAGCGTTTCGAGGGCCACCGCCAGGGCGTCGAGCGGGCGTTGGCTGCCGGCCCGGACACTGACACGAGCGCCGTGCGCAACCTCGCCGTGCACGCGGATTGCGCCGCGCTGCTGGCGCCCTGAGTACACGGGCGCCCCCGGCCACCCTAACCCGAGCGCTCGCCCACCTGAACCCGGGCGCCCCGGCCACCCTAACCCGAGTGTCCCGGCACCCGAACCCGCCCCGGATCGCACTACGCGACCCCTCCCCCGACCCTTTGATTAGAGGCCCGCCCACCCTCCTATTAAAGCTCTCTCCCTCGTCTACTCCTCCCAGCGCATCGAGCGGGGCGCCTCGCGCATCCGGATCACACGGGCAGGGATGCCGCCCACCACGGCGTTCGGGGGGACCTCGCGGGTAACCACGGCGCTGGTGCCGATCACGCTGTTGTCGCCGACGGTCACTCCGCGCAGGACGCAGGCGCCGTAGCCGATCCACACGTTGTGGCCGACGCGCACGTCGCGCTTGTAGATGCCCTGTAGACGGATCGGGCGCTCGACCTCGACGACGCCGTGGTCGAAGTCGATCAGCATCACGCGGTCTGCGACGATGCACTCGCGCCCGATCGAGACGTGCTGGAAGGCTGAGACGGTGCACTCCTGGCCCACCACCGTCTTGGCGCCGATCCGCACCTCGCCCTCGTGCACGCGCAACTTGGTGCCGTGCCCTACCCACGCCCAGCGGCCGATGTGCAGCTTTGCGTGGCGGCCGATCTCGATCTTCACCCTGGGGCAGATGAAGCAGATGCCGTCAGTCACAAGGCGCCCGCGCCAGCGCAGCTTCAGCCACAGCCACCTTACGCCCAGCAGCGCGTAGCGGCGATCGACCATGTTGTTGGCGCGCATCCACCGCCACGTGCGCACGCAGTCTCGGGGCTGTGTCACGAGCGGGCATCCTAGATACTTCGCCGATGCCCTCCACCCTCGCCCAGCGGCTGCTGGCCGGCGACCGCCGCGCGCTGGCGCGGGGGATCTCGCTGGTGGAGGACGACCGCCCGGAGGGGTGGGAGCTCGTGCGGGAGGTCTACCCCCACACCGGCCGCGCCGCGGTGTTCGGCTTCACCGGCCCTCCCGGGGTGGGCAAGTCCACGCTGATCGGGGCGCTCACCCGCGCCCGCCGCGACGCGGGGCGCACCGTGGGGGTGCTCTCGATCGACCCCTCCTCCCCGTTCACCCACGGCGCGCTGCTGGGGGACCGCATCCGCCTCAGCGAGCACTTCCTGGACCCCGGGGTGTTCATCCGCTCGATGGCCAACCGCGGCGCGCTGGGGGGGCTCTCCGAGGCGGCGCTGCAGGCAGCGCTGCTGCTCGACGCGGCGGGCCGCGACGACGTGTTCGTGGAGACCGTGGGGGTGGGGCAGGCGGAGGTGGACATCGTCGACCACGCGGACACAGTGGTGCTGGTCCTGATGCCCGGTTCGGGCGACTCGATCCAGGCGCTCAAGGCGGGGGTGATGGAGATCCCGGACGTGATCGTGATCAACAAGGCCGACCACCCGCTCACCGACACGATGGTGCGCGAGATCCGCGGCGTGCTCTCGCTCGCCAACCTCGACCACGCCGAGAAAGGGGCGCGCTGGCGGGTGCCGATCGTCAGGACCGAGGCCGCTCACGGCCGGGGCGTCCCCGAGCTGGTGGAGCGCCTGGAGGAGCACCGCGCGCAGATCCTCGCCGAGGGCCTTCTCGCGGAGCGCCGGCGGCGCAACCTGCGGGGCGAGGTGCTCGCGCTGGCGAGCGCCCGGATGCGCCGCCGCCTGGAGCTCCAGGTGCGCGGAGACGCCGAGCTCGAGCGCCTCATGGACGAGGTCGTGGAGCGCCGTCTAGACCCCGCGAGCGCGGCCACGGCGCTGCTGGAGCGGACCGCGACGGCGGCCGGCGCAGACGCGCTGAGCGAGCAACCACCGCTGACGGCTGAGCAGGGTTGACGGGAGCTTGACGGTTGGGAGACGATGGAAACGTAGTTGTCGTTCTATTTGAAAGGTTCTTAAAGGAGCTGCACTTGGGAGCGGTTTGGTGTACGGTTATGGAGCTGAAACCGAGCGGTCGTCGGGAGGGACGACCGGGAGACGAATGTCCGCGAACAACTCGACCGCTGCCCTTGACAGAACCTGGATGCGTGGGTCCTCGCCCCTGAAGGGGGCGATCCTGGGCCTTGTCCTGGAGCGCCCGGGCCACGGCTACGACCTCGGCGCCCGCCTCGGCGCGCGCCTGGGGCCGACGTGGGCGATCGACCCCAAGCGCCTCTACCGGATGCTCGACCAGCTTGAGCGGGCGGGCCTGATCTCGGGCACGGTGGAGAGCGATCCGGAGAACCCGCGCCAGCACCGCACCGTCTACCGCGCCACCGAGCTCGCTCCCGAGGCTCTGCGGCTGTGGCTCGAAACGCTCGCCCCCCGCGAGCCCACGCGCGCCGAGATCCAGGCGAAGGTCGCGGCGGCGCGCGAGCAGGACGCGCCCCAACTGCTGCTCGCGCTGCGCCAGTACGAGTGCGAGTGCCTGGAGCTGCTGCGCAAGAGCTCCGGGCCGCCGCTGCCCATGCGCTCGTGGATGGGTCTGGTGATGGAGATCGTGCGCGACGCCTCCGACGCCCAGCTGCGCGCCGAGCTCGACTGGGCCAAACGCACGCGCGGTCGAATCGAGGAGCATGTCGGGCGGAGCCGATAGCTCTGCCGGCGCCGCGCCGGTGCTCCGCTTCGAGCAGGTCACCAAGGCCTACCCCGATGGGCGGCTGCGGACCGTGGTGCTCGAGCGGACCTCCTTCGAGATCCACCGCGGCGAGCACGTCGGCATCCTTGGATCGCGGCGTTCGGGCAAGTCCACGCTGCTGCGACTGGCCGCGGGCGTCGAGGCGCCCGACGACGGGCGGATCGACTTCGAAGGGCGCGACCTGGCGCGGATGTCGGCGCTCCAGCGCGACCGGCTGCTGCGCCACAGGATCGGGCTGCTCGCGAGCGGCGACTGGCGTCCCGCGAAGGGTGAGCGGGTCGTCGATCTTGTGGCCCTGCCGCTTGTCAGCGACGGGGCCACCATGCACGAGGCCCAGCGTGCGGCACGGCGCAAGCTGAACTGGGCGGGCGCGGCGGACTGCGCCGACGACCTCGCCGCCTCGCTCGCCGCGGGCGAGCGCATGCGCGCGATGCTCGCCCGGGCGCTCGTGCGCGAGCCGAGCCTGCTGCTGGTCGACGAGCCGGCGGTGGCGCCGAGCTCGACCGAGCGCATGGAGCTGTACGCGCTGCTACGCGCCGGCGCTCGCGAACACGAGGCCACGCTGATCGTGGCCTCCGAGGACACCGATGCCACACGTGGGACCGACGTGCTGATGGAGATCGGGGGCGGCGAGCTGCTGTGCGCCGACGGCGAGCACGGAGTCGTCGTACCGTTTCCGGCTCCTCGGCGCCCCGGCGGGTTGGAGCGCTCCGGGTCGTGAGCTCGGGCCTCGAGCTGCGCGAGCTCGTCAAGCACTACACAAGCGACTCCGAGATCATCCGGGCGGTGGACGGGGTCTCGCTGACGGTCGCCCCGGGCGAGCTGGTGGCGCTGTACGGGCCCAGCGGGTCGGGCAAGTCCACGCTGCTGCTACTGACCGCAGGGCTGCTCACGCCCGACCAGGGGAGCGTGTGGTTCGGCGAGCGCGACGTGACCCGCCTGCCCGCAGGGGAGGGCGCCCGCTATCGCCTCCGCGAGGTGGGCTTCGTGTTCCAGTCCTTCCACCTGATGGCCGGCGCGACGGCGCTGGACAACGCAGCGTTGAAGCTGCTCGGGGATGGCTGGACGCTGCGCGAAGCCCGGCGGGCCACACGCCCCTGGCTGGAACGTGTGGGCTTGGGGGAGCGCGCAGACCACACTCCCGACAGGCTCTCGATGGGCGAGCGCCAGCGGGTGGCGATCGCGCGGGCGCTCGCGGCGAAGCCGCGCCTGTTGCTCACCGACGAGCCCACCGGCAACCTCGACTCCAAGCGCAGCCGGGAGGTGCTCGCGCTGCTGCGCGACATCTGCCGTGAAGAGAGCATCCCGGGGCTGCTCGTCACGCACGACCCCCAGGCGAGGGCGTTCGTCAACCACGTGCACACGCTCCGCGACGGGCACCTGCAAGAGGGCTTGGACGCGGAGCTGGCGGTCGGCCTGGTCTGATGGCGGCGCCCGACCCTTGCGCATCTCCCTCGATGAGCCGCCCGACCGATCGAAGATCGACCAGCGCACCCCGGGTCAGATGAGTCGGCCGACCGACCGAAGCTCAGCCAGCGCGCCCCGCACACGATGAGCCGCCTCTCGCTCGACCCGACGGTCCTGGGCGTGCGCGTGAGCATGTTGTTCCGCTTCTACGGCTGGCGCCTGCGCCGCCACACTGCGCAGGAGCTGCTGGCCGGCGGTGGGATCGCGGTGGGGGTGGCGCTGGTGTTCGGGGTGCTGGTGGCCAACACCAGCCTGATGGGCTCCGCGGGGGACCTGTTGCACGGACTGGTGGGCTCCGCTCGCCTGCAGTTGGTGGCGCGCTCCAGCAACGGCTTCGACAAGCGGCTGGCGGCCACCGTCCGTCAGCTTCCGGGAGTGAAGGCCGCGGGGGGGCTCCTGCGGGAGGAGGTGACGGTGCGTGGCCCCCGGGGACGCGAGTCGGTCCAGCTGATCGGCTTCGACCCCAGCGTCGTCGGGCTCGGGATCCTCGCGCAGCGGGAACCGAGCACCTCGGAGTTCCTGTTGATCGGCGGCCTGGGCCTGCCGGCGGCGGTGGCGCACACGATCGGCGTCGGCCAGGGACGCCCGGTGACGATTCTCGCCAACGGCGAAGCGCACTCGATCCAGCTCCGTGTCGTGCTCTCCGGCTCGCTGGCCAACGCGACTCGCAACGGAACCGTCGCTGTCTCCCTGCTGCCGCTCGCCCAGACGCTCACGGGCAAGCTCGGGAGGGTGACCGAGGTGCTCGTCACCCCCGCGCCGGGCGCGGAACAGCGTGTCGCCGCGGAGCTTCGGCGACTGGCCGCGGGGCGCTTCGAGGTGGGGCCGGCCGACGAAGAACTGCGTCAGCTGGGCAACGCCGAGCAGCCGACCGACCAGTCGACCTCGCTGTTCGCCGCGATCAGCGGCATGGTGGGCTTCCTGTTGGCTCTGAACGCGATGCTGCTGACCGTTCCGGAGCGCCGACGCTTCATGGCCGACCTGCGTATGCAGGGCTTCGATTCCCGCCAGGTGCTGCTGATCCTGGCCTTTCAGGCGCTCGTGCTCGGAGTTGGCGCCTCGCTCGTGGGGGTCGCGCTCGGCGATGTGCTCTCGCGCACCCTCTTCCATCGGGTGCCCGAGTACCTGGCGGTGGCCTTCCCCCTCAGCGGCGAGCAGATCGTCCACGTGGGCGCGGTCCTGCTGGCGATCAGCGCCGGGGTGCTGGCGACGCTGCTCGCCGCGCTGCTTCCGCTCTTCGATCTCCGCCGGGGTCGCCCCACCGACGCGGTCTTTCGCGAAGCCCGAGGCGAGGCCGGCATCGCCAGGGGCGTCGTCCTCAGGTTGGGCGGGATCGGTCTCGCGCTGCTCGCGGGGGTGGCGGTGCTCGTGCTGGCGGATCCCCGGTTCACGATCCTCGGCGGGATGGCGCTGGCGCTGGCGGCCGTCTGTCTGATTCCGGCGACCTTCACCATGGTGGCCGGAGTGCTCGCGAGCGTAGGCGAGCGCCTGCATGGCAGCATGCTCGTCGTCGCCGTGACCGAATTACGCTCGACGGCGACGCGTTCGATCGCGCTGGCGGGGGTGGCGGCGCTGGCCGTGTACGGCAGCGTGGCGATCGGGGGGGCGCGCGAAGATCTCCTGCACGGCATCGACGGAGCGATCGTTCACTACTTCGACACCGCCGACATCTGGGTGGTGGACGGCAGCGACATCTTCAACACCAACAGCTTTGCCGGTGACGGCGTCGCCGGGAGCATCGCGCGTGTACCGGGCGTCGCCTCCGTGCGCACCTACCAGGGAGGACTGCTCGACGTCGGCGCGCGCAGGCTGTGGGTGCGCGCCAGGCCACCGAGCGATCCCGCGATGCTCGAAGCCGGCCAGGTGGTGAGCGGCGGCCTCGCTCGGGCCACCGCGCTGATCCGCCGCGGCGGATGGATCGCGATCTCCAGCGGCTTCGCCGACGAAAACCACCTGCGGGTGGGCGAGTCCCTGGCGCTGCCCACCCCCTCCGGTCCGGTGCGCTTCGGCGTCGCGGCGGTGATGACCAACTCGGGGTGGCCTCCCGGCGCGATCACCATGAACACCGAGGACTACAGCCGCTACTGGCAGACGTCGAACCCGGCGGCGCTCGAGGTCGCCCTGCAGCAGGGTGCGGACGCGGCGACGGTCGGTCCCCGGATCGAACGCACCCTCGCCGCTCGCGGGGGGTCGCTGGAGGCGCGCACGAGCGGGGAGCGCGCCGCCGAAAGCGAGGCCAGCGCCCGGCAGGGGCTGCGAACGCTCGGCGAGATCTCGATGCTGCTGCTGATCGCGGCCGCGCTCTCCGTCGCCTCGGCGCTCACCGCCGTCATCTGGCAGCGGCGCGCCAAGCTCGCGTCGCTGCGCATCCAGGGTTTCGACTACCTCCAGCTGTGGCGGGCGCTGATGCTGGAGAGCCTCATCCTGCTGGGCATCGGCGGCGCCGACGGTGTGCTGCTGGGCGTGTACGGTCACGCGCTCGCCAGCCGCTGGCTCAAGCTCACAACAGGCTTCCCCGCGCCGTTCTCGCTCGCGGGATCGCAGGCCCTGAAGACCTTCCTGCTGGTCGCCGGCATCGCGCTGGCGGTGATCGCGGTGCCCGGTTTCAAAGCGGCTCGGGTGCCGGCGCAGGCGGGCCTGCAGGAGTAGTTCTCTCAGCTAGTTTGACGAACCCCAAAGGTTGGTTCGGGGACCTCGGCCGGGCTCGGGAGCGCCGCCGCTGACGTCTGTCGTTCCCACACCGTCTTCCCGGCGCGCAAAGCTGTCCGCATGGTTGCGGGTACAGAGAGAGGCCCGGCGCTCGCCGCCGGGTTCGCAAATGCGGCGAAACGCTACTGGCTCGGGGTCTTTCCCCAGGTCCGTCGCGAGGCCGCCCACTGGTACCGCCGGGCCAAGGAGATTCCCGATCCGGCGCTCCGCCGGGCCGCGCTCGCGAACCTGAGCGCGGAGCGCCTGAACCTCGACGGCGCGGCGGCCTTCGCGGCGTTCGTCCCGGACGTGCACCGCGCGGCGGTCGTCCGCGCCCAGGTCGCCCTTCAGGTCGCCTACGACTACGTGGACACGCTCGCCGAGCAGCCGTGCCCGGATCCGATCCGCAACGGGGACCAGCTGCACAAGGTGCTGGGCGCCGCGCTCGATCCCGCCGGTCCGCGGATCGACTACTACGCGCACCATCCGCACACCGACGACGCCGGCTACCTCCGGGGCATCGTCGAGACCTGCCGCTCGACCCTGCGGAAGCTTCCGTCCTACGCCTCGGTCGCGGATTCCGCGCAGAGAGCCGCTGTGCGGATGGCGTCCTTTCAGAGCCTGAACCTCAATGAACTACAGGGGGATCACGCCGCGCTGGCGCGTTGGGCGGGTGCGCAGACGCCCTCTGGCGCCGACCTGCGCTGGTGGGAGACCGCGGCCTCCGCCGGCTCTGCGCTCGGGGTCTACGTGCTCATCGCTGCCGCCGCCAACCGCGTCGTGCACGCCGAGGAGGCGGTCGCGATCGACGAGGCCTACTTTCCGTGGATCGGGTCCCTGCACCTGCTGTTGGACTCGCTCGTCGATCGGCAGGAAGACGCCGCGACGGGTCAGCGCAGCCTGCTCGACTACTACTCCTCGCCCCAGGAAGCTGCCGCCCGCCTGAGCCTGATCGCCAGAGAGTCCATGAACCGGATCCGCGGGCTCCCGCGCGGCCGCCACCACGTGCTGCTGCTGGCCGGGATGACAAGCCACTATCTGTCGATGCCCGAGGCCTCCCGACCCGAGGCGCTGCTCAGTGCCCGCTCGGTGTTGGGGACGATCGGCGGGCTCGCGGCGCCGACGATGTTCGTGATGGGCGCCCGCCGGGCGGCCACCCGGGGCGTCCACGATCGCCGGCTCGAAACCCCCGTCGCGCAGGCGACGTCGGAGTCGGATTACGCCGGAGTCGGAAACAGTGAAGGTCGTCTCGTATAGTTCGAGTTCGCGACTCCGAGCGAATTACTCGCAAAGCGACCATTCTTGTTGCGACTTTCATCGTGTGGGCGCGTTGGTCACGATGACAGCTCAGGTTGGTGGGAGCGCTCGAGCTCCAGCCGCCGGCTCCTCGGGGGGAGGGCATCCCTACGCAACTCCCCCTAGAGCCGGTCGCGCCGGTCGCCTGCGCCCGGTCGTGGTTGGGCTTGCGCGCCCCGGGGAACAATCAAATCACCGTCTAATCCAATCACCACCACCGTTCATCGATCGCCACCCTTTCACCTAGCCATGGCCAAACCACTCGATCCCGAGCATCCCGGCAGGTTCTCCTCCTCGCTGTGCGCCGGCCTCGCGATGCTCACGTGCTTCACCGCGGAGCATCCCGTGCGTGGGATCGCCGACATGGCCGAGGAGCTCGACCTGGGCCGCTCGACCACCCACCGTTACGCGACTACGCTCGTCACGCTTGGCTACCTCGAGCAGGGGCCCTCCCGCAAGTACCGGCTCTCCTCGCGCGTCTCGGACTTTGGGCTCTCGCTGCTCGACTCGATGGTGGTCCGCCGGGTCGCCCGCGAACACCTGCGGGAGCTGCGGGCGCGGACCGGACGCACCGCAAGCTTGGGGGTCCTCGGGGGGCCCGAGGTCGCCTATATCGATCGCTGGCAGGGTTCGCGCCAGGGGCAGTACGCGGTCGATGCGGGCATCGGGCTGGGCACGCGCCTGCCCGTCCACTGCACCGCTGCGGGCAAGGCGCTCCTGGCGCGCCTGCCCGAGGCGGAGCAGCGGGAGCTGATCGCCAAGCTGCGCCTGACCAAGCGCGGCCCCAAGACCATCACGACCAAGACCGCCCTGCGTGCGGAGCTCGAGCGGATCGCCGCCGAGAACGACTTGGCGGTGGAGGACGAGGAGCTGCTCGCCGGCCGGCGAGCGATCGCCGCCGTGGTGGTGGACGGGGAGGGCAACGCGATCGCGGCTGTGGAGCTGGCGGTTCCCGCGAAGGCGTACGCCCGGGAGCGGTTGCTGAAGGAGCTCGGCCCCAAAGTGACCATCACCGCCCAGCGGATCGCAGCGGCGCTGGAATGAAGACTCCGGAGGATTGGGAGCCCGCCCGCCCCGCCCACCCGGACTCCCCGTCCAGCCAACCGTCTCGCCCACCTCAGGCCAGCCAACTTGGGGCCTGCCAACCTGAGGCCACCCTACCTCAGCCCAGCGAACCTGAGGCCTCTCAAACTGAGGTCAGCCCACCTCAGGCCAGCCAACTTGAGTCCCGCCAACCTGAGGCCCGCCCACCTCGTCCCCCCTGGGCCCACCTCTCCCGGCGCCGCGATGCGCGCTGGCACAGCATCGGCGGGGAGTTTGCGCGTCGGGTGGTCGGCTGCAGCCGCCCCGCGCTGTCGTCCTGCCCACTCGCCGAGGGATCGCGGCAGCAGGCCGAGGGTTCGTCGGGACCAACCCCTACGCCCCGAGGGCCCGCGCGATCACCATCTGCTGGACCTCGTCGGTGCCCTCGCCGATTGTGAGGATCTTGGCGTCGCGGTAGAACCGGCACACGGGGTACTCCTCGATGAAGCCGTACCCCCCGTGGATCTGCACGGCCTCCTCTGCGCACCGCACCGCCAGGCGGCCCGTCTTGAGCTTGGCCTGGGCGGCGGTGAGCGTGAAGTTGCGCCCCGCGTCCTTCTCGCGGGCGGCCTTGTGGACCAGTAGACGCGCGGCCGCGATCTCCGTGGACATGTCCGCGAGCTTGCCCTGGATCGCCTGGAACTTCGAGATCGGCTTGCCGAATGCCCGGCGCTGCTTGGCGTAGGCGAGGGCCTGATCGAGGGCGCCCTGCGCGAGGCCCACGCCCATCGCCGCCACCCCGATGCGCCCGATGTCGAGGATGTGCAGGAACTGCTTGAACCCCTGGCCGCGGGGGCCCAGCAGGTTGCCCTCGGGAACGTGGCAGTCGGTGAACGTCAGGGGGCGCGTGTCCGAGGCGTTCCAGCCCATCTTGCGGTACGGCTCCCCCTGCTCGTAGCCCGGTGTTCCGTTCGCGACGATGACGTTCGAGATCTCCTTGGCGGGGTGGGTGGGATCACGTGTCGGATCCTCGCCCGTGACCGCGGTGATGCACACCATCCCCGAGATCTTCGTGCCCGCGTTGGTGATGAACTGCTTGGCGCCGTCGACCACCCACTCGCCGTCCCGCAGGCTCGCGCGGGTGCGCACGTTGCCCGCGTCCGAGCCGGCCTCCGGCTCGGTCAGCCCGAACGCCCCCAGACGTTCGCCCGAGCACAGCCGCGGCAGCCACTCGCGCTTCTGCTTCTCGGAGCCGAACAGGTGGATCGGCTGTGTCCCCAGCGAGGTGTGCGCGCAGACGGTGATCGCCACCGAGGAGTCCACCCTCGCAAGCTCCTCCACCGCGAGCGCGTACGCCAGCGTGTCCCCGCCGCCCCCGCCGTACTCCTCAGGGAACGGGATCCCCATGAGGTTCAGCTTTCCCAGCTTCGCGACGATCTCGTAGGGGAAGGACTTCGTGCGGTCGAGCTCCTCCGCCACCGGGGCGACCTCGCCCTCGGCGAACTCCCGCACGGTGCGGCGGATCAGCTCGTGGTCGGGGGAGAGGTCGAAGTCCATCAGGTGTACGAGCGCGCGAGCTCGACCAGCAGCCGCACGCCGTACCCGGAGGCGCCCTTGCCGACGTACGCCCGGCCCAGATCCCACGCCGATCCTGCAATGTCCAGGTGCGCCCAGGGGACCTCGCCGACGAAGTTCGACAGGAACGCCCCGCCCACGATCGTGCCCGCCTTGCGCGCTTCGGGGGCGTTGTCGAGGTCGCCGTACTTGCCCTTGATCAGCTCGTCGTACTCCTCGTGCAGCGGCAGGCGCCACACGATCTCCCCGCTGCGCTCTCCCGCCGCCGCGATCCGCTGGGCGAGCTCGTCGTCGTTGGCCATCACGCCCGCGTACGTGGAGCCGAGCGCGACGATCACCGCGCCCGTGAGCGTCGCCAGGTCGACGATCCGCTCCGCCCCCACGGTGACCGCGTGGTGCAGGCAGTCCGCCAGCACCAGCCGGCCCTCCGCGTCGGTGTTGTTGACCTCGATCGTCTTCCCGTTGCCCGCCGTCACGATGTCCCCCGGCTTGACCGCCCGCCCGCTCGGCAGGTTCTCCGTCGCCCCCACGACCCCCACGACGCGCACCGGCAGGCCCAGCCGGGCGATCGCGCCGACCGCCTCCACCACCGCCGCGCCCCCCGACATGTCGAACTTCATCTCCGCCATTTTCGCCCCCGGCTTCAGCGAGATGCCGCCGCTGTCGAACGTCACCGCCTTGCCCACCAGCCCCAGCAGTGGACCCTTTGGACTGGTTACCCCGCCCGGGGCGGGCGGGCCGTCATACCGCAGCACGATCAGCGCCGGCTCCTGCTCGGAGCCCTGTGCGACCGCCGCGAACGCGCCCATGCCCCGCGCGAGGATCCCCTCGCGTCCCTCCACCTCTACCGAGAGCCCCTCTACCTCCTGCGCCAGCGCCTGCGCGTGCACCGCCAGCGCGGTGGGGGTGAGGTCGTTGGCGGGCCGGTTCTGCAGGTCCCGTGCCGCGTTGACCGCCGCCGTGACGATCCCCGCCTGAGAGACCTCCCGTTCAAGCCCCGCCGCGTCCCCCGCACCGGGGGCGCTGAGGATCAGCGCCTGAAGGTGCTTGGGGGCGGCGTCCTCCGCGTCGGGCGGGGTCGAGCGGTGGCGGTCGAAGCGGTAGTCCGCCAGCGCCGTGCCCTCCACGAGCGCCGCGTGCACTCCCGAATCACTCTCCGCCGGCGCCTGCCAGCAGAGCGTGCGAGCCGAGAGCTCCAGGGCGCGCGCGTGCGCGCCTGCCGCGGCCACGCGGGCGCGCTCGGGCGTGAGGTCCGTCCGCTTGCCCATCCCCACCAGCAGCCACCGCTTGCCGTCTGCGTGCGCCACCGCGAGCGCCTTGGGCGCGCCGCGCGCCTCGCCCGAGGCGATCAGCCCCGCTGCCTCGCCCGGCAGTCCGCTTGGGGGCCCCTCACCCTCGAAGATCCCGACTGCGACGGTGTCCGCGTCGGTGCTCCCGCCGGGCTGTGTTGTCGCTGAGACGTCCACTGTCGCGCGAACCTTATCGGGTGGGTGGGTGAGACTCCTAATACAATTGCCAGCGTCCGGCCGCTGTCATCGAACTAGGAGAAGTTTCATCAAATGCCCAAGACCGTGATCCTCGGCTCTGCACGCACACCGATCGGCAAGATGGGGGGCGGCCTCTCGACGCTCGAGGCCACCGAGCTCGGCGCAATCGCGATCGAGGCTGCGCTGGAGCGCGCCGGCGTCGAGCCTGAGCAGGTCGAGCACGTCGTAATGGGCCAGGTGCTGCAGGCCGGCCAGGGGCAGATCCCCTCGCGCCAGGCGCAGATCAAGGCCGGCATCCCTAAGGAGGTCTCCTCGGAGACGATCAACAAGGTCTGCGCCTCCGGGCTGCGTGCCACCGTGATGCTCGACCAGGCGATCCGCGCCGGCGACGTCCAGGTCGGCGTCGGCGGCGGGATGGAGTCGATGTCCCGCGCTCCCTACCTGCTCCCCGGCGCGCGCTTCGGCTTTCGCATGGGCGACGTGAAGGCGCTCGACGCGATGGTTCACGACGGCCTCACCAACCCCTTCTCCGGCAAGCAGATGTACGTCGAGGCCACTGAGGTCGGCGACGAGCTCGAGCTCACCCGCGCGGACCTCGACCGCTGGGCGCTGCGCTCGCACGAGCTCGCGTTGAAGGCCACCGACGAGGGCCGCCTCCCCGAGGAGATCGTGCCCGTCACCGTCAAGGGGCGGAAGTCCGACACCGTCGTCGAGGTCGACGAGGGCCCCCGCCGCGACACCTCCCTGGAGAAGCTCGCCGCGCTGCCCGGACTGGTGGGCAAGGAGGGCTCGCACACGGCGGGCAACTCCCCCGGCGTCAACGACGCCGCCGGCGCGCTCGTGGTGGCCTCCGAGGAGTGGGCTGCCGCCAACGGCAAGGAGGCGCTGGGCGAGATCGTCGCCCACGCGCAGAGCGGCGACGACTTCGCCTACCTCGCCCGCACGCCCGCCTCCGCCGCGACCAAGGCGCTGCAGAAGGCTGGACTGAGCGCACAGGACATCGACGTGTGGGAGATCAACGAGGCCTTCGCCTCCGTCACGCTGAACTCGATCCGCCTGCTCGGGATCGAGGAGGACCGCGTCAACGTCAACGGCGGCGCCGTCGCGCTCGGCCACCCGATCGGCGCCTCCGGAGCGCGCATCCTCGGCTCTCTCGTGCTGGAGCTGCGCCGCCGCGGCGGCGGCCTCGGCTGCGCCGCGATCTGCTCCGGCGGCGGCCAGGGCGACGCGTTGATCATCCGCGTCTGAGCGGCGTTGCCTCACGCCGGCATGAGCGAGACCTGGCCGGATCCCCGTGCGCGCAATAGCGGTCCGCCCACCCGCTGGGGGCCCGGCGCCCACCGCCCCGTGACGGAGCTTGCCGGCGCGGACGCGCCCCAACTGAACCGGCACACGTACGCCGTGGCGTTTCGTATGGTCCAGTGGGCGGTCGCTTGATGAACAACGAGACCACCAACGGCTCCCAGCCGCGCGCTGCGGCGTTCTTCGACCTCGACAGGACCTTGATGGCGGGCTCCTCGGGGATCTTCTTCGCCCGTGCGGCCTACGAAGCGGGGATGATCACGCGTGGGCGCCTGTTGGGGGACCTCTACCAGAACCTCCGCTTCCGCTTGCGCGGCTCCACCGACGACTGGGCCGACGCCGTGCGCGCGCGGGTCGGGGAGATGCTGTGCGGTGTGGCGGTGCGCGACCTGCAGCGCATGTCGCCCCGCGTGCTCGCCGGGGTGCTCCCGCGCCTGTACCCGCAGATGCTCGAGCGCGCCTACCGCCACCAGGACTTGGGCCTGCCCGTCTACATCGTCACCGCCGCCTCCCAGGAGATGGCCGACCTGATGGCCCACGTGCTCGTCTTCGACGGCGGCGTCGGCTCGCGCCTGGAGGTCCGCGACGGCCACTACACCGGGCGGCCCGCCGGGCCCTTCAACTACCGCGAGGGCAAGGTCCTCTCGCTGCGCGAGCTCGCTTCGCGAGAGCGTATCGACCTCGCCGCGTCCTACGCCTACTCCGACTCGGAGTCCGACCTGCCGATGCTGCGCGCCGTCGGGAACCCCGTCGTCGTCAACCCCGACCCCGCCCTCGCCCGCATCGCCGCCAGCGAGGGTTGGGAGGTTCTGCGCCTGGACCGCCTCGGGCGCCGACTGAAGCTCGCCGTCGCGCTCTCCGCCGGCGCCACGCTCGCCGGTCTCGGGCGCTTCGTGCAGGGGCGTGCAGGCGAGCGGGCGCGGGCGCGGGCATAATCCCCCGCGATGTCCTCCGCCGCCGCTACTCAAGGCAAGATCCGTGTGGTCGTCGCCAAGCCCGGCCTCGACGGCCACGACCGCGGCGCGAAGATCATCGCGCGCGCACTGCGCGACGCCGGCATGGAGGTCATCTACACCGGCCTGCACCAGACCCCCGAGCAGATCGTCGAGACCGTCATCCAGGAGGACGCCGACGCAGTCGGGCTCTCGATCCTCTCCGGCGCCCACATGACGCTCGTGCCCCGCGTCGTGGACCTCCTGCGCGCCCAGGGTGTCGACGACGTGCTGGTGACCGTCGGCGGCACGATCCCCGCCGAAGACATCCCCGAGCTCAAGCGCCTCGGGGTCGCCGAGGTCTTTACGCCCGGCGCCCCCACGCAGGCGATCGTCGACTTCATCCGTGCCGGCGTGACAGATAACTGACGCTAGGCCTCAGATCACGCCGGGCGACCGAATTGACTGACTCGTCAGTCAACGCGCGAAAACCGGTAGACTAGGAGGGTGGCGCAGTCGGCTGACCCAGCCCTCCGGGCTGTGTGCCCCGGCTGGCCGAAACGGGGACTCGCGCCGGAGGCGCGTGTCTCCCGGCTTCGGTCGGGCCCCTCGTTTTTTCAGAAAGACCGTCCAGACACCCACAGGAGATTGGCTGAATGAAGATTTGCGTCCTTGTCAAGGAGGTCCCGGACGCCGCCGTCGAGAAGCGCATCGACCACTCGACGGGGCGCATGGACCGCAGCGGGGAGAAGAACCTCAACCCCTACGACACCCACGCCATCGAGGCCGCCATGCAGATCAAAGAGGGCGGCGCAGTACCGGTGGAGGAGATCGTCGCCGTCACGATGGGCCCCGAGAGTGCCGTGCGCGCTCTCCACAAGGCCGTCTCGCTCGGCGCCGACCGCTCCGTGCACCTCGCCGACCCCGCGGTCGCTGGCTCCGACGTGGCCGCCACCGGCTACGCCCTCGCCCAGACGCTCCAGCGGGAGAGCCCGGACCTCGTGCTGCTCGGCCAGCAGTCCGACGACGGCGAGTGCTACACGATCGGCGCCGTCGTCGCCGAGCACCTGGGAATGCCCTCCCTCACGCAGGTCATCAAGATGGACGTCGAAGACGGTGCCCTGCGCTGCGAGCGCCAGGCCGAGTACGGCTACGACACCGTGCAGGTCGGCCTTCCCGCGGTGATCTCCGTGGGCGACGCGATCAACGAGCCGCGCTACCCCTCGCTGAAGGCGATCATGGGGGCCAAGAAGAAGCCCCTCGACACCCTCGGCATCGGGGACGTAGGCATCGACGCCGCCCGGGTCGGAGGCGATAACTCCGCCGCGCAGTGGGTCGCAGCCAAGGCTCCGCCGGCGAAGGCCGCCGGGGAGATCATCGAGGACGAAGACACCGCCGAGACCGTCGAAAAGATCGTCGCGTGGCTGGACGAGCGGAAGCTTCTATGAGAATCACGCATATCCAGCCCATGAAGAATCAGAAAGCTGGGCCGGCAAGCCTAGAACGCTCGGTGGGCCACACGCGGGAAGGCGCAGGCCACGGCGTTCGGCTCCCCGGCGATCCTTCCCTCTCACCCTTCGACCCTTCTTCAGTCGCCCCGCGATCTTCCAGCTGAGCGAAAGGAACTGAACTGATGCCAAACATCCTGGTTTACGCGCTCCATTACAACGGCGCGATCAACAAGAACTCGCTCGGCGCCGTCTCCGAGGGCGCGAAGCTCGCCGCGGAGCTCGGCGGCGAGGCGCACGCGATCCTGCTCGGCGAGAACGTTCCGCAGGACCTCGCGGCGTCGCTCGGCAAGTACGGCGCCAAGAAGGTGCTCGTCGCCGAGGGCCCCGAGGGCTTGGCGCAGCCGCTGGTCGACGCGATGGCTGCGACGATCGCGAGCGGCGGCTACAAGTACGCGCTGTTCGGCGGCGGCCTGCTCGGCTTCGAGATCGGCGCCGGACTCGCCGCTCGTCTGCAGGCGGGCGTCGTGATGGAGGTCACCGGCGTGCGCGCCGAGGGCGGCGAGCTGATCGCGGAGCGCCCGATCCTCGGGGACTCCGCGATCTCCGAGATCAAGTACCGCTCCCCCGTCGGCATCATCATCGGCCGCCTCAACGCCTTCGAGATCAAGGAGACCGACGCCGCCGACGCACCCGTGGAGCAGCTCAGCTTCGAGCTGAGCCCCCACGCAGCCCGGGCGAAGATGGTCACCCGCGGCGAACAGCGCGGCGCGGACGTCGACATCGAGGGCGCCTCGATGCTCGTCGCCGGCGGCCGTGGCCTCGGCAAGGCCGAGGGCTTCAAGCTCTGCGAGGAGCTCGCGGAGGCGCTCGGTCCCAACACCGCCGTCGCCGCCACCCGCGCGGTCGTTGACGCCGGCTGGTACCCCTACGCTGCGCAGATCGGGCAGACCGGCAAGACCGTCGCCCCGAAGCTGTACCTCGCCGCGGGCATCTCCGGGGCGATCCAGCACAAGGTGGGGATGCAGTCCTCGGAGAACATCGTCGCGATCAACAAGGACTCCAACGCCCCGATCTTCGAATTCTCCGACCTCGGCATCGTCGGTGACCTCAATAAGATCCTTCCCAAGCTAACCGAGGCCGTGAAGGCGAAGCGGGCGGGCTAGAAACGGGATATCGAGGGGAGCTCAAGGAGATGCGCCACGCCGACCCCGAAAGGAGCATCTGAGCAATGTCCGCACACAACGGCTCCGCCAACGGGAGAGTCGCCCCCGCGGCTTTCCCACCGCCGGTGGACCCCCAGAAGGAGTTCGTCAAGCACGGCCTCGACGCCGAGGACGAGCTGATCGAGGTCGGCGTCGCGATCGTCGGCGGCGGCACCGCGGGCCTCGCCTGCGCGAACCGCCTGCTGCAGCTGCTCGCGGACGACCCCGAGGCGATGGAGCGCTTGGGCGAAGTCCCCGTGGCGGTCGTCGAGAAGGCGAAGACCTGCGGTGGGCACAATCTCTCCGGCGCGGTCATGCGCCCGGGGCCGCTGCAGGAGCTCTTTCCGGAGCTGACGCGCGAGCAGTGGCGCGAGGAGGGCTTCGCGTTCGGGGAGGTCAAGAAGGAGGCGGTCTACATGACGCCGACCTCCAAGCTGGCGATCCGTATCCCGACGCCGCCGCCGTTCAAGAATCACGGCAACGAGGTCATCTCGGTCTCCGCGCTGGCTCGCTACCAGCAGCAGCAGGCCGAAGAGGGCGGCGCCTACGTCCTCACCGAGACCTCCGCCACGCAGCTGATCGTCGAGGACGGCCGCGTCGCCGGCGTGCGCTCCGGCGACAAGGGCCGTGGCAGGGATGGCGAGCCGCTCGGCAACTTCGAGCCGGGCACCGACATGAAGGCGCAGGCCACCGTGCTCGCCGAGGGCTGTTGGGGTCACCTCACGGGCGCCGCGATCAGGGAGTTCGATCTCGCGGAGGGGCGCGAGCCGCAGGTGTGGGAGCTCGGGGTTAAGGAGGTGTGGAAGGTTCCCAGGCCCCTCGACCGCCTGATCCACACGATGGGCCCCTGGCCGCTGAAAATCTCCCCGAAGTACGGCCAGATCGGCGGCACCTGGATTTATCCGATGAAGAACGAGAAGACCGGTGAGGACCTTGTCTCGATCGGCTTCGTCGTCGAGCTCGAGTATGCGGATGCGACGACGTCGGCGCACGATCTGCTGCAGACGTTCAAGACCCACTCGCTCGTGCGCAAGATCCTCGCGGGCGGCGAACGCATTGCCTGGGGTGCGAAGGCGTTGCCGGGCGGCGGCTACTGGTCGATGCCGAAGCTGTCGATGCCCGGGGCGGTGCTGGTCGGGGACGCCGGTGGCATGGTCGACACGATGGCGCTCAAGGGTGTGCACCACTGCATCAAGTCGGGGATGCTCGCGGCCGAGTCGATCTACGCGGCGCTCAAGCGCGGCGAGGCGAGCTTCGAGTCCTACGAGCGCACGATCGAGCAGTCGTCCGTCGGCAAGGAGCTGTGGGAGGTGCGTAACGCGCGCCAGCCGCTGCAGAGAGGCCTGCTCATCGGTGCGCCGCTCAGCGGCATCCAGCAGATCACGAAGGGCAGGCTGCCGGGTCGCGCAGACTGGCACCGCCAGGACGCCAAGCCGATGTTCGTGGGCAAGACCAAGGATTCCTACCCGAAGCCCGACGGGAAGTACACCTTCGACAAGCTCTCCTCGGTGTTCATCACCGGCAACGCCACCCGCGACGACGCCCCCAACCACATCCGGGTGCAGAAGCACGTCCCCCGCGAGATCGCCGAGACCTGGCGCTGGATGTGCCCCGCGGGGGTCTACGAGATCCCCGAGGACGCCCCCGAGCATGGCGCCGTGGACGTGATCGTCAACTACACCAACTGCGTGCAGTGCGGCGCGATCACCGCGAAGGGCGGTCGCCTCACCACCCCCGAGGGGGGCGACGGACCTCTCTACCAGATCCTCTGAGCGCCCTCGACCGGTTGGTCGTTGACACTCAGGAGTGTGCTGCCTTCGACAGGCGCTGCGCAACCGGGGCGGGGATGGAGTGTTAGGGATGAGGCGATGTCGAAATCTATGTTTTCCATGGCCTTGAGCACAGTCGCGTTGATGGCGACCCTCCCGGGGACCGGCACGGGTTCGCCCGGGACCGGCACAGGCACCGGTACGGCGCCGTCGGTGAGCGCGAGCGTCGGGGAGTGCGTCACCGCGGTCGCCCAGGCCGACCGCTCGGTCACGTTCACCGGCCAGATGGAAACAGTTCCGGGAGCCCACCGGATGGCGATGGAGATCGTGGTGCAGGAGCACGTCCCCGGCGAGGTGGGCTTCCACACGCTCGCCGACGCCGGGCCCGCCACGTGGCAGCGCTCCGAAGTGGGACTGAAGATCTACAAGTACGTAAGGCAGGTGACGGGCCTGCCAGCCCCCGCCGCCTTCCGCGCGGTCGTCCAGTACCGGTGGCTGAACGAAAAGGGCCACGTCCTCAGGACCACCGTGCGGCGGACCCCCGCCTGCCGCCAGCCCGGGGAACGCCCGCGGGCGGAAACGGCGCCCGCCGCTACAATGCCTGGAGCATGAAGACCGCAATCCACCCCGCATACGTGCAGGCCCACGTGAGATGCACGTGCGGCAACGAGTTCACCACGCGGGCCACCCGCGAGGAGCTGCACGTGGAGGTCTGCTCCAACTGCCACCCCTTCTACACGGGCCGCCAGAAGCTCGTGGACACGGGCGGGCGCGTGGAGCGCTTCCAGCGCCGGGTGGCGAAGAGCCGCGTGCGCCAGGCGCAGGGCGCACAGTCCGGCGCTGCCGCGGCCCAGCCGGGCGCCGGCGCACAGAGCCAGACGCCGCCCGAGTAGCGATGTCCTCGCGCGCGCTCGCCGGTCCGTCCACGGCGACGCCGCCCACGGGCCGAGCGAACGGTCGAGCGCCGGTTGGCGGTGAGACCGAGGCCGCCTACGCTCCGGCCGAGGACGGCGAGCTGATCGCCCAGCGCGACGCCCCGCTCGGCGGCCAGGCCGTGCTGGAGGGCGTGATGATGCGCGGGGTCTCCAACTGGGCGGTGGCGGTGCGCAAGCCGAGCACCGAGCAGCTCGAGCATGGGGGCCTCGACCCCGAGGAGGCGGCGCTGGGGGAGATCGAAGTGCAGAGCTTCCCACTGAGCTCCCCGCTACGCCGCCACCGCGCGCTGCGCCTGCCGATCGTGCGCGGCGTGGTGGCGCTGGGAGAGTCGCTGGCGATCGGCTTCCGCGCGCTGGGGGTCTCCGCGAACGCGCAGCTGCCCGACGGCGAGGGCGAGGAGGAGGCCCAGGAGATCCCGGGAGCAGTGTGGGCGGGGACGGTGGTGGTGGCGATCGTCTTCGCGATCGGGCTGTTCTTCCTGATCCCGGTGGGCCTGACGAGCCTCATCAAGGGCCAGCTCGGCGGCTCCTCGGTGCTCTTCTGGCTCATCGAGGGCTTGGTGCGCACGGCCATCTTCCTCGGCTACATGCTGCTCCTCTCGCGCATCCGCGACCTGCGCCGGGTGTTCGAGTACCACGGCGCGGAGCACAAGACGATCTCCTGCTTCGAGGCGCAGCTTGAGCTGACCCCGACGAACGCGCAGCGCTTCTCGCGCCTGCACCCGCGCTGCGGAACCAGCTTCCTGCTGATCGTGATGATCGTGGCGATCTTCGTGTTCGCCCCGATCGGCCTGCCCGCGTGGTACTGGCTGGTGGCGACGCGCATCCTCGGCGTCCCCCTGATCGCGGGGATCTCCTTCGAGGTCATCAAGTTCGCGGGGCGCAACCGCCGCCGCGGCTGGGTGCGGGCGCTGATGTGGCCCGGCCTGAAGCTGCAGCTGCTGACGACCCGCGAGCCCGACCTCAGCCAGCTCGCAGTAGCGATCGCGGCGCTGAATGCCGTGCTGGAGCACGAGACCCCGGGCGAGCTGAGCGCCGCCGACCTGGTCGGGGTGGAGGTCGTGGCGTAGAGACGACGCGCTCGCGGCCAGCGCTCACCGCCGCCGGCGCGCGAGCTCGAGCGATTCGAGGTCGACCAGGTCCTGCGGCCGGCCGGCGGCGCGCTTCATCGCGATCATGTCATCGATGGAGGCGACCGCGACCGTGAGGCCGTCGAGGTCCATGCGATCTGCCCTGCGTCGCAGCGCCGCGTAGCCCGGCGATCCGTCGGGGTTGACGAGAAGGTCGATGTCGCCCTCGCCGGTGCTTAGTGTCAGGATCTGTGTCCGCCTCAGCGTGCGCGCGTCGGGCACGAATGGCAGATCCTCGTCGACGCCGCGCAGCATTGCGGCGAGATCGACGAGCACTCCGGCAAGCCGCTGGAGGTTCTGCTGCGTCGTGGCGTAGCAGATGTCGAGGTCTCTGGTGAAACGCGGGCTCGCCTGGAGGACGACCGCGACGCCGCCCACGATCACGAAGTCCACCTCCGCCTCCGTCAGACGGCGCAGCAGGCTGCCCAATTTGAAGACCGGCTGGTCGAGCCAGGACTCAGGCGTGTTCACCGCGACTCCGTGCACCCGCGAGAGCGAGTGCGCGCGCCTGCGCGTGCATCGCTTCAAGTCCGTGCAGCCGCTTGCTGGGCGACAGTTCGAGCTGCCGGCGGATAAGGCTCTCGTCCACGCCGCCCCGCCGCGCCGGTGCCCCGAGCTCCAAGCGGTGTCCGGTGGCCCACAGGGCTCCCGAGAGGGTCGCAAAGGTCGGATTCGTTCCCGGACGCTCCAGCTTCGCGATCGCCGCCTGGCTGACCCCCAGGCGCAGTGCGAGCTGCCGCTGCGTCAGCCCTGCGCGGCGACGCGCGTCTCTGAGCAATGCGGCGGGATCGGACATGCTCATATGATAACCCATAAGTTATACCGGCTGTCGAGCAGACAGGCACAGGGGCAAACGCAAGAAGCCGTAGCGGGCGGCAGTCGGGAGGGGGCATAGACTCATCCCCACAGTGATCGAAGACTTGGTCGAGCAGATCGAAGCCCGCTTCGCCGAGCTGGGGGAACAGCTCACCGACCCGGCGGTGATCGGCGATCGGGCCCGCTATGCCGAGGCGGGGCGGGCCTACCGCCGCCTTGAGGCGGCGGCGAAGCTCGCCGCGCAGTGGCGCCGCGCGCAGGACGACGCGGCGGGCGCGGAGGAGCTGCTGAGCGAGGACGGCGAGGACGCGGAGGTGCGCGAGCTGCTCACGGGCGCGCGCGAGCGGATCGAGCAGGTGGAGGAGGAGATCCGCCTGGCGATGGTGGAGGAGGACCCGAACGACGAGAAGGGCGTGATCGTCGAGATCCAGGGCGGCGCGGGCGGTGACGAGGCGGGGCTGTGGGCAGGCGACCTGTACCGGATGCTGAGCCGCTACGCGGAGCGCCGGGGGCTGCAGACGGAGCCGCTGGAGACGGGGGAGGGCAAGTACACGTTTGCGATCAAGGGCGAGGGCGCGTACTCGGTGTTCAAGTTCGAGGGCGGGACGCACCGGGTGCAGCGGATCCCCGCGACGGAGTCCCAGGGCCGCGTGCACACCTCGACGGCGACGGTGGCGGTGCTGCCTGAGGCGGAGGAGGTGGAGGTCGAGATCGACCCGGGCGACCTGCAGATCGACGTGTACCGCTCGACGGGCCCGGGGGGCCAGTCGGTGAACACGACCGACTCCGCAGTACGGATCACGCACAGGCCCTCGGGAGTGGTGGTGGCGATGCAGGACGAGAAGTCCCAGCTGCAGAACCGCGAGAAGGCGCTGCGGGTGCTGCGCGCGCGCCTGTACGAGCGGGCGCTGGCCGAGCAGCAGGCGAGCCTCGCCGCGGACCGCCGCGCGCAGGTCGGCACGGGCGACAGGGCGGAGAAGATCCGCACGTACAACTACGGCGAGCGGCGCGTGACCGACCACCGCGTGAAGCTGACGACGCACAACCTCGACGCGGTGCTGGAAGGCGAGCTGGAGGAGTTCACGGAGACGCTGCAGTCAGACGAGAAGCGCCGACGCCTGCAGGCGCAGACAGCGGCGTGAGCGTGAGCGATAGCGGCGGCTTGGAGGGGTTTGGATGGGCGGCCCTCCGGGGCCGCCAGCGGCGTTCGCAGCGCATTCCGAGGGCGGCGTGCACAATCCCCGCGCAATGGTGAGGCGGGGTGTCCCGGTGCAGGACGCACTGGAGGGCGCAATCACAGCCCTGACCGCGGCAGGCGTGGACACCCCGCGACTCGACGCCGAAGTGCTGCTCGCAAACGCAATGGGCATCGACCGCGCCCGCCTATATATAGACCGCGAGCTGACGATCGAGGGCCCCGCGGTGCGCCCATATCAGGAGGCGATACGCCGCCGATCGGTGGAGCGCGAGCCGGTCGCCTACATAACCGGCAAAAGGGGCTTTCGCCATATAGAGCTGAAAGTGGACCACCGCGCATTGATCCCGCGCCCCGAGACGGAGCTGCTGGTGGAGATCGGCATCGCTCTGCCAAAGGCGATAAGCGTGCTCGACGTGGGCACCGGCAGCGGAGCGGTGGCATTGGCACTGAAGGACGAGCGCCAGGACCTGCATGTGACCGGCAGCGACACGAGCGATCAGGCGCTCGATCTGGCGCGGGAGAACGGAATGCAGCTGGACCTGGAGGTCGCGTGGCTGCGCTCAGACCTGTTGGACGATATCCCCGATGAGTACGACGCGGTATTGAGCAACCCCCCGTATGTGGCCGAATCCGAGCGCAGAACATTGGCCCCCGAGATCCTCCGCCACGAGCCCCAAGAGGCCCTGTTCGCCGGCCCCGACGGCCTAAAAACGATCCGCCGCCTATTGATCCAGCTGGCCGAGCGGGAGCGCATACGCCTGGCTGCGATCGAGGTCGGCGCCAGCCAGGCCGAGGCGGTGGGCGAGCTCATGCGCGCAGCCGGCTTCCCCACGGTGCGCACCATGTGCGACCTCGCGGGGATCGAGCGCGTGGTCGTCGGCGAGCGATAGGCATGAAGGAGAAAGCCTTCTAGGCGCGCGAGTACGCAGGCCTCAGGCGCCGTCGAGACGCCTGAGGTCCTCGAGATCCTGGGGTCGCCCGGCGGCGCGCTTCATCGCGCGCAGGTGCTCCAGGCCGCAGACGCGGATCTGAGTATCCCTGAATTGCACGGTGATGGCCTGCGACGCGAGCTCGCGGTATGCGAGGTCCGTGTCAATGCCGGCCACCCACTGCATGATGTCCAGCGAGCCGTTAGCGGTATTCAGGCGGAAGTTGGCCCCCTCGGCAAGCTGGACCGGGTCGGTCGGGTTGTGGGGAAACTCATCGGGTCGGAAGTCGCCGACGCCGACGTGCTGGGCGTCGATGTCGGCCAGGAGGCGGGCGAGCCGCGCCAAGTTCTCGGGGTCCGGGTCTGGAACGATGTCGAGATCCTTGGTGGCGCGCACGAATCCGTGCACACCGACGGCGATTCCGCCGATGACGATAAAGGCGACCCGCGCGTTTCTCAGCGCAAGCAGCAGATCATCGGGCTCGAACATCGGCGGGAGCGCCCTGTCTCAACTCGCTGACGAATCGGCTGAGACGGAGCGTCTCCTCCAGACGTTCCTCCGGGGTCTTCCGGCGGTCGTGGGCGCGTCGCTCCCGGGCGGCGCGCTCGTTGCGCGCGATCTCCTCCGGTGTCCACGGCCCCCGTGGCTTGGCTTTCGGCGCCGCTGCCATGCCTGGCATTGTAGATCGGCGCGGCGCGCGGACACTGCCAGGCGGCGCTCTGGCCCACGGCTTGCCGTATGGCACTCGATCTCGTCCCTCCGCGGAGGAGCGTCCGAGGCCGAGCCATAAACTGGCTCCTGTGATCGAAGACGCGCGCCGAGCGCGATCTGGCGGGCATTGAGCGCGTGGTCGTCGGCGAGCGCAGGCGGTAGAGCAAGACCGAAACCCTGGCTTCTTGCGGGGGCTGCCTCGTGGCGTGCCGTCGAGGATGGTGTCGAGTAGAAACGCTGTTTGGGTATTGACAAGCATAAGCGGATAGTGTACGGTTGCCATCGTCAAGGTCATCCCCTGGGATGCCTGGCAAACATAGGGTCGGGTTTGGGTCGACGCGCCTTGCGGTTGACATCAAAGCGCTAAGCAGGGTCTGAGATTGTTCGGGAGAGGGACCATCGTCTCGAACGGCGAGGAGTGGATTCAGCGTGGTTTTGAGAGGGAATAACGTGACGGGGATGCCTGTCGCCCAACATGGGCGCCTTGCTAGATGCGCCAGCTTGGCGCTGTCGCATCTCTCTCTCTCTCTCTCTCTCTTCGGTCTCGGCACTAGCCGCTAGACGCCCTCATCGTTCGGCCTCTGCGACCCGCTTCGCGGGGAGGGTGGCGTGATGCCCTCGCGCGCGTCCGTAATGGACCGCGGCACGCAGAGCGCGCAGCTGACGGAGATCCAGCGCTCGCGGTTGATCGCGGGCGCGGTCTGCGCGATCGAGGAGCTCGGCTACGTGCAGACGACGGTTGGCCACATCACCACGCGCGCGAGTGTCTCGCGGCGCACGTTCTACGAACTGTTCGCCAACCGCGAGGATTGCCTGTCCGCGGTCCTCGAGGACGTCGTCGGCCAGATCCGCGATGAGCTCGCCGCGGCGGAGATCGACGGTCTGCCGTGGCGCGAGCGGGTCCGCGCAGGGTTGTGGGCGATCCTTTCGTTCTTCGACCGCGAGCCGGCGCTGGCGCGGGTCTGCGTGGTGCAGGCGCTGCGCGGCGGCCCGCGGGTATTGGAGCGCCGCGAGGAGATCCTCGCGGGTCTCGCGGCCGTCGTGGACGAGGGCCGCTTGGCTGGCTTGCGGGGGAGGGAGTGCACTCCGCTGACGGCGGAGGGCCTGGTGGGCGCGGCGTTCGCGATCGTCTACGCGAGGTTGTTGCGTGGCGAGCGCCGTCCGCTCACGGGTCTGTTGGGCGAGCTGATGGGGATGATCGTGCTGCCCTATATCGGCCCGGCGGCAGCGCGCCGCGAGCAGACCCGCCCCGCCCCGGCTCCCTCGCGTGCGGTCGCGCCGGAGAGGGCGGGTGGGGCGCAGGGCGCGGGCGATCCGCTGCGGGATGTCCCGGTGCGCCTGACATATCGCACCGCGAGGGTGCTGGAGGGCGTCGCTGAATTGGGCGGGCGGGGATCGGACCCCAGCAACCGTATGGTCGGCGAGTACGCGGGTGTCGCGGACCCGGGGCAGATCTCCAAGCTTTTGGCGCGCCTGGAGCGCGCCGGGCTGCTCGCCAACACCGGCCTGGGCCACGCCAGGGGCGAGCCGAACGCCTGGAGGCTGACCCCGCGGGGCGAGCAGGTCGCGCGGAGCATCCGCGTGCATACCCCGCAGAGACGAGAGGCCGCGTGATGCCACGCCGCGTCTCAGGCGTGCTCCCCCGAGCTTGTCCCGGCGGTGCCCTACAACCGAGGGGCGCTCGTCCCCTCCGACCTCGAGGAGGGGATGGTTCGATGAGCCTGCGCAACCTGTTACCGGCCGGCGGGACCATATTCGCCGCCCTTCTGCTCGCCACGCTGGCCATCGCGCTGGAGGCATCCGTGCCGCAGGCAGCGAGGGCGGACGCCTGCGCAAATGCCGTGGAGCGCTTCGGGGCATCCGCGAACCTCCCGGACTGCCGCGCCTACGAGCTCGTGACTCCGATGATCAAGGAAGACAACAGCATCTTCCTGTCGATTTACGGGTTTGCCGATGGAGAACACCTCATAATGACCAGCATCCTGCCGATTCCGGGCGCCAACACCGGCGAGTCGGCGGTGTCGCTGAGCTCGAGAACCGCGTCGGGCTGGGTCACGCACTCCCTGTTCCCGCCGCAGGGTCCAGGCACAGTCAGCAGCATATATTCGTCAGACCAGGGCGAGGCCACTCAACGTGTGTCGTTCACGAGCGACTTCTCGACCGCGTTCGTCACGACGCCTTTCCCCTCAGGCCCATTGGATCAGAACCTCGACTTCGACGTGGACCGCGTCAACATTGCCAGCGGCGCCGCCACGCAGGTGTCGCTCCCGGACACCGGCCCCATGACCGAAGCCATCTACAATCCGCCCGGCGTCTACACCAACGGAGATCCGGGCGCAATTCAGTCCGGCAACTCCGCTGACGGCAGCCGCGCCTTCTTCACGACCGTGGCGCCAATTCCCACGGCACCCGGAACGCCGGCCGTGACGCAGAACGTGGGCAACGAGGTCTACGAACGGCACGCCGACCACACATATCTGGTCGGGGTCCTCCCGAATGGAAGCGTCCCGAGCTGCGGCGCCGAAGTCGGCGAGGGCGGCGGGACGGGCATGGGGCAGTACCAGGAGTACAGCTACGGCGCGGTCTCAGCCGATGGCACCAACGTCGTGTTTCGAACTCCAGCTGAGCACTATGGACTACCAGAAGAACACCTTCCATCGTGCCCCCAACGCCCACAGAACGGCATCACGGAAGCGCTCTACCTTCGAGAGGACAACGGCACGTCGGCCGCCAAAACCGTCACTTTGTCCGGTGTGGTCTACCTGGGGAGGACCGCCGACGGCTCCAAGATCCTCACGACAGGTGGAGGAAGCCTGTACGAGTACGACATCGCAACCGGGCAGACCACCACGATCGGCGCCGGCTTGCTCCTGGCGTCCTCGGCCGACGGGTCTCGTGTCTACTACATGGGTGGCGGAGGGCAGTTCGAGGTCTATGACAAGGGCACCACGAAAACGATCGTCCCGAACGCTGGTCCAGGCTACGCCGGAAGTACTCTCAGGGATTTCGAAAACAACTTCCTGGGCGTCAACAGTCTTGAAAACCTTCCGGTCGCCACGCCCGACGGCTCCAAGCTGATATTCCGCGATAAAGCCAACCTGACCGGATACAACACCGCCAGCCCGGCTTGCGCTAAAAACAACCAGAACAGCCCAGACGCCGAAGGCATCTACGGCGGCAGTTGCGGCGAGATCTACATCTACGACCTAAACACCGATTCGGTCGCCTGCGTGTCGTGCAATCCCAGCGGAACGCCGCCGTCGAAGCCTAGCCGACTGTTCATTCCGCCGCCCGTCAATCCGTATGTTCCGCAGAGCACGTCCTCGATCTCCGCGGATGGATCGCGCGCCTTCTTCGAAACCGAAGAAGCGCTCGTGCCGCAGGATACGAACGAACTGCGCGATGTGTACGAGTGGGAGAACGGCCACATCTACCTGCTCTCCTCGGGGCAGGGCTCGACGGGCTCGGCGCTGGTCGGCGTCAGCAGCGACGGCAACGACGTCTTCATCGAGACGGACGACCACCTGCTGCCGCAGGACATCGAGAACTCGCTGCAGATCTACGATGCCCGAGTCGGAGGGGGCTTTCCGTACACCACCCCCGTCTATGGCTGCGACAGCGGGCAGTGCCAGGGTCCACAGACGCCGGCGCCGGGGTTTGGGCCGCCCGCGAGCGCAACCTTCGTCGGCGTTGGGAATCTCGTGAGGGAAACGGGTGCGCCGCTCACGAAGCCGAAGTCGAAGAAGCCGAAGCACAGGACCAAGCAGAAGCTCAAGAAGAGGCAGGGGAAGAAGGGTAAGAGGGGCAACCGCAAGGGTAAGGGGAGGAAATAGTGGCTCGTCACATCTTCATTCGCGCGGTGCTTGCGTCGCTCGCTGCGACCTTCGCGCTGGCGTCGCCCGCGAGCGCCTCGTTCGGCTTCAAGACGGCCGGCCCGGAAGCCCTTTCGGCCACGGTCAGCAACTCGGCCGACCCGAGCAACCCGGAAGTCGCGAACCCGAACGACCTCGACACCCAGGCGGGCTCGCATCCGTTCGACATGACTGTGAACTTTCGCTTGAACACCGACTCGTCGGGCGATCTAACGAGCGAACTGCTTGCGAAGGACATCAGCGTCAACCTGCCGACGGGCTTCTCGGGCAGCATCGTCGCCGTGCCGCAGTGCCCGATGTACCTGCTCGCCGCCGGGCCCCTATTTGAAAATGGGGTCGGCTGCCCCACCAGCGCGCAGGTCGGAGTGGTCACGGTGTATATCAAAGCTCCTGGCGGCCTAGTGAAAATCAAGGCGCCGGTCTACAATATGGTGCCGTCCGACGGGGGCACGGCCGAGCTCTCGTTTCCTGTCCTTGTCGCGGCGCAGCCGGTCATCGTCAAGGTGCGAACCGACGGCGACTATGGCATCGTCGCCCAGACGAGAGGCATCAGCGAGTTCGTTTCGTTCCAGGGTCTGACGATGACGCTGTGGGGCGAGCCGGCCGACCCCAGGCACGACGCGGAACGGTACACACCTGAAAACGGCTCGGCTGGTCTCTTCGAACGTCCTCCGGGCGGCCCCCACGGCGAACCGCTCCCGGACAGCGCGCCGATAACGTTCTTCTTGACCAATCCGACGGAGTGCAGCGGCCCGCTCGATGCGAGGATCACGGGCGATAGTTGGGTTACTCCGGGTCCCTTCAATCTCGATGACGGCTTCCCCGACCTGAGTGGCCCGAACTGGGTGACGGAGAGCACGCCGATGTATCCGGATGGGGTGACGGGCTGCAGCAGGATGCGGTTCAATCCGTCGCTGAGCGTTACCCCGGATACGACCGAGGCGAACTCGCCCTCGGGCTATGCGATCGATCTGCACGTCCCGCAGAGCATCTCTCCGAACGATCTCTCCACGCCGGCGTTGAAGACGGCGGTGGCGACGCTTCCGCAGGGTCTTGCGATCTCTCCTGGCGCAGCGGATGGGCTGCAGGCATGCACGGACGACCCCAGCCAGCGGCCGGGTAGCGCGGGTAACGAGATCGGCTTGGTCTCGGCTGAAGCGGGGACGTTCTCGAATGCGGAACCGGCCTGTCCGGCGGCCTCGCAGGTCGGGTCGGTCGAACTGACGACGCCGCTGCTGCCCGAAGTGTTGTACGGGCAGGTGTATCTGAGTGCGGACCACTCGGGCAACACGTACGCCGTGTTCGTGGTGATCCGCGGTAACGGTCTGCTGGTGAAGTTGAAGTCGACGGTTGTGGCCAACCCGGTGACGGGGCAGCTGACGGCGACGTTCGCGAACAATCCGGAGCTGCCGTTCAGCGACTTCAAGCTGCACTTCTATGGCGGCCCGCGGGCGGTGCTCGTCAATCCGAGTAACTGCGGGCCCGCGACGACTACGATCGATCTGACGCCGTGGGCGAGCGGTCCCGGGGGGCTTGGAGACCAGACGCCGTCGAGCACGTTCGATGTGAGCTTCGATGGGCACGGCGCGCCGTGCCCATCGCCGCAGCCGTTCGCGCCTTCGTTCACGGCGGGGACGACGAGCATTCAGGCCGGCGGCTTCAGCCCGTTGACCGCGACGTTCTCGCGTCCGGACGCCGACCAGAAGGTCGACCATGTGCAGGTGACGGCCCCTCCGGGGCTGCTCGGGACGCTTTCGGGTGTGCCGCTGTGCCCGGAGCCGCAGGCCTCTGAAGGGACGTGTTCGGCGGCGTCGCAGATCGGGCATGTGGTCGTCGCGGTGGGGTCGGGCGCAGCGCCGCTCTATGTGCCGGTGGCGGGGCAGCCGCAGGCCCCGGTCTTTATCACGGGGCCGTACAGGGGCGCCCCGTTCGGCCTGACGTTCGTCGTCCCGGCGGTCGCTGGGCCTTACAACCTCGGCAATGTGGTCGTGCGCGCCGCGATCACGGTCGATCCGAAGACCGCGGTGCTCACGGTCACGAGCGATCCGCTGCCGACGATCCTCGACGGCATCCCGCTGCAGGTGAAGGCGGTGAACGTCACGATCGACCGTCCCAACTTCGTCTTCAACCCGACGAACTGCAGTCCGCAGTCGCTCAGTGGGACGGTGACGAGCCTGCAGGGCGCGACCGCGACGCTCTCCTCGCAGTTCCAGGTCACCGGCTGCGGCGACCTCGGGTTCAAACCCGAATTCTCGGTCTCGACGTCGGGGCGCACCTCGCGTGCGGCCGGCGCGAGCATCGATGCGCGGCTCAGCTTCGCGAAGGGCGCGCTGGGGACGCAGGCGAACATCGCGCAGGTCAAGGTGGAACTCCCCAAGCGGTTGCCCTCGCGGCTCTTGACGCTGCAGAAGGCGTGTCCGGCTGCGACGTTCAACGCCGATCCCGCGAAATGCTCCGCGGCGTCGGTGATCGGGGTCGTCAAAGCGATCACGCCGGCCCTGCCGGTCACGTTGACGGGCCCTGTCTACTTTGTCTCCAACGGCGGCGAAGCGTTCCCCAACCTGATCATCGTCCTGCAGGGCGACGGCGTGCGGGTCGATCTGACCGGCTCGACGTTCATCTCGACATCCGGGGTCACGAGCACCACGTTCAAAACGGTCCCCGATGTGCCGGTGAGCTCGTTCGAGCTGTACCTGCCCGAGGGTCCCAACTCCGCGCTCGCCGCCAACGGCAACCTCTGCAACGGCAGCCTCGCGATGCCGACCACGTTCACCGCGCAGGACGGCGCCGTGCTCCACCAGATCACCCCGATCGCGGTCACAGGATGCCACGCCCGCGCGAGCAGAGCCCACGCGGCGCGCAGCCGCCACAAACATAGGAAGACGGCAGGCAGGGCCAGCAGGATCGGCCGCCGTGACATCGGCAACGGGGGCAACGGGAGGAGGAACTGATGAGCGCTCGCGACACAATCCGCCGGACCGGACTGGCCGCCCTCACAGCGCTCGGCGTGCTCAGCGTGCAACTGGTGCTCGCGGCTGATCCCGCCGCGGCCCTCAACGGCTACCCAGGGGTGCCCAACGCCGTCTTCGGTGCGCCCGGATTGGGCAATGGGCAGCTCTCGAGCCCCTTCGGTGTCGCGGTCGCCGAGGCGAGCGGCGACGTGTACGTCGCCGATGTGGGCAACAAGCGAGTGGAGAGGTTCGACGCCGAAGGGAACTACCTGGCGCAGATCACCGGAACTCCCGAAGGCTCCTTGGAATCCCCGCGGTTCGTAGCGGTGGACAACTCGTCGAGCCCCGCGAGAGGGGACGTGTACGTGACACAGTTCTCGAGGGGCGCGATCGACGTGTTCGACTCGACCGGCAAATATCTCTCGCAGATCAAGGGCACGCCCACCGAATTCTTCTCAGGCGGAGCTGGCGGTTTGGCGGTCGATTCCTCGGGCGATCTGTGGGCCAATGAGGATACCAGTGTCGACGAGTTCAGTGACACCGGCAGTTTCATGGGCCAGATCGACACGGGTCGCGGACTCGACTCAGGCTCGGCGATCGACTCCGCCGGCAACATCTATCTGATGTTCGGTTGCGGCTGTATCGGCAAGTTCAGCCCGGCCGGGACCCGGCTCGCCGAATGGGGGAAAAGAGAAGGAGGCGGCGGCGGACTTGCCGTGAACGAGACGACCAACAACGTCTTCGTGGACAGGGTGGGGAGCATCGAAATGTTCGGCGCCTTCGGGGAACCTTACGGCTCTCCTGTCGAGACGTTCGGCGCGAACAGCATCTTCTCCTCCGAGGGCATCGCCGTGAACGACAAAACCGGCGCCGTGTACGCGACCCAGGGGCAAGCGGACACGGTGGCGGTCTTCAAGCCCGGGCTGTACCCCGACGTGACCACGGGCGCCGCGAGCGAAGTCCAGCGGACGAGCGCAAAGCTCGAAGGCGTCGTGAACCCCGACGGGGAAGCGGTCACCTCCTGCCAGTTCGAATATGGGACGAGCACCGCCTATGGCCACACGGCAGCGTGCGTGCCCGCTCCCGGCTCGGGGTCGAGCCCGGTGGCGGTCAGCACGGATCTGAGCGGTATCGCGCCGCAGACGACCTATCACTACCGGCTGACGGCGGGCAACTCCAAAGGTGTCAACGCGGGCTCTGACGGCACCTTCACGACCCCGGTCGCCGTGGAAGAAGTGCAGACCGAAGCGGCCTCAAACGTCGGAAAATCGGCCGGCACGACCATCGCGACGCTCAACGGGTCGCTCGCGCCTGACGGCGTAGAAACGCACTACTATTTCGAATACGGCGAAACGGAAGGCTATGGCTCGGTGAGCCCCGCGCTCCCGGGCACGGACGCCGGCAAAGCGTTCGAACTCGAACACGCCCAGACGCAGCTCACCGGTCTGGAGGTCGCCACCACCTACCACTACCGGCTCGTCGCAACGAACTCGTTCGGCGACACCGACGGAGCCGACATGACGTTCACCACCCCGGCCGCCGTGGAAGGCGTGCAGACGGGCGCGGCGAGCGAAGTGCTGAGCGCGAGCGCGACGCTCAACGGCTCGCTCGAACCGAACGGGGTCGACGCGCACTACCTGTTCGAATACGGCCCCACCGAAGCGTACGGCAAAGCGACCGCACGCGAAGACGCCGGGTCTGCCACGGAAGACAGGCCGGTGAGCGCGCCCGTCAGTCTTCCCGGGCCGCCCAACACCACCTACCACTACCGGATCGTCGCGGAAAACGTCTACGGAACGACGAGCGGGTCAGATCAGACGGTGACGACGACGGCCGTTGTTCCCGTGATCGGCGCTGCGCTGCCGGTGTCGCACACGCGCGCGGCCGCGACCGTCGCGTTGATGCTCAACCCTGAGAACAGCGAAACGACGTACCGCCTCGTTTACGGCGCGAGCAGCGGCTACGGCCAGCACAGCGAAAGCGCGACGATATCGGGCTTCGGGGAACAGGAAGTCACGTTCGGGCTCACCGGGCTGATGCCGGACAGCACCTACCACTATGCGCTGGTCGCGAGCAACCTGGCGGGCACGGTGACCGGTCCGGACGAGACGTTCAAGACGAGCTCGGGGGCGCCGCCGACGGCCACGACCGGGGGCGCGTCGAACATCGCGCTGACGAGCGCGACCGTCGCCGGCACGGTGAACCCCGAGGGCCTGGAAACCTCCTACGAGCTCGACTTCGGCCTCGACGCGAACTACGGCACGAGCATCTACGGCGAAGCCGGGGCGTCCACGGAAGACGTGAGCATTGCCATCGGCCTGCAGAATCTCGCCCCCGGCACCACCTACCACTACCGGATCGTGGCGATCAACAGCGACGGGAAGGTCTACGGCGCCGACCAGACGTTCACGACGCCGGTGTACTCCAATCCCATCGTCCTGCCCTCCACGCTGCCGCTGATAGCCAGCCCGGCGATTGCGTTTCCCATCGAAACCGGGACGATCGGCAAGCCCCCCGCGAAGCACGGCAAGAAGGCCAAGACGAAGGGCAAAAAGCACGGCAAGCCCTCCGCGAAGCACGGCAAGAAGGCCAAGACGAAGGGCAAGAAGCACGCCAAGCGGATCTTGTCGTTTTTGGATCGCGAGCCGGCGTCGGCGCGGTCGTGGATCCGAGGGGTTCTCCCCTCCAAGTCCGAAGGCTTCCGGAAAGGGATGGATTCATGAGAGCTCATGGGTTGAGTTTGGGCGCTGGCCGGCTGTCGCGTATTACACGCTCGACGCGACGCCGGGCCGATCGCGTGGCCGTCCTCGTGTGGGCGCTCGCGCTCGCGGGCGGGACCGCGCTCGTCCTACTGCCGCCGGTCGCCTCGGCCGAAGAATGCCCGAACGCGGCGTTTCGCACGGGCCCCTCCGCGCACCTGCCGGACTGCCGCGCGTACGAGATGGTGTCCCCGCCGTTCAAGGACATGGGTTATGCGAGAGTCGGAGGGATCAGCCGGAGCGGCCTCTCGATGAATCTATACGTGAATGGGGCCTTCGCGGGCGTCGAAGGGTACCCAAATGTTATTTTCCCCATTCCAGGGGTGACCTACACGACGCAGCGTACGGCCGCGGGCTGGGTGAGCACGCCGGACGACCCGCCGACCTCCGAATATCTGCCATATCTGCGCCAAGATTTTACGAACCTAGCAGGCGAGACAGAAGATGACATGGGCAACCAGGTGACGATGTGGGTGGATCGTGGAGTGCGGCAGCCCGGCAACACGCTCGACTTTTTCATGCGTCGTGCCGACCGCTCGATCGTGGACATCGGTCCCATCGTGCCGCCGACCACGCCGTCGGCGACTCCAGCCAGGATGGGTTTCGATGTGAGCGTGGTTCCAGTCGGCTCGTCGCCCAATGGGACGCGCTTCTTTTTCACCACACTACACGACCACTGGCCGTCGGACGGCACCGAGGAAGGGCGAGGCTCTCTGTATGAGTATCTGGGAACTGGCAATACCACTCCGTTGTTAGTGGAGGTCGACAACAGCGGAGCCCTGATCAGCCAGTGCGGGACGTCGCTCGGCGGTGGCGAAACCTTCAACGGCTATACCGAATCTGACCACAACGCCGTCTCCACGGATGGCAACACGGTATTCTTCACGGCGGGGTTCAAAGATCCGAGCTGCAACGGCAATGCCCCGCCTGTTGCGGAATTGTACGCACGGATCGACAATGGGCTGCCCGGTGCGCATACAGTGGCGATCTCCGAGCCATCGAAGGAAGACTGCTCGCCGTGCGACACCGAAGCGGGCGTGCTCGCGGACGCGCACTTCCAAGGCGCTTCGGAGGACGGCTCGAAGGTCTTTTTCACCACCACGCAGCCGCTGCTCGGCGGCGACACGAGCGAAAACCTCTACGAGTACGACTTCGATGCGCCCGCCGGAGAAAGGGTTGTTCGAGTCACCGCCGGCGACGCGACCGTGTCGAACCCGGCCCCCGGCTTGGTGCACATGGAAATCGCCGGGCTGAGTCCGCTGAACTCCGAGGATGGCTCGCACGTCTACTTCGTCGCGACCGGGGCGTTGACGTCAGTGCCCAACGGGGAGGGCGAATCGGCCGAAACGGGTGCCGAGAACCTGTATGTGTTCGAGCGCGGCACACGGTTTCCCGGCGGCCACATGGCATTTGTCGCGAGGCTGTCGGAAAAGGACGTTTCCAGCCGTATCCCCCCATTTTTTCCATCTGAAAGGTGGCAGCCGGAGACGACGCCCGACGGTCGTTTCCTGGTATTCGCCAGCGAACGGGACCTGACGCCGGACGATACGAGCACCGCTCGGCAGATCTTCGAGTACGACGCGCAGACTGCCACGTTGGTGCGCGTGTCGATCGGCCAGGATGGCTTCAATCACAACGGAAATGTGGCCGCCGGGCTGCTGGGCTTCGCTGGAGTGGTCAACCGGGCATTGATCATGCCAACTCAGGGCGTCTTCGAGTCCTCGGAATCCAGCGGTTACTGGTCGCACCTGTCTGTGTCGGCCGACGGATCGTATGTGTTCTTTCAGAGCATTGTCGGCCTCACGCCGCAGGCGTTGAATGAAAAGATAATCGGGACATACAACGGAGAACCGCAGTACGCCAACAATGTCTATGAGTATCACGCTGGAAGGGTGAGCCTGATCTCCGACGGCCAGGACGTGGCCACTTTCGGCGATGGAAAGGTTGTCGAACTTCTTGGCACGGACGCTTCTGGCAGCGACGTCTTCTTTCAGACCGCGGATCAGCTGGTCGGGCAGGACACCGACGGCAACCTCGACATCTACGACGCGCGGATCGACGGTGGCTTCCCCGCACCGGCGCTGCCGCAGTCGTGCTCGGGGGATGCCTGTCAGGGTCCGTTGAGCGGGGCGCCGACACTGCTCTCGCCCGGCAGCCAGTTCCAGGCCGGTGGCAACCCGCCATTGGCCGGTGCGCCCGCGGCGAAGCCCAAGGCGAAACATAAGGCGAAACCAAAGGCGAAGAAACGGCGCCCAAAGAGTGGAAAGGCCGGCAGGGGACACGCCAAGCGGCATGCGAAAAGGGCAGAGCGGACCGTCGCAGGCGGCCGTGCGAATCGGAAGGCGGGTCGGTCATGAGGAAGCTCGTTCTTGGTCTACTCGGCGCAGGGATGCTCGGGGCGCCCGGCGCGTCGGCTGTCGCTCCCGGCCCCGGCCTGAGGATCGAAGCGGTCGCGGGACCAACGGTCTTCTCCTCCGAACACGGCAGCGATACCTACCTGCTGACGGTGAGGAACTCTGGCAGCGAGCCGACGGACGGGAGCCCGATCGTGGTCAGCGACGAGCTGCCTCGCGGCCTGAAGACGGTGCTCATCGAAGGCGCGTATGGGCCGGCGGGAGCGCAGAAACCGCTGTCGTGCGTTCGGTCGACTGTGACGTGTACGCTCAACGCTCCGCTCCTGCCGGGCGAAAGCCTGAATGTGGGCGTCGGGGTGGAAGTTGCGCCCGGCACGGTCGGTCCTGTGACCAACAGCGCGTTCGCGTCGGGCGGCGGGGCTCCCAGCGCGTCCACGAACGTGGAAACTGCGATCGGCACGGCGGCGGAATCGGCGGCGGAGCCGTTCGGTCTGGCGTCCATTGGGGACCAGGTGGCGGGCGTCGACGGGCAGACTGACACCCAGGCCGGCGATCACCCTTACGAGACGACGGTCACCTTCTCGCTGAACACTGTGAGCTCGGAATTCGGCTCCGGCTTCGTGGGCGCCGGCGGCCCGCACAATCTGCCATCCCACACGAAGGATGTGGTCGTCGATGTTCCCCCGGGCTTTGTGGGCAACCCCACCGTGGTGGAAAAGTGCCCGCAGTACGATCTCGCGATCCAGAAGTGCCCGCCGAACAGCGAAATAGGCTACGCGATACTTGGGATAAAAAGTAGGGGGTTTCTCGGCGACAGCGACGGGGGCCCGTCCCCGATGTTCAATGTGGTTCCGGACAAGGGGTATCCGGCGGAGTTCGTGATTCTCTTCGGCGGTATCGCGGTGCCGCTGTATGCGAGCGTCACTCCGGACTCGAACTACGGTGTGCGTGTCACCTCACCAGACATCCCAGGAGCCGGCGCCCCGATCGATATAGCTGTGACCTTCTACGGGACGCCCGCGAACGACCCGAACGTGCACAACGGGTATCGGCAGGCTGTCACGGGAGGGCCCCCGGTCGCGTTCCTGGACGATCCGGTGGACTGCTCGACGGCGCCGCAGACGACGCGTGTGACCGCGGATTCGTGGGAGGAACCGGGTTCGTATCTGGCGGATGGCCAGCCGAACTTCAGCGACCCGCGGTGGAAGTCGAAAACCACGTCGGTGTTCCCGTCGCTTCAGGGTTGTGAACTGTTGCAGTTCAACCCATCGCTGTCGGTAACACCGGATGTGACACAGGCGGACGAGCCCGCGGGCACGACGGTGGACCTGCATGTTCCGCAGGCCAGACAGCAGTTCCCGGCGCTGGTCACGCCGGAGATCAAGGACACGACGGTGACGCTGCCGTCGGGCATGTCGATCTCGCCGTCGGCTGGTGATGGTCTGGCGGGGTGCAGCGATGCGCAGATCGGCCTGTCCTCGGCGAGCGTGGGTTCGTGTCCGTTGGCGTCGCAGATCGGGACGGTGAAGGTCACGACGCCGCTGTTGACCGAACCGTTGGAAGGCCAGGTGTTCCTGGGCACGCCGCACTGCGACCCGTGTACGGATGCGGACGCGTCGGATGGCAACATGTACCGGATTTTCCTGCAGTTCGAGGGCGCGGGGGTAGTTGTCAAGCAGGAGGGGAAGATCTTCACGAACTCGAGCACGGGGCAGTTGACGACGACATTCAAGAACATCCCGGAGCTGCCCGTCAGCGATGTGCAACTGCACTTCAGCAGCGGCCTGCGGGCGTCGCTGGCGACGCCGCAGGCGTGCGGGACGTTCACGAGCACCGCGGACCTGACGCCGTGGAGCTCCCCGATCACGCCGGACGCGACGCCGGTGTCGCAGTTCAGCGTGGACTGGGACGGCAACGGCGGGGCGTGCCCTGCGGTGATGCCGTTCAGCCCGGTGTTCGAAGCGGGGACATCGAACGCGAACGCGGGGCAGCTCAGCCCGTTGACGGTGACGTTCAACCGCGAAGACCGCGAACAGGACTTCTCGCAGATCAAGGTCGTGACGCCCCCCGGCCTGCTGGGAAGCCTTTCGACTGTTCCGTTGTGCGGGGAGCCGCAGGCCGACCTGGGGACGTGCCCGGCGTCCTCGCAGATCGGGAAAATGACGGTCGCTGCCGGTCCGGGGTCGCACCCGTACTACCAGCAGGGGCAGGTGTACCTGACGGGCCCGTACAAGAGCGCGCCGTTCGGCCTCTCGATCGTGGTCCCGACGAAAGCGGGCCCGTTCAACCTGGGGAACGTGGTGGTCCGCGCGACGATCAATGTCGATCCGCATACGACGGCGTTGACGGTCAAGACGGATCCGTTGCCGCAGATCCTGGATGGCATTCCGTTGCGGCTGCGGAAAACGAACGTCACGATCGACCGGCCGGGGTTCATCTTCAACCCGACTGATTGCGCGCAGCTGCATATCACCGCGACGATCTCCGGCTCCCAGGGCACGCAGACCAACGTGGCCGCACCGTTCGCGGTCGCGGGGTGCGCAGGCCTGTCGTTCGGCCCGAAATTCAGCGTCGCGACATCCGGGAAAACGTCGAAAGCGGGCGGGGCGAGCCTGGACGCGAAACTGGTGGTGCCCTCGGGTCCGCAGTCGAACATCGCGAAGGTCAAGGTGGAACTCCCCAAGCAACTGCCCTCCCGGCTGACGACGTTGCAGAAAGCGTGCCCTGACAGCACGTTCGAAGCGAATCCCGCGGCGTGCCCGGCGGGCTCGGCGATCGGAGCGGTGCAGGCGGTCACGCCGATCCTGCCGGTGAAGCTAAGAGGCCCTGTTTACTTCGTCTCGCACGGCGGCGCGGCGTTCCCGAACCTCGTCGCAGTCCTCCAGGGCTACGGCGTCCGCGTCGATCTCGTCGGTGAAACATTCATCTCCAAGAAGGGGATCACGAGCTCGACGTTCACGAACATCCCCGACGTGCCCGTCAGTACATTCGAGCTATTCCTGCCACAAGGCAAGGGCTCGGCGCTCGCCGCGAACGGGAATCTCTGCAAGAGCAAGCTTGTGATGCCGACCTCGTTTATTGGGCAGGACGGCGCAGAGTTGAAGCAGAACACGCCGATCAAAGTCACCGGCTGTCCCAAGGCCAAGGCATCCAAGCATGCCAAAGACGCGCGCCGAGGCCGAACGGCCAGTCGCCGTCACACCGCGCACCGGAGGAGCAACTGAGATGAGGACACGCACAATCATCCTTGCCGCCGCCCTCGCGGTGGGCATGGCCGGCCCCACAGCACACGCGTCGATCATCTACGGGCCAATCGGAGAGCTCGGAGCGGGTGAAACGAACGAAGGTGAAGCGCTCAGCCTGCCGGTTGGTGTCACAGTCAACCAGCAGACCGGCGAAGTCCTCGACAGCTTTCTGGCGGCCGGTGAGGTTCGCGCATACAAACGGGACGGTGGCTTTTTATACACGTTCGACAATGGGGTGCCGTCCGGTATAGCGTTCGACCCTATGAGTAGGGATGTGTACGTGGTCGAAGCCAATCGCCAGGTGATCCAAAAATACCGGTTGAACGGTTCCTTCTCTGGGGTGGTCTCCGAATTCTCGATCGCCGGGTCGGGGAACCTTTTTAACTTCACGGTTGTGCAGATCGCGAGCGATTCGGCGGGGAACGTGTATCTGCCGAACGCGCCGAACAACGAGGTGCAGGAGTTCACTCCCGAAGGCAGCGTGCTGCAGACGGTCACGGGCTCCGGTGGCGATGCGCTGAAGGAACCGACAGGTGTCGCGGTGGACTCGGCGGGGAACGTGTATGTCGCTGACAATGGCAACGGGCGCGTGGAGGAGTTCAGCCCGAGCGGCGCGTTCGTGATGGCGATCGGGACCGGTGTGGACCAGACGACCAAAGGGAGCGTGTGCACGGCGGCGTCGAAAGACACGTGTGGGCCGGGAAGCGACGGCTCCCAGGCGGTCGCCTTGGACGCAGCGGGCGATATCTTCGTCGCTGAGAACGGCGGCTCGGGCTTTCACGTCGTCCTCTACAGCCCCACCGGCGAACAGCTCAGCGACTTCGGTCTAGGCACTATCGGCACCTCGGAAACGGGAGCGATCAACACGCTTGCGGTCGGCCCGACCGGCCTGGTGTACGTGACCGACGGCGCCAACAACTTCATATGGATCTACGCCCGGCAGAGCAAGCCCTCGCTTCTGAACGAGTCGGCCTCGGTGGTGAAGCAGACCACAGCGACGCTCAATGCCACGATCGACCCGGGCAAAGCCGACACGACCTACCGCTTTGAATATGGCACAAGCGCCGCATACGGCGCGAGCATCCCCGTGCCCGATGCGGACATCGGCAGTGGTTTGCAAGGCCCTGTGGTCGTCGGTCAGCAGCTCGCTGGTCTGCAGCCCGGCACCACCTACCACTACCGGGTCCTCGCGACGAACACACTCGGCCAGACCATCGGGGCCGACCAAACGTTTACGACACCGCAACCGACGCCGCCTGTGGTGAGCACCGGCCAGGCCGGCGGTGTGGCGCAGAACACGGCGACGCTGACGGGAACGGTTGACACCCGGGGGTTCCAGACTGATTATGAGTTCGATCTCGGTGTCGATACGAGCTACGGCACGCGGATCTTCGGTAACGCTGGCTTTGAACCTGGTGTGGGTACGTTCACGGTTCCGTTGCAGGGTCTGATGCCCGGCACGACCTACCACTACAGGGTTCTTGCCACAAACGCTTTCGGCACAGTGTATGGGGTTGACGAGGTGTTCACGACGACGTCCTACCCGTCCTCGACATTGGCTGGCACCGGGACTCTGCCGCTGCTCGCGACGCCGCTGCTCGCCCCAGCAGGCAGCACTCCGGCGCATGGCGCCAGCGCCGGCGCCGCGAGCCGGTCTGCCGCGCGCTTGGCGCGGCATGGCACGGCCAGCAGGAGCAGCCGCCGACAAGACGGGCATAGGCGGAGGGGCGCGCGAGGGTCAGGCGGGACCGGCCATGTTCACACTGGTAACAGGAGAGGCGGGCGATGATGCGTATTCTTCGACGGTTGGCGCTCACGACCGCGGCGGTGGTACTCGGCGCGCTCGCTCTGAGCGCGGTCCCAGCCGGCGCGTCGGTCGGCTACCAAAACCTCTGCCCCGCGTTGGCGACAGCGTTCTGCGTGCCGGGCGCGAGCTCGCCCGATTACGGTCTGGCGGTCGACAATTCGAGTGGGTCCTCGAGCGGCGATGTCTGGGTGGCCAGCGGGCTCGAAAACGAAGAAGCAGAAGCGACGCTCGTGAAGTTCGACGCGTCCGGAAACCTGCTCGCCGTAGTCAACGACGAAAACATCCCCGGTTCAGCCGAACCGGTCTTCGCTGGACGGGCCCTGGGGGGGGACGCCGTGGATCCGACCAACGGCGACGTCTACGTGGCGACCCGCAGACCGGGTGCGATCACGAAGTTCGACTCCTCCGGAGTTTTTCAATTTCAGATCACTGAAACACCGCAGGGTTCGATCGTACCCTTCGGTGTGGCGGTCGCTCCCAATGGGGACCTCTACGTGACGGACAACAGCCATACGGTGGTCGACCGCTTCACCTCAGCTGGTGCATACCTCGGAAGCTTCCCGTCGTCCGGCGCCTACAGCGACGTCGCCGTTGGTCCGGAAGGCAACGTGTACCTGTCTGGGGCCGAAATCAAGGAGTACACTCCCACCGGGGCGCCTGTCAACTGTCCGAGCGGACATAGCCTTGGTGGTGGCCCGCTTGCGATCGATCCATCGGACGGCCATATCTTTACGGTCGCGGGGGACATTTCAGATGGGACCTTCATCGCCGAATACAGCTCGCTCTGCGCTGCCGCGGCGAGTGCCAAAATAGGCGCAGGAGAATACGGCCAGGGAGGTGTGGGCTATGGGGTTGGTGTGAACGGCACAACGCACGAGGTCTACACCACCGATTGGGGTGTCGGTTTCGGTCTGGTCTTCGGCCAGGTCACGCTGCCCGATGTCGTGACGGGGGTGCCCGCGACCGGCGTCACGCGCACCTCGGCGACGGTGAGCGGGACCGTGAACCCGGACGAAACCTCGGTCACGACCTGCGAAGTCGAATACGGCGTCACGGTTGAATACGGGGAAAGCGTGCCCTGCGCGCAGACGCTGCCGCTGGAAGGCAACAGCCCGCTGCCGGTGAGCGCCGAAATCAAAGTCCTGGTCCCGCCCGCCAGCCTGATCCACTACCGCCTGCGGGCCGGCAACGCCAACGGCTCCAACGTCGGCGAAGACCAGACGTTCTACATCGAATCGCTGCCGCCGCCCGTCGTTGGCGGGCTGCCGGCGTCGAGCGTCACGCAGTTCAGCGCGACGCTAAACGGCACGATCGAAACCTTCGAAGCGCTGGTCAACTACCGCTTCGAATATGGCACCACCACCGCGTACGGCTCGATCGCGCCGATCCCCGACAACTACACCCCGATCACAAACGCAACCGTGCCGGTCTCCCAGCCGATCCAGGGCCTGGAGGCCGGCACGACCTACCACTACCGGCTTCTGGCGAGCAGCCCCGGCGCGACCGAAGTGAAGGGCCCCGACGAGACGTTCACGACGCTCCCGGTCCCCGCTCCCACCGTCGCAACGGGCGCCGCCAGCGGCGTCGGTGTCGGCTCCGCCACGCTCCCAGGGACGATCGACCCGCACGGGTGGGACACGACGTACCTGTTCCAGTACGGCACGAGCACCGCGTACGGGTCGAGCTGGCCGACGGTCCAGGTTGACATGGGCGCCCTCGAAGGCTCCCAGCCCGTCGTCGTGAAAGTCCCGAACCTGCTGCCGGGCACGACATACCACTACCGGCTCGTGGCGAGCAACGGCGGCGGCACGAGCTACGGGGCGGACGGGACATTCACGACCGGGGAATACCCCGCGCAGGTCATCCAGGAACCCCCAGCGCTCAACACCTTCCTGGTCCCTTCCGGACCGGGCAAAGTGACTAAGGCTGCCTCCAAGAAGAAGGGCAAGAAAGCCAAGGGGCGCAAGCGGCACGCCAAGAGCAAGCGCAAGGCGCACCGCAAGAAGAAAGGTTGAGCCGGTTCGCGGGTCAGACGGTGGCGTCGGGCACAGGGGCAAGGGTGGGGCCAAGGGAAGGGAGCAGGAAGAAGTAGAAGGGCGCGCGATACCGTGGCGGCGTGCCGGCTCGTGGCTCAACTGAGACCGATCTCCCTCCGCGGCGGGCGCTGGGCGTCAAGGGGGAGTGCAGCCCGTGAGCGGCGAATGGGGGAAGCGGCCGCCGATCGCGCCCGATGCGGCCGACGCGCGGCGCCTGCAGGAGTGCCTGCTCGCCGGCGGCGTGGCGGTGCTCCCCACGGACACCGTCTACGGCCTCGCGTGCGACCCGCTGCGACGCGAGGCGGTTGCGCGGCTGTACGGGCTGAAGGGCCGCCCCCCCGAGCGCCCCGCGGCGGTGATGTTCTTCACGCTCGGCGCCGCGCTGCAGGCCCTCCCCGAGCTGGGTGCGCGGGAGCGCGCGGCGCTGGAGGCGCTGCTGCCGGGCCCGCTGACGGTGCTGCTGCCCAACCGCGAGGATCGCTACCCGCTCGCGTGCCGCCCGAGCGGGGATCGGCCGGGGGCCGCAGACTCGGCCGGCGCGCCGAGAGCCGACTCGCCGGAGGGCGATTCGGGCGCCCTGGGCCTGCGCGTGCCGCTGCTCCCCGAGCGCCTGGTGGCCCTGGGCGTGGTGGATGGCCCTGTGATGCAGTCGAGCGCCAACCTCTCCGGCGGCCCCGACACGCGGCGCCTGGCTGACATTCCGTCCGCGCTGTTGGAGGGGGCCGACCTGATCCTCGACGGCGGCGAGCTCCCGGGAGCCGCCTCCACGGTCCTCGACCTGCGCGAGTACGAGCGCCATGGGCGGTGGAACATCGTGCGCGAGGGGCCGATCGGGCGGGCCGAGTTGGAGCGGGCGCTGATCCTCGCTCCCTGCTAGCCTCGAAGGCGGCCTCCGCGACTGGCGCCGGATGAGGTGGAGCACCACCGGGGAGCGGCGGCCGCTTCGCAGCAGCCGCGCGCCTGGGCACCTTCAAGCTTTCGTCCCCGAGGAGTGCCCCATGTCCGATCTCAGTCCCGACTACTTCAACCGCCCGCTCGCCGAGGTGGACCCCGAGGTCGCCGAAGCGCTGCGCGGGGAGCTCGAGCGCCAGCAGAGCACGCTAGAGATGATCGCCTCCGAGAACTTCGTGCCGCGTGCGGTGCTCGAATGCCAGGGGTCGGTGCTCACCAACAAGTACGCCGAGGGCTACCCCGGGCGGCGCTACTACGGCGGCTGCGAGTGGGTCGACGTCTCCGAGCAGCTCGCGATCGACCGCGCCAAGGCGCTGTTCGGGGCCGAGCACGCCAACGTGCAGCCCCACGCCGGGGCGCAGGCCAACACCGCCGTCTACCACGCGCTGCTCGAACCGGGGGACACGATCATGGGGCTCTCGCTCGCGCACGGCGGGCACCTCACGCACGGGATGCGGATCAACGTCTCCGGGCGGCTCTACGAGATCGCCGCCTACGAGGTGGACCGCGAGAGCGGCTGGATCGACATGGACGAGGTCGCCCGCATCGCGCGCGAGCGCCGGCCCAAGCTGCTGCTCGCCGGCTGGTCGGCCTACCCCCGCCAGCTCGACTTCCCCCGCTTCCGCGAGATCGCCCGCGAGGTCGGCGCGCTGCTGATGGTCGACATGGCCCACTTCGCCGGCCTCGTCGCCGCGGGTCTTCACCCCAACCCGGTGGAGCTCGGCGCGGACGTCGTCACCACCACCACCCACAAGACCCTCGGCGGGCCCCGTGCCGGGCTGATCCTCTGCAAGGAGGAGTTCGCGAAGAAGATCGACTCCGCCGTCTTCCCCGGCCAGCAGGGGGGCCCCCTGGAGCACGTGATTGCCGCGAAGGCCGTCGCCCTGAAGATCGCCAAAAGCGAGCTCTTCCGCGAGCGCCAGCGCCGCACGCTCGACGGCGCCCGCGCCCTGGCCGAGCAGCTGCTCGGCGCCGGCCACGGCGTCAACGTGCTCACCGGCGGCACCGACGTGCACCTCGTGCTCACCGATCTGCGCGACGTGCGCCCCGAGCTCTCAGGGCGCCAGGCCGAGGATCGTCTGCACGACATCGGCATCACCGTCAATCGCAACGCCGTCCCCTTCGACCCCCGCCCGCCGATGGAGGCCTCCGGTCTGCGCATCGGTACCCCCGCGCTCGCCACCCGCGGGCTGCAGCATGAGGACTTCGTCGAGGTCGGTCAGGTCATCGCCGCCGCGCTCACCCCCGGCTTCGAGGAGCGCTCCGCGGAGCTCTCCGAGCGGGTGCGCGCGATCGTCGAACGCTACCCGCTGTATGAGGAGCTGGGCGCGCACACGCCGGTGTGAGCGCTGGGGCGAGCGGACTCAAGCCCGATGCTCCGGCTCGGTGAGCGCGGCGATGTCAGCAAAATCGACCGGACGGCCGCCGGCGCGCTTCATCCTGATGAGATCGTCGCGTCCGGCGATCGGGACCGGGCGATCGCCGAGCGCGATCAGGAGCGCGCGCTCGCGCAGCTGGGGGAACGCCACCCGCTGCGATCGTGCAGCCGCCCCCATCGTTGCCCCGCGCAAACGACGCCCGCGCCTGCGATGCTGTCGGGGAGCTTATGAGCGCCCACGAGCTCGATGCGCTGTACGCCCTTCTCGCAGCCGCCGCGGTGACGGCGCTGCTGACGCCCCTCACGATGCGACTCGCCCGGGCGGTGGGGGCGGTCGACCAGCCGCGAGAGCGCGGCCTCTCCGAGCGGCCGACGCCGCTGCTCGGCGGCCTCGCGATCTTTGCGGGGGCGCTCGTCGCCGGGTTGATCTGGCTGCCCGACGAACGGATCTGGCACGGCGTTCTGATCGCCGCCGCCTTCATCACCCTCGTCGGCGCGCTCGACGACCGCTTCGAGCTGCCCCCCGCGGTGAAGCTCGCGGGACAGGTCGCCGCCGCGGTGATCGTCGTGCACTTCGGCGTCGTCGTCGAATTGATCACGCTGCCCTTCGTCGGCGAACTGCACTTCCCCAACGCCGGCGGCGCGATCACGGTTGTCGGCCTCGTGGCGCTGATGAACGTCGTCAACTTCTCCGACGGCGTCGACGGCCTCGCCGCGGGCGTCTGCGCGATCATCGCCGCGGCGCTCGCCGTGATCGCGTTCGATCTTGAACGCTGGGCCCCCGGGGTGCTTGCCGCGATCATCGCCGGCGCCTCGCTCGGCTTCCTGCTCTACAACTTCCCCCCCGCCTCCTCCTTCATGGGCGACTGCGGCGCGAACCTGCTCGGCCTGCTGATGGGCTGCCTGACCGTCGAGGGAGCCGTCAAGACGCAGGTCGTGCTCTCCTTCGTGCTGCCCCTCATCCTGCTCGCCGTGCCGTTTCTCGACACGACCTTCGTGGTGCTCAAGCGCCTGAAGTACCGCCGGCCCATCTACGCCTCCGACAGCGAGCACTTCCACCACCGCATGGCCCGCATCGGCTTCTCCCGCCGGCGCACGATCGCCTACCTGTACGCCTGGACGCTGATGCTCGCCGGCTTCGCCCTCGCCCTGCGCTTCGTCCCCTACTCCGACCACAAAGGCCACCTTTACCTCGGCTGGACGCTCGTGATGGCCGCGATCGCGCTACTTGTCGCCGCCGCAAGTGTCTACCTCGTGTACGTGCTCGAGATCCTCAAGTTCCGTCGCCTCGACGCGATCCGCCTGCGCCGCCTGCGGCCCGAAGCCACCCCGGCGGAGATCGAGAGCGACGTCGCGCAGAACCTCGAAACCGGCGAGTTTCAAGCCGTCGGCTCGTGAAGCGGTTCAAGCTCACTGTGGGCGTGCTGGCGCTCGTCCTTGCCCTCCCCGCGGGTGCGCACGCGCTAGGAGTCGGGATCGGCGAGCAGCAGCCCTACATGTTCGCCGAACCTCGCTTCCAGGCGCTCGGCATCCGCTACGCGCGGCTCTCGATCGGATGGAACGCGCTGGAAAGCCGCACCCAGGCCAGGGCTCTGGCGAGCTGGCTGCGCGCCGCTCGCGCCGACGGCGTGCAGCCGCTGATCTCCTTCGAACACTCCTGGATCGCCGGCCGCCACGGGCGGCTCCCGAGCGCCGCGCAGTTCGGCGTCCAGTTCCGACGGCTGCGCGCACGCTACCCGTGGGTCACCCACTACGCGACCTGGAACGAGGCCAACTACTGCGGCCAGCCCACCTGCCGGCACCCCGCGCTCGTGGCCGCTTACTACCGGCAGCTGCGCCGCCTCTGCCCCGCCTGCGACGTACTCGGCGCCGAGCTGCTCGACGTACCGGACATGGTCTCCTGGGTGCACGGCTTCCAGCACGCCCTCGGCTTCGAACCGGCGATTTGGGGCCTGCACAACTACATCGGCGCCAACCGTCTGCAGACTGCCTCCACGCGGGCGCTGCTGGGTGCCACCCGGGGTCAGGTCTGGTTCACCGAGACCGGTGGCGTGGTCGCCCGCCACAACCACTCCGTCCACGACTTCCTCGAATCGCCCGCCCACGCCGCCGCGGTCACCCGCTTCGTGTTCGACCGCCTCGCCCGCCTCTCCGGGCGCGTCGCGCGGGTCTACCTCTACCAGTGGGACGCCGGAACCCGCCGCGGGCGGGCGCGACCGACTCCCTGGGACTCCGCGCTGATCGGGCCCAGCGGGGCGCCGCGACCCGCCTTCTGGGTGCTCGTGCGCGAGCTCCACGTCCTCGGGCAGCTCCCCGCCACGCCAGCCGCGGGCGCGCTGCTCGCGAGCGCGAACGGCTGAGCTCCCGGCCTGCCCCGAATGTTGGGATCGTGTTCTGCCGTCCTGCGGACGTGCAGGCATCCTCGGCGGCCGATACTCTGTGCTTGCGTTGCGCCGCGAACCCACTTCATCCGGGGGCACCGGCCGGCGCCGGGTCCTGATCCTGTCTGCCGAAGTGGGCGAGGGCCACGCCGCCGCCGCGCGTGCGCTTGCCCAGCAGATCGAAGCCTCCCCCGAGGAGACCGAGGTCATCGTGATCGACGGGCTCGCCGCGATGGGGCGCGTGCTGCGCCAAGTCGTCCAGGACGGCTACCGCGTGCAGCTGCGCTTCCTGCCGTGGAGCTACTCGCTCGTCTACTGGCTGCTGGAGCGCGTACCCCCCGTCCGCTGGCTCACGCGCTGGCAGCTGCGCCTGTTCGGCGCCCGGCCGCTCGCGCGCCGCATCGCCGAGTACGACCCTGACGTGGTCGTCTCCACCTACCCGGCGGTCACGGTCGTGCTCGCCCGGCTGCGCCGCACCGGCGCCGTGAGCTGTCCCACCGTGGCCACCATCACCGACCTGACGGGCCTCTTCTTCTGGGCGCAGCCCGGGATCGACGTGCACCTCGTGATGTACGGCGAGTCGATGCCCTCCGTCGAGCGCATCGCCGGCGAGGGCAGCGCGCGCCTCGTGCGCCCGCTGATCTCCGCCGAGTTTCTGGAGCCCCGTTGCCCGTTGGAGGCGCGGCGCGCGCTCGGGCTGCCCGCGGAGGGCCGCATGGTGGTCGTCTCCGGCGGAGGCTGGGGGGTGGGCGACGTCGAGGGCGCCGTGCGCGAGCTCTGCCGGGTGGCGGAGGTCTCGAGCATCGTCTGCCTCGCCGGGCGCAACGAGCCTCTGCACGCGCGCCTCAGCGCGACCTTCGCGCGGGAGTCCCGCGTCCACGTGTACGGGTTCACCGACGCGATGCCCCAGCTGTTGGCCGCCGCCGACGCGCTGGTGCACTCCACCGGGGGGGTCACCTGCCTGGAGGCGAAGGCCACCGGCACCCCCGTCGTCTCCTACGGGCTGCCCGTCGGCCACGCCCGCCTGAACACCCGCGCGATGGCCGACCTGGAGCTGCTGCGCCTCGCGAACGACACCGGCGAGCTGCGCGAGCACGTGCAGGCGAGCTTCGCGCTGCCGGAGCCCCAGTCGCCGCAGGCCAGTCCCGTGGGCGACAGCTCAGGCGAGCACCCGAAGGCGGCGGACCTCGTGCTGCGAGCCCCCCGGCGCGTGAGCCCGATCCCCCTCTGGCGCCTGCGACTGGCCGCGTTCTGCGTCCAGCTCGTGGTGCTGTTGAGCGTCGGGATGTGGACGATGTCCACCGACGAGGTGAGCGCTCTGGCCGCGGCGATCCTGCACGTGCACACGCTCGCGCGGGTGCCCACCGACCGACCCGCCGTGGGCGTGATCGTGCGCGCCCCCGCGGACGAGGTCACGCGTGTAGCGAGCGAGCTCGCCGCGCGGGGCATCCACGCCTCCTTCGCCGACGGCGGGGTGCACAGACCCGCCACGATCGCCGAGCTGCGCGCGCTCGGCGACGAGCTGCTCCCCGAACTGCCCTCCGGCTCGAGCCTGCTGCTCTGGCTGCGCACCACCGGCGCGCTGCGTGCCCAGGCCCGAGCGCTGGGCCTGCACCACCGCTTCTACTTCGTGACGCCCCGCGGCGGTCGTACCGGCGGTCTCACCGTCGGTCAGCTCGTGCTCGCGAGCTCCGCCGGCGCGACTCCCGTGAGCGGCGCGCTGCGGCTCACCGCCCGGGGACCTCTGCCTCAGCGGCCCACGCGCGCGGGTGACGTCCTCGTGGTGGGCGTCGACGGATCGGGCGCCTCCGTGCTGGGGGTGGAGCGCATCGTCTCCCGGCTCGAGTCCGAGCGCCTCTCCGTCGAGTCGCTCGCCGCGCTCACCCGCTTGCGCTGAGCGCCGCCCGCCCGTCCTGCGCCTCCGCCGGCTCCGCCTCTGCCGCCGACGGCCCCCGCTCGTGGACCGTCGGCTCCCCTCCCATCAGCGCCAACAGCAGCGGCGAGCGGGCGAGCATGACGGCGCCCCCCATCAGGATCAACAGCGACACCGCCAGGGGCACCCCGTTCAGCGGCGTTTCGGTGAAGTGCTCGCCGAGCAGCACTGGCGCGAGCGCGACCGGCACCGCGGTCTGCATGACGAACACCACCGGTGCCACCTGGATCGCGGGACGCGACTGCAGCGCACTCATCTCGCTCAGCGCGGCGATTGCGGAGGCCGCCGCCGTGGCGACTCCCCAGGCGGCCGCCACCCCCAGCAGCCCGTACGCGAGGTTGTCGGAGGCGAGCTTGGTGGCCACCCCGCTCCAGCCGTACGCCAAGCCGGCGGCGACGATCGTGACCATCGCCGGCGGCCGGCGGGAGACGCGCAGCATGATGTACGGCAACAGGCTCGCCAGGCCCAGCGCGCTCAACGTGATTGCGATGACGACGTCGGGAGCCTGGGTGTCCGTGTGCGGGGGCGCGCACAGCGCCGCGCCGACGACGCCCACCACGATCGCGCCCACCGCCAGGTGCTCGCGCCGCCCCGCGCGCTCGCCCAACATCCGCTCGCCCACCACCAAGAGCACGAGCAGGCCGGCCGCCATCGCGGGCTGCACCACCACCAGCGGCGCCAGCGAGAGCGCCAGCAGCTGCAGCGGCCACCCGAGCATCGACAGGCCGGTGCCGAGCAGCCAGCGCCCGCGTTTGACCAGATTCCGCGCCAGCCCCAGGCGCAGGTATTCGTGCTGCGGGGTCTGCCGGGCGTCCATCGCCTGCAACGCGACCCCTAGGCTGTAGAGGGTCGAAGCCCCCACCGCCGCCATGATTCCCAGCACCAGTTCGCCCATGCTCGCCCCCGATGATCGCAGCCTTCTCCCGCCGCTGGCGGGCGCGGTGGCCGGGGTGGCCGCGCTCACCTACGCCGGCTACGCGCTGCCCGTGCTCGCGAGCGCGCGTGTTCGGTACTGCAGCGACCGGGCGCGCGAGTCGCCTCCCGCCCGCGCACGTCCCGTATGCGCGGGCGCCTGGGGGGCGCTGCGCGGCACGTTGGGGATCGAGGAGCGCACCGCGAGCGGCAGGGGGTACGCGCTGACCTTCGACGACGGCCCCCACGCGCAGGGGACCCCCGCGGCCCTGGAGACCCTCGCGCGGGCGCGGGTGCAGGCGACGTTCTTTCTGGTGGGGGAGCAAGTGCTGCGTAACCCCGCGCTCGCCGCGGAGATCGTGGCGGCCGGCCACGGGGTGGGCATCCACTGCCACCGGCACCGCAACCTGCTGCGCCTCACGCCACGGCAGGTCCGCGAAGACGTCCTGCGGGCGCTGGGAATCATCGAGGAGACCACGGGCCGCTCGCCGACCCTCTACCGCCCACCCTACGGGGTGCCCAACGCGACGGCCCTCGCCCTTGCGCGCCGCCGCGGCTGGCGCACCCTGCTGTGGAGCCACTGGGGTCGGGATTGGGAGGCCCGCGCGACCCCCGAGTCGATCGCAGCGCTGTTGACCGGCGGCGCCGGCGAGGGCGCGGTGCTGTTGCTGCACGACGCCGACGACTACGGCGCCCCCGGCTCCTGGCGGCGCACCGTCGCGGCCCTCCCGCGGGTGCTCGAGACGCTCGGCGAGCGGGGCCTGCTGCCAGTAGCTCCCTGACGCGCGTCGTTAAGCTGCCCTGATGGAAACACGGGGTGTGCGCCCGCGGTGGTGGGTCGAGGCGCTGGTGGTGGTGTGGCTGTGCTGGGTGTACGACGCGATCGACAACCTGGCGCCGCTGCGTGTGCACGCCGCGGTGGCGCACGGCCAGGGCGTGCTGAGCCTGGAGCGCTCACTGCACATCGACCCCGAGCTCGCGCTCAACCGCTGGCTGGATGCCCACCGCACGCTCGGCCTGCTCCTCTCCGACTACTACGACAACGCCCACTTCGTCGTCACCCTCGGGCTGCTCGGCTGGCTGTGGTACCGGCGCGCCGACATCTACCGGCCGTTGCGCAACACGCTGGTCGCGATCAACGTGCTCGGGTTCGTCGTCTTCTGGCTGTACCCCACCGCCCCTCCGCGGCTGCTGGCGGGCAGCGGCTTCGACGACGTGGTGGCCTCCACCGGGGCGCTCGGCGGCTGGCACACCGGGCCGCTGGCCGCGGCCGCCAACCAGTTCGCGGCGATGCCCTCGCTGCACATGGCCTGGGCGGTGTGGTGCGCGCTGGTCGTGTGGGCTCTGTCCAAGCGTCTGTGGGTCCGCGTCGTCGCGGTCCTCTACCCGTGCGTGACCTGCGTGGCGGTGCTCGCCACCGGCAACCACTACCTGCTCGACGTCTTCGCGGGCGTCGCGACCGCGGCGCTCGCGACCCTGCTCGTGCGGGCCGTCGAAGCGTGGCGACGCTCGCACCGAGTCCCACGCCCGCGGCGAGCCTCGCGGCCGGCCGAGCGCACGGCGCAGATCGAGCCGGCGCCGGGAGCGGGGGTGTAGAGGCGCTCTTCAGGGCGCCGCAGCCCCGCGTGGCGCATGTCACAAACTTGTTACGAAGTCCCAAATGAGGTAGACTGTCCGCGGCTTCCGCAGACGCTCAGAGGAGGGCCGGGGCGAGAGTCCGCTACGGGCGGACGTGCCTGCCCTTGCGTCTGTAGGGTCCAGTTACGTCCATGCCCAGCTACGAGCCAGAACCGATGGCCTCTGCCACCCTGCGCGCCGGCGCGAGCCCGGTTGTCGAGCGATCCCCGATCAAGCTGCTGCGCTACCTCGACGTCGTGCTCGTGGTGCTCGCCGTTCCCGTGGCGCTCGCGCTCGGCGCGCCCGCGCTCGGCCTGCTGGTCGGGGCGGGTGCCTGGCTTGCGCAGCGGGTTCTCGCGTACACCGACCGGCGCTGGATCGCCCGCGCGCGTGAGCCGGGGTCGCGTCTCGGCCTGGACATCGTCGATTCGTTCGGGCGCATCTGGCTGCTCGCCGGGGCGATCGTCCTCGCGGGCGCGGTCGGCGGCCGCGCCGACGGGCTCGCGGCGGCGTTGACCATCTTCGCGGCGTACTCGGTGGCCTTCGCGACACGCCTGGCCGGCGGACGACAGGGCTTCGAGCGATGAGCGCGGTCGCAGGGGCACCGCCGATGGCCCCTGGTATGGGGCCCCACCAACCCCGCCCACCCCTCAGCCCGAGAAGCAGGGGATGAGCCAGGCACGGAAGATCGGCTACGCGGCTCCTCGGGGTCTGGCTCGGCGGGATCGTCCTGTTCGTGATCCTGTTCGGCGTCACGGCTCACAAGGCCCCGGCAGTGGCCAGCGGCGCCTTCTCCCCGACCGACGAGTTCAAACTCGACACCTGGTTCCAGGTTGGGCCGATCGCGTTCAACAAGGCCGTCCTCTACCTGCTGCTCACGGTCGGGATCACGCTCGGGGTGATGTTCTACGTCGCCAGACGGCTGCAGCAGCGCCCTGGGCGTCTGCAGGTCGCGGTCGAGATGTTCTACGACTTCATGCGCCGCATCTCCCAGGAAAACCTCGAATCCGGAGATGGAGCGCAAGTACTTCCCGCTGATCGCCACGATCTTCGTGTTCATCCTCGTCTCGAACCTGATCGGCTACATCCCGCTCCCGATCAACTCGGGCGAGAGCTTCAACGTGTTCGGGGCGCACATCCCGTCGCTGCAGATCTACGCGGCGGACACGAACGTCGCCTTCCCGCTGATCCTCGCGCTGAGCGTGTTCGTCCTCTTCACCTATGAGGGGGTGAAGCACCACGGGCCGATCGGCTACGTGAAAAGCCTGATGCCGGGCGGCGTCAAAGGCGCCGATCGTCCCGCTCATCTTCCCGATCGAGATCCTCTCGAACTTCCTGCGTCTGATCTCGCTGACGGTGCGACTGTGGGCGAACCTGCTCGCGGGCCACATGCTGATCGCGTTCATGGGCGGGGAGCTCGGGCGTGCTCGTCGGACTGCAGGTCGTGTCCTGGTTCCTGTTGCCGGCCGGGATCGCGATCTTCCTCTTCGAGGCCGTGCTGATCGCCGGCCTGCAGGCCTTCATCTTTGCCATCCTGACCGCCATCTATCTCGGTGGCGCGGTCTCGAGTCCCACTAATCAACAAGGAGCTATCGACGATGCAGTTTCTCCACTTTCTGAGCACATTCCACCCGCTGATCCTGGCCGTGGAACCGATCATCGAGCAGAGCCAGGACGCCGGTCGGGCGATCGCGCTCGGCGTCGGCGCCGGTGGCGGTGCCGCCGGCGCGGGTGCGGGCATCGGCGCGGTGTTCAACGCCTCGATCCAGTCCAAGACCCGCCAGCCGGAGCTGCGCGCCGAGGTCGAGCGCGATCAGTGGCTCGGCTTCGCGCTGACCGAGGCGTGCTTCTTCTACGGTCTCGTCGGCGGCTTCATCGCCTTCTTCCTGTAGGCCGACGATGCCCGCTCACCGTCAACACTCCGCTCGCCAAGCGGCTCGTTCCTGATCACCCCCAACGTGGGGCTCATGGTCTGGACGATCGTGGTGTTCGCGATCTCACTGGTCATCCTGCGCAAGTATGTGTTCCCGCGGATCGGCAAAGCGCTCGACGCGCGCGCGAAGACGATCGAAGGCGATATCGACGCCGCCGCGGATCTACGCGACCGAGGCCGACAAGGTGCTCGACGAATACCGCGAGCGGCTGAAGGAGGCGCGCGCCCAGTCCGAAGAGATCGTCCAGCGCGCGCGCCAGACCGCCGATACGCACGAGCACGAGGCCAAGGAGCGCGGGCAGGAGATCGTCGCCGAGGCCGCCCAGAAGCGCTGAGCGCGACATCGAGGCCGCGACCAAGCGGGCGCTCGACGACATCCGCCGCGAGGTCGCGGACCTCACGATCATGGCCACCGAGAAGGTCACGCGCAAGACGCTCGACGACGCCGACCAGCGCCGGCTGGTCGAGGAGGCGCTGAGCGAGCTGGACTTCTCCGGACTCTCCGCGGGAGCGCACACACTGATGGACGAGCTCGCCCAGGTATACGCCCGCTCGCTGTTCGAGGTCGCCCTGCGAGCAGGGCAAGCTCGACGTGCTGCGCGAGCAGCTCGGGCAGTTCGCCGACGCCGTGGACGAGAACCGCGAGCTCGCCGTGTTCTTCTTCTCGCCCTACTTCTCGACCGCGGAGAAGCAGCAGGCGCTCGGCGCGCTGCTCGACGGTGCGGACGAGACCTTCCTCAACTTCCTCTCGCTGCTGATCGAAAACCACCGGATGCCGGTGATCTTCCGCATCCGCCAGGAGTACGAGCGGCTGTGGGACGAGGAGAACCGGACTGCTGCCGGTGCGAGATCACGAGCGCGATCGCGCTCGACGAGGCGACCACCGAGAGCCTCGGCCGGACGATCGGCGAGCGCGCCGGGCGCAAGGTCACGCTCGCGGCGCGCGTGGACCCGGACATCCTCGGCGGCATCGTCCTCAGGGTCGGCAACTCGATCCTCGATGCCTCAATTCGCAACCGACTGGAGCAGCTGCGCAGGCAGGTTGCCCAGGCGAGCCTCCTAGGAGACACACATGCAGATCAACCCCGACGAGATCACAAGCATCCTGAAGAGCCGCATCGAGGGGCTCGACGCCGGTACGGCCGAGCTGACCGAGGTCGGCACCGTGCTGTCGGTGGCCGACGGCATCGCGCGCCTGCACGGCCTCGAGAACTGCATGTCCTTCGAGATGCTCGAGCTGCCCCACGGCGTCACCGGCCTCGCGCTGAACCTCGAGTCCGACAACGTCGGCGCCGTGCTGTTCGGCGACTGGGAGCGCGTCTCGGAGGGCGACACCGTCAAGCGCACCGGCGCGCTGCTGGAGATCCCCGTCGGTGAACAGATGCTCGGGCGGATCGTTGACCCGCTCGGTCGCCCGCTCGACGGTAAGGGTGCGATCGACGTGGAGCAGACGCGCCCGGCCGAGTTCAAGGCCCCGGGCGTCGTCCAGCGCCAGCCGGTCAAGCAGCCGATGCAGACCGGCCTGAAGGCGATCGACGCGATGATCCCGATCGGCCGCGGCCAGCGCGAGCTGATCATCGGCGACCGCCAGACCGGCAAGACGGCGATCGCGATCGACACGATCATCAACAACAAGGACACCGGGGTGGTGTCTGTGTACGTGGCGATCGGCCAGCGCATGTCGACGGTCGTGGCGCTCGCGCAGACGCTCGAGGAGTACGGGGCGCTCGAGAACACGATCATCGTGGCCGCTCCCGCTGACGAGGCGGCGCCGATCAAGTTCATGGCCCCCTACGCCGGGCTGCGCGATGGGCGAGCACTTCCTCTACAACGGCCGCCACGCGCTGTGCGTGTACGACGACCTGACCAAGCACGCCTACGCCTACCGCCAGATGTCGCTGCTGCTGCGCCGCCCGCCGGGCCGCGAGGCGTACCCCGGCGACGTCTTCTACCTGCACTCGCGCCTGCTCGAGCGCGCGGTAAAGCTCAACGACGACCTCGGCGGCGGCTCGCTGACCGCGCTGCCGATCATCGAGACGCAGGCGGGCGACGTCTCTGCGTACATCCCGACGAACGTGATCTCGATCACCGACGGGCAGATCTTCCTCGAGTCCAAGCTGTTCAACTCGGGCGTGCGTCCCGCGATCAACGTCGGGATCTCGGTCTCGCGCGTCGGCGGCAACGCGCAGATCGGCCCGATGAAGAAGGTCGCCGGACGGATCAAGCTCGAGCTCTCCCAGTACCGCGACCTGGAGGCCTTCGCGCAGTTCGGCTCGGACCTCGACGCCGACACGCAGCGTACGCTCGCGCGCGGCGAGCGCCTGGTGGCGACGCTCAACCAGCACGAGCGCGCGCCGCTGGCCGTGGAGGACCAGACGGTGCAGATCTTCGCCGCCACCAACGGCTACCTGGACCGGCTGAACGTCGAGCGCGTCCCGGAGTTTCTGCTCGCCGTCACCGAACGCCTGCACTCCCAGCACCCGGAGCTGCGCGCGAAGATCAACGGCGGGGACTGGTCGGAGGAGACCCAGAAGGAGGTGCGCGACACCGTCGACGCCTTCGCTGCCGACTTCGGCTACGACCTCGACGAGGAGGGCCAGCCGCTCGAGGACGACGCGCCTCTGCGCCAGGACGAGTCCGTCCGGGACACGCAGGAGGAGTCCGCGAGGGAGAAGGAGCCCCAGGCGGCCTAGCCGGCCCCCGAGCACAGCCATGGCCTCCCAGCGCGACGTCAGGAACAAGATCGCTTCGGTGAAGAACATCCAGAAGATCACCCGAGCGATGGAGATGGTGGCAGCGGCCCGCCTGCGGCGTGCGGAGCAGCGGATCTCCGCTCTGCGTCCCTACGCGGACGCGATCGGGCGCATGACGCGCCAGGCGGCGCAGGCGGCCGGCGCGGAGGCCGGCAGGCTGCCGCTGCTGCGCGAGCACGAGTCCCAGACGAACGTCGGGCTGCTGCTCGTCACCGGCGACCGCGGCCTCGCGGGTGGCTTCAACTCCCAGATCATCCGCGCCGGTACACGTCTTGCAAGCGAGTTGGCCGAGGAGGGGCTGCGCAGCAGCTGGTACGCGACCGGGCGCCGCGGCGTCTCCTCGCTGACCTTCCGCGGGCACGAGCTCAGCGGCAGCTACATGGGCTTCGCCGATCGACCCGCTTACGCGGACGCGCGCACGATCGCCGACGACGTGATCGAGGCGTACGTCGACGGTCGGGTCGATCGCGTGGAGATGGTCTACAACTCCTACGTCTCGCCGCTCACCCAGCACGTCACGCGTCAGCGGCTGCTGCCGCTCTCGCACGAGGCGATCGCCGGCGAGCAGGACGGCCCCACCGAGACCGCGCGAGACGGGTCGCCGGCGGTCCGACGGCCGACGCCCGTCGACTACGAGCCCGACCCCGAGAAGATCCTCAGGCGCCTGGTTCCGGACTACATCGAGATCTCGATCTACCGGGCGCTCGTGGAGTCCACGGCCGGCTTCTTCGGGGCGCAGATGACGGCGATGCGCAGCGCGTCGGAGAACGCCGGGGAAATCATCACCGACTACACGCTGCAGATGAACCGCGCCCGCCAGGCCGAGATCACCCAGGAGATCATGGAGGTCGTGGCCGGCGCAGAGGGGCTGAGCTGATGCCGGGGATCGACCCCACGCGCACTACGCGGTGCCTGCGCAGGAGGGCGTCGGCCATCCCACCCACCGGCCTGTGCCGCACTGCGAACGCCGCCCAGCGGAGCCTGGATCGGAACCCGCCCACTCGGAGCCCATCCCCTATCTTCAGACAACCACGACTGAGAGAGCGACAGGAGACTTAGACCACATGCCACCCGCCACCGCCCCCCAGACCAGTGCCTCCGCGGAGGACGCGAGCGCGCAGCGCAACGTCGGGCGCATCGAGGAGATCCAGGGCGTCGTGATCGAGGCCGTCTTCCCCGACCGCCTGCCCGAGATCAACCACGCCATCACCGTTGCCCGCGCGTCGGCCGCCGCTGAGGAGGAGGTTCCGGGCATCAGCACGAGCGCCGGCGAGGGCGTGCTGGTGTGCGAGGTTCAGCAGCACCTGGGCGACGACCGCGTGCGGGCCGTCGCGATGGACACGACCGACGGGCTGGCCCGCGGCGCCGAGGTGATCGACACCGGCGGCCCGATCACGGTCCCCGTCGGCGAGGTCACGCTGGGACGGATCTTCAACCTGCTCGGCGAGCCGATCGACCTCGGCGCCGAGCTGCCCAAGGACGTGGAGCGCCGCGGCATCCACCAGAACGCCCCGCGCGCCGAGGACCTCACGCCGACCACCGAGATGTTCGAGACGGGCATCAAGGTCGTCGACCTGCTCGCCCCCTACGCCAAGGGGGGAAAGGTCGGGCTGTTCGGGGGCGCGGGCGTGGGCAAGACGGTGCTGATCCAGGAGCTGATCCACAACCTCGCCAAGGAACACGGCGGGCTGTCCGCGTTCTGCGGCGTGGGCGAGCGCTCACGCGAGGGCAACGACCTGTGGCTGGAGATGAAGGAGTCGGGCGTCCTCGACAAGACGATGCTCGTGTTCGGCCAGATGAACGAGCCCCCCGGGGCCCGCATGCGGGTCGCCCTGTCGGGGCTGACGATGGCCGAATACTTCCGCGACCAGGGCCAGGACGTGCTGCTGTTCATCGACAACATCTTCCGTTTCGTGCAGGCCGGCTCCGAGGTCTCGGCGCTGCTCGGGCGGATGCCCTCCCAGGTCGGCTACCAGCCGACGCTGGAGACGGAGATGGGTCAGCTGCAGGAGCGCATCACCTCGACACGCGAGGGCTCGGTGACCTCGGTGCAGGCGATCTACGTCCCCGCCGACGACCTCACCGACCCGGCCCCGGCGTCGGTGTTCGCGCACCTGAACGCCACCACGGTGCTCTCGCGGGCGATCTCCGAGAAAGGGATCTACCCGGCGGTGGACCCGCTGGACTCCACCTCGACGATCCTCAAGGCGGACGTGCTGGGCGAGGACCACTTCCGCGTGGCCAACCGCGTCAAGGAGATCCTGCAGCGCTACAAGGAGCTGCAGGACATCATCGCGATCCTCGGCATCGACGAGCTCTCCGACGAGGACAAGCTGACCGTCCAGCGCGCGCGGCGGATCGAGCGCTTCCTCTCCCAGCCGTTCTTCGTGGCCGAAGAGTTCACGGGGACCCCGGGCGCGTACGTGCCGATCGCGGAGACGATCAGGGGCTTCGAGGAGATCATCGCCGGCAAGCACGACGAGGTGCCCGAGAGCGCGTTCTTCCTGAAGGGCACGATCGACGAGGTCGTCGAGGCGGCCAAGAGGTAGGGTCGTGGCGCACGCGAAGTTCCCTGCCGAAGTCATCACCCCCGAGGGCGAGGTGTTCTCCGAGGAGATCGAAATGCTCTCCACGCGCACCGCGGTGGGCCGATCGGCATTCTCGCCAACCACGAGCCGCTGCTCGCGATGCTCGAACCGACCGAGCTGCGCCTGTACCGCTCGGAGTCGGAGATCGTGCGCTTCGCGCAGGCCGAGGGCTACCTGCAGTTCGCCGAGAACCGGGCGCTCGTGCTCGTCGAGCAGGCGATCGCCCCGGAGGCGCTCGATCGCGCGGGCATCCAGGCGCTGCTGGCCGACGCTCGCACCGCCGCCGAGCAGACCGCGGAGGGCAGCGAGGCCCGGGCGCGCGCGCTGCGCGACTGTAAGCGCTACGAGGCGTTCCTCTCCGTCGAGGGCTAGCCTTCGTTGTCCATATGAGTCCGGAACGCGAGCCGATTGCGGTCATCGGCACCGGCTACGTCGGTCTGGTCACGGCGGCCGGCTTCGCGGAGCTGGGCGGCGAGGTGTGGTGCGTGGACATCGACGCCGCCAAGATCGAGCGTCTGCGCCGAGGGGAGGTGCCGATCTACGAGCCCGGCCTGTCGGAGCTCCTGGAGCGCCACGCGGGGCGGCTGCACTTCTCCACCGAGCTGGGCGACGCGCTGGAGCACGCTCGCCTCCTGTTCGTGGCGGTGGGCACCCCGCCCACCTACTCGGGCGACGCCGACCTCTCCGCGGTCCACGCGGTGGTCGACGCGATCCCGGCCTCGGACCGTCACGCGCTGGTGATGAAGTCCACGGTCCCGTGCGGCACCGGGACGGCGCTCCGGCGCGTCTTCGGCGAGCAGGGCAAGGGGGGGCTGAGCTACGTGTCCTGCCCGGAGTTCCTCAAGGAGGGCTCGGCGGTGCGCGACTTCCTGCACCCCGACCGCGTGGTCGTGGGGGACGAGGGCGATTGGGCGGGGGACGCGGTGGTCGAGCTCTACCGTCCGCTGCTGGCCGAAACGGGGATGGGAGCCGGAGGCGAGTGTCTCCCGGCTTCGGTCGATTCGGGGATGGGAGCGGAGCGAGTGTCTCCCGAATCGGTCGCTCCGAACGGGGGCGCCGGCGCCGGCGCGCTGGTGCGCACGGACGTCGCCAGCGCGGAGATGGTCAAGCTGGCCTCCAACGCTTTCCTGGCCACGAAGATCTCGTTCATCAACGAGATCGCCAACGTCTGCGAGGAGACCGGGGCCGACGTGGTGGAGGTGGCGCGCGGCATGGGCCTGGACGAGCGCATCGGGCCGAAGTTCCTGCAGGCCGGCATCGGCTTCGGCGGCTCCTGCTTCCCCAAGGACGTGAACGCGCTCAAGCAGCTCGCCGGCAACTCCGGCTACCACTTCCAGCTGCTCACCGCGGTGATCGAGGTCAACGAGCTGCAGAAGCGCCGCGTGGTCGGCAAGCTGCAAAAGCACCTCGGCAGCCTGGTGGGCCGGCGGATCGCGTTGCTGGGACTGGCGTTCAAGCCCAACACCGACGACATGCGCGAGGCCTCCTCGCTGGTGCTCGCCGCGCGGCTGAACGCCGACGGGGCGACCGTCAGCGGGTACGACCCCGTGGCCGAGGAGGAGGCGCGCATCCTGCTCGGCGGGCTTCAGCTCGCCGACTCCCCCCTGGAGGCTGTGCGTGACGCCGACGCCGTGGTGCTCGTCACCGAGTGGCCGCAGTGCACCGATCTCGATTGGACGCAGGTCGCCGGGGCAATGCGGGGCACCGTCGTGATCGACGGTCGCAACGCGCTCGACGGCGACGTCGTGCGCGCCGCGGGGCTCGTCTACGAGGGGATCGGACGCCGTTAATGGTCCCTCCTGCAAACCCATCGTCTCCTGCGGCGCCCCGACGCCAACGGGCTCACAGAGGGAACCACTGATGCAGGCAGTGATCCTCGTCGGCGGCGAGGGCACCCGTCTGCGCCCGCTGACGTCCACCGTGCCCAAGCCGCTCGTCCCGCTCGTGGACCGTCCGTTCATCGTCTTTATGATCGAATGGCTGCGCGCGCACGGGATCGAGGACGTGATCATGTCCTGCGGCTTCCTCGCCACCAGTGTGCGCAACGTGCTGGGCAACGGCTCCGGGTTCGGGGTTCGCCTGCGCTTCGTGGAGGAGCCCGACCCGCGTGGCACCGCGGGCGCGCTGAAGTTCGCGGAGTCGATGCTCGACGAGTGCTTCCTGCTGCTCAACGGCGACGTGCTCACCGACATCGACCTGACTGCGCAGATCGCCCAGCACGAGCGCACCGGGGCACGGGCGACGCTTGCGCTGGTGCCCGTCGAGGACCCAACCGCCTACGGCCTTGTGCACCTCGCCGAGGACCGCTCCGTGAGCGACTTCGTGGAGAAGCCCGGCTCCGATCGGATCGACACCAATCTGATCAGCGCCGGCGCGTACGTGCTGGAGCGCGAGGTGCTCGAGCTCGTGCCCGGCGAACGCAACGTCTCGATCGAGCGCGAGGTGTGGCCGCGGCTGATCGGCAACGGCCTCTACGGGTTCCCCTCGGAGAGCTACTGGCTCGACATCGGGACCCCCGAGCGCTACCTGCAGGGCACCTTCGACATCATCGAGGGCAAGGTCCAGACCGCGGTGAGCGAGCTCGTCGGCAGCGACTACCTTGCGGTTGCGCCCGACGCGCAAGTGCAGGGGCGCGTGATCCCCCCCGCCGTGCTGGAGCGCGGCGTGCACGTCGCAGCGGGGGCGCAGGTGGGCAGCCTCGTGGTGCTCGGCCAGGGGGTCACGATCGGCGCGGGCGCCACTGTGGAGCGCTCGGTGATCATGAACGGCGCGGAGATCGGCGCGGGGTGCACGCTGCGCGACTGCATCGTCGCGGCGGGCTGCTGCGTGGGGGAGGGCACCCAGATCACGGGCTCCGCCGTGCTCGGCGAGGGGGTCACCGTGGGGGCGCGCAACGTTGTGACCCGCGGTGCGCGTATCTTCCCGGGCGTGACCCTCCCCGACGGAGCGCTGAGGTTCTCGTGAGCGCGCGCTCACCAGCGGCGACCCCGCCCGCGTGGTCCCGCGTACGGCGTGCGAGCGCACAGTCCTTCCCAGATGAGAGGATGGTGCGGTGACCGAGAACGTGATGACCACCCTCTCCCGCGAGGCGATCGCCGAGGTGGACCGTTCCGGGCAGCTGGGCGACGTGCTCGCGCTGCCCGAGCACCTGCGCGACGCGCTGTGGCGGGTGGAGTCCGCGATCATGAACGAGTGGGACACGCCCGGCGGGCTCGTCGTGGCCGGCATGGGGGGCTCGGCGATCGGTGGCGCGCTGGCCTGCGCCGCGCTCGGCGACCACGCCTCGCGACCGATCTTCGTAACGCGCGCCTACGGGCTGCCCCCGTGGACGACCCCGGAGACCACGGTGCTGTGCGCGAGCTACTCCGGCAACACCGAGGAGACCCTCGCCTGCTACGAGTCCGCCGGAGCTCTCGGTGCCCAGCGCGTGGTGGTCACCACCGGCGGGCGCCTCGCGGAGCTGGCGCGCGCGGACAGGGTGCCCGTGATTCCGCTCCCGGGCGGCTTCCAGCCGCGCGCCGCGGTCGCCTACATGACCGTGGCTGCCCTGGAGGTCGCCGCCCTCTGCGGGGCCGGCCCGCGGCTGACTTCGGAGATCGACGTGGCCGCCTCCCACGCCGAGCAGCTGGTCGCCGAGTGGGGCCCCGACGCCCCGGAGGATTCGCTCGCCAAGGAGCTCGCCCGCAGCCTGCTCGGCAGCGCGCCCGTGGTGGCCGGGGCCGGGCTGACGGTTCCGGTCGCCTACCGCTGGAAGACCCAGATCAACGAGAACGCGAAGCTCCCCTGCTTCGCGCACGAGCTCCCCGAGCTCGACCACAACGAGCTCGTCGGCTGGGAGGGCGCGCCCGAGGTGGGACGCTTCGCGGCGGTGTTCCTCGACGACAGCGACGCCCACCCGCGCGTGAAGGCGCGCATGGAGCTCACCGAGAAGCTGATCGCCGACAGCGCCACCGCGTGCTTGCACGTGGAGACACGCGGACAGACCACGATCGAGCGGGTTTTCTCGCTGGTGCTGCTCGGGGACCTCGTCTCCGTCTACCTTGCCGCCCTGCGCGGCGTGGACCCCGGGCCGGTCAAGCTGCTCGAGCAGCTCAAGGCCGAACTGGCCGCCAGATAAGAAACGACGAGGCCGGCTTCGCGCAACGGCTACGGCACGATCAGCGCCGGTTGCCCGGCTCTCCTCTCCGCATGAGGGGGGCGGGGCGGCCGCAGACCACTACAATCCCGCGGGACGTGACCTCCACCGCCACCCATCCCACGGCCACCGAGGCGCTGGCCGCTCAGGCCCCGCCCACCCAGCCCGCCGACTTCAAGGTCGCCGACCTCTCCCTCGCGGAGCTCGGGCGCAAGGAAATCAGGCTCGCCGAGCACGAGATGCCCGGTCTGATGGCGACTCGCGCGGAGTACGCTCAGGCCCAGCCGCTGCGGGGAGCGCGGATCACGGGCTCGCTGCACATGACCGTCCAGACCGCCGTGTTGATCGAGACGTTGACGGCGCTCGGAGCCGAGGTCCGCTGGTGCAGTTGCAACATCTTCTCCACGCAGGACCACGCCGCCGCCGCGATCGCGGTGGGCCCCGAAGGCACACCCGAGGAGCCCCGGGGCGTACCTGTGTTCGCGTGGAAGGGGGAGACGCTGGAGGAGTACTGGTGGTGCACCGACCGGGCGTTGCGGTGGCCCGGCGAGGACGGAACGCAGGGGGCGGGTGGTCCCAACATGATCCTCGACGACGGCGGCGACGCGACGCTGCTCGTGCACAGGGGCACCGAGTACGAGGCCGCCGGCGCCGTGCCCGATCCGGAGGGTGCCGACTCCGAAGAGCTTCGGGTGATCCTCTCCCTGCTGCAGCGCTCGCTCGCCGAGGACCCGCAGCGGTGGACGCGGATCGGTGCAGGCATCAAAGGCGTCACCGAGGAGACCACCACGGGCGTGCACCGGCTGTACGAGATGACGCAGGACGGCACCCTCCTGTTCCCCGCGATCAACGTCAACGACTCGGTCACGAAGTCGAAGTTCGACAACCTCTACGGCTGCCGCCACTCGCTCGTGGACGGCATCAACCGCGCCACCGACGTGATGATCGCCGGCAAGCTCGCCGTGATCTGCGGCTTCGGCGACGTCGGCAAGGGCTGCGCGGAATCCCTGCGCGGCCAGGGCGCGCGCGTGGTCGTCACCGAGATCGACCCGATCTGCGCGCTGCAGGCCGCGATGCAGGGCTACACGATCCGGACGCTCGACGAAGTGGTGGGGGAGGGCGACATCTTCGTCACGTGCACGGGCAACCGCGACATCATCCGCGCCGAGCACATGGCGCGCATGAAGCACCAGGCGATCGTCGGCAACATCGGGCACTTCGACAACGAGATCGACATTGCCAGCCTCGCCAAGACGCCCGGCATCGAGCGCGTCAACATCAAGCCGCAGGTGGATGAGTGGGTCTTCCCGGGTACTGCGGAGCGCCCGAGCCACGCGATCATCCTGCTCTCCGAGGGGCGCCTGTTGAACCTCGGCAACGCCACCGGTCACCCGAGCTTCGTGATGAGCAACTCCTTCACCAACCAGACGATCGCCCAGATCGAGCTGTTCACCAAGAACGAGCAGTACGAGAAGCGGGTCTACGTGCTCCCCAAGCACCTCGACGAGAAGGTCGCGCGCCTGCACCTCGACGCGCTCGGAGTCCGCCTCACCAAGCTCAGCGACGAGCAGGCCGCCTACATCGGCGTCCCCGTCGAGGGCCCCTACAAGCCCGACCACTACCGGTACTGACACGAGGCCCGGCCCCGGCCACTGCCGGGCTGGCTTGGCTTCGCGGATGCAGGGTCCGCCGGCGCGGGCGATCGGATAGCGTGCTGCCTCGATGAGAGCGATGGTCCTCGCGGCGGGGCTCGGGACCCGCCTGCGCCCCCTCACCTACGAGATCACCAAGCCGATGGTGCCGGTGCTGGACAGGCCGGTGATGGCGCACATCCTCGACCTGTTGGGGCGCCACGGCTTCGAGGAGGTGATCGCCAACCTGCACTACTTCCCCGACTCGATTCGCGCCTACTTCGGGGAGCAGGGGGCCCTCTCCTACCGCTATGAGGAGGAGCTGCTGGGCACCGCTGGGGGGGTGCGCGCCTGCGCGGAGTTCTTCGGCGAGGAGCCCTTCCTCGTGATCTCCGGGGACGCCCTCACCGACATCGACCTCACCGCGCTCGCCGCGCGCCACCGCGAGGCGGGGGGGGTCGCGACGCTCGCGGTCAAGCAGGTCTCGGACACGCGCGAGTACGGGGTCGTGCTGCACGACCGCGCGGGGCGCATCACCGGCTTTCAGGAGAAGCCCGAGCCCGACGAGGCGCTCTCGGACCTCGGCAACTGCGGCATCTACGTGTTCGACCCCGCGATCTTCGACTACTTCCCCGAGCGCCCCTTCGCGGACTGGGCGCAGGACGTGTTCCCCGCGCTGCTCGAGCACGACGTGCCGTTCTTCATCCACGAGGTCCACGACTACTGGAACGACGTGGGCTCGCTCGCCGAGCTGCGCCAGGGTACCTTCGACGCGCTGCGCGGGGAGCTGCGGCTGCAACTGGACGGCAGGGAGGTTGCGCCGGGGGTCATCCTCGCGGGCGGCGGCTCCTCCATGCCCGAGGACGCGGAGGTCGAAGGGCGCGTGTGGATCGGGCGCGATGTCTCGATCGGCTCCGGCGTGCGGCTCACCGGCCCGCTTGTGCTGGGCGACAGCGCGCAAGTGGGCGACGGTGCGCAGCTGCGCGAGAGCATCCTCTTCCCGGGCACCCAAGTAGCGCCGGGGGGGATCCTGATCGGGGCGATCGCCGGGCACACCGGGATACTGCGGAGCATGAGGCCGCGCCAGAAATAAAGAGAGCCCGCCGAAGCGGGCTCTCCAAAGTGCTGCCGCTCTGAACCGTCAGCACTCGGGCATTCGGTCCAGCTCAGCGGGCACACCTATCGCAGCCACCCATTGTACAACATGCCCCCGCCGGGATTCGAACCCGGGACCTCGACCTTGCGATAGGCGTGCTCTATCCACTGAGCTACGGGGGCTCCACCTCCCTGAGGAGGCCGGCCGACCCTACCCGCCGCTTGGGATGGCGCAGTCGGTCGTACATCCGCGGAAAAGCCGATGGACAATCGCCGCCAAGGGGCGTAGCATCCTAGAGGGTGGCGCAGTCGGCCGGAGGCCGACGAGCCGGGCCCCTCTTGTTTCAGTCAGAACAGTCTCCCCGACCGAAAGGAGGCACAGATGCAGATCGAGATCAAGGGCCGCAACGTGCCGGTCCCCGACGATTTGCGCAAGCACGCGGAACGCCGCCTGGAGAAAGTCTCGCGGCAGGTTTCCGAGTTCGCGCGCCTGGAGATTGAGCTCCTGCGGGAGCCCAACCCACGGGTCGCCGACCACCAGGTGGCTGAGGCCACGCTCTACCTGAAGGGGGTCACGCTGCGTGCCCGTGACGCCTCGCCGCAGATGCTGCACTCGCTGAACCTTGTGGTCGACGAGCTGGCCCGCCAGGTCAAGCGCCACCGCGACAGGCGCCGCCGCCGACGCGAGACACGGGCGGCCCGCGCTGCGCTGGCCGACCTTGGGTCGGTCGTCGAACGCACGCCGTCCGGGCGCGAGCGGACTGGAGTCCCACCCACCCTTGGGGTCCCACCCACCCCGGGAGTCCCGCCCTCCCCAGCCGCAACGTAGGGGCGGTCCGCCCCCACCGGATCGCCTCCACCGGACACCCCCCCAGGCGCTACCCTGGGGGCGTGTCCCTCCTGGATCGGGCCCTCAACGTCGGCGAGGCGAAGAAGTTCAAGCAGTACGAGAAGCGGGTCGCGCTGATCGGCGCGTTTGAGCCCGAGCTCGAACACGACACCGACGCGGAGCTGCGCGAGCGGATGGAGGCTCTGCGCGAGCGCGCCGCGAACGGGGAGCCGCTCGACGATCTGCTCCCCGAGTGCTTCGCGGTCGTGAGAGAGACCGGCAAGCGCACGATGGGGATGCGCCACTTCGATGTGCAGCTGATCGGCGCCATGGCGCTGCACGAGGGCTGCATCGCGGAGATGAAGACGGGCGAGGGCAAGACGCTCACGGCCACCCTTGCGGTGGCGCTCAACGCACTGGCGGTGCGCGAGGGGCGGGAGAGGGTCCTCCTCGACGGCGGGGTCGAGGATCGGAGCCCCGCCCACGCGGACGAGGCTGCAACGAACGGAGATCGGGACCCCGCCCGGCCGTCGAACCGCAAGGGCGTGCACGTGGTCACCGTCAACGACTACCTCGCTCGCCGCGACGCCGAATGGATGAGCCCGATCTACAACGCCCTCGGGATCTCGGTGGGGGTGCTGCAGAACATGCAGCCCTACGAGGAGAAGCACCGCGCGTACGCCTGCGACGTGGTGTACGGCACCAACTCCGAGCTCGGCTTCGACTACCTGCGCGACAACATGGCCAAGGACCTCTCCGAAAAGGTCCAGCGCGGCCACCCCTTCGCGATCGTGGACGAGGTCGACAACATCCTGATCGACGAGGCGCGCACGCCGCTGATCATCTCCGGCGCCCCCGAACAGGCGGCGGACCTGTACGTCAAGTTCGCGCGTCTCGCGCCCAGGTTGTCGGCGGGCAAGACGCCGGAAGGGATGGACCCGCGCTCCAAGAAGGATTTCCTCGCCGACTTCGACTACGAGTTCGAGGAGAAGCACAAGACGGTGTCGGTCACCGAGCAGGGGGTCGCCAAGGCCGAGCGCTTCCTCGGCATCGACCACCTCTACCGCGCCGAGAACGGCCACCTCGTCAACCACCTCAACCAGGCGCTGCGCGCGGAGTCGCTGTACAAGCGCGACGTCGACTACGCGGTGATCGACGGCGAGGTGAAGATCATCGACGAGTTCACCGGACGTATCCTCGACGGGCGGCGCTGGTCGGAGGGCCTGCACCAGGCGATCGAGGCGAAGGAGGGGGTGCGCATCCAGGAGGAGAACCAGACGCTCGCGACGATCACCTACCAGAACTTCTTCCGCCTCTACGACAAGCTCTCCGGGATGACCGGCACCGCGCTTACCGAGGCCACGGAGTTCATGAAGATCTACGAGCTTCCGGTCGTGCAGATCCCGACCAACGTGCCGATGGTTCGCGCGGACCGCAACGATCAGGTCTACAAGACCAAGGACGGCAAGTGGAGCGCGGTGGTCCGCGAGATCGCGGCGCGCCACGAGAACGGCCAGCCGGTGCTGGTGGGCACGATCTCCGTGGAGGTCTCCGAGCTGCTCGGCGAGCGACTCAAGCAGCGCGGAATCCCGCACACGGTGCTGAACGCCAAGCCCGAGCACGCTGCGCGCGAGGCGGAGACCGTCGCCGAGGCCGGCCAGCCGGGCGCGGTCACGATCGCCACCAACATGGCGGGCCGCGGCGTGGACATCAAGCTGGGCGGCAACCCCGAGCACCTCGCCCGGCTGGAGCTCGCCAAACAGGGCCTGAAGTCCGAGGAGGACGGCTACGAGCAGCGCTTCACCGAGCTCCTGCCCGGCATCGAGGAGCGCGTCGCGGGCAACCGCGAGCGCGTGATGGCGGCCGGCGGCCTCTACATCTGCGGCACCGAGCGCCACGAGTCGCGGCGCATCGACAACCAGCTGCGCGGGCGCTCCGGCCGCCAGGGCGACCCGGGCGAGTCGCGCTTCTTCCTCTCCGCCGAGGACGACCTCGTGCGGCTGTTCGCCGGCGACCGCATCTACCGCATCCTCGACAAACTCGGCGGGGTCGACGAGGAGGGTAACGAGGAACCGATCGAGGCGGGGATGCTCTCCAAGCAGATCGAAAAAGCCCAGAAAAAGGTCGAGGAGCAGAACTTCCTGATCCGCAAACGCGTGCTCGAGTACGACGACGTGATGAACGAGCAGCGGCGCGTGATCTACGCCTACCGCGACCAGGTGCTGGAAGGCGAGGCGATGGGCGAGCAGGCGCGCGAGGAGATCGGGCACGTGATCGAGCGCACGATCGAGGAGTACACCCAGGGCGACTACCTGGAAGAGTGGGACCTAGGCGGCCTCTTCACCGCCCTCGCGCAGTTCTTCCCGATGGACCTCGGACGCGGAGGATCTCAACCCCGAGGCGATGGACCGCAGCCACCTCGGCGAACGGGTGATCGGAGGCGGCGCTGGAGCGCTACGACGCCCGCGAACAGGAGCTCGGCGAGGAGCTGATGGGCCAGCTGGAGCGCTACCTGCTGCTGCAGATCATCGACGAACGCTGGCGCGAGCACCTGTTCGACATGGACTACCTGCGCGAAGGTATCGATCTGCGCGGCATCGCCCAGATCGACCCCCTCGTGGCCTACAAGAACGAGGCCTACACGCTCTTCGGCGACCTCATCAACAGTATCTGGGCGGACTACGCGCGGATGATCTTCAACGTTCAGATCGTCGCCGAGGGCCAGAACGGGCGGCGGCGCGGCTCCAATCCCTGCCTTCGCGGCAGCCGGCAACCCCACCCGTCCCGCGCGCGTCTCCTACTCGGGCGGGGGCGCCGTGATGGGCGCCGGTGCGATCGCGGCCGCTGCCGCGGCAGCCGGTTCCGGCGACGCCCAGGCATACGCCGCCGCCAACGGCGGGGGCGAGCAGGAACTGGTGCCAGTGGTCGAGCAGCGCGTGGTCGACTCCGAGCACCAGGTGGGCCGCAACGACCCTTGCTGGTGCGGCTCGGGGAAGAAGTTCAAGAAGTGCCACGGCGCGTAGGAGCGCCGTGGACGCGGCGCATAGCTGCGTCCTCAGTCGCTCGTGTGCCGAGCACACTTCGCTCCTTGCGTCCTTGCTCTGCTTGGTCCACGACGCTCCTATAAGTCTGTTCCTTGACCGTGGGTGCCTATTGACGACGCGTGTAGTGCCGCAAGCACTGATAGCGTGGAGACATGGCCACTACCGCTTCCACTGAGTCGGTCCCGCAGAGACTTGCCGCGATACGCGACCAGCTGAAGCTGCTCGCGGACTATCTTTGACCCGGCTGCGCTGAGCGAGCGCGCCGGGGCGCTCGAGGTGGAGATGGAAGCCCCGGGCTTCTGGGATGACACCGAGCGCGCGGCGAAGGTCGCAGCTGAGCACTCGCGTGTGGCTCGGCGCCTGGAGACGTTCAGGACGCTCGCGAGCGACGTCGGGGATCTGGAGGGACTCACCGAGCTCGCGCAGGAGGACGAGTCGCTGGCAGGGGAGGTCGAGGAGCACATGGCCTCCGCGGAGGCGCGCCTGCAGAAGCTCGAGGAGCAGCGGCTCTTCTCCGGGCCCTACGACGCGGGCGACGCGCTGGTGAGCGTCAACGCCGGGGCGGGGGGCACCGACGCGCAGGACTGGGCGGAGATGGTGCTGCGCATGGAGATGCGCTGGGCCGAGTCGCGCGGCTTCCAGGTCGAGCTGCTGGAGGCGAGCGCGGGCGAGGAAGCGGGCATCAAGTCCGCCACCTTCCGCGCCGCGGGGGAGAACGCCTACGGGCTCCTCGGCGCCGAGCGGGGAGTGCACCGCCTGGTGCGCCTCTCCCCGTTCGACTCTGCGCACCGCCGCCAGACGAGCTTCGCGGGGGTGGAGATCGCCCCGGTCGTGGAGGAGGCCGGCGAGATCGAGATTCTCGACGACGACCTCCAGGTGGACACCTACCGCGCCTCCGGCGCGGGCGGCCAGCACGTCAACAAGACTGACTCCGCGGTGCGCATCACCCACCGGCCGTCGGGGATCGTGGTGCAGTGCCAGAACGAGCGCTCCCAGTCCTCCAACCGCGCGACCGCGATGGCGATGCTGCGCGCAAAGCTGCTCGAACGTCAGGAGCGCGAACGCCAGGCGGAGATCGCCCGTGAGAAGGGCGAGGCCCAGGACGTCAACTTCGGCTCGCAGATCCGCTCCTATGTGCTGCACCCCTACGCCCTCGTCAAGGACCACCGCACCAGCCACGAGGTCGGCGACGTCCAGCGCGTGCTCGACGGGGACCTCGACGGGTTCGTGCGCGCATACCTGCTCAAGGCGGCGTCGTCGGGATAGTGGACGAGGCCGAGCTGACAGCGCTGGTGCGCCGCGCGCTGGAGGAGGACGTCGGCTCAGACGACGTGACCACGAACGCGACGGTAGCCGCGGGTGCGCGCGCGCGGGCGATAGTTACGCAGAAGGCGCCGGGGGTAATCTATGGGCTCGATGCCGCGGAGGCGGCGTTCGCGCTGCTCGACCCCGGGGCGCGCTGCGAGCGGCTCATGGCGGAGGGGGTCTGGCGCGAAGAGGGCGGGTCCGTGCTCCGCGTCGAGGGTTCCGCGCGCGCGCTGCTCACCGCGGAGCGCACCGCGCTGAACTTCCTCGGGCACCTCTCCGGGGTCGCCACGATGGCCGCGCGCGCGGCGCGCGCGGTGCAGGGGACCGGGGCGCGGGTGCTCGACACGCGCAAGACCACCCCGGGGCTGCGGGCGCTGGAGAAGGCCGCGGTGGCCGCGGGGGGGGCGCACAACCACCGCGCGGGGCTGTACGACGCGATCCTCGTAAAGGAGAACCACATCGCCGCGGCGGGCGGGATCGCGGCGGCGGTTGAGCGGGCGCGCGCGGCGGCGCCCGAGCTGGCGGGGACGCTGGAGGTCGAGGTGCGCGACCCCGAGGAGATCGAGCAGGCGCTCGCCGCGGGCGCCCCGCGCCTGTTGCTGGACAACATGGACGACGCCCGGTTGCGCGCCGCCGTCGCACAGGTCGCCGGCCGCGCGGAGCTCGAGGCCAGCGGCGGCGTGACGCTTCAGACGCTCCGGGAGCGCGCGGAGACCGGGGTAGAATGGATCTCGATGGGCGCCCTCACCCACTCGGCGCCGGCGCTCGACCTGTCGATGACCCTGGAGGCACTGCCATGAACCTGCCCATGGCCCCGTCCCCGCCCTCCCCAAAGGCCCCCCACCCGTCGCCAACCTCCTCGTTGCCGGCCGCCTCCGCCTCTGCGCAGGCCGCTTCACTGGCGGTCTCGCCGCCGCTGCCGATGGTCCCCTCGCAGGTCTCTGCTCCCGCGCTCGCCCCGCAGGAGATCGCAGAGATGCAGAGCGAGGTGCGGGCGCTTGCGGCCGAGCGCGGGGCGGTGATCCTCGCCCACAACTACCAGGTGCCCGAGGTCCAGGACGTGGCCGACTACGTTGGCGACTCGCTCGGGCTCTCGCGCAAGGCCGCCGCGGCCGAGGGGGAGACGATCGTCTTCTGCGGCGTGCACTTCATGGCCGAGACCGCCTCGATCCTCTGTCCGGAGAAGACCGTGCTGATCCCCGACCTCGACGCCGGCTGCTCGCTGGCGGCCTCGATCGACGCGGAGCAGCTCGCGGAGTGGCGCGCGCGGTACCCGCGGGGGGTGGTGGTGATGTACGTGAACACCACCGCCGAGGTCAAGGCGCTCACCGACTACTGCTGCACGTCGGCGAACGCGGTGGAGGTCGTGCGCCACATCTACGAGACTCGCGGCGCCGACACCGAGATCCTGTTCGGCCCCGACATGTGGTTGGGAGCGTACGTGGAGAAGGAGCTTGGCCGGCGCATGCACGTGTGGGACGGCGAGTGCCACGTGCACGCGGGGATCCGCCCCGCCGACATCGAGGCCACGCGCGCCGCTCACCCGGGCGCGGACTTCCTGATCCACCCCGAGTGCGGCTGCTCCACCGCCGTGATGGAGTACGTCGCCGCCGGCGACATCTCCTCAGAGGGCGTGCACATGCTCTCCACCGGCGGGATGCTCAAGTACGCCGAGCAGGCCGAGCACAGGGCCGCTGCCGGGACGGCCGAGGGCGTGGGGGTCGAGCGGTGGGTCGATGGGGAGGGGGGCGCTCAGGGCGCACGCGAGGCGGGCGAAGGCGCCCGGGGCGACGAGCGCAGAGAGGTCGTGGTCGCCACCGAGGTGGGGATGCTCCACCCGCTGCGCATGGCTGCGCCAGACGTGGACTTCATCCCCGCCAACGCGGAGGCGAGCTGCGTGTACATGAAGATGATCACTCTCCCCAAGCTGCGCGACTCGCTGCGGAAGATGCAGTTCGAGGTGCGCGTGCCCGAGGAGATCGCGCTCCGCGCGCGTATCCCAATCGACCGCATGGTCGCCCTCGGCTGAGCGGGGACGGCCGTGGACACGACGCTGGCCTCTGCGATCGGTTGAGCGCGCCACGGGGTGGGTGGGTTTCCAACCATCTCGATGACCGTCCAGGGGGTGGGTAACGTCGCCCCGCGGGTCCTGAGGTTGGCCGCTCCCCGCGTGGTGGCCGGTCAAACGACGCGGCAGTAGGAGACGCGGGCCACAGTGTCTCCCACTGACCCGCTCAGAACTCCTCGGCGCTGTGGGGTCCGACGCAGGCAACGGCCAGGTCCTCCGTTATTCCCGCGGCGACCTCCCGGACCTCCTCGAAGGTGACCGCGTCCAGCGCGGCGATCGCCGCGTCGGGGTCGATCTCCTCGCCGAACACGATCGCCTGGCTCGCGGCGTAGCGGGCGACGGCGTTGGTGTTCTCGAACGCGAGTACCACCCGGCCTGCGGCGTAGGCGCGAGCGCGGGCGACCTCCTCCTCACGGGGCCCCTCCGCGCGCAACTCCTCCACGATCTCCCGCATCCGGGTGTACGCCTCGATGCACTTGGCGGAGTCGAGGCCCGAGCCGAGCTGCAGGATGGGGACGTCGGCGAAGGAGTGGTCCACCGCGTACACCGAGTAGCACAGGCCGCGTTTCTCGCGGATCTCGTCGAACAGTCGCGAGCCCATCGAGCCGCCCAGCAGCGTCGAGTAGATCGCGAGCGCCGCGCGCTGGCGGCGGTCGCCCACCTCCACCGCGGGCCGGTAGATCATGCGCAGGTGCGACTGGTTGGTCTCGCGCTGCTCCACCACGGTCTGCGGCGCGAAGGCCGGCGCCGGCACGTAGGGCTCGGGCTCGCCCAGCGCGGGGAAGCGCGCGAAGCACTCGTGCAGTTCCTCGTCGGGAGGCAGGTGGTCGAGGTTGCCCACCAGGAACGCCCCCCCGTGCGCGCCCGCCCAGCGGCGCTCGCGGAAGGCGACGATCGCCTCGCGCGTGAAGCTGCGCAGGTTCTCCTCCGGCCCCAACACGGTGCGCCCCAACGGGTGCTCCCCGAAGGCGGCGCGGTCGATCAGGTACTCCGCGATCGTCGAGGGCTGGTCGTAGGCGCGGTTGATCTCCTGGATCACGACTCCCCGCTCGCGGTCGAGCTCCTCGGCGTCGATTCGGGGCCGGCCCGCGAAGTCGCTCAGCAGGTCGATCGCCGCCGCCGCGGACTCCGCGCGGACGGTGATGTGGAAGGCGACCAGGTCGTGGGAGGTGTAGGCGTTCAGCACGCCCCCCAACCGCTCCGCGGTCTCGTTGACGTCGGTGTAGGTGGGGTACTTCTCCCCGCCCTTGAACACGAGGTGCTCGAGGAAGTGCGCCATCCCGTTCTCCTCCGCGCGCTCCGTGCGCGCGCCCGCGTCGAACGCCACCAGCGCGGTCAACGCGCGCGTGCCCGGGACCGCGACGCGGTGCACCGGCAGGCCGTTGGCGGGGACCGTGGTGGTGGTGACGTGGGCCATCGCCCTACCTTAGTCTGAAGCGCCCCATGACCCCTCGCAGCCGCTCCCCCGTCCTCACCTTCGCCGCCGCGCTTGTCGCGCTCGTGGCGCTACTGCTCGCGCTCCTGGCCGTGGGCGTCTGGTGGGGAGGGCACCCCGAAGACCTGCCCGGGTTCATGCAGCGGGTGTTCGTGGCCAACCGCGACACTCGCGTCGTCGACGAAGCGCTCGCGCGGATCCACCGCGACTACTACCGGCCCGTGGGCGAGGGGCAGCTCGCGGACGCCTCGATCGCGGGCGCCGTGGCGAGCCTGGACGACCGCTTCTCCCACTACCTCACCCCGAGCGAACTGCACGAGTTCGAGCGCCCGGGGAGCTTCAGCGGCATCGGCGTGGAGGTCAACCCCGACCCGCGGGGGCTGCGGATCGTGCAGGTCTTCAACGCCTCCCCCGCCGCGCGCGCGGGCCTGCGGACCGAAGACGTGATCGTCGCAGTCAACGGCCGCACCCTTGCGGGGTTGGCGCAGGGAGTGGCGACGAACCTCGTCAAAGGGCCCCCCGACACCACCGTCGCGCTGCGCATCGAGCGGCCGCCGCCGCGCCCGCCCGTGGGCGCTCACGGGAGGAGCCGTTCGTCCGGTCATCCGAGTTTCCGCACCGTGACCCTCACGCGCGCCACGATCTACCAGCCGTTGGTGGCCTCGCTCACTCGGACCGTGCACGGTGTGAAGCTCGGGGTGGTCGCGCTCGCGACGTTCTCCGCGGGCGCCCACGGCGAACTGCGGGAAGCGGTCGAGCACGAGCTGCACCGCGCGGGCGCCCGTGGGCTCGTGCTCGACCTGCGTTCCAACCCCGGCGGGCTGGTCGAAGAGGCGCAGCTTGTCGCCTCCCTCTTCCTGCGCCCCGGCGCGGTGGTGGTCACCACGCGCGGGCGCACCCAGCCCACTCAGACCATCGCCGCGACCGGCGGCCCGATCCCGGCCACGGTGCCGGTCGTGGTGCTCGTGGACCGCAACACCGCCTCCGCTGCGGAGATCGTGACGGCAGCGCTCCAGGACCACCACCGCGCGACGGTGGTGGGCACCCACACCTTCGGCAAGGGCGTCTTCCAGGAGGAGCAGTCGCTGACCAACGGGGGTGCGCTGGACATCACGGTAGGGGAGTACTTCACGCCCGACGGGCGCAACCTCGGCGGCGGCGGCGTGCGCGAGGGCGCGGGGATCGCCCCCGAAGTGGCGGTGCCCCACGGCGTGGACACCCCCCACGGCCTGGCGGTCGCGTTGCGGACGCTCGCCGCCAAAGTCAAGTGAGGGGGCCTCCCCGCGGAGGGCGGGGCGGTGGCAAGGGCGGCGCGGACGGCGGCCGGGGCGGCGCGGACGGCCGCGGTCGCGGGCGGGGCGGCGGAGCTGCCCGCGGCCGCGGCAGCACGGGGCGTGGACCGATCGGAGATCGACCAGCAGGCGCGCGCGGCGGCCGCGGGTCGGGCAGCGCGCGCACGGTGTGGCCGCCGCAGCAGCGCGAGAGCGCGCGCGAAGCGATCGAGGAGCTGATGCGCGAGCGCGGCCTCGCGCGCCGCTTCGAACCGGGGGTCGAGCGCGCGGCTCGCAGCGCCCGAGAGCGGGTTCCGAAGATCGCAGTGGGCGCGCCCGCGCGGCGCGACCTGCGGGAGCTTGCGACGTTCACGATCGACCCCATCGCGGCGCGCGACTTCGACGACGCGATCTCCGCGGAGCGGCTGGAGGACGGGGTGGGGGTGCGCGTGTGGGTGCACATCGCGGACGTGAGCGCCTACGTGCGCGAGGGCTCCGCGGTGGACGTGGAGGCGCGGGAGCGGGGCACCTCCGTGTACGTGCCGGGTGCGGTAGAGCCGATGCTGCCGGACGCGCTCTCGGGGGACGCGTGCTCGCTGGTACCGGGCCGCGAGCGGGCGGCGGTGACGGTGGAGATGGAGCTCCACGGTGCGGACGTGCACGCGTGCGCGTTCTACCGCTCGACGATCCGCTCGGACGAGCGCTTGGACTACGACCGCGTGGACCGCATCTTCGCGGGACGCGAGGCCGCCCGGGAGCCGTGGGCGCGGCCGCTGCAGGCGGCGCGGGAGGCGTCGGCGGCGCTGGAGCAGGCGCGCGCGGGACGCGGGAGCGCGCTCACAGTGAACTCGGAGGAGCCGGAGTTCGTGTTCGACGCCGACGGGGAAGTGAGCGACGTCAGGGGCCGCGTGCAAACGGAGTCCCACCGCCTGATCGAGCACCTGATGATCGCGGCCAACGAAGCGGTCGCGCGAGAGCTCCAGCGGCGGGGCGTGCCGTGCCTGTACCGGGTGCACGGGCGCCCGCAGCCGGCGAGCGTGGAGCGCCTAGTGGACCAACTGGCCTCGCTGGGAGTCCCGACCCCCCCGGTGGCGCCGCAGCTGTCCCCCGCGCAGGCGGCGGAGGTGGTGGGGGCGGCCTCGCGGCTGGTGGAGGCCCACGTACGGCGTACGGTGACGCGAGCGCGAGCGGGCGACGCGACCGCGGCGCCCTCGGGGGGTAGGCAGGCGCTGAGCACGCTGGTGCTGCGCGCGCTGCAACAGGCCTACTACTCGCCGCGCAACCTCGGCCACGCAGGGCTGGGCTCGGCGTGCTACTGCCACTTCACCTCTCCCATCCGCCGCTACCCGGACCTGGTGTGCCACCGCGCGCTGCTCTCCACGCTCGGCGGTCCCGAGCGCGCCCCCCGTGCGGGGACCCTCCAGGAGCTGGGGGAGTGGACCTCCGAACGGGAGCGGGCGGCGATGGTGATCGAGCGCGACGCGGACGACGTGGCGCGGTACTTCGCGCTGGAGCGCGAGCTGCTCGGGGAGGGCTGGGAGCGGACGTTCGCGGGGGAGGTCGTGGGCCTGATCGGCGCGGGGGCGTTCGTCGCGTTCGGGCCTCCCGCGGGCGGCGAGCCCGGCGAGGGGGGCTACCGGTACGAGGGGATGCTTCCCGTGAGACGCCTGGCCGCGACGGTGGGGCAGAGAACCGATGCCCGCCCACCCATCGATGCCCGCCCACCCACGAAGGATTTAAGGAATGGGCCCCCCGCCCGGGGGGGCGGGGCCGGGTTGGGGGTCGGGCGGGGAGGGAGACCGGGCGCGGGGCCCCGTCGAGCGGTGCGCGGGGACAACGCGGGCCCGGGGCGGGCGGGAGGCCGCGAGTGGTGGGAGCTGAACGAGCAGGGCACGATTCTGCGGGGGGAGCGCTCGGGGTGGACGCTGCGCCTGGGGGACCCGCTGGAGGTGCGGGTGGGGCGCGTGGATCCGCGGCGGGGCCGGGTGGACCTCGACCTGGCGGAGGTGGAGGCGCCGCCCGGGTAGGCTCGTGACGATGGCGAAGACGCGAGGCGGCAAGCGCAAGGTGGGCGCAGGGGACGTGGCGAGCAACCGCTACGCCTCCTACCGCTACGAGCTCCTGGAGCGCCTGGAGTGCGGGTTGGCGCTGCAGGGCACCGAGGTCAAGGCGCTGCGCGAGTCGGGGGCGCAGCTGAAAGAGGGGTACGTCGCGATCCGCGAAGGGGAGCTGTGGCTGCACAGTGTGCACATCCCCCCCTACGCTCCTGCGGCGCGGGAGAACCACGAGCCCGAGCGCGACCGCAAGCTGCTCGCCCACCGCGGCGAGATCGAGCGCTTGGAGGCGAGGGTGAAAGAGCGCGGTCTCACGCTGGTGCCGACGCGGATCTACTTCAAGGAGGGCCGCGCGAAGGTCGAGATCGCGCTCGCGCGGGGCAAGGACCTGTACGACAAGCGCGAGGCGATCCGGGAGCGGGAGGTCAAGCGGGACCTGGAAAGGGTGACGCGAGCCCGCCGCTGAGGGGTCGCTGAGCCCGACGCTGAGGCCCGCTGAGGGGCCCCGCTGAGCTGCGCGATGCTTGGGCGTTATCGAAAGAACCCCCGAAGCGCTCGATCGCCCGCTGCTGGGTCAGAGCCGGCCGAGGTTGTGCCCGGCGCTGGTCAGCACATGCGTCTCGGCCATCCCGAAGGCGAGCCCCACGGCGAGGCCGACGTAGACGAGGCCGACGAGCAGCCGGTGGTGGGGGGCGACGCGGTAGTAGGCCTCCTGCTCGGGGGAGCGGGTTTTGCGGAGTTTCCAACGGTGGTACAGCGAGAAGCCGCCGAACACCACGATGAGCAGCAGGATCGGGTTCGCGGGCAGGGTGAACAGCATCACGAGCAGGGCGCCGAAGCCGACGAACCACATCCAGGGCGCCATCGCGGCCATCGCGCGGCCGCCGTCGAGGGGCACGATCGGCAGGAGGTTGAAGAGGTTGATGAGGAAGCCCACGTACGCGAGCGCGATCAGCATGTCGCTGTGGGTCAGCTCCCCGACGACGGCGACGGCGAGCGCGCCGAGGCTGCCGAGGATCGGGCCGGCGAGCCCGACGCGCGCCTCGGCGAGGGCGTTGCCGCCGAGCGACTTGGCGGTGATGAGGGCACCCATGAAGGGGATGAACATCGGCGCGCTCGCGTGGATCCCCTCGCGGCGCAGCGCGATCACGTGGCCCATCTCGTGGATGAACAGCAGCACCACGAAGCCGGCGGCGAACTCCCAGCCCCAGAAGAGGCTGTAGGCGGCAACGGAGACGAGCGCGGTGGCGCCGGTGGTGAACAGCTTCACGTTGGGCAGCGCCACCAGCAGCGCCTTGAGCGCGGCGCCGAACTTGGCGGCCAGTGCGGCGAGGGCCGCGAGCGCGCTCCCGATGCGCTTGCGCAGTCCGTGGCGCTGCGGGCCGAAGGGCTCGCCGTCGATGGTCGTGCCGCTGCGCGGGGCGGCAGGGTGGGCCAGGGGGACGCCGTTCACCGTGACGGTGGCCTGCGGGGGGCCGCTGTTCGGAGCGCCGCCGTTGGCGGGTGCGGGGCCGAAGGGGCCGGGGGGACCGCCCGGTCCCGGCCTTGGAGTGGTGCTGTGCGAGGGGTAGGCGCCCAGTGTGGGGAAGGCGGCTGGAGCGGCGGGGTTCTCGTCCATAGCATCTCCATTGTGGCAGGCGTGATAAGCGGTGCCTAAGAGCTGCGCTCCGGGCTCTCCGCGAGATTCGTTCGGGGCGATCCACGAACCGCGCTCGGGGCTCTCACGGCGGTGCTCGAGTGGCGCCTCGGCGTTTTTTCCGGAGGATGCGGGGAGGTGCGAAAAAAAGACTTGCAATCCTCGCGGAGGAGGGGTACCTTGGATCTAGACGCGGAACCGAGCCGCCAAAGAGCGAGGCCACCGAGGTGTGAGGCCGCGCCACCCAAGCCGGAGGGCCTTAGGGCCGGAAGGGGCGGGTTCCTCAAGGGTGGCCCGGGACCGCGTCGCCTTTGTTAAAGCGGCCGCGAGACCGCGTGTTTTCGCGCGCTACACTGGAGGCGTAAGCATCCCCGGGGACGACAGGCTTCGACGCGGTCGGTTCGTGGGGGTGGTGGCGAGCCGAGGTTCCGGGAGGCCTCGTAAATCACCCGGAAAACCATAAGTGCGGACTCACACGAGTACGCCCTCGCGGCCTGATTAGAAACCAGGCCTGAGGTCTCGGCCCCCGTTAGCCTGCGGCGGGGATCACCGGGATCAGACAGCAGGCTAACCCGGCGAGGCCCGCTCTCGCCGAACCGGGGACACCTTCAGGGAGCTGGTCCCCCGCAACCCCGCCGGCGAGGCGAGCAGGGGACGAGATCAGAGCGCCGGCTACGCTCGTAGAAGCCGCCTCATCACGCGACTGTGGACGCGGGTTCGACTCCCGCCGTCTCCATTGCCACTCGATTTTCGGCTGTTTTTGGCTTGGTTGAGCCATAAACGGTTGAGCAATCGGACACTGATCGTGGGGGCGCTCCCGGCTGTCAACGCAGTCCGAGACAACCGCGATACTGCTTCTCATGGAACCCCGGGGTGCTTACACCGCCGAGCGTGCCGCCGCGCTGTCCGGCGTGCCGAAGTCGACCGTCCACTACTGGTCCAGGCAGGGCATCCTCATCCCGAGCGTGTCGCCCGAGCGCGTGAAGCTGTGGTCCTACGGTGACCTGATGGCGCTGCGCACCATCTACTGGCTACGGCAGACCAAGAAGGATCTCACCGGACGCGAGGTACCCAGAACCGCGATGAAGGCCGTCCGGCGCGCACTGCGCGAGATCGCGGCCCTCAAGCTCGACTGGGGCGAGGACGGGGTGCCGCTCGTCGCGGTAGACCGCTCGGGAGGCATCGTGATCGAGCACGACGGCCGGGCGCAACGTCCGGAAGGCCAGAGCATCCTCGATGCAGACATGCTCGACCTGCTGGCGCCCTTTGCCTCACGAGAGGGGCTGCGCGGTCCTGATCTGAGCGTCCCCCGCCCGCGGTTGCGGATCGTGCCGGGCAAGCTCGGCGGCTCACCCCATGTTGTCCACACCCGTCTGGAGTCGCAGGCGCTCGGCGCCCTGGCCGAGAGCGGGCTTGCGCAAGAGAAGATCTACCGGCTGTACCCGGACATCGAGCGGGCGGCGATCGAGGACGCTCTCGATCTTGAGCGGCAGCTCGCAGAGAACCTGCAACCAGCTCTAGCAGCATGAGAGGGCGGGTACATGCCGCGCCTCTTCGCTCTCGATAGGAACTTCCCCCAGCCGATCGTCGGCGTCCTATCCGACTTCCAGACCGACGCGACGATTGTCCCACTCGACCGGATCGATCCCCGCCTTTCGACGCTCGACGACTGGGAGTTGCTGCTTGCTCTGCACCACCACGCCGATCCCTGGGATGGCCTTATCACGACGGACAGCAGCATGCTCGCGCAAGGCCCCGAGCTTGCGGCACTCCTCCAGACGAAGCTCACCCTCGTCGTGGCCGTGGCCTCCGGGCACAACCCAGTCAAGGCATCCGGGCTCCTGTTCGCCTACCTCGCCGGCGTCTGCCAGCGGACCACTCCAGCCCGAGGACTCAACGCCGCAAACCGCCCGCCCGAGGAGCCCTGGGATTTCGTCAAGCGCTTCGCTGAGCACAACGACCGCTCGGCGGATGACGTGTGGACGGAGTTCAAGCTGTCAGACGCCGACCTGGCGCGCGATCCGCTGGGCTGAGTCGCAATTCGAACTCCATTCAACGGGGCGAGGGATGCCGGCGAACCCTGCCGCCTTTTTGGACCGGTTGGAGTCGATAGGGCGGGAGGCGCGACGGTGGGCAGCGAGGCCGTCCGCCAAGACCATTGAGACTCTAGTGCTGATCAGCTTGGTAGCTTGCCGACTCATGGGTGAGCGATCTGTTCCCACATATCGCTGGATGGATGACATGTGGGCAGTCTGCGAGAGCTACTCGGAAGCGCGTCGGACGCAGGATCTTATCGAGCAACATCTCTACGGCCTTGGTCTCACGCTGAATGGGGAGAAGACGCGAATAGTTCGTGCCGCCACAGCCGCAACTCGCCTTGAAACCGCCGCGCTGCGATTTCAGCGTCGCCGCGAAGCGGCGGTCGAGGACTTGGTCGAGGGATTGGAGCACGCCGATTATGTAGACGCCGACGATATTCCTGACGACGAGGAGATAGATCGCGATGTCATAGTAAGTGACCACGAGCGTCTAACCGCCGCGTTGCAGGATGATTCGCTGCCCGACGAATTTCAAGCCGACATGGGACTCGTATACAGGCAGCTACGCCGGCTCGGTGATCCACACGGTCTGGCCGATCTACCGCGGGTGCTTGTGCGTGCTCCAGATCTATCCGCAACAGCCATGGGATACGCTGCGTCCCTCTCGAAAACCCATCCGGCTCAGGTGGGAGAGGTGTTTTCAAGTGTCTTGTCTCGAGAGCAGTTCGTCCGGGACTTCGAGAAGCTTAACGTCTGCCATAAGGCGCTATCCCTTAATCGCGACGCCAAAAGCGATCTCGACTCACGTCTCGCCGCCCTCGCGGCTAACGAGCACCATCCCCTCATTCGAGCGAAGGCACTTCTCGCGTGGGGGCTGCACTCGAAACCGTCGGACTTCTCCGTTGTTGATCGCTTCCTCACTAGCACTGCTCCTCAGTGGCGGGTATATGCATTGGTGTGTATCCAGAGGAAGTCAACTCCAGCGCGGGACGAGCGGTACGACGACTGGGCTGGCCAAGGAGGTGGGCTCGGTCGCGTCGTAAAGATGCTCAAAGAGAGCCCGATACGCTGGAGCAAGCTCTAGCAGTTTCCCCTTTACGTCGCACAGTGTGTTCAGGGAACGCCCTGATCGGCTTCCTCGACGCCGACCATGCCACCTGACTACCTGTTCAGCGGCTATCGGCCAGGGCTCGTCGCAGGGCCTCGACCTGCATATGGGGATTTTGTCTTTGCCCCCCAGGGTCCATGGCGACAGAGATTAGGGTCGTTGTGTAAACCCCCAAGTCTCGCCTGAAGGCCCTGCCGATTAAGCCTTCGGCTCGCCCAAGGCCGGTCGTGCCATGGTGGTGGCTTCCAGTTGTGGCCGCAGTCCGAGGCAGCCGCGATACTGCTTCTCATGGAACCCCGAGGTGCTTATACCGCCGAGCGTGCCGCCGCGCTGTCAGGCGGCCCGAAGTTAACCGTCCACTACTGGTCCAGGCGAGGCATCCTCATCCCGAGCGTGTCGCCGGAGCGCGTGAAGCTTTCCTACGGCGACCTGATGGCACTGCGCACCATCTACTGGCTCCGGCAGCAAGAAAGACCCCACCGGACGCGAGGTGCCCAGGACTGCGATGAAGGCCGTCCGGCGCGCACTGCGCGAGATCGCGGCGCTGAAGCTCGACTGGGGTGAGGACGGGGTGCCGCTCGTCGCGGTCGACCGTTCGGGAGGTATCGTGATCGAGCACGACGGGAAGGCGCAGCGTCCGGAAGGCCAGAGCATCCTCGATGCCGACATGCTTGACCTGCTGGCGCCCTTCGCTTCACACGAGGGACTGCGCGGCCCCGACCTGAGCATTCCCCGCCCTCGGCTGCGGATCGTGCCGGTAAGCTCGGCGGCTCACCCCACGTCGTCCACACCCGTCTGGAATCGCAGGCGCTCGGCGCTCTTGCCGAGAGCGGGCTTGCGCAGGAGAAGATCTACCGGCTGTACCCGGACATCGAGCGAGCGGCGATCGAGGACGCTCTCGACCTCGAGCGGCAGCTCGCAGAGATTAATTCGCTGCACGCGCGGGCTCCTCTTCGCGCAGGTGCTCGTGCACCAGGCGCACGACCGTCGTGCCTTCGCCCACCGCCGCGGCGACACGCTTGATCGAACCCTGTCGCACGTCGCCCACCGCGAATACGCCGGGAATGCTGGTCTCGAGCATCAGGGGTTCACGGTCATACTCCCAGTGCACTCCGGGCTGCGCGAGCAGGTCGCGACCTGTGACGAGGTAGCCCTGCTCATCGCGCTCGATCTCATCGGGGAGCCACTGTGTGTGCGGTTCGCCGCCGATCATGACGAACAGCGCGGCCGCGGACACCTCCTCGACGGTGTCGTTCGCGCGATCAGCAAGCTTGATGCGCTTCGAGCGACCCGTCGCCGGCGCCGTCGACCACCTCCGTGCGGTGGCGAACGACGACGTTGGGAGTCGACTCGATGGCGCGCACGAGGTAGCTCGACATCGACTTGGCGACGCTGTCGCCCCGAACGAGCAGCGTGACTGCGCGAGCGTGCTTGGCGAGATGCAACGTCGCCTGTCCAGCCGAGTTGCCCGCACCGACGACGAACACGTCTTGGTCCTGCATAGCGCGGCTCTCGCTCACGGCCGCGCCGTAGAAGACGCCCGAACCCACGAGTGCCTCGAGTCGGGGGACGCCGAGCCGCCGCCACTCGATTCCGGTTGCGATCACGACTGCGCGCGCGCGTAACTCCGTCCCGTCGAGCAGGCGCACGATTCGATGTTCACCGCCTCGTTCAAGTGCGACCGCTTGCTGTGCAAAGACGATGTGCGCTCCCATCAGCCACGCCTGCTCGCACGTTCGCTCCATGAGAAGGCCACCGTCGATACCGTGGGGAAACCCTGGATAGTTTCGGATCAGCGGGCTCGTGCCGGCCTGCCCGCCCGAGACGCCTGGTCGAGCAGCAGCGTGTCGAGCCCCTCGGACGCGGCATAGACGGCAGCCGTCAGGCCCGCCGGCCGCGCCGACGATGCGACCTCGCACGGTCAACGTCGTTCTTGACGCTGACGCCGATGGCGCGGGCGAGATCGGGCAGGCTCGGATCGATCGTGACCTGGCCGTCGTAGCGGATCACGACGGAGGCAGTCGCGTCGAGCCCGGCCGTCGAGCAACGCCGTCCCCTCACTCTCGATCGCATAGAACCCGAACGGCATGCTGAACCGAGTCATCACGTCGCGCAACTGCGGCACTCTGCTGTCGCCTTCCGCGGCGACGATCCGAAACAGCTCGAAGTTCGGCTCCTGCTCCCTCGTCCACGACGAGAGGTACTCGCTCATCGCGCCGTACATCATCTCGTCGTCCGCCCAGGGTCGCACGATGTGATAGTCGACGCGCCCGAGCGTCATCGCCTCGGACCGCCGGACTCGTCGACGTGTAGTCGCGATCGACCAGCAGCACGCGCTTGGCCCGGGGATACAACTCGTGCGCACGCGCGAGGAAGTCGAAGGCAGCGTCATCGACGAGGAACAGCGCTACCGGCTCGTTGGTAGCTGCCATCTCCCGCAGCGCGGCTTGCGCCGCCTCGGGCGAGGTCTCGCCCCTCACGGTGAAGTCGTTGCCGAACCGCCGGGAAAGATCGAAGAGCAGCACATCGAGCGAGTTCGAGTCACGATCGACCACGAAAAGCACCGGTAGAACCACCGACTGTGCCACGCTTGGAGCATAGCTAGTGGCGCACCGCGGTCTACCGTCCAGCCTGAGCTTTCGCTTGGTGGCTCCCGTGGCTGGCTGCCGGGCTCCTCGGTACGGCGTCCCTAGCAGCGCGCAGTCGCTGGCCTTCTAGCCGCCTCCGCTCGCGGTGACGATCCAGGTGGAGGCGGGCGCGCGTAGCTCTCCCTCTCCGGCGAACTCGGCGAGGCCCTTGCGCAGGGCGGCCTCGACCTGCCCGTGGAGGTGGGCGGCGCGATCGCCCGCCAAGCGCAGGATCTCGCCGGCGGGGCCCAGCGCCATGACCAATTCGAGGGCTTCCTCGAGGTCCTTGCCGATCACGATTGGGATGTCGCAGCGCTGCAGAGCGATCTCGGTGAAGCCCGCGTGTGTGAGGATCTCGCTCGTCGTGTCGGCGTCCGCCATCGAGAAGGGGCCGGGGCCGCAGGTCGGCTCGTCGTACTCCTCGGGCCGAGCGACGATTCCCTCGACGATCGTCTGGGCGCGGTAGAGCCAGTCGTTGTCGATCCGCCGCCGCCACACGACCATCACGAGCTTCCCGCCGGGCACAAGCGCCATCCGGATGTTGCGCAGAGCGGCGACGGGGCTGGCGAAGAACATGGTCCCAAAGCGCGAGAAGGCCATGTCGAAGCGCCCCTCTCCGCCGAGGGTCTCCTGAACGTCGGCTACGAGAAAACGCGCATTGGCGACCCCTGCGTCGCCGGCCTCGCGGATCGCGTCCTCGATGAAACGCGGAGCGGCATCGACGCCGACGGCCTCGCCGTCCGGACCCACGAGTCCAGCGATCCGCTGGGTGGTGTCGCCGAAGCCACAGCCTACGTCCAAGACCCGCTGCCCGAGCTTGGGGGGATGCAGGCGCAGCGCCTCCTCGCCATGGGCCCCGAGTCCTGTCGTGACCGTCTCGCGGAAGCGCACGAAGCGGTCGTATAGCGGCCCGTCCCACGCGCGGATCGCCTCGTCGTTGGCGCTTACGTGCTGCTCGGATGTGGTCGTGGTCATGGCTCTCCCGTTCGGACGTCATCGAAGCCAGCCACCGACTGCCTTCCGGTCACCGCTACGCAGTTCCCTTGCCGGTTGCTACAGGCAAGGGTACTCCACGGACGCGTGTGTCGTATAGGGGTGCGAGTCGGTCGAGTTGCGTCCGTGGGCGTCCGTCAACGCGGTGGTCCACCCGGTCCGAGCCCCGATCGAGACCGACGTGAGGATGAGGCATATGAAGTCAGTAGGCTTGAGCGGAGAGCACGCCTCCCGAATAGGTCACTCCTTCTGGGAGGTTGCCCCACTTGGTGATCGTGGGGGCCGGTGTCCCGGTGGTGGTCACCGTGAACGTGCTGGCCGTGTGGTCGTCGAACGTCGCGCTGTCGGCCGAGGTGATCAGCGGCGCAGAGTCCACCGTGAGCGTGAAGCTCTGGGTTGTGAAGCCGACGCCGTTGGTGGCTGTGAACGTCGTGCTGGCCGTCGAGGTGATCGCCGGCGTTTCACCGACGGTCTCGCTGGTCGTCCCCGCTGAGCCCACGAAGTTCGTATCGCCCGAGTAGGTGGCGGTGACTTCGTCTGTGCCCGGCGGGCGCTCGTGCTGTGTGGTGCACGTCGCGGTGTCGGGGGAGCCGAGGCTGAGCGGTTGCGCGCTGCAGCCGGCGATCGACCCGGAGCCGTCGGAGAACGAGACCGTGCCGGTTGGGCGCCCGTGCCGGGAGGCACGGGGGCGACTGTCGCCGTGTAGGTGACCTGCGCGCCGACGACGCCCGAGCCTTCGTCGGATGAGCTCACGGCGGTCGTGGAGGCGACGCCGGGCGAGGTGGCCGAGGTGAGGTGCACCGTGAGGATGTTCCGGTACAGCGCGGGATCTTTTGCGCCGACCGTGTGCAGCGCCGACGGGTTGGTTCCGAGCACGGTCCCCGCGTTGGTGATCGGCTTCGGGAGCCGGTAGCCGGAGAGCACCATCGTCAGCGACCCGTCTGGGTTCTGCACCACGGCTAGGCCGTAGACGCGACCGGAGTAGTAGGCGCTGAGGCCGTCCCGACAGGAACATCCCGTAGCTGCCATCGGGGTTTGTGACAGTCGTGCCGCGGGAGCCGACGAAGCGAAGCTCGGTCGTGTCGGGGCTCCCCGGCGCGAGGTTGCTCGGGCTCGTGCTCGACGGGCTGGCCGTCTGGTAGGGGTTGGATATGTCGTTGTATTCGCTTTCTACCAGCCCTACTTTGAGTCCGAGCGACCGATCACCGGATGTTCACGATCCGAGCTGCCAATCACCAGATGTTCACGATGTAAACGCCGCCCGCGCGCGGCGATACTCGTTGACGACGATCTCTGTCAGCTCCTCGACCGAGGTCTCAGCCGTCGGCTTGTCCAGGGCGATCGTGCCGTCCTGGATCATGCTGACGCGATCGCAGGCCTCGAGGACGTGCACGTAGTTGTGAAGGATCATGACGATCGAGACTCGCCCCTCCTGCTTGAGGCGTGCGACGAGGTCGAGGATCATCGCGCCCTCCTTGGCCCCCATCGCGGCGAGCGGCTCGTCGAGCAGCAGGATGTCGGCGTCTGAGTTGACGGTGCGGGCGACCGCGATCGCCTGGCGCTGGCCGCCGGAGAGGCGGGCCACGGCCACATCGATTCGCGGGATGTTGATGCCGATCTCATCCAACGCCGCGCGCGCCTGGCTCTTCATCTCACGGTTGGCGAGGAAGGGAAGCGGGCGATGGACCCTCTCGCGACGCAGGAACAGGTTGTGGTAGACGGAGAGTTCGTCGATCAGCGCCAGGTCCTGGTAGACGGTCTCGATGCCTGCGGCGCGCGCCTCGTCGACGCTTTTCGGGGCGTAGGGCTGCCCGTGCAGGAACATGCTCCCGGAGTCCTGCCTCTGAAAGCCGCAGATGATCTTGATAAGCGTCGACTTCCCTGCCCCGTTGTCGCCGAGCAGGCCGAGCACCTCTCCTTTGCGCAGGTGCAGGCTGACGTCGCGCAGCGCCGTCACCGGGCCGAAGCGCTTGGCGACGTGCTCCACGCGCAGCACATCGTCCGTGGCCGCGGTCGGCCCGACGGGCGCCGGGGCGGGGGTTGCCGTGTCAGGCACTGCTGGCCCCCCGGCGCACGCGCTGCACGTACACGTTGATCGACATCGCGAGGACGATCGCGAGGCCCGTGTAGAAGAGCAGGTAGTTGGCGTTGACCCCCTGCAGGATCAGGCCGTCCTTGAGGATGCCCAGGAACAGCGCTCCGATCAGGGCGCCCACGACGGTGCCGGAGCCGCCGGCGAGCAGCGTGCCGCCGATCACCGCCGCCGCGATCCCCAGGAACAGGATTTCGTTCGCGCCAGCGGTGTCGGGCTGAACTGACCCCGAGCGCACTGCCTCGAGGATCCCGACGAAACCGCCGGTGGTGGCGCAGAGGATGAAGTTGCGGATCATCACGAGGCGCACCCGCACCCCGGCCTCGGCGGCGGCGAGCTTGTTGGAGCCCACCGACACCGTGTAGAGGCCCCAGCGGGTGAACGTGAGCACGGCCTGCAGCACGATCACGATCGCGAGCGCCCAGACCAGCTCCGAGTAGAGGCCGCCACCGAGGATTTTTGCGAACGTGCCGATGTGGTTGACAGTTTCGGGCAGCACGATGTGGTGGCCGTTGATGACGTGGTCGACGTTGTGGGTGGTCGTATGGACCTGTGCGCCGGGCGTCTCCTTCGGTTCTCCGTGGGAGATGATCAGCGTGAGCCCCTCCAGCGTGAACAACATGCCGAGTGTCGCGACGAACGAGCTGATCCCCACGATCGCGATGAAGAAGCCGTTTACCAGCCCCACCGCCATGCAGGCGATCAGCGCCACAAGCACGGCTGGCACAAGGGGCAGCCCGCCGGTGGAGAGCTTGTAGAACAGGTACGGGGCGAGCAGGTAGGTGCCCCCGATCGAGAGGTCGATCTCGCCGAGGACCATCACGAACACCTCACCGGCGCCGAGGATCGCGAACGGGGCGAAGTACGGCAGCAGCGTCTTGAAGTTGGCGGTGGTGAAGAAGCTCGAGGTGTTCAGCGCGAAGTAGATCGCCACGAGCGCCGTGACGACGATGATGGAGCCCTCCCGCAGGGCGAGCACGCGCGTGAGCAGCCGATCGCCACCACCCTCGCCCTCGCCGGGGACGCCGCGCCTGCGCGCGGGGTCCCCCTGCTCGGCGCCGGGGCTCGCGGGTGGGGACTCGGCGGAACCGCTCGCCACGGGACGACTACGCCGGCGTGCCGGCCTTGATCGGGATTACCCTGGCTTCCGAGGAGGTGCCCTCGTAGCGGGATTTGGATTCGACGTACGGAGCGACGGTTTCTTTGTTGAGGAATTTCAGGCCGGTGTCGACTTCCGCGGGGCCACTCAGCGATCCGGAGACCTGCCAGAAGAAGAGCTGCAGGACCGGCAGGAACCCTTGCTGGTAGGGCTGCTGGTCGATCGTGAATTCGATGTTGCCTTCCTGGAGCAGCTTCTGGGTCTGTTCGGTGAGGTCAAAGCCGCCGGCCTTGATGCCTTTGGCGGCGAGGCCGTACTTCTGCATCACTTTCGCGAGGCTTTCGGTGCTCCCACCGTCCACTGCGTACATCCCCTTCGTGGTGGGATGACCAACCCAGTACGCGTCGATCGTCGAGAGCTCCCCGGGCACCGCGGCGCCGGTCGCGACTTCGTGCACCGTGATTGGCTTGCCCGAGGCCTTGATCGCCTTGATCGCTCCGAGGATGCGCGGCTGAAGGTTCGCCGAGCCGGGCGTGGCGATGAACAGCGCCACGTCCCCCGACCCCACGGCGGCGACAATCCGTTCGCCCATCTCTTCACCGGCCCTTTTGAGGTCCTGGCCGATGTAGGAGAGGCGCGCGTTGGTCGGGGCGTCGGCGTTGTAGGCCACGACCGGGATACCGGCCTTCAGCGCGGCTTCGACGGGGGCGTTGAACGCGTGCAGGTCGATCAGCGCGACGGCGATCCCGTCAGCGCCGCTGGTGACGGCGGTGTTGATGGCGTTGACCATCTGGCTGATGTTGCTGCTTTCCGAGCCGGTCCACTCATACGTGCAGCCCAGCAATTTGGACGCGTCGGCCGCCCCGTACTGGGTGGGGACGAAGAACGGGTTCGTCGTCACGTGGTTGACGAACACGAATTTGTAGTTCGGGTGGGAGCCGAACACTGCGGCCGAGCCGCTCGAGGAGGAGTTGCTGGCGCTCGAGCCGCACGCCTCCAGCAGTGCGCTCACCGAGCCCACCGCCGCGCCCGTCAGGGCGGTGCGGCGCAGGAACGCGCGCCGGTCGAACCCGGGCGATCGGACATCCGGTCGGTCGAGGTCGTGGAGGCGCTCCACCGCTTCGTGGGCCTGGACGGTATCTGCCATGGTCCTCCTCCTAACTAGCTAGCAGGGCTGCGCGCGGGCGCGCAAGCATCGGCTAATAGCTTCTCGCCAATGATACCAATTGTCAATGACAATTCGGTAAAAACTCCACAGTCGAATCTGCGGGAAACCCGCAATCTGATTTCCTGACCATTACGGCAGGCCGCTATGCCTACTAGGTATACCCTCGGGACATGCCTGGGAAACCAGCCGAATCGTCCTCATCGACAAAAGGAGCCCGGGACGAACGGGGCGGCGGGCACGAGCAGACGCACAGGCCTGTGGAAGCGCTAGCGCTCGCGATCGCGCGTCACGTCAAAGACGACGGCCGAGCCCTCATCCTCTACACCCGCATCGAGCGTGAGCCGACGTGAGCGACCTGCGCTTGGACGAGCTGCGCGGCGAGGAGGTCGTCTACGCGATTCACCGTCAGGAGCGCACATTCCTGCCGTCGCGGGACCACTGCCCGCTGTGCCCCACCCGACCAGGAGGGCGGGCGGGCGAACGGGTGCGGCCTGAGACGGAGATTCCCTTCCCCGCATTTGAGATCGCCGTGTTCGAGAACCGCTTCCCCGCCTTCCAGACGCCCCACGGCGCGGCTGAGGTCGTCGTCTACACCGACGACCACGACGCCTCCTTCGGCACGCTCCCACCTGAGCGCGCGGAGGCGTTGATGTGGGTTTGGCGCCACCGCTACATGGAGCTCGGCGCGCGCGAGGACATCGAGTACGTGCTCATCTTCGAGAACCGCGGGGTCGAGGTCGGCGTGACCCTGCACCACCCTCACGGCCAGATCTACGGCTACCCTTTCCTGCCCCCGGTACCCGCACTCGAGCTTGCCGCCGACGACCGCCTGGGAGGCTGTGCACCATGCGAACTGCTCAGGCGTGAGCTTGAGGACGGGCGACGAGTCGTACACGAGAACGAGGGCGTGGTTGTGTACGTCCCTTACGCGGCCCGCTGGGCCTACGAAGCCCACGTGGTCCTGCGCGAGCACCGGCCGAGCCTGCTCGAGTGCGAGGCTGCGGAGCTGCGCCTGCTGGCGGCCGGGTTGCAGGCGCTCGCGCGCGGGTACGACGCGCTGTTCGACAGACCCTTCCCCTACGTCATGGCTGTCCACCAGGAACCCACCGCGGCTGCCTCGCACACTGTGGCCGCTTCGCGCTCTGCCGCCGCCTCGCGCCCCGCCGCCGTGGACACGGGGCAGGGACACCTGCACGTCGAGTTCTACCCGCCGCTGCGCACGGCCGACAAGCTCAAGTACCTGGCCGGCTCCGAGCAGGGCGCCGGCACGTTCATCTCCGACACGCTGCCCGAGGAGTCCGCTGCCAGGCTGCGTAAGGCGATTGTTCGTGCCGCGTGAGCGCAGCAGCGCGTTCGCGCCCGGGCGCGTCAACCTGATCGGCGAGCACACCGACTACAACCAGGGGCTGGCCCTGCCGTTCGCGATCGCCGAGGGCGTGACCGTGCGCGCCGAGGCGTTGCCCCGAGGCTCGCCCGGTGAGGGGCGCGTCTACGCCTACGCGCGCGATCTGGACGAGCGCGACGAGTTTGTGCTCACAGAGCCGGCGCCCGCGCCCGGATGGCGTACGTTCGTACGGGGGACCGTTGCCGAGCTCGCCCGTGCCGGATTCCCGCTCGTCGGCGCGCGTCTGGAGATCAGCGGGGAGCTGCCGCTCGGTGGCGGCCTGTCCTCCTCCGCGGCGCTCGAGGTCGCACTGTGTCTCGCCCTCGCCGACATCGGATCGCGCGATTCGCCCGGTGCGGCCAAGGGCGTGCGGCGAACCGAGATCGCCCGGCTGTGTGCGCGCGTGGAGAACGAGTGGGTCGGCGCCCACACGGGCGTGCTCGACCAGTTGGCCTCACTCTACGGCGAGCCCGACACCGCGCTGTGCATCGACTTCCGCACGCTCCGCGTGGGAGCGGTGCCGCTGCGACTCGGGGGCTGGCGCATGGTCGTGCTCGACTCCGGTGAGCGTCACCTGCACGCGAGCTCCGGCTACAACGAGCGACGCGCCGAATGCGTGCGAGCCTGCCAGCTGCTGGGAGTGGAGTCGCTGCGCGAGGCCGGCCGCTCCGCGGTCGAGCGGTTGCCCGAACCCCTGCGCCGGCGCGCGGTCCATGTGATCGATGAAAATGAGCGGGTCCGCCAAGCCGTCGCGGCGCTGCGCGCGGACGATCTGCCGGCCGTGGGCCGACTGCTCAACGCCTCCCACGAGAGCCTGCGTGACAGCTATGAGGTCTCCACCCCCGCCGTCGAGGCCGCCGTCGAGCGGCTGCGCCGGGCTGGCGCCACCGGTGCACGCGTCGTGGGCGGTGGCTTCGGGGGCAGCGTGCTGGGTTTGTTCGCGCCCGGCGTGCACCCGCCCGCCGGGGCGCACGAGGTGCGCCCCGGCGCGGGCGCCCACCTGCTGGAGCTCTAGGGGCTAGCCGAGCTCTAGCTGTCTTCCTGCCCGCGGCCGGCAGGATCACGTCGTCTCCAAGTTGTGTTCGCGACTGAGCGGTTTTCGACGGTAGGGGCTGGATCAGCTTCCGCACCGGAGCTGACTGTTACGGCAGCCTGCGGTGAGCGCGGCGACGCGGCCGCGGCGACCCGCCTCAGGTGTCGCCGGCGGGCTCGCGAGCGAACTCGGCGATCAGGTCCGCGGTGCGCTCGGGCTGATCGATTGACACGAAGGTATAGCTGTCCTCGATGCGCTCCAGGCGGGCATTTGGGAATGCTCTTGCCATGCGCTCGGCGTGGTGCAGCTTGAAGAAGCGGTCTTCCGGTGCCCAGGCGATCAGCACGGGCTTGGTGAACTCGCCGAAGCGTTGTGCGGCCTCGAGCGTGTAGCGGTTGGAGATGCCCTTGAGGATCGCGGCGATCTCGCGGCGAACGCGCCTGCTGGAAAGCGCGGGCGCAAGCCAGGAGTCGCTGAGGTCATCGTCGATCCTGCGCTTGGCCAGCCAGCCGTAGGTGAACGGCAGCCGCCGCGCGGCGCGTGGCCGTAGCAACTGTGCGATCGGCAACACGGCTCCCGGGATTCGCGCCAATGCCTGCAGCGGGCGGAACGCCAGTGGCAGGAAGTTCTCGTAGGCATCGCATGGCGTGAGCACGAGCCGGCCAAGCCGCGCGGGGTGATGGACTGCGACGAGCTGGCACAGCGCGCCGCCTGTGTCGTTGCCCACGAGCGTGACGTCCTCGAGCTCGAGCTTCGCCAGGAAGTCGGCGATGACCTTGGCTAGTCCGGTCGGCGAGAGGTCGGCGCCCGGATCGAGTGGGATCTCGTGGGAGCCAAGCGGCCAGTCGGGCACGATCACGCGGAAGTCCTCGGCCAGGCGGGGCGCGAGGTCTCGCCACAGCTCGCCGTTCGTCAGGAGCCCATGGACGAGCACGATCGGCTTGCCCGCGCCGAGCTCGCGGTAGCGGATGGTGCCCTGGGGCAGTCGCGCTTCGTTCACGGTAGATCCTTTCTTACGAAGGGTGCTCGATGACCGACGAGCGTCGGTAGTTGGGCCTGAATCAATCGCACCTTGGGTGCCAGGATCTCCCGGAAATGGGCTGCGAAGGCGTCCGGTCCACCCGGCGCACGCCAGCCCTCCGCGAACCCTGCGATCCACGCCTCGGCAACTGTCGTATCGGTGGTACCGGTATACATACAAGCAGTATGTATCTATCATAAAAACGGCATGGGTGTCAAATCGAACGCCGGCACCGAGCCCACGCGGACGCCGCAGGCCGAGCGGTCCGAGGCGACGCGCTCGGCGCTGATTGCCGCGGCGCGTGGGCTGTTCGCCGAGCGGGGGTACGCCGCGGTCGGCACGGAGGAGATAGTGCGCTCGACCGGAGTCACGCGAGGGGCGCTCTACCACCACTTCGCGGGCAAGGTGGAGCTTTTCCGTGCGGTCTACGAAGATGTCGAGCGCGAGCTCATGGAGCGAATCGCCACGTCGGCGGTGTCCTCCGCGGGCGATCCGCTGCAGGCGCTGCACGCCGGCGCGCAGGCCTTCCTGGACGCCTGTGAGGATCCCGCGGTGCAACGCATCGCGCTCCTCGACGCCCCCGCGGTGCTCGGCTGGGAGCAGTGGCGGGCAATTGGCCTGCGATACGGTTTCGGGCTCGTGGAGGGTACGGTGCAGGCTGCGATGGATGCCGGTCTGATCGAGCGTCAGCCGCTGCGGCCGCTCGCGCACCTGCTGCTCGGCGCGATCGACGAGGGCGCGATGCTTGTCGCTCGAGCCGACGACGGCGGCAAGACCCGCGAGGAGGTGGGCGCCTCCGTGGAGCGCTTCCTCGAGGCGCTGCGCCCGCGCGAATAGCCGGCTCCAAATGCTCGAAGCCCGCCCCGAGCGAGCGTGGGTCGGCCACCGGCGCAGGCAACAACTCAAGCGGAGAACGGGTGCGACCGATGGATCCGCGATGCCGGAGCTCTCCATCGAATCGCCCGCTCGCTCCTCGACCGGGAGATCCCCTCGCGCTGCGAGCACGCGGGAGCGCGAGCGGCGCGCCGAGGCGCTGCGCCGCCACCGCGCCGACGCGCGCGTGCAGATGATGGCCGGCGCCGGAGAGCTGGCCTACCTGCGTGCCCAGCTGCGCGTCGCCGCTCAGCTCACGGCGCGGTTGGCGGCAACCCACGAGGTCGAGGAGATGGCGCGATTGGTCGTGGACGAGCTGCACTGCACGTTCGCCTTCTACCTGGCCGCGATCCAGCGCCTGGACGGGGACGGCATGTTGCGCCTGATCGCGGGCGCCGGCCCGCTCGCGGAGGTGATGACCGAGTTCCTGATGGTCGAGCAGTCCGCTCACGAGGGTGTCAACGGGCGTGTGGCTCGCTCGGGAAGCACGGCGCTCGTGGCAGATACCAGCGCGGACGCAGACTACATCGTGCGCGACCCCCAGACCGACCCTCGCTCGGAGCTGAGCGCCCCGATCTTTGTGGACGGCACGGTGTGGGGGGTGCTCAACATCGAGGCCGTCGCGCCCGGGGCCTTCGGCGAGGCGGACGCGGTGCTCGTGGAGGCGGTCGCCGCCAGCCTCGGCGCCGCGGTGCACCGCGCCGGGCTGATCGCCGACCTCGAGCGGACCTTCACCACCACCCTGGCGGCGCTGACCAGTACGGTCGAAGCCAAGGACGACTACACCGCCGCTCACGGCGAGGACGTCGCGGGGCTTGCCGAGCGGGTCGCGGTGCGCATGGGGCTCACCCGCGCGCAGGCTCGCGACGTGCGCTTCGCGGCGATGCTGCACGACCTCGGCAAGGTCGCGGTGCCCAGCGAGATCTTGCTCAAGCCTGGCCCGTTGACCGAGGAGGAGTGGGTGGTCATGCGCAGCCACGCCGCCGTCGGGGGCGACCTGGTGGGCCGCATCGACGCCTTCGCGCACCTCGCCCCCGCGGTGCGCGCCAGCCATGAGCGCTGGGACGGGGACGGCTACCCCGACGGGCTGGCCGGGGAGCAGATCCCGCTGGCGGCGCGCATCGTCGCTGTATGCGACACCTACGACGCGATCGTCACCGACCGCCCCTACCGCCCCGCGCGCACGCCCGCGCAGGCAGGCGAGGAGCTGCGTCGGGTCGCAGGCGCCCAGCTCGACGAGCGCGCCGTCGCGGCGTTGATGGCCGAGCTGGCTCTCGGCGGCTGACCGGCGACCGACGGCTGTCTCGCGCGACCGTTCCGCCCTGCGCGGAGCGAGCGGTCTCCTTCCCGCAGCGAGTCGCGCGGATCACTGGAGGCCGCGGTATCGCTGCGAATCGCCCGATCGCGGCCGCTGTGGGGGTCTATGGAAGACTGCCGCTCGTGCGGGCAAACCGGCCAAGGGTGGCGGTGGTGGGCCACGTCGAGTGGGTGCAGTTCGCGCGGGTGCGCCACGTCCCGGGTGCCGGCGAGATAGTGCACGCGCGCGACTCCTTCGAGGAGCCCGCGGGAGGCGGCGCGGTCGCGGCTGTGCAGCTGGCCCGCCTGGCAGGCGAGGCGGTGCTCGTCACAGCGGTGGGCGAGGACGAGCACGGCCGCCGGGCGGTGGCGCGCCTGCGCGAGCTCGGCGTCGACGTGTGGGCGGCCCGGCGCGCCGAGCGCACCCGCAACGCCGTGACGTTGGTGGACGACGCCGGCGAGCGCACGATCACCACCTTCGGGCCCCGTCTGGAGCCCCTTGGCGAGGATGCGGGGGTGCCTTGGAGCGCCGTGGGGGAGATGGACGCCGTCTACTTCACCGCCGGCGATCTCGGCGCTCTGCGCGCGGCGCGTGCGGCGCGAGTGCTGGTGGCCAGCCCCCGCGCGGACGACGCTCTCGGGCACGGCGTGCCGCTGGACGCTCTGGTGCTGAGCGGGGAGGACGCGATCGAGCGCGGCGAGGCCGCCCGCGCGCAGGACGAGGCGCAGCTGATCGTGTTCACCGAGGGTGAGCGCGGCGGCACCTATCGGGAGCGCTCCGGCGCGTCGGGTGCGTGGACGGCCGCCTCCCCGCCCGGCGATCCCGTCGACTCATACGGCTGCGGCGACTCCTTCGCCGCGGGCCTCACCTATGGCCTGGGCGCAGGCCTTGCAGTGCCGGACGCGCTGGCGCTGGCGGCGCGCTGCGGCGCCGTGTGCCTCACCGGCCGGGGGCCCTACGAGCGCCAGCTGAAGGGCTCTGAGCTGGCGGGCTTCAACTGCGCTGGGGGACCTCGAGGAGCCGTGTGAGAGCTCCGGGGGTCGCGACGCTACGGTATTGCCATGCGCGAGAGCGCCGTCCAGGCAGAGGGCCTTGGGGACGGGACGACCGTCCGCCAGGTTGCGCTGCTGCGCGGCGTGAACGTGGGAGGCAACAACAGGGTCCCGATGGCGAGCCTGCGCGAGCTGATGCAGGAGCTCGGCTACGGAGAGGTGCGCACGCACCTGCAGAGCGGCAACGCGGTGTTCACAGCGCCCGGGACGCCGCCGGAGCGGGCGGCGCAGGAGATCGAGGGCCAGCTTGCGCTGCACCTCGGGCTGAGCGTGCGGGTCCTTGTGCGCACGGCGGAGGAGCTTGCGCGGATCGTGAGCGCGAACCCGCTGCCCGAGGCGACCTCAGAGCCGGCGCGGCTGCTCGTCAACTTCCTCTCTGCGCCGCCGGACCCGGATCTGCTGCGCGGCCTCGACCCGGCGGACTTCGAGCCCGACCTCTTCGGGGTGGGGGAGCGTGAGATCTATGTGTGGTGTCCCGAGGGCGTGAGGGCGACCAGGCTCTCCTACGCCTTCTGGGAGAAGCGCCTTGGGGTCGTCGCGACGGCGCGCAACTGGAACACGGTCACCAGGCTCGAGGAGCTCGTGCGGGAGTAGAGCTGAAAGCGTGGGCGCGGGTGGCGATGATCCCGCGGTCGGCGATCGGCACCCAGCTGGCGTGCACGGCCTTGACGGTGGCGGCGATCACGGGGATTGCGGCGGCGAGCCCGGCCTGCGCGAGAGCCAGACGTACACGGTGTTCACGGTGGAGCCTTCGCGGAAGCTGACCTGGAAGGCGAGGGGCACGCGCGGGACCGGTGGCCGGGGGACGTCGGAGAGGTAGATGGCTTCGCGGTAGGGACGGTGGTAGAGCTCGTACCAAGCGCCGAGCCGCAGGAAGGAGCCGGGAGCGAGCACGCGGATGCCGCGGGCGACGAGGAAGTAGCGGACGGCGGGTTTAACGGGCATCGTGGCGCCGTCCAGTGCGCCCTCCAAAAGTACGCTTCCCCCGCGGGGGATCAGCCGGGCGAGGCGGGCGTCGATCGCTTTGATCGGCCGGTACGTGACGGCGTGTTCGTCGGGCGTGCCTTGCCTGGCGACCGCGTCGCCGACGGCCGCGACGGCGGCGATCCCGAGGAGGGTGAGGATCACAGAGCCGAGCGCGGCGCTGTGAGCGGTGGGGAGGCTGGACTGCGCACGGGCAGCGGCGGGGGCGTGGGTGCGGGCGCGGCGCGATGCCGTCTGCGCGCGATGTCGGCGCGCGGTCGGCGCCACCCCGCGTGCGCCCCAAGCGAGCGCCAACCACAGCGCCCAAGCAAGTGAGAGCCACACGACCATGCCGACCTGGGAGCCCCACCACATGGTGTACCCGAGCGTGGCGGAGAGCAGGCGGGGCGTAGGCGTGGAGGCGGCGACCGCGCCGAGCGCGGGGCAGAGCACGAGCGCGATCAGCGCCAGCGCCGCCACGTCGCGGCGGCGGCGCAGCAGTCCGACGGCTGCGACGAGCGCGAGCGCGGCGAGCATCGCGAGGGTGGACCTCGTGGCGAGCGCGCTCGGGGTGGAGCGGACTTCGTACTTGCGCTGCCAGCGGCTCGCGGGGGTGTGCAGCCACCAGGGCACGATCCCGACGGCGCGCACGACGGCGTGCCAGCCCACATCGGAGCCAAGCGTGGCCTTGCGCCTGGTGGCGCTTTCAGTAACCAGCGTGAGGTTGCCGGGGTGTTCGGTGAACTGCCCAGCGACGGTGGCGCTCCAGCAGAGCGCGGCGACGAGCACGGTGGCAAGGCCCCACACGAGCGCCGAGCGCTGCCGCGCGTGGAGGGCTGTTACAGCCGTAGCCTGCGCGCGAGAGGCTTCTGCCCCGGTCGGGTCCGTGGCCTGTGCGTGTGTGGTGCCTGCTGCCGTCGGGTCCGCGACCTGTGCACGGGCGGTGCCTGCAGTTGGGTCCGCGGCCTCCGCGCGCATGGTGCTTGCTCCGGCGGGGTCCACCGCCTCTCTCTCGGCGGGGGCTCCCGCGCTGGGCTCGCCGGCGGCTCGCCGCCGACGCGCGCTCCACTCGGCGGCGAGCCCGCCGAGGCCGACAGCGAGCAGCGCGAGGGTGGGGGGGAGGTAGGTGAGGTGGGTCTGTACGACGAAGCTCGCCACCAGCACGGTCAGCGGGAGCAGCCGGTACTCCCCGCAGGCGAGCGACCAGCAGAGGAAGATCAGCAGCGTGAAGGGCAACAGGCCGGCGGAGGGGTTCCAGATGTCGTGGAAGGCCTCCGCGGCGAGGGACTGGCACATGAGGGCGATGGCGAGCGCGGTCATCACCATCAGCGCTCGCCCCCCGCGCCGGCGGGCGAGCGCGACGCAGCCGAGGATGCAGAGGGTGTTGACGGCGCCCATCGTCACAGTCATGCCGGCGTCGCTGCCGTAGTGGGCGGGCAGGGCGAGCAGCCAGAAGAGCATCGGCCCGAGGCTGTGGGTCACGCGGCCGGTGACTTCGCCTGCGAGGGTGTACTGGCCGACGAGCGGCGGGTGCGAGGTGAGGACGTCGTGGGCGCGGGTGGCGATGATCCCGCGGTCGGCGATCGGCACCCAGCCGGCGTGCACGGCCTTGACGGTGGCGGCGATCACGGGGATCGCGGCGGCGAGCCCGGCGGCGAGCGTGAGCAGGTGATCGCCCAGACGGGGAGCGAGGCGGAGCAGGAAGGCGCGCAGCGGGCGGCCAATGCGGCGCAGGGACCTGCCGCCGCCTGAGGGGCGTTCGCGCGGAGGGGAAGCGGTGGTCTTGGCGTTAGCCCGCTGGGCTGGGGGGACACGCGCGTCTGCGCGAGGCTCGCCGGGAGGGCGGGCGGTGGGGGAGCCTGAGGAACCCACCTCCGCCGCCTCTCACTCCTGCGGCATGTAGGGCGCGAGCTCGCGGCGGGCGATCGCGAGCTTGTGGACCTCGTCGGGTCCGTCGGCGAGGCGCAGGGTGCGCAGGTGGGCGTAGGCCCAGGCGAGCGTGAAGTCGTCAGAGACGCCGCCGCCGCCGTGGACCTGGATCGCGCGGTCGATCACCTTCAGGGCGATGGTGGGGGCGGCGACCTTGATCGCGGCGATCTCGGTGCGGGCGTTGCGGTTGCCGACGGTGTCCATCAACCAGGCCGCCTTGAGCGTCAGCAGGCGGGCCATCTCGATCTCCACGCGTGACTCGGCGATCCAGTCCTGGATGTTGGCGCGTGCGGCGAGCGGCTGGCCGAAGGTGACGCGGGAGACCGCGCGGCGGCACATCGCCTCCAGCGCGCGCTCGGCGGCGCCGAGGGAGCGCATGCAGTGGTGGATGCGCCCGGGCCCGAGGCGGGCCTGGGCGATCATGAAGCCCTCGCCCTCCCCGGCGAGGAGGTTCGCGGCGGGGACGCGGACGTTCTCGAAGAGCAGTTCGGCGTGGCCCTCGTGGTCGTAGTAGCCAAACACGGGCAGCGCGCGCAGGACCTGCACGCCGGGGGTGTCGAGGGGCACGAGGATCATGCTCTGCTGGCTGTGGCGTGGCCCGTCGGTGCGCGTCTTGCCCATCACGATCATGATCCGGCAGTGGGGGTGCAGGATTCCGGAGATCCACCACTTGCGCCCGTTGAGCACGTACTCGTCGCCGTCGCGCTCGATCCGCAGGGAGACGTTGGTGGCGTCCGAGGAGGCGACGTCGGGCTCGGTCATCGCGAAGGCGGAGCGGATCTCTCCGGCGAGCAGGGGGTCAAGCCAGCGCTCGCGCTGCTCGGCGGTGGCGAAGCGGTGCAGGATCTCCATGTTGCCGGTGTCGGGCGCCGAGCAGTTGCAGGCCTCGGAGGCGATGTGGCTGCGCCCAAGGATCTCGGCGAGGGGGGCGTAGTCGCCGTTGGAGAGCCCGGCGCCGTACTCGGGGTCGGGCAGGAACATGTTCCACAGCCCGCGCTCGCGGGCGAGCGCCTTGAGCTCCTCCATCACGGCGGGCTGGATGGATGAGATCCCACCCGCCCTGTCGGACTCGCGCAGCTGGCGCTTGTAGACGGGCTCGGCGGGGTAGACGCGCTCGTCCATGAACGCCGTGAGGCGCTCCTCGAGCTCAAGGCAACGGGAGCTGGGCTTGAAGTCCATCGGTCTCCTCCTGAGGTGGGGTGTTGAGGTGTATATCGATTTGGATGGCCAACGCGTGGCCAACCACAGTATCTAACCCTTTACTTGAGCTTGAGATTCCACATGATGGGTTGGGCGTTCGGACAGCAGAGACAAGCGACGTTCACAGAGCCAAGCGTCCGGGGTGGGCGGGACCCGAGTCACGGCCTGTCCGTACGCTCGAACTTGAACCCATCGTCCGCGACAGATAGAGTCTTAGAGAGAATCGCCATCGTTCTTCGGGCAGGGAGGCTCGGAGATCTCGATGTCGCCGGGCCGAGCACGGTTCGGAGCTACCCGGATCGAGGCGACCTGTCTACGTCAAATACACAGAGGAGAGAGAAGCTGATGATGCGCATAGCATCCACTAGAAGGGCCTTGCTCGGCCTTGGAGTCGTGGGGTTGCTGGCCCTGCCGGCTGCCGCCTCGGCGACGCCCGTGGTCACGCTCAAAGCGGCGGCCGTCCCCATCCCAATCAATCCCAGTAACCCGCACAGCAAGACCTTTCCCGGGACCGGGGACATTCTTGGCGCGGGCGCTGCCCTCGAAGTCGAATTCACGATTCATGGGACGGAATACGGCGGAAGCCCCTCGCCGATCACGCAGATCAAGACCTACGCGCCCGCAGGCGTGAAACTGACCACCAAGGGGTTCGCCACCTGCTCTGAAGCCACGATCGCGGCAAAGGGCCCAGAAGGGTGCCCGAAGAAGTCGTTCGCCAGTCCCTTGGGCGAAGCGCGCGGTCAGGTCAGCTTCGGTGCTACGCGCGTCTACGAGACACTGACTGTGCAGGGGTTCTTTGCGCCCGGGGGCGGCCTGCTGTTCTTCGCCGACGGCACGACGCCGGCCTCGATCGAATTGATCTCCAAGGGGACCATCACCAATGAAGGCGGCCCCTTCGGCCCGGTGGTCACAGCCGAAGTGCCGCTGGTCGAATCGGTTCCCGGGGCGCTCGACGGGTCGGCCGAATACATCAAGGTCAAGGTTGGCGCCGCGTACAAGAAGGGGAAGAAGCTGATCTCCTACGGGACTGTCCCCAAGAAGTGCCCGAAGGGCGGCTTCCCGCTCAAGGCGGAAATGAAATTCCTGAGCGGGGAAGTGGTCACGACGGAATACAAGGCCCCTTGCCCGAAACACAAGAAGTAGGTTGATGGCGAAGAGCTAGATCAAGCCACGGGCGCCCTTACGGGCGCCCGTAAGGAAATGAGAGCGGTGGCGATCCAACGGAGAGGGGGTCGCCCCCGCTCACTGGCCGATCGGAGATCGGCCGGGACGGAGGAGGAAGGATCGGTCGTGAGTACCGTGGGGTCTTCAAGGAGGGGTGCGGCAGCAGTGATCGCCGGCGGGCTCGGCGTCGCGGTGTTGGTTGGCGTGATCCTGCTCGCCACGGCGGCCGGGGGCTCGAGCGGGGGCTACACGGTGCGCGCGATCTTCGACGACGCCGCCAACATTGTCGTCAGCGAGGACGTCAAGATCGACGGCGTGAAGGTCGGCACCGTCGGCTCGGTCACGCCCACCCCGACGGGCAAGGCGGCGGTCACGCTGGACATCGCCAACCCCGGCTTTCAGGACTTCCGCACGGATGCGACCTGCACGATCAAGCCGCAGGCGCTGATCGGTGAGAAGTTCGTGGACTGCCTGCCCACCCAGCCGCGTCCCGAAGACACGCAGCCAAAGCCGCGGCTGCCGCAGATCCCGGCCGGCCGGGAAGGCGCGGGGCAGTGGCTGCTGCCGGTGACCAACACCTCCAGCCCGATCGACCAGGACCTGCTCAACGACATCAACCACCTGCCCGAGAACCAGCGCCTGGCGATCATCATCAACGAACTCGGCGCCGGCCTCGCGGGTCGGGGCAGCGACCTGAACGCGGTCCTACACCGCTCCAACCCGGCGCTGCGCGAACTGGAAAAGGTCATCGGCATCCTCGCCTCCGAGAACAAGGTGCTCGGCAACCTCGCGGTCGAAGGCGACCGGGCGCTCCAGCCGATCACCCGCGACCGCCGCCAGTTCGCAGAATTCTTCGCGCAGAGCAACACCGTGTCGACCGCCACTGCCCGCCACCGCGGCGCGCTCGCCGAAAACCTGCGCGAATTCCCCGTCTTCCTGCGCAAGATCGGCCCCTACCTGAAACGCCTCGAAAAACTCGCCGAACAGACCACGCCGACCTTCACGGACCTCGGCGTCGCGGCTCCCGGCATCAACCGGACGTTCCAGAACCTCGGGCCGTTCGCCACCAGCTCGACGCAGTTCTTCCAGAGCCTCGGCAAGTCCTCCAAGGCCATCGGGCCGGCGCTCGTCGCCTCCCAGCCGTTTCTGGGACGTCTGGAGACCCTCGGCAGCGCGGTGAAGCCGTTCGCGAGCAACTTCTCAGCGCTGCTCTCGAGCGTCCGCTCCACCGGCGGCTTGGAGCGCCTGCTCGACTTCATCTTCCTCGGCACCAACTCTGCCAACGGCTACAACTCCCTCGGCCACTTCATCCGCGCGGTCGGGATCGGCAAGCTCTGCTCCTTTTACAAAACCGTCGCCGGGACCGGATGCGAAGCGAACTTCATCAACACCTCGGGCTCGGCCGCGCAGGCCAGCGCCACGTCGAGTGCGAGCGGCACGACCCTCGCGGCGGCGCGCGTCGCGGCGATCGCGCAGGGCGCCACCGTGGCCCAGGCGCTTGCGGAGTACCCCGGCTCGGAAGCGGCGAGCCCCTTCGGGGGAGACGGCTCCGCGCAGTCGGGCGCCCCGGCCGTCGCCCAGCCGGTGGGAGGCGCGAGCGCCGGCACCACCTACTACACGCCAAGCACCGAAGCCGAAGCCGGCGGGCTGCTGCTCAACTACCTGCTCGGCAACTGATCTCGCGATGACCCGCACACACCACAACCAGCGTCTCCCGAAACTGATCTCGCGATGACCCGACCACGCCACGACCACGGTTTCCGCGCCTGCCTCCGGCCGGCCCTCGCGGGGGCGCTCGCGCTGACGCTGCTCGTGGCGAGCGCGGCTGCCGCCCAGGGCGAAGGGTCCGGGTCTGAGGCGAGCGGGCCCGGGGTGGGTGGGCCTTTCTATGCAGGCGAAACCTCGACGTCCACGTCGAGCGCCTCGACAGCGCCCGCATCTGAAGCGCCGGTGGGCGTGCACGGTCAAGTGGGCGAACCGACGACCGCGACCGAAACCCCACCGACTGCGCAGGGCGGGGCGTCTGGTAGCACTGAAGCGACCTCGACGACCCCCGCGCCCGAAGTCACGGCTCAGACCCCGCAGGCCGAGGGCACGCCGGGCGGCCATCGGGTGGGCGGCCATCCAAACCACGCACACAGGAGCGCTGGCGAAACCGGAGCCGGCAACCCGCTCAACCACTCCGCCAAGCGGCCCTCGACGCTGCCCCCGCCGTCGCCGTCGGCGCTCACGCCGCCGCTTCCCGGCGCGCTCGGCGCCCCGATCTCGGGGATCCCGAACTTCTTCATTGAAAGCTTTCGCATCCCGCCCTTCCTGCTGCCGATCTACCAGGCGGCAGGCACGGCGTACGACATCCCCTGGCAGGTGCTGGCAGCGATCAACGAGGTCGAGACCGACTACGGGCGCGACCTCAACGTCTCGAGCGCGGGCGCCGAGGGTTGGATGCAGTTCCTGCCCTCCTCGTGGACTCAGGACGGGGTGGACGCCAACGGCGACGGCTACGAGGACCCCTACAACCCGGCCGATGCGATCTTCGCCGCCGCCCGCTACCTGGCGGCCGCTGGCGGCGCTCAGAGCGTCCGCGGGGCGATCTACGCCTACAACCACTCCCAGGAGTACGTGGAATCGGTGATGCTGCGCGCGCAACTGCTCGGGGGCACGCCGCCGGAACTGCTGAGCGCGATCGCGGGCCTGACCGAATCGCGTTTCCCGGTGCACGCGCCGGCGCACTTCACCGACGGCTTCCCCGTTTCTCCAGAGGCCCACCCGCTCGCTCGCTCGCTCGAATCCGAATCTGGGCGGGCTCCGGGTCTGCTTGCGGGGACAGTCATCTACTCGCAGGCAGGAGCGCCGGTAATCGCCGTGCAGGACGGCAAGGTGACGGCTGTCGGGGACTCGCCGACGCTCGGGCGCTACGTGTCGCTGCGCGACGCCTACGGCAACACCTACACCTACGCGCAACTCGGTAGCGTGGCTGCGCTCTATCCGGTGCTCGAACCGCGCGTGGAGACCGCTGTCAGCGCCCGTATCGGCCCCCCCGGCTCCGGCCCCCGCCTGCCCAGGCCGAGCGCCCCAGCGAGCGCTGGCGTGCAGCCGCACTCCCCGCTCTCTCAGGGCGCCATCAGCTCGGGCCTGGCGATGGGTGCGGCCGGCGCCCTCGAAACCCCGCCGCCGGCCCCTGTGGCGCCGGCGCCTGTGCTCCCCGCTCCGCCCGCGCCTGCGTCGACGCCGCGGGTCTTCCGCGCGGGCCCCGACGAGGTCTACCTGCACCCGCTGCTCCCGGGCGTGCAGGTGCTGGCCGGAACCGTGCTCGGGCACATCGGCGCGGCCGGGGAAGGCGGGGGTGCGCCGGCGTCTGCCCCCGCGTCGGGTCGGCCCGGTCTGGTCGGCGAGGCCGAACCGCACATGCTCTTCCAGATTCGCCCCGCCGGTGCGAGGGCGCCACTGATCGACCCGAAGCCGATCCTCGACGGGTGGGTGCGTCTGGAAGAGACCTCGATCTTCAGGGCCAAGGGCGAGAACCCGTTCCTGGCGACCTCGCCGACCGTGGGTCAAGTGCTGCTGGCGTCAAAGCCGCAGCTGGAGCAGCTCGCGCTGCGCGACCCCGGGGTCCACCTCGCTCGGTGCGAGCGCGGCGAGGTGCGGGCCGGCGAGGTCGATCGGCGGGTGCTCGCGACGCTCGAGTTCCTCTCGGTCTCTGGGCTGAGCCCGACGGTCTCGGCGACGGGCTGCGCCCATGGCGCGAACTCCGCCGGCGCGGGCAACGCCGTTGGCGCCGCCGCGGGGGACGCGGTGGACATATCGGCAATCGACGGGACCCCTGTCGCCGGGCACGAAGGGCCGGGCTCGGTCACCGACATCGCGGTGCGCCGGCTGCTGCGGCTGCAGGGCACGATGAAGCCCGCGCAGATCGTCAGCGCGGTCAGCTATCCGGGGACCGACAACACGCTGACGCTGCCCGGCCACCGCGGCCTGATCCATCTCGCCTTCGCGTCCCCGCCCGCGGCGGGCCCCTCCCACACCGGCGCCCGCGCGGCCGATCTGCGCTTGGCCGGCACACGGGGCTCGCCGCTCACACCCAGCCAGTGGCTGCAGTTGGTCGCGCAGCTCGGGGAGATCCCCGAGCCAGTCGTGGCAGGTAAGCCCTCCGCGGGCGCGATCCCGGATTCGAGTTCCAGCCCCAACTCCAACTTCGAATCTCCGAGCGTCGGCCAGTCCGCACCGGGTGCGGGCGCCCCGGGCGGGTCTTCATCAACGACGCTTCCGACCGCTCCCGCCGGCGGCGGAGCTTCCTCCAACCACGCTGGCGGTGGGTGAGATGGCCACGACCACGCCACCCCCTCCGCCTGTGCGGGGACCCCTCCCGCCGCCGAGCGGCCCTGCGGGGTCGGGGCCGTCGCGACCGGTCTCGCCCCCACCGCGGAGCGTCGGCCGCTGGCTGGCCGCCGGTGCGCTGGCGCTGGTGGTGGGGATCCTCTCCTTCATTGTGTTCTCGGGTGGCCACGGGGCCAACTACCGGTTTGAACTGGAAAGCGCCAGCCAGATCGTGCTGGGCGATCAGGTGCAGGTCGGCGGCGTGCCCGTGGGGAGCGTCACCGGCATCACGCTCACCCGCAACTACAAAGCGCTGATCACGATCCACGTGGAAGGCTCGCTGGTGCCGCTGCACGAAGGCACAACCGCCCAGATCAGGGTGCCTTCGCTGACAACCGTCGCCGGGCGCTATGTGGCGCTCTCCCCGGGCCTCAACACCGCGCCAAAGCTGCACGACGGCGCGACGCTGCCCCCCGGTTCGGCGCAGGGGACCACCGACCTCGACCAGCTGTTCAACACCCTGAACCCGCGCACGCGCAAAGGGCTGCAGGAGCTCTTCGTGGGCACGGCCGAACAGTACGCGGGCGTCTCCGCGGCGGCGGGTCTCTCAGCGGAATACTTCAGCCCCGCCCTCCTGGCCGCGAACCACATCTTCGCCGAGCTGACGCGCGACCAGCAGACGTTCACCAACTTCCTCGTCCAGTCCGCCAAGGCGCTCACGACGCTCGGCGTTCACCACGAATCGCTCACCGAATTCGTCGACAACGGCAACAAAGCCACCCAGGCGCTCGGCGCCGAACAGACGAGCCTCCAGCGCGGGGTGGCGCAGCTGCCGGCCACGCTGCAGGCGGGCAACCGCGCGTTCGCGCAGGCGCCCTCGACGTTCGCCGCGCTGCGCCGGCTGTCGAACGTCGCGGGGCCCGACACCAAGCTGCTCGCGCCCCTCTTCGCGCGGCTCGAGCCGCTGGTGGTCAAGGCGGGGCCGGTGCTGCACAACCTCAGCCTCGCGATCAGCCGCCCGGGGCCGAGCAACGACCTCACCGACGCCGCGCTCGCACTGCCCGCGCTCGCGCAGACGCTCGAGAGCGGCTCGCCCAACGCCGTCAAAGCGTTGCAGGAATCGGTGCCGGTGACCGCCTTCTTCGGGCCCTACGCCCCCGACCTGGAGGGCGCTGTGCGCGACTTCGGCACGAGCGCTGGCTACTACGACGGGAACGGCAACTATGCGCGCGTGAGCCCCGTGTTCGACAACTTCACGCTCGGCGCCGGCAACACGCTCACCCCGGTCACCCCGCCGCAGGGGCTGCAGGGGCTGCACACCCGCCAGCTGCTGCGCTGCCCCGGCGCGGGCGCGACGCCGCCGCCGGCCGACGGCTCGGCGCCCTTCACCGACAACGGCCAGCTTGGCTGCGACCCCACGCAGGTGCCCTGATGAACCCCCGCCGCCGCAGCTCCCTGGCCGGAAGCCCGCTGCTGATCGGGGCGCTCACGGTGCTGATCGCTGCCGTGGCGGTCTACATCTCCTACAACGCCAACAACGGGCTGCCGTTCACCCCCACCTACAACATCAAGGTGGAACTGCCGGAATCCTCAGGCTTGCAGAACGGCAATCAGGTGCGGCTGGCCGGCAAGCGGGTGGGGGTCGTGAGCGCGCTCACTCCTTACCAGAACCCCTCCACCGGCCGGGTCACGGCGATCGTGAGCCTCAAGCTCGAAAAGCACGTGGAGCCGTTGCCGGCAGACACGACGATGCTCGTGGAGTCGGTCTCGACGATCGGCCTGAAGTACCTGGAACTGACCCGTGGACACTCACGCCGGACGATCGCCGAAGGGGCGACGATTCCGGTCTCGCAGACGCACGAACCGGTACAGATCCAGGACTTCTTCAACATCTTCGACAAGAAGACGCGGATCGCGATCCAGCAGAACACGAACACCTTCGGCAACGCCTTCGCCGGGCGCGGCCCCGGCTTGAACAACACGATCGCGACACTGCGCCCGCTCGTGCAGAAGTCGGTCCCCGTGCTGCACAACCTCGCCTCGCCGCAGACAGGCCTGCGCGAGCTATTCGTCGCGCTCGACAAAGCCGCCACCGAGGTCGCGCCGGTGGCCGAGACGCAGGCGTCCCTGTTCGTCGAGCTCGACACCTTCTTCACGGCCTTCGCCGGCGCCTCGTCGTCGCTGGAACGCACGATCGAAGGGGGGCCCGCGGCGCTGCGCCAGGCGAACCATTCGCTGCCCTTCGAGGAACCGCTGATCGAAAAGACCACCGAGTTCATCCACCTGCTGCGCCCGAGCGCGCACATCCTGCGCACCACCGCGGCGCCGCTCGGCCACGCCTTCGAAGTTGGCGCCGTCAACCTGCGCGCTGCCGTCGCGCTGAACAAGCAGTTGGCCAGCGCGCTGCACGCGTTCCAGCTCTTCTCCGAAAACCCCGTCGTCGGGCTCGGCCTCGAAGAGTTCACGCGGACCGCGCAGCTCGGCAACCCGCTGTTCGAAGGGATCGCCCCTGCGCAGACCACCTGCAACTACGTCACGCTGGCGTTCCGCAACGTCGCCAACCTGCTCGCCGAGAGCGTCGGAACCGGCACGCTCGCGCGCACGGTGCCGATCCTCAGCCCCTCCGGGCCCAACACCGAGGGCCTGCAGGCGTCGGCGCCTGCCAACGGAGGATCGACAGACATCAGCGGCACCACCAAACAGGTCATCCCGGACAACTTCCTGCACTACAACCCCTACCCCTACGTGGGCGGCCCCGGTCAGCCCAAGGAGTGCGAAGCGGGCAACACGCACTACGTGGTCGGCAAGACGGTGATCGGCAACACCTCGACCACCCTCGGGACGGTCCACGACGAAACCAAGCGCAGCGAAAGCCTGTTCGGGGAAAAGTACCCGGCCTCCACGCTGAGCAGCTTCCCGAAAGAAGGGTCCGCTACGAGCAAGGGCAAGAACAAGAACACGAGTAAGAGCAAGAGCACCGGTAAGAGCAAGGGGAAGGGGAAATGAGCCGCGTGCGCTTGTGGCGCCGCCGGGAGGTCGCGGTCTCCGAGCTGCAGAAGCGCTCCAATCCCGTGCGCTTCGGGATCATCTTCCTGCTGGTGCTCGCGGTCGCGACGTACTTCGGCTTCACCAAGCACATTCCGTTCAAACACGGTTTTCGCCTGAACGCGGTCTTCAACTCGGCCGTCAACATCCAGCCCAAGTCCCCGGTGCGGATCGCCGGGGTCACCGTCGGCAAGGTTACCTCCGCCACGCACGAGGGCAACGCGGCCCTCGTGGCGATGGAAATCGAAGGCAAGGGCCTGCCGATCCACTCGGACGCGACGCTCAAGATCCGCCCGCGGATCTTCCTGGAAGGCAACGTCTTCGTCGAACTTCAGCCCGGCAGCCCCTCCGCCCACGTGCTCTCCTCCGGCAACACGATCCCGGTCACTCAGACCTCCGACCCGGTCCAGCTCGACCAGGTGCTCGACGCGCTCAACACCGACACGCGCGCGAACCTGCAGACCTTCCTCATCGAATACGGCGCCGCGCTCACGGCCAAACCGACCGCCGCAGAGGACGCCGAACAGGCACAGGAAGTGCGCGGCCTGAACGCTGCGCAGGCGCTCAACAAGGCCTACCAGCGCGGCCCCGAAGCGCTGCGCGACAGCGCGATCGTCAGCCAGGCGTTCGCGGGCACGGAAACGCACGATCTCTCAAAGCTGTTCGAGAGCATCGAAAAAGTCACCGCTCAGCTCAACGTGCACGAGCAGCAGCTCGGCGAACTGTTCGGCCACTTCAGCGGCTTCTTGCACTCCTTCGCCGCACAGGCGCCCAGCCTGCGCACGGCCATCGCCGAGCTGCCGAGCGCGCTGCGCGGGACAGAACGCGGCTTCGCCGAGCTGGCCGGCGCTGCCCCCTCGATCCGGACCTTCGCGCTGGACATCATCCCTGGCGTGGAACAAACTCCCGCCACGGCCACCGCAGCCTTCCCCTGGATCGAACAGATACAGGGATCGCTCGCACCGAACGAGCTCGGAGGGGTCGCCGCGGGCCTGCGCACCGCCGCGCCCGAGATCGCCACCGTGACCGTCGGCCAGGCCGCCTTCCAGCGCCAGTTCAACCTGTTCAACCAGTGCCTGACCAAGGTGATCTTCCCCGCCATCTACACCAAGCTCCAGGATGGAGCGAACACCTCGGGCGTGGAGAACTACAAGGAATTCTGGTACGCGCTGGCAGGCCTGGCGGGCATCGGCCAGAACTTCGACGGCAACGGCGCCGCGGGGCGCTTCATCGCCGGAGGCAGCGGCACCGCGGTCGTCTCGCCGCCCGCCACAGTCGTAAAGCCTGGCGCGCCGCCCGGCAACAAAACGCTCGTGGGTCAGACGGCGCTGCCCCCCCAGGGGACCAGTCCGCGCTTCCCCGGCATCGAGCCCCCGTACAAGCCGCTTGTGCCGTGCTACAAGCAGGCCCTGCCCAACTTCAACGGGCCGCAGGCACACGGCCCCGCGGACGGAGGCGGATGATGGCGGCGGAGAGCGGGAACCAGGTCGATCACGAGGCTGGGCGCGGGATCCGCGACCAGATCGTGCGCTACCGCACCGCGTTCATCGCGGTTGTGACGATGATCGTGATCGCCGCGGGGAGCGCCGGCTACATCCTCGCCCACGAGCGCCTGTCGGTGCCCGCGTGGGTGCCGGTCCTCGGCCACGAAACCTTTCCGCTGAAAGGCGAATTCACGACGGGTCAGGCCGTCACCCCCGGCCAGGGCCAGTCGGTCGAGATCGCGGGCGCCAAGATCGGGGAAATCTCACGCGTCGAACTGGTCAACGGCAGGGCGTTGGTGAGCATGAGCGTGACGCCCAAGTACGCCCACTACATCTACCGCAACGCCACGATGCTGCTGCGTCCCAAGACAGGGCTGAAGGACGAGACGGTCGAGGTCTCCCCCGGCACCCCCGCCGCAGGGCGCGTGCCCAGCGGGTACACGGTCCCCGTCACCCAGACCTCCCCGGACGGCAACCTCGAAGAACTGCTCGGCGCGCTCGACGCCGACACGCGCGCCTACCTGCAGGAGCTGCTGGCCGGGGCCGGCGAAGGGCTGCAGGGCAACGGCGCGAACCTCTCCGCGACCTTCAAGCGCTTCGACCCGCTCGCGCGCGAGTTCCAGGAAATCGGCCGTGAAGTCGCCAAGCGCCAGGTCAACGTGGCCCGCGGGATCCACAACTTCCGCCTGCTGCTGGAAGCGCTCGGCAACAAAGACAGCCAGCTCGCTCAGGTGATCGACTCCTCCAACGCGGTCTTCGCCACCTTCTCGGCGCAGGACCGCGCTGTGCAGGCAACCCTGCGCGAGCTGCCCGGCGTGCTGAAGCAGGCCAACCACGGCTTCGGCAAGCTCGCCACCTCAGTCCACGTGGCCGGCTCCACGCTGCACTCCTTGGAGCCGTTCGCCAAGGCGCTCGCGCCTGCCCAGCGGGCCTCGCGGTCGTCCTTCCTCACGACCACTCCGATCTTCAAGAACGAAATCCGGCCGTTCTTCCGCAAGATCCTGCCGGTCATCAACAAGCTGCAGCCCTCGCTGCAGGACTTCGCGCAGGCCACCCCCGAGCTGACCACGAGCTTCACGGTGCTCAGCGAATTCTTCAACGAGCTCGCCTACAACCCCGGCCCCAACCAGGCCGGCTTCCTGTTCTTCGCGGACTGGGGCGCCCACGACCTCAACAGCGTGGTCGCCCAGGGCGAAGCCCACGGCGCGGTCGGTCAGACGCTGCTGTACTTCAACTGCGAACTGGTGCCGCTCTTGACCGGCGTTGCCGAAGCCGATCACACGGCGAAATTGATCTTGGGCCTGCTCAACCCGCCGAACGCATCGCTATGCAAATCGGCGGCGGGGAGCAGTACGTCCGTGGTCAAAGCCGCAGACCTGCACCACGGCGTCAACGGGATGGCGCGGCTGGCGGATCGCGTCTTCGGCCAGGGCCCCGACGCCGCCGCGCTGGAACAGGCCTCGATCAGGGGAGGTCGCTGAGATGCAGAAGCGCGCACCGACGCTGGCGAACGTCCTTGTGATCGTGCTCTTCGCGCTCAGCTGCTTCGGCCTGCTGCTGTTCCTGTGGGAGTCCTTCGGCGGCCCGGTGCCGTTGAAGCCCAAGGGCTACCGCTTCACGGTCGAGCTCTCGCGCACCCTGGCGTTGGGCGAAGAGTCCGACGTACGCATCAGCGGTGTCAAGGTCGGACACGTGGTCGGCCTCTCTGTGCACTCCAACGGGCTCACCGACGTGACCGTCGAAATGAACCACCAGTACGCGCCGGTGCCCGCCAGCGACCGCATGATCCTGCGCCAGAAGACGCTGCTGGGGGAGACCTTCATCGAACTGCTCCCGCAGCGCGCTCCGGCGCGGCAGGCGGTGGTTGCAAGTGCGGGCTCGACAGGTGGGGGAACGGGCTCCGCGGGGGTTGGAGGGTCGGGCCCTCTACTCCCCGACGACGGGCGGCTCCCGGCCAGCCAGGTCGAACCGGCGGTGACGCTCGACGACATCCTCTCTGCGCTCGACCCGAGGACGCGCGCCGCGTTCAAAGTGTGGCAGCGGTCGCTCGCCGCCTCCTTCAACGGTCGCGGGGAACAGATCAACTCGGACTTCGCTGTGCTCGAACCGTTCGTGGAACAGGCCAACAAGCTGGTGGGCCTGCTCGCCTCCCAGGAAGGCGCGGTACGGGCGACGGTGCACAACACCGGTGTGGTGTTCGACGCGCTCACCGAACGCGACCACCAGCTTCGCGGGATCATCGTCAACAGCGAGCGCACCTTCCACGCGCTCGCCCAGAGCAGCACGCAGTTCGCGGACGCCTTCCGCGCGCTGCCCACCTTCGAGCATCGCGGACAGGCGACGCTGCGCGAACTGGACAACCTCGCGATCGCCGCGAGCCCCGTGCTGGACCAGGCGCGCGCGTGGGAGCGCGAGCTCGTCCCGCTGCTCGAAGGCGTGAAGGGGTTCACCCCCGACTTCAATAGCCTGCTCACCAACTTCGGTCCGTTCACAAGCGCCTCCAAACGGGGTCTGCCGGCGTTCGAACGGACGCTCGCCCTGCTCACGCCGCTGCTCGGCAACATCGGCCCCGTGCTGCGCAACTTCGACCCGTTCCTGCAGTTCACCGGCGACTACATCCCCGAGCTGCAGTCGTTCTTCGCCAACGTGACCGCCGCCACCGAGGCGCACGACAAAAACTCCGACATCTCGAACGGCCAGATCCAGCACTACCTGCGCGGCCTTGTGACGATCAACCCGGAAGGCCTCGCGGCCTACGGCAAACGAATCGGCACCAACCGCGCCAACCCCTACTTCCAGCCGGGCGGCTTCCGCACACTGGGCAACGGCGGCCTGCAGGTCTTCAGCACCGCCGCGTGCGCCGACTCCGCCCCGTCGGTCACCGGGCCGGCCAACGCGGCTGTCCCGCAGAGCATCATCGAACAGCTGGTCGAAGACCACGTCGCCAACGCTCCCGAAAGCACGGCCAACACGGTCCCCGCCCCCGCCTGCAACCAGCAGGCCCCCTTCACGTGGGAAGGCGTGACCAGCCAGTTCCCGCACGTGACGCCGCCGCCGCCGAAGTAGGCAGTGCAATGCGCCGCCGTGGTGCGGCCGACCGCCCGGGCGCGGACCGTCGCGGCCGGGCGGCTCAGCGCTCGGTCAGGCGGGCGCTCCCTTCGCATACGCCGCCACGATCGCCCGGTGGTGGCCCAGGTAGGGCAGCAGCGCGAAGTAGGCAAGGTCGCCGCACAGGCGCGGCAGTTCGCCGGTGCGGTCCGCCAGCGCGCGGTGGTGCAGGACCGAGACGATCCCGCCCACCATCGCCTCGGAGACGCAGGACGGGAGGTGGTCGGGGTCGGCGCAGTGGAAGCGCCCCTCCTCCAACAGCGGCGGGAAGATCCTCAGCAGCGCGAAGTGACGCTCGCTTGCGGCGGGGCCCGCGCTTAGGCACTCCACGAGCACCACGCGCGCACCGTCGGGGTCCTCCGCGAGCGCTCTCGTCAGGGCCGCCAGGCCCGAGCGCACCCGCTCGGGCCAGGGCACTGCACGCTGCACCGCCTCCTGCACCCGGTCCTCCGTTCGGGCGATCAGCGCGTCGAGCGCCTGCAGAAAGCAGTCCTCCTTGTTCGCGAAGTGCTCGTCGAAGAGCGCCGCCGAGACCACCGCCGTCTGCAGCACCCGCTCCACGGTGGTGCGATCGTAGCCCCGGTAGGAGGCCGTGGCGATCATCGCGTCGAGAATGCGGACGCGGGGGTTGGGGGAGCGGCCCGCCGTCGAAAGAGACGGGCTGGCGGCGGACTCCCGTGAGACGCCGAGGTGGCTGCTGTGCAACATCGTTCCTCCCTCCCTGCCCGGCGAAGGAGCGGGTGGAGGAGCGCGACCGCCAATCGGCCGAACGGTGGCTCAGGCCGCGTTTTCCAGGCGCTGAATCCCGGACTGTGAGTTTCCTCTCCCCACAGAGAGTAGTCCCGCCGGCACCGCGTTGTCAAGGGCACCCGCATACGTCTTGTCAAGAGTCCCGGCGGGCCCCCCCGGATTCGCTCGGAGCCGTCAGCTGTGGCTTACCAGCTACCCAGTGAGCCCGATTCGCCGGGCCTGTCAGCTGGTGCGTGCTGGTCGATCAGGCGATCCCGTTGATCGTCGATCGGCCCGCTGCGGGCTCGACTTGACGCCCAGGCTGCGGGGGGACGTTGATGAAGCGCAACCGGTAGCGGCCCACCACGATCTCGTCGCCGTCCTCGAGCATCCGCCACTCGATCCGCTCGCCGTTGACGAACACGCCGTTGAGGCTGCGATCGTCGAGCACTCGCACCCCGTCGGGTTGGCGCACCAACAGGGCGTGCCGGCGCGAGACGGTGGGGTCGTCGAAGCGCACGTCCGCCGCGAGGCTGCGCCCCACGCGGGTCCACTCGTGAGTAAGCGCCGTCACCGTGGTCTCCTCGTCCTCCTCATAGGCGAGGTACTCCCCTGGCTGCTCGATCCGCTCCCTGACTTCCGCGAGCCACGCCTCCTCGCGCTCGTCGGCCTGTTCGGCGATCCTGCCGCCGCCTTCCGCGGCGGCGTGGACGCCTTCGCCGGCAGCCTCCCCTCCGAGCCGTCCGGCGCTGAACAGCGAGGCGCGCACGAAGCTCGCGCCTCCGCAGCCGGGGCAGTCGCTCAGCCTGTCGGAGGCCGCCAGGGTCAGAACGTAGCCGCAGCGCTGGCAGCGAAAGGATCCAGCTCCTGCCAGCGTGCCCGAGGTCAGTGACTCCACCATCTCAGCGCTCCTCTTCTCCCGTTGGTTTACGTCTTGGCGCCCAGCTTGCCAGCGAAACCTAGTGGCGATCATAACGAGACTCTCCCCGTGAGGTGTTGAGGGCTGTAATAAAGGCTTGTAACTTCCTGGAGACCCGCATGGAAGCGGGCTTGGCAGAGATTCTGTGGCAGGGGACCGAGCTGGGGTAGCCGAAAATTGTTCTACCCCCAGCTCGTCTCCTCCAAACGGCGCTTCGCGACTAGCCTGGAGGAGACCGGCGCCAGGCGGCGAAACCCCGGACATGGCGTCCGCCACGGTCACGGACATAGAGCGGTTCGAGCGCGTCCTCCTGCGTCGTGGCGTGGGGGTCCTCACGGCCGATCGCAACCGCTGCGCGGACTGCCGCCGCACCCCGCTGGTGGGGGAGCGGGTGCACCTCTACGACCGCGGCGACGTCGTCTGCGAGCTGTGCCGCTCCCTGCGCCGCGACGCCCCCGTGGCCGCCGAGACGGTGCGCCACTCCGAGCGCGGCCACGGCGTACGCCTCGCTGCGCGCGCGGCGTAGGACTCCGCCAGCCTTATAGACTGCCGCTCGCGTGGACCCCGTGACCGTGTCGATCCTCATCGACGCTCCTCGCGAGCGGGTCTTCGAGTACCTGCAGGACCTCGCCAACCACGCCGAGTTCACCGACCACTACCTGCACGACTGGCACCTCACCCGCGCGGACTCCGTGGGCCGCGGGGCGGGAGCGCGCTTTCGCGTGGCCGCCCCCGGCAACCGCTTCAGTTGGGGTGACGTGACCTTCGCGGAGGTGCACCCCCCGCACCGCATCGTCGAGGTCGGCCGCGGCGGCAAGAACAACCGCGTCCGCACCCTCGGGGTCTACGAGCTCGCCTCGGGAGCGGGAGGCACGACGCGTGTGCAGTTCACCGTGGAGACCCGTCCCCACACGCTCTCCGACCGTCTCCTGGAGTCCTTCGGCGCGCGCGGATGGCTGCGGCGCAAGAACATGAAGGCGATGCGTCGCCTGCGCTCGATCATCGAGACCGGGGAGGGACGCGGCAGGCGCGTCACGGTCGCCGGCGGGTGATGGAGTCCCGCCCACCCGCGCAGCCGGCCGACAGGCCGACGAGCCGGGCCCCTCTTTTTCTGTAAAACTGCCGCCTCGCATGTCCCGCCTTCCGTCTCGCATGTCCAGCCCCCCGCGCAAGACGATCCTCGCCGGCCTCGTCGTCCTCGCAGCGCTCGCGCTGGGGGCCTGCGGGGACTCCCACTCGCGGGTCACCACCGGCACCTACGCCGGGGCCTCCGGCAAGAACGCCCCCTACCTCAACGTGGGGCCCCTCGTCTACGAGGTCCAGATCTCCCGCGAGCTGAACCCCTACGACACCGAAGACTCCGCCTACCTGACCGGCCTTACCCCCGCACAGCGGCAGCTGCACGCCGGGGAAGAGTGGTTCGCGGTGTTCATGCAGGTCTACAACAACAGCGACCTGCCCCACCCCGTGGCTACCGACGTCAGGGTCTCCGACACCGAAGGCAACACCTACCTCCCGATCGTCCCCGACGCCAACAACGTCTTCGCCTACCGCGCCGGGCACGTGCCCCCCGGCAACCGGGTCCCCCCCGCCGACACCGTCGCCTTCGAGGGCCCCACCCAGGGGGCGGTGCTGCTGTACAAGATCAAGGTCACCTCGTTGGACAACCGGCCGCTCACGCTGAAGATCGCCGACCCCGGCGACGCCGCTCACACGGCCTCCGCGGAACTCGACGTCTAAGGGCCTATCCCGATTGGGGCGTGCGTCTGGGGCGGTCGAGGGTCGAGCGAGGCGCGGACGCAAGGGCGAAGGCTTGGTGGGCCCAAGTCGAGCCCGAGGACAAAGCCTCGCGAAGGCAATCGGCCGTATCCAGGCTGCGAGCCAATCGGGATAGGCCCTAGCCTCCGGTCGCTCCCTGCGCGGTCGCGCGCAGGCCCGCTTCGAGCACCTGCCGGGCCACCGGCGCCGCGGTCGCCCCGCCCGCTCCGTCGCGCACCATCAGCACCGCCACCGCAATCCTTGGGTGCAGCGCCGGGGCGAACGCCGCGAACCACGCGTCGGTGTTCCGCGGGTTGCTCTGTTCGGCGGCGCACCCGCCCGCTTCGGAGGCGTGTTCCGCTTCGGAGGCGCGTTCTTCGGCGGCCTTCCGTTCGGAGCTGCTCGCGCCGCAGGAGCTCGGGCTGGTGGGTGGGCCTCCTAATTCCGCGGTCCCCGTCTTGCCGGCGACCACCACGCCGGGAATCGCCGCGGCGGTGCCCGTGCCGAAGCGGACCACGTCGATCATCAGGCCCCGCACCGTGCGCGCCGTCGCGGCGTTGATCGCTCGCACTCGCCTCCCGCTGCTGTCGCCTGCGCCGAGCACTAGGCTCGGTGCAGGACGCCGCCCCCCGTCGGCGATCGTCGCCGCCACCGTCGCCATCTCCAGCGGGCTCGCCTGCACCTCGTCCTGGCCGATCGCCGAGGAGCCCACCGCCAGTTCGCCCACGATCTCCTCGGCCGGGGGGATCGTGCTCTGCGGCGCCCCCGCGATCCCCGTGGGGTGGTTGAAGCCGAACCGTTCCGCCGTCGCCACCAGGCGCGCCGCGCCCAGCTTCACCCCGAGCGGGGCGAACACCGAGTTGCACGACACCGCAAACGCCTCCACCAGCGAGCCCCCGCATTCCTCCCCGTTGGCGTTGTGCAGCGCCACCCCGTCCAGTGTCGCCGCGGTCCCGTAGGGGAACGTGCTCCGCGGGGTTGCGATCCCGGCCTGCAGCACCCCGCTCACGGTGATCACCTTGAACGTCAACCCCGGTGGCTGCAGGGCGTCCAAGCCGATCCCCGCCACTCCCAAGATCTGGCCGGTGGCCGGTTCCAGCGCGACCACCCCCCCGTACTGACCCCCGAGCGCGCTCACCGCCGCGCTCTGCACCGTCGGAGAGATCGTGGTCCGCACCGCGTCTCCCGCCTGGGCGCTTGCGCTCGCCAGTACCCGCTCGCTGCCTTCGCCCGCGGCCGGGTGGGTGGAGCCAAGACTCCCCTGCGGCGGGGGCGCGTTCGATCGGTCGGCCACCAGCACACCTCCCGGGGCGCCGCGCAGGCGTTCGTCCTCCGCGAGCTCCAACCCGTTCACCCCCACGACCGCGTCCGCCGGCACCCCCTGGGCCTCCAACGCGCCGCTGCGGGCGGAAGGGATCGGTCCCACTTCGCCCACGACCGCGTCCGCCGCCGCGCCCAGCGGTGAGCTGCGCTGCCCCGCCGCGCTCGCCGGCCCTTCCGCCAGCACCGATCCGTCGCGCGCCTCCAGCGCCGCTCTCGGGGGCAGCGCCGTGCGCCTGCTCAACACCTCGCCGCCCCGCAGGCCCGGGAAGGCGAGCGAGCGCGACCACGCCACCCGCACCCCTTCTTCGGGACCCGCGACCGTCGGCAGCCTGAAGCTCTCCGCGAGGGTGCCGAACAGCCGGGTGTCCACCCGTACCGGTACGACCTCCACGCCCCCCGCCGCTCCCCGGGGAGCGCCCGCCACGCGCTCGCTGCTCGCGGTCGCCGTCATCAGGTCTTCTCGGTAGGCCCGCGCGAACTCGCTAGCCGACACCTCCCGCTGGGAGGAGGGGGCGAGCTCGCCGTACATCGTCGCGTAGTCCCCCCTCGCCCACGCCGCCGCGAAGCGCGCTGCGAGCGCGGGGGCGGGGGAGGAGGAGTGGTGGTCCGCTCCGAAGATCGCCCCCGTCGCGAACGCCGCCGCCGCAAGCGCGATCACCGGTCGTGCGCGCCGTGTGCGCCGGCTGCCGCCGCCCTGAAGGTCACCGCCCCGGTGGCTCGCTCCCTGCGCCCGTCCGTCCCGGCTGGAGGAGGGCGCGGCGGTCATCGCCCAACTCCGGTGCAGGGTCTCACACTGCGGAACGGTAGAACATGAGCGTGACGTCGCTCGACTGGGCAATCCTCCTGTTCGTCGCCCTCCTCGCGCTCTTCGGCCTGCGCCAGGGGTTCATCGTCGGAGTGCTCTCCTTCGGGGGCTTTGCGCTCGGCGCGTTCATCGGGACCCGCGTCGGTCCCCTGCTGCTTCCCCAGGGCTCCTCCTCGCCCTACGCCCCCGCTTTCGGCCTCGTCGGGGCGATCCTCGCCGGGGCGATCCTAGCCACCGGTCTCGAGGGGCTGGGCTGGCGGCTGCGCCGCTCCACCGGCTGGATCCCCGGGGTGGGCCTGCTCGACGGGGCGCTCGGAGGTGCGCTCTCCGCCGCCGTGGGCCTCGGGATCGTGTGGATCGTCGCCGCGGTCGCCGCCCAGATCCCGGCGGCCGGCCAACTGCGCGCGGAGATCCAACGCTCGGCGGTCCTCGGCGAGCTCAACGCGCTGCTGCCCCCCTCCGGCCCGATCCTCAATGCGCTCTCGCGCCTCGACCCCTTGCCCTCGATCCCCGGCCCCCTGCCCGCTCTCGCGGCTCCCCCGCCGCGCATCGCCGGCGAACCGGGGGTGCGGGCCGCCTCGCGCAGCGTCGTGCGCGTGCTAGGCACCGCCTGTGGCCTGGCGATCGAGGGCTCCGGGTGGGTCGCCCGGCCTGAAGAGGTCCTCACCAACGCTCACGTTGTCGCCGGTGAGGGCGACACCACCGTGGAGGTCGAAGGCCGCTCCCCCGGTCTCCCCGCACACGCGATCGCCTTCGACCCCACCGTCAACCTCGCCGTGCTGCGCGTCCCCGGCCTTACCCTTCCTTCGCTCAGCCTCCTTTCGAACCCCCCCAGCGGGCGCGCCGGGGCGATCCTTGGCTACCCCGAAAACGGGCCCTTCGATGTCCAGTCCGCGCGCATCGGACCTACCGGGCAGGTTCTCGCGCAGGACGCCTACGGCCACGGGCCCGTCTCCCGCCTGCTCACCCCCCTGCGCGGCCTCGTGCGCCCCGGCAACTCCGGGGGGCCCGTCGTGGACGCCTCGGGTGCTGTCCTCACCACGGTCTTCGCCGGCACCACCGGCGCCGGTCCCCCCGGCGGCTACGGCGTTGCCGACGCCACCGTCGCCCACATCCTCGAAACGGCTGGGGCGCCCGTGGGGACCGGGCCGTGCGCTACCGAGTAAGCCTCTTCGACGGCTGGGACCCTGTGGGACGGGGACCTGCGCTACCGAGTAAGCCGCTTCGACGGCTGGGACCCTGTGGGACGGGGACCTGCGCTACCGAGTAAGCCGCTTCGACGGCTGGGACCCTGTGGGACGGGCTCGCGACACGGCTGAGCGGGTCCGCGCCCTTAGGGGGAGGGCGTCGGAAGATGCGGTGCACGGTCGGCGCGCGCCCTGCGTCGCGGGGCACGGAGGCCCCGCGCCCGCCCGCCCGGAGGCGGCGCCGGCCCGCGCGGACGATCCCCACTGAAGACCCCCCGTGAGGCCACGCGCTAGTCTGAGCCCCCATGCCGAAGACTCTCGTGATCGCCGAGAAGCCCTCCGTGGGGCGCGACCTCGCGCGCGTGCTACCCGGGACCTTCAAGAAGGAGGAGGGCTGGCTGGAGGCCGAGGAGCACGTCGTCACCTGGGCCGTCGGCCACCTCGTGCAGCTCGCCGAACCCGACGAGTACGACCCCAAGTTCAAGCGCTGGCGCATGGAGGACCTGCCGATCGTGCCCGACCGCTTCAAGCTCGTCGTGCGCGACGAGCGCTCCCGCAAGCAGATGTCCGTCGTCACCCGCCAGCTCTCTCGCGAGGACGTCGGCGAGGTCATCAACGCCTGCGACGCCGGGCGCGAGGGGGAGCTGATCTTCGCCTACATCTACGAGAAGGCCGGCTCCACCCTGCCCGTGCGGCGCCTCTGGCTGAACTCCATGACCACCTCCGCCATGAAGGCCGCCTTCGCCTCGCTGCGCCCCTCCGAGGAGGTCGCCCTGCTGGAGCAGGCCGCCCGCTCGCGTTCGGAGTCCGACTGGATCGTCGGCATGAACGCCACCCGCGCCGCCACCATCCGCCTGCGCACCTCCTTCGACGGCGCCGTCTCGCTGGGGCGCGTGCAGACCCCCACGCTCGCCATCGTCGCCCGCCGCGAGGAGGAGATCAAAGCGTTCGTGCCCGAGCCCTACTGGCTCGTGGACGCCGTCTTCGCCGCGCCCCCGCTGGAGGGGGAGGGGGAGGGCGAAGAGAAGGGGGAGGACGAGCCACGGGAGCGCGTCTACACCGGGCGCTTCCACGCCGGCTCGAAACCCCGCCTCGCCACCGAGGAGGAAGCCGTCGCGATTGTCGAGGCCTGCACCGGCCGCGAGGCCACGGTCACCAAGCTCGAGGTCAAAGAACAGCGCGAGCGCGCTCCCATGCTCTACGACCTCACCTCGCTGCAGCGCGACGCCAACACCCGCTTCGGCTTCTCCGCGCGGCGCACCCTCGCCGCCGCGCAGCGCCTGTACGAGGAGCACAAGGCGCTCACCTACCCCCGCACCAACTCGCGCTACCTGACCAAAGACATGATCCCCGAGATCCAGCCCACCGCGGAGCTCGTGGGCTCCCACAAGGAGTACGCCCGCGCCGCCGCCTTTGTCGCCGGCCTCGACGTGCTTCCGCTCGCGCGCGTGGTCAACGACGCCAAGGTCACCGACCACCACGCCATCATCCCCACCCGCTCCGAGCACAAACTGGAGCGCATGTCCGACGACGACCGCCGCGTCTACGACCTCGCCGTCCGGCGGTTCCTGGCGATCTTCCACCCCGAGGCCGTGTTTGAGAACACCCGCGTGGAGACCACCATCCCGGCCGCCGCGGGGCCGCGTGCCGGGCACTACGTGTTCCGCACCCGCGGCAAGCTCTTGATCGTGCCCGGTTGGCGCGGGGTCTACGGGGAGAGCACCCCCGAGACCGGCCGCGAAGGTCGCTCCGGCGCCGAGGAGGACGAGGGCGTCAACCAGCAGCTCCCCCGCCTGATCGAGGGCGAGCACGTGCAGACCCGCGAGATCAAGAGCCTCTCCAAGGAGACCAAGCCGCCGCGCCGCTACTCCGACGCCTCGCTGCTCGGCGCGATGGAGACCGCCGGCAAGCTCGTCGACGACGACGAGCTGCGCGAGGCGATGAAGGAGTCCGGGATCGGCACCCCCGCCACCCGCGCTGCGATCATCGAGCGCCTCATCTCCGTCGGCTACATCGAGCGCGACGGGCGCTCGCTGGTGGCTACCGAGAAGGGCCTCAACGTCGTGCGCCTGCTCGGCCACCACCCCCTCACCTCCCCCGAACTCACAGGCCGCTGGGAGCACCGCCTCGACGCGATCGAGCGCGGGGAGGACTCCCGCGAGCGCTTCATGGGCGACATCGCCGGCTTCGCCGGGGAGACGGTGAAAATGCTCGACCACGCCCTCAAGGACGTGCGCATCCCCAAAGCCACCCTCGGGCCCTGCCCCGTGTGCGGGCACCCGATCGTGGAAAACCGCAAGGGCTACTCCTGCTGGGCGCGCAACGACCCCGGCTGCGGCTTCGTGATCTGGAAGTCCAAAGCCGGCAAGCAGCTCCCGCTTGCCGTCGCCCGCGAGTTGATCCGCACCGGCTACACGGCCCGCCCCGTCACCGGCTTCCGCGGGCGCTCCGGGCGCTCCTTCCGCGCCCACCTTGCGCTCCAGCAGGCCCCCGACGGCAAATGGCGCGTCGAGTTCAACGAGTCCTGGGCCAAGGACGGCGCCAAGCCGCCCGACCAGGAGACCGTCGCCGGCGACGCGGCTGAGGCTGAGGCCGAGCCGGTCACCGAGGCCGTGGCCGCGCAGTCTGTGGCGTAGGCGCCCCGGCTAACGTCGGGGGGGTGCGCCACTATGGGCGCCTGTGCCGCTTGTGCTCATAACCGGACCCGCCAACGCGGGCAAGGCCCGCGTTGTGCTGGACGCGCTGCGGGCCCACCACGCGCACGGGGAGGAGCCGCTGCTGGTGGTGCCCACCCGCGCCGACGTGGAGCGCTACCGGGGCGAGCTCGCCCGCGGAGGGCTCGTGCGGGGGGTCCGGGTGGAGCGCTTCGAAGGGCTGCTCGCCGAGGTGCTCCGCCGTGGCGCCGACGGGGGCCGCCGTGGTGCCTACGGGAGTCCCCGCGGTGCCCACGGGAGTCGCCGCGGTGCTGACGGGAGCCGGGCCAGCACCGAGCGGCCGCTCGGCCGGCTCGCCTTCGAGCGAGTGCTTGCGGCGGCGCTACAGCGTGCGCCGTCCGGAGGGCTCCGCACGCAGAGCGGCAGCTCGACCCCTGTGCAGGCGACCCCGGGCGTGGTGCGCGCGCTGGCAGCGCTCGTCGGGGAGCTCGAGGTCGCGCGCGTAAGCCCCGCGCGCCTGCGCGCAGCGCTCGAGGCTTGGGCCGCCGCGGACCCCGCGCACGCCCCCCGCGCGCTCGCGCTCGCGGAGCTCTACGGGGAGTACCGCCGCGCGCTCCAGGAGCTCGGACGCGCAGGTCCCGAGCGCCGCGCGGCGCTCGCGCTCGACGCGCTGCGCCGCGCTCCCGCGCTGTGGGGCGCCACGCCGGTGCTGCTCTACGGCTTCGACGACCTCGCGGGGCTGCAGCTGGACACGGTGGAGACGCTTGGCGCGGTGGTGGGCGCTCCGGTGACGGTCTCGCTCACCTACGAGCCCTCCCGCGTCGCGTTCGCGGGTCGCGGAGACACCTTCCAGCGCCTGCTCCCCCTCGCGGCCGTCCACCACCGGGTGGAGCCCCGTGCCGACTACTACGCGTCCGCCCCGCTGGCCGAAACGGGGATTCTGGCCGAAACGGGGATGCTGGCCGAACCGGGGATGCGAGCCGAAGGCGAGTGTCCCCCGGCTTCGGTCGGAGGCGCGTGTCTCCCGGCTTCGGTCGCGCTGCACCACCTGGAGCGCTTCCTGTTCGAGCCCGACCGCCCCCCCGCGGTCAGCGCGGCAGGAGCGGTGCGGCTGCTGGAGGGCGGGGGCGAGCGCGCGGAGCTTGAGCTCGTCGCGGAGGAGATCCGGGGTCTCCTGGAGCGCGGGGTGCCGCCCGGGGAGATCGCCGTCGCCCACCGCTCTCCGGGGAGTGTCGCGGAGCTACTGGGGGAGGTCTTCCGCGCCCACCGCATCCCCTTCGCGCTGGAGCGGCGCGTGCCGTTCGCCCACACCGCCCTCGGCCGCGCGCTCCTGGGGCTGCTCGCCGCGGCCTTCCCCGGCGGGGAGGACACCGGACTGGGGGACCTCCTGGCGTGGCTGCGTGCCCCCGGAGTGCTGGCGCGCCCCGAGCTCGCGGACGACCTGGAACGGCGCGCGCGGCGGGTGGGAGCGTCCAGCGCGGCGCAGGCCCGCGCGCTGTGGGAGGCCGAGCACTGGCCGCTGGAGACGCTGGACCGGCTGGAGGCCGCGGCGGAGCGAGGTTCCGCTGCGCTGCTCGCCCGGGTCGCGGAAGAGCTCGAGCGCTTGTTCTCCGCTCCGCTGCGGCGCGTGGAGGAGGTACTCCCGTCTGCTGGAGAGGGGTTCTTGCCTGCGGGGGACGCGCTTTCGTCCGCGGAGGAGGTGCTTTCGCCCGGGGAGGAGGTGCTTTCGTCCGCGGAGTCGCCCGAGGTCTGCGCGCTGGCCGTGGGCCGCGCGGCGCTCGAGGAGCTGTGTGAGCTGGCCCGCTCCTCGCCGGAGCTTGCCCCGGACGCGCACGAACTCACCGCGATCCTGCGTGGGCTGGAGCTGGTTGTCGAGGAGGAGCCCTCCGGGGCGCCGGCGGGCGGGTGGTCCGCGGGCGCGGCGGCGAGGAGCGTGGGTACCGTCGCGTCGACGCGCGCGGGGGGGGCGGTGGCGGTGCTCCACCCCCTCGCCCTGCGCGCGCGCCGGGTGCGCGCGCTGTTCCTGTGCGGCCTGCAGGAAGGCGTCTTCCCCGCGCCCGCGCGGCCCGAGCCGTTCCTCTCCGAGGAGGAGCGCCGTGGGCTCGCGGAAGCCTCGGGGCTGAGGCTCGGGCGCGCCGTGGACGCACTGGCCGCGGAGCGCTACCTGCTGTACGCAGCGGTCTCGCGACCGGAGGAGCTGCTGGTGCTCAGCTGGCACACCGCGGACGACGACGGCTTGCCGAGCGCTCGCTCGCTGTTCGTGGACGACGTGTGCGACCTCTTCGCGTGCGACCTGCACGCCGCGCGCACCCGGCGTGCGCTGGGTGAGGTGGGGGAGGGGAGGGGTTCGGGAGTGGCGAGCCCGAGCGAGTCTCTAGCGGGCCTGTCGGTTGGGGAGGGGCCGGGGAACGGCCGCTACGAGCCTTCGGCGGGCGCCTCTCGAGACGGGATCGCGCCGTTACGCGATCCGCGGGTGCTGGCGGAGTTGCGCGAGCGACTGTGGTCGGCGTCGAGCCTGCAGGTGTGGACCGGCTGTCCGGTGCGGTGGTTCGTGGAGCGACTGCTCTTTGCCGAGGACCTGGAACCCCAGGCCGAGCCGCTGGCTCGCGGGGGCCTCGCGCACGCGGCGCTGCGTGACGTGCTGGAGGGCCTGAAACGGGAGACGGGCTCCGCGCGTCTGCTACCTGAGCGACTACCCCGTGCGCGTGAGCTGCTGCACGCCGCTCTGGAGCGGCACGCGGGCGAGCACCCGCTCTCCACCGCCCCCGAGCGCATACCGGGAGTGCGCCGGCGGCTGGAGGCCGACCTGGAGCGCTACCTGGAGCACGCCGCGAGCGCCCGCGAGGAGAGCCCACTGGAGCCGACCCACCTCGAGCTGCCCTTCGGCTTCGACGAGGAGCCCGGGGGACTGCCGGCGCTGGACCTCGGCGAGGGGGTGCTGGTGCGGGGCTTCGTCGACCGCGTGGACCTCGCGCCGGGGGGCGCGGCGGTGGTGTACGACTACAAGGGGACCCTCGCTCCCCCGCCCGACAGGTGGGTGGCGGAGCGCAGCTTCCAGGCGGCCCTCTACATGCGCGCGGTGGAGGCACTGCCGGACGTGCAGGCGGTGGGGGGCTTCTACCAACCGCTCTCCGGCCGCGACCTGCGCGCCCGCGGGGTGCTCGCGCAGGGGGAGGGCGTGGAGCTCCAGTGCGTGCGCGGTGACGCGCGCGAGCCCGCCGAGGTGCGGGAGCTCGTGGGGGAGGTCCTGGCGGCGGCGCGGGAGGCCGCCGTGCAGGCGCGCGCCGGGGAGCTGGAGGCGCGGCCGCAGACCTGTGGCTTCGGTGGCTCCGGGTGCGCGTACCCCACGATCTGCCGGTGTGAGCGCTGAGTATGGGCGTCCCGACCGACCACCCCGCTGAGCACGCGACGGCCGAGCAACTGCTCCTGCCGCTGTCTGAGACTCCCTCGCCCCCTGAGACTCCCTCCCCCTGCGACGCCCCTTCGCCCAGTTCCTTCCCACGCCCGGCCGCGCCCCCCCCGCTCCGCGCCCTCACCCCCGAGCAGGAGGAGGCCGCCGCGCGCCGCCGTGGCCCGTTGCTGCTGGCGGCGGGGGCGGGCAGCGGGAAGACCTCGGTGCTCGTGGAGCGCTTCGTGCGGGCCGTGCGCGAGGACGGCGTCGCCCCGGGGCGGATCCTCGCGATCACCTTCACCGAGCGCGCCGCCGCAGAGCTGCGCGGGCGGGTGCGCGCGCGCCTGCTGGAGTTGGGGGAGCGAGAGGCCGCGCGTGACACCGAGGGCGCCGCGATCGGCACCTTCCATGGCTTCTGCGCGCGCCTGCTGCGCCTTCACGCGCTGACCGCGGGCCTCGACCCCGACTTCGCGATCCTCGACGAGGCCTCCGCGGGGCGTCTGGCGCTGCTCGCCTTCCGCCACGCGCTCGCCGTCCTTTTGGCGGGGGAGCGCCGTGGGGAGGCCGTCGACCTGCTCGCCGCCTACGGCGCGGACCGTGTGCGGGGCATGGTGCTGGGCGTGTACGCCGAGCAGCGCAGCCGGGGGGCGAGTCTGCCCACGCTGCCCGACGCCGCCCGTTCCCTCCCGGCGCTTGGCTCGCTGCCCCCACCCGACCCGGCTGAGTCCCACGCCGCGCCGTCCTTGCCCGACTCCGCCGAGTCCCACGCCGCGCCGTCCTTGCCCGACCCCACTGAGTCCCACGCCGTGCCGCCCGACCCACAGCGTGAACCCCTGGAGCTGGAGGCGGTCCGGGCGTGCGCTGTGCTGGGCGAAGCGCTGGAGCGGTTCGGCCGCCGTTACGCGGAGCTCAAGCGCGCGCGCTCGGCGCTCGACTTTGACGACCTTGAGCTGCGCGCGCGGGAGTTGCTGGAGCGCCACGAGAGCGTGCGCCGGATGTGGGCGGAGCGCCTGGAGCTGCTGATGGTGGACGAGTTCCAGGACACCAACCGCCGCCAACTCGCGCTGCTTGAGCTGTTGGAGCGCGGGAACCTGTTCACGGTCGGCGACGAGCTGCAATCGATCTACGGCTTCCGCCACGCGGAGGTGGAGCTCTTCCGCGAGCGCCGCCGCACGCTGGGCGCCGGGGGAGCGGCGCTCGCGCTGTCCCACAACTTCCGCAGTCGCCCCCCTTTGATCGCTGCGGTCAACAGCGTCTTCGGGGAGCGCTTCGGAGACGCCCACGCCCCGCTACTCGCTGCGCGCGAGGACGGCCAGGAGGACGGGCCGCTAATCGAGCTGCTGCTCACCGACAAACGCGCCTGGTCGGAGCGAGCGCTCGTGGGGCAGCCGCTCGCGCAAGCTGTCGCCGGGGCGTTGCCGCCGGCGACCCTCTGGCGCCACGCCGAAGCGCGCCTGCTGGCCCAGCGCGTCGGCGAGCTCGTGGACGCCGGGCAGGCCGCGGCGGGGGACGTGGCGGTGCTGCTGCGCGCCGCAGGCGACCTGCCGGTGTACGAGCGCGCTCTGGAGGAGCGTGGCCTACGCACACTCGCGGCCGTGGGCAGCTTCTGGGGCCACCAACAGGTCGGCGACCTGCTGGCGTGGCTGCGGGCGCTCGCCAACCCGCTGGACGAGCTCGCGCTCTACTCCGTGCTCGCCTCCCCACTCGTCGGGCTTTCGAGCGATGGCCTCGCGCTGCTGGCGCTCCACGCCCGCGCGGTCGGGAGTGGCGTTTGGGCGGCGATCGCTGGTGTGTCTGGTGACGACATGGAGGGCGCCCGCACGGAGGACGTGGGCGTGGGCGCGGAGGGCCTGGGCGCGGAGGGCGTAGGCATGGGGCGTGCGGGCGCGGCCGGCGGTGAGCTGGAGGGCGCGCGACCGGAGGGTGCGCTCTACGCGCGCCTCCCCGCCCCCGACCGCGACCGCCTCGCGCGCTTCGCCGAGCGTTTCGCCGCCGAGCGCCGCGCCGCGCCGGCGCACCCCCTCGCCGAGCTGCTGTTGCGCGCGATTGCCCACACTGGCTACGAACGTCACGTGCTCTCCCTCACGTGGGGCGAGCGGCGGCTAGCGAACATCCACAAGCTGCTGCGACTCGCTCGCCGCTTCGAAGCCGCGGAGGGCCGCGACCTGCGGGGCTTCCTCGACCACGTCGAGCACCGCGAGGCGTTCTCCGAGGGCTCCGAGCCTCACGCCCCCACGGGCTCGGAGCCTGACGCGGTGCGTTTGATGACGATTCACGCCGCCAAGGGCCTCGAGTTCCCGGTGGTGTGTCTCGCCGACCTCGGCCGCGCTCCCAACGGCACTCCCCCCGACCTGCTCGTGGACGGCGAGCGCATCGGCCTGCGGCTCGCGAGCCTCGACGGCTCCCCACCGGCGAGCTGCCTGCGGTATGACGAGCTCTGTGAGGAGCACCGCCGCGCGCAGGAGGCGGAGGAGGAGCGGATCGTCTACGTCGCGATGACTCGCGCCCGCGAGCGTCTGCTGCTGAGCGGGTCCTGCGACTTCGAGCGTTTGTCCGCCTCCCGCCCGCCCGGTGGGCCGCCGATCCCGGGGAACGGGTCCCGCCCACCGGGCGGGGCGCCGATCACGTGGCTCGCCCCCGCGCTCGCGCCCGAGCTGCCCGCGCTCGCCCGCACGCTGGAGCGGCCCGTGGCGGAGCTGGCCGTGGGCGGGGGCGCCCTCGAGCCCGGCGCGGCTCGGGCCACGGTCCTCTGCCGGCTGAACGCACCCGCCACCGTCGGGGCGGTCCTGCGCGACCTCGCCTGCCGGTGACGTGCGCGGCTGCGGCGGCCTCAACCGCCCCCCGGCGTGCACGGCAGTGCGCGACCTCGCCTGCCTGTGACGTGCACGGCGGTGCGACCTCGCCCACCGGTGACCTGCGCGGCTGCGGCGACCTCAAACCCCGGTGACGTGCACGGCAATGTGTAACCTCGCCCGCCCAAGACGTGCGCGGCTATGCTCGTGGGATGAGGCCGACCGGCTCTGCGAGCGGCCCGTCGGGATCGGGAGCCCATCCCACCCAGGCGGCGATCGCTGAGTATGCGCGCGGGGAAGCCTCAGACGCAGAGCTCTTCGCTCGCGCGCGCGAGCGCGGGGAGACGCGCGCGCGCGAGCTGCTGATCGAGCGCTACCTCCCGCTCGCCCGCCGCCTCGCCCGCCGCTACCAGCGTGCTGAGGAGCCACTGGAGGACCTGGTGCAGGTCGCCTCCCTGGGCCTCATCAAGGCGATCGACCGCTTCGACGCGGGGCGTGAGGTTGTTTTCTCCAGCTACGCCGTCCCCACGATCCTCGGGGAGCTCCGCCGCCACTTCCGCGACCGCACCTGGTCGGTGCGCGTCCCCCGCGACCTGCAGGAGCTCGCGCTGCGCGTGGACCACGCCGTCACGCGCCTCTCCGTGGGCCAGCGCCGCTCGCCGTCGGTGAGCGAGATCGCGCACGCCGTGGGCGCCTCCGACGAGCAGGTGCTGGACGCCCTGGAGGCCGCCGCCGCCTACCGGGCGGCCTCGCTCGACGCCTCGCGCTCCGCCACCCACGGCGAGGAGGTCGGGGAAAGCGTCGCCGACACCCTCGGTACGCACGAGGGCGGCTTCCAGCGCGCCGAGGAGCGTGCCACCCTGGAGCCGCTGCTGGCCCGACTCTCCCCGCGCGAACGCGTCGTTCTGCAACTGCGCTTCGGCGAGGACCTCACCCAGGCGGAGATCGGCGAGCGCGTCGGTGTCTCCCAGATGCAGGTCTCACGCCTCATCCGCCAGGCCCTCGCGCGTATGCGCGCCGGGCTCGGGGCCGGAGAGGAGCCCGGGTAGGCGCCCGCCGACGGTCCACGGGACAGGCCACGCCGGGGACCGCACTGCGAACGCCGCGCAGCCGCCCTTGGGGCGGCCAATCCTCGCAGCGCCCTTGGGGCGGCCAATCCTCCCTCCCCTACCGCCGGGGGAGCGGGAAGCCTCATTCAGGGCTTGACATCGAGGCCACAACGGTCACACTGTGCGGATGCCCCATTCGATGTGGAAAGGGACACTCACCTTCGGCTTGGTCAGCGTTCCGGTCAAGCTCTACAGCGCGGTCGTCCAGCGCAGCGTGCGCTTTCACCAGCTGCACGCCACCGACCACGCGCGCATCGTCCAACGGCGCTACTGCTCGGCCGAGGGCGAGGAGGTGCCCTTCGAGGAGATCGTCAAGGGCTACGAGATCGCCCCCGGGCGGCACGTCGTGATCGAGCCCGAGGAGTTCGCCGCCCTGGAGCCCGCCTTCACGCGCACGATCGAGATCGAGGACTTCGTGCAGCTCGACGAGATCGACCCCATCTACTTCGACCGTCCCTACTTCCTCGCCCCCAACCGCGGCGGGGCCCGCCCCTACCGGCTGCTGCTGGAGGCGATGCGCGACACCGGCAAGGTCGCGATCGGGCGCGTCGTGCTGCGCTCCCGCCAGCAGCTCGTCGCGGTCCATCCGCGCGAGGGGGTGCTGCTGATGACCACCCTGAACTTCGACGACGAGATTCAGCGCACCACCGACCTCGGCGAGCTCCGGGAAGCGGAGGAGGTGCAGTTGAGCGAGAACGAGCGCGAAATCGCCCACCGTCTTGTCGAGTCCATCGCCCGCCCCTTCGACATCACCAACTACCACGACACCTACCGCGAGGCGCTGCTCGAGCTGATCGACCGCAAGGCGGGCGGCGAGCAAGTCGTGCTGGAACCCCCCGTCCGGGAGGAGCCGCTGCAGACCGCCGACCTGATGAGCGCCCTGGAGGCCTCCATGGAACAGGTGCGCGCCCGCCGCGAGGACAACGGTGCGCCCCCCGCTGGCCGAAGCGGGGATGCGAGCCGAAGGCGAGTGTCTCGCCGACTCCGGCAAGCGCGCCAAGGCTCCTGCGAAAAGCAAGAAGAAACAGACTCAGCCCAGCGGCTAGTCCGCAAAGCGCAGACCCAGCCCAGCGGATCCGAGCCCAACGGCTGGGAGACCAACCGAGGCTAGAAGACCTCCCAGCCGAACGACCGGCCAGCCGCGCTAGAAGGCGAACCCCAACACGAGCTCCTCGCCAGTACCCCCCGCCGCCGGCTCGACGCGCAGCTCGTCCGTCATCCGCTCCAACACGTTGCCCACTCCCGGCAACACGGCGTCCCCCACCAGCCGGTCGGCGCCACGCTCCGGGAGCTCGCTCACGCGCAGCTCGAGCGCTCCGCCGCGCACGCTCACCGCGAACGTGACGTGGCCGTCGTTCGCGTGGGAGGGGGCGTGGGCGCTGAGCGCGTCGCAGATCAACATCGCGTCCTCCAAGCGGTCCATCGGGCAGTTGGCCCGCGCGAGCACCATCGAGACGACCCTGCACAACACCGGCCCCACCAGCGGGCCGTCGGCGAGACGCAGCGACGCCGAGCTCTCGTACGGGCCCTCCCCGTGGTCGGGCTGCACGTACGGGTCGGGCTGCACGTACGTGCCCTCCCCGTGGTCGGGCCGGGTGTCGCTGCCGGGGGCCTCCTTGCTCACGGGCCCGTCGGCGGGTCGACCGCCCCGGAGGCGGCATGGCCGGCCGCGACGCCGTAGTGGCGGAGGGGGGCCGTCAACGAGAACATCATGCGCACCTCCGTGCGCTCCTCCCCGTCGCGCCCCAACTGCACATTCTCGGTGAGCGAGGCGATCAGCGGTAGGCCGAGGCCCAGGCCGGGGCTGTCCGGCCGCGGGCCGATGCCGCGGCCCTCGTCGCGCACCACCACCCTCAGCTCGTCTCCCAGCCGGGTCGCGAGCACCTCCATCGGCCCCTCCTTGCCGTCCGGATAGGCGTGGACGACCACGTTCGTGCACGCCTCCGTGACCGCCAGACGAATGTCCGAGAGGATCTGCTCGTCGAGTGCGTACGCGTCGCCCAGCGCCCCAAAGGCGTGGCGCACGATCGCGATGTTCTCCGCGCGTGCCGGAAGCGCCAGCTGCATGTCGGGAGTCATGGTTGGTTTGCTTCTCCCTGCATCTCTCTGAGGGGCGCGGATCTCGTCTTGAGTGATGGTGCCCTGAGGGGGCGGTTTTCACACATCGCACACCCTCCCCGCCCGTGGTGTACACCGTCGCGCCCGTTCCCGCGGACGCCCTGCTGCAGATGAGCATACGCGAGCACGCGGGCGGACGTATGGGCGGCCTGGACGCTTGGACGGCAGCGCGCCCCGAGAGTGGTTTCCATCCCCGGTCCACTGCTACGCTTCAGCTTCCGCCTCAGGTGCCCTCACCGCCTGCACGGAAGCCCCGTCCGTGCGGGAAGCACCGTCCTCCCGTGAGCACTGTCATGACTTCGCACACCCAGCAGCCGCCCAAGGCCGTCGGTCTCTACGACCCCCGCTTCGAGCACGACGCTTGCGGCGTGGGCATGGTCGCGCGCCTGGACAACCGCCCCACCCACGAGGTGATCGCGCAGGCGATCGGCGCCCTGGAGAATCTCGAGCACCGCGGCGCCTCTGGGGCCGATCCCACAACCGGGGACGGCGCCGGGATCCTCATGCAGATGCCCGACGAGCTGCTGCGCGCGGTGCTCGACTTCGAGCTGCCCCCGCCCGGGCGCTACGGGGTGCTGATGTGCTTCCTGCCGCTGCACGACGAAGAGTGCTCGCGTCTGCGCGAGCTGCTGGAGCGCACGGTCCGCGCCGAGGGCCAGCGCGTGCTCGGCTGGCGCGAGGTGCCCTGCGACGCCGCGCACACGGGCCGCACCGCTGGGGCCTGCCGTCCCGCGATCTGGCAGCTGTTCGTCGGTGCGGGCGAGGAGCCCGCCGGTCTGCCCGCCGGGGCGTCCGAAGGGGGCCCTGCCGGGGCTCCCGCCGGTCGGGAGGGCGGACGAGACCTCGATCGCGATTTCGACCAGGACGCCTTCGAGCGCAAGCTCTACGTGATCCGCCGCGTCTGCGAGCTCGACCCCGCCGCCGAGGGCCTGTACGTGACCTCGAGCTCCTCGCGCACCGTCAACTACAAGGGGATGCTGATCTCCAACCAGCTCGCCGGCTTCTACCCCGACCTGCGCGACCCGCGCGCCAAGAGCGCGATGGCGCTCGTGCACTCGCGCTTCTCCACCAACACCTTCCCCTCCTGGGAGCTCGCCCACCCCTACCGCGTGATCTGCCACAACGGGGAGATCAACACCGTGATGGGCAACGTCTCCTGGATGCGCGCCCGCGAGTCGGAGCTTCACTCCGAGCTCTTCGGCGAGGACCTGCACAAGATCCTGCCCGTCGCGAAGCCCGGCGACTCGGACTCCGCGACCTTCGACCGTGTGCTCGAGCTGCTGCTGCTCGCCGGGCGCTCCCTGCCGCACGCGGTGATGATGATGATTCCCGAGGCCTACCGCGAACGGGAGGACCTGCCGCAGGAGCTGAAGGGCTTCTACGCCTTCCACTCCTGCCTGATGGAGCCCTGGGACGGCCCCGCCTCGGTGGCGTTCACCGACGGGCGCGTAATCGGCGCCACGCTCGACCGCAACGGCCTGCGGCCGGGGCGCTGGGTGGAGACCGTCGACGGCCTCGTGGTGCTCGGCTCGGAGTGCGGGCTGCTCGACATCCCGCCCGAGCGCGTGCTGCGCCTCGGCCGCCTGCAGCCCGGCAAGCTGTTCCTCGTGGACCTCGAGCGGGGGTGCATCGTCGAGGACAGCGAGGTCAAGCGCGCCGTCTCCACCCGCCGGCCCTACGGGGAGTGGTTCGTTCGCAACTCCGTGCACTTCGACGACCTGCCGCCGTCCGAAGCGGTGACGATCTCCGACCAGCCGCTGCACGCCCGCCAGCGCGCCTTCGGCTACACCCAGGAGGACCTGCGGGTGCTGCTCGCCCCGATGGCTCGCGACGCGCAGGAGCCGGTCGGCTCGATGGGCAACGACCTTGCGCTGGCCGTCCTCTCCGACCAGTCCCCACCGCTGTTCTCCTACTTCAAGCAGCTCTTCGCCCAGGTCACCAACCCGCCGATCGACCCGATCCGCGAGGAGATCGTGATGAGCCTCGTCACGAGCCTTGGCTCCGAGCGCAACCTCTTCGACGAGACCCCCGCCCACGCCCACAAGCTGGTCCTCCGCCAGCCGATCCTGCTCAACCGCGAGCTCGAGACGCTGCGCCACGTCTCCCACGACGAGTTCTCCGCCCAGACCTTCGACATCACCTGGCCGGTCGCCGAGGGCGCGGCGGGCATGGAGCGGGCGCTCGAGCGGATCTGCACGCAGACCCACGAGGCGATCGCGCGGGGGGTCAACATCCTGATCCTCTCCGACCGCTCCCTGGGGCCGGGGCGCGCACCGATCCCCTCGCTGCTCGCGGTCTCCGCCGTGCACCACCACCTGGTGCGCGAAGGTACCCGCCTGCGCGCGGGGATCGTGCTGGAGTCGGGCGAGCCGCGCGAGGTGCACCACTTCGCCACGCTGATCGGCTACGGGGTGAGCGCCGTCAACCCCTACCTGCTGCTCGAGACGCTCGACGAGCTCGCCTACCGGGGCTTGATCGAACGGCCCGCGAACGGAGCCGCCGCCACGACGCTCACCTCTGAGGAGGCTTCGCAGAACGTCGTCAAGGCGATCGGCAAAGGGCTGCTGAAGACGATCTCCAAGATGGGCATCTCCACGATCCAGTCCTACCGCTCGGCGCAGATCTTCGAGGCCGTCGGGCTCTCCCGTGAGCTGATCGACCGTCACTTCACCGGCACCGCCTCGCGGATCGGCGGGGTTGGCCTCGCGCAGCTGGCCGTGGAGGCCCTGGAGCGCCACGCCCGCGGGTGGGCGGGCTCTGGGTCGACCGACGACCTGCTCCCGGTGGGGGGGGTGTACGCGTGGCGGCGCGACGGTGAGCGCCACATCTGGAACCCCGAGACGATCGCGCTCGTGCAGCACGCCGTGCGCGCCGCCGAGGACGGGCACGTGGCCGCTGCGCTCGCCGGGGACTCGCAGGCGCACGAGTCGGTGCGCGAGAGCCCCGCCTACGCCACCTACCGCGAGTACGCCCGCGCCGTCAACGAGGACGCCGCCCGCCGCGCCACGCTGCGCGGGCTGCTGGAGATCGGGAGTGGCTCCCCTGGGGGGTCCGGTTCGGGCGCCGAGGGGTCGGATTCGCACGCCCGGGGGTCTGAGGGCGCCCCGGGGTCTGAGGGCGAGCGGGGATCGGAGGGCGCCCGGGGATCGGTTTCGCTCAAGCCGATCCCGTTGGAGGAGGTCGAGCCCGCGAAGGAGATCGTGCGGCGCTTCTGCACCGGCGCGATGAGCCTCGGCTCGATCTCCCGCGAGGCCCACGAGACGCTCGCGATCGCGATGAACCGCCTCGGCGGCCGCTCCAACACGGGCGAGGGCGGCGAGGACCCCGCGCGCTTTGCGCCCGACCCCAACGGAGACCGGCGCCGCTCGGCGATCAAGCAGGTCGCCTCCGGGCGCTTCGGGGTGACGATCCACTACCTCGTCAACGCCGACGAGCTGCAGATCAAGATGGCCCAGGGCGCCAAGCCCGGCGAGGGCGGCCAGCTGCCGGGCCACAAGGTGGACAAGTACATCGGCTCGATCCGCCACACCACTCCCGGCGTCGGCCTGATCTCCCCGCCGCCCCACCACGACATCTACTCGATCGAGGACCTCAAGCAGCTGATCTACGACCTGCGCTGTGCCAACCCCCAGGCACAGGTGTCCGTCAAGCTCGTCTCCGAGGTCGGCGTCGGCACGGTCGCCGCGGGCGTCTCCAAGGCCAACGCCGACCGCGTGCTGATCGCCGGGCACGACGGCGGCACCGGCGCCTCCCCGCTCTCCTCGATCCAGGCTGCGGGCGTGCCGTGGGAGATCGGTCTCGCCGAGACCCAGCAGACGCTGCTGCTCAACGAGCTGCGCTCGCGCATCGTCGTGCAGACCGACGGCCAGCTGAAGACCGGCCGCGACGTGCTGATCGCGGCACTGTTGGGGGCCGACGAGATGGGTTTCTCCACCGGCCCGCTGATTGCGACCGGCTGCATCATGATGCGCGCCTGCCACCTCAACACCTGCCCGGTGGGGATCGCCACCCAGGACCCCGAGCTGCGCAAGCGCTTCCAGGGGACCCCCGAGCACGTGGTCAACTTCTTCTTCTTTGTCGCCGAGGAAGTCCGCGAACTACTCGCCTCGCTGGGGCTGCGCACCCTCGACGAGGCGATCGGCCGTGTTGATCTGCTCCAGGTCGGGCCCGCGATCGACCACTGGAAGGCCCGCGGCGTCGACTTGACGCACATCCTCACCCACGTCGAGCTGCCCGACGGCGAACCCCGCCACCGGGTGCAGCCGCCCCCGCCGGTGCTCGACGACGCGCTCGACTGGCAGCTCGTGGAGCGCGCCGGCCCGGCGATCGAACGCGGAGAGCGGGTCACCGTCCAGCTGCCGATCCGCAACGTCAACCGCTGTGTGGGGGGCATCCTCTCCAGCTACATCGCACGCGCACACGGCGTCGAGGGTCTCCCGCCCGATTCGATCCTGGTCGACTTCGAAGGCTCTGCGGGCCAGAGCTTCGGCGGCTGGTTGGCGCCCGGGGTGACGTTCACCCTGCGCGGGGACGCCAACGACTACGCCGGCAAGGGCCTCTCCGGGGGGGTGTTCGCGATCCGCCCGCGCGAGGGCATGAACGCCGACTTCGTTGCGGAGCGCAACGTGATCGTCGGCAACACCGTGCTCTACGGGGCGACCGCCGGCCGCGCCTTCTTCCGCGGCCTCGCCGGCGAGCGCTTCGCGGTGCGCAACTCCGGTGCGTGGGCCGTCGTGGAGGGCGTGGGGGACCACGGCTGCGAGTACATGACGGGCGGCCGCGTGGTCGTGCTCGGCCCCACCGGGCGCAACTTCGCGGCCGGCATGAGCGGCGGGATCGCCTACGTGCTCGACGAGCAGGGCGCCTTCGCGGCGCGCTGCAACATGGGCATGGTCGAGTTCGAAGCGCTCGCCCCCGCGGATGCGATCGAGCTGCGCGCGATGATCGCCGAGCACGAGCAGCGCACAGACTCTCCGGTCGCGCGGCGCGTGCTCGCCGACTGGGATGGTCTGCTCGCCCAGGGAGCGTTCGTGAAGGTGATGCCCACGGACTACCGGCGGGTGCTCGCTGAGCTCGCCGAGGAAGAGGAGCAGGCCGAGGGAGTAGCGGCCGCCTGATGGGCAAGCTCGGCGGCTTCCTGCAGATCGAGCGTCGCGGCGTCCCCTACCGCGACCCGCACGAGCGCGCGCGCGACTACCGCGAGTTCATGGTGCTCCGCCCCGAGGCGGAGCTACGCGAGCAGGGGGCCCGCTGCATGGACTGCGGGGTGCCCTTCTGCCACAACGGCTGCCCGCTGGGGAACCTGATCCCCGACTGGAACGACCTCGTCTACCGCGACCGCTGGCGGGAGGCGATCGCGCAGCTGCACGCGACCAACAACTTCCCCGACTTCACAGGGCGCCTCTGCCCGGCCCCGTGCGAGGCGGCGTGCGTGCTCGAGATCCGCGAGGGCGACGCGGTCACGATCAAACAGATCGAGCACGCGATCGTCGAGCGCGCCTTCCAGGAGGGCTGGATCAAGCCCGAACCGCCGTCGCCGAGCCGCGAGACCGGCCAGGCGGTCGCCGTTGTCGGCTCCGGGCCCGCGGGGATGGCCGCCGCGCAGCAGCTGCGCCGCGCGGGCCACCGCGTCACGCTGCTGGAGCGCGACGAGGCCGCCGGCGGCCTCGTGCGCTTCGGGGTGCCCGACTTCAAGATCGAGAAGCGTGTCGTGGAGCGCCGCGTGCGCCAGCTGATCGACGAGGGCGTGGAGCTGCGCTGCGGGGTGGAGGTCGGCCGCGACGTCACCGTGGCCGAGCTGCGCGAGGGCTTCGACGCGGTGGTGCTCGCCACCGGCTCGCGCGTGCCGCGCGACCTGCCCGTCCCCGGGCGCGAGCTTCAGGGGGTCCACTTTGCGATGGACTACCTCTACCAGCGTAACCGCCTGATCGCGCGGGAGCACGGCCCTGCGCCGACCGTCGCCCAGCCGATGGGCGAGTCCCCGCCCACCCGCGAGATCACCGCGGTGGGCAAGCGCGTGGTGGTGATCGGCGGTGGCGACACCGGCGCGGACTGCGTGGGCAACGCGCTGCGCGAGGGTGCCGCCTCGATCGTGCAGCTCGAGCTGTTGCCAGAGCCCCCCGTCCACCGGCCGGACGAGCGCACCCCGTGGCCGGAGTGGCCGCTGAAGTACCGCCTCAGCTACGCGATGGAGGAGGCGCGCGAGGAGGGCGTGGGGGAGCAGGACTACGCGGTGACCACCACGCGCTTCAGCGGCGACGCGGACGGCGGTGTGGCCGCTCTGCACATCGCCCGCGCCGAACCGGCGCCGCCGTTTGCGCCGGTGGAGGGCACCGAGCGCGAGCTGCCCGCCGAGTTGGTGCTGCTCGCAATGGGCTTCCTGCACCCCGAGCAGGCCCTGCTCGACCAGCTCGGTGTGGAGAAGGACCCGCGCGGCAACGTCAAGGCTGTCAAGCCTTACACCACCTCCGTCGAGGGCGTCTTCGCCGCCGGCGACGCGCGCCGCGGGCAGTCGCTGATCGTGTGGGCGATCAACGAGGGCCGCCAGTGCGCGCGGATGGTCGATCGCTACCTCGCCGGCCGGCTGGCCGAAACGGGGATGCTGGTCGAAACGGGGATTCGCGCCGAAGGCGCGTGTCACCCGGCTTCGGTCGGAGGCGAGCGTCCCCCGGCTTCGGTCGGAGGCGAGCGTCCCCCGGCTTCGGTCGGGAAGCCCTCCCAGCCCGACTCGCTGCCCGAGGACGGCGCCCTGCTCGGCCACGCCGACGCCGACGAAGGCCCCGAGGGTCCGCCGCAGCACGTCAGCGGCGGGGTCAGCGTCGAATGATTCTCCCCCGCGTCTGCATCATCGGCGCGGGCTCCTCCGGGATCACGGCGGCGAAGGCGCTGGCCGATCGGGACATCCCCTTCGACTGCTTCGAGAAGTCCGACGCCGTGGGGGGCAACTGGTTGTTCGGCAACCGCAACGGGATGTCCTCGTCGTACTCGACGCTGCACATCAACACCTCGCGCGAGCGCATGGAGTACGCCGACTACCCGATGCCCGTCTCCTACCCCGACTTCCCCCGCCACGACCAGATCGCGCGCTACTTCGACGACTACGTCGAGCACTTCGGCCTGCGCGAGCGGATCACGTTCCGGACCGGCGTGGAGCACGCCCGCCCGCGCGAGGACGGTGTGTGGGAGGTGACGATCGAGGGCGAGGGGGGCCGGGAGGTCCGCTGCTACGACGCGCTGCTCGTGGCCAACGGCCACCACTGGTACCCGCGCTGGCCGGAACCCCCGATTCCGGGCTCCTTCGACGGCGAGCAGATTCACGCCCACGACTACAAGGAACCGAGCCAGCTCGCCGGGAGGCGGGTGGTGGTCGTGGGGATGGGCAACTCCGCGATGGACATTGCGGTGGACGCCTCCTACCACGCGCTCTCGACCGCGCTGGTGGCCCGCCGCGGGGTGCACGTCGTGCCCAAGTACATCCTCGGCCGCCCGCTCGACACGGGGGTGCGGCCGAGCCGGATGCCGTTCCCGTGGCTGCTGCGCGGGATGCAGGTGGTTACGCGCCTGACGGTGGGCCCGATGGAGCGCTACGGGCTGCCCCGGCCCGACCACCGCCTCGGGCAGGCCCACCCGACGGTCTCCTCGCGGATCCTCGACCGGCTCGCTCACGGTGCGATCGCGGTCAGGCCGGAGATCGCCGAGCTCGCCGGCGGCCGCGTGCGCTACGCAGATGGCAGCGAGCAGGAGGCCGACCTGATCGTGTACTGCACGGGTTACAAGATCAGCTTCCCGTTCCTCGACGAGCGGCTCGTCTCGGCGCCCGAGAACCGGCTGGTGCTCTACAAGCGGGTCTTCTCGCCCGAGCACCCGGGGCTGTGCTTCATCGGCTTCGTCCAGCCGTGGGGCGCGATCATGCCGATCGCCGAGGTGCAGAGCCGCCTCGTGGCCGGCCACCTGACGGGCGAGTACGCGCTGCCCTCCCAGGCGCAGATGCAGCACGACATGCAGGCGATGCTGCGCCGCCAGAGCCGCCGCTACCAGGCCTCCAAGCGGCACACGATCCAGGTGGACTTCTCCAACTACGTGGTCGAGCTCGATGACGAGCGCCGCGCTGGCGCGGCGCGGGCGCGCGCACAGGGCTTCGCGCTGCCGTTGCCCCCGCGGGCCGCGGAGGCGGCGCCGCTCGCCGGGTAGCGCTCCCTGCGCGACGGTCCTAAACTGGCCTGAGTGCAGAGGTTTTGCCGCCACAATCGTTTCATCGAGCGCTGCTCGATCTGCCGGGAGACCGTGCCCGGCCTCGCCCCGCCCGAGGGGGGAGCGAAGCGTTCGCGCGCGAGCTCGGACCAAGGGTCCAAGCGGAGCGCTAGCGCCTCTGCGAGCGGCGCGCGTCGCGGGCCCGCAAGGGGCCGCAGGGGCGCGGGGCTGCACGTCAGCCACGAGCGCCGCGCCGAGGACGACGGCTACCGCTCGCCGCTCACCCCCGGGCTGCGCGCCTCCCAGGACGCCGAGCGCCTGGCGGAGGAGGTCGCGTTCGCCGAGGGCCGCCTGCTGGCGCTCACCACCGCGCCGCCGGACCTCTACGGGGAGATACGCGAGGTGGAGGACGCCGCGCAGGCCGCGTGGATGTGCTTCCTGAGCGCCTACCTCTGCCCGTTGGACGGTGGGCGGGACTCGGATCCATTCGCCGGCATCCGCCGCGCGCTCGAGGCGGACTGGCGCGCGGGCGAGCTTCCGGACCTCGAGGGCATCCCGCTCGGTCCTCGCACGTCCCACGACCCCGCGCGGGGGGACGCCACGCTGCGCGCCTACCTGCAGTGGACCGCCGCTCGGGCCGCACCACAGGCCGACCCGTCCACGGCACCGGGGTACACAGTCGGGACTAGCGGGTCGGGGTACACGGTCGGCACGGCGGGGTCGGGGTACACAGCCGGCACGACGGGGTCCGGACCGGCGGTGGGGGGCGCCGTGGCCGATGCCAGTGGTCGGGTGTCCGCGTTCGTGGGCGATCCCGCCTGGACTCCCGGGCGGCGCTTCGAGCGGCTCTTCGAGCGGCTGACCCTCCCGGGCCTGGCACGGATGGGCCGCTACGAGCTGCTCCTCACACTGGGACGCATCGGGCTGTGCGAGGTGCGCGCCGACGCTCTGTACTTCACGAACGCGCCGGGCGCCGCGCACGGCGACCTCGCCACGCTGGCCGCCAAGCGCGTCTTCGGGATCGGCGACCCGGTCCATCTGGAGCCGCGCGCGCGGGAGCTGGCGAAGGCGATGTCGGTGCCGGTCGAAGCGCTCGACCTGGCGCTCGCCAACTGGGAGGCGGGGGAGCGGGCGACGCTCGGCGTCCCGTCCGAGGCGCTGGACAACCACGCGCTGGAGCGCGCCCGCGAGGCTCTGGAGCTCTGAAAAGTGCCGTCCACACCGGTGCTTACAGTCTGCGGCGATGCCGCTCTGCTTCATCGAACCGCAAGATGCGATCCGGGTGGTCGCCGAGTCGGTCGGCCGTGAGGCCCGCAGGCAGCTGGTGGGCGAGGTCGTGCGGGCTTGGGTCGACGACATCCCCGACCAGGAACTCTCGGTCCACTACGCGAAGGCGATCGCGGATCTCGATGATGACGACCTGCAGCTGCTCGCCGCCTGGCACGCCTCGCTGGAGGTGGGCCAGCCGATCGCGAACACCGCGTTCCTGCAGGGCATCTTCCACAGCCTCGGCGAGAACCGCCGCGAGGCGCTGAAGATCGCAGCGGGCTTCCGTGGCGAGGAGGCCTTTCAGGAGGGCGTGGCCGAGGACCAGGTGCTCGACACCGTCCTCCCCCGGCTCTCCCGCGGCCGTGCCAACGAGCTAGCCAACGAGTGCATCCAGCTGTACATCTGGGACCGCTTGGGGTGCGATAACTAGGCGTCGGGCTAGACTGGAGTCATGTCCGAGCCCGCAGCTCCATTCCCAGCCGAGTCCGCAGCGCCCTCGTCGGCTCCTTCGTCGGCTCCTGCCTCGACGGTCGAGGTCGACGACGTCTTCGATGCGCTCTCCAACGTGATCGACCCAGAGCTCGGCCTCGACTTCGTCGAGCTGGGCCTCGTCTACGGGGTGGAGGTCGATGGCGGGAACGTGCACATCACCTTCACCCTCACCACCCCGGCGTGCCCGATCGGCCCCCAGGTGACCGAACAGATGGAAGAGTTCGTGGGCGAGCTCGAAGGCGTAAAAGCCGTGGAGTGCGAGATGATCTTCGTGCCCCCGTGGTCGCCGGAGCGGATGAGCGAGGACGCGAAGTTCGCGCTGGGATTTTGAGCACGACGAGATCGGTCGCTGAGCACGGCACCAGATCGGTCGCCTGAGCGCCGAGGGCCGCTCCAGTGTCGCTACGTGGCTTAGTCCCAACGCCGCTACGTGGCGTCAGGACTGCGACCTGGCGTTAGGACTGCGTAGCGGCGTCAGGACTGCGAAGTGCCGCTCGGCCCGAACATCGGCTGGACGCCGAGGGCGCGGGCCTGCTCGTTACTGACGATCTCGCGTCCCATCGGAAAGAGCGAGACCGGGATCAGCTTGAAGTCGCCCAGGCCGAGCGGGATCCCGACGATGGTCAGGCACAGCAGCACTCCCGATACGAGGTGCGCGATCGCGAGCCACCACCCGCAGAGCACGAACCAGAGGATGTTGCCGATGCTCGACGCCAGGCCGGCGTCGGCCCGCTTGACGACCGTCTTGCCGAACGGCCAGAGGGCGAAGACTGCTATGCGCAGCGAGGCGATGCCGAACGGGATCGTGACGATCAGGATGAAGCAGATCAGCGCGGCCAGGGTGTACCCGATGGCCATCCACACCCCGGCGAAAACGAACCAGATGATGTTGAGCAGTAGTCGCATGTCTTGGGACTTCCCGAGCCCCTTGGATGCAGCCTCCTGGTGATCATACGACGCTCGCCCGAGTGGCGCCCCACTACGCCGACCGCGCTGCACTCGCCTCGCGTGCGAGCGACACAAGCGCCGCCAGCTCCTCGGCGATGCGAGCGCCGAACCGGTCGAGGTCGTGCATCGCGTCGAGGTCCCCGAGCAGGCCGAAGTTCATCTGCCCGTCGTAGGACATGATCGCGATCGCCAGCGCGTGGCGCTGGGGAAGAAAGGCGACGGGGTAGGCCTCGAGCATCCGGCGGCCGAGCACGTACAGCGGGAACTGGGGGCCGGGGACGTTGGTGACAATCAGGTTGAAGAGGCGCGTGGAGAAGTTCAGCCGCGAGGCCTGCGCGAGGATCGTGGGCGGGGCGAAGTTCTGCGCGTTCGCGATCACCTCCGCGCCGAGCGCCTGTTTGGACTCCTTCAACCCGTCCATCTCCCGTTTGACGAAGCGCAGACGCTGCAGCGGGTCGGCCATGTAGACCGGGAGCGGGCCGCGCATCACCACGATGCGGTTGCCGAGCTGGTGGTGCTCGTCCTCGGCGCGCACCGACACGGGGACCAGCGCGCGCAGCTCCAGGCCCTCGGTGCGCACCCCGCGGTCGATCAGGAAGTCGCGCAGCGCGCCCGCCACCACGGCGAGCACGACGTCGTTGACCGTGCACTCGAACGCGTTCTTGACGAGCTTGAAGTCCTCCAGCGGGCTGCCGACCCCGACGAAGCGCCGGTGGGGCCCGATGTCGACGTTCAGCGGTGTCGGGGGCGCCGGGTTCAGCACCGCCCAGACGAACTCGCCGAGGCCCTCCGCCACCTCGCGCGCGCGGGGCAGCGCGTGGTCGGGGTGCGCCAGCGCGTCGGCCGCGCCCGCGGCGAGCTCGAGGCCGGCGCGCAGCGCCCCGCGCGCCCCGGCGGCCAGCAGCTCCAGGGTGCCGGGTTCGCGGTGGGGCTGCCACGGGCGCCCGGAGTGGCGGACCGGCGGCGGGGTGGGGGAGAGGTCGAACAGCACCGTCGCCAGGTCCACCCCGGCGATCCCGTCGATCAGCGAGTGGTGGGTCTTGGAGATCAGCGCGAAGCGGTCCTCCAGCAGGCCCTCGATCAGCCACATCTCCCACAGCGGCTTGGAGCGGTCGAGTTGCTGGGAGAAAATACGCGCAGTCAGGTTGCACAGCTGCTCCCAGTCCCCCGGCGCCGGCAGTGCGGTGTGGCGCACGTGGTACTCGAGGTTGAAGCTCGGGTCGTCCACCCACACCGGGCGGCTGCTGTCGAGCGCCGTGTGGGTGGAGGCGAGCTTGTGGCGGTACCGGGGCACCAGGTGCAGGCGCCGGCGGATCTGCTCCAGGAACTCCTCGAGCGCCGGCGGAGGCCCCTCCAGCAGGGTGAGCCCGCCCACGTGCATGTGCGAGGAGGGGCCCTCCTGGAGTAGGAAGGAGGCGTCCACCGCTGTGAGCCGGTCGAGGTGACGCTGGGGCATCGCGCAAGCGTACTGTGAGAGGCCGGATGTTCAAAGGGGGGGCGGCGAACTCGCAGGGGGGGCGGCGAACTCGCGCTTGGACGCGGGTGCGCGGTCGGCGAGCGGGTCGGGGTCGGCTCACACCTGGGTGGACCCTCCGCCGAGCCCTACAATCTCCGTGGTGCCCGACATGGCCCAGGCGGCCCCCAACACGGTGGAGAAGATCCTGCTCGCCGCCCCGCGCGGGTACTGCGCCGGGGTGGACCGCGCGGTGCAGACGGTCGAACGCGCCCTGGAGCTGCACGGACCGCCGGTGTACGTGCGCAAGGAGATCGTGCACAACAAGCACGTGGTGGCGCAGCTGCGCGCGCGGGGAGCGGTGTTCGTCGACCAGGAGACCGAGGTGCCGGAGGGGTCGGTGACGGTCTTCTCCGCGCACGGGGTGGCGCCGAGCGTGCGCGCCAACGCGCAGGCCCGCCGCCTGCAGACGATCGACGCGACGTGTCCGCTGGTGACGAAGGTGCACGTGGAGGCGCGGCGCTTCGCGGAGCAGGGCTACACGATCGTGCTCGTCGGCCACGAGGGCCACGAGGAGGTCGAAGGCACGATGGGGGAGGCGCCCGAGCGGATCGTGCTCGTGCAAGACGAGCGCGACGTCGACGCGCTCGAGGTGGAGGACCCCGAGCGCGTCGCCTACATCACGCAGACCACGCTCTCGGTGCACGAAACGGCCGCGATCGTGGAGCGCCTGCGCGAGCGCTTCCCGAGCATCACGGGCCCCCGCACGGAGGACATCTGTTACGCCACCACCAACCGCCAGGCCGCGGTCAAGCAGATGGCGGGCCGCTGCGAGCTGATGCTGGTGATCGGCTCGCGCAACTCCTCCAACTCGGTGCGTCTCGTGGAGGTCGCACGCGACTGCGGCACCGAGGCGTACCTGGTCGACCACAGCCGGGAGGTGCGCGAGGAGTGGCTTGCGGGCAGGCGCGTGGTGGGCGTCTCCTCAGGCGCGAGCGCCCCGGACGAGCTGGTGGTGGAGCTGCTCGACTTCTTCCGCGCGCGGGGGGTGCCGGAGGAGGGCATCTCCGAATTCCACGTGATCCGCGAGGACGTCCGCTTCATGCTCCCCAAGCCGATCCGCGAGGCCGTGGCGGCCGCGGGAGCGTCGTAGGGCTTCAGCGTAGGGCTTCTTGCGCACGCTGATCGTCTCCGATCTGCACCTCGGGAGCGCCAGCGGCGTGGATCTGCTGCGCCGCCCCGAGCCGCGCGCGGCGCTGCTGGAGGAGCTGCGAGACGCGGACCGCGTGGTGCTCCTGGGCGACGTGCTGGAGCTGCGCCACGGCCCGCGCCGCGAGGCGCTGGCAGTCGCGCGTCCCTTCTTCGAGGAGCTAGGCCGGGCGCTAGCGGGGCGTGAGGTGGTGGTGGTCGCCGGCAACCACGACCACGCCCTGATCGAGCCGTGGCTGGAACGGCGCAGCGAGCTGCCCGCGCAGGCGCCGCTCGGCGCCGAGCAGCGCATTGAGGTGACGCCCGCCTCTCCCACCCCGTCCGCGATGGTGGCCCAGCTCGCGGAGTGGGCCGCCCCAGCTCGCCTGAGCGCCGCCTACCCCGGCCTGTGGGTGCGCCCCGACGTGTACGCCACCCACGGCCACTACCTGGACTGCCACCTCACGATCCCGACGCTTGAGCGCCTCGGCATCGGCGCCATGAGCCGGATGTTGCGCCGCCCGGCAGACTCGTTCGCGGGCCCCGAGGACTACGAGGCGGTGATGGCTCCGGTGTTCGCGTGGATCGACGCGGTCGCCCGCCAGGCTCCCACGGGCGAGACGCTCAACGGCGGGACCACCGTCCGCGCGTGGCGCGCGCTGGGCGGCGGCAGCGGGGCCGCTCGGGGGCGCGCGGACAATCGGGAGCCCACCAGCCCTGATGGTCGGGGACCCACCAGTCCGGGCGGTCGGGAGCCCACTCACTCGTGGAACGGCCCGGCCGATCGGGAACCCACCCGCCCCCGCCGGAGAGTGGGGCAGCTCGGCCGGGCGCTGCGCACCCGCACGCTGGCCGGGGGTTTCACGCTCGGGGTGGCGGCGCTCAACCGCGCGGGTCTCGGCCCCCTGGGCGCGGACCTATCGAGCGGGGAGCTGCGCCGCGCGGGCCTGCGCGCGATGGGCGAGGTGGCGGCGCGCTTGGATTTGAGCCCCGCCCACCCGGGGTTCGTCGTCTTCGGCCACACCCACCGCGCGGGCCCCCTGCCGGGCGACCGGGCGGGCGAGTGGTCCACGCCCGGCGGCGCGCGCCTGGTGAACTCGGGGTGCTGGACCTACGACTCCTACTTCCTCACCTCGAGGCCAGGCGAGAGCCCCTACTGGCCGGGCGGGTGCGTACTGGTCGAGGACGAGGGCCCGCCCGTCCTGCGGCGGCTGCTGGAGACTCGCACCCACGCGGAGCTCGCGCCAGCGTAGGCCGCGCTACCCGATCGAGCCGACCATCTCCAGCTGAATCAGCCGGTTGAGCTCCACCGCGTACTCCATCGGCAGCTCCTTCGTCACGGGCTCGATGAAGCCGTTGACGATCATCGCGGCGGCCTCGTCCTCGGTGAAGCCGCGGGAGCCCATGTAGAAGAGCTGGTCGTCGGAGATGCGCCCGACGGTGGCCTCGTGGGCGACGGAGACGTGGGGGTTCTGGATCTGGATGTCGGGCCAGGTGTCCGAGCGGGAGATGCCGTCCATCATCAGCCCGTCGCACTGCACGCGAGCTTTGGAGCCGGCGGAGTGGGGCCCCATGCGCACGAGCCCGCGGTAGCCCATGATGCCGCCGTCCTTGGAGATCGACTTGGCGAGGATGTTGGAGGTCGTGTTGGGTGCGAGGTGGACGACCTTCGCGCCGGTGTCCTTGTGCACCCCGCCGGAGGCGACGCCGACGTTGAGGTGGTCGGCGCGGGCGCCCTCGCCCATCAGGTAGGAGCCGGGGTAGAGCATCACGTACTTGGCGCCCATCGAGCCGCCGACCCACTCGACTGTCCCACCGGCGTCGACGACGGCGCGCTTGGTGTTGAGGTTGTAGACGTCCTTGGACCAGTTCTGCACGGTGGTGTAGCGCGCCTTGGCGCCCTCGTGCACGAAGATCTCAACGACCGCGGAGTGCATCGAGTTGACCGAGTAGGTCTGCGCGGTGCAGCCCTCGATGTAGTTGACCTCGGAGCCCTCGTCGGCGACGATCAGGGTGTGCTCGAAGGTGCCCTCGCCGGCGCCCTCCATGCGGAAGTAGGACTGCAGCGGCAGGTCGCACTTGACGCCCTTGGGGATGTAGCAGAAGGCCCCGCCGGACCAGACTGCGCCGTGCAGCGCGGAGAACTTGTTGTCCTGGGCGGGGACGCATTTATTCATGAAGTAGCGCTGCACCAGCTCGGGGTACTCGGTGACGGCGGTGTCCATCGAGCAGAAGAGGATCCCCTGCTTGCGGTACTCCTCCTTGAGCCCCTCGTAGACGGGCTCCTGGCGCCAGACCCCGACGACGCCGGCAAGGTGCTCGCGCTCGGCCTGGGGGATGCCAAGGTCCTCGTAGGTCTGCTTCATCTCGGCGGGGACGTCGTCCCAGGAGTCGAAGCGCCCGGCGGTGGGGGGGGAGTAGAGCACGAGGTCGTCGAGGTTCAGTCCCGACAGGTCGATGCTCCACGTCGGCACGGGCTTGCGTTCGAAGATCTCCAGCGCCTTGATCCGTTTCTCGGCCATCCAGTCGGGCTCGCCCTTGATCTTCGAGAGCTCGCGTACGACTTCGCGGGAGATCCCCTGACGCGCGCGCAACTGCCCCTGCTCGTCCTCGACGATCGGGGAGGGCTTTATGATTCTGACTGTGTCCGTGGCGGCCATGGCGCTCCTAAGTTTGAATCCCGTGCTCCTGAGTAGGGATTCTATCGCGTCTTCAGGCGGGCCAGTCGTGATCGCCGCTGACTGCTCCACGTACGACCTTGAGGTTCAGCAGGGCGCACTTGCGCCGGGTGGCGGAGACGGGGATGCCGAGCAGGTCGAGCATCCAGTCGGCGCCGAGGCCTTCGACCTCCCGGAGGTCCATGCCCTTGAGCTCCTCGGAGGCGATCGAGGCGGCTGCCTGGGAGATCGCGCAGCCATGGCCATGGAAGCGCAGATCCTCGATATGGCCGTCCTTGACGAGGATGTGGACGCCGAGCTCATCCCCGCAGAGGGGATTGTGCTCGCTGGCCTGCAGATCGTGGGGCTGCAGCTCCCCGAAGTTGCGGGGGCGCTTGTAGTGGTCGAGGATGTAGTCGCGGTAGAGGTCGTCCATCAGCGTGTCGATTCCTCTTCACGACTTGGAAGACTGTGCCGCATGCGGCACAGTCCCTGGCCCCGCATGCGGGGCCAGGCCGGTTGGCGCATGCGCCAACCGGAACAGAACATGAACCGGCGGCTCACAGCCCAAAGACCTCGCGCCCCGCGAGCAGCGCGTCGATCAGCGCATCGACCTCCGCGGGGGTGTTGTAGATCCCCACGCTCGCCCTGGCGGTCGCCGTCACCCCAAGGCAGCGCATCAGCGGCTGCGCGCAGTGGTGGCCGGCGCGGATGCACACCCCGCCGCGGTCGGCGAGCTCGGCGATGTCGTGGGGGTGCATCCCCTCGATCGTGAACGACGCGAGTCCGCCACGTTCCTCCGCATGGGGAGGTCCGACGACGCGCAGGCCGGGCACGGTGGCGAGGCGCTGGAGCAGGTGGGCGGTCAGCGCCAGCTCGTGGGTGCGCACCCGCTCCATCCCGAGGCCCCGCAGGTACTCCACCGCGACGCCCAGGCCGACGGCCTCGGCGACCGGCGGGGTGCCCGCCTCGAACTTGTACGGCAGCTCGTTCCACGTGGCGCCGTCGAAGTCGACCGAGGCGATCATGTCCCCGCCGGTGAGGAAGGGAGGCATCTCCTCCAGCAGCTCGCGGCGGCCGTGCAGGACGCCGATGCCCATGGGGCCGACCGCCTTGTGGCCGGTCCACGCGTAGAAGTCCGCCCCCAGCACGCCCACGTCCACCGGCATGTGCGGGACCGCCTGCGCGCCGTCCACGAGCGAGACCGCTCCCGCGGCGCGGATGCGGGCGGTCATCTCGGCGACGGGGTTGATCGTCCCCAGCACGTTTGAGACGTGGGTGAACGCGACCAGCTTGACATTGCCCCGTTCGAGCTCCGCGTCGAGCTGTGCGGGGGACAGCTGGCCGTGCTCGTCCACGTGCAGGTAGCGCAGCTCTGCGCCGCGCTCGGAGCAGAGCACCTGCCACGGCACGATGTTCGCGTGGTGCTCCATCTGCGTGATCACCACCGCGTCGCCCGCTCCCACGTTCGTGCGGCCCCACGCGTAGGCGACGAGGTTGATCGCCTCGGTCACGTTCTTCGTGAAGATCGTCGCTGCCGTCTCCGCGCCGGTGAACGCCGCGATTCGCTTGCGTGCGCCCTCGTACGCCGCATCTGCCTCCTGCGCGAGCGCGTACACCCCGCGGTGCACGTTCGCGTTGTGGGCTCGCATGTGCTCGGCCACCGCGTCGATCACCGCTTGCGGCTTCTGCGCGGTGGCGGCCGAGTCGAGGTACACCAGCGGGCGGCCGTCGAAAGATCGATCGAGGATCGGGAAGTCCCCGCGTACGTCCAGCGACGGTGGGGCGCTAGCGACTGGCTGCATACGCCTCGATGTCCGCGCGTGCTGCCGCCAGCTTCGCTGCGACCTTGCCGCGCACCAGCTCTTCCAGTGGCTCGTCCTTCAGCTCGGAGACCAGCGGCTCGAAGAAGCCCTCCACGATCACCCGCACCGCGCTCGTGCGGTCGAGTCCGCGGCTCTGCATGTAGAAGATCGCGTCCTCGTCGAGCTCCCCGACCGTGCCGCCGTGCGAGGCGGAGACGTCGTCGGCGGAGACCAGCACCGAGGGGATCGCGTCGACGCGCGCCTTCGGAGAGAGCATCATCGTGTGGATCTGCAGGTACGTGTGCGTCTTCTGCGCACCCGGGTCGATCTGGATCAGCCCCTCGAAGCTCGCGCGGCTTGCGCCCGTGGCGGCTCCGCGCCAGTGCACGTCTCCGCCCGAAGGGCCAGTCTCGTGGAGATCCACCGCGAACACGTCCAGCAGCTCCTTCTCCTCGGCGAAGAACAGGCCGCGGAAGGCCATGTCCCCGCCGGGCTCGCTCACGGCCAGCTCCAGGTGCTGGTGCACCAGGTGGCCTCCCAGGAGCGCGGGCAGCCAGTGGCAGTGGCCGTCGCGGCCCACTCCCACGAAGCGCGTCGACGCGTCGAACACTTCTCCGGAGCCCCAGTCCTGCACCTGCGCGAGGCGGCAGCGCGCCCCGTCCTCGAGGTACATCTCGAACGCCCCCGCGTGCAGCGCCTGGCCCTCGAAGCCGCCCGCGAGGTCGTACTCGTGCACGCGGAAGTCTGACGCCCGCTCGCCGACGATCAGCGTGCGCCCGTACTGCGCCACGCCGGGGCCGTCGATCGCGTAGACGATCTCGAACGGCTCCTCCACGGCGAGGCCCGCGGGAACATGCAGGAAGGCGCCGCCGGTCCACAGCGCCGCGTTCGCCGCCTCCAACTTGTGGCGGTCGTACGTCAGGCGCTTCGAGTACCACTGTGTGAACAGCTCCTCGTGGTCGCGCGCCGCGTCCTCCAGCGAGCAGAGGACCACCCCTCGCGCCGCCAGCTCGGGGTCGAGCTCAACGTGCACCACCGTCCCGTCGAGCTGCACGATCCGCCCGGCGCGTGCGCGCTCCGGGAGGGTGTCGCGCACCACCTCCGGGAGGGCGCTCCCGCCGGTGTCGGCGGCTGTGCCCGCACTCGCGCCGGCGTCCCCGCCGGGGGCGTGGTGGCGCACCTCGAGCGCCTCCAAGTCGAGCTCCTCGAAGCTCGTCGTCCAGAAGCCCGAGCGTCGCCACACCGGCAGCTCCGTGGACTCGTACACCTTCAGCGCCGCCTCGCGCAGTTGGGCCAGCGTGCGCCCGTCGCCCGCGCCGGCTCCGTGCAGCGCGTGGTAGAGCGTCGACTCGCGGTGGCGCCCCGGCTTGACCGCGACCTCGCCCGTGCCCGCGCCGTTCGCGGTGGGTGCCACGTCCGCGGCCTCACCCGCGGGGCTCGCGCCGGTTGGCCGGCCAGGGGTCGGTGCGCCCGCGTCAGGCACTCTTGCCTCCGGCTGCCGCGGCCGCCGGCTGCTCGCCGAACTCGCGGCGGATCTCGTCGTACCCCTCGCGCTCCAGGCGCTCCACGAGCTCCACCCCGCCCTCCAGGACGATCCTTCCGTCGAGCATGATGTGCACGAACCGGGGCTTGATGTAGTGCAGGATGCGCTGGTAGTGGGTGATGATCAGTGCGCCGAGGCCCTGCTCGGAGTGCAGCCGCTCGACGCCCTCGGCGACCGTGCGCAGCGCGTCGATGTCAAGGCCCGAGTCGGTCTCGTCGAGGATCGCCACGTCCGGCTGGAGCATCGCCATCTGCAGGATCTCCGCGCGCTTCTTCTCCCCGCCGGAGAAGCCGTCGTTGAGGTGGCGCGAGGTGAACGAGCGGTCCACGTCCAGCAGCTCGATCGCGTGCTGCAGCTGCGTGCGGAACTCCTTGACGTTGATCGGCTCCTCGCGCTTGGCGTTGATCGCCATGCGCAGGAAGTTCGCCACCGACACCCCCGGGATCGACACCGGGTACTGGAAGGCGAGGAACAGCCCCGCCTTCGCGCGCTCGTGCGGCTCGGCCTCGGTGATGTCCTCGCCCTTGAAGAGGATCGACCCCTCGGTCACCTCGTACGCGGGGTGGCCGAGCAGGGTGTTGGCGAGCGTGGACTTGCCCGACCCGTTCGGGCCCATCAGCGCGTGCACCTCGCCCTTCTCGACGCTCAGGTCGACGCCTCTGAGAATCTCGCGCTCCTCGATGCGCACGTGCAGGTTGCGTATCTCCAGGTCGGCCATGGTCTCCTTTGGTTCAGGCGGTGCTCGGCACCGGTTGCTTGGTTGTACGGTCGGCGCCTGCAGTACGGGCTCTCGCGGCGGCCTTTGCGGCGGGTGCGGAGGGAGCGACCGAAGCCGGGGGACACGCGCCTTCGGCGCTGGCCGATTTGGGGATGCTGGCCGAACGGGGGATGTGAGCCGGAGGCGAGCGTCTCCCCGTTTCGGCGGAGCGAGTGTCTCCCCAATCGGTCTCCGTTTCGGCCAGCAGCTCGACTGCGGCGGAGCTGCCTGCGGGTGCGGCGTCGGGCAGGCTCGCGAGCAGGTCCGCGAGCGTGGTCTCCAGGAGTGTGCTCACGATCGCCAGGCGCACGCGAGTCCACAGCAGCTTGGTCGGGCACACGTGGGCGGTGTCGGACTCGCGCGAGCAGACGATGCTCCCGTCGGGCCCCTGCGAGATGCACTCGATCGGGGCGATCGACCCCTCCAGCGCCTCCACGACCTCGGCCATCGTGATCTCCTGCGGCGCGCGGGCGAGCATGTACCCCCCGCGCGATCCCCGCCGGCTGTCGATCAACCCGGCCTTGCGCAGCCGCGCGACAAGGTGCTCCAGGTAGGCCAGCGGCAGCCCGTCGCGCTCGGCGATCTCCGCGAGCGGCACCACCGGCTCCTCGCCGTCGGGGCTCTGCGCCGTCCGCTGCGCCAGGGCGACCATCACGCGCACGCCGTACTCGGCCTTGGTTGAGAACATCATCGTTTGAATACCTACCCTTTGGGGGGCGGTCGGGAGGGGGGCCTGCCCCCTCCCGCTCAGATCATCATCGCTCGAATACCTACCTGGTAGGTAGGGTATCAGGAGGCCACCGCGGCCCCGCCGCCGGCGTTCGTCCTCGCCCGATCGGTACGCGCGCGGCGACTGACCTCCGCCGCCCCACGGGTCGCCCTCGGCCTATTCGCGCTTGCAGCCTGCGGACGTCGTGCGCGAGCGCTTCCGGGGTGAGCGCTTCGAGCGGGAGGTCCACGCGCTCGGCGTCGGCCCTGTCGAGCAGCAGCACGAACGCGCCCTCTTCGTAGGCTCGTGGGCCGGCCCCGGCTGTCACGACGTGGTACGCGCGCCAGACGGGGCGCAGCTGCGCGGCGCTGCCCGTCAGGTACTCCAGGCGACCGGTCAGCGAGGTCTCCCTCAGGAAGGCCCGCACATGCGCCGGGGTGTCGGCGGCGGGGTCCACGCTGACCGCGAGCGCCTGGACGCTCGAAGCGTGGGGTTCCAATTCATCGAGCGCTCCCCTGATCTGCTGGGCGATCAGCGGCGCAGTGGTCTTCGAGGAGGTGTACAGGAACGCGAGGATCGCCACCCGGCCGCGGAGGTCGCGCAGCGAGACGCGCCGCCCGTACTGGTCGGTGAGCGTGAACTCGTGCGGGGGCAGGTTTTCCGGCAGCAGCGCCCCGTAGAACCCCGTCGCGGAGGGGCCGCCCGCTGAGGAGGGTGCGCCCGAGGCCCCGCCCGAGCCGCTGGATACGCCAGTGTCGCCGGACCCGCCCGTGGAGCACCCCGCCAGTGTCGCGAACGCGAGCGCCATCGCGGCGAGCGCAGCAGCGAGGGACCGGGGCCTTGAGATGGGAGTGAGCCGAAGGCGGGGTGCCGAACGCATATAGAAGTATGGAGCGTAGGAGACGAACGGGTCGGGCTCTCACGCTTCGCAGGCCAGGTTATGTAAGCCCCTGGGCGGTATTGTTGGGCACCCCTGGCAGACTGGCTCACGGAAGAGGTGCTCCAACGATGCGCGTTGCGTCGTGCCTTGGCGTCGCCGCGCTCGCGCGGGGCGTGCTGGGCAATTTGGCGGTCCCGGCGTTCGCCCCCGCGGTCGCGCCGGCTGGCGGCGTAGGCGTGGGGTTCTCGCGCGCGCCCGAGCCCGAGCGCGCGGTGATTCTCCGGGGCGGGCCGATCCTCACCGTGGACGACGCCAACCCGGTCGGCGAGGCGCTCGCGATCCGTGGCTCCACGATCCTCGAGGTGGGCTCCCTCACGGAGGTCAAACGCCACTACACCCCCGGCACCGAGATCGTCGACCTCGAGGGGCACGCGGTGCTGCCGGGGTTCGTGGAGCCCCACGTGCACGTGCTGAAGAGCGCGCTGGCCACTGCCGACATCGCCGAGGACGCCGCGGCCGGCCTGCTCGAAGAGGCCCCCGAGCGGCTAGCCGAGCTCGGCGCCCGCACGCTGCGCGAATTTGCGATGCGCGGCTGCACCACCGTGTACGACACCGGGATCGGCCTGCTCGGGGGTGTGGCCGAGCACGAGCTGCTGCGCTCGCTCGCGCGCGCGCCCGAGTCCCCGGTCCGCTTACGCGGGGCGTTCACCCCCGAGCTCGCCGCCGAGCTCGGCGCGAGCCCCGGCGGAGGCGATGAGCGCTACGACGTGGTCGGGATCGCCCACTGGGCGGACGGCTCTGTCCAGGACTTCGCCGCCGCGTTGGGCGAGCCCTACCTGAACGGTCGGGGTCAGGGCAGGCTGAACCACGAGGAGGCCGAGCTACGCGAGGCGATGCGCGTCTGGCACGACGCTGGGTGGCAGCTGGTGGTGCACGCCAGCGGGGACCGCGCGATCGGGCAGGCGCTGCGCTGCTACGAGGCGATCCTCGCCGGGGAGCGATCGGACGCGCCGGCGGCGCAGGCGGTGGCCGCGCGCGGTGGCCCACCCGTCCGGCCGCCCGCTCGCTCGCGAGCGCGCCACCGCATCGAGCACTTCACGCTCGCCGCCGACGAGCAGATCGCGCAGGCCGCGGCGCTGGGCCTCTCGGTGAGCCACACAGTCGACGACGTCTACTTCTGGGGGGAGCACTTCCGCGACCACGTGCTCGGTCCCGAGCGCGCCGCGCGCATCCACTCGCTGCGCCGGGACCTGGAGCAGGGCATCGCGAGCTCCTGCCACAGCGACTCCCCCGGCTACCCGGTCGACCCGGGCCTGACCCTGCGTACCGCGACGACTCGCCTGATGCGCGACAGCGACGACGTGCTCGGGCCCTTCCAGCAGCTGAAGCTCGACGAGGCGCTGCGCACGGTCACCTGCAACCCCGCCGATCACGTCCTGCTTGGGGACCGCGTCGGCTCGCTGCAACCCGGGATGCTCGCCGACCTGGTCGTGCTCGACCGCGACCCGCGCGAGGTTGCCCCCGAACAGCTGCACCAGCTGCGGGTGATCGAGACCTGGCTCGGCGGTCGCCGGCAGCGGTGGGTGTAAAGAGGCGCTATACTTTCTGAAGTCCATAAAACCTGACCACCGTTTGGGAGTTTTCAGATGAGCGTTTCCTCGGCGGAGCTGCTCCGCCAGATCAAGAGCCGGATCGACGAGGTCGATCCATCCGAGGTCAAGGAGCTGATCGGCGAGGGGGTCGCGATCGTGGACGTGCGCGGCAGCGAAGAGTTCGCCACCGGCCACCTGCCGGGCGCCAAGAGCATTCCGCGGGGTCATCTGGAGTCGCGCATCGAGAGCGCGGTGCCGGACCGCTCCGCCGAGGTGATCCTCTACTGCGCCTCCGGCAGCCGCTCTGCGTACGCGGCGCGCACCATGAAGGAGGACATGGGCTACGAGCACGTGCGCTCGATGAAGGGCGGGATCACGCTGTGGAAGGACCGCGGCTACGAGGTCGAGGTCCCGCGCGCGCTCAGCGCCGAGCAGCGCGAGCGCTACTCGCGCCACCTGCTGATCCCGGAGATCGGCGCGGAGGGCCAGCAGAAGCTGCTCGACGCGCGCGTGCTGCTGCTCGGCGCCGGCGGTCTCGGCTCGCCCACCGCGCTGTACCTCGCCGCCGCGGGGGTGGGCACGCTGGGGATCGTGGACGACGACGAGGTCGACCTCTCGAACCTCCAGCGCCAGGTGATCCACTCCACGCAGCGGATCGGCATTCCCAAGGTCGACTCCGCCGAGGAGACGATCCACGGGCTGAACCCCGACGTGGAGGTCGTCAAGTTCCCGGTCCGGCTGGATGCTGGGAACATCATGGAGATCATCGAGGGGTGGGACGTGATCGTGGACGGGGTCGACAACTTCCCCACCCGCTACCTGCTCAACGACGCCACGGTGCGCCTGCGAATCCCCGTCGTTTCCGCCTCGATCCTCGGCTTCGACGGGCAGCTCTCGGTCTTCAAACCCTACGACGGCCCCTGCTACCGCTGCCTCTTCCGCGAGCCGCCGCCCGCGGAGCTCGCGCCCTCCTGCGGGGCCAACGGCGTGCTGGGCGTACTGCCGGGCACGATGGGCCTGCTGCAGGCCACCGAGGTAGTCAAGCTGATCCTCGACATCGGCGAGCCCGCGATCGGGCGCCTGCTGCTCTACGACGCGCTGGGGGCGACGCTCACCGAGGTCAAGGTCCACCGCGACCCCGAGTGCCCGATCTGCTCGCGCGCCCCCGAGGAGATCCGCGACGAGGAGCTCGGCGTGTTCCCGGACTACGAGGCGTTCTGCGCCGCGGCCGGGTAGTCTGGCGCTCGTACAGTCCTGCCAATAGCGATCCGGAGAGCGACACTGCCGATGGCGACGATCAAGATTCCCCCGGTCCTGCGCGCGTCGGTGGGCGGCGAGAAGGAGGTGAGCGCCGCCGGCGGGAACGTCGGCGACGTCCTGCGCGACCTCGCCTCCAACCACCCCGCCACGCAGAGCCAGCTCTTCTCCGCCGAGGGCGAGCTCAACCGCTACGTCAACGTCTACCTCAACGACGAGGACGTGCGCGTGCTCGACGGCCTCGACACCGCCGTTGGCGACGGCGACACGCTAGTGATCCTCCCGGCGATGGCCGGGGGCTAGACGGCCGCTGAGCGGCGCGATGCTGCGTCCTCGGTCGCTCGTGTGCTAAGCACACTTCGCTCCCTGCGTCCTTGCCTGGCTTGCTCAGCGGCCGTCTAGCGGCGGAATCTCTAACTTCGGGTTTCCGCCGCGGCCCGTCTACGCTGCGCGTCCAAGTTTCCTTGCAAAGCTCAATCGTGTCGGCTCGCCGAACGATGGGGTCGCATCGGCATGAAGGTCAGCGGCATCCCCATACCCGGGTTCGGACGCGCATCGTGCGTGGCGCTGCTAGTGGTTTGCGCGGGCGCGATGTCCGCCGCTCCAGCCGCCGCGTGGGAAGAACCCGCGGCTCCCGAATACGCGATCAAGGTGGTCGAGGGCGAGACCACGTCGCCCGAAGAATCGATCCTCTCCACCAGCGGCTCCGTCCACGTGCCGCACACCCGGCACGTTCAGGTCACCCTGCGGATCGTCCACAACGGCCTGACCGTGGCGCAGGACACCGAGACCGAAGGGGAGGCGTGGCTCTCGCAGGTCCCGCTGGTGGGTGACATCGTCTACCTCGAAGCTCCGACGGGGAACATCGTCGGCTCGGACGTCTACGACGGCCTGCCCTCGATGGACCCGACGGTCTGCGCGGGCTCCACCAGCTTCTCCGGGCAGCGCTCCGCGAACGAGGAAGTCGAAGGCAGCTTCTTCACGCTCGTGCCCCACCCCTCCTACACGGCGCACCGCCGGGGCGGCGAAGCGCAGATCGCCTCGCTCTCAGGCGCGTCCTTCCTCGGCAGCTTCCTGACGCCGCTGGCGGTCGGGGAGACGGTCCGCGCGGTCGAGCACCTGCGGACCTCGCTCGCCGGTGGAGCGACGTTCACCTACTCCAGCGAGAACGACCGCCCGGTCGGCGCCTGCCCGGTGCCGCCCGCTCCCCCGCCGCCCCCGCCCGTGCCGGCGCTGCAGGGCTCGATCTTCAAGCTCGTGCACACCACGATCCACAAGCTGCTGAAGTCAGGCTGGCTGGATCAGGTGACGATCAACCAGCCCGGTACGGTCACCCAGGACCTCTACCAACTGGGGGGCGCGGTGCCGGCATACGCGTCAGCGCACACGAAGGGCCACGGGCACAAGCGCAAGCCGCCCGCCCTGCTGCTGGGGCGCGGGTCGGTGTCGGCCGCCCACGCGGGCACGGTGAAGGTGCTGATTCACGTCACCGCGAAGGGCCGGCATATGCTCAGCCACAGCCATCGTGTGCGGGCGAAGCTGATCACGACGCTGAAGGCTCAGTCGGGCGCCAAGCTGAACCTCGAAACGCGCACGGTCACGCTCCAGCGCTAGGGCGTGTCGAGCGTCGACGGTGGGGCCGTGCCGGTCATCTTCAAGCACGTCCTCATTTTCAAGCACGTCCTCAGGCCAACGCTCGCACTTGCGCTGACCGCGGCCACCTGGCTGCAACCGCCGCCGGTCCTGCCGCGACCCTCGGCCAACGGCGCAGAAGGACCACCGAGGCCATATGGCGTAGAACCGCCGCCGGGGGTCTCCCCGCCGCCCACGGGTCCACGCCTCGTACGGGCCCAGAACCGCGCCCTGCTCTACGGCCCCTTCCCCCGCGGCGGCTTGACCCGGGGCATCTCCGACAGCGCGCTGCTTCTGAGCAGGGACGCGGCGGTCCGCGGACTGGCGCTGAGGCGCATCCGCGCCGCGGGCGCGAGCGTGGTCCGCATCCCGGTCGAATGGCGCTACACGGTGAGCCCCGACCCGCCCGCGGGCTTCGACGCGAGCGACCCGGCGAGCCCCGTCTACAACTTCACCGCGGTCGACGCGGCGGTGCGCGACACGGCCGCCGCCGGTCTGAGCCCGCTGCTGGTCGTCTCCCGCGCGCCGGCCTTCGCGGAAGCTCCGAACCGCTGGCCCTACGCCTACCCGGGCAGCTGGGCGCCGAACCCGGCCGCGCTCCGGGAGTTCGCGACTGCCGTCGCGCGCCGCTACGACGGCGCCTTCCCCGATCCCGCTGGCGCCCGGCCGCACGCTGCCGCGCGTGCGGCTCTTCCAGGCGTGGAACGAGCCCAACCTCGCCCGCTACCTTGAGCCGCAGTGGGTCGTCGAGCGGGGGCGCTGGAGCGCGTTCTCGCCGCTGCTCTACCGCCAGCTGCTCAACGCGTTCTACGCCGCCGTCAAGTCGGTCGAGCCAAGCGACGTGGTCGTCACCGCCGGGCATCGCCCCCAACGGCGAACCGGCGGGTGTGGGGCGGATGACCCCGCTGCGGTTCCTGCGCGCGCTGCTCTGCCTGGAAGGGGGTGCAGGGGGTGCTCGCTCGCGTGGTGGAGGCGGTACTCGAGCCTGCTCCGACCCGCCGCACTTCGACGTGCTCGCCTTTCACCCGCTCTCCTTCGCATCCCCCGACCGTCCCTGCGCACTCCTCGCAGGACGTGGCGATCGCCGACATCGCCAAGGTCACCGCGCTGCTGTCGCGGGCCGAGCGCCTGCACACCGCACTGCCGCGCGGGCCGCAAGCCGATATGGGTCACCGAGCTCAACTGGGAAAGCGCTCCGCAGTCGCCGCACGGCGTGCCCGGCCGGCTGCAGGCGCTGTGGATCTCGCGCGCCCTGCACCGCCTGTGGGTCGCCGGCGTGGGGCTCGCCGACTGGCAGTTCCTGATCGACCCCTACCCCGATCTGAGTCTCGCGACCCCGACCGGCGGCACGCGTCACGGTCTCGCGTCCCGCCGGTCTCTACAGCGCCGGGGTCGTGGGCGGCCAATCCGACCCCGTGGACGCCCGCCCCAAGCCGTTCCTGCGCGGCTTCACGCTTCCCTTCGACCCGCTGCGCGTGGACCGCGCGCACGTGCGAGTGTGGGCGCTGCTCGATGCGCCCCGATCAACCAGTCCTGCTGCAACGCCAGGTTCGTGGCCGCGCGTGGCGGACGATCGCCAGCTTGCGCGCGGACCGCGCCTCTGTGCTCGACGCGCTCGTTCCGCTTCGCAGGGCCCTGACCCTGCGCGTGATCGCCGGGGCCCTGCTCAGCGCCCCGGCGCCGGTGCCGGCGGATCGTAGCCGCCCGTAGCGCCTACGCTGCGGTCTGAGTCTGGGCGCCGTCCTGCAGCCGCGTCTGCGGCCGAGTCGGTCCTTGCTGTGCCGCCGCCGTTCTCCGCAACCTCCCCGGCCACCGGCACGAAGCTCATCGCGTGCTCGGCCAGCGCGGTGATCGTGAGGCTGGGGTTGACGCCGACGTTCGCGGGGATCGCCGAGCCGTCGCAGACGAGCAGGTTCTCGTAGCCGAAGACGCGCTGGTGGGCGTCGACGACGCCGCGCTGCGGCGTCGGGGGCGATCACGGCGCCGCCGAGGATGTGGGCGGTCGTGGGGATGTTGAAGAGGGCCTCCATCACCGAGCTCTGGGCGATCCCGCCGGTGCGCTTGGCGATCCACTCGGCGGCCTCGTTGGCGACCGGGATGAACGTGGGGTTGGGGCGCTCGGGGTCCTGTTCGGTGCGCAGCCACAGGGTGCCGAACGGGCCCTGGCGGGGGCGCAGCGCGATCGCGTTGTCGAGCGTCTGCATCACGAGCAGGATGATCGTGCGCCGCGACCAGCGCTTGGCGAACAGCACCTTGCGCGAAGCGCCGGGGGTGCAGCAGGATCTGCGCGAGCAGCTTCAGCGGGCGTGTCAGGCGGGTGCCGTCGCCGACGAGCAGCGTGTAGAACAGCCGCATCGAGTCGCCGTCCTCGCCGTAGCTGACGGTCTCGATGTGGGTGTGCGGGTCCGGGTAGATGCTCGAGGTGATCGCCACGCGCTTGGTGAAGTTGCCGGCCTGCTCCTCGGGGACCGTGACGGTCAGGATCGCCTCGCTGTTGGTGCGCACGAGCTCGCCCAGGCGGGAGGAGATGCGCGGCAGCGAGCCGCCGAGGCGGCAGCGCTGGAGCAGCGTGTTCGTGCCCAGCGGCCCCGCGGCGACGACGACCCCGCGCGCGCGGTGCACCCGGCGTTCCTTGCGCACCCACGCGCCGGAGCGCACGCTTTCGACCTCGTAGCCCTCGCTGCCATCGGCCGGGCCGAGCGGGCGGACGTCGATCACGGTGCGTTCGGGCATCACCTGGGCGCCGCGGCGTTCGGCGAGGTAGAGGTAGTTCTTCACAAGGGTGTTCTTGGCGCCGTGGGGACAGCCGACCATGCAGCGTCCGCACAGCTGGCAGCCGGTGCGTTCGGGGCCCTCGCCGCCGAAGAAGGGGTCGGGCACGGTCTTGCCGGCCTCGCCCTCCGCGCCGAAGAAGATCCCGACGGGCGTCTTTTTGTAGGTGTCGGAGACGCCGAGGTGCTCGCCGAGCTCGCGCAGGAGCTGGTCGGCGGGGTCGTCGTGGGGGTTCTGCACCACCCCGAGCATCCGCTGCGCCTCGGCGTAGTGGGGCGCGAGCGTGCTCTCCCACTCGGCCATCTCAGCCCACTGGCGGTCCTCGAAGAACTGGGTGGGGGGAACGTAGAGGGTGTTGGCGTAGCCAAGGCTGCCACCGCCCACACCGCAGCCGGAGACGACGGCGACGTCACGGAAGATCGTCAGCCGGAAGATGCCCTTCATCCCCAGCCGCGGGCGCCACGTGTAGCGGCGCACGTCTGCGGTGGACTTCGGGAACTCGTGGTCGGCGAAGCGCCGCCCGCACTCCAGTACGCCCACGCGGTGCCCCTTCTCAGAGAGGCGCAGCGCGGAGACGCTACCGCCGAAGCCTGAGCCGATCACGAGCCAGTCGTAGTCGTAGCCGCGCCCCACGCCACCCATCGTACTGGTTGTCCAGCCAACGGGCGAGTACCGCTATATTCCGTGAAGTAATGGAAGGCGCTCGTCTTTGCCGCGAGGGCCGGCTTTGCCGGCCCGGCCTTGGTCCGCTACCGGGGGGAGGCCGGGAGGGGGGCCTGCCCCCCTCCCGCTAATTATGGCTGCGGAGGGTCTGCGCAACAAGCCCTGCGGGGGTCGCTACGGCGACGTCGTGCAGTCGATCGGCAACACCCCGCTGATCGAGCTGCCGCGTCTCTCTCCGAAGCCGGGGGTGCGGATCTGGGCGAAGCTCGAGTCGCGCAACCCGACGGGCTCCGTCAAGGACCGCGTGGCGCGGGCGCTGATCGAAGACGCCGAGACCCAGGGCGCGCTCGGCCCGGGGCAGACGATCCTCGAACCCACGTCGGGTAACACGGGGATCTCGCTGGCGATGATCTGCTCGCGCAAGGGCTACCGGTTGAAGGTGGTGATGCCGGAGAACGTGACCCCCGAGCGCACGCAGCTGCTGAGGATGTACGGCGCGCAGATCGTCTACTCCGAGGGCTCCAAGGGCTCAAACGGCGCGGTGGAGAAGGCCCTGGAGATGGTGCAGGCGGACTCCTCCTACTACATGCCCTACCAGTACGGCAACCCCGCGAACCCGAACGCCCACTACAACGGCACAGCGCTGGAGATCCTCGAGGAGCTCGACGAGGTCTCGGCGTTCGTGGCGGGCCTCGGCACGGGGGGCACGCTGATGGGCAACGGCCGCCGCCTGAAGGAGACCTTCGGGGACGCCGTGAAGATCGTCGCGGCAGAGCCGATGCAGGGCGAGCCGGTGCAGGGCCTGCGCTCGCTCGACGACGGCTTCATCCCGCCGATCATCGACCTCTCGCTGCTGGACCGCAAGATCTTCGTGACCAACCGCGACGCGATCCTGTGGACGCGCAAGCTGCTCGACGAGGAGAGCGTCTTCGCGGGCGTCTCCAGCGGCGCGATCGCGCGCGTGGCGGTGCGCATCGCGGGGGAGCTGGACGAGGGCAACGTGGTGTTCATCGTCGCGGACGACGGCTGGAAGTACCTCTCCAGCGGGATCTACACGCTGCCGGTGGACGAGATCGAGAACCTCGACTCCACCGTGTGGTGGTAGCCGCCACCAGCGCTCACGGCGATGGTCACAGCTAAGGGCCTATCCCTCTTGGTTCGCACGCCTGGATACGGCCGATGGCCTTCGCGATGCTTTGTCCTCGGGCTCGACGTGGGCCCACCACGCCTTCGCCCTTGCGTCCTCGCCTCGCTCGACCCTCGACTGCCCCGGCGCACGCTCCAATCGGGATAGGCCCTAACGATCTGGTCGCGCACCCGCGCGGGGCACGATGGTCATAGCGCAGACGCTTTTGGACGACGTGATCGCGCACGCCCGCGAGGAGTACGACGCGGAGTGTTGCGGCATGGTCGCCTACGGACAGGGGGCGTCGAATGGGCTGCCGTGTGCGGTCGGCGTGCACCGCGCGCTGAACGTCTTTGCGACCGATCGCAAAGCGGCCCGCAAGCGCTTCGAGATCGACGGCAGGGAGGTGCTGCAGGTCATGAACGAGTTCGAGGACGCGGGGTGGGAGCTCGGCGCGATCTACCACTCGCACACCCACACCGAGCCGTACCCCTCGCAGACCGACATCAACTTCGCGGCCCACTGGCCGGGCGTCGAGTGGATGATCGTCGGGCTCGCCGCGAACGAGCCGGAGGTCCGCTGCTACCTGATCGAGGACGGCGAGGTCCAGGAGGTCCCGCTCCAGGTGCGGTGATGGCGGAGGCGCCCCTCGTCTGCCCGGTATGCGGGCCCGCCCACCCCGCGCACCCCCCGAGCGAGCGCTTCTGCCCGCGCTGCGGGATGCCGCTGGTGTACGCCGCGGGCGAGGGCGGCGCCGAGGGGGCGGGGGGGCCCAATCGTCCGCTGGGAGATATGTGGCAGCGGGCGCGGAGGATCAAGCCCCAGTACTCCGAGGGCGCACTCGTGCGGGTCGTCGGGGCGCGCAACCTGACGGAGGCCGACTTCATCCAGAACCTCCTGCTGGAGGAGGGCATCCCCTCCATGCAGCGCCGCGCGCGGGGCTTCGACGTGCCGGACTTTCTCGCGGCCGGCCCGCGCGACATCCTCGTCCCGGCCTCCGGCGTCCCCGCTGCGCGCGACGTGCTGCTGGAGAGCGAGCTGCTCCCATCGGAGCAGGCCGCCCTGGCGTGGGGCCCCACCGCGTGGCGGGTGATGGCCGGTCTGCTGCTGGGGATCGCGGTACTAGCGATCCTGGTGTGGCTACACGGCTAGGACGGCCGCTGGGACGGCGCGATGCGGCGTCCTCCCTCGCTCATGTGCCGAGCACATTTCGCTCGGTGCGTCCTTGCCTCGCTTGCCCAGCGACCGTCCTAGAGGCGCTGTTCTGGGGCCCCGCGACCTACGCCAAAACTGGCTGGGGTACACCCACCTCGCGGGTGATCGTCTCGATTTCCTCGGAGGCACGCTCGAACTCGTCGTCGGAAAGGACGGGGGTGCCCTCGAAGGGGAGTTCGCGCTGCAGCTCGAGCCAGGAGTGGCAGCCGAGGTACTCCTCGCGGACCTTCACGGTGACGGGACGCGGGATGCGGTAGGTGCGCAGCAGCAGCACGTGCAGCGGGTGGCGGGGCTTCCACGCGAGGCGCTTCTCGGCGTAGTCGGGGCGCCACACGTAGAAGGGGGAGAGGGCGTCCACGCAGCGGGGGTCGTTGATCGTGAAGTGGCCCGCGACTTCGGCCCACGCGCGGATGCGCACGCGGTCGGGTTGTTGGAGGCGGCCGTCGGCGGCGAGCGCCTGCAGCGAGGGCTCGCCGTCGCTCCACACGCCCTCCTCGAGCGCGCGGCGCAGCTCGGGCTGGTGGGACTCGCGCACGAGGTCGTTGCGCTGGTGGTCGAAAGTGGGGTAGAGGAAGAAGCGCTCGTGCTCAAGCCGGAAGTGCTTATCGGCCTCCCGGATGCCACCCTTGCGCAGGGTGATGAGCTGCTCGCCTTCGGCGAGGGCGCGGACGGTGACCGCCCATTCCTTCAAAGCAATTGGCATGGCGAATGTAAGGGGGAGATAGAGGTTCTAGGGGGATGGTACTTGTGACCGCGGCGCCCGAAGGGAGGACAACCGACTCCCCTTAACATACGAAATCCTGGCGGAAATGCCAAATCCCCTGCAAATGGGCGCTTTTTTCGACGCTGTTTCGCGCACGAAGTCACGCGGAGGGGCGTTTGCGGCCGTGTCCCCCGCCGCCGGGGGTTTCGATGCGCAGGCGCTCCCCGGGGCGCAGGACGCCGGTTACCTTGCCGGGCAGCTCGCGGCCGTCCAGCAGGTTGCGCCCGCGCGCACCGGGCTCTCCGCCGTGCGCGCCCGGCGGAGGGTGGCGGCGGCGCTCGGTGATCAGCGAGAAGGTCATCTCGCGCAGCGCCTCCAGCTCGCGCACGACCCCCTCGCCGCCGCGGTGGGCGCCCGCGCCCCCGGAGCCGCGGCGCAGGGCGTAACGCGTGACCCGCAGGGGAAGCTCGCGCTCGAGCGCCTCGACAGGAGTGTTGAGGGTGTTGCTCATCGCGACGTGCACCCCGGAGGGGCCGTCGGCGTCAGGGCAAGCGCCCTGGCCGCCCCCGACGGTCTCGTAGTAGCTGAAGCGCTCGTCGCCGAGGGTCAGGTTGTTCATCGTGCCCTGCCCGAGCGCGCGGCCGAAGGCGGCGAGCACGAGGTCGGCGACACGGGAGGAGGTCTCGACGTTGCCGGCGGCCACGGCGGGCGCGGATTTGGACCCGCCCGCCCCGGAGGGTTTGGACCCGTCCGCCCCACGCGCGTTCAGCAGCGAGCCCTCGGGGACGCGTACCTCCACGGGCCGGTAGGCGCCGGCGGACGGTGGGATGTCAGGATCGGTGAGGACGCGCACCGCGAAGTAGCACGCGGAGCGGGTGACGGCGAGCGGGCAGTTGAGGTTGCCGGAGTGCTGGGGTGCGGAGCCGGCGAAGTCGAGGACCAGCCGCTCGCCCTCCACTGTGGCGCGCAGGCGTAGCACGAGGTCGCCCTCGATCGCCTCCAGCACGTCCTGCGCCGTGCGGGTCCCGTCGGGGAGCGCGGCGAGGCAGGCGCGGGTGCGCCGCTCGGCGTAGTCGAGCACCGCGTCGAACGCCTCGCGGAGGCGTGAGCTCCCGGCCTGCCGGTTCCCGCCCTTCCCGACGCGCCCCGCGAGCTCGCAGAGGCGCAGCGCCCCGATGCGGTTGGCGGCGACCTGCGCGCGCAGGTCGGCGCGACGCTCGTCGGGCTGGCGCATGAGGGCGACGATCTCCTCGATCGCCGCGGGGGTGGCGGGGCGGGGCGAGATCACAACGCCCTCCTCCTCAAGGGTGCGGGAGTCGGCGGGCATCGACCCGGGCACCCGCCCGCCGACGTCGGCGTGGTGGGCGCGGGAGACGGCGAAGCCGATCAGGGCGCCGCTCGTGTGGACGGGGGTGACGAGCGTGATGTCGGGCAGGTGGGTGCCCCCGGCGAAGGGGTCGTTGAGCACCCACGAGAGGCCCGCGGAGTGGTCCTCGTCCAGTACGGCGGCGACGGCGGCCGGCATCGAGCCGAGGTGTACGGGGATGTGCTCGGCCTGCATCACCATCTCCCCGCGCGCGTCGAACAGCGCCGTGGAGGCGTCGCGACGCTCCTTGATGTTGGGCGAGTGCGCGGAGCGGATCAGCACGGCCCCCATCTCCTCGCAGGCGGCGCGCAGCGCGCCCGTGAGGACCTGTAGCTCGATCGGGTCGAGGGTCATGCCGCGTCGGATCCCGTTGCGCGAGGTGTACGGGGGGATTCGTTGGGGATCGTCCGCGCGGGCGAGTGTGGGCACACGGCCCACGAGCGCGGGGCCTCCGTGCCCCGCGTCGGAGCGTTGGTCGCGGACCGTCTCACGTCCGCTCCTCCACGTCACGCAGGTGCACGGTCCCCTGTGCGTCGACCTCGCCCTTCCAGCCGCCCGGGACAAACAACGTGGACCCCGGCAGCGCGCAGATCGTGGGCCCCTCGATCCTGGTGCCCGGCGCCGGCTCGCCGGCGGCCCCGGCCAACCGCAGCCGGGGGGCGGCGCCCCAGGCGCAGGCGCGGATTGTGACCAGCTCGACCTCCACGTCGTCGTCGCGGTAGCCGTAGCGCTGCTCGTGGGCCCGGGCGAACGCCTCGCGGAGGGCGTCCGGGTCGGGCGGCGCGGCCGGGGGGCTCTCGTCCTCGTCAACCCCGAGCTCGAAGGACTGCCCGCGGTAGCGCAGCTCGTAGCGGACCGCGACTCGCTCGGCCTCGACGCCCAACTCCCCGCACGCCCGCGTCAGGAGCGCCTTGCGCTCTGCGGCCAGGCGCTCGGTGTCGAAGGACTCCGCGGCGAGCATCACCGTGCGCGCGGCGTCGCGCCGGGGCGCCGCCGCAGCGAGGCCGAGCGCGCAGAGCACCCCCGAGGCACGGGGGCAGAGGATGCGCCGCATCCCCAGCGCCCTCGCGAGCGCCGCGGCGTGCAGGGGGCCGGCTCCGCCGAAGGGCATCAGCGCGAAGCCGCGCGGGTCGATGCCGCGCTCCACCGTCACCGTGCGCAGCGCCCGCTCCATCTCGGCCTCCGCGACCCGCACGATCCCTTCGGCGCAGCGCAGCACGCCTGGAGGGTGGCGCGGTCGGTCGCAGGACGGCGAGCCGGGACGGGCGGGATCGACTTCCCCAGTCAGCCCGAGCTCCGCGGCGAGGCCCGCGACCGCGCGCTCCGCGGCCCTGCGGTCGAGCTGCAGGCCCCCCGCGAGCGGCGCATCAGCGGGCAGGCGCCCCAGCAAGAGGTTGGCGTCGGTCACCGTCGGCCGGTCCCCGCCGCGCCCGTAGCACGCCGGGCCGGGGTCGGCGCCCGCGGAGCGTGGCCCCACGCGCAGCGCGCCGCCGGGGTCCCGCCACGCGATCGAGCCCCCGCCCGCGCCCACCGTGTGGATGTCGAGCATCGCCAGGGCCAGCGGTCGCCCCGCCACCACGCCCTCCGCGGTCTCCGCGACGCGGCCCCCCTCGATCACGCACACGTCGCAAGAGGTGCCCCCCATGTCGAAGCACAGCACGTCGCGCTCGCCCGCGAGCTCCGCCAGCCCCAGCGCGCCCCGCACGCCGCCCGCGGGGCCCGAGAGCACCGTCAGCGCCCCATGCGCTGCGGCCCTCGCGGCGTCGGTGAGCCCGCCCGAGGACTGCATCACCGCGGGTCGCGCGAGCCCCGCCGCGTCGGCCTCCGCGCCGAGGCGGCGCAGGTAGGCGCCCAGCAGCGGGGAGATCGCCGCGTCGACCTCGGTGGTCGCCGCGCGCTCGTACTCGCGGAACGTGCCCACCAGCTCGTGGGAGAGCGAGACGTGCGCCGTGGGCAGGCGCGCGGCGACTAGCTCCCCTACCAGGCGCTCGTGCTCGGGGTGGGCGTAGGAGTGCAGCAGCGCCACTGCGACCGCCTCGGGCTCTGCCGCGGCCAACTCCTCAACCAGCGTCCTCGCTCCCTCGGGGTCGAGCGCCCGCAGCGGCCCCTCCGGTCCCATCCGCTCCGGCGCCCCGAAGCGCAGCTCGTCCGGCGCCAGCGGGGCCGGGCGGGCCTCGCACAGCCGGTACAGGTGCGCCCGCGCCTGGCGTCCGAGCGCCACCACGTCGGTGAAGCCCTCGGTGGCGATCAGGGCGGTGCGCGCGGGTGGGCGGGCCTCCGAAAACTCCAGCAGGGCGTTGGTGGCCACCGTCATCCCATGCGCGAAACGCTCCACCTCGCTCGCCCGGGCGTCGGCGATGGCAAGCACGGCGCGCACCGCCTCCAGCACCCCTCGGGACTGCTCCTCGGGGGTGCTGGGGACCTTCGCGGTGTACACCGTCGCGGGCGCCCGGCTCCCATCGGGACGCGTGCCCGCTCCGGCGGCGCGCCCGTCCGGTGCACCCCCCTCGACCACCAGCACGGCGTCGGTGAAGGTGCCGCCCACGTCCACTCCCAAGAGCATTCCCTCAGCCTACGGGCCTCTTGGGATGTTTCAGTGGGGGCGTGACGGATGCCCGGCCAGGCTCCGCACGCGTGCGGTCGCCCGGCGGGCTCGGCCTTCGGCGCTGGGCTCGAACCCAACCGCCGCGCGTCCACGATGTCGGCGAGTGAACCGCCGGCCCGGCTTACGCGTATACCCATGACGTGGGGCACGGAGGCCCCGCGCCCACTCTCCCCGGTGCCGCGCTCTCCCGCGCGGACGATCCCCAAGAAGACGCTTCAGGCCGCCATCGGCTCGCGGTTCTCGGTGTCCGCGAGGTGCTGATGCGACGGGCAGTAGCCGTTGTGCGCCAGCGGCGTGCGCTGGCAGGCCGCGCCCTTGCGGGTCATCGCCCGGCACTGCAGCGGCTTGTCGCTCACCGACGCGTACGCCGCCCGCGGGTTCTGGGCGAGGTAGCGCTGCGCGAGCTCCATGTAGCGGCACACCACGTGGTGCACCCGCGCCTGCGCGCTCATCGGGAAGTACATGCGGATGTCCCAGAACAGCGTCCGTTCGGGCCGTGCGAAGTAGTGGCGGTCCGTCGCCAGGCGCTCGATCGCCGCCTCGCACGCGCGCAACACGTGCTCGTGGTTGCTCGTGCCCGCCGCCGCCGCGACGCTGCCCGGGGTGGGAGCGGCGATGTACGGGGCCAACTCCCGGTAAATTGCTCGACTGAACTGGTACATGGCGAACCCCCTCGCCTCCCTCTCGCGCTTCTCTCTCCGTTCGACCAAGGTCCTCTCGACCTCACTGGCGCTCTCTTCTCGGGGACGTCGCCGACTCCCGAGACCTTCCCCTGATCCAACACTGCCGCCGCCCCAAAAGACCGACGAGCTTCCTAAATCTCTGATGCCGCTCCCGGGGGGCCGTCGAGTATCCACCCCCTGCATAAAGCCCGGTAAAGCGGATCGTAAGGGGAACTTAATCCGCCGACCCTCGGTCCCGGGTCACTCCCACGTCTCCCACGCGAGCTCCCCCTCCGCGCCCACCACGACGTGGCGGCGCTCGAGCGCGGGGTCCGTGTCGGGGTGCTCGACCCGCCGGTGCGCTCCCCGGCTCTCGTTGCGCTCCAGCGCGCACCTTGCGATCAACCGCGCTAGCGGGTGGGGGTCCTGCGTCAGGCGCTCCAGGCCCTCCGCGGAGCGCTCGATGCCCGCGTCCCGCCACATCGCCGCGCGCGTCTCGGCGTCGGCGATGGGCTGGCTCAACTCTGTCGGCGCCTCCAGCTCCCCCGGGTAGGGCGGCGGCGCGGGGGGCTCCCGCAGCGCGCTCGCCGCCGCGCGGCGCGCGAACACGAAGCACTCGCTCAGCGAGTTCGACGCCAGCCGGTTCGCGCCGTGCAGGCCGGTGCACGAGGTCTCGCCCACCGCGTACAGTCCCGCCACCGAGGAGCGCCCGTGCAGGTCGGTCACGATCCCGCCCATCGTGTAGTGCGCCGCCGGCGCCACCGGCACCCGCTCCCGCCCCGGATCGATCCCCGCCTCGCGCAGCGACCCCACCACGTTGGGGAACAGCCCTGGGTCGACCCCCCGCATGTCGAGGCCCACCGACTCCGCACCCGTCTGCTCCATCCGCGTCCAGATCGCGCGTGAGACCTCGTCCCGCGGGGCGAGCTCGTCCACGAAGCGCTCCCCGTCCGCGTCGTGCAGCGTCGCCCCCTCCCCGCGGATCGCCTCCGTGATCAGGAAGCCCTCTCGGCCCCGCACGCCGATGACCGCGGTGGGGTGGAACTGCACGAACTCCAGGTCCGCCAGCCGCGCGCCCAGTGCGTGCCCGAGCAGCAGCCCCGTCCCCTGCGAGCCGGGAGGGTTGGTCGTGCGCGACCACATCGCCGCCGCGCCCCCCGTGCTCAACACCACCGCCCGCGCCGCGATCGTGCGCCCGTCCTCGCACACCACCCCGCCGCAGCGCACCCCCGCGGTGTCCCCCGCCGTGGGCGCCACCGCACCTCCCCCGCCGGGGAAGCCGCCAGCACCGCCCTGGGAATCCCCCTCCCGCCGCCACAACGCCTGCACGCGCACGTTCTCCAACACCGCGATCCGCCCCTCCTCCACGGCCAGCGCGGAGAGCTGGCGCAACAGGCGCCGGCCTGTCGCGCTGCCCCCCGCGTGCACCACCCTGCGCACCGAGTGGCCCCCCTCCAAGCCCAACGCGAGGCGCCCGAAGCGGTCCGCGTCGAAGCGCACCCCCAGCCCCTGCAGGTCGCGCACGCACTCTGGCGCCTCCGCCACCAGTGTCTCTGCCGCGGCCCGGCGCGTCGCGCCCCTGCCCGCGCGCTCGGTGTCTTTCAGGTGCAGCTCCGGGCTGTCGTCCTCCGCGAGCGCCGCCGCGAGGCCACCCTGCGCCCAGTAGCTCGCCGTCTGCGCCAGGGGGGCCGCCGAGACCAACGCGACGCGCCCGCCCGCGCGCGCTGCGCACAGCGCCGCGTAGAGGCCCGCCGCGCCGGCGCCCACCACGGCCACGTCCACCTCCAGGTCCACGCCCCCCCGCGTCGCCTGCACCGAGCTACCCCGCCGGTGCGCCCGTGGCCGTGCCGCGACGGCGTTTGGCTTCTCGCAGCACTTTCTGCAGCGCGGTTTCTCCTTTGGCTTTCGCGCCTGCCCCCGTCCCTGCCCCCGTCCCCGTCCCGGTCCCCGCCGTGCCCGTCGTCGAGGCGCCCGTCCCCGGCCGGTTCGCGCCTGGGGCGGCCGTCGTGGGGACGGCGCCGGCGCCGGGGATTGTCGCTCCCGGCGTGCTTGCTCCTGGGATCGTCGCTCCCGGCGCGTTTGCTCCCGGAACAGTCGCGCCCGGAACGGTCGTCGCTCCGAGCGTCGTCGTGGGTGTCGTCGCCGCGGGCGCGCCCGCCACGGAGCCCGTCCCCGCGCTTGTCGCTCCAGCAGCCGCGGGAGCCGTGACGGTTGGCGTCGCGGAGCCGGCCGCCCCGCTCGCTGCCGAGCTCGCCGAGCTGCCCGCCAGCGAGACCAGCGCCGCGCTCAGCGCACCGAGGGAGAGCACGATCACCGCGCCCAACGCGATAACCGGGGTACGCCAGTTGGGGATCGCCGCCAGGCGCGTACGCGCCGCCCCGCCGCACCGCATGCACCACTCCTGCTCCGCTCCCAGCGGCGCTCCGCACAGTGGACACGCCTCGGCGATCGGGCCCGAGGGGGCGGGTTGGGGCCCCGCCGGGGCGGGTTGAGTCTCGGCGGCTCCCTCAGGCGGCGTGGAGGGCTCGCTGCTCACCTGGTGCCGTCCGGCGGGCGGATGATCTCCGTGGGCCGGTCCTCCTCGGCCGCCGGCGCGGGCTTGGGAGGCGTGGGGGGTGGAGGTGTGGGAGCTCGCGGAACCGCCGGGGGGTACGCCGCGGCCGGTGGGTTGGCGGACCGATTGATTGGGACTCCACCCACCCGGGGCGCCGAAGGGCCGGAAGTCGAGGGCGCCGGGGCAGGGACCGGAGCCGAGGGTGCCGAAGCAGAAGAGGCCGGAGTCGAGGGCGCCGGGGCAGGAGAGGCCGGAGTCGAGGGCGCCGGGGCAGGAGAGGCCGGAGTCGAGGGCGCCGGGGCAGGAGAGGCCGGAGTCGAGGGCGCCGGGGCAGGAGAGGCCGGAGTCGAGGGCGCCGGGGCAGGAGGGACCGGCGCCGAGGGTGCGGGAGCAGAAGAGGCCGGAGTCGAGGGCGCCGGGGCAGGAGGGACCGGCGCCGAGGGTGCGGGAGCAGAAGAGGCCGGAGTCGAGGGCGCCGGGGCAGGAGAGGCCGGCGTCGAGGGTGCCGGAGTAGGAGGGGTCGCCGCCGGGGGGGCGAGGGCGGGTGCGGTGAGTGCCGGCGCGGATGCGGTGACGCCGGGCGCCGCGGGCCGGTGGGGTCCGATCTCAGGTGGCGACACGGGCGTCGCCGCGATCGGCCGGTCCGCGTGGTGGCCCATCGGCAGCCCGCACGCCGGGCAGAAGCGGTCCCCGCTGCCGTGGATCGCCGCGCAACGGGGGCACGCCGCGATGCCCGCCTCGCGCAGCACCGTGACCGGGAGGCGCGCCTCGAGGGCCGCCTCCAGCGCGCGCAGCTCCTCGTCGAAGCGGACGAGCACCGTGAGCTTCGCCGCCACGAGCTCGTCGTGGCGCTGGCCCAGACGGTGCATCTCGAACACCAGCCCTCCCAGGTCGCGGTACGCCAGCTCCCGCGCCTTGCGCAGGAAGCGCAGCCGCCGCCGCATCCGGCCGCGCTCGCGGAAGCCGGGGGTGCGGGGCTTCGCGGGGATCTCCACGCCGGCGGGGACCTCCGCACCGGCGGGGACCTCCGCGCCGGCGTGGGACTGCGTCCCCTCTGGGGGGGCGGGGGATTGGCTCCCCGCCGGGGAGGGGGGCGATTGGATTCCCGCTCCTCCCTCTGCCTCTCCGGCCGCCGTCGCGCCCTGCGCCGTCGGCACCGGAGGCTTTAGGTCGGTCGCGGATTGGCCGGCGGGACTCGTGGTTTGAGCGTCCATCGACCAACCCATGCTACCCACAGCGCCGCACACCCTGCGCGGCGTACCGACCTTCTTGAACTTCGCTCTTACTCCAGCAGCGTCCGCCACGCCTCTGCGAGGCGCTCAGCCATCCGCGCCGCGGAGAACGGCTCGGCGTGCGCTCGGCCCGCGATCCGGGGGTCCTGCTCGCGCAGGTGGGGCTCCACGGCGGTCCGCCAGAGGTTCAGCTCGAAGGGTGCGCACAGCGCGCCCTCCACGCCCTCGAGCGCCTGCGGGTGCACGCCCACCGGGGTGGCGAGCACCGGCACGTCGCACGCCAGCGCCTCCACCGCCGCCAGGCCGAAGCCCTCCGCGTCAGAGGGGACGACCACGGCGTTGGCCGCGTTCACCCACCACGGCACCCGCTCCGGGGGGACCCCGCCGAGGGCGTGCAGTGGGACATCGAGCGTCCCAGCGAGCGCGAGCGCGTGGTCGTAGCGCTTGCCCGGGCGCGTGGGGTCGGCGGGGAACAGCAAGAGTGGGCTCTCTGGATCCAGGCCCAGCTCGGCACGGGCCGCTGCGCGGGGGAGGGGGCGAAAGCGCTCCAGGTCCACCCCGCAGGGGAGCACGAGCGCGCGCTCGCGCGCGGCGCGGGTCGGCAGTGCTCGCGCAAGCTCCCCGGTCGGGGCGGCGATCAGGTTCATCAGTCCCAGCACGGCACCCGTGGCCAGGCGGGTGCGGGGGTGACGCACGTCGGTCCCGTGCACCGTCAGCCCCCGGACTCGCGCCCGCACCGCCAGCGCCGGCCACGCGGTGAGGCCGAAGTGGGCGTGCACCACGTCCAGACGCCCGGGTGAGCGGGTCTCCGATCCGTAGCGGCGGTGCAGCGCCCGGGCGGCGGCGAGCAGCGCGGGGGCGCCGGGGGGGAACTCGTAGAGCTCGACCTCCCACTCGCGCTCGACTCCCTGCGCCGCGAGGCGGCGCAGCGCCTTCACCTGATCCCGCACGAAACGGCCCCGCTCAGGGTGGGCGGCGTCGGGAAGCATGTTGGAGACCACCAGCGCCCGCAAGACCCGCGGACCGTAGCGCTCTGGGATGATGGCCGGCGTGGCGAACCTCTCCCAGCGGCCTGACTCCGGTCACGACCCCCGCGATTTCCACGCGAGCGAGTCCGGCGCCGCCGGACGCTCGGACCACCGTGCGCGCCCCGTCGGGGTGTTCGACTCGGGCATCGGAGGTCTCACGGTGCTGCACGAGCTGCTCGTGGCGCTGCCCCAGGAGGACTTCATCTACCTCGGCGACACTGCGCGCTTCCCCTACGGCGAGCGCTCCCCCGAGGAGCTCGAGCGCTTCTCGGCGGAGATCGCCGAGGAGCTCTTGAACAGACAGGTGAAGGTGCTGGTGGTGGCCTGCAACTCCGCGACCGCCGCGGCGCTGGAGGTGTTGCAGCGGCGGATGATGGAGACCACCCTGGGTGTGGACGTGCTCGGGGTCGTGCGGCCTGAGGCCGTGCAGGCCGTGGCAGCGACCCGCACCGGGCGCATCGGACTGCTGGCGACGCCGACCACGGTCTCCAGCCGCGCCTACGAGCGCGCGGTGCACGCGGTGGACCCCCACGTCACGCTGACCGCGGTCGCGTGCCCGACGCTCGCGCCGATCATCCAGGCCGGGGAGCAGTTCGACGAGCGCGCGGTGCGGAGCGTGCGCGAGGCGTGCGCGCCGCTGAAGGAGGCCGAGGTGGACACCGTGATCCTCGGCTGCACCCACTACCCGTTGATCGCGCCGATGCTCCAGCGGATGCTCGGCCCCGCGGTGACGCTCGTCAGCTCCGGGGCGGCGCTGGCGCGCCAGGTCGAGCACGCGCTCAGCACCCGCGGCCTGCGCAACCCGCGCGCCGGCGAGGGCGACTACCGCTTCCTCTGCACCAGCGACGCCGAGGCGTTCCGCGAGCAGGGCACACGCTTCCTGCAGATGCCCCTCGGCCCGGTCGAGCAGGTGCGGCTCGCCGCGGCGGAGGCGATCGCGTGAGCACGCCCTCCCAGAAGCCCGTACCCGTCCCGCCCGCCCTCGGGGAGGGCGCCGGCTCCACGCTCGAGAGCGGCGCGGGCGCCGGCGCGGGTGTGCCTGTACGCAGCTACGGGCGCGCGCCGGACGGGCTGCGCCCGGTGGCGATCGAGCCGGGATTCATGCGCACCGCGACCGGCTCGGTCCTGATCTCGATGGGGGAGACCCGCGTGATCTGCACCGCCTCCGCGCAGGAGAGCGTGCCGCGCTGGCTCGCCGGCAAGGGCCGGGGGTGGGTGACGGCTGAGTACGGGATGCTGCCCGCCTCCACCGGCGAGCGCAAGCAGCGCGACGCGACCCGCGGTCGCCTGGACGGGCGCTCGGTCGAGATCCAGCGCCTGATCGGGCGCGCGCTACGCGGCGTGATCGACTTCGAGGCGCTCGGAGAGCGCACGATCTACCTCGACTGCGACGTGCTGCAGGCCGACGGGGGCACGCGCTGCGCGTCGATCACCGGCGCCTACGTGGCGCTCTCGCTCGCCTGCGCGCGCCTGCGGGAGGAGGGACGGCTGGAGCAGCTGCCGCTGACGGGCTCGGTGGCGGCGGTCTCGTGCGGGATGGTCGCGGGGACCGCGCTGCTCGATCTCGACTACTCCGAGGACTCCACCGCGGAGGTCGACGCCAACGTGGTGATGACCGGGGAGGGGGACCTGCTGGAGGTGCAGGCCACGGCGGAGCGCACCCCCCTCTCCCGGACTAGCCTCGACGAGCTGCTGGCGCTGGCGGCGGACGGGATCTCGCAGCTGCGCGCCGCGCAGGAGCGCGCGATCGCGACGCCGTGAGGCTGCTGCTGGCGACCCACAACGACCACAAGCGCCGCGAGCTCGCGCGCCTGCTACCCGACCACGAGGTGGCGATCCTGCCCGACGCCGTGGAGCTGCCGCCGGAGGACGGGGAGACGTTCGCGGAGAACGCCCTCGGCAAGGCGCGCGCCGCGGCTGCCGCGACCGGGCAGCCGACGATCGCCGACGACTCCGGCATCGAAGCGGCGGCCCTCGGCGGAGCGCCGGGCGTGCGCTCGGCGCGCTACGCCGGGGAGCGGGCCACCGACGAGCAGAACCTCCACAAGCTGCTGCGCGAGGCCCCTGCGGGCAGCGCCCTGGCGTACGTGTGCGCGCTGGCCTACGTGGACCCCGCCGGGGGCGTCGAGCGGCTCTTCGAGGGCCGTTGCACCGGCCGTGTCGCGGCCGAGCCGCGCGGAGCGGGTGGCTTCGGCTACGACCCCGCCTTTCTGCCCGACGACGGGGATGAGGCCCCGCCCACCCTGACGATGGCGCAGCTGAGCGCGGAGCAGAAGGACGCGATCTCCCACCGCGGCCGCGCTGCGCGGGCGCTGGAGGAGTGGCTCAAAGAAGGTTGATCGCCGCGGAGCCCCCCACCGCGACGGACAGCAAGGCGTAGCCGGTGTAGCCGGCTTGCAGCACGATCGCGGCGGTGAGCAGGGCGATCAGCACGGTCACTATCCACGCGACACGGGAGAGGTCCATCGGCGAAGGATATTCTCGCGCGACGATGGCAACCGCGTTCGGCGACATCCTGGCGCAGCGCGTGGCGGAGCGGGAGTCGCAGATCGTGCTCGGCCTGGACCCCGACCCGCACGCGCTGTGGCCGGGGATGCACGACGCCGCGCGGGGCATGCGCGCAGATGCCTCGCCGGCGTGGCGCACCGCGGTGGCGGTCCACGTCCACTGCTGCGCGGTGATCGACGCGGCGGGGCCGGCGTGCGTCGCGGTGAAGCCCCAACTCGCCTGCTTCGAGCGGCTGGGAGCGCCGGGGTGGGAGGCGCTGGGCGATGTGGTCGAGCACGCGCGCCGACGCGGCCTGCTCACGATCGCGGACGGCAAGCGCGGGGACATCGCGGTCAGCGCGCACGCCTACGCGCAGGCGCTGTTCGAGCGCCTGGGGGCGGACATGGCCACGGTCAACCCGCTGCTGGGCAGAGACGCGGTGGAGCCGTTCGTGACGGTCGCCCGCGCGAAGGGGGCGGGCGTGCTGGTGCTGGTGCGCACCTCCAACCCGGGCGCCGCCGACGTGCAGGACCTCGAGCTCGCGGCGACCGCTCGGAGCTCGGCCAGCACGGTCTGGGAGCGCCTGGCGGAGCTCGTGGAGGAGCTGGGGGCAGAGGGGGTGGGGGAGGCCTCGGGCTTGAGCGACGTGGGCGCGGTGGTGGGGGCCACGCAACCGAGTCACCTCTCGCGGGCGCGCGAGCTGATGCCCCACGCGGTGCTGCTGCTGCCGGGCGTCGGGGCGCAGGGCGGCCGCGTGGAGGAGCTGGCCGCCGCGTTCGCGCCGGGCCGGGCGGGCGGCCTGATCACGGCCTCGCGCAGCATCGCCGGCGCGCACCTCGCCACCGGCGGCGACCCGGCGGAAGCGGCCCGCGCCGAGGCTGAGCGCCTGCGCGCGGCCGCGTGGGCGTTGGGGTAGTGTGAGCGGAGCATGATCATCACGGTCACGCTCAACGCGGCGATCGACAAGTCGCTCTCGGTCCCCAACTTCCGCCTCGGTCGCCGCCACCGCACAGTCGAGCAGCGCACGATGGCGGGGGGCAAGGGCGTCAACATCGCCCGCGCCCTGAAGGCGCTGGGGCAGCCGGTGATCGCGACCGGCATGGCGGGGGGAGCCACCGGGACGCACATCGTGGAGCAGCTCACCGAGGAGTCGATCCTCAACGACTTCGTGCGCATCCGCGAGGAGTCGCGCACCAACACCTCCGTGCTCGACCCCACCACGGGCGAGCAGACCGAGATCAACGAGCGCGGGCCGCGGGTGGACGAGCGCGAGGTGGAGCTGTTCCGCGACAAGCTGCTGTACCTCGCGCGCGGCGCGGCGATCGTGGTGTTCGCGGGCTCGATCCCCCGCGGGGTGGAGCCCGACGTGTACGCGTCGCTGATCCGCGAGCTGCACCGCGTGGGCGTCACAACCGTGATCGACACCGACGGCGATCCCCTGCGCCACGCCATGCGCGCCGAGCCGGACGTGGTCTCCCCCAACGTCCTGGAGGCCGAGGAGCTGGTGGGCCACGAGTTCGCCGACGAGCAGGAGCGCTCCCTCGCGGTGCGCGAGCTGGTCGCGCTGGGGGCACGCGAAGCGATCATGACGCTCCCCGACGGGTGCTTCGCGCAGCTGCAGATCGACGGCCAGCCCGCGGTCCTGCGGGCCCGCATCGAGCCGCGCGAGCCGGTCGCCAAACGCGGCTCGGGCGACGCCTTCCTGGCCGGCTACGTCTCGGCGCGCTACGCCGGCAGCTCCCCCGCGGAGTGCCTGCGCTTTGGGGTGGCGTGCGGCGCGGAGTCCACCGGGCGCCTCGGCGCCGGCCTGATCGAGCGCCGCGAGGTGCACCGCCTGGAGCACGAGGTCGAGCTGGAGCCGGTGGAGTTGCCGGCCGCGGCCAAGCGCTGAGCTCTGTTCAGCCGCCCGCGACGTCGCGGCGCAGGAACACGAGGTAGGCGGCGAACAGCGCGGGGACGGCGTACAGCGCGCAGACCCACAGCGAGTGCCAGATCGGAGCCCAGTCGGTCGGGGTGCGCAGCAGCCCGTGCCAGTTCTCGAACTGTTCGGTGAGCAGGTAGGGCTTGATGCTTTCCAGCCCCGGGATCTGCGCGACGATGAACAGCAGGATCACGAAGCCGACCGTTCCGACCACGGACGCGGCGGAGTTGCGCGTGGCGGTGGACAGCAGCACGCCGATGCAGGCGACGCTCAGCAGCGGGATCAGGTAGCAGGCGTTGGCGGCGAACACCAGCAGGAGGCCTTCCGACGCGGACACCGTGGTTCCGGAGTAGGTGTCGATCTGGTTGAACCCCCACGAGGCGACGCCGCCGGCGGTCGCCACGGCGGCCGACAGGAACACCGCGATCGCGGCGTAGGTCATCGCCGCGAGGGTCTTCGCAGCGAACACCTGCCCGCGGTTGACCGAGCGCGTGAGAATCGTCTTCAAGGTGCCGTTGCCGTCCTCGGCGGCGACGATGTCCCCGGCGACCAGGGCGGCGATCAGGGGCAGCATGAAGACCGACAGGAACAGCAGCATCAGCACAGGCGTGGCCAGGCCGGACTGGGTGATCTGGGAGGCGAAGACGTTGTCCGCTCCACGGTCGTGGCGGTGGTGCAGGTTCTGGAACACCACGAAGATCACGGGCAGCAGGACCCCCAGCCCAAGCCCCAGGTAGGTCCGCTTCTGCGAGACCAGCTTGCGCAGCTCCCAGCGGTAGGCGGTCAGCGTGGGGGGCCGCTGGCCGTACGCGGGCCGTGGGCCGGCGAGCGTAGGGGAGGGCGACGGGGAGGAGGCGGATGCCTCGATCGCGCTCATGGGCGCACCTGGCTTCCCGTGGGCTGGCGCTCCCCGCCGGCTTCGCGTGTGCTCGCGTCGTTGCCCACCCCGCCGGCCTCGTCCGCTCCGCCTGTCTCGCCCGCACCTGCTGCGCGCGTGCTGCCTGCCTCACCCGCGTCGCCGGCCCCGCGCGCCCCCGCGCCGCCGTTCGCACCCGCCCCGCCGTTCTCCGTCAACCGGAAGAACAGGTCCTCGAGCGTCGCGAGCTCAGGGGTCAACGCGAGGATGCCGACGCCCCCCTGCCCCAGCGCCAACGAAAGGGCGCCAATGTCGCGCTCCTGCGCCTGGAGGCTCACCCCGTGCTCGCCGCTCGTCGTGTGCTCGATGCCGGGCTGGGCCCGCGCGATCTCCACCGCGCGGACGTCGTCGGTGGTGCGCAGCCGGTAGCCGGCCCCGCCCTGGCGGCGCAGGTCGGCGAGTGCGCCCTCGTACACAACGCGGCCGCGGTCCACGATCGCCACGCGGTCGCAGAGTTCCTGGACCTCGGGAAGCTGGTGGCTGGAGAGCAGCACGGTGATGCCTTCGCCGGCGAGGCGGCGGATCAGCTCGCGCATGTCGCGCATCCCCGCGGGGTCCAGGCCCGTGGCGGGCTCGTCGAGGATCAGCAGGCGGGGACGGCGCAGCAGCGCGGCGGCGATCCCCAGGCGCTGGCGCATCCCGTGGGAGTAGCCGCCCACGCGGTGCTTCGCGCGCGGGGCCAGCTCGACGACGGCGAGCACCTCGTCGATCCGATCGCGTGCCCCGTCGCCGTCGAGCGCGGCGAGCAGTTCGAGGTTCTTGCGGGCCGTCAGGTACGGGTAGAAGCGCGGCGCCTCCACGAACCCCGCCACGCCCTCGAGGGCGCCGGCGCCCTGGCGCATGGGGTCGCGCCCGAACAGCTCCACCACGCCCTCCGTGGGCACGATCAGCCCAAGCGCCATGCGCAGCGTGGTCGTCTTGCCGGCGCCGTTGGGGCCGAGAAAGCCGTAGACGTCGCCCACGTGGACGTTCAGGTCGATGTGATCGACTGCGAGCACGTCCTTGTAGCGCTTCACCAACCCCCTGGCCCGTACGGGAAGGGCTCCGTCGTCGGCCGGGGCGAGCGGGGACTCGCCGCCCCTGGCGGCGTCCTCGGCCGCTCGTGTGCTCACACCACGCTCCTTGCGTCCTGGTCAGGAACGACGAGGTCCTCGCCCGGGCGAGCCTCGGTCACGTCAGAGGCCCCGCGCGAAGGCCTCGATCGCAGCCGGGGCGACCGAGCCGACGAGCAGGTAGCGCACGCCGGCGCGCTCGAAGCTCAGCAGCGTGCCGAGCGCGGTGGGCAGCTCGGCGGCGGCGGCGCCGTTGACCTGCACTTTCTGCAGCCCTTCCGGCAGGGCTGGCGGGGACTTGCCGGCGCCTTCCTTGACGGGGCTTTCGATCACTGTGATCCCTTCGAGGCCGTTGCCGTGGGTGGTGGCCTTTGGGTGGCTCCCGCCGCTGTCGGCGGAGCTGCCGGAGGGTTCGACGCCTTCCTTGGGTGGGCTGACCTCCTGGATCTTGGTGCCGGGGGGCGGGGAGAAGGCGAAGACCGAGTCGGGCACCGGTTCGTAAGAGATTTCGGTGGCCGCCAGTTCGACCACGGGGGAGGCGCTGTTCGTGGAGTAGATCGCCGCGCGCAGGGGCGCGCCGTGGACGGCGTCGAAGGAGAGCTCCGCGCCGCCGAGCTCGCCGCCGTTGTGGCTGGGGGAGATGCGCACGGTGTAGGCGGGCTGGCCGGCCACGTCGGTGGGGGTGGCGCCGGAGAGGGTGGCGTGCTTGGAGATGTGGGAGATCGCTTCTTCGATCTTCGCGACGCTCGGAACTTCGCGGTGGCCGGTGGGCGTAGAGGCCCAGGTCATCTGGACTGCGCCCGCCTTGTCGGTCTGCAGCGGCGAGCCGGAGTCGGCGTTCGGGGAGCCGGTGGCCCCGCCGGCGCTGGAGCTCCCTTCGCCTGAGACCTGCGGGGGGGTGTAGCGGTAGAGCGTGTTGGAGGCGGCGTCGTACAGCGAGAGGGTGTGCCCGTCGTAGAGGATCTCAGTGTCTCCTTCTTCGTTCTGCAGCTCCACGCGCACGCGTCCGTCCTTGGAGATCCACAGCCGGCCCGAGGCGCCGGTGACCAGCGGGCTGGAGGCGAGCTGGCCGGCTTCTCCGCCTGCGCCGTCGGCGAGGGAGGCGCCTTCGAGGAGGTGGTTGGTGAGCTGGATCCGCGCGCTCACGCCCTCGGGCGCCGGCGCGGCGAGGGCGTCGTGAACGGCTTCGGCAAGCGGCTTGGGCGGGGGCGTGGGGCCTACGCCCAGCGCGGCTGCGAGTGCGGTTGCGCCGACGCCGACCGCGATCAGCACCCCGCAGAGGAGCAGCAGACGGGAGAGGGGCAGGCGGCGGAGAAAGTTGCTCATGGACTGGGCCTTGGGTCGCAGTTCGACGTCCACCACCAAGGCTAGCGCGATAGATCAAGAGATCTTCAAGAGGACTGTGGGGAAGTTCTTATCCTGGGGGAGGCGCGCGCCCGCCGACCGCCCCCTTCGACGTCTGCCGGGGCCGACCGACATCGGTCACCCGCTCTCCGCCCCCACGTCCCGGCCGGCCTCGGCCAGGATCCCTCCGGCGAGCGTTCCGGCGCCGGCAACCGATATCGTCCCCGCCGGCATGGTGATCGGCTTTGTCATCTTCTGGGTGGTCCTCGGCCTCGGCGTGCTCTTCGTGGCGATACGCGGGGGCCCACGGGGGGCGCGCAACGCGCTGCACACCGAATCGAAGGCCGCTCAGCGCGCGCTGAGCGGAGTGATCGTGGTGGTGTGCGCGTTCGGTCTGGTGGTCCCCGCGTTGGTGCTGGCCTTCAACGGCGAGCACAAGGCGAGCGTGGGGGCAGGAGGCGTGCACCTGAACGCCCAGCAGCAGAAGGGCCGCGAACTGTTCTCGCACGCCTGCAACCTCTGCCACACCCTGAACGGCGCAAGCGCGGTGGGCCGGACCGGCCCGAACCTCGACGTGCTGATCCCGACCGTCGCCGCCAGCCTGCCGCCGAAGGAAGCCCAGGGCGATCGCAGGGCGTTCGTGCTGAGCGCGATCCTCGAAGGCCGCGCGCGCGGCAAAGGCCAGATGCCGAAGCTGCTCTACCAGGGCGACGAAGCGGAAGACGTCGCCAACTTCGTGGCGACCGTGGCGGGCCACTGAGCGGCGACGCCGTGGTCTTTGCCGCTGGCGTGGCGGCCAACCGAGCGAGTTCCCCGGCCCTTTGCCGGCACCGCGGAGAACCGCTGCGAACGCCGCGGCGGCGCCAGCCGCAATCCAAAAAGTAGTTCCCGCGCGCTTCGTGCCGTCCGAACGCACCGTTAGCTTCACGGCATGGTCGAGAGGACCTTGCGCCACCGGCGCAGGCCGCGCCGTACGCCGATGGAGTGGGTGGGGCCGCACCCCGACAGGATCGCGTCGTGGGCCGTGGTGCTGGGGTTCGTGCTGGTGCTCGCGGCGCTCCTCAGCGCGCACGGGTAGGCGCTCGCGCGGACTTCGGGATGTTCGATGGCCCGCCCGCCCGCGCCCCGCGGTTTGGCCATCCGTCGATACCGGGCACGCAGGCCATCGACTAAGGTCCGCCGGGGATGGCCGAGCAGCCCGACATGCCCAAGACCGCCGCGGACGTGACGGCGCTCGTGGAGGAGCGAAAAATCCGCTTCATCCGCTTCTGGTTCACCGACATCCTCGGCCAGCTGAAGTCCTTCTCGATCAACGCCGCCGAGCTCGAGGACGCGTTCGAGGCGGGGATGGGCTTCGACGGCTCCTCGATCACCGGCTTCAACGCGATCGAGGAGTCCGACATGATCGCGCTGCCCGACCCCACCACGTTCGCGGTGCTCCCCTGGCGCCCGGAGGAGCAGGGGGTGGGGCGCATGTTCTGCGACGTCATCACCCCCGAGCGCACCCCCTACGAGGGCGACCCTCGCCACGTGCTGCGCCGCGCCGTGGAGCGCGCGCGGGGGATGGGCTTCGACACGTTCAACGTGGGGCCCGAGCTCGAGTACTTCCTGTTCCGCGACTCCCGCTCCACCGAGGTGCTGGACCGCGGGGGCTACTTCGACCTGACGACCCTCGACGCCGGCTCGGACGTGCGCCGCGAGACGGTGCTCGCGCTGGAGCAGTTGGGGATCCACGTGGAGTACACCCACCACGAGGTGGGCCCCTCCCAGCACGAGATCGACATGCGCTACGCGGACGCGATGAAGATGGCCGACGACTGCATGACCTACCGCATCACCGTGAAGGAGTACGCGATGAAGTACGGGTGGCACGCCACCTTCATGCCGAAGCCCCTGTTCGGGGAGAACGGCTCGGGGATGCACACCCACCAGTCGCTCTTCACGGAGGGGCGCAACGCGTTCTTCGACCCCGAGGACCCGTACTTCCTCTCGGAGGTGGGCAAGGCGTTCATCGCAGGCCAGCTGCGCCACGCGCGGGAGATCTGCGCTGTGTTCGCGCAGTGGGTCAACTCCTACAAGCGCCTCGTCCCCGGCTACGAGGCGCCGGTGTATGTAGCGTGGTCGCGGCGCAACCGCTCGGCGCTGGTGCGGGTGCCCCTGTACCACCCGGGCAGAGAGCGGGCAACCCGCATGGAGCTGCGCTGCCCAGACCCCGCGTGCAACCCCTACCTGACCTTCGCCGTCCTCCTGCAGGCCGGTCTGGAGGGAATCGAGAAGGGCTACGAGCTGCCGGAGCCGATGGAGCAGAACCTCTACCACCTCACCGGCAAAGAGCGCGGGCGGCTGGGGGTCGAGCAGCTGCCGGAGACGCTGGGGGACGCGATCGAGCTGACCGCGCAGTCGGAGCTCGTGTTGCGCACCCTCGGGGAGCACATGTTCAACCGCTACGTCGAGATCAAGCGCCAGGAGTGGGAGGACTACCGCGTGCAGGTCTCTCAGTGGGAGCTCGACCGCTACCTGTCGATCTTGTAGGGCGTCCGCGACGCGGCGCTGGACGCCACGTCTCGTCTCGCCCGTGCCACCAGCCGAGCTTCACCGATCCGCATCGCCCAGCTTGGTCCTGGACGCCCTAATTTTGGGATGAGCCTCCGCCCTGCCGGGCTGCGGCGGGCGGCGTTGTGGTGGCGTCCCCGGGGCCGGTGGCTGCCGAACGGGCAGCCGGGGTCGCGCACGCAAGGCCCTTGGCCGGGGAGAGGTGCAGCTGAAGCGCCTGCAGGAGGTGCCCGAACGCCGCGGGGTGACGGGGGGCGATCTCGTGCAGCAGCGCTAGCACGCCGAGCGCGTGGCGTTCGTAGCGCTCCTCGCCCGTGATCTGCGCGAGACGCAGGAGGCCCATGGCGGCGGAGGAGGCGCCGGAGGGGATCGGGGTGTCCTCGAGGTCCTTACGCCGCGCGATCAGCGCCTCGCCGTCGGAGGGCGTGGAGAAGAAGCCGCCGCGCTCGGGGTCGGCGAAGCGGTCGATCGTCTGCTCGGCGAGCGCGCGCGCCTCGGTGAGCCAGCGCTCCGCGCAGGTCGCTTCGAAAAGAACCACGAACGCCTCTAGCAGGAAGGCGTGGTCCTCCAGGTAGCCGCCGATCCGTGCGCCACCCTCGCTGTAGGTGCGCAGCAGCCGTCCCTCGCCGTCGCGCAGCTCGCGCAGGACGAACTCGGCGCAGCGCTCCGCGGCGTCCAGGTAGCGAAGCCCGACCTCCCCGCCGAGCACCGCGCCCGCATCGGCGAGCGCGGCAATCATCAGGGCGTTCCAGCTCGTGAGGCGCTTGTCGTCGAGGCCGGGCCGGGTGCGAGCAGCGCGGACCTCCAGCAGGCGTGCGCGGATACGCTCGCGGGTGTCCGCATCGGGCCGACCCAGCCCTTCGGGCTGTGTGCCCCCCCGGTCGGTGAGCACGTTCAGGCCGGGCTCGGGGTGGTGGGGGTTGACGAAGTTGCCCTCCTCGGTAACCCCCAACCAGCGGATCGCGGCGTCGGCGTCTGCGCCGAGGCACTCCTCCAGCTCCTCCACCCTCCACACGTAGAAGCGGCCCTCCACGCCCTCGGAGTCGGCGTCGAGCGCCGAGTAGAAGCCGCCCTCGGGCCCTCGCATCTCGCGCAGCGCCCAGTCGAGCGTCGCGCGGCACACGCTGGCGTACTCCTCCTCGCCGCTGAGGCGGTACCCGTGCAGGTAGGCGCGCGCGAGGAGAGCGTTGTCGTAGAGCATCTTCTCGAAGTGCGGCACCGTCCACGAGGCGTCCACGGAGTAGCGGTGAAAGCCCCCGCCGAGCTGGTCGCAGATGCCCCCGCGCGCCATCGCGCGGAGCGTCGCGAGCGACATCTCGCGCTCGCCGGCCGAAGCCGGGAGACACTCGCCTTCGGCCGAAGCCGGGAGACACTCGCCTTCGGCCGAAGCCGGGAGACACTCGCCTTCGGCCGAAGCCGGTAGACACTCGCCTTCGACCGAAGCCGGTAGACACTCGCCTTCGACCGAAGCCGGTAGACACTCGCCTTCGGCTCGCATCCCCGTTTCGGCCAGCATCCCCGTTTCGGCCAGCAGCAGGAACTCGATCACGGAGGCCTGCGGGAACTTGGGGGCGCCGCCGAAGCCGCCGTTGACGGCGTCGAAGGACTCCCGCAGCCTCACCACCGCGGCGTCCAGGGCGCCCGCGTCGAAAGGCTCCGTGGAGGGGGTCAGGCGCGCACCGGCGGAGAGCTGCGCGCGGATCCGCTCGCCCCCCGCGCGGATCTCCGCGGCCTGCTCGCGCCACGTCTCGGCGATCGCGTGCAGCACCTGCGTCCACGAGGGCATCCCGTGGCGGGGCTCCGGCGGGAAGTAGGTGCCGCCGTAGAAGGGCAACTGCTCGGGGGTGAGGAAGACGTTCAGCGGCCAGCCCCCGTGGCCGGTCATCCCCTGGACGGCCTCCATGTAGAGCGCGTCGACGTCGGGGCGCTCCTCGCGGTCCACCTTCACGCACACGAACTCCTCGTTCATCACCGCCGCCACGCGGGGGTCCTCGAAGGACTCGTGCTCCATCACGTGGCACCAGTGGCAGGAGGAGTAGCCGATCGAGACCACCAGCGGCACGTCGCGCGCGCGAGCGGCCGCCAGTGCCTCGGGGCCCCACGGCAGCCAGTTGACGGGGTTGGAGGCGTGCTGGCGCAGGTACGGAGAGGTCTCCCGCGCGAGCGCGTTGGGCACGGGCTCAGCGTAGCCGAGGGCACGGCCCTCGCGGGCGCCTAACGCCGCCACCGGGGGGCCGACTCGCGCGGGCGGGGCTGGCCGGGAGACGACCGGTCGTCAGCGGAGCCGCGCGAGCGGGGGCAGCGGGAAGTGGATCCCCGGCGGCCAGCCGGCAGGCGGGGCGCCCACGCGGGAGAGGTGCGCCCGGGCGATGCTCACGTCGAAGCGACGGCCGCCCAGGGAGCCGATCGCGCGGCCGCCGGAGGCGATCGTGACGGTGCCGTGCGTAGCGGCGGAGCCGCTGACGCGGACGGTGATGCTGTGGAGCCTGCCCTCGCTGGCGGAGAGGGTGCCGGAGAGTGCGACTCCGGGCACGAAGGTGAGGTCCGAGAGGCGCACCGCGGAGGCGCTCAGCCTGGCGTAGCCCCCGTGCAGGCCCCCGAAGCTCGACCCGGTGGGCAGTTCCTGCTCGACCTGCAGCGTCGCCCCGATCACCTGGCGCTCGAGGTCCACGATCGTGTCGAGCACCGCGGTGAGGGTGCGCCCGGCGTTGCCGCGCAGGCCGGGGACCGGCTGGACGAAGGCGAGCCGGGTGGGGGTGACGGGGGTGGGGCTGAAGATGTCGGAGGCCGGCTTGCACGGCTGTACGGGAGCGCCCCCGAAGAAGGTGGCCACCGCCGCTTCGGCGCAGCCGCTGAGGTCGCTGCCGAGCACCGAGTGGCCGGTGTAGGGGACGACGAGCAGCTGGGCGTCGGGGATCCGCGCGAGGAGGGCGCGCGCGCCGGAGGTGGGGGTGCGCAGGTCCTGTGCACCGGAGAGGATCAGCGTGGGCACGTTCGGCAGGGGGGCCGGCAGGGGCGGGGCCGGAGCGGCGTCGGGCCAGCTCACGCAGGCGGGCAGGAGGCTGGTGGTCCACGCGGTGGCTGCGTCGAAGGGGTAGAGGTCCGAGCTCGGCAGCGCGTGCAACGCGGCGAGCGCTTCGGCGTGGCGGGTGGCGGGCGGCGCGGCGCGCTGCCAGGGGAAGGGCTTCTCCTCGCAGGAGGTCGCGAGGAACAGCGCGTTGTCTTCTTCTTCGCTCGCTTCCCGTTCCGCGCGCGATCCCCGCGGCACGGTGGGCAGGTTGGGGATCAGCCCTTCGGCGAGCAGCTTCAGGCGCAGCAGCGGATCGGGGTCGTGGCGCAGCGCCGACCGCACCGCGGCGGGCAGCAGCGCGCGCAGCGCCGGGTTCAGGTCGCCGGCCTCCAGGATGCCGAGCAGGTCGGCCTCGGCGAGCGTCGCGGAGTGGCGGTGCCCGGCACCGTCGTACACCGAGCCGCCGAGCGGGTGGCGGCGCAGGTGCGTGGCGAGGCGTGCAATGTCGTTGAGGGGGTTGGCGGTGACGTGCGCGCAGGCTCCTTCCGAGCAGAGCTCCCCGAGCACGGGGGCGAGCGCCTGGAGGGTGGACAGCCCGAAGGGTTCGGGGCCTTCGGGGAGCACGACGGAGTCGAGCACGAGCGCTTCGACGTGGGCGGGGTAGCGTTCGGCGTACTCGAGCGCCACCTTGGTGCCGTAGGAGGTGCCGTAGAGCACGAGCTTTTCGTAGCCGAGCGCTTCGCGGACGGCCTCGAGGTCCTGCACCGATTCCTGGGTGGTGAACGCGCCGCGCGCGGGCCCGAGTTGCAACGCGCACTGTTCGGCCAGGCGGCCGACCGTGAGACCGGCGCCTTCCAGCGCCGGCGGGCTCTGCAGCGCCGGGCAATTCAGCGGGCCCGAGCGTCCGGTGCCGCGCTGGTCGTAAACGACCAGGTCACGGCCGCGCAGCGCGGGAGAGATCGCCTTGGCGATGAAGCTCGCGAGCGGGTTGGCCGCCTGGCCCGGCCCCCCGGCGAGCGCGAGCACGGCGCTCGAGCTCGGGGTGAGGCCGCTCTGAGTGCGCTCCACGCTCAGAGAGATCGTGCCGGGTACCGTCCCGCCACGGTCGAGGGGGACGGTGACGGTGGTGCACGCGAAGGAGGCTTCGCGGGGGCAGGGGGAGAAGCTGAGGCTAGTCCCAGGGGAGCCGGCTGAGGAGGCGGGCCAACCGGCGAGCGGCAGCGCGGACAGCAGGGCCACGAAGACCGAGAGCGGGGCTCGTCTGCGCATCGGAACCGACAATAGCGGCAGTCGCAGTGGGGCTGGAGCCGAGGTGGACACGCCGGCCTCCCAGCTTGCCGACGAGCGCTCTGTGGGGCCCGAGGCGCAGTGCGCCGCGGGCCGCCGTGGAGCCGCCGATCCGCAGCGCGATGCTTGCGGCCTTGATCGTGCCGGAGAGCGTTACGCCCGGCACGTAGGAGTAGCCGTGGAAGCGCAGCCCGCCCTTTGTGAGCTGCGCCCAGCCGGCGCGCAGGCCGCCGCTGCGCAGCGAGGAGAGGTTGAGACTTGAGCCCCCGCCCGCCCCGCCTTCGAGCAGCTGGAGCGTGAACTGGCGGGCGAAGTCGGCGAGCGTGAGCGCCACCGCCTGCAGAGTTCGCCCAGCCCGACCGCTGTTCCCGTGCGCTGGGGGAACGTCGGAGAGCCGCTCGGGGGGCAGCGGTGCGAGGTCCTCAAGGAGTGGCGGCGACCCGGCGGGGCAGGGTTTGAAGTGTCCGCCCACCCCGCCAGCCCCGGCGAACATCGCGCGCAGCGCGACTCGCGCACAGGGTGTGGGCTCGCTCTCGAGCACCGCGTGTCCCGTGTTGGGCACCACGAGCAGGTGCGCGTCGGGGATCTGTGCGGCGAGCGCGCGGGCGTTGGCCGTGGGGGTGCGCAGGTCGTCGGCGCCGCTGAGGATCAGCGTGGGGACGTCAGGCATCGTTTCCGGCACGACCGGGGGCGCGGGAGTGGCGAACGGCCAGAAGGCGCAGGTGCGGAGCTCGTCGAAGTTGAGCATGTTCGCGGACGTGAAGGGGGCGGTCGCGCTCACGGGCAGGGCGTCAACTTGGGCGGTGGCCTGGGCGAGGCGTTCGCTGGGGTTGGCGGAGCGGCTCCAGGGAAACGCCTCCTCTTCGCAGGTGGTGGCGAGGAAGAGCGGCCCATCGGTGCCTTCACCTTCTTCGCCTCCGCCACCGTACGCTCCGAAAGTTCGCGCGAGCAGGCGCACGAGGGGGGCGGTGTCGCCGTGGGCGGCGGTGTCGCGGAGCGCGGCGGGGAATTCGGCACGCAGGATCGGGTCGAAGTCGCCCGCGAGCAGGATGTCGAGCAGCTCGTTGGAGGAGACGTGGACCGTGAAGGGGTGGCCGTGGCCGCCGATCCAGCGGCCGCTCAGCGGGCCGCCACGCATGCGCTGCACGACCCGCGCGAGGTCGCTCACGGGGTTGGGGGTGATCTGCGCGCACCCGCGCGCGGCGCAGAGCTGGCGCAGGATGCGGGGCACCGCGGCGAACGTGGCGCGGTTGAAGGGGTCGGGCCCGTCAGGGGGGACGACGGAGTCGAGGACGAGCGCTTCGACGTGCTGGGGGTACTGCTGGGCGTACTGCTCGGCGACCTTCGTGCCGTAGGAGGTGCCCCACAGCACGAGCTTTTCATAGCCTCCCGCGCGGCGGAGCGCCTCGATGTCAGCTACGGAGTCGGGGGTGGTGTAGAAGGCGCGTTCGGGGCCGATCTGGTTGGCGCAGGCGGCGAGGAGCTGCCCGGCGGAGCGGAAGGAGCCGGGGTGTTCGAAGCCGTGGCAGGACAGCGGGTGCGAGAAGCCGGTGCCGCGCTGGTCGAAGACGATCAGATCTCGCGTCGAGAGGATCGACCCGAGCAGTTCGGTGAAGTCTTCGGCGAACGGGATCGCCGACTGCCCGGGGCCGCCCGCGAGCGCAACGACCGCGGAGCCCGCTTCCCCAACGGGCGCGCGGCGGCGGCGAACCGCGAGCGTGATGCTCCCAGGCGTGGCTCCGGAGGGGTCGAGCGGGACGGTGAGGTGCCCGCACGCGAGTTCGTTGTTGTCGCTGCACGGGCCGTAGGCGATCTGGGCTCCGGCTGGGGCGGGGAGCGAGCAGGCGAGAGCGATGGGCGCCGTCAGGAATGCGACGGCGAGCTTCCTGACGGAGGGTCGCACCAGTTGGAATCTAGCCGATCGGGCGGCGGCGAGTCTCGGTGTGCAGGCGGTGCGTGGGTCGGTGAGACTCGTCGCGCGGGTGTTCGAGATACTCCTCGCTCCTCGCGCGCGGTGACTTGAATTTGAGATCGGTTGAGCTTGAGACCGGCGCACCGGATGGAATCCGGATGGAATCTGTGGATGTGTAGGGTCTGCGCGGTATGGACCCTGCCCGCCAAATCGTGACCGCTCCGGGGGCGCCGGCGGCGATCGGTCCCTACAGCCACGCGGTGCTGGTTGACCTGCGAACGGCGGGTGAGCTGTTGTTCTGCTCGGGCCAGATTCCGCTGGACCCAGTGAGCGGCGAGGTGGTGGGCGCAAGCGCGGCCGAGCAGGCGCGGCGCTGCCTGGAGAACCTGCAGGCGGTGTGCGCGGCAGCCGGGACCGGTCTGGAGCAGGCGGTGCGGGTGACGATCTACATGACCGACCTGGAGCGCTTCGGTGAGGTGAACGAGGTGTACGGGGAGTTCTTCACCGCCGACCCGCCGGCGCGGGTGACGGTGGGGGTGGCGGCGCTGCCGCGGGGCGCGCTGGTGGAGATCGACGCGGTGGTGGCGCTCGGAGCGGGCCTATCCCGGCGCCCCCAGCCGGGCAAGGTGTCCAGCGGACAGCCCATGTTGACTCCGCCACCTGCACCCACCGACCCGGAGCACGTGTACCACATGGAGCTGCGCCACTTCCCGCGCAACTTGTGCCGCTTCAACCTGAGCGGGGAGGAGCTGCAGACCACGGTGCTGGAGCCGTGGGCGGCCGACCGGCCGTTCGAGCTGGGGGAGCTCAGGTGGGACCCGCGCCAGGCGCGGCTGACGGTGCTCGAGGGCCCGCGGATCCCGCCGGAGCAGCTCTCGATGGGCCGGGGCTGGCGCACCGCGCAGCGCCAGAGCCGGGACGTGACGGCGCAGCTGCTGCTGGCCGCGGCCCCGGGGACGCGGAGGGCCTGAGGCGACGCGGGGCGACGCGGGCCCCAGCAGACCCGCCGCTACACTTCGACCCCGGCTTGGTGGGCGTAGCTCAGCTGGTAGAGCTCCGGGTTGTGGTCCCGGCGGCCGCGGGTTCGAATCCCGTCGCTCACCCTCAGGAATTGCCTGGAAATTGGCACCTTTTGTTGTCGTAGGGCTTGAGACGGCTGGCAGACGGGGAACGGACGGGGAACAAGACTTGGCGCAAATCGCGATTGCCGGCAACGCGTAGCGACGTTGACTCCGCGAGGTGCGTCTCTGGGTTAGGTGCGGCCGCGCTGACGCGGGGGACGGTTGACCTGCTGTTGCTCGAGTGATGCGAGCGCGGCGAGGAATGCGCGTAGTGCGTGCGCTAAAGCGCCGTGTCGCGCGAGCCTCACCCGACCATCTGGCAGTGCCTCCAGCACTCCGAGTGGCCGTAGCCCCCGCAGGATCTCGTGGGCGGTGGTGCGCCCGCATCCCAGCTCCTTGCTGAGCTCTGCGGCGGTCCAGCCGTGCCGACGCTCGCTGGACGCGAGGGCGGCGAGTACGCGCCGCTTGCGGTTGCCGCCGAGAAGCCAGTCCGGGACGGCGTCGTCGGGACGACTGTTCGGGCCGTAGTTGGGCGACATCCGACCCGTAGGTTACGGTTCAACCGTAATGCCTGCGCTTCGGCTAATCCCCGGTGACGGTCAGCGGCCCAGCGAGTACGTGTGCCCCATGCGTCTCGATGCTCGTTCCCGGCGTCCTGGGCTGGCGCACGAAGAGTTCAACCTATGTCTCGACTTGCCACACGCCGAGCGTGCCTGCCGCAGGGCGGCGGTGGAGGGGCTCCCGCTGCCGCTGTGGGTGGTGATTGCGATCGAGTCTCAGCGTGCCCTGCGCGCCGCACGCCCCGACGAGTCTCCGGGTGCAGTTGCGAGCCGACTGGACTGGACGGCACGGTGCCCACCGCGAAGGGTACGGCGGGCGACTCGGCTCGCGGCTTACGCGGCCGTTCTGCGCTGCCCACCCCGCACGGTCCAGCCTGTGCAAGTAGCGAGCGAACTTCCTCTCCTGGTTCCGTACCACACGTTTCTTGCGTGGGAGATCGCCGCCGAAGACGATGAGGTCGCTCTGAACGATTGGGCGCTCGTGCAGCTAGCCGCTGCGGGTACTCGCCGGCCGTTGTGGGAGGCCGCCAGTGCGGAGGCTGGGCAAATGCTCGCCGAATGGATTGCGCTGCACGCCGGCGCTCGCGGGCTTGCGGGCTGACGCATCGGCCGACAAGCAGGGCGAAAACCACGACCGGTGGGCGGCGTACCATCGCGCGCGATGCTTGCGTCGGCCTCAGAGATCATCGACAGGTTGTTCATGCGCGCCAGCGAAGATGCTGAATCTGCGCCGCTCGCCGACGCCTTCGCCTGCGCCTACCGCGAAGGCAGATGGACCTCCGATGGTCTCGATTCCCATGTGGGCTCCTTCGTCGAGGAGCGTCTGCGCACAGCCGAGCCGCAGGTCGACGAGGAGGATGGCGGATGAGCACCCTGCAGATCAGCGAGCTGGTCATCGATGGGCTGCGCGGCTGCCCACGTAGGTTCACGCTGTCGCTGCGCGGCAAGAGCTTGTGCTTGGTCGGGGAGAATGGGCATGCCAAGACCACACTGGCGGACGCTGCCGAACTCTGGGGCACAGGTGACTTGGCAGCCTTTCATCGCGAGGGCTGCTCGATCGATGCTGCGATCCATCTCGACGCGTCAGAGGCGATAGTCGAGATCAAGGGCAAAGGATTTCCACCACAGCGCCGCACGATCACGCGATCGGGAGCGGGGGACCTTGAACCACTCGGCCCGAGTGCTGCTGCGCAGATCGACGTGCACCCGATCCCGATCCTGCGGCACGCGACGATCACGGGTTTCATGAGCCAGACTGCCGGTGAGAAGAAGAAGGCTCTGCTTGAGTTGCTTGGCCTCGATGCTCTGAATGGCCTGCGGGATCCACTCAAGACCAGTTGCGGTCACGTCAAGCGTGAGGCCGACACCGCCCGTCGCCAAGTCGTCGCCGAGCGCGCCGCCGTCGATTCCCAACTCGCGGGCGAAGAACTCGTCGCCTGCGCAGAGCAGCTCAGAGTTCGTGCTGGCCTCACACTGCCGATCCGCCGGCCTGGCGACATCGTTGCGCTCAGCCTCTCCACTCCTCCCGCTGTCGATCCAGATCAGACGAGGATCATCGATCAGCTCGCCGCAGCGCTGGCCGCAGTCCGCAAGGATCCGGCACCCCGCTGGAACCGCGAAATCGCCGATGAGGCCACGGTACGCGCTGACGGTATGGCCGCACTGCTGAAGGCAGCACAGCGGATCGTCGTGCCCGCCGACCGCAGATGTCCTGTCTGCGAGCAACCAATCGTCGGCGATGAACTTGCCGAGCGCCTCGCTGAGCGAGCGGCATCGCTGGAGGCGATCCGTAGCCGCCTGTCCGAGGCCGCCGCTGACCTCATCGCGTTCAGCGAGGAGATCGGCGTGATCGCGGACACGATCGCCACCATTTGCCGTGGTGCACCAACTACCGGCTGGCCTGACAAGGATCGGCTTATCGCCGCGGAGGAGACATTGAACGAGTATCGGCGAGCTCTGCAGGCTGCACACCGCGAGCGCCAGACCTGCCCGCCAGCGCCGAACCTTGCCTCCCTTCGAGAAGTGTTGCCAAGGTTACGCGAGGCGGCAACCACCAGCTCGGGCTCTACCCAGATGCGTGCACTCGTTGAGCTCACCGAGCTACGTCAGAAGTGTCTCCGGCTCGAGGATGCCCAACGACGGAGCGCAGCCTTCGAGCAAGCCCGCGCTGCGGTGCAGCGCATCCTTACGATCGCCGGTGAAGAGATCGAGCAAGCGATCAAGACAGCGATCACGCAACTCGCCGCGCTGGCCGCCGACTACTACGGCAGGCTCATTCGCGGCAGTCCGTTCACCGACGTCGAGTTGGTCTACAAGCATGCACGCAGCGGCCAGATGGAGTTTTCTCTCACCTTCGATGGTCGCCACCCTGGCGTCAGCCCGCCACAACGGACCATGAGTACCTCACATCTGAATGCGCTCGGGCTCGCGCTACACCTGGCACGACTCAAGCTCGATGTCCAACCGTGGCGCACCATTTTCCTCGACGACATTGTCAACAGCTTCGACGCGTCCCACCGGCAAGGGCTCGCCCGCCTCCTCGTTGACGAGTTCTCAGACTGGCAAGTGATCGCCCTCACGCATGACCGTGCATTCAAGGAAATCCTCAGACGCACAGTGAAAGGCTGGGAGTTCAAGGAGATCATCGCGTTCTCTCCGCGCGGCGGACCGCAGCTATCCGACGGCGACCCACGCGTAACCCTACGAGAAAGGCTTGACGAGGGCGCCACCGCGATGGAGGTTTCACATCTCGCACGCCGTGCCTTGGAGCAGGGTCTCTCAACGCCACTTGCGAAGCTTGGCTACGAGATCCGCTTCGATCCAGAGCAACGCTACGGAGCCTACGACTACCTCAAGGCGTTACGCCGCGGGTTCAAGCACAACAGCTCGCCGCTCAAGGACTTGGGTGTGCTCTCCAGAATGGAGGCTGACAGCTACATGTCGAACTTCGGCGTTCATCACCGGGTTGACGCGACGGCACTTACGACTGACGATCTCTATCGGCTGATCGATGATCTGGATGAGTTCAACTCGGCGTTGCGCTGTAGTAGCTGCAACGAGCCCGTCTGGAAGCAACACCGCAGCGAAGCAGGCAGCGATAGATTCTGCTGCGGATGCGGTGCACTCGCCGCCTGAGGCTTGGCGGCGTGCTCGCTCGGATGGGCACCTGGCCCGATATCCCATCGGTCGCGTTACGGAAGCCGGCCAGTTGATGATTTTCGCTCTCGGTTCTCGTCGTGGCTGTTGCGTAAAGGGTGTGGCGCGTGGTCGTGAGGCCCTGGTGGTGGGTGACGCGGCGCGGGCGGGTCGATGGTTCTCGCCGGGTCGGCGCCGGGTCGTGTGGTTGGGGCCTCTCTGGGCCCTTTCAGGTCTCGGCGGTGGCTGTCTGGTGCTTGTGGAGCTTCAATAGGTTGTGGGTGGCGGTGATCAGTCGCCACTCCGAGCGTGCGGCGGATCTTCCTCGGCGTTGGAAGCGGTCGATCCGGCGGTTGAACTTGGTATTCGCGAACACCGGCTCGATCATCGCTTTGCGTTTTCGGTATAGCCCGCCGCCAAAGTCGGTCTCGAGCACTCGCCGCATGTGCGCGTAAGCGCCGCCATCCCATCCTGGTCTTGTGTCTCGGCGTTTGCCGGCGTCGGGCGGGATCAAGACCTGGATCCCCTTGTTGATCACGCTCTCCATCTGCTTCTGATGCCAGTAGCCAGCGTCCGCGACCACCACCTCGACGGTGTCAGTCACCCCAGCCCGCTCAAGCTCGGTCTCGGTGGCGGTGACCATTCCTGCCAAGTGCCCGAAATCGGAGGAGTCGACGTTTACCTCGGCAGCGATCACGATCTGCTGCTCTGTCGCAGCGGCCTGCGCGTTATAGCCCTGCATGTATCCGCGTGGCGTCTTCACATTGCGCGAGTCGGGATCGGTCACGTTGACCTTTCCCGCCGGCGTGTCCGGTGGCTGGTAGGGCTTCGGCGGAGCGCCGAAGCGCCGTCCGTCCTTCATCACCCCGCGTGCGCGGTAGGCCTCGTAGGCGGCGTTCGCGGCGCACTCGACAGCGAGCTCATCCTCCAGCCGGCGCTTTGACTGCCGAAGGCGCTCAGGACGCGAACGCGGGATCGGCTTGGCTTCCTCAGCGCGCTTCTCATCGAGGCGACGTTTAGCCTCGCGCAACCAACCCCGCCGGCCCTGCTCGGTGGAAAGCTCCGGCGGCAGCTCATCGCCGCGCTTCTCCCCATACTGCTCGTCCTCCAGACGGTCGGTCTCCGCAGCCTCGCCAAGGATCTCCCTGGCGATCTGCTCATAGTCACGCGCCGCGTGCTGCGAAGCGTTCGCGTGCACCTTCGTGCCATCGATCGCGACCACACCGACCTTCACCAAACCCACCTCCGCGCACAACCCCAACACCTGACCAAACAGATCAGCGAGCGCCGCCTCATGCCGCTGGCGAAAGCGCGCGATCGTCGTGTGATCCGGGCGCCGATTCGCCGCGATCACGCGGTAGGCAACGTCCTCCACGCACTCGCGCTCGATTACCCGCGAGGAGCGCTGTCCCTTGCAATATGCGTAGAGCAACAGCGCGAGCATCATCCCCGGCTCGTGCGCCGCACGGCCATGACCATCCCCACGATAGGCGCCATAAAACGCCGACAGATCCATCTCCTCAATCGTCGCCAGCACAAACCACGCCAAGTGATCCCCCGGCAGCCACTCCTTCAGGCTCGGCGGCAACAACAACTCCTGCTCACGGTCACAAGCAATGAAGTTCTGGGGCATACCGACATCCTCTTAAACCCGCCGGACGACCCCCTTTACGCAACAGCCACCGTCCCGAGCGGGAACATGAATGACCCCTCCGACACGCTCGCACCCACGCGAGAGCGGCAGCCATGAACCCTTGCGCAGACCACATTGACGGCACGCTCAACTGTGGAGATACAATAGTCGCTCGATGCTCAGCGACCGTGTGCTAGCGCGCCTGACGATCCTCACGCCAGACGCGGGCGTTAGGCTCTCGGGAAGATCCCAGTCCGCTGTCTACAGGTGGACCGGTGGCCGGCTCGGCGGTCGGTTCGGACGGGGACATGTCCTGGTGCTCACCACCATGGGGCGACGGTCGAGGGAGCCGCGTTCCACCGTCGTGCTCTATGGCCGCGAGGAGGACCGGCTCGTGGTCGTCGGGTCCAACACCGGAAGCGAGAGGCCTCCCGCTTGGGCACTGAACCTGCTCGCCAACCCTGAAGCCGAGGTCCAGATCGGCCGCACTCGGATGCGTGTTCGCGCCAGAGAGGCCGATGCCAGCGAGCAGCCACGGCTGTGGGGACTCATGAGCGGGCAGTACCACGGCTTCGACATCTACCGCACGCGGACCGCCCGCGACCTCAAGGTCTTCATCCTCGACCCGATGTGACAAATCGTCAACCGTTCCGCTCCAGCGCCGCAGCTCTTCTAGCGTTCCTGCGGACGTCACCACGAACGGCGTTGTCAGCACACGCTCGTGCCCCTTCTGCATTGCGACGACCAGCCGCCAGCCGCGCCGACGGCCGCGCTTCCGCAATCGCCTACGGGAGCGAGCGTGTCGTGGCCCCTAGCGCGTGCGCCTCCTCGTCGTCGTGGGTGTCGCGTAAAGTGGCTGTGGGTGGTGGGTGGGCGCCAGTGGCGGTGACGGTGGTGCCGGGAGGGTACGGGGTTCTGCGGGCCTGGTTAGGTGTTGGTGAGGCCCTGGTGGCGTTTCAGGCGGTCTGGGCGGCTAGGTGGTACTTGTGGAGCTTGAGCAGGTTGTGTGTCGCGGTGATTAGCCGCCATTCCGAGCGTGCGGCAGATCTGCCTCGTCGTTGGAACTGGTTGATGCGCCGGTTGTGCTTGGTTTGAGCGAACACGGGCTCGACCATCGCCTTGCGTTTTCGGTAAAGCCCGCGGCCGTAGTCACCGGCGAGCACGGTACGCATAAAGGTGTAGCGCCCGCCGTTCCAGCCGCGGCGGGGTGTGTCGCGCTTGCCGGCATCGGGCGGGATCAGGACCTGGGTGCCCATGTTCATGACCTGGTCCATCTGCTGCTCATGCCAGTAGCCGCTGTCTGCGACCGCGACCCCGGGCGTGTCGCTCACACCGATCTGCTCTAGCTCGCGGCGGGTAGCCTTGATCATCGGCTCGAGCTGCCCGAAGTCTGGTGAGGTGAGGGTGACCTCGGCCGCTAAGACGATCTGATGCTCGTTCACGGCAGCCTGCACGTTGTAACCCTGGGTGTAGCTGCGCGGCGTCTTCACGTTGCGTGAATCGAGGTCGGTGACGTTGATCTTCCCCGGCGGCCCCTCCGGTGGCACGTAGGGGTTCGGGCGTGCCCCGAACCGCCGGCCGTCCTTCGTCACGGCAGTCGCGCGATGATGCTCATAGGCATCGTTCGCCTCGCGCTCGACCTGCAGGTTCTCCTGAAGGCGCTGCTCTGCTTCGAGCAGCCGCTCGGGTCGCGAGCGTGGAATCGGCTGAGCCTGTAGCCGCCGGTGCTCGTCGAGCTGATGGCGCGCCTCGCGCACCCACCCCTCACGGCCTTGCATCCGGGCGACGATCACCTCGGGATCAAGCACGAGCTTCACGTCCTGCGTTTCCGCGTCAGCCGCCTGGACCTTCGCGTCTTCTCTGCCTGCACGCTCGCGCGTGAGCTTCGCCTTGGCTTCACGCAGCGCAGTACGCCGCCCCTCACGGGTCCGCAGATGCTCAGGCAGCTCATCGCCGCGCTCCTCGCCATAGAGCTCGTCCTCGGCAGCGTCGAGGGCGCCCGCCTCCTTCAGGATCTCGCGGGCGAGCTGCTCGTAGTCGAGGTTGAGTGATGCGACGCGTTCGCGTGCACCTTCGTCCCGTCGATCGCGATCAGCCCGACCTTCACTAACCCCGACTCCCGACAGAGCCCAAGCACCTCGCTGAACAACTCGGCCAGGGCCCCCTCGTGGCGGACACGGAACCGCGCGATCGTCGCGTGATCCGGCGTCTGCTGGCAAGCGATCACCCGGTAGGCGACATCCTCCACACACTTGCGCTCGATCCCGCGCGATGAGCGCTCACCCATCGCGTAGGAGTACAACAGCAGCGAGACCATCATCGACGGCTCGAACGCCGCCCGACCCCAACCATCCTCGCGGTAGGAGCCATAGAACGCCGCGAGATCCATCTCCTCCACCGACGCCAACACAAACCACGCCAGATGACCCTCTGGCAGCCAATCCCGCGGGTCCGGCGGCATCAAAAACACCTGCTCATGATCACACTCACGAAAGTTCTGGGGCATACCCAGAATCGTCTTAAACCGCTCGGACAGACCCCGGTTTGCGCGACACCCACCGTCCAGCTCGGGCGTCTGCTCGGGTCCAGCGTTGACGCTCGCTCAGCCTCACAAGGCGGTAGCCACAGGGCCTGCGTGATACTTCGTTGCCTGATGTCTGAGGAGTCCACGACCCCCGACCTGGTTGAGCTTATGGGCAGGGCGTTTGAGGCTGCGAATCGTCGTGATCTCGACGCGGTGGCCAGCAGCTTCGCCGAAGATGCGACCTTCGACGGGAGGGCGTTGGGGGACCACTTCGAGGGGCGGGCGGCCATTCGCAGCTTCCTTGAGGACTGGTTTGGCACGTACGAGGAGTTGGAGTTCGGGCTTGAGGAAGTCCGCGACCTCGGCAATGGGGTTGTGTTTGCCGTGGTCGTTCAGAACGGTCGTCCGGCTGGCAGCGCCGGTCACCTTCGACAACGCGAGGGATGGGTCTTCGTCTGGGTACGAGGCTTGATCGCACGCCTTACGATCTCCGAGGTCGACGAGGCCCGTGCTGCCGCCGAACGCCTCGCCGCAGGAGCGGGGGTAGGCGATGCCGCAGGAGAACGTGAGATTGGTTGAGCGCGCGATCGCGGCGATCAACGCGAGGGACATCGAGAGCTATCGCGCCTGCTGCACTGAGGACGTCAAGTTGGAGACGCCGATGGCGGCCGTTGGAGAGGTGTACGAAGGAATCGACGGCATCAGGCGTTTCCTGACGGACGTCGAGGAAGCCGCACCCGATTTCCGGATGGAGCTTGACGGCGTGGAAGAGGTCGATAGCAAGCGGGTGATCGCGTTCCTGCGCAATAACTCCACAGGCCGAGCGAGCGGCATTCGCATGGCATGGCCTCAAACCAACGTGTACGACCTGATCGACGGCAAGATCAGCCACGTTCGCATCTTCGTCGACCGTCAGGAGGCCCTCAAAGCCGTGGGGCTGGAGGAGTAACGGACAGGAGCAGGTGCCCCATGGGACGGCGACGTCGGCGAACGCCCGACACGAGTGCTCCGTCATGGATGCGAGCGTGTCGGTGAGAACCGCCGAGACTGCTGAGTTGGACGACTCTCGATAGAGCCCACCAAGGATCGGCACACGCCCGCTTGCGCCGAGTCAAACGGAGCACCCGCCTCGCCGCCTCAAACTCGGTTTTCGTCCGACCCGCGAGCGACCGACGGCGTCCGATGGGCCAATCGGCTCCCGCCGACGCGACCGTCAGCCGGCGAAGCCAGGTTCGGCTGCGATCGATCCTTCGGGAAGCGCCGCGGCGGCCACCTTGGCTAGCCCGGCCGCCGAGATGCCGCGCCCCCCGAGCTTGGACAGCACGTCGGCCAGGCCCGCGTGTGCCTGTGCGGCGGAGATCGAGGCGCTGAAATGCGCGCCGGAGAGGAGCTGTGAGATAGCTCGCCCGGCGCGGCGCTGCGCCGCGTACTGGGCGGACAGCTGCGTGTGCAGCCGTCCGGCATGACGTGCCTGGTTGGCAAGGGCGCCCGCCTTGCGCGCAAGTTCGGCGCCTGTCATTCGATCGACCGTCGTCAGCAGGGCAGCAGCGACCGCCTGCCCGTCGGCGACGCTGGCCGCGTACGCGAGGACGTCAGCGCGCAGCCGCTTGCAGAACTGAAGCGCCTTCCGGTACCGCGCGCAGGCCGGCGGGTGGATCACCGATCGCTTCGGGAACGCCGGTTCGGCCAGCTTTCTCAGCTGCCCGGCGGGAGGGTCTTCCACGGTCTTCGCGTCCTCGTAGATGCGCTTGAGCAACAGGCCACAGGTCGTTCCCGCCATCGCCGCGACCTCGGCGCCGACGACGCCCTCCGCAGCGAGGAACGCGGCGGCGCTGACCTCGGGCGCGGCGAGCGCGGCGATGATCCCGCTGATCCCCACGGCGGCGAGCTCGCACTCGAACGTCGCGGGGTGCAGCTCGCGGCGAATGTCTTCCTGCGCCGCTTTCTTGCTTTCGCAGGACGGCTTCGAGCCAGCGCCGCACTTGACTGGCGGCCCGGGCGCTGTCGGGCCGGGCGCTGTCGGGCCGGTTCCGCTCGACGGGCCGCCTGTGGGTGCGGAGCCGCCCGGGAGCACCGGAGAGGTGAACTTCAGTGTCGAGGTCAGCGTCACCTTGACCGTCTGTCCGGGCCCGCAGGCGCATTCGTAGGTCGGCGGGTTGATCAGGTCCGTGAACGGCGCGCCGGGCGGGAAGTACATGACTGGGCCGGCGACGCCTTCCCAGCCCGGCTGGCTCAAAGCTGCGCCGAACCATTTTTCCGACGCGTCCCATTCGGTCGTCCCGCATTCTCCTGAGGGGCCGGCGCTGCTGGCCAGCAGGATCAGGGGGATGCCCTGGGGCGGATCGACGCGGTAGTCGGGGTTCGTCGCCGGGTTGCCGCCGCCGGCCGGAAAGCCGGGCTCGTCGAGGGGCAGTTCGACACCCCGGGTGCCGCCGTCTTTGCTGGCCGCGCTGAAACTGCCCGAGCACGATGGGGATTTTTCGTTCGTGACTTTGACCGAGCCCGCGAGTTCGTTGACTTCCCAGTGGATCGCGCTGGCGCCGTAGGTGGCGGCGTACTCGATCTGGTCGACGGGGCCGCTGACTTTTGTGTTCCAGCTGAGGTTCGCGCTCACGCTGCGGGTGGGGACCGTCGACGATGCAGCGGTCTGTGTCAGCGTGCCACTGTATTCAGCGCTCACGTACGGGTTTTCATCGACCAGCGGGGCTGAGGGGCTGTAGAGCGGGTCGGTCGGCGACAGCGGTTCGGCGAGCGAAGCCGTCGGGAGCGCCGCGAGGGCCAGCAGCGCCAAGACCGCCGCCAGCACGGCTGGCACAGTGCGGCGCGATGGCCCGGTACCGCGGCAGCTGGTCTCGCTGAACATCGTTGCCCCCTCCTGTCTGGGCAGCGCGTGCACCCCGCCGCACTGCCGGTGGGTCGATCCTACCGCTCCGCCGCCTCGTTGTGTGCTCGCTCACACACCACCAGCGGCAGCGGCGGTGCTCCCACAAGCCGTTGGCAGGCCGGACATTCCCTAACGTAATGGCGCGGTGGAGCCGCTGCGCGACGTGGCGATCGCGCGCCAGTCTCGCGCCAGTCGTGTCCCGACTGGGCCGGATTCCATCGGATTACACCGGGGTCGATTCCGCATGAATAAGCCAAAACGGCTCCGTAGAGCCATCGCCGTCTGATCTACGACATCTTCGAGGGCACCGCCGAGATCCAGCAGCTCGTGATCTCGCGCGCGATCTCGGGGATGCAGATCCGGTAGCTACCAGGCTTGTGGAATGCCGCAGTTGGGGCACTCCACGGTGGTGGTCACCGACGCTGCGAACAGATAGCCGCACTCGCAGGCGTACGTGGCCAAGTCGCTCGGGCCGCCCGCATCGCGCGCCCGCTGAGAGGCGAGGTCGTGCCTGGGTGCGGGGGACCCACTCCGCGTGCGCCGCGCGTGGCGCCGCTCGCCGATCGGGTGTAGGAGGCTTCCTCTCATAGCGCTCTACTTATAAAGACTCCCGCCACGCCCGAAGGTTTCGCTGTCCACCGGCGATTCCCTCGCGGCGGCTCGAGAACGTGCTTGAAAACCCTCCCGGTGCGCCCCCTGGGAACCCGCCGGCAACTTTCTACCCGGCCTGAAGCTCGGGCCGCTGTCTTTGGCACTTGAGGCCATTGCGCCAGTGGGGGGTTTTTCGAAGACGTTCTGAGATACTTGGCCTCGATGAACCCCGCTCGCAAGCGCACGGTGAGGCTCGTGGTGGCACTCGGCGCCGCGGTGGTGCTGGCGAGCGCGCTGATCTACACAAGCTTCACCGCCTCGAGCCCTGCGCTCACCCCCAGCCAGCTGCTCCGCGAGGCGCAGCCAGGCCGCAGCTATCAGCTCACCGGAACCGTCGTGACGGGCTCCGTGCGCCACGAAGGATCCGTGCTCCGCTTCAGCGTGGCCGACCGCGCCGCCCCTACCACCGCCGCCGCGATCCCCGTCACCTACACCGGCGTTGTCCCCGACCCCTTCCGCGAAGGACGGGAGATCATCGTCACCGTGCAGAAGCGGGGCGCCGGGTATGCGGGCGAACGCGACTCCCTGATCACCAAGTGTCCCTCGAAGTACAAAGTCGCCCCGGCCTCCGAGAAGCAGAACGCTTGAATAGAGGCTGATGGCGCTCCTCGGACACGTCTGCCTCGTGCTCGCGCTGATCGTGTGCGCGTACGGCATCGCGGTCTCCATCTATGGGGCGCGCAGCGGCCGGGCGGAGCTCTCGCTGGCGGGCCGCCGGGCGGTGTACGCGCTCGCGTGCCTGCTCACCGTCGCGATGGTCGTGCTCGAGATCGCGTTCCTCGGCAACGACTTCGCCTTCAACACCGTCGCGGACACCTCCAGCCGCAGCACCCCCCTGCTCTACCGCGCCGCCGCGGTGTGGTCCTCCCAGGAAGGCTCGCTGCTGCTGTGGGCCTGGCTGCTGTCGCTGTGGTCGAGCCTCGTGCTGTTCCTCACCCGGGGGCGCCTGCGCGAGGTCGCCTCCTACGCGACCGCGATCCTGCTCGGCTTTGGCGGGTTCTTCGTCTCGCTGATGGTCTTCTACGCCAACCCCTTCACCACCACCAGCCCCGTCCCCTCCGAAGGACAGGGCCTGGACCCGCTGCTGCGCTTCCCCACAATGATGATCCACCCCCCGATTCTGTACTCGGGGTACACCCTCTGCACCGTACCCCTCGCGTTCGCGATGGGCGCCCTGATCGCGCGGCGTGTGGACGGCGAGTGGATCGCCGTGGTGCGCCGCTTCGCGCTCGCTGCGTGGCTGTTCCTCGGCATCGGCATCCTGCTCGGGGCGAGCTGGTCCTACTCGGAGCTCGGCTGGGGTGGCTACTGGGGTTGGGACGCCGTCGAGAACGCATCGCTTTTGCCCTGGCTGACGGGCACCGCGTTCCTGCACTCGCTAATGATTCAGGAGCGCCGCGGAATGCTCAAGGTGTGGAACGTCTCGCTCGCGCTCGCCACGGGGACGCTCGCGATCATGGGCACCTTCCTGGTGCGCAGCGGGATCCTCGACTCGATCCACGCCTTCGGGGGCGCCACCCTCGGCGTCCCCTTCCTCGCCCTGATCACCGCGCTGATCGTGGGCTCCATCTACCTCGTGGTCTCGCGCCGCGACTCGTTGAGCAGCACCCACCGCCTCGACTCGCTGCTCTCGCGCGAGGCGATCTTCCTGTTCAACAACCTCGTGCTCGTCGGCCTCGCGTTCGTGATCTTCTGGGGGACGTGGTTCCCTAAGATCTCCGAAGCGCTCACCGGCCAGGCCGCCTCCGTGGGGCCGCCGTGGTTCGACCGCTACACCGTCCCCCTGGCGCTGATCCTCGTGCTGCTCTCCGGCATCGGACCGGTGATCGCCTGGCGGCGCGCCACCCCAAGGGGGGTGCTCCGCAACCTCGCCGCGCCGCTCGCCGCGGCGCTCGTCACGCTGGCCGCGCTGCTCGCGGCCGGCATTACCCAGAAGCCCACCGCCCTCGCGATGTTCTGCTGTGCGGCCTTCGTGCTCGGCACCGTCGCGCAGGAGCTTTGGCGCGGGACAGGCGTGCGCCGGGGCGCCTCCGGCGAGGTCCCACCCGTCGCGCTGCTGGGGTTGATACGGCGCAACCGCCGGCGCTACGGCGGCTACATCGTGCACGTCGGGATGGCCGTGCTGTTCATCGGGGTCGCCGCCTCCTCCTCCTTCCAGCACGTCTCCCAGCTCTCGCTCTCGCCGGGGCAGTCCACGCGCGTGGGCTCCTACACGGTTCGCTACGTGCGCCCCACCGCGACCCTCACCCCCCGCTTCGACCCCACCCACACGGGGTCCACGCTCAACATCGGCGCCGTGCTGCGGGTCTCCAAGCACGGGCGCTACGTCACCACGCTGCGCCCCAGCGAGGACTTCTACGAATCCCAGGAAGCCTCCGAGGGCTCGGTGGGGCACCTGATCGGGGGTCAGCCCGTCAGTAGCGTGGGCATCAGCGCCGGCCTCACGCGTGACCTCTGGAGCGCGATCGCCCCCGAAATCGAAACCCCACGGCTGAAGCACGTCGTCGAAGTCGGCAACAAGACCATCCCCTTCGTGCGCCCCGACGAGGGCCTGTTCGTGATCGACTTCCTCGCCCACGAATACCTCAAGCACCCGCCCCCTGCGCAGTTTCGCCTGCTCGTCTCCCCGCTGGTCATGTGGATCTGGATCGGCGGGCTGATCGTCTTCGGCGGAGGCCTGCTCGCGCTCGCGCCGGGTGGGCGGGTCGCCTACTCACTGCGCCGTCGCGGCGCCCGACAGGCTTCCCCATCTCTCGAGATCGCTCGTGAAGTCAAGTACCGCGAGCTGCGCGACCTGGAGCTCGACTACGCCACTGGCAAGCTCTCCCGCGAGGACTACGAGGCCACCAGTGTCGCTCTTCGTACAGCGGCCCTGGCGATCCTCAACCGGCTTGAGCCGCCGACCGATCTACCAGGGCTTCTTCAGCAGCAGGATCGTGTTTCCGACGAACAGGATCGCGAAGAAGACAGTCCAGCGGTTGAGGTTGCGCTCCACGAGTGAGCCGCCCCCCAGCGGACCCTGACCGCTGCCCACCCCGAAGGCGCCGGAGAGCCCGGCGTCTTTTCCGGAGTGCATCAGCACCAGGAAGATCAGGGCCACCGCGATGAACACCTGCAGGATCGAGAGAAGCGCTTCCATCGGTCTAAGGGTACAGGTCGAGCGGACCCTACGGGCACGGAACCGCCGCGTTCGTGGTGCTCGTGGCGCCGTTTTCGTAGCTGAATTCGGTGGCGAAGGGAAAGCCCCCGGCGGGGCAGTGGGAGGGCAGCAGCACCGTGTTGGGGCTGTGCGTGCGAAAACGCGCGCCCCCGACCGTCAACGAGAAGGAGACCGTCGAGGCGTTCGGCTCGTACGGGATCGAGGGGATCGCGGGGATCGACATCACAAGCTCTTCGCCGTAAGGTGCTCGATCGGGGAGCACGGTGGCGGTGATCACCACCCGCTCGTCGAGCGGCGTGTAGCCCTGGCCGAGGATCTCGACCGTCGGGTTGGCGCCCTGCAGTGGGCCGAGGAAGGCCCACACCGTGGCTTTCTCGCTTTCCACGCCGGCGCCCGCGTGCACCTCCGCAAGGGCGTGTCCGGTGCCGATCAGCGATCGCGCTGGGCAGCCGCTCGCGCCATGCGCCTGCAGCCGCGCCCTGGTGCAGCTGCGGAGGTGGGGAATGTTCATGCTCAGCCCGGGGGGAAGGTGCACGACCGCCCTACGCACCGGGGAGGGCACGCCGAATTCCCCGCCCGTGAAGTGGACGGCGAAGGTGAAGGCCGCCTTTGCGCCGAGCCGGTCCGGGGAAAACGACGGCTTGATCGCGGCGACCGTTTCCGATTCGGCGGCCGGTGCCACGACGGGGATCGAGAATCCCACCGCGAACGCTGTGCACGCCACGAGGGCGAGAACCGCCCGGCGACCGATCGAGGGGACGCTCATGCGGTGCGTCTACCTGTGCGGACAGGGGATCGTGCCCTTGACCGTGTTCGTGGTGCCGTCGGCGAAGCCGATCTGCGTCTCGTAGGGAAAGCCGCCGTGGGGGCACGTCTTGGGGACGATGATCCCCTTCACGTGGACCAGTCTGCGCTTGCCGTTGACGGTCTCGAAGTAGGCGGCGTTGGGCGCGCCGAGCGTGATGGAGATGCTTTCCGCGGTCGCGGGCGAGGCTCCGGGGAGCGTTTCGATGATCGGTACTTTGAAGGTGAAGCCGAGCCCGTAAGGCTTGGGCTCCTTGACAATCTGCGCCTTGAGCACGAGCTGCACCGAGACCGGCGAGATCGCGTTGAGGAAGACCAGCAGCACGAGGTGTCCATCTTCGTTGGCGCCACGGTAGAAGTTGAGCGTGAACGGCTCTTTGCGTATTTCGTGGGCGAGTTCGTACTCGCCCACGCCGCGCCCGAAGCCGGCTTTGGAGTTCTTTGGGCAGACGTTTGGTTCCAGCGTGGCGCTGAGCTTGGCGAAGCTGCACGTGCCCACGCCCTTGACATCCACCGAGAGGCCCGCCGGTCCCATCACCGTGGTTTCCACGATCGGCGACGGCAGGCCCCCTGTGGTCGAGCCGATCGTCGCGGTCCCGTGGACGTTGGTGGGCGCACCCAGCTTGTTCGGGGAGAAGGCCGCGGTGACCGTGAGGGTCTCCGCCGCCCACGCGACGGCGGCGGTTAGGAGACACGCACACACGACCACTGCCGCTATAAGCACTCTGGATCTGAACATGTTGAAGTGGGGAAGCATTGCAGAAGCGTCAGCTCTTCAACTTCTCCAACCCGCGGGTCCGCGCAACGGTGCGCTCCAGCGGCGCGGCTCAACTCGCTCGAACCCTGCGCTTTTGCAATAGATCCTGCGCAAAATCCGCAATTCGGCCACCACAAGAGGCTCCGCCTTGGGGGTCTGTACAGTGCAGCCGCTCTCGCCGCTATGGGGAATCTCGTCCTGATCAGCCTCGATCTCCGCGGGTATGTGTGCGGGCAGGATTACAAATCCTTTACCGCAAGGTGCTTGGCTGCCGATATGAACACCAGCCGGGGCGGCGGGCCTCGCGAGTGCGGCCCGCCCTTCGGCATGACCATGCGACACGACGACCACCCAACAGCACCGCGGAAAGGCCGCGGATGAGCGCCCCGCGCCGCTGGGCGCGTCGCGCCGTGCTCTCTGCATTGGCCGGCAGCGGCCTCACCGCCGGCATGGGCGGGCCATTCCCGGGCGCGGCGCTCGCCGAAACGCCCGTGGGCGCCGCCGGGACCGGCGAAGGCCCCACGCCGCCGGTCACGACGACCAGCCCCCAGACGCCAGCCCCGGCGCAGGAAGGGGTCGATTCGCCCCCCACCCCTTCGACTACGACCTCGACCGCATCGACAGCGGCCCCCGCTGGATCCTCAGGCACCTCGACCGCCTCCACAGAAGCCCCGGTTGAGGCAGACGCGGCACCGACGGTCGTGGTGCAGCGCACCCAGCAGGTCACCACCGGCAGGCGCAACGGCGCCAGCGTCACCAAGGGCGCCTCCGGCAACGGTGGGGTCGCCACCGCCGGACAGGGCTCCGGGGGCGCTGGGGAAAACGGTCCCAACACGGTACCCCCGGGCACCCCCAACGGCGTCGCGCCGGCTCCACAGGCGGCGGGCGGCGAAGCGGGAGCGCAGGCAATGCTGCTTGCAGGGACTGCGGTGTCCGCGCAGGCGCTCGACTTCTATCGCATCCCTCTCTTCCTGCTCCCCGTCTACAAAGCGGCCGCCTTCCAGTACGACATCCCGTGGCAGGTGCTCGCGGCGATCAACGAAGTCGAGACCAACTACGGCACCGACCAATCGGTCTCCACCGCGGGAGCGGTGGGGTGGATGCAGTTCATGCCCGCGACGTGGCTGCGCTACGGGGTGGACACCACCAACGCCGGCTACGCCGATCCCTATAACCCGGCGGACGCGATCTTTGCGGCTGCGCGCTACCTTCATGCGGCGGGCGCCTCCCACAACCTTGACGCCGCGATCCTCGCCTACAACCACTCTCAGGAATACGTCGAATCGGTGCTGCTGCGAGCGCGCCTGATCGCGAGCTTCCCCCGCTCGGTGATCGGCACCCTCACCGGCCTCGTGGACGGCCGTCCTCCAACCTTGGACGCCCGCCTGAGCCCGGGCGCCAGCGGCGGCTCGCCTGGGATCCCGCTCACTGGCGCCGCTGCCGGGAGCGCCCTGGACGGGGCGGAAGGCTCGTCCCCGTCGGGCACCCCCTCCAACGCCACCGCCGGCGCGGTGCCCGCTAGCACGCCGCCCGCCCCGGCGACAGCAGCCACGGCGGGGGTGGGCAGTGCTCTCGGATCCAAGCCAGCGCCTCCTCCGAGGGTCTCGGCGGCGCGCGCGCGAGCAGCCGCCGACGCGCCCGCCAAGGCCTCCCGGCTCGTTGACCTTCTAGGCGCCCCCGACGCACCGGTTGTTGCTGTGGAGAGCGGTCGCATCGAGCACCTCGGACACTCCCACTCGCTGGGTCGTTACCTGGTGCTGCGCGACGTCTATGGGGACGTGTTCACCTACGCCGGCCTCGGCAGCATCGCCCCCCGCTACCGTCCCAGAGTTCCCGCGATGGAGCGCCGCCTACCGGCGTCGAAGGACCCGGCGCCCACACAGCCCGCGAGCGCGGGCCACCAGCCGCCGCTTACCCTCAAGGTCAGGCACCACGCTGCACCCCTGCCGAGCGGGCGGGCGGGTATCCCAACTGAATCCGAAGGCGAAACAGCGCCTCCGGGGATGGGCAGGGTGCGCATGTTCGCCCACCCGGGCAACCCGATTGCGCGCGCCGCGGCGGCCAGCGCGGCGAAGTCCGCGAGCGCGGGCAACGGCCGCTGGCTCCCACTACGGACCGGCTCGATCGTCTCCGAGGGCACGGTGCTCGGCCGCCTGGACACGCCGGTGGGCGCGAGCGCGGGGCGGTTGCGCTTTGCCGTGCGCCCGGCGGGAGACAACGAGACGATCGACCCACGGCCGCTGCTGGCGAACTGGAAGCAGCTCGGCGTGGCGCTGCACCCGAAGGGCTCGAGGGGCGCGAGCGCTCTACTCGGCGCGACCGCGGGGGATGCGCTGCTGATGTCCAAGGGGGAACTGGAGCTGGCAGTGCTGTCGGACCCGGGGATCCAGCTCGATGCGTGCGGTCGCCGGGATGTGGCGGCGGGGGCGGTTGACGGGCGGGTGCTGGCGGTGCTGGAGTTCCTCTCCCGCAGCGGCCTGCAGCCGACGGTGGCGGCGCTGCAGTGCCCGCGCAGTGGAAGCTCCACACCGGACCCGAGCGCCGCCCCCGGCGTGGACGCCGCGGCGGCGCGAGCGGCGCGGGCCGATCTCCGATCGGTCAGCGGCACAACGATTGACATCTCTGCGATTAACGGGGTCCCGATCGCCGGCCATCAGGGCGAGGGGACGATTGCGGACGCGGCGATCCGTACGCTGCTCACCCTCCGCGGGCGGTTCGCGCCGCACCGGATCGTGAGCCTGATGAAGTACCCGGGAGCTCCCACCACACAGGCGCTCCCCGAGGCGTGGGACCACATCTACATCGATTTCCTCCCGCGGCGCCCGGCGAGGACCGATCGGAGATCGGCCTACGCGCAGGCGGCCCACGCGGCGGCCGCCTCCCCGCTGGCGGTGACGGGCGACCTGAACGAGGCGCAGTGGAGCGAACTGATCGGGCGCATCGCGGCGCTTCCGAAGCCGATGGTCGCCACGGGGCCCAGCTCGACGGCGATTCGCGACCCGCAGGCCGCGCCCACCAACCGTGACCTGGGCGCCCGCGGCCTGGCGGGCGCCTGACCCCTTGCCAGGTCTGCGGGCCGGCGCGCAACTGGCTGCGCGCCGCTCAGCCGGTTGCGCTACCGCCGGCGCCGGGGCTGGTTTTGGGTCGCGTACCGCCGAGTAGCGTGCTCCGGCACTTCACAGAGGCCGCCCTGAACTGGGGGCTGCCGGTGTTGAGTCCTTTGGTGTTGAAGATCGGACCCTTGCCCGAGGTGTTGGGTTCGCCCACGTCGATCCCGTTGTGGCGCAGGCACGCGGCGAAGCGAGCCAGCACCTGATGAAAGCGCGAGCTGAGCAGGGTGCGGGGCACCCTGCGGAAGTGGTTGCCCCTGAAGTTCGCGTCGCAGCTTTTGAGCGCTTCCGCGTACTGCGCGTGCGTTACGCCCTTGGGAAGCTGGGCACCGTTGAATAGGCCGCCGGCGCTGCGTCGGGGGAGGGCGATGCCCTTCTTCGCCAGGCATTCGCGCACCCCGGCAAAATGTCCCGCAGCAGGCCGCCCGGCGGAGGCCGTGGGCGTGGACGAGGTCCCTGAAGATGTCGCGCCGGCCGTGGTGGTTGTCGCACGGGCCGTGGTTGTGCCGGTCGCCGACGCGTTGGCGGCGGTCTGGGCAGTGGTCGAAGAGCTGCCGCAAGCCGCCGGCCCGATGGTGGCGAGGAGCGCGATCAGTAGTGCGGCGGCTAGCGGTGTGCGGCGTGGGGTCCTGGTGTGTGGCATGGAGTTCCTTTGTCGTGGGACAGCAAGATATGCAATCACCCGCCGAACGGTGCCGGCCCGCCCGCGCCCGAGCTCCCGCCGCCCGTAGTTGCACCGCGGCCGCCCGCGCCCCCGAACAAAGAGGCGATGCCGCCGCCGGCGTTGACGCTGATGGATTCGGCGCTGACGGCGCCGCCTGTGCCCTTGGGGCCGCGGACGACGACGGTTTCGCCGGGATGGATTCCGCGGAGGTCGGCTTTGACGGTCTTGGTGATCGAGGAGGCGGGGGAGGTGGTGACCTTGACGGTGTTGCCTTCGGCGTCGGTCACGTACAGCGTGCTGCCGTTGACGTAGGAGACTTCGCCGATCGTGGCGCTGCCGGCTCCCGCGAAGCCGCCGAGGCGCCCTGGGAAGCCTCCGCCCCCGGTTGAGCCGCCGTCCGTCCCGCCGCTCGTGGAGCCGCCGCCGGGCCGGCCACTGCCTGTGAAATCGCCGCTAGTCCCGCCGCCAGTGGTAGATCCGGTGCCAGTGACGCCGCGTAGGGCCGAGATCCTGGAAGCCAGGCCGGCGGCGCCGCCGGTGGAGGGCGACGAGGTCTGCCCCTTCTCGACGAGCACGCCGCCGATGAAGCCGCAAGCGAGCAGCAGCACGCCGAGCAGCGCGATTTGACTGGTGTTCCCGCCCACCCCGAGCAGGCGCCGGCGTGGACGGGGGGCAGCTCCTCGAACTCCTCTGCCCACCCGTCCCGCTCGATCGGCGCGTAGGGCGTCTCCTCGGTAGCGGGAGCGTGGATGGCGTTCTGCTTCGGTGGCATGGCGAGCTCCTCGTGGGGGGTGTGCGGGGGGTACTCACTCAAAGCGCAAAGCCTCGATCGGTCGCAGGCGGGCGGCCCGCCCGGCGGGGTAGGTGCCGAAGAAGAGGCCGGTGAGCACGGCGGCGCCGAAGGCGAGGAAGATCGAGTAGGTGGCGATTGCGGGGTGTACGCCGGCGATTTCGAACTGGCTGCCGAGCACGCCGAGCAGCACGCCGGTGAGGCCGCCGAAGAGCGAGACGAGCACGGCCTCGGTGAGGAACTGGGTGAGGATGTCGGAGCGGCGGGCGCCGACGGCCTTGCGAATGCCGATCTCGCGGGTACGCTCGGTGACGGAGACGAGCATGATGTTCATCACGCCGATGCCGCCGACGAGCAGCGAGATCGCCGCGACCTCGCCGAGCAGAGTGGTGAAGACGGAGGTGGTGGAGCTCGTGGTTTCCAGCAGGGAGCCCTGGTTAATGACCTGGAAGCCCGGTTCGGCGGTGTTCTTGATCTTGTGGCGGCGCTCGATGATCTGCGTAACCTCGGCTTCGGCGGCGGAGAGCGCGGACTCGGAGGTGGCCTCGACGGTGATGGAGTCGATGGGGCCGTAGCCGGTGAGGGAGTCCTGCACGGTGGAGAGCGGGGCTGCGACGATTTCGTCGAGGTTGGAGGTGCCGTTGGAGCCCTTGGGGGCGAGCACCCCGACCACCTGGAGGTTGACACCGTCCGCGCGCATGGTCTGCCCGACGGGGTCCTGTGCGGGGAAGAGCTCTTCGGCGACGGTCTGCCCGATCACGGCGACGTGCGCGTGGTGGGCGACGTCGGCGGCGGTGAAGGCCGACCCTTCCTGGACGCGGTAGCCGTGGGCCACGAGGTAGGACGGGGTGGTTCCGAGGAACGTGTTGGGCTCGTAGCTGGTGGCGGAGTGCACGAGCGTCACGGCGCTGGCGTTGACGACGGGGGAAGCGCTCTTGACGTCGGGGGCTTCGGCTGAGCTCTGGAGCGCGGCGGCGTCCTGCTTGGTCAGCGAGACAGCGCTCGCGGCGCCCCCGGCCGATCGGAGATCGGCCGGCCCGCCGCCGCGCTGCGGGCCGGACTGGACAAGCAGCACATTGGTGCCAAGGCTCTCGATGCGTTCCTCGACAGCTTTGGAGGAGCCGTTGCCGACGGCGATGAGGATGATGACGGAGGCGACGCCGATCGTCATACCGAGAATCGTGAGCCCGGAGCGGAGCTTGTTGGCGAGGATCCCGCCCCAGGCGATGCGCAGCGTCTCGACGCCGATCATGGCCGCCGGTCCTCGACGATCTGGCCGTCGCTGAGACGGACGATGCGTTTGGCCTGAGAGGCGACGTCGGGCTCGTGGGTGATGAGCACGACGGTGCGCCCTTCGGCGTTGAGACCGGTGAAGATCGCGAGCACGTCTTCGGTGGAGTGGGAGTCGAGGTTGCCGGTCGGCTCGTCGGCGAGAATCAGCGAGGGGTTGGTGACGACTGCGCGGGCGACCGCGACGCGCTGCTGCTGGCCCCCGGAGAGCTCGGAGGGGAGGTGGCGCAGGCGATCGGCCATCCCCACGGCGCCCAGGGCGGCGGCGGCGCGGCGGCGGCGCTCGGCGCGGTGCAGCCCTGCATATGCGAGCGGGAGCTCGACGTTGGCCAGCGCGGAGGTGCGGGGCACGAGGTTGTAGCTCTGAAAGACGAAGCCGATCTTGCGGTTGCGCAGGTCGGAGAGGTCGTCGGCGTCGAGCCGGGTGGAGTCCTTGCCGTCGATGAGGTAGCGCCCGACGGTCGGGGTGTCAAGGCACCCCAGGATGTTCATCAAAGTGCTCTTGCCGCTGCCGGAGCTGCCCATGATGGCGAGGAAATCGCCGCGCTCGATGCGCAGGGACACGTGGCGCAGAGCGGGCACCGAGATCTGCCCGAGGCGATAGGTCTTGCTGACGTCGCGGACGTCGATGACCGGGGGAGACGCGAGTCCCATCAACCGCCCCTGAAGCTGCCGCCCCCGCCAAAGAACGCCGCTCCGCCGCCACCCAGGCCGCCAGCGGCTCCGCCGAGCCCGCCGATGCGGCTGCCCAACCGCGAGGTGAGGCTCGAGCTGGTGCTGGTGCGGGCGACGGGCAGGAGGATCTCCTCGCCGGCGGAGAGGCCGGAGAGGACGATCGTGGAGCTGTCGCCGGCGAGCCCGGTAACGACGCGACGGCGGGTCTGAGTGCCACCGTACACGACGGTGACGGTCCCGGCGGAGATGGCGGAGGTGGGAACGTTGACGCCTTCGGCCTGCTTGACGACGACCTCGGCGGTGGCGCTCATGCCCGGTTTCAGCCCGCCGGTGAGCTGGTCGAGCTGGAAGGTGACGTCGTAGCTGACAACGCCGCTGGAGGAGGTGGGGAGCGTGGCGACGCTGAGGACGTGCGCGGCGAGCTTGACGCCGTCGAGCGCTTCGATCGTGACGGTGGCGGGCTGGCCGGGGCGGACGTCGATGACTTCGGACTCGCTGAGGGGTACGACGAGTTGCATGGAGGAGAGGTCGCTGAGCACGGCAAAGGAGGAGCTCGAGGACCCCGACCCTGAACCTGAACCTGAGCCTGAGCTGGAGCCAGAGGAGGAGGCCCCGGCCGCTGAGGCCCCTCCGAAGGCCGATCCGGAGGAGGAGCCAGAGCCGCTGGAGGAGCCGGAGCCGGAAGAGCTCTTGGTGGTGCCGCTGGCGGAAACGGCTTCGCCGACCTCGCCGGAGAGTGAAACGATGGTGCCGCTCATGGGAGCGAAGAGCTTGGTGTCGGAGAGCGCCTCCTCGGCGCTCTGCACGGTGAGGCGGTCGCTCTTGACGGCGGCGCGGGCAGAGGCGATGTTGGCTTCACGCAGCGCGGGGCTGAGGGTGGCTTTGGGGGTGGTGGCGGTGGAGTCTTCTTTGGGCGTGGTGGTGGCGGCGGTCGCGCCGGTGGAGGCGGTGGCCCGGCCAGAGCCGGAGGAACCCGAGCCGGAGGAACCCGAGCCGGAGGAACCCGAGCCGGAGGCGCTTTCGCCGTCGGCTTCTTCCTCCTGGACGAGGTTGGCTTCGGCGGCCTGGAGCGAAGCTCGGGTCTGTTCGAGGGTAACTTCGGCGCTCTTGGGGTTCAGTTCGGCGAGCAACTGGCCCTCGGTGACGTGAGCGCCGAGGGCGACGTAGAGCTGGGTGACGACACCGGAGGTCTTGAAGCCAAGGTCGAGCTGGGTGGCGGCCTGGATGTTGCCGGAGCCGGAGACGGTGGACTGGACCACACCCTGGCCGACGGTGATGGTGCGGCCCGTACTGGTGGAGCTGCCGGAGGCGGGCCCGACGACGAGCACAGCAGCGACGATCGCGCCGACGCAGAGCACGCCGAGGAGATAGGTGGGCCACGGCCGGGTGGTGCGTACGGGCACGTGACGATCATGGGACGGCGCTATAAAAGGCGAGTAAGAAAGGGCGGGCGGCCCCAGCGTAAGAAAGAACTTCGGGCTGCCCGTGGGCCGGGCCCGCGCGTGACTCTCCGGGGGATGCCCTAACGTATGGGGAGCGTTGCCCGAGCAAGTGTTGCACCTATCGATGCTGCTGCGGAGCCCGTTGCTGGATCGAACGGGGGAGCGGTTGGGGAGAGTGGAGGACGTGATCGTGCGCCTCGCGGACGGGGGATACCCGCCGGTGACAGGGCTGAAGGCGCGGATCGGGGGGCGGGAGCTGTTCGTGCCGGTGGACAAGGTGGCGACGCTCGAGGCGAGAGCGGCGAAGCTGGCGGGCCAGAAACTGAATCTGGGGCGCTTCGAGCGGCGGGTGGGGGAGGTGCTGCTGCGCCAGGACCTGTTGGGCCGGAAGTTGGTGAACGTGGAGGCGGACCCGCCGCGGCTGGTGAGTGCCCACGAGATCGAGCTGGCGTGCATCGAGGGGTGGTGGCGGGTGGTGGGAGTGGACCCGAGCGTGCGGGCGCAGCTGCGCAGGGCGCTGCCGCGGGCCCTGAGGGGAGCGATTGGGGACCGTCCGTTCCTGGACTGGACGGACTTGGAGCCGTTCGTGGGCCACGTGCCGAGCGCGCGCCTGCGCTTCTCCCACCGGAAGCTGGCGAACCTGCACCCGGCGGAGATCGCGGACCTGGTGGAGGCTGCGTCGCACGACGAGGGGGAGGAGCTGATCGAGGCGGTGGGGCAGGACAGGGAGCTGGAGGCGGACGTGTTCGAGGAGCTCGACGAGCACCACCAGCTGGAGTTCATCGGGGAGCGCCCGGATGCACAGGTGGCGGCGGTGGTGGCGCGGATGGCGGCGGACGACGCGGCGGACCTGATCGGGGAGATCGACCAGGAGCGAAGGGGGCGGATCCTGGCGCTGCTGCCGGCAGCGGGGCGCAGGCGAATCGAAACGCTGATGGGCTACAACCCGGCGACGGCGGGGGGGATGATGAGCCCGGACTTCATCGAGCTCGCGGAGGAGGCGTCGGTGGAGGACGCGATCGCGGCGGTGCGGGCGAGCGGGATCGCGCCGGGGATGCTGAGCACGGTGTACGTGCACGGTGCGGACGGCGCGCTCGCGGGCTCGGCAGCGATCGTGGCGCTGCTGCGCAGCGACCCCCGGGTGCCCCTCTCGAAGGTCGCGGAGGGAGAGCCGGAGTCGGTGCACACCGACGCGGACCTGCCGGAGGTGGCGCGGACGATGACCGACTACAACCTGGCGATGCTCCCGGTGGTGGACGAGCAGCAGCGGGTGGTGGGGGTGATCACCGTGGACGACGTGCTGGAGCTGACGCTGCCGGCGGGGTGGCGGCGGCGATTCGGGCTGGTGCGCGACTGAGGCTGGGCGGTGCTACATTGAGGCCCGAACGGGCCTGACGACCACGCGCGGAAAGGAGGCTGGGATGGATCGAGAACAGCCGCGAAGTACCCAGCCGCTCGCGCGCACGTCGGGCTCGTCCCTGCCGGCCTAGGCCGCCTTTCCCGGGATTGCGTCCGCGCTGACGCGCGTCGCTTCGACGTATCCCCGAACGCCCGGAAAGGAGGTTGACAGAGATGGCCGACAACCCCACGACGCTGGACGAGACGCAGCTGCAGGCGCAGTCCCAGCCGCCCGTGCTCGAGGGCGTGCCGCCTGTCTTGGACGAGGCGCACATCGGCGACATCCGGGGGGCGTTGGGGACGATCAGGATGGGCGACACGGGGGCGCGCCACGACTGGCGCTCGCGGGGGATGGCGCTGCTGGCGATCATGGGCCCGGGGCTGATCGTGATGGTGGGCGACAACGACGCGGGGGGGGTGTCCACCTACGCGCAGGCGGGGCAGAACTACGGGACGAGCCTGCTGTGGGTGCTGGTGCTGCTGATCCCGGTGCTGGTTGTCAACCAGGAGATGGTGATCCGCTTGGGCGCGGTCACGGGTGTGGGTCACGCGCGGCTGATCAACGAGCGCTTCGGGCGCTTCTGGGGGTGGTTCTCGGTGGGGGACCTGTTCGTCCTGAACTTCCTGACGATCGTGACTGAGTTCATCGGGGTGAGCCTGGCGCTGGGGTACTTCGGGGTGAACAAGTTCGTCGCGGTCCCGGTAGCGGCGGCGGCGCTGGTGGCGATCACGGCGACGGGGAGCTTCCGCAGTTGGGAGCGGTTCATGTATGTGTTCGTGGTCGCGAACTTCCTCGTGATCCCATTGTTGGTGCTGGTGCACCCGGACTTCGGGACGATGGTGCACGATACGGTGACGCCCTCGATCCAGGGAGGTGCAAGCTCGACGGCGGTGCTGCTGATCATCGCGATCGTGGGCACGACGGTGGCGCCGTGGCAGCTGTTCTTCCAGCAGTCGAACATCATCGACAAGCGGATCACGCCGCGGTGGATCAACTACGAGCGCGCGGACACGGTGATCGGGGCGTTCGTGGTGGTGATCGGCGCGGGGGCGATCCTGGCGGTGGCGGCGTTCGCGTTCGCGGGGACGCCCGCGGCGGGGGGCTTCTCCGACGCGGGCACGGTGGCGAGCGCGCTGCGCCACTACGTGGGACCGGCGGCGGGGGCGTGCTTCGCGATCGTACTGCTGAACGCCTCGCTGATCGGGGCGGCGGCGGTGACGCTCGCAACCTCCTACGCGTTCGGGGACGTGTTCGGGGTTAGTCACTCGCTGCACCGGGGGGTGCGGGACGCAAAGCTGTTCTATGCGACGTTCACGCTGATGGTGTGCGCGGCGGCGGGGATTGTGCTGCTGCCGGGGGCGCCGCTGGGGCTGATCACGACCTCGGTGCAGGCGCTCGCGGGGGTGCTGCTGCCGAGCGCCACGGTGTTCCTGCTGCTGCTGTGCAACGACCGCGCGGTGCTGGGCCCGTGGGTGAACGCGCCGTGGCTGAACGCGGTGGCGGCGGCGATCATCGGGGTGCTGGTGGAGCTCTCGCTGGTGCTGGTGGCGAGCACGGCGTTCCCGAAGGTGAACGTCACCCACCTGTTCATGTACCTGTCGGTGGCGCTCGCGGCGGGCCTGGCAGCGATGGGGGGATACGTGCTGGTGCGTCGCGTCCCGGCGGGCGCGGCGGCTGGGGTGGCGGAGGAGGAGGAAGCGATCTCAAAGGAGCGCCGCCACGCCTGGACGATGCCGCCGCTGGCACTGCTGGAGCGCCCCGCGTGGTCGCCAGGCCGCCGCGCCGCGATGCTGGGTCTGCGCGGCTACCTCGTGGTGGCGGTGGCGTTGCTGGTCGTGAAGACCGTGCAGCTGGGGCACTGACTACGTTGGCATGACCCCCCCGTTCGCGCGCCCGGTGGGTCCCTCAATCCCCCGCGAGGCTGTGCGGGATCGGCAGGCCGCGAGGCGGGGGGTCGTCGAGCAGGAGGCGGGGGATCGTCACGGGTTCGAGGCCGCGCCGGCGTAGGCCGCGGACGATGGCGGGCAGCGCTGCGATCGTCTCCGAGCGGTTGCCGCCGCCGTCGTGCATGAGGATGATCGCGCCGGGGTGGGCGCCGGCGAGCGCGCGCTGCACGATCGTGGCGACTCCGGGGAGGGTGTAGTCGGAGGTGTCATCGGACCACAGCACCATCAGCAGGTGCAGGGCGCGCAGCTGCTTGAAGGTGGTGGCGTCGAAGGAGCCGTAGGGGGGGCGGAAGAGGCGCGGGGTTGGGCCGTCGAGCAGCTGGACGCGGAGGATCTGTTCGAAGAGCTGTTCGTGCTGTGCGTGCGCGGAGAGCAGCGCCATCGTGGGGTGGGTCTCGGTGTGGTCCCCGACCGCGTCCCCGGAGCGCAGCTCGGCGAGGGTGCCGGCGGAGAAGTAGCGCTCCTCCTCGCCGATCGCGAAGAAGGTGGCCTTGACGTGCAGCGAGTCGAGGGTGTGCACGAGCAGGGGGGTGAAGGGGCCGGGGCCGTCGTCGAAGGTGAGCGCGAGCTCGTGCCCGGTGCGGCCCCCTTCGATGACCGCGGGGGTGTAGGCGAGGACCCTGGCGATCGCCACCGCTTCGGCTCGCCGCTGCCGCGCGGTCCGCTCGGCGGGAGTCAGCCTCGCAGCGGTCGCCCGGCGCGGGACCCGGTGAGCGGGGTGGCGGCGGGTGCCGCCGCGGGAGTGGGCGGCCCCGATCGCAAGCGCGAGGAGCGCCACCAGCGCGAGCGCCGCGCCGCCGCGGCGACGGCGATACCGGGCCCGGGTGTCGCTTGACAGCAGGGCAGGGAAGGGCATCCCGGCACTTTGTAGCGCAAACCGCGGCGGTGATGTGGTGGAAGCGGCCCGGTCAAGCCGCGCCGCCGCCCCCGGCCGCTCGATGCTCGGCGACCTTCCGCCGGGGTTGGGTTGGCCGCTCGATTCTCGGCGATCCCGACCCGGGGGTATGTTGAGTCGGTGCTGCCCTTCTGGTTGTCGATCGGCCTGCTCTCGCTCGCCCAGGCGGTGGTGGTGGCGCTCCCGGGCGCGCTCTCGATCCCGTGGGTGGAGCAGCGGCGCAGCCGCGTATGGGCGGCGATCCCCCCGCTCTCGGTGGTCGCTTTCGTGTTCATCGCCAGCGCCGCGGAGCGGGCGAGCGCGCAGAGTCTCACCTACCTCGCGCTCGTGGCCGTGCCGATCCTGGCGGCGCTCGCGCTGGGGTGGCTGGGGCACGGCGCGCGGCCAGCGCTCGCGCTCACGACGCCCGTACTGTTCGCGCTCGCCTGGGCTGACCGCTCGGGGCTCGCGGGGGAGGCGGGAGCGCTCGCGCTCGCCGCGCTCAGCTGCGTGGCCCTGGGAGTGCTGCTCGCCGCGGTCACCCCGTCGCGGTGGCTGGCGGCGGGGATCGTGCTGATGGCGTGTGCGGACACCGCGCTGGTGGCCTCCGAACTGCTCCAGCACCCCAACGACGTGCTCAACGCCGCCCACCCCGCGGCGGGCCTGCCGAGGCTGCAGGCTGCGATCTTCGGCTCGGGGGCGATGGGCTACGGGGACCTCTTCGTGGCGGGCCTGCTCGGGGGCCTGCTTGCCCGGGGGTGGCCCGCGGGGAACTCCCATCCGGTTCGCGCCCGCCAGGTCCGCGCCGCGGTGCTCGTCGCGGGTCTCGCGCTGGCCTTCGACCTGCTGTTCTTCGCCGTCAACGAGCTGCCCGCGACGGTGCCGGTGGCGCTGGCGTTGGTTCTGACGAGGCTCGCGCGCTGGAGGGTGGGGGAGACCGCTGGGTCGGTGGGGGAGACCGCTGGGTCGGTGGGGGAGACCGCTGGGTCGGTGGGGGAGGCCGCTGGGTCAGCTTGCGCGCCACCGGCAGTTCCCTGAGGGCCGCGAACAGGCACGTGACTGCCGCCCACCCCGAGGCCGACGGCTGCCCGCAGCCGGTGCGGATGATGCGGGCGGAGGTGCGGGCGGAGGGATTCGAACCCCCAAGGGCCTGAGCCCACCGGCTCCTAAGGCCGGCGTGTCTACCAGTTCCACCACGCCCGCGCCGCGCTCGCGCCATGCCGGAGGCCGTGCTCGCACACAGGGACCGCAGGAGATTGTATGGTGATCTGGACAATGCCTGCCCCACTGGCCCCGAGCGCACAGACGGACGTCGTCATCACGCACCCCAACCGCGAGAAGCCGGTCGTGCGTGCCACGCGCGCCACGGTGATAGTGCTGCTGCTCGCAAGCGTGGCGCTCGTGCTCACGATCACCCTCGGCGGCCTCGAAACCCTGGAAGGGGGCGGGCCGGTCGCGATCCAAGGCTTCTTCATCCTCGTCTACCTTCTGCTCGCCTTCTTCGCGACCCGCTGGAACCGCGGGGTGCTGCCCGTGGCGTCCGCACTCGCTGTGCTGCTTGGCACCTTCGCCCTCGTGGCCGCTCCCGGGTGGTTCAACCGCGATAAGGCCGGCTTCGCCCAGCCCCCCCTTAACGCCAGCCTCCTTGGGCTTCTCACCCTGCTCCTGATCCCTGTGCAGATCCTTCTCGTGGTCTTTGCCATGCGCGGCTTCTCCCAGGGGTGGAACGTGGAGCGTGAGCTGCGCCGCCCCCCGCCGCGCGCTGAGGATTACGGCGGCGCTGCCCCCCACCCCGCCTAAGGGCCTATCCCTCTTGGCTCGCACGCCTGGATACGGCCGATGGCCTTCGCGATGCTTGTCCTCGGGCTCGACGTGGGCCCACCACGCCTTCGGGTGGGTGGGCACGAATCTCTCGCCTCGCTCGACCCTCGACCGCCCCAGACGCACGTTCCAATCGGGATAGGCCCTGAGCCGCCTATATTGAAGACACCGCGTGCGGCGGTGGCGGAACGGTAGACGCGGGGCCCTCAAAAGGCCCTGTCCGCAAGGGCGTGTGGGTTCGAGTCCCACCCGCCGCACCACTCGAATCGGCGCCATGGAGCCGGCGCGGCGTGCTCGCCTTCGGTCTCGTGCGACTCGACCGCGCCCGCTCGGTCGAGGCCGTTCGCAGGCTGTTCGCAGCCTACTGAGGCGCTGTTCGGAGCCTCCCATGACCATCTGCGCGCCTGACGTTTCTCTCGTGTTTGAGCAGTGGTCTTTCTGTAGGCAACTCAAGAGTATGGGCGCATGCGAAGCACTGGAGACCTCGAGCTGGACGAACAGTTGGTGCGATTTGGCGAGAACATGCGTCACGCGCGGAGGGAGGCGAAGCTCTCCCAGATCGATCTCAGCCAGCGCGCCAGCCTCGATCGCGCGGCCGTCAGCTTCCTCGAGCGCGCTGAGCGCGCTCCCGACCTCTCGACGATCGTGCGCGTCGCCGGCGCTGTTGGTATCAAGCCCGCCGCTCTGTTGAAGGGGATCGGCCCTGCCGACTGCATCGCGCGGGGACCGCGGAGCTCCGGTGAGGAGCTCACCCCGGCGGCCCGCTTCGGCGTCAACTTACGCTGGGCGCGCGAGCGCGCCGGGATCTCCCAGGAAGCGCTCGCCAACGACGCTCACGTTGACCGCGCCGCGATCAGCGTCTTCGAGCGCGGCAAGCGCAACCCCAACCTCCGCACGCTCCTGCGGCTCGCCCGCGCGCTCGAGCTGCCCCCCGGGGTCCTGCTGCGCGGCGTCGAGGGGGCCGCCCCCAGCAGCTCTACCCAGCGGTTGGCGAGGTCTCTCGCGCGACCTCCCAGCCTGCGTTGAGCGGATTGAGGAAGTAGGGGGGCTCGTCCACCGCGAGGCGTTCGTCGTATTTGTAATTCTTGATGTAGCCCGGCCCGCTCGTCAGTCCCACAATCCCGCGGAAGCGCTGGCCGATCGCTCCGTAGATGTTGAGGTGGCCGAGGCTTTTGCCGCATTCGTAGTTGTCCACGGCAAACGAGTGGTTGGTGGAGAGAATCGCGGCGTAGATCCAGGGGTTTTCCAGCGATCCTTCCGCGTTGCTGGCAAGTTCGCAGTTCGTTTTGGTGAGGGGGTGGTAGATGCGCACGTAGCTGCCGGCGATCAGGCCGAGGGTCGCGGTGCCGGTCGGTTCGTTGCCGAGTTTGCCGGCGACGCTGGTCGGATAGATGTTGCCGGTGATGATCACGTTTTCTTCTCCGGCGACGGTGAGCGGTTTGCTGTAGGTGCCGCTGACGTACACGTTGCCGCAGTGGGCTTCTTCTTTGACCTCGGTGGCGTTGTCGGTGTTGACCGGGGAGTCGTTGTAGGCGTAGTTGCACGTTTCGCCTTCCACGTTGCTCGCGCGGACGTACACGAGCCCGTTTTCCGGCCAAGGGTACGTTTTGGTTTCGTTTTTCCAATTGGTCACCGACATCGTGCTTTCCGCCCCGTTGAGCACGATGTGCGTGGAGCCGACGAATTCGTCTCCGCCTTCTTTGACGTAGGTCCCCAGGCTCGTGTCGCCTTCGGGGGTGCGCAGTTCCGGGCCCGCCGTATACGATTTTGTGGCCGTGTAGTAGGTCGCTTCCGAGCCCCCGCAGGTCGAGTAGACGCCGCCGTTGATCTGCACCCCGTCGGGAGGGTTGTGACCGTTACGCCCGAAGTAGGCTTTGCCGCAGACGTCGGTCGCGTCGTCGGTGTGCATCGGGCCTTCCACGGCGTCGCTGTTGGCGAACACGATCGTCACACATTCGTTGTTGATCCCTTTTTTGACGCGCTGAGCGTAGTAGTTTTCACACGCTGGCGGCCCTCCGTACAGAGCGAAGTCTCCGTCTTCGTACTGGGTGAAGTAGATGAAGTTCAGGAAGCCCACCACGTGGAATGTCGCCACAAGCGCACGGGTCGCGTAGCTCGTGGTCCCCGCTTTGCCGGCCGTGCCGATCGACTCGATCCGGAAGGTGTTCGCGTTCGCGCCCGAGGACTGGATCATGCTCGCGAACGGGCTCACAGTGCTGCACGCTTTGGTCCCTTCGGGCGCGGTGCTCGCGGTGAGCAGCTTGATTTCATAGCGCTCGGTTTCCTGCGTCGGCACGGTGTTGGCGGGCGCCGCGCACGTCTCCCAGTAGTTGGGGTTGGCCTGCAGGTGGTACTCGTACTCCTGCACGCCGGCGAGCGCGGCGTAGTAGGCCTGCTTCTGGAGGGTGTCCTTGTGGGAGAGGTGGATGTCGCCCTGGGCGGCCTCGAAGGCGGCGACCATCAGCAGCGAGGCCACGAGCATCACGCCGAGCGCGACCAGCATCGTGAAGCCGTCCTGGGCGGCGAGCAGCCCGCGAGCCCGGAGAGGTAGGGTCCTATGTGTCGATCTCATGTGCATGGCGCGTCCACAACTTCCGCTTCGGAGATGGGCACGGCGAAGGAGAGCGTCACCTGGCTCTGCAGGCCGAGGCTCGCTTTTTTCCCGAGCGCCCCGAGGCTGGTCGTGCTTTCGACGGGACCCGTGTTGAAGCTGACCAGCACCGAGGCGGCAGTCGGCGCGGTGGCTTTCGTGAGCGGGGATTCCAGCGGTTCGGTGCTGAGCATGTTCAGACCCGTGGTGGCGCCTTCGCTGGATTCGGCGCTATAGCTGAAGTACTGGAAGACCGGGATCGCTTTTTCGCCCGGTTCGGTCTTGCTCTGCTTCACGTGGCTGGCGATCAGCACGCCCGCGGCCGGGCTCGCGACTTCGGCGAACGTGAAGTTGGGCCAACTGCCGCCGTTGCTCGGATAGACGTAGTCGGTCAGAGTTTCGGCTTTTTCGTTCCACACGATCTTGTGCTTGTAGGCTTCCTGTTTGGTTTCCGAGATGACGGCCTTTTCGCTGTAGGCGTTGATGAATCGGAGTTCGGTTGAGCTGCTGCCTTCCTGGATGGGGGTGAAGCCGGGGGCGATGCAGGCCGAGTGCAGCTCGTCGACGACCTTGGTCATCGCGAGTCGTCCCAGCTGGGTGGCCTGGGCCATGTCCGAGAGGCGCGTGTCCTGACGCGTGGAGAAGGCGAGGATCGCGAACAGCGCGAAGCATACCACGAGGCCGGTGGTGATCGCCACTAGTAGCTCGACCAGGGTGTAGCCGCGCTCTTCGGAGAGGGTCGGGCGCTCCTCGGGAGTGGCTGAGACAGCGGGGTGGGGGAGCCCGGTCAGCATGTGTTGCTGGCCTGTTCTTTCTTGACTTCGACATTGTGACCTTTGCCGTCGGCGTAGGTTCCCGCTCCTTCACCCAGGTAGATGAAGATTTCTGGCCCGGCCACTGTTTCGTTCGCGTATGTCGTGGCGTAAGTCTTTTTCAGTGCTTTGTCGTAGAGGCACAGCTTGAACGATTTGCCAAATGGCTGAGCGGGAGCTTCCAGATGCCCCGTGGACGTCGTGGACTGCACGTGTTCCACCTTGAGTTTCGACAAGGCGTTGTTCGGTGTTTTCGAGGCTTCACAGCCGCTGTTGGTGATCTTGACCGGCTGGGGCGTGCTTTCGAGGACCCCTTTGGCGCCTTTCGTGCCGGTGTACGCGTTGAGCAGTACGTAGGACGTGGGTACTTTGACCGTCCCTTTCTGGCCAGGTTCCAGGGCAATGGACGGGACCGAGCCTTCGGGGAATTCGCCGGGGTCGGCGATGTGTGGGTTGTTTTCAGGGCAGTCACCCGCGTAGACCGACCACGCGCTTTCAAACGGGAAGAGGTCCCCCGTGGGGTAGTAGGTCGGGCTGACAGCGGTAGTGGCCGTGAGTTTGTACGATGCGGCTTCCGTACCGGGCAGCGCTTCGTATTCGCCTTCTGCGCCGAAGACGCCGAACTTCGTGCTGCCCACCTCGAAGTCGGGTAGTAGGTTCATCTTGGAGTTGAAGGCGACGAACGTGTCGCCGGTGGCGGATTCACCTTTGTGGGTGAATTCGGCTGTGATCGCCCCACCCTGATTGAGCGTGGCTTCGAAGTGGGAGGTGATGTTCGGGGCGACCAGGAATTCGGGCGCCGTCTTCTTGATGGCGCCCGTTTCCGTGACGTCGCCGACCTTGAAGGCTTCCACGTTGACCGTTGTCGCGGGGATCCCGCCGAAGATCACGCAGCCTGCTTCGCCCGTCGTCGCTTCCGCTTCCTCGGCGATCGCGGTCACGCCGGCGACCGGCTGCTGTGGGATGCGGCCGTTTACCACGTCCACTTCCAGGCCGGAGCCGTCGGGAGGCGTGATGATGCTGTACTGTTCAACCGGTGGCCGTTTGGCGGTTTTCTGCTGCGGCCAGGTGACTTCGGTGTGGACCTGCAGGTAGCTGCCGGCGTGGGTGGAGTGTTCTTTGCCGATCGCGCTGCAGCTGGCGTTCTGGTTGGCGTCGTTGATCCACTTGTCGCGCTGGACGATGGTGTACGTCTCTCCGCCCAGCGTCTGCGTGTAGGTGTGGGCGGTGCTTTCGAGCGGGTCGAGCGTGTTCGCGGAGTCGCTGCGCAGCGACTCCTGGGACTGCGCGGCGAGCACGACCGCCTGGTCGTGGTGGCGCTGGTCGGCGGTCGTGCGGTTGGCGACGTCGAAGCCGTTGAAGGTCGCGATCGCGATGAACCCAACCAGCAGGGCGCTCACCATCACTTCGATCAGGGTGATGCCGTCCTCCGCAGCCAGCCCCCGGCTGCGGGCACCGACTCGCCTGAGCTGCCGACCCGGCGCTCGCCACCGGCGGAAGGGATTAGTGTCGATCATCACAATTGCCGTACGCTCGTCTAGCTCTCCTCTCGACATGGGCCGCCACGAGCTTTAGCCCCCGCGGGCGGTCTCATCGCCGGTCGTATCCAAACGCAAGCGGATCGCGCACGGGCGCGTGCGTATGGGAGTGGGGTGGGCGTTGGGGACAAGCTCGAGACGCGCGCCTGCCACAGTGCACGCGGGCATAGCGCTCTCAGACGCCGCTGGGCCAGGCGTAGGGATCGACTCAAGGACGCGCCCGTGCCCTGGTGGACCCGGGGAGAGCGCTGGAACTCCTACAATCCTGCCTCCCCGGGGGGACTGGTGTAACGGTAACACGGGGGTCTCCAAAACCCTTGCTCGAGGTTCGATTCCTCGGTCCCCCGCTCCAGCAAATGCAGGCGTACAGTCCGGGCGCCCCGTTTCGCGGGCCGTTGGCCGATGCGATCCGCCCACTGGGGCACGCCAGAACCCGCCGAGGGGGAGTGTGCGAACATATGTTCGTGCGCTGGAGCAACCTGACCCGGGACGCGGAGCAGCAGCGGCGCCTGCCGGGCTACCGGGAGGAGGCGGTGGTGCGGCGCTTCGAGGCGCCGGAGGCACTCGACATGCGCTTCTACGAGGTGCGGGCGCGCTCAGTGCTCAACCGCGTGCCGGGCCGGTCGCGGATGCCGTTCCGCTGGACGATCAACCCTTACAGGGGGTGCAGCCACGCGTGCGTGTACTGCTTTGCGCGGCCGACGCACACGTATCTCGGCTTCGACGCGGGGCGGGACTTCGAGCGGGAGATCGTGGTCAAGGTGAACGCCCCGGAGGTTCTACGAGCGGAGCTGGCGCGCCCGTCGTGGCGGAGGGAGCACGTGGCGTTGGGCACCAACACCGACCCTTACCAGTGGGTGGAGGGCCGCTACCGGCTAATGGAAGGCATCTGGGAGGCGCTGCGTGACGCGGCGGGTGGGGCGGGAAACCCCTGTTCTGTGTTGACCAAGTCGCCGCTGCTGCTGCGGGATTTGGGGCTGATGCTCGAGATCGCGCAGCGGACGACGATCGGTGCGAGCCTGTCGATCCCCACGCTCGACGAGCGGGCGTGGCGTGCGACCGAGCCGCATACTCCCAACCCCCGCGCGCGCCTGGAGGCGGTGGCGGAGCTCAACCGTGCGGGCATCCCGACGGGCGTGCTGATCGCGCCGCTGATGCCGGGGATCAACGACGCCCCCCACCAGCTGGAGCCTCTGCTGCAGGGCGCGATCGACGCGGGCGCGCACAGCATCGGTGGAGTGGCGTTGCACCTGCGCGGAGAGGTGAGGGAGATCTTCATGCAGTGGCTGCAGACGCGGCGTCCCGAGCTGGTGGAGCGCTACGAGGAGCTGTACCGCCGCGGCGCCTACGCACCCCGCGAGGAGCGCGAGCGCCTAGCGGGACTGGTGCGCCGGCGGGGCGTGGGCGGAGCGGCCAGGCGGTGGAGCGGGCTCCCCTCAGCGTCGAGCGACCCGCCCAGCGAGCCACGGGCCTCCCAGGGGCGCCTGTTCTGAGTGCCCGCCCGGCTCCTGCGGCGGGTCCCCACCCGCCGGCGCGAGCTCCAACTGCCACCAGCTCACGTCGTGCCAGGCGCCGTGCTTGAAGCCGATCCGCCGGTAGACCCCGACGGGCTCGAAGCCGAGCGCTCGGTGCAGGCCGACGCTCGCCTCGTTGGGGAGCGTGATCCCGGCGCACGCGATCTGCAGACCCTGGCTGCGCAGCCGCGCCAGCAGCTCGCCGTACAGCCGCCGCCCCACGCCGCGGTGGTGGTGGGAGGGCGCGACGTAAACCGTCACGTCTGCCGCCCACCGATACGCGGCCCGCGCACGGTGGCGCGAGCCGTATGCGAAGCCCGCGATCCGCCCGGCCTCTTCGAGCACCAGCCAGGGGTGCGTCGCCGCGACTTCGCGGATCCGCCGGTCCAGCTCGGTGACCGTGGGGACCTGCTCCTCGAAGGAGACCGCCGTGTCGCGCACGTACGGCCCGTAGATCTCAAGGCACCCCGCCGCGTCGCGCTCGCCGAGCGCGTCGCGCACCACGGAATCCGCGTCCGCGTCGCCGTTCACGCCGGCGCACGTTAGCCCGGATCTTTCGTTAACGGTCCGCGCCCCGGGTGGTCCGGGGCGCGGAATGTCCGGCTGAGCTTGGAGAATCGGGGTTGCGAAGTCCTTGTTCCCGAGCTCAGGAGGTTCACCTTGCGGGTGCAGCGCGATGGCCGCAGGTTCAAGGTAGATGTTGTGTCGGACGGAGAGGGTTTGGTCTCGCACGTGGGTAGCGCGCTGCTGGGGGAGGTCGCTGAGAAGACTGGGCTGAGGGGCGCTCTGTCGTTGGGGCTTGGGGACTTCAAGCAACGTCGATCCGGGCACGATCACGGCCGTGTGGTCGGTGATCTCGCGGTGATGCTCGCGGACGGTGGGGAGTGTCTGGCTGATCTCGGGGCGCTCGGCGATCAGGAGTCGTTGTTCGGGAATGTCGCCTCGGCCTCGACTGCGTTCCGGGTCGTGGATCGGGTCGCCCGTGACCCGGGGGGCCTGGAGCGGTTGCGGGTCGCTCACGCGCACGCACGGTCATGCGTGTGGAGGCTGCTGGGCGCCCCGGAGCGTTTGACGATCGACCTGGACGCCACGCTCATCGGGTCGCATTCTGAGAAGGAGGGCGCGGCTGGGAACTTCAAGGGCGGCTACGGGTTTCACCCGATGCTCGCCTATGGCGATGAGACCAGCGAAGCGCTGGCCGGCGAGTTGCGACCGGGGAACGCTGGCGCGAACACCGCGATCGACCAGATCGAGGTCGCCGAGCAAGCGATCGGACAGATCCCGGTCGAGCACGTCGAGAACATCAAGCTGTTGTTGCGCGTCGATACCGCTGGCGCCAGCCACGAGTTGTTGGGTTGGGCTCGCGAGGGCCGGATCGAGTTCTCCGTCGGCTACGACCTGACCGAGACCGTGCGCGGCGCGATCCTCGAAACCCCTGACAGTGACTGGGTTGCGGCGCTCGCCCAGGACGGCAGTCCGCGCCCCAACGGACAGGTCGCCGAGATCACTGGCCGGCTCGACCTGTCGAGGTGGCCGGCTGGGTCGAGGGTGATCGTCCGCCGCGAGCGCGCGCACCCAGGCGCGCAACTCTCCTTCACCGACCACGACGGGCACCGCTTCCAAGCGATCCTCACAGACCAGGCCGGCCCAGTCGCGCACGTCGAGCGCGATCACCGCGGTCGCGCCCGCGTCGAGGATCACATCCGCAACGACAAGGACACCGGCATGCGCAACCTGCCGTTCCGCGACTTCGAGCACAACCGTGTCTGGCTGGAGCTCGTACGGATCGCCCACGACCTCCTCGTGTGGACCAAGCGCCTGCTATTCACCGGCGAACTCGCGAAATCAGAGCCCAAGCGCCTGCGCTACCGCATCCTGCACGTCGCGGCCCGCCTCTGCTTCCACGCCCGCACCGCCACGCTACGGATACAAGCCAGCTGGCCCTGGGCCAACGAGCTCACAACCGCGTTCATCCGCCTCAGAGCGCTCCCGCGGCCCCCAGCCTGACACGGCCGCGGCCCCCACGACGACCACCCCGGACCCCCGGCGCCACACGCCCCGCGAAGCCTGTCCGCGAACCGGCACTCGACCGCCACCACGACCCCGGATCGCGCCCTCAAACACCCCGACCCAACGATCCACGCCAACCTCAACCAACCCCACCCCACAACCACCAACCAAACCTCACATCAAACGGCTTCCTGCACGATCCGGGCTAGCGGTCGTGTCCGCTGGCCTTCCAGATGCGGGGTCGCCTGGCTCGCTCACCGCGGTGGCCCCGCGCGCGTCGCCCGCCGTTTGACAAGCGGCGACGGTCGAGCTACGTTGAAGTTGACATAACCGGGGGTAGCAGCGGCCCGGCTCGTCCGGGATCAACGCGCACCCGAGGGAGGCACACATGACTGTTCGGTACCGTTCCCACCTTCGTCTCGCCGGGGGCAGGCTGGCGCTCCCTGCGGCTTTCTGCATCCTGCTGCTCGCACTGCTCGCGGCACCCGCGGGGGCGCGCGGGCCACTACCCTCGCCGCCGCGGCCCCTCCCGCAGGTCTCCTCCTACCTGGCGCTCGGCGACTCGCTCGCCTTCGGCTACTCCCAGGCGAAGTTCAACAGCCTCTTCCCCGCCGAGAACCCCGCCGACTTCGAAACCGGCTACGTCAACGATTTCGGAGACGTTCTCAAACTGTTCCATCCGCGCCTGCAGATCGTCAACGACGGCTGCCCGGGGGAGACCACCGAATCGTTCATTCACGGCCCGTGCGCCTACGTCGACCCCGACGGCTTTCCGCTGCACCACCCCTACAGCGGGGGGCCCGCCTCCTCGCAGCTCTCCGACGCGCTCGCCTACCTCGAAGCCCACCCCGGGCGGGTCAACCCGATCACGATCGACATCGGCGCCAACGACGCGCTCGGCCTGATCGAGGGCTGCAAATTGGAACCCGCCTGCATCGCAGCGGGGGCCCCGGCGACGTTCACGCACATCGGCGGCAACCTCGCGCTGATCCTCGGCCAGCTGCGCGCCGCCGCTCCGCATTCGCAGATCGTCGTGCTCGGCCTCTACAACCCCTTCGGGGAAACCGTCGCAGGCGGCAATGCGCTCACCGCAAAGCTCAACGAAGTGATGGCCGGCGTGGCGGGCACCGTCGGCGCCCGCTTCGCCGATCCGCTGCCGGTCTTCAACCCGCCCGGGCCGCGCGAAGCGCCGACGATCTGCCTGCTAACGAACATGTGCACCCCGCTCGTAGACATCCACCCCACCGACCTCGGCTACGCCGTGCTCGCGGGCCTGGTTCTGCACCAGTACGTGCTCGGCCTGCGGGTGGGTGGGCCACCATTCCCGCAGGGGCCGCTCGCCGCCGTCCGAATGGGACTCCCCCACCTGTCGCACAGCCTGCGCTGAGCCTGAGCCAAGCTCTCCTCACGCCGCCGCGCGGTGACGCGCGGCGGCGGTCTCTTCGAGGATCCGCAGCATCGCGGAGGCGGCGGGGGTCAGACGGGTGCTCGCGCCGACCCGCCCCGGCAACGCCGCGATCACGCTCCGCACGGGCGGGCGAGGGGAGAGGGCGCGCACCACGATGTCCTCGCGCACAAACGTGAGCGCGAGCTCCGGGATCAGCGCGACGCCCACACCCGCCGCCACGAGCCCCTGGACGGTCTGGTAGTCGTCGCTCTCGAAGGACACGTTCGGCTCGAACCCCGCCGCGTGGCAGCTGCGCACCACGTGGCGCGCGCAGGGGCTCGACTGCGAGGTCTGCACCCACGCCTCCCCGCGCAGCTCCTGCAGGCGCAGCGCGCGCTTGCCCGCCAGCCGGTGGCCGCGGGGGAGTGCGAGGTACAGCGGGTCCTCGAGCAGCTCCACCCGCTTCAGGTCCTCCTCGACGTCGTCGAACTCGAACAGCAGCGCAAGGTCGAACTCACCCGTGCGCAGGCGCGGCGCGATCTCCTCGGGCTCGCCCTCCGCGAGCGTCAGCTCCACCTCGGGGTAGGAGGCGCGGAAGGCCGCGATCGCCACCGGCATCAGCGTCGCACCGGCGGTGGGGAACGAGGCCATCCGCAGCTGGCCCCCGCGCAGGCCTGCAAGCGCGGCCAGCTCCTCCTCTGCGGCCTGCAGGCGCGCGAGAATACCCTCGGCGTGCTCCACCAACGTGCGGCCCGCCCCCGTGAGCCGGACCCCGCGTGGTCCGCGTTCCAGCAGCGTCATCCCCGTCTCCGTCTCCAGCGCAGCGATCTGCTGGGAGACCGCGGACTGGGTGTAGGAGAGCGCGTCCGCCGCCGCGGAGAACGAGCCCCGCTCGGCGACCTCCCTGAGAACTCGCAGGCGGGCCACATTGAGCATAAGTACAGCTTATCCTATCTATAAAAAGGATTACTGGCCCTGATGGCAGGAAGGTGTCACGCTGTGGGGGAATCTTCACTGCGCAAGACCCTGACCGAGGACGACAGAAGGAGAAGGGCGATGTCCGCCACCAAGATGATCATTTCCTACGACGGCACCAACAACGAGGACGACGCGATCGCCCTCGGCCGTCGTTTCGCGCAGGCCGGCGCCGAGGTGGCGCTCGCGTACGTGCGCCACACCCACGAGCCCGAGCCCGACCGCGAGGTGCTCGCTCAGCACGAGGCCCAGGAGCTGCTGCAGCGCGGGGGCGAGCTGCTCGGGATCCCCGACGTGGCCTGCTACGTGGTCTCCGACCGCTCCACCCCCGAGGGACTGCGCGCGCTCGCCGAGCAGGAAGGCGCGCACGCGATCGTGTTCTGCTCGGACTCCCACACCGCTCCGAACCACGTGACCGTGGGCAACTCCGCCCAGCGCCTGCTCGACGGGGGCCGCTTCGCCATCGCGATCGCCTCGGCGGGCCTCGCGGAGCGCGCAGACGGCGTGCAGCGGATCGCCGTGACCGAGGATCCCACCGACCCCTCCGCGCAGGCGACCGCCCAGGCGCTCGCCCAGGGACTCGGCGCGAGCGTGACCCCCGCCGTCCGCGGCCACGGCGCCGACCTGCTCGTGGTCGGCTCCCGCCCCGAGGCCGGGCCCGGCCAGGTCGCGCTCAGCGCCGCCGCGCTCAACCTGATCGAGGACGACGCCTCCGCGGTGCTGGTCGTGCCCCGCGGCGTTGCCCTCGCCTTCGACGGCGTCCCCGCGACGCTCGGCGCGTAGCGCCACCTTGCACAGGCGGGCGACGTAGCCGCGTCGCTCGTCTGCCCACCGCGCCCTGGCCAGGAAGCAGATGCCGTAGCGCTCACCCCTGCTTGGCCCGGCGTCTGCGCCCACCGAGCGGGAATCGCCCGCTGCGACGCGCACGCAGATAGCGCCCCAGCGCCACCGTGACGTCGAGCCCGCCGCCCACGAGGTGGCCCACCGGGCCAGTCCACAACCACCGCTCAGCACGCCGCAGCGCTCGCATTGGGCCGCACGGTATCGTGGCGGTCTTAAGGGTCCGTCAAGAAATAGCTGACGCCGATCCCGCCATCTATTTCATGACGAACCTCAGCCGATGCCCAGCGCTCTGACGACGACAGTCACACAGCTGCCCGAGTCGCGGGTACGCGTGCAGGTGCAAGTGCCTGCCGCCGAGCTCGAGCAGCGCATCGAGGGCAAGGCCCGCGAGCTCGGCCGCAAGCTGAAGCTCCCCGGCTTCCGCCGAGGCAAGGTGCCCCCACCGCTCGTGATCCAGCGGCTCGGCCGCGACGCCGTGATGGAGGAGGCGGTCCGGGACACGCTGAGCCTCTGGTACGTCGACGCGCTCGAGAGCACCGGGATCGTCCCCGTGGGCGACCCCGACGTGGACCTTGGCGAGCTGCCCCCCCACGGGGAGAGCCTGGAGTTCTCCTTCGAGATCGGGGTGCTTCCGCAGGCCACGCTCGGGGAGTACCGCGGCCTCGAGGTGGGCCGCTCTGAGGCGGTCGTCGAAGAGGAGCGCGTGCAGGGCGAGGTCGACGGCCTGCGCGAGCGCCTCGCGCACCTGGAGACCGTGCAGCGCCCCGCGCAGGCCGGGGACTTCGTGGTGATCGACTACGAGGGCGTCCTCGTGGGAGAGTCCGGCGAGCGCGAGCCCTTCGCGGGCGGCGAGGGGCGCGACCAGCTGGTCGAGCTGGGGTCGGGCAATCTGATCGAGGGCTTCGAGGAGGCGCTCGTGGGGGCCTCCGCGGGAGTGAGCCGCACGCTGGCACTGACCTTCCCCGCGGACTACCCTCGCTCGGAGCTCGCCGGCCGGGAGGCCTCCTTCGAGACGACCGTCAAGGAGGTCAAGCGCAAGGAGCTCCCCGCCGTGGACGACGATCTCGCGATCGACACCGGCTTCGACACCGTGGAGGAGCTGCGCGAGGACATCCGCCGGCGCCTGCGCGAGGCCGAGGAGAGCCGCATCGAGGCCGAGTTCCGCGAGGCCGCGCTCGACGCGGCTGTGGAGCGCGCGCGGGTGGAGGTGCCGCCTGCGCTGATCGAGGCGCGCGCACGGGAGATGTGGGAGCGGGTGCAGCGCGCCCTCTCGCACCGCGGCCTCTCGCGCGAGACCTACCTGGAGCTCTCCGGCCGCTCAGAACAGGAGATCCTCGCCGACTCCGCTCCCGACGCCGAGCGCGCGCTGCGCCGCGAGGCGGTGCTCACCGCGGTGGTGGCCGCCGAGGGGATCGAACCCGGCGAGGAGGAGCTCCTGGAGGCGCTGCGCCCCGGCGCCGAGCGCGAGGAGCTCTCCCCGCAGGAGCTCCTGCAGCGGCTGCGCGACGCGGGGCGCCTCGAGGAGATCCGCGAGGACCTCGCCGCGCGGCGCGCGATGGAGCTGATCGCCGCCGAGGCCCACCCGATCCCGATCGAGCAGGCGCGCGCGCGGGAGCAGATCTGGACGCCCGAGAAGGAGCGCACTGAGCGCGCTCGGGAGGAGCACGTGCAGGAGGCGCAGGAGCACGCGCAGGGAGTCGGCGGACTGTGGACACCGGATCGATAGCCCGCCCGCACGGGGTTGTGGACGCCGACCGGTCAGGGGTCGGCCGGCCAGCCCGCCCGCTAGCCTGTCGGCGCCGAACCGCTAGCCTCTACGGCAGGCGACCGGCGCAGGGGCCGGCGCCCCCCGGGGTCTCGACGATGCCCTGGAGGAATCCAGCCGGTGAGGCGAAACTGAAGCGAGGACAATGAGCCCTTTGGTCCCAATGGTCGTCGAGCAGACCTCTCGCGGAGAGCGCGCGTTCGACATCTACAGCCGCCTGCTCAACGAGCGGATCATCTTCCTCGGCACGCCCGTGGACGACCAGGTTGCCAACCTCGTGGTCGCCCAGCTCCTGCACCTGGAGTCCGAGGACCCCGAGAAGGACGTCTCGGTGTACGTCAACTCGCCCGGCGGCTCGGTGTACGCGGGCCTTGCGATCTACGACACGATGCAGTTCATCAAGCCCGACGTGCAGACCATCTGCGTCGGGATCGCGATGTCGATGGGCGCGCTGCTGCTCGCGGGCGGCGCGAAAGGCAAGCGGATGGCGCTGCCCAACGCGAAGATCCTGATCCACCAGGTCTCCTCGAGCTTCCAGGGACAGGCCACCGACATCGAGATCCACGCCAAAGAGATCATCGACGTGCGCCACCGGCTGGACGAGATCATCGCCAAGCACACAGGCAAAGAGCTCGAGCAGGTGCGCACGGACACCGAGCGCGATTACTTCATGAGCTCCGAGGAGGCCCGCGAGTACGGAATCATCGATCGCGTTATCTCGGAGCACTAGCTCCGGATTGCGCGCCTGGGTAACCCAGGAGCAGCAGGAGGAGGAGAGACACCATGGCCCGGCCCACCGATTCCAACGAGCAGCTTCTCTGCAGCTTCTGCGGCAAGTCCCAGCGGCAGGTTAAGAAGCTGATCGCCGGGCCCGGGGTCTACATCTGCGACGAGTGCATCGACCTCTGCAACGAGATCATCGACGAGGAGCTCGCGCCCACGCCGATGTTCGACCTCGAAAAGCTCCCCAAGCCGCGGGAGATCTACGACGTGCTCGACGAGTACGTGATCGGCCAGGAGACCTCCAAGCGCACGCTCTCGGTGGCGGTCTACAACCACTACAAGCGCGTGCAGATGATGCAGACCGGCGAGTCCGAGGTCGAGCTGCAGAAGTCCAACATCCTGCTGCTCGGCCCCACCGGCTGCGGCAAGACGCTGCTCGCGCAGACGCTCGCGCGGATCCTCAACGTCCCCTTCGCGATCGCCGACGCCACCGCGCTGACCGAGGCGGGGTACGTGGGGGAGGACGTTGAGAACATCCTCCTGAAGCTGATCCAGGCGGCCGACTACGACGTCAAGAAGGCCGAAACGGGGATCATCTACATCGACGAGGTCGACAAGATCGCGCGCAAGGCGGATAACCCCTCGATCACGCGCGACGTCTCCGGCGAGGGGGTTCAGCAGGCGCTCTTGAAGATCCTCGAGGGCTCCCAGGCCTCGGTGCCCCCGCAGGGCGGGCGCAAGCACCCCCACCAGGAGTTCCTCACGATCGACACCACCAACGTGCTGTTCATCTGCGGCGGGGCGTTCGCGAACCTCGACAAGCTGATCGAGCGGCGCATCGGCTCAAACGGAGTCGGCTTCGCCGCCCCGATGCAGACGCGTGCCGATCGCGACACCGGTGAGATATTCGAGCGTTGCCTGCCCGAGGACTTGATCGAGTACGGGCTGATCCCCGAGTTCATCGGCCGCCTACCCGTGATGAGCGCGGTGCACCAGCTCTCCCGCGACGACCTCGTCTCGATCCTCGTCGAGCCCCGCAACGCGCTGGTGAAGCAGTTTCAACGCTTCTTCTCCTTCGACGGCATCGAGCTGGTCTTTGCCGAGGAGTCGCTCACAGCGGTCGCCGAGCGCGCCCTGGAGCGCAACACCGGCGCACGCGGGCTGCGCTCGATCATCGAGGAGATCCTGCTCGAGGTCCAGTTCGAGCTGCCCTCCCGCGAGGACGTCAAGAAGTGCGTGGTCACCAAGGAGACCGTCGAGCAGGGCCGCACCCCCACGCTCGTCACGGAGGCCGCTCCCGAGGCCCGCGAGAAGCCCCGCCCGCGCCGGCTGCGCGAGGAGTCGGCGTAGCGCTCGATGAGAGCCGAGCAGAACACCGAGGTGCCCGATGGAGGCGAGTGATACCGAGCAGGATTGGCGGCTCGAGGCCGAGCTCGACGTGGGAGAGACCCGCGGCGCCCTACATAGCGTCGTCGAACGCCTCCGGAGTCCCAACCTCGTCAAAGAGGTCAAGGCGACAGTCCCGCATGACGTCGTGATTACGCACGACGGAAAGCTGCTGTTCGCCTATGCCGTCTCCGAAGCAAGTCTTGCGTCGGCCCGGAGCGCAATCGAGAACGTACTTCGGAATGACGGGATCAAGGCGAGTCTGCGCGTAAGTCATTGGGACAACGAGCTTGATGACTGGCACCAGACCGATCCGCCGGCAACCGCTCAAGAGAAGTTGACCGAGGAAGCAGCCTACCGTGACGCTGACGCGATCGAGACGCGCACGGTCGTCGCGACTTCTGGCAAGCTCGTCCGGGCCGGATTCGAGCAGACCATGCGTCGTTGGGCTGATGAGCTCGGAGTGGAGTGCAAGATCATCGAGCATCCACACCTGCTAACGACACAGGTCGCCTTCACCGTTACCGGCCCAAAACGTAAGGTCGACGAGTTCTCTCAGGGTCTCATCGCCGAGGGTTGGGCGTACGTCCGTACCGATAGGGCGGTCATGCTGAGCCCGCTGTAGCGACGGGCTCAAAGTATGCGGCATTGTGCGACCTGGCGGGTGGGCGCATGCACCGACCGGAACAACACACGTACACTCACGCTCCGATGAGCGAGCGTTGGCGCGAGCTTGAGAGTCGCACGCGGTTCGAGCCCGCGGAGGTCGAGCCGCGGATCACCGAGCGGTGGCTGGCCAGCGGGCTGTTTCACCCCGAGCCCGGGGGGGAGGCGCAGGAGAACTACTCGATCGCGATCCCGCCGCCGAACGTGACGGGCTCCCTGCACATGGGCCACGCGCTGAACGGCTCGGTTCAGGACGTGCTGATCCGCTACCACCGGATGGCGGGCCGGCGGACGAAGTGGATCCTCGGCACCGACCACGCGGGCATCGCCACACAGGCGCAGGTGGAGAGGGCGCTGCGCGCGGAGGGCACCAGCCGCCAGGAGCTCGGGCGCGAGGAGTTCGTGCGCCGCGCGTGGGAGTGGCGCGAGCACTACGGGCACACGATCGTGGAGCAGTTCAAGCGGCTGGGCGCCTCGTGCGACTACTCCGATGAGCGCTTCACGCTCGACGAGGGCTACCACCGCGCGGTGGTGGAGGTGTTCGTGGCGCTGTACGAGCAGGGCCTCATCTACCGCGACCGCTACATCGTCAACTGGGACCCCGGCAGCCGCTCGGCGATCTCCGACCTGGAGGTGGAGGAGCGTCCGGAGACGGACACGCTGTACTCGATTCGCTACGACGTGGAGGGCGGGGGCAGCGTGACGATCGCGACCGTGCGCCCCGAGACGATGCTGGGGGACACCGCGGTTGCGGTCCACCCCGAGGATGAGCGCTACCGCGAGCTGGTGGGGCGCTCGGCGGTCCTGCCGCTGGTAGGACGCCACCTGCCGATCGTCGCCGACGAGTACGTGAAGCGGGACTTCGGCACGGGCCAGCTGAAGGTCACCCCTGCGCACGACCCCAACGACTTCGAGATCGGCCAGCGCCACGAGCTCGATCAGGTCTCGGTGATCGGGGAGGACGGGCGCATGACCTCCGAGGCGGGGGAGCGTTTCGCGGGGCTCACGGTGATGGAAGCGCGTGCGAAGGTGGTGGAGGCGCTTGAGGAGGAAGGACGCATCGTGGCCCGCGAGGAGTACGAGCACGAGGTCCCCTACTCGCACCGCTCCGGGGAGCGCATCGAGCCGCTGATCTCGCTGCAGTGGTTCATGCGCATGGACGAGCTCGCGGCTCCCGCGATCGACGCGGTGCGCGACGGTCGCGTGCGGATCGTGCCGGAGAACCACCGCCGCGTCTACCTGGACTGGATGGAGCACATCCGCCCGTGGTGCATCTCGCGCCAGCTGTGGTGGGGGCACCGGCTGCCGGTGTACTACTGCGAGACCTGCGGGCACGTCCACGTCGCCGCGAGCGCCCCGGAGCGCTGCGAGTCCTGCGGCGGGGAGCCGCGCCAGGAGGAGGACGTGCTCGACACGTGGTTCTCCTCGGCGCTGTGGCCCTTCGCCACGCTGGGGTGGCCCGCGGAGACTCCGCTCCTGCGCTCCTTCTACCCCACCGACGTGCTCTCCACCGCGCGGGACATCCTCTTTCTGTGGGTGGCGCGGATGATCATGATGGGCCTGCGCTTCACCGGGGAGGTGCCGTTCGGGGAGGTGTACATCCACTCCGTGATCCAGGCCCCCGACGGACGGCGCATGTCGAAGTCGCTGGGCACGGGCATCGACCCGCTGGACGAGATCGAGCGCCACGGCGCGGACGCGGTGCGCTTCGGCCTGCTGGCGATGTCCTCCTCCCAGGACGTGCGCTACTCCGCGGAGAAGGTGCGTCAGGGCCAGGCGCTGGCGAACAAGCTGTTCAACGCCGCGCGCTTTGCGCTGCTGCGGATCGCGGGCATGGATCGGGACCCCACCCACCCGATCGAGCTGGAGGCGATCGTCGCCCTGGCCCCGGGGTTGGCGGAGAGGGTGGGTCTGGGGATCGAGTCAAGACCGATCGAGGACCGCTGGATCCTCTCGCGGCTGCAGCAGATCAAGGCGGACACGGCGGCGCGGATCGCGGACTACGACTTCTCCCACGCCGCGCTCGGGCTGTACGACTTCGTCTACGGGGAGCTGTGCGACTGGTACCTGGAGATCGTCAAGCCGCGGTTGGCGAGCGGGGCGGGGGCGGGAGCGCCTGCCCCGCGGGGGACGCAGCCCGCCCGCGAGAGCGTCCCGGCGCCCACGGGGGACGCTCTCGCGGGCGTGGTGGACGGCGCGGAGGACCAGTTCCAGGAGAGCAGTGAGGCGCACGCGGCGCTCGCCGCGACGCTGCTGCACGTGCTGCGCGAGACGGTCGCGCTGGCTCATCCGGTGATCCCGTTCGTCACCGAGGAGCTGTGGTCCTACCTCGATGGCTCGGGAGTGCTGCTCGCCGGCTCCCCTTACCCGCGAGCAGACGAGACGCTGATCGACCCCGACGCGGAGATCGAGATGGAGCGCACGATCGAGGCGGTCACGCTTGTGAGGGGTTGGCGGGACGGCGTGAACGCGCCCCCCGGGATGGTCGTGCCTTGCAACATCAACGCCGAGGGCTACGAGTTGAACGTCCGCGATCCTTGCCGGTCTGGCGCACCTCGATTTCGCCGCCTCTGCGGCTGAGCCCGTGGCGTCGATCTCGGTGCCGTGCGGCACGATCGAGGTGCTCTCCAACGAGGGGCTGGATTTCGCGGCGGCCGAGCGGCGCCGGGCGGCCGCGCGGGACAGGTTGGGCGGCGAGATCGCCCGCGTGCAGGCGAAGCTGGCCAACGCGAGCTTCGTGCAGAAGGCCCCGACGGAGGTCGTGGAGGGTGAGCGCACCAAGCTTGCCCACCTGCAGAGCGAGCTGGAGGCGTTGTGAGCGAGCCCTGGAGCGGGGAGCGCGCGGAGCGTCACCTGCGCTCGCTGGAGCTGTTCGGGATGCGCTTCGGCCTGGACCGGATGCGGCGGATGATGACCGCGCTTGGCTCGCCGCAGCGGCGCTTTCACACGGTGCACGTGGTGGGCACCAACGGGAAGACCTCGACCACGCGCATGATCGCCGCGATCCTTGAGCGCCACAGTCTGAGCACGGGCTCCTACCTCTCACCCCACCTGGTCTCCTACTCCGAACGGGTGCAGGTGGGCGAGCGCGACCTCTCGGGCTCGGCCTTCGCGGCCGCGGTCGCGCGCGCGGCGTGGGCGGCGGAGCGTGTGAACCACACGCTCGCCGAGGACGACCACGTGACCCAGTTCGAGCTGCTCACCGCCGCGGCGTTCTGGGCGCTGGCGGAGCAGGGTGTGGAGGTGGCGGTGGTGGAGGCGGGTCTCGGGGGCCGCTACGACGCGACGGCGGTCGTGGAGTCGGCGGTGACGGCGCTCACGAACGTGGGCCTCGAGCACACACGCTGGCTGGGCCCGACGGTGCGGGACATCGCGGCGGAGAAGCTGGCGGTGCTGCGTCCAGGAGCGACGCTCGCGCTGGGCGCGGACCTCGACCCCGACGCGCTCGTCCTCGCCCGCGCGGCGGCGGCAAAGCGGGGGGCGCGCATTGCGCAGGTGTCCCACGAGGACGTCGCCGCGGCGCCGCTTGCCGCCGGCTTCCAACGGCGCAACTTTGCCCTCGCGCGGGTGGCCGCCGAGGCTTACTTGGCGAGCGCTGGGATCGCGTTGGACGAGGAGGCGGCGCGGGCGGCGGCGCGGGAGACAGTGGTCCGGGGACGCATCCAGGTGGTGGCGGAGGACCCGCTGACGGTGCTCGACGGGGCTCACAATCCCGATGCGGCGAGGGCGCTGGCGGAATCGTTGAAGGAGTTCTTCAAAGGCTTGGACTACCGGCTGACGGCGCAATCGGGTGGGAGCCCGTCCACCCCACCTGCCGAGCCGCCGGCGCAATCGGGTGGGAGCCCACTCGCCCCGCCTACCCGGCCCACGGCACTGGTCATGGGAGTCCTCGAGGACAAGGACGCCGCGGGGATGCTCACCGCGCTGCTGCCGCTGTGCGCGCGGGCGTGGTTCACCGCTCCCCCGAGCAGCCGCGCGCTCTCGCCGGCGGCGTTGCAGTCGCTGGCGCGCCAGCTGAGCTTCGAGGAGACCGAGTGCGAGCCCAACCCGCGGCGGGCGTTGGAGCTGGCGCAGGAGTGGGCGCGGGCGCAGTCGAGGGGCGCGGTCCTGGCGACGGGCTCGATCTACCTGGTGGGCGACCTGCTGGCGAACCTCGCTGAGCGGGACCGCGCCAGCGAGGATACGGCGGGGGGGCGCGCGTGAACGACGACGGCCCTTCGGTGCTCGCGATGGTCGGCGCGGTGGCGCTGATCGTGGCGCTCGTGATCCTCGCCTTCTTCGCGGCAGGGTACGGGTTCGGCCGGCTGTTCCTGTGAAGCCGCGTTGGCATTTACCGTGCAAATGCCAGGCTTCCTCCGGGAGAGCGTCTAAACTCGGCTCCCTCATGAGCCCGTCGGGAGCCCTGTGAGGCAGCTGATGCCGCCGCTTGCGTACTTCGGAATCGAAAGCCACGCCTTCAGCATGGCGGTGGACTTGCTGATCGTGTGCGGGGCGGTCCTCTACGTGTCCCTGATCTACTGGACCTACGCGGATGCGCGGCGGCGGATCGTGGACCCGATGCTGATCGGCTGTGCCACGGCGGCGTCGCTGTTCCCGTTCGTGGGCACGATCGTTTACATCATCCTGCGCCCGCCGGAGTACCTGGAGGACGTGCAGGAGCGCGAACTGGAGATGCAGGCGGCGGAAGCGCGCCTGAACCAGCTCGACCATGGCCTGTGCCCGCACTGCGACTACCCGATCGAGCGGGAGTTCATCCGCTGTCCAAGCTGTTTGCGCAAGCTCAAGGAGCGGTGCGTGAGCTGCTCGAAGCCCCTGGACCGGGCGTGGACGATCTGCCCGTACTGCGAGACGGAGGTTCCCCCGGAGGCGGCTCCGCGCCGCCGTACACGCCGGCGCAGCAGCACGGCGGAAACGCCGCTTGAGAGCGAGGAGCTGACTGTGAGCGCGGCCGAGGACGGCCGCACCGCGGGGGCGGCGCCCGAGCCGGCATCCCGGCCTCCAGGCTCGGACCGGGCTGGCCGATCTTCGATCGGTCGTCCGCTCCCGAGCGGACGCACCGAAGAGCTCATCTAACTCCCCTCCCGACCGCAAAGGAACCAATGGACCGCACGCTGATCCTCGTAAAGCCGGACGCCTTCGCCCGCTCGCTGACGGGCGAGATCATCGGGCGCTTCGAGCGCAAGGGGCTGCGCATAGTGGCGCTGCGCCACATGACGGTCGAGCGGGATTTAGCCGAACTCCACTACGCCGAGCACGCGGAGCGCCCGTTCTTCGGAGAGCTGGTGGACTTCATAACCTCGGGCCCGCTGGTGGCGATGGTGCTGGAAGGGGTGGACGCGGTGCGGGCGGCGCGTCAGGTGATCGGAGCGACGAACCCTCTGGAGGCGGCGCCGGGCTCGATCAGGGGGGACTTCGCGATCGAGACGGGAAAGAACTTGGTGCACGGCTCGGACTCGCCGGAGTCGGCGGCGCGCGAGGCCGAGTTGTTCTTCGGAGAGCTGGGCTGAGCCTGTCGCTGGTCCTGGCGTCTGCCTCGCCCCAGCGCAGGGCGATCCTGGAACGCTTGGGCGTCGCCTTCACAGTGCGCCCGGCGGACGTCGTGGAGCTCGAGGAGGGCGACCCGGCGACGCTCGCGGTGGAGAACGCGCTGCGCAAGGCGCGCGCGGTGCACGAGAGGGTGGTGAGCGCAGAGACGGCGAGGGCAGACACGGCGGGCGCAGACGAGGGGCACGCGCCAGTGCTGGGTGTGGACACGGTGGTGGCGCTGGGGGGAAAGGTCTTCGGCAAGCCTGCAGACGAGGGCCACGCGCGCGCGGCGCTGCGGGCGCTGAGCGGCACGACGCACACGGTCTTCAGCGGCGTGGCGCTTCTCTGTGCAGGGCAGGAGCGCACAGCGCTGGCCAGCACTGAGGTTGTCTTTCGACCGCTGGAAGAGGGGTTGATCGATTGGTACGTCAGCACCGGCGAGTGGCGCGGGCGGGCGGGCGGCTACGCGATCCAGGGTGTGGGAGCGGCGCTCGTGCGGGAGGTGCGGGGCGACTACGAGAACGTGGTCGGGCTGCCGGTGGCGACGCTGCTCGACCTCTGCCCGCAACTGCTTTTCCCCTGCAAATAAGCTGGCAGGCGTACCGGGCGCCGAGTGGTGTCCGCTAGACTGCGCGCGGACTCGCCGCCGCTCTGCCAGCGCCGGGCTCCCTCGATCGATACATGGGCATCTTCAGCTACCTGACGGGGTTCGGCGGCCGCGACATGGCTGTCGATCTGGGCACGGCGAACACGCTGGTGTACGTGAGAGGGCGGGGGATCGTGCTCTCGGAGCCGAGCGTGGTGGCGATCGACTCGCGCACGGGTGAGGTGCACGCGGTGGGGATCGAGGCGAAGCGGATGCTGGGCCGCACGCCGGGCACGATCCAGGCGATCCGCCCGCTGAAGGACGGGGTGATCGCGGACTTCGACGTGACCGAGGAGATGCTGCGCCACTTCATCCAGAAGGTGCACCAGAGCCGCTTCGCGCACCCGCGCGTGGTCGTGTGCGTGCCCTCGGGGGTGACCGGCGTGGAGAAGCGCGCGGTCGAGGAGGCGTGCCTGTCGGCCGGGGCACGCACGGCGTACCTGATCGAGGAGCCGATGGCGGCGGCGATCGGGGCGGGCCTGCCGGTGGGGGAGCCGACGGGCTCGATGGTGGTGGACATCGGCGGGGGGACCTCGGAGGTGGCGGTCATCTCGCTGGGGGGGATCGTGGTCTCGCAGTCGATCCGCGTGGGGGGCGACGAGATGGACGAGGCGATCATCAACTACGCCAAGAAGGAGTACAAGCTCTTGATCGGCCAGCAGACGGCGGAGGAGCTGAAGCTCGAGATCGGCTCGGCGTGCGCGATGCCCGAGGAGCTGCAGGCGGAGATCCGCGGGCGGGACATGGTGTCCGGATTGCCGAAGACGGTGGTGCTCACGAGCGAGGAGATCCGCCAAGCGCTCGAGGAACCGGTGGTGCAGATCGTGGACGCGGTCAAGGAGACGCTCGACCGCACCCCGCCGGAGTTGGCTTCGGACATCATGGACCGGGGGATCATGCTCGCGGGCGGGGGCTCGCTGCTGCAGGGCCTCGACGAGCGCCTGCGGGAGGAGACCCAGATGCCGGCGCACCTTGCGGAGTCGCCGCTGACGTGCGTGGCGGTGGGCTCGGGGCGCTCGCTCGAGGAGTTCGAGGCGATCCACCGCTCCAACCGCTCCAGCCGCAACGCGCGCAACCGGCGGCGGCGGTGAGCGAGGCGGCCGACCGATCCCGACCGGCTGCAATGCTCGCCCTCGGGTGGGTGGGCTTCTATTCCCTGCGCTCCCTGCGCTTGCGTACTGGCCGCTCCGATCGGTCACCCCATCCACGGACCGACCACCTGTGGTCCAGAGTGAGGCGTGGAACGTGACGCGGGCGGTGCGCGTACCCTGTGACGAAGCTCTGGAAGGTTTCCGCCTGTGTACGACAAGACGGCCCGACGGCGGCGAGCGGTGCTCGTCGTCCTCGTGGCGCTTTCCCTGATACTGCTGACCGCCTACTTCGGGGAGTCCCCGAACGGGCGTCTGCACGGCGTGCAGCGTGGCTTTCTGACGGTGGTCTCGCCGATCCAGGAGGGCGCGAACGCAGCGCTGAAGCCGGTGCGCAACCTGTTCGGGTGGTTCGGAGACGCGCTGCACGCGAAAGGTCAGCGCGATGAGCTGCGCAAGCAGAACGCGCGGCTGCGCGCGGAATTGATCGCGCGGGAAGACGACGAACGCGGCTACCACCGCCTGCTGCAGCTCTACCACCTCGACGGCGGCCTGCACATCTCCGACTACCGCCCGGTGGCGGCGACGGTGCAGGCGCAGTCCCCGAGCCTGTGGTACCAGACGGTGGACATCGACAGGGGAACCTCCGCAGGGGTGCAGGTCAACGACCCCGTGATCGACGGGGAAGGCCTGGTGGGCAAGGTCACGCTGGCGGCCCCCGACAGCGCCCAGGTGAGCCTCATCACCGACAGCTCAGTAGCGGTCTCGGCGATGATAAACAGCACGGGCACGCCGGGGCTCGTGCTGCCGAAGGTCGGGGATCCGAACACGCTGCTGATGCAGTACCTCCCGGCGAACACCACGGTGAGCGTGGGCGAGTACGTGGTCACCTCGGGCACGATCTCAAGCCGCGGCGACTCGCTGTTCCCGCGGGGAATCCCGATCGGGCGGGTGAGCTCGGTGGGCGAAGAAGCTCCGTACAAGACGGTGGAAGTGAGCCCGCTGGCGAACCTGCACGGCCTGGAAGCCGTGCAGGTGCTGACCAGCGCCCCGGGCTCGGCGCCGGCGCGCGCCAGCAGCGTGGCCGCGGCCTTTCCCCCGGGCCAGTCCTCGGAATCCACCGGCGCCGCCGGCGAAGGTCAGCTGGCCTCGACCGGGAGCGGTGGCGGATGAGCGCGAGCACTCCCTCCGGCGCCCTCCTCGCGCGCGTGGCGGCGCTCGCGGTGGCAGTGGTGTTCCTGCAGACGGGGGTCGTCTCGGAGCTGCCGATCCTCGGAGTCGCGATCGACCTGACTCCACTGGTGGTGGCCTTTGTGGGCCTGCAGGCCGGCGCGGCGATGGGGGCGGTTACGGGCTTCGGGATCGGGCTGCTGGTGGACCTCACGCTGGTCCAGACCCTGGGCCTGACCTCGCTGATCTTCACGGTGATCGGCTACGGTGCGGGCCGCCTGCGCGAGTTGCGCGACCCGCAGGCAGCGCTGACCCCGCTGCTGGTCGGCGCGGCTGCGGCGGCCTCGTCGATGGTGGGGTACTCGGTGATGGAGTTCATGCTCGGGGTGAACGCGCCGGTGAGCTTCGAACTGCTGCACCAGATCGTGGTGGGGGTGGTGCTGGACACGCTCGTGGCGCTGCCGGTGTGGGCGCTCGTGCGCCGCTGGCTGCAGCCGAGCCTCCCCGAGGACCCGCGGCGCCGGCGGCGCCGGGCCTACACCACCGGGGGCCTCAGTCCCCTGTCCCGCGCATGAGCCCACGAACCCGTGGGGGCATGGTTGGATGTGGTCACGCATGAGCTCGCTCGAACGCGTGCGCACCCCCGACCGAAGCCGGGTGACACGCGCCTCCGGCGCGAATCCCCGTTTCGGCCAGCGTGTGCCGCCGCCGGGCTCCTCGCAGCTGGGGCTGCGGGTGGCGGTGCTGGGAGGCTTTGCGCTGATCATGTTCGGGATCATCTTCTTCCGCCTCTGGTACCTGCAGATCCTGAGCGGCGAACAGTACGTGCAGCAGGCTGCGCAGAACACGCGGCGCGAACTGCCGATCGCGGCACCACGGGGGCAGATCCTCGACCGCGAAGGCAGGGTGCTGGTCACCAGCAAGGTCTCAAACGCCGTGCAGATCGTCCCCTCGGAACTGCCGCCGGCAGGGCGCCGGCGCCGAGCGCTGTACAGGCGGCTGGGCCGGCAGCTGGAAATGCGTCCCAGGAGGATCGTGGAAATCGAGAAGAAGGGGAACAAAGAACTGCCCTACGCCCCGGTGACGATCAAGACCGACGCCGGTCGGGGGGCGTTGACGGTACTGGCCGAGCGCCAGAACGAATACCCGGGTGTCAAGCAGGAACCGGTCTCGATCCGCGAATACCCGGAGGGCGAAATGGCCGCGCAGGTATTTGGCTATGTCAGCCAGGTCACCGAAAGAGAGGAGCAGCCGCGGAACCCCCTGCACCCCCACTTCAAGGGTGTCAAGCCCGGGACGATCGTCGGCCAGGAGGGTTTGGAGTACCAGTACGACCGCTACCTGAGCGGTACCCCGGGGGTGCGGCCCGTGGAGGTCAACGCGGAAGGCCTGGTGCAGCCGGCCAAGCTGGCGGTGACCAAGCCGCGCGTGGGCTACAGCCTGCGGTTGACGCTCGACCTCGCGCTGCAGAAGGAGGGCGAAAGGGCGCTGCGCAAGGGCATGGAACTCGCCCGTGGGCTCGGGCATCCGGGCAACGGGGGGGCGTTCCTGGCGATGGAACCGCGCAGTGGGCAGATCCTCGCGCTGGGCTCCTACCCGAGCTTCGACCCCAACCGCTTCACCAAACCGCTGACGGAAAGCGAACTGAAGGAAGTCGAGCAGATCGGGAAGGGCGCGGAAGGCGCCAACCCCCCCGATCCGCTGCTCGACAGGGCGACCGAAGGCCACTACCCGACCGGTTCGACGTTCAAGCCGATCACAGCGATCGCGAGCCTGGAAGCGGGGCTGCTGGACCCCAACGTGGGGATGGGAGCGGGCAGCTGCATCGTGGCGCAGGGCGGTAGGGAATTCTGCAACGCCGGCAACACGGACTACGGCGCGGTGGGGCTGGTGGACGCGCTCAAGGTCTCCTCGGACACGTACTTCTTCGAAACGGGCGAGCACGACAACGGCCACACCCCTCCGGTGATCCAGACGATGGCCCACAGGCTGGGGATCGGGCGCCCGACCGGGATCGACCTGCCCAACGAATCCGAAGGCGTGCTGCCGACCCCGAAGTGGCGCGAACAACAGAACCGCAAGCAGGCCAAGTGCGAACGCCACGCTCCCCGCGCGGGATGCGGTTACGTAGGGGAAATCCGGCCCTGGGAGCCGGGCGACAACATGAACTTGGCGGTCGGCCAGGGCGACCTGCAGACCGACCCGCTGCAGATGGCGGTGGCCTACTCGACGCTGGCGAACGCGTTCATGAACGGCGGCGAAGGCGCGGTCCCGACACCGCACGTGGGGATGGCGATCGAAAGCCCCAGCGGGGGGATCCTGCAGTCGCTTCGCTTCCCTGCGGCGCGCCGGGTGAGGTTCCAGGACTCCAACCTCAACCTGGTGATGGAAGGCATCCACGACGCGACCTCCCAGCCGGGGGGGACCTCGGCGGACGTGTGGAGCGGGTGGGACCAGGCCAAGTACCCGGTCTACGGGAAGACCGGCACCGCCGAACGCGCGGGCCAGGTCGAACAGGCGTGGTACATGTGCATCCTGCCGGACCCCACCGGCCGATCGTGATCGCGGTGACCGTCGAACAGGGCGGCTTCGGCGACCAGGCGGCGGCGCCGGTGGCGCGGCTGATGGCCTCAGAGTGGTTCCACCAGCCGCTGCAACTCGTAAATGGATCGAACCCGGACCACTGATGGCCGTGCACACCTCCCGACACTCCTTCAGCACGCCGTCCCTCCGGGCCCATGTCCATGCGAGGGTGCCGCTGCCCCCAGCGGCACGAGCCACCGATCCGGCGCGTCTGAGGAGCTGAGCTGTGCCGACCCCGCTGAGCCCGATCACCTCCCCCGAGGAGGCCCGCCGCGCGGAGGTCGGCCGCCAGAGCCGCTCGCCGGAGGGGCGCCGGCCCGGCCCGCGGCTGATGCTCGATCCGCTGCTGAGCGTGGCGGTGCTGGGGCTGGGAATCTGCTCGGTGACCGTCCTGGCGTCGGTGACCTCGAGCATCGTGCCGGGCCAGCCGCACTACTACTCCGAGCGCCAGACGATCTACCTGCTCGTGGGCGCGGCGCTGATGGTGGTGCTCGCGCGGATCGACTACGCGCGCCTGCGCCGCTTCAAAGTCGCGATCTACGCGACGCTGGTCGTGAGCATCCTGGCGGTGCTGGGCGCCGGGCACGGGGCCAATGGCGCGCAGCGGGCGATCAGCTTCCCGCTCTTCTCCTTCCAGGGCTCGGAGCTCGGCAAGGTGCTGTTGATCCTCTCGCTGTCCGCCCTGCTGGTCGACCGCTCGCGCCAGCTGCGCGAGCGCGAGACGACCGTGCGGGTGATGCTCGCGGCGCTGGTGCCCGCGATGTTCGTGATCGCCCAGCCGGACCTCGGCTCGGGCCTCGTCTACGTGACGATCGCGCTGACGCTGCTGTTCGTGGCGGGGATCCCGTGGGGCCACCTGGCGGGGCTCCTGGCGCTCGGTGCGACGGCGATCGCGCTGGTGCTGGTGGCCGCCCCGGCCGTGGGGGTGCAGGTGCTGCAGCCCTTTCAGCTGCACCGCTTGACGGGCTTCCTGAACCCCTCGACCAACCCGGACAAGCCGGGCTACCAGCAGGAGGAGTCGAAGATCGCGATCGGCTCGGGGCAGCGGACGGGCCGCGGCGCGGGCTCGACCCAGACGCGGTTCGACTACGTGCCGGAGTCCAACACGGACTTCATCTTCGCGGCGGTCGGCGAGCGCTACGGCTTCGTGGGCGCGGCACTGGTGCTCTCGTTGTACGCGCTGCTGATTTGGCGCGCGCTGCGGATCCTCACGCTGGCGAAGGATCTGTTCGGGTCGCTGGTTGCCGGGGGGGTAGTGGCTATGCTTATGTTTCAGGTGTTCGTCAACGTGGGTATGGCCATCGGCATCATGCCCGTCACCGGCGTCACGCTGCCGCTCATGAGCTATGGCGGCTCGTCGGTGATCGCAACGCTGCTGGCCGTAGGCCTGCTGCAGTCGATTTACGTTCAGGCGCGCGCCACCGAGGCTCTCAAGGGCCGCGTGTTGCGGTACTAGCCGAACAGACAATGCTCACCGATAACCCCAGACCGCCCGCCCGCACGAAGCTCGTGCCGCGTGGCGCCTGCGCAGGCACCGCTGAGGGCGCAGGCCCTCCGGGACCGCCGCCCGATCGATGCACGATCGGACGTGTCGCTGGCAGCCGAAGGCTGCCAGCGCGGCTGTCCGTCCGCCGCGCAGAGGACGCTCCACCGTGCGCACGGCCCACAGGGCCGGCCGGGAAGCGGGCCGTCCGGGGCTCGGACCAAACCGATACCGAAAGACTGATCTACATTGAAAAAGCAAGTACTTGTCAGCGTCGATCGCGCGGAGACGCGCGTGGCGCTCATGGAGGCGACCGGCACACCGGCCGCCGCAGGCACATCCTCCGGCGGGCGGCGCAGGCGCGGGAGCGCCCCGCCGGGCGCCGGCTACCGGATCGCTGAGCTCTACGTTGAGCGCCGCGGGGCGCGCTCGATCGTCGGCAACATCTACAAGGGCAAGGTCGACAACGTGCTGCCGGGCCTCGAGGCGGCGTTCGTGGACATCGGCCTCGAGAAGAACGGCTTCCTGCACGTCGACGAGATCGTGCTCCCCGGCGTGGAGGCGCCGCGGCGCGGCCGCGGCGGAGGGCGCAAGATCTCAGAGCTCCTGAAGCCGGGCCAGGAGGTGGTGGTGCAGGTGATCAAGGACCCCCTGAAGACGAAGGGGGCGCGCCTCTCGATGGAGCTGGCGATCGCGGGCCGCTACATGGTCTACCAGCCGACCGGGGAGGGGGTGGGCGTCTCGCGGCGCCTGGAGGACCGCGAGCGCGAGCGCCTGCGCAAGCAGACGGCGAAGCTCGACCTCGGCGGCGGCGGGGCGATCGTGCGCACTGCGGCGCACGGCGCCAAGCGGGAGGACTTCGAGCGGGAGCTGCTCTACCTGCACAAGCTCCACGAGGTGCTGGTCAAGCGCGTCGAGGGGACGGTGGCGCCGGAGATGGTCTTCCAGGAGGCGGACCTCTCGGTGCGGGTGGTGCGGGACATCTTCTCCGAACACTTCGAGCGCGCGATCGTGGACGACGAGCAGCAGCACCACCGGCTGGTCTCGTTCTTCACGCGCACCGCCCCGGAGCTCGTGGAGCGGGTGGAGCTGTGGCAGGAGGACCGCCCGCTGTTCGAGGCCTACGGGGTGGAGCAGGCGATCGCAGGGGTGATGTCGCGCCGCGTGGACCTCCCGAGCGGCGGCTACCTGATGATCGACTACGCCGAGGCGCTGACGGTGATCGACGTGAACTCCGGCAGCTTCACCGGCCGCGGGCGCGCCGCGGGCCTGGAGGAGACGATCACACGCACGAACCTCGAGGCGGCGGAGGCGGTGGTCGACCAGCTGCGCCTGCGCGACATCGGGGGGATCATCGTGATCGACTTCATCGACATGGCGCGCGCGCGCAACCGCGACGCGGTGATGAAGACGCTGCGCAAGTCCCTGGACGAGGACCGCACGAAGACGTTCACGGCGGAGATCTCGAAGCTGGGCCTCGTGGAGATGACCCGCCAGAACGTCACCGAGGGGGTGCGGGAGATCATGAGCCGCCCCTGCCCGACGTGCGACGGGGACGGGGTGATCCGCTCGGAGGAGACGATCGCGATCGCGTTCGAGCGCCGCCTGCGGGAGATCGCCGCGGAGAGCGCGGACGCGGAGGCGTTCCTCGTGCAGGTCAACCCGCGGGTGACGGCGCAGTTCACAGGCCAGCACTCGCGCGTGCTGCACGCCCTGGAGCAGGACACCGGCCGCTCCTTCCACTTCGAGGGCTCCGAAGGGCTGACGCTGGACCACTTCGCGATCACCTTCCAGGGGACCCGCGAGGAGGTGGAGGAGCGCGCGCTGCCGTTCCACGCCGGCGACGAGGTGCTGGTGGAGATCGTGGAGCCGCACATGTACGACGTAGACGACGCGGTCGCGAAGATCGACGGCTACATCATCTCGATCGCCGGGGCCTCCCCGCACGTGGGGGAGAAGCGGATGGTGCGCATCGAGCAGGTGGGTCGCACCGCGGCGAGCGCGCTGCTGCTGGACGAGCACGGTGAGGTGGTGCGCCCAGTCCCACGACCGATCGGAGATCGGCCAGCGGCGCCCGCAAGGCGCCGGGCCCCGCGCAAACCGCGCTCGGCGCCGAAGCCCGTCCCAGTCGAGCCCGTCCCGGTCGAGCTCGTCGTGGAGGCGCCCTCGGCGAACGGGGCCTCCGAGCACTCCGAGCCGCCCGTGGAGGTCGAGGCCGAGGATGGCGTACAATCCAAGCCTCGGCGCCGCGGCCGCAGGGGCGGACGGCGCCGTTCGGCTGCCAAGGCAGAGACGACCTCGGAGTAAGACAACGTGTACGCGATCGTAAAGACTGGCGGTAAGCAGTACCGCGTGGAACGCGGCCAGTACCTGCTGGTCGAGCGCCTCCCTGAGAAGGAGGGCGCGAGCGTGGCCTTGCAGCCGCTCATGTACCGCTCCGAGGAGGCGATCTTCGACCACAAGGGCCTTGAGCAGGTGCACGTCACCGCGAAGATCCTCGGTCACGAGCGCGGCGAGAAGCTGCGCGTCGTCAAGTTCAAGCCCAAGCGGGGCTACAAACGGCGCACAGGCCACCGCCAGGAGCTGACGCGAATCGAGATCACGGAGATCGGCTTGAAGGGCGCGAAAACGAAACCGGCGGCGAGCAAGGCGGGGGAGCCGGCGGCGGCGAGCCACCACGAGCCTGCGAAACCGGCGGCCGCGAGCAAACCGGCAGAGCCGGCCGCGGCCGCGAAGGAGGGGAGCGAGGATGGCGCATAAGAAGGGACTCGGCTCCAGCCGCAACGGCCGCGACTCGAACGCCAAACGCCTGGGCGTGAAGACCTTTGCCGGCCAGACGGTGACGGGCGGGGAGATCATCGTGCGCCAGCGCGGCACCCGCTTCAAGCCCGGCGACGGTGTGGGAATCGGCAAGGACGACACCCTGTACGCCCGCGCGGCCGGCACCGTGCAGTTCACCGTGGGTCGCCGCGGCCGCGTGGTGAGCGTGGCCCCCGACGAGACGGCGTAGCTCTCGGTCCGCCCCACGAGCCGGGCGGCCCCACGTGTCAGGATGCGGTAGTGCTTCACGACCGCGCGCGCATCCACGTGCAGGGAGGCGCCGGCGGGGATGGCTGCTCGAGCTTCCGCCGCGAAGCCCACGTGCCGCGCGGCGGCCCCGACGGAGGCGACGGCGCGCGTGGGGGGGACGTGGTGCTGCTGTGCGACGACTCGCTGCGCGACCTCCAGGGCTTCACCCGCCGGACGCACTACCGCGCACCGAGCGGGGGCAAGGGAGGAGGTGGGCTACGCCACGGAGCGGACGGGGAGGCGCTGGTGTTGCGGGTGCCACCGGGGACACAGGTCAGCGGCGGGGACGGGACCCCCGCGGGCGGTTGGAAGGAGAGTCGCGCCGGGGGCGAGAGCCGTGTCGGGGGCGGGCCCGGGAGTCTCGTGCGCAAGGGAGACAGTGGCTTCGCGGGTGACGGGGAGGACGACCTCGCAGGCCGCCGTTGGGAGCTGATGCGCCACGGCCAGCGCGCGCCGATCGCGCGCGGCGGGGCGGGAGGGCGCGGCAATAAGCGCTTCGCGACCCCCACCCGCCAGGCGCCGCGGTTCGCGGAGCGCGGGCTGCCGGGCGAGGAGGGGTGGTTGGAGCTGCGCCTGAAGCTGCTCGCGGACGTGGGCCTGGTGGGCCTGCCGAACGCGGGCAAGTCCTCGCTGCTGGCGCGCCTCACGCGCGCGGCGCCGAAGGTGGCCTCCTACCCGTTCACGACGCTGGAGCCGGTGCTGGGGGTGCTCGAATCCGACGAGCGCCAGCTTGTGGTGGCGGACATCCCGGGTCTGATCGAGGGCGCGAGCGAGGGCGCGGGCCTCGGCCACGATTTCCTCGCGCACGTGGAGCGCACGCGCCTGCTGGTGCACGTGCTCGACGTGGTCCCCGAGCTCACCGCGGACGAAGGCGCCAGCGCGCTCGTCAACCACGCCACGATCGAGCAGGAGCTCGCCGCCCACGACCCCCGCCTGGCACGCCTGCCGCGGGTACTGGCGCTCTCCAAGACCGACCTCGTCCCCCCCGAGCGCGCGCGTGAGGCGGTGGCGGAGTGGTCTGAGCGCCTCGGCCCCGAGGTCCCCGTGATCGCGACCTCGAGCGCCACCGGCGCGGGCCTCGCGGAGCTGGCAGGGGAGCTGTTGCGGCAGGTGCCCGTTGCGGCCCCGTCGGCCGAGGAGCAGCCCACCCTGCGGGTGGCCCCGAGGTCCGACGAGGATCTGGCCGAGTACATGGTTTTCCGCCCGGCGCAGCGCACGGGCATCACCGTGGAGCGCGTGGGCCCCAGCGCCTTTGCTGTGCGCGGCCGGCCGGTCGAGCGGCTGCTGCGGCGCTTCGACGTCGAGAACGAGGAAGCGATGGCCCACGTCGAGGGCCGCCTGCGCCGCCTCGGCGTGCTGCGCGCGCTGGAGGCCGAGGGCTTCCAGCCGGGCGACGAGCTTCGGATCGCCGGGGTCGCGCTGGAGCTGGACCCCGCCGGGCCGTAGACCGACCTGTCGAGCCGCGGAGCGGATCGCGAGCTTGGCGATCCGCGCTTGGCCGACAAGCTATAATGTAACGAAATGGACAGTAGTTTCATGTCTGCGCGGCAAGTTGCGAAGGTGCTTGAGACGAGCGCGCCGCGGGTGTTGCGGGCGCTCGCCGCGAGCGGGACCGCCGTCCCGGTCGGGCGGCGGGCGAGGCTAACCGGCACGCAGATCAAGGAGCTTCGTGGACGGCTTGGGAGGACACCGCCGGTCGAGGGGTTGAGCCGCGCCGAGGCGATGGTGGCCGCGGCGCTCGCCCGTTCCCCCCTGGGGCTTGCTTCGCGACGTGCGGTGGCACGGCGTGCCGGCGTCTCGCCGACTGCGGCGGGTCGTGCGCTGGATAGTCTGCGCGAGAAGGGGCTCGTGCGGGTGGAGCGGCGGTCGCTGGCAGGGCGACGGGCGCACGGCGCGGAAGTGATCGGGGCAGACCTCGCCTCGCAAGCCTGGCAGAGCATCGCTGGCGAGCTGGCCCGCGTGCAACCGCCACAGAAGGGTTTGCCGGCGGGGCGCGCGCTTCGAGTGCCGGCGCGCCTGAACTATCTGTTCTGGGACACGGCCGATTCCCAGCGAGACGTGAGCCGAGCAGGTGGCTACATCGCGCGGCGGCTACTGCAGGCTGGGGACCCAGAGGGACTTGCGTGGGGGGCGGAGAATCTGGCGGCCGAGGATTGGCGGCACGCAGCCCGCACACGCGGGATCACGGCGCGGACACGCGGGCTGGCCCTCAACCTCGCGGCCGGTACAGGCGAACCGGCCGGCGGCGTGTAGTGAGTCTCCCACCTGAGCTTCGCCGGATCCTCCCCGCGGAGACCGCCGAGGCGTGGGAGGCGGTCGCTCCTGTTCTCCCGGCCGGCTGCAGTCTGGGTGGCGGTACCGCCCTGGCGGTGCACCTTGGGCACCGGGAGAGCCGCGACTTGGACTTCTTCTTTGGCGACGCCGCCCTGGACCTCGATGAGCTGGAGCGTCTGCTGCGCACGCGCGGCGAGCTTGCGGTCACGCGTCGCGCGCCAGGGACCCTCAACTGCCAGCTCGGAGGCGCCAAGGTTCAATTCCTGCACGCCGCCGGTCAGCGAGACCTCGAGGAGCCGCTGCTCGCTCAGGGCATCGCGGTGCTCGGGCTCTCCGACCTCTTCGCGATGAAGGTGAAGGCGATCGGAGACCGCGGCGAGCTGCGCGACTACTTCGACCTGGAGAAGATCGAGGAGCTCACGGGGCGAAGGATCGAGGAAGGCATCGGCCTTTACATGGCACGTTTCGGCATCGCCCCCGAGGATGCGAGCATCCCGCAAATCGTGGAGGCCCTTGGTTACCTCGAGGACGTGGACGAGGACGAGCTGCTGCCCGAGGGCAGAGCAGAGATCGCCGCGTACTGGCGCCGCCGTCAGCCAGAGGTGCTGCGCAACCTCTCCCGCCACGGCGCTGGGTCGAGACCGGCGGGCTGAACGGTGCAGACCGTTGGAGAAGGGTAGGAGTTTCGTAAACTAACCGACACTGGCCCTGGCCATCCAAAGGAGACACCCCGCATGTCCGTTGTACCGGCACCGCTGAATGGGGATCTTGTTCACGGAGTCCCCGCTCTGGAGCAGGACGGCCCCGCCGCCGCGGGGACCCTGACCCCGACGAGGTGGCGCGACCCCAAGCGCTATGCGTGGCTGTTGGGCCTGATCGTGCCGACGCTGCCGTTTCTCTCCTACGGCCTGGTGCAGGCAACCGGGCTGAGCCTCTTCTGGTTCTACGGGCCGATTCTCGTGTTCGCGATCTTCCCGCTGCTGGACCTGCTGATCGGCACGGACGCGATGAACCCCCCGGACAGCGTGATCAAGTGGCTGGAACAGGATCGCTACTACCGCTGGTGCACGTACGCCTTCCTGCCGATCCAGTACGCCGGCCTCGTGTTCGCGTGCTGGCTGTGGTCGAGCGGAAAACTCTCGACGCTCGACGCGGTCGGGCTGACGCTGACCGTGGGGGTGGTGAGCGGGATCGCGATCAACACCGCCCACGAGCTCGGGCACAAGCGGGCGAGCGTGGAGCGGTGGCTGAGCAGGGTCGCGCTCGCGCAGAGCGCGTACGGGCACTTCTTCATCGAGCACAACCGCGGCCACCACGTGCGCGTGGCCACGCCGGAGGACCCCGCAAGCGCGCGCCTCGGGGAGAGCTTCTGGGCGTTCCTGCCCCGCACCGTGGTGGGCAGCCTGCGCTCCAGTTGGGAGCTCGAGCGCACGCGCCTTGAGCGCATGGGACGCTCCCCGTGGACGCTGCGCAACGACATCGTGGGGGCGTGGGCGATGACCGTGGTCCTGTTCGCGGCGCTGGTGGGGGTGTTCGGCCCGGTTGTCCTGCCCTACCTGCTGCTCCAGGCGGTGTTGGGCTTCTCGCTGCTGGAGGTTGTCAACTACCTGGAGCACTACGGCCTGCTGCGTGGGCGCCGCGAGGATGGGCGCTACGAGCGCACACGACCGGAGCACAGCTGGAACAGCAACAACGTGGCTTCCAACGTGCTGCTCTACCACCTGCAGCGCCACTCCGACCACCACGCGAACCCGGTCCGCCGCTACCAGGCGCTGCGCCACATGGATGAGGCACCGCAGCTGCCGACGGGGTACTCGGGGATGATCCTGCTCGCGACGGTGCCCCCGCTGTGGCGGCGGGTCATGGACCGGCGGCTGGTGGCGCACTACGAGGGTGACGTCACCCGCGCCAACATCGCTCCGCGCAAGCGTCCCCGCGTGCTTGCGAGGTACGGGGCCACCCCGTGAGATGCCCGCGCCCTTGTGAGCTACCGGGCGGCCCGGTGAGCTACGGGGCGGCTCCGTGAGCAGCTACCGCTGCCCGGGCTGCGGCTACCTCTACGACGAGGAGCGCGGCCACCCGCGCGAGGGCTTCCCCGCGGGCACCCGGTGGAGCGAGGTTCCCGACGCGTGGGCGTGCCCGGACTGCGGGGTGTGCGACAAGGTCGACTTCGAGCCCAGCGGCCGGAGCGAGGTCAGCCCCGAAGCTGGGCCCGCTTGATCTTCCCGCTCGCGGTCTTGGGCAGCTCGGGCGCGAAGTTGACGATCCGGGGGTACTTGTAGGGGGCAGTTTCGCGCTTGACGTGCTCCTGGAGCTCGCGCGCGAGGGTGGGGGAGGGGGCGTGGCCGTCGCGCAGCACCACCACTGCACGCACCACCGCCCCGCGCTCCTCGTCGGGGGCGGCGACCGCGGCGGCCTCCGCGACGGCAGGGTGTGCGACAAGCGCGGACTCGACCTCGAAGGGCCCGATGCGGTAGCCGGCGGAGACGATCACGTCGTCGGTGCGCCCCTCGAAGTAGAGGTAGCCGTCCTCGTCCTGGCGCACGCGGTCGCCGGTGCGCCACATCCTGCCCGCTCCACGATCGGCGATGCTCCATGAGGGCGAGTGCCGGTGCTGGAGCCCGTGCCGGGCGCCCCGCGCATCGACGGTGTCCTCCCGCGCGTCCGCGCGCCGCACCTCCTCGCCGAGGTAGCCAAGGAAGAAGGTGGGCACGCTCGCGGGGTCCGCGACAAGCTCGTCGTCGATCACGCTGAGCTGCACTCCGGGCAGCGCGCGCCCCATCGAGCCGGGACGGGGCTCCTCGCCGACCGAAGCCGGGGGACACTCGCTTGCAGCTCGCATCCCCGTTTCGGCCAGCATCCCGGTGAGCTGGCCGGTCTCGGTCTGGCCGTACCCGTCGCGGATGTAGAGGCCGGTGGCCTCGTGCCATGCGTGTAGCACTGCGGGGTTGAGGGCCTCCCCGGCGGCAACCATCCCGCGCAGATCGGGTAGCGCTCCCAAGGTGGCGCGCTTGGCGATCACGCGGTACTCCGTGGGAGCCATGCAGAGCACGTTGACGCGCTCCCGCTCCAGCAGCTCCAGACGCTCGGAGGGGTCGAAGCGGGCGTCGTGCAGCAGTGCGGCGGCGCCGGAGAGCCAGGGGGCGAGAAAGACGTTGCGCGCGGACTTGGACCACCCCGAGGACGCGGTGCACCAGACAAGCTCCCCCGCGCGCGCGCCCAGCCAGTGGGCGGCCTGGAGGCGCTGGCCGAAGAGGTAGCGCTGGCCGTGGAGGACAGCCTTGGGCTCCCCGGCTGTGCCGCTGGTGAATGTGATCAGGCAGGGGTCCTCGGGGGCAAGCTCCACCGGCGGGGCGGGCTCGGCGTCGAAGAGGGAGTCGTCGGGGATGAGCACAACCGCGACGTCGTGGCCCCCGTGGGGCGCCTCGCTGCCCAGCGTCCCGCTACCCCGCGTTTCGCTGCCCGGCGTCGCCTTGCCGCCCGGCGTCTCGCGCCCGTCCCCCAAAGCTTCTCGCAGCGCGACCCGGTTGCGCTCGTCGGCCACGATGAGCCGGGGCCGGGCGACGTGCAGGCGCAGGCGCAGGTCCTTGGCGCGCAGCTGCTCGGTGCAGGGCAAGACGACGGCGCCGAGGCGAAAGCAGGCGAGCATCGTGAGCACCCACTCGGGGCGGTTGCCGATCAAGGTCATGACGACGTCCCCGCGGCGCACGCCGCGGCGGGCGAGCGCGCCGGCGAGGCGGGCGCTGCGGGCGGAGACCTCGCCGAAGCTCCACTCCCGCCGGCCCCCGTCGCGGGCCAGCTCGATCAGCGCGAGCTCCCGGGGCGGCAGGGAGTCGAGGAGGTCACGAGCGAAGTTCACGCCGGTATTCTCCATGGACCAGCGGGGGGAGGGCAGGCCCTCCCCCCGGGCCCCCTCCCGTTTGATCAACTACTCACGAGCTCCCGTCACCAAGAAGGACCAGAGCGAACCCACCCCGAACCTGGAGCGTTTTCGAAAATGGCCGTAGCCCCCTCGCCGTACACGGAGAAGACCGACGAGCAGAAGGCGATCACCGAGATGGTGCGCCAGTTCGCCGACGAGCAGATCATCCCGAACGCGGAGCACTACGACCACGAGGACTCCTTCCCGGGGCCGATCGTGGAGCAGATGCGCGAGCTGGGGCTGTTCGGGGTGACGATCCCTGAGGAGTACGGGGGGATGGGGCTGGACCTGACGACGTACGCGATGATCGTGGAGGAGCTCTCGCGGGGGTGGATCTCGATCTCGGGGGTGATCAACACGCACTTCATCGGCTCCTACCTGCTGGGGAAGTTCGGCAGCGAGGAGCAGCGCCAGCGCTACCTGCCGCGGATGGCGACGGGGGAGATCAGGGCGGCGTTCTCGCTCTCGGAGCCGGAGCTGGGCTCGGACGTGCAGGCGATCAAGACCTCCGCGAAGAAGGGGGAGGATGGGCGCTACGAGATCAACGGCCAGAAGATGTGGGTGACGAACGGCCTGCTCTCCTCGCTGGTGTTCGTGCTGGTGAAGACCGACCCGGACGCGGAGCCGCGCCACCGGGGCTTCACGTGCTTCATCGCGGAGAAAGAGCCGGGGGTGGGCGAGAACACGGGGGAGTACGCGGGCCTGACGGTGCCGCCGAAGATCAAGAAGATGGGCTACAAGGGAGTGGAGTCCACGGAGCTTGCCTTCGACGGGTACCGCTGCCCCGCGGAGAACGTGCTGGGTGGGGAGGAGGCGGGGCTGAACAAGGGCTTCGCGCAGATGATGGACGCGCTGGAGGTGGGCCGGGTGAACGTGGCGGCGCGCGGGGTGGGGATCGCGCAGCGGGCGCTGGAGCTGGCGCTGCGCTACTCGCAGGAGCGCAAGGCGTTCGGCAAGCCGATCTCCGAGCACCAGGCGATCCAGTTCAAGCTCGCGGACATGGCGACGCAGGTTGACGCGGCGCGCCTGCTGACGCTGCGGGCGGCGCGCTTGAAGGACGCGGGGGAGCGCTCGGACCTGGAGGCGGGAATGGCGAAGCTGTTCGCCTCGGAGGCGGGGCGGTTCTGCGTGGAGGAGTCCCTGCGGATCCACGGGGGGTACGGGTACTCGAAGGAGTTCGAGATCGAGCGGCTCTACCGCGACGCCCCGCTGCTGTTGATCGGGGAGGGCACCTCGGAGATCCAGCGGATGGTGATCGGGCGCAAGCTGCTGCAGCGCCACAAGCTGTAGGTGCGTACGCCTCTGGCGCCGTGACCGCGGCGCTCTCGCGGTGTGCGCCCGTAGCCGGTCGGGCGCCACGACGCATGGAGCACAATCGTGGTGGTAGTTGGTCTCCGTGTAGGCTATGCGCAAGCGGGAGCGGCAGACAGGAGGAGCTGTATGGCAGATGACGCCAAGGAGCTGATCGAGGTTGCGGTGCGCAGGTTCATCCGCGAGGTGCCGGCGCTGGAGCCGATCAAGCTGGTGGTGGGCGTGGAACTACGGGGACGCGGGGACGTGCAGCACTTCCGCCTGGAGATGCCGGACGTCAAGGTGACCAAGGGCCCGGCAGCGGACGGACGCCTGCGCGTGGACATGCGCAGGGAGTTCTTCAACGTGATGGCGCGCGAAGCGAAGGTGGCGGACTGGATCGAGGCGTTTACGTACGGCCAAGCGAAGGCGTCAGGCCCGGAGCAGTTCCTGAAGCTGATCGTGAACGTGGTGGAGCGCCAGCAGGAACGCGAGCGCACCCCCCGGGCACGCCAGCATTGAGCGGCGTCCTAGTGGTAGGAGAGGATCTGGTCGGCCAAAAACGCCAAGGAGGCGATCAGGAAGAAGCACATCACGATGAGAGAGATGTTTTCGTTCACGACTGCTCTCCCCGTAGGATAGTGCACCGCGCGGTCAGGCGAGCAGGGCGCCGTCGTCGTATAGCTTGATGACCTTGACGGCGCCGGACCCAGCCGCCCCGGCTGTCTGCCCGGCAGCGTCAAGGCAGAGGCGGCAGAGGACGCACTCGTCGAGGTTGCCCTCGACGAGCTCCAGCGCACCGCCGTCGCGGTGGGCGAAGATGTCCACGGGGCAGGCCTCGACGAGCTTGCGTGCAAGGGCGGTGTCGGAGGCGGCGGCGTCGTCGACCTCGACGGCGATGAAGGTCCCGTCCTTCCTCATGCGGTGCTCCCGGCAGCAGCACCCTTGACGGCGGCCTCGGGGCGCGCCGCGATCTTGGACTGGATCAGCCCGGGGATCTCCTCGATCCGCTCGGCCACGGTGATCCCGGCCTGCGCGAGGCGGGCGATCTTCTCGGAGGCGGTGTCCTCCTTGCCTTCGACGATGGTCCCGGCGTGGCCGAAGGACATGCCCGGCATCTCGTCCATGAAGCGTCCGGCCATGAAGGCCACGATCGGCAGGCGGGAGTCGTTCTCGGTGACCCAGCGCGCGAGCTCGGCCTCCATGCGCCCGCCGGGCTCGGTGTAGATCACGATCCCCCGCGTCTGGGGGTCGGCCTCGAACAGCGGCATCAGCTCGGCGTAGGTGGAGCCGATGATCGCGTCGCCGCCGATCGACACCGCGGTGGACTGCCCGAGGCCGGCGGCGGAGAGGGTGGAGGACATCTCGGTGGTCATGCCCCCAGAGCGGGAGATCACGCCGACGGGGCCGGGGGTGTAGGCCTGCGCGGCGTTTTTGGCAGGGCCGCCGATGCCGCCCATCTTGAGGACGTCGGGGACGATGATGCCGAGGCAGTTGGGACCGATGATGCGAGCGCCGCGCAGGGTGGCGAGCTCGACCATCTCAGCGACGTCGCGGCGGGGGATGCGCTCGGTGACAATCACGATCAGCTTGATCCCGTTCTCGATCGCCTCGAACACGGCGTCCTTGGTGAACGCGGGAGGCACGGTCACGACGGAGCCGTCGATCGGCGAGCCGTGGTGGGCAACGGCCTGAGCGACGGTGTCGAACACGGGCACGCCGTGCACCTCGCGTCCGAGGCGCCCGGGAGTGACGCCACCGACGACCTTCGCACCGGCGCCGTAGTCCAAGCACTCGCGCGTGAGGTTGACGGCCTCGCGGCCGGTGATCCCCTGCACGATGAAGGTGGTGTCGGCGTCGATCAGGATGCTCATGGCTGTGTGGGGGTCGTTTTGGGATCGTCCGCGCGGCGCAGTGCCGCAACGAGCTGGTGGGCGCGGGGCCTCGTGCCCCGCGAACCGGCGTAGAGCACAGTCCGTGGAGAGCTCACGCCGCCACTCCTTGGATCTTCTCGACGGCCCAGCGGGCGGCCTCGTTGAGCGACACGGAGCGATCGGCGTAGTCAACCCCGTACTTCTTGAGAATCTTGAAGCCCTCCTCCTCCCAGGCGCCGGGGATGCGGAATATGGCGATCTTCTCGGAGGGGTCGTGGCCGAGCTCCAGGCAGGCTTTGATGACGCCGCGGGCGACGATGTCCACGCGGGTGTTGGAGACGATCGACATCATCACGGCGATCTTGTCAACCCCCGGCTTGGAGAGCACGAGCTTGGCCAGGCCGCAGGCCTTGGCGACGGAGGGGTTGCCGCCGATCTCGCAGTAGTTGGCGGGGTGGCCGCCATGCGCGCGGACGGCGTCGAACAGCGTCAGCGAGCCGCCGCCGGCGCCGATCACGAGGCCGAGGTTGCCGTCGAACTCGGTGACGTTGCCGGCGACCCCACGGTGGTCCTGTGCATCGACAGCCTCGCCGGCGATCTCGAAGGGGGTGGCCTCGCGCGCCTGGCGGGTCTCCTCCTCGCCGACGCCAAGCTCGGCGAGCAGCCGCTTGTGGCGTCCGCGGGCCTCGTTCTCCATGTCCATGTGGGCGTCGAGCGCGATGAAGGAGCCGTCGGCGAGCCGACCCAGGGGGTTGATCTCGGCGAGGACCATGTCGTTCTCCACGAACAGCTTCGCCAGGCGGGTGAGGATCGGGACGAGCCTGTTCAACGCCGAGCCGGTGACACCGGTGGAGGCAATCACCTCCTTGGCCTCGAAGTCGCCGAAGGGCAGGATGTTCGAGAAGTGCCGGCGGCCGACCTTGTCGGGCTGCTCCTCGGCGAGGAGCTCGATGTCGATGCCCCCGACGGGCGAGAAGATCATCACAGGCTGCTTGCGCGTCCCGTCCCAGACGACGCCGGCGTAGTACTCCTGCTCGACCTCGGCCTTGGGGTCTACGAGCACGCCGCGAGGCAGGTGCCCGCCGATCTCCAGCTTGAGGATGTCGCGCGCGTAGGACTCCGCCTGCTCGGGTGTGTCGGCGAACTTGACGCCGCCCGCCTTCATGCGCCCGCCGGAGAGGACCTGCGACTTGATCACGGTCGGCCCGCCGATCCGTTGTGCGATCGTCGCCGCCTCGGCGGGGTCGGTGGTGAAGCCGTAGTCGGTGACGGGGATGCCGGCGCGCTTGACGACCTCGCGCGCCTCGAACTCGAAGAACCTCATACGGCGCGGAACCCTATACGGTCGTGAATGCCGCGCGCTATACGCCGGCCGGGGCAGCCTCGGGCGCGCTGGCCGGCGCGAACCCGTAGGCCTCGGCCAGCTCGGGGTCCTTGCGCGCGAGCATTTCGGCGAGCTTGACCATCACCTGGCACTGCTTCCAGGTGGCGTCGTCCTGCATCTTGCCGTCGATCATGTGCACGCCGCGGCCGTCCGGGATCGCCGCGATGACCTTCTTCGCGAAGGCGACCTCCGCGGGTTCGGGGGAGAAGACGCGCTTGGCGATCGCGATCTGGCCGGGGTGCAGCGACCAGGCGCCGACGCAGCCAAGCAGGAAGGTGGCGCGGAACTGGGTCTCGCAGCCCTCCTCGTCCTTGATGTCCCCGTAGGGGCCGTAGAAGGGCAGGGCGCCGACGGAGGTGCAGGCGTCGACCATGCGGGCGATCGAGTAGTGCCAGGGGTCCTGCTGGTAGCTCGGGCGCGGCGCTTCCGGATTCTCAGGGTCGGGGTCGGCGATCGTGCGGTAGCCGGGGTGCCCGCCGCCGACGCGTGTGGTCTTCATGCGCCGTGAGGCCGCCAGGTCGGCCGGGCCGAAGCTCATGCCCTGGATGCGCGGGCTGGCGCAGGCGATCTCCTCGAGGTTCGCCACGCCCTGGGCGGTCTCGAGCACCGCGTGCAGGAGGATCGGGCGCTTGAGACCCGCCTTGGCCTCCAGCTGGGCGAGCAGCCGGTCCGCGTAGTGGATGTCCCACGGGCCCTCGACCTTCGGGATCATTATGACCTCGAGCTTGTCTCCGATCTCGGTCACGAGCTCGGTGATGTCGTCGAGGACCCACGGGGAGGCGAGCTCGTTGACGCGTGTCCACAGCGCGGTGTCCCCGAGGTCCATCTCCCGGCCGACCTTGATGAGCCCGGCGCGCGCCGCCTCCTTTTTGTCGACCTGCACGGCGTCCTCGAGGTTGCCCAGCAGGATGTCGACCTTGGGGGCGATGTCGGGGACCTTCGCCACCATCTTCTCGTTCGAGAAGTCCAGGAAGTGGATCATCCGGGAGGGCTTGAAGGGGATCTCGCGCACCGGCTCGGGGGCGTCGATCGCAAGGGGCTTGAAGAAGTCGCGGGGGTTGCGCAAGTGGGTTCTCCTGGGTCTCGTTCTTTGGGTCTGGGGCGTCTGATGCAACACCGGCAGGGGCCTGCGTCCTGCGATGGCCGTATCCGGTCGTCCGGCGCACGGGCCTATCCTGAACGGTACCTGCTCGGCCCCGCCCAATAGAGTTGTCGGTGCACACCGCCACCCGAAAGAGCGTCCAAGGGAGACCACCGAGACCCATGAGCGACACCCAGACCGTCGAGACCTTCGAGACCGACCAGGCCGCGCGTGAGGCGAGCGGCGCCCACCCCTACGGCCGCTACCTGGAGGAGTTCGAGGTCGGCGCGATCTACAAGCACTGGCCCGCGAAGACCGTGACCGAGGCGGACGACCACCTGTTCTGCCTGATTACGATGAACCACCACCCGCTGCACATCAACGACGTGTACGCGCACAAATCCCAGCAGGGGCGCAACGTGGTCGTGGGCCCGCTGGTGTACTCGCTGGCGCTGGGCATGTCGGTCAGCGACGTGAGCGGCAAGGCGATCGCGAACCTCGCCACCGAAGAGCTCAAGCACCCCGCGCCGGTCTTCCACGGCGACACGCTCTACTGCGAGTCGGAGGTGCTGGAGAAGCGGGAGTCGCAGTCCAAGCCCGACCGCGGCACCGTCAAGGTGCACACCCGCGTGCTCAACCAGGACGGGGTGCTCGTCGCGGAGTTCAAGCGTCTGGTGCTTGTACCTCGCAGGCCCGAGGCGCGATAGGCTGCCGTGATGAAAACGACAGCTCTCCCAGACGCCCCCACCGAAAACAAGCGCCTGCTGGCGTGGATCGAGGAGGTAGCGGCCCTCACCGAACCGCAGGCGATCCACTGGTGCGACGGCTCCGCCGAGGAGTACGACCGCCTCTGCCGGAGCCTGGTCGACGCCGGCACCTTCCGCCAGCTCTCCGACGCCAAGCGTCCGAGCTCCTACCTCGCGTTCTCGGACCCCGGGGACGTGGCGCGCGTGGAGGACCGCACGTTCATCTGCTCGGCCACCGAGGAGGAGGCGGGCCCTACCAACAACTGGCGCGACCCCGCCGAGATGCGGGAGGCCCTCAACGAGCTGTTCGCGGGCTCGATGCGGGGCCGCACGATGTACGTGGTGCCCTTCTCGATGGGGCCGCTGGGCTCGGACAAGAGCCACATCGGCGTGCAGCTCACCGACTCGACCTACGTGGCGGTGAACATGCGGATCATGACCCGCATGGGCAAGGGCGCGCTGGACGTGCTGGGGGACGATGGGCAGTTCGTGCCCTGCCTGCACTCCGTCGGCAAGCCGTTGGCCGAGGGCGAGACAGACGTGCCGTGGCCGTGCAACGCCGAGAACAAGTACATCGTCCACTTCCCCGAGACGCGCGAGATCTCCTCTTACGGCTCGGGCTACGGAGGCAACGCGCTGCTGGGCAAGAAGTGCTTCGCGCTGCGCATCGCCTCGGTGATGGCCCGCGACGAGGGCTGGATGGCCGAGCACATGCTGATCCTCAAGCTGACCTCCCCGGAGGGCGAGGTGAAGTACATCACCGGCGCCTTCCCCTCGGCCTGCGGCAAGACCAACCTCGCGATGCTGATCCCGACGCTCGAGGGCTGGACGGTGGAGACGATCGGCGACGACATCGCCTGGATGAAGTTCGGCGAGGACGGCCGCCTCTACGCGATCAACCCCGAGGCGGGCTTCTTCGGCGTGGCGCCGGGGACGGGCGAGAACACCAACTCCAACGCGATCCGCACGATCGAACGCAACACGATCTTCACCAACTGCGCGCTAACCGACGACGGCGACGTGTGGTGGGAGGGGATGACCAAGGAGGCTCCCGCCCACCTCACCGACTGGCACGGCAACGACTGGACCACAGCCGCGGGCACGCCGGCTGCGCACCCCAACGCGCGCTTCACCACGCCGGCGGCGCAGGACCCCGCGATCGCGCCGGAGTGGCAGGACCCGGCGGGCGTGCCGATCGACGCGATGCTCTTCGGCGGGCGGCGCTCGACGGTGGTGCCGCTGGTGACGGAGGCGCTGGACTGGGAGCACGGCGTGTTCCTCGGCTCGGTCATGAGCTCCGAGAAGACCGCTGCGGCGGCCGGCACCGTGGGTGAGCTGCGCTTCGACCCCTTTGCGATGCTCCCGTTCTGCGGCTACGACATGGCCGACTACTTCGCCCACTGGCTGGAGATCGGCCGCACCCCGGGCGCGAAGCTACCGAAGATCTTCTACGTCAACTGGTTCCGCAAGGACGAGACCGGGCGCTTCCTGTGGCCGGGCTTCGGCGAGAACTCGCGGGTGCTCTCGTGGGTGTTCGCGCGCTGCGCCGGCCACGGCGCCGCCAGGGAGACCCCGATCGGCCTGGTTCCGCCAGTGGGAGTGGAGGGCATCGACACCAGGGGCGTGGACGTCTCCGAAGCCGACATCGCCGAGCTGCTGCGCGTGGACGTCGAGGAATGGCGCGCCCAGCTACCCCACTTCCACGAGCACTACGGCAAGTTCGAGAAGCTGCCCGAGGAGCTGCACACCCAGCTGAAGGCGCTCGAACAGCGCCTCTCGTAGACCTCGGTGCGCCCAGCGGCCCGCTGGCTAGTCGTGGCTGTGGGCCTCGCCTCCCGTTGAGGCGGGTGGGCGGGACTCCTCGGCCAGCGAGGTGATGGTCAGCGCGCCGCGGGCGGCCTGCTCGAGCACCTCAGTGGCCTCTTCCAGCGAGCGCGCGTAGAGCTCGACCAGCAGGTGCACGATGATCCGCGCGTCGTCCTCGTGCTTGTGGAAGCGCACGTGGGTGAAGAACTCCCGCACCCCGTGGTCGCCGAAGGCGGCGTAGGAGAGCGCGTCGCCCGGCCTCGGGCCCCGAGCAGGTCTCGACGTCTTCGGCGTCCACGGCCACGGTGCACGAGGCAACCCACGGGGTGCCCGCGATCATCCGTTCCCAGCGGTCCTCGATCGGCTCCACGCGGCCGTTGTTGAAGCCCAGGTGGGGCTGGTCGTGCATACAGTCCAGGCACTGCACCACCGCCTCCTGCAACTCGTCCACGACTTCCGAGCGCTCGCCTGTGTCGGGGTCGATCTTGTGGATGCCCTCGTAGTGGACCTGGACCTCCAGGTCCTGCGACCAGCAGCGGTAGCAGCGCAGCCAGCTGCGTGCGGTGGTCTCCGAGGCGGAACTCTCCATCGGTCCATTGTATGCGCCGGGCGGCGCGAGCCGGGGACGGGAGGGTTTCTGTGCGTGGGAGCGTGGGCGTCGGCGATAGCCGACGGGGCGCCCGTGGGCGCCCCGTCGTACGTACTGTCGTGATCGATTCTGGGCGGCTAGTGCCGGTGGTGCCCGTGTCCGTGCTTCTTGGGCTTGGGGAGCTTGACCGCCACGTCCTGGACGTGCGTCACAGCTGTCCCCCGTCTTTGTTCTGGAACGTGGTCGAGACGACGACGTTCAGCTTCTTGCCGGCCTTGAGCGCCTTGAGCACCGCCGGGGTCGGGTTGATGACAATCGAGAAGGTGCCCGGCCCAGGGATCGCGAGGACCCCGGTGCCGTACACCACCGGCGCGTTGCTCACGCACCGCTTGCCTTTCTTCACGAAACCGCGCTTGCACTTCTTGGTCTTGCCCCGGTGCCGAGCCGCCGAGGCGACGACCTGCTCGACGCGGGCCAGCGTGGCGCCATGCGGGATCGACCCGATGGAGGTCGCCGTGCCGGCAGCCGGGAACTGGCCGATCACGACCAGCTGCCCCGTCTTGGGGTTCAACTGGGGGGTGCCCACCGGGGTGAACGCGTTGTTGGGCGGCGGGGGCGGCGGCGGCACGACGGTCAGCACCTCGCTGCCGCACGGGCTTCTGCTTCCGGAGACGCCTCCACCCCCGGAGTAGGCAGCCTGGAAGTAGTAGGTGCCCACCGGCAGCGTGACGTTCGCGGAGGCCGGGAACGCGCTGTTGCTTGCGACCCCGCCCCCGAGGGGCGTCTTGACCTGCGTCGTGCAGGTAGCGTCGCTGAACACGTAGTAGGTGACGCGGCCGCTCTGCGGCTGGCCGGCCACCGTGACCGTGTCGTGGACCGCCGTGCCGGCAGGCACGGTGATCTGTGCTCCGTTGACGCCGTTGGACGCGACGAGGCTGGTACTGACGGTCCCCGCCGTCACCGGCGGGGTGCCGAAGGTCATGACCTCGTTGCCGCAGTAGCTTGTGTTTTTGCTGTTGGGATGTTCCTCTTCGTTGCCCGAGTATTCGACCATCCAGTAGTAGTTGGCGTTGGTGGGCAGTTTTTCTCCCACCGGTTCCGACGGCGGGACCACACCTTCTGTCGTGATGGTGACTTTGGAGCTGAACACTTCTTTGGAGCAGCCCGGGTCGGAGTACACCTTGTAGGTAACTGTTCCCATCGCGAATACAGAGTTCGGGCCCGTTGATCGTCGCTTGGTCGGTGACGTTCGCGGGCGCCGGGATCGTGATTGCCGGTCCTGGTAGGACTTCGCTGTTGGCGGGGTCGGTCAGCGTCGAGCCGATGGCGTCGTTGGCGTTCCCGCGGTGACGTAGACGCCGCCGAATGGGTTTGCCTCAAGCGAGAAGTAGGTGTACTGGCCCGGCTGCAGCGCGGTCGGGAAGACGACCGTTCCGGAGTCGGTGGTTTCGGCATCGACAGTCAATTCCGTGTCGGGCCCGTAGTAGTCGAACGGGCTTTCGTTGATACCGGGCGGTCCGAACGGACAGCTTTCGGGCGAGGGTCCCGTGGGTGGATTGCACAGTCCGTCGCCGTCGAAGCCGAAGGAGTCGGCGCCCATCCCTTGATGCCCAGATGGACGCTGCTCAACGGAGCGCTCGAATCGTTCTGCATCGCGACCGTCACGTCGTCGCCACCGTCGTAGAAGCTCTGGGAGCTGTCGCGGAGGACGATTGGGTTGCTCGCGGGATTGGCGTTGGTGACGTCCACCAGGAACTCGCAGCTTGTGTCCAGGCCAATCGCCGGGCACTGGGTGAACGGCGGGGTCGTTGGCCCGGCCGGCGGGCCTTCGGGGGAGCCTGAGGCGAGGGCGCCCGGCGCGAGCGCCAAGAGCCCCAGGAGCACCGTGGCCACCGTGCCGGCGCCTGCCCGTCTCCTGCCGAGGCGACCACGTCGCACGGGCCGATCTACCTGTCTCGGTGAGCGTTGCTCACAGCCAGTCGCACTGCTCCTCATTAGCTACCTCCTTGCGTCTCCACCGGGGACAAAGCCGGGGGCGACATTGCCGTTTGTGTGCTCGGACAGGCTATACGGTCGAGCACACGGAAGCACGGTGGTGGACATCTGGTGGAAGCAGGGGCCTCGCGCGGCTGCTCCCGCGAAGCTCGGGCGCTACGCGACGCCGACTCGGAGCGTCGCCCTCGGCTAGGCGATCCCGGCCCGGAGCGTCGCCTCGAAGTCCGTCTTCGGGATCGGCCCGACGCACGGCGAGGTCGCTCCAGCTCGACGGTAGCGCTCGATGCCCGCGCGCACCGCGGAGGCGTCGCCGACCGCGGTGAGCTGGCCGAGGAAGCGCTCGGAGATCGCCGCCTCCATCTTCTCGACCTCCCCGGAGGCTGCGTCGTAGCGCCTCGATCTCGGCGCCGAAGCCGGAGCGCTCGAGCATCGCGCGGTAGAACGGCAGGCCGAAGTAGGGCAGCAGGTCGCGGCGCATCGCCGCGTGAGCGCTCGCGGGGTCCTGCACCACCGCGGCGGGCACCGCGGGGACGATGTCGAAGCCCTCGAGCGTCTGCCCGCGCGTTCGCGTCCCACGGTCACCTCGGGGATCACGACGTTCGCGGATGTACTCGGCGCAGCAGAGCCACAGCAGCACCCCGTCGGCCGACCTCGCCGGCTAGGCGCAGCATCGCGGGGGAGAGGGCGGCGACGTAGATCGGCAGCTGCGGGCGCGGGTCGAGGCCGACGAGGTGAAAGCCCGTGCGCCACTTCTCGCCGGCGGGAGGGTCCTCGCCGCGCAGGATCGCGCGCACGATCGTCGCGTACTCGCGCATCTCGTGACAGGGCGGTCGATCGTCTGCCCGTGCCAGCCCTCCACCACGATGCGGTGCGAGACGCCCAGGCCGAGCGTCAGGCGTCCGCCGGAGAGCTCGTCGATCGTGGCCGCGGTCTGCGCCATCGTGGCCGGCGTGCGCGTGTAGATCGGCACCACCCCGGTGCCGACCCTGATCCGCTCGTTGCCCGCGCGTACGCGGTCAGCACCGTCAGCGACTCGCGCCCCGCGATGTGGGTCACGTACACCGTCTCGTAGCCGAGCGACTCGGCGAGCCTCACCCGCTCGATCGCGCCCTCGATCGAGCGTGCCGGGGAGATGAAGCAGCCGATGCTCACGAGCGCAGCATAACCGCCCGCGCCTGGGTTGACTCACCGACCCTCTGATGTCCGCTGGTCCTCTGACGCTGACCGACCCTCTGACGTCCGCTGGTCTGCAGCCACGCCCACCCAACGCAAGGGACGCTGGACGTCAGCGTCTCAGCAGCACGTAGACGAGGCTGAACGCGAAGCCGATCTGCCCGAACGCGAGGGCGGTGCCGAGATTCACCGCGCCGAGCGCGCCGGCGAGGGCGCTCGCCAGGGCGAACGCGCCGAAGATGATCAGCAGATCCCGCGTCATGGCTGGCAGCGTCAGCAGGTCGCGTGCACATCTCGCCGCGACCATCCTCCCCTTCGAGGGCAGCTACGAGCGCCGCCTCGTCGAGCGCGGGGTCCTGCTCGGCCAGCCACCGCTCCGCCGCGCGCCGCCCGCCGAGCGTTCGCAGCCCGCGCTGGCCGTGCTCGTACACGAAGTCCGTCAGCGCCCCCGCGCGACGTGCGCGCAGGCGCCGGGCGGGGACGTCGATGCTCGCGCGGTGGGCCCCGACGGCCTGCACCAGCTCCTCGATGCCGCTCGGCGGGGGCAGCGAGGAGACCGCGAGCACCTGCGTGGAGCGCCTGTCCAGCGAGCGCAACGCGGCGCTCAGGTCGCGTCGCGCGCTGAGCGCCAGCCGGCCGAGGTCGGCCTTGGTCACGACCAGCACGTCGGGGATCTCCATGATCCCCGACTTCAGGAACTGCAGCACGTCGCCGGAGCCGGGCTGCACGATCACCGCCACCGTGTCCGCGACCTCCGCGATCTCGGTCTCCGCCTGCCCCACGCCGACCGTCTCGATCACCACCACGTCGAAGGCCGCCGCCAGCGCCTGGGCGGCCGCGCGAGTGCCCCATGCCAGGCCGCCCAGCCGCTCGCCCGGCGGCGGTGGAGCGGATGAACACGCCGCGGTCTGTCGGGTCGAACTCGATCCGTGCCCGGTCGCCCGAGCAGCGAGCCCCCGGAGCGGCGCGAGCAGGGGTCCACCGCGAGCATCGCGACCGTGTGCTCTTGCTCACGCCAGGTGTGCAGCAACGCTGAGAGCAGCGTGGACTTGCCCGCGCCCGGCGGGCCCGTGACACCGATGATGTGTCCCGGCGCCTCCCCGCCGAGCGCCGCGGGGGAAACCTCCGCCAGCAGCGTCGCCGCCTGCTCGCGGTCGGCGGGCGTCGTGCTCTCCAGCAGGTTGAGCGTTGCGGGCGCCGCGGTCAGGTCGCGCTCGCGCAGCCGTGTTCCAAGTTGCGCGCCGTCCGACAAGCGCCTACACCGACGCGGCGATGGCGCCGTTGCGCTCGCCCACCAGCTCCACGATGTCGGCGACGATGCGCGTGAGGTCGAAGTCCTTGGGTGTGTACACCGCCGCCACCCCGGCCTGCTTCAGGGCGGCCACGTCCTGCTCGGGGATGATCCCGCCGACGACCACCGGCGCGCTGACGCCGGCCTCGCGCAGGGCGTCGATCACAGTGGGGATCAGCTCGCGGTGCGAGCCCGAGAGGATCGAGAGGCCGATCACGTGGACGCCCTCCTGCAGCGCGGAGGCCGCGATCTGGGCGGGGGTCAGGCGGATCCCTTCGTAGACCACGTCCATGCCCGCGTCCCGGGCGCGCACCGCGATCTGCTCGGCACCGTTGGAGTGGCCGTCGAGGCCCGGCTTGCCCACGAGGATCTTCGGACGGCGCCCCAGCCGCTCGGCAAGCGCGGCCACCTGCTCGCGCAGCTCGGCGAGCTCCCGCGCCGCCTCGCCGCCGTCGGCGTCCAGCGCATCGGGGTCCTCCGCCACGGCGCTCGCCTCGCCGACGCCGGTGGGGGCGCGGTAGCTGCCGAACACCTCGCGCAGCGTCGCCGACCACTCGCCGGTGGTGGCGCCCGCGCGCGCGGCGGCGATCGTGGGGCCCATCAGGTTCTCCTCGCTCTCGCGCGCGCACGCGCGCGAGCTCCGCCAGGGCGGCGTCCACCGCGGGCTGGTCGCGCTCGGAGCGCCAGCGGCGCACGGCCTCGATCTGCTCGGCCTCCACGGCGGGATCGACCACGAGGATGCCGCCCTCGGCGTCCGCGGTGAGGGGCGAGGACTCGCTCTCGGCGAAGCGGTTCTGGCCGACCACCACCTGCTCGCCGGACTCGATCCGGCGCAGGCGCTCGCGGTGGGAGTCCACCAGCGCCCCCTTCATATAGGGGACCGCCTCGACCGCGCCGCCGTGCTCGGCGACGACCGCCATCTCCGCGCGCGCTCCCTCCAGCAGCTCGGCCACCAGGCCCTCCATCACCTTGGAGCCCTCGAAGAGGTCGGGGTACTCGAGCAGGTCGGTCTCGTACGCCAGCACCTGCTGGATGCGCAGCGACCACTGCTGGTCCCACGGGCGCGGCAGGCCCAGCGCCTCGTTCCACGCCGGCAGCTGGATCGCCCGTGCGCGCGCGTCGCGCCCGATCGTGACCGCCAGCGCCTCCAGCACGATCCGCTGCACGTTGTTCTCCGGCTGCGCCTCGGTGAGCCCGAGCGAGTTGACCTGCACCCCGTAGCGCAGGCGCAGCAACTTTGGGTCGGTGACGCCATAGCGCTCCCGTCCGAGCTCCTCCCAAAGGATCCCCATCGCGCGCAGCTTCGCGTGCTCCTCGACGAAGCGAACCCCCGCGTTGACGAAGAAGGAGATTCGGCCGAAGACCTCTGCGATCGGCGCGGGTGCGACCGAAGCCGGGGGACACTCGCCTCCGACCGATTCGGGAGACACTCGCTTCGCTCGCATCCCCGAATCGACCAGCATCCCCGTTTCGGCCAGCGAACGCCGCGCAGAACCCGGCCCTACGGGCAGGGTTCCAATCCTTTCCTGCACCGCGTCCAGGACCGCGATCGCGTTGGACATCGCGTACGCGATCTCCTGCACGGGGGTGGCGCCCGCCTCCTGGAGGTGGTAGGAGCAGATGTTGATCGGGTTCCACTTCGGGACGTGCTCGACGGTGTACGCGATCGTGTCCGCGATCAGCCGCATCGAGGGCGCCGGCGGGAAGGCGTAGGTGCCGCGCGCCAGGAACTCCTTGATGATGTCGTTCTGAGTGGTGCCCTGCAGCTGCTCCTGGGGGGTGGGTGGGCTCTGATTTTCGGCGGCGACGATGTAGAGCGCCAGCAGCCACGCCGCGGTGGCGTTGATCGTCATCGAGGTGTTCATCTCTCCGAGCGGGATGCCCTCCATCAGCGCTTCCATGTCCCCCCGGTGGGAGACCGGCACGCCCACCTTGCCCACCTCGCCGCGGGCGAGCTCGTCGTCGGGGTCGTAGCCGGTCTGGGTGGGCAGGTCGAACGCCACGGAAAGACCTGTCTGACCCTTCGCGAGGTTGCGCCGGTAGAGCTCGTTGGAGGCCTTCGCCGTGGAGTGCCCCGCGTAGGTACGCATCATCCACGGGCGGTCGCGCTCGGGCAGGCGGTGGGTCTCCTCGCCGCTCATCCCGTCAATTGTAGGGTTCGGGTGTGCTCAGGCGGGCTTTGACAGGCAAGCTCATCCGCCGCGTCCTGCTGGCGGCGGTCGCGATTGTGGTCGTTCTCAACTGGACGTGGGGCCGGCTGCCCGCCACGCCGCGGGCCACCGGCAGCTTCGTGCAGCTGGCGGGAGGCCTGCGGGTCCACTACCTGGAACGGCCCGGCGCCGAACCGGCAGTGCTGCTGCTCCACGGGCTGCCGGGCACGGCCGAAGACTTCAACGAGGTCACCGCCCTGCTCGCGGGCCGTCGCACGGTCGCGATCGACCGGCCCGGGTTCGGCTTCTCGACCGGCGGGTACTTCCCCTTCGACCGCCAGCTGCAGGTGATCCAGGAACTGATCGGCCGTCTCCGCCTCGGGCGCCCGATCCTCGTCGGGCACTCCTACGGCGGGGCGATCTCCCTCGGCTTCGCCGAGCGCCACCCCGGCGAGGTGCGGGGCCTCGTGCTGGTGGACGCCGCGGCGACCTGCACGCGCTCTGGCGGCCTCGAGACTGCGCAGACGCACCTCTTGAAAGTGTTGGAGCTGCCCGTGGTGCGCCAGCTCGCCGACGCCACCTTCTCGCAGCTGCTCCTCACGGCCGCCGCCGAACAGACCGACGGCGAAGCGTTCGACCCGGCCCCCGTCGCACCGGCCCACATCCAGCGGGTGCTCGCGATCAACATGAAGCACGGCAACCTCGAGGCGCTCGCCGGCGAGCGGCTGGCGGCCAACGGGGCGGTCGAAGGGGTCAACCGCGGCCTGCGCGGGATCCACGTGCCCGCGATCGTGATCCAGGGCGAAGCGGACAAACTCATCAAACCGCAGTGCGGCCGGAGCTTGGCCGCTGCGCTGCCCGACTCCCGTCTGGAGATGGTGAGCGGCGGGCACATGGCCCCCTACACCCACCCCCAGGTGGTCGCCACTGCCGTGCGCGGCCTCGCGGGGTCGGTCTATCCTGCTCCTCGATGACCGAGACGATCGAGCTTCCGCGCACAGGCAGGACGGGGGGCGGGCTGGGGGGCTCGTGGCGGGTGATCGTGCGCAACGACGACCACAACACCTTCGACCACGTCGCTCGCACCCTGGCGCGCTTCATCCCCGGGGTGACACTCGAGCAGGGCCACCAATTCGCCAACCAGATCCACAGCAGCGGCCAGGCGATCGTTTACAACGGGCACCGTGAGACCGCGGAGCACTACTGGGAGCAGTTGAAGGGCGCCGGATTGACCATGGCCCCCCTAGAGCGCTGCTGAGACGATGCATGATGGCGTAGCAATGTATGTATTCGAATACACGCTAACCATGTATTGACGTACATAACTTGCAACACCTGAGCAATCTTGTACGCTAATACACATAGAACGTGTATTTGAGGACTATTACCATGCGCCAAGACATCATTCAGCTACTTGACGACTTGGCCACCGCGGAGCGTGGCCGCATAACGACGGCGGAAGTGCGCGATAGACTCGGGATCTCCGAGCAGGCGGCTTCCAACCTCATGAGTCGGCTCGTCAAGGCGGGCTTCCTAGATCGTGTTGTCCGCGGGGTCTTTGCATCGAGACCGTTGGGGCAACTCGGAACCCGCGCCGCCTCAGAAGACATCGCCTTGGCCGTCGGAGCTGCGTTCTCGAGCGAGCCCCACAGGCTCGCTTTCCGCTCCGCGCTCGACCACCACGGCCTCCTGACCTATCCCACGCGCACCGTGCAGGTCGCCCTGCCACGACGCGTCAAACTCAATAGCCTCAGCGGACGCCGGCTACAGGCCATACACGAAGCGCCTGAGACCGTCGGGATTGGCACAGAAGCCGCCGGACACGGCGCCATCGTCTCTACCGTCGAGCGTGCACTCATAGAGAGTGCGGCGCGTCCAGCGCTCGCGGGCGGCTGGACGACACTCGCGGCCGCTCTGAATCACGCTACGGCCGACCCCGAAACACTCACGAAGGTAGCCGAACAGCTCGACGCTGGCCCCGCGCTGCGCCGCCTCGGGTCACTGGCCGAGGTTCATAATCTCAGCGGAATCCTCGCCGGGCTGCGGCTACCCAGACCAGACGCGCGACTCGTTCCGCTCGACCCGCAGGCGCCAGTCGAAGAGCCGTGGATCGACGCCCGCTGGCGAGTGCGCTGGCCTACCTCCAGGCGAGACGCCCTCCAGATAATCGTGGCGTGATCGCCCACAGCCACTTTACGCGGATCGCCGACGAGCACACCGTCGACGCCAAGACAGTCGAGCGAGACTACGTCCTGACACACGTACTGGGCGCGATCAGCCAACAGTCACGGGATCACGGGCTGATCTTCAAGGGCGGGACGGCACTACGGTTGTGCTACTTCGAGGACTACCGCTACTCCGCTGACCTCGACTTCAGCCTCCTCGAAGGCGCCAGCATCGACAAGGCCCTCGACGTGATCGCCACGGCCCTCGAACAGCTCACGCAAAGCATCGGCTTCCCACACCTTGCTATCACCGCCGACCGCAAGCGCATCGAGTACACCGGGCCGCTGGGCAGGCAACGTGACGTAAAACTGGACATTGCCAACGACGAGCTCGTCGAGGACACAACCACACGGCCGCTGCTGCCACGGTACACCGACCAGCCCGACGTCCAGATCGTCGTCTACAGCCTGCAGGAGACCGCTGCCGAGAAGCTTCGATGCGTCATTCAGCGCCTGCAGGCACGTGATCTCTTCGACCTCAACGAGCTACTCGTCATCCGCGCTCTCGATGTCGAGAGCATCTGGCCCGCGTTCGAGCGCAAGGCCATCCACAAGCAGATTGACCCCGCACGCTTCGCAGAGTGCTTCGAGAAGCGCATACCACAGTGGAAGGCCCGCTGGGAGACCGAGATGAGCGACCACCTACCAGGCGAGCCGCCCGCGTTTGATGGACTCGAGCGGGCCGTTCGGCGCGAGCTGCGCACACAGCTACGCAGCAGCTGAAACCGCAGGCGCTTGGTTCACGGCTGTCTCAGGCGCGCCTGCCAACGGGCGACGCGCGAGGGCTCAGACCTCGTGCACGCGCACGCCGTTGCCTCCGTTCCCGGGGCCGTTGCCCGCGGGGGCCGGGGCCCAGGAGGTCTCCTCGGAGACGGCCCCGGAGGCGGTGAGGTCCCACCAGCCGTAGAGCACGGGGACCTGGTACCAGGAGGAGTGGCGCACGCGGAAGTCGATCAGCTCGGGGCCTTCCCAGTAGCGCTGCCAGTCGGCGTACTCGGCGAAGTGGGCGAACTGCTGGAAGCGGTAGCGGTCGTCGCGCTGGCGGTAGACGGCGTAGGAGCTCGCGCCGTAGCGCAGGGCGACCGCGGCGATCTCGTTCAGCACGGCCCCGAAGCCCTCGGCGCGAAAGCCGGTGGCGTACCACGGCACGATCACGGTGCCGGGTGGGTGGGGTCCCGATCCCGCCATCAGCCCCCCACCTCCGCGCGGATCGCGCCGGGACCGTCGGCGGTCTTGCCGTGACCCTCGGAGTCGGCGCCGACAAGAATGGAGATCTTGCCGAGGTGCTTGTTTTCGAGCATCAACTGGTGGGCTTCGGCGACGCCGTCGAAGCCGAGGGTACGCCACAGGACGGGGCGGATCTGCCCGCTGTCGATGAGCTCGTTGGCCTTGGTGCACTCGTAGGCGTTGGCGAAGTGGGAGCCAAGGATCTCCTTCTGCTTCATCCACAGGTAGCGGACGTCGAAGTCGAGGTTGAAGCCGGTGGTGCCGGCGCAGATCACGACCTTGCCGAACGTCTTGACGGTGAACACGGAGGTGGGGAAGGTGGCCTGACCGACGTGCTCGAAGACGATGTCGGGGGCGTCCCCGAGGATTGCCTTGACGCGCTTGGCGAAGGCGCGGGAGACCCCGAAGCGGGCCTTCTCCTCCTCCGCGGTCTCCCCGCCCTTGCGCATCATCCCGGCAAACTCGCCGCGGTCGATGAAGTCCACGGCGCCGAGGCGCTTCACGAGCGCGCCCTTCTCGGCGGAGGAGACGACTCCCACGCAGTGGGCCCCGGCGGCGGCGCAGAGCTGGGTGGCGAACACGCCGAGGCCGCCGGCGGCGCCCCAGATCAGCACGTTCTGCCCGGCCTGCAGCTTGCAGCGGGTAATCAACATGCGGTAGGCGGTGAAGTAGACGAGGCCGTAGGAGGCGGCCTCCTCCCAGGTGAGGGCGGTGGGCTTGGGTAGCAGCTGCTGGGCCTGGACTTTCGTGAACTGGGCGAAAGAGCCCCACGTGGTCTCGTAGCCCCAGATCTTCTGCGAGGGGGCGGCCATCGGGTCGAGGCCGTGGACCTCCGGGTCCTCGTAGGAGGCCTGGTTGCAGTGCACGACGACCTCGTCGCCGGGCTTCCAGCGGGTGACGCCGGGACCGACCTTCCACACGACGCCGGACGCGTCGGAGCCGCCGATGTGGTGGCCGAACTCGGGGTGGTCGCCGTACTTCATCACCGACACGGGCTTGCCCAGCGCGGCCCACACGTTGTTGTAGTTGACCCCCGCGGCCATCACGCGCACGATCACCTCGAAAGCGCCGGGCTCGGGGACCTCGATCTCCTCGATCTGAAAGGCGTCCTTGGGTTCGCCCTGGCGCTCCTCGCGGATCACCCAGGCGGCCATCGTCTTGGGCAGCTCGCCAGGCTCGGCGTCCACCTCGGAGATTTGCTTCAGGTCGATTGCCACGGTGCTCTCTGAACCTCCGTTTGATTGTGTGCCACCCGGAGCGGGGAGTCCAATCCTATCCCCACGGGCTGCGCGACGGGAGGGAGGGATTTTTTTGGGATCGTCCGCGCGGGCGGGTGCGGTGAACCGGCGCGGTGGGGGCGGGGCCTCCATGCCCCGCCGTCACGCGGGGGGCGCTACGCTGGAGCGAGTGCCCGAGCCACAGCCCCCGGAGGAGTCCCAGCAGGGCCCGAACATCATCATGCCCCCGGAGGAGTTCGCGGGCAAATGGGCCAACGCGGCCTCGATCGCCCGCACCCCGCACGAGTTCACGCTGGACTTCCTGCGGATCGGCCCCCAGGGGCAGCAGGGGATCGTGGTCTCGCGCGTCTCCTTCTCGCCGCTGCTCGCGAGCCAGCTCGTGGACCTTCTGAATGAGCAGTGGCACGCCTACACTCAGGAATCGGGAGTTCCGACCGAAGACGATAGAGATGACTGAACGCAATCCGTTCGAGGATGCCCGCAAGCCGCCGGCACGTGCCAAAGTGAGTGTGCGGGGACCGAACGTCACCAACACCTTCGATACGCCCCCCCGCCCCGACGCGCTCAAGGCTCAGAAGGCTGCGATCCGCAAGCATCTGCACGAGCGCCGTACCGGCGGCGAGCGTCCCGCCGCCTCCTGAGCGGGCGGCCTCAGGGCGTGAACGGCAGCTCGCAGAGCTCGGCGAGAGTGCCGTGCTCGCCGACCGCGAGGGTGTCGCCCGGTGTGGCCTCGCGGCGCACGAGCGCGAGACCGATGGGGCCAAGCCGCGGTGAGTCGACCACGCTCCCCAGGCGCCCCACGGAGCGCTCCCCGAGCCGCAGCTCCTCGCCGCTGCCTGCCGGGGGCGCGGGACCGGCGGGGGCGGGGGCGGGGTCCGGGGGCCCTGAGATCCGCAGGCCGCGCAGGTGGCGGTTGGGCTTGCCCCGGTAGTGGAGCCGCGCCACCGTCTCCTGGCCCACGTAGCAGCCCTTGGTGAAGCTCACCGCGCGCTCGTTGAGGCCCGCCTCCTGGGGGATCGTGCCGTCGTCGAGATCCACCCCGTAGCGGGGCCGCCCGCGCTCGACGCGCACGATCTCCGCGGCCTCCTCGCTCGCGGCCACTGCGCCAGCGTCAAGCAGGGCCGCGCGCGCTGAGTCCAGGGCGGAGGCGTCGCAGAGGACGTCGATACCGTCGGCGGTCGCGATCAGCCGCACGGACGCCCCGCCGATCTTGGCGGGCGTGTGGGCGTGCTCGGGTGCGGGAAGCGCCTCCCCTGGCGCGGGGGTGGGAGCGTGCCCGGCTTCGGGAAGTGCCTCCCCCGCCGCGGGGGTGGGAGCCTGCCCGGCCGACGAGGGAGGGTCGGCGATGGCTGGGGACCCCTCGGTGTTGTGTGTTTGTTTTGGAGCCCATATCGCGCGCGTCACGCACGCGCGCGCGTCGGGTCCGATCAGGGAGAGCAGCCCGCACTCCAGCGTGCGCTTGTGCAACTCGACCTCGTAGCCGATCTTGTAGCGGCGGATCGTGTCAAACAGCGCCTGCAGCGCCACCCGCTCGGTGTCGAGCAGCAGTTCGGTCGGGGCGCCGGCCGCGTCGGCGCCGACGGCGAGGATGCGCAGATCCCCGAGCATCTTGCCCTTGTTGGTGAGGAGGGCCGCATAGCGGCCCTCCCCGGGGCGCAGGTTGGCAAGCTCGTTGCTGACCTGCCCGTTGAGGAACTCCACGGCCCCCGGGCCGGTGAGGGCAAGCTTGCCGCGCTCGGAGCGGTCCACCAGCCCGCAGCGCTCTGTCAGCGCCGTGTACTCGGCGTGCAGGCGGTCGGTGTCGGTGGCGGCGAGGGGGTCTGTGCTGGTAGGGGCCACGGGGTCGGTGTCAGTGCGGGCCATGGGTCGAGGATAGGAGCACGCGTGAAGAGGTCGGGTGGGAGCCGATCTGGCGCAAGCCCCAACCGCACGTCTCGCTAGGCTTCCTCGCGATGGGCCTCGCCGACACCTTCCAGCGGATCGTGGACTCGCTGCCCGACGACTGGACCGACCTTGAGCTCGACCTGCGGATCGCTGATGAGTCGCGCTACGTGGAAGCGGCGGTGTACCTGGCCACGTGCAACGCGAGCCCCTACTCCAAGCATGACTGGCACTGGCGCCTGCTGGTGGCCCACCGCTTTGGCCACGCTGCCTCGGCGCCGACCGTCCATGGCACCCTGGGGTTGCTTGACGACGCGGGCATCGAGGGTGAGCTGGCGGTGCGCGAGGTGCGGGAGGGGCGTACGGAGGTCACGCAGATGTGGGGCCGTCCGTACTCGGTGCGCGAGGAGCAGCGCCGCCTGCGCGCCCAGTAGCTCAGCTGGCGGTGGCGATTTCTCCCTCGCGGTGGACGCGCCGCGAGCCGCGGGGGTCGAGCGGGATCACGGTGGCGTTGGGGACGGGGTCCGCGAGCGCGTCCCTGTCTTTGGTGCGCTGGAAGAGGGCGATGCGGATCACCCCGCCGTGGCAGACCACCAGCGTGGGCGCCTCGGCGCGCTTGATGTCATGCAACGCGGCCGCCACCCGAACGGCCTGCTGCGCGAAGGACTCCCCACCGGGGAACGCGAACGTGGGGTCGCCGTGCCTGAACCTCGCGAACCCCTCGGGGTCCTCGGCCTGCACGTCGGCGAAGGAGCGGTCGGTCCACTCCCCGGAGTCGGTCTCCATCAGGCGGGCGTCCTCGCGCGGGGTCAGGCCGACGCGGCGTGCCACGAGGTCGGCGGTTTCGCGGGCGCGCAGCAGCGGGCTGCACCACAACGCGGCGAACTCGTAGGGGACGGCCTGCTCGGCCAGGGCCGCCGCCTGGGTGCGTCCGGTCGCGTCGAGCGGCACGCTCCCCTGACCCTGGAAGCGACCCTCCGCGTTGTAGGCAGTCTGACCGTGGCGGGCGAGGTAGATGCGCGGCTGGAGCACAGCCGCTCAGGATAGGGGCTTCCCGTCTATGACTCCGCAGCTCGGGGCTCCAGCACGCCCGTATCTGCGGGGCCCACCGGCTCGGGCTCGTGGCCTCTGAGGTAAAGGAACTCGTACAGGAGCGCTGCGACCACCGCCCCCAAGATCGGCCCGGCGTACCACACCCAGGCGTTGGCCCAGTGGTCGCCGACCAGCTGCGGGCCGAACGCTCGTGCAGGGTTCATCGCTGCGCCGGTGAACGGTCCGCCGAACAGGATGTCCATCGTGATCGTCAGGCCGATCGCCAGCCCTGCGATCGACTTGAACGTCCCGCGCGGATCGACTGCGCTGGCGAACACGACCAGCACCAGGAAGAACGTGAGGATCGCCTCGATCGCGAAGCCCGAGCTGGCGTCAACTCCGTGGCCGAGCGCCGGCACGCCGAGTTCGACGGCTTCGGTGGCGGCGCGGGGCAGCAGGTCCTGCAGCAGCAGCGCCGCGAGCGCCGCCCCGGCCAGCTGTGCCACCCAGTAGAGGACTCCGAGGGCAGGCTTGATGCGGCGGGTGACCAGGAAGCCGAAGGTCACAGCCGGGTTGAAGTGCCCGCCCGAGATGTGCCCGAGCGCAGAGACCATCACGGCGATCGCGAGGCCATGGGCGAGCGCGATGCCGATCAGCGAGGGATCGGCGATACCCTTGGCGGCGACGATCGAGCCGGCGCCGATGAAGATCAAAGTGAAGGTCCCGATGAACTCGGCGACCGCGCGCCGGGGGGCGTCCTTTGGCATGGCCCAAAACGTAATCGCCCCCTCGGACGGATGAAGTCAAAGCGAGGGAGACGAAACCATCCGAAGCTCCTCAGTCGCTTCGAGCGCCTGCAGCGTAATCAAAGGGTTGTTTGGATGGCTTCTACACTCGGGGCATGCGGCGGAGGGTCACCTACTCGCGCAACCTGACGCTCTCGCTCTCGCGGACGTGCCGGTGCTACTGCAAGTACTGCGCGTTTGCGACGCACACGGCGCACCTCTATACGCCTGAGGACGTCCTGGGGATCGTCGACGGCGCGGCGCGCCGGGGGATCAAGGAGCTGCTGGTGCTGACGGGGGAGCGCCCCGAGGTCAACGCGGAGGTGGCGCGGAGGCTCGGGGAGTACGGGCACGCGGACTTCACCGCGTACGTCGCGTGGGCGTGCGAGCGGGCGCTGGAGCGGGGGATCTTGCCGCACACGAACCTGGGGGTCCTCTCCCGGGAGGACCTGGGACGGCTGCGCGAGGTGAGCGCCTCCCAGGGGCTGATGCTGGAGTCGGTCTCCGAGCGGCTGATGGAGACGGTGCACGCGGGCTCGCCGACCAAGCACCCGCTGCGGCGCCTGGAGACGATCCGCGCGGCGGGAGAGCTGCGGATCCCGTTCACCTCGGGGATCCTCGTGGGGATCGGGGAGAGCGAGGAGGAGCGGGTCGCCTCGCTGGAGGCGCTGGCGGCGGTGCACGCCGAGCACGGGCATATCCAGGAGGTGATCCTGCAGAACTTCGTGCCCCACCAGCGCTACTACGGCCAGGAGCCCGCGCAGATCGCGGAGGAGGCTGCGCGCGTCTACTGGCGCACAGGGCTGGACGTCGAGCGTACGGGCGTGGACGCGGCCGGGGACGGCTCCGGGGTACCCGACGCCGCAGGCGATTCCAAGCGCCTGCATCCGCGGCTGCCGCTGCCCGAGTGGGCGTGTCCGATCTCGATCGAGGACATGAAGCGGCTGATCGCCGAGACCCGGCGGCTGATGCCGGACGTCGGCATCCAGGTCCCACCGAACCTCGCGGACTGGTGGCCGGAGCTCGTGGCCGCCGGGGCCACCGACCTCGGCGGGCTGTCGGCCAACGGGGACCACATTTCCCCGGAGCACCCGTTCCCCTCCCCGCACCGGGTACGCCGGCGCCTGCAGCAGGACGGGTACGCGCTGACCGAGCGCCTGTGCGTGTACCCGCAGTACATCGACCCCGAGTGGGTCTCGCGGGGGGTGTTGGACACGATCAAGGCGAAGTACTGGTCGTTCATCCCCCGGCGGGGGAGTGGAGGGGCGCCGATCCGCCGGGAAGAGCGCACGATCGACGCGCACCTCGTGGGCGGCGCGATCGAGAAGGGCCGCGCGGGGGAGTGGCTGAGCGAGCCCGAGCTCACGGCGCTGTTCGCGGAGACGCGCCCGGAGGCGGTCGAGGAGCTGCGGGCGGCGGCGGACGAGCTGCGCGCGGAGCTCGCGGGGGAGGCGGTGACGTTCGTGGTGAACCGCAACATCAACGTCTCGAACGTCTGCACCGTGGGGTGCGCGTTCTGCGGCTTCGGCCAGGGCAAGCGCTCCCCAGACGCGTACGAGCACGGCGAGGAGGAGTTCGCGCGCCGGGTGCGCGAGGCGGTGGAGTACGGTGCCACGGAGCTGTGCATCCAGTCGGGCATCCACCCCGACTGGAGCCTGGAGGACTACCTCGGGTGGCTGCGGTTCGCCAAGCGCACGGCGGCCGGGGAGGGGGTGGACATCCACCTGCACGCGTACAGCCCGATGGAGATCGCGCACATGTGCGACATCTCGGGGCTGGCGCCGGCGGAGGTCTTTGCGCGCCTGCGCGACGCGGGCCTCGGCTCGACGCCGGGGACGGCGGCGGAGGTGCTGCACGACGGGGTGCGCGAACGGATCAGCCCCAACAAGCTGCCGGTGGCGCGGTGGGTGCAGATCATCGAGGCCTCCCACGCGGCGGGCCTGCGCTCCACGGCAACGGTGATGTTCGGCCACATCGAGGAGCCGTGGGAGCTGGCCGAGCACATGCGCGTGGTGCGCGAGCTGCAGGAGCGCACCGGCGGGATCACGGAGTTCGTGCCGCTCTCGTTCATCCCCTTCCAGACGCTGCTGGGCCGTACGCACGGGGTGGAGGAGATCTCGCGCGAGGAGAACCTCAAGCACACCGCGGTCTTCCGTCTCGCGCTCGGCCGCAGCATCGTGAGCCTGCAGGCGTCGTGGGTGAAGATGGGCTTGGAGGCCGCCACCGAGTCGCTGCGCTGGGGCGTCAACGACCTGGGCGGGACGCTGATGGAGGAGTCGATCAGCCGCCTCGCCGGCTCCTACCACGGCACGCGCCTGGATCCCGAGCAGCTCGTCGCCGCTGCGCACGAGGCCGGGCGCCCGGCGGCGGAGCGCACGACGCTGTACAAAATCAGGCGCCGCTACGACCTGCCCTCGATGAGCCGTTCGATGGTGTCGATCATATGATGCTGGTAGTCGATCCCCGCCACCAGCGTCGCTTCGGCGCCGCGCCACTGCTGAGCGCGCATCTCCTTGGGTATGGCGCACAGATTCTCCAGGTAACCCTCGAGCTCGGCGAGCTTCGCGCGGTGCCAGTCGCCGCGGCCGGCGTAGACCGCCTGGGGGTCGGCGCCCGCGAACACCTTCAGCATGCCCTCGTCGCGATACTGCGGCGGCGCCGCTCCGGGGGTGTCGGCCCACGCGCGCAGCGCCTCGTGGCCCGAGTCGGTCAGCGCGTAGCGCTTGCGCCGGCGCCCGCCGGTCTCCTGGCGTTGGGATAGGTAGCCGGCCTGTGCCAGCCGCGCCGGCTCGTCGTAGAAGGTGGTGTGCGGCACCGGCCAGAAGTTTTCGATCGAGTGTTCCAGCGCCTGCTTGAGGTCGTAGGGGGTGGCTTCCCCGAGCATCTTCAGAAGGCTCATCACGGCATAGGAAGTTGTGGTGAGACGAATGGGCTTGCTTTTCATAGTTCGTCCTGTATAGTTCGCCTCGAACTATAGAGCGTGCGCCGTCGTTCCCCCCAACGAGCGCCGACTCGAAGGAGCTGATTGACATGACCGATTCAGCACAGGCAGACTACGACGCGGCGATCGTCGGCGCCAGCCTCGCCGGCTGCACCGCGGCGATCCTCCTCGCCCGGGCGGGCGCGCGGGTGGCGCTGATTGAGCAGCGCCCCGACGTGGGCGCGTACAAGAAGATCTGCACCCACTACATCCAGTCCTCCGCGGTGCCCACGCTGGAACGGCTGGGCTTGTTGGAGAGAATGATGCAGGCGGGCGCTCTGCGGGGACGCCCGCGTATCTGGACCCGCTGGGGCTGGATCGCACCGCCTGCCAGGAGCTCCGTCCCGATGGGGGTCAACCTGCGCCGCGAGCGCCTGGACCCGCTGATCCGCCGGCTGGCGGCTGAGACCCCCGGGGTGGAGCTGATCCTCGGACGCACCGTGCGCGAGCTCCTGCGCGAGGGGGGCAAGGTGTGTGGCGTGCAGGCGCACGACCCCCAGGGTGAGACGCTGGCGCTGCGCGCGCGCCTGGTCGTCGGAGCCGACGGCCGCGACTCCCGCGTGGCCAAGCTCGCGGAGGTGCCCACGAAGACCAAGCGCCACGGGCGCATTGCCTACGGCGGCTACTTCGAAGGGCCCAGGCCAGCCACCTACCCCGACCCGGCGCTGTGGCTGCTCGACCCGGACATGGCTGCCGCTTTCCCCACCGACAGCGACCTGATCTTCTATGCCGTGATGCCGATCAAGGAGCGCCTGCCCGAGTTCCGAGCCGACCCTGAGGCGGCGCTGAAGGCATTGGTGGGGGGCGTGCCGGACGCCCCCCCGATTCTCGCCTCGCGCATGGTTGGAGAGATCACGGGCAAGATCGACATGACCACCGTCACCCACGCCCCCACGGCCCCCGGCCTCGCGCTCGCCGGCGACGCCGCGGGCGCTCTGGACCCGCTGTGGGGCATCGGCTGCGGCTTCGCCTTCCAGTCCGCCGAGTGGCTCGCCGACAGCGTCGCCCCGGCGCTGCGGGGGGCCGAGTCCCTGGAGCAGGGTCTGGAGCGCTACAGCCGCCGCCACGCCCGGCGCCTGCGCGGGCACACCGCGACGATCACCGACTACTCCAGCGGCCGCAAGCTCAACTTCGGCGAGCGGATGCTGTTCTCCGCCGCTACGCACGACGAGCGTCTGGCGCGGACCTTCGAGGCGTTCGGGTCGCGCAACATCGGCCCGGCACGCATGTTCGCCACCGGGGTGCCGCGCGCGGTGTACGTCCACGCCCGCCACGCGCTCTCCGGGCGCGGCGGCGGCGAATCGCGCGCCGTGGAGGCGGAGCGGGCGTAGCGGCGGGGCGTAGCGCCCCGCTTCAGCGGAACAGATCCTCCTGCAGCGGGCGCAGCAGGGCGGCCGCTCCCGGGCCGTCCGCCTCGGTCAGGAACTGCTCCAGGCCCTCGAGAATCACGACCGGCTCGCGGGAGTCCTTGGCGCGGGCGAGGTCGGCGGTGGCGGCGATCGCGTCGGCGACGGCGAGCCAGGTGGCGGCCAGCTCGCGCCCGACGCTGTCGGAGCGTCCGCGCCAGTCGTCCAGGGGGAGCAGGCCGGCGCAGCCGATCGCGACGTCGCACTGCCCGTGGCGCCAGGGGCGGCCGAAGCTGTCGGTTATCAGCACGGCGACCCGCGCTCCGGTGAGCTCGCCCACGCGCGCGCGCAGGGCCCTGGCCGAGGCGTCGGGGTCGCGGGGCAGCAGGATCAGAGTCTCACCCTCCCCGGCCTCGCCTGCCGAATCGGCCCGATTGGAGGCGTTGACCCCGGCGTTGGCGCACACGAAGCCGTGGTGGGTGCGGCAGATCAGGACTCCGTGCGCGGCGCGCAGGACCTCGCGCGATTGGTCCAGCACGACCTGGACGGCGCGGGGGTCCTTGCCCTGTTCGTCGGCGATCGCGCGGGCCCGCGTGGAGGGCTCGACATCCGCGAGCGCCACCACGGCGCCCTCGGCCTTGGAGAGCACCTTGTGGGCGACCGCCAGCACCTGTCCGTCGCGCAGCTCGGTGTCCGCGGCTGCCGCGATCAGCGCAGCCAGGTCATCCCCGGCGCGCACCTCCGGCAGGCCGCTCAGGCTGCGGGCGGACAGGCCTGCCAAGGGGACTCCGCGCGTGTCTCGCCAACCGCCGCGGGCACGGGCGAGACGATCGCCCTGACCAGCGGCAGCCGGGTCGCCTCGGCGAGCACGGCGCTCACCACTGCAGGAGCATCAGCCCGACGGTTACCCCGGGGCCGATCGTCACCGCCAGGCCGCGCTCGCCGGGCTGGGGGTCGCGCCGGGTCATGGTGTCCTGGAGCACGTAGAAGATCGAGGGGGTGCCCATGTTGCCGTGGTTGGCGAGCGCCTCCCAGCTGAGCTCGGCCTGCTCGTCGGAGAGCGCGAGGGCGCTCTGCACGTTCTCGATGATCCGCCGGCCGCCGGGGTGGAGGAGCCAGTGGTCGATCGCCGCGCGCTCCAGGCCGTTGCCGCGCAGGAACTTGTCCGCCACGGCGGGCAGGCCGGCGCCCGCGAGGTCTGGCAGCTCGCGGGCGAGGTGCAGGTAGCTGTCCTCTGCGGAGAACGCCAGGCTCACGGCTCCGAGGGTGCCGCCGATCTGGTGGACCTGGGAGGCGAGGATCATCGGCCCGTCGGCGTCGGGGTCGGCGGAGATCACCGCGGCGGCGCAGCCGTCCCCGAAGATCGCGGAGCCGACGGTCTTTGCGCGCGGGTCCTCGTCGGTGGCGTGCATGAGGATGCTGCTCATGCTCTCCGCGGCGACGATCAGGCTGTCCCTGCCAGGGTGTTGGTGCAGCGAGCTCGCGGCCAGCCGCATCAGCGGCACCGCGCTCGCGCAACCCACTCCGGTGATGTGGTACTTGTCGGTCGTGGGGTCCATCGCGTAGTGGTCCGCGAGCCTGTGCGCGAGAGTGGGGCAGCCGAGCGAGTAGAGGCTCGAGCTCACCATCGTGCCGATCCCCTGCGGATCGAGGCCGAGCCGGTCCACGGCGCGGACCGAGTGGCGCATCAGCTCATCCTCGACGTCCTGTGCGCGCCCCTGCAGGGTGCGGGTGAGGAAGGCGTCGCCGAGGTTCAGATTGCGCTGCTTGACCCCGGAGCGGGCGAAGATGCCCTCGGCGAACTCGTCGCCGGCCAGCCCAAGGCGGGCCAGGACGTCGTCCTGGGAGAGGACGGCCTCGGAGTCGCTGACCGCGAGCCCGGAGATCCGCGGGCCGGTGAGGATCGAGTGGCGGCCCATCCGCTCGACCGTCGCCACGCTTCTGCTGCTGGCGCCTATAGCATTCAAGTGCTGACTCCCCCCGGGGGGATAGGAGTGGACGTTAGAGTTGCGTTACGTTGGGTTAGGAACCCAACAATATCGAGAGAACCGGCAGGTTGCCCCACAGTTGCGCTGTTCGAGCCGCTCAATCGATCTCCTGCGCCGTTGCTCGGAACGCTCAGCCGCGGTCGGGCGGGCGAGCACTCGATCGCCCTGAGCCGCCGGATGAGCGACGATATCCGATACGGGGTTCGGGAGCGCCCGCGGACCGTGAAAGCCAATCCACCACAAGGAGCCGACGAACATGAGGGTCATAGGAGCCGGGTTGCCCCGCACGGGAACGCTGACGCAGAAACTGGCGCTCGAGCAGCTCGGCGTGGGGCCTTGCTACCACTGGGTCAACGTGCTTGCCGACCTCGACCAGGTCGAGCTGTGGAACCGCGGGCTGGACGGCAACGGCCCGTGGGATGAGGTCTTCGCGGGGTTCAACTCGACCGTGGACTGGCCGGGGGGCTACTTCTACCGGGAGCTGATGGACGTCTACCCAGAGGCCAAGGTGCTGCTGAGCGTGCGCAAGCCGGAGTCGTGGGAGCGGAGCTTCCGGCAGACGATCGTGGCGCTGCGCCACGGGGAGTCGCTGATGCGGCTGCTCTCAAGCGCCCGCGGTGAGATCGATCCGCAGTGGCGGCGCTACCTGGAGCTCGTGGACCGCATGTTCTGGGGCCCGCAGGGGACGTTCGCCGCCGGCTGGGCCGAGCCGCAGCAGCTGATCGACCAGATGGTCCGCCACAACGAGGAGGTCAAGCGCACGGTCCCGCCGGAGCGGCTGCTCGTGTGGGAGGTCACCGAAGGGTGGGGGCCGCTGTGCGAGTTTCTGGAGGTGGAGGTCCCCGCGGAGCCGTTGCCGCACGAGAACGACCGGGAGACCTTCCTGGAACGCGTCACCGGCGGCGCGATCGGTGCGTTGCACGAGTGGCAGGAGAGCCGGGTCGCCGCGGCAGGCTGAGGCTCACGCGGCGCGCGGGGGGCGCAGCTGCGCGCCGAGTACCGCCCTGGTGCGGCGCGCCCCCGTCCGAGGCTCGCCCCGCAGTCGTTCGCGCAGCACGTCGAGATCCTCGCCGGTGTCGATGTCGAGCAGCAGCGACGTGGGGCGCTCCGTCCGGCAGACGGCCCCCGCGGCCTGCGCCAGCTCCCGGTGGCGCGCGCAGCTGTCAGGCCCGAAGCTGGGGGGGATCGCGCCGGGGGGCGTGAGCAGCAGCCCGTTGGTGCCCGTGCCGTGGCGGTCGGGCACGATCACGACCTCGCTCCCACTCGCGACCTCACCCGGCTCGGCGCCAGCGGCGTCGTGCGGCTTGATCCTCAGCAGCGCATCCAGCTCGCCGGGGTCGAGCGCGGGGCAGTCCCCGGGGATGCACAGCACTCGCTCGAAGCCGTCCGCCGCCGCGCGCTCGATTCCTTGAGCCACCGCGATGCTCTGGCTCTCCTCGGCGGCGTCCGGGACGACGATCGCCCCGAGGTAGCGCGCCGCCGCCGCGACGGAGTCCTCGCAGGTGACGACGATCGTGCGCTCGATCTCCGCGCAGTCGCGCAACGCGCTCAGCACGTCCCCCACCATCGCGCGAGCGAGTGCGAGTCGCAGCGAGTCCGCCACGCTCGCCCCGAGGCGCTGCTTGGCGTCGGAGAAGCGCTTGACGGGGAGGATCGCGGCGGTGCGCATGGCTGTCTCAGAGCCTACGACGGTCGCTTCAACCTGCCCCACGAGCCCGGGAGTCCGCTACTCCCACAGCGCGTCCGGCAGGCCCGTCAGGCGGATGCCCGCGTGAGCCTTGTAGCGGGAGTTGACCGCGATCAGCATCGCCGTCAGCGACTCCGTGATGCGCGCCATCTCAAGGCGCCCGCAGTCCACGCAGCGCAGACCCTCGATCCGTTCGATCAGCGCGGCCGCCTCGCGCTTGTCGGCGCGGGAGTCCCCGCACACCAGCACGTCCTCGGCGAGCTCGCGGTCGAGGTCGCTCAGGGAGGCCGCGCTGACGGTGTGCAGGGCGGAGACGACGCGCACGCCCTCGGGAGCCATCTCCCGGGCCTGCTGGGCGGCGGAGCCCTGCCAGACGCCGAGCATCCGCGTGGCCTTGCCGCTCACCGCCGCGGCCAACGGGACGCTTGCGTCGATCAGCAACTGCCCCGCGCGCAGGGCCCCCTTCAGGTTGGTCAGGGTCTCCGACTGGTTGCGGAACGGCACGCTCAGGATCACCGTCTCCGCCTGCGCGACCGCCGCCGCGTTGTCATAACCCGCGAACGAGCCCTCCGGAGCCGCAACCCGCGCGCGCTGCACGGTCTCGGCGGCGCGCTCCGCGTCGCGGGAGCCGATCGCGATCGGCACACCAGTGCGCCCCAGGCGCAGGGCGAGCCCGAACCCGAGCGCGCCGGAGGCGCCGATGATGCACACGGGAGCGGGGTCGGGGGCGGGCACGCCGGCCGAGTATATGAGCGGACATAAGGCGGGATCGGTGGGAGGAGGCTCCGCCCCCCGAGGGGGCTCCGCCGATCGGCGTTCGCGCGGCGAGACGGGGTAGGCTCAAAAGGCTGGCGCGGGCCGGCCTATGGCCGCGCAGGCCGTCCTTCGGCGCTCGGGGCCGACGTCCTCAGCGCGCGGCCTCCCCGAGTGCCTCTCTCAGCCGGCGAGCGAGTCCGCGAACGCGAGCGCCTGCTCGGCGACGCGCGCGCGGGAGGGTACGTCGGACATCCGGGTGTCGATCTCGAGCGTCGCGAGGCCCGGCACGGGCTCGTCCGCGACGATCCCGTCGAGCAGCTCGCCGTAGAAGTCGGCCACTCCAACGGCGCTGCACTCCAGCGCGGCGAAGGCCATGAAGGAGGCCGTCGGGCCCTTCAGCACAGCCCCGCCGACGATCGGGCTGACTGCGACCACGGGCGCGGCGGCTTCGGCGAGCGCCTCGCGGATCCCCGGCACCGCGAGGATCGGGGCGATCGAGGCCAGTGGGTTCGAGGGCCCGATCACGATTGCGCGCGCCTGGCCGATCGCCTCCAGCGCCGCGGGGCTGGGAGCGGCCTGCTCCGCTCCCCGGAACTCCAGGCCCTCGACGATCCCATCGGCCTTCGTGCGGATCATGAAGTCCTGGAACGAGCGCCACCCGTCGGTCGATTGGACCCACGTCCGCACCGGATCGTCGCTCGCGGGCAGCACCGACGTGTGCACGCCGATCGCCTCGTTCAGCCGCGCAAGCGCCTCGGTGGGTGTGATGCCCTCGGCGAGCAATCGCGCACGCTCCACGCACCACGCGATGTCGCGATCGCCGAGGTTGAACCACACATCGACCCCGAGCGCCCGCAGGCCGTCCATCACGTTGAACGTGTCGCCCTCAAGGCCCCACCCGCGCGCGTCGATCAGGTCGGCCAGCCAGAAGGAGATCAGGTCCGGATCGGGGGAGACGTACGCGCCGTAGATCTCGATGTCATCGCCCGGGTTCGCGACCACCGCCAGCCGCTCCGGCGCCACCACGTCCTGCATCCCGCGCGCCAGCTTCGCGCCGCCGGTGCCCCCTGCCAAGACGGCGACCTCTACCTGCCGAAGCATACGGGGGAGCGGTCGGGCACGATGGTCGAGTATATGAACGCCCGATCTGCCTACTGGCCCGAGGGAGTCGCCATTGTGTACGGCGTTCGCCAGGCCGGCGGTCAAACTCCTCGAACTCGTGCTATCATGATTGCATTGTGATGCAGAGGCTGATGATCCAGGCCGAGCCGGAGCTTGTCGAGCGAACCAAGCGCCGCGCGGCTGAACGCGGCGTTTCGGTTGCCCAGGTCGTGCGCGAGGCGATCGAGCATGAGTTGGGAGATGAGCCCCGCCAGCCCCCGTTTTCGCTGATCGGCGCATTCCGTTCGGGTCGCAGCGATCTCTCGCGATTGGCAAGCGAAGACATCTTCGAGCCCGAGCCTTGGCGCTCGTCCTAGATACGGGTCCGATCGTCGCTGCGCTCGATGCCGGCGACCAGCATCACACGACCTGCGCGCAGCTCTTTCAGCTGCCACGCGAGCGGCGTGTGACGGTTGCCCCGGTGCTGGTGGAGTTGGACCATCTCCTGGCGCGGCAGGTTGGACCCGACGCCCTCCCGGCACTGCTCGAGACTGTTCGTCGTGGAGAGCTCGACATCCTCGACTTGGCCGAGAAGGACTACGCCCGTGTGCAGGAGCTGATGCGCACATACGCCGATCTGCACGTGGGTTTCGTCGACGCCGCCGTCCTCGCAGTGGTCGAGCGCTTGCGGGAGCCCAAGCTGGCGACGCTCGATCATCGCCACTTCTCCGTCATGCGTCCACGGCACGTGGACGCGCTCGAACTGCTGCCGGCGTAGCCGACCGCCGCGGAGCCGGGCCTTCTTAGGGCCTACCTTCGCGAGGCGCCACCTGGCCGTGGGGGGCCGCGGATGATGCCCAATCGTTCCGCGAGTGCATCGCTTGGAGGCGTTGGAGGCGCCGCTCGCGTGGGGCTGGGGCCGCGCGCGGGGCGGCCGGGACCGGCTAGGCTTGCCGCTGAGCATGAGGCTTGAGGGCAAGATCGCATTGGTTACAGGTGGGGCCTCCGGGATCGGGGCGGCCACCGCGCGGCGGCTCGCCGCGGAGGGCGCGCGCGTCGCCGTGGGAGACCTCAACGAGGAGGGCGCCCGCGAGGTGGCGGGGGAGCTCGACGGGCTGGGCCTGAGCATGGACGTCACCGACCTGGACTCGATCGCCGCCGCCGTCGCCGCTGCGGGCGAGCAGCTTGGCCCGATCGACGTGCTCGTCAACAACGCTGGCACCGACCTCTTCTCGTTCTTCGTCAAAACCGACCCCGGGCTGTGGGACTTCGTGCTCGGCGTCAACCTGCGCGGGGTGCTCGCCGTCACCCACGCCGTGCTCCCCGGGATGCAGGAGCGTCGGAGCGGAGCGATCGTCAACGTCGCCTCTGAGGCCGGCCGTGTCGGCTCCCAGGGCTCCGCGGTTTACTCCGCCGCGAAGGCCGGCGTGATCGGCTTCACCAAGGCGATCGCCCGCGAGGCCGCGCGCTACCGCGTGCGGGTCAACGCTGTCGCGCCCGGGCCGATCGAGACCCCTTTGCTCAACGCCGCTCCGAAGGTGTACGGCGAGATCGGCGCTCGCCTCAAGCAGGGCATGGTCGATGCCACCCAGCTGCGCCGCGCCGGCGAGCCCGAGGAGGTCGCCGCCGCGATCGCCTTTCTCGCCTGTGAGGACGCCTCGTACATCACCGGTCAGACGCTCGGGGTGAGCGGCGGGCTCTCGATGTGGTGAGCGCTCCGTCACGCACGCCCCCCCAACGGCGCTCGCGACGGCGCTGCGCTCAATGGGTTGAACCGGCATCCCGGCGCATCGCAGACTACGCATCTCCCGGCCCCCCTTGTGGGGGCCCTTCTCCAAAATCCTTTCACCCCCGGGGGTCGCAAGCGACATGGATGATCTGCCCGACACGGTGAGGATCAGGGAGGTCGGGCCCCGCGACGGCTTTCAGAACGAGCCCGAGGTGATCCCTACCGAGCGCAAGGTGGAGCTGATCGACGCGCTCGCGCGCACCGGGCTGGCGCGCCTGGAGGTCACGAGCTTCGTGCGCCCCGACGTGATCCCCCAGCTCGCCGACGCCGCCGAAGTGCTGGAGCGGATCGACATCCCCGATGGGGTTTCGGTGAGCGTGCTGATCCCCAACGAGCGCGGCCTCGAGCTCGCGCTGCGCCACCGCGCCCGCTTTCACGAGATCAACGTGATCGTCTCCGCCTCGGAGACCCACAACCGTAAGAACGTCAACCGCTCGATCGCGGAGTCCCTAGCCGGCTTGGAGGTCGTGCTCGCGCGCGCCCGGGCTGAGGGCCTGCGCTGCGAGGCGGTTCTCTCCACCTGCTTCGGCTGCCCCTACGAGGGCCACGTGCCCCCCGCGCGCGTGCTCGACATCGCCGCGCGGCTGCGCGACGCCGGGGCGCGGGAGATCGGCTTCGGGGACACCACCGGCATGGCCAACCCGCTTCAGGTGCGCGAGCTCTTCGGCCTCGCCCGTGACTCGCTGGGGTCGGATGTCGAGCTCACCGCGCACTTCCACAACACCCGCGGGCAGGGCCTCGCCAACGTGCTCGCCGCCCTGCAGGCCGGGATCGACAGCTTCGAGTCGAGCTTCGGCGAGCTCGGCGGCTGCCCCGTCCCCGCCGGGGCCACGGGCAACATCGCCACCGAGGACCTTGTCTCGATGCTGCACGAGATGGGGGTGCACACCGGGATCGACCTCCCCGCGGTCCTCGCGTGCGCGCGGCGCGTGCAGGAGATCCTGGGCAGGCCGCTCGGGAGCCACACGCTCGTGGCCGGGCCGGTGGAGTGGAGCTGACGGGCGACGGAAACGCGGCGCGACAAGACAGAGATCTCTGTCTGACCGGCACCGTCTGGCGATGGTCGTAGCATTTGAACTGTGTTGCTGCCACCCACCGTGTGGACCGTGGGGCATTCCAACCACGACCTCGAGGCGTTCGCCGCCCTGGTGCAGAGCCATCAGGTTGCCCATCTGGTCGATGTTCGCTCTCATCCGTATTCGCGCTTTGCGCCCCACTTCAACCGCGAGGAGCTGCAAGCTGCGATGGAGGTGCGTGGCATCCGCTACGTATTCTGCGGTCTGGCGCTCGGCGGGCGTCCGCAACGCGAGGACCAGCTCGACGCCAAAGGTCACGCCCTTTACGGCAAGATGGCTCAGGAGCCCGCTTTCACGGATGCGATCGGCCAGCTCCTCCACAGTGCATCCGAGTACCGTCTCGCGCTGCTGTGCAGCTGCGGCCAGCCGCGCGAATGCCATCGCAGGCTCCTGGTCGGCAAGGTCCTATGCGACCGGGGTGCTGAGCTGCGCCACATTCTCCCTGACGGGCACGTGCTGAGCGAGCGGTTGGTCGAGTTGAGCGACGATCACGCTCAGGACACGCTGTTCGGGCATGATGAGCTGTCATGGAGATCTACACGATCGGTTTCACGCAGACGACGGCTGAGCGTTTCTTCGAACGGCTAGCGGACGCCCGCGTAGAGCGTCTGCTCGATGTGAGGCTCAACAACACCTCACAGCTCGCTGGCTTCGCCAAGGCGCAGGATCTTCCCTACTTCGCACGCGAGCTTGTGGGCGCCACTTACGAGCACCAACCGCTGCTCGCCCCCACCCAGGACATCCTCGACGCCTACAAGAAGCGTAAAGGCGACTGGGCCGCGTACGAGACCGAGTTCTTGGCGCTTATGGAGCGCCGCCGTATCCACGAGGTACTGTCACCTGCCTCCTTTGAGCAGCGCACAGCGCTGCTGTGCAGCGAGGCTACGGCGGAGAACTGCCACCGGCGACTGGTGGTGGAGTTCCTCGCCGAGCGATGGCCCGGCGTCAAGATTGTGCACCTTTGATCCGTGCATATCATCGTTAATCACGTCACGCGCATGAAGACACCCGAGCGGGTCTGCGTCGCCGGAATCGACGCCGCCACGTTCCGGCACGTCCGCCCGGTCACATCGTCGAGGACCTACCTGACGCGCACGCTCCTGCGCGAGAACGGTGGCCCATTCGGGGCAGGAGCTCTGGTTGATCTCGGGACAGTCGTTGCCTGTCCCAACCCACCCGAGACTGAGGATCATCAGTTCGTGGCGACGGGGGCGAAACGCATCAAGGACCTCGATCACAGCGTGTATCTCGAGTGTCTCGACCGAGTCGGCGACGAGGACTTCCCGACCGCGTTCGGCCCCGAGCTTGTGGAAGTGCGGCCGCTCAAGTTTGCCGTCCCGGCCGGTCGGGGGGAGCGATCACTTGCGGTCGTGCCCGCCATCAACCCAAAGCTGCGCATTGACTTCAAGAAGCTCTACCTGATGCTGGGCGCTCCGAATACGCCAGCAAAGCTACGAGTGACCGACACACGATTTTACGATGCCGACCAGACGACCATCAAGCGCGAAGTTGTCAACGATGTCGATCGCCGATTGGCGTCGGGCGTGACGGCGTACGCCATGCTGGGTTTGGCGCGCGCGATACCCGACGACGATGCGGGAGACGTGCACTGGCTCATGGCCAACGGGCTGTGCCTCGCCGATCGTGCGGTGGGCGATGTGCCGTAGGCCGGGCGAGTTGCAGCCCGTCGATGCACCAAGCCAAAGCCTCATCCCGCTGTAACCGTCTCCGCCTCCGTGATCTCCTCGGCCGCTCGCGCGCTCTCGCGCATGGCGGCGACGCAGTACTCCTGGATCGAGACCTCCATCTCAAGCGTCGCCGCGAGCGCGGGACGGGCCGAGGCGTCGATCACGCGCTTGGCGCGCCCGACGGCTACATGCGAGTTGGCCAGCAGTTCCTCGACCAGCGCCTCGACGGCCTGCTCGAGCTTCTCGGGCGCGACGACCTGGTTGACCAGGCCGATCCGCTCGGCCTCGGTTGCGTCGATCAGCCTTGCGGTCATGATCAGCTCCTTGGCGCGCCCGAGGCCCACGACGGCGGGTAGCCGGCTGGAGCCCCCCACGTCGGGGATGATCCCGAACTTGACCTCCGGCAGCCCGAGCTGGGAGTCGCTGGAGGCGACCCGCAGATCGCAGCCGAGCGCCACCTCCAACGCGCCCCCGACGCACGTGCGATGGATCTGGCAGACGACCGGCTTGGCCATCTCTTCGCAGAGGTTGGCGCACTCCAGGAAGGTCTCGCGGAACGGCCGCAGCCGGCCCGGTGTGCCCGCGGAGGCGCCCAGCTCGACCAGATCGACGCCCGCCGAGAACACCGGCCCCTCGCCGCGCAGGACAACGCAGTGGACCGACTCCTCGGCGGCGGCCTCGCGCAGGGCCTCCGCGAGCGCGCGCAGCAGCTCCTGGCTCATCGCGTTGCGCTTCTCCGGGCGGTTCAGCACGACGTGGCGGACCGCTCCACGGTCCTCGGTGAGGACGATGCTCATGATGGGCTCCGTTTCAGTTGAAGTTTGCGCTCAAGGATGACGCACCGTGCTCGGCGCGCCGGACGATGGCTGCGGCCGCAGGCGGTCCGCTCAGCTCAGATCCAGGACCGGCGTGGGCGGCTCGATCGCCTCGTCGTGGCCCTCGCGGGGCATGATCGCGGTGCCGACGGCGAAGAACTCGATCGTGTGGCTGCCCCACCCGTGGCTCTTCTCCTGGAGGTCCACGCCCACGATCCCCTCTGCGCCGATCTCCTGTGCCTCGCTCTGCATCCGCTCCATCGCGAGCTCGCGCGCGTCGTAGAGCGCCTGGGTGAAGTTGGAGAGCTCCACGTTGCGCCCCGTCTGGGCCATCGACTGGAGCATTCCGCGGTGGGCGACGTGGTAGACGCAGCTGCCCATCACCATCCCCACCGGGCGGTGCCCCGTGCGCAGCAGCGTCCAGAAGTCCTGGCCGGAGAGGTCGCTCGTGAACGGCCTGCCGTTCGGGGCTCGGTGCAGCACGCCCTCCCGGTGCTTGACGGCGGTGCCGATCGCGATGAACTCCGCCATGTCCTGGCCCCACTCGTAGCGGCCGATGTCCAGGCGCACCCCGACGACGCCGTCTGCGCCGAGCTGATCGGCCTCCTCCTCCATGCGCGTCATCGCGAGCTGGCGCGCCCCGTACATCGCCTCGGAGAGCACCGTCAGCTCCTGGCTTTTCTTCCACCCCGCCAGCTGGATGCCGATGTGGTAGATCGAACTGCCCACGACCAGTCCCACTGGGTCGAAGCCCGCCTGCTTAATGAGCAGGAACTCGTTGACGCTCAGGTCCGAGGTGAACAGGCCCGCGCGGTTCTGCTGCAGGCGCGTCCGCCCCGCCTCTGGGACGCCCTCCAGGGAGGTCGGGTCGTAGGTGGTCTCGGGTTCGCTTTCGCTGCTCATCGGTGGCGGACTCCTTCTCTCAGGTGGTGAGGTCGACTGCGGGTTCGGGCGGGTACACGGGGACGCTTTCCTGGCAGCGGATGCCGGTTCCCATCGCGTGCAGCGTGATAAGCAGTCCGTGGCGCTCCTGATTGCCGCTGTTGGCGTAGGAGCCAAAGCCGCCATCGGCTCGACGGCCACCATAGGCTCCGTAGAGGCCCACGCGGAAGCTCTCCATGCCGGCGTGCTGGTCGATGCGCACCCCCACGATCCCCTCGGCGCCGGTGGCGGCGGCCTGGGTGGAGAGCCTGCCCAGGACGAGCTCGCGGGCGGCGTAGAAGCCCTGGGTGAATTCGCTCAGCTCCTGGTTCTGGTAGGTCGTGATCCAGCGCTGCATCTGCATACCCTGGGATGGCGAGACGAAGACCGCCGCTGTCGCCATCACCAGCCCGGCCGGCGTGTAGCCGGCCTGGTAGAGCTGCCAGTACTCCTGCCCGGAGAGGTCGCTGAGTATTGGCTCTACGCTGCCCCGCCCGGGGGCGCCGGGCTCGCCGGCGCCCCGTGAGTCGGGGAGCCGCATGGCGGTGCCGCTGACCAAGTAGTCGATCGCCCCTTCCGCCCAGTCGTGCACCCCGCTTTTGACGCTTACCCCCACCACCACGTCGGCGCCCGCCTGGCGGGCCTCCTCGCGCAGGCGGTTCAGTGCCAGCTGTCGCGCGTGGTCCCAAGCCTGGGAGACGACCTCGAGCTCGCACATTACTTCGCCGCCCCACGACGATTCTTCCGGCAGGTACTGGTAGCCGACCTGGTGCACCGATGCGCCCAGCACCTGGCCCACCGGGCGCAGCCCGAGCTTCGCGGAGAGCGCGAACTCCCCCACCGAGAGTGTGCTGGAGAACGGCAGCGCTCCGCCGCCGGTGGCGCGCAGCCTGTGCTCCGCCGCATAGGGGATGCCGCCCTGTTCGATGCGTTCCAGCGAGAGCCTCTGCTCACGCTCCTCGGCCCGCGAGGTGGCCACCTCACGCTCCTCGGCCCGCGAGGTGGCCACCGAGTCGGGCGGCTGCGTTTCCAGGTCGGCGTCGCGCGCGTCCATGCTTACCCCGGTCACCCCAGCAGACGTTCGAGCGCCGTGCGGGCCTCTCCGCTGCGCTCCGCCTCCGCGCGCAGATCGCTCGCGAGGGCGGACACCCAGGAGCCGGGGTCGAGCGGCTCGCGCTTGATCGAGATGCCTCCCACCTGGCGCTCGCGGAAGCCCTCCACGCGATCTCCGTTGACGGTCAGCTGGTAGCAGTTGCCGCCGAGCTCGACCCGCACCTGGCGGACCCGCTTCTCGCCGCGGCCGAGCAGGCCCCCGCCGTGACGCTCGACGCGGGTGTGCCCCGGCAGGGACTCCTCGAGCTTGCTCGCGAGCACCTCCACGGAGATCCGAAGATCGGTTCCGTCTGCGCGCAGGCCCGCCGCGGAGAGGTCGAAGTCCTGCTCGGTGGGCATGCCTTGAAGCGTACTCCCAGCGCATCGGGCACGCCTCTGCCTTTCGATGCGGTCCCCCTACGCGCGCGTAGGGGGACCGCAGCATCAGATGTCTCTACGCCGGACCCTCAGTGCAGCAGGTCCAGCGTGTTTTCGGTGTCGTTCACGAACAACACCCCCTGGTTGTGAGGCGCAACGGCGAGCCCGAACAGGCCACCGCCTCCCGCCCCGGTGTCAAAGGGCTGGAACTCCGCGCCAACGGGGGTCGTCTCGACGATGTTCCCGTCGGCGGCGTTGGCGGTGAGAATGTCCCCGTTGGGGGCGATCGTTAGCCCCAGCGGGCTGTTCAGGTAGCCGCCGGTGGCGACCGAGGTTCCGCCTTCGCCGAGCGGCGTCTGTCGGTACAGCGCGCCGGGGACTTCGGCGATCCGGTTGCCCTGGGTGTCGGCCACGTACAGCGTGCCTTCTTCGCCGAGTCCCACACCGGTGGGGCCGACCACAAGCGCCGCGGGATCGGTGCGCTCGGGGAAGCCGGTGGCGATCACGTCCACGTCCGTTACGCGCAGGGCGTGGTGTCGGTGCTCCCCGACGCGCACGCGGATGCGGACCACTGTGCCGCCGTCGGTCGGCGTTTCGCCCGAGGCGACGGTGCCGTTGAGGACGTTGGTTACGAACAGCGTCGCGCCATTGCCCTGGTCGACCTCGGTCATGTCCCACGGGCCGTTGATCGGGGGGCCGGAGATCGTCTGCACGACGTGACCTGTGCTGTCGAGCACGATCAGGCAGCCCGCCTTGGCGGTGGCGGCCTGGCCGTTGCTCGTGGGCAGGCTCCCGACGACGACGAACCCGTGCGGCAGGATCGCCAGCGCGGTCGTCAGTCCCACCCCGCCGGGACACGGTCCGGGGAGCGAGGAGGGATCGATCTGGGCGAAGAGGGAGACGGCGCCCGAGGGGCTTATCTGCACGATCGTCGTGCCCGTTCCCTGGAGGTTTTCGGAGTTATTGAAGTTGCTGACGAGGGTGTTGCCGCGCACGAGCGCTCCGACGCTCTGTGGCACGGTCACGATTCCGTAGGGGTTGAGGTCGCCGTTGGCGGGCACGGTGCTGGCGACCGAGGTAACCGTCTTGAACTGCCCGATAAATGGGTGATCGAATGCCAGGGCCGTCCCCGGCACGAGGGCCGCGCAGGCGAGCGCGGCTGCGATCGTTGTTGACAGAAGCCTGTGGGTTGACATGGCTATGCCTCCTCTGATCGGAACTTTACATAAGACAGAACTCCGTCATGGGGGCAAACCTTCCGGGTACGGCCCAGTCCCTTCCCGGTAGGCTCCGCTCCTTCAACTGAAAAAGACCCGAGCGGAGGTTTTCAGGATGGCGCAGCAGATCGAGAGGGTGGGCGTGCTCGGAGCCGGGCTGATGGGCCACGGCATCGCGCAGGTCGCCGCGCAGTCCGGCTACGAGGTGGTACTGCGCGAGGTCGACGAGCCCACGCTCGCGAAGGGGCTCGCCAAGATCGAGAAGCAGCTCGCGCGCGCGGTCGAGAAGGGCAAGAGCACCAAGGAGGACGCCGACGCGGTGCGGGGGCGCATCAAGGGAACCGTCCACTACCGCGATCTGGGCGAGTGCGACCTCGTGATCGAGGCGATCACCGAGAGCCTGGAGCTGAAGCTCGCGATGTGGCGGGAGGTCGACGAGATCGTCAAGCCGGAGGCGGTGTTCGCGACCAACACCTCCTCGCTGGCGGTCATCGACCAGGCCGCGGCGACCTCCCGCGCCGAGCGGTTCGTGGGGCTGCACTACTTCAACCCCGCCCAGGTCATGAAGCTCGTGGAGGTCGTGCGCTGCGTGACCACCTCGGGGGAGACGCTCGAGACCGCCCTGCAGTTCGTGCGCTCCGAGGGCAAGCTCGCGATCCCCACGCGCGACAAAGCGGGGTTCATCGTCAACCGGCTGCTGGTCCCGTACATGCTCGACGCGATCCGCGCCCACGAAGAGCAGGTCGGCTCGGTGCACGAGATCGACGAGGCGATGATGGCCGGCGCCGGCCATCCGATGGGCCCGCTCACGCTCGCGGACTTCGTCGGCCTTGACACCCTCGGCGCGATCTGCGACGTGCTCTTCGAGGAGTTCCGCGAACGGCGCTTCGCGTGCCCGCCGACGCTGCGCAAGATGCTCGCGGCGGGCTGGCACGGGCGCAAGTCGGGAACGGGCTTCTACGACTACTCGGAAGACGAGCCGCGGCCGAACCCGGCGTTGTAGGGACGCCGCCGTCCAGGGCGACTAATCTCTTGGCATGAGCGACCTGTCGAGCCTGCGCGTCGCGGACGCCGATCGCGAGCAGCTGATCGACGAGCTGCGCGAGCACGCGGGCGCGGGGAGGCTCACCTCGGAGGAGCTCGAGGAGCGTGTCGGCAGGGCCTACAGCGCCTCCACGCGCGCAGACCTCGACGCGTTGCGGGCGGATCTGCCGGTCAGCTCGACCTCGGTGAAGGTCGCGCTGGTCAAGCGTAAGACGCACCTGCGCCGCCGCCTGGTCCAGGAGGCGGGCGGGTCGGTGGGGGTGTCGCTGCTGAGCGTGGGCATCTGGCTCGCCAGCGGACCGCCCGGCAGCTTCTGGCCGGGGTGGGTGATCGGCGTGACGCTGCTGCCGGTGGTGCGCGACGCGTGGCACCTGTTCGGGCCGGCCTCGGACCTCGAGCTGGTCGAAGCGAGGCTGCAGGCGCGCCACGAACGCCACCTCGAACGCGGACGGCGCCGCCACCGGTATCGAGGGCTCCCGCGTCCGTGAGCGCCGCACTGCCCGGCGCCACTGAGCGCGCCCTCGCGGGCGGCCCTGAGCGCCACCGCGAGAAGGCGAGGGAGCAGGGAAAGCTGCCGGTGCGCGAACGCGTGGAGCGGCTGCTCGATCCGGGGTCCTTCGCCGAGGAGGCTCTGCTCGCGAACTGGCAGGAGGATGGCCTGGGCGCCGACGGTGTGGTCACCGGCCTCGGGCGGATCGGCGGGCGGCCCGTGGCGCTGATGGCCAACGACCCGACCGTGAAGGCGGGCTCGTGGGGCCCGAAGACGGTGGAGAAGATCCTGCGCGTGCAGGAGCGAGCGCTTGCGCTGCGGGTCCCGATGGTCTACCTCGTGGACTCCGCGGGGGCGCGGATCACCGAGCAGGTGCAGATGTTCCCCGGCCGGCGGGGGGCGGGGCGGATCTTCCACAACCAGGTGCAGCTCTCCGGGCTCGTGCCCCAGGTGTGCGTGCTGTTCGGCCCCTCGGCGGCGGGGGGCGCGTACATCCCTGCGTTCTGCGACATCGTGATCATGCGCGAGGGCAACGCCTCGATGTACCTGGGCTCGCCGCGGATGGCGCAGATGGTGATCGGCGAGGACGTGACCCTGGAGGAGATGGGCGGCGCGCGGATGCACACGGGCGTGAGCGGCTGCGGGCACGTGTTGGTGGGTAGCGACGAGGAGGGCATCGACGCGGCGAAGTGCTACCTCTCCTACCTGCCGAGTAGCTGGGAAGCTGACCCGCCCGCAGCCGATCTACCCACGGCCGACCAGCCCGCAGCCGATCAGCCCACGGCCGACCAGCCCGCAGCCGATCAGCCCACAGCCGGTCCGCCTGCGGCCGATCTGCCCACGGCCCGCCAGCCCACGGCGTTCGCCCCCTCTTCGCAGACCCCGATCGGCGAGCTGATCCCTGCGGATGAGAACAAGCCGTTTGACATGAAGCTGCTGCTCGACGCGCTGGTGGACGGTGGCTCGTTCATGGAGATCCACGCGCGGTGGGCAAAGGAGCTGATCGTGGGCTTCGCGCGCCTGGAGGGGCAGCCGGTGGGGATCGTGGCCAACCAGCCGAAGGTCAAGGGCGGCGTGCTGTTCGTCGACTCCGCCGACAAGGCGGCGCGCTTCATCTGGACCTGTAACGCCTTCAACGTCCCGCTGCTGTTCCTCGCCGACGTGCCGGGCTTCATGATCGGCACCCAGGTCGAGCGCCAGGGCATCATCCGCCACGGGGCGAAGATGATCAGCGCGGTCTCCGAAGCGACGGTCCCAAAGATCTCGGTGGTCGTGCGCAAGGCCTACGGCGCGGGCCTCTACGCGATGGCGGGCCCCGCCTTCGACCCCGACTGCTGCCTGGCGCTGCCGAGCGCGTCGATCGCTGTGATGGGACCCCAGGCGGCGATCAACGCGGTCTACTACAACCAGCTGCAGGCGATCGAGGACGAGTCCGAGCGCGCCGCCGAGACCGAGCGCCTGCGCCGCGAGTACGCGGCGGACATCGACATCCTGCACCTGGCTTCGGAGTTGGTCGTGGACGCGGTGATTCAGCCCGACGACCTGCGCACCGAGCTGATCCGCCGCTTTGCGCTCGCGGCGGGCCGCCGCAGGGAGTGGCCCGCCAAGCGTAACCCGATCGCCCCGGTTTAGACCTGCGGGTAGGCCTCCCCGGGCGTGCCGGCAGCGCGCGTCTGCTCGTCCTGGAAGGGCGGGTAGGTCTCGGTCAGCAGGTAGAGGTAGGCGTCGCTGCGCGCGGTGTAGGAGTTGGCGAGCACCATCACGTCGAACAGGCCCCGTGGCATCCTGCCGATGACGAGGATCACGAACCAGGCGGCGACGGCGCCGATCTCGAGCAGCAGCCCCATCACGTAGCGCAGGATCACGATCGGGATTGCGAGGACGATGCGAAAGAGGGTCTTCATGCGGCTGTACTGCTCCAGGGGACCGGCGAACTCCAGGCGCACGGGGTAGGCGGGATCGTCGGTGCCCCCGAACGCGGGGTAGGGATCGCACAGCAGTGCGGAGTACGCGGTGACCCTCGTGAGAAAGCGGGTGTACCCGGCGACGAAGTCGTACAGGCCCCGCGGGTAGCGGGCGGTGAAGACGATCGCGAACCACGCGATCACGATCGCGAGGCCGGCCACGATCGCGTAGATGTACAGCCAGATCGCGACCGGGATGACGAGGATGAGACGGAAGAAGGCTGTCAGGCGGTTGCGCCGCTCGACGTAGTCAACTTCGAAGGTGACGGGATAGGACACGGGATGCTCCCCTTTCGTGAGTGCTGCGTACTCCTCCGGACCCTGCTTGCTCCTCCAAGAGCACTGCTTGAGCGCTTTGCAACGATCCTATAGCGCACACCGGCGGGTTCATGCACGGAATCGGCACGGCGGGTTCGTGAACGGAAACCGGCATGTACTAGATTGCGGCCCATGGACCCCGTCAACCTCGCGTTCGCCGGCATCGCCCGCCAGGCCGAGCTGATCGCCTCCGGGGAGCTCTCGGCGCGCGACCTACTGGAGGTCTACCTGGAGCGCATCCAGCGCCTGGACCCGAAGCTGAACGCCTTCCGCGTCGTCTTTCGCGAGCGCGCGCGCCTGGAGGCTGCGCAGGCCGACGCGCGCCGCGACGCCGGGGATCGACGGCCGCTGCTGGGGGTGCCGATTGCGATCAAGGACGACGCCGACGTGGCCGGTGAGATCACGCAGCTCGGGACGGTGGCGGAGGATCGTCCGGCGCAGGCCGACTCTGAGATGGTCCGTCGCCTGCGCGCGGCCGGCGCCGTGATCGTCGGCCTGACGAACGGGCCGGAGCTGCTCCTGTGGCCCTTCACGGAGACCGTCGCCCACGGCGTCACGCGCAATCCGTGGGACCTCGACCGCACGCCAGGCGGCTCCAGCGGGGGCAGCGGCGCCGCGGTGGCGGCCGGGCTGGTGGGCGCCGCCATCGGCTCCGACGGAGCGGGCTCGATCAGGATCCCCGCGGCCTGCTGCGGGCTGTTTGGCCTCAAGCCCCAGCGCGACCGGATCTCGATCGCGCCGCACTCAATCGCGGACCACGCCTGGCATGGTCTGACGGTCTACGGCCCGCTGGCGCGCAGCGTCGAGGACGCGGCGCTGCTGCTCGACGTCACGGCGCAGGAGGGGCACGGGTCGTTCCTGGCCGCGGCGCGGCAGGCTCCTGGTGCGTTGAAGGTCGCCATGTCGCTGCGCCCGCCACTGCCGCAGCCGATCGACGCGCAGGTCGTGCGCGCGACCGAGGAGGCCGCGGACACGCTGCGCTCGCTCGGCCACAGCGTCGAGCATCGCGATCCGCCCTGGCTGCGCGCGCTTCCCCACGTGGTCGTGCGCTACCTGCGCGGCGCCCGCGAGAGCGGCGCGGCGCTGGCGCACCCAGAGCGCTATGAACGCCGCACCAAGGGGGTCATCCGCCTGGGCGATGGGATCTCCGACCGCGTCCTGGCCGCGGCGCGGGCGCGCGAGCGCTCGCTGGCCGCGAAGCTGGGCGCGCTCTTTACGGACTTCGACGTGTTGCTCACGCCGGTCCTGGCGGAGCCCGCGGTGCGGACTGGACGGTGGGCGGGCCGCGGCGCTCTGTGGACGCTCAACGGCGTGTCGCGCTTCACGCTCAATCCGTTGCTCTCGGCGTGGAACGTCACAGGTCAGCCCGCCATGGCGGTGCCGGTCGGATTCTCCACGGAGGGGCTTCCGCTGGCTGTGCAGCTCGTGGGCCGCCCCGGCGACGAGGCGACGCTCCTGTCGCTCGCCGCCCAGATCGAGGCCGAGCGCCCGTGGGCGGAGCGGCGGCCCGAGCAGTTCGTGTGAGCGATCCCGGCGAGCGCTTGGAGGAGGACCTCCTGGAGGACGATCTCCCAGCGGAGCTGCGGGTGGGTGACTCTGCGGAGGAGCTGCTGAAGCTGGCGGTCGTGACGGCCTCCACCGCGGGGTTGCTGTTGCGGGAGCGCTTCCTGCACGGTGAGGAGCAGGAGGTCGAGAGCAAGAGCACGCCGACGGACCTGGTGAGCGAGGCGGATCGCGCCTCCCAGCGGCACATCCGCGAAGCGATCGCGCTGCGCCGCCCGCAGGACGGCTTCCTGGGAGAGGAGGGGGGCGAGGACGAGCCCGGCGAGAGCGGGCTGCGCTGGGTGGTGGACCCGCTCGACGGGACGGTCAACTTCCTCTTCGGGATACCGCAGTGGTGTGTCAGCGTCGCCGTCCGGGACGAACGAGGGACGCTGGCGGGGGCGATCTACGACCCGATTCGCGAGGACCTCTTCAAGGCCACGCGCGGAGGCGAGGCGACGCTGAGGTCCCCTACGAAGTACCCGATGAACGTGCCGCCGCCGGAAAGCTGGCCGCGCGAGTACGAGGAGCTGACGCTGCGGGGCGCGGGGCGCGAGGTGGAGCTCGCGAGCGCGATGGTCGCGACGGGCTTCGCCTACGACGCGCGCGTGCGCGCCGCCCAGGCGAGGGTGCTCGCGCGCGCGATCCCCCGGGTGCGCGACATCCGCCGCCTCGGCAGCGCCGCCCTGGACCTCGCGTGGACCGCGGCGGGGCGCTACGACGCCTACTTCGAGCGCACGGTCAAGCCGTGGGACATCGCCGCCGGGGCGCTGCTCTGCGAGGCGGCGGGGCTGAAGGTCCTCGAGCTGCCCGTGCACGAGGACCTTCCCTGGGGCATCCTGGTCGCCCCGCCGGCGCTCTGCGAGCCGCTGCTGGAGCTCGTCGGTGGAGCCGCTTAAGCCCGCCTTACAGCGATCGGTCAACATGTGGGTATGGCCGAGACGGCGTCCGCGCCGACGCCTCACCCGAGCCTGCCCCCCGGCACCCGTCTGCCGCGGGTGCTGCAGGCGGCCCTGTGGGCCTCCTACCCGAGTGCGCTCTCCAGGTACTCCCAGCGGCGATTCGGCGACACCTTCACGCTGCGGCCGCTCGGCATCGGCGACGTGGTGGTGCTCACGCGGCCGGAGGCGATCAGGGAGGTGTTCACCGGCGACCGCGAGGTCTTCCGCGCGGGGGAGGCGAACGCGGTGATGGGCCCGATGGTGGGCGGCAACTCGCTGTTGCTGCTCGACGGCGAGCGTCACCTGCGCCACCGGAAGATGCTGACGGCCCCGTTCCACGGCGACGCGGTGCGCGCCTACGGCGAGCGCATCGCGGCGATCGCTGCCGCGGAGATCGAGCGCTGGCCGGTGGGGGTGGAGTTCCCGATTCGCCCGCGGATGCAGGCGATTACCCTGGAGGTGATCCTGCAGACGGTGATCGGCGTCAGCGACGCGCGGCGCCTGGAGCGCCTGCGGGGGCTGCTGAGGCGCCTGACGCGCGTGGGGATCGTGGAGATGTGGATCATCTGGGCCTATCCGCGGCTGCTGGAGAGCGGTCTGGTGCGCAGGCTCTCGACGCTGCGGATCCTCCCCGAGGTCGATCGGCTGCTGTACGAGGAGATCGCGGCCCACCGCGCCGAACCGGAGGGGCGCGAAGACGTGCTCGCGCTGCTGCTCGCCGCGCGCGACGAGCAGGGGCAGGGGCTCAGCGACGAGGAGCTGCGCGACCACCTGATCACGCTGCTGATCGCCGGGCACGAGACGACGACAACCGCGCTCGCGTGGTGCTTCGAGCGGCTGCTGCGCCATCCCGCGGCGCTGGCGCGCGTGGAAGCGGAGATCGTGGGCGGCGAGGGGGAGACCTACCTGGAGGCGGCGATCAACGAGACCCTGCGGGTGCGGCCGGTAATCGATGCGGTGTGGCGCAAGCTCAGCGCCCCGGCCGAGGTCGCCGGCCGGATGCTGCCGGCGGGGACGGTGGTGATGCCCGCGATCATCCTCGTGCAGGGCTCGCGGGCGTTCGCGCAGGCCGACGCCTTCCGCCCGGAGCGTTTCCTGGAGGAGAGCCCGCCGCCGTACACGTTCATCCCCTTCGGCGGCGGCCCCCGGCGCTGCATCGGCGCGAGCTTCGCGATGATGGAGATGCGCACGATCCTCCGCACCACACTCGAACGTGTGCAGCTGCGCGCCCCGAGCGCCAAGGCGGAGCGGACCAAGGTGCATCACATCACGCTCGTCCCCGCCCGCGGGGGGCGGGTGATCGTCACCGGCGGGCGTTCAGAGCGCCGCGCGACGCCCGCTCTGCACGAGCGGCTCGCCGGCGGGTACGCCGTCTGAGCTCGGCGGAGGCGGCTCGCCTCTGTCGAGTAGGAGCGGCTGGAGCACACGGTTGGCGAGGAGCCCGAGGCAGCCCAGGTTTGCGAACCCGGGGCCCTGGCTCAGCGCGCCCAATCCCGGTATATGCAGCCGCGGGCGGACGCCCTCCAGTTCGAGGGACCGCCCGATCGCGACCTCCGTGTCGGGCGGGCGCTCCCACACCGGCCCGGCCTGGCGCTCGATCTCCGTCCGCAGGGCGGGGGAGAAGAGGTCGCGCAGCTGCTCCAGCAGGTCAAAGCCGGTGCAGTTGACGAGGTAGTCGTGCCGTGCGCTTGTGAGACCCTCCGCCGAGGCGTAGTCGACGTGCACCCCGCTGCCGTCGTCTCCGTCGCCGTCCGCGTGCGATCCGACGTGCATCACGCGACCGGTGATGAAGCGGCAGCGATCGTCGTAGGCGATCGTCGCCAGCGTCCCCGGGTCGAACACGCCGCGGTCGCAGTGCTTGACGAAGTCGCGGCGCGTCTGCAGGTCGAGCGCGCTCCAGGCGACCTCGTCGGGGTTGGAGAAGACGCGATTCTCCAGGAAGCTCTCGCCGCGACTCAAGGGCAGCGTCGGCGTGTACACCGTCATCCGTGCCGCCGGCCGGAAGTCGCGCAGGAAGGCGACCGCGCTGAGCGCGCTCTCGCCGCCGCCGACGATCGCGATGTCGCAGCTGCGCTCGACAGGGATGCGCGCGAGCTCACTGCGCCTGCTGTCGCAGTGGAAGATCCGCGCGGCGGCGGCGAGATCGTGGGGGAGGGCCCGGTGGACGCCCGGGCCGGTGAGCACCAGCGCGTCGCACTCGTACTGCCGCCGGCCCACCACCGGCTCCGAGCGCCTTCGGCCCGTGTGCCCCGGCGCCGCCGATCGCTCGGAGGGCTCCGTCTGGCGCTTGCCGATCTCCGCGTGGCCGAGTGGCTCCCTCACATCCACCGTCCAGCGCTCCGCGTGGGCCGGGAGCGACACCTGCGTGACGCACCCGCGCACGATCGTCACCCCCGCAGTGGCGCGTGACAGGACCCAGGTGAGGTACCGGCCGTACTCGCGGTGCTGTACGGCCGGCGAGCCCGCGTTCACCCAGCGCGCGTAACTGCCTTTGCCGATCATGTACTGCTGCCAGGTGAACGGCGTCATCGCGCGGTCGAGCTCCGCACCGAGCTCGCCGAACGCCGCGTGGCTCTGGTAGGGGAAGCCGACGTCCTTGATCGGCGGGATCGCCAGGGGCTCCTCGCCCGACGTCATCCCGTTGCGCCCCGACCACGACGCCGCCAGTTCGGTCGCCTCGACGATCGTAAGCGCGAACGGCCCCGCGCCGATCGTGTTGAGCGCGTGGATCTTCGCCGCGAGCGCGGTCGCCTTGGCGCCCGCGCCGACGACGAGCAGGTCGATTTTGGCGCTCACGCCGCGGCGAGCGTCGGCGCGTTGGCCCTGCCCGTCCTACGGCGCGTGACGATCACGGGCGCCTGGTCTCCGGGGGCGAAGGCGACCGAGCTCCTGGTTGCCCGCTGTGAGCCGCTGGAGGGCGCTGCGCTCAGCTCCACCTCCTGAAGGACCGTCTGCATCACCCGCTTCATCTCCAACTGGGCGAAGGCGGCGGCCACGCAGCGGCGCACGCCGCTGCCGAAGGGGATCCACGTGTAGTTCTCCGGCGGGGGCCCGAGGAAGCGCTCGGGCATGAAGCTGAAGGGGTGCGGATAGAGGTCCTCGCGGTGGTGGACCAGATAGACGCACGGAGCAACCGTCGTATCAGCGGGAATCTCATAGCCGCCGAGGCGCATCGGCTCGACGAGCCCGCGCATGACCAGCGGGACCGCCGGACACAGGCGCAAGGTCTCTTTCACGACCGCGTCCACGTAGGTCTCCTCCCCGCCCGCGAGCACCTCCTCGCGCAGGCGGGCCAGCTTCTCGGGGTGGCGCAACAGGCGCTCGAAGGCCCACGACAGCGAGGTCGCGGTGGGCCCGTCGGAGAGCAGCGTGATCAATTCGTCGCGCAGCTCCTGCTCAGTCATCGGCGAGCCGTTCTCGTCGTAGGCCTGCTCGAGCAGCGAGAGGATGCCCTCGTCCTGGGGCCGACCGGGACAGGCGCGCCGCCGGCGCACCTCCTCCAGCAGCGCCGCTTCCACGGGCGCGATCACCTCTCGGAAGCGCGCGTTGCGGGCCAGCCAGCGCGAGCCGAACGTGGCGAGCAGCATCAGACGCGAGGAGTCGTTGAGCCAGTTGGTCAGGCGCCCCAGCAGCACGCGCAGGCGCTCCATCTGCTCGCCGTCGGTGCTGCCGAAGGTCGCGCGCATGACCACCTCGTTGCTGATCGCCTGCATCCGCGGCCACAGCGCGAAGGGCTCGCCCACCGGCCAGCGGGCGATCTCCCTGCGCGCCACCTCGACCATCATCTCCCCGTAGCCGCGCATCCGCTCGCCGTGGAAGGAGGGCAGCAGGAAGCGCCGGTGGGTCATGTGCTCGGGCTCGTCGAGGAGCATCACCGAGCGCGGCCCCAGCAGTGGCCCGAGCAGCGCGTTGGCCTCGCCTGCGCCGGCGCGCACGAGCTCCGGGCTGATTGTGAGCACCTTCCCCACGTCCTCGGGGTCGCTCAGAAACACCCACGGGCGACCGTGGCGGACGCGCAGGGTGAAAATGTCTCCGTAGCGCCTGCGGCAGCTTGCCATGAACGGCAGCGGGCGCAGTGCCCAGCCGACCGCCTGCATGGCGCTGGGCATGTGGGGGCCAGGGGGCAGCGCCCCGCGCCCGTTGACGATTGGAAGCGAGCTCAGTTTGGTGCTCATGTCTCTCTCTTTAGTTCCCGACTTTGTCTCTCACTCTTTAGTTCTCTGCTGATGTCTCTCTCTTTTAGTTGCCTGCTCGTGTCTCTCACTTCACCTATTCCGCTTGCCTAAGCCATAATGCACGCTATGTCAGCTCATTGGAGTCCTCGATTTATTCAGTCTTGTACCCATGTGGCTGGAGTTATGATATCTGGTACGCTCAACATAGCGGACTCGATTGAGAACGCGCTCTGGCGAAGCAGCGGGGTACGAGTCGGGCGTTTGGCCTGACGGGGCACCAGTACCTTAATCGGTTAAGGGGCGGCCTTAAACGCCGTTGATCCGGGTTCGAGCCCCGGCTGGTGCATGGAACAAGAACCACCTGTCGCCTGCTCATGACCACCAATCTCTTCGACTACTTTGAAGAAGCTCCGGCGCGCGAGAAAGCGCCCGCCCGGTGGGCCGCCCGCGCGCCGCGCCGCCCGCAGGAGCACTTCGATCTGAAACTCGTGCCGCGTCTGCCGGCGTGGCAGGAGGATCGCGACTCGCTCGACGCGCTCGCGCGCCTGGAGCGCGAGCCGTGGGTAGACACCGTGGTGCGCGACGACGACGGGGTTCGGCTGCGCATCGACGACGGTTGGATAGAAACAACGGGCGCCGCTCTGGAGGCCGGCGGCAGCGCCGAGGCGACGCTCGCCGACCTCGCGCACGGACAGCGCTTCTCGGTGCAGTTCTGGGACGCGAACGCGACCAAGGCGCTGCACCTCGGCCACCTGCGCAACCTCGCGATCGGCAACGCGCTCGCCGCCGCGCTCGCGCAGGCGGGCGCGCAGGTCGAGCGGCGCTCCCTGATCTCCGACGCGGGGCGCAGCATGGGCGAGGCGATGGCCGGCGTGATGAACAGCGGCCGGCACGCGCACTCCTGGCCGGACGGCGACGAGAAGAGCGATCACTTCGTCGGCCTCTGCTACGCGGACTACGTGGCGGCCAGCGGCTCGTTCACAGGGGCGGAGATCGAGTACCCCGAAGACTCGCTGACGCGCGAGCTGGCGCTGCGCGGCGACGCCGCCGACGAGCTGCTCAAGCGGGTGATGGGGGGTGAACTGGAGGCGCTCGAGCTCTGGTACAAGACGCGAGCGTGGGTCATCGCCGGGCAGCGTAAGACGCTCGCGCGGCTCGGGATCGCCTTCGACAGGGTCTTCTTCGAGTCGGACTTCCTCGCGGACGCCGCCGAGCTGACCACGGCCGGCCTGCGCGACGGCCGCCTCAAGCGGCGCGAGGACGGCGTCGTGATCTACGCGACGGGCCTGAAGGACTTCGAGGAGTTCCCGCTCGTGCGCGCCGACGGCCTGCCCACCCAGCACATGCGCTCACTGGCGTACTGGATGGCGGCACCCGAGCTCGAGGGCACGACCTCGATGCAGGTCTGCGGCACGGAGTGGGTCTCGCACGTCACCTGCAGGCGCAAGCTGATGGACGAGCTGATGCCGGTGGGCAACGGCAGTATGCACCCGACGCACGACATCTTCAACGGGATGGTCTCCAGGCAGAAGCGCGCGCTGGCCTCCAGTGAGGGGGCGCTGCTGATCGACGAGCTCACCGAGTGGCTCGACGCGCGGATCGACGACTCCCCCGAGCGGCGCGCGGTGCGCCACGGGCATCCCGCGCCGGAACGGATCGCGGCGCAGATCGCGCTCGGGTACTTCCTCTCCTACCCGGTTGCCCCGCCGATCGACTTCGACCCCGAGAAGCTGTTGCAGGACGACGAGAGCCTGGGCTGGGACATGGTCCGCGCGCGAGCCCACCTCAGCCACCGGGCGTCGAACGGCGGCCGACCGAAGCCGGGTGACACGCGCCTTCGGCGCGCGTCCCCGTTTCGGCCAGCGGAGGACCCCGACTACCGCTTCGCCGTCGTCCAGTCAGAGCTCTACCGGCGCTACCTGCGGCTCGCTGTGCAGCGGTTCGACGTCGGCCCGCTCGCGCTCTACCTCAAGCACCTCGCGCTGTGGTACGAGGAGCGGGATCGCAGCGAACCGGTCGAGCGCGTCGTGCAGACGCTGCTCGACCGCTCCGCGCGGGGGTTGGGGCTGGAGGCGGTGCGATGACTACGCCGGCGGCGTCTCGTTGCCCCCGGCGGCGTCCTCGATCGCTCGTGTGCTCAGCACACTTCGCTCACTGCGTCCTTGCCAGGAACAACGATCCACCCGCCGGAAGGTCGGTGGATATTGGGGTGCGTTGCGCGTCGCCGCTGGGCAGGAGGCCCAGCGCCCACACGCCTGTTGCGACGCCGACTCACGCGGACGATCCCAAATGACCACCCTGCTGGTCGACAACTACGACTCTTACACGTACAACGTCTTCCACCTGCTCGCGGCCGTCTGCGGCGAGGAGCCGATCGTGATCCACAACGACATGGTTTCGTGGAGGGCGCTCTCGCGGTGGGACTTCGACGCGATCGTGCTCTCGCCGGGGCCCGGTCGTCCGGAGCGCTGGCACGACTTCGGCGTCTGCTCGGACATCCTGCGCTCAAGCGAGATCCCCGTGCTCGGCGTCTGCCTTGGCCACCAGGGTCTCGGATACGTGCTCAGCGGCCTCGTCGGGACCGCCCCGGCCGCGATGCACGGGCGCCTGAGCCAGGTCCAGCACCTCGGCAGCGGCCTCTTCGAGGGCATCCCCCAGGACTTCTCCGTGGTGCGCTACCACTCGCTCGCGGTCACCGGCCCGCTCGAGCCCGAAGGCCGCGTGACCGCCTGGACCGCCGACGGGGTGGTGATGGGGATCGAACACCGCCACCGCCCGCTTTGGGGTGTGCAGTTTCACCCCGAGTCGGTTGCGACCGAGCACGGTCGCAAGCTGATCGAGAACTTCTACGAGCTGGCGCGCCGTCACTCCTCTGCGCGCGCGCCCCGAGCGAGCAGGCCGGCGGTGCCGCCACGGCGCCCCCGCCCCCCGCGTGCTCGCGGTGGCGGCGAGGCTCGCGTCGAGCTGAGCGTGCGCTCGATCGCGGGCGAGCCCTCGACGGAGCTGCTGTACGAACGGCTCTTCGGCGCCGCCGAGTACGCGTTCTGGCTCGACAGCGCCGACGCGCCGACGCCGCTCGCGCAGTGCTCCTACCTCGGCACGAGCGCGGGCCCCGGTCGTCGCGTGCTCGAGTACGGCGTCGAGGAGGGGCGGGTGACGGCGCACGGCGCCGAGGGGAGCACGGTCGAGTACGCGTCGATCTTCGACGTGTTGGGGCGTGAGCTCTCCGCGTGCGCAATCGAGCCGCTGGCCGACCTTCGATCGGTGGGGCTGACGCGCGGACTGCTCGGCGGCTACGTCGGCTACCTCGGCTACGAGTGCAAGGCCGACTGCGGCTCACCCAACGCACACCGCTCCGACGTGCCGGACGCCGTGCTGATGCTCGCCAACCGCGTCGTCGCGGTCGACCACACCCAGGGGTGCACGCACCTGCTTGCGCTCGGTGGCGACGGGGACGCCGAGCGCTGGCTCGATGAGGCCGAGGCGGTCGTGCGGGCGACGCTTGCGGAGCCTCCCGCACCCTCGCTGTCTCCTGCGCAGGCTGGCGCACCTCCCGTGGCGTGGTCGCTGTCCGGGCAGGAAGCTGAGCCTGGCGGCCCGGGCGTGGCCGTGGTGCCTGGTGGCCCGGGCGTGGCCGTGGTGCCTGGTGGCCCGGACGTGGCCGCGGCACATGGGGACCCGGGTGCCCGTCCTGTGACGTTCCGCTGCGGACGGGGACGCGAGCAGTACCTCGCCGACATCGCCCGCTGCCAGGTGGCGCTCACCGCTGGCGAGTCCTACGAGGTCTGCTTGACCGACCAGATCTCGACCACGGCGAGCCCGGAGCCGTTCGAGTGCTACCGCTTGCTGCGACGCCGCAACCCCGCTCCGTTCGCCGCCTACCTCAAGCTCGGCGCCGTGGCGGTGCTCTCCTCCTCGCCGGAGCGCTTCCTCGCGATCGACCGCGACCGTCGCGTCCAGGCGCGCCCGATCAAGGGGACCGCGGCGCGCTCCCCTGACCCCGGCCGCGACGAGGCGGGGCGGGCCGAGCTCCTGCACGACGAGAAGACGTTCGCCGAGCACCTCATGATCGTGGACCTCCTGCGCAACGACCTCGGGCGTGTGTGCGAGGTGGACAGCGTCCGCGTGCCGGAGTTCATGGTCGTCGAGTCCTACCCGACGGTCCACCAGCTGATCTCGACCGTCACCGGGGTGCTGGAACCCGAGCGTACGCCGGTGGACTGCGTGCGCGCATGCTTCCCCGGCGGCTCGATGACCGGCGCGCCGAAGCTGCGCACGATGGGCATCATCGACGACATCGAGCGTGTCTCACGCGGCGTCTACTCGGGCGCGCTCGGCTACTTCGGGCTCGACGGCTCCGTCGACCTCTCGATCGTCATCCGAACGATCGTGCTGCGGCCGGGCGCCACCACGATCGGCGCTGGAGGAGCGATCGTCACGCAGTCCGATCCCGAGGAGGAGTTCGACGAGCTGCTGCTCAAGGCGCGCGCGCCGATGGCCGCGATCGCGCAGGCCGTGACCGGCAGCGACGCGCCCGACGCGTTCACCATCGAGCTCGAGCCACTGATGGTCGCGGCAGCATGAGTGGGACGGCCCCGCTGAGCTGGACCGTGCGCGCTGCAACTCACGAGGACGTCCCGCGGGTCGTCGCGGCAGTGGAGGAACTGCTGCGCGAGCTCGGCGGCACGCCGCCTTCCACATTCGCAATGCAGGCCGCCGCGCGAGCGCTGCTCGACGATCCCCAGGCCGGGGCGCTGCTCGTGATGGAGACCGACGGCACGATGGCCGACGCCGAGTACAACCGCGCGATCGTCGGCGTGCTCGGCGCGAGCTGGCAGACCGCGATTCACGTACCGGGCCGCTACGCGCTGATCCAGGACCTGTGGGTGCACCCCTCCTGGCGCGGCAGGGCGATCGGCCGTGAACTGCTGACGAGGCTCTTTGCGCTCGCGGGCGAGTTGGGGATCGCGCGTGTCGAGGTCGGGCTGCCACCGGCACGCTATGCGGGCCTCGCGGCGACGGAGGCGTTCTACCTCGGCAACGGCTTCGCGCCGCTCGGCGCACGGCTGCGGCGGGTCCTGCCGTGAGCCGGCTGCTGATGATCGAGCAGCGGCGCGGCTGCGACGACGACGCGCCGTGGGTCGTCGAACACGGGCGCAGGATGCAGGGCCACGACCGCAACTGCCGGTTGTCCGAGCTCCAGGCTGGGCTCCTGCGCCACGCGGAGGTGCGGGCGGCCGCCGCGGACGCCACGGACGAGGACGTCGAGCGGATCTTGGGCGCGGTGCACGAACCCGGCTACCTTGCGGCGCTCCGCCGGGTGCGCTCGACCGAGCCGGTGCTGATGCCCGAGCTGGCGGCGCCGGGCCTCGCGCCGGACATCCCGGTGGGCGCCGGACTCGTCGCTGCCGCCCACGAGGGCGTGCGCACCGCGATCGCTGCGGCGCAGCGCACCGTGGCAGGGGAACGCTTCACCTACGCGCTCTGCCGCCCGCCCGGCCACCACGCCGGCCCTGGGTGGCTCGGCGGCTACTGCTACCTCAACACCACCGCCGCAGCTGTGCAGACGTTGTACGAAGGCGGCGCGCGCTCGGTCGGGATTCTCGATCTCGACCTGCACTACCCGAACGGTACCTCGGCGATCGTCGAGCGCATGACCGACACCAGCCTGCACTCGCTGCACGCGTGGCCGGTGACGAACGCTCCCTCGCAGCCGGTGCTCCCCCGCACGGACCGTGAGCGGCTCGTCGAGTTCCGGGGGGCTCCGGAGGCCGCAACTTACCTCGAGGCGGTCGCCGAGTCGCTGCACACGCTCGCGCGGTCCGCCTCCGTGCTCGTCCTCGCGCTTGGCTACGACACGCTGAAGGGCGACCCCCACGGCTCGTGGGGCTTCTCGCCGGCGATCTTCACCCAGATCGGCGCTCTGCTGGCGGCGTCGCGGCTGCCTGTGTGCGTCATCCAGGAGGGCGGCTACTCGCTCGGCGCCCTTGCGGCGTGCAGCTACGCCTTCGCGACCGGCCTGCTCGAGGAGCGTCCGGCGTGAACGGCCTCGATCCCCTCCGTCGCCGCCTCGACGAGCTCGACGACCAGATCGCGCGAGCGCTCGGCGAGCGCTTTGCGATCTGCCGGGAGATCGCGCTCTACAAGCGCGCGCACGAGATCCCGATGATGCAGCCGAGCCGCGTCGCCGCTGTGCGGGCGCGCTACCTCGCTCGTGGAGCCGAGGTCGAGCTGCCCTCCGCCTTCACGGCCGACCTTTTCGAGCTGCTGATCGGAGCCACGTGCAGGATGGAGGACGAGCTCATCGGCACGCCCTCCTCTTCGGCTTCCTCCTCCTCTACCACCACCACGCCTTCCTCTTCCTCTCCTTCGTCGTCGTCTTCTTCGTCGTCTTCGTCCAGAGCGCCCGAAGGACGCTGAGCATGAGGCGCCCGACATTCATCACGCTTGGACCGTCGGGCACCTGTCACGAGAACGCCCTGCTCCACTATTTGGAGTTCCAGGGCCTGGCGTCAGTCGAGATCGTGCTGGTCGAAGACCTCCTCGAGGCGATCGGCCAGGTCCGCGAGCAGCCGAACACGTTCCTCGTGCAGTGCAGCGCGCACGTGCAGGTTCACCTCGTCACCGAGCGCTACCACGAGGAGGTCTTCGTGGTTGACACGTTCATCTACCCGACCAAGGCGCTGGCGCTGCTCGTCCGCACCGACGTCGGCGACGCGAGGAGCCTCGGGATCGTGTCGGCGACCCGCGGGTACACCGACCTGACGCGGTGGGACACCGTCGTGGACGAGCCGTCCAAGCCCGTCGTGGCTCGCAATCTGCTGGCAGGCATGTACGACGCCGGCCTCACCCACGTCCACCACGCCGAGGAACATCCCGGCGCTCTGCGCGTCGAGGAGTACTACGGCCCGGTGGACACGACCTGGGTCGTGTACGGGCCCCGCAAGCGCTTCCGTGGGGCTGTCATCGGGCAGCGCGTCCCGTGGCTGTTCAGGGACGAGCCAGAACCCGCTCCCACCGACGATCTCGAGCCGGCGAGCAACTGACAGGCGCCGCACGCCCCCACTTACTGAAGCCACCAACGACAGACAACAGGAGACCCAAGCGATGCTCACCATGAAATGCCCTTCTCACGACCACGGCCCCCGGGCCGCCCTCCCGTCATGATGCCGATGCTCAATGCCCTTCTACACAGAGTCGGCATCGGCTCAGAGAGCGGCAGGGGGGCCTCGAAGGCCGTACTGCCAATGGCAGTCGTCCCCGTTCTCCTGTTGGTCGCAGGCGCCCTATCGTCGTGCGGCTCCTCCTCAGGGCCCGCGCTCACCGGTTCGGGCTACCCCAACGTCAACCTGTCGAACACTCGTTTTGAGGGTGGTCCGATCGACCGGGCGACGGTCTCGAAACTCCACGTCGCATGGACTCTGCCGCTGACCGCGAAAAGCGTGTATGGCAGCTACGCGTCATCCCCGATCGTCAGCAACGGCGTCATCTACTCCGAGGACCTGGCATCCAACGTTCAGGCGATCGACCTGCAGACGGGCCACGTCCTGTGGAAGAAGTCCTATGAATCGCCCGACCAGGGTCCGAACGGCCTCGTCGTGGCGGGGGGGCGTGTGTATGGCGCGACCGCGACCTCGGCGTTTGCGCTGGAAGAGAAGACCGGAAAGCAGATCTGGTCGCAGACGCTCGTACGCAACGCCACCGAGGGCATCGACATGGCGCCCGGCTATCACAACGGCATGGTCTACGTGTCAACTGTCCCCGTGAACAACGCGGAATCCTACGGCGGCGGCGGCGTCGGCATCCTGTGGGCCTTGGACGGGGCGACCGGCAGGAAGATCTGGCATTTCGACACGGCGCCCGAAAATCTGTGGTCCTCCATACACGCCAACATCAACTCTGGAGGCGGGCTGTGGTACTCGCCCGCCTTCGACGAACAGGGATTCATGTACGTGGGGACCGGCAATCCATCGCCATTTCCAGGTACGCAGCAGTATCCATGGGGATCGAGCAGGCCCGGTCCGAACCTGTACACCGACTCGCTCGTCAAGCTCAACGCCGCAACGGGCAAGTTGCAGTGGTACTACCAGCTTGCCCCCCACGACCTCTACGACCGCGACCTTCAGGACCCCCCGATCCTCCTGAACGTGAACGGCCGGCAGACGGTGATAACGGCGGGCAAGGGTGGAATCGTCGTGGCGTTCGACAGCCAGAGCGGGAAATTGCTGTGGAAACGTCCCGTTGGAAAGCACAACGGTCACGACAACGATGACATCTACGCCATGAAACACGAATACTCAAAGCTGAAACTGCCCGAGACGGTTTATCCTGGGCTGCTGGGCGGGGTGATAGCCCCGATGTCGACAAACGGATCGACCGTCTTCGTGCCCGTTGTCAACATCCCCATCAGCTTCTCCAAGGAAGAGACCGTCACCGCAGAAGGACCGCCTTTCGGCGGTGAACTGGTCGCGCTGGACGTGGCTACGGGCGCTGTGAAGTGGACCCAGAAACTCCCCGCCCCGGCCTTTGGGGCTACCACGGCCGTCAACGACCTCGTATTCGCGACCGACTTCGCCGGCACGGTGTACGCCTATGAAGCCAGCACCGGCAAGCTCGTGTATCAGGTCCAGCTTCCGGCTCGCACCAACACCGGCGTTGTGGTCAGCGGCAACACGTTGATCGCCCCCGCCGGCGTGGCGGCGACACCCGGTCAGACCCCGAAGATGGTGGCCTATCGAATCGGCTAGGTGCCGCGAGGTTCGGCCATCGTTGGCCCGACTGCCGAGGTCGGCGGCAGTTCGGGCCAGCGGTGCCCAGCGCAGCCGATTCACCGCAGCCGATCGCAGTACACCTGGCGGAGCGCCCCGCGGAGCAGCCGTTCGCTCTCGAATGCGAGCCTCGTGTGCTGGCCGTGCAGCTGGAGGCGGCACCGCCGGTCGTGGACCGATAAAGCTCTGCCGTGCAGTTCCGTACGCTTCCGTTCTGATTTTGTTATCATGCGGATATGGCAACGATCAAAGCCGAGGAGGTCCGGATTCCTCTCCGGGCGCGGGAGGCGGTGGCCCATCATGAGGAGGTTGTGGTCTTCAACCGGGAGCGCCCGGCCTACGTCATCGTCCATCCCGACGATCGTGGGCCGACGACCGCCTCGCGTCGTGGACGGCCTCTGAGGGAGGCGCTCACCCTGCTTACGCAGTCTGCGCCGCCCGATCCCGCCTTCGCCGAGGATATGGAGGCTGTGCTCAACAGCGTCGGGCCAGCACCGGCTGATCCGTGGGCACAGTCCTAGACACCACCATCTTTATCGAGCTTGAGCGGGCCATGCGCGGCCGGCCGGCCGCGCGGGCCATGACAGAGGTCGCCCAGCGTTTGGGGGTTCAGCTGGGAGAGAACGAGGAGGTCGGAATCGCCGCGATCACGGCCTCGGAGCTGCTGCACGGTGTGCACAGGGCCACGGAGGAGCATCGCGGACGGCGCGAAGCGTTCGTGGAGGCCGTGCTCGCGGCATTCCCGACGCTTTCCTTCGACCTCCTCGTGGCACGGGTCCACGCGAGGCTCTGGGCTGGCCTGGCATCGTCTGGCACCGAGGTCGGAGCCCACGACCGACTCGTGGCTGCCACGGCCATGTCCGCGGGATGGCGAGTTGGGACAGCCAACATCCGTCACTTCAACCGCATCCCCGGGTTGGACATGATGCCCGTCCGGATGGCATGAGCGAGCCTGCCGGACGTGTGGCGCGAACGCCGGCGCGTCTTCGAGCTGACGTTCGGATCCGTGGTCGCTGACCGCTCGGCTCGCTCAGGGTTACACTGCGTCGCTGGCGCGTTCGCGATCGGCTCGAGCGACGTACGCCTGTCGACGCTCGGCAGTCCGGCATGATGCGTCCTCGCACATGTCAGCCTGCGCTCCTCTCACGATCGTAATCGCCGACGATCACGCGGTCGTGCGCGATGGCTTGCGGATGATGCTGGAGGCCGAGGAGGACTTCGCTGTGATCGGCGAGGCAAGCGACCTGGACGAGACGTATTTGCTGCTGCGAGACAGAGCGCCGAGAATCCTGGTGCTCGATCTCCACATGGGCCGCAAGCTCAGCGTAAGCAAGCTGTCCATGCTGCGCGCCGCGTCGCCGTCGACAGCCGTCGTGATCCTGACGATGGACGACGATCCCGCGTTCGCACGGCAGGCATGGTCAGCGGGCGCGGAGGGCTACGTCCTCAAGGAAGCATCGCGAGCGGATCTGGTGCGCGCGATCCGCACGGTCAGCAAGGGGGGCAGATATCTGGATCCGGCGATCGGAGGGTGGGCGCTGGCGGGGGAGAGCGCGGCGGTACTGACCGAGCGCGAGCTCGAGGTGCTGCGCCTGGTGGCGCTCGGCCACACCAACACTGAGATCGCCAAGCAGATGTACATCAGCCCGCGCACGGTCGAAACCCACCGCGCCAACCTCCAGCGCAAGCTTGGCGTGAGTGGCCGGCCCGAGCTCGTCCGCTACGCGCTGCAGCGGGGAGTGATCCACCGATGAGCGCCACCGCGCGCGCACACGCGCTTGCCTTCGAGGCCGCCGAACGCCGCGTGCTCGAGAGCCTCAGAAGCCCCACCGCCCAGGCCCCGCCCCGCACCCGCCAGCTCGTGGTGCTCGCCGCCGCGGCGGTGCTGTTCGCGGTCACGTTCGCAGCTCGCCTGGCGATCAAGGACCCGGACGCCCTGATCGCCAACTTCTACGTCGTGCCGATCGCGCTGCTGGCGATCGAGTTCGGCACACGCGCCGGCGTGCTCGCCGCGGCGACGGCGCTCGGGCTGGTGTTCGTGTGGAGCGCGTTGCAGGCTATTCACGTCGGCGTGCTCGGATACACCGCGCGCGGAGCAGCGCTGCTGGTGACCGGCACGGCGGTGGGACGCTTCTCCGAGCGGTTGCGCAGCGACATCGCCGAGCGCCAGCGCGCGCAGCGCGACCTCTCGCTCTATGCAGAACAGCTAGCGCGCGCCAACCAACAGCTCGCGCAGAGCGTCGAGCGGCTCGAGGCGTTCGCTGAGATCGCCCGCGCGGTGGGCGGCGAGACGGATCTCGAACGGGTGCTGTCGTTGATCCTCGCCCACGGGCGCGAGATCGTGGCTGCCCGCAGTCTGCTCGTGTGCCTCCCGGAGGGCGAGCAACTCGTGGTCTTCACCGGCGGAAGCGCTCGGAGGACCTCAAGCTGCGCGTGCCCACGCGCGACTCGCTGCCGGGGGAGGTGTTGCTGAGCGGGCGCCCGACGCGTGTTACGGCCGAGGAGGATCCGCGCCGACTCGATCAGCTGGTGCCCGGCGCCAAGAAGGCGTTGCTCGTGCCCCTGATCTTCCGAGGCGAGACGCTCGGCGTACTGGCAGGGATCGACCGCGACGACGGGCGCGCGTTCGCAGACGAGGACGAGCAGCTGCTCCTGTCGGTGGCAGCCAGCGCGGCCACAGCCGTCGCGACCGCGCGTTCGGTCGCCGCCGAGCGCCTGCGACTGAGCATCGACGCGGCCGAGCAGGCGCGGGCGAGGTGGGCGCGTGAGCTGCACGATCAGACGCTGCAGGGACTGACCGGCGCGCGGATGGTCCTTTCGGCGGGGCTGGCTCGGGAGGACCCCGCTGCGCTGCGGCGTGCCGCGGAGACGGCGAACGCGCACATCGGTGTCGAGATGCGCAGTCTGCGCGACCTCATCACCGAGTTGCGCCCGGCGGCCCTGGACGACCTCGGGTTGGGCCCGGCGATCGAGTCGCTGGCGCAGCGCCAGGCGGCCGCTGCGGGCTTCGTGCTCGACATGGACATCGAGTTCGGTACAGCTGAGTGCCCGCGCGAGATCGAGGACGCGATCTACCGGATCGTTCAGGAGGCGCTCAGCAACGTGGTCAGGCACGCCGGGGCCGAGCGGGCGACCCTGCAGGTGCGGCAACTCTCCCGGCGCGTCGAGGTCGTGGTGCAGGACGACGGTTGCGGCTTTGCCCCGGACGAGCCGAGTGAGGGGTTCGGTCTCATTGGGATGCGCGAACGCGCACAGCTGCTCGGGGGACAGCTGTCGCTGAACTCAGCGCAGGGCGGGCCGACCCGCGTAACTGCCGTCCTGCCGCTCCCCGTCTGAGCACTCGGCTACCCGGCCGGTGTCGCGTCCCCCTGCCCGGCCATCGACCAGTTGAACTGGGTGACGTTCTCGCGGGGCGCGAACAGACCCTCGCGTGCCCCGCGGCGCACGAACAGCACCGGAGCGGGAGCCGCCTTCGCGATCTCCGAACGAGTGGGCCCGAGACCCTCGCGCCGCCAGCGCTCAGACAGGCCGATCACCAGCAGGCCCGCACCCGCGGCGGCCGCAACGATGCCGTCACGCCCGCCGGCGCTGAGCAGCGGTTCGGTCGCGACGCCGGTCGCCTGCTGCACGAGCAAGCCTGCGTCGGCGAGCATCCGGGTGACCGACTTGCCCTCATCGGTCTGGCCGCCGGCGCCGAGCAGCTTCAGCGGCGCCCCCGTCGCCGAGGACAGCCAGGAGGCTAGCTCCAGAGCGGCCCAGTCGTGCTCGGCGCCGCCGAACGGCACGAGCAGCGGGCTGTCGCGGCCCAAGGTCCAGCGGGGAGTCTGCACGCGCAACCAGAACCGCCACGTCGCACGCGGCCCGTTCGAGCAGCACGCTGACCTCGCCGAGCGGGACGCTCTCGCCGAGCAGCCGGCGCCGGCCCTCGGTCAGCACCAGGTCGATCGGCTCGCGCTCGGCGATGTGGGCGAGATCCGTGCCGGGGTGGCTGGAGGTCAACGCAACGCCGCGCGCGACCACGCCGTCCTCGATAAGCCGCGTACGCACGTCCGCGATCGCCTGTGAGGCGCGTTCGAGCTGCAGGTTCTCGCTCTGCAGCCCGCCGCGAACGCCGGCGCCTCGCGGCGGCTGCACGAGACGGGCGATGATCAGCTCGCGCGTTGGCGCCGAGCGCGCCAAGGGCTCCGCCAGCTCGACGAGCCGTTCGAGCGCACCGTCGGTCTGAGAGGCGACGAGGATCGAGCGCTCGGGAACCGGCAGCTCCGGATGCTCGCGAGCGGCGAGCACGGCCGCGCGCGCGAACTCGTCCTCGATCTGAGTCCCGTATTCGTTGCGGGGGTCGAGAAGTTTCAACAGAGGTCCCGCCATCAGGGTCGTGATCAGCGCCATCAGCACGAGCGACGCGAACAGCGCGTTCGAGATCGCGCCGACTTCGAGCGCCAGGTTGAGCACGATCAACTCGGTCAGCCCCCGCGTGTTCATCAGCGTGCCGATCACCGCCGAGGCTCGCCAGTTAAAGCCGCTGACCCGCGCGGCGATCGCCGCCCCGGCGAGCTTGCCGAGGATCGCAATCGCGATCAACCCCACGGTGATCAGCCATAGCTCGGGACGATCGAGCAGCGTGACGTTCGTCTTCAGCCCGGTGTACACGAAGAACATGGGCAGCAGCAGCGTGACCACGAAGTCCTCGATCCGCCGCGTGACCTCCTCGGTCAAACGGGCGTGGCGGGGCATCACCATCCCCATGATGAAGCCGCCGAAGATCACCGCAATGTGGATCGTTTCGGTCACGTACGCCGACAGCAGCACGCCGACGATGATCGCCGCGAACCATCCCGAGGGGAACTGCCCGGACTCGTCGAACGCGGTGGCCATCCGCGCCAGCACGCGCCGCACAACCAGTGCCATCACGAGCGTGAACGCGATCGCCTCCCCGACCGTTCGGGCGACGATGCCGAACGTGCCCGACACGGTGACCGTGGTGGCGAGCGCGATCAAGAACCACGCGGTGACGTCATCGATCGCGGCGCACCCGATCGCTAGGGAGCCGACTTCGCTCCCTAGCATCCGCCGCTCGGCGAGGATCCGTGCGAGCACCGGAAAGGCGGTGATCGACATCGCGACGCCCATGAACAGCGCGAACGCCACGAACTTGACGTTCGGGCCCACGAGCTTGTACAGCGGCAGCGCTGCGGCGATCCCGAGCACCATCGGCAGGGCGACGCTCGCGTTGGAGATTGCCGCTGCGGGAGCGGCTTTGCCCTTGAGCTGCTTCTGGTCGACCTCCAAGCCGACCAGGAACATGTAGAAGATGAGCCCCAGGTTGGCGGCGACGCCGAACGCCGGCAGGATGTCCGTCGGGAAGATCGCCGCCTGCAGGTTGGGGGAGATGGCCCCGAGCACGGACGGGCCGAGCGTGATGCCCGCGATCACCTCGCCCATCACCCGTGGCTGACCCAGCCTCACCGCGACCATCCCGAACGCGCGCGCAATGATCAGGACGATCGCCACCGCCAGGAAGAAGGCCGCCACCAGCTTGCTGAACGCGCTCCTCTGCTTGGTTGCGGTGAACTGCTCGCCGGCCGGCGACAGGCCAGACGGGGTACTCAGCACAGGCTTGCCGGACAGCACAGGCTTGCCGGACAGGCTCGCAGGGGATGCCACGGGTTGGGCCTCCTCGAGCGGTATCGCCCTCACGTTCTGCAGCTGCAGATCGTTGGCCGTCGCCGTGATGCGAACGTGGCCGCCTTTAGTGCACGCCACGTCACCCGCGACGGTGCTCGTCTTGGTCGAGTAGGACAGCCGTCCGAGCGTCTTCCGGGCGGCGACCACCGTGTAGTTCGGTCGGTTGCCTTCCAGGGTGAAAGTGCTGCCGAAGCACGTCGAGGCGGGAGACAGCGCGTACTTGCCCGCGATCCCGCTCGGCGTCCTCGGCGCTGCCGCGCCGGGCGCCGGGGGAGCGGACTTGAGGGCCGCCGAGAATGGGCGCCCGCCGAGCGTGCCCGCAATTGACCCCTTGATCCCGGCGATCGCGATCGCCTCGAGCTGCTGGTGCCCGCCGGAGACGCAATGGATCGCGCCCGTGAGGCGGTGGCCACCGCCCGCGACCGCGCCGTACTGCAGGCGCAGCTGGCCGCCGAGTGTTCGCTGGCTGTTGGTCACGTTCACGAACTGCCCGGACTGGTTGACGCTGAATGCGGGTCCCGGCGCAGGCAGCTGGGCCGGTGCGGTTGACGGCAGCGGCGCGCCGCCGACGGGCGGTGGTACCGGCCCCAGGCAGCTGCTCGGACCACCGGCTACATAGCCGCCGGCGATCGCCGGAAGCGCCTTCTCGCTGCCGCCGCGGTCGACCACCACAAGCACGACCGCCGTCGCGATCGCGGCCAAGATCACGTAGAAGGTGATCAGGCGCCCCACCAAGCGCCCGCTCGGCAACCCCGCCATCGACGACATGGAAGTCCCCCTTAGCTCGATCTCGTGCTGTACGCCAACTCGCACGCAGGCATTTGGTCCGCTTACAGAACCTATGCGCTGCCGTAGCGACCGACATCCGGCGGCTGCCATCGAAAACATGGGGGAAACACCGCAGACTTGGCGGCGAATGCTCGTGGCAAACAAGGGCCTCGGCAAGCAGGTCCGGGACACTCGGCACCGGTGCATGGTGCCCAGGCCCCTGCTCACCGTCGGCCACGGCAACGCCATGCGTATCGCCCGCTGGCGGCTCGTCAAACCCGGCCAAGCGGGATCGATACCCTCGCAGCCGGGGTTGAGTGAGACAAGTGCGGCGCTAGTCCCTATGTCCATAATCGCTCCGCACGACCCCGGCGGCCCGTAGAGTCGCCGACGATGGCCAGGAAACCATTCGAGCGAGCGCGTCTCGGCCTCGGCGCTCTCGTCCTGCTGTTGGCGGGCCTGTTCCCGGCCGGCGCCTCGGCGGCCGTGCTCTCGCTCGGCGCGGTGTCGCTCGCGACACCGGTGGTGGCACCCGAACCGGCGGGCGGCGCTGGCACGGCGGCCACGTATGAATGGCAGCGCTGCGCCTACTGGTCGAGCGACGCTGGACACGATGGCACGTTCCTGGAGTACCCGCTGGGCGAAACGGGCACGATTGCGCACAACAGCCTCAATCTGCGCGGCGGCGGCACGTACGTGGGCCCGCATCCAGTGGCCTCCGACGGTCCGCTTACCGACCAGGGCGGCCCGGGCACGAACTTCGACGGCCACAGCTCGGCGGTCTCGATCGCCGAATCGATCGACCAGAACAACGGGCTTCCGTTCTCGGTCGAGGTGTGGGCGCGCCCGCGCGTGATCGACGGCACGTACCGCTACCTGTTCTCGCGCGAGCGCACGGTCGGCACCGAACGCCAGGGCACCGGCATTTGGCTCTCGAGCCACGGCCTGGGGCTCGAGCGTTGGGTCAGCGGCAAAGGCTCGTTCATCGACTACGCGCCCGGCCTGCCGGTTGGGCAATGGAGCCAAGTGATAGCTACGTTCGACGGAACCACGATGCGATTGTTCGTCAACGGCGTGCAGGTCGGCTCGCGGGTGGCCCCCGGGCCCGCCAACAGCCCCTCGCCCGGGCCCACGTTCATCGGCACGGGAGCCGGCGGACGCTCGGGCTTCTTCGCGGGTGACCTGGCGGACGCGGTGCTGTTCAACGCCAACGTCGCGCGCGCCCATGTGGCTGTCGAGTACGCCGACGCGACGAAAGCGCCGTGCACCACGATCGCAGGCGCCAGCGGCGCAAGCTACACGCCGGTGCTGGATGACCTAGGCCGCACGCTCATCGTGAACGTGTCCACACCGGGCGCTGCGACGATCACGGCCCAGAGCCTTGAAGTGGTTACCCACGGCCTCGGCAACCCCCTGGTCGTGTTCGGGCTCATTAACGATCTGACCGAAAATGAGACAGTCACAGGCAAGGTCCCGGTGACAGCCACCCTGTATGGCCTGGCTGCCGATACGCTGAGCTTTGAAGTAGACCGCCGTGTGCGCTATACCAAGGTCGCCGAGGCTCCCTACCAATACCTGTGGAACACGGCTACCGTTCCCAACGGGCCTCACGTCGTGTCGGTTTTGGTGCGAGGGCTCGGCGGTGGCGCAAGGGAACAAGTCACGGTCAACGTCGAGAACTGAGAGCGACGACGCGCGGATTCGGCACACCGTGCGAGCCTCGCGCGTCATCGAGGCGGTCGGACCGTCTGGGCCCGGTGGCCGGGCTTCCGCATCGGACCGTCAGAATCCAGGGGAACACACGTTACGCGCCCCGGCCCCCGGCCCCCGGCCCCCGGGCCTCAGCTCAGCATGAACGACTCGCTGGTGCTCCTCTTGTTCCGCCCCGTCCCGCGTATCAGCGTGAGCGTGTACTTGCCCGGTCGCAGTAGACGCACAGGCTGCAGCCGCAGGCTCGTCCGCCCGCGCGCGGTGCGGGCTGTTCCCCTCGCGTACACCATGCCGCGACGGGAGAGCGTCGCCCGCGCGGCAGGGCCCGCAGTCGTGAACTTGAACGTGCCGGAGACAAGTTTGGTCGTGCAGTGCTGCTTGCCCTTGACCTTCTTGCACGTAACGAGCTCGACCTGGCCCGCAGGTCCCGCGGGACCCCGAGCGCCAGCGGGGCCGGGCGAACCCTGAGCGCCGGCGGCGCCAGTCGCGCCTTTTTCACCGGCCGCGCCGGCTTTGCCTTCGCCGCCGGTCGCTCCTTCTTTGCCTGGTTTCAGGAACACGGCGGTGACTTCAGTGGTCGCGGTCCTCTCCACTCTGCAGGCCGTCGCCGAGATTGCCCTGCACCCGATCCAACCGGCGAATTCGTAGCCCGCGGCAGCCTTGGCCGTCAAGGTCACTTCGCCTTCGAATTCATGCGTGCATTCCTGGGCCGAACACGTCATCCCTGCGGGCGTCGAGGTGATTTCGCCTTCGCCCGTGATGAACACGGTGAGGGGAAAATGAGATGGCGGGCCCTGCCAGATGAAGACCTTTTTCTTGCCTTGGTCGGACACATAGATCGCGCCGGTCTTTTCGTTCACTGCGATGTCTTCGATCCCACCTTCCGAGAAGGTCCCCGCGCCGAATTCCCCTCCGGTCCTCACCGGCGTGGGCATCGCGAACCCTTCGACCACCCGCCCTTGGATCGCCACATAACCTATGTCCGTCGCACGGTCGATCCCATCGGCGCCCGCGCCTTCAACTTCAGGAACTTCCATCACCGATTCGGCGCTCGCCGCCGTATCGGAGCTGCGCCTGATCTCAGCTGGACGTGCGGTCGCGAACGAACCGTTCGGGTTCCCATACACGAAGATGTCACCCCTGGAATCGACCACGGCGCTCCGCTCGAGGCCTTTGGCCGGGAAGCTGGCGATTTCCGTTTGGGCGGGCGAGAACTCCCGCACCATTTCGCCAGCGGGATCGCTCACGTAGACATCGCCGTCCGTATCGGTCGCAACGCCTTCAGGGTCCACGAAACCCGTCAGCTGGGATTCGTATTCGAATGCGCCGCCGCTCAGCTTGAAGCGATCGACGACCGCATGGCCCCGGTCGACCACGTAGATAGAGTCCGCGGCGGAACTGGTCGAGTTGTCTACGGCGACACCGACCCACTGCCCGTTGAACAGGAAGCTTTTGGCGGGCGTCCCTGTGCCTGTCAGCGTCGACGGTGCACCTCCGGCAGGCAGGCCGCCCCTTTCGCCGAACACGTCGAGCACTTCCGGTTCGTCGGCTTCTGCGACGAGGACGTTGCCGGTCGATTCTTCGACCGCAAGGCCGGTCGGGCGTTGGAAGCTGCCGAAGCTGCCGACGAACGTCGCAGGCGAGGCGAACGCGCTCGGGGTTCCCAACGCCAGTATGGTCAGCGCTGCGCACAACGACGCGAGTATGGCTAGGGCAGGGCGACGCGAGACAACGGATTCTACTCGACACTACGAGACCTCCCCCGAACGAGCCCCAACCGGTGAGGCTGTATGGATACCGACATTCCAAGCTTTCACGTGGGGGCGTGTGCGAACCGTCGTGCGCACCGCACGCATCACGCTCGGGCAACACCCGTCCGTCGCCTCCGCGCGCTTGTGGCCCGATGAGCATCCGCCATCGAGCAGAGCGCTGCCTAGCCCACGCCCCTCCACCATAGGGTTAGGAACATACCAGATGGCGGCCCACAAAAACGGTGTCGAATCTTTCAGATCATGCCGACGTAGCTCAGCTGGCAGAGCGCCGCCGGAGCCGAGTCGTGTCGAGGAGATGTAGACAGAGAGCTGCGAAGCAGAGGGTCTGTAGCGCCCGGTTCTGCGGTGATGTTGGTCGCGTCAAGCGCGCCACCGGCACCGGGCTCAACCCACATATCGAGGCGGGCCGGTGGCGTTGGCATTCAGCGAGAAGTCGCACTGTCCGAACCAATAGTCTACGCTCATGCTGCTTGCGCTCAAGTTCAGCGGGAATCTGGATGTCACCGGTGTTGCAACCGTTGCCCTCGCGTTGTTGACGGTGGCGTTGGCGTGGGCTGCTAGGTGGCAGGCGGGTCTGGTGCGTCAGCAGGTGGAAGATGCTCGTCAGCCTGTAGTTGTGCCGGGGGGTCTTGATGCGGATGCTGTTCCGAGCACGATGGCTGGGCAGCTCGTGGTGCCGATCGTCAACGTTGGTATAGGGCCAGCCCTTGAGGTAGCGGGCGAGGTTTGGGTCGATGGCCAGGACGGGCGCTATCCTGCGCGCCGACCGATACCGGGTCTCCCGGTGGGCGCGACCGGCGTACTTGGCTTTCAGGTACCGTGCAGCGCCGACTCGGCATTCAACCTGGTGCTCACGTGCCGGGACGCCGCACATGCTCCTCATCAAACCAGTGCAGCTTGGGACCCGCAACGCGGATTTGTTGAAGTCATGATAGCCACCGACACCACCACAAGTAAGAAATGACCGGGGAGTTTCACGACTACGGCGACGAGCTCCTGCGAGTACCAGTCACGGCACTTTCTGAGATAAGCGATCCGTATGCCCTCGGCGTGGACCGGGAGGCGCCGCAGGTCGAAGACCGTGGCTACGTGAAGCGCGATCAGGAGAGAACGCTGCGGGAAGGCATCGAAGCGGCATATAAGAGTGACGAACCTAGACTCGTGGCGCTGGTGGGACCGTCGAACGCGGGTAAGACGCGATTCCGATTGCAGACCTGCTGCGTAATGCACATACGCGCGTCGATCTCAGTAACGAACTCACCAAGAGCGAGATGGCGGCAGCGCAGGCAAGCGGATACTCGAAGGCAGCTCTTGCGGAAATTGGGCGTGAGGGCATCGGCGAGTACAAGATCGCCGCGCCGGAGCTCATCGGCAAGTTGACCTCCGGCTGTCACCCGGGAGACACCAGCGCCTGCCGAGAGGGGGTTGCGGTGGTCATGGCCGCGATCGACTGGCGCCGGGCTGGCATCCAGCGTCCGATCCCAAGGTCCTGCCTGGAAAAGCTTTATCCACATTACTTGCGAGGAGCCGAGCCTCGCACTGAGGGATTCACGGCTGGCATTGACTGGGCTCTCCGCGAGCTCTATGAGACGTCAAGGCTCGTTTTCTACGAGCCATCTCCGGGCACGAATGACGGCTACCAGCCGCATGACACAGTCGTCCAGCATGTCCAGAAAACCCATGCCGGCAGTGTCCCCGATGCAGTCCACGCAACCATCTCCAATGAGTGTGCCAACAAGGATGACCTCTTCATGCTTGGCGTCACAGCGTTTCAGGAAGATCAGATCGACCGAGCGCTGCTCTGTTTTCGTCGCGCAGACGACCGCGGCCACGGCACTGGCGCGTCGAACCTCGGTGTTCTTCTTCGGGAGCGTGGTGATTTGGAGGGTGCGGAGGCTGCCTGGCGTCGCGCGGACGATCGCGGCCACGGCATCGGCGCGTCGAACCTCGGTGTTCTTCTTCGGGAGCGTGGTGATTTGGAGGGTGCGGAGGCTGCCTGGCGTCGCGCGGACGATCGCGGCGACGGCATCGGCGCGTCGAACCTCGGTGTTCTTCTTCGGGAGCGTGGTGATTTGGAGGGTGCGGAGGCTGCCTGGCGTCGCGCGGACGATCGCGGCGACGGCCACGGCGCGTTCAACCTCGGTGCTCTCCTTCAGCGGCGTGGTGATTTGGAGGGCGCGGAGGCCGCCTACCGTCGCGCGAAAGAGCGCGGGATACAGACCGGCCCCGAGCCCTCATAGTCCGAGGAGGTCGCCGCCGCAATCGACGCCTTTCTCGCCGAGCACTCCGGGTCGCCCGCCGCAGCTGCATGAAGGCATTCTGAATCCGGCGTTCTTACAGGTGCCGGGTTGGCGTTGATCCAGCTGGCCACCGTCCGCCTTCTCGGGCCCACTTTCGGAATGCTGCACGGCGGCTGGACGCGCCCGCGTCATTCACGATCGAGCCAGCTCGCCAGCAGAGAGAACCTGACGATGACCCCGGCAACGATTGCGTACAGGAAGGCGAGCGGCGGCGCCAGTAGGTACAGGACGACGCCAATAGCAAAGAGAATCGTCAGCCAGACCAGCGTTGGCCAGAGCGGCTTGTTCCTCACTCCACTTTCACGTTCCGCCAGTCCATGCCAGACACAGGACCCACCAATGACGAGCGGAGCAATCCCACCGTTGCCTTTCCGCCAGATATTGCTGCCGTGGGCTATTTCGGACCCGAGACCCGCGATTCCGACCGCCGCTAGGACAGCCCCAAAAATGGCGAGCAGTGTCCACCTCATGCGGCAAGTATCGGCGCAAAACCCAAGGGCCTGAAGATGCCATCGAAGGCTCACTTCCGCCAGGCGAAGAGGTAGCTCGCTTCGCGAGACGCCAGCCCTTCGACTATTCGGCGTTGGTGAGGACGAGCCGCCCGTCCGCGGCGAGCGTGAAGCCGGGGAGCGAGAAGCGCGTGGCAAGCAGCTCCGGTATGGCCTCTCGCTCGAGCGGCGTCACGCTCGTGCCCGCTGGCGTTTGCTCGCTGAGGGATAGCTCGCTCCAGTCGCACAGCAACGTGCCCGTGCCGTCATCGCCACGAACGCCCACGATCAGGCCGGTGACGAACAGCGAGCGCGGATGCGTGGAGGTCCACCAGTTGCTGGTCTCGACGTCAATGAGCGGAACCGGCTGCGGGAGAAAGCCGTAAACATCGGCCCATTCGTCCCCCGCCAGCTTCTGGAGCACGAGCTCGGAGCCGTCCTCGACGACGCGAAAGCTCCAGCCCGACTGCTCCTGCGTGGGGCCCGGCCCGAATGGGATCGGCTCGAGGATGCCGCGGGCGCGAACCCCACGTCGGCGTGCCAGCTTGCGCCGTTCTCGCTGACGCGCAGGACAAGGTGACTGCGGGGCCGCACCGCGCCCGGCTTCGCGCCCAGGCGCATGCGTGCCAGGAACATGTCCACCTCCGCGCCGAGCGCCTCGAGGGCTGCCTTCAGCAGCAGGTTCTGCTCGAAGCAGTAGCCGCCGCGGCGTTCGGTCACGAGCTTGCGCTCGAGGTCCTCCACCTCCAGCGACACCGGCAGGCCCTGGTGCGGGTCGAGGTTCTCGAAGGGGATCGAGGTCAGGTGCGCCCTGTGCACCTGCGCGATGCTCGGGCGCCCGTTCAGGCCGATCCGCTCCAGGTAGGCGTCCAGGTCGAACACGCCCGCACTCTAGCCGCCGCTGTCGCATCGCGCGGTGGGTGTCGTACCTGCCTACCCCCTCTCCTCGGCAAGCCGCTCGGCGGTAGCACGGCCCTCGTCGATGTCGGCGTAGACCGTGACCTGGACTATCAGGCCGAGTTCCCACACGATGACCCAAGCGCCCCGCTGCCGGACGTAGCCTGTGCTGCCGACGGGACGGCCCGTCTGGTCATGGACCATGAAGACGACGCCTTTGCCGAGGTCGAGGATCTCCTCCAGCTCGAACTTCAACTCGTCGTAAGCGGCGACCCAGTCCTCAACAAAGCGGCGAAACGCCACCGCGCCCTCGAATGTGCCGATCCCCAAACTCTGTCCGTCCCAGACGACATCGGGGCCATAGAAGCTCAACGACGCGTCAAGGTCTCCGCGATTGACAGCCTCAAACACCTCGCGCGTAAGCTCGACCAGGTCGGGGGACGCGGACTCCTCGGACATCGCCCTACCAGTATCCCGCACGCGAGGGCCGTGGCAAGCGTCCGGGATCAGGCTGCCTGGACGGTGTGCGGCGGATCGGTGATACTCGCAGCGATGTCCGCGATCCTCTACCGGTCTTGAGCTGAGCGCGATGGTTAGCTGTTCAGCGTGTTCTTTAGAGAATCCCGCTGGGGCGCGGTTCTGCATGGGGTGTGGAGCGGCGCTCGAGCGGAGTTGCTCCTCGTGTGGTGAGCTAGCGCTGGAGGGGGCACGTTTTTGTATGGCGTGCGGCGCACCGCTGGATGCGGTGAGCGCCGCGGGCGAGCCAGCCGCAAATCAGAGACCCGCAGCTTCAGCGGATGAGCCGAGTGTCGCTCTCGCATCGCCCACGCTCGACGAGCGGCGCACGGTGACCGTCCTGTTCGCCGACCTCTCGGGCTACACGGCGATCGCCGAGCGGCTGGACCCCGAGTCCGTGAAGCGTCTGCTCGAGCGGATCCTCGGCGCGCCTCGGCGAGGAGGTCGAGCGCTTACGGCGGGCACGTCGACAAGTTCATCGGCGACAACGTGATGGCGATCTTCGGCGCGCCGGTCGCGCACGAGGACGACCCCGAGCGCGCGGTGCGCGCCGGCCTCGGCATGCAGGCGGCGATGGACGAGGTCAACGAGCCGCTGGCTGCGCAGCACGGCGTCGACGTTCGAGCTGCGTGTGGGCATCAACACCGGCGAGGTGCTCGCCGGTCACGTCGGCGACGGCTACACGGTGATCGGCGACACCGTCAACGTCGCCGCGCGGCTGCAGGCGGCGGCGCGTCCGGGGAGCGTCACGGTCGGCGAGGCGACCTACCGCGCGACCCGCGAGGCGATCGACTACAGCGCGCTGGCGGAGCCGCTGGCGCTGAAGGGCAAGGCCGAGCCGGTCCCCGCCTGGGAGGCGCTCGGCCGCGGACGGCAGCCGGCGGCGGCCGCCGCGGCGCGCGGCCCGGCGCGAGCGCCGCTGGTCGGGCCGCGCCGACGAGCTCGCCCAGCTGCACGATGCTGCTCGAGCGCGTCGCAGCGCAGGCGCGGGCCGCACCTGGTCACGGTGATCGGCGAGGCCGGCGTCGGCAAGTCGCGGCTGCTGCGCGAGTTCGAGCTGCGAGCTGCAGCGGCGCGAGCACCGCGGCCGCTGGTGCGCCACGGGCGCTGCCTGCCGTACGGCTCGAGCATCGTCTACTGGCCGCTCGGCGAGGTGATCCGCGCCGAGTGCGCGATCGTCGACGGCGATCCGCCCGCGGCGGCGTGGGAGAAGCTCTCGGCGCGGCTCGGGCCAGCTGCTCGCCGGCCCCGAGGCGACGAGCCGCTCCGCGGCGTCGAAGACGGCCGTGATCGGGCGCCTGCTCGGGATCGAGGCGCCCGACGAGCCGGCGGTCTCCGAGCAGCGAGGACGCCCAGCGCGCGCGCGAAGTGTTCTTCGCGGCTGTGCGCGCATGTGTGGAAGGCCTCGCGCGCGACGGGCCGCTGGTGCTCGTGTGGGAGGACATCCACTGGGCCGACGAGGGCATGCTCGACCTGATCGAGTACCTCGTGCAGTGGGTGCGCGCGCCGGTGCTGCAGATCTGCCTGGCCCGCGAAGAGCTGCTCGAGCGCCGCGTCGGCTGGGGCGGCGTGCGCCGCGACGCCACGACGCATGTTCCTCGAGCCGCTCGGCGAGAGCGAGACGCGTGAGCTGATCGCCGCGCTGCTGCGCGATCGACGGGGCCAACGAGAGCGTGGTCGCTGCGGTGGCGGCGCGCGCCGAGGGCAACCCGCTGTTCGCCGAGGAGATGGTGCGCCGCCTGTCCGAGGAGGAGGGCGCGAGCGCCGCCGAGCTGCCGGCGACCGTGCAGGCGCTGCTCGCGGCGCGCCTGGACTCGCTCGAGCCGTTCCAGCGTCGCCTGCTCGCGCACGCCGCGGTGATCGGCCGGACGTTCTGGGAGGGCGCGCTGGCCCCGGTCGCCGAGGCCGAGGGCGGCGATCTGGCCGGAGGCGCTGCGGGCGCTGCGCGAGAAGGACATCGTCGTCGCCGGCGAGGGCAGCGCGCTCGCCGGCGAGCCCGAGCTCGCGTTCAAGCACGTGCTGATCCGCGACGTCGCCTACGAGATGCTGCCGAAGGCGGTGCGCGCGCAGAAGCACTTCGAGGTCGGCGCGCTTCATCGAGGCCCGCGCCGGGCGAGCGCGTCGAGGAGGTCGTCGCGCTGCTCGCCGAGCACTACGGCCGCGCGGCCGCAGCTCGGCGCCGAGCTGGGCCTGGCGCCCGGCGAGCATGGAGCCCTACCGCGCCAAGGCGCTGCACTACCTCGAGGCCGCCGGCGACGCGGCGACGCGCCTTCTACTCCAACGCGGACGCGTTCTCGCAACTACGAGGCCGCGCGCGAGCAGGCCGGCGAGGATGCCGAGGCGCGTCGCCCGGCTGCTGGAGAAGCAGGGCGACGTCGCGCTGCGGCTCGGCCGCGTCGACGCCGCGATCGACGTCTGGGAGCGGGCGCTCGAGTACCACAGCGGCCGCGAGGACCTCGAGCACGTCGCCGAGCTGCACCGCAAGATCGGCGCCGGGCTCGCGCACAAGGGCGAGCGCAAGCAGGCGATCGAGCACCACCAGCGGGGCATCAACCTGATCAAGGACGGCGAGCCGTCGCTCGCGCTCGTGCGCCTGTACGAGGAGGCGGCCTGGCTGTACATGCAGACGGGCGACAACATGCTCGCGATCTACGCCTCCGAGAAGGCGCTGCGGCTCGCCGAGCGCCTCGGCGAGGTGCGCGCGGCGAGCCGCGCGCACGGCATCTTCGGCCGCGTCTTCGGGCGCATCGGCGACACCGTGAAGGCGCGCGAGAACCTCGAGCGCGCGGTCGAGCTCGCGCGCGGCTCCGACGCGCACGAGACGGTGCTCGCGCTGCTGGCGCTCGGCCACCACCTCGAGAGCTCCGACGGCGACTACGCGGCCGCCGCCGGCGCCTACCGCGAGGCGCTCGACGCTGGCCCAGCAGATCGGCGACGTGCCGGCCGAGATCGAGCTGCACGCCGCGGTCGCGCAGCTCGCGCTCTACGCCGGCGACTGGGAGCAGGTGCAGCGCTCGAGCGACGCCAGCGCCGAGCTGTCCGAGCGCGAGGGCCTGATCGGCAAGCTCTGCCTGCCCTACGCGCTGCGCGGGCGACTGCACTGGCGCGGCGGGCGAGTGGCAGGAATCCGAGAGCTGCCTACAGGCGCGCGCACGAGCTGGCCGAGCAGATCGGCTGGTCGGAGGTCTGCTTCGACGCGCTCTACGGGCTCGCGAACACGCTCCGCGACCGGGGCGACCTCGCCGGGCGCGAGGCCGCGCTCGCCCAGGCGCTCGAAGTGTGCGAGCGCGCCGGCCTGATCGTGCAGTCGATCCAGGCCAACTCCGCACAGGCGCTCCTGCACCACCTCGCCGGTCGCCATCGAGGAGGCAGATCTGGCCGCACAGCAGGCGGTCGAGCTCGCCGACCGCGTGCGCTACCCAGTCGGCGAAGCAGCCGCGATCGAAGCCACCGGCATCGTCGGGCCCCTGCCGGACGCGCTCGCCGACCTAGAGCGCGCACGCGAGGCCTGGCAGGCCCTCGGGCGCCCGCTGGAGGCCGCCCGCTGCGAGCTGCTGCTCGGACAGCGACTGCTCGAGGACGACCGCGAAGCCGCCGTCGCATCGCTCCAGCGCGCCGCGAGCGAGTACGAGGAGCTCGGCGTCGCCCACCTGGCGGCTCGCGCCCGCGAGCTCGCCGCCTCCAATTAGGGCGGGGCACTAAGCGACCAGCCCTACCGACACGCCTACTCGGAGAGTCCAGCTGCCCGCAACGCCTCGCCGTGATCGAGATAGGAGCGGATCCGCGAGATCTTGCCGCCGCGAAAATCGACGACCGACCCGAACGGCGCATCGACGGAGACGCCGCTGGACCGTCCCCGCCCCTCGGCTCGACCTACCATAAGCACTCGGTCGCCGAGATCGCGGAACTCATCAGCGACGATGCGATAGTCGTCCCAGGTGTCGCGCGTCGCCTCAAACACCCTTTCGATCCCCTCGCGCCCCTGGTAGCTGCCACCTTCGACTGCACCCACGAACACTGGGACCAACTCGAAGTCCGGCGTAGCGCAATCGACGTAGGCATCGACATCACGCCGGTTGTAGGCGTCCATCACGCGCTTGGCGATCTCGACGTTCTCCTGCGACATCGCTACTCCTCAAGCCCCACGGCTTTGAGGGCTTCGGCGCGGTCGGTAAAGCTCTCCTCGCGGAAGACCTTTCCTGCCCGGAGCCAGAACACAGCGAAGAGTGGACCGCGCCCTTCCGCACCGCTTCCCCTTCCGCGCCACTCGATGTGAGCCACCATCAGGACCGCCGCGCCAACGTCGATGAAGTCTTGCACGACCAGTTGGAACTGGTCATATGCGTCATCCAGCGTCTTGAAGTACTCGAACGGGAAGCCTGCGTAGCCGCGGAAGATGCCGCCCGACTCGACGTCGGCGAACACCGACTTCATCTCGTAGTCCGAGGTTGTCAGTTGCATGAGGCCATCTGTGTCGCGCCTGTTGTAGAACTCGATCCAGCGGCGTACTACCTCTACGTTCTCCTGCGACATCGCCTACCCCCTCGACTCGGCAAGCCGCTCGGCGGCTGCACGGCCCTCGTCGATGCCGGACGAGGAGGCCGTGACCGGCGCGACCAAGCCCTCCACCCATATGAACACCAAGAGCCTACGCCGCATCAGTGGGCTACCAAGGACTCCTCAGACATCACCCGCAGTATCCCGCAGGGGACGTGAGCCGGTCTGCGCACGCCGAATCTCGCGGCCCGCGCTCGCAGCGACCGCGAGTGCGTCGCTGACGTGCAGTCCGGATGCCCTCCTCCGCTGCTGCTTTCCCACCACGCAAGCGAGCGCGCGGAGGACCCAGCTCGACATGCCTCTTCGGACGACTTCCGAGCGCAGCGAGTGCGGAGCGGCACACGCCTGCTTGCGAAACCTAGCGTGCGGGAGGGACCCGGTAGCGAATGTAAACGACACGAGAGGCAAAGGTCTGCGTCTCGATCAGCTCCAGATTGATGCGGTCGTCCAGGGCCGGGAAGTAGGGGGTGCCGCCGCCCAGGACGACCGGGCTGACGAAAAGCCGGTACTCGTCGATGAGGCCCAGCCTAATGCAGGTGGAAGCCAGGCCAGCGCCGCCGACGGCCAGGTCCTTACCCGGTTGCCGCTTGAGCTTGGCGACCTCGTCGCCGACGCTGTCCCGGAGCAGACGGGCATTGCCCTCGACTTTCTCGAGGGTCCTCGAGAAGACGATCTTCGGCAGCGCCTTCCAGATGCGCGCGAACTCGAGCAAGTGCTCCGCGGCCGACGGGTTCTCCTCTGCGGTCTCCCAGTAGAGCATCGTCTCGTAAAGCCGCCGTCCGCAGAGATGCGCGCCCAACTCCCGCGTCTGCCGGTTGTGGAACCGATGCAACTCCTCGTCTGGCGCCCCCCAGTCGATCTCTCCATCGCGCCCAGCGATGAAGCCGTCCAGTGACACCCCTATCGAGTAGATCAGCTTTCTCATCACGGTCGTCCTCGGTCGACAGGCGGATCGTCACCCCGCAACTCTTCGCTTAGCAGGTCCATTAGAAGGTTGTCGTGCCAGCGGCCATCGGCGCCACGCTCGTAGCAGCGCATTGCCCCCACTGGGCGAAAGCCGACCGCCGCATATGCCCGAATCGCGCGCTCGTTGTCGGACGCTGGGTCGATCGTGAGGCGATGGTGTCCGCGCTGACCGAAGAACCATTCCGCGGCGAGCCGCAGCGCAGCGGGTCCCAACCGTCGGCCTTGATACTCGGGCGCCAGAAAGATGTCCAGGCTGGCGTGGCGGTGGTCGGGATCGGTCTCCTCGTTGTATCCAAGCCACCCCGCCAGCGCACCGTCGACTTCGATCGCAAACGCGGCGCCGTCGTTATCAAGACCCTCGCGCGCGTGCTCGGGATCGTCGAGTGAACCCCACCACTCCCGTACACCGGGGCGCGTCAGAATGGCCGCGAGCTGGTCAACCTCGCCCTCTTCCAAGGGCCGCAATGTCACGCGCCCAGCGCGCAGGCTCGAAGGCACCATGCCAGTGTGCCACCTACCAGCCTCCAGACGGCTCGCTTCTGCATCGCATAACGCTTCGGGAGTCTCGCCAGGCGGTCGCGCTGCGGTAGCGGCACCCCCACGCCGCGCCAACATGCTCGTTTGCGGGAAAACTCCTCCAGGGAGCCCGATGGACGCTGGCGGGCCAAGACTAACCGTCAAGCGCGGATCGAGGCTTTGCGGCAGGCACTGGCTGGCATCAGTTGATCTTCTGCCCGTCGGCTCATTGGCCCGTGGACACGAGCGATCACGCGCAGAGCCGTCAAGCAGCTACGCTCGGAGTGAGCACGTAGACGCGCGCCGCGTCCGGGCCAAGATCGAGCGCCGCGTAGATCACGTCGGGATCGAGGTCAACGTCTCCAGGCCAGACGATCGTGCCGGTCTGTTCATCCACCTTGACCTGCTCGAATACAGCTGGGTCGCGCAGCGGCGAGAACGCTGACGTGTCGAGCAGAGGCGTGACGTCCACGTCGCGGATCTCGCCGTCGGCGAACACTATGCGCACAGTATGCGCGGGCCGCACGATCACGGCCACCATTTCGGGGGCGACAGCTGGCTCCATCGCTACTTATCGTAGCGTCCCGCCGGGTGGAGGCCACGCTGGGTGCGCTGCCAGTCGGCGTACAGCGACTCGCGGTGTCGATCGCACCAGTTCCGAACTACAGCCACCTTCGCCGGCGCGAGTTGGCCAGCGATCACTTCGCCAGTCTCGATCGAGATGCGTGCCGCCTGGACGCCGGGGCGGCCGACACGCCCGGCGTAGACATGCACGTGCGGAGGAGGATGATCGTTGAAGAACACCTTAAACACGAGCCCGTCGAAGCTTGCGATCCTCGGCACACTGCGCAGCCTACGAGAGGCCGGCGACGGATACGAAGCGACCATGCGGACCACGACAACTCGAGCCACCATTCCGTCAGAGGCCCTCGTAGGCTACTTCGCGCCTGGATCGGCTGTGTCAATCGATTTGGCCGAGTTCAGATCGGGGTATCCATGGCCACCCGAGCCCCGACTTCGGTGCCGATCAGCTGTGTCACCGCGACACGAGAGCACGTCTCAGAGGTAATCTTCAATGCTGAGACATCCATGAACCAGGTTCTCTCGATTAAGGGTAAAACGGGTGGCCTGTCCACTGACCGACTCGCGGGCCGCAATCTTCACGTGTGGCACGTACTGCCGGAGGTTCCCCTCGGTCGCGGCTGACGGGGTCCCTGTGAAGTGATCTAGGCTGGACGCGTGGTCGTGTTTTCCGTGATGGGATGGAAGGATGGACACGATCATGAAGCGGCACAGGCATACGCCGGAGCAGGCGGTCAGGAAGATCAGGGAGGGCGAACGGCTGTTGAACGAGGGCGGCGAGCTCGTGGAGGTCCTCCGTCAGCTGGAGGTCAGCGAGGCGACGTGGAACCGCTGGCGAGCGCAGTACGGCGGGATGAAGGCCGATGAAGCCAAGCGCTTGAAGCAGTTGGAGGGCGAGAGCCAGCGGTTGAAGAAGCTCGTTGCTGAGCAGGCGCTGGATATCGACATGCTCAAGGAGCTGGCGGAGGGAAACTTTTGACCCCGGGGCGCCGGCGTAGGGCCGTCGGCACCCTGCAGGAGCGCTTCGGGGTCTCAGAGCGCCGTGCGTGCCGTGTCGCGGGCCAGCACCGCTCCACGCAACGCAAACAGCCACGACCACCGTGTGACGCGGATCAGCGTCTCACCTCGAGGCTGCGGGAGATCGCCAAAGAGCACCCGCGGTGGGGTTGGAAGACAGCACACGAGATCCTGCTGCGGGAGGGCTGGATGATCAATCGCAAGCGCACCAGGCGGATCTGGCGCCAGGAGGGCCTGCGGCGGCCTGTGAGGGCCCGCAAGCGCCGCCGTTTGGCGACCGGGCGGGCAGCGCGTTTGAGAGCGACCAAGCCGAATGAGGTGTGGGCTGTGGACTTCCAGTTCGATGAGACGTCCGACCGCCGCCGCATCAAGCTCTGCAACATTGTCGATGAGTACACCCGCGAGGCACTCGCGATCAGAGTCAACCGGACCTGCACCGCCGAGAACGTCATCACGATCATCGAGCAACTCGTCAAAGAGCGAGGTACCCCAAAGTATCTCCGGGCTGATAATGGCCCGGAGATGATCGCGTGGACGCTGCGAGACTACTGCCGCCTCACCGGCACCCAAACCGCGTACATCGAGCCCGGCAGCCCGTGGGAGAACCCGTTCGTGGAGTCCTTCAACGGCCGCCTCCGCGACGAGCTGCTGAACACCGAGGCGTTCGCCTGCCTCACCGAGGCGAAGGTCATCATCGAGGACTGGCGCATCCAGTACAACACCTACCGGCCACACTCAGCCCTCGGCGGGCTCACTCCTGCCGAGTACACACAGAAAGAGAACCACCAACACCAACCAGACCACGCATAAGCCGTGGACCACCTACAGGGACCCCTTCACCGGCCAGCGCGTCGTCGAAGCCCGCAAGCGGCTCGGTATCACGGTCAAGGCCCATCGAGGAACGCCTCGCCATGGTCGCTGGCATCATGCCGACACAAGACATCGATCGTCACCGGGATGGGGCTTGAACGGGACGGTAGGCCACATGGGTCGGGGAAGCCGATCGCCGCGATCGACTTCCCCTCCCGACCGAATGACGTCAGCGCGACCTATAGGTGAGCCGCAATGGGCGTTTGTACGTTTGTGCTGCTGTACGAGTAACCGACCGCATTACACACTTCCGCTTCGGTGCATGAGATGGACTTAAATCCACTGGCTTTTGCACCAGATGGGTTGGGGGTAGTCTGGATCGTCCATTCTTTGTTCTTCCACAGCTCCGCCAGCGTAAGCTGTGTACCGCTGCTGTTCGTGTAGTTACCTACTACGATACATTCTTCGACTGCTGTGCAGGACACCCCAGTCAGTTCGCTTCGCGTAGTACCAGTTGGCCGCGGTGGCACAGCAAAAGTCCATTCCGTACCATTCCAGTAGTCGGTTAGTATGGTGTATTTTTCTGTTACGGCTTCCCTCCAAACGCCGACTGCTAGGCAAGAGTTGGCAGTCTTGCATGATATCCCAAACATTTCTCCAAAGTTGGCAGCTCCGGGCTCTGGAAGCTGGGTAGCTTTCCATTCTATGCCATTCCAGGTCTCGGACCCAGGTACGCCTATACCGATTTCGGTGCCCCAATTGCCGACCGCCCGACACGAAGCTTCCGCTACACACGATACGCTTCGCATCTTGCCATTCTTCTGTTTACCAGGGTTTTCTATGGGGGACATCAAAAGCCAGCTGGTTCCTTCCCATTCCTCAGCAAGAACCGCTCCCTTTTCTCCTGCTTCAGTATTAACATATTCGCCCGTCGCAAGGCAGTATTCTAGGGAAATACATTGAATCCCCATGAGCTTGTCAAGCTTTCCCCCCCCCATGATTAGGGGAACTTACGTGGGTCCAGACACCTTTATTGCTGGCCTCAACCAGTGTATTACCGGTTCCGCCGCTGCCACCATAGGCTCCAGCACCTATACACCTCGTTGCGGAGAAGCACGAGATACTACGAAGATCCCCGTTCTTTTCACCTGGGTTCGCTATAACAGATGCAACAGACCACGAGGTGCCATTCCATTCGTCTCCCATCGCGCCATTAATAGAGCCATTATAATAATGACCCCCGGCAGTGCATACGGTAGCTGAGAAGCAAGATACACCCTCCAGTTCGCCTTCTGTGCCCCCTGTTGGAAGGGAGACATTCTTGAGTTCCCATGTAGCCGCTTGTGCTCCCGTCACGAGCATGAGAAGTGCCGCGAAAGCCAGAGTCATGACTCGCCGAGTCAAACCCTTCATGATAGTCCTCCTTCTGGTCACGTGACTTATCGGTAGCCACCGACTATGGGCAGCTCCAAGAGAGCATACCAAACATTGAGAGTAAAGTGGACAGTTGGATATCTTATCTAACCGAAAGAGCCCGAGTCGGCAGGTCGCCAGGGCCGGTTCGCGGGCTAGCGCGCTACGCTGGTGGGGGCGTTCGTGGGTTGCCGGGGTAGGAATGGCGGCCTGCCCCCGGGGTCGTGGGTTGACGATGAGGGTCTCAGTAGGGCGCGGGGTCGTGGGTAGCGGCGAGTTCGCGCACGCGGTAGAAGACGGGGTTCGCGGCTGCGCGAGCTGCTCCAAAGATGCCTGGAACTGCCTCCTCACACGTGGAGAGCAAGACCAAGCTGCTCCCTTCGCGCGGAAGCAGGCGTGCCCCGCGTAGTCAGCGAGACGCCCGAGTTGGACGACTCCCGACAGTTTCGGCCGAGGATCGACGCGCGTCCGCTTGCGCCGGGCAAAGCAGCGCGCTCGCTGCATCGCCGGCCCAGGCTGGTCGTCGTCCAACTCAGGCGCGTCGCTGGCTTCGCGGGCGGCGCCTGCGTTCCGCGCGAAGCGGGGAAGCTGTCGACCGGGGTAACGATGCGCGCCCTGCCGGGCAAAGCGAGTGTCCTGATAGCCGATCCTCGAACGAGGCATGGGTCGGCCTGACGGACCGACGGGGCTAGGCTTCAGCGGTCGTGTCGCTGACCGCCCTGACGTCCGCGGAGATCTCGCTGCCGGCCGAGGCCGATGGCGCGCGCGTCAGCGACCGGATCGCTGTTCTGGCCGACACCGTCGACGTCGTCGGGTTGACCGACAATCACGCCGGCCAGCCGCGGATGTCGCCGCTGGCTGCGGTGGCGCTCGCGCGGGAGCAGGGCGTGGGGACAATCGTCCACGTTTCCTGCCGCGATCGCAACCGGCTTGCCCTGCAGTCCCAGGTCGTGGGCGCGGCGGCGCTCGGCGCTGAGGCGGTCCTCTGCATGCAGGGCGATCCGGTGCCTGGCATCGAACATGTGGCCGACATGACCGCCACGCAGCTCATTGCGAGCGCGTCGGCATGGAGCGCCCCGCACCCGCTGGCGGTCGGGGCGGTCGTCAATCCCTTCGCCGAGGACGTCGACCGGGAGTTGCGGCTCCTGCGGCGCAAGATCGCCGCTGGAGCAACCTTCGTGCAGTCGCAGATGATCTTCGACCTCGGGCGCCTCGAAGCGTTCCTCTCGGCCGCCGAGGACACCCTCGCGGACGTGCGGTTCTACGCAAGCGTCGCGCTGCTCCGCAGCGCGCACATGGCAGAGCGCGCCTGCGCGCTACCGGGGGTCGCGATTCCTCAGCGAGCCCTGGCGCAGATCAGTCGCGGCGGCGGCATCGACCTAGCGCGCGAACTGGCGGCCGGCCTTGCCAGTATCTCGCGCGTAGATGCGCTTCACGTATTTCCGCTCGGAGCCGAGGCGGCGACACGCGAGGTCGCCGCGGAGTTCCGCGTCGCGCGGGGTGTCAGCGCCCAGCGCCCGGCAGGGACCGGTCCGTAACCGGAACCGCGACCGGGACGACGAACGGGGACGGCCCCTGGCCGACCGAGAGCCTGCAAGCAGATGGTTTTCGAGTCCCACGAAGCACGTCGCGTCCCGTAGCACCCGCCCGGAAATGTTCCCGGGACCGGGGCGACAGCCGGGACACCAGCCTCACCCGAAGGGCTCCTGCCCGTCAGCCGGACATCGTGCGTTCGAGGGCGCGCTGGCGGGTGGGTCGCTGCGTGAGCCGCGCCAGGTAGTCCCTGAGGTTCGTCGGGAGCTCATCCGCAAAGCCGATGCGCTCCGTGAAAGCCAGCGTGCTCCCGACAAGTACGTCAGCCATCGTGAAGCGCTCGCCGACGAGATAGTCGCTGCCATCCAAGGCGCTGGACACCGCGCGCGCAGCCTCATCAAAGCGCTGTCGCGCAGCAGCGGAACGGTCGGGGTCGCGCTGAGCATGCACGGCGGACTCGATCAGCGGCGGCTCTAGCTCGGCTGGGGCGAAGATCGTCCACTGGTAAAGCAGCGCTCGCTCGTGGGTCCCCGGTGCCGGCGCGAGGCCGGAGTCGGGATGCAGGTCTGCGAGGTGCAGGCAGATCGCCGCTGATTCGAATACGAACCCTTCGTCGTCCTCGAGCACGGGCACGCGGCCCAGGGGATGGCGGGCGCGATGCTCCTCGCCCTTGCTCTCCTCGCGGGTCATCACCGTGACCTCATACGGTTCGCCGAGCTCCTCGAGCATCCATGCGACGCGGATCGGCCGGCCCGCGTGCTCCCGGTGGTAGAGGCGCATCATGGACGGCACGATAGTGGCTGGCGCGAGAGCTCGCCCGCTTGGCCGCAGGGTTCAGGTTTGTGTTGGCCGCGTACTCGCTGGCTAACCACGCCGCCGGTGATCGGTGCACCGTGCTGGACGACGCTTGGGACGGTCTGCGTCTCGGTCGGCGGGAGTGTTGCTCGTGGGCGCAGCTCCTTTCCTCCTACGCGTGCGGTCGTCCCAGGACGCCCGCACGGGACTCCCCAAGCGCCCGGTCATCGTCCGGACCGGGCGTCTGGGGTGTGGCTGAGCGGACGCTCGCAAGGCCTCCCGACCAGGCACACCGCGCGACCCAGACTTCGCGCTCGCACTGTGGGCCGCCGACTTGCTCCCTCCAATGAGGCTCCTGAGGCTGGGTGCTTGATCCGGCGGTTGGCGAGGTGGAGCAGAGCAACGGCGGGTCTGACACCTCGGGCATACTCGAAACCTCGACCCTGGGGGCACACACGTACACGGTGACCGCGAAGCAGAGACGGCGAGACCGGCACGGCCACGATCAGCTACACCGTCGTAAAGGCGACATGCACCACCAACACCGGCACGGTCAAACTCTCACCGGGCCTGACGGACACACCAGCAGTCCAAATTATAGAAATCAAAGGCGCCCTGACGAGGTGCACGGGTGAACCGTTCACCGAAGTGTCCTACAAGGCTACGCTGACGACGGCCGGTCCGGTCTCGTGCTCAGTGCTGACAGGCCCAGGCGAACCGGCGACCGGGCTCGCGAAGTACAAATGGACACCGAAGCCGAAGCCTTCAACGGCGACGGGGCCGCTGAGCCTCCTATTGAGCGAAACGCCGTCGGTCGCGTTCTTCGGCGAAACCACAGCCGGCTCGTTCTCGCCACTGACGTTCACCGGTTCAGTGACCGAGACCTACGAAGGCGGGCCGAAATGCGGTATGCCGAAAGGCAAAAATGCCGCGAAGCCGGTCAAGAACGGCACCTTCACCGGCACGCCCGTCGCGTTCGGATAGACCACAAAGCCGGACAGCCAGTGGTTGGCCTGTGTCTAGGGGCACGAGTCACCAGCGAGCCGCCTTGTGGGCTGAGCAGGAGTCTGAGCGAGGGCTGGGCAGACGACCGGATCGGACGAGCTACGATCGTCAGCCGCGTTACTGGTGGCAATGGAAGCGAGTGTGATCTGGCTGGCGGCGTGAGCAATTTCTTCGTTGTGCAACTTGCAAGTCTGATCGCAGACGATGATGAGGAAGCGATGAGGATTATCGGCTCAGTGCAGTGGTCAGATCGCCAGCGAGTGCGGCGGTAGCGGTGGAGACGGTGGTGGGGTCGCCGATGCCCTGCTCGGCGCGGCCGGCCATGGTTGAGCCGAGTGCTTGGGGTCCGGTAGCAAAGAGTTCGCCGAGGAGCTCGATCGCGTGTCGGGTTGTCTCACCGGCGAGTGGATCTGCTTGTAGGCGTCGGAGGGCTGTCGCGATCTCGTCAGTGGAAATCGCGACAAGGAGGCGGTAGAGGTCGTGGGCGTCCTTGTCGATGAGGCGGTCGGGCGTGTCTGCGCGCTCGGCGATCTTGTGGAGCTTGGCCACGAGTAGCGCGGCGGGACTGGCGACGTTGACGGTGCGGGCGCGGGGGTCGGCGGGGTCGAGGGCAGTTACACGCATCGGTGTGTGGTCGATGATCGCGGCCTCCAGGCCAGTTGCGCGACGGGCGGCGTGCTTTGAATGGGGGGGGATGCGCACGCCGCGGCGGCCTGTGCTGCCGGCGAGTGACTCGGGGACCATGAGATCGACGGGGATCCCGGCGGGGTTCAGCCAGGAGCCGGGCTGTGGCGAATCGGGGTCGAGGCGAAACCCGGCTTGGAGCATTGCGTTCTCGAGTAGCGGGGTGTCGGGGAGAGTACGGGTGTCGAGTGCGAGGTCGCTGTCCTTGGTCGTCTCGGCGAGTGCGACTCGGGCTGCGCCGGTGTGCAGGTAGATCGCCTGGGCACCGATCACGATCACTGCGTGGATGTGGGGTTGGAGTGCTTGGAGTGCGTCGAGTAGCGCGGAGCGCGCGGCGGTGAGCAGGTCAGCGTCGCCAGGCTGGTTCATTGGCCTTCATCCAGTCGAGTAGGGCCTGACCTTCGGAGGGCCCGCGTCCGGGGGCGGTGAGTAGATCGACCGCGATCTGGCTCGGGGCAGCGGTGTGAAGGCCGTCTATGTCTTGGGTACGGTCGAAGACGATGTCATAGTCGCCGGTGGCGAGCAGGACGTTTGCACCGCTGTCAACCTCGCGTAGGTCGAGCTGCGCGGCGGCCTCCTCGAGCCGATCGACGTAGATCATCGCGAGTCGTGGCGGAGCGTAGGGGGCGATGCGTTCGGCGGCGAGCGAGCCCGTGAGGGCATACCGCAGCTCGGGGGTGGAGCGCAGTGCTGTGACCAGCGTAGGTAGGCCGCGGGGCTGGAGGTGGGGGACGGCGGTGTTGCTCTGCTGGAAACCGTAGTCCTGGCTCCAGCGTTCAAGCAGCGCCCGCCAGTCGGTGGTGGTGATCGCCCCGCGAGGTTGGCGCTCGATGAGTGCCTCCTGCTCTAGGAACTCCACCACGCGGTAGGTGGCGCCCGTGGAAGCGCCGCTTCGCTCGATGAGCTCGGGCACTGTAAGCGGGGGGCGGTAGTCAGCAAGCGCTCGTATTACCCGGGCGGCCGGCGGTCCCTTAAGGCTCCCACGCGGTCGTCCGGGTCCGCGCCACGGGTCGCGCGAGGCGCCGACATCACGCAGGAACAGCGCAGGCCGGTCGAGCACCACGCGGAGGTTGCCGGTGGCATCCGCGTATGCCACGCCGCGCTCCTCGAGTCGTTGGCGTGTGGAGGCGGGCAGGTAGCGCGCGACCAACATCGGCATGACATGCGCTCGTTGACCCATGCGCTCGCAAGCCGGCTCAAGCTGCTCTAGAGCGTTCGATACGTCGCGCGCGGCGAGTTGCCGCTTAGCCTCAACTAGCAGCGTCGCGTGGCCCTTGCCGGGTGCGCTCAGCTCCACCACGGCGTCCACGTGCAGACCGCCAAGGCGTGCTTGCTCATCGACAGTGAGCTGCCAGCCCGGCGGGAGGCGCTGCTCGACGAGCGCGAGCGCGCGGCGCAGGACATCGGCCTCCCGGTCGGGCGGCGTCTTCTCGACACGTGGGTATCGCTGGCTTGCGGTAGAGAGGGCCATCGCTACTGGTTCGGCAGTTTATTCTCTAAACTATAGTATTCCGCTGGCATCGGAAGGTAGCCTTTTGTGCGTTCCGATGAAGCCTGTTCGGCAAGCTATGGTCTGGTCGGGATCGGACCGGCGACCTCTTGCGAGTCAAGCAGGAGGTTGACGCTGCCTCTTCAGTCCGCAAGACCGTCCAGACAGTTGGCTGCGTTTGGGTCCATCAATGGGCCCATGGGAGCCGCCAGACAGCTTCGGAGTTCTCAAATCCCGCGCTAGAAGCGATAGAAACAGCCTATTTGCAGGCACTTCTGAATGGAGCTAGTCGGGATCGAACCGACGACCTCTTGCATGCCATGCAAGCGCTCTCCCAGCTGAGCTATAGCCCCTAAGCGCCCCTAATGCTATCGCGTGGCCGTCGGTTCGGCGATCGCGTAGCCGAGGATCGCGCGCGCGGCTCATGGCAGGAATCATTGGAAATCTGTCCTTGCAGACAGAACGGGGATCGGTCACGATCACAGGCGATGACTCGCAATCGCTCCCCACGGAACGTCGTAATCGTCGTCTATCCGGAGGTGCAGAGCCTGGATGTGACCGGGCCGCTCGAGGTGTTCAGCGGAGCTCAGCTGATGATCGAGGCAGGCGGTCGCGACGCGTTGACCGGACAGCCCCCTGCCGCGGCCGACCGCGGCCATGGCGCCGACCGCGGCTACCGTACGACCGTGGTCAGCCGCGACGGCGCTCCCGTGGCCACCTCATCAGGGCTGACGATCGTGCCCCACGCCGCCATCGAGAACGCGCCCACGCCGATCGACACGCTGCTAGTTGCGGGGGGCGCCGGGGCGGACCACGCGTGCGCGGACCCGGCGCTAATCGACTGGATCGCCACTCGCGCCGAGAGTGCCCGGCGGGTCGCGTCGGTGTGCACCGGGGCATTCCTGCTCGCCGCCGCGGGGCTGCTCGACGGGCGCCGCGCGACCACGCACTGGGCGGCAGCCGCTGAACTTGCGCGCCGCCACCCGCTGGTGAGCGTCGATCCCGAGCCGATCTTCGTCCGCGACGGGCCGGTGTGGACCTCGGCGGGCGTGACCGCCGGCATGGACCTTGCGCTCGCCATGGTCGAGGAGGATCTCGACCGGGATGCGGCCCTTACGATCGCGCGCCATCTGGTGCTCTTCCTGCGCCGCCCAGGCAACCAGTCGCAGTTCAGCGCCACGCTCGCAGCCCGAGCGCCCGAGCACTCTGGGTTGCGGGAGGTGCAGCGCTTCGCAGTGGAGAACCTCAAGGCCGACCTGACGGTCGAGTCGCTCGCCGAGCACGCTCACATGAGCCCGCGCCACTTCGCGCGCCGCTTCCACGCCGAGGTGGGGGTCACGCCCGCCCGCTACGTGGAGCGACTGCGCTTGGAGGCCGCCCGGCGGCGGCTGGAGGAGAGCGAGCAGCCCGTCGCCGTGGTCGCCGCGGCGTGCGGCTTCGGCACCGCCGAGACGATGCGCCGGGTCTTCCTACGCGCGCTCGGAGTCGGTCCCGCCGAGTACCGCCGACGCTTTCACACAATCGCCGCCGCGCCCGACGTGGCGGCCTGAGGCCAAAGGAGCCGACCGTTGCAGATCGCGATCCTCATCTTCGACCGTCTCACCGCGCTGGACGCGGTCGGGCCCTACGAGGTCTTCAGCCGCCTGCCCGGTGCCGAGGTGACGTTTGTCGCGCAGGAGCCGGGGCCCAAGCGCACCGACACCGGCCGGCTTGCGCTGGTGGCCGACGCTTCGCTCGCGGAGCTCCCGCACCCGGAGATCGTGCTCGTGCCAGGCGGGCCGGGCCAGGTGGCGCTGATGGATGACGGCCCTGTGCATGAGTGGCTGCGCGCTGCGCACGAGACCTCGACGTGGACCGCCTCGGTCTGCACCGGCTCGCTGATTCTCGCCGCCGCGGGGCTGCTTACCGAAGCCGGGAGACGCTCGCCTCTGGCGAGCATCCCCGTTTCGGCCAGCAGGCGTGCCACCAGCCACTGGACGGCGCTCGAGGAGCTGGGCCGGCTCGGCGCCGAGCCGGTCGCCGAGCGGGTCGTGTTCGACGGGAAGCTCGTCACCGCCGCGGGCGTCTCCGCGGGGATCGACATGGCACTCGCGCTCACAGCGAAGATCGCCGGCGATCAGATGGCGCAGGCGATCCAGCTGGGCATCGAGTACGACCCCCAACCACCCTTCGACGCCGGCTCGCCGCGCAAGGCACCGGCGCCGATCGTCGAGGCGGTGCGCGCCCGCTCCCGCTTCACATGATTGCGCGGATCGGAGTAGTCTCGAAGAACCCAACACGAGGAGGATTCGGACATGGCTGGAGAAGCGCTGTTCCTGGGTTGGGGCCCCGTGGTGCGGGGCCGTGAGCAGAAGGCTCTACAGGTCTTCCAGGAGACGATCGCGTACTACGGCAAATTGCAGCAGGAGGGCCGGATCGACAGCTTCGAGCCGGTGCTCCTCGCGCCACACGGCAGCGGGCTCGGCGGCTTCGTGCTGCTGCGCGGCGAGCGCGGCAAGCTGGACGAGATCCGCTCCAGCGAGGAGTTCGAGCGAGTCGTGGTGCGCGCGGCCACGGTCGTCGACGACGTCGGCGTGATCAACGCCTACACCGGCGAGTCGCTCGGGCAGACGATGGGTCGCTTCCAGACGGCCTCCCAGGAGCTGGCCTAGCAAAACCGGTCGGGCTGCCGCTGAGCGACGGCCGCGCCCGTTCATACAGAGCGACGGATCGAGAGCCACGGATCGACCGGCGGCTGTGTCGTCACGGATCGACCGGGCGGCTGTGTAGGCGTCCAGTCGAGCGCGCGAGCGTTCCGTCCCGGGGCGCTCGCTAACCTCCCGGCGGACATGGCTGAGCAACGCTATGACCCGCATGAGATCGAGCCCCGCTGGCAGGCGGTGTGGGCGGTGGAGCGCACCTGGGAGGTCTCCAACGACTCGCCGGGGCACGACGGGGAGGGCGCCGCCTTCGCGGATGGCGGGAGCGGCGCGCCGAGAAATGGCGCCCACCCCTCCCAGCCGCCGAAGTCCTATGTGCTCGAGATGCTTCCCTACCCCAGCGGGGAGCCCCACATCGGGCACCTGAAGGTCTACGCGGTGGGGGACGCGATCGCGCACTTCCACCGGCGCCTCGGCCGCCGTGTGCTGCACCCGATGGGCTACGACGCCTTCGGCCTGCCTGCGGAGAACCACGCGATCAAGACCGGCGTGAACCCGCGCGACTCGACCGCCGTCTCGATCGCCTCCTTCCAACGCCAGTTCCGCTCGTGGGGGATCTCGATCGACTGGTCGCGCGAGCTTGCCACCCACGAACCGAGCTACTACCGCTGGACACAGTGGATCTTCCTGCAGCTGCTGCACGCGGGCCTGGCCTACCGCAAGGAGGCGGCGGTCAAGTGGTGCCCCACCGACCAGACGGTGCTCGCCAACGAGCAGGTCGTGGACGGCCACTGCGAGCGCTGCGGCGCGGAGGTCGAGCTGCGCCAGCTCGAGCAGTGGTTCCTGCGCATCACCGACTACGCGGAGCGGCTGTTGGGAGACCTCGACGGGATCGAGTGGCCGGAGCACGTGAAGACGATGCAGCGCAACTGGATCGGGCGCTCGGAGGGCGCCGAGGTGACCTTCCGCTGCGCGGAGCTGGGGGTGGACTACCCGGTCTTCACGACCCGCCCCGACACGCTGTTCGGGGCGACCTTCTTCGTGATGGCCCCCGAGCACCCCGACGTGCAGCGGCTCACCGAGGGCACCGAGCACGAGCGGGCGGTGCGCGAGTACGTCAACTACGCGCTCACCGAGTCCAACGAGGAGCGCGGCGACGTGGAGCGGCCAAAGACAGGGGTCGCGCTCGGACGCACCGTGACGAACCCCGTCAACGGCGAGGAGATCCCAATGTACGTCGCCGACTACGTGCTGATGGAGTACGGCACCGGCGCGATCATGGCGGTGCCCGGACACGACGAGCGCGACCACGCCTTCGCACGCGCCCACGGGCTGCCGATCCGCCGCGTGATCGAAGGCCCACCCACCCCGCCGCCCTCGGAGGGCGCCGATGCGCAGGGACTGCCGTACACCGGCGACGGGCCGCTGGTGAGCTCGCACCCCGACTTCGACGGGATGGGCAACCGCGAGGCGCTCGCCGCAATCGTGCAGTGGCTGGACCGCGAGGGCAAGGGCCACGCCTCGGTCAACTACCGCCTGCGCGACTGGCTCATCTCTCGCCAGCGCTACTGGGGCTGCCCAATCCCGGTGCTCTACTGCGAGCGCTGCGGGATCGTGCCCGTGCCCGAGGAGCAGCTTCCGGTCGAGCTGCCCGAGATCGAGGACTACGCGCCGCGCGGAAGCTCGCCGCTGGCGGCGGCCGAGGAGTTCCTCGCCGCGGAGTGCCCCGCCTGCGGCGGGCCGGCGCGCCGCGAGACCGACACGATGGATACCTTCGTCGACTCCTCGTGGTACTTCCTGCGCTACTGCGACGCCGCCAACGACGAGGCCGCGTGGGACCCCGCGGCACTGCGCCGGTGGATGCCCGTCGACCAGTACATCGGCGGCGTCGAGCACGCGATCCTGCACCTGATGTACGCGCGCTTCTTCACGAAGGCGCTCGCCGACCTCGGCCACCTCGACTTCCAGGAGCCCTTCCAGGCGCTCTTCACGCAGGGGATGGTCACCAAGGACGGCGCGAAGATGAGCAAGTCCAGGGGCAACGTCGTCTCGCCGGCCTCGATCGTCGAGCGCTACGGCGCGGACACCGCCCGTTGCTACGTCCTGTTCATAGCTCCCCCCGACCAGGACGCCGACTGGTCCGACGACGGGGTCGAGGGCATGCACCGCTTCCTCAGCCGCCTCTGGCGACTGGCCGCCGAGATCGCCGAGCGCGGGGATGGGGGAGAGGAGGCCCTCCCGAAGGGCGAAGGACCGGACCTGGAGCTGCTGCGCAAGGCCCACTGGGCGATCGACAAGGTCTCCACCGACCTGCGCCGCTTCGCCTTCAACACGGCGATCGCGGCGGTGATGGAGCTGCTGAACGAATGCTCGCGCCTGCGTGCGCAGGCGTCGACCGCCACGCTGCGCTTCGCCCTCTCCACGGCGGCCTCGCTGCTCTTCCCGTTCGCGCCGCACACCGGCGCCGACATCTACGACCGTCTCAGCGGGGGGCAGCGTGTGTGGGAGCAGCCCTGGCCGCAGGCGGACCCCGCGCTGCTCGAGCGCGACGTCTACGAGCTGGTCTGCCAGGTCAACGGCAAGCTGCGCGACCGCGTGCAGGCCCCCGCCGACGCCACCCCCGAGCAGCTCAAGGAGCTCTGCCGCGCTGCGCCCAACGTGCGTGCGCATCTCAACAGCAAAGAGGTCGTGAAGGAGATCGTGGTGCCAGGCAAGCTAGTGAACCTAGTGGTGCGCTAGACGGCCGATAGGCGGCGCGAGGCTGTGTCCTCAGTCGCTCGCGTGCTCAGCACGCCACGCTCCTTGCGTCCTGGCCTCGCTTGCCTCTCGGCCGTCTAGGGGCGTCTATACACTCGGGCGCGGGATGTCCGCGCTGAAGCCCGCCTACCTGATCCACGGCGACGACCACGGGGCGATCGCCGAGCGCCGCGCCGGGCTGCACGCGCTGGGGCTCAGGGAGGGGGACGCCGGCTCCGTCGAGGTGCTCTCGGGGGAGGCCGGCACACCGGCTGGGGTGGCGCTCGCGCTCACCGCGATGACCTTCGCGATCGGGCAGCGCGTGATCGTCGTCGATGGCGTGGAGCGCTGGAAGCAGGCCGACGTCGAGCAGCACCTGATCCCCGCCATGCGCGAGCTCCCACCCGACACCACCGTCGCCCTGTTCGCGCGCGAGGAGGGGCGCACGAAGGCCCCCGCCGCAGTGCACGCGGCCGTCAAGGCCGCCAAGGGCCAGGTGGTGGAGCAGGGCACAGTCAAGCCGTGGGAGCTGCCCAAGTGGGCGCGCAAGCAGGCAGCCCGGCTGGGCCTCGCGCTGGACCAGGCGGCGGCGAAGGCGCTGGTAGCGCAGGTCGGGGAGCGCCAACAGCGGATTCTGCGCGAGCTGGAGAAGCTGGCGCTGGAACTCGCCGATGCGCGTGAGGACCCCGCCGCATCCAAGCCGATCCACGTGAGCGCACAGGAGATCGAGCAGCGCACTGCCCACTCCGCCGAGCGGCGCGCCTTCGCGCTCGCCGACGCGCTCGTCGGCGGGGATTCTCGCGAGGCGACCCTTGTCTACCTGCGCCTGCGCCGCCAGGGGGAGCGCCTTGGAGGGCTCGCCTACCTGATGGCCTCGCGTCTACGCGAGGCGCTCGCCGTCGCCATGCGCCTGCAGGCGGGGGAGTCGGCTGCTGAGATCAAGCGCAGCCTGCGGATGCCCTCCCGCGCTGCCGAGCGCTTCCTCGCGGATGTCGCTCGCAGCGATCCGGAGCGGCTGCGTGGCGCGCTCGGTGTGCTCGCGGACCTCGAGCTCGACACGCGCGGCGGGGCTCAGCTGCGGGCCCAGCGCTCCAGACTCTCGTACCTGAACGAGGACACCCTCGCGTTGCGAGCGATAGCGGCGATCGCCGGTTAGGAGCCGACCGAAGCGCGCACGCGAGCGGCGCGGCTCTTCTTGCGCGCGCCCGTATTGCGGTGCAGCGCGCCGCGCTTGACCGCCGTGTCGATGCGGCTCACCAGCCCGCGGTGCTCGGTCTCCGCGGCCTGCTCGTCGCCGCTCTGGACAGCGGCCTCCAGGCGCCGGAAGCACGTCTTGATCGTCGAGGTGTAGAGGCGGTTCTCCAAGCGCTCGCGCTCGGAGCGCAGGATCCGCTTCTTCTGTGAGTGGATGTTGGCCATCGCGGGAGCGCCGTACTATAGCGGCCTTGTCCGCGACCGAAGAGCCCGCCACGCAGCCGCACAGCCAGGAGGGCGCAGCGCCGGTGGAGGGGGTGGACCCGGTGGCGAGCGGCGCAGGCGCCGGCGCGGAGGGGGGCGACGCCGCGACGAGGGGCGGCGGCGCCGGCGGCGGTCGCGTCGCACGCAACACCGCGATCTTCTCGATCCTCACCGCCTTCTCGCGGGTCGCGGGCCTCGGGCGGGAGGTCGTGGCCGCGAGCTACTTCGGCACCAGCGGTCCGGCCTCCGCGTTCACGATCGCCTTCCTCGTCCCCAACCTGATCGCCAACCTCTTCGCCCAGGCCGCGCTGTCCGCCGCGTTCGTGCCGGTCTTCACCGATCTGCTCCAGCAGGGCCGCCGCCGCGAGGCCCTGCGGCTCGCGTCGACCCTCTTCTGGATCATGCTGCTCGCGCTCGGGGCGATCACCGCGTTCTTCGTGCTCGCCGCCGGGGTGATCATGCCGCTGTTCACCGGCCCCGAGTTCAGCGGAGCCCTGGACACGCTCACCGTGGGGCTCTCGCAGGTGCTGTTTCCCGTCGTGCTCCTGCTCGGGCTGACCGGCCTGCTCGTGGGGATCCTGCAGTCCTACGAACACTTCACGATCCCCGCCCTCGCCCCCGCGGTGTGGAACGTGGTGATCATCGTCGCGCTCGTCCTCCTGCGCCCCCACTTCCACGGCGAGAACGAGGTCTACGCGTACGCCGTCGGCATCCTGATCGCCACCGGCGTGCAGTTCGTGATGGTGCTGGGGGCGCTCGCGCGCATCGACTTCCGTCTGCAGTTCAGCATCGACTGGCACGACCCCCGAATCCGCCGGGTCTTCGTGCTGATGCTCCCCGTAACGATCGGCCTGGGCATCATCAACCTCGACCAGCTCATCAACGCCGCGTTCGGCACCCTCGTCTCCGAACACGCCCCCCGGGCGATCGAAAACGCGTTCCGCATCTACATGTTGCCCCAGGGGATCTTCAGCGTCGCGGTGGCCACCGTGCTCTTTCCCACCCTCAGCCGCATGGCCTCGCGGCGCGACCCGCGCGGGATGCGCCGCGCGGTGGGGATCGGGATGCGCCAGATCAACCTCCTGTTGATTCCTGCCGCCGTGTTCATGATCGTGCTCACGGCCCCGATCGTGCGGCTGGTCTTCGAACGTGGGGCCTTCAACGCCGAATCGACCCACCTCGTGTCGATCGCGCTGTTCTGGTTCGCGTTCTCGCTGCCCTTCGGGGGGCTCAACCTGCTGCTGACGCGCACCTTCTTCGCCGTCCAGCGCCCCTGGATCCCCACCCGGCTGGCGGCGCTCAACATGGTGGTGGACGTCGTCGTCTCGCTCTCCCTCTACAAGCCGCTGGGGATCGCGGGGCTGATCATCGGCACCGTGGCCGCCAACGTGGTGATGACTGCGCTGCAGGTCCACCGCCTGCGGATCGGCTTCAACGGGCGCCTGGAAGGCCGCCAGACCACGATGATCACCGCCCGCATCCTGCTCGCCTCCGTCCTCCTTGGGGGGGTGTCCTGGGTGGTGTGGTACGCGCTCGACGCCCTCCTCGGCGGCTCGCTGCCCGCGCAGATCGTCAGCGTCGGCGCCGCCGGCGCCGCCGGCGTGCTGGTGTACATGCGCGCGGTGCTCGTCATGCACGTCCCCGAGGCCCACCAGGTGAGCCGCCTGATCCGCACCCAGCTGGGCAGGGCGTAGCGGCCCAAGGTGTTGCGGCGTTGCGGCGTCCCGCTCGTCGGGTGGCCCAGATGCGAACCGGGCGGGCCAAAGGCCCGCCCGGTCGGCCCGGTCAAAGATCGCCTTTGAACTACTACGTCCCAGGACTTGCGTGTCTTATTGCCTGGGCGGCATGACACTCCCGACCACCGGGACTGGCTGCCGGCCCGAAGGCCGGCACGTTGCCCGGTTTGGGTCTTGCGACCCTGGCCGCGTGGGCGATCCGCCGGACCACCAAGGTTAGCGGGGTGCGTACCCGGGCACGTGCACCCAGCCCGGGGGCGCACAACGAACGCCGCGGGGCACGCCCTCGAGGCGTGCCAATCTAAAGTCTCCAGACCGACGGACCTTCCCATCCGGGGAGGCGACAGGAAGACCATGGACCAGGCCCACATCCGCAACTTCTCGATCATCGCGCACATCGACCACGGCAAGTCGACGCTCGCGGACCGCATCCTCGAGCTGACGCACACGGTGAACGAGCGCGACATGCGCGCGCAGGTGCTCGACTCGATGGACCTGGAGCGCGAGCGGGGCATCACGATCAAGGCGCAGGCGGTGCGGGTCTTCTTCGAGAGCGCCGACGGGCAGACCTACCAGCTGCACCTGATCGACACTCCCGGGCACGTGGACTTCACGTACGAGGTCTCGCGCTCGCTGGAGGCGTGCGAGGGCGCGCTGCTCGTCGTGGACGCCGCCCAGGGGGTGGAGGCGCAGACGGTCGCCAACACGTACCTCGCCGTCGATGCCGGCCTCGAGCTGATCCCGTGCCTGAACAAGCTCGACCTCCCCGGCGCGGAGCCGGAGCGGGTGGCGGGCGAAGTCGCGGAGCTGATCGGCGAGCCCCCGGAGGGGATCCTGCGCATCTCGGGCAAGACGGGGGCGGGCGTCGTGGAGGTGCTGGAGGAGCTCGTCACGCGCGTGCCCCCGCCGGCGGGGGACCCCGAGGCGCCCCCACGCGCGCTGATCTTCGACTCGCAGTTCGACCAGTACCGCGGGGTGATCGCCTACGTACGCGTCGTCGACGGGGTGCTGCGCAAGGGCGAGCCGATCCGCGCGATGGCGAGCGGCCTGCACGCGGACATCGATGACATCGGCTGCTTCTCCCCGCAGATGATGCCCACCGACCAGCTCGCCGCGGGCGAGGTCGGGTACCTCATCACCGGCGTGAAGGACGTCACGCAGCTGCGCGTCGGAGACACGCTCACCACGCGCGGGCGGGCCGGAGCAGAGGCCAGCGAGGCCCTCCCCGGCTACCGGGAGGTCAAGCCGATGGTCTTCTGCGGGCTGTTCCCGATCGAGTCCGACACCTACCCCGACCTGCGCGACGCGCTGGAGAAGCTGACGCTCAACGACGCGGCGCTCTCGTGGGAGCCGGAGACCTCCGACGCGCTGGGCTTCGGCTTCCGCTGCGGCTTCCTCGGCCTGCTGCACATGGACATCGTGCGCGAGCGCCTGGAGCGCGAGTACGACCTCGAGCTGATGGCGACGATGCCCTCGGTGGAGTTCGACGTGACGCTAACCAACGGCGAGGAGCTGGAGGTGCACAATCCCTCCGACATGCCCGACCCCGGCACGATCGCGGAGATCCGCGAGCCGTTCATCAAGGCCCAGGTCATCGCCCCCCGCGAGCACGTGGGTGCGATCATGGAGCTCTGCCAGGAACGGCGGGGGGAGCACGTCGGGATGCACTACCTCTCCCCGGAGCGCGTGCAGCTCACCTACGACGTGCCGCTCGTGGAGATCGTGCTCGACTTCTTCGACCAGCTGAAGTCCCGCACCCGCGGGTACGCCTCCCTCGACTACGAGCTGATCGGGATGAAGCCCTCGAACCTCGTCAAGCTCGACGTGCTGCTCGCCGGCGACCCCGTGGACGCGCTCTCGATGGTGGTCCACCGCGAGAAGGCCTACGACGTGGGCCGCGCGCTGACGGAGCGCCTGCGCAAGCGCATCCCCCGCCAGCAGTACGACGTCCCGATCCAGGCCGCGATCGGCTCGCACGTGATCGCCCGCGAGACCGTGAAGGCGTTCCGCAAGGACGTGATCGCGAAGTGCTACGGGGGGGACATAACGCGCAAGAAAAAGCTCCTGGAGAAGCAGAAGGAGGGCAAGAAGCGGATGAAGCAGGTGGGCCGCGTCGAGGTCCCCCAGGAGGCGTTCCTCGCGGTCCTGGAGCTGGGGGAGGAGTGAGGGCGGTGAGGGGGTGGGATTTGGAGTACGTGACTCGAGCCCCGGTGGGTGGAGTGCGCTCGAGGGGATCCGCGAGAGACGACGCGGGGGAAAGGCGAGCGTGAGCGGAGCCACGGCGGACGGAGTGCCCTCGATCGGCTCCGCCGGGGACGGCGCGAGCGTACGTCTGCTGTTCGTGTGCCTCGGCAACATCTGCCGCTCTCCCACCGCTGAGGGGGTGATGCGCAAGCTCGTGCGCGACGCGGGGCTCGAGGAGCGGATCGAAGTGGACAGCGCCGGCACCGGGAGCTGGCACGTGGGGGAGCCGCCCGACGCGCGCGCCACCCAGGTGGCGCGGCGGCGCGGGATCGCCTTGGAAAGCGCCGCTCGGCAGGTGGGGCCGTCCGACTTCGAGGAGTTCGACCTGATCCTCGCGATGGACGGCGAGAACCTGCGCAACCTGCACCGCCTCGCGCGCGACGAGGACACCCGCGCCAAGGTGCGGCTGCTGCGCGAGTTCGACCCCGCCGCCGAGGGGGAGCTCGACGTGCCCGACCCCTACTACGGCGGGCCGGGAGGCTTCGAGGAGGTGCTCGACCTGGTGCACGCCGCCTGCGCGTCGCTGCTCGAGCGGCTGCGACCGAAGCCGGGCACTATCCTTCCCTCGTAGTGAGCCCAGAGCGTCGGCGGAGCGGACGCACGTGAGCCTGCCGGCTGGCGCCACCAACGCACGGCGCGTCGGCGGCGGGGACATCAACGAGGCGTGGCGCGTCACCCTCCGCGAGGGGAGCGAGGCGTTCGTGAAGACGCGCCCGGACGCGGCCTCCGGGGAGTACGCCGCAGAGGCCAGCGGTCTTCAGTGGCTCGCCGAGCCCGGGGCGCTGCGCACCCCGCGGGTGCTGGAGGTCTCCTGCGACTACCTCGTGCTCGAGTGGGTGGAGCCAGGACATCTGAGTGCGGAGGGCGCAGAGGAGCTGGGCCGCGGCCTGGCGCTAACCCATGCCGCCGGCGCCCCCGCGTTCGGCGACCCCGGCGTCGGCGCTGCGCGCTTCGGCTCGTTGCAGCTCCCCAACGAGCCCGCCCCGGACTGGCCCGGCTTCTACGCCGAGCGGCGTCTGCTCCCGCTGGCGCGCGTCGCCCGCGAGCGCGGAGCGCTCTCGGCAGCGGGGGCGCGGGCGGTCGAGGCGGTGGGCGAGCGCTTGCCCGAGCTCGCCGGCCCCGCGGAGCCGCCGGCGCGACTGCACGGGGACCTGTGGAGCGGCAACGTGATGGCCGACGCGGAGGGTCGCCCGTGGTTGATCGACTCCTCCGCGTACGGGGGCCATCGCGAGGTGGACCTCGCGATGCTGAGGCTGTTCGGCGCCCCCACGGAGCGCGTTTTCGCGGCCTACACCGAGACCGCGCCGCTCGTGGAGGGCTGGGAGCAGCGCATCGAGCTGTGGCAGCTGCTGCCGCTACTCGTGCACGCGGTGCTGTTCGGCGGTTCCTACGTCGGAGCGGCCGAACGGGTGGCACGCCGCTACGCCGGCTGAACCCGAATCCAACCTTCCTTGAGGCGGGTCCCGGTCTCCGGGGTCAGTCGGAGTAGGAAAGTGTGCGCGAAGCAACGCTCAGCGAACGCCGGCGGCTGTACCTGCTGGCGCGGGTGCTCGTGAAGCGCCATTGAGGCGCATGACCAGGAGCCCACGTGCCACCAAGACTCGCCAGCGAAGCACCGACTCCCCTCCGGGAAGCCCTGGAGCGCGTAGGGCTCAGCCAGGCCGCGCTGGCGCGACAGATCCGATGCGACCGGCGAGATGTCGGCCGCTACGTCTCCGGCGAGCACACGCCCGAATCCCCCGAGCGTCGTGAGCGGATCGCTGACGTCATCACTGACTATTCCGACGGGCTAGTCCGTGTAACGGTCGAGGAGCTATGGCCCGACGTGGCGAGGAAGGCCGCCTGATGCGTCCTGGGGATGTGCTGCGCTACTTCCGCGAGGACTACGAGATCGGCGTCGAGGGCAATCGCGTCGAGTGGACCTACAGCGGCCAGTGCACCAAGTGCGGTCTGAAGGCGAGCGTCGAGGGCGCGAAACGCTTTTGGGACTCGATCGCGATGGAAGAAGTCCACGACGAGTCTGACGCCGACCAGAAGGCGGCGGTGGCATGAGCGCGCTAGACGAGCTGATTGACCAGGACGAGCTGCGCGAGCAGCTCATCGAGCGTGCCGCAGCGATGGCCGTGGAGCGCTGGAGGCCGCCTGGTGAGGAGCGGGCGCGGGTGGTGTTCGACGAAGCGCTTCAGCAAAGGGTTGATGAGATGGTCAAGGACCAGATTCTCTTGGAGATACGTGAGCCGGTCGCGGCAGCGATCACCCAGGCGCTCGATGGCGAGTTCCAGCCGACCGACGCCTACGGCGACCCACGTAGCGGCCCGAAGCGTACGCTGCGAGAACTAATCGCCGCCCGCGTCGAGGAGCAGATCAAGCTTCCCGAGAACCGCTCGGGCTATAGCAGCAGCCGCCAGGACACTGCGCTCGGGGAATGGCTGTCCCGGGAGGTCAAGGAGAAGGTCAAAGAGCGGCTCTGGTCGGACTTCCAGGGCATCGCGGATGCTGTGAGCGCTTCGGCCGCTGAGTCGATACAGACCTGCCTCCGCTCTCTGCTGAAAGGCAAATTGAAGTGAGCGCCGACCACTCCGTGAGGGCCGCGTGATGGCCCGCAAGTTGCCGTCTGGTGGCCCGTTCGACGGCGCACAGGTAGAGACCGTGCCGTACGGTCCGCAGCGAGGGCGACCGTGGGAGGTTTTGGAGTTCATCGACCGGGCGGTAGATCCTCACCGTCCACTCCTGGTGGACCTCGCCAACAAGGCGAGTGTGGCTGCGGCCCTTCCTCGTGCGGAAATTGCCTTGCGCGTCACATGCCTGCGGCGAGACTACGTTGCTACCCGCGTCAAGGCGCTCGAACAGATCAGGGACGGTTACGCGGTCCTCCTTGACAACGCGGCGTGTCTTGATGGGAGTCGAGCATGAGCGCCCCGACGGTGCCCTTCGAGCTGTACGTGCCGTCCGGTTCGGTGCTACCACCACCGCTGGCTATCTATGAGCGCTCGCTTGTGGATCGCCTCTTGGCGGCCATGTCGCGTGCTGCTGCGGCCGAAGTGCGAGCAGCACGGGCCGAGGAGGCATTGCGCTGGGCACACACCAAGCTGTCGATGTTTGAAGACAAAGAGCTCGTCGAGAAGGTGCTCGCGGCTCCGTCTCTCTCTGGAAGGAGCGCGTCGTGACCCGCGACGATCTCACCACACCCTGGCACCCGGACCCCGACGTAGCGGAGGAGCTGGCTGCTCTCGCGAGACCAGTCCGTGCCCGGAAAGCTGGCCGCACCTACACGCCCTCGGCGCTCGCCCGGCCATTGCCTGGCTCACCCGGGTGCCCTGTCCGGGAGCCCGAGCGTGGGGAGCGTGCGTTGTGAGCGATGAAGCCACTCACGAGGATATCCGCGTTCCGGGCGGCATCGGCGGCCAGATGGTGACGCTATGCCGCTCGTGCGGCCGAACGATGAGTTCTACGGCGGAAGGACACCTTTGCCGGAAGGGCGTCGATAGCTGCTCATGTGAAGATTGCGCCGAGCGTCGGGCAAGGATCGAGGCTGCGGGATGACTACTCCGGCCACTCCGAACATGGAGAAGGCAGCGGACGGGGTACGCGACCGAGAAGCACGACGCGAGCTATCCGATGGCGAGCGCAAGGCGATGGCCGCAGCCAGTCGAAGAGTTCGACCGTCGCCCGAACCCTTTGAGGGCGGCTGGCGAGCGGCGCGCGACTTCTACGCTGGGCAGTCCGAGACTTTTGCTGCCGGCCAGAAGATGGCGTGGGACGCGATGCGTGAGCGTGCTGAGCGGGCCGAGGCTCAGCTTGCCGAGGCACGGCAAGTTCTCCGCGATGTGCTCAGCTATCCCCGCTGGCTATCGATTGGCGGCGAGAACAATACGATCGAGCTACATCTGGCGCGCCTCCTGTACGACAAGGCGCGCTCGATTTCTGACGCAAAGAAGCCGGCGTCGTGATCCGCCCGGAGCTGACCCGTGAGCAAGCCGAGGCGCCTGCGCGCCGGACTGAGGTAGGGCAGTGGCACCCGCTCGAAGCTATCGGGAGCTGCGCTGACTGCCCTTGGCGCGTACGACACCCGGGCACCCCGGAGGTTATCGCTGCCGCCCGTGAGCATGTGATCGAGACGGGCCATTGCGTGAGCGTGGAACGCCGGGCGGACCTCGCCGTGTCCCCGGAGCCCCTTCCCTCGCGCGTTGAATCGTGGGACCCGCGGACGGCTGCCCCGCAGACGATTGATCCTCCCCGCCGATTCGAGCGCCCGGTCCACCGGACGCACTTGGGTGGCGTCTGATGGGCTCGATCGGTGAACTCATCGCGATTATCGCTCTCCTCGCGGTGACGGGTGTGTTCGTACTCGCCGCGTGCCTCTGTGTTGTGGCGAAAATCGCTGACGCGGAGATCAACGAGTACCGGCGCAGGAAGGAGCAGCTGTGATCGAGCGCGATTTCACCGACGCGGACCTCGTCGCACTTGCTGTAGCGGGAGACCCGCGCTCGTGTCGTGACTGCGCCCGGCTGCTCACGAGCGAGGAGGAACTACTTCACGGCGACCAGTGCTTCGACTGCTTGCCGCCCATCCCACGTTCAACGATTGGAGAGACGAATGCCCGAAGCCGAAAGTTCCGTCACCGTCGAGCCGGCGAAGCCGACGCGCCCAAAGAGCTCGAGCGCCTACCACGTATTCCAGCTCGTGGACGGTGCGTGGAAGCACCTCACCGAGAAAGCGGCGGTGAAGGCCACGACACGCAAGGGAGCGATCGAGAAGGCCACGGAGCGGCTGGAGGACAAGGAGGGGATGTTCGCGGCGATCAAGGAGAGCGAGTGGGCCCCGATCCCGCGGAAGCTGAAGCAGAAGGTCGAGAGCATCTGGGGGTAGTTGAGTGGGTTGCTCCACGCATCCGCGATCGGTGCGGGCGATGAGCGAGTACACGCAGCCGCAGACGTTGCTGGTGACCTTTGGGGGCTTTGGGGGCAAAAGGGCTGTCTCATTTGTCGAGCTGGAGCCGATGCTCGATCTCCTGGAGCGCAACTTGACCCGCGACGCGCGGGGGGAGTGGGAAAAATGCGACTGCACCAACTGTAAAGCGCGACAGGGAGCTGCTGCCTTCCTCCGCCAGCACGGGAGATTGGGATGACCGCCGAGAAGCAGTGCACCGACTGCGGGGTTGCAAGGCCGCATGTTGCTGTTCATCGGGAGTTGGTGTTGTCATGAGGCTCCGTCGCAAGGCGGTCCTCGCCGATCTTTCGCGCCCGCGTCTTGGTGAACGCCAAGAGCGTGCGGCGGCGGACGATTTGCGTCCACGCCGGTCAAGCGCCCTGCTGGCGGTTGCCGGCAGGGGCTTCAAAAACAGCGGCCCGGAGGTTGTGCTCCGAGCCGCACAAACCCACGAGGAAGGCGGTTCCAAGTGAGCAGTACACCGCAGCATACGACAATGGAGACGGTCGAGCCGACCCGTGCGGAGGAGGTCGCGCACGGTCTCCGCCAGCTCGCGGACTGGCTTGAGGCGCGGCCCGACATGCCCGTGCAGTTCGTGATCGCGCAGGTGGCTAATCTCTGGGAAAAGAGGGAGCGGGAGCGCTTTCTGGAACTCGCCCGCCGGTTCGATGAGCCGACACCGGAGCGCACGGGGCACGGCGAGTACCGGCTGACCCGGAAGTTCACGGGCGGTGTGGAGATCACGTTGCAGTGCGACGAGAAGGTCCTCGCCCCCGAGCGGCCGGCGCCGAGCCCGTGGCCTGTGGAGATCCGGGCGCTCGCACCGGACGCTGACTGGGGTGATTCGTGACCCTCTACGACTACACGGCCTCCAAGCAGATCGACCTTGCTGACGCCCCGTTCTACGCGCTGCCCGACCGTTTCTGGGCGAAGGTCAACAAGACCGGGCCGATCCCTAAGCATTGCCCCGAGCTGGGGCCGTGCTGGGTGTGGACGGCGGCGCTCAATAGAGACGGCTATGGCGTGTTTTGGCTGAATGGGCGCATGGTGCTTGCCTACCACCTCCCACTCGGTCCCGTCCCTGCCGGCAAGGAGCGGGACCATCGCTGCCGTAATCGAGCCTGCGTGCGGGACGGCCACCTTGAAGTCGTCACCCACAAAATAAACATGGCGCGAGGCGTATTCGGCCAGCGCACGCATTGTCCGTGGGGCCATCCGTACGACACGGCGAACACGCTAACCATCAAGGCAACGGGCGCCCGGCAGTGTCGCGCGTGCGCTCGCCGCAGGACGGCCATTCGCCGAAGAGAAGGGCTGGCAGCGTGAGTCTCTTCGACTACAAAGAGTCGCGGCGTCTTGCCGAGGCTGACACACCATTTTATGCCCTGGTCATGGCCGCGATGTGGAAGGCGAGCACCACGAACGGCGATCGACTGCGCGAAGCGTTTCCCGACGTGTGGGATGAGCTTCAGGCCCGTTACAACGCACTGGGCGGTCTGCTGCCTGGCGAGGGGAATGAACGCGTCATCGAAGCCCCGGATGGTGTGTCGTGAACGCCAGCGAGCAGATACCAGACGCCGAGGCGGCGGTCAAATGCGAGAAGAACATAGCGGCCGAGGCGGCGGGAATCAGAGGTACCGCGACCACCTTGACCCCGAAGCTGTATCTCGCGCTCTGGCCGCTCCTGCGTAGGCCGATCCCGAAGGGGTTCATCAAGTCGGTCGGGGTTGTCAAGGGGAAGCCCTATGCCTCCACGGGCGTGTCTTCCGTGCAGGTGCAGGTGGAGCGCATGGACAACGTGCTGACCCCGTTGTGGTGGAGAGACGCGGCTGCCTATGAGAAGGACGGCACGCTGGCGCATGTGGTTGTCGAGGTCGGCAACCTGGGAGAGCCGCCGATGGTCTCCCGCTGCTCTTACGGCGGGGTGGACCGTGGCTCCACGGCGGGGAACGTCTACAAGGGCAGCTACACCAACGCCGCGAAGGTGGCGTTTGCACGGGTCGGCCCGGGTCACGAGATCTACCTCGACGCGGTTGACCTCGATCCCGACGTTCACGAGCAGACCGCCGCGGAGCAGGTGAGGCCGCGTCCAGCACAGGCCGGGACTCCTCGGCTACTCACACCGGAGGAGTGCGCGAAGGTCGTCAAGGCGATCACTGATGCGGGGTTCGATGAGGACGATCTGATGCTGCTGCTCGGCAGCGTGGGCGTGGAGTCCACGGACGACCTGACGACTGCCCATGCGTTTGAGATACGGGGCATCCTCGACAAACGGCGCGCGTCGTGAGCGACCAGACGATCACGGCGGAGGTCGAGCCGCGCGAGGGCTCCGAGTTCACCCACTACCCCGAGGCCGGTGTCTCCATCGAGTACCGGGACGCGAGTCACCGCTACTGGCTGCACAAGGATGGGCAGCGCACGGCGGCGATCAGCGTGACCAGTGCCCTGAAGGTGCTCGATAAGCCTGCGCTGGTGGCGTGGGCTGAGCGGATGGGGATCGAAGGCGCGCTGCGGCTGGAGCGCGCCGGGGAGCTCGAAGGGGTGCCACCGGAGCAGGCTCTCAGCGTGGTGCGTCAGCGTGACATGGGCGCCGAGGCTAAGCGCGATGCTGGGGCCGACCGCGGCTCTGCGATCCACGACGCGCTGCGCTCCTACTGCTCGGTGGGGACGGTGCCGATGGTGGGCGACTTCCCCGACGAGGTGCAGGGATACGTCAAGTCCCTCTGCCGTTGGCTGCTGGATGCAGAACCGGAGCCGATCCTTGTGGAGCAGGTGGTGGGCTCCCCGCGGTTCGGGTTCGCTGGGCGCTTCGATCTCCTTGCGAAGATCGACGGCAAGCGGACACTGCTGGATCTGAAGACCAGTAATCGGGTGTATGCCGAGCATCACCTTCAGATGGCTGGCTACGAGATTGCCCTCCGAGAGTGCGGCGACCACTCGGAGCACAGGGTGATCCTGCAACTGGGTGACGACGGCATGTTCGCCGTACGCCCGACGGTTGCGGAGGATGAGGACTACCTCGCGGTGCTCGACTGCCACCGGGCGATGATGCGCGTGCGGGGAGCGATCAACGCAGCCGAGAAGGCCGAGGAGGTCCCCGCGTGAGCACCCTCACCGCACCCGGCGCAGTCCAAGCTCGCCTTGAGGAGATCGAGTGCGACATGTCGCAGCGACAAAATGAGCTGGAGGCCGCAGCGCTCGACCACTGGCGCAGCAAGCGCGACAAGGAGAAGACCCGCGCGGAAGAGTTCCTGATCGCAACGGGCACGATCGCTGAACGCAACGCCATCGCTGACCGTGAAACCGCGATGCTCGGCATGGAGCACGAGGCCCGCTGGGAAGGCTTGAAGGCCGTGATGCGCACCCTCGACACGCGGGCAGCGATCGGGATGAGCCTACTTCGATCGCAGGGGAGGAGCTGACCGTGGCTGTCATCACACAGGGCCGCAGGCAGTGGATTGTGAGCACGGCCACTCTCCTCACCTGGAAGCGGTTCGAGAAGGAGAACCCCGCGTGTGACCCGGAGATCACAGGCCAGGACGAGAACGGGGCGCTGCTAGTCGAGACCAGTAACGGGGCTCGCAGCTTCTCCGCCAGGATCAACGGCAAGCGTGTAGAGGAGCTGGACTGATGCACGTACCGGTTTCCCCTGCGGCGATCGAGGCTACCGTAGGGGCGCTCGAGCGGGAGGGGTCGGTGCTTGATACCGAGGTGGTTGAGAGGGCGGTTCAGGTGTTTCTCGCCGCCGAAGGGATCGAGCGTCATGGGGGCAACGGAATGCCCTTGAAGTCTGGTGCTTGTACCCGCGAGTGGCAGTGGCGCGGCCCCTGGAGGGAAGTCGAGGAGCCGAGCGTCCGGGTAGACAGCGAGCCGAGCGAGGCATCGCACAACGGCATTCCTGACTCCTACTGGCGCGAGGTTCCGTGTGGTCACCCACCGGACCCGATAGCTCTGCGCAGCAGCGATGGGCACGCGTTCTGTCATTGCGGCTGGGGCCTCGACGTGAGCCGCGCGCTACCAGGTATCGAGAGCCGGGAAGCGCCAGGGCCGATCGTCAACTGCGACAAGTGCGGCTGCTACGTGGCCGTGCCGAGCGCCATCAGCGAGGGAGAGCGACATGGGTGAGCTGGTGTTCTTCGCCCTCTTGATGTTTGGCCTCGGATGGGTGGCCGGCTGGGAAGCCTGTGACTGGCGTCACGAGCGCGAGGAATCCCGCAAATGGTGGGCCGAACGCGGCGAGGGAGAGCGACATGGGTGTTGACGAGCTGACCGAGCAGGAGCGCGAGGCGATCTACGACATTCTCGTCGAGTGGTGCGGTGCCAGTGAGGACCTGCGGGGCGAATGCCTCGTCTACTTAGCGCAGCCCGTGAAACACGGCGGCCACGAGTTCCGCTTTGGCGGCTCGCTCGGATCCGGCGGCAAGCTGTACAGCAACTCGCAGGGCGTCTACGTGGACTGCTACTGGGAGCACAAGTCCCCCATTGCCGCGTTCGCGATCAAGGTCGCCAACACGCGCATTCGTGCCGCTCTGGCCTCCTCCGAGGCGCAGCCGCAGGGAGACGCCCTCGGCATCCTGCGAGACCTTGTCGAGGCGCACGATGGCTGGAGCGTCAACTGCTATCCAGGCGATGGGAGTTCTCGCCATCACGCGGAGGCGTGGTTTGCCGAGGCCGAGGCGGTCGAGGAAGTCGTGGAGCGTGCGCGCGCGTTGGTCGAGGGGTCGGCTGGGCTGTCCGTCCCGTCACCGGCTGAAGTAGTAGAGGCAGCGGCGAAGGCGGTCGATCCGTTTCTCGCCGACTACGTTCATCGAAAGCGCGCAGCGAAAGAAGCGGCCGAAGCAGTCCTCGCCGCGGCTCGTGCAGCGACACAGGAAGAGCAGCATGGGCACTGACGAGCGCGAGTGGACGCTGCACTGTCGATCCCAGGCTGGGGGCGTGGAGGTTTTAGAGCCTGATGGCTCAATTCTTGGCCTAGGCGATCGAGAGGCCGTGGTCCCGAAGTCCCGTGCTGTAGCGGCCGAGCAGCGTGCGCAACGCCTTGCGACGGCCTTGGGCCTAGCGCGCTCGATGATTCTCTCGCGGGAGCCGATGAGCGTCGAGGCAGAGCATGTCATTGACGGTGCCTTAGAAGAGGAGCCCAATGCCTGAGCATCGCATCCCACTGTGGGGCCTTGTGGATGTCGAGGGCCACCTGCGCAAGCGCGTTGTGGACTACGCCATTGTCGATGCCTGTGATTACGGGCGGTTCCGGCATCTGCGGTGGTATAGGAGCGGAAGGGGCTATGCGGTTAGGCACAACCACGGCGACGGGCCGCGCAATATCTTCCTCCATCGTGAGATCCTGAAAGCTCCCCCTGGGCGGCAGGTTGACCACATCAATGGCGTCCGGCTCGATGACCGTCGGACCAATCTGCGCCTTGCCACCAACGCGGAGAATGCGCAGAATCGCACCCTGAGCCCCAAGAACTCATCGGGCTATCGTGGGGTTAGTTGGTGCCGGGGACGGCGTAAGTGGGAGGCTTATGTACGGATCGACGGGAAACAGCGCCACTTGGGTTATTACGGGACGGCGGAGGAAGCAGCGCAGGCGGCGGAGCGCCATAGGGAGCGGCATATGCCCTTCTCGTCTGAGGCCCGGAGGGCTGCGTGATGTCCGAGATAGAGACGCTGCGGCAGCGGGTAGCCGAGCTGGAGATCAGCTATGAGGGGTTGTGGCTCGAACGCGACAGGCTCGCCATCCGCAGGGAAGCTGCCGAGGCCGAGCGAGACGCGCTGAAGGAGGCGCTGGAGGCACCCGCGACCATTGAGCATGCTTGCGAGCATGTAGCCGTGTGCTCCTGCGGGTGGCGGTCGAGTGCGCATTGTGGGGAGGGGCTGGCTTGGGAGGAGTGGGACAAACACCGCGACCGCGCAGAGTCCCATCTGGCTGTCTCCAAGGAGGAGGCACACAAAGATGGCGAGTGAGCCCCACAAGGTGACGGAGCACAAGAAGCCGACGCCGAGCGAGAGGCAACTTGACGAGGGTGGCTCTACAATTGCGTACCTCGCAGATGACGTGCCGATCGGCGAGGTCATCGAAGACGTGTGGGATGGGTTGCCCAACCGGGCAGTCCGGGTGGTGTGCGAGTGGTACAAGCTGCGCTGGACGACCCCCGAGGAGTTGGCCGACCCGGACTTTCTCTACGATCAGTTCGGCGACCACGAGCAGAACGGCGTCGATACGAGCGTCATCTATACGCGGGTCGAGGACGACGAGCCCGACACCCACCTGTACGTGCGGTTGGAGCTGGTGCCAGCCGATCACGATGAGCTGTTGGATGCCCTGCAAGAGGCGTTGGCCTATGTGCCGGAATTCTTTATTGAGAAGCACGACATGCTTGTGCCTCTTCGTAGGCACGGAAGGGTCGAGTCGTGAGACGTTCGGAGCTTCAGCGTAAGACGCAGCTGCGGCGCACCACCCCACTGAAGGGCAGCGCGGAGCCTGCGTTGAAACGGAGCCGCGGTCCGCGTCGCAAAACGCCGCTCGGGCACTGCACACCGGAGCAGAAAGCGCGCGTAGCGGAACAGGTGTGTGTGGTGTGCGGCAAAAGGTTTGGGGAATGTCAAGCCGCCCACGTAGTCCCGCGAGGGCACCCAAAGATGAGCCCTGCGGCTGCCGATGACGTTCGGGCCGTCGTACCGTTGTGTCCTGGTCCGGATGGGTGCCACGCGCGCTTTGACCGCGACGAACTCGACCTGCTCCCCCACCTGGAGCCAGCATGGCGCGACTCGCAGGAGTGGGCGGCGGGGGCCGTCGGGCTGGCGTCTGCGTTGCGGTCGATCACTGGGGATCGGATGGAGGCCGTGGCGTGAGGCCCGTCGTAGAACGAGCGATCCGGGCACGCGTCCAGGCCGACGAGGCCGCGGAGAAGGCGGCCCGTCGCGCCGCTAGGTCATCGGCGGTCGGCCGGCCACCCGTGGTCGAGGTCCGGCTGCCACCCGAGCCACGCTACCGCCCTAGCCGACGGTCTTTCCAGCCTTCTGTGCTGGCCCGGCCACTGCGAGGTGCGGTGTGAGCAAGCACCAGACACAGGTCGAGCGCATAGTGGCTGCCGCCCGCTCTTACCGGGGCATCACCCAAATCGACTTCCTGGCCCCTAGCGTCGTGGATGGCAAGGAGCCAATCACTCGCGTTGCCGCAAGACTATGGGATGCTGAGCAGGAGGGTTACTCGTTTGAATGCTTGGGGCGCCGGGACCGTTGCAAGGTGTGGCGTCTGTGCGGCGAGCCCGATGTCGAGCGAACCGCTAGCAATCCGCCGGACCCTCCCGCCAACGCACCCCAGGGTGTGGGGGCAACCGACACGCGCACACGTGTCGGTAGTAAGGCCCCGGGGGTCTCAGGCGGCTCAGGGCTCACAACCCGCCGTGAGCCCGCTAGCGGTTCGCTGGACACCGGGGTTGAGTGGACCACCGATAGTCCTCCTCCCATCCTTGTCGAGGGGGGCGAGCGGTGTTCAAGGGTGCCCGTCGATGGTCCGCTGAGCGCCGGTGTTGAGGGCGACGGCGGGGATAGTTCCCCGGACGGCGGGAGGCCGCTGGTTGACTCCCAGCCGTCCACAGTGGAGGCCGGGCACCCCGCCGTCGCCCTGAGCGCCGGGCGTCTGTCCGACATGGAGCCCGAGCGTGTAGGCCACTACGAGGAGGCGGCTTGATGGCGTGCGCGAGCTACACAGTCGAATTGCTGTGCGAGGAGTGCGGAGAGCAGCTGGGGTACGGCATCGAGCCGGGCCACTTTGCGTATATCCCCGAGTGCGAAGCGTGCGAGACCAAGGGTGTAGCCGTCGTGGAGTGGCCGACGAAGGATGTACTTCTCGCGGTCTACGGCGCCCCCTACAACTGGCCAGTGGTGCCCGCGTGACTCCTCCGCTCAAGCAGCACGCCGTAGAAGCGAAACCGAGGTTCCGTGATCGACACGGCCACGACTTCGACCTGTCCGGCGGTGGGGGAGGCTGGGAGGTCTGGACATGCTCGCGGTGTGACCGCTGGACGATGCCCGGCCCAATCCCGTTTCTACCACTATGGCCTGAGATCATGGGTACGTTCTTCGCGCACTGGCGCTGTCCGCAGCGCAGGCGACGGGAGAAGCCATGAGCGACCAGCCGATAGCAGCCGAGGTCCTGGAGGCTGCCGCAAAGGCGGCCTTCGACGCCGAGGAACTATCCCAAAGGGTACCCCTGGCCTGGGCCGACGAAGACGAGACCGGGAAAGCCGAATACCGCGTCTCCGCCGAGGCCGCGATCCGTGCCGCTGACCTGGAGCGCGGGCTGTCCACAGAACGGCGGGGTGATCGTCCTGGCCTTCAGCGTCTTGTCGGTCCTTGGGTGCCCGTGGGTGGGGAGGCGGGCGCGTGAGCGAGCTGGCTGCTATACGCCGCGAGGCCGTCCTGAGGTTCTACGAACGGGGAGTCCCAATCGATCGCATAGCTGAGCGGTTAGGGGTACGCCGTTCCACCATCGACAAGGACCTTTGGAGGCTTCGTAAAGGTGGGCGCCTAACTAGCCGCCGACGCCGACCTCCCCACACCTTCGACAAAGATGCGCTCCTACGTGATTGGAATCATGGCTTTTCGGCTGTGGATATAGCAAAGACGCTCGGGGTCTCTGCGGATTCGGTCCGCCAGGAGATGTGCCATATGAGGAAGGGTGGTTGGGATCTCTGGACTGCGCATGATCCTCGACGCTGTGGGGAGGCGTGAATGCCGTGGGTCCGCGCATGAAAACACCGACAGTCAAGCAGTACGGCCGGCTGCGTTGTATAGCGAACCCGGGCTGTGAACTCATCAGCGGCGTCGCGGGGGGGCCGTTTACGCGCATATGGCGGCAACTTCTGAGCAACGGATGGGTGGTGCCCGCGCACCCCGAGATCAGCGCGGAGAACCGACTGCGGATCACCCCGGCGGGTTTGCGGGCGCTCGCTGCCGCACTTGAGGAGCACGGGTATCCCGACGGCGGGAGGAGTGGTGGCTGATGGCCGCACGTACTGAGTCCCCAATTGAGGAGCAGATGATGAGCTTGCAGGTCGCCCATGCCTCTTGCAATCGCGCGAAGGGCGCCAAGGCGTGAGCCGGCCGAGGATCAGGACGTTGAAGCCCGAGGAGGCCGAGCGGGTGCGGCGTGAGGCGATGGAACTCGTGGTGGGTGGCTTTCGTCTTGCTCGCCCTCCCGCCGACCCGTGGAGGCTCTGGCTCTTCAACCACTGGGCGCAGAAGCTCGTGGATGGCTACGCCGCCTATCCCGAGCCCACCTCGCTCGCGGATGCGCGTGACCAGATCACACGGATGTGCCGTGTTCGGTGGGTGAGGGCGCAGAACATACGAGAGCTGCGCGTGAAGCCACTCGCTAAAGGCGGCTCACATTGGGCGTCCAACCTGCGTCCCGCGTGCCGCTCCTGCAACTCGCGCAAGGGCGACCGCTGGCCCTTTACACCCACCCGAGAGGGAGTCCAATGTGGGGCGTAACGAGGACTTCGACAACGCGCTCTGGTCCCAGCCGCGCTTCGAGGAGTTGTCCGCAGACGCTTCTCTGCTCTATATCTGGTCGTGGACGAACCCACGGTGTGGGATGGCCGGCTTGTATGAGGTTGGGCGGCGCGCGATGACCGAGAGCAAGGTCACGCTAGACCACCTAGACGCCGCCCTCGGAGAGCTTGGGACGGGCCGCTTCGCGCTCTACGAGGAGGGCGTCTTGTGGGTGGTCTCCCGAGTGAAGCGGCTCAGAACGAAGTCGGTTCAGATGGCAAAGGCGGTCGCAAAAGACGTTGCGCGGATCGATACTGCCCACCCTTTGAGGGTCGCGTGGTCCGAGAAGTACGGCGCGGATGCGTGGCTCATAGGAGCCTTGGGTGAGGCTCACCCGAACCTCACCCGAGGCTCACAAAAACCCGACGTAGACAAAGGATTAGTGAGCCTCACCCGAACCTCACCCGAGGCTCACCCGAGCCTCAGGGGAACGGGCAAGGGGATAGGGACTATCACTACAAGCTCTCAAGGAGAAGACGAGGTAGACGCGCGCACGCTGATGGACGAAGCCTGCGTGATTCTCTCGGCGATCTCGTCGTGGGACCTGAACGACCCAAACGTTCAGGCTGGGGTCGAGAACGCTTGGGCGTCGTACCCGAACATGGACTTGCTGGAGGGCTGCCACCTGGCGGTGACGTGGGGGTCTGATCCGTCGTGGTCGATGGGGTGCGCGGCGACGTTGCGGACGGCGTTGAAGCGGCTGAGCGTGGAGGCGAAAGAAGCCGCGAACGGTCGGCCCCGGTCTCGTCGGGAGTCGCCGTCGGAGCTACTGCAAGCAATCGAGGAGGCCACGGGATGAGCGCGTCCACCAGGGGGAAGTTTGGGAGGCGGGTCCGCGCGGCCCGCGCCTATGCGGGCATCAGCCAGAGCGAGCTTGCCGACGGGATAGCCGCACGGTTCCCAGACGCATCCGCCAGCACGGCCACGGTCAAACGACTGGAGAACGACGACCCGGGCGTCAAGGGATCGGTCTACGAATGGGCCCCCCGGATAGCCCCTGTCACTGGCGTGCCCGGGTGGTTTCTGGTCGGCAATTGGGAGGGAGCGGCGGCCGTTCTACTACCGGCTCTTTCGGTGGTCAACGTCGAACTGGAGCGCCTTAGGGTTGCTGCCGCCAAGGCACGCGAGAGGGCCACGGAGGCCGAGGGAGAATACGAAGAGTTGGAAGCGGCAAGGGGCGATATGATGCGCAGGCGGCAAGAGACCCGGGGAGACCTTGAGCGACGGCTGCGCGACTTTCGCCCTGGCCCAAACTCTGGCCGGCTGCTCCAGAAGTACGGTAGGCATCTGAACGGCTGCGCCTCGGGAGAGGGCTGGAAGGCTGAGGACTGGCCCGACGGACCCCCGTGTACCTGCGGATTTGACAATGCGCTCAAGGACGCATGATGAGTGACTTCAGGCGCGCGATGCGAATGAGGAGGCTGAGAAGATCGATCAGCCTTTATCGAGGACTGCTTCACGACGCTCCCTCTTGGGAAACCGCCGAGCTAAATGGTGCGCTTGCGGAATGCGAAGGCGTGTTGGCGAGTTGTGTCGCGGCCTATGGGGAGCTTCCGGGATGAGCGACTGGCCTGATGCTGGCGAGGGTGTTGCTGGGGTCGTGGCCGTCACAGGTAGCGGCATGGGGCGACCTAGCTTTGGCCGCGTACCTGTCGGAGTTGAAGGGCCGCAGCCTGACCCCCGAGGCGGCGATCTACGCGTTGCGGACATGGCCTGACCCGAAGTGGCCGCCATCCGCCGGCGACGTGTTGGCGGCTGCGCTGGTGGACCCGGGGGCGCCGACGTTCGAGGAGGCCCTGGACGCAATCTGCGCCCATGGCGGCATCCTAAAAGCACACCCACCCCACAAAGCGCTCATCACGGGCGAGGATGAACGTCAAGCACAACAGGAAGCCCTCGACCGGGCTCACCCGCTGGTCGCGTCGTTCGCTGTAAGCCAGGGCCTTACGAGGCTCGCCCACCTACCCTTGGAGGACCCCGAGTGGGGAGAGAAATACCGTCGTGATCTCGAAGCCGCGTGGCTCAACCATCGGGAGAACAGCGACCGGCGGCAGGTCGCCGTGCTCGCCCGTGGCGGCGGTTTGAAGCGCCTCGACCCTTTGGCAGACCAGCGGCAGATCGAGGCGGCGTGAGTTTCGTGGGCTGTGACCACCAGATCAACCAAAGGAGAGCCGAGCAGTGATCGAGATCAAGTCGTGGATCAACGGGAAGGTGCTGTACACGGCGCGGAACGCGGCGGACGTGAAAAGCGCTCTTGAGGAGGCAATCAAAAGTGGCGCCGTCCTGAGTGGCGCCGACCTGCGTGACGCCGACCTGCGTGACGCCGACCTGAGTGGCGCCGTCCTGCGTGGCGCCGTCCTGCGTGACGCCGACCTGCGTGACGCCGACCTGCGTGACGCCGACCTGCGTGGCGCCGTCCTGCGTGACGCCGTCCTGCGTGACGCCGTCCTGAGTGGCGCCGTCCTGAGTGGCGCCGTCCTGAGTGGCGCCGTCCTGCGTGGCGCCGTCCTGCGTGACGCCGTCCTGCGTGGCGCCGTCCTGCGTGGCGCCGTCCTGCGTGACGCCGTCCTGCGTGACGCCGACCTGCGTGACGCCGACCTGAGTGGCGCCGTCCTGCGTGACGCCGTCCTGCGTGGCGCCATTGAAAGCCCATCGCATCCGCTCTGGGCTTTCAAGCAGGACCTCTGGTCGATCCTTGACATGGCGCCACATGAGGTCCCGGGTCTACGCACGGCCCTAGTCGAGGGTCGTGTGGATGGCTCGACCTACACCGGGGAATGCGCGTGCCTGGTCGGCACGATCGCCAATGTTCGAGGTGTGAACGTTGAGCTTGTCGGGCTGCCGAAAGACGGTGGCCGACCGGCCGAGCAGTGGTTCATGTCGATCAGGGAGGGCGATGTGCCGCTGGGTGATCCCGGGAAGGCTGTGGGTAGCGAGGGTGTTTTCCGTGCGTCATGGGCGCTCCGTTGGGTGGACGAGTGGACGGCCTCGCGGCGGGCGATCGCCGAGGCCGTGGTGGCGTGAACCGCGTGACTCCTCCTCAGCACATGGTCGCCCTACAGAATGCGAACCGGGTGACCGGGTCGTGAGAACGCTTGCGGTCGCTGGTCGGCTGCTGTGGGGGGAATGCGCGTCTCCGGTAGCGGAGGGAAGCAAGGTGCGGGATCTCTCGGCGCGTGGCCGTGAGGGGATCGTCCAGGCGTGCGGGGAGACCAGCCGGTGAGCGTCTTCCGACTCTACGCGGAGGACGAGCTTGGCCCTGATGGCTACCCGCCTGAGTGGCACGAGACGATCAAGCACGAAGCCCGCGTACTCGCTGGCGACCGCTGCGTGCGCTGCTTGCACCCGTACAAGGCAGGTACCGGGGAGTGGTCGCCATGCGATGGATGCTGCACTCACTTCACGCCTATCAGGATCAGGGTCACGGGCGACTGGACTGAGATCGCCGAAGGCGAGGTGGGACCCCAGGACTACCGCCTCGATCGCGGCGTCAAGATCGAGGCACGCTGGCGCATCCTGACGGTCCACCATCTCGGAGGGCCAACCCGTAAGTTCGACTGCCGCTGGCATCAGCTCGTAGCTCTTTGTCAACGATGCCATCTTGAGATTCAGAACAAGGTCAACATGGAGCAGCTCTACCCGTTTAAGCACTCCGACTGGTTCAAGGTCTACGCAGCCGGCCACTACGCCGCGAAGTACGAGGGCCGCGAGATCACCCGCGAGGAAGCCGAGGTCCGCATGGACGAGCTACTCGCTTACGAGCGGCTGGCATGAGCGAACCAACGGGCCAGACGCCGGGGCGCGTGAGCGTCGTGCGAGAGGAGCGCGCCCAGCTCGTCCGGCGGCTGTACGACGAGGTGGGAGATCGTCAAAAGCGCGCTTGGGTCATCGAACGGAGCGGCACCGGCGTGACCCGGCGGTGTGCTTGTGGCTGCGGACGCTCCCTGGATGGGAAGCCCTGCGACTTGGCGGCAGCGCTTGCGATTGCGATACGCGTACACGCGTCGCAGGTCGATAAACAGGGCGCGCCGTACCTGCTGCATGTTCTCCGGGTGGTCGAGGCCGTGAGCGACGAGGCGAAGGTGGTCGCGGCGCTGCACGACGTGATCGAGGACGGGGGCGCCGAGGGTGAGCGCATGGTGCTCGGGCTTGATCTCAGTGGGGCGGAGGGCGCGGCTCTACGCATCCTCACCCGGCGCCCCCGCGTGCCCTATCAGGAGTACATCGATCTGATCGCTAAGCATGTCGCTGAGCATGGTGCGTTGGCCGGGGAGGTCAAGTTGGCCGACCTCCGCGACAACCTGGGAAGGATTCCGCCGGAACCCGATGCATTGGGAGCGGCACGCTATGCGAGATGGGACCGGGAATGGTTCTCGTTGAAAGCGCGGTATGAGCGGGCGATCACCACCCTGGAGGGAACAGCGTGACCGTGTGTTGCAAGTGTGGGTGTGGTGCGCCGCTGACGGGACGCCAGGTTTTGTGGGCGTCCGAAGGGTGCCGCAAGGCTTTTGAGCGCGGGAGAGCCCCCGTGAACGCGGACACAACGCGGACACGTAGGCGGCGCAGACCGTCGGAACGGGGGATTGACCTTCCGTACTACCGGACCCGTCGGGAAGTGATAGGCGTTCTGCGCCGCTGTGGCGTCAGTGAAGCGGAAAAGGTCGCTGAGGTAGCTTTGTACCGTTCGCTCTCTCCCAGCGGGCGGGCGCGACTCCAAGCACGAGAGGAGCAGGACACGTGAGCATATGGACCAAGAAATACAAGATGAGCAAGCGCAAGGCAAAACGGGTTCGTAAACGCGAGACGGCACGACGCCGTAAGCAGCGAAAGGCGGAGCGAAAGGCGGAGAAGGCGCGGCGCATCTACAACGAGAGCTACGCCGGTTGCACGCCTTGATCGAGAGTGGACGCGACACCAGCGAACCGATGGCCGGATGTGTAAGTTGAAGCGACGGGACTTCGTATGACTCTCACCCAGCAGATACGGAGCGCCGGGTGCTGATCGACCAGCAGACGTTCGACTCGATCCGCAAGCTCAAGCAACACGAACTGCGGCTACCCGTACACCGTGGGCGGCTGCCGCGGAAAGGAAGCGCGAAAGCTCACGGAACGGACGCAAAAGGCGGCAAAACGCTGCGCCGCTGCCCCTATCGCAAGGGCGGCGTCTACACCTTGAAGCCTCGCGTGCCATACGACCGGCACCGGCAGCGAGCTGAACAGCAGCCAACACGAGCAAGAGCGGTCCTGGTGCTGATCGGCCTCTGCGACCAGCCGACGAAATCGCTGACGATCACGGTCCTCGACGTCACCCGCCAAGACGACAAATGGCTCATCCGGTTCGAGAAGGGCAACCACCAAGACAAGCTTGACAGCCCCGTCTTCCTCGCGAAGTATGGTGACTACACGATGACCCCAAGCAAGCAAGCGGTACGGGGTGACCCAGAGGTGATGAGCCTGTTCGCCGCAGACCTGGAGGCCGCACGCCGCCGCGCACTGGAGAAACGGGTCAACCCACAGCAGCAGGCGCTCAACCGGATACGCGCCGACACGGACACGCTCCTCGCCGCGATGACCGCGATGAAGGACCGCAACCGTTTGAAGCTGATCCGCCGCGAGATCGACAAGCTCACCGCCAAACTATCCGTCGAGGAGAGCGCTATGCTTTCGGCGTCTAGTTGTGCTGAGCGCCAATGGCCCGTCGCAGTCGAAGACGGTCCCCGGCCAAACAGCACGAAGCCCCCCGTGTCTCTGGAGCCAGCCGCATGAGGAGCCAACGGGAACTGGACCAAGGGAAAGCTGAGCTACCCGGCTTCGACGCCAGAACTCGTATCGACGATGCGATAGGCAAGCTCATCGCGCTCCGCAGGCGACTGGCACTCCCCATCCCCAATGGGCTCTTAGCGGCGCTCGACGACGTTGACGAGGCGACTGATCGCGCGGTCGCGCTGGGCTTTGATGAGGATGCGCCGCTGGGCGCCCTATTTGGAGCCGAATGCGTAAAAGTTCCTGTCGGCTCCCAGGGGCGGCGGCGTGAGGAGTGCCTGCCGGACTCCGCTGTCGATCTCTTCAGAGGCCAATGCTCGTGCGGAGGTCTTTGGCTGACCGTTGAGGATGATGAGTCGTGAGACGCCCCTGCAAAGGCACCACCAAGGCACAGAAACCACAGCCCGGTCTGGTGTCTCTTCAGCCAGCCGCATGATCTGGCCTTGGGAGCCGCGTCCAGCAAGGAGAGCAGCCTGAGATGTACGGCACGAGCTACTACGGCGGCGCACCCTATGCAGGCACGGCGCTGCTGCCTACAGCGCAGCCAGCACAGATCGTCCTTACCGTCCGCACTAACCCGCCGCTTCCTTCGTCTGCCCCGATCCCGCTCGGGAACGACATCATCATCGACGCGACATTCCTCGGCGAAGCCGGCGAACTCATCGAACCCTCCACCGTCACGTGCGAGTTGGAGGGGCCACGCGGCAGCATGGAAAACCCGGCGATGACCCAGCAGTCCGTTGGTCGCTGGCAGACTATGATCCGGCCTACGCTCCCTGGCCGCTGGGTGTACCGCATCCAAGCGAATGGGACGGTGATCGCCGCGGAGGAAGGCGTGTTCTGGATCGCCAATAGCGCAATCATTTGAAGGAGCAGCCATGCCTCAGAACGTCGCCACCATCTGCGGACACAACGCGCCAACCCAGCCGTATGTCGTCAAACGCGCCACGCGCTGCCGCCAGTGCGGAGCGCTACTCGAACCCGAAGCCAACGCGATAGGCCCCGGGGTCGGGACTGAAGCCTCCCCGTACACGGGGCAGGCAGTCTCCCCAGCAGGGGTACTCGCGGCCTACCCCGGGGCTACCACCGCGACATCTGGCGAAAGCTGAAAGGAGGAAAGCAACATGATTGAAGGCCCCGCAACCTCGTGCCCTCACAACGCACCCACGCAGGTTCTCCTCCAGGGCCAGCCCGTAGTCTGCCGACTCTGCAACGCACCAATCGAACCTGCGGCGGGGAGCCCGAGCACCCCGAACCCTGGGGCTGTCAGGGCTGCGTATCCTGCCGAATCAAAGGCTTAGTCCGCGGGCTCCGGGGGCGGCCATGAGGGTTCTGTGGGGCGCTGGTTGGTATAGCTGATGTCTGATGGTATCGCTGGTTGATCAAGGGCGTCCTCAAGCAGGAGGCGGACAAAGGCTTCACGAGGAATCGCGCCTCGCGCTTGATCGATACGCACCAGTAGATCATCTGCGACACGCAGCCCAATCTGCGTCGCGAGATCCCCGCGGCCATTCTCTCCGAGAGGCTCGCGGCGATGGCACTTCGGGCAAAGCCACACCACCTCCAGCGGCTTGGAGTAGTCCCGATGGTGAGCGTGGATGGCGCTCTTCCCAGGGGGAGGTGAACCACATCGTTCGCATACTCCGGGGCGAACCAGCTTCCCTTCCAGGATCGCCCGATTCACGGCGGCATGAGCACGGGGATCGGCGGCAGGCATACACCGAAGTGTAACACACCGGGGTGTATTACACCCCGGTAGCGGGAGAGGTTATGACCCGAAACACCCGACCTAAAAAAAGGGAGTGGGAAGATGCCTATCTGCTGGCGCTGAGGGACCGTGGCTCACTCGGGGCTGCGGCCAACGCCGCAGGCATCGACCCTAAGACCGCCTATGACGCACGGCAGGCGGACCCCGAGTTCGCCAAAGCCGTAGACGCCCTTCGCTATGCCATGGTCGAGAACGTCGAGGACACCCTCTACAACATGGCCTCCTCCGGCAAAGACACCACGGCGACGATCTTCTTCTTGAAGACGCGCAAGCCGGAGGTCTACGGCGACAAGCTGGGCGCCGCTGAACGCGACAAGATTAAGGCCGAAGCCGAACAAGCGGTCCGGGATCAGTTCTTCAAGGAGATGCAGACGCTCCCCGGGAATCTCCGCAAGACACTGATGCGAGCGATTGATGCCGATGCTGCTACTGCTTAGCGAGGAAGCCGAGCGTCTACGCACCGTCGAAGCGGAGGGGATATGGGCCGAGGAGCCCGCGGACTTCGACACGTTCGTCACGTCGCCGCTTCACCTGAGCCTTCCGCCTCTCTACCCGCGGCAGCGGGAGTTCGTCCGCGAGGTACTAGGCGATGACCCCACACTGGTGTTCGAGGACCCCTTCGAGGACCCGGACAGCATCAAGCGTGCCTACCAGCTCGCAGTCGGGTTGTGGGGCAAGGGGTCAGGCAAGGATTACGTCTGCTCGATCATCGTCTGCTACCTCATCCACATCCTGCTGTGCCTGCGGGACCCCCAGGACTACCTTGATCTAGCGCCGGGTGAGGCGATCGACGTCGTGAACGTCGCGTACAACGCTGACCAGGCGAAGCGCGTGTTCTTCGCGAAGCTCAAGGCTCGCATCGAGCGGTGGGCATGGTTGAGCGAGCGGTACAACGTCTCAGTCGCGGGACGCCGACAGAACGGCTATCGGCCCGAGTTGGCCGAGGTGCAGGTCAACGACGATATGGTCGAGTTCCCCGGCAAGATCCGCGCATGGTCTCGTCACGCGCAGAACGAGAGCTACGAGGGGCTCAACGTGCTGGTGTGGCTGATGGATGAGGCGAGCGCGTTCCTCAGCAAGTTGAAGCGGGAGAACGCGAGCAGCATCTACCAGACGCTCAAAACCTCCGCGGGCTCCCGGTTTGGCCGCAGATGGGTCGGCATGGTCATCAGCTATCCACGCCACGCGGACGACTTCACGATGACCCTCCTCGGCCTCGCGCAGTCCAGGCCCGAGCTTGGGATCTACGGCGATGGGCCGGCGACCACCTGGGAGATCAATGAGCGGACGCGCAACGAGCCGCGTGTCACTGTCCGCGATATCGACGTGCCCGCGAGCTTGGCGCAGGACTTCGAGGAGGACTTCGAGGAGGCTCTTGGCCGCTACTGCTGCCAGCCGCCGAAGGCCCGGGAAGCGTTCTTCCGGTTCCCCCAGCATCTACACGAGGCCGTGTCTGATCGGGAGCCCGCGATTGAGTGGGAGCCCACGATCATCCCGCGTGAACGCGGCGATGGCACGGTACGCAAGCTCCGCGGGGTGCGGATCACGCGGACACGGCAGCTGCCGAAAGGCACCAAGCTCTACGTCCACGGCGATCCCGGGCTCTCCAACGACAGTTACGCTCTCGCGCTCGGCTATGCGGTCCCCGCGACGATCATGGTCACGGTCCCCGCAAGCGAGGTCCTAGATGACGCCCAGCTCAAACTTCGCAATCTCGGTCCCGAAGACCCCGTGGAATGGGAGCGCGAGGTCATCCGCACAGTCATCGTCGCCCTTATTGTCTGGCGACCCGACCCCCGTACTGGTCTCCAGGTGGACTTGCAGAACGTCGAGGACACCATCTTCGAGTTGTGCAAGGCGTACCCGTCGATCGGGCACTGGCCGAAGAAGCGCCGGCTAGAGAGCAAACCACGCCCCACCCTGACAACCGACCACTGGAATGCCGCGCAGGCGATCCAGCGGATGGAGGCCCGCAGGCTGAACGTCAAGGACGAGATGTGGGGCCGCGAGTTCCAAGTAGACATCTACCGAAACGCGCGGACCAGCTTCTACCAGGGCCTCGTGGATCTCCCGAATACGCCGAGCATCACAAGCGCCGACCCTCGCTCACCTGGGGCGCTTTATGAGCTTGAGCGTGTGGAGTTCATCGACGGGCAGAAGATCGACCACCCCGAAGGCGGCAGCAAGGACCTTGGGGATGCGGTGGTCCGTGTGATCCAGCACGCCTGCGAGCACAACAAGGATGCCCTCGGGTTTGGCACCGCGCATGGTCACGCCTCAAAGTACCAGGCGATCGGGCCGATGCTCGCCGGGGAACGCAAAGCGATCGACCCAGGACGCACAGAAACGATCGGAGAGCGCCTGCGGGAGCAGGAGGCGCAGAACCGCGTCGAACGACCGCTCGGGGAGCTAGTGCCCTCCGAGGGCACCGTGGATGGGAAACGGATGGGGTTCGCGTCGATTGGAGCGCCCCCAGGGCGCAGATAGGAGCCAACATGGGCTGCTCGGGTGCGTGCTGCGCCGCATTTCCCATTGGGTGTGGCCCTGATTGGCTGAAGAATGGCCGTGTTGAGGATGGCGACATGCTTGCCTTCATGTTGCGGCCGATCAGTCTTGAGGAAGCAGCCGAGCGCCGAGCACCTTTTCCTGGCGCCCAGGGTATTGATCCCGAGGAAACCTACTACCGCTGCATCTACTGGGATCAGGAGACACGCCTCTGCACCGCCTATGAGAACCGGCCGTCCTACATGTGTGGGGAGTATCCATATCCGCCGACCCCGATGCGGTGCGACAAGCTTGGGCGACCTCTTGGTATAGCTGGTGTCTGTGAGCATGGGTGCGACTGCCGGGGCGCCCCGCTGCTCTGCGAGTGTGAGGATTAATGGCGACCAATATCTTTGGCCCTGATGGCCGTGTCATCCACGTCGTAGGCGGTGCCCCGCTCTCCACTAGTCAGGCGTTGGCGAAGGTTGACCATGACCGGATGCTGGAGGAGGTCGCTAAGCGCGTGAAGTCGCAGGCGACCACGTTGAGCCAGGTGTGGGACCCGAGCCGCGGCAAGCCGAAGCCGACGAGCGTGACCTACCAGACGCTCAGGATGATGAGCACCCGATGTGAATGGGTCGCAGCGGTCATCAAGACGCGGCAGAACCAGGTTCGTAAAGCGAAGTGGTCGATCCTCCCGAAGGACCGCGACGACAGCAGCCGGGGCGTGGAAGCGCTGGTCGAGAAGATCACGAACCTCCTGAAGCACCCCTCAATGCATGGCTCTCGCCCCTCCAGCCGCTCGTGGAAGCAGTACGCATCGGAGATCATCCGCGACATCCTCGTCCTCGACCAGGGGTGCACGGAGAAGGAGTGGACGCTCGACAAGTGGATCGCCGCCATGTACCCCGTGGATGGTGCGACGATCGCGCCGAACATGGATGAGCGCGGCGGCTACCACGACGACGCGTATGTGCAGACCGTGGATGGCCAGATCACCGCCCGGTTTGGTGTCGAGGACCTCATGGTCATCATCGACAACCCGCAGACCGATGTGCGGTTCTCTGGCTATGGGTTCAGCCCGCTGGAGAGCCTGATCGTGACCGTCTCGGCGGAGTTGTACAGCAGCAAGTACAACGCTAGCTACTTCGAGAAGGGCGCTGTCCCCGAGGGCATGATAAACCTCGGCCCCGAGGCCGCGCCCGAGGACGTAAACGCCTTCCGCTTGTACTGGATGAACGAGATCATGGGCCGGCCGTGGGCCATCCCGATCTTGGGCGGCTCGAAGGCGGAGTGGATTCCATGGCGGGCGACCAACAAAGACATGGAATACATGGCGTACCAGGAGTGGTTGCTGAAGAAGATTTGCGCCATGTTCAACATCAGCCCGAAGGAACTCGGCCTGATCGAGGACGTGAATCGTTCGACGGCGGAGAGCCAGGACGAGAGCGAACAAGAAAAGGGCATCGAACCCCTCCTCGAACTCATCCAGGACAGCTTCGAAGTAGAGGTCATCGGCGAGCACGGTCTTGGTGTCGGGGACTACGTTGAATTCAAGTTCGATGAGGAAGGCGAGAGCGAAGAAGCCATTCTCAACAGGTTCGCCATCGCGGTCCCGATGGGTGCCGCGACTCGCGCGGAGATGCGCGAGGCGCTCAACATGGAACCCGGCGAGAACGAGGGACTCAACGAGTTCCTCGTGGACCATGAAGTGCTCCCGCTGCCATCCGGCCCTGACTTGGAAGCGTTGGGGGCTGCGAATAAACAGCAGCAGGAAGCCGAGGAAGCGGAACGTCAGTTCGGCCTCGCTGAGCAAGAACATGAACGGCAGTCGAGGGAGACCGACGCGAAGGCTAAAGCGTGGCAGTCCGCTGGGAAGAAACCCGAATCCAGGCTGAACAAGCCAAGCGGGAAAGTTGGGAAGGTCTTCGACCAGCCAAGCCCCGGCTTACTGGAGCACCAGGCGGACGCTGAGGGCATCTTTGAGACCGCTAACAGGGATTTGATGCGGGAGCTGGGGGACATTCTCGACATCCCGCTCGCCAAGACCCACGAGCAGCGCCTACAGGACGTCAACCTCATCGAACTCAAAGTGGACCACGACTACCAGCGCCCCGAAGACCGCGCCAAGGTCGAGACCATGCTCAAAGCGCTCCGGCGTGGCGAGGAGCTGCCGCCACCCGAGGTCAATGAACGCGAGGACGGCTCACGGTGGATCACCGACGGGCAGCACCGCGTCCGTGCCCGGATGCTCGTCGGGCAAACCCACTGCAAGGCGGTCGTTACCCGCGAGCCGCAACAGTCCGAGCCGCGAAGAGCCAATCTGCTTGCGGCCCACGTATAACCAAGGAGAGGGAGCATGGCCGAGTCCGACCCGATGGCGGCGCTTGCCGCTCAGGCCGCACAGAACGGTGGAGCCCAGCCACACCAGGCTATGGCCGCGTCCCTACAGGAGACGCACGCCCGGTTCAACTTCGACGTGCAGACCGGCCCCGAAGGCGCCCGGTTCCTCGTCCTGACCGACGTCCTCCCATCCGGGGTGCCGTTGAAGGCGCATATCTTCCCGTTCCAGAACCCAGATAACGCGGATGCGCTTGGGAAGAAACTATGCGCGCCGGGCGTGGTGCTACCGGGCCAGAACGGGAACGGGCACAGATGAGCGATCGCGTGCTCACCCCTTGGGATCGGAGCGTGCTTGACCCCGAGGATCTAGAGCATGGGGATGAGGCCGCGTTGTCTGGCGCCGATGCTGAAGAAGCCGTGAATCGGCTACGTCGATCCGAAGGCCGCGCTGGGTTGGCTCCCCCCGATGCCCGATGACGCACTCGCTCTGCTCCGCGCCCAGTTAGCCCCCCACAACGGCAACGGGAACGGCCACCACCACGGGGATGTCGAGAAGCGCTTCGGCCTCGGCAAACGCGGCCTCACACCGGGGCAGTGGCGGAAGATCAACGAGGCCGTCGAAGCCTGGAAGGCCCAGGTTCTCCGCGCAGCGCAGCATCTGCCGGCGCACGCCTACCAGCGCGGCCGGACGCAGACCATGCGGTTCCTGCGGCTCCTCGGTACCCAGGAGCCCGTAACCCCGGCCGTTGACCGTGCAACTATCGACTGGCTCAACTGGACACTCGAACACGAGCTGACAGGCACCCTCGACAGGTACATCGACAACATCCGCTCCGCCGTCCTGTACGGCGCGGAGAACACACAGAACCCCACGGCAGTCGCAAGCGGCCTCTACCATGCGACGCAGGCTGCGGACCGCGACTGGCGGCTTGTGGCTCAGACCGAGATGGCACGCGCGAATGCTCTCGGCCGGTTGGATGGTGCGCACCAGATGGGCTACGACGAAGTATGGGTGCCACCCCACACCGGGGCTTGCGAAGACTGCAAGCGATTGATCGAGAATAAGGTGTTCCCTGTCGAGCAGTTGCGGGACGCCAGCAACTACGGAAAGAAAAGGAGCTCTTGGGTGCCGTGTTTACCACTGCACCCTCGATTAGCTGTCGTCACGCAGCCCTCCCCTGGGTAGAGGCCATTTACCGCGAGGCGCAGGACGAATACGCCCGCATGAGCGACCTCGGACTGGACGACGCGACGCTCGCCGCGATGTTCGATAGCTCCGGGCAGCTTCGACCCCAGTACGAGGGTGATCCGCGGCTCGCGGCACTCACCGGCAAGGTCGCAGCCGACCCCTATGAGCACCTACTCGGGCAGGTCGTGCGGAAGGTCCGCTCCACCGGGCATGTAGCAAAGGGCTTCTTCGACCCACCACAAGCCGGCCTGGACCCGCTGATCTGGGAAGACGACGAGCTGAAGCCCAGCATCCGCGAGGCGATTCTCGACTTCTGGACCGGCGTGCTCGGCGAGGACTGGCAGACCTGGGCCCGCGTCTACATCACCGGCAGCGCAACGAGCTACCAGTGGGGCACCGGCTGGCAGCACCCCTGGCTCGGCTCCCACCAGACGCCGACCTACCCGGACGTAGACACGCACCTAGTGATCGACTATCAGCGCGTCCAGACCGCACGACCACTGTGGGCCGATCTGACGCCGATGGAACTCCGCAAGATCCTGGAGGCATGGGTCCAGAAGGCCAAGCAGGATGTCGAGGTCGCACCCGGCCTCCGCCTGGACGCCTATATCCGCACCGAGGACACGCAGGGCGAGTTCGAGGTGGATGTGCGGCACACCGGCCAGGGCGTGTACGACGTGCTCACTGACGGGTGGCTGATCGAGCCCGCGCGGGCTGAGGACGGCGAATACTTGGGTCGCAGGCTGCTAGGCGGCGTGGGGGGGAGACTCGCCAACGACAACCCGGACTGGATCGCGTACGCCGACACCGCGTCCACTCAGCTTCAGGCGTTGCTCGACGCCTATCAGCGCGAGCCCGGACCCGACACGCTCTCCGCGCTACAGGCAATGATGGACGAGCTGTACGCCGACCGGAAAGCCGCGTTCCTCGAAGGCGCAGGGCAAGAAGACCGAGGCAACTTCGTATGGGCCTACCTCACCAACTTTGGGCCGCTGACCGACGCTAAAGAGCTACTGCATCGGGTGTCTTAGAAGATAAGACTCAAGTTCTCGTTCCGCCGCTCGACGCCAATGTGAGCGGACGCACTCTTCCAGCTCGTACCAGTCGCCCGGTGCGCATTGAGGGGCAAAGTGGGCATCCCGGCACCCCCGTGCTACTGCCTCAACAAGTTCCGGCAGCCATCGACTCACCTCTAGATTATACGGGAGGCAGCCATTCCTCGCTATGACTTCCGCTGCCCACAAGGCCACACCACCGAGGCGATCTTCCCGATGGCTGAGGTGCCCCCCGCGATCACCTGCGGCTGCGAGCGGGAGGCCCGACGGGTCTTCACGCCCCCAGCGGCCATTCACTTCCGGTGCGGGGGCTTCTACAGCACGGATGTTCGAGGCAAGCTCCACCGCAAACGCCGACCTAACCCCGGCGATGACCTCCCCGTCGAGTTCGACGCCCCAGTAGCACGCATCGCCGACGTCATCTAAGGAGACCCCATGCCTGGCTATGGCCGCAACAACGTTCTCCGCGTCTCCGCTAAAGGCTCAGCGGCCAACAAAGCGGTCACGCTCGAAGTCGGCAAACCCGGAGCGAACATGCGGATGTTCGTCCAAGCCGTGTTCCTCGGCTATGGCGGGACAGGCACCCTCGAAGGTGGCTTGCTGACCTACGAAGATGGCGTGATCCTCCCTGGGGAATCGACCGAAGTGAACAAGGTTGAGCTCCCGGTCGCTAGCAAGGGCACGCAGGAACTCGCGTTGGCATATCAGACCGGGCCGGAAAAGGATGCGAAGTTCACGCTAGCCGCGGGCGGAGAAAACGTCACGGGGTACCTGACGGTCGTCTACTACATCGACTGAGGAGGGGCCAATGCCTCCCACCAAGACAGACACCGGCCATGGAGGCCTCTATGACCTCTTCCCCGAGCACTCGCAGTCCCTCCACGGGGGCGCACGGTTCGATGAAGACTTCGGACTCCAGGCCAAGGGCGCACGCAAGGGCGCTCTCTTTGATGAGTTCGGCACGCCCAAGGCCGCAGACAGCAGCCACGGCGAAATCTGGGATGAATGGCGCGAGTGGACCACAATGCCCGATCTCCACGGCGGGTTCCTGTACGACGAGGGCTTCGGCGAGCACACCGCTAATGAGGGCGAGCGCGGCCCCCTGTTCGACCTGTTCCAGGCCGGAACGCAGGTCAAGTTCATCTTCGACGGCAAGGACAGCGAAGGCATCGTCCAGGGCACCACACCGGATGGTGTGACCGTCAAGCCACGGAAGGGTGGCGATGCGGTCGAGGTCGGCCTATCGCAGTTCCTCGCCTATCGTTCCCCATCGATCGACAACGCTGGCACACGCCCCCAGCCGTCCAGTGCCGAGGCGCCGTCAGCACGCGACTCGACCGCGCATGGCGCCGGACGCAAAGGCGCGCCGGACATCGGGTCTCCCATTGCGCATGTCGAGCCCGGCGGTAGTAACCGCGGCCGTTCGCCCGTGTCGGCTGACTGGTCCACGGTGGATCACCTTAAGTCGATCCTCGACGGGAACGACGTGCAGAAGGGTCCTGGCGTAATGGGATGCCCGCGGTGTGGGAGCGAGTCCACCAAAGTGACCGGGGGCGTTCATTCATGCGGCTCATGTGAACACGCCTGGTCAATAACCGGCAATCGCGTGACCCCCCTGAAGATGGGCAAGCCCCTTGCGACCAAGACCGGCGCCTCAGCGCTCGATGTCCTGAAGGCCGATCTCGGCATCGTCGCCAAGGAGGTCACGGTCGCTGAGACCGCCATCCGGGCCGAGGAAGGCCGCTCCACCCTCGCGGGCGCGAAGGGCGCGGGCTCCTACTGCCCAGAATGCCGCGAGAAGAAGGGCAAGCTCACGGAGGATGGCCGGTGCCCAGACTGCAACACGGTCCTCAAGGCGCATGAGGAGGGCCGTATTCCGCGCGAGAAGGGCGACGGGAATGGCTCCAGCGAATCCAGCGCCGAGAAGGGCGTAGCGGAAAAGACGCTCTCCACAGTCGAGGACCTACGCAAGGCGTTCGGCGCCTCTGGCGACCCCGATGTTGGGGGTCAGACGGTGACGCTGACGGGCCGCGAGGAACCCTCCACCACCACTGACCGAGGACAGGCCAAGAGCGACCCGAGTGGCCCCGGGGTGCCCGAGCGGGAGCATAAGGAGTCCGACCATCATGGCGACCTCAAAGGCCAGCCAACCACATGCCCTCACTGCGGGCAGCCGATGGCGGAACTCGACCGGAAGACTGAGGAGGGCGCACCATCGAACCCGGCTCCCGGGGGCGCGGCGCACAAGTGCGTCGAGGGCTTCCTGAGCACCCTAAAGGTCGCAGCATGAGAGTAGAATCGAGGGATGGAGCGTTTTTGGCTGAAGGTCGATAAGGAGCTCAGGGTTCCAAAGACGCACTGCCGGCACGGCCATCCCTATGACGCGGAGAATACCTTCCGCGATACCAGTGGCGCGAGGCGATGCGTTATTTGTCGCCGGGCTACTAGTCGCAAGAGTGATGCCAAGAGGAGGGCCGTAAATGAAACGCACGGCAGGAGTCAAACCGGAGAGTGAGTTCACCTACACCGGGGAAATTGTCAAGAGCTATGTGGACGACAAGACCGGCGAGCGGCACATCATCGGCGCCGCGAGTGGCCTGGAGGAAGACCGCGACGGCGAGCGTGTCTCTAAGCGCGCGATCGACAGCATGGTCCGCCAGGTCGAAAAGGGCAATGTCAAGCTCACCGCCTCCCACCAGCAGGACTGGAAAGAGGAGATCGGGGACGCCGTAAGGGCATGGGTCGATCCAGAGACCGACCAGCTTATGACCGACACGGTGCTCCCGCCGGAGGGCGCAGACGCAATAGCCGACAAGGCATGGAAGACGACCCAGAAGGAACCGCTCGGCTTCTCGATCGGCGGGAAGCTCACCGACGCCTATTACGAGCTGTCCGAGCTAGGGAAGCGCCGGAAGGTACTCGATGGCATCGGCTTGAAACACTTCATGCTCACGAAGAAACCTGCCTACCAGCACAGCTTCGCCGAGGCGGTCGCCAAGACCTTCGACGGGGACCCCTCCGCGGATGAGTTCACGCTGGAGGTCGAGAAGGACACCACCACCGGCTCATGGGTTGCGGGCGGAGGAGGCAACAGCGGCCAGGACTCCAGCACGGGCAGCCAGCGCAACGCGGGCACAAAGAAGCCTGGCAGCAAAGGCCCCAACGTCCAGGACGACCGCAAGACGGACAACCAGGACGACGACGATGAGAAAGACCTCGAACCCGCCGGGCGGCACCTATCTTGTCCGAACTGCGGCCACGAGTTCGCCGCTGATATCCCGGTGGATATGACACCGGAGGAACGCTCCAAGCAGGAAGAGCAGAAGCAGGACCGTGAAAAACAACAGGGCGGCTCAACCACGAGCAAGTCCGAGGAGGCCACGATGGACGACACAGACGTGCGGAAGCGAATCAAGGCCCTGGAGGATCTTGTGGCGAAGCAGGCCGCCGATCTCGAACGGGAGAAGGCCGAGACCGTCGCGAAGGGCAAGATCAGCGATGACGTACTCAAGGTCGCAACCGAGGAAGGCATCGACCCCGGCGTACTGAAGGTCGTCGCACTTGCCACCGGCGATCACGAGGAGCGCATCGAGAAGACCCGCCAGGAGCTAGCGGAGGGCTTCGAGATCCTCGGGAAGGCCGTCATGGAGATCCGCGAGGCCGTCGGAAAGCTCCCCGCGGGCCGCAAGAGCGTGGCGCGCATCCTCCCCGCGGCCACCGGCCATGAGGTCAAGAAGACCGAGGTCGAGGAGGAACTCTCGAAGGCCGAGAGCCCGGTCGAGGCGTTGAAGATCATGAACCGCGAGACGTACGGCATCGTCTAGCACAACCCTGTCGCACTGCCCGCTCGCGCGGGTCCCCTCTCACCCGCCTCCCTGGCGGTCTATATCCACCGAAAGAAAGGTCCCGTCAAGGGAGTGAAAACCACATGGCCGAATTCCTAGATCCGGGGGCGTTTGAGCTCCCCGATGTCAACAAGGCAATCGACACGACAGAGCGACCCCTCATCCGCCAGGACTTGGAGGCGGCCATAACACGGATTGATATGAAAGGTACACCGCTGCGTAAGCGGTGGAGCCGCATCAAAGCGAACGGGCTCACCCACGAGTACACGCAGCGCACGTCGCTGGGTACCCCGGAAGGCGGCGCGTTCTACGCTGATGGCCAGTTGCCGCCGGATGGCACCACGAAGTATCTCCGCAAGGGCAAGATGATCAAGTGCATCGGCGAGGTCGGCCGCGTCACAGGTCTCATGATCGCTGCTGGCCGCTCTTTCGCTGACCAGTTGGCGCTGGAGCAGCAGGCCCGCATGGTCTCCGTTCTTCAGGAAGAGGAGAAAGGACTCATCTACGCCAGTGCGGCGAACCCGAAGGTCATCACCAACAGCGACGGCACACAGACCGTTGAGTTCCTCGAATTCGACGGTATCAGCCGGATCATCAACAACGAGGGCGGCATAGTCTTCTCCGCAGCCGGGTTCGCCGGCGGGACGAAGATCAGCATTCCGCTGTTGAACTCGGTGATCGAAAAAATCTACAACAACAACGGGGAGCCCACTAGCATCCTTGTGGGGGCGAGGGAGAAGCGGTTCTTCAACGAGCTGCTCCAGTCCTTCGTCCGGTACAACGGCGACGGCATCGTGCATGTCGAGCGGCAGCTTGGGACGAGCGTGATGTACTACGACTCGGACTTCGGGTCCCTGCCGATCATCCCGACCCGTTACATCACCCCCAGCGAATCCACGAAAGAATCCGAAGCGTTCGTGTTCTGCGAGAAGACCGCCGGTGAGAACATCATCGAGATCGCCGAGCTACAAAGAATCGGCTCCCAGCCCCTGGCGAAGATCGATGATAGTGAGCGTTTCATGATCAACGAGTACGAGGCGCCCATCTGCCGCGCTCCACAGTGGAACGCGGAAATCACCGGGCTAACGGCGTAGGAGGCCGACATGGCTGAACACTACCCACCGCAGACACTGGCCCCCGACCCGATCGCTCTATATGGGCGATCGGATGAGCCCGGGAACGGCCCCGTAGTCATCAAACAGGCATCGCCCGCGGTCGGGGATACGATCGTGCGTAACTCCGAAGGGTATTGGGTTAATCAGCCTCCTTCGGGCGCTGGCGCATGGGCGTTGGGGAATCTACGTCAGGAAGGTAATGCGGCGCGTCCCGCGCGGACGAGCTGGATCGATCTGCCGGCGTTCTCCGCACTCAAAGACGAAGCGGCGGCGCTCATAAAAAAAGAAGCGATCATGGTCCCCGTCCCTGTGCTGCCGGGGGACGTGTTCTCGAAGGTCGCTGTACTGGTCGGCGCGACCGCAGCGGAAACACCCACTCACCAATGGGGTGCCCTGTACGAAGGCGCTCTTGCTTCCTCTGAAGCCACGCTGCTTTCGCAGTCCCTCGATGAAGAAACGGCAGCCATCGAAAAAGAAAAACTGTATGCGTGGAAACTGAAAGCCGCGCAGACGGTCACGGCGGCGATGGCTCCTCACGGGTTCGTGTATGCGGCCGTTCAGGTCACGGCGACGGTGGAGCCCTCCCTATTGGGGCAGACGGTCGTGGCCGCAGCGAACTATGCCTGGGGTGGGACGAACAGCCCGTTCCAGGGGTTCGGTAACAAGTTCTCCGTCTCCGGGTCTGAAGGCGTAGCGAAATCACCATCGGGCGCGCTCACGAAAGTAAACGCGCTCCCGCTGGTAATCCTGTACTGACCACCGCAAACAAAGGATCGTGAAGACATGCCGGCAACACCACGCGATCTCCTAAAGCCGCGTCAGGAGCGGCTTGCGGAGGTCATGTACTCAAACCAGCTCCAGGCCGGGCAGGCGAACGCCCAGCAGATCGTCTACGGCTTGGAACTGGAAGCAGAAACGAAAAAATTCAAGGTCACGGCCGGGGAATGGGCCGAAGGTGGCGCGTCCGAACTCCTGACCATGAAAGCCAAAACGGGTCTGACGGTCGCTGTCGGCTCGAAAACAGGGGCGGGGCAGACCTGCTACATCCTGGTCGAGGTCAACAAGAAAGAAGAAGTGTTCCAGACCGTCTCAGCGATCACCGCGGGCACCCCGGTTCTCCCGGCGTTGACCGCGGGGAGGATCGCGGTCGGCTACCTGTCTATCCCGGCGGAATTCACTCCGGGCACGACGGAAGTCACGGCCGGAATGTGCATCGCTATCAAATACTCCGCTGGTAACGCTTCGCCCGTCAGCGGCTTCTAGAAAAGCGAGGAGAGAGCCATGTCAGTACAGATGCTCGATGTGCTGTCCGTGCTGGACAAGAACGACGAGCCGGTCCTCGCCAACTGCACGTTGCAGATGGGCGAAGTCGCCCTGGAGTTCAAGAACGGACGGTCGAAAGTCCCGGCGCAGCACGCACCCGAAGTGCTGCGCCACCCAAAGATCACGATCCCGGGCTACACGGGGGCCGTGGCCCCGTTGCCCCCGAATGAGGCAGCGGACCTGCCGCCTATCGGGGATGTCCGCCTGCAGCGCCCGGAGACTATGGGAGAGCGCGAAGCCCGACTTCGGGAGGCAGAAGCCCATCTCCGGGCGGAGGGTCTCCCGGTGCCCGACCGGGGATTGCCTCCGGCGGAGGAGATCGCCGCGTTGCGCGCGAGACTCGCCGAGCTAGAGGGGTCCGGGGCCGTCTTCTCGCCTTCCAGCGCCCCGACCGGCGTGCTGGTTGAGGGTGATGGCGTCCAGAAGACCGGCATCGAGGTACCTGCCGATGGGCAGATGCGCGAGCTGGATACCGTCAGCGGGACGGTCGAGGTGGTTGTGCCGGAGGGTGTCGTCCCTGGGGAGACGCCTGGGTGGCCGATCGACGCAGCGACCGGGAAGGCCCTGGACCTCTCGCCGGAACAGCGCGAAACCCTCACCAAGGCGGCGCTCGCGGACGAGAAGATGCCGGAGGGGTTCGACGCCGAGACCGCGGACGGGAAACCCCGTTGCTGGGCGCGCAAGGGCGATGGCACGCAGTGCTCGAACGCGGCGGTCGAAGGCACGCACGCCTGTGGTCTGAGCGCACACCAGAAATAGGAGCCTCCGTCCAGGAGGCAGGTAGGGCGGCGTCCCGGTTTACTCCTCTCTCCGGCCGGGCGCCGCGCCTACCAGCAAAGCCAGAGGAGAGAGCATGGCGATCCAGGATAATCGGCCGCAGGTCGGCCAGGTACTCGGCAAGCTCGCGGCGCTCCCCGCATCCCTCCTGACACCATTCGAAGTCAAAACCGGACAGGTCTCGACGTTCCCCGTGATAGAAGAATGTTTGGAGGATTCGATCGCATGGGTCGAGGATCAGGCGACGACCGCGTTCAATGTGCGCTACTTGCCGGTCACGCCTGAAGGGGTCACGATCGAACCGGCCAACAGCGACGAAATGAAAGAAGGACAGGAGGTCCAGGAAAAGGGATTTCTTCTGCCGAATGGCGTAGAAGTCGGCTACGAGGTGCATGACGGGAACACCACCAACAAGGTGACGCTCCGTAAGCGGCCGATCATGCACATAGCGCAGATCCAGGTCGTCACCCCGATCCTTGGCTACACGAGGGTGTACACACCGGAAGAGATCAAGAACTATGTCAAGGAGGGGGTTGTCGAGGTCTTCACCTATAAGCTGGCCGTGGAGCAAGCCCTACTCCAGACCATTGACTACCAGGCGTGGGGGTCCCTCTTCCCGCCGCTCCCGCAGGCTGTCCAGATCGCCTATGCCTATGGGTTTGCCCTCTATGACCCTCAACACCAGTTCGAACACTCCACCGGACCCGGCACTAGCTTCGACGGATACAACTGGAAAGAAGGTGACTGGCGAGACCCCGAGGCCAAGAATTGGCTGCGCAACCTCCAGCAAGCAGCCGTATGTAATGCTGCTGCCGAATTCCTGAGTCAGTCGGTCGGCCTCGCGCGTGGAGTGGTGTCATCAGTATCGTTCGATGGCTATAGCCGGGGACTCTCCACCAACCCATTTCAGTCCGAGATACAGGCCCTCCTCGCCCGGCGCGATGAGCTAATGGAACGCCGCAAGCGGCGCTATTTGCTCAGCACCATCGGGTAGACTGGAGCACATGTCCCATGCCATCGATTGACCTCGACACAGCGATCTTCGAAGAGTTGTTCTCCTGGGAGGGTGCGGTCGCTCTCTCATGGGAGGTAGCTAGCCCATGCCCGAACGAATCGAAGGATAGTAAACAACCCCAATGGGGATGCCCCGAATGCGGGGGCACAGGCGTGATCTACGCGGCTCCGGTAACGATCTATGGTCTGTTTCGTAGCCAGGATCGCTGGTTGAGTTTCCGCCGGGAGGGAGAGCTTGAGCATGGCGAAGCACAGCTCAGTACGCCCCTTTCGGTGCGCCCTGGCTATGTAGATCGCAGGGTGCGTGATCGTCTTACGACACTCCAGGCAATCGGAGATGCGGCAGAAGGCAGGGTTTTCTATCCGGCGGCGCCCGCAAAGCCCTTTATCTTCAATAATGTACAGCGGGCCTGGAGAGTTTCGCTCCAGGCAGCAAGCGAAAATGATAGACTGGTAAACAGCGGTACTTGATATCAAGCGCCCCCGCGCTGGTGGAACAGCCGGGGGCATGGCCGACACGATTGGAGCGTGACGACATGGGCAATCCTAGCCCACTCAAGGGAAAGCCTCGCGGGACCTGCCTCGATCCGGCCGAGCGCTTCTGGCCGAAGGTCAATAGGGATGGCCCCGTGCCCGCGCATCGTCCGGACCTCGGCCCGTGCTGGATATGGCTCGCAGGGCATCAGAGCGCTGGATATGGCACGATCAGGCGTACCGGTGGTGGTGAGCATATGCTGGCCCACCGCTTCGCCTACGAACTCCTCGTTGGCCCAATCCCCGCCGACCTCGATCTCGATCATATTTGCCATAACGGCTCAGGCTGCCCTGGTGGCCCGGCATGCCCCCATCGGGGCTGCGTAAACCCTGCGCATTTGGAGCCAGCTACCAGCCGCCTGAACTCTTTGCGTGGGGAGACGATTCCCGCGGCAAATGTGCGCAAGACGCATTGTCCGCGTGGGCACCCATATAGCGACGACAATACGCTTATACATCAAGGGAGCCGCATATGCCTCACCTGCAAGCGAGAACGCGGCGCAAGCTGGATGAGGGCTAAGCGTGCCTCTCATAGAAGCGCGATATGACCACGGGCAGCTCACCGCGCTCATGCAGCGCGCCACCCTAAAGCGGATCGGCGCGAACAACCGGGCGCTCGGCGAAGGGGTCCGGGATAGCGCGGAGCGTATCCGAACGCGCGCGGTGCGTAACGTCAGTGGTTATCCGGTCACGTTCACCGGGGGAGCCTTTCGGGTGCAGGTCAAGACCGGGGCGCTGAAGGGCGCAATGGAAACCGAGTGGCCCTACGGCGATGCGCTCACAGCCCGCGTGTTTGTAAACGGCAGCCATACGAGCACGTCGAACACTGGGGGCTACCCTGGGAAGCCCGTCCCGGTCAGCCGGTATGCGGCAGCGATCGAGTATGGGCATAAAGAGATCGACTTGAAGAAGTCGATGCTCGGGAAGACCGTGCCGTTCTTCGGTGCCAGGGCGCAGAACGCTGTGGGTGCATATGCGGCTACAGGGCTCCGGAAGACAATGTACTTGACTGGGGATTCCGAAGGGGTCTTGACCGAACGGCATGCCTATAAAAGCCTGTCATTTGATGCGAAGCTCCGTGCGAAAGGTAAGCAGCCGATGAACTTCGCCCGTAAGCGTACGGCGTCCGGCGGCGCGTATTTCATCGCGTTCCGGAAGGTCGGCAAAAAAGGGTGGATCATCCCTGAAGCTAAGCCCCGGCCGTTCATGGCAGCGGCAGCCCAGGCGTCCACGGTGGATGTGCAGCGGATTATCGGCCGGAAGGTCAGGGATATTCTCGCGGGAGGGTAGGGGTTATGCCGGAGATCGTGGTCGAAGTACAGACGCCGAGCGCGGCCATCCCGACACCCGAAGGGTTGGGGTTCCTCGAAGAAGGCGGCGTTGTCTTCGGCCCCGACGAAACCCCAACCCGGTTCCCCTCGGTCGCCCCAGCGGGCATAGCGAACCTTTTCCCGTCGTACCTGCCGAACGCCGAGCAGCTTGTCTGGGACACTTTGGACGATGCAACGCAGACCGGGGTGTTCTTCCCCGAGGACACCAATGTGGGTCTAGTGTTGCCGTTCGCGTTCGAGACGCCGCCCGATATCGGCCTGTTCGCTGACACGGACCCCGCGACCTACCCGACGGTAAACGGGCTGAAGAATAGCCCTATCGTGATCGTGAAGGGCTGGCCCGCGTACCCCGGGGCGATACCTCAGATCGGTGTGGCGATAGCGACCGAGAACGAGGACGGCGCCGGCAGGCTTGGCCAAGGCGGGTTCGCTGGTGATGCTTTGGCGCGCGATGAACAGGGCAATGTGGTTGCGTCCTGCGCCTACTATGCGGAGCCCCTGTATAGCGTTGTCGTGGTCGAGCTGATCCATGAGAACCGCGATGAGCGCGACCGCCTGCATAACCAGATTCGCCGCCGGTTGTACCCCCTACGTCATATCGCGCCGTCTTCGAGCGCGGTCATCAAGGAGCTTCAGGTCCAGGCCGAGAAGCAGGATCTCCCCGTCGATGAGCAGCCGTTGACGCTCTACGTGAGCGTGTTTACGGTGGAAGTGTGGTCTGAGGCTTTGATCCCGACGGAGGTCCAGATCAACCCGCAGCTCATCGGGCCGATGAATGTCACGGTCCAGGTCGAAGGAGTTTGAAAGGAGCAGCATGGCCGATATAAAGACCCCCCCGGTGCCGGAGCAGCCCCCAAGGATTCCTGCCGATGATTTCCCCGGCGTGAACGCTAGTGACCGGGTGCCTTTCCGTGGGCTGCTAGCGCATGAGCCAGAGTTGAGAAGCGCATCGCATACCCGCGAGGAGTGGCAGCAGAAACTCGCGGCCTACCTCCATCCGAATGCCGAGGAGTCCCATGCCGACTAGCCTAGTTTCACGCCCATCGTTTAGCGTTGTTCAGCCAGGTTCTTACTCGGCGATCAGCACCAGCGAACTCTCCACCCCGGCACCGAACACGGGGCCTATCCCCGCGATCCTTGGAGCGGCTACTGGCGGGAAGCCTTTGACGCCGCTGTATTTCACGAGCCCTGGGATACTCCTGAACGTTCTGCGGTCCGGTGAAGCGTATGATGGTGCCCGGTTCGCGTTGCGTAAGGCTCCCCAGGTGTGCGTGGTCCGTGTCGGTAAAGGTGTGACGCAGGGCAGTATCGAACTGGAAGGCGCGTCGGGGAAACTCGTGAAGCTCACTAGCCTCGAATATGGGACGTGGGTGAATAGCATCACGGTGGCTGTGGAAGCCGGTCCAATCGTGGTCTTGAAGTACACGGACGCGGCCGGGAACATTTACAAGGAGACCTGGAACTTCGCCGGCCTAGAATCGGGGAAACCCACGAACGCGAAGATCGCCGAAGCTATCAACGGGAAACTCTACGGGTACACCGCAAGCAACTTTGTGACGGCTGAAGCGAAGGCCGGGACCGGAGAACTCAAAACCGCGTCCGCTGCACCTCTAGCGGGCGGCGGGGAAGAAGCCCCGGAAGCTGGTAACTGGACGGAAGCCCTAGCGTCCCTTGAATCCCAGGAAATCAGCATCATTGTGGCGATGACCGCTGAAGCGAGTATTCATGCGCAGGTCGAGGAACACTGCGAAGTAATGAGCGCCGGGAACGCCCGCAAAGAGCGCACCAATATAGCCGGGGGTCCTACGGGGGAAACGGTCGCGAAAATCATCGAACGGGTAGGTAACCTCCGCAGCAAACGAACACAGTATGCTTGCCCTGGCGTCTACCAGTACAATGCCAAAGGCGAAGTCACGCTGTACCCTGCGTATTACCGGGCGGCGATGTATGCCGGAATGCACTGCGGGCTCCCCGATGTCGCTACTTCGCTTTGTCATGAGGAAACGGAAGAGATCGCTCCTGAGACCGCGTACAGTACGGTGCAGGGCGGAGCACTCGACCAGCTCCTACTCGCCGGGGCTTCACCATCCGCCCCGAAGCCCGGTGGGGGCACCTGGGTCGTAGACAGCCTCTCTACGAGCAACGAAGCCGCCGGGTACTTCCGCGACTTCCACAAGGTTCGCAGTGCTGACTATGTAGCTAAGTTCGTTCGTGGTGAACTCGAAGCCAAGTATGTCGGGAGCAAGAACCTGAACAGCAGCGCAGAATCCATCCAGCTTCAGGCAGGGCTCTTGTTGAAAGAACTACAGGCCGCGCAGATCATCCGGGCGTTCCGAGAACCAACCGTCGAACCGGGGCCAACAACAGGGCCAGTCGTGACGAGCAGCAACAGCTACAACGTGTCGCTGCCCGTCATGCTCATCGATGCCGACAAGTACATCTTCATCACCGTCGCGCTCCAGTCACCCAATACGATCCAGGCAGGAGCGTGATCTAAATGGCGATCCAGCGTCCAGAAGAAACCCCCGGCCGTGGGGGCATCACGTCGCGTAACGCGACCCGGATCAACCTAAAGATCAACAATCATAGAGTGGGACGAGTTCAATCAATGGGACGCAGCGCGAACAACAACATCCAGGTTTTGCGTGAGCTGGGCGCACAGGTCGCCGTCGAGCTGAAGAAGGGCATCAGCGAATACACATTCAGCATCGCCAAGATGTGGGTCCGTAACGATGTCATAGACGAACTCGAACAGGGCGCCGTCTTTGAACTGGAGACCGTGGACGAATCGGGTATCAATCCTGTTACCGCAGCGGGCTCCACCGAAGTCCTCGACCTGTTCAAACAATGTGCCATAAACAGCCTTGACCGTCAGTACACGGCAGGGCAGGCCACCATCGCAGCGAACGCTAGTGTAGTGGTCATCGGCCAGCCGCAGGGCGGACAGCTCAGCGAAGGATAAGGACCCTAGAGAGAGGGAACATGATGGATGAGAGTATCGAGCAGGTAGCCTCTGGTGAGCCCGTCACATGGCAGCATACCTTCAAGCACCCCAAGCACGGCGATCTAACAGCACGCATCAGCGATATGCCGACCTATGGGGACTGGTTGCGCCACAGCAACATGACGGACGCCCTTATACGCGAATTCGGCGGGAACCCCAACGAAACAGGCGGCGGCACGCATATGATGGCGGCGGCTGTCGCCGGGTTCCGCGTGCTGTTCGAGCCGATTGTTGTCGGTGAAAAGCGCGAGACGGTCGATGGCGATGCGGCGCATGAGCGGATCGAGAAGACGTTCTATGACCCGTTGGGGGACCAGAACGAGTCGATCGCCCTAGAAGTCTGGATACTGTTCTGGGCTTGGCGGGAAAACTTGTTGAAGCGGGTTGATGATGTGGGAAAAGGCTCCGGGGAGACGACTGGCAGCGAGTCAGGCGGATCGTCGCTCGCGGGTACGGTCTCCCCTTCAACGACCCACGCCTAGAAGCCTGGACCGACGCTGATTACCTCCGCGAGTTCGCGTACCTCCAGCTAGAGCAGTCCGGGGCGCTCCTGGACCCCGAGGCCGCAGAAGCGGACGAGCGCTTCGAGGAGGAGATCGGCGCCGCAGTGGCGGGGGATTGGGAGAAGCTCGGTATCGATCCCCCCGACCTCACGCCGGCCACGATAGACGAGCTGCGCGCCGCAGATTTTAGGGTAGCTCCCGGCCTCGCGCCTCTTCCTCAGCCCGATTGATTGCCTGTGCCTGAAGCTGGCGCTCCTCTTGCACTTCCGTTTCGCGCGCAGTGCCTTCGTGAAGCTCGTGGTTGAATCGCAGCGCAAAGTCAAGCGCTACGGCCCCTATCTCGGATGCCGCGTTCATCCCGTAGAGCGTGGCGTCCTGGGGGTTCTTCTGATCGACGTGCGCAAGGATGCTCTGAACATCGCTTGCTGTCGCACCGCCGCCATGCTGGTAGATGCCTGATAGTTCTTCCAGCGCTTCTACGCAACCGTCGTATTCGCTCTCCGTCGCGTTAGCGAGTCTTTCTTCCTTGCACTGCGCCTCGACATGAAGTGCTTGGGCTGCGGGGAATGGCGGCGTCCCTTCGGTGAAGTGGCGGATCGCTGGAGCCGTGGTCTTAGCCCGGAGGTGCCTATGAGGCGCGGGTCTTACCCGCGCGGGTTGCGTTTCGACGGTAGCGGTCCCGGTGCTGGTGCCGGCGCCCGGTTCGAGGGCGGCAAGGACGACCACGACCGGGATCGTTGCCGCGAGGAGCCCAAAGGCGATCTTCCGGGAGTCCTTCCGCGTCATGGGCTCATCCTTTCGAGTCGAGGAGGGTAGTAGCAACATGGAACCTCAGATAGCCGCAGAAGTCACAGACCCAGCCGGCAACCGTGATGGGCTCAGTGGGAGTCCAGTCGGCTTTGCGACAGACGGGGCACACCAGGAGGTTGGGAGGGACCTTGCGCGCAAGCGCATCCTCGGCCCGGCCGATCTGTTCTGCCCATCGTTCGCTCCCGAGCTTATCCATACGGAGGCATAGTCATGGGGCTTGTAGGAGAGAGCACGCTAGCCGCCGCCGGGAGGGTCGTTGAGCTCGTCGAGCCGGCGCGCGAGGAGAAGGAGCGCGTCCCGGAGTCCAAGCGTGAGGCTTTGCAGCAGCTCGACTTGCTGCTCGGTCGTTGTCGGTGGCTCGCCGCCTTCGACTGTATGACGGAGCATGGATGGGCTTGCGCGCAGCGAACGGCTAATGATCTCCTGGACTTCATCTTCGAGGGTCACGCCGACCCCCGACTGGCCGTGTAGCGGGCGGTTGCATCGTCGCGGGGAGCATTGGTTTCTGGACCCGTCAAGGATACAAGCTATGGGGGCCTAGCCGGATTCGGGTGATTCGGGTGGTACAGTGCCAGGTTCCTTATATTTTTCGCGTTCTTCCTTGGCTTCTTCTTCTTTGTGTTCGGCTTCTTGTGTTTGTGATTCTTGACGTTCGGCGGCTGACGGTTCCCGCTTCTCGTTATGTAGGGGACGTAGGTTTTCCCCGCACTGAAGCCCGCGTATAACTTCCCGTTGCTGGTCTCTGCTGAGGTAGGCTGCCGCTGTGGGCGCGCTCAAGCAGAGCAGATAGCCAAGGGCCGGGATCAGTCCACGCGCCTCCACGTTGCTGCATACTTCGTCCATCGTCTGAAGGCCCTGTGAGAGATAGCGAAAAGGCCAGCCAGCGCGAGCAAGATACGCGGCGTCGTCATCTTCCCCTGCGGTCTGCCAACCTTCGCAGGTCGGTTCGCGCTTATTCGCGCCTGTCGGCAGCGGTGGCGATTGGGTGTATGCAAATACGAGCCCAAAGTCAGCCGCGACCATCCCGAGGGCCTCCTTGCTAGAGGCGCCCCTGGTCGCTATGCCTGGGTGCATCCAGTCTATGCGCGCCAAAGCTGAGCGAGCTTCCTGTTCGGTTGGGCCATCTGCTTCATAATCTCGTCCAAGCCGTTCAATTGTCGTGGTGCAGCGTTGCAGTGGCCCACCATTCGGCGCATGGGCAAGCGCGCCTTCGCTGCACTCCCTGATAGCGGTTGCCAAGTCGCGTTGCGTTCTCCCGCGTTCAGCGGCCTCTTGATGCCGCTGCTGGGTGCTTTGTGGGTTTACGAAGCGCGGCGCCCTTACTGCCTTGTCCTGAGCTGGAGCGCTTTTCTCGGTCTCCCCGCAGCCCGCGATAGCGACGAGCATCAGGGCGAGCCCCATACAGATCCCTCTCTTCATAGCGGCGGGAGCCTACAGGATCGGAGGCCGCGATGCCAGTCGATAGCAGCGGCTCGATCCCCGTACAGGCAGTCTTGAAGCTGATCGTTGACCGCGTTGGCTCCGATGGCGTCGAGGAAGCCCTGAAGAAACAGGATGCTCAGTTCAGCAAAATTGAGCAGACGGCGAGCCGTGTCGGGTCGCATATGGAAGGTGTCGCTAAGACCGTTGGTGATCTTGTCGGCATCGCGGGTATCGGCGCGCTGGTAGACAAGTTCATCAAGATCGAGACCTCCGCCTCGAATATCGCCCTGTCGATGGGGAAGGTCACCGGGGGCTCCAGCGTGTATGGCGGTATCCGCCAGGAAATGCTCGGTGTGCAGTCAAGGACGGGGGTGGGGTTCGCTGAACAGGAATCCGCTCTGCGGTCGTTGGCGTCGAGCATAGGGCTTTCTCCGAAGCCGGGGCAGGCCGGGATGCTCGCGGAAGTCATCGCGGGCTATAGCCGTGTCACGGGGCTTCCTACGGCCACGTTGGGGGGCATCCTCGGACCGATGTTGCAGGCCGAGGGACGGCCCACTAGCGCCAGCGCAGCAGCCTATACGCTTGGGGAAGCCCGGTCGAACCTCACGGCGTTCCCCGGAAGCCAGATCGAAGGTATGCTGCCGGTAGTCTCGAACCTCGCCACACAGGCGGCGTTGGGGACTCCTGGTGGTGCGGGGAAGGGTGTCGCGGTCGGAGGGATCTCTGCCCTGTTGAACACAATCTCGGGGCCGGGTAGTGTGCTGCGTCAGCCGGGTGTCGCTGAACAGGCCGCTAAGTCCCTTGGCGGCATGTTGCAGGGTGCCTACGCGAACCCGCAGGCGCAGGCGTTCCTCAAAGAATCCCATGTCAGCTTCAAAGAACAGCAGCTAGGGTTCAACAACCCCGCCGTCCTCGAACGTATTACCCGTGAGGCGAACCTCAAGTACCCGGGGAACACTGAAGCTGACTGGGAAATGCGGCGCCGTCTCTACCTGACGTTGGGAGGCGAGGCCGGGGCGGATGCCCTGGAACGGGTAGAAGTCGCTGCTAAGCATGGCGGTATCCATGTCCATGCGCCCAAGACGCATTCGGAAGCCCTAGAACGCTATGGGGCACAGACGTTGACGACCCCAGAAGCGATGATCTCCAAAGTCCAGGGTGGCATCCTGGGCTGGCTTTACAAGAACCCTCTCATCGGTGCGGGGATAGCCGTCGGGGGCACCATAGCCGGTAAAGCAGCTCTAGGTGCGGCCGGGGACGCCCTCGGCAGTTTAGGGGTCGCCGGGGGCGCCGCGCTTAGTGCCGGGGCTTTGGCTGGGGGGTTCGCCGGGGGCGCTATCGGCTTGGCCGCGGGAGACATCGGTAAAGAACTTCATGTGCCGTTCCTCGAACGTATGGGGACATCCACGGAATACCTTTTCTCTCACCCCGAGAGCGCCCTTAAACAGGCGTGGGGAGATATCTTCGGAGGCGGAGGAAGCGCGGGCGGTAAGCCTCGTGGTTTGACTCGCCAGCAGCTCCAGGCGATGGGCCGCGTCGAACAGGAAGGAATAATGAAGACCTTCCGGGGCGCGGAAGAAAAGTTCGGTTCTGGGTGGCTCGGAGCGCACTGGCAGACGAATCCCGCTGAACACAAGAAGGCCGAAGAAGCCAATACGTGGATTAACAAGCATCTGACGCCGAGTGAACGTAGTAAGGCGTCGGAGGAGATGGGCAAGATGCGGGAATACGACCTGCTCGGCCCCCAGGGTTATGCCGCGAAGCAGCAGGGTGAAGCTAGCCAGAAGTTCAAGGAAGCCGTCGAAACGTTCGCTAAAACAGTCGGCGGAGGTAACCATCAGGCGGCGTACACAGGCGGCGGCGCGATGCACAACGCGGCGTACATGGGTGCCCCTGCGGTAGCGGCCATGCAGTCCTCTGTGCCTGGCATGGTCATGGCTGCCTTCCTTGGGCACACGGCCGGCGGAGGAGGAAGTACGACGCCGATGGGGGCATCCCCCGTGTCCCTAGTATCACCCTCGTCTGGTGGGGGCTGGAATGCGATTCTTGAATCTTACAGCGGAGATCACTATGGAAAGAAGGGGTATGGGAGCGCGTCTCAGTATGTTGCGATGCTCGCGGGACAAGAAACGGGCGGTGGGGAAAGACGACGGATCGTAGAAGCCGATGCTAAAAAGTATGGCATCCCCTTCGGTGTACTGTGGGGTATATATGGGGCGGAGTCAAGTTTTGGGAAGGCCGCCAGTAGCTTTGGCTTGACTAACCAGTTCCCTGGTACCGGGACGAGCGGTAACTTCAGTACCGACGCCCGCATGTCCGCTGAAGATATACGCCACATAATCAAGGAACTCCATGTACATGTGCATGTGAACGGGGCGAAGGTCCAGAAGCATCAGGCGAAGATCGGCGCGGCGGTTTCGGCATGAGGGTCCTTCAGGCGCCGGGTAGCTATGCTGTGAACCCCGAGTCCGAAGAGGCCGTTGAGGGGTTCGCGCAGGGCGCCACAAAGCAGTTAGCGACCGCGACCGCATCGCCGTTCCACTGGAACCCTAAGAGCCCGACGGGTAGCGCACGAGTTGGTTGGATATTGAAGCAGTCCGGTAAGCGGATAGCCGACTTCGCTTTCAATATCAACCCGCAGTCCATCACCCGGTCGCCTACTACTCGCACGCAGCTTTGGGCGACACGGGGAGCATTCTATGTCGATGATTTTGGGGCTGGGCCGACTACTATCCAGATTAACCAGCTTCTAGGGACGGGTATCCAGGCGCCGGGGGAATACCAGACGTTACGGGAGAGCTTCCTCCAGTTCTACGACGAAATATGGGTGACGGCCGCAGGCCAGGGGTACAACCGTAACCCGATCGAAGTTTTCTTCTACGACAACCATCTGTATGCGGGATTGCCGGAACGCGCCGACGTACCCGAGAAGGTGTACTTCCCCGCGCAAGGGTTCCAGGTCAACCGTTCTGTGTCGCTGAATAACGTGTGGCAGGTCCAGGTGTCGATGGTGAGCCTCGAAAAGCCATCGAACCCTACTACCTTGGGTGGTGGGAAGAAGAAGACCAAGCCGTATCTCGTGCGGGAAAATGAGACGCTGAAGAAGATCGCCGCTAAGCTCGCGGGGAAGCATCCGACAGCGAAGCAGATCCTTTCAATGGAGCGCGCGATTATCCACTACAACCCAAAGGTAGCTAAGAACCGTACGGTCCTTATTTACAGCCCGTTGAATACAATCACCCCGGTAGGATCGGTTGAGGTGAAGCGTAACCATGTCGCTAAAGGCCAGGTTCTAAAGGTCCCAGCCTGATGCCCATCAAGGAAGTCAAGACGCCTATAGCGAAGAACGTTCAGACGCTAGGCCCCTGGGACCGCCGGTACACTCCGGCGTATGAAGTGTTGTGGTTCAAGGAAGGGAACCCCAGGAAACCGATTCGCGGGAAGTTCGACAGCAACTCTATTGTCAGCATCGAAACGTCGAAGAATACCGCGAATGTCGCGGGTACCTGGCGGATTGTGCTGAAGGACGGCCGGGCTGAACACGCCCTGCACCCGATGGACGTGGTAGTCATCAAGCTCAAGGGGCATAACCAGCCCCTAACCCCGGTCCTGCACGGGCTGGTGGATGAGATCGGTAAAGAAGACGCCGCCGGTCCAGAAACGGCGCAGGAGAACACGGTCATAACAGGCCGGTGCATGGGGAAGTACCTTCAGGTAAACAGCCTCTTCCTACCCGTGTGGGAAACCAGCAGCTTGCTACCTACCGTCCTCACGTTCGGTCTTGGGGACTCTGAAAATAAGGCTAAGCCCGAGCCTAAAGCAATCTTCGAGTACGTCTACAAGCGGTACATCATCGGAGAATCTAAACGGGTGGGTATCTCCGGCACGCCGATGGCTGCGCACTGGCTGAACCCGTCGAAGCGTTTCCAGGAAGTCACGATCAAGGGCAGCGGCGGCGAAGTCTACAAGGTGCCGTACATCCAGTTCGATGAGAACACAACCGACCAGGTACTCACCTCCCTCACGATCACCGGGTTCACAGAAGCGTGGGTGGACGAGCTAGGGTATGTAGTGTTTCGTCCCCCGGGGTGGGATCAGCCCGTCAGCTATATTCTTCCCGCGAGCGGGCTGAGCCAGGACGAACTCGAAGAGTCAGATGTCGGGCTCGTCACCTATGTTGAGGTCGTGCCCTCCGGCGCCCTGGGGATCAGTACGGCAGCGCAGCAGGCGATGGTCGCAGGTCGCGCCCCGGCACCCTCCAGTTATATAGCGGCGATCAAAGCGACGAAAAGCGACGAAGGTACCGCTTACGCAGATCCGGCGTTCGTGATCGAAACTAACGCTAAAGGCGAAGTCACGAAGAAAGGCGCACAGAACTACTGGTACAGACGCCAGCGCCGGTTCGGGCTAAGGCCCTATCAAGTCACGAGCCCACTGCTTGTAACGCATGCCCAGGCGCAAGCACAGGCGGAGGGCCTACTGAAATTTCTCGGGAACCGTCTGGGGAAGACGGGGAAGGTCACGATCCCCGGCGAGCCTGGTATTCGTCTCGGTACGACTATCCTTATCCGGGGTTCGATCCGTGGGCAGCGCATCGAACGGAGCTTTTTTATCGAAGGTGTCAGCCATGAATATGTGGATGGTCACTCGTATAAGACTACCCTGGAATTGACGCATGGCCGTGACCCTTGGGACCCGGAGTGGGAAAAAATGACGCTCTCCGTGAACCCTTCCCAGCACCAGGTACTCGCGGAACTCGGCGGGGTAAGCGAACCCGCTAAAAAAGGCGCGAGCTTCGAAGGCGGGGCGGAAACCCTCAATGCTGCGTACACAATCCCCGGCACTGCGGCGAAGCTCCTCGCCAACGGGGAAGCGACTGCACCAGCAGAAGCCCCCAAGGCGGTCGCGCAGATGATCGCTGCGGCCAACGCGATCCGCAACAAGCCCTACGTCTACGGTGGGGGGCATGGCGAGTCGCTGAACACCGTTCAGGAAGCCTACGACTGCTCCAGCAGCGTGTCGTTCATCCTGCACGCCGCTAGACTCCTCGAAGGCGAAGTTGAGGTCTCAGGTGCCTTGGAGAGTTTCGGGGCAGAAGGTCCAGGCCAGTGGGTCACGATCTACGCAAACGCGGGCCATGTCTTTATGACAATGGCGGGGGTTTGTTGGAGTCATGGTGGACCGCCCCCATCCCTGTTTGGGAGCCTCGCGACCTCGGGGCAGACAACCGAAGGATTCGTCGTACGCCACCCCAAGGGGCTGTAGTGCTGCGCCGCAACGACATCAAGGCTCTCCAGGGTGTCCGGGGGCTACCAGAGCACGTCACAGGCTCCTCTACCGGCCTCATGGAGTGCGAAGTCGTCACCGTCCACAGCAATGGTACGTTGGATGCCCGGAGCGTGAATGGGCGGTCTGTGACGGTCGCCGCGCGGTACCCGCGGTGGTGGGAACCCCAGCTCGGGGACCGCTGCGTGCTGGGAGAACTCCAGGGAGACGAGCGGCTGAGGATCGTCCTCCAGGTGATATCAACGAAGACGGGGGGGACCCCGAAAAGGGTGCCGTGATGGCCGAAGCCCAGAACGAATACGGTGTTGATATCGGGATGGGGCCAAGCGGCGACCTCTTAGTCAACTCGGCCGGTGCCCTGGCCGTCGTAGGCGAAGTGCAAGTCATGGCGCAAGCCCTCCAGATGCGCTTGCGCACGGCCCTCGGAGACCTCGCGTTGCACCCTACCTACGGGATAGACCTCCCTATAGGCAGCAAGATGGACCCTGTGGCCGTAGCAGCCGCGTTGAACGGCGAGCTAGCCCAGGCCGTCCAGAACGATCCCCGGATACAGAAGGCGACCGTGACTGGCGTCGAATGGCCCGCATCTGGGGAACCCGCTGCTGTCGCACTCGAAGTGACCGTCCTGTTGGCTGGCGGCGAGCAGTTCGCGGTCAGCGGGCTACCCGCCGAAGTCCGTGTTGGGGAAGTGAGCTACACCGGCACTGTGGAAGGGGAATCAGGGCTGACCCCGTTCGAAGAACAGCCGTACTTTGCCGATGAAGAAACCACGAAGGCGATCGAAGAAGAAGCCGAAATCGAAAACCTTGTGAACGACCTGACGGGGAGCTGACATGCCGGGACCCGTGAGCAGCGTCTACATCTCCCCGCCGGCACTAATTGGCCTCATGATCGCCCAGGCCCAGGCCGAAAACAGTCCCCTCAGCGACTTCAGCGAAGGGTCGGCTACCCGTACGATGCTAGAGGACGTAGCTATCGTCGTCTCTAGCCAGTCGCAGGTCGCTGACCAACTCCAGCTCGATAGTTTCCTCGAAACAGCGACGGAAGAAGCCTTGGATGCGCAGGGCTCCAACTGGCAGGTCGAACGGTTGCCCGCTGTCCAGGCGACGGGCACCGTGAAGATCATCCGGGAATCCGGCTCGGGGGCGCTCACGATCCCTGCCGGGTGGGCACAATTGACTCTCCCCCCCTCAGTGCCGGGCGGCGAAGGCGTGGCGGTCCTTACGACCGTGGACGCGAACTTCGCGGAAAGCGTCACCGAAGTGACCGTGGCGGCGCAGGCCGTGGTCGGAGGGACGGCGGGGAACATCAGTAGCGGGAGTTTCCTCACGCCGTTGTCCCCGGTGTCGGGGGTGTCGAGCTCAACGGGGTTCGTAGTGGCGACCACCTTCAGCGGAGGCGTGAACCAGGAGACCGACGAAGCGTACCGCAAGCGCATCCCGTTGGTCGTTCAGGGCCGCGTGAAGGGCACCCGGGCAGCGTTTGAAGGCGGAGTGCTATCAGTTCCCGGTGTCGAATCGGTCGCGGTGTTGAAGGCCGGGACTGTGCGGTCGAACTCCACTGCTGTCGAAGGGGGCTACCTCGAAGTCGTCTACAGGGGAAGCGCGGGGTTGCTCTCGGCCGTGGAATCCGCTGTGGAATCGGCTGCGAGCGTCAACCAGAAAACGATCACTGCGGCAGCAATCAGCCTGTCCACGCCGCGCGGGTATCAGCGGGTGTTGTTCTCCGCGACGATCTACTATGCCGCCGGGGTAAACCCCGTGATGTTGGAAGCGGCCGTGAAGAAGCTCTCCGTGGAAACCGTGAACAAAACAGGAATGGGGAATACCTTGTTCATGTCGGGGCTTATAGAGACGTTACATGGCATACCGGAAGTAGTATCGATCGGTATACCCCTAACCAAGCTGGCGGTTTCTCCTGGGAGCGGCGCGGCTGATATCACCTGCTACCCCGACCAGTGCTGCAATCTTCAAGAAAGCGATATCAATCTGACTATGACTGAACTGACGTAGGAGGCTAGTATGGCCCGTGTCGCATTTCCCCTTGTGCTCCAGTCTCCCGTTACGGGCTCCGCGCTCGTCGGGGGGAAAGCGACCATCACGAAGCACGAAGTTGGCAAATCTCTAGGATCGGGTCCTGGGGCAGAAATCTTTCTTACCGAGGGTGAATCGGGAAAAGTCTCAGGCCATGTAATCGAAACGGATAATACGGGACGGTGGACGCAGGGCGAAGGCGCATCGCCAGCCTATGCCCAGTACTGGGTCCCTGAAGGCCGGTATGACATTCTGATCTCGGGGTCTGGGCTCAAATCGGTTTATATTACACGCGAGTTAATTTCTACTGAAGTTCTCACGTCGCCGGTCCTCACCGGCACCCCTACGGCTCCCACGGCAGTGCTGTATACAGATACGGCACAGGTAGCGACCACGGCTTTTGTCCAGAATGCCGTAACATCCTCCAAGTCGATCATCGCTACCGAACAGTCACGAGAAAATACTGCGTATGGGACGCTTACCACCCCGGATGAAGTGACTGTTATGCTCCCAGAAAACGGATTGATCTCCGTTGGGTATCAAGCGACATGGAAGGAGTCGGTAGAAAAAGCCGCTAGGGCTGCGCTCTTCCTTGGGTCCAACCAGGTCAGCATTGCGACTGGATCTCCGGGGTCCGAAGCGCTACCACAGGCAGCCCAAACGAGGGCAAAAGAAGCTGAACGCTTTTTCCCTCTCGCCACAGCAGGGACAGGTCTCGCATCTCTCCACCCTCTGGGTGGATATGCGGGCGATGTTACTACTGGACAAATACTTGGCTTCTTAGGCGAAAGCGCCCAAGAAGCTGGAGGGTCCCCATATGAAACGGTGACGGGAGCGGGGGGGATTTGCCATATTTTTGCCGCCGCAGGAACTTACAAACTCAGCATACGATTCAAGGCATCCTCCGGCAAAGTGACTGTGAAGAATCGCAAACTGTGGGCATCGGTAATCGCCTAGCTAGGCTCCCATGACCGTGTACGCCGGGTTATCTTGAGGGCGCCGATCTCGGTCTGAAGTTCAGGGGAGACAGTTCTTGATCGCAACACCCGTTTTGGGGAGGTGGATGAATGGCTTGGAACCCGGCGTTGATCGAAAGCATCATCGAAGGCACCACGAGAGCGACGAAGGCGTTCTTCCAGAACCTCGCTACGGGGATCGAAGAAGCCAAAAGCGCTGCCTCGACTGCATCATCCGCGGCGACTACCGCTCAGTCCACGGCGGAAGAAGCCCTAGCGAAAAGCGGGGGCCTATCGAAAGCCGAAGTGGAATCCCTTGCGGCGTCGGCTGCGGGCTCAAAGCTCGCCAAATCTGAAAACCTGAAAGACGTTGCTAGTGCTGCTACAGCGCGGACGAACCTGGGTCTCGGGACCGCCGCGACCCAGCCTTCGGGAGCCTTCGACGCGGCCGGCGCGGCCGCGGCCCTAAATATCAGCAGTGCGAGCACCCTGGCGATATCCGGTACGCCAAGTGTGGGGAAGGTTCTGACGGCGACCAGCGGCAGCGCCGCGGACTGGGCAGCGGCCAGTGCAGCCGCCAACAGCGGCGCGCCGTTCCTGTTCGGCGTGAATGGCGCCTTCAACGACTATGCTTACTGGACGGGGAACAATGTTCTCGGTGACCGGGGGGGTTCCATTGTTGCCGTATGGAATAACTCGACGGAAAAAATGGAAGGCGAAGGGAAAGGCAGCATCGCGGCGTTTATCACGGCCGTCGGCGAACGCTTGACCGCAGGGTTGACGCCTGTTATCCAGATCGACGCGGAAGTGTACCTGGGGAAAATCAACGCGAAAAACTTCGGGAAAGCCGCCGCGAAACTCATCGAAGAAACGATGGCAGCCCATCCCACGGCGACCCTATGGGAGATCATCAACGAGCCGTACTATCCGCCGAATGGCCCGAAAGGCAGCAACGCTAGCACCTACGCCGAAATCTGCAAGGAAGTCTACAAATACGTCGAAGAAGCCGTGACGGCCAAAACGATCGCCGTGATGCCGTCCCTGTCGGTTTTCACCTGGGGGAGTTACACTAAGAAGACCTCCGAAACTGTGGAAGGCGCCGTGTCGAGCCCGAGCAAAGGCGAAGGCTGGATCGTAGACTTCTTCACCGCATGGGCCGAAGGCAAGAAGAAGATCAACGCCTACAGCTTCCACGGGTACGGCAGCAACTCTTCGCAGAACGTCTACGGCGGCCAGGACTTCGGGTTCGCCGCCGCGGCCTCCGCTCACGCCATCCTCGTGTCACAGGGCGCCCTGGCCGCGAACAACATGTATGTCACGGAGTGCGGGTATAACCGTGAAACCCTCCCAGGTGGCACCGAAGCCATAAGGGAAGAAGAACAGGCAGAAAAAACCCAGCAGATTCTAGAAAAAGCATGGGAATACTATGGTGAAGGATGGCTGAAAGGCGTCCTGATCTACAACAACAACTCGGCGGGATGGGGGATATACGGTAAGCCCGCGGCTACCACTATGGTCGCCTACGCCTCGGCTCGTACGACGTCGATCTCTAACGCTGCGCTCGCGGGTTGGCCTCCCGCGGGTGTCGCCAACGGGCCACGTACCGTGGCGGGCGAAATCAACAAAGAAGTCGTAGCGAGCACGGCGCGCCCGGTGCTGGTGTCGGTTCAGGTCAAGTTGGAAGGCGGCAAACTCGCCTATGCGCAGGCGTACATCAAGAACGGTGCGGGCAGCGAAGGTGAAAAAGAAGTGGGGCTCGCTGAGCAGCAGGCAACGAACTTGGGGTACGTCATCCAGACCTTGACTTTTCTTGTGCCCCCCGACTGGAAATGGAAGGTGAGCGGGGAACACTTTACGATCGAAGACGAAGTGCTCTACCAGGAACTATAAATGCCCACCATAGGGGAAACAATCCCGTTCACTATCGGGGAAGGCATTCCCACCCCTGAACCGGAACGCCCACCGCTCAACCCGCCCCCCGACTTCGAAGCCGCTCTCACCGATCTCCAAGACCACCTGCCGTACTGGTGGGAATCGCGTAACTCCGAGGCGGCGCTCTACTCCCTCCTCTACATCTTTGGCACACAAATCGATGCCCTCGCGTGGCTGTTCGAGTGGCCTTTCCTCAACAGCGTGCTGGATACCGCGAATGAGGAAGGGCTACTCCGAAACTTTGCGTTCGCCTATGGGCTAGAGGACGAACAGCTCCCTCCAACCGCTGAACGCCTGCGGCCCTACATCCAGGCTTGCGCGGAAATGGACGGCAGTCTCGCCGGGCTTCTCCGGGTGTTGATGGCGGTGATTGGCGCGAACGCGGCGGTCAACACGACCGGCGGTACGGTTCTCAGATTCCCCGAAATGGTTTCGACTCTAGAACCTATCGTCACAGAAGAAGCGGGCGGAGAACTCGGTCCGGGCCTTTACTACTATGTCGTTACTGCGATCATAGAAGGCCGTGAGACCTTAGTCTCGAATGAGCGTAGCTTCGATGCGTCAGCGACGAACAAATGGAAAGCCACCTTGAAATGGTCGGCCGCTACGGGCGCGACTGGCTACAGGATATATCGCGGTAGAGAAAAAAGTGAAGAGAATACGATGCACGAAGTGGGCGCCGTCACGGAATATGTGGACAAAGGTCCCGGTTTCATGGCCGCGGTGCCTCCCGGGGGACTCGTCTTCCCGTCCAATGGCTCCGGTCTCACCCTCTACCAGTTCGCACCCGGCGAAGGACCCAAAGCTGGCTTGACGTTCCCCGCGAATGGCGAAGGACTCCACTTCCCGATCCTGCCTTCCCTGCTGCCGTCGGACAACATGATCGGCGCTACCGGAGAAACCCCTCCCGGTGCTGGTCCTGGGTTGACGTTCTCGCAGAACGAATACCTGCTCGTTTCCCAGGGGCCGGGGGAATACGAGTGGATGATCGAAGTATTGAACTGGCTCACGTTCGACCGCAACGCTTTCCGCAGGGCGGTTGAACGGTACGCGAACGCCGACTTCTACCCGGCGGTCATCCAGGAAGTATCCGCCCTCGCCTAACCCAAGGAGAACCCGTGGCAAAACTGAAGACATTCACGAACGGCGGATCGCTGCTGCCGGCTGACCTGAATAACATGGAGGAAGACTACGAGGGCGCGTACGGATACAAAAAGCATCTGCTTTCCCAGTCCACTCGTCTCGATGCGCCAGGCGCGGGGACGTTTCTTCTCGGTGCGGGCACGACAGGCGTGGGCGTGGCATCCTCGGGGGCGACTGCTGGTCTCGCGGCGTTCTACCTGAACCCAGCGGACTATGAAGAGTCCGCGGTGAACAAACGGACCGTGAAACTGAACATGCAGGCGACAGCGATCGCGAACGCGGTAGCTCCGGGGATCACGTTCACGGTCGGCCTGTATCCAGTGTCCGCATCGGCTGGCGCCGAAGCCGTCGTCTCGCTGACGCTAGGGTCGGTCATCTCGGGATCGACAGCGGCGTTTACGACCCCGGCGAAAGAAACCCTGTCGGAGGTCGCGAGTGGCTTGTTCGTATGCCCGTCCGCTGGGTTCTTCGCGATGGCGGTAGTCGCATCGGGGAGCGCCACGGCGAAATCCTCGACGGTGATCCGCGCATCCCTTCAGCTTTCGCAGATCTGACGATGAGTGTTGACGCCCGTATCAACTTCGGCCTGAGCGCGATAGCAGTGGCCCCGTCCCCTGCGGGGAGCGGCCTGGCGTTGACGCTGGAGGCAGGTGGTGGCGCACAGTTCGCGAGCATCTGCCCGTTCAACGCGACCTGCTGGCCCCCAGGGGTCATGCCGACCAGGGCGAATGCGGAGATCATCCGGGTGGAAAGCGTCTCCGGAGACAAACTCGCGCTGGTCGATAGGGGCCAGGAGGGTACGGGAGCACAGGCCATTGAACCGGGGTGGCAGTTCGCGGACATGCTGACCGCGAAGACGATTGAAGACCTGAAGGCCCTAGTCGAAGCGGAGACCGCCCGCGCAGAGGCGGCGGAGGCATCAATCTCTAGCGCGATGGCGGCGGAAGTGGCCACGGAGCGTACACGCGCTGAGACGGCGGAGGCCCTGCTTGCTCCGAAGGCATCCCCTGCTCTCACGGGCACCCCAACGGCCCCTACGGCGACCGCGCTGACCGATAACACACAGCTCGCTACCACAGCCTATGCGGATGGTGCCGTGGCGGTCGAGAAGGCCCGAGCTGAAGCGGGCGAGGCGGCAGCGGTCACAGCGGCGGAGGGGGTCGCGGAGGGGGTCGCGAAAACGACGAGCGAAGCCGAGGTCAAAGTCGAGCGCGAAAGAGCCGAAGCGGCGGAGCTGCTGAAGGCACCTTTGGCTTCCCCAGGGTTGACTGGCATACCGACGGCTCCCACTCCAGCAGCAAAAACGAATACCACCCAAGTTGCGACGATGGCGGCTGTCCAGGCGGCTAAGGGCGAAGCCGAAACGGCGTCAGATGCCGCTGGCACGTCGGCTGCTGGGGTCAAAGTGGAGCGCGAACGCGCAGAAGCCGCGGAGGCCCTGAAGGCCCCCTTGGCCAGCCCCGTCTTGACTGGGACGCCTAAAGCCCCGACCGCGGCGGCAAAAACAAGCACCGAACAGCTCGCTACCACAGCCTTTACGCAAACCGCGAAGGGCGAAGCCGAAACCGCCTCCGACAAAGCCGGTGCGGCTGCCACTGCGCAGGCGGCAGCGGAAGCCGCTTCGGCCCAGGGGTTCAACCCGACAGCAGCCAAGACGGGCTCCTATACTGCCAGCCCCGGCGACTATGTGCCGTTTGACATTTCGGGCGGCTCCGGCGCATTGCAGCTCCCGACGGCCCCCACGGACAAAACGCGAGTCGGCGCGAAGATCATCAACGTCTCGGGTACGCCCGGATCGACAACGCTGACGATCAGTCGCGGCGGCACAGATGTTTTCAATAAAACGGGGGGCAGTACATCGCTCTCTCTGTCTGCCCTGTTTCAGGGGGTCGTATTGCAGTACAAGGCGAGCACGGGTATCTGGTATGTACAGACGACCGATACCCCCCTGAATGAGGCCCTTGGGGCGGCACTTCTGGGGGCGGATGGCACGGTCGGTGGCTCAAGCGGATCGCCGTTATCGAGTTCGATCGCAAGTAGTAGCGTCAGCCGTTTCAATGGCCAGGGCTACATCTGGAATGGGACCGAATGGAAGCCCGAAGGTATCCAGACGAATAGGCTCAAGGAACTGGGAGAACTATCGGGCAATGTAACACCGAACATTGCGGAAGGCAACGCCTTTACGCTTGTCGCTACTGGGAACACGGCAGTCAAACCGCCCATAAATGCCATCAATGTTCGGGAAGTGGTCGAAATTGAATTGATACAAAATGGTGCGGGGGGCCATACCGTGACCTTCAGCGAAATGGAACCCATTGGCGAAGCTCCCATTATCAATACGGCTAGCAATGCGGTTAATCTTATCCAGCTCGTGACACGCAACCGGGGAAGTACCTGGTTCGTTGTGGGATTGCAAGCTGGCAAAGAAGGCGCGCAAGGCACAACTGGCGCTACGGGCGCCACGGGTCCCGAAGGCGTCAGCGCGATCAAAACCTTGACGCTTGCGAAGCAGATCGAAACCTTTATCGAACCGGGCGCCTCAACGAAAGAAAAACGAAACGCACTCACTGAAACATACCCGCGTGCAGGGGCTCCCGGGTTCCAGATGACCAGTGGTGTCCCATATGCAGCCGCGATGCCAGTGGCCGCTAATACGACGATCAACGGCCTGGCGTTCCTCGTTGTTGCCGAAGAGACAGAAACCCCGACTCGCACGCACCTATGGGTTGCTCTCCTTAACGAAAAAGGCGAAGTCGTAAAGCGGGGGCTTGACTATACCTCCAAAACGAATACACCGATGCCTTCGACAGCCGTGAGGGGTTTGCGGCTGGAATCGTCTTACAAAAGCGGCTCGGAACCCGAACTGCTCTACGCGGTGGTTTGCATAGTGATGAGCGCCGGCAAACCCTTCACGCTGGGGCATAGCGAACAGGGCACTCCGATCGAACTCGAACCCGCTCTCGCTTTCAAAGTGGAAAGCGGGTTGACGACGCCCGCTTCTTTGAAAGAAAAACCGACGACGACGGCAAGCATCCAGCGTCTTTGGATGGCGGCGATCTAATGCCCATCCGTCACCCCGTAGGAGGGGTAGGGGTAGGCCCGCTGATACTTGCTCCTAATAACGTCTTCTCTCGCAATGTGACCGCGCTAGCGGCTGCTGAAGATCAGACCCCCGCCAAAAGGGCTGCCAACCAGTTGGAGTACAGCCACGCCGCCTACTCATATAACGGGGAACCAGCTCCGAAGTTCTATGGCTACGAAGGCATCGGGTACGGAACCTCCTTGAACCCCAAGGCGAACATCACGACGTTCACCCCGAGCCTCTTCGTCGTGCCAGGCACAACGCCCACACAGAAAGTGACGTACGTCAATCCCGCTGGCGAACCTCAGCCTCCTGGTACGGCTACGAACTTGCAGGGCACGTGGGAAAACGTTCCAATGCCGGATGTCACCAAAGTTCCCGCGGGTGCCCTGGTGGCTGGTGGAACCGACAAAGAGCTAGCGGTTTGGCGCCCGAGCACTGACGAGTACTGGGAGTTCTTCAAACTCGAAGGCGAACCGGGCGCCTACAAGGCTCACTACGGTGGCTACATACCGGAAGTCAGCAAATGGAATGGGATCTTCCCGCACTTGTGGGGTGCCCGCGCTTGCTCGCTGATGCTGATGGGCGGCGTCATCACGATGCAAGACCTTTTCGAAGTTCTCCAGGGTAAGAAGATCAAACACGCCCTCGCTCTAGTGCTCTATGTAACGAAAGCTGGGGGGCCTGTTCCACCGGCGACGCGCTGCGACGAAGAGGAAAACACGGTCGCCGAACACGAAGGGCAGCCGAACCCTGCCAAAGGGACTGTGGATGCTGTGGCTGAGGGGACAAGGTTGCGACTCCCGCCGACAGCCAAACCGGGTGAATACGGCCTCACCAAACTATTAGAGGTAGCCGTCTTCGAAATGGCCCGCGAATACGGGATCATCGTGGTGGATCAGGGCAGCGTCCAGTTCGATATCGAGTGTCCCGTCGCATCCGGCTCGCCCTACGCCTTCAACGTCTACAACCCACTGGCCGGCGCGCCCGCGGAATGGGGGTCTTTCCCCTACATCCCGGGCTCGATGACAAAGGAAGGACTGGGGCACTTCGAAGAGGCGATCAGCGGGCCCGGGAACGCCTTTGCTAAGCAGCCCTGGCAGATCGCCGAAGTCGTCGTGGCACAGTCGAGCTGATCTGCTTTTGTGTGATGACTGGGTGTCATAGGCATCGTATGGGGCCGATAGGCGGGAGGCGCGGTTGTGCCCAGTGGCAACGACGGTTCACGTAAGGAGACGCAATGACCCTCATAGGAGTCCTAGTCCTGGTAGTCGTCGTGCTGCTGATTGCCTATCTCGTTCGCCGCGTCTAGGGATCGGGTATGAGCGCCAACCCTTCGGCGGAGGAACAAAGCAGACGGAACCCCGAGTTCAGCCTTGGTGAACGACTGGCCCGCGTCGAAGCGGAGCAGCGCTGCCAGGAGGGCATGGAGGACAACATGCAAAAACAGCTCGACCGCCGGCTAGCGGACACGGACCGGCTGTTCGAGGAGAAGCTGGATGGTCTGCGCCGTGAGGTGGTCGCGAAGGCGGACGCTCAGAAACAGGCAGTCGATAAGGCGGAGGAGGCAACGGGACGGCAGTTCACGACGTTCGTTGAACAGAACGACCGGAAAGCGGACACGACGAACAAACGGTTGCAGGCGCTGGAGTCCGGGGAAGCCGGCCGGCGGGGAGCGAGCGAGCTGAAGGCGAGCACCGTGGGACTGCTCTCAGCGCTCGCCGCCGTCGGCCTGGTGCTCCTGTACTTCCTTCACCCGTAGCTCAGACGGGCTGCGCTGCGAGACGGTCGCGGAGCGCGTCCCGGAGTGCTTCGAGGCGTGGCACGTCCCGTCCGTCCCACTCCTCGACGATCATGTCACGGAGCTCCTGCGGGACCGGCAGGTCGTACTGGTACGCCTCTTCGATGAGATGCTGGATCTCGACTTGCAGCCCTTCACGGCGTGCTTCGAGCGCGCGGGCTTGTGCGAGGTTGGCGGGTGTGCAGGCAATCGCGGGGCGTAGAACGCCGGGTGCTACCTCGATCAGGACTGCGTAGGTGAGAACGGACATAGCACAAAGTGTAGAGGAGTGAGGGGACGTGATATTCGCTATCTGGGGTGGCAGCTTCTTGGAGCCCGATCCGTTCAACTACTTCTTCGGATCGGGCATAGGCACGAATCTCGGATCGTCCATCTTGTGGGGGTTCGTCGCCGGTCTCCTCGGCGTGTTCGTCGGGCGGAAGATCAAAGCGGAGTGGGCAAAGCACGTCGCTCACAATGAATGGGCCGCCCGTCATCTCGCGGGCTTGTACCGCAAGCACGTAGGTGAGCCCGAACCGCACCCGCATTTCGAGCTGCCGGCCGGGGAACCACTCCGGCCCGATACCACCCTGCACCTTGACCGCACGAAGGACTCGACATGACCCTCTTCTCCAACCGTCGTTCTCGCGACCGCGAGATATGGCAAGCAATCAAACGACTCGAAAGGCAACAAATGGCTAACCAGCAGGAAGTTGACGCGATCACTACCGAAGTGCAGAAGGTCGCCACGGACCTCACAACGGTCCTGGGCACCCTCCAGGCAGAGATCGACAGTCTCGCCGCCGCGAACCCAAGCATCGACCTGTCGGCACTCAAGACGGCGGTCCTACCGCTCGATGCTGCCGTCCAGGCGCTGGGGAGCCTCCAGCCGCTCAAACCAGAACCCGCTCCGGAAGCCTGAGCCGATGCGCCGCGTCCTGCTCATAGCTTGTGCGCTGGTCGCGGCGTGCCCAACCCTCGTCGCCGCGGGGTGTGGCGCAGGTATTCCTCCCTCTCCTCCTGTGCCCCCCGCGGTGGCGACCACCTCAACTCCAAACCATCTCCAAAGACATCCAAATCTTGGAGTTCGGCCGTTCGTGTGTCGTCAGCGGGTCCCTGCGGAAGCCGGAGAATGCATCAAGGAGGAACTGGAAGCGCAGGGCGTCAAGCCTGCCGTGCCGAAGCTCGGGGCGACGTTCGGTGTGCGCGGGGCACCCTGCGTCGATATCAGCGTCTACCAGGGCGTCCCTGACTTCAGGGCTGCCCGGGTGCGGTGCGTCGTCATCCAAACCAACGACGGGACGCTCCCGAACCAGCTGTTCCGCGCGCAGGTCGCTGCCGCTAGGCGGGCTGGGGTCCCGTGGGGGGTCTACGCGTACCTGGAGGGGTTCTCCGGCGCGCAGCAGGCGGACACGGCGCTCTCGATGTCCGCTGGCTTGGGGCGCACGCTCGGGGTGTGGGGTGACGCGGAGCACCCCTCGGCGTACCCGCAGGCGTGCTCGTTCACCTCGCAGGCACACCGGGTGGCGTACATCGTCGGCGTGTATGGGTCGCCCGGGACGTATGCGGGCGGTCGCTGCACAGGCTACGCGTACCCTGCGGAGTGGGGTGTGGGCCCCGCATACCCGCTGCCCGGGTACCCGGCAAGCTCGGTCAAGATCCGGCAGTGGTGCGGCGTGTGCCTTCTGGCGGGGTTCCCGGGGGAAGTGGACCGCGATGAAGACCGCGGGCTGCTCGCGCTCGCGCACCCCAAACCGAAGCCCCGGCCGCTGTCGCCCGCTGAGAAGCGGCGTCTCATCGCCCACTGGACGATCGCGAGGCGCGCGGTCCTTCACCGCTACCACCTCGACGGGTGCCGGGGTAACAGCACGGGGCCGAAGTGCTCGGCGCTCCGACGGCTTGAGCATCGCCTGTACCTCGACATACGACGACTGGGGGCGTGATGCGCGCGTGGCTACCCGATGGCGTGAAGCTCGTCCAGGTCATACATGACGAAGGCAAGCTGCGCGCGGTCCTCCCGTTCCCCACCGTCAAGTTGGACGCAGGCGAGCCCGTTGTGCCGCCGCGTGAATACGCCACTGTCCGCCGCCCGGAAACCCTCGCGGCCTAACCAAAGGAGAAGGAAATGCCACTCAGCTCATTGCAGGCCGCGATCGCCGCGCTCATCGTCGGCATCGGCAACACCGTCGTCGCCCTGGGCATCATCGGTGTCGAACAGGCCACCACCCTGGAGTCCACGATCGTCGGTGCTATCGCGGCGATCTTCGTGCTCGCCAATAGCATCATCCACCACGGCTTGTCTGTGGGCACCAAGAGGGACGTGAGCCGCTGATGGGACCCCTCGGCTGCATTATCCCCACGGAGAAACCGCACGTCGCCGCGAAACCGCTGTCGGCCGCGCCAGCGGGAGTACCAACGGATGTGCCGGTGGTGGTGGGCGTGAACTGGTGGAGCGCGTTCGACACCCCCAAGCAGCTCCTGGATGGCTCGTGGCACCTGCCGGATGTAGCGAAGGGTGAAGACCTCGGCACAATCCGTGGAGGCCACTGCTTCTGTTTGGAGCCGATGGGCGCCGTGAAGTGCAACCGGCGTGTCGCGCAGGTCTTCTACAACCAGCTCGAAGAACCGGCGTGCGTCGGGTTCGGTAATAGCCGAGCGATCACGATCCACAAGGGCATGGAAGCTGGCGGTGAAGCAAAGCTGTTCGACGCGCTATGGCTATACGACGAAGCTAGGTGTCTGGAAGGGACCTACCCGAGCGGTGAAGGCTCAACGGTCCACTCGGGCGCACAGGTGCTACTCGCCAGAGGACACCGTCAGCAGACCGGGCAGGGAGTCTGCACCCGCGATACGGGGGACGCGGCACCGTTGCCACTGGACGGGATCGGTGCTATCCGGTGGGCGACGAGCGTCGAGGAAGTTCTCGCGGCGCTTGGCCGGCCGGGTGCGGAGGCGGTCCCGTGGGAGCAGAGCTGGGGACTCGCCTACCCCTCAGCGGATGTTTCGGTCGTATGGCTGCCGGTGGCGACACTCGACCAGCTCCTCAAGGAAGGCGGCGAAGCCGGTGTTTACACAGAGCGCTGACCGAAAGGATGTGATTGACCGATGAGCCTCCAGGGAAGCATCCCAACCAGTGAACTGGAGCGCTTGGCCGCGGCGGCGAAAGCGAATGGGGTGGAGACTGTCGAAGTTGGGGTCTTCGAAGGCCGCGCGGCCCCTGTTGGCCAGTGGTTGTCGTTGAGTGTCAGCGACGGCGAGAACCACTATGGGGAGTCGGTGACCGTCCCGCTTACGGAGAAAACGACATGAGCGCGTCCACTCTCCAGACGTTTACCCTGGATGACTGGATGTTTGCGCTAGGCGCCTGTGCAGGGATGAGTGCACGCCGTGCAGTAGTAGTTCAAGGTGGCCCACGTTGACGCACGCTTTGTTTTCACAGCGGTGGTGAAGATCGTATCCGGCGGGTAGCGGGCCATGCGTTAGTTCCCATAGCACGCGATGCGCGGGATGACTTACGCTGTCGATTGGGCTACGAACGGAACCATAGCCTTTGCGGTCGATACACGCAGTCCATTCGTGGCATCGCCCCAGCGTGGGATCGCTCGGCATCAGGCCGTTGAGGTTGATCTTGCTCGCTAGCGGTGTGGGCTTGCGGCCTGACTTGCCGATCGCGTCGGTATCGCCGTACTTCTTCCATCGCAGGTAATGCTTCCCGCAGTAGCCGTGGGATGAGTGCGGCGCGTCGCACCCGTCTACAAGGCATCCCTTGCCGGCGACTCGGACCATGAGCGGGTCGCCGTATTTGCGCCAATGCTTCCAGTGGACAATGCACCACCCTCTCGCTCGGTACGGTTTTTCACATCCCGGGATCGAACATTGTCGCATTGAGCCTCAACGATACCAGATAGAAAGGCGGAAGGCAAGTGTCTACCCTTAAGCGCCAGCTCGATGAGCTAGTCAGTTATCCGCCACACCCGCCGCGCACAGAGAGCGCAATCTATGTCCAAACGCACCATCACCTCGTGTACGAGATGGACGCACCATGCTGGATCTGCGGTATCCGCCACTCCACAGGGGGGGCGCTTGAGACCCACCACTACCGCTTCGAGTGGGCGTCACAGTTCGGGCTCGACCTCGCCAGGGTTGAGGCCGACTTCCCCGACCTCACAGACCGCCAAAAACTCGCGGAATGGGTAGACGGGGAGCATAATATGTTGGTTTTGTGTGCCACGCATCACCGCGCGAAGTATGAGGGTATCCATGAGATAACATACCCTGCGTGGCTTTTGCAAAGGTACCAAGGAGACGAGTTCATGTTCATCGAGCAGCACCCCGTGCCTGTGGCGCATACGGCGCTGTTGGCGAACGGAGACCCGCACCCCGACGGTCCTGCCGCCATGGAAGACGTAACGCCAGCAGCCGCATAGGCCGTGGACAAGCTGCGCGAGCTCACCCCCGCGGAGCGCGAGGTCGCGCGTCTCTTCGCAACGGGCCATACCCGCAGCGAGATCGCGAAGGCCCGGGGAACCAAGAAAGGGAACGTCAACGTCTTGCTGAGCCGTGCTCGCGGCAAGCTCGGATTGCCCACCCGGCATGGCAGGCGAATCGAGTCGCAGGAGATCGCACACGCCCTCGCTAACCCAGGGGTCCCACGTCCCGCGGGCCCGCAGGAACCGCCGCTTTCCCCGGCGCAGAAACTCTACCTCCAGGCGTTCGACAGGTACCTGAGGGCGTGGGCGAACGACGGGGAAGATGAGCGACGCGCGCGACTAGAGATGCGTTACATGCTCGGCGCGATGTACGTGGAGGCCAAAGCCCCGATGCCGGACACGCCACGGCCCTCGCCGCGTAGTGAAGCGGAGAGCGTGGGACTCGAACCCACAAACGCCCGAGAGCGTCTACAGCCTTAGCGGGGCTGCTCCTGATCCTGCCGGGTGCTCTCCAGGTTAGACGGCGCGGAGCTGGGCGCGCTGACTTCGCCGTTGAGGGAACTCGAAGTACTCATCGTCGGCGGCGGAGAGCATCTTGACTGCGACCTCGCGGTATGCGTCCGCGTCGAGGACGTCAACTATGTGCGGGGGGTTCGCTCCTGCGCGCCTCTCGGTGTCGTGGTTGAGAAGCGCTTGCGCCGCACGGTCGATCCGCGAATCCATCATGCCGGAATCTTACCCCGCCATCTGGCGGATGACGCCCGAGTGGGGCGTGACCTGGCCGGGCAGCGCCCGAGCCGACCCGGATAGGAGGTCTCAATGCACTGCGCTCTCTACTCGTCTCGCTCACGCTGGCGTTTGCTCTGGCGGCGCCTACTCCACCCGGGGTGGACGCCCGGGGCTGCCGCTGCGTAGCACCCACGAACCGCAACGGCCCTCCGAAGAGGGCCGCGCATCTCTGCCGCCGAGGCAAACAGAGGGGGTGCACGCATGATACCCCACCTTTGCACGAAACAACCGCGAGCTGGTACGGACCTCGGGATTCCGGCGGCGAACTAGCCTGCGGCGGCCCGTTGACCGGGAGCACGATGGGCGTCGCCAACAAGACACTGCCGTGCGGCACGCCGGTTCGTGTCTGCATGACCCCGCGTGGCCCATGCGCGAACGTAACGGTCATCGACCGCGGCCCCTACGTGGAAGGCCGCGAATACGATCTCACCGAAGCGACAGCGCGCCAGATCGGGTTCCTCGCTGAGGGAGTCGGACCCGTGTGGGTCGGGGTGGGTCTCGCGCCCCGCCCGCTATCCGGGGCGCCGTATAGACTCCCCGCGGCGGGTGAGGGTCCCTGGCCCTTAGCTCGCTTCCATTTTTCCCCGCCGACCGGCTTTCGGCTGCTCTGGCGGGGCTTAGCTTCCCTCCGGGGGAGTGGTGCGGTGGTCGCGTAGGTCCCTGAGGGCCCTCAGCTTCGGCTGGGGGCCCTCTCTGTCGTTCGGGGGCGTGTAGGAGAGAGCCGCACGAGCAGCTTGCCATGCGAGTTCTTTCGCGATGCTGCCTCCTGCCGCGTACGCGAGCGGCTCCTTCGCCTTGAGGTCGCGCAACCGCACAAGCTCCGCCAGCGCCTCTCGTAGCGCCCGCTCCCTCCCCAAGGCTGCGCTGTAAACGCACCGAGCAACGAACACGCTATCCGGGGGTGCCCCGCCGATCACACGCCCGTCGCCGTCCGTATGCCACTCATCCTCGCCGAGGCTCTCTGCGCGCTCCTCGGCCCACTCACGGCAAGCGAGCCAGGTGCTTTCGCGTAGCTGCTCGCTCTGGCCAAAGAGAAGAGGCACGCTCTCCATCGCCTTGCACTCCGCGTCGGACAACACGGGGGCGCTCACGTCTCCTCCTTTGGGTAGCCCAGGGCCCGCAACGTGGACCTCACTTGGTTCTGTAGATTCGTGCGAGTCGCCCAGCTATCAGGGCCTCTGAAGAACTGGTCGAGGGCCTTGGCGAGAACCCCGGCCTGCCTCTCGGCATCTGCGGCGCGGGTCTGCAACAGCTTCCCGGCGTAGTCTGGCTGCCACGGTACGCCTGCCGCCTCAACAGCAAGCCGGGCCTCCCGTCGGAACTCGCCGACACGCTGCGGGTCGCCGGTCTTGTACATGCAGAGTGTCCGCGCGGCGCGCTCGATTGCGTCAGGCTTATCGTCGTCCTCTGTGGGCTCGTGCTCCCGCTCGGTGTCCCGCACGTAGCCTTTTTCCTGCGCCCGCTCCATAAGGCTTGACAGGGCGGTGCTGCTGGCGCGGCCCGCGGCGAGCATTGCTCGGACATCCCTGTCGGACCAGCGGAGCAGGGGCCGTTGGCCGTCACCCGGTAGCTCCTCGTCGGGCGTAAAGACGACCTCTACAGTCATCGCGTCGAGGTCGCAGGCGACAGCGGCCCCGAGGTGGGGGACGTACTTTTCGAGCACCTCCAGCACGCCGCTAGCAAACACCTGAAGCTCGCTTTGGCTGCGATCACCGCCCGCAAGCCGCACAAGACACGACCGCTCACCCGGTAGCTTCTCTACCTCGCGACGTGCTCGGGCGACGGTGAGTTCGTCCTGCAATTTGACGATCGCGTCGTACTGCGCCTGGCGGGTGTGGCTCGGGTCGCCGTCGTCCTCCTCACGGGCGGCGAGCATGGTCTGCAAGCACGCGACGCACGTGACCTCTTTGCGGTAGCTCGTGTGCATCCCGGCACGCAAGGTTTGCCCACACGCGGTGGTCTGCTCGTCGCCGCGCTCGTAGCGCTCGGGCCACTCGAAGTGCGTCGGCTGCTCGCGGGCGGCGAGAGCGGCGCCGATGCGTTCGTTGGCCACCTTGATCGCGACCGACCTAAGCTGCGACTTGTGCTCCGGGTAGCAGTCCACGTAGACGCCCTGCGAATTGCTGTAGAGCTTGCCGCCGAAGCCGAGCCAGCCGCAGAAGCGGAACTCGTGGCCGCCGTTCACGGGCTGGGCCATGTAGGCGAGGAAGTCTCCGCGCGTATCCTCGCTGGCGCCGCAAAACTCGACCAGGATGTCGTAGATCCTCCCGCGCTCCTCGACTGGTAGCTCACCCACCGCCGCCCCCCATCTTCAGCGCGGCTCGGACAGCCTCAGCGCGCGTGGGCAACATGCTCTCCATCATTTCCCACGGCTCCCAATCCTGCGGATCGACAGTGTCGCCGGCGCCTGTCCACTTCCAGACGCCCCAGAACGTCACATCCCCCGGCCAGTCAGTTATGCCCGTGCTCGGGCCGTCCTCGTATGCGCAGAGCCTCCAGATCGTACGGCCGTCGTTACTCGGCAACAGGTAGTCCCCGCGTTTGATCTTCGTCAGCGCGTACTTGCGGCGGATCTCCTTGGTGGCGCTCACAGCTCAGCCTCCCGTAGCACCTTGGTCGCCGAGGACTAGCGCCAGGAGGGCACGCGCTTGGCGGTCCGTCTCCTCACTATCTGTCGCACCCCATTTGACCATGCGGCGCACTACGGCCTCCACGTCGGCCTCGCATACGGCGTCCTCGCGGACCGGGATGCTGTCACCAATCTGCGTGCCGGGTGGCGGCTGCGCGTCGCCGTAGTACCACTCTCTCCACGACATCCGCGCACGGAAAGGCTGACGCATATCCGACGTGCAGCTCATCGCTCGCTCCCGGAGGCCAGCCGATCGCGTTGACGCAAAAGGGCACGCTGGCGGCTACGGCGTTCTTCTCGCCGCGCACGGAGGGAGGTGTCCAGTCGCTCGGCAACCTCCTCCTCGACGCTCATCTTGGCTTCTGCAAGCGTCTCGCCCTCGAACTCGGAGACCTCTCTGACGCCGGGAAGGATGACCTCCCAGCGATAATTGCCGGACTGCACGATCCTCCAGCGGGTGCCGTCCGGGTCTGTGGCCTCGTACCAGCCGGGGCGCACCTTCGACCAGTCAAGGGCGACGCGCCCGTTAACGACAGCGCCCGTCACGACGGCTCTCCGGTGGCCGGCCTGCCGGGGGAGCACCCCAACCCAATCACGCGAGCATTCCTTTCGCTTGGGCCTCGGCGATCTGCTCCCGCGCGAACATACCGACCACACCGTGCGGCAGCTCGGGGTCGCCGGCGTTCATTGCCTCGTGGACCTCGCGGATCATGCTGGTGGTCACGTCGGGGTAGCCGAACTCGCGGAGGTTGTGGGCGATGGCACGGTACGTCAGCTCGGGTTTGGAGGTATCGAAGAGGGGGCTCATTGCGGCCAGTCCAGGAAGTAGGAGAGAGGCACGGTTGGCCGTAGATCGGCGCCCGACAGGTTCGCGTCGGTAAGATCAGCGTCGCTCAGATTGGGCCACTCATCCCAGCACGCGGGTTTGGAGACGCCGGCTAGCATTCCGCGGAACCTTGCGGCCAACTCCCGGTCACGGCGAGCACGGCGCCTCGCATTCGAGACGAGCACCACGACGCTCCCAAGCGCCAGTCCAGCGACACCGCCGATAATCTCGGCAATCATCGCTGGTCGCTTCCGAACGCGAGCCACCCAGGCGAACACCCAAGACCCGCGGCCAACGAGTCGATGGTCTTGATCGTGGGGTTCACGCGGTCTTTCTCCATGCGCACAAGGTACGCCTTGGTGAGGCCGGCAAGCTCTGCTGTTTCGGCGAAGCTGAGGCCCTTTGCTTCGCGCATCGTGCGTAGCCGGGAGCCGAGTGTGGCTTGCTCGTTCATATGCCACTCAGTATAGCATGGTACCCCACGCCTGTCAATCCCAAAGCCCCGGCCATTGCGCCGGGGCTTTTCGCGTTCTGGGGGCGCCGGAGCGGGAGGTAAGCTCGCAGATGCCGAGTGGCTGCGTGCGCGGCGAGCGGAGACGCGGTTGTTGAAAGGGATGTGGGCCAGCCCCGCCGCGAACCATCAGGCTGGCGCCGTGCACCCGCAGCCTCGCAGACAACGCGCTACTCTAAACGGAGTCTTGCAACCCGCCGGTCCTGAAGTCTGGACGGGCTCCCACAAGTGGGCTTGACGAACCATTCGAAATAGGGTTGTATGTTGTCTAAACACGAGACGGCAGCACCGTCACACCCAGCAAGCCAACAACCCCCGAGGAGAGGAGGGGAATGCGGCGGCACACCGGGACACCCACACCCGCCCGGGTCGGGGTGCGTGCCCCTCCCCGCGCCCTTCTGCTACGGTGCCGCGCCGACAGGGCGGCCCGGCGGTGCATCACCACCCCGGGCCGTGGCACCGAGACACGGGGGTCTCGACGCGCCCGGGACGATACCAGCGTGTCGCAGCACCCAAGGAGGGGGTAGGCGATGCGGTGGGAACAGGCCATCGAGGAGTATCTGCGCGACCAACGGCAGGCCGGGAGGATCAACAGCAAGGAGACGGTGCGCGCCTACCGGCGTGTGCTCGCCCTCCATGCGGGGGACACGCCAGCGGGGCCGCTCTCCGCGTCCCGCGAGGACGTGAAGCGCACCCTAGCGCGGTGGGAGCATCCGACTACGCAGTCGCGTGAGCATTCATGCTTGACGAGCTTCTACGACTATCTCTCGACGGAGGGGCACCGGCCGGACAACCCCGCTAGACAGGTCCGCAGAGCGAGAGTGCGCAAGCCAAGTATCTACCGGCTGACGCGGGAGGAGGTCATAGCGTTGATCGCGGCGTGCGAGACCACCCGTGAGCGACGGGTGATCCTGCTGGGGGTCTGCGCGGGCGCTAGGGCAACGGAACTGACGTTCTTGCAGGGCAGGCACTTCGCGCGGCGTGGCTTCGTCTGGTTCAGTGCTGATATCGCCAAGGGCGCGAGCGAGCGGTGGGTGCCCGTGGTGGGCGAACTTGAGGCCATCGCGGAAGGCATTCGGCGGGATGTCGCGCCGGACCATTACGTCATCAACGCCCAGTGCGGGGGCGGTCCGGTGCCGTTGGTGCAGCGTGAGCCGACGCACCATATCAGCTATGAATCGCTGCGCCGCATCGTCGTGGGGGTAGGCCGCCGGGCTGGGATCGCCGCGCATGTTCATCCGCATCTCCTCCGTCACGCTTACGGGGACCATGTGGCGAAGTACGCGGGGCTCAGGGTCGCGCAGGCGTTGATGGGGCACGCAAAGGTCGAGACCACCGCAGAGGTGTATACCGGGCGCCCCTCGCTTGATGAGCTAGCTGCGAGCGTGCGGGGATTGCGCTATGGGGTGTCGCAGGCCGAGAGGCTGGAGAGGTTCGGCCGGCAAATGCGGAGCGCGACCAGTTCGACGGTCACAGGGTCCAGTTTATCTGTGACGAGATATCACAGATAAAACCCCTTGACAGGGGGGAGGGAGGGCGATAATGTGCTCGGCAGAGCGATAAGCGCCACTACCGCCAGGAGCTGACGCTCGCGGCGGTGGCCCGCGCGCTCTCCTGCTCGCCGCGCCAGCTGCAGCGTGCGTACGCGTCCGGGGGAAGCACCTTCCAGGAGGACCTCCGCGCGCGGCGGATGGCCGCCGCGGCGGAGCTGCTCGCGGGCCAGGCGATCCCGGTGGCGGACGTGGCGCGGCTGGTGGGCTACAGCGGAGGCTCGCACTTCGCGCGCGCGTTCCGCCGCCGCTACGGGCTCTCCCCGGCACGCTTCCGGGAACGCGCACGGGATCGGGCATGATGGGGTTGACGGCGGGAGGCAGGCCGGAGCCGGCGACGGCGAGCATCCACGCGGGTAAGCGACGGCGAGCGTCCACGCGAGTAAGAGGTGAAGGTGAGTTCGAGAGCGACCGACCGATCAAAGATCGGCCAGCAGGGAGCGCAGGAAGACGATCGGGCCGACGCGGAGGAGACCGCGCGGGGGATGGCGGCGCAGTCGCGGAGGCTGCGCAACAGCATCGTCAGCCTCGCAGTGTTCTTCGCGGTCGTCGCGGGCCTGCTGCTAGCGGTCCCGGGCCTGCGGTCGGCGGGGGAGCGGATCACGGACGCCAACGGGGCGTGGGTGGCGGCGGCGGTCGTGCTGGAGGTGCTCTCGTGCATCTCCTACGTCGTGCTGTTCGGGCTCGTGTTCGGACGGCTGGGCCGCAGCCTGAGCTCGCGTCTGTCGCTGGCCGAGCTGGCGGTCAACTCGGTGGTCTCCGCGAGCGGGCTGGGAGGGATCGCACTGGGCGCGTGGGTGCTGCGCAGCAAGGGGATCTCGGTGGAGCGGATCGCGAAGCGCTCGGTGCTGCTGTTCGTGCTGACGAGCGCCGTGAACGTCGCCGCGGTGGTGGCGATCGGGGTGCCGATGTGGCTGGGGCTGCTGCCGGGCTCGCGCAACCCGCTACTGACGCTGCTGCCGGCGGGGGCGGCGCTCGCGACGATCCTCGCCACGCTCGCGGCGGCGCGGTGGGCGCGGCGGGCGGCGGCACGCCGCAGCGGCGAGCAGGGCCGCGCAGTGGTGGCGCTGATCGCCGTCGGAGGTGGGGTGGGCGACGCGGTCGCGCTGATCCGCCGCCACGACTGGCGCCTGTCGGGGGCGGTGGGGTACTGTCTGTGGGACGTGGCGTGCCTGTGGGCGTGCCTGGCTGCGTATGGCCCGACGCCGACGTTCTGGGCGGTGGCGATGGCGTACCTAGTGGGGATGCTCGCGAACTCGATCCCGATCCCGGGGGGCTTCTTCGCGGTGGAAGGGGGCCTCGTGGGGATGCTGCTGCTGTTCGGGGCGCGCCCCGCCTCGATGGTGCTGGCGGCGGTGGTGACTTACCGAGCGATCTCGCTGTGGATCCCCGCGCTGGTCGGGACGGCGGCGTTCCTGAGCCTGCGCGGGGAGATCGGCAAGCCGCTACGCCCCCAGCCGGGCAGCGCGGCCGGGGCCTAGCCTTTCCCGAAGAGGGCGCGATCGACGGCCAGCGTCTGCGCGACCTTCTGGCAGGCGTGCCCAGGGAGGTTGCGCAGGACGGCCCGCACGGCAGCGGGCCGGGGTCCGGAGAGGCCCGGGCAGTAGACGGGCGGCGGCAGGAGAGCGACGGCGGAGCCGGGCGCGTTGAGTGGACGCAGGGCGTGGACGGCGCGCAGCCCGTCGGAGAGGCCCTCGGAGAAGACGTCGATCGCAAGACGCCCGCTGTAGAGCTCGATCGAGTCCCCGCCGTCGTAGATGACCGCCGGGACTCCGCGCAGCAGCACGTTGCGCTGAGGGCCGAGGGGCGCGTTGGCGTGGCGGGCGTAGATCAGGGTGGCGACCTGGAGGGGCAGCACGCAGCCGTTGCCGCCGAGCCCGGCGGCCTTGCCGGATGCGCAGTCGCCGTAGTAGACGGAGTCCCCGACGGCGCTGTTGTAGTTGCGGATGCCGTCGGCCGCGGCGAGGGGATCGGAGCCGAAGCGGGGCCCCACCCAGTAGAGGCGGTAGAAGGGGAAGGTCTGCGCTTCGGCGAGCTCACGCACCCCGAGCGGCGCGGGCTGCACGGTGGCGCAGCCGCCGGCGGCCAGGCAGGCGCTGGCGGCGAGCAGAGCCGCGAGCGAGAACGCGAGCGGCCGCCGGGGCCGGCGGAGGCAGCCGATCGTCTTGAGAGCGGGGACCACAACGCGGATTATCACAGCGACTTTCGCGCGGCCGAACTGTTGAAACTGGCATAGCACCCCGCGGGACAGGCAGAGGTTCGCTCGCGGGAAGGCCGGGGTCCGGTGGGGTAGCGCACCGGACCCCGGTCGACCTTTCCATAGGAGACCCGCGAACCCGTAGGGTGCCGCCAATGGGCACGTACGTGGCGCGAGAGTCCGCGCCGAAGGCGGCTGCCGGCGCAGGCGCGGCGAGAGGGGCGCCCTGGGGCCTCCTGACGGCGGCGGTGGGGGTGGCGGTGTGGCTGATCGTGGACCCCCGCACGCCGGACCTCGCGGGGCAGGTGTACCGGGCGAGCCTCTTCCGCGAAGTGGGGTTCGTGGTGTGGGACGGACGCTGGTACGGAGGCCACGCGATCCCGGGGTACAGCCTCGTGTTCCCGCCGCTGGGGGCGCTGGTGGGGGTGCGCGCGGTGGGGGCGGCGGCGGTGGTGGTCTCGGCGGCCCTGTTCGAACGGGCGGCCGGGGCAGTGTACGGGGCGGCGGCGAGGTGGGGGGCGGTGTGGTTCGCGGTGGCGGCGCTGGGGGACGTGTGGAGCGGACGGGTGACGTTCGCGCTGGGAGTGAGCTTCGCGGTGGGGGCAGTGCTCGCGCTGATGCGCGGCCGGCCCGCGGCGGCTGCGTGCGTGGCGGCGGCGTGCGCGGCGTGCAGCCCGGTCGCGGGCGTGCTGCTGGCGTTGGCGGGGCTCACACACTCCCTGGCCGCGCGCTCGCCGCGTAGCCTCGTGGTGCTCGGAGGGCCACCCGCCGTGGTGGTGGCGGCGCTGGCGGGGCTCTTCCCGGAGGGAGGGTGGGAGCCCTATCCGCTGTACTCCTTCCTGGCGAGCGTCGCGGTGATCGTGGGGTTCCTGTGGGCGCTCCCCGCGGAGGCGCGGCTGCTGCGGACCGGGGCGGTCGTTTACCTGGCCGCGTGTGTGGCGTGCGTGGCGGTGCACACTCCGATGGGGGCAAACGTGGAGCGCTACGGGGTGCTGTTGGCGGGGCCGCTGCTGCTGTGCGCCCTCTGCGTCCGCGAACACGACGGTCGCACCGAGCCGACCGACGAGCGACCGCCGGACCGGACCGGCGGGGGGGTGTCGACCGATCCAGGCGGCCCGCCCGGAAAACGTGGGTGGGGCCGGCCGGGCGCGAGCGGGCGCTTCTCCGCGGCGACGGCAGCGGTCCTGTGCGGCATCGCCGTGTGGACGGTGTGGGGGCCAGTGCGCGAAACAGCGGCGGTGGCGGGGAACGCTTCGACGAGCGCCTCGTACTACGTGCCGGTGGAGCGCTTCGTGGCGGGTGTCGAGGCCCCACCCGCCCAGCCGGTGCGGGTGGAGGTGCCGTTCACGCGGGGCCACTGGGAGGCGGCGTGGCTGGCGCCGAAGGTCTCGCTGGCGCGGGGGTGGGAGAAGCAGCTCGACGAGCGCTACGACGGGGTGCTGCTCTCCAAGCGCCTGACGGCGGGGCAGTACCGCGCGTGGCTGGAGGAGGAGGCGGTGCGCTACGTGGCGCTGCCGGACGCGCCGCTCGACCCATCGAGCGCCGGGGAGGGCCGCCTGATCGAGGCGGGGCTGCCGTACCTGCGGGAGGTGCGGCGAACGCGGCACTGGCGGATCTACGAAGTGCTGGGCGCCACCCCGCTCACACAGGGGCCGGGCGTGTTGAGCGGGATGGGGCACGACTGGTTCGCGCTGCGGGCGCGCGCGCGGGGCAGCTTCGTGGTGAGGGTGCGCTACACCCGCTACTGGACGGTTGCCGCGGGCGCCGCGTGCGTGGGCAGGGCGCCGGGTGGCTGGACGGAGGTGATCGCGCGGCGGGCGGGTGCCGTGACCGTGGCGGCGCGCTTCTCGATCGCCCGCGCGCTGGGGGTGGAGGGCTCCTCCTGCACCGGGCAGCCAGGGTGAACGGTCGGCGGGCGTTCCCCGCGACGGCCCGTCGGGTCGGTCTCAGGCCGGCTCAGCCTGCCGGGGAGAGGTCGTAGAGGCCGGTGTAGCCGGTGAGGTAGATGCGGCTCGAGTCGCTGATCACGGGGTCGAAGGCGCCGGTGTGCATCGTGAACTCGACCTTGCCGGTGGAGATTCCGAGGCCGTACGTGCGGTGGGTGCCGAGGTCGGAGAAGTAGACGACCCGGCCGATGATGGTGGCGGAGCCCGAGATCTTCCCGCCGGCGTTGTAGCTCCACTCGACGTGGCCGGTGCGGGCGTTGAGGGCGTAGAAGTTGCTGTTGTAGGAGCCCAGGTAGACGGTGGGGCCGAGGCCGGGAGCGTCGGCGACCGCGGGCGAGGCGTAGACGTAGTTACCCGTTTGGTAGGCCCAGTCGAGCCTGCCGGTGGCGGCGTCGTAGGCGTAGACACGCCCGTCGGTGTTGCCGAGGAACACGCGTCCGTAGACGACGGCGGAGGTGGAGTAGAAGGTCCCACTGCCGAGCAGCGCCCCTTCGGAGCCGGCGAGCCAGAGCCGCCGTCCGGTCCGCTCGCTGATCGCCTGCACGTGGCCGGAGTAGTCGCCGAAGTAGAGCAGGCCGTTGGAGAGGGAGGGGCTGGCCTTGACGGCGCCGGCGGCGTGGTAGGTCCACACGATCCGCCCATCGCGCGCGTCGAGCGCGTAGACGGTGCCGTTTTCGGAGCCGAAGTAGAGCCGGCCGCGGTCGAGCAGGGGGGAGGACTCGCTGCGGGAGGAGAGCGTACGCGACCAGCGGATCGCGCCGGTGGCGACGTCGAGCGCGGCGATGCGTCCTTCTTCCGCGCCGGAGGCGCGGGAGAGCACGGTGGCGTACACGGTGCTCCCGCCGACGGCGGGGGAGGCGGCAGAGAGCGTGCCCAGGCGTCGGCTCCAGAGGAGCTTGCCGTCCCACTTGTCGATCGCGCTGAGGACCCCGTCGTCGGTGAGTTGGAAGATGCGGTTTTCCGAGAGCACGGGGGGGAACTCGCGCAGGGAGGACCCGCCGCGGGCCCAGGCGCGCTTGAAGGGGGGGCGCAGGCTGGCGGGGGCGGGGAAGTAGCGGGTGTGGTTCTTGGTGTAGCCGTAGATCGGCCAGGTGAAGCGTTCGGGGCCGCGGGCGGGGAGAGAGGGGTTGGCCTCGGGGACGAAGCGCGCGTGGGGGTGGTAGATGGAGCCGGTGCGGTCACGCGCGTAGACGTAGCCCCCGAGCGCGAGGCCGGCGAAGACCAGGAGCGTTGTGAACACGAACCAGCGGCGCTTCACGCGGCGAGCTTCGAGGTGGGGGAGGCGGTGGGGGCCTCGTCGGCGCCTGAGTTGGAGCCCCGCCCACCCCCGCTGGAGCGAGCGCGCTTACCCGCGCTCGAGCGGGCCCGGGGGCGTTGGGCGGTACGGGCGATGAGGCGGGCGACGGTGAGGGCGACCAGCCAGGCGAGGGCGATGAGCAGCGGAATCAGGGTCATGCCGGAGACGAGCGCGAGGACGTCGTGGTTGGCGCTCAACGACCAGTTCCACAGGAGGTAGTCGCAGAGCGTGAGCAGCGCGACAGTGGCCAGGCGTGGCCAGAGGGGCCAATGGGGCACGACCAAACCGTAGCGGGGAGCGGGGACGGATGCGCTACGGGCGGGGGCGTCCGCCCCCGGGCCGTCGGCGCGGCCGGCGGCTGCGACCGCCTTACCGCGCACCATCCGTATCATCGCGCTCCGAGATGAGCGCAGAGCGGGAGCGGAGCGCGGGCGGAGGGTCGGCGATCTTCGCCCCCGGGATGCTGCGGGGCCGGGTGGCGCTGGTGACGGGCGGTGGCACGGGCCTGGGCCGGGCGAGCGCTCTCGAGCTGGCACGGTGCGGGGCGTCGGTGGCGGTGGCAGGCCGCCGCGAGGAGCCGCTGCGGGAGGCGGTCGAGGAGATCGAGCGCGCACAGGCCAGCGAAGAGGGGGAGCGGAAGAGCAAGTCGGGGGCGCCGCTTGACGAGGCCGAAGCGTGCGGAGCACAGTGGGCCGTGGGAGACGTGCGCGAGCGCGAGCAGGCGCGAGCGCTGGTGGCCGGCGTGCTGGAGCGGTGGGGGCGTCTGGACATCCTGGTGAACAACGCGGGGGGCCAGTACTTCACGCCGGCGGAGGGGATCGCAACGAAGGGGTGGGGCGCGGTGTGGAGGCTGAATGTGGACGGGATGCTGAACATGGCGGAGGAGGCCTTCACGCAGGCGCTGGCCCCGGCAGGACGGGGGACGGTCATCAACGTGACGCTCTCCCCCCACCACGGGATGCCGGGCATGGCCCACTCGGGCGCAGCGCGGGCCACGGTGGAGGCGCTGACGCGCGAACTGGCGCGCCGCTGGGCACCGGCGGGAGCAACGGTCTGCGCGGTCGCGGCAGGCCACTTCGACACGGAGGCGATGGCGAAGTACCCGGCCGCGGTGCGCGCGGGGATGGCCCGCTCGGTCCCGCTGCAGCGCCTGGGGACGGTGCAGGAGCACGCATGGCTGATCGCGCTGCTGGCCTCCCCAGTGGGCGCGGCTCTCAACGGCTCGGTGGTGACCCTGGACGGCGCACGCGACAACTGGTTCGGCCCCTGGCCCCCGCCGGGCCTCGCTGACGCCGGGGGCGAGGTCCCGACCGAGGAGCGCCGGGGACGGGGGTAGCAGCGGCGGGCTGCCCGGCGGATCGGCGCGAAGCGCTCCGCCCGATCCGCGACAGACCACCTGAGGCCGATCCGGGCGGGTAACATGACCGGAGCTTGCGGGCGAAGTGTTGTGGTTGCACAGAAGCCTTCCAAGCTTCTAGGGCGGGTTCGATTCCCGTCGCCCGCTTGGAGCCCGCCCCGCGCTAGGCTCTGGACCTGAGCCACGGGGAGTGGCGCAGTCTGGTAGCGCACCCGGCTGGGGGCCGGGCGGTCGCTGGTTCGAATCCAGTCTCCCCGACTACAGGAAAAGCAAGTAATAGAGCCAAAAACTGCGGTTAGCTCCTCGAGAAAGAAAGGCCCCCCACGGGGAACAATTTCTCGGAGAACTTGCAAAGCATGGCGATTGCCTGCCACGCTGGCCGGCGACCAAGCCAGGGGTTGCGATGGCCTTTCTCAAATCTCTGGCCCTCCGGAGCGAACGGCTCCGGCCAGCAGTTCGGAGGCCGCATCGGCACGGGATTATTTGACTTTATGCCCTGAGCAAATACAGCCATATAAAGCTATATACTCGTGGTGTGGACGAGGTCCTCAATCCCTACGCACCAGGCGCCGGTACGCCACCACCGGAGCTTGCAGGTCGCGATGGAGAGCAGACGAGTTTCGGTGTGCTGCTCAAGCGTCTTGCTGCCGGGCGTCCTGAGCAGAACCTTGCGCTGTGGGGGCTTCGCGGCGTCGGCAAGACGGTCCTACTGAACCGCTTCGCTGCGGAGGCCGAAGAGGCCGGATGGGGCTCGGGCTACATCGAGCTGCGCGGCCGTGGACCGCTGCGTCCAGCGCTTGCTCAGGTGGCAGCGCAGGCCGCGCAGTCGCTTGCACGGCGGGAGAGTGTCCGGGAGCGGCTGCGCAGGTCGCTGTCGGTCATCAGCAGCTTCTCGGTGACAGCTATGCCCGCTGGGATCACGTTCAAGGTCGATGTCGCCCCGACTCCTGGACGCGGTGACAGCGGGCAGCTCGATGTCGATCTCCAGGATGTCCTGGTCGAGCTTGGCGAGACAGCCCGCGAGGCTGAGGGCGGCATAGCATTCTTCTTCGACGAGATGCAGTTCGCCGAGAAGGAGGACCTGCAGGCGCTGCTCGCGGCCTTCCATCGCATCGCTCAGCGTCAGCTTCCCGTGGCGCTCGTCTGCGCTGGACTGCCACAGCTCCCAGGCAGGCTCGTTGAGGCAAGCTCCTATGCGGAGCGCCTCTTCCAGTACGTCGAGATCGGTCGGCTCACCGAGGACGCCGCCCGAACTGCGCTCACGCTCCCCGCTGAGCGCGAGGGCGTCGAGTACGAGCAGGCCGCACTCGACTTCATCCTCGCTCGAGCTGACCGCTACCCGTTCTTTCTGCAGACTTACGGGCGCTACGCCTGGCTGGTCGCGGCCAGCTCGCCGATCACCGACCACGATGCCAAAGCTGCCGACACGATCGCTCAAGAGCAGCTCGACAGCGGCTTTCACCGAGCACGTTTCAACCGCGCGACCGCGGCTGAGCGCCGCTACCTGGCCGCGATTGCCGAGCTCGGCGATGGGTCGCAGCAGACCGCGAAGGTGTCAGCGCTGCTCGGCGCCGACCAGCGCCGCACCGCGCTCGTGCGCCAGAACCTGATCGACCTCAAGGGTCTCATCTACAGCCCCCGACGCGGCTACGTCAACTTCACGGCACCCCTCTTCGGCGACTACATCAGACGTCACCACCCACTCGAGTCGCTGCAGTAGGGCCGACGCCGTTCGGCGAGTTCGGCATGAAGATCATGCTCGCGCTGGCTCGCATGGAACGGCGACGCATGAGCAAACATGGGGGCGCGCAAAGACCCGTGCGCTCGATCGCGGCGCTCGGCCGAGTAGATTCGCTGCCATGGTGCGGTTCAACCTGCTGGGCGAGCTTCGGCTCGAAATCGACGGGCGGGACGTCGAACTGCCGGCCAGCCGCAAGGCGAGGTTGCTCCTAGCGATGCTCGCGCTCGAGCGCCGAGCGCACGGCCGCAGCGAGCTGGCCGGCTGTGGCCTGATGTGCGCGAGGACAGCGCGCGCGCCAGCCTCCGTAACGCACTCGCGCAGCTGCGCGGCGCGCTCGGCCAGCAAGCCGACAGCGTGGTCCGGACCGAGCGCGGAGAGGCGATAGCGATCGCGCACAGCGTCGACACGGATATCGCCGGGGTCGACCGGCAGCGCCACGGCCGGCATGGTCGAGTACCGCGACCACCGCGAAGCAGGTGTCGGGCGTGCGAGACGAGGGCGCCCTGCTCGTCGTCCATTGCGCAAGTGCGACCCCGCGGCTGGCTGGCGCTCGCATTGCTCGGCGAGCAAGCGTATCGGTGAGCGTCGCCCGTGGCGGACAGTCGAGCGCCTGCGCACGGCATGACCGCCAGAGAGTTGGCGCTGTTTGCGGGTTTTAGGGTTGCGGGCGCTGCTACCGGGAACAACAAGTGATACCCGAACTGCTTGCGGCGTGTCCGCGAGCGGGCGGGGGAACCGCTTCCCGGCGGCGATGGCGCACCGGGTGGGGCGAATCGGCTGGTGATCCAGCGGTAGCGGCGATGACCGCGAGCCCGTCAGCTAATTAGAGTCAACACTAAAGGCACCGGCCGAGGCAACCGTTATCAGCAGGCCGACGAGAACCACCAGCGGAGCCAGGATGATCGAGCGGGGCCGCGAAGCGCTCGTGTGCCTCCAGCGACCCATGGCGCCCCGCAGCGGAGCCTTGCGAGCTCATTGACGAGCGTCATGACATCGTTGATCTCCAGCATGTCGTAGTAGCGTGTGAATGCCGGCTGTGGGGCCGGTATCGCTAGTGACCGCACAAGATCGAAGCCATGGATGCTCGTCGGGCGAGCGGCGAATGCCTTCCGCACTTCGGCCTTCGCAAAGCCGTGCGTCAGCATCGCACGCTGCAGCGAACTTTCCCACACGGTCCCTCGATGACGTAGAAGCGCTCTCAAGCGTGCCCCTCGGGATGCGAACATCTGCGTGTAAGCGACGCAGTCCCTCGGCGAAGAGGGCTCCCGCATTGAGCTGTTCGTCTACCGCGGACCGTTGTGCACGCCCACAACCCTGGCACGTCGGGTGTGATCCACTGCCAGTCTCCGGGCGTCGTCGTTGAGTTTGTCTGACCTGATAGGGTCGCGCCCGAATAGCGGCACCGGGGAGAAGCGTCCCGGAGGATGGAGCCGCAGGACGCGAGAGCGGGGGGCTACGGCCGCAGCAGCGAACATCCGCGAAGGGCCACAGGCGCGACGAGCGGCGGTTCGTTGTGCCGCGATGGCCATTGTGCTTGCCTCGTGGGCCAGCCGCACGTGGCGCTTCAGGGCCGGTCTTGCCGTTCTTGTCGCGATCGTGTGCTGGACTCTTGCGCTGTCGGCCTTAGCGCAAGCCTCGATCCCGTCGGCCTCCACCTTCAACGCCTTCTCGACCAGCGCTACCACGGCGATAGTGGAAGGCTCGGTCAACCCCGGCGGCGAATCCACCCAATACCACGTTGCCTATGACCTTGCGAGCTCGGAATGGTGCACCAGCCATGGCTCCAAAGGCTCACCGGCGCACTCGACGTCACCGGTGACCCTCGGCTCCACGGCCGCCACATACCGGCAGGTGTCGGTCGGGGTGAGCGGGCTGACGGCCGGCAGCACGTACTGCGAGGAGCTGATCGCGGCCAACGGCTCTGGCACGTCGGCGGGATTCCAGCAGTCCTTCACCGCGGGGACGCCGTCGGTCAGGACCTTTGGCCCCCGCGCGACCACCTCGACAAACGAGCTCGTCGAAGGCGAAGTCAATCCCGCCGGCCAATCCACCCAATACCACGTCGCCTATGACCTGGCGAGCTCTGAATGGTGCGCGAGCCATGGGTCCAAAGGCTCACCGGGCCACTCAACGTCCCTGGTGACCCTTGGCTCCACGGCCCCGAAGTTTCGCCGCGTCTCGGTTGGTCTCAGCGGCCTGGCGGCTGGCAGCGAATACTGCGAGGGGCTCATCGCGGCCAACGGCTCCGGGACCTCATCTGGATTCACGCAGACGTTCACTGCGGGAACCCCGTCTGTCAACGCCTTCGGCTCCCGCGCGATCGCGTCGACCACCGAGCTTGTCAGCGGCGAAGTCAATCCCGCCGGCCAATCGACCCAGTATCACGTCGCCTATGACCTGGCGAGTTCGGAATGGTGCACCAGCTATGGCTCCAAAGGGTCACCGACGCACGCCACGTCCCTCCTGACCCTCGGCTCCACAGCGGCCAAGTTTCACCCCGTCTCGGTTGGTCTCAGCGGCCTGACTGGCGGCAGCGAATACTGCGAGGAGCTCATCGCGGCCAACGGCTCGGGGACCTCGTCTGGGTTCACACAGACGTTCACCGCCGGAGCGCCCTCGGTCGAAGCGCGTGGCTCCAGCGCGATCGCCTCGACCACCGAGCTGGTCAACGGCGAAGTCAATCCCGCCGGCCAATCCACCCAATACCACGTCGCCTATGACCTGGCGAGCTCTGAATGGTGCACGAGCTATGGGTCCAAAGGCTCACCGACGCACGCCACGTCCCTCCTGACCCTCGGCTCCACGGCGGCCAAGTTTCACCCCGTCTCGGTTGGTCTCAGCGGCCTGACTGGCGGCAGCGAATACTGCGAGGAGCTCATCGCGGCCAACGGCTCGGGGACCTCGTCTGGGTTCACACAGACGTTCACCGCTGGCGCGCCCTCGGCCTTCGCTTTTGGCCCACAGTCGACCGGAACGACGACGGCGACGGTCGGAGGCGAGGTCAACCCCTCCGGCCAATCGACCCAATATCACGTCGCATATGACCGGGCGAGCTCTGAATGGTGCACGAGCCGAGGGCTTGCGAGCTCGCCGGCGCATTCAACTGCACCGGTGACGCTGGGCTTCACGGACGCGACGTTCCACCAGGTGTTGGTGGAACTGACCGGCCTGACGGCTGGCAGCGAATACTGCGAGGAGCTCATCGCCGTCAACGCCTCTGGCACATCGGCGGGGTTCCAGCAGTCCTTCACCGCGGGCGCACCGTCAGCCTTCGCGTTTGGCCCGCAGTCAACCGGTGCGACGACGGCGACGGTCGGAGGCGAGGTCAATTCCTCCGGCCAGACGACCCAGTATCACGTCGCCTATGATCTGGCGAGCTCTGAATGGTGCACGAGCGGTGGCCTCGCGGGCTCACCGGCGCACTCGACGTCGCCGGTGACGCTGGGCTTCACGGATGCGACGTTCCACCAAGTCTCGGTAGAACTGACCGCCTTGACAGGCGGTAGCGAATACTGCGTCGAGCTCATCGCGGTCAATGGTTCGGGGACTTCAGAAGGATTCCCGCAGTCGTTCACCGCGGGCGCACCGTCGGCCTTCGCGTTTGGCCCTCAGTCGACCGGAGCGACGACGGCGACGGTCGCAGGCGAGGTCAACCCGTCCGGCCAGACGACCGAATATCACGTCGCCTATGATCTGGCGAGCTCTGAATGGTGCACGAGCGGTGGCCTCGCGGGCTCACCGGTGCACTCGACCACACCGGTGACGCTGGGCTTCACGGATGCCACGTCCCACCAGGTCTCAGTCGAACTTACTGGACTCAGCGCAGGCAACGAATACTGCGCCGAACTGATCGCCGTCAATGGCTCAGGCACGGGACATGGCTCCGCTGAATTCTTCTTCTCCGGCCTCCCGTCCGCATCCACGTCAAACGCGTTCGCCATCGGCGCTACGACGGCGATGGTCGCAGGCGAGGTCAACCCGTCCGGCCAGACGACCGAATATCACGTCGCCTATGACCTGGCGAGCTCTGAATGGTGCACGAGCGGTGGCCTCGCGGGCTCACCGGCGCACTCGACCACACCGGTGACGCTGGGCTTCACGGATGCCACGTCCCACCAGGTCTCAGTCGAACTTACTGGACTCAGCGCAGGCAACGAATACTGCGCCGAGCTCATCGCCGTCAATGGCTCTGGAATCGCGCACGGCTCGCAGGTCACGTTCTTTGCCGGATTCCCAGCCGCATCCACCTCGAACGCGTTCGCGACCGGCGCGACGACCGCGATGGTCGAAGGGCAAGTCAATCCCTCCGGCCAGGCGACTCAGTACCACGTCGCTTACGACCTGGCCAGCTCCGAATGGTGCGCGAGCGAAGGTCTCGCCGGCTCGCCCGCGCACTTGACCACACCTGCGACCCTTGGCTTCACGGACGCGGCGTTCCACCAGGTCTCGGTCGAACTGCCTGGACTCAGCGCGGGCAACGAATATTGCGTCGAGCTCGTCGCCGTCAATGGCTCTGGAACGGCGCACAGCTCACAATTCAGGTTTACCGCAGCACCGCCGATGCCGGCGGTGACCAAAGTCTCCCCCGCCGGCGGTACTACCGCTGGCGGCACCCTCGTGACGATCATCGGCACCGCCCTCGAAGGTGCCACCGCGGTTCACTTCAGTGCTGCTTCCGCGACGATCAAGACGAACACGGCGACCGAAATCACGGCGGAAAGCCCCGCGCATGCGGGCGGTCAGGTTGATGTGACGGTGACAACGCCCGGCGGGACCAGCGCGACGAGCGAAGCTGACCACTACACCTATGTCGGCGTGCCCGAAGAAATAACCCCGCCGAAGATCTCGGGAACCGCCCAGCAGGGCAAGATCCTGACCGAGGAACATGGCACCTGGACCAACGAACCGATTACGAGCTACAAGCTGCAGTGGCTGCGGTGCAACAGCTCCGGAACCGAATGCAACGAAAAGATCACCGGCGCCACGGAACCGACTTACGTCCCGGGCGAAGCCGACGTCGGTCACAAGCTCAAGGTCGAAGAGTCGGCGATCAACAAAACCGGAGAATCCAAGCTGGCGACCTCCGGAGCGACCGCGGAAGTTCTCCCGCACGAACCTGTCGACGAAACCGCGCCGACGATCAACGGCAGTCCCCAGCAGGGCCATACGCTGACCGAGGAACACGGCACCTGGAAGTACACGCCAACGAGCTACAAACTGCAGTGGTTGCGCTGTAACAGCCTGGGCGAAGGCTGCCTGCCGATCGAAGGGGCCACCTCGCAGACATACACGCCCACCAAGGCTGACGTCGGCGAAAAGCTCAAGGTCGAAGAGACCGCAGTCAACGCAGGCGGAGCGGGAGCGGCGGCGCTCAGCGCTGCGACAGCGGCCGTCACCCCACACGTACCCGAAGAGACTACGCCACCGAAAATCTCCGGGGTTGCGAAGGAAGGTCAGACGCTGACTGTCGAAGACGGCGGCTGGACGAACGAACCGCAGCAGTTCGAACATCGGTGGCTGCGCTGCAACGAATCCGGCGGCGAATGCTCCGCTATCTCCATGGCGACTGGCGAAACCTACGTTCTGGTCACGTCGGATGTTGGGCACACGATCCGCGTTGAAGAGGTCGCAATCAACAAGGGCGGATCCTCCAAGCCCGCCGAATCGGCGGCCACCTCGGTTGTGCTGCCGTTGCCCCCTGTCAACATCGCGCCGCCGACCGTCACCGGGACTGCGCAAGAGGGCAAGACGCTGACATCCCAGGCCGGGACCTGGGAACACACTCCGACCAAAACCAAGCTGCAGTGGGTGCAGTGCGACAGCGTCGGGATGAGCTGTAGCGCTATCTCAGGGGCGCAGGGCGAAACTTACGCACCGACCCTACAGGACGTCGGCCACACGATCAGAGTCGAAGAAACCGCGGAAAACGCAGGGGGCGCGAGCCTGCCGGCACCGTCGGCCGCCACCGCGGCGGTGACCATCGCAGTCCCGGTGAACCTGACCGCGCCCAAGATCGCCGGCAGCGCCGAAAAGGGCCAGACGCTGGTCGAGTCGCACGGCGCGTGGACGAACGAACCGACCGCATACACCTACCGGTGGGTGCGGTGCAACAGCGCTGGCGAAGAATGCGCGCTCATCACCGGTGCCCTCAACGAGACCTACCAGCCGACCATGGCCGATGTTGGACACACCCTTCGCATAGAAGAGACCGCAGTTAACGCAGGCGGAGAAAGCCCCGCGGCGCCCTCAGTTCCCACCGCGGTCGTCGTTCCCATCCCGCTGCACGCGGCAGCCGGTGAAAACCTCACCGCGACCGTCGGCGCGCCGGTGGTGTTCGACGGCAGCGGAAGCTCCCCCGCGAGCGAAATCGAACACTACAACTGGGAATTCGGGGATGGCTCGACGAGCACCGAAAAGAGCCCGGTCCACACGTACGCCGCCGCCGGATCATACACGGCGACCTTGACGGTCTCACGCGGCACCGAAACCGCCCACCAATCCATCTCTGTAACCGTGTCGGCGCCGGCCGCACACAACGTCAAAATCAAGACCGTCGACCACGAAGGGCACCCGATCGCTGGCGCGACCGTGCTGTACGTCGGCTCCGGCGGCACGCGCGTCCAGGCGACGACGGGCACCGAAGGTGAAGCGGCGCTCGAAGGCCTGCCGGACGGCACCGACACCGTCTACGCGTACGAGAGCGGATACCGGCCGCTGGTCGGGAATGTGGTCGTCACCGGGGGAGCCGGGACCACGACCCTGACGCTCGTGAGCGGTGAAGTCGCCACGAGTACGCTGAAGTCCCACGAACTGAACCTCAAGGAAATCGAAGCCGCTGGCATCAACGTCAACGACCCCGCCAACCAGCACGTGTACGAATTCGAAGTTCGTCTCGCGTTCATCGAAGGCACGCCGCCCGCCACGCTCCACGGCTACATCAACAACAGCGGCGAGTTCGTCGGTCCGAGCGGCGGAGCTGTCGGGGGCGGAGGCGGTTGGACATGCTCGCCCAACGAGTGCGAGGGCGGCGGCATCGTCGTCGTGCCGGCCTTCATCGGCGGTCACCCGTTGATCCAGTGGCTGATCCTCCGCGGCAAGGCGACCGTACTCAAGCAGTTCTTCGAAGTGAGCATGGTGATCCAGAACCTCTCCCCGGAACCGTTCAAGCTCACCGCGGGCAGCGCGAGTCTCCACCTGCCACCAGGCATCAGCCTCGCACCGACCTCGACGCCGCAGCAGGAAACGCAGACGGTCGAAGACGTGCCGGGCCTCGGCAGCAAGACCGTGAACTGGGTCATCCGCGGCGACACCCCCGGCAACTACTACCTCTCAGCCGACTACCATGGCAAGCTCAACATTATCGAAGCCCCGGTGGACCTGCACGCCGAACTCGCGCAGCCCCTGCGCGTCTGGGGCGTGGAAGCCCTGTCGCTCAAGGTCTACGCCGACGAAGGCGCCCTGCACGCGGGCGTGCCGTACAACGTTCGCATCGGCGTGAGAAACGAAGCCAACGTCCCCCTCTACAACGTCGCCGTCACGATCGACGAAAACACTCACGAACACTTTATTTTCCAGCCCGACCAGAAGTTCACCGTTACGTTCGCCGAACTCGCGCCCGGCGACACGTTCGGCGGCACCTACGTCCTCGTGCCTGACGGCGCAAGCGAATCAACGTTCAAACCAGCGCTTTCGAGTGCGACGTTTGCAGGTGAGGCAATCACCCCGGGCGCAGGCATCGAACAAATGTCACCACCGCCACTGTACGCGCTCACCGCGACCAACCAGGCTTCAACTAGCGTCCACATCCACTGGGAACAGGACCCAAACGCGGAAGGCTACGAGGTCTTCTCCACGCCCACGCTCGACACACCATTTCCGGTCAGTCCCGAAGCGGTCCTCGCCAGCCCAAGCTCCACGCAGACGATCACGAGGCTGCCCGCCGGCTCGACCGATGCATACATCTCGGGAGCCGCCGCCGAGAGCCAGGCGTACTACACGGTCAGCAGTATCATCAATGGGAAACACGTTCTGGATCATCCCGTCGTCCAAGCGGGACTGACCGGGGTCCACGTGTCCAGTGATGTGAAGCTCCTCGACGGGATCGCGTGTACCGGGGAACGCTCATGCGTGGCCGTCGGAAACTCCCCGACGGGTGAAGGCGTCGTCGTGGGGGTATCGAACGGGCTTCCCAGCAAAGCAATGAGCGTGCCCGGCAGCACTCACCTATATGCGGTCGCCTGCGAAACGTCCGCCTCGTGCTTCGCGGTCGGCAACACTTCCACCGCTAAAGGGATCGTGGTGCCGATTATGAACGGATCCCCAGGCAAAGCACGGGTTGTTCCGAGCGTGATCGCGCTCGAGGGAGTTGCGTGTCACAACGCAGGGGCGTGTCTGGCGGTTGGCACCGGCGAAGGTGCGGGTGGAGGTGCGGCCCAGGGAATCGCGGTGCCGATCACCAACGGGGTAGTAGGAGGCGCCCACGATCTAAGTGGCAACGGCCACAAGCAAGTATCGGATCTGCATGGCGTGACCTGCCGCAACACGTGTGTGGCTGTTGGCAACAATCACGTACCCGAAGGTGTAGTTGTGGATATTCAGCGGGCGACCCTGTCCCACACTGTTTACACCATCGGCGAAACCGAGAGCCTGTCGGCGGTGGATTGCTTCAACAGCGTTTCGTGTGATGCGACAGGCACTACAAAAACTCCAGGCTCTACGATCATCGTGCCCGTGACTGACGGGATACCCCCAACCACGGTCTTCCGTACGACGCCCCCCAAACCTGAATATATAATCCCGCCTGTCTCGGGCTACCTCAAAGGCATATCGTGCGTTGCCGAAGCGACCTGTCTGGCCGTCGGGGAGAACGCGAGCTTCAATCAAGGTGTATTTGCGGTCACCGCTGGAAGTCACGAAGCTGTGCCTGCGGCCAGTCAACTTTTCGCGATCTCCTGTCACGCGCACGCGTCGTGTTGGGCCGTCGGCGAAACCTCCGCCGGTACCGCTGGCCTCATCCAGGAAATCTCACAGACCGCCGATCCCAACGTCAACTACGAGAACCACAGCTGCCCATCTTCTAACGGCGGCGGGGGTTTTGACGCCGTCATCGATGAATTCCCTGAACAACATCCAAACACGTTTACTGGTGTGCGCGCATTCCTGGGTCCAGCGTCTCTCTGTCGTAGTCCGGGCTATCCCACCTCATCGTGGGTCATGCTTCAGAATGAATCGCCGTATGTCTTCGTGCAAGCGGGCGTCTTCTACAACTCTGACGGCACGGACAACCCCTTCGTTGAGGTCCGCGGAACCAATCTTAATGCGCCAAAAAGCGAAAACGATGGCCTAATCGAATACCAGCAAGTTCAGTTCCAAAACAGCCCTCCCGAACCGGGCTCTATCGAGATCTTTGCCCTCGGCCAAGTCCCTTCCTCGCCAGTCAAATTTGCGGTCGAATCCAAGGGGATTCAACCAAAGGGCTATGACAAAGCATGTCCATGGGTGGTTAAACAAGGCAAGAAGGCAGAATACGAACAATATCAGGGGTACACTCGACGTAAACGTCGCCTCGAAGTGGAAGCACGAATGGGCGGCCAATGTTTGTGGATCTACTATCTGCCGGCGAACACATCGTTCGGAGATGCCGATCTCGCCGGGGCAGAGACTCACCGCGAAGATGACACCGCTCCAGGGACGTATGAGAAACCTCTGACGTTCCGCGCTCCGAGAGTCCAATACGGAGGTAGCTGGCAAAGCTTTGCTCCCACCGGATTGGGGACGCTCTCGAATCCGAGGGCACCGCTTCCCAACTACAATGCTAACTTTGCGGTTGGCTGTGAGAGCTATGTCCCGTACTGGGGTTCTCAGTACAAGTTCAGCACGTGGGGGAAGAACGAATACGGTGCCTGCGCGCCGTGGGCGGTGCCATAATAGTACTTTGTTAGGCTGTTGTAGGTATTGTTCGTTGCGTGGCGAACACTTCCTGCATCGTTGATACTCGATGCGGGAGGGCGGATATGTCTGCTGTGATGATGGAGGAGGCTGTGCCGGTGTCGCAGGAAGGCGTCCCGGTGTCCTTCTTGGCGGGGGCGGTGAAGGAGCGCTTGGAGGAGTTCGTGGGCGGGGTGGCGCTGGCGTCGATGGATCACCCGGTCCAGCGCGAGAACGCTGAGCGCTACGTGCGTGGCCTGTTGCATGCCGGCCCGCGTAAATCGCTTGAACCGCTGGTCGAGCGCCTGGCGGGCGAGGCCGACTATCAGAGCCTGCAGCAGTTTCTGGCCGACAGCCCGTGGGACCCGGAGCGTGTGATGCAGGCGGTCGTCGAGTGCGTCGCGCCGGTCGTTGACGCTGAGGCGTGGGTGCTGGACGACACGGGGTTCCCCAAGGACGGCAAGCGCTCCCCGGGGGTCAAGCGCCAGTACTCGGGCACGCTCGGCAAGATCGGCAACTGCCAGATCGGGGTTTCGCTGCACGCCGTCTCCGAGCACGCGACGCTGCCGTTGGGCTGGGATCTGTATATGCCCGAGGATTGGTGTGATGACCCCGAACGCCGCCGCAAGGCCAAGGTCCCCGAGCACGTCGTCTTTCAGACCAAGCCGCAGCTCGGGCAGGCGTTGATCGAGCGCGCCGCCACGTTTGCGATCGACCGCGCGCCGGTGCTCGGCGACGCGGCCTACGGCGAGAACACTGGGCTGCGCACCGCGCTGAACGGCGGCGGGTTCGACTACATGCTTTCGATCGACCCCGATATGACCATCTTCCAGGCGGGTACGGTCTTTGCCGTGCCCGAGCGCCGGCGGGGCGCCAGAGGGCCAGCGTCACGCAAGCTGCGCGCGGAGGGCAAGCCGGTCTCGGTCGAGCAGTACGCGCGCTCGCTCGCAGACGAGGACTTCCGCATCGTCACTTTCCGCGGCAAAGGCAAGCAGCGGGTCCGCTCGCGCTTCGCCTTCAAGCGCGTCACCGCCGCGCACCCGGTCACCCGCGACAACGAGGCACCCCGCGAGGAGTGGCTGATCATCGAGTGGCCCGCGGGCCGCGACGCTCCCGGCGACTACTGGATCTCAAACCTCCCCGCCGACACCAAGCCCGAGCGCCTCGCGCGCCTAGCCAGGCTGCGCTGGATGATCGAGCTCGACTACAAGCAACTCAAGGGCGAGCTCGGCCTCGACCACTACGAGGGACGCTCCTGGCTCGGCTGGTACCACCACACCGCGCTCGTCACCGCCGCGCACGCCTTCCTCACCCTGGAGCGGCAGAACCCAAAAGCCCGGCGGCGGACCTCACACTCCCCCAAGCAGTCCGCCTGCTCGAGCCCATCTTCGACTGCTGGGCCGGACACTGCCACACCTGCCGCCAGCCGATAGACCTCGCCAACCTACCCTTGCGCCACCCGCCACAAGATGAGTGAAACAGCCACAATCAGCCTAACAAAGTACTAATAAGATAGTGCCTGGGTTGTGATGTGTTGCGTCTGCCGGGGCTCTGCCATTGAGTCGTCCCGCTAGAGCGCGAGACCCATGTCTTGCCGATCTATCGCGGCGCCCTTCCTTGCCGAACAGGTCCGAGACGGGTGGGTGCCCGAGCAGGCAGCGTGAGAGCGTCGCGTGGATCTCGTTCTTCGCGCGGGTACGCTGGCGCACCAGTGCCGCGCGCCGAGCTACCCGGCGACGTAGCGCCGAGGTCTCCGCGTCGGGGACCCACACCGGTTCGAGCATCCCGGCCGCGAGCAGGTCCGCGAGCGTGCGCGCATCGAAGCGGTCTGACTTCACCCGCGCGTGAGAGATCGCCCGCACATCCTGAGCGTTGGCGACCACCGGCGGTGAGGTGGGCATGTGGGTGCACCCGCACGGGTTCAGTTCGCGCGCCGAAGCGCTTTCGATGCTCGCTCGAAGTCCACCCGGTGAGTGAGGCGACCCGTCCGGGCCCTCAACGTGCTGGGGACGCCGACCCAGACCTGCAGTTCCTGACGGTCGCCGAGCTCGAAGCTGTGCTGCGAGCAATCCCCGATGGGATCGTCATCCGCAAGCCGAAGCCCACCAGGCGCGGGCGCCGAGGGCCAGCACCACCGCCACCGCCCGACGTCCTCGGGCCAGTCCTATGGGTCGTGTCGTCACCGCGGCGATGACCGGACTGCGCCAATCCGAGCTGCTCGGTCTGCGGTGGCGAGATGTCGATTGGGTCGCGCAGCGAATCCGCGAGCGCAACACCTATGTCCGCGGTGAGCATTCCGGCGACGGGAAGTCCGACCTCTCCACGGAGCGATCGGTGCCGATGGCCGACCGGCTGGCCGGCGAGCTCGACCGCTGGTCAAAGCGCACCGCGTATCGCGCCGAACGCGACCTAGTGTTCGGCCATCCGCAGACCGGCAATCCCTCGACCGAACGAAGGTCACGAAGCGCTTCCAGACCGCCTGCGGGGACGCCAGCGTGCAGGTCATCAAGTTCCACGACCTACGCCATACCTTCGCGACCCGCCTCGCCGCCTCCCGGCAGCCCTACGGCTGATCCAGGAGTTCATGGGGCACGCCGACAGCGAGACGACCCAGATCTACTCGCACTACGCTCCCTCAGAGCACGAGGTCCAGGTCGTCAACGACGCCTTCGCCCCCGACCCGGCTGGCGAGCCTGAAGACGATCTTCAAGCGGCCGATCCGCGCGCTCGAGCGGGGACGGGCGAGTGCCCCGAGACGACGGTCGAGGTGGAGGCCCCGGGCGGCCCTACCGACGCGACGGGGAACAATCCGGGGAGCAAATTGAGCGAAAACGAGAGCAACTGAGCTACACTCGGGGCCAGTAATCACGGGGGTTTAGGACCCAGCCGCACGGTATCGCGCGGGCTGGGGGCCGGGCGGTCGCAGGTTCGAATCCTGTCTCCCCGATGAGAAGTACCTGCAAATTGGTGGATTTTGGTAAGCGTTCAGTTGGTTGGGGGACATAGCTCGGGCGTGTCGAATCTGGGAGTGTGGAGCGGGTTGAGGCGGAGGCGATTTATGACGCTGGTCGTGAGGCGGTCGTCGAGGTGCTTCTGCGGATGGACGCCCAGATCCAGGCGTTGACGGCGCGCGTGGCGCGCCAGGATGAGCGGATTGCCCAGCTTGAGCGTAGGCTGAATCGCAGCTCGCGTAATTTCTCGGCTCCGCCGAGCTCAGATCCGCCGGGTGGTCCTTGCAGACGCGGCAAGGATCCTTCGGGTCGCAAGCAGGGCGCCCAGCCCGGTCACGAGGGCCACGGCCGGGAGCTGTTGCCGGTCTGTGCGGTGGATCGGGTGATCGAGTATTGGCCGGCGCGCTGTGGTTGCGGCCACGCCTTCACCGAGGATGAGCGTGTGGCGGCGGGTGATCCGGTGCGCTGGCAGGTCGAGGAGCTGCCGAGGATCACGGTGACGGTGACTGAGTATCAATGCCAACGCGTGCGCTGTCCTGGCTGCGGAGCGCAAGCGCGGGCAGCGCTGCGAGCCGAGGTTGCCCAGAGCGCGTTCGGCCCGCGCTTGCAGGCCGCCGTGACCACGCTCTCGGTGCGCAACCGAATCTCCCGCCGCGATGTCGTGGAGTTCGCAGAAGAGCTGTTCGCTTCACGGATCAGCACGGGCGCGGTGGACGCGATCATCGACCGTGCGGGCGCAGCGCTCTGCGGCCCACACGCCGATCTGCTCTGCAAGCTTCGCGGCTCAGGCGCGGTGAACATGGACGAGACGGGCTGGCGAACCGCCGGGCAGCGCCGCGCGCTGTGGGGCATCTTCGATCCTCGACATGCCTACCTACACATCGCCCCAGACCGTCACGAGGATCACGCCAAGAGCCTGTTGGCCGACACCAAGGCGATCATCACCTCCGATCGCTGGTGGGCCTATACGCACCTGCCCTTGGCGCGCCGTCAGCTCTGCTGGGCGCATCTGAAGCGAGATTTCGCCGCGCACGCCGAAGGCTTGGCAGCCGAGAAGGAGTTCGGCGAGCACGGGCTCGCCCTCTGTGAGCGCGTCTTCTGGGCTTGGGAGGTCTTCCAACACACCGGCGAGCGTCGAGCGTTGAAGCTGACCGTCCGCCGGCTTCAACGCGAGTTCAAGCCGATCATCACGCGCTACGCGTCAAAACGAGCGCGCAACAAGCGCTGCCGCGGCATGGCGCGCAACCTCCTCAAAGCCTGGCCAGCACTATGGACGTTCGCCAAGCACGACGGTATCGAGCCGACCAACAACCACGCCGAGCGCGCCCTCCGCAGCGCGGTCATCTACCGCAAGCTATCGCTCGGCAGCCAGTCCGAGAACGGCGAGCAGCGCACCGCGCGGCTCCTCTCCGCGCACACAACCTGCCGGCTACAGAAACGCTCCCTGTTCGCCTACCTCACCGACGCCCTCCACGCCCACGCGCGGAGCGACCCAATACCACTCCTCACATAAGCGGCCAAACCAACTGAACGCTTACAGATTTTTCTCGCGGACCTGCTCGATCCGTGTCAGGCGTCGCTTGCTGGTGTTTTCTTTGCTCTCGGGGCGTTGGAGTTGCGAGGTGTCTTGGCTGCGGAGGCGGATCCCCTTCGCGTTCGCCGGCGACGCATCGTCGCGGCTGTCCCTACGCTGAGCGCGACGGTCTCCTCTGGGAACGCGGCTCGAACCTCCAGGTGTCCGCCGAGGGCCTCGACGTATCGGCTCAGCGTGGATAGCCGAACGTCGGCCTCTCCGCGCTCGATCTGGGAGATGTTCTCCTGGGTGACGTCGAGTCGGTCGGCGACGATTGCCTGGGTGAGGTCGAGCTTGCGACGTAGCTCGCTGAGCATCGCCGTCTTGTGCTCCTCGACGTTCGCACGACGCGCTGGGTCGGCATCGATCTGCTTGCGCAGCTCGTCGAACCCTTTGCGGCTCTTTGTGGTCTTAGTCGTGGTCATGGGGTTGCTCCTTCGTCGCGAAGTGTTTGTAGGTGCTCGTCGTAGAGCGCATCGGCGGCTGGAATTGCCTCGGCGTACCAGCTGCTCCAGCGCTGGCTCTTGTCGCCGCCCAAGAGCAGGATCGCCATGCGGCGGGGGTCGAAGGCGAACAGCACGCGTATGTGCCCGCCGTGGGGACGCAGCTCCTTCATGTTCGGATGGCGAGAGCCTTTGAGGGTGTCCACCAGCGGGCGCCCGAGGGCAGGGCCGCCTTGCTCCAGCAGCTCGACAGCGGCGGTGACACGCTCTTGCTCGTCTTCGGTGAGCTCATCCCACCACGATCCAAACGTGTCGGTGTACTCGACTTCCCACACCCTGCGAGTATAAACCAAAGCTTGTAGAAGTCAAGACTTATACTACGGGGTCCAGTTCGGGGTCCAATATGAGCGCAACTCAGGAGCACTCAGACGCTCTCAAACCCTGTAAACACAGGCTCTGAGCACTCAGAGACGCCAGATCGCTCTGGCTGGGGGCCGGGCGGTCGCAGGTTCGAATCCTGTCGCCCGATGAGAAAGTACCTGGAAATGGCGATCGAGCTAGCGAGGAACCAGGTGAACGATCGGGATGACTCGTCCTGCCTTCCCGGCCCGCTCACGGTAGCCGGCGTACTCAGGGAAGACGCGGTCAGCCAGATCCCACAGTCGTTGCCGCTCGGCTTCGTCCTCCACGATTTCGGCGCGGAATGGTAGGCGGCCGAAGACGACGTCGGGATGCTTGCAGAGGTTGTAGTACCAGGCTGGGTTCTTCGGTGCCCCCCGCTTCGACGCGATGATGATCACCCGATCACCGTCGTGGAAGTAGAGCGTGGCATTCCGACGCCGCTGACCTGTCCGCGCACCTCGCGACTCGAGTAGCGCTGTGGCAAGCGGCCCCCCGGTGCCCAGCCGCCCCCTCGTGAGCGTCAGCAGATGTGGGTCAAGCTTCCACAGGATGTTGACGGAGAGCAAAGCGCCTGCCTTGGTGGCGGAGAACCGACACACCGCGAGATACAGGCGACCTCGTCGCTTATACGGATCCACGTAGCGCAGCTTGGGAGTGGGCCATGACACAAGCATCGCTCCTTGTGTTCGGCGGTGCGGGGCCGTTGTCGCTTGCGTACCGTGTACGGGGTGGGGTCCGGGAACACCATTCGGCGCGCGCACCGGCGTAGCTCCGTTGCTATTCGAACTCCGGGGCAGTCCACCCCGGCAGAATGTCCGGCAGCCCGTCGCTCACGCGTTCGGGGAATTGAGCCGGGCGCTTCTCGAGGAACGCGTTGATGCCCTCAGCCGCGTCGAGGGACTGGCCGCGATAGAGCATCCCTCGCGAGTCCGCACGGTGGGCGAGCATCGGATGCTGGGCGCCGAGCATTGTCCAGAACATGCGCCGGGCCAGGGCAACCGACACCGGCGCGGTGTTCTCGATGATCTCGCGGGCTATCTCGCGTGCCGCCTCGAGCAGCTCTCCGGAAGGGTGCAAGCTGCGTAGGAGCCCGCCGGCGAGCCCCTCCTGGGCAGGGAAGACCCGGCCCGTGGCGACCCACTCCATTGCGCGGCTGATGCCGACGATGCGCGGCAGAAACCAGCTTGAGCATGCCTCGGGGACGATCCCGCGGCGTACAAACACGAAGCCCATGCGAGCGTCATCGGCCGCGAGGCGAATGTCCATCGGCAACGTCATCGTCGCCCCGATGCCCACAGCGGGACCGTTGATTGCGGCGATGACGGGCTTGGTGGAGGCGAAGATCCGCAGTACCACCTGACCGCCGTTGTCGCGCGGTATGGGCCCAGCGCTCTCATGCTGGCGATAGTCAAACGTTTCGCCGCCGGCAGCGAGGTCCGCGCCCGCGCAGAACCCGCGGCCTGCGCCGGTGACGATGACGACGCGTACCTCATCGTCGGCGTCGGCTCGGTCGAACGCCTCGATCAGCTCCTCCGCCATCCTGGACGTCCATGCGTTGAGGCGCTCGGGACGGTTCAGGGTGATGGTGAGAACGTGCTCCGAGACCTCGGTGGTGATCTGCTCGAATGCCATGTGAGCCCAGGACTGTATTGGTTGGAGAGAGGGAGCGTCTTTGGAGAGGAGGGCGCTCAAGTACCTGCAAGTGAGCGGGTCGAGCGTGGCGACGAAGGGTACCGAGAGGGCACGCCCCGAGGTCTACGTCCGCGCCGTCTCGGCGCGGGGTGCCGCGATGCTCGCGGACCACAGCACGAAGGCCAGCACGGCCAAGCCGGCGAGGGCGTCCGTGAAAAGCGTGGCGTAGAAGAGAGCCGGGATCCTGGGGTTGCCATAGATGAAATGGCCCATGGTGGCCAGGCCGGTGAGCGAGTACACGGCCAGGCAGACGTGCGCCTCGCGGTAGCGTCGTTCGCGGTAGCGGCGGTAGCCTGTCAGTCCGATCCACGTGAGCAGCGGCCAGCTCACCACGATCGCCACGCGCGTCACCGTGTAGAGGTCCTTGGGGCCGGGGTAGCGGTTGACCGCCACGAAGTTGTGGGTGTAGTGGACTGCGGTTGACAGGACGCCTGCCGCGAGGATCGTCTTCAGAACCGTCAACCTGCGGCGCTCGTCTTGTGTTGGCACGGTGACCTCCCGCTGCTAGTTGATAGATCGTTCTAGAAGGAGTAGTCTTCCAGAAAGAAGACCGGGGTGCAAGCGCGGACTCACTCCCAGCCAGCACTCCACACCGAGCCCGCACTCCAGGCCACCACGAAGGCCACCACGACCACTGCACGCCAAGGCAATGCCCAGCGACACCAAGGACCGCATCCTCGACACGACGGCCGACCTGTTCCGCCGTCAGGGCTACACGGGTACCGGCATGAAGCAGATAGCGGCCGAAGCGGCGGCTCCATTCGGTTCGCTCTACCACTTCTTCCCCGGCGGTAAGCAGGATCTCGGCTGCGAGGTGATCCGCACCTCTGGAAGGCTTTACACGCAGCTCTTTGCGGCCATCGCCCTGGAGGCCCCAGACGTGGTCACCGCGGTGGACGCCTTCTTCACCGGCGCCGCCGAGACGCTACGCGAAACCGACTACGCCGACGCCTGCCCCATAGCCACCGTCGCCCTGGAGGTAGCCAGCACAAATGAGCCCTTGCGCGAGGCCACGGCCGGGGTCTTCACGGAGTGGATCGACGGCGCCACCGAGTACTTCGTCTTCGCCGGCATCCCCCGTGAGCGCTCGCGCGAGCTGGCATTCGCCATGCTCTGCCTCCTGGAGGGCGCTTTCATCTTCAGTCGCGCCATGCGCTCCACGGAGTCGCTGCACGTCGCCGGCGCCACGGCGGTCGAGGCGGTACGCCAAGCCCTTCGAGAAGCCGACCCCGAGGGTCGGCACCACCGAGGCGATCCCGAGGGCCGTCAAAGCGCGAAGCGGGACGGCCATGCTGCGTAAGCCGGCTGTCTCCTTCGTGTTGACTCTCGCCGTCGCAGCCATCGCACTGGAGCCTCTGGTAACCCTCGTCGAGGGCAGCGGCGCCCCCGGTTGGTCGCACTGGTGGTGCTCACCGGCCGCCCTGCGCTCCGCGGTTCACACCGTGCGCGGCAGCGGGCTCGGCACCACGCTGCTCACGGCGCTGGAGGTCCACTGGCCACACTTCCTCTCGATCCTGGTGGGGGTGGCCACGTTGGTGTACCTGTGGCGGGCCAACCCGCGGGAGGACGCGGTATACTATACAAAGTAAAGTAATGTACGGGCTGGTGCTACCGACGAAGCGCGAAAGGGGATGAGCAGATGGCGAAAGCCGAGGGCATCGAGAACACGATCATCGTCGGCAGTGGCCCCGCGGGGTACACCGCCGCGCTGTACACCGCCCGCGCCAACCTCGCGCCACTGGTGGTCGAGGGATTCGCGTGGGGCGGGCTGCTGCAGCAGACCACCGACGTGGAGAACTACCCCGGCTTCCCCGAGGGGATCACCGGACCCGAGCTGATGGCGCAGATGCGCTCCCAGGCCGAGCGCTTCGGGGCGCGCCTGGAGACCGACCAGGCCGAGCGCGTTCAGTTGGCGAGCGGGCCCGGCGGGGTTCACAGCGTGTGGGTCGGAGACGTGGAGCACCGCGCGCGCACCGTGATCCTCGCGATGGGCGCCGAGCACAAGCGGCTCGGGGTGCCCGGTGAGGACGAGCTGGGAGGCCGTGGGGTCAGCTACTGCGCCACCTGCGACGCCGCCTTCTTCAAGGGCGCCCCCACGCTGATCGTCGGCGGCGGGGACTCTGCGATGGAGGAGGCGATCTTCCTCTCGAAGTTCGCCTCGAGCGTCGTCGTCGTGCACCGCCGCAGCGAGTTCCGCGCCTCGAAGATCATGCTCGAGCGTGCCCGCGAGCGGGAGAACATCGAGCTGCTCACCCCCTACACCGTCAAGGCGTTGGAGCCCGGCGAGAACGGCTCCCTCGGCCACGCGGTGCTCGTCAACGCCGACACCGGCGAGGAGCGCGAGCTTCCGATCAGAGGCGCCTTCATCGCGATTGGCCACGAGCCCCAGTCCGAGCTCGTGCGCGGGCAGGTCGGCGTCGACGAGGACGGCTACGTGGTTACCGAGGGCCGCTCCACGCGCACCAACCGTCCCGGGGTGTTCGCCGCGGGGGACCTCGTCGACCACACCTACCGCCAGGCCGTCACCGCCGCCGGCTCCGGCTGCCAGGCGGCGCTGGACGCGGAGTGGTACCTGCGCGACACACCCGAGGTGCCCACGCCGGAGGGAATGCCCGTCGGCGATCTCGCCGAGGCCCAGTGGGCGCCCCCCGCCGCCGCTCAGCAGGCCGCCAGCGCCGCCGCTCAGCCCGCCGGCGGAGGCGAGTAGCCTCAGACGGCCCCTACGGCTCGAGCGGGAGGGTCGCGGGTAACTCGTACTCGAAGAACCCGGCCCCCGCCGTGCGGCCGCGCCGCCCGGCGCGCACCAGCCGCAGCAGCACGGGGGCCGGGCGGTAGCGCTCCTCGCGGTACTCCTCCCACAGCGCCCCCAGCACCGCCGCCACGTGCTGCAGGCCGATCGCGTCCGCCCACGCCAGCGGGCCGCGGGGGTAGTTCATGCCGAGTGTCATGCCCGCGTCGATGTCCTGCGCGGAGCCCACCCCCTCGCCCAGCGCGAAGGCGCACTCGTTGATCACCTGACACACGATCCGCGGGAGCACGCCGACAGGCGAGGGCCGCACGCGCGCGGTGTGCAGGCCGAGTCCCTGAAAGGCCCGCTCGCCGACCTCGCCCGTGACCTCCACAAGCCCGAGGGGCACGAGCGTGTAGAAGGGCTCGCCCTCCACGGTGCCGCCGAGTCCCTCGACTGCGAGCTCGGGTCCGCCGCTGCCGGGCGCGAGCTCGCGCAGGGCGTCGGCGACCGGGCCAGAACCCTGCACCAGGGCGTCAGCGCCGCCCGGGGGCGGCTCGGGGTCGGCGGCCCGGTGGGGAGGGTGGGTGTGGGGACCCGATCCCGAGTAGTCGTAGTAGCCGCGCCCGGTCTTGCGCCCGTGCAGCCCGGCGGCGACCATCTGCGCCTGGATCGGGGAGGGCCGCCAGCGCGGCTCGCCGAAACTCAGCTCGTAGAAGCTCCGCGACACGTCGAAGCCGGTGTCTACGCCGACGAGGTCGCTGAGCTCAAAGGGCCCCATGCGAAAGCCGCCCTCCAGGCGCACGATGCGGTCGATGCCCTGCACGTCTGCGACCTGCTCGCCCAGCAGCCGCAGCGCCTCCAGGCCGAACGGACGGTTGCAGCGGTTCACCAGGAAGCCGGGGCCGTCCTTCGCGCGGATCACGGTCTTGCCCATCGCACGCCCCGTCGCGTCCGCCACCGCGAGCGCGCGCTCGCTTGAGAGTACCCCCGCGATCACCTCCACGAGCGCCATAAGCGGCGCGGGGTTGAAGAAGTGCATCCCCACCACCCGCTCCGGGCTGCTCGCCCCGGCCGCGATCCCCGTCACCGGCAGCGAGGAGGTGTTGCTCGCCAGCACGCACTCCCCGCTCACGATCCCCGACAGCCGCCCGTAAAGCTCCCGCTTGAGCTCCGCGCGCTCCGGCGCCGCCTCGATCACCAGCTCGCACGGCGCGAACGCCTCCAGGCTCTCGACGACCTCCAGCCGCTCCCTCGCGGCGAGTGCCTCCGCCGAAGAGAGGCGTCCCTTCGCCGCTTCCTTCTCCAGGCCCTCCCGCGCGCGCGCGGCTCCCCGCTGGAGCGCCTCCGGGACGGGGTCGTGCAACAACGTCCGCGCCCCGGCGCGACACGCCAGCTGCGCGATGCCCGAGCCCATCGTGCCAGCTCCCAGCACTCCGACGATGCTCGCGGGCTGAACCTTGTTGGTGCTCATCTCAGGAGGGCACCAGCGCGTTGATACCAGTCAGCGCGCGCCCGATGATCAGTTTCTGGATCTGCGAGGTCCCCTCGTAGAGCGTCGTGACCCGCACGTCCCGGAAGTAGCGCTCCACCGGGTGGTCATCCACGTAGCCCGCCCCTCCGTGCACCTGGATCGCGGTGTTCGAGCACTCCACCGCGGCCTCCGTGGCGTGCAGCTTGGCGATCGAGGTCTCCGTCGTGTTCGGGCGCCCCTTGTCCTTGAGGAAGCCCGCCCGCCACACCAGCATCCGCGAGGCCTCCGTCTTGACGGCCATGTCCGCGATCATCGCCTGCACGAGCTGGAAGCTCGCGATCGGCCGCCCGAACTGCTCACGCTCCTTGGCGTACTTGACCGACTCCTCCACGCACCCCTGGCAGATGCCCACGCACCCCGCCGCCACCGAGTAGCGACCCGAGTCCAGCGCCGACATCGCCACCTTGAAGCCGTCTCCGATCTCACCCAGCACGCCGTCCTCGCCGACCTCCACGTCGTCGAGGGAGATCGAAGCGGTATCCGAGGCGTGCAGCCCCATCTTGTGCTCGATCGTCTGCGCCTGGAAGCCGGGCTGGTCGGTGTCCACCAGGAAGCACCCGAGGCCCCGGTGGCCCTTCTCGGGGTCGGTCTGGGCGAAGATCAACGCCAGCCGCGCGTAGTTGCCCATCGAGATCCACATCTTCGCGCCGTTGATCCGCCACCCGGAGTCGGTCTTCGTTGCGCGCGTGCGCTGGTTGGCGGCGTCCGAGCCGGTGTCGGGCTCGGTCAGGCCGAAGCACCCGAGCCACTCCCCCGAGCAGAGTTTCGGCAGGTAGCGGTGCTTCTGCTCCTCGGTGCCCCACTTCAGGATCGCCGAGCACACCAGCGAGGTCTGCACCGAGATCACCGTGCGCACCGAGGAGCACCCCCGGCCGATCTCCTCCACCACCAAGCCGTAGTCGAGGTAGCCCAGGCCCGCTCCCCCGTACTCCCTCGGGACGATCGCCCCGAGGTAACCCTGGTCGGCGATCTTCTTGACGAGATCGAGGTCGAAGTGGTGGTTGCGCGCGTTTTCGCGCGCCTGTTCGACGATCTCCTTGTCGGTGAACTCGCGCGCGGTCTCCTTGATCAGGCGCTGCTCGTCGGTCAGGTCAAAGTCCATGTGGGTGTCTCCTCTTGCCGTCGGTCAGGTCGAGGTCCATGCGGGTATCTCCCTTGCCCATCTGGCCTAAGGACGGGCGGTCGCGTTCAATTCTCCGGTCCCCCGGCGGGAGTCCGGTCCAACTTGGGGCTGCGCCACGGCGCCTGTACTCGAAGCTGCAGCTCCTGCGCCAGCCCCTCTACGGGCAGGCGCTCCTGCGTTAGCGAGTCCCTGTCTCGCACAGTGACCGTGCCCTCCCGCACGCTCTCGTGGTCGATCGTCACGCAGAACGGCGTCCCGATCTCGTCCTGACGGCGGTAGCGCTTGCCGATCGCTCCTCCGTCGTCGTACTCCGCCTGCACCAGCTCGCGCACCGCGCGGTACACCTCGTGCGCGAGCTCCGGCTGGCCGTCCTTGTTGACCAGCGGCAGCACCGCCACCTTCACCGGCGCCAGGCGCGGGTGCAGGCGCAGCACGGTGCGACGCTCGCCCTCGCCCGTACCCTCGCGCGCGACGACTTCCTCGTCGTAGGCGTCCACCATGAACGCCAGCGTCGCCCGGTCCGCCCCTGCCGCCGGCTCGATCACGTGCGGGACGTAGCGCTCGCCGGTGGCCTGGTCGAAGTACTCGAGCTTCTCTCCTGAGAACAGCGCGTGCTGGGTGAGGTCGAAGGCGCCGCGGTTTGCGATCCCCTCGAGCTCCGACCAGCCGATGGGGAAGAGGTACTCCACGTCGCTCGTCCCCGAGGAGTAGTGCGAGAGCTCGTCGGGGTCGTGCGCGCGCAGGCGCAGGTGGTCGGGGCGCAGGCCGAGCTCGGTGTACCAGCGCATCCGCTCGCTCAGCCAGTGCTCAAACCACTGCTGGGCCTCCCCGGGGGGCACGAAGAACTCCATCTCCATCTGCTCGAACTCGCGCGTGCGGAAGATGAAGTTGCCGGGGGTGATCTCGTTGCGGAAGGACTTCCCGACCTGCGCGATCCCAAACGGCGGCCGCTTGCGGGAGAACTGCAGAACGTTCTTGAAGTTGATGAAGATCCCCTGCGCCGTCTCCGGGCGCAGGTAGGCGGTGGCGCCCGACTCCTTCACGGGCCCGATCGTGGTCTCGAACATCAGGTTGAAGTCGCGCGCGTCGGTGAGGTCGCACTCCTCCGTCTCCCCGGGGTGCTTGGAGGGTTTGCGCCCGCACTGAAGGTCTCCCAGGTGGTCCGCTCGAAAGCGCTGCCCGCACGTGCGGCAGTCCACCAGCGGGTCCGTGAAGCCCGCCAGGTGGCCTGACGCCTCCCACACCCGCGGGTGCTGCAGGATCGCGGAGTCCAGCGCGACGATGTCCTCGCGCTCGGAGAGCATGGCGCGCCACCACTCGCCCTTGACGTTGCTCTTCAGCAGCACCCCGTAGTGGCCGTAGTCGTAGGTCGAGCCCACCCCCCCGTAGATCTCCGAGGACGGGAAGATGAAGCCGCGGCGCTTGCACAGCGCCACGACCTTGTCCATGCTCACCAGATTTGCCTGCTCGGTCATGGCGCCGGATGGTATTCGAGGGCGTGGAGACGATGGCGCCGCTCCAAAAAAACTTCTTTTGACATATCCTCCTTGACAAGTACGGCTTTTTGTGTTTTCATTTGCGGGGATGAGACTCAGAGTGCCGAGGGACAGGCACAGGGGCCATGGATGGCTGAGCATCGGCACTGCCGAGGCTTGTTCGAGCGCCGCTACCCATACCTCTCCGGTGGCGCTCGAGCAAGCCTCGGCACCACGAGCCGCTCGGTGCCGGTGGTGTGGTGGGGGTCGGGATGAGCCCGGCCCCCACCCGAATCGCCGGTAGCGAGAAACCTCCGGTGGGGAGTCCGGGTAGGCTCCAGGCGCGGGCCTCCGGGTAGGCTACGGGCGGTGGCGCGACTTCTGATCGTCGGGGGCGGCTGCCGCGGCCTACAGTTGGCGCGGGATGCCAGACAACAGGGCCATGCCGTGCGCGCCGTCACCCGCGCCGAGGGCCGCCGGGGGCCGATCGAGGCGGCCGGCGCGGAGTGCTGGATCGGCGATCCCGACCGCCTCGGCACGCTCCGCGGAGCCCTCGAGGGCGTCACGGTCGCCTGCTGGCTGCTCGGGAGCGCCACTGGCCCCGAGGAGCAGCTGCGCGCCCTGCACGGCTCCCGCCTGCGCTCGTTCATGGGGCACGTGGTGGACACCACCGTGCGCGGCTTCCTCTACGAGGCCGCCGGGTCCTCCGTGCCCGCCGACGCGCTCGCCGAGGGAGAGCGGATCGCCTGCGAGACCGCTCGGAGCAACTCGATCCCACTGGCCCTCCTGCGCGTCGACCCGGGGAGGCCCCGAGGTGGCTGGCGCAGGCGCGCGCGGCGGTGGCCTCGATGCTCGCGGAGGGCGCGCTATCCTCGAAAGTCAATCCCCTTTAAACCGATCAGGATTCGACAAAGGAGGCTTCCGTGTCCGGTTATGTGAAGGACGTGCTCGTCGAGCCGCAGTGGCTCGAGGAGCATCTCGACGACGAGAGCATCCGCATCGTGGAGGTCGACGAGAACCCGCGGCTGTACGCCGAGGCGCACATACCCGGGGCGATCGGGTTCGACTGGCAGCGCGACCTCCAGGACCAGATCGCGCGCGACTTCCTCGGCCCGGAGGACTTCGGCGCGCTGTTCGGCGGGCACGGGGTCTCGAACGAGCACACGATCGTGCTCTACGGAGACCGCAACAACTGGTTCGCGGCCTACACGTACTGGTACCTGAAGTACTACGGCCACCACAAGGTGCTGCTGCTCAACGGACCCCGCGAAAAGTGGATCGCCGACGGGCGGCCGACCACCGCCGAGGTCCCCGCCCATCCGCCGGCGTCCTTCACCGCGAAACCCGGCGACGAATCGATCCGGGCGCGACGCGAGGAGGTGCAGGCTGCGCTCGGCGACTCCGTCAAGCTCGTAGACGTACGCTCGCCCGCGGAGTTCGCCGGCGAGATCATCTCCCCGGTGGGCTACGAGCAGGAGGGCGCCCAGCGCGGCGGGCACATCCCCGGCGCGGCCTCGATCCCGTGGGCCCAGGCGGTCAGGGAGGACGGCACCTTCAAGTCCGCCGAGGAACTGCGCGAGCTATACGGCGGCAGGGGCGTGCTGGGCGGCGAGCCGATCATCGCCTACTGCCGCATCGGCGAGCGCTCCGCGCACACCTGGTTCGTCCTGCACGAGCTGCTCGGGCAGGAACGGGTCAAGAACTACGACGGCTCGTGGACGGAGTGGGGGAACCTCGTGGGGGTTCCGGTCGAGGTTGGATCCTGAGCCGGGGCGAGCGCGGAATCGACAGATCCCTCCGTCTGGGGAGGGGTCGCCAGGAAGAGGTCCAGGCGCTCGTAGAGGTCGTCCAGGATGCGCGCCGTGGCGCCCCATATGAGGTTCTCGCCGACTATGTAAGCGTCAGTTTCAAAAGAGACCCCACGGCGTTCCATGCGCGTGCGCGTCCTGCCCTCGCGCAGGGCGCGCAGCGGGAGCTCGAGCACAGCGTCCACCTCGTGGGGTGAGGCGCGCCAGCGCAGCCCCGCGGGGATCAGTCCCACAAAGGGGTGGATCAGGTAGCCGGTCACGAACGTCGAGATGGGGGGGAGCTCGCCTCGCAGTGTGACCTCCGCGCGCGCCAGGCCGATCTCCTCCTCCGCCTCGCGCAGCGCCGTCTCACTCAGGTCCGAGTCCTCGGGGTCCCGGCGCCCGCCGGGAAAGGAGATCTCCCCCGCGTGGCGGCGCAGGTCGGCGCGGCGGCGTGTGAAGACCGCGTGGGGCTCGTCGCGCGCGGCGAGGAACAGCGGGACCAGCACCGCCGCGGAGATCTGATCCGGAGCCCCGGCCAGGGCGCTCAGGCGGTCGGTGGCGGTGGGCCAGGGGACGGGCAGACGCTCATCGGAGGCGCGGGCTGCCGGCGGGCGCTCATCGAACGTACCGGCCGGATGCTCGTCGGAAGCACAGGCCGCGAGCAGACGCTCATCAAAGGCGCGGTCCGGACGCCGCCTGGAGCGCGGGGATCCGCTCGAGGCGTTCCTCGAACATGACCTCTCCGTCGAGTGTGCGGTGCACGGGGCACTTCGCGGCGATCACCCGCATACGCTCCACCTGCTCCGCGGGCATCTCCTCGGGGATGCGCAGCACGAGCTCGAACCTCGTCGGGCAGCCGCGCTCGCCGGGGCTGTACTCCACCTCGACCTCGACCTCCCCGATCTCCCAGCCCTTGCGCTCCGCGTACATCTCCATCGTGATCGCCGTGCACGAGGCCAGACTCGCCGCCAGCAGCTCCTGGGGGTCGGGGCCCGCATCGCTGCCGCCGGCCTCCACCCCCTCGTCGACCGTGAGCTGGTGGGTGCGCACCCGCAGGGTGTGCTTGAACGTTCCGTCGTTGCGCTTCGCTGTCGCCTTCATGGTCGTGCGCCTTTCCGATCCGATCTCAACCTGCTTACCACCCCTACTCCCTACTGATACCCATGGTAGTTATGTAAGGCTGCTCGCCAAGCGGTTCGGGTGCGGCTCTAAAGCGGGTTGAACAACAACCCTGTGAGCAGCTTGGGGAAGAAGTAGGTGGACTTCGGCGGCATGTTCTCGCCGGCAGCCGCCACGTCTCTGACCTGCGCCACCGGGGTGGGGCGCATCAGGAAGGCGACGTCGTACCCGCCCCCCTGCACCAGCTCAAGCGCCTCGCGGGCGTCGCGGGCGTAGCGAAAGTCGCGCAGGTGGGAGATGTCCTCGTCGGAGAGGCCCAGGGCGCCCTTTAGCAGCAGCGCCTCGAGAACCCCCGTGTCGAGGCTCCGATAGGCCTCCGAGCACCCTGGCAGGGCGGCGTCGGCGATCGCCTGGTCCCTCAGCGTCAGGCGGAGCGGGCGCCCGGAATGGGAATCGATGTAGCCGAGCTGCAGCGGCCCCGCCCCGGGCTGCGGCGCGAGCTCCCGCTCCGGCACCTCCGCGACCTCGAAGTCCCGGCGCAGTGCCGCCGCCAGTGCCTCCCGGCGCTCGGGGTCGAGGCCCCGCACGAGGCGGTGCGTGGGGAACACCGTGAGCCCCGGGTCCTCCAGCGCCACCAGGCACATCAGCACGTAGCGGTGATCGCCCTCCCCGCCCACCTCCTCGGCGTAGGCGCGCGCGGTCTCGTAGCGGTGGTGGCCGTCCGCAATCAACAGCTCCGCTCCACGCGCTGCGGCCTGCACCGCGGCGATCACCTGCTCGTCGGAGACCCGCCACAGCCGATGGACAGTGCCCTGCGCATCGGTCGCCTCACCCCACGGAGGTTGCGCGGTGGTCGGCTCCAGCGCCTCCCAGGCGGCGCCCGCGGGGTCGGAGTAGAGCGAGAAGATCGGCGACATGTTCGCGCGCGTAGCCCGCGTCAGGCGCAGACGGTCCTCCTTGGGACCCGGGTGCGTGCGCTCATGGGGGCGCACCCGCCCCGGGCCGTACTCCTCGATGCGCACGCGGCAGAAGAACCCGCGCCGGGTCTGCGCAACCCCATCGGGGCCGGTGTACCGCTGCGTATGCGCCCAGAGCGCAGGCTCCGAGTCGCGCACGACGGCGCCCTGCAGCTGCCAGCTCTCGAACAGCTCGCGCGCGGACGCATACGGATCCGGCTCGCCCTCAGGCAGGTCGACGGCGGCCACGTTGAAAGGGGAGCGCGCGAGCAGCGCAGCGCGCTGGGGGGCGTCGATCACGTCGTACGGGGGCGCGACGACGTCCCCGAGCGCTCCGGCGACGGACAGGTCGTAGTGAAGGGCGCGCAACGGCTGGATCTCGGCCATGACCGGGCGGCACCCTAGCAGCGGCGCGGCGGCGGCGGGTGTCGATGCTGAGATCGACTCGGCCGGCCGGCCATGCCCAGCACGCCCCGCCTTCGAAGGGGCAGCTATGGAAGGGACGTCGGATCCCTACTCTTAGTCCGACGGGGCGTGGCGCAGCCTGGTAGCGCACTCGCTTTGGGAGCGAGAGGTCGCTGGTTCGAATCCAGTCGCCCCGATACGCAGGCCGCAGAAACACTGAGGATCACCGCGGTGCCCTCCGCCATATCGATCTGCAGGCTGAGCGGGGGTTTTGTGGGTCAACCGTCCCAAGTAGCGGAGTCGGTCCCCGGCTCACCCTGAGCCCCGACCGCCCACGAAACCGCCCACGCAGGTCGCCGTGGGCGGTTTCCCGCACCGAGGGCTCGCGCAGGGCTCGTCTCTGCGGGATCGCGGTCACAGGATGGTCGCAAGGGGCGGTCCGGTGAGGACTCCGCTGACCTACTATGGCGGGAAGCAGCAGCTCGCAGCGCAGATCGTGGCGAGGATGGCCCGAGCACCGCGTCTACCGTTCTATCGAGCCGGATGCCCACGGCCCGCGCGACCAGTCGCATGCCTATGCGTATGGTGCTTGGTTGCGCACTTTGTCCGCGTGTGCTTCCCGCGCTTGGCCTTGCTGGTGGTCTTCGTGCATGTGATGGCTTTGATCGCTCGCTCGCCTATGCCGAACATTGCGATCTTGAGCGGCGAGAGCGGATCGGCGCTGCGCACGCTCAACGTCGCTGAGCGTTGCTTACTCGCCGAGGGTGCGAAGCGCACGCCGATCGAGCAGGATTCACGCACGAACAGGGTGATGTATGAGCAGCCATCGGACGAGAGCAGAAAGTCGTTGAGGTCTGCGCCCGTCATCTGCACACGCTGGATCCGCAGACTGCTGTGGCCGGTGTTCGTGACCACGACAGTCTGAGGTGCACTGAGCGTGCCAAGTGGCTGAGCGGCGAACGACAGGCTCCCCACGTTCGCGGTCGCGGTACCCGTTACCACCGATGGGACACGGGGCAAGCCGGCAACCTGATTGGCGGTGAGTGCTTCGTCGTATATCTGGATGCGCGCCACGGCTCCCGCCGAGCTCTCACCTGAAGGCCCTCCACTTTCGTTGTCGCGGAAGAAGCGAAGCGTGTTGTTCGCATCGATGACGGCGGCGTCGGTTGACGAGTCGTCATACGAGAACTGCTTGGTTCCGTCGACGTAGCCGGTCACCGTCCCGGCGCTGTCACGAGTGAGAGCAACCAGTACGTATTCTTCGGCTTTGATCGTGGCGGTTGTGCCTCTGGCGTACGGGTAGAGTTCGAGGGCGCCTAGGTGCGAATAGAGGCCACGGTCGCTCGTGCCGTTCTGGAAGTCCACGATGCGCTGCCACGCGCGGTTGGTGATCTGCGCGAACCTGAAAAGCATCACGAGCGTGTAGTTGTCATTGGGGATCACACCCGTGGTTGGCGCCAACTGCACACCGTTTTCGGCCGGGAATGTGAGCACGGTTTGCGATGCGCCGTTGACGGACTCGGTAGCAAACGGGTTTGTGCCCGGCCCGAGAGTGGTCAGCGCGGGAGACGCACCGAGTGAGCTGGCCAACGTGTTCTGGAACTGGTAGTCGGCTCGCAACGCGGCGCTCGCCGGGGCGGCCGCGGTCATCCAACCCGTCACGCTCATCGCGAGCGCGGCCCAGTACGCCGCCAGTTCGATTCGATGACGCTGACCCCTGAAGGTCCCCATCGCAGACCCCTATCGCTCGTGCGAACGGACTCCGCGCCGCCCACGGTACCAACGCCTATACGAACAGGGTTAGCCTATTGAAGTTGCGCTGACTTTCTCGGCCAGATCGCCGCAGCTACTCGGATATCTGCGCAACGCCGTGACGTCCTCGCCGGCGATGAGGAAGAACTCGTTCCTCGCCCCGTCCCGGCGGCTTTCCCGGAAGGGTCTGTACTCCTCGCTCTCATAGAACGCCTCGGCGGCCTCTTTGGAGGGCCACTCGATGATGAGTAACACCTGCGGCGGCCGGCGCTCTCCCTCGATCTGCTCGATCCGCGGAGTGCGCGCCAGGTAACGCCCGCCGTGGCGCTCGACCATGCCGGTGACCTTCGCGACGTACTCCCCGACCCAGCTCGGGTCGGTGATGTCCAGCTCGGCGACCGCGTAGTACCTCATTGCGCGTGCTGCTCGGCGTTGAGCGCCGGTGGCACAGCCTCTGCGCGCCCGTCGAGCTCGATTCCGATGACGCCCGCGACGCGGTCCAGGTCCGCGTCGTGGGCGAGCAGCGTCGCGCCTCGGCGCCACGCGACCGCCGCGATCATGCAGTCGAGCATCCCGCGCGGGGTGACGCCCGCGGCGCGACAACGACGGTAGATCCTGACGGCGCCGTCGAAGTCGCTCACAGCGTCGAAGCTCAGCATCTCAAAGCGCCCCAGCAGCCGGCGCAGGTCGGCCTCTCGGCGATCGTCGCGTGCGCCGGCCAGGACCTCCATGGTGACGGGCTCGGTGACCGCCACGGGGCCGCCGGTTTCGATCAGCTCGTTGAGGCGCAGGTGTGCGGGGCTGCCGGTCGCGCGGTCGTACTCGACCCAAACAGAGCTGTCGACGAGGATCACGCGGCCGAGCGTGGTGGCGCGTCCACGGGCAGCGCGGCGATGGCGTGGGCTCCCTGCATCGCCAGCGCTTCCTCGCGTGTCATCGGCTGCCCCGCGAGGTGGCGCAGCGCGAGGTCGACGGCGGCCGTCTTGGTCCGTACGCCGTAACGGTCCATGATCGCCTGGACGTAGGTGTCCTCGATCTCGATGTTCGTTCGCACCGTGCTCACACACCAATCATACACCAAACGTGTACGCCATGTGTATCGCGTCGATCGCATCTCGGTCGCTACCCCTCGGCGTAGGCGCGCATCGCTTCGACCACCGGCGCGAGCCGCCGGCCGCGCGCGGTGAGGCGGTACTCGACCGTGGGGGGGCTCGAGGGGATCACGGTGCGCTGCACGAGGCCCGCCGCCTCCAGGTCGCGCAGGCGCTCGGAGAGCATCCGGGGTGAGATTCCGCTCACGGCCTCCGCGAACTCGCTGAAGCGCAGCGCGCCGGTGAGGGCGGCGTAGATAATCGACAGCTGCCAGCGGCGCTCCAGGAGGTCCGCCGTGCGGCGGACCTCCACGGGAACGGGCTGACACCTACGAGAGCTGGTGGGCGACATCGCGGGTCGGCTCCAGCGCGCGGTCGAGGACCTCCTGGACGGTCATCACCGGGTGGAAGGTCATCTGCTCGCGGACCTCCTGCGGGATGTCGTCCAGGTCGCCGCGGTTGCGCTCCGGCAGGATCACGTCGGTGAGGCCGGCCGCGTGGGCTGCGAGCACCTTCTGCTTGAGCCCGCCGATCGGCAGCACGCGCCCCTGCAGGGTGACCTCGCCGGTCATCCCCACGGTGTGCTTCACGGCCCGGCCGCTGAGCAGGGAGGCCAGGGCGGTGACCATCGTGACCCCTGCGCTCGGGCCGTCCTTGGGGATCGCGCCGGCGGGCACGTGGACGTGGAACTCCTGTCCGTCGAACGCGCTCTCGTCGATCCCGATCTCCTCGGCGTGGCCGCGCACGTAGGAGAGGGCGATGCGCGCCGACTCCTTCATCACGTCCCCGAGCTGGCCGGTCAGCACCAGCCCTCCTGCGCCGCCCGAGCCGGAGCTCTTCATCGCGGTGGCCTCCACGAACAGCACGTCCCCGCCGGTGCCCGTCACGGCGAGGCCGGTGGCCACGCCCGGGGTGGCGGTGCGCGACGCGGACTCCTGGAAGAACCGCTGGCGCCCGAGCGCCTCGCGCAAGGTCTCCAGATCGATCTTCACCGGCGCCTTGAGCGCGGCTGCCTTCTTGGACGCCTTCTTCCCAGCGGGCTTCGCGGCCGCCTGGGGCTCGACGGGCTCGGCCGCCTCCGGCGTCGCGGTGTTCTCTGGCTCCGCTGCACCCTTCGGCTTGGCTGTGCCCGGCTGCTCGGCAGCGGCTCCCTCAGCGCCATCGCCATCGCCGCCAGCCTCCTTCGCACGGTCCTCCGAAGGCAGGCTCGAGGCGATCTTGGTGGCGGTCTTGCGCAACAGGGTCCCGAGCTCGCGCTCGAGGTTGCGCACGCCCGCCTCGCGGGTGTACTCCGCGATGACCGTCCGCAGCAGCTCGTCGTCGATCTCGACCTCGCCCTCGAGCAGGCCGTTGCGGTCGCGCTGGCGCGGCCACAGGTAGCCCTTGGCGATCGCGAGCTTCTCCTCGGAGGTGTACCCGTCGAAGCGGATCACCTCCATGCGGTCCAGCAGCGGGCCGGGGATCGTGTCGGCGACGTTGGCCGTGGCGATGAACATCACCTGGCTGAGGTCGAGCTCCACGTCGAGGTAGTGGTCGCGGAAGGAGTGGTTCTGGGCGGGGTCCAGCACCTCCAGCAGCGCCGCGGAGGGGTCCCCGCGCCAGTCCGCGCCGACCTTGTCGACCTCGTCGAGCAGGATCACTGGGTTCATCGTCCCCGCGTCGCGCAGCGCGCGCACGAGCCGCCCGGGGAGCGCGCCGATGTAGGTGCGCCGGTGGCCGCGGATCTCCGCCTCGTCGCGGACCCCGCCGAGGGACATGCGCACGAACTCGCGTCCCAGCGCGCGGGCGATCGACTCGCCGATCGAGGTCTTGCCGGTGCCCGGGGGGCCGATCAGGGTGAGGATCGCCCCGGACTTGGGGTCGGCCTCGATGCCGCGGTCCTGGCGGAGCTTGCGCACCGCGAGGTACTCGGTGATGCGGTCCTTGACGTCCTCCAGGCCCGCGTGGTCGGCGTCAAGCACCTCGCGCGCTCCCACCGGATCGAGGTGCTCCTCGGAGCGCTTGCTCCACGGCACTGCGATCAGCCAGTCCAGGTAGGTGCGGATCATGCTCGACTCGCCCGTCTGCTCGCCCATGCGCTCCAGGCGCCCGAGCTCCTTGAGGGCCTGCTCCTGCACTTCCTCGGGCATCTCCGCGGCCTCGATCTTGGTGCGGTACTCGTCCACGATCGAGCCCTCGTCCTCGCCGAGCTCCTTGCGGATCGACTCCATCTGCTTGCGCAGGAAGTAGTCGCGCTGCTGCTTCTCCGCCCCGTCCTGGACGTCCTCGCGGATGCGCTTGCGCACCTGCAGCTCCGCCAAGCTCTCGCGCTGCAGCTTGACAGCGAGCTCGAGGCGGTCCGGCACGTCGAGCGTGCGCAGCAGCTCGACCTTCTGGGCGTAGGACAAATTGGGGGAGTAGCCGGCGGAGTCCGCCAGCGGGCCGGGCTCGACGATCGCGCGCAGGAACGCCGCGATCCGCCCGTCGTCGCCGCGCAGCTCGAGGATCTCCTCGACGATCGCGCGGTACTCGCGCTCGAGGTTGCGCGTGCGCCCGTCGGTGGGCACCCCGTCGGGGCGCTCGTCGATCTCGACGCGCAGCTCGCCGTCGACGCCGGTCTGCGCGGCGCCGATCAGGGCGCGGTGCTCGCCGGAGAGGGCCACGGCGCGCCCGCCGCCGGGCAGCCGCAGGTGGTCCTCGACCTCGGCGATCGTGCCGACCTCGAGGAACTCGTTCTCGTGGCGGGGGACGAGCACCACGCGCTCGTCCTCGCCGACGTCCACGGTGAGGGTGATCCCCATGTTGGGGAACACCACCGTGTCGTCGAGGGGGATCAGCCGCAGCAGCGGCCGGGGCTGCGGCTGCGACGCGGCAGCCGGACGGGACTTGGGCTTTGGCTGGGACCTTCCGTTGCTGTCTGAGCTTGTAGGCATCGGTATACGCTCCATAGAAGCTTACGAATCGATAGCTAGTATAACAACGGCAGAGAGGATGTCAAGGGCGGGGGAGCCTCGACCGGTGGTGGGGTGGCCCGGTGTTTTGCGCGGGATCGTCCGCGCGGGTTGGTGCGGGGTCCGGGCTGGTGGGCGCGTGGCCTCCGTGCCCCGCGGCGGCGGGCGTGCACTGCGGGGCGCCCTGGTCGCGCACGCCACCAGCGCGGACCGATCGAAGATCGGCCCCACTGCGCACGCCCTGCCGGCGGAGCCGGCCATCCTCAAAAACGACCCCCGGTCCTCAGAAGAGCTTGCGGGGCCACAGCCGCCGGGCGCGCACAACGTTGACCTCCGCCGCCAGCACCGTCACCTGGCCACCTAGGTACAGCCACGTGAGCAGGCCGAGGACGAACGCGAACAGCGCCGAGGTCTCGCGGGCGTGGCGCACCACGTGGTCCACGTAGTAGCCGCCCACGTGCTGCAGGATCTGCCACAGCACCGCCGCCACGACCACGCCTGGGAGCAGATCGCGGGTCTCCACCTCATCCACCGTGAGCAGCCGGAACGCCGCGAAGAACAGCAGCAGGTTCGCCGCCAGCGCCGCCAGCACACCCGCCAGCACTTCTTCGGCGCCCTTTGTCTGCGCGGTCACGTATCCCGCGGCCGTGGTCGAGACGATGCTCAGCACGCCGAGCGCCACCAGCAGGCCGAGGCCGCGCAGCCGCCACGACAGGAAGCTCGGCCGCTCCCCGCGGGGCACGTTCCACGCCACGTTGAACGCGTTCTGCGTCGCGCCCGTGATGCCCAGCCCCGCGAGCAGCGCGCCGAGGAGGCCGATCGCCAGCGCCAGGCCGCTGCCCTTCAGCGAGTGCACGTTGCTCTGCAGCTGGGTCCCGATGATCGGGAACTGGCTCAGCGTCGAGTGCAGCACGCTCTCCTGCGCGCTTGAGTCGCCCTGCAGGACAAAGCCCAGGATCGTCACGAACACCAGCAGCAGCGGGAACAGCGAGAAGAACCCGTAGTACGCGATCAGCGCCCCCAGCTGGCTCCCCTGGTCGTCGTCGAACTTCTTCACCACCGCCACCGCGAACGCCAGCCGGCGGTGACGTTGCTGGAAGCGATCGACCGCGCTCAGGCGCTTTCGGAGGGTCATCTTGCTTGGGATCTGGGGGAGTGGGGTCGAGCGCGCGGGCGACCGGGTGGGGGGCCCCCTTCCGGCGTCGCTCCCGGACCGCGCCAAGCAATGTGGGAGGGGGGTCTGCCGGCGGCTTGGTGCGACATGCCTGTGTGTCTACCCGATACGCGCACCGCACGTCGCCCCCGGGCGCTCGTCTGACCCAGCCCTTCGGGCTGCTCGCCCCCGACCCAGCCCTCCCGGCTGTGTGCCCCCGATCGGTCGGCCGCCGCACCGCGGACCCCGCAGAGCAGGTTGCGCTCGTGGCGCGAGCCCGACACGAGGGGCTGCTGCGCGCCCACCGCCACCGCCTGCGGCGGGAGGACCTGGAGGACTGTCTCAGCCAGGCCGTGCTCGAGCTCCTCGTGGGCGCGCGCGGCGGCCGGCAGTTCTCCAGTAGGGACCACCTGGCGAACGCCCTCGAGCAGCGCTTTCTCTCACGCGTGCACGATCGCCGCCGCGCGCTGGGCGGCCGCAGCCCGCTGCAGGCCGCGCTGGAGGGCGCGCTTCCGCTGGGGGGTCCGCAAGAGCGGGAGGTGGACGTCGTTGACCCGCGGGCCGACATCCATCCGCTGGTGGCCCACCGGCTCCAGTTACAGCGGGTGCTTCAGCTCGCGCCGCTCTTGACCGACGACCAGCGGCTGGTGCTCGCCTGCCAGGTCGCGCTGGGGATGGACCGCGCCGAGTTCTGCGAGCGGTTCGGATGGTCTTTCGAGCGGTACCGCAAGGTCGCGCAACGCGCCCGCGGACGGCTGCGTCGGCTGGTCGAGGCCCCCTCGCTCGACCGGGGCCAGGACCTCCCCGCGGCGCTGGGCTCGTTCAGACCGTGCGACGTGGACCGGGAGCTCGCCGCGACGCTCGGAGACTCTGGGTGTCCCACCCGGGGGGCGGGGTCGGAATAGGAGATAGGGACCCACCTATGACCACCCCTCACTACCCCCATAGGTGCGTCCCCTGGGACGCCGAAGGTCGGTTGCAGGCGCGACCTCACGGCGATGCTCATCCGCGCGCACGCGGCCGGGGGCCGGGTATCTCCCCACCTTGGCCCTCGGCCGCCCGCGTGGCCCTCCGACCCCCGCGCTGCCCGTGACGTTGCTGCGTCGGCCTCCCCGCCAGGTCTACCGCGTGTACTCCGAGGAGGAGTTCCTCGCCGCCGCGGACTGCTCGGGGGAGGCCGCCACCGAGGAGTGGACGCTGGACGGCGCCGCCCAGGGGTCGGCTTCGAGCGTATGGGGGCGTCTCGCCGGTGTCACCGCCCTGACCAGCGCCCTGGCGGTGGTGGCTGGCGTGGTGGTCATGAGCGGGCTGCGATCCACCGCGAGCCGCAGGAACACGCTCGGTACGTCGGCAGGCAGCCGATCTCCCAAGTTCGTCCCGGCTGTGCCACCGGCTTTCTCTCAGCCGATCGGCCGCGACAAGCGCCGGCATGGACGCGCTCGGCGTGCGCCCGCGACTCGAGGGACGGCGAAGCAGGGCGACGCTCGCGGGGTCGCGCAGACGAGGGTCTCCGCAGTCGTAGCGAGGGCCGCCGCTCCTTCCCGGCCAGCTCTTCCTCAGCGCGCGGCAACGCCCTCAGCGGCCGCGCCGGCGAACGCGGCGCGCTCGGAATTCGGGTTCGAACGGGGTGCCGCCAGGTGAGCGCCGTCTCCTCTGACCCGGACATCGCGACAGGGCGGCCCCGGGCGGCCGTGACGGTCACCCCCCGGCCCCTGTGGCGGATCCGCCTCGCGCGCGAGCTGCCCCGACACCTGCTCCACTCGCTGGCGGTCGCGGGGCTGCTGGCGAGCGCACGCTTCGCGATCGACCCCCCGCGTGCGACTGTGCCCGCCGCGCTGCTGCGACGGGCGCCCGCGCAGGATCTCGCGGCGGAGGGCTTCGCGGCGCTGTTCGCGCGCAGCTACCTCACGTGGGAAGCGCAGGACCCCGAAGCCCGCGAACACGCGCTCGCGCCGTTCGTCGGTCCCGGGATGGACGTCGACGCCGGCCTGCAACCCCCCTCTGGCTCGGAGCAGCGCGTCCAGTGGGCGCAGGTCGTCCAGGAACGCGAACTACTCCCGGGGCGGCACGTCTACACCGTCGCCGCTCAAACCGACACGGCCGGGCTGCTCTACCTGACCGTCGGCGTGCTCCGCACGACGGGGGGTGGACTGGCGCTGGCCGGCTACCCCGCGTTCGTAGGACCCCCCGCCTCCGGCCCCGCCCAGACAAACGCCGAGGGGCGCCTGCGCCAGGTAACCGATCCCGAGTTGGCAGCCGTGGTGGAACGCGCTCTGCGCAACTACCTCGCCGGCTCATCCTCCGAGCTCGCCGCCGACCTCGCTCCCGCGGCGCGCATCTCGCTGCCCGGGGAGGGGCTGGCGCTGCAATCCCTGCAGAGCCTGCAGTGGGCGCCCGGCGCAGGAGCCGTGCTCGCTGTGGTTCAAGCCCAAGACCAGCGCGGCGCCCAATACACGCTCGCCTACGAACTCGACGTAGCCCGCGAACAGGGCCGCTGGGAGATATCCGCGATTCAGATGGACCCTGACGCGTAGAGACGAAGACCTGCAAACGACCCAAGGAGGAGCGCTCGATGAAAGCAATGCACCACCGATCGCGTGCCTGGTGGACGGCCGCCCTGCTGGTCGTCTGCCACGCCTGCCTCGCCCTCTGCTGGCCCGTCGCCGCGCACGCGAGGGTCGCCGCCACTCCCAGGTCCGGCGGCGCCCAGACGGCGGCGGGCGGGTCTGGAGCGGGCTCTCCAGAAGCGGGCAGCTCGCTGGAAGCGGCCGCCTCGAAGGCGGGGAGCACGGGCCGCAAGGTGGCGATGAGCCTGATCGGCCTGGCCTTCGCCATAGCCGGCACCGTGCTCGCCTTCCGCCGCGACTTCAAGGAGGCGGCGGGCGTGTTCGCGGTGGGAATCGTGGCCGTGCTGCTTGCGACCCCGGCGGGCATCAACCTGCTGCAGGACACCGTCAACTCGCTGTTCGGCGCGTGAGCATGGAGATTCGCTCCTACCGCGCCGTGTTCGACCTCGAGCGGCGCATCTACCGCGTGGACCGGCTGCGGCTCAACCCCGGCGGGGTCCCCCTGCGGGGGGTCGTCTACTGCTTTGCGCTGCTTGTGGGTCTCGCGCTCCTCGGTGCGCTGCCACTGGTGGGGGCCGCCGTGAGGGCGCTGCCGTGGTACCTGCGAGACCTCGCGCTCCCCGCGGTCGGCGCGGCGCTCCTGACGATGATCCGCGTGGAGGGACGACCGTTTCACCTGGCGGCCGCCGCGCTGCTGCGCCACGCCCTCGGGCCGCGCCAGCTCGCCGGCCCGTGCGCGCTCGCCGGCTCGGGCTCACGTGCACGCTTTCAGCGGGCCTGGCACCTGGGGTACCTGCTGATGCTCCCCGACGGCTCAGACGCGCGGCTGCGCCGCCTGCGCTACACCGGCCCGGGAGCGGTGCTCGTGAGGGTGGCCCACGCCCGCTCCGGCCGGCGCCCCGGTCTCCTCGGTCGCTTGGGCAGCGCGCCGAGTCTGCGCGGCCGTCCGCACGTGACGCTGCGCGAGCTGCCGGGGCATCAGCGGCCGGCCGGCGGGCAGGTGATCGCGCTGGAGCGGGGGGCGCGCCTGGAGGTGCGCTGAGCGCGTGCGCCTGCGGCGGCGGCCTTGCGTTGGGGCGCAGCCGCGTTCTCCTGGTCCCCCAGCCCGGACGTCGAGTCAGAGACGTCATGGAGTGGCGGACGCCATTGGCTGTTGGGGTTTGCGGTGTGGTGTTGACCTCCACTGTGGGGATGGATAGAAGGTCCCATGAGTAAACAAGGGATTCCGTTAGGATCAAGGAGCTGATGAGATGCGAATAGTAAGGAAGCTCGTGGTGGGCGTAGCGATCGCCGTTTTCTTTGGCGTTGCGGCCTCGTCTGCGCTGGCAACGCCCGTTTGGGAACAATGCATAGAAGGAGGGGCTGGGACCAAATACGAAACCAATCAATGCGTCAAAGCCTCCGGGACGGGGAAATGGGCATGGAGTGAAGTCACCGGGACGGAAGCGGTGAAAGGCCGTAGCTCACTGACACTGAAGGACACCAAAGTGCCCATCGTTGGTACAGTGGAAGTCAAATGCACAGGGGCGATCCTGGGAGCGGTTAGTCAGGGGACAATCGGGCCGGGTAAGTTCGCTAGACTGACAAAAGCGGAAGAAATACAATGTTCACCAGGTAAAAACTGCGAAAAACTGGAAGAAGTTGCTAAACCACTGAATTTGCCTTGGCAAACAGAACTCGCCGAAGAATCAGGTAAAGTAAGAGGAAAGATTACAGCCACCAATGGCAAAGGGCCGGGGTGGGCTGTAAAGTGCAAAGTATTGGGTATTTCAAAAACAGACGAATGCACCACCGAAAATTCGAGTGGAGCGATAGAAAATGCGGTGTCGAACGGAGAATTATTAGTGCGGGGTATTTTCGATGCAAAATCCGCAAATGGAAATTGCACGATAGGCGGAAGTGGAGCCAGCGTACAAGAAGGCGCCGGCTTTATCGCAAGCCCCAGCGGAGGGGGCCTTCGAGTTCGTGGTGCATGATGAGAGGAGGGGCTGCATACACTGAATCTACCCATAACGTTCTTCTCATTCGGTAAGGACTCATAGAAACAGCGGCTGCCCCACGTCGGACTTTTCGGCGTGGGGCGCTGCTGCGCCAAAGGCCCGGGCCCGCGGGGCGGGGGAGGCGGGCCGGGAAGGAGGGGTCCGAGGCGAGGATTGCCAGCTGGTGTCCCGCTTTGGGCTGGGGGGTCGGAATAGGGAGTACGGACCTCCCTATGCACATCTCTCGCGATCCCCATATACGCGGCTCCGCGGACGCTGAAGCCACGCTCTGCCGGGGACTGCGCGCGGGGCTGCGGTGAGCAGTGCGACCGCCGCTCAGCCTGGTCTACGGGAATCTCGTGTTCGGCGAGGGGTTCGACGACGGCTGGGCTGCGTTCGCGGTTCCGAGCACATCGTACGAGTGGCTCTCCGAGGACGGCAAGCGCGGGCGCTTTCTCGCGCTGCTCGGTGCCCTGGAGGCGGCAGGTGCCGACGTGCAGATCGTGCGCGTCAGCCGCCGCTGGGAGGTGGGCCGGTACGCGGACGAGATGGCCCCCGCGCCCAGCGGTCGCGGTGCTCACCGCGACCACGGCCACCCCGACGACACCGGTGAGACGGCGGGTGCCGGGGCTCGCCTGCGCCGGCGCTACGTCGCCGAGCACGCCCGGCGCCTCGAAGAACTGGACGCGCAGCGGACGGCGGTGTTCGTCCTGGTGAGCCTCCGCGACCCCGAGCGCGACGTGGCCTCCTACGTGTCGCGCGCGGCGGAGCGCCACCCGCGCGAGTGGGTGGGGGCGCTCAGGCGCGGCCTGTTCCCGCACGATCGGCGGCTGCTGCGCGCGACCGACCTCGAGCGGGCGCGTGTGCGGGCCGACCAGGCCCACGCGCGTCTCGCCGACTTCCTCGCAGCCCGTCCGGCGAGCGGCGCGGAGCTGCAGTGGCTGGTGCGCCGCGGCTTCTGCCGGGACCTGGGTGAGCCCGCCGTGGACGGACTGCACGAGCCGCGGGCGCTGCTGTTCGAGCGCAACGGCGAGGCCGTGCTGGCGCCGCTGGAGGGGGACGTCCTGCGGTGGATGGACGGCTGGGTGGAGCAGCGGCCGCGGACGCTGCGCATCGAGTCCGAGCTCGGGGTGAGCTGGCAGGCGCAGCTAGTGGCGGGCGCGCTGCCCGAGCAGGTTCACTTCCCGGGGGCGCGCGCGGAGCTGATGTTCGCGCCGGTGGAAAGCCTGCCTTTCGGCATCGACCTCTCTCTGAACGCGTGCTTCCTGCCGAACGAGCTGGCGCTGCGGATCGCGCGGCGGCGGATCCAGGACGCCGACCAGATCCTGCGCGCAGAGTCCGACGGCGAGCAGGGGGTCTCAGACCTCGGCTACCGGCGCACGCAGGAGGCACGCGACCTGCTCGCACACCTGCAGTCCTCCAGCCGCCCCCCGCTGCTGCGGGCCACGCTCGCGATCGCCGTCGCGGCGCGCGCGGAGGACGAGCTCGAGGAGCGCGTGGAGGCGTGCCGGCGGGCCTACGGGGAGATCCGCCTGCACCGCCCGGCGGGGGACCAGCTGCAGCTGTTCTGCCAGCACCTCCCTGGGCAGCGGACGCGCGTGGCGGGCTACGACGACACGCTCACCACCGAGCAGGTGGCGGCGATGATGCCTACCGCCACCCACGAGGCGGGCTCCGCCACGGGCTTCTACCTCGGCCACACCCTCTCCGGCTCCGCGCGGCCGGTGCGCTTCAACCTGCGGGAGGGCTCCGAGCGCGACCGCAACACGACGATCCTGAGCATCGGGGCGCTCGGCTCGGGCAAGACGACGCTCGACCAGAAGCTCAAGTACGAGGGCTTCCTGCAGGGCGCGCGCGTGATCGACTGCGACCCCAAGGGCGACCACCGCTTCCACCTGCTGGAGCACGTGGCCCCGCACGTGGAGTGCATCGCGCTGCGCCCCGACCCCGCGCTGCGCGGCGTGCTCGACCCCCTGCGCGTGGCTCCCGACCACCTGCGCCACGACACCGCGGTGTCGTTCCTGCGCGATCTGCTGCCACTCCGCGCGGAGCCCTCCTGGGAGACGGCGGTCGTGGGAGCCGTGGACCGCGTGAGCCGCCGCGCGCGCGAGCCCACCTGCGGGGAGGTCGTGCGTGCGCTGCGCGAGGGCGACGAGACGGACGCCCAGGTCGCCAAGACGCTCGAGGTGTACGCCCGCTCCGGGCTTACTCAGCTCGGCTTCGCGGACCCCGAGGTGAGGTTGCCGCCGGTCGGCCACCGCCAGGTCACGTACCTGCCGATCCGCGACCTCCCGAGCCCCGACCCCGGCGCGCCGCGCTCCGAGCACTCGCGGGCCGAGCGGGTGGGGGAGCAGATCGTGCGGCTGATCGCGATGTTCGCGATGCACCTGATGGGCGCCGAGCGCGAGCGGTTGAAGCTGTTCAGTTTCGACGAGGGCTGGCGCTTGCTGAAGGACCCCGTCGGGCGCACGCTGCTGGCTTCGCTGCAGCGCATGGGCCGCTCGGAGCTGGCGGTGCCGATCATCTCGACCCAGCTTGTCACCGACACGCTGCTCGGGGAGCGCGAGTCGCTGGAGAACCTGGTGGGCGCGACGTTCGTGTTCGGGATGCGCTCCGACGCGGAGGCGCGCCGCGCGCTGGCGCTGCTCGGCCTCGACCCGGAGGACCGGCGGGCGCGCCAGACCCTGCTCGAGCTCGACGCCGGCCGGTGCCTGTTCCGCGACCACCACGGACGGGTGGAGGCGATCCAGGTCGACGTGGTCGTGCCCTCGCTGCTGCGCGCGTTCTCGACGACGCCCCCGCGTCTGCGGTGAGAGCCCTCGCAGTCGCCCTCACCACCGCGCTTGCGTGGGGAGCCGTCACCTCCACCAGGGCGAGCGCCGCCAGTTCCGCCGGCGGGCGGGCGTCCGGGGGGTGCCGCTTGGGGATCGTCCACGCGGGCGGTCTCGCGCCCGAGCGGGTGGGCGCTGGGCCTCCCTGCCCAGCGACGGCGGCTCGTGCCGTGGCCCCTGCGCCCAGCACCGCGCCCCGCGCGCCCAGCGGCCCGCCGCTGCTCCCGCCCTCTTCCACCGGCGGAGCTGCGGTGGAAGGGGACGCGTCGGCCTCGGCGCCCGCCAGCGGCGGCGACCCGCTCGTGGAAAACGGGCTCGGCAGTCCGCTCTGCAGTGACGCTGGAGAGCTGCCGCCCGCCGGTCAGCGCAACTGCGCGACCTCCGGCTTCGAGGCGGCCGGCGCGCCGACGGGCAACTACGCGCTGGACGTGCACATCGACACCGGGCTGCTCGGTCTGTCAAGCCAGACGCTGCTGCAGGACTACCTGGTCGAGCCGGTGTGGATGGGACTCGTGTGGGTCTTGCACACGCTGGTCGCGGCGCTGGAGTGGTGCTTCACGTTGGACCTGCTCGACAGCTCCGCGATGGGCGGCGTGGAGCGGGAGTTGCGCCAGACGCAGTCCTCATTCACCGGGCCGTGGCTGGTGCTCGCCCTCGCGCTGGCCTCGGTGGCGGCCGCCTACAACGGGCTTGTGCGCCGCCGGGTCGCCGAGACGCTCGGCCAGGCGGCGCTGACGGTGGCGATGATGACGGGCGGCCTGTGGGTGATCGCCGATCCCGCCGGCACCGTTGGTGCGCTCGGGCGGTGGGTTGACGAGGCCAGCGTGGGCACCCTGGGGGCGGTGGTGCAGGGGTCCCCCGCCCACGCGCCGCGGACGCTCGCGCAGAGCATGGGCGGGCTGTTCGCGGGCGTCGTCGGCGCTCCCTGGTGCTACCTGGAGTTCGGGAACGTCGACTGGTGCGAGGACCCCGCGCGCCTGGAGCCGCGGCTGCGCGCCGCGGGCCTCGCCGTGGCCATGCACCCCCACGTAGCGCACTGCCCCAACAGCGAAGGTCTGCAGTCGATCTGCCAGGCGCTGGAAAGCGAGCAGCCGGGAACGCCCGCTCGAGGCGCGACGGTGACGCTGATGCGCGCGGCGCGCACCAACGGGGAGGTGTTCCTTGCGCTCCCGGCCAACGAGGCGGGGCGCAACTCGATCAACGACCCCGCCTCGCTGCTTAGCGTCCTCTGCGGAGGCGCAGAAAGCGTCACCGAATGCCGCGGGCCGACAGCGGCGGAGGCACTGTTCCGCACTCAGAGTGGGACCACGCCTCGCCTCGCCGGCCTGCTGCTGATTGCGATCGGCGCGGTGGGAGCGATCCTGCTGCTCGGCTTCATCGTGCTGCACCTGCTCGGAGCGGAGATCCTCAGCCTGCTCTACCTGCTGCTCACGCCCGCCGCGGTGATCGCTCCCGCGCTCGGCGACGGCGGCCGCGCGGCGTTCAGAGCATGGGGGACGCGGCTGGTGGGCGCGGTCTGCTCGAAGCTCATCTTCTCCTTCCTGCTGGGTGTGGTGCTGCTGCTGACGCGCACCCTGATGGAGCTCGATGCGTTCGGCTGGTGGACCCGGTGGCTGCTCGTCACGGTCCTGTGGTGGGGCGCCTACCGCGAGCGCCACCGGGCGCTCGGGTTCATCGCCGGTGAGCACCGCGGGCAGAGCACCCACCGGCACTCGCTCGTACAACGCGCCCGGCAGCAGCTGGAGGGTCCCCGCGTCGCATGGCGGGGAGCTCAGTGGGCGCGCGGCAAGCTCTCCGGTCCCGCCCCGAGCGTGGAGCGCCGCCAGACGCTCGAGCGCATCGGCCGCCAGCGCGCACGCGCCACCGCGGACGAGCAGGTGACGCGCATGCTCGAGCGCGAGCACGGGGCGGCGAGCGCGCACGCGGGCGCCGCCCCGAAGCTCCAGGCCGAGCTTTCGGCCAAGCGCACCCAACTGCAACGGGTACGCGGGGCGAGGGAGGAGGCGGTGGCCGCCGGCGATACGCGCAGGGCCGCTGGCCTGGATGTCCGTGCGCAGCGCATCGAGGGCGAGGTCGAGCGCGGGCAACTCGCGTTGAGCGAGGCCCAACGCACCACCGCTGAGGGCGAGCGCGCCCAGCGGCGAACGGGCCACGCCTACACCGCCGAGCAGGCGCGCGAGCGCGGCCGCCTGCTCGACGCCCAAGCCGCGCTGCCAGCCGCCGCCGCGCGCAGCGGGCACAACACCGGTGAGCCCCGGCGGGACTACGCCGCGTTGGCGAGTCTCGCCGGCTACGCGCGCGAGCAGTACGAGCGGCTCGACCCCCGCGCGCGGCGCGAGGCGCGCTCGGAGATCGACCGCGAGCTCGCGCTGCGACGGGAGCTGAGTGGCGCCGCCGACGTCGTGGCGGCGGCTGGGGAGCCTTCGCCGGGGCGCCGCGAGCGCCGTCGGGCGGGGAGGGACTTCGACCGCGCGCTCGAGGAGCGCCTGCGTCAGGGCGGCCACGCACCCCCGCGCTCTCGAACTGGAGCCCGCCCGCCCGACGGCTCCCAACGCGAGCAGCGTCTGCGCGACGCGCGCCAGCACAATCCGCAGGGTCAGGCGGCCGTCGGCGGGACGGGTGGGCTCCAGTCCCCGGTGATGCGCGACGCCCACGAGGTCGCCCGGCGGCGCAAACGCCAGTTGGGGGGCCGATGAAAGGTCCCGCGACCGCCGTGCTCGCGGGCGCTGCCGTGCTCGCGGTGGTCCTCACGCTCGGCGTGGCGGGCGTCGCCGCGATCGCTGGCGTACATCCAGAAGCGCTCGCTGGGGCCACCGGTGTTGTCGTAGGCGGCGAAGTCTCGGCGCGGGCGCGCGCGGAGATCCCGCCGCAGTACCTGCGTCTCTACCTTCAAGCGGCCGCCCGCTACGGCCTGGATTGGGCGATCCTCGCAGGGATCGGCAAGGTCGAGTGCGACCACGGGCGCGACCCCGACCCCTCGTGCACGCAGGAGGGCGCGGTCAACTCGGCGGGCGCTGGCGGCCCCGCGCAGTTCCTCGCCTCGACCTGGCGGAAGTACGGGGTCAGCGCCTACGGCGGCGGCCCGCCGGACCGCTGGAACCCGGCGGACGCGATCTTCGCCATGGCCAACTACCTGCGCGCCGCGGGCGCCCCCGCCGACTATCGCGACGCGATCTACGTCTACAACCACGCCTGGTGGTACGTAGCCGAGGTGGAACGCTGGGCGGCGACATACCGGGGCGGGCAGGGTCCTAGCTCCCAAGCAAGCGGCTCTCAGACCACGGCAGCGTACGAAGCGGAGCGGGCGGGCTCCGACAACGGCGGCTCCAGCGCGGCGCCCGTCGAGTTGATCTCAGGCGTTCGGGCAGTGCTCTCACCCGGGGATGGCCACGTTGCGCTGATCCCCGAGGGGGTGCCACCGGTAGTGCAGGCGATGGTGATGGCCGGCAACGAGCTGCAGGACCTTCCCTATGGCCCCGCCGGCCACCCCGATCCGCTGGGGGCGCTCAGCGAGGACTGTTCGAGCACGACCAGCTACGTGCTCTACCGCGCCGGCGTGCGCCCGCTCGCGGAGATCGTGCGCGAGAATCCCCTCGCACAGGACTACGTCGACTGGGGTGCGCCCGGTCCCGGGCGGTGGGTGACGATCTACGCCGCCACCGCTCCCACCGACCACGTCTTCATCGTGATCGCGGGTCTGCGCCTGGACACCAGCCACAACGGCACCGACGTGGGTCCCAACCGGGGCGAAGACGGCCCCCGCTGGCGCATCCTCGACCGCATTCCCGAATGGGCGCACTGGTCGGTGCGCCACCCGCCGGGGTTGTGACACCACCATGAGCAGATCGGTTCCTCTGAGTCAGAAGTCGGCCAGGAAGCTGCTGGAGGCCCACGGCTGGGTTGCGACCCGGGGAGGGAAGCATGTGGTGAAGATGGAGAAGGCCGGACATCGGCCCATCACCTTGCCGAAGCACCGGGGCGGCGACTATGGCCAAAGATTGACCTCGGCGATTCTAAGAGAGGCAGGTCTATGATGATGAAGAAGTGCATCAGACGAAAGTTGGGTTTCGTGGAAGAGCAGATGGAGATACAGGCGCTGGTTCACGAGGAGGACGGTTCACTCTGGGCAGAGGTGCCGAGCTGCCCGGGACTGTTCGCATCCGGGGCGACGTTGGACGAGCTCGCGGAGGGGCTACTGGAGGCGTGGCTGCTCTACCACGACAGCGATCCAGCCGAGCGGCGGGGGTCCGGAGCAGCTTCGGCACTGACCCTACGCGTCCCGGCTTTCGCGTAGCGTGGATTAAGCGCTTATGGCATCCCGCAAGGTCGACTACCTGCTGATCGGCGGCGGCCTGGCGTCGGCGAACTGCGCGCGCTGGCTGCGCGAGGAGGGGGCTGACGGGAGCGTGTTGGTGGTGGGGCGCGAGCCCGATCCGCCGTACAACCGCCCGAACTGCTCGAAGGGCTACCTGCGCGGGGCGGAGGAGCGCAGCGAGGCGTTCTTCCGTCCGCAGGAGTGGTGGTCTGAGCAGGAGATCGAGCTGCTGAGCCGCACCAGCGTCGCCGCCCTCGATGCCGGGGCGCGTACCGCCAAGCTCTCGACCAGGGAGGAGGTCGAGTTCGGCCAGGCGCTGCTCGCGACGGGGGCGAACGTGCGGCGGCTGAACGTGCCGGGGTGTGAGCTCGAGGAGATCCACTACCTGCGCACGCTCGGCAACTCCGACGCAATCCGCGCAGGAGTGGCGGACGCCGAGCGCGTGGTGCTGATCGGCGGCTCCTACATCGGCTGCGAGGTCGCGGCCTCGTTGACCATGATGGGCAAGCAGTGCACGATCGTGATGCAGGAGCAGACCACCCTCGAACGCGGCTTCGGCGCCGCGAACGGGCGCTTCTTCCACGAGCTGCTGCAAGCGCACGGCGTCACGATCCACGGGTGCGATGAGCTGGAGCGCTTCGAGGGCGAGGGCCGGGTCGCGAAGGTCATCACCAAGGGCGGTCTGGAGCTTCCGGCCGAAGCCGTCGTCGTCGGCGCGGGCGTGACCCCCGACGTGCAGCTCGCGCGCGGCGCCGGCCTCGAGCTGGGTCAGGGTGGCGGGGTGCGCTGCTCCGCGCGCCTTCAGAGCACCGCCCCCGGGGTGTTCGCGGCGGGGGACATCTGCGAGTACGACTCCCCGCTGCACGGCGGGCCGCTGCGGATCGAGCACTGGGACGTCGCCTTCAACCACGGCAAGACCGCCGCGCTGAACATGCTCGGCCGCGAGGTCCCCCACGAGACGGTCCCCTACTTCTTCTCCGTGCTCGGGGATTGGGCGGAACTCGAGTACGTGGGCCCGGCGCGGGAGTGGGACGAGGAGATCGTGCGGGGCTCGATGGGGGAGGCGAGCTTCACCACTTGGTACCTGAAGGACGGGCGCCTCGCCGCCGCGCTCACCGTTGGGCGCTCGGACGATCTCGACCACGCCCGCCGGCTGATGGCCGAGCGCACCGAGCTCGACGCCGCCGCCCGCGGCGCGCTGGCTGACCTGGACAGCGAGCTGGACGCCGTCGGGCGGTAGCGTTCCGTCCCGTCGGGCGGTAGTATCCCCTTCGTTCATACGGTCGGTGGTCGAGGGAAGCCGGTGAGAGTCCGGCGCGGACCCGCCACTGTGACCGGGGATGCCTCCGCAGCATCGTCCTGTACGGCGATGCGGCCACTGGTCCGCCCTGCGGCGGACCGGGAAGGCGCGGAAGGTGGGCCCGGGAGCCAGGAGACCCGTCTCCGACCGCAAGCCCACAAGGCCCTCGTGGAAAGGGGTTGGCTCCATGCATCACTCTCGTCCCGTCATATCGGTTCCAAGGAACGTGCTCGCGCTCTGCGCGTGCGCCCTGCTCCTTCTTCTGCTGGCCGGGGGAGTCCTCGCTCAGAGCGTGTACGCCGCAGAAGCTCCCACAGCCACCGTGAGGGTTGAGGGGGTCAATACAACGCTGATACCCCCGACCCAGGTAACGCTCTCGGGGTCGCCCGTTGTCAAGGATGGTAAACCCGAAGACTCGTGCAGCATCACGAGCGCTCTCGGTGCGCTTCAGCTCGCCAGCGGCGGCAACTGGAGCGGGCCGTGGAGCACCAAATTCCAGCAGTACTCGATCTACGCCATCGATGGCGAGACCCACGAATTCGAAGAAGGATCCAAGGCCAACTACTTCTGGTCGTTCTGGCTCAACGACAAGGAAGCCGAAGTTGGAGCCTGCGAAGCCCAGCTCAATCCCGGCGACCGAGTCCTGTTCTTCCCGAGCTGCTACGGCGAACAGTGTCCGACTCCGGCGCCCCTCCCGCTCGAGGCGGAAGCGCCCCCGAGCGCCAACGTCGGCGAGCCGATCCAGGTGAGCGTCCGGCGGTTCACTTCTGCGGGCGTGTCCTCGGAAGTCTCGGGGGCGAGCGTCGTGGGCGGCGGCGCAGGCGCTCTCACCGAAGCTCAAGGACGGGCGACTCTGACGTTCTCCCATGCCGGGGAGACGATGCTGCTCGTGAATGCGCCCGATTCGATTCGCACCGAGACCAGCGTCTGCGTTCACAACGGCAACGACGGCACCTGTGGGACGACGCTCACAGCCTGTCCCGCCTCGTCCGGCTGCACGCTCACAGCCTGTCCCGCCTCGTCCGGCTGCGGCGAAGGCCCTGTGAAAGCGCCTCCAGTCACCGGGGCGCTGCCGCCGGAGGTGGCTCGGACAGCCGGAGTGAAGAATGGCCATGTCTACCCTCGCCACAACGCTCCCCGACTCCTCGCAGGGAGCGTCGAAGTCCCCGCCGGGGGCACGCTGCGCGAAGTGCGCATCGCGCTCAAGCGCAGCGCCCACCATCGCTGCTTTGCGTTCAGCGGGCGCAGGGGAGCCTTCGTGCGCGCGAGCTGCGACACGACACGCTTCTTCCACGTGGCCGACACCACATCGTTCAGCTACCTGCTTCCGGCCCGACTGCCCGCGGGTCGCTACGTCTACGACGTCGAGGCGGTGGACGATTCAGGTCACGTCACGAAGCTCGCAGGAGGAGTGAGTCACGTCGTCTTCTATGTCAAGTAAGAGACACTGGGGCGGCGGCCGTCGGCGCGTTCTGCTCGCCGCGCCGGCCGCCGCCCTGCTCGCCGCGCCGGCCGCCGCCCTGCTCGCCGGTTGCGGCCTCGGCGCGGGGCCCACACCCGGCGGGGTGCGCTTGGACGTCACGCGCGGCTTCGGGGCGCAGCCGCTGCGCTCAGAGCGCGCGCCCCACGCCAGGGGCCAGGAGACGGTGATGAGCCTGCTGAGACGCAACGCCGCCGTCACCACCCGCTACGGCGGGGGCTTCGTGGAGAGCGTCAACGGGCGCTCGGGCGGCTACGAAGGCGGGGAGCCGGCCGACTGGTTCTACTACGTCAACGGCGTCGAGGCGCCCAAGGGAGCCGCCGAGACGAACGTGCACCCGGGGGACCGCGTCTGGTGGGACCTGCACGACTGGAGCCAGACCGACAACGTGCCCGCGGTCGTCGGCTCCTTCCCCGAGCCGTTCCTGCACGGGATCGAAGGGCTGCGACTGCCGGTGCGCGTGGAGTGCGCGCAGCTCGAAGGCGCCCCCTGCCTCACCATTCGCGCCCGCCTGCGCGCCGCGGGGGTGCGCTTCGCGCTTGCGCCGCCCGGGCCGGCCGGGGAGGAGCCCGAAACCCTGCGCGTGCTCGTCGGCGCGTGGCCGCAGGTGCGCGGCGACCTCGGCGCGCGGGCCCTCGAACGCGGCCCCCGCGCGAGTGGGGTGTACGCGCGCGTAGCCCCCTCGGGACGCGCGATCGCACTGCTCGACGCTCAGGGCGCCACGGTGCGAACGCTCGCGGGCAGCGCCGGGCTCCTCGCCGCCACCCGCTCCGGCGAAGCGGACCCCGAATGGCTCGTCACCGGCACCGACCCCGCCGGCGTCGAGCTCGCCGCGCACGCCCTCGACGAAGCGGCGCTCCATGACCGCTTCGCCGTCGCGCTCACCGAAGCGGGCGCCGTCCTGCCCCTGCCCCAGCCGAGCCCATGACCGATCGAAGATCGGCCAGCATCGGGCTGCTTCTGTACCGCCCGCTCGCGAGCCCGCTGCACGCGACGCGCGCCGGGGTCGCCGCGCTGTGGGCACTCGCGCTCACCACGGCCACGCTGCTGCTCTACCACCCCCTCGCGCTCGTCGCCCTGGTCCTCGCGATCCTCGGCGCCGGCTGGGGGGCCGGCGTCGGTCGCCAGCTCGCGCGCGCCCTACGCACCGCGCTGATCGTGGTCCCGCCGATCGTCGTGATCAACGTGCTGGTCTCCCGCGACGGCCTCACGGTCTTTGCACGCCTCGGCGACCTCGGCCCCTTCGGGCAGGGCGACCTCACAGTCGAGGCGCTCGTGTACGGCGCGGTGATCGCGTTGAAGGTCACGGTTCTGATCCTGATCTCCGCGCTCGCGAGCCTCGCGATCGACCCAGATGCGCTGCTGCGGATCTTCCGCCGTCTCTCCTTCCGCTCCGCGCTCACCGCCTCGCTCGCGGTGCGCATGATCCCCGTGCTCGCAGCCGACGCCCAGCGCCTCGCCGAGGCCCAGCGCACCCGCCCCGGCGGTGGGACCGATCGAAGATCGGCCAGTGGCGCCCGCGGGCGCGTCGCGCTGCTCGGTGCGATGCTCGCCGGCTCGCTCGACCGAGCGATGGACGTCGCCGCCACGCTCGAGCTCCGCGGCTTCGCCGGCGCGCCCCGCGCCCCGCGCCTGCGGCGGCCGTGGTCGCGCCACGACCTCGCCTTCGCCGCCTCCGCGGCGGCGATCCTCGCGCTCGCCCTGCTCGCGCGGCTCGGCGGCGCCGCCTCCTTCACCGCCTACCCGCTGGTGCGCGCCCCCGTCGGTCTCGGCCTGGGTGCGCTCTGCGCGGCGCTGCTGCTCGCCGTCCTCCTGCCCTTCAGCGACCGCCGGGGGATCGAGGTGTGAACGCCCTCTCCTTTCACGGCGTCACGTATCGCTACCCCGGCGCCGCCCGCCCGGCGCTGGAGGAGGTGAGCTTCGACGTGGGGGCGGGTGAGTTCTGCCTGCTCGCCGGCCTCTCCGGGCAGGGCAAGTCCACGCTGCTGCGCGCCGCCTGCGGGCTCGTGCCGCACTTCCACGGCGGGCGCTTCGCGGGGCGCGTGGAGCTCGCCGGCCTCGACACGCGCGAGCACGGGCCCGCGCGCCTCGGGACGCTCGCGGGCGCGCTCTTCCAGGACCCCGAGACCCAGCTCGTGATGAGCTCCGTGCGTGCGGAGCTCGCGCTCGCGCTCGAAACTCGCGGGCACGGCTCGGCGGCGGTCGCGCGCGGGGTCGAGGAGGTGGCCCTCGCGCTCGGCGTCGACCACCTGCTCGACCGTCCCACCCACACGCTCTCCGGTGGGGAGCAGCAGCGCGTCGCGCTCGGCGCCGCCCTTGCGGGACGCCCGCCGGTGCTGCTGCTCGACGAGCCCACCTCCCAGCTCGACCCCGTCGCCGGGGACGAGCTGATCGGCCTCCTGCGCCGCCTCAACCAGGAGTGGGACACCACGATCCTGCTCGCGGAGCACCGCCTCGAGCGCTGCCTGCCCGCCGCCGACCGCGTGCTCGCGCTGCGCGAGGGGCGCCTCGCGTACGACGGCGAGCCCGGCGCGTTCCTGGAGTGGGCCGGGCGCGAGGCGCCTGCGCTGCAGACCCCCGGCGCCCGCCTGTTCGCGCTCGCCGGACTGGGCCCCCCTCCCGTGGGCGTCAAGCAGGCGCGCGCCACCCTGCGTAGCCGCGGCCTGTTGTCTGCGGAGACGGTAGGCTCCCCCGCGCCCCCTGCCGTCACCAGGTCAGTGGACAACCGCAGGCAGGGGGCCACACCCGCGTCCGTCACGCCCACCTCCGCCACCGGGTCCGCCGCTGCCGGTGAGCCATCCGCCACTGGGTCCGTCGCTCCCAAGGGGCCGTCCGCCGCGCCGTCCCTCGGCCGCCGGCTGCGCCGCCGAGACGCGCGCCCCGCCCCGGCGCTCCACCTGCACGGCGTGTGGCACGAGCTCCACCGCGGGCCCGCGATCCTGCGCGGCGTCGAGCTGCGGTTGGAGCCGGGGGAGAGCGTCGCCCTGATGGGGCGCAACGGCGCCGGCAAGTCCACGCTGCTGCGCCACGCCGCCGGGCTGCTCGAGCCCACCCGCGGGCAGATCGAGCGCAGCGGGCGGGTCAGCCTGCTCTTGCAGAACCCCGGGGACTACCTCATCCACGAGCGCGTTGACCGCGAGGCGTCCCCGCGCGCGCTCGCGCTCGCGGGCCTGGCGGAGGAGGGGGCCCGCAACCCCCGCGACCTCTCCGGCGGGGAGCGCCAGCGGCTCGCGCTCGCAATCGTCACCGACGGAGGGGAGGACCCCGCGGTGCTCGCGCTCGACGAGCCCACCCGTGGGATGGACCGCCTCGCGAAGGCGCTCCTCGCCGGGGAGCTGCGCCGCCGCGCCGCACGTGGCCAGGCGGTGGTCGTCGCCACCCACGACCCCGAGTTCGCCTGCGCGTGCGCCGAGCGCGCGGTGCTGCTCGCCGACGGGCGCGTGATCGCGGACGGCCCCGCCGCGGAGCTGCTCGCCGGCGGGTGGTACTTCGCCACCGAGACCGCCCGCGTCCTGAGCGGCGCCGAGGGCGCGCTGACGCCGGAGCAGGGCGCCGAGCTGCTCGCCCGTCGCGCAGCCGACCCCCCTCCCGCAGCCGCGCCACCGGGGAGCACGAAGGTCACCTCCCCCGATCCTGCGCTCGCCGCCGGGGACTCGCCTCCGGCCCCACGCCTGCGAGGAAGGGCCTCCGCTCCGGCCGATAGGGCCTCCGCTGCGGCGTCGAGCGTTCGTGTGGGGGAGGCCGGGCGATGAGCTGGCCGCTCGCTTCCTTCCTGCTCGTCGGCCTCGTGCTGCTAGCCGGCTGGCTCGCCTACGAGCGCGCGCGTCCCTCCGCGCGGATGGTCGCGGTCGTCGCCACGCTCGCCGCTGTCGCCGCGCTCGGGCGCGACGCGTTCGTGGCGCTGCCCGAGGTCAAGCCGATCACCGCCATCACGCTCGTCGTCGGCTACGCGCTCGGGCCGCTGCCCGGCTTCTTCGTCGGCGCGATCGGGATGCTCGCCTCCAACGTCATGCTCGGCCAGGGCCCCTACACCCCCTGGCAGATGGCCGCGTGGGGGCTCGTCGGCCTGATGGGCGCCGGCCTCGGCCGGCTCACCGGCAGGCGCCTTGGACGGGTTCCGCTCGCGCTCGCCTGCGCACTCACTGCACTCTTCGCAAAGGAGATCATGAACGTGTACACCTGGACCATCGGCGCTACCCACACCCCCGCCGCGCTGCTCGCCGTCGCCGGCACGGGTCTGCCCTTCGACCTGGTGGACGCCGGCGCCAGCTTCCTCTTCGGCCTCGCCTTCGCCCCCGAGCTCGCGCGCGTGCTTGCGCGAATGCGGGCCCGTATGGACGTCCGCTGGGAGGCCGTAGGGGCCGCGACAGTGGCGGCCTTCGTTGTGATCGGTGCCCTCCCTGTCCGCGCCTCCTCGGCCGCGGCCACCGCCTCCGCTGCGCGAGCGAACGTCTCCCGCGAGCTCGCCTACCTCGCCTCCGCACAGGACTCGGGCGGGGGCTGGGGCAGCGCAGCGGGACAGCCCACCAGCGAGCTGTACTCCGCCTGGGCCGCGATCGGTCTCGCGGCCACCGGGCGCAATCCGCAGAGCGTGCGCCGCAGTGGTCACACGGTGCTCGACGCTCTGCGCGCTCAGGCCGGCACCCTCGAAGGCCCCGGCGACGTCGAGCGCACGATGCTCGCGCTGCGCGCCTGCGGCGCCCCCGTGGGCTCGCTCGCCGGGAAAAACCTGTTGGCGAGTCTGCTGCGCTACCGGGCAAGCGACGGCTCCTTCTCCCACCAGGTCAACCTCACGGCGTTCGCAATCTTCGCTCTGCGCGCCGCCAGGCGCTCCGCGGGCGACTCGGCCGTGCGCGCCGCGGGTGCGTGGATCGCGCGCCAGCAGGACTCCGACGGCGGCTTCAACTTCGCCGTGCGAGGTGGTTCCAGCGACGTGGACGACACCGCCGCTGCGCTCCAGGGCATGGTCGACGCCGGCCTCCACGGCGGCACGGGAGTGGCGCGCGCGGTCGCGTTCACGGTGCGCGCCCAGAACCCCGACGGCGGCTTCCCCGCGCAGCGGGGGGGCGAATCGAACGCTCAGTCCACCTCGTGGGCCGTGCAGGGCCTTGTCGCGGCCGCTCAGAACGTGGACGCTGTCCGCCGCCGTGGCAGCCGCTCCCCGCTCGGCTACCTCGAAAGCCTCGTGGCCCCCAACGGCAGCGTGCGCTACTCCCGCACGAGCGCCCAGACGCCCGTGTGGGTCACCGCGCAGGCGCTCACGGCGCTCGCCCGCGCGCCCTTTCCGATTGGTTAAGTCCTCCGCGAGGCTCGGGGCGGGGCACGCCGCCGCCTTGCAGGAAGCGAACCACCTTGGCAAGCCCGTGTTGCGCCGGTGGGCTGTGACGTGCGCCGGTGGGCCGTGACGTGTCTACTCTCTTTGGAGAATGTCCAGCTCACCTCTGACGGCAGCACCTCGCGCGGCGCGGGCCGATCTCCGATCGGTCGGCGGGGCCGGCGCGGCGCGGAATCCTGCTGCCCGAGCGCGCCGGCCGAGCGGCGCTTGGGCGCTGCGCGCCGCCGGGGTGTGCCTGGCGGGGATGGCTGCGACGTGGACGTTCGCGGAGCTCGTACCCGCGACCCACCTGCGCGATGCGGTGGTGCTCGACGACTTCACCAAGCTCGGGCGCCCCGGCGTCAATGCGCTCGCCAACGGCCTGCTGCACCTGCTCGATCCGCTGCTCTACACCGTTTGGGCGCTGCTGCTGATCGCCCTCGCGCTGCTGCGCAGGCGCCCGCGGATCGCGCTCGCGGTGGCGGTCGTGCTGCCCGCCGCGCCGGGCGTCGCCGAGCTGCTCAAGCCCCTGCTCGCGCACACCCACGACAGCGTGGGCTGGCAGTGGGTCGGACCGGCCTCCTGGCCGAGCGGTCACGCGACCGCGGCGATGACGCTCGTGTTGTGCGCGCTGCTCGTCGCTCCCCACCGGCTGCGTCCGATGGTTGCGGCGCTCGGCAGTGCGTTCGCGGTCGCGGTCGGCTGCTCGCTGCTGATCCTCGCGTGGCACATGCCCAGCGACGTGCTCGGCGGCTACCTGCTCGCCGCGCTGTGCGTCTCGCTGACGGTCGCCGCCCTGGGCCGCGGGTGGGACGACGGGCCTACGGCAGTCACGGCGCCGGCGTCGCCCCGTGCGCTCCGGGGTCCCACAGGGACTCCGACTCCCCCTGGGTAGGTGGGCGCTGATTCACGGCGCGCGCGAGGATGAAGAGCAGGTCAGAGAGGCGGTTGAGGTAGCGCACGACCTCGGGGTTCGCGTCCTGCACCGTGAGCGCGCGGCGCTCGGCGCGGCGGCAGACGGTGCGGCAGACGTGCAGGTGGGCTGCCGCGGGGGTTCCACCGGGGATCACGAAGGAGCGCAGCGGTGGGAGCTTGGCGTTGACCTCGTCGCACGCCTGCTCAAGCCACTCGACGTAGGCGGGGGTGATGCGCAACCGCTCGCGCTCCGTGCCGTCGGCTGTGGGCACGGACAGGTCGGCGCCGAGGTCGAGCAGGTCGTTCTGCACTCGCCGTAGCCACTCCCCGAAGCGCGCCGGCAGTCCCGGCTGCAGGAGTGCGACCCCGAGCACGGAGCTCAGCTCGTCCACCGTGCCGTACGCCTCCACCCGAGGGTGCAGCTTGGAGACACGGCTCATGTCCCCGAGGTGGGTCTCGCCGGAGTCCCCGAGCTTGGTGTAGATACGGGTCAGGTTGACGGTCATCGCGGGAGCCGGCCTACAGCCGGCTCTTAGATGGTAATGGCTGCCCTCGGGGCGACCTCGACCGTCGTGCGCCGGTCGCGAGTCTTGCTCGGATGGACGGCCGCCGTTGCGACGGGGTGGCGCGCGTCCGCCCGATCGGATACGTTCCCGCCCCTCAGATGCGGGTTGGCGTTCCGAAGGAGACCGCGGCGGGCGAGCACCGGGTGGCGCTCGTGCCCGAGGTGGTCGGCAAGCTGAAGGCAAGGGGCCTCGAGATCCTCGTGCAGCGCGGGGCAGGCGCCGCCGCGCTGCTGCCCGACGGCGCCTTCACGGACGCCGGCGCGGAGCTGACGGACGACGCGGCGGAGGTGTGGCGCTCCGACGTGGTGGTCACGATCTCCCCGCCCACCGCCCAGGAGGTCGGCCTGCTCGGCGCGGGCTCGCTCCTGATCGGCTTCCTCGCGCCGCTCACGAGCCCGCAGACCACCCGCGCGCTCGCGGACGCGAAGGCGACGGCGCTGGCGATGGAGGCGATCCCGCGGATCTCCCGCGCGCAGTCGATGGACGCGCTCTCCTCGCAGAGCAACGTCGCGGGCTACCGCGCGGCGCTGCTGGGGGCCGAGCGGATGGGGCGCTTCTACCCGATGCTGATGACCGCCGCGGGCACGATCCCGCCGGCGAAGGTGCTCGTGCTGGGGGCCGGCGTCGCGGGCCTGCAGGCGCTCGCCACCGCGAAACGCCTGGGGGCGCGCACGACCGGCTACGACGTGCGCCCCGAGGTGGCCGAGCAGGTCCGCTCGCTGGGCGCCCAGTGGCTCGACCTCGGCCTGGAGGCGAGCGGCGAGGGGGGCTACGCGCGCGAGCTGACCGAGGATGAGCGCACCCGCCAGCAGCAGGCGCTGACCGATGCGATCAAGGGCTTCGACGTGGTTCTCACCACCGCGCTGGTGCCCGGCCGCCCGGCGCCCAAGCTGGTCACCGAGGAGGCGGTGCAAGGGATGAAGCCGGGTTCGGTGGTCGTGGACCTCGCGGGGGAGGCGGGGGGCAACTGCGAGCTGACCGAGCCCGGGCAGACGGTGGTGCGCCACGACGTGAGCATCCTCGCGCCGCTCAACCTCCCCGCGAGCCTGCCCGAGCACGCCTCGGCGCTGTTCGCACGCAACGTGCTCGCGCTGCTGGAGCTACTCGTGGGCGAGGACGGGGCGCTGCACGTGGACTTCGAAGACGAGATCGTCAAGGGCGCGTGCATCGTGCGCGAGGGCGAGATCGTGCACGCGGGGGCGAAGGCCACGGTGGAGGCGGCAGACGGGAAGGGAGCCCCCGCGTGATCCTCGCAACCGTTCTCTGCGCCAACCTGCGGGGCCCGTCCGGTAGGAACCCGTTTGGGGGGCCTGCGTGATCCTCGCGAACGTCCTTACGACCAACCTCGCGATCCTCGTGCTCGCGGGCTTCATCGGGTTCGTGGTGATCTCGAAGGTCCCCAACACCCTGCACACCCCGCTAATGTCGGGCACCAACGCGATCCACGGGATCGTGCTGCTCGGGGGCCTGATCCTGCTCGGCCTCCCGGGTTTGGACGGCTTGAGCAAGACGCTGCTGGTAATCGCGGTGGCGTTCGGCACGATCAACATCGTCGGCGGCTTCCTCGTGACGGACCGGATGCTCGAGATGTTCAAGTCCAAGCCGAAGCCCAAGCCCGCGGTGAAGCCCATGGACGATGGGAGTGCAGGGAAAAGCGGCGGGGCAGCGGGTGCGGGGAGCGGTGGGTCCGGTGCGGCTGGGAAGAGCGCCGAGGTCGGGGACGGCGAGAAGGGGGGAGGGTCGTGAACGCCGCGCCGCTGGCCACCTCCTTCATCCAGAGCGAAAGCTTCATCTACGTCCTCTACATCGTCGCGTTCGCGCTGTTCATCCAGGGCCTGCGCGGCCTCTCGGGGCCGACAACGGCGGTGCAGGGCAACCGCATCGCGGCGGTGGGCATGGGGATCGCGGTGGTCGCGACGCTGCTGAGCCCGGGCGAGGGCAACTGGGGCCTGATCGCGCTCGGCCTAGCGCTGGGCACGGCGGTGGGAGTACCGGCGGCGCGCAACGTGAAGATGACCGCGATCCCCCAGATGGTGGCGCTGTTCAACGGCGTGGGCGGTGGCGCGGTGGCCCTGATCGCGTGGGTGGAGTTCCGCAACAACGGCTCCACCTACAACGGCGTGGAAACGTACATCGCGATCTTCTCCGTGTTCGCCGCGATCGTCGGCTCGATCTCCTTCTGGGGCTCGAACATCGCGTTCGGCAAGCTCCAGGAAGTGATCCCCGGGCGCCCGATCTCCTTCGGCTCCGCCCAGCAGATCGTCAACCTGGTACTGCTGATCCTCGCGGTGGCAGCCGGCATCGACCTGATCCAGGGCGCGCACTCGGAAGCTCTGTTCATCGGGATGCTCGTGGTCGCCGCGCTGCTCGGCAACGCGTTGGTGCTCCCAATCGGGGGCGCGGACATGCCGGTGGTGATCTCGCTGCTCAACGCCTTCACCGGGCTCTCCGCGGCGGCGACGGGGATGGCGCTCGACAACCCCGCGCTGATCGTCGCGGGCATGATCGTGGGCGCCTCGGGCACGATCCTTACGAACCTGATGGCGACTGCGATGAACCGCTCGATCCCCGCGATCGTCGCCGGCGGCTTCGGGGGCGGCGGTGCCGTGGCGGGCGCCGAAGGCGCGGGCGAGCACGCGGGCACGGTGCGCTCCACGACCGCCGCGGACGCCGCGATCCAGCTCGCCTACGCCAGTCGCGTGGTGGTAGTGCCCGGCTACGGGATGGCGGTCGCGCAGGCCCAGCACGCGGTGCGCGAGCTGGCCTCCGAGCTCGAGCAGCGCGGGGTGGACGTCAAATACGCGATCCACCCCGTGGCGGGGCGGATGCCGGGCCACATGAACGTGCTGCTCGCGGAGGCCGACGTGCCTTACGACCAGCTCAAGGAGATGGATGACGTAAACCCCGAGTTTCAGCGCACCGACGTGTCGCTCGTGATCGGTGCCAACGACGTCACCAACCCCGCGGCCAAGAACACCCCCTCCTCGCCGATCTACGGGATGCCGATCCTCGAGGTCGCCGACAGCCACTCGGTGATCGTGATCAAGCGCTCGATGAACCCGGGCTTCGCGGGGATCGAGAACGAGCTGTACTTCGACCCGAAGACCGCGATGCTGTTCGGCGACGCCAAGTCCGCCGTCAGCGAGATCGCCGCCGAGCTGACGCACCTCTGAGCGCCCGCTGGACGCGCCTGAGCGCCTGTTGAGCGGGCAACTACTGTCCTCCTCCGGGGAGCCCGCCCTTCGGCGAGTTCCCTCATAGCGAGGGTTGCATGTCTAGGCGATGTACTCTAATCTCAACTGAGAGGAATGAACGGTCTTGGTACCGCACTCCGGCGTGTTCACGCTGCGGAGGCGGTGGCCACCGTGATCTGGGTCTTGGGAGTGGGTGCGGTCGGCCCGACGCTCGCGCAGGGGAGTCCACCGCGGGCTCAGAGGGTGGCGCAGTCGGCTGGAGGCCGGCGAGCAGGGCCCCTCTTTCTCAGTCAAAGCGGTCCGACGGCCCGCGCGAGCGTCGTTGACGGCACGGATGCGTCGATCACCGAATACCCCTTCCAGGTCGCGCTGTACAACCCCCGCGCCGGCTCGCCCGCGAAGGGCTTCTTCTGTGGAGGAGTGATCCTTGGCGCCACACGCGTGGGCACCGCGGCGCACTGCCTGATCGGCGAACGGGGGCACCGCAGCCAGCCCGCCGAAATCGAGGTCCTCGCTGGCTCGACCTACCTCGAGCCGGTCGATCCGGGGAGCGTGATGGACCCGGTGGTGTCGGTCATCGTCGATCTGGCTTACAGCCCCTCCGCGAGCGACTACGACGTCGGGGTGCTGAGACTGGCGCATCCCCTGTGGAGCGGCGCGACGCCGCCGCTCGACGGCCGCGACACGATCGCCCCGCTGGCTCCCGACGCCGCGCTTGCAACTGTGCGAGCCACGGCGACGAGCGCCGGGCAGGCGGCATCCGTGCAGGCGCCGGCGGTGGTCAGCGGCTGGGGGGATCTGATCCCCGAGCCGGGCGCACCGCCCAGCTATCCCCTGCGCCTGCACAAGGCGCTCGTGCCGCTCGTGCCCACGTGGCTGTGCGAAGAAGCGTACGCGACGATCGAACAGGCGATCACCCCGCGGATGATGTGCGCGGGGGGTGCGCTGCCGGGAGGTCTGGGTCGCACGGACTCCTGCTACGGCGACAGCGGCGGGCCGCTGGTGTCCGCGAGTGCGGCCGGCCAGGCCTCGCCGGCGGGTGACGTGCTGTTGGGGCTCGTTGACTTCGGCAACGGCTGCGCCCAGCCCGGGTACCCCGGGGTGTACGTACGGGTCGCGGACCCCGCGGTTGCGCGCTTTCTGAACGCGGGCTCCCCGCTCGCATCGGCCGGGGGCATCCACCGCGGCCTCTGCCCCGCGCCGGACGCGGCGGACACCCCACCCACCACCGATCGGAGATCGGCCAGCGCAGACCGCCCCGGGCGCGCCGCTGTAGAGCCTGACACTCCGGCCGCTCTGCGAGACTGGCGGTCGTGATCGAGCGCGATCAGGCTCTCCAGGCGCTGGCGGGCAGCGAGTTCGACGTGGTGGTCATCGGTGGCGGCATCACCGGCGCGGGGGTCGCGCTGGACGCCTCCACGCGCGGCTACTCCGTGGCGCTGCTCGAGCGCGCCGACTACGCCGCGGGGACCTCCAGCCGCTCCAGCAAGCTTGTGCATGGCGGCTTGCGCTACCTGCAGAACTTCGATCTGGGGCTGGTGCGCGAGGCGCTGCTGGAGCGCCAGCTGATGGTGGCCCTCGCACCTCACCTCGTGCGCCCGCTGCCGCTGGTGGTGCCCGCCTTCGAGGGCGTCCGTCCGGACCGCCTGATGGGGGTGGGGCTGAACCTCTACGACGTGATGTCGGTCGAGCGGGGCCGCCGGCGGGGGCGTCGCGGGGACGGGTCCTCGGGAGCGGAGCGCTCGTGGAGCCCCGAGCGCCACCGCATGATCTCCGGTGAGGAGGTGCTCGAGCTGCTGCCCGCTCTCGCCCCGCGCGAGCCGACCGGCGGCTACCTCTTCTACGACTGCCAGACCGACGACGTGCGCCTGGTGCTGACCGTGCTCGGCGAGGCCGAGCGATTCGGGGCGGTGTGCGCCAACCGCGTGGCGGCCGTCGGCCTGCTCGAAGGCGACGGCCGCGCGCGGGGAGTGCGCGCGTTGGACGTGGAGGGGGGAGAGGAGTTCGTGGTGCGTGCGTCGAGCGTCGTCAACGCCACCGGTGTGTGGGCCGACGAGCTGCGCCCGCGCGAGCTCCACGACGAGGCCGAGCTGCCGCGCATCAGGCCGAGCCGCGGAACCCACGTCACACTCAGCCGCGAGGACCTTCCGTTGGTGGGCGGGGCGATCGTGCCGGCCGGCGAGGGCCGCTCGATCTTCGCGCTCCCGTGGCTGGGGCGCACGCTGGTGGGCACCACCGACAACGACTACGAGGGCGACCTCACCCACGTGCGACCCTCCTCGGAGGACGTCGCCTACCTGCTCGAGGCCGTCAACGCCTTCTTCTCCACCTCTTTGGGCGCCGAGGACCTCACCGGCGCCTACGCCGGGGTGCGGCCGCTGATCTCTAGCGGCGACCCGAAGAAGTCGGTGGACATCTCGCGCAAGGCCGAGCTGTACGAGACCTCCAGCGGCATGATCACGATCACCGGGGGCAAGCTCACCACGTGGCGTCGGATGGCGAAGCTCACCGTGGACCGCCTCGTGGAGCGCGACGCCCGCGAGGCGCCCTGCCGCACGCACGAGATCCCGCTCGGGCAGGCCGTCGCAGCGGGGGAGCTGGAGCGGGTGGAGGGCGTACCGGAGGAGTCCTACGCCGCGCTGGCCGCCCGCTACGGCTACGCCGCCCACGACGTACTCGCGCTCGCGGCCGCCCGCGGGGAGCTGGCCCAGCCGATCCTCCCCGGCCTGCCCGACCTGCTCGCCGAGGCCGCCCTCGCCGCCCGCCGCGAGCAGGCACGCAGCGTGGGGGACGTGCTCCTGCGCCGTACCCGCCTCGGGCTGCTGGCCGCGCGGGAGCTCGCCCCAGACCATGCGAGCGGGCGCTCAGGCGCCGCCGCCGCGCCCGTGGCCGGGCTCCCGGCGCAGGGGGGCGAGGGCGGGGTGGGCAATCCCGTAAATCGGGTCGCCGACGTGCTCGCGGGCGAGCTCGGCTGGAGCGCGCAGCGCACGCGCGAGGAGGTCGAGCGCTTCGCCCACGAGGCTCGCGCCGAGGGGATCGAGCCGGCGTGAGCATCGCCTATCGCGTGCGCGCAGTCGATCGCGTGCTCGAGCTCGGCGGGCGCCCGTGGCTGATGGGCGTGGTCAACGCCTCGCCGGACTCCTTCAGCGACGGCGGGCGCTACGGGAGCCTTCCGGAGCGCGCGCGGCTCGCGCGGGAGCTCGTGGCCGCGGGCGCAGACATCGTCGACGTCGGCGGGGAGTCCGCCACCACCGGGCGCCCACCGGTGGCCGTGGAGGAGGAGATCGGGCGCGTCGTACCGTTGATCGAGCGCGTCGTCGCCGAGCTGGACTCGGATTCGGGTGGGCTCGATTCCTCCCACCCCGTGGTGGTCTCCGTGGACACCTACAAGCCTGCCGTCGCCCGCGCCGCGATCGCCGCCGGGGCGCGGATCGTCAACGACGTCAGCGGCCTGCGCGACCCCGCGCTCGCCGAGGTCTGCGCCGAGACGGGGGCTGCGCTGGTGGTGATGCACACCGCCGCCGCTCCCCGCGAGCGCCGGCAGGACCCCGACCTCTACACGGACGTGCTCGCGGACGTGCTCGCCTTCCTCCAGGAGCGCGTCGCGGTGGCGCTGAACGCCGGCGTCGCCCGCGAGCAGCTAATCCTCGATCCCGGGCCCGACTTCGCCAAGACGCCCGCGCAGACGATCGAGCTGCTCTCCCGCGTCGGCCGCCTGCACGAGCTCGGGCTGCCGCTGCTGATGGCGATCTCCCGCAAGGACTTCATCGGCGCGCTCACCGGTCGCCCGCCCCGCGAGCGACTCGCCGGCACCCTCGCCGCGCTTGCGCACGGGCTCGACGCGGGCGCTCACATCTTCCGCGTGCACGACGTCGCCGCCGCCGCGGACTTCCTCGCTGTGCGCGCCGCGCTCGCAGGCGCCGCGGGCTTTCCGGAGAGGGATCTCCTGCTCGCCGAGGAACTGAGACACGACAAGGCCGTTTGAGGCGTCGTGTGCCGTATGCCCTAAGCTGCCGTGTCTCACGGGTGCCGGCCGCTGCTCAACGCGACCGGGCGCCAACCACCCATTCACACTGACAAGGGGAGGACCACCATGGCTGTACTAGAGCGCTCCGAGCTTGACGCGAGCTCGCTGTCTGACCTGCACGCGATCGCCGACCAGATCGGCCTCGACGGCTTCCGCAGGCTGCGCAAGACGGAGCTGGTCGACGCGATCCTCGAGCGCTCCGGCGTGGAGGGGGGCGCGGAGGCCGACGGAGAGCGTGGGACGTCCGCCGCCGTGGAGGAGTCCGAGGAGGAGCGCGAGCCCGGCACGGGTCGCCGGCGCCTTGCCCGTGTGCGCCGCTCCAGAGGGGCCGCCTCGGAGGAGCGCGAGGCCGACGCGGAGAGCGGCGAGGAGCCCGACGCCGCGCGCCGCCGCCGTCCGCCGCGTACCCGTCGCCCCCGCGCGTCCGCGGAGACCGCAGACGGGGAGTCCCGTGAGGAGATCGCGAGCGAGCGCGACGAGCCGGGGCGGGGCCGTGGCGAGCGTGGCGAGGCGGAACAGGCCGGTAGCGGGCGTGGCGAGGCGGGACAGGCCCGTGGCGGGCGTGACGAGCCGGGGCAGAGCCGCGGCGGACGCGAGCGCTCGAAGGCCGGCCAACGCACGGCGGAGCGGGGCGGCCGCGGCGAGAGTCGCGAGGAGCGCGTCGTCGAGGGCGTCGTCGAGCTGCTCGGCAACGGCTCCGCCTTCCTGCGCGTCTCCCCACCCGAGGCCTCCGACGAGGACCTCTACATCTCCGCCGCCCAGGTCCGCCGCTGCGAACTGGTCTCTGGGGACCGCGTGAGTGGCCCGCTGCGCACTCCGCGCCAGTCCGAGCGCTACCCCTCGCTGGCGCGCGTGGACACGATCAACGGTGCCCCTGCGGAGTCCGTGGCGGAGGGCACCCGCTACGAGGACCTCGCCGCCGCCTACCCCGACGAGCGCCTCGAGCTCGACACCGAGGACCCCACGCTGAAGGCGATCGAATGGCTCACCCCGATCGGCCGCGGCTCGCGCGTGGCGATCGTGGGGGCGGCCCGCTCCGGCAAGACCGAGACCCTGCGGCGTCTGCTCGGTGTGCTCGCCGGGCGCGAGGGTCTGGAGGTGATGCTCGTGCTCAGCGGCGTCCGTCCCGAGGAGATCGCCGCCTGGCGCGAGGGGCCCGTCGCGCCCGCCGCGGCGCTCGACCTCGCCGCCTCCGCCGACCTCCAGGGCCAGACCGTGGAGCACGTGGTGGACACCGCCAAGCGCGTCGCCGCCCGCGGAGGGGACGTGGTTGTGCTGGTCGACTCCCTCGACGGCCTCCACCCCCATGCGGCGCGCCGGGTCCTCGCCGGCGCTCGCAACCTCGCTGAGGGGGGCTCGTTGACGGTGATCGCCACGGCCTCCAGCCCGTTTGGGGGCGAGAGCACAGTGATCGCGCTCGACGTCGCGCTCACCTCCACCGGGCGCCTGCCGGCGCTCGACCTCGCGAACAGCGGCGCCGTGCGGCCCGAGCTGCTCGTCGGGGAGGATGGCGCCCGTGCGATCACCGAGGCGCGCGCGTCCGCGATCGCGGGCTGACTCTCAGAGCCGGTTGGCGACCACGACCCGGCCTTTCGCGGAGCGAAGGCGATCAGCGCCGGTAGGCGACCCGGCCCCATGAGGGCTCGGGCGAGAGCTCGATCGGCTCACCGCCGCTCGCCGATCTTGGATCGGCGGGCTGCACGTAGGCGAAGCTGCAGGTTTCCTCGACGAAGGCGACCCCGAGCTCGCCCTCGTTGACGCGCTGGTCCAGCCACGCGCCGCGGAACACGAGGCGGCGCAGCCAGTGCACCAGGGAGCGCTCCGCTGGGCCCACCAGCTCGGACCAGCAGTCGTTGACGTGCTCCCCCAACGCCGAGGCCGGATCGTGGATCTCACCGTTGACCGCGAGGTTGACGAGGTCTTCGAGCTCGTCCTCCCCCAACCGTCCCCCCACGAAGCCCAGCTTCAGAGCGGCCTGCTCGCAGCGCTCGGCGAAGTCCTCCTCGTTGAAGGTGAAGCGCAGCTCCCCGTATTCGAGGACGAAGTCCTCTCCCGAGTCGTAGTTTCCGCGGCGTGTCTTGTCCATGACGTGAGTGCCGGGAGTTCGTGTCGGGTCCCTGGCCGTCGGAATCATAAGCCCGGCTCCTGCCTCCGTGGGGGGCATGAATGGGAACTTGCATGGGCCGCCCGCGTATACGCTCAGGGCTGATGGCGCGCCTGAGCGAGCACGGACTGCGGCGGTCGGTCGGGGTACCCGGCCTGTTCGCGACCGCCTACGGCAACGTCGGCTCCTCGATCTACTACGCGCTGGGGCTCGTCGCCGGATACGCCCTCGGACTCACGCCGGTGGTGTTCATGTTCGCCGGCGGGCTGTTCGTGCTCACGGCCAAGACCTACGCAGAGGGCGCCTCGATGTTTCCGGAAGCCGGTGGCTCGTCCTCCTTTGCCCGGCACGCGTTCAACGACGTCGTTTCGTTCTTCGCCGGCTGGGCCCTGAGCCTGGACTACATCATCACGATCGCGATCTCCGCCTTCTTCGTGCCTCACTACCTCGGCGCGTTCTTCCCCAGCCTCACCCACAACCCCGGCGACATCATCGGTGGGCTCGTGACGATCGTCCTGCTGGCCGCCCTGAACATTCGCGGCCTCGGCGAGTCGGCCAAGCTCAACCTGTTCCTCGCGGTCGCCGACCTGTGCACCCAGGTGCTGCTGGTCGGGCTCGGCGTCGTGCTTGTGCTGAACCCGTCGCTGCTGGTCGACCAGGTGCACCTGGGGACCGCGCCGACCTGGTCGCGCCTGATCTTCGCTTTCTCGGTGGCGATGGTCGCCTACACCGGCATCGAGACCGTCTCCAACATGGCCGAGGAGTCCAGGGATCCCGGCCACGACATCCCCAAGGCGGTCAACCTCGTTCTGTTCGCGGTGCTCGGGGTCTACGCCGGGATCTCGATCGTGGCGCTGTCGGCGCTGCCGGTGGTGCAGCACGGGCACACCTACGTGACCGAACTCGGAACGACCTACGAAAACGACCCGGTGCTGGGCATCATCAGGCACCTCGGCCTGCACGGTGCGCTCCTGACAGCGGCCAAGGACTACGTGGGGGTGCTCGCCGCAACCATCCTGTTCATCGCCACCAACGCCGGCCTGATCGGCATCTCCCGCCTCTCGTGGTCGCTCGCCGAGCACCGCCAGCTGCCCGGGATCTTCTCGCGGCTGCACCCCACGCACCGCACGCCCTGGTTCACGATCGTCTTCTTCTCGATCCTCGCCGGCCTGCTGATCCTCCCCGGCGAAACCGCCCTGCTCGGGAACCTCTACTCCTTCGGCGCGATGCTCTCGTTCACCGTCGCCCACGTCTCCGTGGTGGCGCTGCGCGTCAAGGAGCCCGACCGCGAGCGTCCCTACCGGATGCCGTGGAACGTGCGGATCAAAGGCGCCCAAATCCCGCTCACCGCGGTCCTTGGGGGGATCGGTACCTTTGCTGCGTGGTGCGCTGTCGTGGCCCTGCACAATGAGGCCCGCACCGTTGGGATTCCCTGGATGGTCGCGGGCATGGTCGGCTACGTCATCTACCGTCGCCGCCAGGGTCTTGACCTGCGCAGCACCCACCGCATCCCCCGCGCTGAGCGCCCCCCGGACTTCGAGCAGCTCGGCTACCGCACCGCGCTGGTGCCGATCTTCGGCGAGGACGTGAGCGCAGCGGCGCTCAGCAGCGCCGCGAAGCTGATCGGCGAAGACGGGGTGCTGTACGCCGTCTTCGTGCTCCCCGTCCCCTCCCAGCTCTCGCTGGAGGCGGGCCTCGAGGAGGAGGAGGCTCAGGGCCGCTCGGTGCTCGAGAGCGCGCGCATCCAGGCGCGCCGCGCGGGCATCAAGATTCACACTGGCCTGATCCGCACGCGCAACCCTGGGGCTGCGCTCGTCGAGGAGGCGCGGCGGCTGCACTCCGACGTGATCTACTGGTCCACTCTCCACGCTCCTGCAGGGGAGCGGCGCATCGGCCCGACCGCGGTCTACCTGCTGGGCAAGCGTCCCTGCCGCGTGATCATCGAGACCGAGAGTGCGTCTGCGCCAACCGTCACCCGGCCGGCTGCAGGCCGAGCACCACGCGCGCCCGCGTGACTCCGCCGGGCAGGGACTCCCCGCCACCCACGGCGAGGGCGCTGAGGGGCGCGACCGCCGAGGCGAAGCCCGAGAAGCTCGGGGCCTGGTTGAGCCCGAGCGATTCGAGCAGCCCCGAGAGCGTGTGGAGTTCGACCAGCGCGCTCGGCTGGATGCCCTGGCCGAGGGCGCTCGCCGCGGCGTTGTAGTTGGGGGTGCCGGCCAGCGTGGTCTGGGGGTTGAGCGCTTCCTGCACCGAGGGCGTCCCCACCCCCACCACGAACTTCCCCTGCCCGTCCGCCAACGTCAGCGTGAGCGGGAAGCTTGGCAGCTTCACGACCACGGCCGTTTCGGTGCCGGGAATCGAGGTGGGGGATGTCTGCCCGCCAGCTTCGCGGTACGCCTGCGCGAGCTTTGCGACCGCCGCGCGGGAACGCGCCGGGTCCTTGGACGTTATGACCACGGCCGCCTGCAGGGTAAGCACACTGCTGCCGCTCACATAGACGCCGGTCGCGCCCATCCAGCTCAGCAGGTCGCGCCTCACGTTGAGTGCGTGCGAGCTCAGCGGCGCGAACGCGGCGCCGAGGCTGATGCTGCCAAGGCTCACTCCCGAGGCCAGCGAGGCGAGCGCGCGCAGGCCCTGCGTGTTGTTGCCGAGCGTTTTGCCGAGGTCTCCAATCCCGATCGCCAGCCACGCGCTGCCGGGGAGCCCGCGCAACACCTGCGCGCCGCTTGTCGAGCCGGCTGGGCTCGATCCGCTCGATGGGTGGGCGGAGCTTGATTCTGGGCTCGATCCGGATTTGCCCGACGTGGAGCTCGATGGGTGGGTGGGGCTCGATTCGGAGGGCAACGTGTCGAGGTCGATCGTCACCGTGTTGGGGCTCGGGATCACTGACAGGTAGAGCTGGCCCGGGTTCCCGAGTAGGCCTTCCACCAGGGGCAGGATCGACGCTTTTTCGCCGCTGCCGGTCTTTGCGGAGCGCGCGAGCGCTTCCGGGCTGAAGTATGCGTTGGCGAGTGCATCTGCCTCCGCGGTCGAGGTGAGCTTCGTGTAGGAGGCCGACCCCGCCAGCGACGGGCCGCCGAGCGCCGTGTCGATCACGCTCTTCAGGCCCGCTTCGCTGCCGATCACCGCGAAACGGTGCACGATCCCCTCCGCGACGCCGTCGGAGGCCAGCTGGTAATTGACCCCGCGGTAGCTCACCGTGCGTGCGCCCGCGCTCCGGCCCTGGGCTTCGAGGAAGGCGCGCGCCTTCCCGACATCGGTCGTGTCGAGCACGAGCGCGCCCTGGGCGCCGCTCGAGCCGAGCGCGGTCTGTAGCCCGCCCTGTCCGAGCAGCGCCGCTTCCAGGCCCGTGAGACCTTCGGAGAGGGTCTTGCTGAGCAGTTCTCCACTCAGCAACCCCTGAGCGCGTGAGAGATCGACTGCGCTGAGGAAGACCCCCGCGTGGGTCCCCAGCCACGGCTTCACTTCGCTCGCGTAGCTCGGCGGGTGGCCGGTCGGTCCCCCAAGCAGCTTCAGCAGGCCCGTGAACGGACTCTGACGGCCGGTGAGCGTGCGCGCCGTCGAGGTCGCGTTCGTCTTCAGGCTGCCTTCGGGGCGCACAACCGCGTCGACGTACAGCGGCGTCGAGGCCGGGGTCACCGTCGCGGGGCTCGCGCTCGTGCCGGGGCTGCTCGACGAGCCGCACCCTCCGAGCGCCGCGGCGAGGATCGCGAGGATGGCGGGCATCGCCGTGAAAGCCCCCGCGCGACGGGTGGTTGGGGCCGGAGGGCTCGCCGGGCTCGGTGGGCTCGCCAGGCGGGTCGTGCGGGTGGCGGATCTCATGGCAGTGATCGTATGCCCACGGCCGGCGCACTTGCAAGTTGCATCGCAGATCGCGGCCCTGCAGTCCTGTTTGCAGCTTTGTGCGCGCTTGGAAGCTCGCTGCACAGCGTCTTGAAAACCCGTGCTGTGCAGGGATTTTTGGGCATATGAAGGGCACCGGAAAAGAAAAGTGGGGAAAAATGTGCAATTGGGGTTGCGTTGTGGGGGAAAGTGGGATACGTTGCCGGGAACGAGCCGAGGTGGAGAGGTTCCTCCCACCTCTCCACCTCGGCTCCAACGATCCGCTCAGGAGCCCAGACCAGTGGCTTTTCGTGGCACCTTCGACCACACGCTCGACGTCAAGAACCGCCTCACGGTCCCAGCCCGTTACCGCGCGACCCTCGCGGAGGGAGTGGTGATGGCGATGCCCGTCGACCTCGAGCCCTGCGTGGGGGTGTGGCGCCCGCAGGAGTACGAGCGCTACACCGAGCGCGCGCTGGCGGAGCTGCCCCCGCTCTCCCCGCGCCTGGCGGAGCTCGAGCGGTTCTTCTACGGCAGCTCCCACGACGTCGAGTTGGACGCCGCGGGGCGGATCATGCTCCCCGGCTTCCTCGCCGAGCATGCGGGGCTGAGCAAGGAGGTCGTGGTCGTCGGCGCCGGGGACCGCCTGGAGCTGTGGGACCGCGACCGTTGGAACGACCATCGACCGACGCTGCTGGGCGGCGTCGCGGAGATCACGGCGCGTGTCGACCATCCTGCTTGACATGACCGGCGTCCACATCCCCGTGCTCGCGGGTGAGCTGATTGGGGTGTTGGATCCCCAACCCGGCCAGGTCGCGGTGGACTGCACCTTCGGGGGCGGCGGCCATGCCCGCCTGGTGGCCCAGCGCCTGGGCGCGGAGGGCACGCTGGTGGCGATCGACCGCGACCCCGAGGCCGAGGAGCGCTTCGCGGAGCTCGCCGAGGAGCTCCCCTGTGCGGTGCGGTTCATTCACAGCGGCTACGCCGAGGCGCTTGAGCTGCTCGCGGACGAGGGGCTGCGCGCGGACGTGGCCTACTTTGACCTCGGGATGTCCTCGATGCAGGTGGACACCCGCGAGCGTGGCTTCTCCTACTCCTACGACGCGCCGCTCGACATGCGCATGGACCCCGAGCAGGAGCTCGACGCCCGCGAGATTCTGGCCACATGGGAGCAGCGCCGCCTGGCGGGGGTGCTGCGCGAGCTCGGCGAGGAGCGCCACGCCGGCGCGATCGCACGCGCGATTGTGCGCCGCCGCGAGCGGGCTGCGATCGAGACCACGCACGAGCTCGTGGAGATCGTCAACACCGCGATCCCCACCCCTGCGCGCTTCGCCGGAGGGCATCCCGCCAAGCGGGTCTTCCAGGCGCTGCGGATCGCCGTCAACGACGAGCTCGGCCAGCTCGAGCGCGGGCTGCCGTTGGCGTGGGGCCTGCTGCGCGAGGGCGGGGTGCTCGCCGGGATCTCCTTCCACTCCCTGGAGGACCGGCGCGTGAAGCGCTTCCTCGCCGATCGCGCCCGGGGCTGCATCTGCCCGCCCGATCTACCTGTGTGCGGGTGTGGGCGTGAGCCGCAGGCGGCGCTGCTCACGCGCCGTGCGATCACGGCCTCCGCGGGCGAGCTCGCGCACAACCCGCGCGCCGCGTCGGCGCGGCTGCGGGCCGCGAGAAAGCTGAGCGCGGACGCCGGAGGCGTTGCGTGACCCCGCCTCCCGCGGCGGCCGCAGCGATGCCCGCTCCCGCGGTTCGCCCGCGGCGTCGGGTGGGTGGGCTTCCATCCCCTGGTCGCCCCGCCCGGCCGTTGCGACCGGCAGCTCGTCCGCGGCGAATATCGGGCCCCGCCCGCGTCCCCACTCGCACCGGGTGGGCGGGCTTTCATCTTTTCGACGGCCTGCTCGACCGGTTGATCCGTGGGCGCGCCTGGATCGCTGTAGTGGGGTTCGCGCTAATCGGGATCGTGGCGATGCAGTTGTGGGTGGTCAAGCTGAGCGTCGGCGTTGGTCGTGCGCTCGAGCACGCGGCGACGCTGCAGCGAGAAAACTCGGCGCTGGCGATCGAAGACTCGACGCTCTCCTCGGGGGAACGCATCGAACAGCTGGCGTCCACCCAGGGCATGGTGCCCGCGCCCCCCGGTGCGCTGCACTTCGACACGGTTCACGGCCCGCTCGACGTGCGCCTCGCGGCGGCGGCGCTTGCCAAACCCGTGCAGCCCCAAGCCGCCACCCCCAGCACTGCCGCTGAAGTGGAAGCGAGTCCTAGCACCGCTACTAGCGCCGAAACAAGCCCTAGCGCCGAAACAAGCCCAAGCGCTGCTACTGGCGTGGAAACGAGCTCCAGCGCCGCTGCTGGTACGGAAGCGAGCCCCAGCACCGCCGCTGGCACAGAAGCAAGCCCTAGCACCGCTACCGGTCCAGAAGCGAGCCCTAGCACCGCTGCTGGTACGGAAGCGAGCCCCAGCACCGCGACCGGCACAGAAACGAGCGCGACCCCTGGTACGGGCGGGGACCGATCGAAGATCGGCCAGCAGGCCGCCCCGGGGGGCTAACGCGCGGTGGCGAGCGCGCAGAGCCGCATCGGGGCGCTGTTCGCGGTATTCGTGCTGCTGCTGGTGGTGGCCGCGGCGCGCACGATGTACCTGGGGGTGTTGCACGGCGCGGCGCTGCGCCAGCTGGCGCGCACACAGCAGGTGACCGACGAAACGGTGCCTGCCCAGCGGGGCGCGATCACCGATCGCAACGGGACTGTGCTGGCGATCTCCGAGCCGGCGGACGACATCTCGGCGACTCCCTACCTGGTCACGTACCCACTGCGGGCCGCGGAGCGCCTGGCGCCGCTGCTCGGACGCCCCCGAGCGCAGGTGCTCACCGAGCTGAGCGAGCACAGCGGCTTCGTGTACCTCGCGCGGGCACTGCCCGCGACGCGGGCGCGGGCGGTCCTGGCGCTGAAGATCCCCGGGATCGCGGGCACGCCGACGATGCGCAGGGTGTACCCGCGGGGCACGCTGGCGGGGCAGGTGCTGGGGGTGGTGAGCACGAAAGGCGAGGGGCTGTCAGGCCTGGAGCTCTCCAGCGATGCGATCCTGCAGGGGCAGGCCGGCGAGCGGCAGGTGGTCAGCGATGCGAAGGGCCAGCCGGTATCGATCGCCGATCTGCGCCGGGAGGCGCCGGGCGCGCAGTTGCGGCTGACGCTGGACGCGAACATCCAGCAGCGCAGCGAAGCGGTGCTGAGCGCGGTGGGGCGGGTCTTCCACCCAAAGGACGCGACGGCGATCGTGATGAACCCGGACACGGGGGCGGTCCTGGCGATGGCGAACTGGCCGCAGCTGAACCCGAACAAATCCGAGGTCCTCTCAGAAGTTGAACTGGAGAACCGCGCGGTGAGCTTCGACTACGAACCGGGCTCGACGTTCAAGGCGGTGACGGTCTCGGGGGCGCTGCAGGAAAGCCTGATTACCCCGAATACCGAGTTCTTCGTCCCCGACCAGATCCAGGTGGCGGATCGCACGATCCACGACGCGGAGGAACACGGCGAAGAGATGCTGAGCACCGCGCAGATCCTCGCGCAGTCGAGCAACGTGGGGGCGATCAAGATCGGGAAACTGGAGGGGGAACGCCGCTTCAACGCGTGGGTGCACCGCTTCGGCTTCGGGGCCCGCACAGGGGTCGGCCTCCCGGGCGAGGAAAGCGGACAGGTGCTGAAGCCGAGCGAATACTCGGGCTCCTCGATGGGCAACCTGCCGATCGGCCAGGGCGAGTCGGTGACCCCGATTCAAATGGCGAGCGCGTACGCAGCGATCGCCAACGGTGGGATCATGCGCCCGGCGCACATCGTCGCGGCGGTGAACGGCCACCCGCCCAGGCTGCCGGCGGGCCACCGGGTGATCTCGGCGAGCACGGCGGCGCAGGTGCGCGAGATGCTGCGCGGGGTGCTCGCCCCGGGAGGAACCGCCAGCGAGGTCTCGGTCCCCGGGTATCAGCTCGCGGGCAAGACGGGCACGGCCAGCAAGGTGAACCCCGCGACGGGCGAATACTCCGAAACCGCCTACGTGGCCTCCTTCATGGGCTTCGCGCCGGCCTCCGACCCCAAGCTGCTGTGCGCTGTGATCGTCGACGAACCGCAGACCGGCTCGATCTTCGGCGGCACCGTCGCCGCGCCGGCGTTCGGCCAGATCATGGCCTTCGCGCTGCCGTATTTGGGCGTCCCATCGGGGTAGAGGATCCCGAGCGGGCGGCGTTGAAGGTGTGTCATTTTGGGATCGTCCGCGCGTGTGAGTGGGTGCAACCGCGGCCGTGTGCGCTCGGCCTCCGTGCCTCGCGGCCGGGGTGCCGCTAAGCTCGGGTGTCCTGTCCACCCGTGGAACCCCGGAATGGCCTGAGATGTCGCTCGAACACGTAGATGTGCTGATTGTCGGGGCTGGGTTGTCCGGTGTTGGCGCCGGGTGCCATTTGCAGGACAAGTGCCCGGGCAAGACGTATGCGATCCTCGAGGCGCGCGACTGCATCGGCGGGACGTGGGATCTGTTCAGGTATCCGGGGATCCGCTCGGACTCGGACATGTACACGCTGGGCTACTCCTTCCGGCCGTGGAAGGGGGCGAAGGCGATCGCGGAGGGCGCGTCGATCCTCGACTACGTCCGCCAGACGGCGAGGGACCACCGCGTCGATGAGCAGGTCCGCTTCCACCATCGCGTGGTGCGCGCGGAGTGGTCCACAGAGGACGCACGGTGGACGGTGGAGGCCGAGCGCACCGACACCGGGGAGACGGTGCGACTGAGCTGCGGCTTCCTGCTCATGTGCAGCGGCTACTACCGCTACGACGAGGGCTACACGCCGGACTTCCCAGGCGCGGAGCGCTTTGCGGGGCGCATTGTGCACCCGCAGCGCTGGAGCGAGGAGATCGACTACGCCGGCAAGCGTGTGGTCGTGGTCGGCAGCGGCGCGACCGCGGTAACGCTCGTCCCGGCGATGGCGCGGAGCGCCGCGCACGTCACGATGCTGCAGCGCTCCCCCAGCTACATCGTTTCGCTGCCCGCGGAAGATCCCCTCGCCAAGCTGCTGCGCCGCTTCCTGCCGGCCAAGGCGGCATATCCGATCATGCGCTGGAAGAGCGTCCTGCTCACGATGTTGAGCTTCCAGCTCGCTCGACGCCGGCCGCGGGCGATGAAGGCGCTGATCCGCAAGGGGCTCGAGCGCCGGCTCCCGCTGGGGTACGACATCGACAGGCATTTCAAGCCCACCTACGACCCGTGGGATCAGCGCCTGTGTCTGGTACCCGACGGCGATCTCTTCGAGGCGATCGGCGGGGGCCGCGCGTCCGTGGTCACCGATCGCATCGAGACGTTCACCGAGCGGGGCCTGAAGCTCGCCTCCGGCGCCGAGCTGGAGGCCGATCTCGTCGTCACCGCCACCGGCCTGAACCTGCTGGCGTTGGGGGGGATGCAGATCGCCGTCGACGGCCGCGAGGTCGAGCTCTCCGAGACGATGAGCTACAAGGGCATGATGCTCAGCGGCGTACCCAACCTCGCGCTCGCGTTGGGATACACGAACGCCTCGTGGACGCTCAAGTGCGACCTGACGTGCGAGTACGTCTGCCGGCTGCTGAACCACATGGACGAGCGCGGATACCGGCAGTGCACGCCGCGCCGGGACCCCTCGGTCGCCGAGCTGCCGTTTATCGACTTCTCCTCCGGCTATGTGCTGCGCTCGATCGACCAGTTCCCGAAGCAGGGGTCGAAGGCGCCGTGGCGGCTCTACCAGAACTACGCGCTCGACATCGTGAACCTCAGGTTCGGGGCGGTCGAGGACGGGGCCATCGAGTTCTCAAACGCAGGATCGGCGGTTGACGCCGTGGAGCCGGTCGCGGCCTGAGCCTAGTCGGGCTGTTGGGGGTCGGCGAGCTGCGGGTCGTTGGGTGCGAGCGCGAGGCCTGGCTTGACCAGGTCCTTGACGTCAGCGCTTACGAGGGTCCAGCGGTGCTTGCGCGCGGCGGCGACGTAGGCGGCGTCGTAGGCGGTAAGCCGGTGCTCTGCGGCGAGCGTCATTGCGCGCTCGGCGAGGGTGGCATCGATCCGTGCGAGGCGGCCTTCGCTGCGCTTGAGGATTGCGCGACAGAGGCGTCCTGCGAGCTCGCGCCGCCCCTTGATTGCGCCGACCACGTTTGCAATCTCATAGAGCGTCAGATCGAGGGCTCCCAGGGGGCGGGTGGGGTCGAGGATAAGCGGGCGCGCGGTGAGGTGGTAGGGGTCGTCGGGGTCCACCGCCGCGATCCACACGCTCGCGTCGAGCAGCAGCATCAGTGCGAGCGTCGATCGTGGCGGATCAGCTCAGTCGCGTTGCCGCCAAGGGGCACGGGGTCGCCGAGCAACTCTTCGATCTCCCTCGCGCCCTGCCTGGCCTCGGCAGCGAGCTCCCGCTCGGCCAGCTCGCGCAGAAAGCCGCTGCGGGTCGCGTGCCCGGCTCGCGCGCGGGCGTCGATACGCTCAAGCAGATCGTCGGGAAGAGACACCATGACCTTCGCCATGCATCGAGTATAGCCGGTATTGCTGCACCCGCTCAGAGGGCCCCCGCGGGGCCTGGAAGCCGACTGCGTCGGGCGCTGAAACTAGACTCAGGCCGATGCGATTGCGGGGTGTCAACCGACGATGAGGCTGGGGGATGTGGTCCCGGTGGAGGTTGGTGCGGTCAACTCCGCGGTGGTGGATGTGGAGATCGCCGACCTCGCGTACGACAGCCGGCGGGTGGACCCGGGGGCGTTGTTCTTCTGTGTGCGAGGCGAGCGCAGCGACGGCCACGACCACGCGGCTCAGGCGGTGGCGGCTGGGGCGGCGGCGCTGGTGGTGGAGCGCCCGCTGGGGCTGGGGGTACCGGAGGTGGTGGTGGGGTCGGCGCGGGCGGCGATGGGCCCGGTGGCGGCGCGCTTCCATGGGGATCCTACGAGGGAGCTGAAGGTGGTGGGGGTGACGGGCACGAACGGCAAGACCACCACGGCGTACCTGGTGCGGACGCTGCTTGAAGCGGGCGGGCACCCCTGCGGGCTGCTGGGCACGGTGACCTCTGTGGTCGGAGGTGCGGAGGAGCGGCCGACCGGTCGAAGGTTGAACGGGATCTCCGGCCGATGCGAGATCGAGTGCGATCTCCTTATCGGCCAGCCAGCGCACGACCCCGGAGGCGATCGATCTGCAGGGCGCCTTTCGCGCGATGCTCGATGGGGGCGATCAGTGCTGCGCGATGGAGGTCTCCTCGCACGCGCTTGAGCTGGGGCGCGCTGAAGGCGTTCGCTTCGCGGCCGCGATCTTCACGAACCTGACCCAGGACCACCTCGACTTTCACAGCACGATGGAGGAGTACTTCCAAGCCAAGCGGCGGCTGTTCGTGCCGGCTCTTCCGGGGGTCAGTGTGGTCAACGTGGACGATCCGTACGGGCGGCGCTTGGCGGCGGAGCTGCCGGGGGTGGTGACGTTCGCGGTCGATCGGGACGCGGACTACCGCGCGCTCGATGTGCGGGTCGGCTTCGCGGGCTGCCAAGCGCACCTTGAGACTCCGGCGGGCGCGCGCTCTCTCTCGCTCCCGCTGCCGGGCCGCTTCAACGTCGCCAACGCGCTGGGTGCCCTCGCGGCGGTCCACTCGCTGGGGGTTGACCTCGACACGCTGGTGGCGGCCCTGGAGCACGGGGTGCGGGTGCCGGGGCGCCTCGAGCCCGTCAACGAGGGCCAGGAGTTCGCGGTGCTGGTGGACTACGCTCACACGCCGGACTCGTTGGAGAACGTGCTGCGCGCGGCGCGCGAGCTGTCTGGGGGGCGCGTGATCTGCGTGTTCGGCGCGGGCGGGGACCGCGATCGAGGCAAGCGCCCGTTGATGGGGGAGGTGGCGGCGCGCTTGGCGGACGTGGTTGTGGTGACCTCTGACAACCCCCGCTCGGAGGACCCGGAGGCGATCGTCGCCGAGATCTTGGGGGGCGCGGCGCGGGCGCGGGCGGTGGGGGTGGCTCCGGTGCAGGCGCTGAGCGACCGCCGCGAGGCGATCGGCCGTGCGATTGTCGTGGCCCGCAAGGGGGACGTGGTGGTGGTGGCGGGCAAGGGCCACGAGCAGGGCCAGGAGTTCGCAAACGGGGAGACGGTGCCCTTCGACGACGTGACCGTCGCTCGCGAAGCGCTGCAAGCGCGGGGCGCGCGCGATTCAGGCCCGCCCACCCTCGGCGGCATGATCGAGTGGGACGCGGCGTGATCGAGTGGGACGCGGCCCGCGTCGCGGCGGCCGCGGGGGCGCGCTTGCTTAACGCAGGGCATGGGATCCCACCCGCGCCGCGCCGCGTTGTGATCGATTCGCGCAGCGTGCGGCCCGGGGATCTGTTCGTGGGTCTGCCGGGGGAGCGGGTGGACGGCGGCGCCTATGCGGCGCAGGCGCTGGGCGCGGGCGCGTGGGGCGTGCTGGTGACGCCCGCCCACGCCGGGTCCGTGGGGGGCGACATTCCGACCGCACCCCCCGGCGCCGGCGCCGTGCTCGTCCATCCCGACCCGCTGGCGGGCCTACAGTCGCTCGCGCGCGCTTGGCGGCGGGCGCTGGGAGAGGCCGGGGCGCGTGTGGTCGCGGTCACCGGCTCCACGGGCAAGACCTCGACGAAGGATATCCTCGCAGCGCTGTTGCGCGGCGCGGAATCGGAGTTGGGCGGGCCCACGGTGGCGAGCTCGGAGAACCTGAACACCGAGATCGGGCTGCCGCTGGCGGTGCTCGCCGCGCCGATGGGCACGCGGGCGCTGGTGCTGGAGATGGCGATGCGGGGGCGAGGGCAGATCGCGGAGCTGGTCGCGATCGCCGAGCCACAGGTGGGTGTGATCGTGAACGTGGGCCCCGTGCACCTAGAGCAGTTGGGGTCCCTGGAGGCGATCGCGGCCGCCAAGGCGGAGCTGATCGCCGGCATGGCGCCGGGCGCGACCGCGGTGGTACCGGCCGGCGAGCCGCTGCTCGCGCTGCACCTGCGGGAGGACCTGAGGACCGTGACGTTCGGGGAGGGCGGGGACGTGGAGCTGGTGGAGCGCCGGGAGGATGGGGAGGTCGCGATCGTGGACCACTCCTCCGGCGGGGAGCGCATCGTGCTGAGGCCGTCGTTCGCCCAATCCCATAACCTGCGCAACCTGGTGGCCGCAGTAGCGGCCGCACGCGCTCTCGGTGTGACCCCCGCGGGGAGGGTAGAGGTGCGGTTCTCGGCGCTACGCGGCGAGCACATCGAGTTGCCAGATGAGATTGTGCTGATCAACGACTGCTACAACGCCAACCCGATGTCGATGCGCGCGGCGCTCGAGGACCTCGCCGCGACTGCGCCGGGGCGCCGCGTAGCGGTGCTCGGCGACATGCTGGAGCTGGGCCAGGAGGAGCGGCGCCTGCACCGCGAGATCGGCGCGTATGCCGGTGCGCGCGGGGTCGAGCTGCTGGTCGCGGTCGGTCCGCTAGCGGGTGAGATGGGGGATGTATTTGAAGGAGACGTCCGCTGCGTGCGGGACGCCGCTGAAGCGGCCGAGCTCCTCTCGACGCTGCTGCGCGCGGGCGACAGCGTGCTCGTGAAGGGCTCGCGTGGGGTCGGCTTGGAGCGGATCGCCGAGACGCTGACGAGCCCGGCCGGGGACAGCTGAGGTGGGCCGCATCCTGATCGGGGGCACCGCGGCGCTCCTGATCTGCATCTTCCTGAGCCCGAAGTTCATCGAGTTCCTGCGCAGGCGCGAGTTCGGGCAGCAGATCCGCGAGGAGGGCCCCGCGGGGCACCACCAGAAGGCGGGCACCCCGACGATGGGCGGGGTGATCGTCTTCCTCGCGGTCGCGATCCCGTTCCTGATCCTGACCGGCTACGAATGGCGCGCGCTGGGAGTCTTCGGCACGGCGCTCGCCTGCGCGCTGCTGGGGTTCGCGGACGACTACACCAAGCTCGTGCGGCGGCGCTCGCTGGGCCTGCGGGCGCGCACGAAGCTGGCGGTGACGATCGCGATCTCCCTGGGGTTGTGGTTCATCGCCACGCACGAGGCGCACCTGCAAAGCACGCTGCGGCTGCGCATTGTCGACTACCAGGTCGATCTGGGGCCGTTCTACCCGCTGCTGATCTACCTGGTGGTGGCCGGTACGACCAGCGCGGTGAATCTCACCGACGGACTCGACGGCCTCGCGGCGGGCTGCGCGGCGATCGTGCTGCTGGCCTACGTGGGCATCACGTTCATCACCTCCGAGTTCATCGCGTCCTCGAACGACCTCTCGATGCTCGCGGGCTGCCTGGTGGGGGGGTGCATCGGCTTCCTCTGGTTCAACGCGTTCCCCGCGACGATCTTCATGGGGGACACCGGCGCGCTCGGGCTCGGCGGGGCGATCGCGGGGCTCGCAGTGATGACCAAGACGGAGGTGCTGCTGATCCTGCTCGGCGGGATCTTCGTGATCGAGGCGCTGTCGGTCGCGATCCAGGTGCTCTACTTCCAGACGCGCCACAAGCGGGTGTTCCTGATGGCGCCGATCCACCACCACTTCGAGCTACGCGGCTGGTCGGAGACCAAGATCATCCTGCGCTTCTGGATAATCGCCGCGATCTGTTGCGCGATCGGCTTCACGATCTATCGCCAGAGCATTGCTTAGGCGGGAACGCTAACCGCTGGGCACGAGCGTCAGGCCGCGCTGCGCGAAGTGGTGATCGAAGGCGAACGCCTCGGAGATTCCCTCACGCTCCATCACGGCAAACGAGGTCCCATCCACGTAGCTCCAGCGCTTGTCGGCGTGGGCTTCGAGGATCGACCAGGCATCGTCCTCGATGGGCTCATCGACGCGAACCAACTCGATGGCCTCGCTCGAGCGAAACTGCCGGCCCCACTCGATGGCCTCACTCCGGCCCACCCTCATGAGCAGCGCCGTGTAGGTCTCGGCGAAGACGTAGTTGGAGGTGAGGAGTGGCACACGTTCGGACACCAGAGTTGACAGCGCCGCTCGGGCGGCCTCATGCTCGCGCTCGGCGCGGTTGCGCAGAGCGACAAACGCCCCCGTGTCCACGAACACTTTTCTCAACCGTAGAGATCCTCGTCCAGCGTTCGCACCGTTGAGCCGTGCGACCCCTCCGCCGGCGGCTCGTCGATGAGGTAGCGGATCAAGGGGTCGCGCGCCAGACTGGGCCTGCGCGAACGCGCCGTGTCGATCAGATCGCGCACGACCTGCGCAATGCTCCCTTCCCGCTGCGCCTGTTGCTTGAGCCAGCGGTACTGGCCATCGTCCAGATAGAGCTGAGTTCGATGTCGCATGATGTATTACAGCATACAGCAGCCTTGCGCGGAATCGGCGATCTCGTCAGGGTCGCGAGACCTTGCCGGGAGTCGCAAGCGTTACCGTGGCGCACAACATGCGGATACAGCGCACAAGGGAGGGGCCCGACCACGATGGCGGTGCGCCCGCCCGCCGTCCACGGAGGCTCGAAGGGCCACCGGCGCCCCGTCCGCCGATTCCCGAGGGCCCCTACCTGATCGTGGGGCTCGCACGCTCGGGCGCGGCGGCGGCGCGCGTGCTGCGCGAACGCGGGGAGCGCGTGATCGGCGTGGATGCCGGCGCGCCATCTGGGTTGGAGGCGCTCGCCGAACGAGGTGTCGAGCTGCACCTGCGCGATGACGGCCTTGGGCACCTGGAGGGCGTGCGGGCCGTGCTCAAGAGCCCCGGGGTGCCAGCGCAGGCTCCCGCCGTCGCGGCGGCGCGCGAGCGGGAGATGCCGGTACTGGGCGAGCTCGAGCTGGCGTGGCGTCTTCTGCCAAACGAATTCATCGCGGTGACGGGCACGAACGGCAAGACGACGACCGTGGAGCTGATCGGCCACATCCACCGCGAGGCCGGTCTGCCGGTCGCCGTGGCAGGCAACGTCGGCGCGGCTCTGAGCGGCCTGGTGAGCAATGTCAACGAGCGGGCGACCGTCGTATGCGAGGTGTCCTCCTTTCAGCTCGAAGACGCGCTCGCGTTCGCCCCGGAGGCTGCGGTGCTGCTCAACATAACCCCCGACCACCTCGACCGGCACGCGACGATCGAGGCCTACCGGGAGGCCAAGCTGCGGATCTTCGCCCGCCAGGCGCAGGGGGACGTGGCGGTGGTCCCCGCGGGGCCGGAGCTCCAGCTCCAGCTCGGCGTGCGCCGGGTGCGCTGCGGTGCGGGGGCGGGCGGGGAGGCAGAGTGTGTGCTGCGCGGGGGGAGCCTGTGGTGGGAGGGAGAACGGCTGATCGCAGCGGATGAGCTGCGCCTGCGCGGCGAGCACAACCTCCAGAACGCGATGGCCGCCGCCGCTGTCTGCCTGGCGCGCGGGCTCGATCGGGACGCGGTGCGGGCAGGCCTGCGCACCTTTCCGGGCGTCCCGCACCGTCTGGAGGAGGCGGCGACCCGCGGCGGGGTGCTGTACGTCAACGACTCCAAGGCGACCAACGTCGCGAGCACGCTTGTCGCACTGCGGGCATTCCCGACCGACGGCGTCCACCTGATCCTCGGCGGCCAGGGCAAGGGCCAGGACTTCGCCCCCCTGCGCGACGGCGTGGCGGCGAGCTGCCGCGCGGTCTACCTGATCGGCGAGGACGCCCCGCGGATCGGGCTGGCGCTGGAGGGCGCGGGAGTCCTGCTGCGCGAATGCGGCGACCTCGAGCAGGCCGTCGCCGCTGCCACCCGGGCGGCAGCGGCGGGCGAGGTGGTACTGCTCTCACCCGCCTGCGCGAGCTTCGACCAGTTCTCGGACTTCGAGGCCCGCGGCGAGCGGTTCTTAGCGCTCGTCTCGAGGGCCGCGTACGATGTGAGCTGATTGACTTGCGTCAACGGGGGTCCTGCTGGGTGCGACGTTCACCGTCAGCCTCGACCTGGGCAGCGCCGGTGTGACGCTGGGGGGCGGGGAATACGGCTTCTCGGTGAGGGCCAGCAGTAAAGCCGGCGACGCGGAGGCCAATGGGGGGTGTTCGAAGCGCCCCTGGGTGTGCTCGATCCGCCTCCAGGCGTGGTCGATCCGCCGGGCCCGCGGCCGTAGGTTGCTTGGCGCGTCGCGCTGCGTTCGTCTCTGACCGGGTGCCGCCGGCCGTGCTCGACGCACGCTCCGACTCCGCCGGTATGAGCTCTCAGGGAGGCTTCCGCACGCACACGTCGAAGTGCCTGGGATGTCATCAGCGGCGCGGGGCGCCAACGCCAAAGCTCATCAGAGCGCTCGCGCGGGCCGCTCGGAACGACCTGCCGGCGTGGCCGCAAAGCGACGGCGCGAGCAGTCGCTCGAGCAGCGCATCCTGCTCACCGCCACGCTCTGCCTGCTGGCGTTCGGGGCGGTGATGGTCTACAGCGCATCCTCGACGAGCACTCTGCTGCAGGGGCAGGGCAACGGCAGCGGCTACCTCGTGAAGTACGTGATCTTCGGGGGTGCGGGACTGGCGCTGATGCACGTGCTGGCGCGCGACGGGGTCGTGAAGGTGCAGAAAGTCGTCGCGCCTCTGCTGGTGGTCTCGTTCGCGCTCGTGCTCGCGGTGCACATCCCCCACGTGGGGGTGAGCGTCAACGGAGCGCGCCGCTGGATCGGCCCCGGCATCTTCCAGTTCCAGCCATCCGAGCTGCTGAAGCTCGCGCTGGTGCTCTACTGCGCCACGCTGCTCGCGCGCCGCCCCCAGCGCGTGCACGACCTGCGCGAGCTCTCCAAACCGCTGCTGATCGTGGTCGGCGGCGCCTGCCTGCTGGTAGCGACCCAGCCGGACATCGGCACCGCCCTGGTGATCGCGTTCACGACCTCCGCGCTGCTGCTGGCCGCGGGGATCCCGCTGCGCAACCTCGCGATCATCGCCGGCTGCGCGCTGGCGGTGGTCGCGCTGTACGCGCTCGCGCAGCCCTATGCGCGCGCGCGGCTGACCTCATTCCTCGACCCCTGGGCGCACGCCAGCCAAAGCGGCTTCCAGGCTGTCCAGGGTCAGATCGCAATTGGCTCGGGGGGACTATTCGGGGTGGGGCCGGGCCAGTCGGTGCAGAAGATCTTCTACCTGCCGGAGGCGCAGACCGACTTCATCCTGGCGGTGGTCGCCGAAGAGCTCGGGGTCGTGGGCGTGTATGCGCTGTTCTTCCTCTACGCGCTGATCGGCTACGCGGGCCTGCGGACCGCGAAGCGCGCGCGCAGCCTCTACAGCGCGCTGATCGCGGTCGGGATGACCACGTTGATCCTCTCCCAGGCGCTGCTCAACGTGTTCGCCGTGCTCGGCCTCGCGCCGCTCACGGGAGTGCCGCTCCCGTTCATCTCCTACGGCTCGAGCAGCCTGATAGTGATGCTGGCCGCGATGGGCCTGCTGCTGAACGTCGCCTCTGGCACCAGCGCCCACGTACGCGTGGTGGGCGACGCGCGCGCCCGCAAACCGGCAGGATTGGCCGGTGAGCACAAGGCCGCGCAGAGTCGTGATCGCAGCGGGGGGGACCGCCGGGCACGTCGTGCCGGCGCTCGCGGTGGCTGACGCCCTGCGGGCGCGGGGCGCACAGGTCACGTTCATCGGCGGCGAGCGCGCGGAGGCGCAGCTGGTACCGGCAGCGGGGTACCCGCTGCACAGGATCTCGGTCGTCGGTCTGGACCGCCGCAACCCGCTGCGAGCGGCGCGCGCGCTGGCGCTGGCGGTGAAGGCCTTCCTGCGCGCCCGCGCGCTGTTGGGGGAGCTGGCCCCGGACGCGGTGATGGGCGGCGGAGGGTACGTCTCCGGGCCGGTGGGGCTCGCCGCGCTCACGCGCCGCGTGCCGCTGGTGCTCACCGAGGCGGACAGCCACCTGGGGCTGGCCAATCGCGCGCTGGCCCCGTTCGCGCGGCGGGTCTGCCTCGCCTTCCCTCCCGCCGGCTCCCAGCCCGCTGGAGGTTCCCCGTCCAACGGCACCGTCACGGGAGACGAGTCGCCGCACGGAGCGGCACCGCGCCTGCCGGGCGGGGTGCTCGCACGCTTACGAGCCGGTCGCGGGAGCCACTACTTCGCGCGCCTGCGAACCGGTCGCGGCGGGAGCCGTTACTTGGTCACGGGCCGCCCGATCCCACCGCCCCAGGAGGACCGCGCCGGGGCGCGGGAACGGCTGGGGATCGAGCCCGGCGAGAGGAGCGTGCTGGTCTTCGGGGGCTCACTGGGAGCGCGCTCGATCAACCTCGCCGCGGTCGAGGCATTCGCCGGGGCTGCCTTTCACGTGCTGCACGTCTGCGGGCGCCGCGACTACCCGGAGCTGGCGGCGACCCAGCCCGTCGGGCTGTTTGCCCCCGATCTTCGATCGGCCCTTCCCGCGCGGTACGACCTGCGCGAGTACCTCGACCTCGGGGATTTCACCGACGCGCTCGCCGCTGCCGACCTCGTGGTCGCCAGGGCGGGGGGCTCGCTGTTCGAGATCGCCGCCCACGGCAGGCCCGCGATCCTCGTGCCCTACCCACACGCCGCCGCCGATCACCAGACGGCCAACGCCCGCTGGATGGCGCAGGGAGGTGCCGCTGTGGTGATCCCCGACGGCGAGCTGAGCCCCGCGCGCCTGGCCCGCGAGACGGCTGCGTTGCTCGCCGATCCCCAGCGGATGCGGGCGATGGCGGCCGCCGCACGCCGCCTGGCGCGCCCCGACGCGGCCGATGCAGTCGCCGCGGAGCTGCTGGAGGCCGCGGCATGAACACGCACACCCCTCCGGGACCTGTCGCGGGGCGTTCAGAGGCACGCTCCAGATGAGCGGACCGTGGCGTGGGCGGCGCCTGCACCTCGTCGGCGTGGGCGGCGCGGGGATGAGCGGCTACGCGCGCGCCGCACACGCGCTCGGGGCCGCGGTCAGCGGGTCGGACAGCAACAGCACCCCCTACCTGGAGCGCCTGGCAACCGACGGTGTACTGCAGGCGAGCATCGGCTATGACGCGCGCAACGTGCCCGCCGAGCAGGGTGCGGAGGTCTTCTACTCAAGTGCCGTTTCCCGCGAGAACTCGGAGCTTATGGCGGCGTCCGACCGGGGCGTTCCAGTGAGGCCGCGTGCGGACCTGCTCGGCGAGCTCACCGCGCTGAGGAGCACGATCGCGGTAGCCGGCACCCACGGCAAGACCACCACGGCGTCGATGATCGTGCACGCTCTGCGTGCGAGCGGCGAGCGCCCCGGGTGGCTGATCGGCGCTCCCGTGGGAGGCGGTCTGGCGAATGCGGAGTGGGGGGAGGGCGAGTGGCTGGTGGTCGAGGCGGACGAGTCCGACCGCTCGATGCTCAGCCTCGACATCGATGTCGCCGTGCTGACGAACGTTGAGCTGGACCACCACGCGAGCTTCGCCTCGCTCGGGGAGCTGCGGGCAGCCTTCCGCGAGTTCCTGGCCAGGGCGCCATCGGCGGTGGTCTGGGACCGGCCGGACCTGCTGGAGCTGCTGGCCGATCTTCGATCGGTCGGTACGGTCACTCCTTACGACGCACACGATCTGACGCTCACCGCTGGGGGGTCGTGCTTTGCCTGGCGGGGCGAGGCTGTGCGCCTGTCGGTCCCGGGCGTCCACAACGCGGTCAACGCCGCGGGCGCTCTAGAGGCGGCTCTCATCGCAGGCGCGCCCCCGAGGCGCGCGATCGAGGGTGTCGAGGGCTTCGGGGGGGCCGGCCGCCGCTTCCAGTTGCTTGGTCGAAGCGCGGGTGGGGCGCTGGTGTACGAGGACTACGCGCACCACCCGACCGAGGTCGCGGCGACCCTGAGCGCGGCGCGCACGCTGGAGCGACGGCGGCTGGTGGCGGTCTTCCAGCCTCACCTCTACTCGCGCACCGCCCTGCTCGCGGACGAGTTCGGACGTGCGCTGGCGCTCGCCGACGTGATTGTGGTGCTCGATGTCTACCCCGCACGTGAGCGGGCCGAGGATCACGGGGGAGTCAGCGGGCTGCTGATCGCGCAGGCGGCCGCAGACGCGGCGGGGGGCCGCCCAGTCCACTGGCTGCCCACGTTCGCCGACGCCGAGCCAGTCCTCCGGGGCCTGCTCGGCGAGGGCGACCTGTGCCTGACGATGGGCGCCGGCGATGTGGATGAGCTGGCGCGGAGGCTGGTGAGAGAGTGAGCCACGCGCCCGGCCCGCCGGCGAGTGTCCAGGCAAACTTCCCGCTCGCGCGGCTGACGACGGTGCGCACGGGCGGCGCGAGCGAGTTCTTCGCCCGCGTGGGGGACGAGGCGCAGCTGCTGGAGCTGCTCGCCTGGACGCGCTCCGCGGGGACGCCGGTGGCAGTCGTCGGCTCCGGCTCGAACCTGCTGGTCGCCGACGAGGGCGTGGCCGGCCTCGTGCTGAAGCTCGAAGGCGAGCTTGCGCAGATCGAGCGGGTGGGGGAGCGGGGGCTGCTGTGCGGCGGCGGAGCCCGACTGCCGAAGGTGGCCGCATACGCCGCCGGCGTGGGGCTCGCAGGCATCGAGTTTGGCGTCAACATCCCCGGCACCGTGGGCGGGGCGGTAAGGATGAACGCAAACGCCTACGGCGGCGAGCTCGCGCGGACGCTGGAGTGGGTGCAGATCGCGACCGGCTCCGGGGTGGAGCGCCGCGAGCCGCGAGAGTTGGGGTTCGACTACCGCCGCTCGAACCTCGCCGCCGGGGAGGTCGTGGCCCACGCCTCGTTCCTGCTGCACCCCGCGGAGGCGCGGGAGGTCAAGGCGGCGTTGGCGGAGCTGCGCGCCCGTCGCCACGAGGCCCAGCCGCAGGGGATCAAGACGTTCGGCTCGACCTTCAAGAACCCCGAGGACCCCCGCGCGCAGGGGCACACCGCGGGCCTCCTGCTCTCCGAGGCTGGCTGCAACGGCCTGGCCTTCGGTGGCGCACGCTTCGCGCCCAAGCACGCCAACTTCATCGAGAACACCGGCACGGCGAGCACTGCGGAGATCGTCGCGCTGATGGCCGAGGGCCGCCGTCGCGTGCTCGAGCGCTTCGGCGTGGCGCTGGAGCCCGAGGTGCAGACGCTCGGGCCCGTGCGCTTCCCTTGGATGTAGGGGTTCGCCCGCCGAGGTCGAAGACCTCGGGATGGCCCGTTCGCTCGCCGCGTCTACTCCGCGCCGTAGCGCCCGCAGACCTGCGCACTCTGCGATCGGCGTTCCGCGTCGGCTCGCGGCCGCCGCTGGTCTGGTCAGGATTGGCGCATCGTTCCTCTGGCGGCGTAGGCGCCTGCGCAACGCGCTGATCGCGGTCCTCGTCGCACTGCCGTTACTCGCCGGCGGCTGGCTGTTGTTGCGCGACTCGTCGCTTGTGGCGGTGGGGCGGGTGCAGATCAGCGGCGTGCGGGGGGCGGACGCCGGGGGAATCGACGCGGCGCTGAGCAGCGCCGCGCGGCGCATGACCACGCTGGACGTGAACGTTCGTGAGCTGCGCGCCGCGGTCGCTCCCTTCCGCGTGGTGCGGGACCTGAGCGTCAGCACGAGCTTCCCTCACGGCCTGCGCATTCACGTGCTCGAGCAGCCGCCTGTAGCAGCGTTGACGGTGGCGGGCGTCCGTACCGCGGTGGCCGCCGACGGGGAGGTCCTTGGGCCGGGTCTGCTCTCGGCCTTGCTGCCCGCGATCTCGGGCGGGTGGGCTTCTGGTCATTCGCTGGCGCCCACCGGACAGGTCGAAGATGCAGCGGTGCGCGCGGAGCTACGCGTCCTCGGCGCCGCTCCGCACACGCTCCTCGGCTGGGTCGAGCGCGTCTTCACAGCGGGCCGCGAAGGGCTCACCGTGGCGATGCGAGGCGGCCTGCTCCTCTACTTCGGCGACGCCACTCGCCCGCACGCAAAGTGGCTCTCCGCCGCGCGGGTGCTCGCCGACCCCAGTTCCGCGGGGGCGAGCTACGTGGACGTGCGCGCCCCCGAACGGCCCGCCGCGGGCACCACCGCGGCGGGTGGCCTGGAAGGGAGCGCCGCGCCCGCGCAGGTGAGCGCCTCCGACCCGACCGCCGCCGCCCTCGCCAACACGCTCGCTGAAGCCGTCCGTGGGGGTTCCAGCAGCAGCGCGTCGAGCGCCGCCGCCGTGAGCACCCCTGCTCAAGTGGCCTCTCAGCCGGCCACCCAAGGCGCCTCCCAGGCGGGTATCCCGCAGACCACTACCCAGGAAACGCCACAGGCGGGCACTGCGGAAGCAACGCACCTAACCACCGCAGAACCCTCACTCTCAACTTCAGGTTGAGTGTGGTCCCGAGCCATTCCTCGGGTGGTGGTTGAGAGTCGGCGGTTCTGCAATAGATCCTGCAAAAGTCGTCGCACCTGTTGACAGGGCGAAGTTCCCTGCATACCGTGGGCAAATCTGGTTTCCTATGGGAAGCCGATTCTGAACCCTTAACTATTACTCTAGGCTTCGGCGGAAAGCGCAAAGATCATCATGGAGAGCGGCGTAGGCAGCTACCTGGCAGTGATCAAGGTCGTGGGCGTAGGCGGCGGCGGGACGAACGCCGTGAGCCGCATGGTCGATGCGGGGCTACGCGGCGTGGAGTTCATCGCCGCCAACACCGACGCCCAGGCGCTCGCGATGTGCGAAGCCGACATCAAGCTCAACATCGGCCACGTCTCCACCCACGGCCTCGGCGCCGGCGCCAACCCCGAGGTGGGGTTCGCCGCGGCGGCTGAGTCCCGCGACGACATCAAGGAGGCGCTGAAGGGCGCCGACATGGTGTTCGTCACGGCCGGCGAGGGGGGCGGAACCGGCACCGGCGCGGCGCCCGTGATCGCGGAGATCGCCAAGAACGAGATCGGCGCGCTGACCGTCGGCGTGGTGACGCGCCCGTTCGAGTTCGAGGGCACCCAACGCGCGCGGTCGGCGACCGAGGGCATCGAACGGCTGCGCGAGGTCGTGGACACGCTGATCGTGATTCCCAACGAGAAGCTGCTCGCCGTGGTCGAGCGGCGCACCTCGATGCTCGACGCTTTCAAGGAGGCCGACGACGTGCTGCGCCAGGGCATCCAAGGGATCACCGACCTGATCACGATCCCCGGGCTGATCAACCTCGACTTCGCCGACGTGCGCACGATCATGCACGACGCCGGCTCCGCACTGATGGGCATCGGCTCGGCCGCCGGGGAGAACCGCTGCGCGGAGGCCGCCAAGATCGCGATCTCCTCGCCGCTGCTGGAAGAGTCCGTGGACGGCGCCACCGGCATCCTGCTCAACATCACCGGGGGCAAGGAGCTCGGCCTGTTCGAGGTCAACGAGGCCGCCGAGATCATCCAAGAGGCGGCCGACCCCAACGCCAACATCATCTTCGGCGCGGTGATCGACGAGAGCCTGGGCGACGAGGTACGCGTCACGGTGATCGGCACCGGCTTCGACCACCGGGTGGGTGGGCTCCGGACAGGTGCGCGCCGCGAGCGCTCCGGCCGCGCCGTGGACCGCGGCCCCCGTATCGGCGAGCGCGAGCGCTCCTCGCTTGAGATCTCCGACGAGGAGATCGACGTCCCGCCGTTCTTGCGCTGAGGCGGGCCGGCGGGCCGCTAACCTGCGCGCCGTGCCACCCAGCCCCCTGCGCCACACCGCCCTGTTCGACCGGCACGTCGCCGCCGGCGCGAAGCTCGTTGACTTCGCGGGTTGGGAGATGCCCGTGCAGTACGCCGGCGTGCGCGAGGAGCACCTTGCGGTGCGCCGGGAGTGCGGGATCTTCGACGTCTCTCACATGGGCGAGATCGAGACCGCCGGCCCCCACGCCCAGGCGCTGTTGCAGCGACTGCTCTCCAACGACGTCGCCCAGATCCCCGTGGGTGGGGCGCAGTACAGCGTGCTCTGCCGCGAGGACGGGGGCGTGCTGGATGACCTCTTCACCTACCGCGTCGAGCCTCAGCGTTTCCTCACCGTCACCAACGCCGCCAACCACGTCCGCGACCTGGAGTGGTTTCGTGCGCAGGCGAGCGGATTCGACGTACAGGTGCACGACCGCCTGGAGGACTACGCGATGCTCGCCGTGCAGGGCCCCCGCGCGCGCGAAGTCGTGCAGGCAATCTCGGACTCTCCTCTACCCCTGCGAATGACCGCCGCCGAGCGCAGGATCGCGGGCGCCACCGTGCTCGTATGCGGCACCGGGTACACCGGGGAGGAAGGGGTCGAGCTGCTGAGCTCCCCCCCGACGCCCCCGGCCTGTGGGACGAGCTCGTGCGCCGCGGCGCCGCCCCCGCCGGTCTTGCCGCACGCGACACCTTGCGCCTGGAGGCGTGCTTTCACCTCTACGGCAACGACCTCTCCGTGCACCGCGGCCCGATCGAAGCGGGGCTCGGGTGGTGCTGCAAGGAGGACACCGGCTTCATCGGCGCCGACGCCGTGCGCGCTGCGCGGGAGTGGGAGCCCGCCCACCCGCCCGCGCTCTCCGCGGAGCGGCTGGTTGCGTTCGCGATCGACGGCCCCGGGATCGCCCGCCAGGGCAATCCGATCCTCGGCGGGGGCGAGGTGACCAGCGGGACGCTCTCGCCCTGCCTCGGGGTCGGGATCGGCCTCGCCTACGTCCCCGCCGAACGCGCCGGTGTGGGCACCCGCCTGGAGATCGACGTTCGTGGCAAGATCCGCCCCGCGATCGTGAAGCAGAAGCCGCTCTACCGGAAGGGCTCGTGAATGGCCGACGCCAGCTACCCCGATGACCTGCTCTACCACGCCGAGCACGACTGGGCCCGCCTCGAAGACGACCACGCCACGCTGGGTATCACCTGGTACGCCCAGGACGCGCTCGGGGAGGTGGTCTTCTGCGAGCCGCCCCACGTGGGCGCCGTGCTCACGCAGGACGAGCCCTACGCCGAGGTCGAGTCCGTCAAGGCCGTCTCCGACGTGATCGCCCCCCTCTCTGGGGAGATCGTCGAGGTCAACGACGCGCTCGCCGACGCTCCCGAGGCGATCAACGACGACCCCTACGGCGCCGGCTGGCTCGTCAAGGTGCGCCTCTCCGATCCCTCCGAGACCGAGGCCCTGCTGGACGCCGACGCTTACGTCGCGAGCCTCGTCTGAGCGGCGCAGCCTTCGAGCGCCATGCGGCTGTCCTGCGCGAGTTGCTGATCGAGGTGGGAACCGCCGGCAACCTGACCAGCGATGCCCACTTGGCGGCGTTGGCGATCGAGCACGGTGCCTTGCTCTGCTCCTGCGACAGCGACTGCTCGCGCTTCCCTGGGCTGCGTTGGGTCGATCCGCTGCGTGACTGAGCGCCTTGCCTCCGGCCCGAGCGTCCCGTCTCAAGCGCGGCATAGCCTGCGCTCGATGTTTGGTATCCGTGCCGACCAAAGGGCTAGGCTGGGAAGCGGATGACCCGCTACACCGCCGCCACCGACGCCGACCGCGCCGCGATGCTCGCCGCGATCGGCGTGGGCTCCATCGACGAGCTCTTCGAGCGCCAGATCCCTGAGCCCGTGCGGTTGCGCCGCGCGCTCGATCTGCCCGCCGGGCTGCCCGAGCAGGAGGTCTACGAGCACCTGCGCGCGCTCGCCGAGCGCAACGTCAGCGCCGAGCAGGAGCTCACCTTCCTGGGAGCCGGGATGTACGACCACTACGTCCCAGCGCTGGTCGACATGCTGACCGAGCGCTCGGAGTTCCTGACTCCCTACACCCCCTACCAGCCCGAGGTCTCCCAGGGGGGGCTCCAGGTGATGTTCGAGTACCAGACCGCGATCTGCGAGCTCACCGGCCTGTCCGTCGCCAACGCCTCCGTGTACGAGGGGCCCTCCGCCGTCGCCTCCGCCGGGTACCTCGCCAAGCTGCACAACGGCCGCGGGCGCTTTGTGGTCAGCGCTGGGTTGCATCCCCACACGCTCCAGACCCTGCGCACCTACGCGCACGGCTACGGCGTCGAGGTCGTCGAGGTGCCCTTGCTCGACGGGCGCACCGACCCCGACGCTTGGGCCAGCGCGATCGACTCCGACACGGGCGCTGCGATCTTCGCCCAGCCGAACTTCTACGGCGCCGTCGAGGACGCCCCCGCGCTCAGCGCCACCGCCAAGGAGGCCGGCGAGGGTGGGCGGGGTCCGGTCGTGATCGCCCAGGTCGACGCCATCGCCCTCGGCATCCTCGCCTCCCCGGGACAGTGCGGCGTGGACGTCGCGGTGGGCGAGGGGCAGCCGCTCGGCAACCGCCTCGACTTCGGCGGGCCGTCCTTCGGCTTCTTCGCCGCCCGCGAGGAGTACCTGCGGCGGATGCCCGGGCGTATCGCCGGGGAGACCCGCGACCTCGACGGCCGCCGCGGCTTCGTGCTCACCCTCCAGACCCGCGAGCAGCACATCCGCCGCGAGAAGGCCACCTCCAACATCTGCACCGCCCAGGCTCTGAACGCCCTCGCGGGAGTCGTCTACCTCAGCTGGCTCGGGCGCCGGGGGATCGTCGAGCTGGGTGAGCTGCTGCTCGCTCGCACCCACTACGCCCGCCAGGCCCTCACGGCGCTCGATGGTGTCGAAGCAGCGCACCACCAGCCCGTCGTCCGCGAGTTCGCCCTGCGCCTCGACGCCGACGTCGCCGCGGTCCGCGCCCACTGTGCCGCCCACGGAGTCAACCCCGGCGCCGACCTGCACGCTCTCACCGGCCGCGAGGAGGACCGCGGCGGGCTCCTGGTTGCCATAACCGAGCGTCGCACACGCGCCGACATCGACCGGCTCGCCGAGGTGCTTGGGGCTGCCGTCGCCGCCGAGCGCGAAATGGTGGCAGTCACATGAGGCCGCTCCCGATTCTGAGGCCGCTCCCGATTCTGCGCTGCGCCGCGCCGCGGGGTAGGAGGCCCCGCGCGCCCGCGCGCGGTGGCGAACTGCGCCGCGCGGACGATCTCAAAGGACACGCCCCCTGATGACCGACACGCTGACGATCTTCGAGCAGGGCGCCCCCGGGCGGCGCGCCTTTCACTGCCCCGAGCTCGACGTGCCCGCGGTCGATCCCGCCGAGCTGCTGGGCGCCCACCTGCACCGCGCCGAGGGTCCGCGGCTGCCGGAGGTCTCCGAGCCCGAGATCGTTCGCCACTACGTGCGCCTGTCCAAGCGCAACTTCGATCTCGACTCCGGCTTCTACCCGCTGGGGTCGTGCACCATGAAGCACAACCCCCGTCTGCACGAGCGCGTCGCTGCGCTGCCCGGCCACGCCCGTCTGCACCCCCTACAGGACCCGGCGCGCGCGCAGGGGGCGCTCGAGCTGATGTGGAACCTCCAGCAGGCGCTGGCCGAGATCGCCGGGCTGCCCCACGTCTGCTTGCAGCCCTCCGCCGGCTCCCACGGCGAGCTCGCGGGCGTGCTGCTCGCCCGCGCCTACCACGAGGATCGCGGGGAGGCCCGTCCCAAGGTTCTCGCCCCCGACACCGCTCACGGGACCAACCCTGCCACGGTCACGATGGCCGGCCTGGAGGTCGTCAAGCTCGCCACCAACCCCGGTGGGGGCATCGATCTCGAGGACCTGCGCGCCAACGCCGGGCCCGATGTCGCCTGCCTGATGCTCACCAACCCCAACACCCTTGGGCTGTTCGACCCCAACATCCAGGAGATCGCCCGCATCGTCCACGACGCCGGCGCCGTCCTCTACTACGACGGCGCCAACCTCAACGCCGTCATGGGGCTCTCGCGGCCCGGCGACATGGGCTTCGACATCGTCCACTTCAACCTCCACAAGTCCTTCACCCAGCCCCACGGCGGCGGCGGCCCCGGCTCTGGGCCGATCGCCGTCTCCGAGCGCATCGCTCCCTACCTGCCCTTGCCCGCCGTGGTCAGGCGCGAGGAGGGCACCTTCGACCTCGACTTCGGCGAGGGGTGGGCGGGGTCCAAATCCTCCAAGTCGATCGGACGCCTGCGCGGCTTCCAGGGCAACTACGGCTGCTTCGTACGCGCCTACGCCTACATCTGCTCGCTTGGCGCCGAGGGCCTGCGGGACGCCTCCGAGACCGCCGTGTTGAACGCCAACTACCTGCTCGCGCGACTGAAGGAGCAGGGCGTCGCCGAGTATCTGCCGCTCGCCTACGGAGAGCTCTGCATGCACGAGTTCGTGCTCTCCGGGGGGCCCATGCGACGCGAGCTGCAGATCAAGACCCTCGACCTCGCCAAGCGCCTGCTCGACTTCGGCTTTCACCCGCCCACTGTCTACTTTCCGCTGCTCGTCGAGGAGGCCCTGATGGTCGAGCCCACCGAGACCGAGACGAAGGAGACACTCGACGCTTTCGCCGACGCCCTCGCGGAGATCCTCCGCGAGGCCGCCGAGGATCCCGAGGTCGCCCGCACAGCTCCCCACACCACGCCCGTGCGGCGCCTCGACGAGGTTGCCGCTGCCAAGCGGCCGGTAATCCGCCAGGCGCTGTCATGAACGTGCATGGCGGCGCTGGATCTGCGTCCTCAGTCGCTCGCGTGCACAGCACGCCACGCTCCTTGCGTCCTTGCCCAGCTTGCCCTGCACGCCCATGACGGCGTTGTACAGATGCGAGTAGCGGTTAGGGTCTCTCAATCGATGCGCACCTTCTCGGGCATCCAGCCGACGGGCAGCAAGCACCTGGGCAACTACGTCGGTGCGATCCGCCAGTACGTCGAGGCCCAGGAGCGCGGCGAGGCGCTGTTCTGCATCGTCGACCTGCACGCCCTCACCGTGTCCTACGAGCCCGCCGAGCTGCGGCGCGGCCTGTACGACCTCACGGCGCTGCTGCTCGCCGCCGGCCTCGATCCTGAGCGCTGCATCCTCTTCCGCCAGAGCGACGTACCCGAGCACACCGAGCTGTCGTGGCTGTTGTCGAGCGTCACCGCCTACGGCGACCTGCAGCGCATGCACCAGTTCAAGGAGAAGTCGGCGACGCAGCGCGAGCTGGTCTCGGCAGGCCTCTTCTTCTACCCGGTGCTGATGGCTGCGGACGTGCTCGCCTACCGCGCTGGCGACGTGCCGGTCGGCGACGACCAGCGCCAGCATGTCGAGCTGATGCGTGACATCGCGATCCGCTTCAACGCGCGCTTCGGGGACGGGCGCGAGGTGCTCGTGGTGCCCGAGCACCGCATCCCCGCTGTCGGTGCCCGCGTCATGGACCTCCAGGACCCTACCCGCAAGATGTCCACCACCGGCGGCACCGAGCAGGGCACCGTGCTCGTGCTCGACGACCCTGCGACGATCGAGGCCAAGTTCAAGCGCGCCGTCACCGACTCCGGCAGCGAGGTCCGCCGTGCGCCCGAGAAGCCCGGGGTGTCAAACCTCGTCGAGATTCTCGCCGCGGTGCGTGGCAGCACCCCGGCGGCGGTCGAAGCCGAGTTCGCCGACGCGCGCTACGGCGACTTCAAGCTGGCGGTCGCCTCCGCCGTGGTCGAGCACCTGCGGCCCGTGCGCGAGCGCTACCTGGAGCTGCGCCCCGACGAGGACGCCCTGGAGGCCGTCCTCGCCCCCGGTGCCGAGCGCGCCCGAGAGATGGCCGCCGAGACCCTGCGCGACGTGCGCGAGCGCATGGGCGTCGGGGCGGACGGGCGGGGTGGCCGTCCTTTCTGACCGCTACCGTGACGGCGTGAGCATCGCCTCCCTCGACCTCGACCTCGACCTCTTCAGCGGCCCCTTCGACCTCCTGCTGACGCTCGTCCTGCGCGAGGAGATCGACCTGCTCGAGCTGCAGCTCGCCGAGGTCGTGCTCGCCTACCTCGACCACCTCGAGTCCCGCGGCGAGCTCGACCTGGAGAGCGCCACCGAATTCATCGTGCTCCTCGCCGCCCTGCTGGAGCTGAAGTCGCGGCTGATGCTCGCCGGGGAGGACGACGAGCAGCTGCTTGAGCTCGAGCCCGGCGAGGCCGCCGAGGAGCTGCTCGAGCGGATGCTCGACGCCCGCCGCTACCGCTCCGCCGCCGAGCACCTGCGCGAGCTGCTCGCGCGCGAGGAGGGCGTGCGCTTCCGCTGCGCGCCTCCGCCTCCCCACCTACGGTCCGCGGCCCCCGAGCCCGTCGAGGGCACCCACGACCCCGCGGTGCTGGGTCAGGCGATTGGCCGGCTGCTGGCGATGCCGCCCGCGATCAGCATTCGCCACATCGCGATCCCGCGCGTCAGCCTCGCCGAGCGCCTCGGTCATCTGCGCGAGCTGCTGCGCCGGGGGCGCTTCACCTTCGACGAGGCCGTCCGCGGCGCCGACCGCATGACCGTCGCGGTCACCCTGTTCGCGCTGTTGGAGCTCTACAAACGCGGCGAAGCCGCCTGGGAGCAGGACGAGTGCTTCGGTGAGATCCACGTCCGCGCGCTCGCCGCGGAGGTGGACGCCCCGCTGTCGGCGGCGGGCGTCGGAGGGGCCTGAGTGAGCGAGGCCACGGACGCGTTCGAACCCGAGCGGGAGGGGGGCGCGGAGGCGCTCGAGTCCGAGCGTGAGGGAGAGGCCGGGGTCGCGCCCGTCGAGCTTGCGGCCACACCCGTCGAGATCGCTGCCGAGCCCGTGGAGGACCGATCGGAGATCGGCCAGCAGGCGGCGGGGAGCGACCCGGAAATGGGGGATGCTCCAGAGCCGGGAGCGCGGCTCCAGGGCGAGGACCTTGCGCATCTTGCCCGCGTCGTCGAGGCCCTCCTATTCTTGAACGGCGACCCGCTCACTACGCGCGAGCTGGCCGACTCCACGCAGGCCGACGAGCTCGCGGTCGCCGCCGCGCTGGAGCTGCTCACCGAGCAGTACGCTCCCGGACGCCGCGGCCTCCAGCTGCGCGAGCTCGCCGGCGGCTACACGCTCGTCAGCGACCCCGTCGCCGAGGACGCCGCGCGGCGGCTGCTCAGCCGTCCCCGCGTCGCGACGCTCACACCGGCTCAGGCCGAGACACTCGCGATCGTCGCCTACCTGCAGCCCATCTCGCGTCCCGAGATCACCCGTATCCGCGGCGTCTCCGCCGACTCCGCGGTCTCCACGCTGCTGGAGCGCGGCCTCGTCGAGGAGGCCGGCCGCTCCCAGTTCGGCGCCGTGCTCTACCGCACCGCGACGAGCTTCCTCAAGCTCTTCGGGCTGCGCTCCCTGCAGGAGCTGCCCGACGTCGCCCAGTGGGACCCCACCCCCGAGGAGCGCGCCGAGCTGCGCGAGCGGCTGCTGCGCGCCGGAGAGGCCCGTAGCGAGGGCGGGCCGGCGATCGAGGGTCGGGCGGCGGTCGAGGAGTAGCGGGTCCGCGTCAAGCCGCCCGCGCCGCCAACTGGCCGCAGGCCGCGTCGATGTCCCGCCCGCGCGTGAGGCGCACCGTCGCCTCCACGCCGCGTTCCTCCAGTGCCGTCCTGAAGGCCGCGATCGCCTCGCGGCTCGATCCCGTGTACTGCGAATCGGTCGGGTTGTAGGGAATCAGGTTGACCTTGAACATCCGCGGGTCCCGCGCGCCCTCGCCCCGTCCTCGGATCGGCGCGCCTGGCGCCCCGGGGGCGGGGTGGGGAAGAGGTGCGCTCACCCGGCCCGCCGGGGCGAGCAGCTTCGCGAGCGCCACCGCCTGCTCGTAGCGATCGTTCACACCGGCCAGCATCACGTACTCGACGAACACCCGGCGGCGCTTGCGCGCGTAGAACGCCCGACAGGCCTCGATCACATCCACCAGCGGGTAGCGCTCGTTGACCGGCATCAGCTCCGAGCGCAGCGCTTCCTCCGCCGCGTGCAGCGAGAGCGCCAGGCGCAGCGGCAGCTCGCACTCCGTGAGCCGTTCGATGCCCGGGATCCACCCCACTGTCGAGATTGCGGTGCGCCGGTGGGTGATGCCGAGGTCCGGCAGCCGCTCGCACGCCCCCAGCACGGCGTCGAGGTTGAGCAGCGGCTCGCCCATGCCCATGAAGACGCAGTGGTCCACGGGTTCCACCCGACGGAAGTGCAGCACCTGGTCGAGGATCTCCGAGGCGCTCAGGTTCCGCGCGAAGCGCATCTGACCGGTGGCGCAGAACTTGCACGTCAGCGGGCACCCCGACTGCGAGGAGATGCAGATCGAGCGCCGCCCATCTCGGTAGCGCATCAGCACCGCCTCCAGCGGACGCCCGTCGGCCGTGGCAAACAGCGCCTTGACGGTTCCGTCGGCCGCGCGTCGCTGCTCGCGGACCTCAAGGCTCGAGAACGGCACCTCTCCCTGCAGAGTCTCGCGCAGCGAGAGCGGCAGGTTGGTCATCTCCGCGTAGCTCCCCGCGCCCCGCGCCGCCCACCCCCACACCTGGCGGGCGCGGAAGGGTGGCTGACCGGACGCGGCAAGGGTCTCCCGCAGGAGCTCAAGGTTCATGGCGTTGGGAAGGGGATTTGGGTCGGCGTTGTGGTCGCGTGACAGCGGTGGGTGCACGTGCCCAGATCAGCACGGTGACGGCTCGTCTGTGTAATGGTGGCAGCCGATGCGCCTGGCCAAGCACCTCGCTCATGCGGGCGTCGCCTCCAGGCGCGCCTCCGAGGGCCTGATCGCGCAGGGGCGGGTGCGTGTCGACGGAGAGCTTGTGCGCGATCCCGCCCGCGAGGTGGACGAGCGTAGCCGCGTGGAGGTCGATGGGCGGCTCCTCGCCGGCCCCGAGCCGCACGTCGTGTATGCCCTCCACAAGCCCGTCGGTGTGCTCTCCACCGCGAGTGACACCCACGGCCGCCCGACGGTCGTCGAGCTCCTGGGTGAGGAGCGCCGCCTCTACCCCGTCGGGCGCCTCGACGCCGACAGCAGCGGGCTGATCCTGCTCACCAACGACGGCGAGCTCGCCCACCGGCTCACCCACCCGCGCTACGAGGTGCCCAGGACCTACCGTGTGCGCGTCGCCGGGGGACCGGTCGGGGAGCGGGCGCTGAATGCGCTGCGCACAGGAGTGGAGCTGGAGGACGGGCCGACCGCGCCCGCGCAGGTGCGGCGCGTGCCGGCCAGCGGGGAATCGAGGTCGGCGACCGCGCAGGGCGGCGGCGACGAGCTGGAGCTGACGATCGCCGAAGGCCGCAACCGCCAGGTGCGACGCATGTGCGAGGCGGTCGGCCACCCCGTCCTCGCGCTGCAGCGCGTCGCCTTCGGCCCGCTGCGGCTCGGCGCCCTCGAGCCCGGCGCGCACCGGCGCCTCGGCGAGGCCGAGCTGCGCAGCCTGCGCCGGGCCGGCCGCGCGCTCTGACAGAATCGCGCGCCATGCGACTGCACGCCCTACGCGGCGCGATCAGCGTCTCGCACAACGACGCCAAGGACATCTTGGACGCCACGACCGAGCTCATGACGGCGATCATGGAGCGCAACGAGCTCGTCCCAGAGCACGTCGTCAGCTGCATCTTCACCGCCACCAACGACCTCAACGCCGAGTTTCCCGCCGTCGCCGCGCGCGCGCTCGGCTTCGAGAGCGTGCCGCTGCTGTGCGCCCGCGAGATCCCCGTGCCGCGCTCGCTGCCGCGCGTGATTCGGGTTTTAATTCACTACTACGCCGAGGAGGGCCACCGGGCCCAGCACATCTACCTGGGCGAGGCGAGGGCGCTGCGCGCCGACTTGGAGTCCGCGCAGTAGGGAGGATCGCCGCACGGTGTGAGCCGGGGTTCGCCACCGTTGGGGCCAGGTTCGTCACCCTCGGGAGCCGGGTTCGCCACAATACCGCGGTGCCCTTCGAGTTTTCAGAGCGAATCCGGCGTCTGCCGAGCTACCCGGCGGCGGGTGGGTACGGCGATACCGCGCCGCGGGTGCGGCTCGCGAGCAACGAGTCCCCCTGGCCGCCGCTGCCCGCCGTGCGGGAGGCGATCGAGCGGACCCTGGGGAGCCTGCACCGCTACCCCGACCCCTCCAGCACCGCGCTGCGCCGGCGCCTCTCCGAGCGCTACGGAGTGCCGCCGGAGCGGATCGCGATCGGCAACGGCTCCTGCGACATCCTGCTCGCCGCGGGCGAGGCGCTGCTGGAGCCGGGCGCCGAGCTCGTTTACGCGTGGCCGTCGTTCTCGATCTACCCGCACCTGAGCGCCGCCTCGGGCGCGCGGGCGGTGGCGGTGGCGCTTGACGAGCGCGAGCGCCACGACCTGCCGGCGATGCTGCGCGAGATCACCGTCGCCACGCGACTGGTGCTCGTGTGCAACCCCAACAACCCCACCGGCACCGCCCTGGAGCTCGCGGAGATCGCCGAGTTCCTGGCGGAGGTGCCTCCGTACGTGTGTGTGATCGTGGACGAGGCCTACTGCGAGTTCAACCTGCTGGAGGACCCCGACGCCTCCCTCGACCTGCTCGCCGAGCACCCCAACCTCGTGCTGCTGCGCACCTTCTCGAAGGTCTACGGCCTCTGCGGGCTGCGCGTCGGCTTCGCGCTGTGCGGCTCGCAGGAGCTGCCGCGGGCGTTCGACCAGGTGCGCCAGCCGTTCTTCTGCAACGCGGTGGCGCAGGCCGCCGCGACCGAGGCGCTCTCCCACCAGGATGCCGTCACCGACCGCGTCACACGCACGATCGCCGAGCGGATCTCCGTGGACGAGCGGCTGCGCGCGCTGGGGCTGCTACCAGCCGACTCGCAGGCCAACTTCTGCTGGTTTCACCTTGGCGAAGAGAGAGACGAAGCCGAGGTGATGCGCGGCCTGCTCGAGCGCGGCGTGCTCGTGCGCGGCGGCGGCGCGCTCGGCAGGGAGGGAGCCCTGCGCGTCACCTACGGGACGCCCGAGGAGAACGCGATCTTCCTCGATGCGCTTGCCGAGGTGCTTTGAAGGTGCTACAACCTGCGGAGAGGATCATGTCCGCATCCGCAACCGCATCGCATCGCCGCCTCCTCGCGCCTGCCGACTGGTCGCTCTCTTACGCCTACGCCTGGCGATTTAGCTAGGCGCTCCGGCCTGATCCCGTACGTGAGCGGGTCTCAAGGCCGCTTCGGGTCCCCGGACCGAGCGCCGCTTCGCAGGGCGTGCGACGCCCTTCACGATCCGCTCAGGGGCGCTACCTCGTTGGAGGAGCGCCTAAGATCCCAGGCCTAGAGGGTGGCGCAGCAGGCCCTCTTGCAGTAGAAAGGAAGCGCAGATGATGATTGTGATGAAAGAGTCGGCGACCGACGAGGAGATCGCGGCGGTCGTGGGCAAGATCGAGCGAGCCGGCGCGCGTGCCCACCGCAGCCGGGGCGCGCGCGTAACCGTGATCGGCGCGATCGGCGACGTCGAGCAAGACGCCTGCGTGGAGAGCCTTGGGCTGGAGGGCCAGCCGGGAGTGGACCGGGTCGTCCCGATCCTCAAGCCCTACAAGCTCGCCTCCGCCCAGTTCCGCCACGGGGAGCGAACCGTGCTCGACATCGAAGGCCGCAAGGTCGGGGGCGAGCACTTCGCCCTGATCGCCGGCCCGTGCACCGTCGAATCGCGCGATCAGACCCTCGAGACCGCGCGCGTGGTGCGCGACGCGGGCGCCACCCTGCTGCGCGGCGGGGCCTACAAGCCGCGCACCTCCCCCTACGCCTTCCAGGGCCTTGGCGTGGAGGGGTTGCGCCTGCTGGCCGAGGCGAAGGCCGAGACGGGCCTGCCGGTCGTCACGGAGCTGATGGACGTGCGCGACATCGACGCGGTGCTGGAGGTCGCCGACGTGATCCAGATCGGCGCGCGCAACATGCAGAACTACTCGCTGCTCACCGAGATCGGCCGCTCGGGGCGCCCCGCGCTGCTCAAGCGCGGGCTCTCCGCGCCGCTGGACGAGCTGCTGATGGCCGCCGAGTACATCCTCAAGGAGGGCAACCCCGCGGTGATGCTCTGCGAGCGCGGCATCCGCACGTTCGACACCGCCTACCGGCGCACCACACTCGACCTGATGGCGGTGCCGATCCTCAAGGAGCTCACCCACCTGCCGGTGATCGTCGACCCCTCCCACGCGGCGGGGCGGCGCGACCTGGTGCTCTCGCTCTCGCTCGCCGCCGCGGCGGCGGGCGCGGACGGGATCATCGTGGAGGTGCACCCCAACCCCGACGAGGCCGCCTGCGACGGACCGCAGTCGCTGCCGACCGACACATTCGCCGAGTACGCCGCCACCGTGGAGCGCGCCGCGGCGCTCGCGGGCAAGGCGCTCAGCGCCGCCTGATGGCCGCCCGGATGCCGGGCTCCCCGCGATGGTGAGCGCCGCGTGAGGGTCGCCATCCTCGGGGTGGGGCTGATCGGCGGCTCCGTCGGACTGGCCGCGCGCGGGCGCGCGGGAGCGCACGTCTGCGGCTATGACCCCGACCCGCACGCCTGCGGGTCGGCGCTCGAGCTGGGGGCGATCCACGAGGCGGCGCCGGACATCGCCACCGCGGTGGCGGGGGCCGAGGCCGTGTTCGCCGCAGCGCCGGTGGGGACGCTCGCGGGGACCGTCCGCGAGGCGCTTGCGCTCGCGGGCCCCGAGTGTGTGGTGAGCGACGTGGGGTCGACCAAGCTCGCGCTGGACGACGCCAGGCGGGATCCGCGCTTCGTCGGCGGCCACCCCCTGACGGGAGCCGAGACCTCCGGTGCGGCTAACGCTAGGGAGGATCTGTTCGAGGGCGCCACGTGGTACCTCACGCCGACGCCGAGTACCGACGAGCGGCTATACAAGCGCCTGTGCGACCTGATCGAGCGCTTCGGCGCACGGCCCGCGGCGATCGAGCCCAAGGCCCACGACCGTCTGATGGCGTGCGTCTCGCACCTTCCGCACGTGCTCGCCAACGTGCTCGTCGCCCAGGCCGCCGCCGTGTTTGAGCGCGAGGGCCAGCGACCGCAGGGCGGCACCGGTCCCAGCTTCCATGACGCCACGCGGGTAGCAGGTGCGAATACGGCCGTGTGGAGGGACATCTACCTCGCCAACAGCGACGCGCTCGTCGCGGCGATCGACGAGGCGGTGGGGCGGCTGGCGGAGGTCCGCGCGACGCTCCAGGCGGGCGACGCGCAGGCGATCGCGGCGTGGAACGAGCGGGCCGGGGCGGACCGCGAGACGCTGCTGGGCCCCGACTCATAGGGTGGGGCAGATGAACCTGCGCTTCGAGCCCAGCGGTCCGCTGACAGGCGAGCTGAACGCGCCGGCGGACAAGTCGATCTCCCATCGCGCGGCGCTGCTCGGCGCGATGGCCTCCTACCCGGTGCGGATCGAGAACTACCTGCACGCCGCCGACACGACCGCGACGCTGAACGCGGTACGGGCGTTGGGCGCCCTTGTGGAGGTGTACCCACGGGAGGTGGTCGTGCGCGGCACGGGCCTGCGCGAGGCGCGCGAGCCCGAGGGCCCGATCGACGTCGGCAACGCGGGCACGCTGCTGCGCCTGCTGCCCGGCTGGCTCGCCGCCCAGGAGGGCCGCTCCTTCACCCTGGACGGCGACGAGTCGATCCGCCGCCGCCCGGTGGACCGCGTCGCGGAGCCGCTGCGCCTGATGGGCGCCGATCTCAAAGCAACCGGGGGCCGCTTCGCGCCGCTCGAGGTGCGCGGCGCGCGGCTGCACTCGATCTCCTACGAGCTGCCCGTCGCGAGCGCCCAGGTTAAGTCGTGCGTGCTGCTCGCCGCGCTCGCGGCGGACGGCGCGAGCACCGTCATGGAGCCGGAGCGCAGCCGCGACCACACCGAGCGGATGCTGCTGCGCGCCGGGGCCACGATCCACCGCAACGGCCGCCGCGTGACCGTCACCAACACCGACGAGCTTGTGCTCGAGCACGTGCGGGTGCCCGGCGACCCGAGCTCCGCGGCATTCATGCTCGCCGCCGGAGTGCTCGTGCCGGGCTCGCGCCTGCTGGTCCGCGACGTCGGCGTGAACTTCACGCGCAGCGGCTTTCTGCGCATCCTGATGCGGATGCAGGGGATTGTGCTCGGCGACCTCGAGGACGAGACAGGTGAGCTCATCGCGCACGAGCCGGTCAGCGACCTGGACGTCGCCGCTGGTGCCCTTGAGGGGACGTTCGTGGGGCCGGAGGAGGTGCCGCTCGCGATCGACGAGCTGCCGCTGATCGCGCTGCTCGGCTGCTTCGCCGAGGGAGAAACGGTGGTGCGCGGCGCGCAGGAGCTGCGCTTCAAGGAGTCCGACAGGATCGCCATCGTCGTCGAGGGCCTGCGCGGCCTCGGCGCGGAGATCGAGGCCACCGAGGACGGCTTCGCGGTCACCGGCACCGGCGGCCTGCGTGGCGGCGTGCTCGACGCCCACGGCGACCACCGCCTGGCGATGCTTGGCGCCGTCGCCGGCCTCGCCTCGCGCGAGGGCGTGGAGGTGCGCGGCATCGAGGCCGCCGCGGTCTCCTACCCGGGGTTCGTGGAGGACCTGAAGAGGCTGGCGAGCTGATGGCCCCTGGGCAGACTGGCGCGAGCCCGATCCCGACCGGCGCGCGGCTCGGCCCTGAGGGGTGGGCGCGCGAATGGTGATCGCGATCGACGGCCCCGCGGGGGCCGGCAAGTCCACGGTCGCGCGCGCGGCGGCGCGGGAGCTGGGCTTCGCCTACCTGGACAGCGGCGCGATGTACCGCTGCGTCGCACTGCTGGCGCTCGCCGCGCCCGACGAGGAGCCGGCCGGGCTGGCGCGTGCGGCGCGCATCGAGCTGGGGGAGCGCATCCTGGTGGGTGACCGCGACGTGACTGAGCAGATCCGCGCGCCGGAGGTCTCGGAGATGGCCTCGCGCGTCGCTGCCGACGCCGGCGTGCGCGACGCGCTGGTGGCTGCGCAACGCGCGCTGATCGCACGCGGGGACTGGGTGGCCGAGGGCCGGGACATCGGCACCGTGGTGGCTCCCGACGCAGAGCTGAAGGTGTTCCTCACCGCCGCTCCCGAGGAGCGGGCGCGCCGGCGCGCGGCGGAGCGGGGGGTCGAGCCCGAGGCGGTGCTCGGCGAGCTGCGGATGCGCGACGGGCGCGACTCCACGCGCGCGCTCAGCCCGCTGGAGCCGGCGCGGGACGCGGTTGTGCTGGACACGACCGGCCTGACGGTCGGGCAGGTGGTCGAGCGCATCGCGGGACTCGCGTATCCGGCTGCCCGGCCCGCATAGCTCATACTGGCCCGATGAAGGCCCCTCAGGAACCCCGATGCTGAAGGTCGCCGTCGTCGGCTATCCGAACGTGGGCAAGTCCTCGCTCGTCAACCGCTTGAGCGGCGGGCGCGAGGCGGTGGTGCACGAGCGCCCGGGGGTGACGCGCGACCGCAACGAGGTGGAGTGCGAGTGGAACGGGCGGCGTTTCAAGTTGATCGACACGGGCGGGGTGGACTTCCGCGACGAGGATCCCCTGGCGGGCTCGATCCGCGAGCAGGCGCGCGCGGGTCTCGCGGAGGCGCAGGTGGCGGTGCTGGTGGTCGACGCGCGCGCGGGGGTGCGTGCGGGCGACGAGGAGCTCGCGGATCTGCTGCGCCGCTCGACGCTGCCAAGCATCGTGGCGGCCAACAAGTGCGACGGCGTCGCCGAGCTTCCGCAGGCGGCCGAGTTCCACCGCCTCGGTCTGGGCGAGCCGCTGGCGGTCTCCGCGGCGCAGGGCCTCGGCTCGGGCGACCTGCTCGACCGGATCGTGGAGCTGCTGCCCCCCTCCGAGCAGGAGCTCGACGGGGACGCGCTGCGCCTGGCGGTGATCGGCCGCCCAAACGTCGGCAAGTCCTCGCTGGTCAACCGCTTCCTGGGTGAGGAACGCGTGATCGTGTCTGAGCTGGCAGGCACGACCCGCGACGCGATCGACACGCCGTTGAGCGTGGAGGGGCGCAGCGTGACCCTGATCGACACCGCCGGGATGCGCCGCCAGTCGAAGGTGACGGACTCCGTGGAGTACTACACCGCGCTGCGCTCCCGCCGCGCAGCCGAGCGCGCGGACGTGGCGCTTGTGGTGTGTGACGCGACCGAAGGCGTCACAGCCCAGGACCTGCGTATCGCGGAGCTCGCGATGAAGGCGGGCTGCGCGACGGCGATCGTGCTGAACAAGTGGGATCTCTTCGCCGACTCCCACTCCTCCGAGGAGGCAGGGGAGCACCTTGCCAACTCCCACCGCACCGAGGAGGCGTTGGCGCACGAGCGCGCGCACGTCGCCGAAAAGCTGCGGCTGCGCCCGCGGGTGCTGACGGCGAGCGCGAAGACGGGCCGCCACTCCGCGCGCCTGCTGACCGAGGCGCTGGCGCTGGGGGACCGGATGGCGGGGCGCATCCCGACGCCGGAGCTGAACCGCTTTCTGGGGGAGGCCGTGCAGGCGCGCCAGCCGCCGGTGGGCACCCGCCGGGGCTCGAGCCAGCACCGCCTGAAGCCGATCTACATGACCCAGACCGGCGAGCGCCCGCCGCGCTTCGCGATCCAGGTCAACTCGCGCGAGCGGGTGACGCGCGACTACGCGTACTTCCTGGAGAACCGCCTGCGCGCGCGCTACGGCATGGACGGCGTGCCGCTCATCATCGACTTCGTGGAGCGCGGCCAGCGCAGATCCGATGCCCACCCACCCCGCGGCCGAGGTGGCGGCGCCCGCTCGACGGCGGCCTCGCGGTAGGGCTCCGGGCGCCTTGCCCGGTGGAGATCGGCCCCCGGAGGCACGCAAATGGCCTTAGACTCTGGGGACCTCGATCAGCCGATCCTGCGCCGGCGCTCGCCGGCTGCGGGGCATGACCCTCCTGGAGTGGACCCAACCGATGAGCAACGCTTCCGATAACGAGTTCCTGTTCACCAGCGAGTCGGTGACGGAGGGGCACCCGGACAAGATCGCCGACCAGATCTCCGACGGGGTGCTCGACGCGGTGCTGCGCGAGGACCCCTACGGCCGCGTGGCGTGCGAGACGCTCGTGAACACGGGCCTGATCGTGGTCTCGGGCGAGATCACGACGGATACGTACGTGGACATCCAGCAGGTTGCGCGCGAGACGGTGCGGGGCATCGGCTACGACAATGCGGCGTACGGCTTCGACTGCGACACGTGCGCGGTGGTGAACGCGATCGACAGGCAGTCCCCGGACATCGCGCAGGGGGTGGACGCGGCGTACGAGACGCGCCACGACCCGCTCGACGACGACCAGCGGGACGTGGCGGGCGCGGGCGACCAGGGGATGATGTTCGGCTACGCGACGAACGAGACGGAGGAGCTGATGCCGCTGCCGATCCTGCTGGCGCACAAGCTCTCCAAGCGCCTGGCGGAGGTGCGCAAGGCAGATGTGCTGCCGTACCTGCGCCCCGACGGCAAGACCCAGGTGACCGTCCGCTACCGGGATGGGCGGCCGGTGGCGGTGGAGAAGATCCTGATCTCCACGCAGCACGCGGACGGGATCGACAGCGAGACGCTGATCAAGCCGGACCTCTTCGAGAACGTGCTGCGCCCAGTGCTGCCAGCGGAGCTCTACGACGAGAAGCAGCTGCTGCACAACTTCCTGGTGAACCCGACGGGGCGCTTCGTGATCGGGGGGCCGATGGGCGACTGCGGGCTGACGGGACGCAAGATCATCGTGGACACCTACGGCGGCATGGCGCGCCACGGCGGAGGGGCGTTCTCGGGCAAGGACCCCTCTAAGGTCGACCGCTCGGCGGCGTACGCGGTGCGGTGGGTGGCGAAGAACATCGTGGCGGCGGGCCTCGCGGATCGTGCGGAGGTGCAGGTCGCTTACGCGATCGGGGTGGCGCACCCGGTGTCGGTGATGGTCGAGACGTTTGGCACGGAGAAGCTCGGCCGCGCGCGGCTCGCGGAGCTGGTGTCCGAGCACTTCGACCTGCGTCCGGGGGCGTTCCGGGAGGAGCTGAGACTGCACCGCCCGATCTACCAGAAGACCGCGGCGTACGGCCACTTCGGCCGCGACGACCACGATTTCACGTGGGAGCGCACGGACAAGGCCGAGGCGCTGCGCGAGGCCGCAGGGCTGGGCGCTGCCGCGGGGGTTTGAGCCTCCGCAAGCCGGTCCGGCGCTCCATCTAGGGTGATCGGATCCCACCCACCCTGCAAAGCGCCATCGCCCAAGTCGAGCCACTGACAACAGCCCGCGCGCTGCGTGGCCCGTTCGACTACCGGCTGCCCCCGGAGCTCGAGGGCGGCGTGGTGAACGTGGGCTCGATGCTGGTGGTGCCCTTCGGCCGGCGTGAGGTGCTGGGAGTGGTGATGGGCCTCTCCGAGCGCAGCGAGGTCGCAGAGGAGAAGCTGCTCGCGCCGCTGCGCGCGCTCGAGCTCGGCGTGCCAGTCGACCTCGTGGCGCTGGCGGAGTGGATCGCGGCGGAGTACTGCTCGACGGTCGCGCGCGCGCTGCGGCTGGTGCTGCCGCCGGGGGCGATGAGCAAAGGACCCGGCGGCCACGGCGTACGCAAGCGCCGGGCGCGGGCGGTGCCGCGCCCGCGACACGAGCCGATCGGGGCGCTGCACCGCGAGCCGCCGCCGCTGACCGAGGACCAGCGGCGGGCGCTTCAGGCGATCGAGGAGGCATTGGCGGAGGGCCCGTCCCCCGCGGGTCCGCTGCGACCGGATGCGTTCGAGACGATCGTGCAGGGGATGTCTGAGGGTCTTTCCCCCACCTACCCGGCGCCGCTGCTGCTGCACGGGATCACGGGGTCGGGCAAGACCGAGGTGTACCTGCGCGCGGCGGCGTGCGCGCTGGAGCGGGGGCGGGGCGCGATCGTGCTGGTCCCGGAGATCGCGCTGACGCCGCAGATCGTGGGTCGTTTCGTGGGGCGCTTCGGGGAGACGGTGGCGGTGCTCCATTCGCGCCTGACCCCGGCGCAACGGCGGGAGGAGTGGCGGCGGCTACGGGTGGGGGAGGCACGCGTGTGCGTGGGCCCGCGCTCGGCGGTGTTCGCGCCGATCGAGAAGCTGGGGTTGATCGTCGTGGACGAGGAGCACGACTCCTCCTACAAGCACGAGGGGGACCCGCGCTACGACGCCCGCGACGTCGCGGCCAAGCGTGCCGCGCAGCAGGGCGCGCTGCTGCTGGTGGGCAGCGCGACCCCGCGTCCAGAGAGCCGCCATGGCCTGGAGCGCCTGAGCCTGCCGCGCCGCGTGGACGGCCGCCCGCTGCCGCCGGTGCAGGTGCTCGACATGCGCGAACAGGGCCAGGGCCTGCATCCGCTGACCGCGCAGGCGCTCGCGGAGGTGCGCAGGGAGGGCGGGAAGGCGATCGTGCTGCTGAACCGCCGGGGCTGGTCGAACTTCCTCTCGTGCCGCTCGTGCGGGAGGGTGTGGAGCTGCCCGCAGTGCGACGTGGCACTGGTGCTGCACCGCGCGGAGGGGCGGGTCGCCTGCCACCACTGCGGCCATCGCGAGCAGGCGCCGTCGCGCTGCGAGTGCGGCTCGACGGCGGTGGCGCGCCACGGGGCGGGCACGGAGCGCCTGCAGCACGACCTCCAGGCGGCGTTGGGGGACGGGGAGCGCTTCCCGGTCTTCCGGCTGGACGCAGACACGATCGGAGACCCCGCGCCCCCTGGCGCGAGCGCGACAGCGGGCGCGAAGGCGCAGACGGTCGGGCAAGCGGGTGTCGAGGCGGCCGCGGCGGCGGGCGGAGTGGGCGCGGTGCTGCGGCGCTTCGGAGCGGCCCCAGCGGGGGTGCTGATCGGCACGCAGATGGTGGCGAAGGGCCACGACTTCCCGGATGTGAAGCTGGGGGTGGTGGTGGACGCGGACGCGACGCTGCGCTTCCCAGACTTCCGCGCGGAGGAGCGGACGTTCGCGCTGATCGCGCAGCTCGCCGGTCGAGTGGGCCGCGGCGGGGAGGGGAGGGTGCTGGTGCAGACGATCGCCCCCGAGGCGCGCGCGATCGTGCACGCCGCGCAGCACGACAGCGAGGGCTACCTGGCGGGCGAGCTGGAGCGCCGGGCGGCGCTGCGCTACCCGCCGTTCGCGCACCTGATCCGGGTCGTGTGCGCGGCCCCGGAGGCGGCGCGCGCGCAGGCGGCGGCGAGCGCTGTCCGCGCGGGCTTAGGCGATCCGATCGCAGCCACCCCTGCGACTGTGCTGGGTCCAGCGGCGCTCTTTCGCCTGCGCGGGAGGGAGCGGCGGGTGCTGCTGGTGAAGGCGGCGGACCGCGGCGCGGCAGTGCAAAGCGTGGGCGCGGCGGTGCAGCGCGCGGCGAGTGAGCGCGCGCACGCGGGAGTGAGCTTCAGCGTGGACGTGGACCCGCAATAGAGGGTGGCGCAGTCGGCCGGGCCGGGCGAGCCGGGCCCCTCTTCTTTCAATAGAGGGTGGCGCAGTCGGCCGGGCCGGGCGAGCCGGGCCCCTCTTCTTTCAATAGAGGGTGGCGCAGTCGGCCGGAGGCCGGGCGAGCCCGGCCCCTCTTCACCTGTCAAAATCGGGCGGGACGATGAGCACGGAGATCGAGGATCGCACCGAGGTTGAAGCGGAGCCCCCCGGGCAGGCCGAGGAGCTGGACGGTGAGCGGGTCGAGGAGCTCGATCCGGAGACCCGTGCGCGCCAGGAGGCGGCGCTGCGCCAGGTACGCAAGCTGGGGGACCCGGTGCTGCGCGCGAGCGCGGTGGCGGTGGAGCGCTTCGACGAGAGCCTGCGCGCCGAGGTGGAGCGCATGGGGGAGCTGATGCAGGACGCGCTCGGCGTGGGCCTGGCGGCGACGCAGGTCGGGGTGCTGCACCGGGTACTGGTGTACAAGGCCTACCAGGACGACCCGGTCACGGCGCTGGTGAACCCTGTGCTGGAGTGGGAGAGCGAGGAGCGCGAGACGGCGCAGGAGGGCTGCCTGAGCATCCCAGGGGTGCACGTCGAGGTGGAGCGCGCAGCGCGGGTGCGGGTACGCGCCCAGGACACACGCGGCAAGGAGCTGGTGGTGGAGGAGGAGGGCCTGCCGGCGCGGGTGATCCAGCACGAGCTGGACCACCTTGAGGGGGTACTGATCCTCGACCGGATCTCACGGGAGGCGCGCAGGGAGGCGATGCGGGCGTTGCGGGAGGAGCGGGAGGGAAAGGATGGGAGGAGGGCCGCCTCGAGGGCGGCCCCGCGAGATGCGGAGGGTGTGCAGACGCCGGTGGACTCGAGCGGGCCTGCCGCGGATGCGAACCAGGGGCCTCGGGACCCAGCCCCCGCGTAACCCTTTGCGCACGGTCTTCCTCGGCACCTCGGACTTCGCGGCGGCAGTGTTGGAGCGCCTGGCGGCGAGCGCGCACCGGCCGCAGCTGGTGCTGAGCCGCCCGGATCGCCCAAAGGGCCGTGGGCGCAAGGTGGCCCCACCTCCGGTGGCGCAGGCGGCGGAGGCGCTGGGCATTGCCGTGGAGCAGCCGGCGAGCGTGAACGACCCGCAGGCGCAGGCGCCGATCGGGCGGGCGGGGCCGGAGGTCCTGGTGGTGTGCGCGTTCGGGGCGCTGATCAAGGAGCCGCTGCTGTCGAGCTGCCCGGTGTTGAACGTGCACCCCTCTCTGTTGCCACGCTGGCGGGGGGCCGCGCCGATCGAGCGGGCGATCATGGCGGGGGACGCGCAGACGGGCGTGTCGATCATGCGCCTCACGGAGGGCCTCGACAGCGGGCCGGTGTGCGCGACGGCGCGGCAGGGGATCGAGGCGGGGGACACCTACGGGTCGCTCGCAGAGCGCCTGCGGCGGTTGGGGGGCGAGCTGCTGGTGGAGGTGCTCGATCGCTGGCAGGAAGGGCGCCCGCCGGAGCTCGTGGAGCAGGACGAGGCGGGAGTGACGTACGCGGAGAAGATCGCAGCGGAGGACCGTCTACTCGACCCGGCGCGTCCGGCGGCGGAGCTGGAGCGCAGGGTGAGGGCGCTGCACCCCCACATCGGCGCACGGGTGGCCCGGGAGGACGGCACGACGCTGGGCGTCCTCACGGCAGGGGTGCTTGCCGAGGGCCCACCAGCAGGGACGCTGGCGAGCCGCGACGGGCGACTGCTGTACGGGACCAGCCCGGGCGCGCTCGAGTTGCTGGAGGTCCAGCCATCGGGCGGGCGGCCGATGGACGCGGGGGCGTATTTGCGAGGACATGCCGTCTAGAGCGCGCGTCTGCGCGTATGCAGTGCTGCGCAGGGTGTTCGAGCAGGGTGCGTACGCTGACCTCGCGCTGCGCTCCCAAGCACGCGACCTAGACGCGCGCGACCGGGCGCTCGCGATGCGACTGGCGTACGGGGCGGTGCAGCGGAGGGGCACGCTGGACCACCTGATCAAACGTTTGGCGGAGCGCCCGGTGGGCAAGCTGGACGCGCCGCTGCTGGCGGCGCTGCGCTTGGGGCTGTACGAGCTGCTGTACCTCGGGGGCGCCCCGGACCACGCGGTGGTGGCGGACGCAGTCGAGCTCGCCAAGGTCGCCCGCGGGGGTCACGGCCTGGTCAACGCGGTCCTGAGGCGCGCCACGCGCGAGGGAGCGGCGCTGCTCGGCGAGCTTGACGACAGCACCCCGGAGGGTGCGGCGGTCAAGCACTCCCATCCGCAGTGGATCGCAGAGCTCTGGTGGGACGAGCTGGGCGCGGAGGACGCGCGCGCGCTGTTGGCGTTCGACAACGAGCCGGGGGAGCTGGCGCTGCGCGTGAACACGCTGGTCGCGGAGCCTGCTGCGGTCGCGGCGCAGCTGCAGGGGGACCCGGCCTTGCGAGCGGGGGACCCCCGGTTGGTGGTGGTCCACGGGGACCCGGAGATCCCCGAGGCGCTTGTGCTGGAGGGCCCGTGGGACGCGCACGGCTCTCCCCTGTGGCGCTCGGGCGCGCTGCTGGCGCAGTCGCGCGGGGCGATGCTGCCGGCTCGCGCGCTGGCGCCGCAGCCGGGCGAGCGGGTGCTCGACCTGTGTGCCGCGCCGGGCGGCAAGAGCACCCACCTCGCGGCGCTGATGGGGGGCCAGGGGGAGGTGGTGGCGGTCGAGCGCAACCCCCGCCGCGCGGCGGAGCTGCAGCGCACGGTGGAGCGCCTGCGCGCCCAGGAGTGCGTGCGGGTGGTGCTGGGCGACGCGGCGGAGGGGGCGGGCTTTCGGGTCAAGGAGGGCGCGGGGCGGGGCTTCGATCGGGTGCTGGTGGACCCGCCGTGCTCGGGTCTGGGGACGCTGCAGGCGCGCGCGGACCTGCGCTGGCGGATCACGCCGGAGGACGTGGCGCAGCTGGCGCGCGTGCAGGCCGCGATCCTCGCGGCGGGCGCTGCAGCGGTCCGTCCGGGGGGCGTGCTGGTCTACTCTACGTGCACGATCTCCCCGACCGAGAACGAGCATCAGATCTCCGCCTTCCTGGAATCCAACCCAGACTTCGCCCTCGACGACCTGGGCGGGGAGCTGCCGGCTCTACGGCGAGAGCGCTACGTGCTGACGTTGCCCCACCGCGACCGCACGGCGGGCTTCTTCATCGCGCGGCTGCGCCGCGGATGAGGTACTAGATGAGCAGCGAGCGAGACAAGGCGGCGCTAGCGGCAGACCTCGGCCCGCTCTGCCCGCACTGCTCGGAGCCGTGGCTGCGCCCGACGAACCTCCCGGGTCGCTACCGCTGCGTGTACTGCCTGCACCGCTTCGAGCTGGCGTCGGTCTGCCCCAACTGCGGCGAGCACTCGACGATCGTGCGGATGTCCTCGACGGCGATCCTCAAGTGCAACAACTGCGGCGACTCGATGCTCCAGCCGATCTGAACTCTCATGGCTGCGCTGGATCTGTGTCCTCAGTCGCTCGTGTGCCGAGCACACCACGCTCCTTGCGTCCTTGCCCAGCTTGCCCTGAGAGCCCAGATCACGGTAGTGGGTTTCCAGAGGCGAATGCGATGAGCGCCTCTGCAAAGGAGCTGCTGGCAGGGGTGAGAGTGGCGCCCTCGATCCTCTCCGCGGACTTCGGGGTGCTGCGCGAGCAGGTGGGAGAGGTGCTGGCGGCGGGGGCGCGGGTGATCCATGTGGATGTGATGGACGGGCACTTCGTGCCGCCGATCACGATCGGCCCGCTGGTGGTCGCCGCGCTGCGCGAGCAGGTCGAGGCGGTGGGGGGGATGCTCGACGTGCACCTGATGATCGAGCGGCCCGAGCGCCACGTGGGGGAGTTCGTACGCGCGGGGGCGCACTCGGTCACCTTTCACATGGAGGCGACCCCGCACGCCGCGTACGCCGCCAACATGATTCGTGAGGAGGGGGCGTGCGTGGGGGTGGCGATCAATCCGGGCACCCCGGTGCAGGCGCTGGCCGAGCTTGCCGGGGCGCTGGACCTCGCGCTGTGCATGACCGTCAGCCCCGGCTGGGGCGGGCAGCCGTTCATCGCGCGCTCCCCCGAGAAGATCGCGCGGCTGCGCGCGCTGCTCGACGGCGGGACCGGTGGCGACGCTCCAGGGGAAGAGAGCGGGGCGAGAAGGCCAGGCGTTCGAGCGGCGCTGGAGGTTGACGGCGGGATCGACCCGGCGACGGCTTCGCACTGCCGCGAGGCGGGCACGACGCTGTTCGTGGCGGGCTCGGCGATCTTCCACGCCCCGGCGCCCGGCGATGCCTACCTGGCGATTGTCGAGGCGGCCGGCGCGGACTGACCGCGCCGGTAGAGCAGCGCGAGCAGCACGGCGAGGAGACAGGTCGCCCCGCAGTAGCCGATCTCCGCACGCAGAACCTGTTCGCCGACGGCGGGGGTGAGCATCCAAGCGAGGAACGCGACGGCGGCCGCAAGCCAGCAGAGAGCGGCGGCGCGCGCGCGGTTGCGTGCCAGGGCGGCCTGGTTGAGCGTGCCCGACACGAGGTGCAGGCCCATCCCGAGGCCGACGAGGGCGAGACCGAAGCGGTTGTAGGTGTAGGTCTGGCCGAAGAGCACGTGGCTCATCACGAACGGGCCGATCGCGAGCAGCCCGAGCGCCACGGCCGAGGCGAAGGCGGCGATCGCGAGCACCGTGAGGCGGATCGCGTGGGCGAAGGAGGTGTGGCCCTCCTTCGCCTCAAGGCCGGTTAGGTGGGGAAGCAGGGAGGTCTGGATCGCCTGGAATAGCTGCAGCGGGGCGCGGGCGATCAGCATCACGTTGAACACGATCCCGGCGAGCGCCCGGTCGGGGGAGAGGGCGTCCACGGTCAGCACCGCCGCGTTGAGGAGGGCCTGCTCGGAGAGCATGATCCCCGAGACCCACAGCGCGAAGCGCCCCCCGCGCGAGAGCGAGAGCTCTTCGTGCGCGGCGACCTCCTGCACGCCCTCGGTGCCCGGGCCGGCGAGCGCGGCGTCGGCCTCGTCGACGGTGAACAGCAGGTCCGCGGGTTCGGCACTCGGCGGGGTCCCTTCCGCTGCGATCGCCGCGCCGTCCGCTTCGGCCGTCGCCGCGGTGCTCCCCCCCGCTTCGCGGGCGCCACGACGCTCCCTGTTGCTGCGGACGAACGCGGCGGGCACGACGACCAGCGAGAGCAGCGGCGCGACGGCGATCCCCAGCGCGACTGCGGTCTGTCCGCTCGTCACCCCGAGCGCGACTGCGAGCGCGAAGCAGATGCGCGAGGTGGACTCCATCAGCACGAGCCCGCCGAACAGCCCGAAGTACTGGTGCCCGGCGAGCCAGCCGCGGGCGAAGTAGCTGCCGGCGTACGCGAGCGTCCCGACCAGCAGCACGTAGTACAGCGCCGCGTAGCCGTCGAACACGTGGTCGATCAGCTCTTCGCGCAGGGCGAGCGCGACGACGAGGAAGGCGAGTGCGAAGCCGGCCTGGATCGCGATCGGCACGCGCAGCGGGTGCTCGGCGTGACCGTGCGCTCGGCGCTCGGCGATCGTGCGCGAGAGCAGCTGTTCGACCGGCCGGTAGATCACCGAGATCACGACGAACATCACCGACCACAGCACGTCCACGCGCTGGGCCGCTTCTTCGCCGAGCACGTGGCTGGCGATCGAGAAGTACGCGAACGTCAGCAGGCCGGTCGCGGCGATCCCGACGGAGAGGACGCGCGCGCCGCTGGCATAAGAGCGGGCCTGCACCGCACCCGGCGGCGCCTCGGGCTCGGTGCTCGACAAGCCGGGGCCAGAGGGTGGCGCAGTCGGCCGCAGGCTGCCAAGAGGGTGGCGCAGTCGGCCGGAGGCCGGCGAGCCGGGGCGGGCGGGATCGACCTCTTTAGTCCGCCGGGCCCCTCTTCTTTCAGTCAAGACGGACAAGCAGCATCGTCCACGGGAAGGGCGAGCGCACCTCGGCGACCGTCCCGTAGCGCGAGAGCAGGGCCGTGAACGACCGCCTGGACCAGTGGTTCAGGTGCCCGGGGGTGTTGCCGCCCTCCCGCCAGTAGGCGCCGCGCGCCATGTTGAGCGCCCGCCACAGCGGCTCGCGGGGGACCGAGACGAGCAGGTGGCGCTGCGCGCAACGCGCCATCTCGGCGAGCGTGTGGGCGGGGTCGGGGACGTGCTCGAGCACCTCGATCGCGCTCGCCAGGGCGAACTCGTCCTCGGCGAACGGTAGGTCCTCGGCGCGCATCACGCGGTACTCGAGGTTCGGCGCGCTGCGCTGCGCCCAGCCGGCCTGGATCGACTCCTCCTCCAGGTCGATGCCGACGACGCGTCGCCCGTCCAGCCGCCGCGCCCAGCGCTCCACGAGCACCCCCTCGCCGCAGCCGACGTCCAGCAGCGAGCCCGGGTCGGCGAGCCCGAGCAGCTCGTCCAGGTCGCGCTCGAAGCCGGCCATCATGCGCCGCACGAGCGGGTTGGCGGAGCCGTACTTGTCGTAGGTGTTGCCCGTGACGATCCCGTCGCGTGAGAGGGTCACGCCGGCGCCGCTCAAGCCTCCACCACCTCGCGCTCCGGGGTCGGGGTGGGTGTGACGTTCGCTTCATAGTGGGAGGGCGGGACTCCCAATTGAAGCTCGATCCGCCGCACCCGCTCGAAGGTCCGCTGGGCCATCACGCGCTGCGCGGCGAGCAGGTCGCCGATCACCCCGAGCGCCCACAGCACGACCGCGGCGATGAACAGCACCGCGCCGAGGATCAGCGACTGCACGTGGCCCTTGCCGTTGCCTTCCGCGTAGGCGACGACGAAGCGGATCCACACCCCCAGCGCGGCGAGGCCGATTACCGCGGCGAGGCTCCAGAAGATCCGCAGCGGCTCGTACTGGGCGTAGACGCGGAAGATCGAGACCGCGTTGCGGCGCACGTAGGCGCCCATCGAGGGGAACAGGCGCGACTCGCGCGTCGCAGGGTTGGTGCGGACCGGCACATGCTCGACCGCTACGAGCAGCTTGCCGGCCTGGATGATCGTCTCCAGGGTGTAGGTGAATTTCGAGACCACCTGCATCTGCAGGGCGGCCTCGCGGTTGTAGGCGCGGAAGCCCGAGGTCGTGTCCGGCACCGTCGTCGAGGAGGCTTGGCGCACGACCCACGAGCCGAGGCGCTGCAGCGCCTTCTTCAACGGCGAGAAGTCCTCGACCGTGCTCACCTCGCGGTCGCCCACCACCATGTCGGCCCGGCCTTCCAGGATCGGCCTCACCAGGCGCGCGACGTCGGGGCCGTGGTACTGGTTGTCGGCGTCGGTGTTCACGATCACCTCCGCCCCCAGCTTCAGGCAGGTGTCGAGGCCAGCCTGGAAGGCGCTCGCGAGGCCCTTGTGGTTGGTGAGCGCGACGATGTGATCGACGCCGTGGCGGCGCGCGACAGCGATCGTTTCGTCCTCCGAGCCGTCGTCGATCACGAGCCACTCCACCGCGTCGAAGCCCTCGAGCTCCCGCGGCAGCTCGGAGAGCGTCAGCGGCAGCGTCTGCGCCTCGTTCCAGCAGGGGATCTGGATGATCAGCTTCATCTCGCGAGGGGTGCCGGCACGGACCCACAGCGTACCCCGTCGGGCCTTGCACACATTGTGGGAGATGGTCGGACTGGGCGTCCCGCAGGGAGCGAACCGGGTCGGCTGGCCCCGGGCCCGAGTCGGGGTTGGGGGGGGAGGGCGAGGGCGGGGGGGTCCCATAAGCTCTACCCGGATGGACGGCGCAACCCTCCCCCGGCCCCGTACGGGCCACGTGCGGCTCGAACGGCTGCGCGCCGTGCCCGGCGCCACGTGGGCGAGGCTCGGCTTCGCGGCGCTCTGCGCGGGGGCGCTCGCGGGCTACTTCGCCTTCCCGACCTACCCCACCTACGACTCCTTCTACGCGCTGCTGTGGGGGCGCGAGCTGCTGCACCTGCAGCTCCCCGACCTCGGCGTCTACCGCGCCCCCACCGAGCACCCTCTGGCGGTAGCGTTCGGGACGCTCTGCTCGATCTTCGGCCAGGGCGGTGCGCGGCTGATGGTGCTCGGCTCGATCGCGTCCTTCGTGGCGCTCACCGCCGGTCTCTACCGTCTCACGCGCCTGTGCTTCGGGCCGTTCGTGGCGGTGATCGCGGCGCTGCTGATGCTCACGCGCCTGTTCGACGCGAACCTGGCCGCGCAGGGCTACCTCGATCTCACCTACATCGCACTGATCGTGTGGGCCACCGCCCTGGAGGTGGAGCGCCCCCGCCGGGGAATGCCGGTCTTCGCGCTGCTCGCCGCGGCGGGCCTGCTGCGCCCCGACGCGTGGGTGCTGGCCGGGGTCTACTGGCTGTGGTGCGCCTGGCCCGTTTTGGTGCGGGCAGGTCGGGGACGGATGGTCCGTGCCGAGCTGACGCCCGGTGGCCCGGCGAGTGCGGCACGGCCTGGTCCCTCGCCCGGCAGGCTCCTCGGGTACCTTGCGCTGGCGGGGGCCGCGCCCGTGCTGTGGGTCGCCTTCGACGCGCTCGTCACCGGCGACCCGCTCTACTCGCTGCACTCCACCGCGGTGCTCGCCGCCGAACTGGAACGCACCCAGGGCTTCACGAGCGTGCTCGCCGCGACGTGGCGCTACCTGGTGCGGATCGACAAGCTGCCGGTGGTGCTCGGGGGCCTTGCGGGGGTCGTGCTCGCGGTGTGGCTGACCCCCCGCCGCGCGCGCGTGCCGGTGGCGGTGCTCGCGCTGCTGCTGCTCGTCTACCTCGCCGAGGGCGCCGCGGGGGCGTCGGTGATCGACCGCTACATGATGGGCGCCGCGGCGCTGCTGCTGCCCTTCTGCGCGCTCGCGATCGGCGGCTGGTCGCTGCTGCGCGAGGGTTCCGCGCTGCGCCGCGCGTGGATGGCGGGCGGCGCCGCGCTGCTCGTGTACGGTGCGGTCGCCGCGGTCACCGTGACGAGCCTCTCGAACGCCCGTACCACCCTGGCCTACCACGACGACTTCCACGAAGGTCTGGCCGCGGCGCTGCACGCCCCCGCCGTGCGCGCCGAACTGGTCCGCTGCCCGCTGCTCTCGCTGCCCGACAACAAGCTGATCCCCGACGCCCGCTGGATCCTTGGGACGAACGGCCAGGGCGACATCCTCGCCCGCAGCCAGGCGCGCGCGGCTGCTCATATTCGAGTCCCACCCCCCCAGCGGACGCTCACCGAACGGATCGCCCGCGCGAGCGTCGCGGTCTACCCGCTCGGGGCCGCCGTCTTCCAGGAGGCGATCGTGGACGTCGGCGACGACCCCCTCGACCAGGTCCCCCTGCCCGGCTTCCGGCGCATCTACACCAGCCGCTACTACGCGGTCTATGGCAACTGCTGAGGGGAGGGACCGCGCCGCGCCGGGGTCCACCGCCGGGGCCTCCGAGCTGCCCGCCGCGGCACCCGCTGAGTCGGGGGTGCAGGACCGGGCACCGACCGCGCGCGATCGCGCGGGCAGGTCGGTGGGTGGCGCACGCGGACACGGAACCGCATGGGTGGCGCTGGGGCTCGTGCTTGCGGTGGCGCTCGCGCTGCGTCTGTGGGGGATCCGCCAGGGCCTCCCCTATGCCTACAACTCCGACGAGGACGCCCACTTCGTGCCGCGTGCGATCGGGATGCTCACGCTGGGGTGGAACCCCCACTACTTCGCCAACCCCCCCGCCTACACCGACCTGCTGCGCCTCCTCTTCTCCCTCTGGTTTGGGGGCCGCGCGGGGGTCTCCCACACCTTTGCGACCAACCCAGCGGCAGTCTTCACTGTGGCGCGGGTGAGCGCAGCGGTGCTCGGCACGCTCGCGGTGTGGCTGCTCTACCTCGCAGGCGCGCGCCTCTTCGACCGCGGCGTCGCGCTGCTCGCCGCGGCCCTGGGGGCGGTCGCGTTCCTGCCAGTCTTCTACGCCCACCTCGCGCTCAACGACGTCCCCACGCTCGCCCCGCTGACGCTCTCGCTGGTGGGTACCGCCGGCGTGCTGCGCAGGGGCCGCGCGCGCGACTACCTCGTGGCGGGGATCGGGCTCGGTCTCGGCTGCGCCACCAAGTACACCGCCGGGATCGCGCTCCTGCCGCTGCTCGCCGCGGCTGCGGCGCAGTACCTCGCGCCGACCGTGCGGCGCCCAGCGCCCGGCTCACCCGATCGGAAAGCTGCCCAGCGTAGCCGGGCTCACGCACCGCCGGCCGGTCGGTCGGTCGTGGTCGGCCTCGCGCTCGCAGGGATCGCCGCGCTCGCCTCGTTCCTGATCGCGGACCCCTACTCGGTGCTCGACCTGCACGCCTTTAAGCATGGAATCGCCCACCAGTCCTCGGTCTCAGGCGTTGCGCAGGGAAAGCTCGGCGCGTCCCACGAGAGCGGCATCTTCTACTACCTGTGGTCGCTCACTTGGGGCCTCGGCTGGGCTCCGGCGGTGGCGGCGCTCGGCGGCGCGTTCACCGTCTGGCGGCGCGACCGAAGCGGGGGGACACTCGCCTCCGACCGAAGCGGGGAGACACTCGCCTCCGACCGAAGCGAGGGGACACTCGCCTCCGGCGAGCATCCCCCGTTCGACCAGCATCCCCGTTTCGGCCAGCGCCTTGGCTGGGTGCTCGTGCCCGCGCCGCTGCTCTACCTCGCCTTCATGGGCGCCCAGGGCCGCTACTTCGGCCGCTGGCTGCTGCCGATCTTTCCGATCCTCTGCCTGCTCGCGGCGTTCTTCGCACTCCAGCTCGCGAGGACCCTGGCCTGCTGCACCCAGCGATTCATCGAGCAACGAACGCCGCGGGCGGAGCGGGCTCGGCCCGCGGAGCAATCCTCAAATCTCAAGCCCCCTTCCCCCGCGCCGCCGCGTCCCCGCGCCGGCCGAGTCCCGATCGTTGTGTTCACCGCGCTCGCCGTCCTCGTCCTCTGCGCGCAGGGGCTCGTCTACAGCGTCCACTCCGGGCTCGTGCTCTCCCGCGCCGACACCCGCAACCTGACGCGCGCGTGGATGGAGAGCCACGTGCCGGTTGGCGCGAAGATCGTGGTCGAGCCGGTTGTGCCCGACGAGTGGGTGCAGGACGTCGGGCGCCCCACGCTCACCACGCTCGACGGCGACCGCTGGCTCAAGTACCGCTCGCTGCGCTCCGTGATCGACGCCGCCGGCGCGCTGCGTCCTGCCGAAGCGCACACGGTCACGCTCGAAAACTACGAGCTCACGCTCAGCCCGGCGCTGATCCCCTACTACGAGCGGGAAGGCTACTGCTGGGTCGTGAGCGGCTCCGCCGAGTCCGGCCGCGCATTCGCCGACCCCACCCGGGCGCCCAACGCGGTCGCCTACTACCGCGCGCTGGCGCGGCAGGCGGAGGTCGTCTACCGCGTCTCCCCCTACCGCTCCGGCACTCGCCCCGTCGCCTTCAACTTCGACTGGTCCTTCGACTACTACCCCCTCGCCTACCGGCGCCCCGGCCCCGAAATGACCGTCTACCGCCTGCGCGGGGGGCGCTGCGGGCAAGGGTGAGGCGAGGATGTCAACCGTGCAGCCGTCGGTGGGCAAGCTGGTAGACGGTCCGGGCGTTCGAGCCGTGTGGCTGATGGCGCGCACCGAAGGCGAGGTAAACGAACGTAAGCCCGGTTGACGCGCGATCCACGCTGAACACCATCCCAAACCTTCCGGCGGGCGCTGGAAGGTAGGCCTTGACGCAGTCCGGTAGTTCGGTGCCGTCGCGTCCTTCGGCATCGCAGGGACGGAGCTCAGTGAGCGGAACTCCGCTGCGCTCGTAGCGGCGCTTGGCGGCTTCGATGCCCGCACGATCCGCCGCACCGGTACATCCGATGTCCTCCGTCCAAGTCGCGGGGTCGATACGCGCCGGGATGCGGCGCGGGTTGGCCGGCATGGCTACCCCTCGCCGTCGGCGGGGAGCATCAGGGGCCCGTACTCGCGCCAGAACTCCTTGGACTCCTGCGATGTCATCGCACGAGTCCCCAGCCGCTTGCGGATCGCCGCAATACCGGTCTCGGGCACTAGCACGAGACGTCCGTCGGGTCGCTGATCCTCGACGACGTAGTCGCCGCTGACGTCCCCGCTGAGCGTCACGTGGGCCTGTCTGCTCACGGTTTGCATGATAAGGCCAGCCTACGCGCGGCTTGGGACGGGACGCTCAGCCTTGGCCACGTCGGCCTACCCGGGCGGGCTATCCTCAACATTCAGGATGACGGTCGTAACCGACACCGACCGGCTGCACCTGGCGCGCGCGATCGAGCTGGCGGGCCGGGGCGTCGGGGCGGTCAAGCCGAACCCCGTGGTGGGCGCGGTGATCGCGCGCGACGGCGAGGTGCTCGGGGAGGGGTGGCACGAACGCTTCGGCGCCGCCCACGCCGAGGTCAACGCGATCGAGGCCTGCGGGATGGCCGACCTGACCGGAGCCACGCTGTATGTGTCGCTGGAGCCGTGCTGCCACGAGGGCAAGACCCCGCCGTGCACCGAGGCGATCGTGCACGCGGCGATCGGCCGCGTGGTCGTCGGCTCCGACGACCCCACCGAGAAGGCCGCCGGCCGCGGCCTCGGGATTCTGCGCGACGAGGGTGTCGAGGTGGTGCTCGCCGACGGCGAGCTCGCCACTCGTGCGCGGCTGCTCAACCAGGCCTTCCGCAAGCACGCCCGCACGGGGCGGCCGTGGGTGCTGTTCAAGTCCGCGATGACCCTCGACGGCAAGGTCGCCACGCGCGCAGGGGACTCCCAGTGGATCAGCGGCGAGGAGAGCCGCGAACGCGCTCACCGCTGGCGCGCCTCGGTCGATGCGGTGATTGTCGGGATCGGTACCGCGCTCGCGGACGACCCCCAACTGACCGCCCGCCCCGACGGGACCCCAGCCGACCCCCCCGAGCAGCCCCGGCGGGTCGTGTTCGACTCGCTTGCGCGGCTGCCGTCCGACTCGCGCCTGCTCGCCGCCACCGCCGAGATCCCCCTGACCGTGATCGTCTCCCGCGCCGCCGCGCGCGCCGACACCGACGCGCTGGAGGCGGCCGGCGCGCAGGTGCTGCTCGCGACCGGCGAGAACGAGCCCGCGCGCGTGCGCTCCGCGCTCGAGCAGCTCGGCCAGCTCGGCGTCGCCTCGGCGCTGCTGGAGGGCGGCCCGCACCTCGCCGGAGCGTTCCTCGACGCCGCCGAGATCGACGAGACCCGCCTCTTCCTCGCGCCGCTGCTGCTCGGCGGGCGCACCGCCCGCGACCCCCTGGAGGGCGAAGGCGTCGAGCGCATCTCCGAGGCGATCCGCGCCCTCACCTTCGACTGCGAGCGCGTCGGGGAGGACCTGCTCATCTGCGCCCGCCTGCGCGAGTGGTGAGCGCCGCGCCGGAGCGGAGGCGCGGGCTGCTTATGGCGCGAGAGCGGCGCTTCACGCCGGGGCTGGGAGCCGGGTGTTCACCGGCCTGATCGCCGACCTCGGCGCGGTGCTCGCGATCGAGCGCGATGGGGACGGCGCCACGCTGCGGGTCCGCACCTCTTTGGCGGGTGAACTGACAGAGGGGGACTCGATCTCCGTCAACGGTGTCTGCCTGACCGCGACCCGGGTCGGCGCCGATGACTTCGAGGCGCAGGCCATGCACGAGACGCTCGAGCGGTCCGCCCTGGGGGCTCTGGGGGTTGGCGCCCCGGTCAACCTGGAGTTGGCGCTGCGCGCCGATGGGCGCTTCGGCGGGCACATCGTGCAGGGGCACGTCGACGGCGTGGGCGCCGTGGCCGAGCTCCACGAGGAGGGCTTCTCACGCGTGCTGCGCATCGAAGCCGACCCCGAGCTGCTGCCGTACGTCGTGGAGAAGGGCTCGATCGCGCTGCAGGGTGTCAGCCTGACCGTCAGCGCTCTGCACGAGCGCGGCTTCTTCGTCGCGCTGATCCCCGAGACGCTGGAGCGCACCACGCTCGGCCGCGCGGCGGTCGGCGAGCCGGTCAACGTGGAGGCCGACATCCTCGCCAAGCACGTGCAGCGGCTGCTGGACGCCCGCGCCGCGCAGAGCTGAGCCGCATCGAGCTTGGCCAGGCGGCTAATCTGGGGCGATGCACTCGACCACCCCCAGCACGAGCACGAAGAGCCCCTTCGCCACGATCGAGGAGGCGATCGAGGAGATCCGCGAGGGCAGGATGGTCGTCGTCTGCGACGACGAGGACCGGGAGAACGAGGGAGACCTCGTGATGGCCGCGCAGTTCGCCACCCCCGAGGCGATCAACTTCATGGCCAAGGAGGCCCGCGGCTGGATCTGCCTGGCGCTCAGCCCTGAGCGTTGCGAGGCGCTCGGCCTGGAGTTGATGACCGCGAAGAACGAGTCGGCGCTGCAGACTCCCTTCACGGTCACGATAGAGGCCCGCCACGGCGTCACCACGGGCGTCTCCGCGCACGACCGCGCGCACACGATGCAGGTCGCGGTGGACCCCGCCTCGACGCCGGAGGACCTGGTGCAGCCCGGGCACGTGAACCCGCTGAAGGCGAAGGCCGGCGGGGTGCTGGAGCGGACCGGGCACACCGAGGCGAGCGTCGACCTCGCGCGCCTAGCGGGTCTGATCCCCGCAGGGGTGATCTGCGAGATCATGAACGAGGACGGCTCGATGGCACGCGTGCCCGAGCTCGCCGGCTACTGTGAGCGGCACGGGCTGAAGCTGGTCACGATCGCCGACCTGATCGCCTACCGGCGGCGCAACGACAGGCTCGTGGAACGCGTCGTGTCCACGCGCCTGCCGACCGCCTTCGGGGAGTTCGAGGCCGTCGGCTACCGCTCGCTCGTCGACGAGAAGCACCACGTGGCGCTCGTCAAGGGCGAGGTCTCCGGGCGCCCCGACGTGCTCGTGCGCGTGCACTCGGAGTGCCTCACGGGCGACGTCTTCCACTCTCTGCGCTGCGACTGCGGCGAGCAGCTCGAAGCGGCGCTCGCGATGATCGAGCGCGAGGGGGAGGGGGTGCTCCTCTACCTCTCCCAGGAGGGCCGCGGGATCGGGCTGCTGAACAAGCTCCGCGCCTACCGCCTTCAGGAGGACGGCCTCGACACCGTCGAAGCCAACGAGCGCCTCGGCCTGCCGGCCGACCTGCGCGACTACGGGATCGGCGCTCAGATCCTCGCCGACCTCGGCCTCAGCTCGATCCGCATCCTCACCAACAACCCCAAGAAGATCCGCGGGCTGGAGGGCTACGGGCTGTCGGTCTCCGCGCAGGTCCCGATCGAGCAGGCCCCCAACGAGCACAACACCGAGTACCTGCGCACCAAGGCGCGGCGCATGGGCCACATCCTCCACCACCAGGGCCTCAACCTCGACGCTGAGCTGCTGCACTCCGAGCGCGAGCACGACCGCGAGCAGGCGCAGGAGCGCCGGCAGGAACAGGAGCGCGGCGGGCGCCCCGACGGGGTGTCGTGAGCACAGCGGGCGCGCTGGAGCGCTCGCGAGTGTTGGGCGGCAGGGTCGCAAGCCCCCGCGGGCGGAAGCGCGGCGGGCGGTGAGCGAGCTGCGCTTCGCGATCGCCGTGGGCCGCTTTTATGAGGAGCTGGCCGAGCGGCTCGTCCAGGGCGCCCGGGCCGCCTTTGCGCAGACCGGTCACGTCGACGTGGACGTGTTCGACGTCCCCGGCGCCTTCGAGCTGCCGCTCGCCGCGCGCTACGCAGCGGTATCCGGTCGCTACGCCGGCGTCGCCTGCCTCGGCGCCGTGATCCGCGGCGAGACCGACCACTACGACTTTGTCTGCGCCGAGGCCGCGCGCGGAATCATGCAGGTGCAGCTCGACACCGGCGTGCCGTGTGCCTTCGGCGTGCTCACCTGCGAGACGATGGAGCAGGCGCTCGCCCGCGCCGGTGGGGACAAGCGCGACCAGGGCCGCCACGCCGCCGAGGCGGTACTGAGGATGGTAGAGCTGCGGAGTGAGTTCGCAGGCAGAAGCGGCTAGACTGCTGTGCCTCATGGCCAAGGTATGCCACAGCTGCGGCAAGGGCCCCGCGTTCGGCCACAGCCGCAGCCACTCGATGGTCGCCAGCAAGCGCCGCTTCAATCCGAACCTTCAGAAGGTCCGGATCGTCGTCGGGAAGGCGCCGCGGCGTGTGTACGTCTGCACCCGCTGCCTGAAGGCCGGCAAGGTCGCCAAGGCGCTCTGATCGTTCCGGCCCTCGTCCCGCCCTCCGGCGCCCGGACCGTACGGGCGGGAGTCGCGTAACCTTGGGGTGCGTTTCGCGTAGCTGTTCTGAGCAGCTGCTCGCGGCGCTCCTGGGCGGACAGGGATGATGCAGACCGCAGTGACCGACACCAACCTGCTTCGCTTTCGCGCCGCTGTTGCCGGTGCGCTCGCGCACCTCGAGTCCCGCCGCCAAGAGGTCAACGACCTCAACGTCTTCCCCGTCGCGGACGGCGACACCGGCGACAACATGGTGCTCACGCTGCGCGCTGTGCTCGCCGAGCTCGATCGCCTGCAGGGAGCGGACGGCACGCGCACGATCGACGAGATCGGGCGCGACGAGATCGTGCAGTCCGTCGCCCGCGCCGCGCTGCTCGGTGCGCGCGGCAACTCCGGCGTGATCCTCTCTCAGCTGATCCGCGGCGCCGCCGAGGAGCTCGTCTCGCGCCCGGGCGAGCTGATCGACGCCGCGCTGATCGCCGCCGCCCTGGAGAACGCCGCCGAGCGCGCCTACGCGTCGGTGCGCAACCCCGCGGAGGGCACGATCCTCACCGTCGCGCGCGAGATGGCCCGGCGGCTTGCGGCCGACCTCGAGCGCGACCCCGAGAGCGCCCGCGTGCCCCCCGACGCCGAGCCCGACGAGCAGGATCGCGCGATCGCCGCGACCCTGGCGCGCGCGGTGGCCGCCGGCCAGGAGTCCGTCAAGCGCGGCCCGGAGCTGCTCGCCGCGCTGCGCGACGCCGGCGTCGTGGACGCCGGCGGCTACGGGCTGACGATCCTCTTCGCCGGCGTGGTCGCCGCGCTGCGCGGGGACGCGCCCCCGCCGCTGGACCACTACGCGCCCGCACGCATCCACCACCCCGAGCACAGCTCCTCCACCTACCGCTACTGCACCAACTTCGCCGTCACCGGCAGCGCGCTCGATCCGGAGCGCTTCCTCGCGCCGCTCGAGGAGCTCGGCGACTCGGTGCTCGTCGTCGGGGACGCCGCGACCCTGAAGGTGCACCTCCACACCGACGAGCCCGAGCGCGCGAGCGCCGTCTTCGACGGCGCCGGCGAGGTCTCCCACCTCGACGTCGCCGACATGCGCGCCCAGGTGGCCGAGCGCGAGGGGCGGCTCGAAGGACGGCTTGGGAGGAATGGAGGCCCGCCCACGCCGTCCACCGGCCCGCTCGCCCCACCCGCCGCCGGCGCGCACGGCTTCGGCGGGGCGCTCGGCGGACCGGCGGTGGCCGGCGGGGCCGAGGCGCAGGCCCGCTGCGGCGCGGTCGCCGTCGTCAGCGGCGCCGGGCTGCACGCCCTCTTCGCGGAGCTCGGGGTCCACACGGTCGACGGCGGCCCCACGCTGAACCCGTCCACCTACGAGCTGCTCGCCGCGATCCACGAGGTGCCCGCCGAGGAGGTGCTCGTGCTGCCCAACTCTCCGAACGTCGTGATGGCCGCGGAGCGCGCCGCGGAGCTCTCCGACAAGCAGGTCCTGGTTGTGCCAGCCCTCAGTCAGCAGGCGGGCCTCGCCGCCGCGGTCGAGCTGCTGGGGGACCGTCCGCTGGAGCAGAACGCGCAGGCGCTGCGCGAGGCGCTCGTGCGGCTGCGCACCGGCGCCGTCGCCCCCGCCGCCCGCGAGGACTCGCGTGGTCGCTTTCTGGCCGGTGAGGCGGTGGGCTTCCTCGGCGAGGAGGTGATCGCGTGGGGCGAGCCCGCCCCAACCCTGCGCGCGGTGCTCGCCGCGCTCGCCGACGGTGCGGAGCTGCTCAGCGTGCTCGCCGGCGAGCACGCCCCGCTCGACCCAGCCGCTGTGGCGGGTCTGCTCGACGGAGACCTGCGCGACGCCGAGCTCGAGCAGCGCCACGGCGGCCAGACCGCCTACTGGTGGCTGCTCGCGGCGGAGTAGCGACCGGCCGGCCGAGGGCCTCCAGGCAGTCCCAAAACGGTTCGGACTGGCCCACGGTTCATCATGGCGGGGTAGATGGCCGCCCTCGCCGCACCAGAGGTCCCCGCCCGCGCCGCGGACCGATCGGAGATCGGGGGCACACAGCCCGACCCAGCGCTGCGCGCTGTAACGCTGGGTCGCGCGTTTGCCTCCACTCGCGCGCTGACGCGCGAGGAGTTGCTCGCGTCGCCGGTTCGCTGGCCCCGGCCGGGGCGTTTGGAGCGCAGTCTCGACGTACCCTCCGGCAAGCTGGCGGACGGCCTGCGGACGCTCGGCGTCGAGACGGTGGGTGCGCTGCTGGAGCACCTGCCGCGCGACCGCCGCGAGGCGCGCACGGTCGCGGAACTGCGCCCCGGCGAGCAGGCGACGGTGGCGGTCGAGGTGCGCTCGATCGCGGCGCGGCCGGTGCGTCGCCGCGGGATGCGCCCGCTGGTGGAGGCGATCGTGTTCGACGAGACGGGGGCGATGGGCGCAGCGTTCTTCAACCAGCCGTGGCTGGTGGAGCGCTACCGCCCGGGGACGGCCCTGCTGCTGCACGGGAGAGCTCGCCCTGGGGGAGGCTTCTCCGTTGCCCACCACGCGCTCGATGGTGCGCCCGGGGCGGCGGAGGACCGATCGAAGAGCGGGGGTGCACAGCCCGAAGGGCTGGGTCAAGGGGTTGCGCACTACCCGGCGGCGGAGGGGGTGAGCTCAACGCAGATTGTGACGATGGTGCGCGAGCACCAGGGAGCGCTCGCCGAGGTGTGGGAGCCCCTGCCCGCCGCGGTGCGCGCGAGGGAGCGCCTGCCGGACAGGGCGGCGGCGCTCGCGGCGATGCACTTCCCCTCCGTTGCAGGGGAGGCCGAGGCGGGGCGCGGGCGCCTGGCGTTCGAGGAGCTGCTGCTGATGCAGCTGGCGGTGCTGCGCCGCCGCGCGCTGCGCGGCTCCGGGACGGCGGCGCCGCTCGCCGGCCGGTCAGCGATCGGCGCGGGGGGGCTGAGCGCGCGGTGGCTCGCGGAGCTGCCGTTCCGGCCGACCGACGACCAGGCGGCCGCGATGGCGGCGGTCGACGCCGACCTCGCGCGCGCGCGCCCGATGCAGCGCCTGCTGATGGGGGAGGTCGGCTCGGGCAAGACGGTGGTCGCGCTGTACGCGCTGCTGCGGGCGGTCGAGCACGGGATGCAGGGGGCGCTGATGGCTCCGACGGAGACGCTCGCCGAACAGCACTTCGCGACCCTGCAGGCGCTCGTCCCCGAGGCGCTGCTGCCGACCGCGTTGCTCACCGGCTCGACTCCCGCGCGGCGCCGCGCCGAGCACCTTGGGAGGCTTGCCTCGGGGGAGCTGAAGCTGGTGGTCGGCACGCACGCGCTGATCGAGGGCGACGTCGTCTTCGACCGCCTCGCGGTGGCGGTCGTGGACGAGCAGCACCGCTTCGGGGTGCGCCAGCGCGCGGCGCTGGACCACAAGGGGCCGCCCGCCGCTGAGCGGGATTGCGCCGACGGGTCGGCGGCGCCGGTCGAGGGCCGCGTGCCGGTCGAGGGCTGCGCGCTGGACAAGAGCCGCGCGCCGGTCGAGGGCCGCGAGGGGACCCCGAGCGCCGCCCGGCTCGCCCCGCACGTGCTGCATATGACCGCCACCCCGATCCCGCGCACGCTGGCGCTGACGGCGTACGGCGACCTCGACGTGACGCGCCTGCGCGAGCTGCCGCGTGGCCGGCGGCCGATCGCAACCCACATCGCCTCCAACGAGGCGGAGCGCGCGCGGGCGTACGAGCGCATCCGCGAGGAGCTGCGGGCGGGGCGTCAGGCGTACGTGGTGTGCCCGTTGGTGGAGGAGTCCGGGGAGCTCCAGGCGCGCGCGGCCGTGGCGGAGTTCGAGCGTCTGCGGGAGGGCGAGCTGCGCGGCTTCCGCCTGGAGCTGCTGCACGGCCAGCTGCGGGCGCGCGAGAAGCGGCGGGCGATGGCCCGGTTCGCGCAGGGCGGGGCCGACGTGATGGTGGCGACGACGGTGATCGAGGTGGGGATCGACGTGCCGAACGCGACGGTGATGCTGGTGGAGGACGCGGAGCGCTACGGGATCTCCCAGCTGCACCAGCTGCGCGGGCGGATCGGCCGCGGCGAGCACCCCTCGGTGTGCCTTTTGCTGGGCCCCCGCAACGCGCGCCGGCTGCGGGCGCTCGCCGAGCACAGCGACGGCTTCCGCCTGGCGGAGATCGACCTGGAGCTGCGCGGGGAGGGCGAGATCGCGGGCACGCGCCAGCACGGCCAGGCCGAGCCCCGCGTGGCGAGCCTGCCGCAGGACGCGGAGCTGCTGGAGCGCGCGCGGGAGTGGGCCAAGCGGCTGCTCGCCGCCGACCCGGCGCTCGCGGCCCCGGAGCACGCGCTGCTGGGCGAAGCGCTGGAGCGGGCGTTGGGCGAGGAGGCGCACGAGCCGATCCCGGCGTAGTACCCCCCGCTCGACCGCTTGCGGGATGATCTTCAGGTGCGGGTGATCGCGGGGAAGTACGGCGGCCGGCGGCTGCGCGCGCCGAAGGGGCGGGCGACGCGACCGACCTCCGAGCGGGTGCGGGAGGCCGTGTTCTCGATGCTCGGCGAGCTGGAGGGAGCGGTGGCGCTGGACCTGTTCGCGGGCACGGGGGCGCTGGCGATCGAGGCGCTCTCGCGCGGCGCGGCGCGGGCAGTGCTGGTGGAGCGCGACCCCCGCGCGCTGGCGGCCCTGCGAGCGAACCTCGCGGAGCTCGGCCTCGGGCCGGGGCAGGCGGAGGTCCGTCGCGCGGAGGCGCGAGGCGCGCTGCGCAACGCACGCGAGCGCCAGGAGACATACGATCTGGTCTTCGTCGATCCGCCCTACCGACACGCGGGGGTGCTGGGGCGCGAGCTGCGGGTGGCGCTGCCGCCGCTGCTCGAGCCCGGGGCACGCGTGGTGGTGGAGAGCGATCGTCGAGGAGAGCCGCCGGCGCTCCTCCCCCTGGAGGTGGAGCTGCGGCGGCGCTACGGAGACACTGTGATCACGATCCACCGCCAGCGATGAGACTCGACAGGTCCTCGATTGAAGAAGAGGGGCCCGGCCGACTGAAAAGGGCGATCCCGCCCGCCCCGGCTCGCCGGGGGCACACAGCTCGGAGGGCTGGGTCGGCCGTCTGCGCCACCCCCTGGGCGGCCTCCGGAGGACTGGGCCACCCTCCAGATTCGTGCCCCACCGGGACGGCGCAGGAGATCGCGGGGGGCGGGCAATGGCGCTGAGCAAGTCGATCGCGGTGTGTCCGGGCTCGTACGACCCGGTGACCAACGGGCACCTGGACGTGATCCGCCGGGCGGCGGGACTGTACGAAGAGGTGGTGGTGGCGGTGGTCCGACGCTCGGTGCGCAAGAACGCGACGCTGTTCGAGATCGAGGAGCGGGTGGGCTTCATCGAGCGGGCGACGGCCGAGCTGCCGGGGGTGCGGGTGGAGCCGTTCAGCAACCTGGTGGTGGAGTTCGCGCGCAGCGTGGGGGCGAAGGCGATCGTGAAGGGCCTGCGGGCGATTTCGGACTTCGAGTACGAGCTCGAGCTGCACCAGCTCAACAGCCGGCAGGACCCGGAGATCGAGTCGGTGTACCTGATGTCCAACTCGCAGTACAGTTTCCTGTCATCGAGTGGCGTCAAGGAGCTCGCCACGTTCGGGGGCAGGATCGACGACCTGGTGCCCGACGAGGTGGCGGTACGGTTGCAGGAAGAGCTCCAGCGCTGACGAATCTGGAGAAGGCCCTATGGATGTACTGGTACTGATTGACAAGCTGGACGACTTGGTGCACAACGCCAAGCCGGTGCCCCTGACCGACCAGGTGCGGGTCGACAAGGAGGAGATCTACGACATCCTCGACCAAATGCGGGCGACGATCCCCGAGGAGATCAAGCAGGCGCGGTGGATCGTGAAGGAGCGCCAGGAGATGCTGGCGGAGGCCAAGCGCGAGGCCGAGAAAATCGTCAAGGAGGCGCGCGAGCGCCAGGAGCGGCTGGTGGGCGATGAGGAGGTCACCAAGCAGGCGGAGCGCGCGGCGGAGGACATCATCGAGGACGCGCGGGCGCGCGAGCGCGAGATCCGCCTCGGGGCGGAGGACTACGCGGATGAGATCCTCAACACGCTCGAGGTGAACCTCTCGAAGTTCATCGCCGCGGTCCAGCGGGGCCGCGAGCGCCTGCAGGGCAAGGACGAGCCCGCCGAAGTGGCCTAGGGCGGCCGCTGAGCTACGCGATGCTGCGTCCTCGATCGCTCGTGTGCTGAGCACACTTCGCTCACTGCGTCCTTGCCTCGCTTGCTCCCCGACCACCCTAGAGCGTTGGAAGGCGAGCGACCTAAGGCGCGATTGCGTGCGGGTGAGATAATTTGCCGCGGATGAGCTCGCCGATTCAACACCGCGTGGAGGTGGCCCGCACCCTGCTGGGCACCGGCATGGTCCGCGTGGAACGCCCGGACAGGGCGGTGCGGGCGCTGGGCACCCTGCGCCGCTGGGGTTCTAGCTCGGCGGCGGCGTACACGATCTCGGCGATCCGCTACCCGGAGCGCGTGGCGATCGTGGACGAGCGGGGGACGCTGACGTTCGCGGAGGTGGATGCCCGCACGAACGCGCTGGCGCGGGCGCTGAGGGCGGAGGGAGTCGGCGAACAGGACGGGGTGGCGATCATGTGCCGCAACCACCGGGGGTTCATCGAGGCGACGGTGGCGTGCTCGAAGCTGGGGGCGGGCGTGCTGTACCTGAACACGGCGTTCGCGGGCCCGCAGATAGCCGACGTGCTGCGCCGGGAGGGGCCGGCGGCGCTGATCTACGACGAGGAGTTCGGGGACCTCGTGCGGGAGGGCTCGAGCGGTCTGCGGCGCTTCGTCTCGTGGTGCGAGCCGGCGGATTCGAGCCCGCCCACCCCGCTCCGCGATTCGAGCCCGCCCATCCCAGACCCGCGGTTGGAGGAGCTGATCGCGCGGGAGGACACGGCGCCGCTGCAGCCGCCGGCGGAGAAAGGCCGCGTGGTGATCCTCACCTCGGGCACGACGGGGACCCCGAAGGGCGCGAAACGCAAACAGCCGGACTCGATGGAGCCGGCGGCGGCGCTGTTCTCGAAGATCCCGCTGAGGGCGCGCGAGACGACCGTGATCGCGGCGCCGATGTTCCACTCGTGGGGGTACGCGCACTTCACGCTGTCGCTGCCGCTGGCCTCGACGCTGGTGCTGCGCCGGCGCTTCGATCCGGAGCAGACCCTGAGCGACGTGGCGCGCCACCGCGCAACGGCGCTGGCGGTGGTGCCGGTGATGTTGCAGCGGATCCTGGAGCTGGGAGCGGAGACGATCGCGCGCTACGACGTGCGCTCGCTGCGGATCGTGGCGGCGTCCGGCTCGGTACTGCCGGGGGAGCTGGCGACCCGCGCGATGGACACCCTGGGCGAGGTGCTTTACAACCTGTACGGCTCCACCGAGGTGGCGTGGGCGACGATCGCGACGCCGGAGGACCTGCGAGCGGCGCCGGGCACAGCGGGCCGCCCGCCACTGGGCACGGTGGTGAAGCTGCTCGACGGCGAGGGGCGGGAGGTTCCCCAGGGCGAGCGGGGGCGGATCTTCGCAGCGAACGAGATGGTCTTCGAGGGCTACACGGGCGGCGGGGGCAAGGAGGTCGTGAGGGGCCTGATGAGCACGGGCGACATGGGCCACTTCGACGCGACGGGGCGCCTGTTCGTGGATGGGCGCGACGACGAGATGATCGTCTCCGGCGGGGAGAACGTGTTCCCACGGGAGGTGGAGGACCTGCTGGCCAAGCACGCGCAGATCGAAGAGGCGGCGGTGATCGGTGTGGAGGACGGCAAGTTCGGCCAGCGGCTGAAGGCGTTCGTGGTGCCCCGCGAGCACGCGCAGTTGAGCGAGGAGGCGATCAAGGAGTACGTCAAGCAGAACCTCGCCCGCTACAAGGTGCCGCGCGAGGTGGTCTTCCTCGAAGCGCTGCCGCGCAACGCGACGGGCAAGGTGCTCAAGCGCGAGCTGAGCGCCGCCGCGGATTGAGTTTGGATGGGGCCGCCTCGAGGGCGGCCTGCGGGGTCGGTGTGTGGGGAGGCGGGGGAGCGCCGAGTCGGCGACGCGGCCCGCGAACCCAGGGCGTGTAGGCGAGTTGTGGGTGTGAGACAGGGGGCCGCCGCACTACCCTGGGAGCGTGCCCGCGCTGACCGACAAACTTGACCTCGGGAGCCTGCATCTGAGCGCTGGGGAGGGGCGGAGGCTGGAGCTGACGGTGGGGATCGAGCCGCTCGTGTTCGGAGGGGAGCCCTATACGGTCGAGCCGTCCCGGCCGGCGGTGATCGTGGACGTGTCGCGGATGGTGGGCCTTGGGTACGCGCTGCGGCTGCGCTTGCAAGCGGCGCTCGCGGGGCCGTGCATGAGGTGCCTGGCGCACGCGGCGCCGACGGTGGAGGTGGACGCGCGCGAGGTGGACCGCCCGGGCGGGGGGGAGGAGCTGTCGAGCCCGTACGTGCACGAGGAGACGCTCGACCTGGGGGGGTGGGCGCGCGACGCGTTCGCGTTGAGCGTCCCCACGCAGGTGCTGTGCCGCCCCGAGTGCGCGGGCCTGTGCCCGGTGTGCGCGGCGGACCTCAACGATTTGGACCCCGCCCGCCCGGAGCATCGCCACGAGTCCCCGCCGGACCCCCGCTGGGCGAAGCTGCGGGAGCTGAAGCTGGAGGAGTAGCGCGGGTGACTACTACGGAATCCATAATACGGAATATATGATTGCGAAACGCTTTTCTCTTTCTTGCTGCAAGAATCGATAAACTGCACAGGATGGTCGCCCAGGAGCTTCTACACCAGCAGCGGGAGCTTGCGCCCAAGGAGGACTTGATCCTCTATGCGGGCCAGTGGGTCGCCATGCGCGACGGCCACGTGATCGGCAGTGCTCCAACGTTCGATGAGCTCGCGACTCGAGGCGTCCTCCGCGACGAGGACGCGCTGCTACGGGTCCCGGATCAGCCGGACGCCTTCAAGTACTAGGGATCGCCCGTGGCTGTGCGGGTCAAGTTCAGCTACGAGCACGGACTCGACGGGGTAGAGCGCCCCTATCTGTGGCTCGACCTCAAAGCCGGCGCCGGTCCGACGCGCAGGGTGCGTGGGCTCTTCGACACGGGTCTCGATCACAGCTTGCTCCCCTTGGAATATGCGCGGGCCCTCGAGCTGGCGCTCGAGGACATGGAGCAGGCGACCGCCGAGGGCCCTGCCGGGGCGATCGTGGTGAGGCGTTCGTCCAAGCCCGTGTTTGCGAGCCTTCCGGGAGCGTCGAAGACGATTGTCCCCCTCTATCCGCTGTTCGTGCCGGATGGCTCGGAAGCTCACTGGGGTCGCGACTTCATGGCTGTGTACGCCATCGCATTCGATGAGCGGGCACGGCAGTTCTCGCTATTTGCCCAGGAGCCCGACCAGATGAGCCGACTTGACGACCCCGCTGGGAAGCTGGTCTCGACCTGACGGGGAGCCCGCGCCGTTCACTTGCTTCTGGTGGCGATGGGCGGGATCTTGGTTGCGGCGCGAATTCCTCGCCGGAGTGCAATTGGCGCTGAACCAGTCCACCGCCCCTGAGCCGCCCCAGATGACCTCTCGCTGGATGCTCGTGGTTCTCACCGTGGCCGGTGTGGTAATCGCCGTGGTGGGATTCCTGCTGGAAGCCAACGGCTTCCTCGGCAACGTGCTTGCCGGCCTGTCCAGCCTGATCCTGGGAGCGGTGCTAGCCGTTGTGCTGATCGAGCAGCTGCTGCGCCGCCGCCGCCGCGAGCAATGGCACGTGGCGCGCGGGGAGATACGGCGCGCGATTTGTGAGGGAATGGTCGATATGGCCTCGTCGTTCGCGATGGTGCTCGCGGACGACAGCGGCTTCCTCGGCATCGCAGCTGCAGAGGACGATCCGGTGGCTCGGCCGCAGATCGCGGTAGCCCTGCAACTGCTGATCCTCGCCATAGAAGACGGCGCGGCAGGACTAGCGGCGCAGTTGGAGCCAGATCGGGCCTCCTCGCGCGTCCTGTACGACCAGGTTGCCCCAGCCGTCGCCCCGTTGCGGACGGACACGACCACACGCGTCATCGTTTTGGGGGACGAGCCGCAATTAGTGGCGGCACTGCTTGCGTTTGAGCGAACCGAGCGACGGTGGGTCGGGTGGGTTGAAGCAGTCGAGCGCTCTGGTGCTCCTGACCTGATGGCGTGGCAGCAGGCGACCAGCACGCTGCGTGCCGCCGTGGAGGTCTACGAATACTTCGTGGGTCGAACTTAGAACTGCTTCGAAAAGACCGGCGGGCTCGAGTCGGTCTTGCCGCCCCGCCGGCGCTGTCGCTGTCGCGATCCCCTTGGTGCGTGAGCTCGGCTTCCGTCTCTGCGGCTCGAACGGCTGCGTGCCGTGCCCGGTGCCGCTGGATCGATCGGGTGCGGGCTTGATAGCCTTTCCCGGCCGATGGCCGTCCCCAAGCAGAAGCAGTCGCACAGCCGCACCGCGAAGCGCCGCGCGCAGCACAAGATCGTCGCGCCTGCGCTGAGCGTGTGCCCGCGCTGTCACAGCCCGCGCCGTCCGCACAGGGTGTGCACGGTGTGCGGCACCTACGCGGGCCGCGAGGTCACGGCACCGGTGGAGCACGTCGAGGAGGAGCACAGCCACGACGAGTGAGCCGGTGGTGGTCGCGGTCAACGCCAACGGCGCTGACCTCGGACCGGCGGAGGTCGCGGCGGGCGCGGCGCTCGCGACGCAGCGGGGGGCGCGCGTACTGCTATTCGGCCCCGTAGACGAGCTGAGCGAGGTGCCCGCGGAGGTGGAGGTGGTCAACGCGCCGCTTTCGATCGCAAAGAGCCCCGACCCCGCGCGCGCGGCGCGCGCGAGCCCGGAGGCCTCGATCGTGCAGGCCGCGCGCGCGGTCGCTGAGGGCCGCGCGCAGGCGCTGGTGTGCGCGGGCGGTACCGGGGCGGCGCTGGCGGCGGGCCTCTTCAACGTCAAGCGCGCCCGCGGCATCCACCGCCCGGCGCTGGCGCTCCCCCTGCCGGTCCCCGGCCGGGCGGGCGGGCATCCCATCATCCTGCTCGACGTCGGCGCCAACGCGCAGGCGCGCGAGGAGCACCTCGTGCAGTTCGCCTTCATGGGCGCGGCGCTCGCGCAGGTGGTGCTCGATGTGGAGCGCCCCCGCGTGGGGCTGCTCTCCAACGGCGAGGAGCAGGGGAGGGGCAGCCCGCTGGTGGTGGCCGCCCAGACCGAGCTCGCCGAGCGGCTCGCCGCGATGAACGGGGCGACGCCCTTCGAGCTCGTCGGCAACGTCGAGGGCGGCGATCTGACGAGCGACGCGGCGGACGTGGTCGTGACCGACGGGTTCACTGGCAACATCGCGTTGAAGGTGATGGAGGGGGTCTCCCAGACGGTGCTGCGGGGAATCCGCGACGCCGCGCTCTCCTCGCCGCGCGCGAAGCTGGGTGGCCTGCTGCTGACACCCTCGCTGCGCGCCTTCCGCGATGAGATCGACCCGGAGGGTCAGGGCGGCGCCTACCTGCTGGGGCTGCGGCGGCTGGGGGTCGTTCCCCACGGGAGCTTCACCCGCCGCGGCTTCGCGGAGGCGATCCTGCGCGCCACGCGCGGCGCGCAGGAAGACCTCGTGGGGCGCACCCACGCGGCGCTGGAGCAGGCGGGGGCGCTTCGTTCGGCCTCCCCATCCGCGCGGGGCGGTAGCCTCCAAAAAAGATGACCCGTGAGCAGGTATACGAGCTGATCCGCGAACACCTCTCCGACGAGCTCGACATCGACCCCGAGGAGATCCGCGAGGAGACTCGCTTCAAGGAGGACCTCGAGGCCGACTCGCTGGACCTGTACACGCTCGTGCAGGAGCTCGAGGACACCTACGGCGTGCGCATCGGCGACGAGCAGGCCGCGGGCATCCTCACCGTCGGGCAGGCGGTCAACTTCGTACTGGCGCAGCAAGGCACTGAGGTGTGATGCGCCCCGATGCGGCTGCTGAACGAGCTGTTGGAGGAGCTTCCCGAGGACCTGGCGCGCCAGGTCTTCACTCACGCATCGTGGAGCGAGCGGCCCAGCGACTCCTACGCGCGGCTTGCGTTTCTCGGCGACAGCGTGCTGGGACTGGCGGTGACCACCCACCTCTACCCGCGCCTGGAGGCGGAGCGCTTCGGTGCGGGGCGGCTCACGAAGATCCGCGCCCAAGCGGTCTCCGGCCCCTCCTGCAGGGCGGTCGCCGAACGCCTCTCGGTGCCCGAGCGGCTGCATGCGGCGGCCCCGGAGGGTGTGCAGGAGAGCGCGGTGGCGCTCGGCGAGACCGAGCGCGTCCTGGCCTCCGTGGCCGAGGCGGTGATCGGGGCGTGCTACCTGCACGTCGGCTACCTGCGTACCGCGGAGGCCGTCGTGGAGGCGTTCGCTCCGGAGATCGAGCTCGCGCTGGAGAACCCCGTGGACTTCAAGTCCACCCTCCAGGAGATTCTCGCCCAGCGGGGGGAGACCGTCGCCTACACCGTCACCGCGGAGCACGGGCCGCCGCACGAGCGCACCTTCGAGGTGGCCGCCGAGGTCGCGGGACGGCCGCTGGGCAGCGGCGCGGGGCGCAGCAAGAAGCACGCCGAGCAGGAGGCCGCGCGCAAGGCCGTGGAGAGGCTGCAGGCATGAGCACATGCATCTGAAGGCGCTCACGCTGAAGGGCTTCAAGTCCTTTCCCGACCGCACCCGCCTGGACTTCGGCCCCGGTGTCAGCGTCGTGGTGGGGCCCAACGGGTCGGGCAAGTCCAACGTCACCGACGCCGTGCTGTGGGCGATGGGCGAGCAGTCCCCGCTCGCAGTCCGCGGGCAGTCGATGCAGGACGTGATCTTCGGCGGCGGGCGCGGCGTGCAGGCGCGCAGCGCCGCCGAGGTGGAGCTCGTGCTCGACAACTCCGACGGCTCGGTCGCGCTGCCGTTCAGCGAGATCTCGATCCTCCGCCGGCTGCACCGCTCCGGCGAGGGGGAGTACCGCCTCAACGGCGCCCGCTGCCGGCTCGGGGACGTGATCGAGGTGCTCTCCGACACCGGCCTCGGCAAGGAGACCCACTCCGTCATCTCCCAGGGGCGAGTGGAGTCGATCGTGCTTTCCAAGCCCCGCGACCGCCGCCTGCTGATCGAGGAGGCCGCGGGCCTCGGCAAGCACCGCAAGCGCCGCCGCCGCGCCCAGCTGAAGCTGGAGCGCACCCAGGAGAACCTCGACCGTGCCCTCGACGTCGAGCGCGAGGCGCGCTCGCGCCTGCGTCCCCTCAAGCGCCAGGCCGAGGCCGCGGAGCTCCACCAGCGCCTCGAGCGCCAGATGCTCGAAGCGCGCTTGGAGCTCGCTCGCGAGGCGTTGCGCGCGCGCCGCCTGGAGCTCGGGGAGGCCGAGGCCGGCGTGCAGGAGGCTCGCGCCGCCCGCGAGGAGGTCGAAGCGGGCCTCCGGGAGGTCGCTCGGCGCCGCAGCGACGCCGAGCGCGCGCTCGCCCACCGCTCGGAGCGCCACGACGCGCTCGCCCGCAACGCGATGCGGGCCGGCGCGGCGCACGAGCGCCTGGAGCTGCGCCGTGAGCAGGCAGCCGCCGCCGCTGAGGCGCTCGCTGAGCGGATCCTCCGCGTGCAGCGCGAGATCGAGCTGCTCGAGGAGACCCTCTTCTCCGGCGGCCGCGCTCCCCGCGCCGAGGGGGAGGGGGGACACGATCTTGCCGAGGGCGACGCGCGCGCACGCGCTGGGCGCGTGTGGGGGACGGAGTCGCGGGGAGAGCACACCGAGGGCGGGGAGCGCGAGGAGGACGGGCTCGAGACCGACGGCGACCGATCGGAGATCGGCCAGCGCATCCGCGTGCTCGAGCAGGAGCTCGCCACGCTCGAACGCGAGCGCGAGCAGGAGCTTGAGCGCGAGCTGGCCGAGCTCGACCGCGCCCGCGAGGGTGCCGCCGCCGAGGTCGCCGAGCTGGACGCTGCGCTCTCTGACGCCCGCGAGGCGCGCGAGGAGGCCGATGCCGACGCCGAGGAGGCCCGCGTCGCGCTGCGCGAGGCTGAGCGCGCGGTCGAGGCCGCCCGCCGTGAGGCCGCCCGCGTGGGGTCCGAGCTGGCCGCGGTCAACCAATTCCTGCGCAACCACGCCCCCTCCGCCGCGCCCGTATCTACCGTGGCCGGCGGGTTCGGGGAGGGCAAGTCGGGGGATGGCGGGGCGGGCGGGCTCCGGACATTGAGCGAGGCCCTGAACGTCCAACCCGGCTACGAGCTCGCGCTCGCCGCCGCGCTCGGCGGGCGCCTGGACGCCGTGCTCGTGCCCGACCTCGCCCGCGCCGCCGCCCTGCTGGATCGCGCCGGGCCCGACGGCGCCACCGCGCTGCTGGTCGAAACGGGGATTCGCGCCGAAGGCGCGTGTCTCCCGGCTTCGGTCGATCCGCAGGCGCTCGACGCCCCCCGTGCCGAGAGGGACGCGGAGGACGCCGCCGCAGGGGACGCGGGGAGCGCCGCCGCCGACCCCGTCGCCGCCGAGGCCCCCTCCGCGAGCGCCGCCACGCCCCCCGCCCCTGGGGCCCGCCCTCTGCTTGAGCTCGTGCACGCCCCCGTGCCGGTGCTCGCCCTCGCCGAGCGGCTGCTCGCCGACGCCTGGGTGGTGGAGCGCTTGGAGGACCTCCCCGAGGACTTCGCCGGCATCGCCGTCACCCCCCGCGGGCGCGTCTGGTTCGCCTCCTGCGGCGAGGTGCGCCAGGTGACCGAGGGCGGTGCCGAGCGCGTGCTCGCCCGCCGCAACGAGCGCGAGCAGCTGATCCTCGCGACCGAGCACGCCGCCGCCGCCGAGCACGCCGCCCGCATGGCTGCCGAGGGCGCGCAGGCGGGCTCCCGCGACGCCGACACCGCCTACGAAGAGGCCGAGGGTGCGCTGCGCGAGGCCGCGCGCGACCACGCCCGTGCGCTTGAGCAGGAGCGCCACGCCGCCTGGCTGATCGAGCAGCGTCGCGCTGCCCCCCACCAGGGCCCCCTCGCGGTGCGCCGCGCCCAGCTGGAAGGCGAGCTCGCCGCTGAGCGCCGCCAGGCCGAGCGCGTCGCGCGCGAACACGCCGAGCGGCTTGCGCGCTTGGAGCACCTGCGGGCCCAGCTCGCCGCCGACACCGCGCTCGTGCCACTCGCCGAGCGCCTCGCCGCCGCGCTGCACAGCCTCGGGGAGGCCGTCGCCGAGCGGGTCGCGGAGCTCCAGGGCGAGCTTGCCCGCGACCGCGCCGCCGGCGAGGAGATGGCCGCCGAGCTGCGCGCCTGCGCCGCCCAGGAGGCCGAGATCCAGGCCCGCCTACGCGCGGAGGGCGAGGCGGTCACCGCCGCCGAGGTCTCCGCCCAGCGCCTGCGCGACCTTGCGGCCGAGGCCGAGTCGGAGCTGCGCACCGTGCGTGAGCGGCTTGAGCTGGAGGAAGATGAGGCACCCGAGCCGCTGGACGAGGAGCAGGTGCAGGCGCTCACCGCGCGCCTGGAGCGCCTGCGCCGCCGGCGCGAGCAGCTCGGGCCCGTCAACCCGCTCGCTCAGGAGGAGTACGCCGAGGCGCTCGCCCACGTCGAGGAGCTCGAGGCCCGGCGCACCGACCTGGAGACTGCGTTGCGCGAGCTGCGCACCGTGATCCGCGACACCGACCGCCAGATCCACGAGACCTTCCACGCCACCTTCGAGGCCGCCGCTCGCAACTTCGAGGAGCTCGCCCGCGACGTCTTCCCGGGTGGCGGAGGGCGGCTGCGGCTCGTCAAGGACGCCCAGACGCAGCGGCCCGTGCTCGGTGGCCTGCCCCTGTCGGGCGGCACGGCTCCCGTCGCGGCGGACGGGGACGGCGATGCGGAGGCAACCGCGGAGCTGGAGGAGCACCGATCGGGGGCACACAGCTCGGAGGGCTGGGCCGGGGGCACCGCCGCCGAAGGCGGTGGGCAGGACGGCAGTGGCCTCTTGAACCCCGCCCACCCTGGCGAGGAGGAAATGCTGGGCGTCGAGATCGAGATCACCCCTGCGGGCAAGTCCACCAAGCGCCTCTCCCTGCTCTCCGGCGGGGAGAAGTCGATGACCGCGCTCGCCTTCCTGTTCGCCGTGTTCCTCGCCCGCCCCTGCCCCTTCTACATCCTCGACGAGGTCGAGGCCGCGCTGGACGACCTCAACCTCGAGCGCTTCCTCTCGCTCCTGCGCCGCTACGCCGACCGCGCCCAGTTCATCGTGATCACCCACCAGAAGCGCACGATGGAGGCCGCTGACTGGCTCTACGGGGTCTCGATGGCTGGCAACGGAGTCTCCAAGGTCCTCTCCCGTCGTCTGCCCCCGGCCGAGGCGCCCGTCGAGATCGCGCCGGCGGACCCCGCCGAGCCTGCCGAGCTCGCCGAGCCAAGGCGCGTGGCCGAGCCGATCGACCTGGCCGAGCCCCCCGGCCTGGGAGAGCCAAGGCACCCGGTCGAGCAAACCGACCTTGCCGAGCCCACCGGCCTGGCGGAGCCCACTGACACGGTTGAGCCAACTGACACGGCTGAGCCAACTAGCATGGCCGAGCGAGCCGACCTGGCAGAGGTCGCGTAGGGCCTTGCTATCGTCGCGCGCCCGTGCCGCGCGACTGGAGCGACCTCTTCATCACCGGCGAGCAGGACGCCTCCACGTCAGCGGGCGCGAGCAGCGGTGGCGAGCGCCGTGGCCTCCTGCGGCGCCTGCGCGAGAACCTCGCGAAGACCCGCAAGGCGCTCGGCGGCGAGATCCACGCGACCCTTTTCCAGACCCTCGACGAGCACACGTGGGAGCGCCTGGAGGAGGCCCTGATCATGGCCGACGTCGGCGCCCCCTCCACGGCGGCCGTCGTCGGGGCGCTCGAAGCGGAGGCCGTGGAGGGCGGGCTGAGCGGTGGAGAGGCGCTCACGGAGCGGTTGATCGAGCTGCTCGCCGAGACCGCTCGCACAGGCGACGGGCGCATCGACCTCCGCGCCCGTCCCACGGTGATCCTCGCAGTGGGCGTGAACGGCACCGGCAAGACCACCACGATCGGCAAGCTCGCGTGGCACCTGCAAAAGGAGCTCGGGCGCAGCGTGCTGCTCGCCGCCGCCGACACCTTCCGCGCGGCCGCCACTGAGCAGCTGGAGGAGTGGGCGCAGCGCGCGGGCTGCGGGATCGTCACCGGCCCGGAAGGCTCGGACCCGGGCGCCGTGGCCTTCGAGGCGGTGGCCCGCGCTCGCGGCGAGGGAGCCGACGTGGTGATCGTGGACACCGCCGGGCGCCTGCACACTCAGGACGACCTGATGGCCGAGCTCGCCAAGGTGCACCGCGTGATCGCGCGTCAGATCGAGGGCGCCCCGCAGGAGACGCTGCTCACGATCGACGCCACCACCGGCCAGAACGGTCTGCGCCAGGCGCGCATCTTCGCGGAGGCGGCGCAGGTTACCGGAATCGTGCTGACCAAGCTCGACGGCACCGCTCGCGGCGGGATCGCCCTCGCGATCGCTCGCGAGCTTGGTCTGCCCATCAAGCTGATCGGGATCGGCGAGTCGCTCGAGGACCTGCGTCCCTTCGACCCCGAGGACTTCGCACGGGCGCTGATCGCCGAGTGAGGCCGGTCGGGCCCTGGCCCGCGTCCGCGAGGCGACCCGCGGGGACCGAGGTGACAAGCGGACCGAGGTGACCCCGCGCGGGCAGTCGATCCGCGCGGTGCGATAATCGAACACATGGGCGCGTGGATCATCTGGACTGTGGCGGCGTGCCTGCTGGGCGTGGGCGAGATGCACACCGGCGGGTTCTTCCTAGCGCCGTTCGCCGTCGGTGCGCTGGTCGCGGCCCTGGTGAGCCTCGCCGGCGTCGGTCTCCCGCTCACGCTGGTCCTCTTCCTGCTCGCCTCGCTGATGGTGCTGCTCACCCTGCGCCCGCTCGCCCGGCGCCACCGGCACCTGCCGCCGGCGATCCGCACCGGCGCGGCCGCCCTGGTGGGGCGCGACGCGGTGGTGCTCGAGCGGATCGCCAACCAGGAGGGCGTCGGCTGCGTGCGGATCGACAGCGAGGTGTGGACGGCTCGCAGCTACGACGAGGACGAGGTGATCCCCGCCGGGGATCGTGTCCAGGTCGTGGAGATTCGCGGCGCGACTGCGCTCGTGATGCACTGAACCCAAACAGGCACAGGAAAGGCAAGGACACTCCATATGGTCGCTCTCATCGTCGTCGCCGTGGTCGTGCTGTTTGCGCTGATCGTGGCAGCGCGCACGATTCGCGTCATCCCCCAGGCGCGTGCCGGGGTGGTCGAGCGCCTCGGCCGCTACAGCCGCACGCTCGAGCCCGGCCTGACGATCGTTACGCCATTCATCGACCGCGTGAAGCCGCTGGTCAACCTGCGCGAGCAGGTCGTCAACTTCTCCCCGCAGCCAGTTATCACCGAGGACAACGTGGTGGTAGGCATCGAGACGGTCCTGTACTTCACCATCACTGACCCGCGCTCGGCGACCTATGAGATCGCCAATCCGCTGCAGGCGATCGAGCAGCTGACTGTCACCACGCTGCGCAACGTGATCGGCGGGCTCACGCTCGAGGCTACGCTGACCGCCCGCGAGAACGTCAACACCGAGCTGCGCGTCGTTCTGGACGAGGCCACCGGCAAGTGGGGGATCCGTATCAACCGCGTGGAGATCAAGTCGGTCAACCCGCCGTCGGACATCAAGACGGCGATGGAGAAGCAGATGCGCGCCGAGCGCGATCGCCGCGCGGCGATCCTCACGGCTGAAGGCGAGAAGCAGGCCCAGATCCTCACCGCGGAGGGCGAGAAGCAGGCCGCGGTGCTCACCGCCGAGGGTGCCCGCCAGGCTGCGATCCTGCGCGCGGAGGGCGAAGCGAAGGCGATCGACACAGTCTTCAAAGCGATCCACGAGGGCCGTCCCACCCGGGACCTGCTCAGTTATGAATACCTGCAGATGCTCCCCCAGCTCGCCGAAGGGGACGCCAACAAGGTGTTCGTCGTCCCCTCCGAGTTCGCCCAGGCCTTCGGTGGCATCGGCGAGGCGCTCACGCGCCGGATCCAGGAGGGGTCCTCCGGCGAGCAGGGCTGACGCGGCGAGCAGGGCCGACGCGCCGAGCAGGGCCGACGCGGCGGGCGGGGCTGACGCGACGACCGGCTGCCGCTCGCGGGCGAGCGGGCGCCGCCCGGCTGCGAGAATGCGTGATTCATGTTCGACTCGCTCGCCGAGAAGCTACAGGCCACTCTCTCCGAGGTCCGCCAGCGGGGGACCCTGACTGAGCAGGACATCGACCGCGCCATGCGCGAGATCCGCCTCGCGCTGCTCGAGGCGGACGTCAACTTCAAGGTCGTCCGCCAGTTCACCGCCGAGGTCAAGGAGCGCTGCCTCGGCGCGGAGATCGTCGGCAAGCTGAACCCCGGCCAGCAGGTGGTGAAGATCGTCGCCGAGCAGCTCACCGAGCTGATGGGCGGGGAGGGGAAGGATGACCCACCCGCCCTGCGCTTCTCTGCGAGCCCCCCCACGGTGATCCTGCTCGCGGGGCTGCAGGGCTCGGGCAAGACGACCGCCGCGGCGAAGCTCGCGCACCACCTGCACGAGCACCACGGCTCCTCGGTGGCGCTCGCCGCGTGCGACACCTACCGGCCGGCGGCGGTGGAGCAGCTCGTCAAGCTGGGCGCCCGCGCCGGCGCCGCGGTGTACGAGCGGGGCACCGAGCCCGACCCTGTGGAGATCGCCGCGTGGGCGCTTGGGCGTGCGCGGGAGGAGGGCAAGGACGTCCTGATCGTCGACACCAGCGGCCGCCTGCACGTCGACGTGGAGCTGATGGCGGAGCTCGCGCGCATCCACGCCGCGGTGGCGCCCCAGAACACCCTGCTCGTGGTGGACGCGATGACCGGCCAGGACGCGGTCAACGTCGCCGAGCAGTTCGCCGCCGCCGTGCAGTTTGACGGGGTGGTGATGAGCAAGCTCGACGGCGACGCCCGCGGCGGCGCGGCGCTCTCCGTCAAGGCGGTCACCGGCCGGCCGATCCTGTTCGCCTCCACCGGCGAGCACCTCGAGCAGTTCGAGCGCTTCCACCCCGACCGCGTGGCCCAGCGGATCCTGGGCATGGGCGACGTGATGAGCCTGATCGAGCAGGCCGAGCGCCAGTTCGACGAGCGCGACGCGGTGGAGCTGCAGCGCAAGCTGCGCCGCAACGAGCTCGGCCTCGACGACTTCCTCGACCAGCTGAAGGCCGTGCGGAAAATGGGGCCGCTGGCAAACGTGCTGGGGATGCTCCCCGGTCTCGGCGGGGCACAGTTGAGCGACATGAACGTGGACGAGCGCCAGCTCGACCGCGTCCAGGCGATCATCCTCGCGATGACCCCCGAAGAGCGCCGGCGCCCGGAGCTGATCAAGGGCTCGCGCCGGCTGCGCATCGCTCGGGGCTCCGGTACCAGCGTCCAGCAGGTCAGCCAGCTGATCAAGCAGTTCGCCCAGATGCGCAAGATCATGCGTCCCCTCGGCCGCGGCAAGCTGCCGGACATCGGTGCGCTGATGCGCCAGGGGCGCTGAGCTCCGGTACCACCCTCGCGTGCCATGGGCGCTTAACCGTCTAAGCTTCATCCCGTTCGCTGGCGAACAAAATCGTTAGCCCGCGAACAGATCCGTTCCGAGGGAACTGCGAAAGACTGTTTCCCCTCCCAACAGAGAAATCGAAGCGAGGACATTACGTGTCGGTAAGGCTCAGGCTCACGCGAGTGGGCGGTAGGAAGGACCCAATCTGGCGGGTGGTCGTCGCCGACCAGCGCTCCCCCCGCGACGGGCGCGTGATCGAGACGATCGGCCACTACAACGCGCAGACCAACCCCTCGACCATCAAGATCGACGAGGAGCGCGCCCGCAGCTGGCTTGCACGCGGCGCCCAGCCCTCGGACACGGTGCGCAAGCTCCTGCGCGTCCAGGGGATCAGCAGCTAGCTTTGGACGGCCTCTGATGGCGGCGCAGAGGGTGCAGGAGCTGTTGGTCTATCTCGCGCAGGGACTGGTCGATCGACCGGATGAGGTCTCGGTCGAGCAGTTCGAGGAGGATGACGGCACCGTCGTGCTGGAGCTGGCCGTGGCGCAGGAGGACTACGGGAAGGTGATCGGTCGCGGCGGCCGCACCGCGCAGGCGCTGCGTACCGTGGTGAGGGCCGCGGCGGCGAGCGAGAAGCGCCGTGTGGTCATCGACATCGTCGACTGAGGCGGCGGGCGTGGCCGAGGGCCCGGAGCCGGCTGCGGGGGGACCGACCGGAGATCGGCCGGCGCCGGCGCCGCTCCAGGCGGGCCGCGTGGGCCGCGCGCACGGCCTCGACGGGAGCTTCTACGTCACCCGCGCAAGCCCCCGGCTGCCGGCTGAGGGAGGCGAAGTGACGGTCGCCGGACGATCCCTGCGGATCGTGCGCCGCGCCGGTGTGCAGGAGCGGCCGATCGTGCGGTTGGAGGGCATCGAGGGTCGCGCGGCCGCGGAGGCTCTGCGCGGGGAGCCGCTCACGGTCTCCAGCGCCCAGCTGCCCACGCTCGCGGAGGGAGAGTGGTGGGCGCACGAGCTGCAGGGGTGCGTGGTGTTCGACGGCGAGCGGCAGGTCGGCACCGTCAGCGGGCTGCTCGAGCTCCCCTCCTGCGAGGTGCTCGAGGTGCGGCGCGAGGACGGTCGGGAGCTGCTTGTGCCGATGGTCGGAGACGCCATCCGCCATGTGGACGTGCCCGCGCAACGCATCGATGTGAGCCTCGACTTCCTTGGGGAGAGTTGAGGGCGGTGGAGATCGACGTCTTCACCCTGTTTCCCGAGTGGTTTCAGTGGTTCTCCAGCCAACGCCACGTGGCCAACGCGCTCGCGGCGGGCAGCCGGTTGGAGTGCGTGAACATCCGCGATCACACCCCCCTGAGCGGGGGCCAGGTCGACGACACGCCGTTCGGGGGCGGGGCGGGGATGGTGCTCCGGGTGGACGTGATGGAGGCCGCCCTGCGCGCTCGCTACGGCGTCGATCCCACCGAGCTGCCCCGCGCTCGCCGCGTGATCGCGCTCACCCCTGCGGGGCGGGCGCTCGACGAGGCCTACGTGGGCGAGCTGGCAGCCGAGCCTGCCTTGACATTGCTGTGCGGGCGCTACGAGGGCTTCGACGAGCGGATCCTGGAGCACTTCGCCGGCGAGACCCTCTCGATCGGACGCTACGTCCTCTCTGGGGGGGAGCTTGCGGCGATGGTGGTCTGCGACGCGGTGCTCCGCAAGCTCCCCGGTGCGCTCGGGCACGAGCAGTCGGCGGTCGAGGAGTCCTTCAGCGAGGCGCTGGCGGGGAACCCGGAGTACCCCCACTACACGCGCCCCGCCGAGTACCGCGGGTGGCGCGTCCCCGATGTGCTCCTCTCCGGCCACCACGAGCGCATCGAGAGCTGGCGGCGGGAGCGCAGCCGCGAGCGGGCGGATGGGGTGGGAGGGGCGACCAGCGTCTGACGTGGGGCCGTGAGCGGGACGTGCGCCACGGGCGGGCGGGTGGATGGCCTCAAATCAAACGCTTGGCGCGGGCTGTAAGCGGGACTTAGCACCGGCGGGCGAGCGGCGCCCGGCGCGGGGCGCGCCACCTGTCCGCTACCATTGCGGGCTGCGCCGGAGCGGTCATGGGGGAGACCGGGGCGCGACCTCCCTTCTGAGACCTCCCTTTTTCTTCTTATTATGAGCAGCGTCATCGACACCCTCGAACGCGCCCAGCTGCGGCGTGTGCCCGACTTCGCGCCCGGCGATCGTCTGAAGGTGCACTTCCAGGTGATCGAGGGCACCCGTCGGCGCATCCAGGTGTTCGAGGGCGTCGTCATCAAGCGCCAGGGCCACGGGGCGCGGGAGACGTTCACGGTGCGCAAGCAGTCCTTCGGCGTGGGCGTCGAGCGCATGTTCCCGGTGCACTCACCGAAGATCGAGCGCATCGAGCTGGCTGCCCGCGGTGACGTGCGCCGCGCCAAGCTCTACTACCTGCGCGACCGTGTGGGCAAGCGGGCCCGTGTGCGGGAACGCCGCTACACCGGCCCGGAGGAGACGGTGCAGCCGGGGCTGCTGCACGAGCCCCCGCCGGAGGAGGCCGAGGGATTGGAGCCCGCCCACCCCGCCGTCGAGGGCGTCGAGGACGTAATGGTCGCCGAGGACGTAGGCGCTGAGGACGTGGTCGCCGAGGACGCGGGCGCCGAGCCCTCACCGGGGGCGTGAGGGCCCTCGTTGGAGGGATCGCGTGAGCGTGCGATCCCCCAGGGGCTCTGCCTCCACAGGTGGCTCGGACGTGCCCGACGGCCCGCATCCCCGAACGGGCTCGGCACGGGCCAAGGGCGGCTCGAAGTCGAAATCGACGAGCGGCTCGCTGCTCGAGCTTGCCGCGATCGTCGTGATCGCGGTGCTGCTCGCCTTGGGCATTCAGGCGTTCGTCGTCAAGCCCTACAAGATCCCCAGCGGCTCAATGGAACCGACGCTCAAGATCGGCCAGCGGGTCCTCGTGAACCGCATCGGTATGCGCGTCGAGGGCCCCCACGTGGGGGAGATCGTGGTGTTCCATCCCCCGAAGGGAGCCGATCAGGAAGAATCGCATGAAGCGCCGAAATGCGGCCTCTCCTCTCGCCCGGCGGACTACGGCGGGGCGGCGTGCGATGAGGTCTATCCCACAGAGGCGAGCGTGAACTTCATCAAGCGCATCGTCGCTGGGCCTGGGGACGTCGTCTCGATCCGCGAAGGGCACGTGTACCGCAACGGAAAGCGTGAGCAGGACACCTACATCAATCCGTGCGGGGGGGTTCCGGAGTGCAACTTCCCGACCCCGATCAAGATTCCGGCCGGTCACTGGTTCATGATGGGGGACAACCGTGGCGAGTCCGACGACAGCAGGTTCTGGGGACCTATCCCCACAGGATGGGTCATCGGGGGAGCGTTTGCGACCTATTGGCCTCCCGACCGCCTCGGGTTCCTCTAGGGACTCCGGAGCCTCCCGCGCCCTTCAGACGTCTGGGATCTCCCGCGCTGCCACCGTCTCCGGGACGCCGTCGGTCGCCGTGACACCCTCGAGACCCGGGACCTCCCGGACCCGCCGCCGCGCACGGAGGGCCACCAGCGGCCGGCGGCTGTTCGCTTTCGACCGTCGTCTGGGGGTGCGCCTGGTGGCGGGCGCGGACGAGGCGGGGCGTGGCTGTCTGGCGGGGCCGCTGGTGGCGGCCGGGGTGCTGTTCGACTACGGGACGCTTTCCTCCGCGGAGATCCGAGCCCTCGGTGCGCTGAACGATTCCAAGCAGCACACCGCCGCGGCGCGCGAGGAGCTCTACCCGCTGGTTCTGCGCAGCGCGGCGCGTGTGACTGTGGTCTCGCGCTGCGTGCGCGGGATCGACTCTCGGGGCCTGCACAAAACGAACCTCGCCGCGCTGCGCGACGCGTTGCGGGGGGTCACCGACGGCCTGGGGGGGGAGGTCGCGTGTCTCGTGGACGGCTTCTCGGTACCGGACTTCGGGCGGCCGCAGCGGGCGATCGTGGACGGCGACGCCACCAGCGCCGCGATTGCCGCCGCGTCGATCGTCGCGAAGGTGTCCCGCGACCGCTACATGTGTCACGCGGACACCCTGCACCCCGGTTGGAGCTTCGCCGAGCACGTCGGGTACTCGACTCCCGCGCACCGCGAAGCGATCCTGCGCCAGGGTGTGTCCCCGCTGCATCGCCTCTCCTTCCAGTCAGCGGCGTACCAGCAGCTGGCGCTGTAGTCGCTTGTAGTCACCGGCAACCCAACGCTCACCACGCTCCCTCGATGTGGTCGAGGCAGACGAGCCTGTCGGCCTCGTCGACGATCACGCCGATGCCGTCGAAGCGGATGGTGTGAGCCCTGGGGCGATCGCTCGATGAGCGGTGCAGCCATGCCGCGGCGAGGCGCCGCAAGCGCGCGCGCTGGCGCGTTCGCAGCCACGCCAGAGGCTGCTCCGCGGGTGTCAGTTGCCAACGTCGGCGCGCGCGGCGTGACTTGACCTCCACGAAAACGAGTGCCTCGCCATTGAACGCGATCAGGTCGATCTCGCCGTAGCGGGTGCGCACGTTGCGCGCCACGATCGTGAAACCGAGCCGCTCCAGGTGTGCGGCGGCCAGCTGCTCGCCGAGCTTGCCCAGCGCGCGGCGGGGATCCTCGCGCGGGGTGCCCGAGGGGGACGGTTGGGACGGGCTGGGGGAGGCGACCTGCATGATTGACAAGGCTAGGTCGGCGACCGTGTCCTGCGAGTGCAATTCGTGCCAATACTGTTGCTGGACTGTGACGCCTCACATACAATCCCAAGGTTGCTGTCGATCGCGGGCTCCGACTCGGATGCCGGGGCCGGCATCCAGGCGGCTCCGCGCAGGAGGGGGCGTGACTGGTGCGCCAAGCGGTAGGGTGCGAACAGCGGGCCGACTGGACCGGGCGCTTGGTGGCGGAAGTGCGCAAAGCCGGGCCTTCCGCCTCGGCGAGGCGCTTTCCTTGCCGCCATCGACAGGAGGCTTTAGTGCGCGTTGACGTTAGTGGTGTGGGCATCGAGTACGAGGTGACCGGCGACGGCCCGCCGGTGGTGTTGCTCCACGGGTTCCCGGACTCGGGGCGGCTCTGGCGCCACCAGGTCCCGGCGCTGGCCGAGGCAGGATTCAAGGTCATCGTCCCTGACCTGCGTGGCTACGGCCAATCGGACAAGCCGACGGCGGTGGAGGCCTACAGGATGGACTTGCTTGTCGGTGACGTGCTGGCCGTGATGAGCGCCGCCGGCGCCGAGCGAGCCCACGTCGTGGGCCACGACTGGGGGGCCAGCGTAGCGTGGGCTGTCGCGCTGGTGGCTGGCGAACGCGTCGACCATCTCGTCGCGCTGTCGGTCGGACATTCGGCGACGTTCTTCGCGGAGGGCTTCGAACAGCAGGAGAAGTCGTGGTACATGTTGCTCTTCCAGTTCGCTGGAATAGCCGAGGAGTGGCTGTCGGCCGAGAACTGGGCGAACTTCCGTGCGTGGGGGCACCACCCCGATGAGGACGCGGCGATTGCTGAGCTGGAGGCAAACGGCTCACTGACCCCTGGCCTCAACTACTACCGGGCGAACGTCCCCCCCGCGTTTTTTGTGCAGTCGGGCTTGGAGTTGCCGCCAGTACAGGCCCCGACCATGGGGGTGTGGAGTTCAGGAGATTTCGCGCTCACTGAGGCCCAGATGACCAACTCGGCGAGGAACGTCGCCGGTCCATGGCGCTACGAGCGCCTCGACGGCCCAGGGCACTGGATGCAGCTCGAGTCGCCCAGCGAGGTCAATCGGCTGCTCATCGACTTCTTGGAAGCGTAAGCGTGACCATGATCGATACGGATTACCTGATCGTCGGTGCGGGAGCCGCGGGGATGGCGATCTTCGATCCCAACCGGATCACGTTGCAGGCGGTGCGGACCTGCTTCCCCACCTTCAACGCCGCCCTCATAGCGTTCGTGGAGTCCGCCCGTGACAACGACGTGGAGAAGAACCGGCTGTGCCCACCGAACCCGTATCCAAACACAGCCGTCAACTGGATCGCGACGAGCTCTATTTCCCAGCGCGTCCAGATGGTGTGGTCCGGCGAGCCCGACCTCGTGGCGTGGTTGGAGCGTTCTCGACTCAACGTGGCGCGTGGGATCCCCGATCACCTGACCGAGCCGCAAATGCAGTCGGCGCTCGCTCGCTACGTCGCGCACAGTGAGCAAGCTGTCGAGAAGCTTGAGAGCTTTCTCGTTCAGACCGCGTAGGCATACGGCAGCGTGGCGGCACTCGCCGACGAAGACCGCCAAGCGAGAGTTCCCCTTCGACTGAGAAGCGGGCGTCTCGATGGTCGGTTCACATGCTCACTGAGGGCGACATCGACCCCGGCCCGCTCATCGATGGGGCGGCATTTCGGTCGCCACGACTCGTGGCCGTCCGTCATGATCCTGACGCGGTGGATCAAACGCCGAACATCTGCGCGGGGCCGTTCGGGGCGCTCTACGACCTCTACATCGAGCGGCCATGGCTCATGGGCGTGGTCGGTCGTGCGGTTTGGGGCATCGACGCGTCAGTTCTGTACGCGAGCATGGGGCCGATCAGTCGGGTGGCTGAGGGCGCAACCATCCTTGACGTGCCCTGTGGCGGAGGAGTAGCTTTCCGCGCCCTTCGTCCCGATCAAGACGTGCGCTACGTGGCGGCAGATCTCAGCGCGAAGATGCGAAGGCGCGCTGAAGCTCGCGCGAAGACGAGGTCGCTGCACCAGGTTGAGTTCGTCGCGGCAGACATGACGGTGTTGCCCTTCGCCGACGGTGAGGCCGATCTGTTTCTTTGCTACAGCGGACTTCATATGGTCAACGATCCCGAGCGAGCCGTGGAGGAGATCGCGCGCTGCCTCAAGCCCGGTGGCGAGGTGATCGGAACAACGTTTCTGTCGGACGGAAGCAGGCGAGCCCGAACGCTTTTCGCGGTTGGCAGACGCCGAGGCCATCCAGTGCCGCCAAGTCGCGAGAACCTTGTGCGCTGGCTTACCTCTGCCGGGCTCGCTGAACCGACGATCGGGCCGCAGCCCGGCTTTGTGGCTTTCAGCGCACACAAGCACGGGCATTGAACGCAGACTCAGCCCGATGGACCGCAAGAGGAGTGGAGTTGACCTGCGCGATCGGCAACGGCAAGGCCGTCGATCGTGCCCTGCAAGCGCAATCCGTCAATACTGTTGCTGGACTGTGACGCCGCGCGCACAAACCCCGAGGGCGCTCTCGATTGCGGGCTCTGACTCCGGCGGCGGGGCCGGCCTCCAGGCGGACCTGAAGGCGTTCGCGCGCTGCGGGGTGCACGGGATGACGGCGATCACCGCGATCACGGCCCAGAGCACAACCGGGGTCGCCGCAGTGCATATGGTTCCGCCGGAGATGGTGCTCGCGCAGGTGCGGGCAGTGGTCGCAGACATCGGCGTGGACGCGGTCAAGGTGGGAATGTTGGGAACGGCCGAGGTGATCCGAGTGGTGGCGCGGGCTCTCGATGAGCTGCCGGCGGGCACCCCGGTGGTGGTCGACCCTGTGATGGTGGCGGAGTCGGGTGCGCGGCTGCTCCAGGAGGATGCCCAGCGGGCGCTCATCGAGGAGATCGTGGCGCGGGCCACCGTGCTGACCCCCAATCTGCCGGAGGCGCGGGCGCTCGCCGGCCGCGAGGTGGCGTCGGGGGACACGCGGTTGGCGGACCTCGGGGTGGAGGACACCAAGGCGAGGGAGGCGGAGGACGCTGAGGCGGAGGATGCCGAAGTAAGGGAGCTCGCGCGCGCGGTGCTCGCGAGGGGGCCGCGCATCGTGGTCCTAACCGGCGGCCATCGCACGCGCGCGGTGGACCTGTTCGTTGACTCCGAGGGCAAGGAGGGCGCGGTCGAGATCCCCGGAGAGCGCCATGCGGACGGCGCGGCGCACGGCTCGGGCTGCACCCACTCCTCGGTGCTGGCGGCGCAGCTCGCGTTGGGACGGACGCCGCTGGAGGCGGCGCGCGCGGCGCGCAGGCTCGCGGGGGAGGCGGTCGCGCACGGCCTGCGCGATCTCGGCGCGGGGGCGGGTCCGGTGGATGTCCTCGGTTTGAAGGACCTCCGGAGTGGCATAATCGGTGGACGATGAAGCCGCTGCATCTGAAGCCAGGTCCTCGGTGAAGTTCTTGCGTACGAAGCCGGGTCGCTGATGAAGTTCCTGCGTTTGAAGCCAGGTCACGGCGAGATCGTGCTCGCCGAGGGCGACGTGGACGTGCCCGAGCAGGAGCGCGAGTTGATCGAGGCGTTCCGCCGGGAGCTCGACGCGGGCATGTGGGCGGCGGTGCCGACGCAGCAGAGGGATGGCCGTCGCGAGGCGGAGATGGTCCGGAGCTTCGCCGACGTGCCGCGCGACGCGGAGCGGGTGATCTTCTTCCCGCGCGCCGCTGGTGGGGCGCCCGGTCCAAGTACGGCGCCGCGCCCACCCGCGGCAGCCGAGCGGGCTTAGCGGGCAGCGCGATGTGGCTCGCGCTGGGCAGCACCGCGGTCGTGGCCGCGGTGCTGCTGTGGGAGCTGGCGCTGCCGCGACTACGTGCGGAGCTTCCAAGAGTGGGGGAGGCGATCGCTCGCCGGCGCGCCCGCCGGCGCGTGCCCGAGGTGAGCTACGACCCGGGCCGTGAGCTCCGCGCGGAGCAGCGCGCACGCGAGCTGTTGCGCTCGTGCGTGAACGAGGAGGAGTGGGCGATGTACCGCGACCTGGGTTTCCTGCGGGTGTGGAGCCCGCACGCCGGTGGGCAGGTGGCGGGGGATGCCGCGGGGGCGCCGTACGCCTACCTGCTGTACCCCCACCGCCCGATCGTGGCGTACGTGCCGCAGACGGGAGCGCTGCTGAATGAGTACTGCGTGGCGTTCCCGGACGAGACCCGCCCGTACGGCAGCACCCGGCTGCCGGACGCGGACGACGTGCTGGCGAAGTGGATGGCGCTCACCGCGGACGAGCGGCGGCTGATAGCGGATGCGAACATGCACCTCCCGGGCCGCCAGGTGGACCCCCAGCAGGTGCGTGAGGATCTGGCGCGCCTGACGAGCTGGGAGCGGGAGCGCCTGGAGCGCGCGGCGGGTAGTGTTCGCGCACTGTGAGCCCCTTCGACGTAAAGCACCGTAGCCGCGCCCTGACGGAGGGCCCCGAGCGGGCGGCCGCGCGGGCGTACCTGCACGGGATCGGATACTCGGCGGAGGACCTCGCGAAGCCGATCGTGGGGGTCGCGCACTCGTGGATAGAGACGATGCCGTGCAACTTCAACAACAGGGTGCTCGCGGCGAAGGTGAAGGAGGGGGTCCGTGCGGCGGGGGGCACGCCGATGGAGCTGAACACGATCGCGATCTCCGACGGGATCACGATGGGCACGGCGGGGATGCGGGCGTCGCTGGTCTCGCGGGAGGTGATTGCGGACTCGATCGAGTTGGTGGCCAGCGCGCACTGCTTCGACGCGCTGGTGTGCGTCTCGGGCTGCGACAAGACGATCCCAGGGACGGTGATGGCGCTCGCGCGCCTGGACGTCCCGGGCCTGATGCTCTACGGCGGCTCGATCCGCCCGGGCCACTTCCACGGGCAGGACGTGACGATCCAGCAGGTGTTCGAGGCGGTCGGGGAGTACGCCGCGGGGAAGATCACCGAAAGTGAGCTGCACGAACTGGAGGAGGCGGCCTCGCCGGGGGCGGGGGCGTGCGGCGGCCAGTTCACGGCGAACACGATGGCGATGGCGTTCGAGGTGCTGGGCATATCACCCGCGGGCTCGGCGATGGTGCCGGCGGAGGACGGGCGCAAGCTGGAGGTGGCGAAGGAGTGCGGGGAATTGGTGATGGACGTCCTGCGCCGCGGGCTGCGCCCGAGCGAAGTCATCACGAAGGCGGCGCTGGAGAACGCGATCGCGGCGGTGGCCACGAGCGGGGGCTCGACCAACGGGGTGCTGCACCTGCTCGCGGTGGCCCGCGAAGCGGGGGTGCCGCTGGAGATCGACGAGTTCGACGGCATCTCCGAGCGCACCCCGCTGCTGTGCGACCTGCAGCCGGGGGGCCGCTACGTCGCGACGGACCTGTACGAGGCGGGGGGCGTTCCGCTCGTGCTTAAGCGCCTCGCGGAGGCAGGGGTGCTGCACGGTAAGGCGGTCACGGTGACGGGCCGCACGATCGGCGAGGAGGCGGCCGCGGCGCAGGAGACGGAGGGCCAGCGGGTGGTACGTCCACTGTCCGCCCCGCTGAAGGCGACGGGAGGCTTCGCAATCCTACGCGGCAACGTGGCCCCGGAGGGGTGCGTGGTGAAGCTCTCGGGCCACGAGCGTCGCCGGCACACGGGCCCTGCGCGCGTGTTCGACGGCGAGGAGGCCGCGATGGCGGCGGTGCTCGCGAAGGAGATCCAGGCGGGCGACGTGGTGGTGATCCGCGGCGAGGGCCCCGCGGGCGGCCCGGGGATGCGGGAGATGTTGGCGGTCACCGCGGCGATCGTGGGGGAGGGCATGGGGGAGTCGGTGGCGCTGATCACCGACGGGCGCTTCTCGGGTGCCACACACGGCTTCATGGCGGCGCACATCGCGCCGGAGGCGGTCAGGGGCGGCCCGATCGGGGCGCTGCGCGACGGGGACGAGCTGACAATCGACGCGGATGCGCGCCGCATCGACGTGGCGCTCTCCGACGAGGAGATCGCAGAGCGGCTGCGCTCCTACACCTCCCCCGCGCGGGCGGACGGCGAGGTGGAGGTGGCGATCCAGAAGTACGCCAAGCTGGTGGGCAGCGCCTCCGAGGGCGCTGTGGCCCGCTGAGGGGAGTCTTTGGGGATCGTCCGCGCGGGCCGGTGCGCTGGCCAAGGCGGTGGGCGCGGGGCCTCCGTGCCCCGCGGCCGCGGCCACAGCTGTGCCCGTGCGCCGCGGTCGGTCGAAGGCGGGCTTGCCGGCTACGCCGCGGCGCCGGCGACCGGACTGCCTTGCACCGCCGCGCCGGCGGGATGCTCGGGCGGGAGCTCGGCGCGCCGGGCGGCCTGCTCGCCGCGGCGCCGTGGGCGCCACACCCGCACGTACTGGGCGAGGGCGTAGGAGCCCAGGACGAGCGCCAGCGCGATGAGCTGGCCGATGAAGGTCTCCCAGTTGTTGAACAGCGAGAACCAGGTGCCCATCCAGCCGGGGATGTAGAGACCGGGGATTTCGGTGGTTCCGATCCACCCTGCGAGCTGCATCTCGTTGACCTCCTCGCCCACGGAGACAACCAGCACGAACAACAGCATCACCCCGGTGATGATCAGCAGCCGCTTGTAGGGCAGGCGCTGGTGCAACCCGAAGGTGAGCACCCCGGCGGCGACGGTGAACAGGCAGCCGATCACCACACCCTCGAGCACCACGCTCGACCCGTAGAGCTCGCGAAGGTTCTGCAGGAAGATCACGACCTCGAAGCTCTCGCGGTACACGGAGGTGAAGCCGAGCAGCGCAAGGCCGAGCAGCATCCGTCGTTTGTTGGTCTCCGGATCTGCCGAGAGCAGGCCACGGCGGCGCTTGTGGTGGTGGGAGATCCAGCCGGTCCAGTAGAGCTTGTGAAAGAACCAGTTCATCACGATCAGCAACACGATCAGCGATGGCAGGCCGGTGGCGGCCTGCACGTCGAACTCACCGCCGTGGAAGCGTCCGATCAACCACACCACGAAGAACCAGGTCGCGATCCCGGCCCCGATCGCCGCTCCCGCGCCCGTCGCGACGGGGCGGCGGTAGGCCTGGTTGGCGCCGAGGAAGCTGGCCATCACCGCCGCCAGCACGAGAATCGTCTCCAGGCCCTCCCGCAACACCAGGATCGCGCTGTCGATCACGACTGTGGTGTGGCTCAGGCGATCGCTTGCGGGTAGGTCCGTCGGGTCGGGCGTTCCCCCTCGCGCGTGCCAGCCAAGGATCACGACGAGAACCGCCACGGCCAGCGCCACCGCGGTCCACACGTAGAAGCTCGCACGCTCGTTCACGCGCTTTGCGGCTCCCCGTTTGGGATGCCCTGCGGCTGCCTCGTCCTGCGCCATCAAACGGTCTCCTTTGCGATACCCGACCTGGGGACTCGGTTATAGTCAGGGGGAGAGTATCACAGGTTAGGCGACCCTAATTAGGGAACCCTAATACACCTGTTTCCCGAGCCTTCAGCGCCGGCGCTCGCTGTCCTGGGCGGTGGACGTCTTGGCCGTCGGGGGCCGCTCAAACGGCGGCGAACAGGCCCGCCCCGACCCAGTCAGCCCCGCGGGCGCCGGGCGGGGCGAAGAAGTAGCCCCCGCCGACGGGCGTGATGTAGTCGATCATCGGCTCTTCGAGCAGGCGCTGCTGGATCGTGGCGAACTGGCCCCGCCGTGCGCGGCTTGCGCCCATGCAGCTTGTGGCGCTGCGTGCGCGCGAGCCTTGGGGGGGTCCGCTGAGGTCGAAGCTTGCCATACCGCGAGGGCCTGCCGAGGGCTGCCAGCGATCGAGGCTACTCCCCGAGGAACTCCGCGAGTAGCGCGTTGAACTCGGCGGGGCGCTCGATCTGGGCCATGTGGCCGGTGTCCTCGTAGACGACCTTGCGAGAGCCGGGAATGAGCTCCGCGAAGAGGTCGGCGTCGCGGGCGGTGATGACGCGGTCGCGATCGCCCCACACGATCAGGGTGGGGCAGACGATCTCTGTGAGGCGGTGGCGGAAGTCGTAGTCGAGGTTGGCCTGCAGACCCTGGATGAAGCCGGGCTTGCCGGCGCCGCGGATCTGCTCGGCGACGAGTGCGGCGGGCAGCCGGCTCGGGTGGCGGGTGACCAGGCCAAGGGTAGCGTTGCGCAGCCTGGCGCGGCGGGCGACCACGTCCGCGTGGGCGGCGACCCAGCCGGCGTAGGCGGCGACGACACTCTCTCTGCGGCGCAGCCGGGACAGGGCGCGGGTGCCCTGGGGGTGCTGGTAGGTGCTGAGGCCGGCGGCGGAGACCAGCACGAGGCGCTCTACGCGCTGGGGAAAGTTGATGGTGAGCTCGGCGGCGACAAAGCCGCCCATCGAGTTGCCCACGACGGTGGCGGCGTTGACGTCGAGCGCGTCGAGCAGCGCGTCGAGCGTACGGGCGTAACCGGAGATCGAGATGTCCCCCACGGGCATCGGCGAGTTGCCGAAGCCGGGAAGGTCCAGGGCGATGACCCGGTGGGTTCGAGCGAACACGGGCAGCTGCTCAAGCCAGTTGGGCCAGGAGCCGGAGAGGCCGTGGACGAACAGCACCGCCGGTCCCTCGCCCAGATCGATCACGTTGATCAGGGAATTGTTTATAATTGTCCAACGCTGGTGTGTGCGCCAGTCTACGTCCATCCAGGGAGAGCGTCCCTGCGGGCCGTAGGCATGGGGCGCGGCCGGTTTGGAGGGTGAGGACACAGGGGTCATAGGGTCGCCCATCTAATCGGAGTCGCACGCGGCGAAACCACATCGGTTCGTCCGTGCGTTGTGTTACAAGGGTAAGCTATCGAATCGAGGGGTCGGGCAAATGCGGATCGCGGTAGACATAGATTCGACGCTGCACCACTACTGGGACGTGCTCTCGGAGGTGTCTGTGCGGCGCTTCGGCGTGGAGCTGCCCTACGAGGAGCAGCTGACGTGGGGCTTCACGCGCCTGCGCGCGGAGCAGCTGGAGCTGTGTGTGAGGGAGAGCCACAGCGACGAGCGGATTCTCGCGGGCGTGCCCTATCCGGGCGCGGTGGAGACGGTGCGGGGTTGGCACGAGGCGGGCCACTTCGTGCAGATCTTCAGCCACCGAGAATCGGAGCCCGCCCGCCCGCCGCGCGCAACGGCGGCGTGGCTGGAGGCGATCGGCCTGCCGTTCGACGATCTCCAGTGCGCTCCCGACCGAATGGAGCTGTGTGTGCGGGAGGGGATCGAACTGCTGATCGACGACAGCCCGATGAGCATCGTGGGGGCGCTCGAGCGGGGCATCGTCGCGGCTACGCTCCTGCACCCGTGGAACGAGGAGGTGTGCGAGGAAGAGGACGTGATCTGCGCGCGCGACTGGCACGAGCTCGCACGCCTGCTGGCGCCTGTGGTGAGCGGCTCGCCTCCCACTCACCGATCGAAGGTCGGCCAGCGCACCGCGGAGCAGGTGGCCGGGGGCAGGGCGTAGCCACCAGGCGGCGAAGTAGGAGGTATGGCTGCGGAGGGGAGGGCCTGCGAGGCGCCCGATCGAGGGGCCGGGAAGGCCGGGAGTGAGACTTCCGGTGAGGCCGGCGAGGGGGAGCGCCTAGAGGAGGCGTGGGCGGCAGCGGTGGCGCTGCTGGACGAGGATCTGCGCCGCCGGAATGCGGCGGAGCGGACACGCCGGGCGTACGGGGCGGATCTGCGGCAGTTCGCACGGTGGGCGAGCGTCGCCGGACTGGCGCCGGGGGAGGTGGGCCCGCGCGAGGTGCGGCGCTACGTGGCGGGGCTCTCGGAGGGGGGCGCAGCGCCGTCGAGCACGGCGCGCAAGCTCGCGGCGGTGCGGTCGCTGTTCTCCAGCCAGCGCGAGCACGGGCTGATCGCGGGCAACCCGGCGGATCTGGTGGCGACTCCGCGCCAGCCCACGCGCCTGCCGCGGGTGCTGAAGGTGGGGGAGGTGGGGGCGCTGCTGGAGAGCATTCCCGCTGGTACACCCCTCCAACTGCGTGACCGAGCGATGTTCGAGCTGGCATACGCCTGCGGCCTGCGCGTGGAGGAGATCGTGACGCTTCGGAGGACCGATGTGGACTACGACGGGGAGCAACTGCGGGTGGAGGGTAAGGGCCGCAAGACACGCTACGTGCCAGTGGGCGAGGTGGCGCTGCAGGCGCTACGGGACTATCTGGAATCGGAGCGGGGGCACGCCCACGCGAACGCGCTGTTCCTGAGCCGGTCGGGCCGCTCCTTGAGCACGAGCGACGTGCGCAGGCGGCTACGGGTGTGGACGGTGCGCGCCGGAGTGGAGGGCGGAGCCTCGCCACACGCCCTGCGGCACAGCTTCGCGACGCACCTGCTGGACGGCGGGGCGGACCTGCGGAGCATCCAGGAGCTGCTGGGACACGCGAGCGTCTCGACCACGCAGGTTTACACTCGGGTAGAGTCCGCCAGGTTGAAAAGCGCGTATGCGCGCAGCCACCCTCGAGCGTGAAAGCGGAGTAGATCCTGGAGACGAACGTCAAGACGGTCGAGCTTCGCGACCTGTGGAAGCGCTACAAGTCCGAGGGGGACCGGCGAGCGCGAGAGCGTCTCGTGGTGGCGTACTCGCCGCTGGTCAAGTACGTCGCGGGCCGCACCGCTGCGGGTCTGCCTCCGCACGTGGAGGAGGCGGATCTGATCTCCTACGGTCTGGTGGGGTTGATCTCGGCGATCGAGCGCTTCGACCCCTCGCGAGAGATCAAGTTCGAGACGTACGCGATCACGCGCATCAAGGGGGCGATCATCGACGAGCTGCGCGCGATGGACTGGGTGCCGCGCAGCGTGCGCGCACGCGCGCGAGAGATCGAGCGGGCGAACGCGAAGCTCGAGCACAAGCTGCAGCGGGCGGCGAGCGACGCGGAGCTGGCGGCGGAGTTGGGGATCACCGAGGAAGAGCTGCAGGAATCGCTGCTGGCGATCTCGCACTCGTCGATCGCGGCGCTCGACGAGCTGTGGAGCGTGTCGGACTCCAGCGGCGACCAGGTGTCGCTGATGGACACACTCGAGGACCCGGGCGCCCCGGACCCGGCGCGGTCGCTGGACGTGGGGGACATGAAGGACCGCATCGCGGACGCGATCGCGCGCCTACCGGAGCGGGAGAAGCTGGTGATTGCGCTGTACTACTACGAGAACCTCACGCTGCGGGAGATCGGCGAGGTGCTGGGCGTAACGGAGTCGCGCATCTCGCAGCTGCACACAAAGGCGGTGCTGCGGCTGCGCTCGCGGATGCAGGGCGACTCCTTCGACTGACAGAGCACTGGCGCACTCAGCCGCGGCGTTGTATGTTGATCCCACCCCCGGGTAAGGAGAGATCACATGCACACGGCAGCGGATCGGATTCGCAATGTCGCCCTCGTCGGCCATCGCGGTGCGGGGAAGACGGCGCTGCACGAGGCGCTGCTGTTCGAGGCGGGGGTCACCAGCCGGCTGGGGTCGGTGGTGGATGGCAACACGGTCTCCGACGGTGACCCCGACGAGCAGGCGCGGCAGATGTCGATCTCCACGACGCTGAGCTCGTTCGAGTGGTCTGAGCGCAAGATCAACCTGCTGGACACTCCGGGGGAGCCGAGCTTCGTGGCCGACGCGCTGGGCGCGCTGCGGGTGTGCGAGTCGGCGGTGTTCGTGGTGAATGCGGTGATGGGGGTCGAGGTCTCCACCGCCCGTCTGTGGGCGCGCGCGGAGGAGCAGGACATCGCGCGGATGGTGTTCGTGAACATGCTCGACCGCGAGCGCGCCGACTTCTTCCGGACGCTGGAGCAGCTGAAGGGGGCCTTTGGACAGCATGTGGTCGCGACCGAGATCCCGATCGGCTCCGAGCACGAGCTGAGCGGGGTGATCGACCTGGTGGACATGAGGGCCTTCCGCCAGGATTTGGATGCCCGCCCACCCCAGCGGCGGGGGTGGACGGAGGTCGCGATCCCGGAGGAGTACGCCCAGCAGGCGCAGGAGTACCGGGAGAAGCTGATGGACGAGGTGGCGGAGGTCTCGGACGCGCTGATGGAGCGCTACCTGGAGGGTGAGGAGATCTCCCACGAGGAGATTGTGGGAGCGCTGAAGGAGGGCACCAACCACGGGCGCATCTTCCCGGTGGTGTGCGGAGTCGCGACCGCAAACCTCGGCACGACGCGCCTGCTGGACACGATCGTCGAGGACCTGCCCTCCCCGGTAAAGCACGGGGCGTTCAGGGTGGGGGAGGTGGAGCTCGCGCCGGTGGAGGACGGGGAGCTGTTCGCGTTCGTCTTCAAGACCCGCGCGGACCCGTTCGCGGGGAGGATCAACCTGCTGCGGGTCTACCAGGGGACGATGCGCCACGACACCCAGGTGCTGAACACCCGCGCTCACGCCAGAGAGCGGATCGGGCAGCTGGTGGTGTTCGCGGGCAAGGAGGTGGTGCACGTGGACGAGTTCGGCCCAGGGGACATCGGGGCGGTGGCAAAGCTCAAGGAGACCCGCTCGGGGGACTGGCTGGCGGCGCGCGACGAGCCGATCGAGCTGCCCGCTCTGAAGCTGCCCGCGCCGGTGATGGCGTTCGCGATCGAGGCGCAGAGCAGGGGGGAGGAGGAGAAGGTGTTCGCCTCGCTGCGCCGCCTGCAGGAGGAGGACCCCACGATCGACCTGCACCGCGACGCGCAGACGGGCGAGCAGATCGTGGCAGGCCTCTCGCAGGTGCACGTGGAGGTGGTGGTGGACCGCCTGCGCCGCCGCTTCGGGGTCGAGGTCTCGCTGAAGCCCCCGCGGGTGCCCTACCGGGAGACGATCCGCGGCTCCGCAAAGGCGCACGGACGCCACAAGAAGCAGTCCGGCGGCCGCGGGCAGTTCGGGGACTGCCACATCGAAATCGAGCCCCTGGAGGGCTCCGCGATCTCGACCGATTCGGCCCACCCTGAGTTCGAGTTCGTCAACCAGATCAAGGGCGGGGTGATCCCCAGCTCCTTCATCCCCGCAGTCGAGAAGGGCGTACGCGAAGCGATGGACGCGGGGGTGCTCGCGGGCTACCCGGTGAAGGGGGTCCGCGTACGCCTCTTCGACGGCTCCTACCACACTGTGGACTCCTCGGAGATCGCCTTCAAGCTGGCGGGGGTGGCGGCGATGAGGCAGGCGCTGGAGCAGGCCGAACCGGTGCTGCTGGAGCCGATCATGCTGGTCACCGTCTCGGTCCCCGAGGCGAGCGTGGGCGACGTGATCGGCGACCTGAACAGCCGCCGCGGACGTCCCCAGGGGATGGAGCCGGTGGGGGCGAGCACCGAGATCAAGGCCGAGGTCCCGATGGCGGAGATGCTCAGCTACGCCCCTGATCTGCGCTCGATCACCGGCGGCCAGGGCGACTACACGATGGAGCTCCTGCGCTACGAGGAGCTCCCCGCCCATCTTGCCCAGAAGGTCGTCGAGCAGGCCGGCGGCGAGCGCGCGGCCGCGCACGCGTAGCGGCAACGCCCTGAGCTCGGAGTAGCTCTGGTCGAGCCCGGTCACGACCTCGGCCGGCTTGGGTCTCGAACTCGATTTGGGACAAGCGCGGACCGCTCGGCGCCGACAACATGCCGCCGGCGCCTGCGGGGAGGTGTTCAGCCCTCGAGGAGCTAGCCATCGAGATCGGGTCGGAAACAATGGCTGGCGGCCAAGCGAGGGATGGTTCCAAGTGGTCCGGGGACTGCGCTCAAGTCGCTTGACTCGGGCGCATGGCCGTGCCGGCGATTGGGGTGCCTGCTGTTTAGTTAGTGTTGGTGCGGGTTTTACGGGGTGGTCGCCGTCTTCATGGGGGGGCGGGAGCCTCTCCGGTGGCCCGTTGGGAACATTGTTCCCGTCGGAACACGTCGGCTTTTCGGGGGCTCTCGGAGAGTCGGAGACAGCTCTTTCCTTTTCCTTGAAAGTCGCGTAGATTTGTGCTGTCATGTGCTGACAGTCCTGAATCGAACTTTTGGTCGCTTTGCGCTCGATGGATCGAGGAAAGGACTGTGTATCAAATGTAGCAAATATAGGATACGACCCTAGGGAGTCCTTGAAGCGGGCATTCTGGGATCGATAGCCAGTCAGAGATAACCACTAGATAAGGAGTAGTACGACATGAAGCATCTAAAGATCGCGGGGCTCTGCCTCGTGGCCGCTTTCGCGGTGAGTATGGTCGTCTCGGCCACTGCTTCCGCGACTTGGGAACATTGTACGAAGGGAGCAGTCGCGGGACTGACCAAGTGGACAGACCACAACTGCTCGACAGCCTCCGGAACCGGAGAATGGCAGTGGAAAGCAATCAACAACACGGAGGAAGTAAGAATCAAGGGCTCGCTGAAACTTTCGGATACTAAAGTACCGATCGTAGGAACGGTGTCAGCCGAATGCTCTGGCGAAGGGATAGGAGCAGTCGGCCCCGGCCAACTCGGTAGAATAACTAAAATTGAAGTGAGTGCAGCCCAATGCAGGCCTCTGACCAACTGTGAAAAAGTAGAAGCAGCTGAAGCAAGTAATCTGCCGTGGCAAACGGAAGCATATAATACGGAAGGCAAACATTTCAGTAATATTACGGGCACTGTTAACGGTTCGCCGGGGTGGAACGTCTCGTGCAAAGTGCTCGGCATCAACAAACCAGACAAATGCGTGCAGGAAGAAGGAGCAGGAAAGACGCTGGAAAGCATTCTGTTGGAAAACAAAGCGACGGTCGTGGGGACTGAAACGCAGTTATTAGTGTTGGCTACATTCCTACATTTGCAGAAAGCAAAATGCGAAGTAGGTGGAGAAAGAGCAGGTGAAGTGACAGGTAGTCTTGCTATATTACAAGCAAATGGTTGGGGACTTCGGATAAGCTGAGGGTTTTCGAGGTCATGATTACTGGGTGGGACCGTGTTGCCGGTCCCACCCAGTTCTAGGTTGCGCGTTGTAGTGGTTGGGATCACACGAGACGAGAGTGGAGGGTGTATGAGGTGGCGGAGAGGTGAGGTTGAGCAGGTGGTCTCGGGTTGTGTTGGGTTTGGTGTTGTCGGGGAAGTGCGTTGGTTGGGTTTTTTTCCGCGGTTGGGAGTTTTGGCTGGGTTGGTGTGTGTGTGTGTGTTGGTGGGTGCCGCTGGGGCTGTTGCTGGTTCGTGTCCGAATGCGGCGTTTCGTTCTGGCGCGTCGGCGGGTCTTCCGGATTGTCGGGCGTATGAGTTGGTGACGCCAGCGAATAAGGGTCGCACGCAGGCTCTTACGTTCACTGAAGGCGCGGAGGTTGTTGTCTCGGGTGATGGTGAGGAGATTGCGCTTGGTGAAGCGACTGTGGCGTTTGGGCCGAATCCGAGCTTTCTTGGTACTCGTGCGGTCTTCTCGCGTACTGCGAAGGGTTGGGCGATGAGTTCGGCTGTGGCGCCTGGAGCCAGCGAACACAATGTAGCTATGCGTTTGTTCACGCCTGATCTTTCGCAGGTGGCGTTTCAGTCGGAAACTGCGCTGAATGCCGCCGAACGGTCGCCTGATATTACGTTTGAAGCCGGCCCTGTTGGTGGCCCGTATGCGTTGGTTGCGAGCGTTCCGCGGGAAGGAGAAGAGGCTTTTAACACGGAATTTCTGGGTGCGTCTGCGGATTTCGGGCATGTGCTGCTCACCTCGGTTGATCATGAGCTTCCTCTCCTCTCCGGTGTGGAAGCCGCAACCAGTCTGGCTACTGATGGTGGGGCTGACAACCTGTATGATTGGTCGGGTGGGCATCTTCGGCTTGTGAATGCCAAGCAGGACGGTTCGCCGCTGGCCAACCCGTGCGGCGCGACACTCGGTGCGGGTGGGGGTCATGAATCGAACAGCACAGTTCATGCTGTGTCGGGGGATGGGTCGAGGGTTTTCTTTACGGTTCCGAGTCCGGCGCCTTTTGTTGTTTCTGGGCCTGGTTGTGAAAAACCTGCTCGTTTGTTCATGCGTGTGGATGGCGGTGAACCGGTTGAAGTGTCGGCCCCGGAACCCGGTGTCACTCCGGCCAGTTTCTTTTCGGTGCGCTATAACTATGCGACCCCGGATGGCTCGAAGGTGTTCTTCAACACGGAGACGGCGTTGACGGCCGATGACTCGTCTAATGCGAACAAGCTGTTCGAGTACGACACGGAAGCTCCTGAAGGCAAACGGTTGAGGCGCATCGCCGGCGGCGTACCCGCGTCGAGTGGGGTAGGTCTTGAAGCCACCTCGGAAGGCTTCTACTTCAATGAAAACGGCTCGGCTGTCTATGTGGAGTATCAGCCCGGAAGCGGAGAATTTCACGAAATCTATCGATACGAAACGAGCACGGGAAAGCAAACATTCGTGGCTCGTGCGTACAATCCGCATGGCGCCAGGGAACCGTCGTATTCTACTCCAAATGGCGAATTCTTTCTGTTCACCAGTAAACGCCTTATAGAACCGCCTGAATCACGTGGTACTGGTCCACAGTTCGAAGGTACAGGCCCTAATGAGATGTATCGTTATGATCATGCTGATGGAAGTGTGGTGTGTGTGACGTGTGGTGCTGGTGACGCGCCCGCCCAGGGCGAAGTTATCGGTCCGTTCGGGAATCAGTTTAAGATCAAGGATGAAGTACCTCCTGCGTGGTCGCAGATTTCTGGTGATGGGAGTAGGGTGTTTTTTCAGACGACTGCGCAGCTTGTGCCGCAGGACACGAACAGTACGGAAACGGATCTTACTAGCTCGCGTGGTTTGTCAGGTTTGGATGTGTATGAGTGGGAGGCTAAGGATAGTGAAGTGGGGCCTGGTGTGTTTTGTGGTGGTGTGAATGGGTGTACGTATTTGCTGTCGTCGGGTGAAGATGTGGGGCCGGCAAGGTTTTTGGGTGCGAGTGCGAGTGGGAGTGATGTATTCTTTGAGTCGGCCTCGCCGCTTGCTCCGCAGGACATGGATGAATTCCCGGATATTTATGATGCGCGCGTCGATGGTGGTTTCGCGCCGTCCCCGCCTCTGCTGCCATGTTTGAGTTGTCAGGGTGTGGGTAGTCCGCCGCCGTTGTTTAGTGTTACGGCGAGTGAGTCGTTTGTGGGTGCGGGTAATCCTGTGGCGCGTGTTGTGGAAGAAAAGCAGAAGCAGAAGCTGCGGCAGAAGAGGCAGAAGAAAGGGAAGAAGAAAGGGAAGGGGAAGAGAAAGATGAGGGGGCGGTCGAGGACGAAGGGTGGGCGAGGGTTGGGTGTTGGTGGTGGTGTGTTGGGTCGTGTTGTGGGTGTTGGGGGTGGTGTGTGATGGTGGTGTTGCGTTGTTGCTTGAGGGTGTTGGTTGTGGGTGTGTTGGTGGCGGTGTTTGGTTGTTCGCCTGTGGGTGCGTGCATGCCGATTGGTGCGCATGCTGGGCTTTTGTTTGGGTCGGGTGGTAGTTTTGGGGTGTCGACGTCTAGTGTTCAGGCTGGTGCTCATGCTGATTTGACGACGAGTTTTGCGTTTGCTGAGGATGAAGCGGGTGGTGTGGGTGCGATTTTGCGTAATGTGGAAGTTGTGTTGCCGGTTGGGTTTGCTGGTTATCCGACGGCGGTGAAGACGTGTTCGCCGGTTCAGTTGCAGTTGGAAGAATGCCCGGTGGATTCTGAGATCGGTACGTTGGAATTCACGGCGAGGGTGACTCCTGGGTTTTTGAGTACGAGGGTTCAGCCGGTGTATAATATGGTTCCGCCGCCGGGTGATACGGCTGTGTTCGGGATCGTTGTGGGTGGTGTGCTGTCGGCTAATATCGTTGTGTCTGTTGGCCCTGATTATAGGGTGCGCGCGAATGTCACAAACGCGATTTCGTTTTTCGAAATTCTGCGGACGTCGTTGACGTTGTGGGGTGTGCCGGCTGACCCGAGTCACGATGGGGAACGGGGTAATGGGTTTCATTGCGAACAGCACACGGTGGGAGGGGTGGTAGAACCAAAGGTCTGCGAAGGCGGCGGTGTGGGTGTGCACGAAAACGCTGTTGCGTTTTTGGTGAATCCGACGCAGTGTACTAGTGAACCGTTGGAAGCGAATTTGAAGGTCGAATCGTGGGAGGGCGGCGAACCCGCGGAAGCGAAGGCGAGTGTTGGTCCGTTCACGGGTTGCGAATCGTTGAAGTTCGCGCCGACGATCTCGGTCGAGCCGGAAGAGTCGCAGGCGGCGAGCCCGTCGGGTTACCAGGTCCTTTTGAATGTGCCGCAGACGCAAGGCGCTGAAGGTCTCGCGACGGCCGACTTGCGGGACTCGGTCATCAGGCTGCCTGCTGGTGTTGTCCTTTCTCCGTCGGCCGCGAATGGGCTGGTGGCGTGCACTGAAGCGCAGATCGGGTTGGGCAGCGAAAGCCCGGTGGAATGTCCTGATGCGTCGAAGGTCGGTGTGGTGTCGTTGGTCACGCCGGCGTTGACGGGCGAATTGAAGGGCGGGTTGTATCTCGGGGGCCCAGCGTCGGGGGGGTCGATTACCGAACCGCCGTTCACGGTCTATTTGACGCTCGCGGGGCATGGTGTGCTGGTCAAGATCAAGGGCACGGTTACGCCGGACTCGGTCACGGGGCAACTGACGACGGTCTTCGACCAGAATCCGGAGCTTCCGTTCAGCGAACTGCGGGTGCTGCTGAACGGCGGTTCGCGTTCGACGGTCGCGAATCCGAGGGTCTGCGGCGCGTATAGCGCGGAAAGCGTTTTGACGCCGTGGAGCTCGCCGTTTGAGCCGGACGCGACGCCGTCGAGCTTTCCGTTCGAGGTCACGGGCTGCGGCCCGGCGAGGTTCGCGCCGTCGTTCGGAGCGGGCGCGACGAGTAACCAGGCCGGTGGTTATAGCCCGTTGAGCGTGACGTTCTCCCGCGAAGACGCCGATGAGACGCTGGGCGGGATCACGGTCACGACGCCGCCGGGGCTGTCGGGGAACCTTTCGCGTGTGCCGTTGTGCGGGGAACCGCAGGCCGCGCAGGGCACGTGCCCGGAAGCGAGCCGGATCGGGGAAGTAACGGCGGGTGTGGGCCCCGGCCCGGAACCGCTGTTCATCAAAGGCGGCAAGGTCTTCCTCACGGGCCCGTACCACGGCGCGCCGTTCGGCCTCTCGATCGCGGTGTCTGAGAAGGCTGGGCCGTTCGATCTCGGGACCGGCCCTTGTGACTGCGAAGTCGTGCGAGCGACCGTCAGCGTCGATCCGCATACGGCGCAGTTGACAGTATCCAATGGGGCGCTGCCGACGATCAAGGACGGTATCCCGTTCCAGGTCAAGACGATCAACGTCACGATCAACCACCCGGAATTCGTGTTCAACCCGACCAGCTGCGACCCCGCGAGCGTCACGGGGGTCTTGTCGAGCACCCAGGGCGCTAGCGCGCAGGTCTCGAGTCATTTCCAGGCGACGAACTGCGCGGCGCTGTCGTTCAAGCCCGCGTTCAAGGTCTCGACCTCCGGGAAAACGAGCCGGGCGGACGGCGCAAGCCTGACCGCGAAGCTGAGCTTCCCGGGTACCCCGCAGGGCACGCAGGCGAACATCGCGAAGGTCAAAGTCGAACTCCCTAAGCAGCTCCCCTCGCGACTGAAGACGCTGCAGAAAGCGTGCACGGCCGCGACGTTCGAAGCGAACCCCGCGAACTGCCCCACCGCATCAGTCGTCGGGCATGCCAAGGCGATCACGCCGATCCTGCCCGTCCCGTTGACAGGCCCGGCGTACTTCGTCTCGCACGGCGGCGAAGCATTCCCCTCCCTGATCATCGTCTTGCAGGGCTACGGCGTCACGGTTGACCTCGTCGGCGCGACGTTCATCAGCAAACGTGGGATCACGAGCAGCACCTTCAAGACAGTCCCCGACGTCCCTGTCGGCAGCTTCGAACTAACGCTCCCCGAGGGCCCCTTCTCCGCCCTCGCAGCCAACGGAAACCTCTGCCACACCAAGACCCTCATGATGCCAACCGAATTCCACTCACAGGACAACAACATCATCCGCCGCAACACCCCAATCCAGACCACCGGCTGCCCCAGAAAAACCACACCCCACCACCACACAACACACAAAACCTAAGCAGACCACGCCCTGCTCGATCCTACCCGCCCGCCGCGTCTGCCCGAAGCGGGCTTCCGGGATCGATAGCCAGCCAGAGATAAACCGCTAGATAAGGAGTAGTACGACATGAAGCATCTAAAGATCGCGGGGCTCTGCCTCGTGGCCGCTTTCGCGGTGAGTATGGTCGTCTCGGCCACTGCCTCCGCGACTTGGGAACATTGTACGAAGGGAGCAGTCGCGGGACTGACCAAGTGGACAGACCACAACTGCTCGACAGCCTCCGGAACTGGAGAATGGCAGTGGAAAGCAATCAACAACACGGAGGAAGTAAGAATCAAGGGCTCGTTGAAATTTTCGGATACTAAAGTACCGATCGTAGGAACGGTGGCAGCTGAATGTTCTGGCGAATGGATAGGAGCAGTCGGCCCCGGCCAACTCGGTAGAATAAATAAAATCGAAGTGAGTGCAGCCCAATGCAGACCTCTGACAAACTGTGAAAAAGTAGAAGCAGTCGAAGCGGTCCATACGCCGTGGCAGACAGAAGCCTATAATACAGAAGGCAAACATTTCGGTAATCTGACGACTACCGGTGGTACGGTGGAGTGGAGCATTTCGTGTAAGGTGCTCGGCATTGTAAAAGCAGATGAATGTGTGCAGGAAGAAGGAGTAGGAAAGACGCTGGAAAGCATTCTGTTAGAAAACAAGGCGACAGTCGTGGGTAGTGAAACACAGTTATTAGTATTGGCTACATTCCAGCATTTGCAGAAAGCAAAATGTTCAATAGGTGGAGAAAAAGCAGGTGAAGTGACAGGTAGTCTTGCTATATTACAAGCGAATGGTTGGGGGCTTCGGATAAGCTGAGGGTGTTTGAGGCCGTGATTGTTGGGTGGGGCCGGTGTTGCCGGTCTCACCCGCGTATTTCGTCCCGCACGGCGGCGAAGCATTCTCCTCCCTGATCATCGTCTTGCAGAGCTACGAAACACACCCCCCAAACCACCCTCTGCTCCCCTGCTCTATGCCGGTCTGCGCGCCTTGTCGGAAATCACCAGCAACAAGGCGAGCAGCACGAAGTTCATCACCACGGAGGAGCCGCCGTAGGCCACGAAGGGGAGGGTGACCCCGGTCAGGGGGATCACGCGGGTGACGCCGCCCACGATCACGAACACCTGCAGCGCGACGGTGAAGGAGAGCCCCGTCGCGAGCAGCTTGGAGAAGGAGTCGCGCGCCAGCATTGCGACCTTCAGGCCGCGCGCGACGAACAGCAGGTAGGTGAGCAGCAGCGCCGCCGCGCCTGCGAGGCCCAGCTCGTTGACGATGACCGCGTAGATCATGTCGCTTTCGGGGATCGGCAGCAGCCCCACGAGCGACTGGTCGAAGCCGGTGCCCAGCACGCCTCCGTCGGCCTGTGCGAAGAGCGACTGTGCGAGCTGGTAGCTGCCGCCGCTGCGGCGTTCGTAGAGGGCCCTGTCGAACGGATGCTCCCAGGCGAGCACCCGGGCGTGGACGTTGCCCACGTGGGTCGCGACGAACCAGGCGCCCGCAGCGAACAGCACGAGGCCGATCAGCGGGAACGAGAGGCGCCCGGTGGCGATGTACAGCAGCGCGAGGAACGCCCCGAAGAACATCAGCGAGGTGCCGAGCTCGCGGGTCAGCAGCAGGGTGGCCATCGCTGCGCCCCACACCGCCAGCATCGGGCCGAACTGCTTCATCGGGGGCAGCGTCACCCCCAGCACGCGCCGCCCCGCGGTGACGAGGATCTGGCGGTTGTCGTGCAGGTAGCTCGCGAGGAAGATGACCAGCGCGATCTTCGCCAGCTCCGCCGGCTGGAAGGAGATCCCGCCGGCGCGCACGTCGAGGTAGGCCCCGTTGACTTCCTCCCCGATCCCCGGCAGCCGCGGCAGCACCGTCATGCCGATCCCCACCGCTGCGATCGTGTACCGGTAGCGCTCCAGCACACCCACCCCTCCGCGGCGCAGCACGAGGATTGTGGCGGCGAACAGCACGAGCCCCACCACCATCCACTGTGCCTGCTGGCGCGCCAGCGTGGGGTTGATGCGGTACACCATCACGATTCCCACGCTCGCCAGCACCGCTCCCAGGGGGAACAGGTAGGGGTCCGCGTCGGGCAGCGCGAAGCGGATCACGAGGTGCCCCGCCAAGCAGAGCCCGAGGAAGATCGCCCCGTACGTCAGCGACACGCTCGACGCGTGGTTGAGGGTGAGGGTGGGGTCGGTCGGGACGACCGGGGCGTTCTGCTGAGCCTGGATGAAGATCGCCAGGAACCCCCCCGTCACCAGCAGCGCCGCGGGCACCAGGCCGAGCAGCTCGCGGTTGCGAGGGCCGATCATCGGGTAGGGCCGATCATCGTGTCGAGGGTATCGACCCCGGCCGACCCCGCCGGTACCCTGCCCCTATGGACGATGAGCGCCCGCCCCGGCCGTGGCTGGGCATGTGGAAGCGCTTCCTGCTCGCGGGAGCGCTGATCGTGCTGCTCTGCGGCGGGGCCACCGCCGCGGTGACACTGCGCACCGCCAGCCAGGTCGCGGCCGAGATCTTCCCCAAGCTCAACCAGATCCACGCGCCCAAGGGCGTGCTCACCTCCGTCTACAGCGGCGGCCCCCAGACCTTCCTGATCCTCGGCTCGGACAAACGCTACGGCTCCAAGAACAGCGAAGAACGCGAGGCGGCGCCCCACAGCGACACGATCCTGCTCGTGCGCTTCGACCCCGAACAGGGACAGACCTCGGTGCTCTCGATCCCGCGCGATCTGCTCGTATCGGTCAAAGCTCCCGACGGCCAGGTCTACTATCCCCGGAAGGTCAACTTCGCCTACACCCTCGGGAGCCAGCTGCGGGGGCACGACGAGGGCGCGACCCTCGCGGCCGAGACCGTCGAGCACGTGCTGCCAGGGCTCAAACTCGCCGGCATCATCGACGTGACCTTCACCGGCTTCATCCGGGTGGTGGACAAGCTCGGCTGCGTGTACGTCAACGTGGACCACCGCTACCTGCACGAAAACAACGGGACCCCGGAAGCCAACTACACGACCATCAACCTCCAGCCCGGCTACCAGAAGCTCTGCTACGAAAACGCGTTGGACTACGTACGCTACCGTCACACCGACTCGGACTTCGTGCGCGTCGCCCGCCAGCAGGACTTCCTGCGCGACCTGCGCGAGCAGATCTCCCCGGAAGGCATGCTCGGCCAGATCGAATCGGTCGCGAAAACGGTGGGCCGTGCGATCTCAAGCTCCTTCTCGCCCTCTCCCAGCCTGTTGTTCAAGCTGGCCGAGCTGGTCGGCTTCTCCCAGGGCAAGCCGCTGCGCCAGGTGAAATTCCAGGCCGACAACGAGGCCTACACGCTCGGGGGGGAATCCTACGTGACCTCGACCCCCGCCCTGGAGCGGGCGACGCTCCAGGACTTTCTCTACGGCGATCAGCACGTGCGCCCGGCGAGCTCCCACAGGCGCTCGCACAGCGCCGGCAGCCGTGGCCGCGGGGGAGCTTCCACGGCGGCGGCCGAGGGCCTCTACCCGACGCCCGCGGTGGACGAGGAGCAGGCTGTGAGCGCTGCTGTGCAGGTGCCCTTCCCCGTGCTCTACCCGCGCCTGCAGACCGGGCCCGCGACGCAGGAAGCGGTGCGTCCCTACGCGCTGCGCGACCCCCAGGGCCATCTCCACCACGCCTACACCGTGGTGTTCCAACAGAACGTCCTCGGGGGCTACTACGACATCGAGGGCACCGACTGGCTCGAACCGCCGATCGTCGCCCACCCCCAGGAAACCCGTCAGGTGGGGGGGCGCACCTACATGGTCTTCGCCGACGGCGAACACATCCACATGGTCGCCTGGCGCGAGCACCGCGTCCTCTACTGGGTCATCAACACCCTGCTCGAGGACCTCTCAAACCAGCAGATGCTGGACATCGCCCGCTCCGCGCAGCCGCTGCGCTGAGACCTCGCCGACACCGGTGAAGCCGATGTCCGAGTCGGCGGGTGACCGCTCTGGCCGCGCTCAGCGCGGCGAGCCCGAGCAAGGCTGGCGCGGGCGCTCGCGCTAGCGTGATTCGGGTGACCCTGATGAGCAAGCCCGCCAGCTCGACGGTGGAGCTCACCGCCGCCAGGCCGAGCTCGGTTCGGACTGCGCGCCGCCGTTACGTGCCGCTGTTCTGGCGCGTGCTCGCGCTCAATGCGGCGGTGGTGAGTGCGATGGCGGTTGCGATCGCGGTCGTGCTTCCCACTTCTTTTACGAGCATTGCGGTGGACGATGCGGTCGTGCTCGCGGTCGCATTGGCGGCGACGCTCGCCGCCAACACGTTCCTGCTGCGTCGCGCGCTCTCTCCACTAGCTCGTGTCACTGAGCTGTTGCGGAGTGTCGATCCGCTGCAGTCGGGTGAGCGTCTGGAGATCCCCGCCGCGCAGTCGGAGGCGGCGGAGCTCGCGCAGTCCTACAACGAGATGCTCGACCAGCTCGAGGGTGAGCGCTTGGAGAGCACGCGGCGCGTGCTCTCCGCCCAGGAGAGCGAGCGGTTGTGGATCGCCCAGGAGCTCCACGACGAAGTCGGCCAGACGCTCACCGGCGTGTTGCTGGGACTGACGCGCCTCTCGCGTGGTGCGCCGGCGGAGCTGGCGCAGCCGCTGGCGCTGCTCGCCGAGACGACACGCTCCAGCATCGATGACGTGCGGCGCATCGCGCAGCGTCTGCGCCCCGAGCTGCTCGAGGATCTCGGCCTTGCCGGTGCGCTGATCGCGCTCTCCCGGCGTATGCGCGAGCAATCCGAGCTGCGGATCGATTGTCGGATCCCGGCTGAGCTCGCACCGCAACCCCCGGAGTGCGAGCTCGTGATCTACCGGGTCGCCCAGGAGGCGATGACCAACGCGATCCGCCACGCCGACGCCAGGAGCCTGAGCGTCACGCTGTGGGCCCACCCCGATCGGCTCACGCTGAGCGTGCGGGACGACGGGCGCGGCCTGCCCGACCCGCGCCACGAGGGAGGCGGTATGCGTGGGATGCGCGAGCGCGCCGGGCTCGTGGGGGGGCGGCTGCGCATCGCGAGCTCGCCGGGCGCCGGCGCCGAGGTGCACCTGGACGTTCCGCTGGGCGGTGAAGGCCAGTGGCTGGGCTGAAGACCCCTGGGCTGAAGACCCGTATCCTGCTCGCCGACGATCACGCGGTCGTGCGACAGGGACTGCGCCTGGTGCTCGAGAGCGAGCCCGATCTCGTTGTCTGCGCCGAGGCGAGCGATGGCTTGGAGGCCGTGCGGATGGTGCTCGCCCAGGAGCAGCTCGACCTTGCGATCCTCGATATCTCGATGCCCCGCATGACGGGGCTGCACGCCGCGCGGGAGATCCACCGGCGCAGGCCGGCGCTGAAGATCCTGATGCTTTCCATGCACGACAACGAGCAGTTCCTCTACGAGGCGCTGCGGGCCGGCGCGAGCGGCTACGTGCTCAAGTCGCTTGCCGACCGCGACGTCGTGTCCGCCTGCCGCGCCGCGGTCCGGGGGGAGTCCTTCCTCTATCCGGGGGCGGTCACCGAGCTCGTCCGCCACTACCTCGCCGGACCGGCCGAGGATCACGCGGACCCGCTCACACCGCGCGAGCTGCAGGTCATCAAGCTGATCGCCGAGGGGTTGACGAACCGTCAGATCGCCGAGGCGCTCACGATCAGCGAAAAGACCGTGGAGCGCCACCGGGCGAACATGTTGGAGAAGCTCGGCATGCGCGACCGCGTCGAGCTCACGCGCTATGCGATCCGGCGCGGCTTGATCGAGCCCTGAGCGCGCCCCCATAGTGCGAGATGGGGCTTGCACCCCATACCCATGAGCGGCCGCGCGCGCCATGCTGGTGGCATGGCATCCGCTTTCGATTCCTATAGGCGCCCCGTCAGGGCACCCCGCGCCGGACACGCCGGGCCAGCTCTTCTTGCGGCCGGATTCCCAACGTCAGTTCTCGTCGTCGCCCGGCACGAAGCCGTGCGCGGCGGGCTTGAGCGGCTCATCGCCGCCCAACGCGACATGCGGGTCCTCGCGAGCGTCGCGGACGCGCGTGAAGCGCTCGCTGCCGCGGAGCGCCAGCTCCCGGCCGTCGCTGTCGTCAACGTCGAACTCGCCGACCACGACGGCCTCTGGTTGACCTCGCGGCTGAAGCGTCTCACGTGCGCGCCACGCGTGCTCCTGCTCTCCGCCTATGCCGATATCGCCCTCAGGCCGCTGGCGGTTCTCGCCGGGGCCGACGGGATGCTCAACCTCGGGGTGCTCGGCGATCGCATAGTGCAGGCGATCCGCACCGTGCGCCGCGGCGGCTTCGACCTCCCCACCAGCACCGGCGCGGTCGCCCAGCGTGCGACCGCGCCGGTGTACCTACCTCGCGCGGATCGCCGCCTCGGGCATCGTGCCCGGCGCACCGCGCTTGCGCGTCTGCACTGAATCCCGTTTCCGAAGACCATGCATCGACGTTCCCAGGAGTCCTCCGTGCTCCCCAACCTCCACGTTCCTAGGAGCCCCTCCGTGTTCACCAGCGCTCATACCAACTCCATCGATTTAGTTGATCCCATCGACCCCCTGGATCGTGCCGCCCCGTCACTGTCAACGGCTCCGCTCAGGTCGATCGGCGTGCTGATCGTCGATGACCATCCGATTGTGTTGCGCGGTCTCACCGACTTCTTGGATGGGGAGTCGGGCATCGAGGTGCTTGCCGGGGTCGAACGCCACGCCCAGGCGCGGGACGCCGTTCGGAGACTCGCTCCGGATGTCGCCGTGGTCAACTTCCACATGGCGGGTGAGAACGGGCTTGAGTTGGCCTGCCAGCTCGGGGCTCTCCCCCGCGGTCCGCGGGTCGTCGTGTACTCGGCCTTCCCCGGGGTCTCGCTCATCGCCGCGGCGATGGTCGCCGAGGCGTACGCCGTGATCGCGAAGTCGGCGCTTCCCCATGAGCTGATCGACGCCATTCGCGGCGCGCGTGAAGGGCGACGAACCATTCCGGCCCTGACACGAAACGACCTCCTCGCGCTGGCCACCCGCCTGCGGCCCGAAGACCGCCGCCTGCTTGGCATGTTCGCGCATGGCATCCCAGCCTCACAGATCTCCGAGACGACCGGGGTGGGCGAGGCGGAGCTGCTCATGCGACGGCAGAGGATGGTACGCGCGCTCTCGGGTCGCAGCCACGCCGCTCTGAGCGCCATGCAGGGCGGGGCGCTGCACTACGCGCACGGCCTTCGCAGCTGGCGCGACTGATCACGACATCGAACCGCTTGTGCTTGGTCACGACATCGAACCGCCTGTGCGTTACACCGGGGCGCCGTCCAGCGCCGCGTTGACCAGCGCGTCCGCGTGGGCGTTCTGAGCGCGGGGGACCGAGCGGATCGACCAGCGCTCGAACTCCTTCAGCGCGGCCATCGCCTCGCGGTGCAGGGGACGCATCGCCGCGTGCTTGACCTTGTAGAGGCCCCGCACCTGCTTGGCCACCAGCTCGGAGTCGTTGACCACCTCCACCTCGGTGGCGCCCACTGCGCGGGCGCGCTCGAGGCCGAGCAGCAGGGCGCGGTACTCGGCGACGTTGTTCGTGGCGGTCCCCAGCAGGCGCGCCCGCTCCTCCAAGATCTCCCCCGAGGCGTCGGCGACCACGCACGCGGCCGCAGCGGGGCCGGGATTGCCGCGGGCGCCACCGTCGACGTGCACGATCACCTTCATCTGGCGGAGCCTACCCCGCGTCAGGGACGGCACGCCCGGGGGACGCACTCTCAGCGAAAGTCAGTGTGCGTGCGCTCGGCGCGAGGGCCGCTCTGGGTCGCGCAGCGCGCGAGGGTTCAGGAACGCTCGGCGCTGGGAACGCTCAGGGACGCGCCAGCGCCGGCAGGTCGCCAGGCACCCGCGCGCGGCGGCGATCGCGCACCACGCGCTGCTGGCGCGCGTCCGGCTCCGCCGAACCGCCTCGCCGGCTGCGCCTGTCGGCCTCGCGGCGCTCGACGATCACTGTCACGTTCTCGTTGTCGCTGTAGTGCTCCACCAGCTTGGGGTAGAGCTCGTCTGCGAGAGGCTTGGGGACCACGCTGTAGATCATCGTGCGCTCGATTCTACCGCAACAGCGCGAGCTCTCCGCGCTCGTCCGCGGCGGCGTTGGCGAGCAGTTCCTCGGCGGCGAGCTCCCCGAGCTCCATCCCCTCGGCCGTCAGTCGCGCTCCCTGCGCCTCGTCCCCGAGGTCAACCTCATAGCGGTACCAGCACAGCTCCCAGGCCACCACGATCGCCACCGTCGCGTCGGTGAGCAGGGTCGCTCTCACGCTGGGGGCGCCCAGCGAGCGTGTGACTCCCGCCACGCGGCGCGGGTGCTCGCCGGCGTTGAAAACCTCCAGCGCCCGTCTCACGCTCACGTCCGCGCGCTCTTCCCCGGGTCGCTCCCCTACGTGCGCTCCGTCGGCCCGCACGGGGTGCGCTGTCCGATCCTCGATCGGTCGATCGGCGGCGCCGGGGCTAACGGTCGGGCGGGCTGGGTGGGGGCTGGCGGTGGGCCAGCGGGACTGGCGGAACCTTCCCAGCAGCGAGCGCCCGCGCTGGGGAGCCTCCGCTCGGGACCTCGTGGTGTGCTGCTCGGCCTCTCTGCTCCACCCCTCGTGCGTGGCGCGTGAGGTGCACAGCTCGCACACCAGCCGGCGCTGCCCCGCACCGAGAAAGGTGTCCGGCTGCTCGCCGCGCAGCAGGCGCCGCCCGCACACGTCGCAGGCCACGTCCGGGTGAGAGGTCACGATCGTTCTGGCCGCCACGAGGCTCACCAGGGTAGTCCATGGGGGGCCGGCGGGAGGGGCTCGCGATCCGGGCGCGCGATCCTTTAGGGTGCGTGCGCGATGCGCGCGGTCACGTTCCAGGCCCCCGGACGGGTGGCGGTGCAGGAGGTTCCCGAGCCCGAGCTGGCGAGCCCGGGGGACGCGATCGTGCAGATCGAGGCGACCGGGGTGTGCGGGTCGGACCTGCACATCTACCACGGCCGCGTGCAGATCGAACCGGGGTTCACGATCGGCCACGAGTACGTGGGCACGGTGATCGCCGCGGGCGAGGAGGTGCGCGAGGTCGCCGTGGGCGATCGCGTGGTGGGCTGCTTTCAGACCGCGTGCGGGCACTGCTTCTTCTGCCGCCGCGGCGCCTTTCACAAGTGCGAGTCCTCGCGCACCTTCGGCCACGGAGCGGCGCTCGGCTCGCTGCAGGGCACCCAGGCCGAGCGGGCGCTCGTGCCGAGCGCCGACCTCGTGCTGCGCCGGGTGCCGGAGGGGATGAGCGACGACGCGGCGCTGTTCGCCGGCGACGTGATGGGCACCGGCTTTCACGCGGTGCTCGACAGCGGTCTGGAGATGGGTGACGTGGCCGCCGTGCTCGGCCTCGGGCCGGTGGGACTGTGCGCTGTGCAGGCCGCGCGCGCGGCGGGCGCGGCGCACGTGATCGCCGTGGACTCCGTGCCCGAGCGCCTGGCGATGGCGGAGTCCTTCGGCGCGCAGGCCGTGCACCTGGAGGAGGGGGACCCGCGCGCGGCGGCCCGCGAGGCGACGGGGGGACGCGGGGTGGACGTGTGCATCGACGCGGTGGGCCACCCCAAGGCGCTCGACCTCGCGCTGCGCCTGACACGCAAGTGCGGCACCGTGCAGGCGGTCGGGGTGTACGCCGAGCGCGCCGAGGTGCACATGGGCCTGTTCTGGATCAAGGCCCTGCGGATGTGCTCGGGCCACGCCAACGTGATCGGACACATCGACCGCGTGCTCGCGCTGATGTCAGCGGGAGTGCTCGACCCCGGGCCGCTCGTGACACACCACATGCGCCTGGAGGAGGCGCCGGAGGCGTACGCTCTGTATGACCGCCGCGAGGCGCTGAAGATCGTGCTCCGACCGTAGGGGCGCGACGTGGACCCTCAAGCACCACCGCCATGAGCGCCGCCATCGACATCGACATCGCCGCCGCCGTCTCCCGCGACCACCACTCCTCTCAGGGGGCCACACCATGAACGCCGCCACCGACACTGCCGACACCGCCGCCTCCGCAACCACCACTCCCTCCCCCTCCTCCCCTTCAACAACCGCCGGCCTGCCCGACGCACTGGGCTCCGAGGCGCGCGCCTTCATCGCAGGCACGCACTCCCTGCTGATCGGCTCCGAGCGCCCGCAGGCCGCCGACGGGCGCACGTTCGCCACGCTCGACCCCGCCACTGGCCGTGAGCTCGCGCGGGTCCCGCACGCGGGCGCCGAGGACGTCGATCGCGCCGTGCGCGCCGCGCGGGAGGCGTTCGAGGGCGGTCCCTGGCCCGCGCTGCCCCCGAGCGAGCGGGAGCGCCTGATGCTGGCCCTCGCGCAGGCGCTCGAGGAGCACGCCGAGGAGCTCGCGGAGATCGAGTCGGCCGACAACGGCAAGCCGGTGAAGCTCGCGCAGTTCGTGGACGTGCGGGGGAGCGTGGGGCACCTGCGCTACTTCGCGGGGTGGCCGACGAAGATCGAGGGGAACGTGCTGCCGGTGACGGCGCCGAACATGCACTGCTACACGCGCCGCGAGCCGGTGGGGGTGTGCGCGCAGATCGTCCCGTGGAACTTCCCGCTGCTGATGGCGATCTGGAAGCTCGCGCCGGCGCTCGCGGCGGGCTGCACGGTGGTGCTCAAGCCGGCCGAGCAGACGCCGCTGAGCGCGCTGCGCCTCGGCGAGCTAGCCCTGGAGGCCGGGCTGCCGCCGGGGGTGCTGAACGTGCTCACCGGCGACGGGGAGACGGGCGCGGCGCTCGTCGATCACCCGGGGGTGGACAAGATCGCGTTCACGGGCTCCACCGCCGTCGGCCGCGAGATCGGCGCGAAGGCGGGCCGCGCGCTGAAGCGCGTGACGCTCGAGCTGGGAGGCAAGTCGCCGAACATCGTCCTCCCGGACGCCGACGTCGAGGCGGCGGTAAGCGGCTCCTACCAGGCGATCTACTTCAACTCGGGCCAGGCGTGCAACGCGGGCTCGCGCCTGTTCGTGCCGCGGGAGCGCTTCGACGAGGTCGTGGGCGCGCTCGCCGAGCGCGCGGCGGCGACGCGCCTGGGGCCGGGCCTCGACCCGCAGACGCAGCTGGGGCCGCTCGTCTCCGCCGAGCAGCGCGAGCGGGTGCTCGAGTACATCGCCTCCGGGCGCGAGCAGGGCGCGGAGGTGGTGACCGGCGGCGAGGCGGCGCTCGCCGACAGCGGCGGGTACTTCGTGGCGCCCACCCTTTTCAGCGCCACTGGCGAGGACAGCGACCAGCTGCGGATCGCGCGCGAGGAGATCTTCGGTCCGGTGCTCGTGGCCTCGCCCTACGATTCGCTGGAGGAGGTGGCGCGTCGCGCGAACGACACCGAGTACGGCCTCGCCGCTGGGGTGTGGACGAGGGACGTGGGCTCCGCCCACCGCCTTGCGGCGATGCTGCGCGCGGGGTCGGTGTACATCAACCACTGGGGCGGCGCGGACCCGGCGGCGCCGTTCGGCGGTTTCAAGGCCTCGGGCGTCGGCCGCGAGCACGGTCACGCGGGCCTGGAGGCGTATCTGGAGACCAAGAGCGTGTGGACAGCACTGTGAAAGGCGGCCTGAGCATCTCGAGCGTGACGGAGGACGGCACGGTACGCATCGCGCTGGAGGGCGAGCTGGATCTGGCGGGGGCGCGCCAACTGGAAGAGAGCCTGGCCGCGGCCGAGCGGGAGGAGCCCAAGCGCCTGATCGTCGATCTGGGGCGCCTCGCGTTCATCGACTCCACGGGGCTGCGGCTGCTGTTGCAGGCGAACGCGCGCGCACACGAGCGTGGCTGCGAGCTCCTCCTGCGACCGGGGGAGCCGGCGGTGCAACGGGCGTTCGAGGTGACGGGCGCATTCGCGCTCCTGCGCTTCGAGGGCACGCCGGGAGATTGACTTCACCCGGCCCCCCGATCGACGATCGGCCAGCGAGTCCTCACTCCTTGTCCAGCCCCACCCCTCCGTCCTCCCCGACACTGCCGCAGGCCACCGCTCGGGAGAGCGCGCGCGGTGGGCGTGCGCAGGCCGGCTCGCCGTCGCGCGCCACGGAGCGTCGGGCCCCGGGCCGCGGGACGTTGGTGGTGGCGGGCGTGTGCGTGCTGGTGCTGCTGGCGGCGACTCTGGAGGTCGTGCTCGACGGGGCGCTCGGGCACTCGTCGCTGACCCCGGGCTCGCCGGGGATCGCAGGGTGGCTGCAGGGGATCGGGGAGCGCCTGGGCTTCCGGGTCTTCCTGATCGCGCTGCTGAGCTTCACCGGCGCGTACGCGGGGCTGCTGGCGCTCGCCGGGCGCCTCTCCGCCGACAGGCGCTCAGCGGCGTGGGCGATCGGGTTGGTGGGGACGCTCAACGTGATCGTGCTGGCGGGCCCGATTCTGCTCTCGACGGACGTGTTCAGCTACATCGCGTACGCCCGGATGGGGGTGCTGCACGGGATCGACCCGTACCTGCACGGCCCGATCGCGATCAACGGGGACGGGATCTACAGGTACGTGGGCAACGACTGGCGCAGGGTGGCGACGGCGTACGGTCCGCTGTACACGCTGCTCTCCTACCCGCTGGGGGTGCTGGGCCTGAAGGGGGCGGTGTGGGGGGCGAAGGCGCAGGCGCTGGCGGCGAGCGCGGGGACGCTCGCGCTGACGTGGCGCTGCGCGCGGGCGCGCGGACTGGACCCCGTCGTGGCGCTGGTGGCGGTGGGGGCCAACCCGCTGTACGTGCTGTACGGGCTGGGCGGCGCGCACAACGATTTGATCATGACCTTCTTCATGATGGCGGCGGTGGCGTTGGTGTTGACTGAAGCGAGGCCCACCCGCCCCGGCTCGCCGTCCTGGAGCCGGCTGCGCCACCCTCGGGGCGTTGACAGGGACGCCCTGGCGGGCGCGGCGGTGGTGGCGGGAGCGCTGGTGAAGGCGACGGGGGCGGTGCTGCTGCCGTTCATGCTGCTGGCGCGACGCAACTGGCGCGGCGCGGCGGGCGCGGCGGGGGCGCTGGTGGCGGTGGCGGCGGTCTCCTACCCTGTGTTCGGCCTGCACGGCCTGGACGTGGTGGCGGCGCTGAACCGCGACGCGGCGCTGGTCTCGACCGACAGCTTCCCCACTGAGCTCGCGCACCTCGTGGGCAAGCCGGGGGTCTTCCCGGTGGACCACACCCTGCTGAAGGTGGCGCTCGTGGCGATCGTCGCGCACCTGGCGTGGCGCACGTGGCGGGGGTACGACTGGGTGGCGGCGTCGGGGTGGACGCTGCTGGCGATCGCGGTGACGAGCACGTGGCTGCTGGCGTGGTACACGCTGTGGGCGCTGCCGCTGGCGGCGATCGCGCGCGACCGGCGCCTGCTGGCGGCGACGTTCGCGGTGCAGGGCCTGTTCATCGCCCACCAGACCGCGCCGCTGTTCTCCCCGGTGTCATGAGCGAGGCGGCCCCGACACTCGAACCTCGCCGCGGTTGGGAGCGCCTGCCGGAGCGCCTGCGCCCGCGCGAGTCCGAGCGCCGCGGCCGCGGCGAGCAGCGCCGGATCGAGAGCACGCTGCTGGCGCTGGCGTTCGTCGTCCTCGCGGTGGCGGTGGTCAACGACGTGGTGCAGCAGGTGCACGTCAACGAACGCCTGACGGTGGACCTGCGGACGTGGCGGACGGTGGCGGGCCGCAACTACCACAACATCTCGATCGAGCGGGACCTGACGCACCGCACGACGCGCGACGTGCTGTGCGGCAACACGTACCCGGCGCCGCCGGGGACGGCCCCGCAGGTGTGCCTGATCGTGACGGGCCCGACGGTGCACGGGATACGCGCGGCACGGGGCGGCTTCTACCTGCTCCCGTACTTCCCCGACAAGCGGGAGGACCGCTACGCGTGCTTCGGGACGGCGGTGAGCGAAGACCTCTGCGGCCTGCCGACCCCGCCGGGCGCGCCGGACGAACCGTTGACGGGGGCTTAGGTGGCCGATCCCGCAGTCGTGGCCCGCGAGGGCGGGGGAGAGGATTTTTTTAGAGGGACCCCCCAAGGGGGGTCGGGCGGGCGTTCGTTGCACAGGACGCAGGCGCAGGGCAGAGGCCTGGCGGCGTGGTGGCCGCTGGCGGCGTTGCTGCTGTTGGCGGCGGCGCTGCGCCTGAGCACGCTCGACCTGCAGAGCTTCTGGTACGACGAGGCGTACACCCCGGTGCACGTGCTGCACGGGAGCCTCGGGGCGACGCTCGAAGCGGTGGTGCACCGGGAGAACACGCCGCCACTGTGGTATGTGCTGATCTGGGGGTTCTCGCGAATCTTTGGGACGGGCGAGGTGGCGCTGCGACTGCCCTCGGCGCTGGCGGGTACGGCGACGGTGGCGGCGGCGTGGGGGATCGGGTGGGAGTTGGCCGGTCGCCGTGCGGCGGTCGCGACGGCGGCGCTGGTGGCGGTGAACCCGCTGTTCGTGTGGTACTCCCAGGAGGCGCGGGCGTACGGGCTGTTGGTGCTGCTGGCGGCGCTGGCGATGTGGTGCTGCCTGCGGGCCGACCGTGAGCCGACGCCGCAGAGGCTGGCGGCGTTCGCGGTAAGCGGGGCGCTGGCGCTCGCCACCCACTACTTCGCGGTGTTCCTGCTGGCGCCGCTGTGTGTGTGGCTGCTGCGCCGGCGGGAGCGCCGTGCAGCGGCGCTGGGAGCGGTGGCGGCGATCGGGGCTGTGGGCGTGGCGCTTGTGCCGCTGGCGGTGGCGCAGGGGGGGCACGGCACCCAGTGGATCGGCGAATGGCCGCTCGCTGAGCGCCTGGAAGCGATCCCGCAGTACTACCTGACGGGCTACTCGGGGGCGCCTCTGGGCCACGGGGTGGAGCTGGCGGTGGCGCTGGCGATCCTGGCGGGGGTCGGCTACGGCCTGTGGCGGGCGCTCACCCCCCGCGAGGCTGACGCGGCGCTGCTGGCGCTGGGGGTGGCGGCCTGCGGGGTGCTGATCCCCGCGGCGATGGCGGTAGCGGGCGCGGACTACCTGGCACCGCGCAACGTCGTGGCGGCAATGGTCCCGCTTACGGCGGCGATCGCGGTGATCGTGGTGGCGACCGATCGAAGATCGACCGAAGCCGGGGGACACTCGCCTGTGACTCGCATCCCCGTTTCGGCCAGCATCCCCGTTTCGGCCAGCGCGGGCCGCACGGGGATCGCGCTGGCGGTGGTGATCGCGGTGGCGTTCCTCGCGGTCAGCGTGGACGTGAACCTGAGCCCACGACTGCAGCGGGGGGACTGGCGGGGACTCGCGCAGGCGATTGGGCGCTCGCCGAAGAGAGGCCGGGCGATCACGACGGTGGAGCTGGGGGCGGCGCCGCTGGAGTACTACCTGCCTGCGCTGCACAACGTGCCGCTTGGCTCGTCGCTGCGGGTGAGCGAGATCGACGAGACGGGCTACCCACCACTGGTGGCGGGCGCGCGGCGCCCGCCGGCGCCGGGCTTCCGCCTGGTGACGTACCGGGACGTCAATGGCCTGATCCTCTACAGATTCCTCTCAACCACCCCACGCACGGTCTCGGAGGCGGCGCTGCGCGAACACGTGATCACGGCGGCGCATCCCGAGGTGTTGATCCCGTGAGAACGGCGGTGGAGCGCGTAACGTGATATCACCGCCCGCGCAGTCCTTTGATACGAAAGGATTAGGCCTGCTGGATCATGCCGACGTCCATCGTTGAGACCCGCAGTGAGGCACGGTTCGCGCTGGAGCGCGCCTGCGAGCACCTGCTCTCGCTGCAGGACGGGGCGGGCTGGTGGAGGGGGGAGCTGCAGACGAACGTGACGATGGACGCTGAGGACGTGCTGCTGCGCGAGTTCCTGGGGATCCGCACCGCGCCCGAGACAGAGCGCTCGGCGGCGTGGATCCGCTCGCAGCAGCGCGCGGACGGGACGTGGTCGAACTTCCACGGCGGCCCCGGGAACCTCTCGACCACGATCGAGGCGTACTTCGCGCTGCGCCTCGCGGGGGACCCGGCGGACGCGGAGCACATGCGCGCGGCGGCGGAGTGGGTACGCGAGTCGGGTGGCCTCGAGGAGGCGCGGGTGTTCACGCACGTGTGGCTCGCACTGTTCGGGCTGTGGCCGTGGGAGCGGGTGCCGACGCTGCCTCCGGAGATCGTGCTGCTGCCCCGGTGGGCGCCGCTGAACATCTACGACTTCGGATGCTGGGCGCGCCAGACGATCGTGGCGCTCTCACTGGTGATCGCGCGCCGCCCGCAGCGGGCGCTCGAGCTCGACCTGCGCGAGCTCCACGGCCCGCGGCCGTGGGCGCGCCGCCGTCCTCCCGCTCGCGGCCGCCTCTCGGCGGGCGCGTGGCTCGTGCGCCTGGACAGCGCGCTGCGCCGCTACGAGCGCCGGCCGCTGCGCTCGCTGCGCCGGCAGGCGATCGCGCGGGCGCAGGAGTGGATCGTGCGCCGCCAGGAGGCCGACGGCTCGTGGGGTGGGATCCAGCCGCCGTGGGTGTACTCGCTGATGGCGCTGCACCTCGGGGGCTACCCGCTCGACCACGCCGTGATGCGCCGGGGCCTGGAGGGGCTCGAGCGCTTCATGGTGGAGGACCGCCACGACGCGCGCAACGTGGGCGCCGATAGATCCGAATCCCGCCCACCCAGCCGGCGCCTGGAAGCGTGCCAGTCCCCGGTGTGGGACACGGCGCTCGCGATGGTGGCACTCGACGACGGGGGCCTCGCGCGCGAGCACCCGGCCCTGCAGCGGGCGGCGGAGTGGCTGCTGGACGAGGAGGTGCGGGTACAGGGCGACTGGGCGGTGGCCCGGCCGCGCCTACAGCCGGGGGGGTGGGCGTTCGAGTTCGAGAACGACAACTACCCCGACGTGGACGACACCGCGGAGGTGGTGCTCGCGCTGCTGCGCGTGACCCCGATGGAGCCCGAGCCCCTGCGGCGCGCGAACCGACACAGGCGCCGGACTGGGGAACTTGAGGCAGGGGAGGGCGCACGGGGGCTGTGCGAGCGCTCGCAGGACGCGATCGACCGCGCGGTGGAGTGGGTGGAGGGGATGCAGAGCACGGGCGGCGGGTGGGGGGCGTTCGACGTGGACAACACGCAGGCGCTGGTGCGGGAGCTGCCGTTCCTGGACTTCGGGGAGGTGATCGACGCGCCGAGCGCGGACGTGACCGCGCACGCCCTGGAGATGCTCGCGGCGGTGGGCCGCGCGGAGAGCGAAGCGGCACGCGCGGGCCTGAGCTGGCTCTCCGGCGAGCAGAAGGCCGACGGGTCGTGGTTCGGGCGGTGGGGGGTCAACCACGTGTATGGGACCGGCGCGGCGGTGCCGGCGCTGGTCGCGATGGGGGTCTCCCCGCAGGACCCGCGCATCCGCCGGGCGGTGGGGTGGCTGGAGGAGCACCAGAACGAGGACGGAGGCTGGGGGGAGGACCCGCGCTCCTACGACGAGGACGCGTGGATCGGGCGCGGCCCCTCGACGGCCTCGCAGACGGCGTGGGCGCTGCTGGCGCTGCACGCCGCGGGGGAGCGGATCGAGAGCGCGCGGGCGCTCGAGCAGGGGATCGCGTGGCTCGTGTCCACCCAGCGCGCGGACGGGACGTGGGACGAGCCGCAGTACACGGGCACGGGGTTCCCGTCGGACTACTACATCAACTACCACCTCTACCGCCTTACCTTCCCGATCATGGCGCTCGGCCGCTGCACGGGCGCACGGAATGCGGAGTGAGCGCGACCTTCTCAACTTCAGATCGGCTTACCGCCGGCCCGCCGGCGCCGGGGGGGCCGGTGGCGCCCCCCTCCACTTTGCATCCCGAGCCCGCGAGCCTGTCGGAGTCGCCTGAACCGGTGGCGCCCCCCTCCACACCGCATCCCGAGCCCGTGGGTCTGCCCGCGCCGGCGGCGGTGATGGCGCGTAGCAGCGGGGAGAACTTCCCGGTGGCCAGCCGCGTGCTGCCCCGCCGCGTCAGGGAGCGGCTGCTCGCGATCTACGGCTTCGCGCGGCTGGTGGACGAGCTCGGCGACGCCGACGACTGCCCGCCCGCCCATCGCCTCGCGGCGCTGGATTGGCTCGCGGAGGAGCTGGATCGCGCCTACGCGGGAGCGGCGCGCAATCCGCTGCTGGTGCGCCTGCAGGCGACCCTGCGCGAGTGCGCGCTGCCGCGCGAGGCGTTCGAGCGGCTGATCGAGGCCAACCGTGTGGACCAGCGTGTGGTGCGGTATGAGACGTGGGAGCAGCTGCTCGGCTACTGCCAGCTCTCCGCGGACCCCGTGGGCGAGCTGGTGCTGGCCGCGCTCGGCCGGGCGAGCCCGGAGCGGATCGCGCTCTCGAACCGGATCTGCACAGCGCTGCAGCTCGCGGAGCACTGGCAGGACGTAGCGGAAGACCTCGTGCGGGGACGCATCTACCTGCCGGCAGAGGATCTGGAGCGCTTTGGTTGCAGAGAGCGAGAGCTGCGCGAGCCGCGCGCCGGCTGGCGTGTGCGGGGCCTCGTGGCCTTCGAGGTGGCGCGCACGCGCGAGCTCCTGGAGGAGGGCGCACCGCTGCTCGGCGCGCTGCGCGGACGCGAGCGTGTCGCGGTGGCCGCGTTCGTGAGCGGCGGACGGGCCGCGCTCGGGGCGATCGAACGGGCCGGCTACGACGTGCTGAAGGGCCCGCCGCGAGCGAGCGGCCCAAGGCGCGCGGCGACGCTCGCGCGGACACTCGCGGAGCGGCGTCGATGAAGGTGACGGGCGCCGCGGAGTGGCGGATGGCGGACGCTCCGATCCGCGCAGGTCAGGTCCTGCGGTGGGGCTGCGGGTGAGCGCACAGCAGGCGCGCACCCAGCAGGCCTACCGCCAATGCGAATCGCTGACGCGGGCGGCGGCCGGCAACTTCTACTGGGGCATCCGCCTGCTCCCGCCGCGCAAGCGGCGGGCGATGTGCGCGGTGTACGCGTTCGCACGGCGCGTCGACGACATCGCTGACGGGGGGCTCGAGCGGGAGGAGAAGCTGCGCCGGCTGGACGCGGTGGCGACGGTGCTTGAGCGACTCTCGGCGGAGGACCCGGACCCGGTGATGGCGGCCCTGGCGGACGCGAGCGCCCGCTTCCAGCTGCCGCGGGAGTCCCTGCGGGACCTGATCGCGGGAGTGAGGATGGACGTGGTGGGAACCTCCTACGCGGACTTCGCGGAGCTCGAGGTCTACTGTCGGCGCGTCGCGGGCTCGATCGGGCGGCTGTGCCTGGCGATCTTCGGAACGCGCCGTGGCGCCCCCGCACGCGCCCGGGTCCCGATCGGAGACCCGCCCGTCCCAGCTGGCGCAGTCGTCGAGGTCACCGTCGATGGCTCCGGCGGCGCTGGCCGACGGGCGTCGGCGAGCGAGCTGGCGGACGACCTGGGGGTGGCGTTGCAGCTGGCGAACATCGTGCGCGACTTGCGCGAGGACGCCGAACGCGGGCGCGTGTACCTGCCGGCGAGGGACCTCGTGCGCTACCACCTGCACGACGAGGGCCCGCTGGACGCGCCGGCGCTGCAGGCGCTCACGCGCGAGGCGAGCATGGCGGAGCCCTCGGTGGTGGCGGGGTTCGAGGGCGGCGACGTGGGCCAGTTGTACGCGCTGATGCGCTTCCAGTGCCTGCGCTCGCGCGACTGGTTTCACCGGGGCATGGAGCTGGTGGCGCTGTTGGACCGGCGCAGCGCGGCGTGCGTGCTGGCGATGGCGGGGATCTACTGGCGGCTGCTGCACCACATCGAGGAGCGCCCCGACCGCGCGCTCGCGCAGCGCGCGCGGCTGAAGCGGCGCGAGAAGGCGTGGGTGGCGGCCCGCGCGCTGCTCGGCAAGGGGATCCCGGAGCGCCATCCGGCGGAACAGCTGCACGAAGACCATACGTGAGCGATCGAGGATCGGTGGGCCGGCGCGTGGCGGTGATCGGCGGGGGACTCGCGGGGATCGCGGCGGCGCTCGACTGCGCGGACGCGGGCGCGCGCGTGACGCTCCTGGAGGTGAGGCCGCGGCTGGGCGGGGCGGTGTACTCCTTCGAGCGGGAGGGCCTGCAGATGGACAACGGCCAGCACGTGTTTCTGCGCTGCTACGCCGCCTACCGGACGCTGCTCGCACGACTCGGTAGCGAGCGGGGGGTGTTCCTGCAGCCGCGCCTGGAGATCCCGGTGGCGAGCCCGGGCGGGGCGGTGAGCGTGCTGCGCCGCTCCTCGCTGCCGGCGCCGCTGCACCTGGCGGGGGCGCTGTTGCGCTACCCCCATCTGACCGTGACCGAGCGCGTGGGAGCGGCCCGCGCAGCGCTCGCGCTGGGGCGCCTGGACCCGCGCGCGCCGGAGCTCGATCGGCGGACCCTGGGGGAGTGGCTGGCCGCGCACGGACAGAGCCCGCGGGCGGTGGCGGCACTGTGGGACCTGATTGCGCTGCCCGCCCTGAACCTGCCCGCCGGGCAGGCGTCGCTGGCGCTGGCGGCGTTCGTGTTCCAGCGGGGCCTCCTGGAGCGCGCGGACGCGGGGGACATCGGCTTTCACCGCCGTCCGCTGAGCGAGGTCGTGGGCGACCCCGCAGAGCGGGCGCTGCGGGCGGCGGGCGTGGAGCTGAAGCTGGGGTGGCGCGCGGAGCTGGTGGGCGGGGGGTTCGAGGTGCTGAGCGACGACGATGGCGTGAGCGCGGACGCGGTGATCGTGGCGCTGCCGCACGCCCGTGCGGCAAACCTGATCGAGCCCCTGGACCCGCGCGCGGCGGAGGGCGTGCGGGGACTGCGGGACTCGCCGATCGTGAACCTCCACGTGGTGTACGACCGCAGGGTGTGCGAGCTGCCGTTCGCTGCGGGGGTGGGCTCGCCGGTGCAGTACGTCTTCGATCGCAGCGCTGCGGGGGGCGTCGAGGGGGGCCGTCAGTACCTGGCGGTCTCGCTGTCGGGGGCGCAGAATGAGATGGGGATGAGCGTGGATGCCCTGCGCGGGCGCTACCTGCCAGCCCTGGCGGAGCTCTTCCCGCAGGCGCGGGCGGCGACGGTGGAGCGCTTCCTGGTGACACGCGAACACGCCGCAACGTTCTGCGCGCAGCCGGGTGTGGGGGCGCTGCGCCCCGGTCCGAGGACCTCTGTCCCGGGGCTTGTGCTGGCGGGGGCGTGGACCGCCACGGGCTGGCCGGCCACCCTGGAGGGGGCGGTGCTCAGCGGCCACGCCGCCGCGCGCGAGGCGCTGGCGGCGGTGGGGGTACGGGAGGCGGCGGGGGCTGCAAAAGCCGGGACGGCGCTATGAGCGGCCTGCTGATCGCGACGCCGCTGCGCGTGGAGGCGCTGCTGGCGGCCTCCGCGGCGCGCGGGGCGCGCGTGCGCAGGACGGGGATCGGCTACGAGCGCTCGAAGGCGGCGGCGCGGGCGTTGCGAGAGGACCCGGCGACGGCGGTGGTGGTGATGGGCTTCTGCGGAGGACTGGAGGAGTCCTCGGCGCCCGGGGAGGTGGTGGTGGCCGACGAGCTGATTCCGCCGGACGAAGCGGTCGGTGGGTCGGTCCGCCGGGGGAAGGTCCTCGAGTGCTCGGGCGCCGAGGCGCTTGCTGGGCTGCTCGCCGACCACGGCCTGAAGGTGCGTCGCGGCGCGATCGCATCGGTGTTGCGGCTGGCGGTCGGCTCCGAACGCGCGGAGTTGCGCGACCGAGGGGCGGTCGCTGTGGACATGGAGTCGGCGTTCCTCGCCCGCGGCGTGGGTGGGCGCCCGTTCGGGGTAGTGCGGGTGGTGGTGGACACCCCCGCGCGCGAGCTGCGGCGTCCGCTGGCGACGCTGGCAGGCGGGACGCGCGCTGCGCTGGCGCTGCGCCGCGCGGCGGGGGCGCTTCACGAGTGGCTGCCAGAGGGCTAACCTGGTCGCGATGGCGGCGCGGATGAGACAGAGCACGCGCATGGGCCTGTACCTGCTGCGCCAGCGGTTGGCGGGCCGTGAGAGGTTCCCGCTGATCGTGGAGCTGGAGCCGCTGTTCCAGTGCAACCTGGAGTGCGCCGGGTGCGGCAAGATCCAGCACCCCGAGCACGTGCTGCGCCGGCGGATGTCGGTGGAGCAGGCGGTCGGGGCGATCGAGGAGAGCGGCGCGCCGATGGTCTCGATCGCGGGCGGGGAGCCGCTGATCCACCCGGAGATCCACGTGATCGCGGCGGAGCTCGTCAAGCGTAAGCGGTTCGTGTACCTGTGCACCAACGCGATCCTGCTGGAGCGCAAGCTCGACGATTTCAAGCCGAGCCCTTACTTCGCGTGGGCGATCCACATCGACGGCCTGCGCGAGCGCCACGACGCCTCGGTGGAACGCGAGGGCGTGTTCGACAAGGCGGTCGCTGCGATCAAGACGGCGAAGGCGCGCGGCTTCCGGGTGACGACGAACACGACGTTCTTCACGCAGGACTCTCCCAAAGCGGTACGGGAGGTCCTGGACTTCCTCAACGACGAGCTGCAGGTGGACGAGATGATGATCTCGCCGGCGTACGCCTACGAGAAAGCGCCCGACCAGGAGCACTTCCTGGGGGTGCGCCAGACGCGGGAGCTCTTCCGCGAGGCGTTCGCGGGCGGGCGGCGCAAGCGGTGGCGGCTGAACCACAGCCCGCTGTTCCTCGACTTCCTTGAAGGCAAGGAGGAGCTCGACTGCACCGCGTGGGGAATCCCGAGCTACTCGCTGTTCGGGTGGCAGCGCCCGTGCTACCTGATGTCAGACGGCTACGCGCAGACGTATAAGGAGCTCGTGGAGACCACGGACTGGAGCAAGTACGGCCGCGGGCGGGACCCGCGCTGCGAGAACTGCATGGCGCACTGCGGCTACGAGCCGACGGCGGTGCTGCAGACGACCCGCTCGCTGCGCCAGTCGCTGCGCGCGCTTGTCAGCTGACCTCGGTCTCCTCCCCCAGCTTGGCGCCCCGGCGGATGTCGCGCCAGGTCATACCCTCACCGAGCAGTGCAGGGAGACCGAGCCCGAGCGCGGTCAGGACCTCGACGGCCTGGAGGATGATTCCGTACGCGAGGGCGGGGCCGGCACCGACGCCGTAGGCGGCGAGCACGACGAGGCAGGCGGCCTGGAAGACGCCGACATTGGAGGGGGTGGCCGGCAGGATCGCGGAGACGTTGACCGCGAGCAACACGGCTGCGGCGGCGGTCAGGCCGCCGTAGGACTGGAGGTCGAGCGCGCAGAGAACGGCGTAGCAGGCGAGCCACTGCAGCGTCCACGCGAGTAGCTGCGCCAGCACGGCGGGGACCCCGTAGCGGGGGTTGGCGAAGGCGGCGAGCCCCTGCCGCGCGAGGCGCAGCAGCCGGCCGAGCGCTGCGGCGGCGAGCGTGATGCGCACCGAGCGCGAGCGCTGCGCAAGGCGCAGCAGGCGGGGGCCGAGCAGCACGAGCAGGCAGACGAGCAGCGGCACGGCGAGCGCGATCGCCAGGCCGGAGACGTGCCGGCGAAGGAGGTCGAGGCTGGTGAAGGTGACGGTGGCGAGGATCGCGAGCGCGAGCAGGTTGATGAGGGTCTGCGAGAAGACGGTCCCGGCGACGATCGGCAGCTGCCGCCGCGAGGAGCCGGGGAGGCGGCGGGTGAGCACGAGCATCCGGGTGGGCTCGCCGATGCGCCCGGGGAAGACCGCGGAGCCCATCACGCCGATCATCGTGGCGCGGATCACGGGCGCCCACGCGATCGGGACGCCGGGCAGCGCTGCGCGCAGGACCGCGTACCAGGAGCCCGCGCGCAGCAGCAGCGAGAGCCCCATCAGCGCGAGCGCGAGCAGGATCCAGCCGGGTTGCGCGGAGGTGAGCGCGTTGCCGACGCGGTGCAGTCCGAGGCGTGAGAGTGCGAACGCGAGGATCCCGGCAAGCAGGAGGATCGCGACGAGCACGGCCAGGCGCCTGCGCAGGCGCTGGGGCCGTTGCGAGACTGTGTTCTCCATCACCTGGGTGTATCAAAGCACCAGCAACGGGAGGCGCCGCCCGGCCTCACCCCGAGCTCTGGGGCCGGGCGCATAAATGCTTGCACCCGAAAATGCGGTCTAAAGCGTTTCTAAGGGCTCGCCGATAGCCCGGCAAAGGACACGCCAGTGTCCACGATCAGTCTAATCCCAAGGGGGCTCGACGTGTCTATGCGTATTGGCAAGCGAAACTTCGCTAGCCGCAAGCGAAAGATAGCGGGCCTGTGCGCATTCGTGCTCGCAGGCGTGATCGGGGTGGGCGCGTATGCGTTCACCGCAAGCAACACGGTTCCGGCTCAGACTGCAGGTGGCGGCCAGGCTGTCGTCTCCGGCTACACGGAGTCAGGCGTGAGCTACAGCTGGAACACGGAAGGGACCAAAATTACAAAGGTCCACTTCATCCTCACAAGCGCGGCGAAACTCAAACCGAGCGACGTCGAGGTGGCCCTGACAGAAGGCGCCCCGAAAGCCGCAGGTGAATGGGTCGACTGCCCGGCAGGCGAATATGCCGCAAAAGGCGAAGAAGAAACCGAAATCGCATGCACGTTCGGCGGTGAAGGGATTGAAAACAAAGCAGGTACGCAGCTGACGGTCGCCGCTGTCAGCGAAGGCAAAGTGGTTATCGAATAGCAGAGCCACCATGGGCAATGCGGAGCGGCCGACGCACCGGCCGCTCCGCGCCCAGCTCCACTGTGCGAGCCCGTCACGTCACAACTCTGACCCGCGATGCGCACTCGTTACAAAAGAAAGCTTCTTTCCGGCGCCCTGGGACTGATCGTCCTGGGGTGTTTGTGGTTCTGGTTCGCCCCGGTCGGCCTCGGGGGCTCGACGAACTACGTCGTCACCCACGGCGTCAGCATGGAGCCCCTCCTTCACACCGGCGACCTGGCGATCGTGCGCGGTCGAAGCAGCTACCGCGTCGGCGAAGTCGTCGCCTACGACAACAAGATGCTCCACACGACCGTGCTGCACCGGATCATCGGGCGCGCCGGCGCGCGTTACATCTTCAAGGGCGACAACAACAACTTCGTCGACTTCGAACACCCGGCCTCTAGCCAGCTGATCGGAGGCCTGTGGCTGCACGTCCCGAGCGCGGGCGCCACGCTTCAGTCGATCGGCTCGCCGGCGCTGATCGGAGCGCTCGTCGCCGTCGGGCTCCTCCTCCTCACAGGATCTGTGTTCGCACGGCGGCGCCGGCTCAGGCTCAGGGAGAGGCGAACCGGCGGGAGCGCCCAACCGCCGTCGCCGCGTCTGCCGCGGAGCGCGGGGACGCCGGCCCTCGGCGTCCTGGCGATCGGCCTGCTGCTGCTGCTCCCGTTCCTGGTGCTCGCGCTGATCGCGTTTACGAGCTCGCCGACGGCGCAGCGACCGTACACGGTCCCCTACACCCAGAGCGGCAAGCTCTCCTACGCGGCCGCCGCGGCGCCGGGACCGACCTACCCCGGCGGCCGGGTCGTGACCGGCGACCCGCTGTTCACGCACGTCGTCAAAGCGGTCGAATTCGCGTTCCGCTACCGCCTCGACACCGCTGGCAGTCACTCGCTCGGCGGGAAGGTCTCGCTCGACGCGAAGGTGGTCTCGACGGACGGCTGGCACACGACGGTCGCGCTCGCTCCCCCGACGCGCTTCCACGGCAGCCGCACACAGGTCGCGGGGACGCTCGATCTGACATCGCTGCTCGCGCTGATTCACAGCGTCCAGACCACGACGAAGGCGAGCGGCTCCTACACGCTCACGCTCGTTCCGCGCGTCAGCGCAGCCGGGAGCGTGAATGCGTTGCCGGTGCACACGACGTTCGCGCCGGAAATCAAGTTCTCGCTCACCGAACTCGAGGCTCAACCGGCCGTCTCCGGCGGCGGCTCGCCCGCCGTATCGTCCCCCACGGGCGAACACTCGGGGGCGAACCCGTTCACTCCCTCGGCCTCCGGCTCGGCGACGGGCACGCGCTCCACTCCGGCCTCCCTCTCGCTCGGGGTCGCGCAGCTCTCGGTCGCGACGGCGCGCACCCTCGCGCGCGACGCGATCGCGGCCATCGTCTGCACCGTGCTGGTGATCCTCGCGCTGCTGCGGCCGCTCCTCGCGCTCTTCGTGGTGCGGCCACAGGACGAGTCCGCGGCCATCCGGGCGCGGTACGGCCGCTTCATCGTTCCCGTCGCGCGCGTCTGGCAGCTGCCCGGGGTCCCGGTGATCGATGTCGAGGACATGGAGGCGCTGGCGCAGATCGCCGAGCACTACGACCGCTCGATCCTGCAGGAGGCGACCGAGGAGGGCGTTGCCTTCTGGGTCGCCGACGAGAGCGGACAGTTCCGCTACGCGCTCGGCTCGTGGGCGAGCGCGGCGGACGCCGAGCTCGCCGACAGGCTTCCCGACGACACGCTCGTGAACGATGTGTACTCCGACGAGCTTGGGCTGGGAGGTGCGATCGCGGCGTACGAGACGCAACCGGCAGACGAGACCTTCGCCGCCGGGGGAGTCGTACAGGGCGATTGGACGCCACGACAGCACGGCGGACGCGGTCGTGCAAGAAAGCCGAGATTGGTGTAAGGGGTGACGCCGCGTGTTGCCCCCGTCCGCGGGGCACGCGGGGCACGGAGGCCCCGCGCTCGTGCGCTCGGGTGACGTACTCACCCGCGCGGACGATCCCAAAGCACGAACGCGGATACACGCCTCTGTGGCCTCCGCGGGTCGCTCAGAAACGTGTTGAAAACGATGGCACGCAACGCCCCGGACGCACCGCCTGTTACCAAGCGCGTCTCAGTTCATGTTTACGTAACCAGTCGCTTCCGTCGGGGTGCGCACGTTAACGGCAACCTTGTTTTCGTAGTTGCCCTCGATCGTCTGTATGTCCCCGCTGGGGAGCACTTCCTTGACGACGCCCACGTGCTCGTCGCCGAACACGATCAGGTCGCCCGGCTGGGGCGTCACGCCCGGTCCGTTGGGGATCGCGCGGCCGGTGCTCTGCGCCCACGAGGAGATCTGCGCCGCCGACCCCAGGCCTGCGCCGTTCGCGCCCAGCGGCTCGCCGGCCTGGCGCGCCGCCCACGAGGCGAAGTACGCGCACCACGGCGCTCCCGGGATCGCTCCCGCGGTGGAGGTGCGGTACATCGCGATCGCGGGCGATTCGTTTGAGCCCGGGGGCTGCTCAGCCTGGCCGATCTGGCTTTCCGCGATCCTCACGACCTGCTCCCCGATCGGCGAGCTTGGCGCTCCGAGCGCGCTCGCCGGCGCCCCTACGCCCGTCGCGAGCGGATAGCTCGCGGGCGTCAGGAGGCCCGCCGTCGTGGAGCCCGGGTAGGTGGGGGTGCTCGGGTTCGTGTACGGCGCGGTCGGCGTGAGTGTGGCCCCGGAGGCCGTCGCTGCGCCTTCCCGGCTCGTGCTAGCGCTCTGCAGCGCCTGTGCGAACGAGGCGCCCCCGCCGGTGGGAGATTCCGCCGCCAGGGGGGCGGGGGTACCACCTGTGGCCGCGCCGTTCGCTGCGAGCAGGGAGGCGGGGTTGGCGATGGCCTGTTCGATCGTGGCCACGCGCGCGAGGACGGATTCCACCGACATCGCACCGGGTGATCGGCAGCGGAGGGCGGAGGTTGAGCGTCACGGCGCCGAGCGCCCACGGGTGGGTGGGTTCAAAACGACGAGGTGGGCAGCCAAAGGCGGGTGGGTGGGTTCAAAACGACGAGGTGGGCAGCCAAAGGCGGGTGGGTGGGTTCAAAACGACGAGGTGGGCAGCCAAAGGCTGCCCACCTCGACCACCGTTCCCTCGATGAATCGGCGGTATGTGGCTTCTGTCGGCCTTCCCAGACCGTCCGAAGCGTTGTTGACCATCCGAAGACGGGACTGGCCCGTCTCCAGATGGCTTCGCTGCAGTGGTGGCGCTTTACGCGCCACCACTGAGGAAGATCGGGTTAGGCGCCGACCAGTTTCAACACTGCCTGGGGCAGCGAGTTGGCCTGCGTAAGGAGCGCCACGTCGGCCTGCTGCAGCACCTGGGCCCTGGTGAAGTTGCTCATTTCAGCCGCCATGTTGGCGTCCACAAGCGCGCTCTGGGCCGCGGAGAGGTTCTCCCCGTAGATCGCCTGGTTGCTCTGGGTGTACTGGAGGCGGTTCTGGACAGAACCGAATTCGCCGGCCATCGTAGCGACTTTGTTGATCGCTTCTTCGATCGTTTCGATCTTGCCGATTTCGATGCCTTCGACGGCTTTTGCGAGTTCGGCCGTTTCGACCGCGATCGTTTCTTTTTCGTCGGGGCCGACCTGGAACGTGATTTCTTCTTTCGTGTTCAGCAGTTCCACGCCGTTGAACTTGGTCGTTTCGCCGACCCTTTCGATCTCTTTTTCGAGCTGGGTCGCCTCGGCTTCGATCGCTTCCTTGTCCGATTCCGAGTTCGTGCCGTTGGCGTACTGCACCGCGAGCTCACGCATGCGCTGGAGCATCTGCTCCACATCGTTGAGCGCACCCTGCGCCGTCTGCACGAGCGAGACCGCGTCCTGAGTGTTCTGCTGCGCCTGAGCGACGCCGTTGACCTGGCCCTGAAGGCGCTGGTTGGCGGCGTAGCCGGCGACGTCGTCGGCGGCCGAGTTGATCCGCAGGCCGGAGGTCAGGCGTTCCATCGACATGGACAGCCCGCCCTGGGTGTTGTTGAGGTTGCGCTGAGCGATCAGCGACTCGATGTTGGTGTTAATGCTGAGGGACATGCGTTCATCTCCTTGATGACGGTTGTTTGGTCAGTCCCGGGCCGACTCCCTGTCAGCCCTGTCTCACGCCGGTTTATCGTCATCGGCGGGTGATACTTGAGGGTGGGCCGCACAGCTTGGACGGCAGCTCACGCGCGCACGTCGATGTGCCGGCCCTCGGGGCCGTCGTCCTCGGGCTCGCGCTCCTCCCGGGGCGGCTCGCGGCGGGGCTCCCGCTTGCGGTCTGCGCTCCGGGGTGGCTTGCGCCGCTCGCGAGAGACGCTCTGCGCCTGTGCCGGCGCGAGCTCGGAAATCCAGCGGGAGCGGGGCTCGATCGGTTGGATGGGATCCATCTCGTTCTCCTGGGTTCGACCTGCGGCTCGCCCGCCCTGACCCTCCGCTCGCGCCTCTGCCCCGGGCGGCCCGTCTACCTACTGCACCCGCCCTGCTCCACTCAACCTGGCGATCTCGACGGCGAGCAGCTCCTGCTGGGCGTCGCGCAGCTCGGCGACCACGAGGCGCCGCCACAGGAACACCGCGGCGCCCCACGCCGCTACGTAGCAGACCACTCCCGCCGCGAGCGCGCGCAGGCCGGCGTCGGGGAGCGTGTGGGTCGGCAGCGATAGATAGCCCCCGAGCAGGAATCCGCCGAGGGCGCCCCACGCCTTGGCTCGCGCGATGCCCCGCACCGCGCGGGGGTGCTCGGCAAGGATCAGGTGAGAGCCCCCACCGCCTGTGCCCTGCCCGCCGGCGCCCTTCCCGCTCGCGGCGGCCTTACCCTTGGCCTTCGGGGACTTGGCGGGCTTGCCGGCGCTCTTGGCGGGCTTTGCTGGCTTGTCCGGCTTCGCGGGCCGCGCGGAGCTCTCGGGCACGTCGGGCCCCCCGGGCCCTCCGGGTCCGGCGTCCGCGGCGGGGGAGCGCACCGGTGTGGCCTGTGCCTCATCGGCCATTGCTGCTCCCCTCCAGGCCGCGGCGCCGTTCGGCGCGCTGGCAATCGAAGATGAAGCGCACGAGGCGCCGGTGCTCGCCCTCGCCGATCTCGTCGAAGCAGAGCGCGCGCCGGCCCTGGGTGTCGGTGCGCACGACCGTGCCGACGCCCGTGATCGGCGGGGCCCCCTTGGCGGTGGTCAGCCGGAACTGGACCTGCTCGCCGACCTTCAGCGTGCTCGGCCCCGCGAGCAGCATCCCGCCGCCGCTGAGGTCCACGGAGTAGGTCTGGATCGTGCCCTGGCTTGAGCCCGTGAGAACGAGCACCGGCCGGGTCGATTGGACGCGGACGTACTCGCGCTGCTGGATCAGCTCGAGCGGATGCAGCCCGCAGAAGCGCAGCAGCTCGCGGTCCTCCAGCGTGACTGTGCCCTGCAGCCGGACCCGTCCCCGGCGGTTGGTGAACTCGAGTTGCAGCTCGTCGAGCCGGCCGTCGTCGAGCGGGCGTTCGACGCGGAACATCAGCGCCACCAGCACTTGCTCCCCCTCGCGCTCGACGACCCGCGCCTGCACGCGCTCGCCGCTTGGCCGCACGATCGTCACGGCGTCCGAGCGCTCGGGGAGCACCAGCTCCGCACGGTCCTGCGCCCTTGCACGCCGGAGCCTCATCGCAAGGGGAGCAGCCTGTCGACGAGGTCGGTGGGGTCGATCTGCGCGAGCCTACCTTTGCTCCCGCCGCCCTCCAGCAGGTAGGTGGGAGCCAGGCCGAATGTACATGCGATCTGTACGGCCACCCCGAGCTGGTCGGTCGCGTCGGCGTGGGTGATCACGAGCGCGCTCGCGCCCAGGGGGCGCAGCGCCTCCAGCAGCTGGCCGGCCGGCTTGGCGCCGAGCGTGGCGGGCAGCGCGAGCACCACGCGGTCGGGCTGCAGCCACTGTAGCGTCGCCGCGAGCGCACCGATCGAGGCCTGGTCGGAGGGGGAGAGGGGGGGCGTGTCGAGCAGCAGCAGACCCCCTTCGCGGCCCTCGCGTAGCGCCGGCTCCTCGGGCGCGGGGCGGGTCGGCTCCGATACGATCGCGGTGCATGTGGCGGGCAGTGTGCTGTGCTCGCGGTATGCCTCGAGCAGGGCGGCGCAGCAGGCGCTCTTGCCGCTGCCTCCCGCGCCGACCAGAGCGATCGCGGCGCCTGCGGCGGGCAGCGGGGGGCACACTGGGATTCTCTGTGTCAGCCCAGTGTGCACCGCCTGCGCGAGGCTCGTGGAGGCTGGCATGAGCGGCAGCACGTGGGCGATGACCCCCTCGATCAGCGCGTGCACGAACTCCTCGCCGACCCCAACGTCGAGCAGTGAGCACTCGATCTCCTCGCGCGCGCGCTCGCGGGAGGAGGAAGGAGGTACGGCGACGGGGGGGAGCGGCTCCAGGAGCTCGGCCTCGAGGGGGGGCTCCTCGGGGGGGAGTTCTGCGAGCAGGTCGGAAGGGACGGTTGGTTCGGGGTGCATCTCTGCGGCTTCGGCTTCGGCGAGCGCGGCCGCGAGCGCCGCGTCGAGGTCTGGAGGGACGGCGGGCTCGGCCGCGCGCACCGCGGCTTCGGCGTCGGCGAGCGCCTCGGCGAAGGGGTTGGTGGCCCAAACCTCGCTCGGCCCGTCCCAGTCGTCCGCCTCTACCGTCACCTGGCGGTCCTCGTACTCTCCGGGCAGCGCGGGGGCGGCGTCCTCCTCGTCGTAGCGGTCGAGCAGCTGCCCCCCCTCATCGCCGCGGCGAGCCTCGATTTCGACGAAGGGCCTCTGGAAGAAGCCGGCGAACCCGCCGGTGAGCCCCTTGTGGTGGCGAATCACGATCGCGTCCTCGCCGAGCTCGGACACGATCCTGGGGATCAGCTCGTCGATCGTGCGTCCGCGGTAGAGGCGGGGCCTCTCCTGAAGGCCGGTGGGGGCGGCGTAGGGGTCGGGGCTGCGGAGGAAATCGCTCTCGGGCGCGAACGCGCCGGAGGGAGCGGCGTTACGGGGGGCGGGGTTGCGGGTGAGGGTGCTCATGCGTGGAGTACTCCAATCGTCTCGACGTTGACGCCGGGCGCGATCTCGTTGTAGGAGCAGACCGGCAGGTGGGGCTGTGCCTGGGCGATCAGCCTGCGCAGGTGGCGGCGCACGCGCGCGGAGCAGAGCAGGACCGGATTGCGCGTGCCGCGGGCGCTTGCGTGCTCGACCTGGGTACGCAGCGCGCCCACGATCGCCTGCGCACGAGGCGGGTCGATCGCGAGGTACTCGCCGTCTGTGGTCTGGGTGATGGAGGTGGCGACCTCCTGCTCGATCGCGGGGTCAAGGGTGATCGCCTGCAGGCAGAGCCGCTCGTCCAGGTGCGGGGCTGTGATCGCGCGGCCCAACGCCTGGCGGGCGTACTCGGTCAGCAGGCCGGTGTCACGTGTTATTCGCGCCTTGTCCCCGATCGCCTCCATGATCGTGCCGAGATCGCGGACGGGCACACCTTCGGCGAGCAGGGAGCGCAGGACGCGCTGGATCTCGCCGAGCGAGAGCGCCTCGGGCACGATCTCCTCGACGACGGCGGCGTTGGTCTCCTTGAGCCGGTCGAGCAGCGTCTTGACGTCCTGGCGGGTGAGCAACTCGCAGGCGTGCGTGCGGATCGTCTCGGTGAGGTGGGTGACGATCATCGCCTCCGCGTCGACGACGGTGTAGCCGAGCGCCTCGGCCTCGGCGCGGTCGGAGGAGTGCACCCACACGGCGGGCAGTCCGTACGTGGGCTCGGTGGTGGGGATCCCCCGCAGGCCGCCGGTGGCGTCCCCGGGGTCCATCGCGAGCAGGTGCCCGGGCATGATCCGCGCGCGCGCGACTTCGGAGCCGCGCACCTTGACCACGTACTCGTGGGACTCGAGGCCGAGCTCGTCGTGGATGCGCACCGCGGGGATCACGATCCCGAGCTCCCCGGCGATCTGGCGGCGGATCGCGGAGACGCGCCGCAGGAGGTTCCCGCCGGAGGAGCCGTCCACGAGCGGGACGAGGCCAAAGCCGACCGCGAGCTCCAGGGCGTCGACGGAAAGCCGCTCCATCGCCTCCTCCGAGCCCTGCCCGCCCTCGATCTGCCCCGCCTGCCCGCCCTGAGTTGGGGCGCTCCCGACTGCGCCCGCCTCGGCGGCCTCCTCGCCGGGGAGGCCGTGGCGCACGCTCCAGCCGATCGCGCCGAAGATCGCGGCGATCGCGAGGAACGGCAGCTTGGGCAGGCCGGGGACGAGCGCGAACAGGCCGATCACGCCGGCGGCGACGAGCGGGGCCTTGCGCTGGCGCAGGATCTGCGAGGCGATGTCGCTGCCGAGGTCTTTCTCGGAGGCTGCGCGGGTGACGATGAGGCCGGTGGCGACGGAGATCAGCAGCGCGGGGATCTGCGCGGCGAGGCCGTCGCCGACGGTGAGCAGCGAGAACTGGTGGGTGGCGTCGGTAAAGGAGAGACCGCGCTGGGCCACGCCCACGATGATGCCTCCGACGAGGTTGATCGCGGTGATGATCAGCGCGGCCACGGCGTCGCCCTTGACGAACTTGGAGGCGCCGTCCATCGCGCCGTAGAAGTCGGCTTCCTGGGCGATCTCGGAGCGGCGGTTGCGGGCCTGTTCGTCGGTAATCAGCCCCGCGTTGAGGTCGGCGTCGATCGCCATCTGCTTACCGGGCATCGCGTCGAGGGTGAAGCGCGCGCCGACCTCCGCGACGCGCCCGGCTCCGTTGGTGACGACGACGAACTGGATCACCACGAGGATCAGGAAGATCACGAGGCCCACGACGACGTTGCCGGAGACCACGAACTCCCCGAACGCCTTCACGACGCCGCCGGCGTCGCCGGTGGTGAGGATCAGACGCGTGACGGACACGTTGATCGCCAGCCGGAACATCGTGGTGAGCAGCAGGAGGCTCGGGAAGGACGCGAAGTCCAGGGCCTTGCCGAGGTACATGGTGGCGACGACGACCGTGAGCGCGGCGGAGATGTTGAGCGTGATCAGCAGGTCCAGCAGCGCGGAGGGCAGCGGGACGATGAGCATCGTCACGACCATCACCACCGCGAGCGCGGCGAGCAGATCGGTGTGGCGCAGCAGGCGGCGCACGGTGTCGAGGTTCATCGCGCGTACCTCCTACGGCGGGCCAGGCGGTAGACGAAGGCGAGCACGCGCGCGACGGCGGCGTAGAGCTCCTCGGGGATCGCCTGGCCGATCTCGGCGGAGGCGTGCAGGGCGCGGGCGAGCGGGGGGTCAGCAACGATCGGGACGTCGTGTTCCTCGGCGATGCGCCGGATCTGCAGGGCGATCAGGTCCTTGCCCTTGGCCACGACCTCAGGGGCGGGGCGGGTGCCGTCGTAGCGCAGCGCGACGGCGAAGTGGGTGGGGTTGGCGATCACCACGTCGGCCTCGGGAACGGCGGCCATCATTCGCTTGCGGGCCGCCTGCATCTGGCGGCGGCGCAGGGCGGATCTGACCTCGGCGGGGAGCCCGTACTGGCGCAGCTCGTCTTTGAGCTCCTGCTTGGTCATGCGCAGCTTGCGCTCGGTGCGGCGGCGCTGCCAGGCGTAGTCGACAGCGGCGATCGCAAGGTATGCGAAGGTCGCGTGCTGGGCGATCTGCATCCCGCGCCTACCCATGAGGAGGCCGAGGGCGCCGGGGGGGATGCCGACTTCGGAGGCCAGGGCGCTCATGCCGGGGACGATCGCGAGCGCGGCGACGGCGCCGACGACGGCGACCTTCGCGACCGCCTTGAGCGCCTCGAAGAGGAGGTTGGGCCCGAACAGGTTGCGCGCCCCCGAGAGGGGGTTGATCCGCTTGAAGTCGAGCGCGAGCGCGCGGGGCGCGGGACGGAAGCCGACCTGGGCGGCCCCGGCGAGCAGGCCGGCGCCGAGGCAGACGGCGGCGATCGGCCCGACGGTGACGGTGAGCGTGGAGAGCCCGACTTCCATCAGCGAGTGCAGGCCGGCGGCGGTGGTGGCCTTGGCGGGCGTCGCGATCTCGGCGAGGATCTCGCGGAAGGCGAGGCGGGCGGAGCTCACGACGCTGGGGCCGAGCAGGGTGATCGCGAACAGCCCGCCGGCGATCACGAGCGAGCCGCCGACGTCGGCGGAGCGCGCGACCTGCCCTTTCTTGCGAGCGCGCTCGCGGTGCTTGGGAGTGGCCTTCTCGGTGCGGTCCTCGTGTGCCATGGCTCACGCGACGTGCAGGGCGCCGAGCGCGGCGCCGACGGAGGTTGACATCTGGTTTGCGATCCAGCCCGCCACGAACGGCAGGGAGGCGCCGACGAGCAGCAGCGCGACGGCGACCTTGGCGGGGAAGCCGACGGCGAACACGTTGAGCTGGGGCACGACGCGGGAGACCACCCCGAAGGCGGCGTCGGTGATCATCAGCGCGATCAGCACGGGCGCGGCGATCTCCACGGCGGAGGTGAACACGGTAGAGAAGACCTGCTCCGCGCCCCCCACGAGCGTGGCGATGCGCGGGGCGGAGGTCAGGGGAACGAGCTGGAAGGTGTGGGCGAGGCCGCGCAGCAGCCAGGCTTCGCCGCCGATGACGAGGAACACGGCGATCCCCACGAGCGAGTAGACGTGGGTGAGGGGGCCGTTTTCGTTGCCGCTGATCGGGTTGATGAGGTTGCCGTAGGAGAAGCCCGCGCCGAGGTCGGCGAGCGAGCCGGCGGATTCGACGGCGGCGAACAGCACGGCGTAGGAGAAGGCGAAGCCGAGGCCGACGAGCATCCCCTCGACGACCAGAGCGGCGAGGGTCAGGGGGTCGGTGGGGATGTGCTGCCCGTGCAGGGCGATGGGGGCGAGGCCAATGGAGATGCCCACGGCGATGATGCCGCGCACGCGCGGGGGGACCATCGGCGAGGAGAACGGCGGGGCGAGCAGGAACAGCGGGGTGACCCGTGCAAGCACAAGGATGAAGCCGGCGAGCTCGTTGCCCGCGAGCCGGTTGAGGATCTGCGTCATGCCGGGTCGCCTCGCATCAGCCGACCATGGTGGGGATCGCGGTGTAGAGGTTGGTGGTGTAGAAGACGAGCTGGTCGAGCATCCAGGGGCCGAGCAGCACGACGATCACGGCGATCGCGGCGATCTTGGGGATCAGCGTGAGGCTCTGCTCCTGGATTTGGGTGACGGCCTGGAAGATGGAGACGAGCAGGCCGACGACCATCGCGCCGAGCAGCAGGGGGCCGGCGACCTTGAAGGCGAGGCTCATCGCCTGAGAGGCGAGGTTGATGACGGTGTCCTGGTCCATGGGAGGCGGGGCTGGGTGGCGATCCGATCAGTGGAAGCTCTGCACGAGCGCCTTGATTACGAGGTCCCAGCCGTCGACGAGGACGAACAGCAGGATCTTGAAGGGCAGGGAGATGAAGGTCGGGGGCAGCATGATCATCCCCATGCTCATCAGCGTGGAGGAGACGATCAGGTCGATGATCAAAAACGGCAGGAAGATCAAAAAGCCAATCTGAAAAGCGGTCTTGAGCTCGGAGACGATGAACGCGGGGATCAGCACCTCGGTGGGCACTTCGGCGCGGGTGTGAGGGGGCTTGGCGTGGGCGAGGCTGACGAACAGGGAGATGTCCTGGACGCGGGTCTGGTGGAACATGAATTCGCGCAGCGGCCGCTCGGCGCGAGCGATGGCGGTGGAGGTGGAGATGCGGTGGGCGTCGAGGGGTTCGATGGCGTCGCGCTTGATGGCGCTGATCGTGGGGGTCATCACGAAGATCGTGAGAAACAGGGCGATCCCGACGAGCACCTGGTTGGGGGGCGCGTTGGTCGTGCCCACGGCGGTGCGGATGAAGCCGAGCACGATCAGGATGCGGCTGAAGCCGGTGACGGTGAAGAGCACCGCGGGGATCAGCGTGAGCCCGCCGACTAGCAGCAGGATTTGGACGGCGTTGGAGGAGTTCACGTTCACCTGCGCACCGTCCATTCGCGCAGGCGGTCGAGCGCGTCTGCGGCCACGCGCGAAATCCCGGCGACCCGCGTCTGGCCCGGGATCTGGAGCAGGGGAGGCCCGCCCGCTCCGTCACCTGGGCCGGTGGGGGGCTCGGGGAGGTCGAGCAGGCCGGCGTCGCGGGCCTGCTGCTCGGTGTAGCGGTGGATGTGCGCCACCCCGTGCTCTGCGGAACCCACGAGCAGGTAGTCGCGCCCGGCGCGCACGAGGTGCAGGGTGCGCCCCGAGCCGAGCGCCAGCGTGGCGAGGCTGGTCAGGCCGGAGCCGGATGGATGAGAAGCCCGCCCACCCTCGCGCCCGGACTTGACCTGCTTGAGGATCCAGGTGAGCCCCCAGATCACGGCGATCACGATCAAGAGGCCGACGATCGTGCGCACGATGCTCGCGCCCCCGGAGCTCGTGTGCGAGCCGGTCGAGGAGGGAAGGAGGTTGAGCGGCGTCTTTTCTCCGCCGCCCTTCGCGTTCGGCGTGAAGGCCTGCGCGGGGCAGGCGTGAGCGAGCACGGCAAGGCCGATCGTGGCCATGCCGAGCGCGGGAAGGGCGGCCCGTGGGGCCGCGCGCGAAGGCGTTATGAACCTGTTCATCGAGGGACGACTCCGAGGAGAGTCGCCCTGGTTATCGACGCTGGCCCAGATGCCTTTAGGCGCGCACGAAGCCCCGGCTCAGACGAGCGTGTCGATCTGCACGGCCCACTCCCCCTCGACGCTGACCTGGAGGGTGCCGTGTGCGAAGCGCAGGCCGTTGACGAACAGCTCGATCGGGGACTCGGCGCCCTGGTCGAGCTCGACGACGGTGCCCGGCGGCAGCTCCAGGGCTTGGCCCAATGGCAGCGTGGTGCGCCCCAGCTCTGCCCACACGCGCACGGGCACGCCCATCATCCGCGCGAGGCTCTCGCGCGTGGGCGTCGCCTGACCATGGCCTTCGGCCGCGGTGCCCCGGCCCCAGCCCTCCGGGCCGTGTGCCCCGGCCCCAGCCCTTCGGGCTGTGTGCCCGCCGTCCGCTGCGCGGTCGCGCCGCGGCGCTGCGGCGGGGGTGTCCGAGCGCAGCGGCTGCACCGTGCCCGCCCCGGGGGCGACGGCCTCGGTCAACTTGACCGCGCGCCGCGCGCCGCGCAGACCGGGCCGGCCGCGGCCGAGGGGGACGCCCTCGGCGAACAGCCGCACCCCCTCCTCGGCGCGATCCTGCAGCGCCAGCAGCGTACCGGGGGTGAGCGCGAGCACCCGCTCGACGGGCATCTCGCGGGCGCCGACCTCGGCGCGCAGGCAGACGTGGGTGCTGGCGAGCCCGCGGCGCATCGCGCGGGCCTCGCGGGAGTCGGTGTCCTGGGATCGGCGCCCGCCCACCCCGGAGCCGAGGATCTCCTCGGCGACGGGCCCGATCGCGGACCAGGGGATCAGCAGGGACATGCTGGAGGGAAGGGAGTCGATCCGACTCTCGAGGGTGAGCGCGAAGGTGGGTTCCCCGATCGGGGCGAGCACGCCGGCGTCGCCCTCGATGTCAACCTCGCCGAGACTCAGCTCGAGCCCGCCGAGGTCGCGCCACGCGGGGGTGAGCTGGGCGATCATCGATTGCAGCAGGCGCCGAGTGAGCGCCCAGTCGACTTCGCTGAAGCGCCGTTCGGAGGCGGCCTGCGAGGCGTTGCCGCCGAGCAGGCACTCGACCGCCTGCAGGACGAGGGGGGGCTCGATGCAGAGCAGCATCTTCCGCTTGATCGGCTGCACCTGAAGGGCCACGGCGATCGTGCTCGCCGACAGCTGCGCCTTGGCGGCCACCCACGTGAGCTGGCTGGTGTCCGCGACAGCGAGCTCGACCGGAGCCCGCAGCTCGGTGGAGAGCCTCAGCGCGAAGGCTTCGCAGAAGGAGCCGAGCACGCGCACGATCCTGCGGCGCAGCTCGGCGGTGAACTTGGTGGGCTGGGAGAAGTCCACCGTTCTGATCAGAGGCCCGCCTGTCGCACCCGAAGGCCCCTGCGCGTGCGGAGCGTCCGGTCCGGCGGGGTCCGACGGATCCGGCGGACCCGCGGCCGGCTCCGCCGGACGCTCTGCCGAGGGGGCGTCTGGAGCGTCGTGGCCCACCTCGGACCGGGCGGGGTCGCGTGCGTCGCCGGGCGGAGTCTCATCGGGGTCCTGTTGCTCCTCGTCCTGGCTCATCGTGACCCCCCGGTCACTCCTGCACAGCGGCGTCGGGCGGCGCGTCGGGCGACGCGTCGGGCGACGCAGGGACGGCCGGCGCGGCGTCGGTTGGCATGGGGGTGAGTGGTGCGGGGAGGGGCGGCGCGGGAGCGCCGGCGTCGATCGGGTCCCCACTCTCCCGCTCACCGAAGCTCGGAGCGGCGGGGTCGCCCTCCACGATCTCCGTGACGCGCAGGCCGAACTCCTCGTCGACGATGACAACCTCGCCGCGGGCGATGGGGGTGCCGTTGACGAGCAGGTCCACGGGTTCGCCGGCGAGCCGCTCGAGCGTGACGATCGAGCCGGCGCGAAGCTGAAGTGTCTCGCCGACGGTCATGCGGGTGCGGCCGATCTCGACGCTGAGCTCCATGGGGACGTCGCTGAGACGGCGCAGGTCGGCGCTTGCCTCTGGCTCCGGCACCGTCCCGGCAGGCTCTGGGTTCTGGTCAAGCTGCTCGTAGGTGACCGTTTCGCTCATCGGTGCCCGCTCCCTACTGGACCGTCAATTCGGGGAACAGCACGGCTTCGACCTTGACGTCGGTCTGGCGGCCGATGCTCGCGAGGATGCGGTGCTTGATCGAGGTGCGGCCCTGGCTCGAGACGAGCGTGCCGCCGTTCTGGCCAGTCACGGTGTCGGTGACGATTTCACGGATCAGGGGTTCCTCGGGGAGCGTCCCCGCGCCTTCGCCCGAGCCCGAGGAGCCCTCGGTGGCGGACGCCCCGTCGCTCTGCCCCGGCGCGAGCTCGAGCGCGACTGCGAGCTTGGCGTAGTGGCCTTCGGTGAGGTTCACCAGGAACGGTTGGGGCATGACGTAGATCGTTCCGGAGATCTTCTGCTTGACGATCTTCTTGGGCTTGGTCATGGAGTAGCCGACGCCGAGCACGAGCAGCAGCACGAGGGGGAGGAGGAGCTTCTTTTTGGACATGGTCGAGTGGGGTCGGGGTGGAGACGGCGGGGGCCTGGTCGTATGTATCGGCTGGGTTCGCGGGATCAGTAGAGGCGTTGCAGGACGATCTCGACGCGCCGGTTCAGCGCGCGCCCGGCGGCGGTGGAGTTGGGGGCGATCGGCCGCTGGTCGGCGTAGCCGGTGGCGCCGAGCCGCTGGGGGTCGACTCCCCGGGCGGACAGGAAGCGCACAACGGTGCTCGCGCGGGCGGTGGAGAGCTCCCAGTTGCTCGGGAAGGGGCCGCTGATGGGCACGTTGTCGGTGTTGCCCTCGACGTCGATGGGGTGGACGTGGTCAACGTTCAGCAGCCCCGCAATCTCCTTGAGCAGGGGCTGGCCGTGGCTCTCGAGGGCGGCGCTGCCGGAGGTGAAGAGGAGGCTGTCGGTGAGCACGCGGATCACCAGGCCGCGCTGTTCGATCGAAGCGTGGACGGACCGCGCGAACCCGTGCTTGGCGGCGTAGGCGTCGAGCTCGCGCTGGAGCGCTTCGAAGCTGCTCTGCTCCTGTTGGGCGGCGGAGACCTGGACGCTCGCGGCGGCGCTCTGCGCACTCGCCTGTGCGCTGCTCGACTGCGCGCTGGGCAGGTGTTCGAGTTCGCTCGTGACGTTGGGGGTGAGCCGCACGATCGCCGGCGTGTCGATGGTGGTGGGGGCGCGGCTGGAGTTGGCGCTCGCGCCGGGCTGGGCGATCGACTTGCCGCCCGGCAGGATGTCCCCGGAGAAGGCCGCCTTGAGCGCGAGCTGGAGGGTTTTGTACTTGGAGATGTTCACCGAGGAGATCGAGAAGAGGACCATGAAGAGCGCCATCAGGAGCGTGATCATGTCCGCGTAGGTGAGCAGCCAGCGCTCGTCGTTGTCGTGCTCGGCGCCGTGTCCGCGGCGCCTGCGAGAGTGCCCGCGCGCCATGGCTAGCGGTTGCTCCCGTGCTGGCGCGCGGGCAAGGCCATCAGGCCGCCTCGGCCTGCAGGCTCGCGCTCTGCGAGGAAGTGTCCGAATCGTCCTCCGCGTCGCGCTCGGCGGGGGGCAGGTAGGACATCAGCTTGTCCGCGACGAGGCGCGGGTTGTCGCCGGCCTGGAGCGAGAGAATCCCCTCGAGCGTCATCATCCGCAGCTCGACCTCTTCGGCGGAGATCGCCTTCAGGCGGTTGGCGACGGGCAGAAAGATCACGTTGGCCGAGCCGACCCCCATCAAGGTCGCAAGGAAGGCAGCGGAGATCGAGGGCCCGAGCGTCGAGGGAGCGGCCAGGTTCTGCAACACGTGCACGAGCCCAAGCACGGTGCCGATAATCCCCATCGTGGGGGCAAAGCCGCCGGCCTTCTCAAACGGCGCGGCCGCGGCCGCGTGCCGAGCGGCCATGCCGTCGACCTCGGCCTCCATGATCGCGTGGACCATCTCGGGGTCGGTGCCGTCGACGACGAGCTGCAGCGCGTTGCGGGTAAAGGCGTCCTCGACCTCCCCCAGCTGCGCGTCGAGCGCGAGCAGGCCCTCGCGCCGGGCCTGGTCGGCGAGCGACACAAGCAGGTCGAGCCGCCCGCGCATGTCGGGGGGCTCAGCGGAGAACGAGAGCTTGTAGAGGCCCGGGATGCGCTTCATCGACTGCATCCCGCAGCTCGCAAGCGTGACCCCGCCGGTGCCGCCGAGGATGATCATCAGCGCGGAGATGTTGATGAAGGAGGCGGGAGAGGTCCCGTCCATCATGGCGCTGAGCAGCAGGGAGCCAAAGGCAATCCCGATCCCGATAACTGTTGCGGCCTTCATCGCCCTCGTTGATCGGCCGCAGGACGCAATCCTTCAGTGTCCGCGGGCGCAATCCGTCGGGTGTCCGGCCCCGGGTGGCCTACCGGGGTGCGTCTTGGGATCGTCCGCGTGGGCGGGTGGAGCCGCGAGGGTGCGTGGGCGCGGGGCCTCCTACCCCGCGTCCGAGCGGCGAAGTTTAACAAACATTTATGTTTTGGCCTCCGCGGAGATCAGGGGTCCCGGGAGGATCGTTTGACGGGGGCGCGCGGTTGTGGTAGGTGGCGCGGGGACTTGCTGCGCGCGGCGGCTGAGCGCACCTTGGTGTCTGCGGACCGCGGACGCGCACCTCGGTGCCGACCGGGCCAAACTGTTGAGGCTAGCTGGGTAGGTCAGCATAGTCGAAAAATCACGATATGCAGGTAGTTTTGCTGAAGGCCCCGGTGCCCGAGGACCTGTGGCGGACGGCCGAGAAGGCCGTCTTCCCGGGTTCCGGGGCGCATAGCAGGAGTGGTCTTTGCCGGCCCGTGAGCGGCGCGGACAGCGGACTGCGCGGGGACCGGGAAGGACCCCTGAAGGCCCGATCAGAAACATTCCTTCGGTCATTTAAATCTATTTTGAGAGCAGGAGACAGCCCTTGCGCTCCCCTAGGTCCACCTGCTAGGATTCACGGACAGTCCGATATGTTGAGTTTTTGATCGTGTATGTGCTTTGCGCTCGACGACTCTCAAGGAGGGCTGCGAAGCAAATCATAGAGAGCCGGAACTGGAGCGCCTTGAAATTTGAAATGACGCCTCGGAGTCGGCTGCCCAATTAAATCATCAAGATAAGGAGTCGCACAACATGAAGTCTATTAAGATCGCGGGGCTTTGCCTCGTGTCCATGTTCGTGGTGAGCATGGCCTTTTCGGCCACGGCTTCCGCGACTTGGGAACATTGTACGAAGGGAGCAGTCGCAGGACTGACCAAGTGGACAGACCACAACTGCTCGACGGCCTCTGGAACCGGAGAATGGCAGTGGAAAGCAATCAACAATACCGAGGAAGTTAGACTCAAGGGCTCGTTGAAACTGTCTGATACTAAAGTGCCCCTTGCAGGAACGGTGTCGGTTGAATGTTCTGGTGAAGGAATAGGGTCAGTTGGCCCCGGACAACTCGATAGGATCAATAAAATCGAAACTTCGCCACCCCAATGTAGGAACATAGCAAAATGCGAAGAACTCAAAAAAGTCGAAGCAGTAGATTTGCCGTGGCAATCAGAAGCGTATAATACAGAAGGCAAACATTTCGATAGACTTGTTGGTACCGGTAATGGTGAACCTGGATGGAACGTTGAATGCAAGGTGCTAGGCGTTACAAAAGCAGATATATGTTTGCAGGAAGCAGCAAAACCAGAAAGTATAGCGTTGGAAAACAAAGCGACGGTCGTGGGTAGTGAAACACAGTTATTAGTGTTGGCTACGTTCTCGGGTAAAGAAAAAGCAAATTGTGAAATAGGTAAAGAAAAAGCAGGTGAAGTAACGGGTAGTCTTGCTATATTACAAGCGAATGGTTGGGGGCTTCGGATTTCCTGAGGTCATCTGATATGGGTGTATTGCTCGGGTGGGGCTGGCGTGGTGTCGGCCCCACCTGGGTTGTGGTGCATTGTGTGGGTCCTTGTGGTTGGGGTCTGTGGGAGTGATTTGTGTAGTGCGTAATACGAGAGTGGAGGAGTGTATGAGGCGGAGGGGCGAGATTGAGCAGGTGGGCATGGGTTGTGTTTGTTTTGGTGTTGTTAGAAGGGTGCGTTGGTCGGGGTGTGTTGCTCCGTTGGTGGTATTGGTCGGGGTGTTTGTGTGTATGGTAGGACTCCTTGCGGTGGCCGCAGGGGCTGCTGACTCGTGTCTGAACGCGAGGTTTCGTACGGGTGCGTCGGCGGGTCTTCCGGATTGCCGGGCGTATGAGTTGGTGACGCCTGTGGATAAAGGTCGTACGCAGGCTCTCACGTTCACTGAAAGCGCTAAGGTCCTCGCCTCCGGTGATGGTGAAAAGATTGCGCTTGAAGCAACCGTTCCGTTTGGGCCGAACCCGAGTTTGGGTGGTGCTCGTGCGGTCTTCTCGCGTACCGTGGCTGGTTGGGAGATGGGTTCGGCTGTGGCGACTGGAGCCAGCGAACATATTATCCGTATGGAACAGCTTTTCAGCCCTGACCTTTCGCAGATCGCGATCGAATCGGAAACCGGACTGAATTTCGTCGAACGGTCGCCTGATATTGCATTCGAAGTTGGTCCTGTGGGTGGCCCGTATGCGCTGGTGGCGAGTATCCCGCGAGAAGATGCCAATGGACGTACAGTATTTATTGGTGCGTCAGCGGATTTTGGCCACGTGCTGTTCGTCTCGGTCGATCATGAACTGCCGCTTTCCGGCGTGGAAGGTGCTGCTGCTGAAGCTACTGATGGTGGAGCTTACAATCTGTATGACTGGTCGGGTGGGCGTCTTCACCTTGTTAATGTCAAGCAGAATGGGTCGCCGTTGGCTAATCCGTGTGGTGCGACGCTTGGGGCAGAGAGTACTGTAACCAGCACTGCAGTTCATGCTGTTTCGGTGGATGGTTCGAAGGTCTTCTTCACGGTACCGAGTCCAGCGCCTCAGGTCTCTGGGCCTGGTTGTGAAGAACCTCCTCGTTTGTTCATGCGTGTGGATGGCGGGGAACCTGTTGAAGTGTCGGCGCCCGAACCGGGTGTGGAAGTGGGCACGGTGGGGAACCCGATGTTGCCGGTGCGTTATAACTATGCGAGTCCGGATGGTTCGAAGGTATTCTTTAACACAGAAATGGCGTTGACGTCGGATGACACGTCGAAAGCAAACAAGTTGTTCGAGTACGATACGGAAGCTCCCGAAGGCAAACGGTTGAAGCGCATCGCCGCCGGAGTACCCGCAACGAGTGGAATAGGCCTTGAACACTCTCAAGGCTTCTTTTTCAGTGAAGATGGTTCAGTTGTCTATGTTGAGTCTCTGCTAGGGGGAGAGTTTTTGGAAATTTTTCGGTATGAAACGAGCACCGGGAAGCGTACGTTCGTCGCGCTCGCGCACAATGGGCATGGCGAGGGGGAACCGTCGTATTCTACGCCGGACGGCGAATTCTTCTTGTTTACTAGCAAAAGTGTCCTGAACCCGTTTGAACCGCGTGGTTCGGGTTCGCAGCATGGTGGTAAAGGTCCTAACGAGTTGTATCGTTATGATCATGCTAATGGGAGTGTGATGTGTGTTACGTGTGGTGACGGTGACGCGCCTGCGCAGGGCGAGGTCATTGGTCCTTTTAGCACTGTTCTTGAAACTAAGGATGAGGCGCCTCCGTTTTGGACGCAGATTTCTGATGATGGTCAGAGGGTGTTTTTTCAGACGACGGCGCATCTGGTGCCGCAGGATACGAACAGCACCGAAACCAATCCCCATTTGCGTTTGGATACTGGTTTGGATGTGTATGAGTGGGAGGCTAAGGGGGTTGAGGAAGCGCCTGGGGTGTTTTGTGGTGGTGTGTTTGGGTGTACGCATTTGTTGTCTGCGGGTGAAGATGTGGGGCCGTCGAGGTTTCTTGGTGCGAGTGGGAGTGGTCGTGATGTGTTTTTTGAGTCGGCGGCGGAGTTGGCTCCGCAGGATGTGGATGAATTCCCGGATATTTATGATGCGCGTGTTGGTGGTGGGTTCGCGCCGCCGCCTTCTTCGTTGGAATGTTTGAGTTGTCAGGGTGTGGGTAGTCCGCCGCCTTTGTTTAGTGTGCCGGCGAGTGTGTCGTTCGTGGGTGCGGGTAATCCTGCTACGCATGTTGTGGAAGAAAAACCGAGGTCGAAGAAGGTAAAGAAGAAGGGGAAGGGGCGGTCGAGGGTGAGGGGTAAGCGTGGGCGTGGTAGGGGGTTGCGGGTTGGTGGTCGTGGTGGTGGGTTGGTGCGTGTTGTGGGTGGAGGGGGGGCGTGATGGTGTGGCGTTGTTGTTTGAGGGTGTTTGTTGTGAGTGTGGTGTTGGCGGTGTTTGGTTGTTCGCCTGTGGGTGCGTGTGTGCCGTCTGGTGCGCATGCTGGGTTGTTTGTTGAACCGGGTAGTTTTAGGGTGAGTTCGTCGAGTGGGCAGGCTGGTGCGCATGGGGATGTGACGGAGAGTTTTGGGTTTGTGCAGGATGGTAAAGGTGGTGTTGGGGCGATTTTGCGGAATGCTGAAGTGGTGTTGCCGGTTGGGTTTGCTGGTTATCCTCCGGTGGTGAAGACGTGTTCGCCGGTTCAGTTGCAGTTGGAAGAATGCCCGGTTGATTCTCAGATTGGGACGTTCGAAGTGACGTTGAGGGCCGCTCCCGGTTTTGATGTGACGAGGGTTCAGCCTGTGTATAATATGGCGCCGCCGCCGAACGAGACGGCTGTGTTTGGTGTGTCGGTAGCGGGTGTTATTTCGTTTGATGTCGTTTTGTCGGTAGGCCCGGATTATAGGGTGCATGCGAGTGTCACGGACGTGATCGCGCTTTTGGAAGTGTTGCATCAGTCGTTGACGGTGTGGGGTGTGCCGGCTGACCCATCGCATAACGCGCAGCGTGGCAGCCATTTCTTTTGTGAAACGGGCAGGGAACCGGAATGCGAAGGCGGCGGTGTCGAAGTGCATGAAAACGCGGTGCCGTTTTTGGTGAATCCGACGCAGTGCACGAGCGGCCCGTTGGAAGCGAATCTTAGGGTCGAATCGTGGGGTGCGGGGGAACCCGCGGAAGCGACTACGGGTGTCGGCCCGTTCACGGGATGCGAATCGCTGAAGTTCTCACCGACGATCTCCGTGGAGCCCGAACAGTCCCAGGCGACCAGCCCGACGGGCTACCAGATCCTCTTGAAAATCCCGCAGACGCAAGGCGCGGAAGGGCTCGCGACGGCCGATCTACGGGACGCGGTTATCAAGATGCCTGCGGGGGTCGTGCTCTCTCCGTCGGCTGCGAATGGGCTTGTGTCGTGCAGCGAAGCGCAGGTCGGGATCGGTAGCGAAAGCCCGGTGGGGTGCCCGGACGCGTCGAAGCTCGGCGAGGTCTCGCTCGTCACACCGGCGCTGACAGGCGAACTAAAGGGCGCGCTGTATCTCGGGGGCCCCGCGTCCGGGTCGATCACCGAACCGCCGTTCACGGTGTATCTGACGCTCGCTGGTCATGGGGTGCTGTTGAAGATCAAGGGGTCGGTCACGCCGAACCCGGTAACGGGGCAGCTCACGACGGTCTTTGAAAAGAACCCGGAGTTGCCGTTCAGCGAACTACGGGTGCAGCTGAACGGCGGTTCGCGCTCTACGGTCGCGAACCCGAGCGTATGCGGCTCCTATAGCGCGGAAAGCGATCTGACGCCGTGGAGCGCGCCGTTTGAGCCGGATGCTTTGCCGTCGAGCTTCCCGTTTGATATCACGGGTTGCGGGCCGGCTCGGTTCGAGCCGTCGTTTGTGGCGGGTGCGACGAGTAACCAGGCGGGTGGGTATAGCCCGTTGAGTGTGACGTTCTCCCGCGAAGACACCGATGAGGATCTCGCTGGGATCACGGTCACGACGCCGCCGGGATTCTCGGGGAACCTCTCGCATGTCCCGTTGTGCGGCGAACCGCAGGCCGCCCTGGGGACCTGCCCAGAAGCGAGCCAGATCGGGGAAGTAACCGCGGGTGTCGGCCCCGGCCCCGAACCGCTGTTCATCAAAGGCGGCAAGGTATTCCTCACCGGCCCCTACCAGGGAGCGCCGTTCGGTCTCTCGATCGCAGTATCCGAGAAGGCCGGCCCGATCGACCTCGGGACCGGCGTTTGCGACTGCGAAGTCGTCCGTGCGACCGTTAGCGTGGATCCGCATACCGCGCAGTTGACGGTCTCCAACGGGGCGCTACCAACGATCAAGTACGGCATCCCGTTCCAGGTCAAGACCGTCAACGTCACGATCAACCACCCAGAGTTCGTGTTCAACCCAACCAGCTGCGAACCAGCGAGCGTCACAGGCACCCTATCCAGCACCCACGGCACACACACCGCGGTATCGAGTCATTTCCAGGCGACGAACTGCGCAGCGCTATCGTTCAAACCCACGTTCAGCGTCTCTACCTCGGGGCACACCAGCCGCAAGGACGGGGCGAGCCTCACCGCGAAGCTGAGCTTCCCCAGCGCGCCGCAGGGCACCCAGGCAAACATCGCGATCGTCAAAGTCGAACTCCCCAAGCAGCTCCCCTCACGACTAAAGACACTCCAGAAAGCCTGCCCGGCCGCAACATTCGAAGCGAACCCTGCGAGCTGTCCCCCAGCCTCGATCGTCGGGCACGCCAAGGCCGTCACGCCGATCCTGCCCGTACCACTGGAAGGACCCGCGTACTTCGTCTCCCACGGCGGCGAAGCCTTCCCCTCACTGATCATCGTCCTACAGGGCTACGGCGTCACCATCGACCTCGTCGGCACGACCTTCATCAGCAAACACGGCATCACCAGCAGCACCTTCAAGACCGTACCCGACGTCCCCGTCGGCACCTTCCAACTCACCCTCCCCGAGGGCCCCTACTCCGCCCTCGCAGCCAACGGCAACCTCTGCAAAACCAAAACCCTCACCATGCCCACCGAATTCCACTCCCAGAACAACACCATCATCCGCCGCAACACACCCATCACAACCACCGGCTGCCCAAAGGCAGGGAGGCACGGGGCTAGGTCGAAGCGGAAGCTCGGGAAGAGCTAAAGGGGGCCGCTCTGCGCCCGGGATGAAGAGACAAGCTTGCGAGCGGCCGCCTACCCGGCGGGTGTGTCGTCAACGGCGAACAGCGGCGCGGCCTCGTTCCGGGCACGCGAGCGGAGGGCGGGCTCATGCTCGGGGCGGCGGCTGCGCATCGCCTCGGAGAGTACGCCGACGCGCCAGACGCGCACAGCGGCGGCGACCTCGTCGGGGCTCTCGGCGACCACGACCTTGGCGGTAGTGGCGAGCGTCACAACGGTATCGGGGGTGGACTCGACTGTGACGATCAGATCGGGATTCAGTTGGAACGGCTCGTCGGTGTGTCCGAGCCTGTGGAGGGTGATCATGGGGCCTTCTCTCTGGTGGGTGTCGCCCGGCGGTGGGGCGCGGCGCGCTGTCGCGGCCACGTCCCACCCGGGCGCCTCGTGGTCGTCCCTAACTGCTACTGGACCATCGTCACCACCGTCTGGAGCATTTCGTTGGCGGTGGTGATCACCTTCGAGTTGGCCTGGTAGCCGCGCTCGGCGGTGATCATGGTGGTCATCTCGGTGGCGAGGTCAACGTTTGACATCTCGAGCTCCCCGCCGACGGTCTGTCCGAAGGCGCCGGTGTCGGGGGTGCCCACGATCGGCGCGCCCGAGTTGGCGGTCTGGCCCCACAGCGATCCGGCGAGGCGCTCCAGGCCGTTCTGATTGGGGAATTGCGCCAGCGAGAGGTACCCTGCGGTGACCTGCTGTTCGAAGGTCGGGGATTTGGGGTTCTCGTCCGTGTAGCTGACCGCGCCGTCCTCGCCGATCGACACGTTGGCGGAGCCGGGAGGGATCACGATGTAGGTATCCGTGGCTCCGGGCGCGTAGGTGGTGCCGGCTTCGGTCACGGTCGCGACCGCTTCGCGGCCGATCACGTAGTTCCCGGCCTGGGTGGTCAGGAAGCCCCTTGTGTTGGTCGTGAGGTCGCCCTCGCGGGTGTACTGGAGGCCGGCCGGCAGTTTGGCCGTGTACGGGGGTTCCGCCGGCGGTGTGCCGCTGCCGACGCGCAGGAACCCTTCGCCCTGGATGGCGACGTCCAGGGGGTTGTTGGTGGACTGGAAGGAGCCCTCGGACATCACGTTGTCGGTCGAGGCGACCCCCACGCCAAGCCCGATCTGCAGCGGGTTGGTGCCGCCGTTGCTGACCGTCGCACCAGAGGCTCCCCGCACCACCTGGGCCAGCGAGTCGGCGAAGGTCGCGCGCGCGGACTTGTAGCCGATGGTGTTGACGTTCGCGAGGTTGTTGGCGGTCACGTTGAGCATCGTCTGGTTGGCGTCGAGGCCGCTGATGGCGGCATACATTCCACTCATCATGGTTGCGTCACTTCCTTTCGCGGCCTCCTCGATGAGGTCCGGCCGTGGTTGTTTTCGATGTGGTTCTTTGGGTTGTTCACTCGACGACGCCTCATGCGATCACGGCGCTGTCGATGTTGGTGAACACGTGCTTGCGCATGTGTTCGGAGCCGACCGCCGTGATGACGGTGCGGTTGCCGACGGAGACCACGAAGGCGGTGCCGTCGACGAGCACGATCGAGTCGCGGGAGCCCTTGCCGGCGGCGCGTCCCACGCCCTCCTGCAGCCGGCCAAGGGTTGTGGGGTCGAGCGCGATCCCGCGTCGCTGCACGCGCTCGAGGGCGTGCTTGGAGAAGCGCAACGGTTCGACCCCGCCCGCCTCGGGCTTGCTCGCCCCGCTCTCGCCCGCTCCGCTGGTCGCCTCGTTGAGGACGTCCGCGAAGGACGGCCCGGAGGAGCTTGCGACACCGGCGGCGCGGCGGTCCGCGCCGCGAGCCGGCGGGCTGCCGGAGATCGGGGCCCGCCCACCCGGGAGCAGCGCTGGATTGAACTCGACGCTCACAGGTCACGCGACCTCGGTGATGCCGGCGGGTTCGATGCCGGCGGCGCCTTCGACGGTGAGGGTGGCGCCCGTGGATGTGATCTCGACGCTCTGGACGGGACCTTGGACGAGAGCCCCGGTGGAGTGGTCGGTGTAGGAGACGGTGTGCCCAATCAGCGCGACCGCCTGGGCCACCTGCTGGGCGGCGGAGGACTGGGAGCTCGTCTGGGCGATGTTGGTGGTCTGCTCGAGCTGGGAGAACTGGGCGAGCTCGCTGATGTATTCGGTGCCGTTGCTTGGTTCGAGGGGGTTCTGGGCCTGCAGTTGGGCGACCATCAGCTTGAGGAAGTCGTTCTTGCCGAGCTCCCCGTTGGGGTTCGTGGGTTCCGCGGCGGCGGAGCCCGTGCCGGAGCCGGTCTTGGCGGCGGGTATCGATTCCCGCCCACCGGAGCCGGCGGCGGGCGCTGTGGTGGTGGGGGATGGGGTGACGGTGGTCATGTGGGTTGCCTCGCTCTCGTGCTTGGTGGTGCGCGTGTGGTTTCTGTGGTCTTGGGTTGCGGTCAGGCGAGCACGTCGACGAGCGTCCCGCGCGATGGCGCAGGCGCAGGTTGCGTGTCCTCTTCGGCTTCGGAGTCGGGGGAGGGATCGGTGGGTGCTACGGCTGCGGCGGTCTGTCCGGAGCGGGCGCCGCGCGAGGGGGCTTCGCCGCTGCCGGCGGTGCCACCGTGGCCACCGCTTCCGAGGGCCGTGTCCCCACCCTGGGCGGCGGTGTGGCCGTGACGGCCGATGTTCAGGCGCGCGAGGTCGAGGCCGAGCGAGCTGAGCGACTGGCGCAGCTCTGAGTGGCCGGCGGCGAGCGCCTGTGCGGCGGCGGGCGTCTCGGCGGTGATGCGGGCGAGGAGGCCCTGAGCTGTCTGGGTGAGGTGGATGCGGATCTCGCCGAGCCCCTCGGGCTCCAGCGCGATGCGGGCCTGGGAGAGGCCCTGGCGGGCGGCGAGCTGGATGGTGCCGTGGAGGCTCTCGATGGCCTGCTGGAGGCCGACGCCGTAGTCGAGCAGCGGCCCCTGCTGGCCGATCCCCGATTGGTCGGCGCCCGCCATGACGGAGGCCTGGGCGGAGCCGGCGCCTTCGGCCAGCCCGCCCACCCCACCGGCGCCCGCTCCACTTGTGCCGGCATCGGCTCCCGTGGATTCCTGGGCGGGGTCGGGGATCCACAGCTTGTCGTGGACGCCCGCGCCACCGGCCGAGCGGAGACCCTGCTGCTCGGTGGACTGATGCCCGCCCCCTTGGGAGTTCCAACCCCAGCTGCCTCCGGCGCCCATGCCCTCTGTGTGTGCGGCGGAGCCGAGGATGGCGCCTGCGGCGGGAGTTGTCGGGAGTGGCGGGGCCTTGGCATCGGAGCTCCGCCCGGAATCGGAACCCACGCGCGCGCCGGCGGGATCGGAACCCACCCACCCGCCGGGAAGACCACCACGGGGGGCGGCGGGGTTGGATCCTTCAAGTGCGCCGGTGAGCGCTTCAGTGGCCGGGGACCCAGGCGTGGAGGGCGTCGTGGCGCCGGCAGGCATTGGAGTAGCGCCGGAGGCCGCAGAACCAGCGCCGCTTGCGGGTCCGCTGTCACCGGCTGCAGTGGGAACGCCACCGCTTGCGAACTGGGAACCCAAGCCTGCGGCCTCGCCGCCGGCGGCGAGGCGGCCAGCGCCGCTTGCGGGTCCGCCGCTCGGAATGCTCGGTAGCGCTCCGGGGAGCGTGCTCGCGCCGGTGGCGTTGGCGGAGGCGGATGACCTTTCCAGCCCTGTCGAAGCGGAGAAGTCCGAGCTGTCGCGGGCGTAGCGCGCGGCCGGCGTGCCAGGGGCCCCGGCGAGGACGTTTGCGGCAGGAGGCGCGTCCGCGCTGCTCGCGGCGCTGGCCACGGCGGTGCTCGCGGGAGCGGGAGCAGGCGAGACGGCAGCGGGGGCGCCAGTCTCCACGCCCAGCGTCTTGCGGGCGGGCGGGTCGTGCGAGGTTGCGCGGGAGGCGCTTTCCGAGTGACTCTGCTGCCGGCCTTCCGCAGTGGCGGTCCGGGCCCATTCAGCTTCGAGCGCGCTCTGGAAAGGCGCCCCTTCCGGTGGAGGGCCCGGTGGAGCGCCGCCGGTGGGGGGGATCGGCTCCCGTCCACCCGGAGCGGTGAGGGCGGTCTGGGCGGCGGAGGCGGTCATGCGATCGCCCCGGAGGGGGTGGCGCCGGTGCTCGTGCCGTAAGAGGCGGCGTAGCCGAGCACTTTGGCCACGTACTGCTGGGTTTCGGAGTAGGGGGGTACGCCGCCGTACTGCTGGACCGCGCCGGGCCCGGCGTTGTAGGCGGCGAGCGCGTCGGCAGTGTTGCCGGCGAACTGGTGGAGGAGTTGAGAGAGGTAGCGGGCGCCGCCTTCGATGGACTGGGCGGGGTCGAGCGGTTCGGCGACGCCGAGGGAGGCGGCGGTGGAGGGCATCAGCTGGGTGAGCCCCAGCGCGCCGGCGCTGCTGTGGGCGGAGGGGTCGAACCCGGACTCCTGCTGGATCAGCCCGTGGAGGATCGCGGGGTCGAGCCCGTAGCGGGCGGCGGCCTGGTCGATCAGCGGCGCATAAGCGGAACCTTCGCCGACTGCGCTTGCGCCCGAGGGGTTGGGCGCAGCGGAGGGGTAGGCGACCGCGGTGGGCCCGGTTGAGGTGTAGCCGCCGCCTGGGAGCACGGCGGAGGCGTAGCCGCCGGCTGCGGGCGTAGCGGTCGTGTAGGTCGGCGCTGGGTCCGAGTAGGCGCCGGCTGCGACGGCCGATCCTGCGGCCCTGGACTGTGCGGAGTCGAGCGCGGAGGCGAACGTGGCGCCGGTGGTGCGGTGCTCAACCTGCGCGATGAGCGTCTGCAGCTGCTGGACGCGTTCGGCGGAGGCGAGCACGCCTGGGGGGCCGCTGGCGGCGGCGACGGTCGGAAGGGCGGAGGTGCTCACGCGGCGCTCCGGCGGAAGCGCTCGAGGGCGATCTCGTCGAGCTGCTCGCTTTCGCGGCGTCCAGCCTCGCGCTCGTGCTCGGCGCGCCGGCGGTCCTTGAGGCGCTCGATGATCTCGTGCTCGCGCGCGGCGCGCCCGAGCTGGGTGTCGCGGTCGGCGACGTCGGCCTCGTGGCGCTCGAGCTCGCGCATGCCCATCGTGCGCTGCGCCTCAACGTGCTCGACGAACGCTTGGCGCGCGAGGAGGTCGGCGGCGTTGACCGTACCGGACTGGCCGGTGGCGGCGCGCTGGTAGGTTTGTGCCCGCTCGAGGTGCTCCTCGACGCGTCGCAGGCGGTCCAGGCTGCCGGCGCGCTGGGAGATGGCACGGGCGAGCTCCTGCCGGGCGAGGTTCTCCTTGCGCTGGCGCAGGGCACGGACGCGCTCGAGGCGAAAGCGGAACGAGGGAGCAGTGCTCACGGCCGCGTAATCGGACGGGCGGCGCGGTTCTTTAGGGCGCTCCCTTGGGCGCCTTCCGATCGGATCCTACCGACCGATCTTCGATCGGTCGGCGGTCGAGTGCGGGCGCCCCCGTGGCCAAAGGGGAGCGGTCCGGCGCGGACGCGGCGGGGCGATCACGTTTTGCAGTCCCAACTCATATCAATGTAAGCTCTTGTGTATCCACCACAGCTGCAAGGGCGGACCATCGTTTTTCCCGGAAAATCCGAAGACCAGGTTTGACCGACAGTTAGATTTATTCATGGAAACGTGATCCGGACGCCTCAAATATTCGTACATAAAGCATAGGTCCGTACCATTGAGGCATGGATCTGGAGAAACATCATAAGTCGGACCAATGGGACCGACCGATCAAGCAAACACGCCCTGGGGATGAAGACATGAGCAAGAAGAAGTCTGATGATGTAGTGATTACCCTCTCTCCGTTGCAGGTGGAGCAGGTGATGCGCGGTGCGGGCCGCAACCGCAACGGGACCGTGTCGAACCTGCTGCTGGCGGCGTTGGACCATGCCTACCAGCCGGCGGAGAAGAACGGCAGAGGGAAGCCCTCGCCGTTGCAGAAGGCGACTCGCGCCGCACTGGAGGAGGCGCTCGAGGATCCGCAGCTCTCGCAATCGCTGCTGCGGGGTCTTGCGATCCTGGCCTCCTACGGCCCGGAGCGGCCATGGCGAGCGATCATCGACCTGGCGGGGCAGTTGGGGATGTCGCCGTCGACGACCCACCGCTACGTGAAGACGCTGCGGGCGGTGGGCCTGCTGGAGCAGAACCCTTCGACGCGCGAGTACCGCCCCGTGGCGGTGTAGCGGGACGGCCCCCGAAGCTCAGCGAACACGGGACAACCGAAATGGGCACGCCGCGGCCCGCCGGCCGCGTGTGCGTCGGCGAGGCTCTTCAGGCTCAGAGGTCGAGCCCGAGGGCCGGGATGGCTGAGGCCCCGAGGAGGTCGGACGCCCTTGCCCCGAGATCGGATGCGAGCCGGCCCCCGAGATGGGAAGCCCGCCCACCCCCTCCGATCTCGGAGGAGGTTACGGTCTCGACGAGGACCTCCTCGGCGTCGAGGATCTCGCCGGAGCGCTGCGCGAGCGACTGCCCGAGGGAGGCCGCGAGCTCCAGCAGGCAGGCGTCGGAGGCGTCGGGGTCAGAAGGTTCGTCGACGCGCTGGCGCAGGAAGGCCTCGATCCGGGAGCGGTGTTCGAGCGTGGCGTCGAGCAGGGGGTCGCTCCCGGATTGGTAGGCCCCGATCGCGATCAGGTCCTCCTTCTCGCGCAGCGCGGCGAGCGCCGAGCGCAAGCGCTGTCCGGCGGCGGCGATCTCTGCGCAGACGATCTCGCCGGTGAGACGAGAGACGCTCTGGAGCACGTCGATCGCGGGGTAGTGCCCGGCGTGGGCGAGGGAGCGGGTGAGGACGATGTGCCCGTCGAGGATCGAGCGGACGGCGTCTGCGATCGGCTCGTTCATGTCGTCGCCGTCGACGAGGACGGTGTAGAGGCCGGTTATGGAGCCCTCGGGGCTGGTGCCCGCGCGCTCGAGCAGGCGGGGAAGCAGCGCGAAGACGGATGGGGTGTAGCCGCGGGTGGCGGGGGGCTCGCCGATCGCGAGACCGACCTCGCGCTGGGCGGCGGCGAAGCGGGTGACGGAGTCCATCATCAGCATCACGTGGTGGCCCTGGTCGCGGAAGTGCTCGGCGATGGTGGTGGCGGTAAAGGCGGCCTTGATGCGCACGAGCGCGGGCTCATCGGAGGTGGCGACGACGACGACAGAGCGCTCGAGCGCCTCGCCGAGGTCGCGCTCGACGAACTCGCGCACCTCGCGGCCGCGCTCGCCGACGAGCGCGATGACGTTGACGGTGGCTGAGGTGGAGCGGGCGATCATCCCGAGCAGCGAGGACTTGCCGACGCCTGAGCCTGCGAAGATCCCGAGACGCTGCCCGCGCCCGCAGGGAACGAGGCTGTCGAGCGCGCGCACGCCGAGCGCGACGCGCTCGCGGATGCGGGGACGGCGCAGGGCGGAGGGGGGAGGGGCGATCGTCAACCGGTAGCCCGGGCGGGCTCCGGTATGAGCGCCAGCCCGACCCGGCTGGGCCTCCGCGGCCACGCCCCCAAGCCCGTCGAGAGGGGCGCCGAGCCCGTCGATGATGCGCCCGAGCAGGTGGGGGCCGACCGGCACGCGGAAGGGGTCGCCGGTAGGGAGGACCTTGGTGCCGGGGCCGATGCCCTGGAGTTCGCCGAGGGGCATCAGCAGGGTGCGGCCCTCGCGGAAGCCGACGACCTCGGCGGGAACCGCCTCGCGGTGTCGGTCTGCCCCAACTAGGCACACCTCGCCGATCTCGGCCTGCAGCCCGGTGGCCTCGATGATGAGCCCGATGAGGTTGCTCACGCGCCCGTGGCAGCGGGCGAGGTCGGCGCCGGCGAGCGCGGCGCCGGTGCGACTGAGGAGCGCGCTATTCACGGGGAGGGCTCCGGGCCGCCGAGCTCCGCCTGGATGACCTCGCGGGCGCGCTCCAGTTGGGTTTCGACGGTCGCGTCGACCTCGCTCTCGAGCGTGCGAACGATCGCGCCGCCGGGCCCGACGCGGCGGTCTGCCTGGACGTCGCAGTGCTCGATGCCACCGACCTGGCCCTCCAGCTCGGCGATGGCGGCGCTGACGGTCTCGAGGTCGGCGGGGTCCACGAGCACCGTGACGAGCCGGCGGTCGGTCACTCGCCGTAGCGCGCCGCGGACGGCGTCGAGGACGCGCTCAGGTTGGACCTCGAGCGTGCCCGCGAGGATCTTCGCGGCGAGCGCGAGCGCGAGCGCGACGGCGTCGCGCTCGGTCTCCTCGGCGAGCTGCTCGCGCAGCTGCACCGCCTCGGTGAGCGCCTGCCCAAGGGCGAGCGCAGCGGAGCTGGCCTCGGCGAGGCCATCCTCGCGCCCCTGGGCGAGACCCTGGGCGTAGCCCTCGGCGCGGGCGAGCTCGCGGATGCGCTCGGCCTCGGCGGCGGCGAGGATGCGTGCGCGTTGGATCGGGTCCTGTCCACCCGGGGGAGCGGAGGGCTCGAGCTGCTCGAGAGGGTAGCTCACACCACTGCTTCCTCTTCGCTCTCGCCGTCACCCGTAGAGAGCACGATCGTCCCGGCCTCCTCGAGGCGGCGTACGACCGCGACGATGCGGCCCTGGGCGGCCTCGACGTCGCGCCTGCGCTGGGGCTGCTGGATCTCCATCTCCTCCTTGAGCATCGCAGCGCCGCGCTCGGACATGTTGGCGAGAAGCTTGTCCTTGACAGCGTCGGGGACCCCGCGCAGCGCGAGCACGAGGTCCTTCTGGTTGGCCTCGCGGAGCACCTGCTGGATCGCGCGATCCTCGAGGATGACGATGTCCTCGAAGACGAACAGCATCCGGCGGACCTCCTCGGCGAGATCCGGGTCTGTGGCGGCGAGGTGGTCGAGCACGGCGCGCTCGGTGGAGCGGTCGGCGTGGTTGAGGATGTCGGCGAGCGCCTTGGCCCCACCGGCGATGGAGTAGTCCTGCTCGACGACGGTGGTGAGCTTCTGGCGGATCACCTCTTCGACCTGCTGGATCACGGAGGGGCTGGTCTCGCCCATGCGCGCGATGCGCAGCGCGATGTCGGGCTGCACTGCCTCGGGCAGGCGAGCGAGGACCTGGGCGGCGAGCACCGTGTGGAGGTTGGCGACCACCAGCGCGATCGTCTGCGGGGCCTCGGTGCGCAGGAAGCCGACGATCTGCTCAGGGGGGGTGCGGCGCAGGAACTCGAAGAAAGGCATCTCGATCACCGTGGAGAGCCGCCCGAGCAGCTCCTCGGCGCGCTCGGCGCCGAGCGCGAGCTCGAGCACTTCGCGGGCGTACTCGATCCCGCCGGCGACGTCGCCCAGGCCTCCGGCGCCGGCAGCGGCGGCCAGCTCGCTGAGGATCGCCTCGGTGGTCCGCTCCTCGATCGCGCCGAGCTTGGCCATTTCGAGAGAGAGGCTCTCGACCTCCTCCTCACGCAGGTGCCGCATGATCTCTGCGGCACGCTCGGAGCCGAGGGCGGCCATCAGCACGGCAGCCTTGCGGCGGCCGCCGAGACGGAGGGCGGGAACCAGCGCCCCCCCGCCCAGCGCGGCGGTCGGCGCCTCGGACGCTGGGGGCAGCTCGATCGCCACGGATCAGTCCTCCTGCATCCAGCTGCGCAGCTGCTGGGCGACGCGGTCGGGGTTGGCCTCGGCGAGCTGCTCGACCTGGCGGAGAATCGGAGCCCCACCCGCCCCGCCGGCGCCGGCGGGGGAGGCGACCAGCGTGGGTGCGTGATCGGCGGGCCGCGGCGGGGTTTCGCGTTCGAGCTCGGAGAGACGGATGGGCAGCTCGAGCTCGCGCAGCCAGGAGGGCTCGTTGTCGATCCCCTCCTGCTCGCGGCGGCGCAGCGCGCGTGTGGTGAAGAACAGGAAGAGGAGCGAGGCGATGCCGATGAGGGCGTACTTGGCGTAGCCGAGTATCCCGCCCGCGGCGCCTGCGGCGGCGGTGCTCGTAGGCTTCGCGAAAGCCATCTGGCCGATCGAGATGGTGTCCCCGCGCTTTGGCTGGAGGCCGGCGGCGTTGGTGACGGCTTCCTTGATCGCGGTGACGGAGGCGGCGGGGACGGAGTGGTCGAGCAGCACGGAGACGTGCTCGCTTTCGACTTCGCCGGGGGCGACGGTGGAGTGAGTGACGGTCTTCGCGACCCCGAGCGTGGAGCCGGTGACTTCGTGCTTGTAGTTGGACTTGCCGGAGGCACCGGTCTGGGCGTAGGCGGGGATGTTGGCAGTGCCCGTCGCGCCGGCCCCCCCGCCGGAGCCGGTGAGGGTTTCGAGGTTCTTGCTCTGCTGGAGGGGCACGCCGGCCTTGCCGTAGGTGAGCGATTCCTGGGTGGTCTGGTTGGTGTTGAGGTTGGCGTACACCTGCACCACGGCCTTGCCGGGGCCGATCGTCTGGGCGAGCATCCCGTCGAGGCTGGCCTGCATCCCGTCGTCGTAGCGTTCCTCGGCGGCCTGCTTGCCGCCAGCGCCGCCGCCGGCTTCGCCGTTCTGTGTGGGCCACAACAGCTGCCCGGTGCCGTCGGTGATGGTGACCTTCTGCAGCTGCAACCCGGGCACGGAGGAGGCGACGAGCTGGGCGATGCCGCGCACGGAGGTGGAGCTCAGCGCGTTCGAGCCGCTGAGCAGGACAGCGGCCGAGGATGCGTTTTGGCTTTCGCCGAAGAGCTGATTCTGGGGGTTGGGAAGAACGAGCTCGACCTGCGCGCCGGAGACCCCCTGAATGTTGTCGATCGTCTGCTCGAGCTGGCCTTGGAGCGCGCGCTGGTAGGTGACCTGCTGCTGGAAGTTGCTTTCGCCGAGGCTCGATTTTTCAAAAAGCGAGAAGCCGGGCTGGGCGTTGCCGAGGAGCCCGGCGCCGGCGAGCACGACGCGGGCCTTGGCTGTCTCGTTGGACTGCACGGCTAGCGCGGTGCCGTTGTTCTGCAGTTCGTAGCCGATCCCCTGCTGGTCGAGCGCGCTCGTCATCTTCCCGGTCTGCGACGGTTCGAGGCCGGTGGCGAGCGTGGAGTAGGAGGGCCTGGAGACCATGTGCACGAATAGGTAGATGAAGAGGATCCCAACGATCGCGCCGGCGCCGAGGATCAGCCATCCGCGAGGGGTGAGTCGGGTTGCGAGCTGTTTTACGGGCATGGGTTACACCTGGGTCTGGAAGATCTGCTGGGCGGCTTCGACGGCCTTGGTGCGAATCTGCGAGGCGAGCTGCATCGCGAGCTGGGCGTCCTCCACGGTGACCACGGCGCTCTCGGGGTTGGAGGCGGTGCCGGTGGCGAGCGCCTGCGCGGCGCCGGCGGCGCTCTGCTGGCTCTGATCGAGCGAGGAGATGGCCTGCGTGAGCGCTTCTCCGAAGCCGCCCGATTCGCCGCCGGGGGTGCTTTCGACGCCGCCCGAGGCGGGCGAGGTCGGGTTCCCCAATTCAGAGACCCCGCCGATCCCGCCTACGCCCGCGCTCGCGCCCACACCGGCCGTCTGTTCGGAGCCGCTGGCCGGCGCGCCGAGGCTGAGGCCGGTGGAGACCCCGGGGGCGGCGCCTGCGCCGGCGATGCCCGACGTTTCGCCCGGGGCGAGGCTGGCGAGAGCGCTTTGCGGGAGCACCGCGCCGATCGCGCCGATCGGGGGCAGCGTCACTTGAGGATCCCGAGGGTGGCGGTGAACATCGACTTGGCGGTCTGCATCGCGGTTACGTCCGACTGGTAGGAGCGGGACTCTGAGATCAGGTCGACCATTTCGGTGACGGTGTTGACGTTGGGCATCTTCACGTACCCCTGCGCGTTAGCTTCGGGATTGCCGGGGTCGTAGACGACCTGGTCTGGGGTCTTGTCGGCGACGATCCCCGCGACCTGCACCCCGCCCGCAGGGGGATGCGTGAGCGCCCGACCCGGGGGGGTAGGTCCCGATTCGCCTCCCGGGCCCCCCGGAGCGAGCGCTTCGGAGAGCGTGGCTTCGAAGTTCGAGGAGGGGGAGCCGGTCTGCTGGAGCAGCACCTCCTGGCGCTGGTAGGGCTGACCGTTGGCGGCTTTGGTGGTCTGGGCGTTGGCGAGGTTCTCGGAGGTGACGTCCATCCGCACCCGTTCCGCGCTCAGGCCGCTGCCCGCGATTTCGATGGCGTCGAAGAGACCCATCAGCTGACCCCCATGGCGGAACGCATGATTTCGTTGCGCGTCCCCATGACCTGCACGAGCGCCTGGTATTCGAGGCCGTTCTCGGCGAGCAGCGCAGATTCCTGGTCGATGTCCACCCCGTTGCCTTCGGGCCCCACCACCTGGGAGCTGACTTCGGGCTGGAACTGCACCTGCGCGGGAGACTCCCCGTCGGCGAGCGCGGCGCGTAGCGCCCCCTGGAAGTTGAGGTCCTCGCGCCGGTAGCCGGGAGTGTTGGCGTTGGAGACGTTGTTGGTGAGCAGCGTCTGGCGCGCCCACGCACCGCGCGCCGCGCTTTCCAATGCAAGCTGGGTGGTGTCGATGAGGGACATCCGGTGGCGAGGAGGGGGTGTGAAGACTTCAAGCGATCGCCCTCCGTGGGCCAGATCCGACTCCCATCCGTGTGAGCCGTCCCCGAGCAGGACCCGGGTCCCTCCGGTCATCGGCAGGCGGGCAGGGAGCTTGAGGACGGTGCGTGGGCTTTGCGACAGTTGAGCAGCCGAGAGCCGCGCAATTACTCCATCCGTCGAAGGTTGAACACCGCCTGGATCCCCAGACAGGGGCGCGGGCGTAGCCCGACGAGGTCGCGCCTCGCCCTGAAGGACGCCCACCGGGTGAGGGCGCAACCCGCTACGCGCTGTGGTCCACGCGGTGGATGCGCCGCGGGGCATGGCCCGCGTAGCCGTGGGCGGCGCGGCTGGCGCGCGCCGTTGTGCGCAGATCGCACAGCAGCGCCTCGCGCAGGCACTGCAGCGTGGCGCTCGTGCGCTCGTGTAGGGCCGCAGCCCGTTCCAGGGGAGTGCGTGCGGAGGCGGGGGGCTGCTCGGGGAGGCCCGCCGTAAGCGCGTCCCACTGGGGCGCCAGCGAGCGCAGGTCCTCGATCCGACCGTCTCGGGCGAGCTGGAGCTCGCGCTCGGCGAGCTCGAGGATCGCCGCGTAGGGGTCGAACGACGACTCGATCTCCGTGGCGGGGTCGAGCGGTGAGTCGATCTCCGTGGCGGGCACCGTGGCGACGATCGTCACGGCGGCGCCTGCGTCGCGCTTGGTGTCCACGGGGCTCATCGGTGTGCGAGCTCCACCCAGGACTCGCGCAGCTCACCCAGGATCTCCGAGACCTCCTCGAGCTTGTCGGCTTCCAGGCCCATGCGCGCGCGGTTGAGGTGGGCCAGGCAGAACTGGTAGATCGCGTGCAACTGTTCGGCGAGCTCGGCGCTCTGCTCGTGGTCCAGGACCCCGTCGAGGTGGGCGACGATCTGTTCCGCCTGGCGCAGCTTGTGGTGGGCGCGCTCCACTTCGCGCGCCCGCATCGCGTCTGCCGCCTGGCGTAGGAAGCGACGCGCGCTGTCGTAGAGCATCACCACCAGCTGCGCCGGGGCTGCGCAGAGCACTGCGTTCTCGCGGTATGCCTGGGGTGATGCTATCGGGGGGGTCATGTGCTCCTCGCTCGCTCCTTCGCTCGGCTCCTGGGCTGTCCAGGTGATCGGTCGCGCTCGCCCGAAGTTGAGCGCGCGCCTCGGGACGCCCGCCGGCCCGATCTGCGATCGGTCAGCGGCGCGTGAGCGGACGCCGGGGTGGGTCAGCCGGATGAGGCGCTGGAGCTGTGAGAGGAGTCAGCGGCGCGTGAGCGGACGCCGGATGGCGTCCCGCGCGGTCAGTGGGAGGAGGAGCTGGAGCTGTGGGAGGAGCTCGCGCTGTTGGCGAGCATCGCGGTGAGCTGAGAGCTCAGCCACGAGCTCTGAGCTTGGCTCTGGGCCATGATCTTTTCCATCGCGGCGAATTCGGACTCCAGCGCTTTCTGGCGCACCGCGAGCATTTCGTTCATGGTCGCGATCCTGCTGCCCAATTCCGAGGTCTGGGTGTTGTCGCCGCTGATTCGCGCTTCCAACGAGCCCCCCGGGCCGGCGTTTGCGTTGACCAGTTCTTGGAAGCCTTTCGACCAGCTCTGCAGCATCTTCTCCACGCCCGCCGGGTTGGCCTGGATTGCGCTTTCCAGTTGCGCGGTGTCCACCGTCAGCTGCCCTTCCACCGCCGTCTGCGAGGGGCTTCCTTTGCCCGTCGGCGCGCCCGTGCTGATGCCGATGTTGGCGAGGCTGGACATTTCCGCCGGCAGGCCCGTGCCCGGTTCGTAGATCGACTGGCGCATCCCGTTGAGCAGGCTCGTCAGTTCGAAGTCCCCGAACAGCGTGCCGGTCTGCAGTTCGGCGGTGCTCCCCGGCGAGGGCGGGGGCTTGGTGGTCAGCTGCGTGTGGATCGCCCCGATCGTCGAGTTGTAGAGGCTCACAAACGCCTGCACCTGCGCGGCGATCGCGCTCACAGTGGGCCCCGGCGGCTGCACATCGACCGTCACCGGCCCCGTGACGGTGGTCAGCGCTTTGAGTTCCAGGGTCACCCCCGGGATCGCGCTCGCGAGCTTGTTCGACGCGGAGATGCCTGCGACCCCATCGACCGTGTATTCCGCGTTCTGCCCTTCTTTTGCCAGGCCCGCCTGTTCGACGAGTGTGCCGCCCGGGTCCGAGACCGCGATGAAGCCCGCTCCCGAGGAGCCCGTTTCGCGTGTGGAGAGCACCACCGTTTCTTCCCCCAACGCCGCCGCGTACACCGTTGCGGTGGAGTCCGAGTTGATCTTGTTCACGAGATCTTTGATGCTCGACCCCGCCGCCACTTCGATTTCCTTGCCGTCGATCGTCAGTGTTTCGGCGGCCGCGGGGCTTTTGAACGTGAACGTGCGCTGCCCCGAGTTGGCGAGCTGGGTGACGTTCACCTCGTAGCCGCCCACCGCCGCGCCCGCTGTGGTGGTGGCCGCGATCCGCGCGGGTTCGCTGGAGCTCACCGCCTGGGAGGTCTTGAACAGCACCGGGGAGCCCAGTTCCTGGGCGTCGAAGGTGAGCTGTGTGAGGTTGCTCTGAATCGACTGCAGCTGCGTGCGCTGCCCTTCCAGCGTGCTCTGCTCGCCGGTGAGGCGCGTGATCGGCACGCGTTCGACCCCCAACAGCGCCGAGATGATTTCGCTGGTGTTCAGCCCCGACGAGAGGCCGTTGAAGCTGATCGGCGCGCCCGAAGCGGATGAGGCTACGATGGTCACGACTTCCCCGTCCTACTCCACCGGCGCCCCGGCCGCGACTTCGAGTGCCTGGGCGGGCGAGATCGTCTTCAGCACGTTGCCGCTGTGGTCGCGCACCTCGATCTTCGCGCGTCCGCTCCGCTCGTCCCGTGAGAAGCGCAGTTCGCGGCCCTGGGCGCTCAACGCTTCGTGGGTCTGCGCTGCGCTCGCCATCTGGTCGAGCACCTCCTGCGGGGGGCTCGAGGGGAGGGTGTCGAGCGAGACCGCCGGCTCGAGTGCGGAAGGCGCGCCGGCGCCCTGGGGCGCCGCGGAGGGCCCCGCCGCTTCGGTGGGGAGCACTGGCCGCGCGGCAGCCGGTCCCTGGGGTGGCGTAATGGGCGAGCTCATGCTGTCTTCCTCCTGAAAGCACTCTTCACGGTCCCATCCGTGGGCCGCTTTGCTCTTGGGTGTCTTCATCCTGATCGGCTGGTGGTCGAAAAACTTTAGGTTCGGTATTGGTCTCCGCCCGCGAACTGCGGTCACCTACGCAATCACGGTCATCGACCGCTCTACGCGATCCGTGAGCTCCTTCCCAGGATTTGAATACTCGTCAGCGGCCGGTTCTTTGCGAGCGTCGGGTTAGTGCTCAAGCTCGCCTGGCGACGTGCCGATTAGGGCGGGGTCTTTGCGGAATTGACTCCCTCGGAATCCTGGATGGAGGTCGGGGGGCTGTCCTCGAAGACGCACCACTTTCCCTCGAGAGTCGGAGCACCACATGAAAGCTATGGACCGAAGTCAGGAGACATTTGCCTCCGACCGAAGCCGGGAGACACGCGCCTCCGGCGAGCATCCCCGTTTCGGCCAACATCCCCGTTTCGGCCAGCGCGCCGCCAGGATCTCGGCCACCGAGGTGCTGTCGCTGTGGCGGGAGTACAAGCGCACGGGGGACCTCAGGTTGCGGGACCGCCTGGTCTTCACCTTCACTCCGATGGTGCGCTACATCGTCTACCGCAAGGTCCGCGAGGTCCCCGCGCAGTGCGACGTGGAGGACTTCCTCTCCTGTGGGCTGGAGGCGCTGATCCACTCGATCGAGCGCTACGACCCCGCGAAGGGCGCCACCCTGGAGCAGTTCGCGTGGACGCGCATCCACGGCGCGGTGCTCGACGAGCTGCGCCGCCACGACTGGGCGCCCCGCTCGCTGCGCCGTGCCGAGCGGGCTATCAACGGCGCCCGCGAGAGCTTCGCCTCCGAGCACGAGCGCCGGCCCAGTCGCGAGGAGCTCGCCGCCGTGGCCGGCATGAACACCACCGAGCTGAGCCGCCGCCTCGACGAGCTCGCGCTCGTGGAGGTCGGCTCGCTGAACAAGACGATCCGCTCCGAGGACTCCACCACGATCGAGCGGATCGACACGCTCGAGAGCGAGGACGAGGGCTGCGACCCCGCCCTCAGCGCCGAGCGCATGGAAGCCAAGGAGCGCTTCCGCGCCGCCTTCGCCGAGCTGCCCGTGCGCGAGCGCCAGGTGGCGGTGCTGCTGTACGTGGATGGACGCACCCTGCGCGACATCGGCGAGCGCCTTGGGGTCTCCGAGAGCCGCGTCTCGCAGATCCACACCGAGCTGCGCCGCCGCCTGCGCGAGCGCCTAGCAAGCGACGAGTCGCTGTTCACCGCGGTCTAAAGAATCCGCGGCCCCGGGCGATCACCCGTAGTGAGATGGACCTCGGCCTCTTCATCGCTGCCTCCGGCATGGTCGCCGAGCAGACCCGCCAGGCGCAGCTCTCGGGCGACCTCGCCAACGCCTCCACCCCCGGCTACAAGGCGCAGGAGTCCCCCCAGCACAGCTTCGGGGAACTGCTCCTCTCGAACACCGCGACCGGGCAGACGATCGGCTCGATGAACACCGGGGTGCAGCTCGGTAAGACCTTCACCGACATGTCCCCCGCCGGAATGCAGCAGACCGGCCAGCCGCTGGACTTCGGGATCGCGGGCGCGGGCTTCTTCGCCGTGCGCACCCCCCAGGGAGTCCGTTACACCCGCGACGGCCAGTTCTCCACCTCCGCCCAGGGACAGCTTGTGGACGGCGCCGGCAACACCGTCCTCAGCCAGCGGGGCGCTCCGATCAAAGTGGGCGCCGAAGGCAGCGTGCCCGCCGGCTCGCTCGGCGTCTTCAACGTCCCCGGCGCTGTCAAGCAGGGCGAAAACCTTTACACCGGCGCCCCCTCGGGGCACGCCGCAGGAACGGTGCGTCAGGGGGTGCTGGAGGAATCCGGCGTCAACGCCGCCCGCACGATGGTCGACATGATCGGCTCCCTGCGCACCTTCCAGTCCGGACAGCAGGCCATCCAGGCGATCGACCAAACCCTCCAGGCCGCCTCCACCCAGGTCGGCTCCCTCAACGGGTCCGCGTAGAGACTCCGACCAGAGAGGTAGACCATGCTCGAAGGAATGTACGCCGCCGCATCGGGGATGGAAGCCCAGCAGCAGCAGCTCGACTCGGTCGGCAACAACCTCGCGAACCTCTCCACCACCGGCTACAAGGCAGAGCGCACGGGCTTCCGCGACCTGCTCTACAACCAGGTGAACATCGCCGGCACCACCACCTCCCTCGGAGCGGGCGCCGCCGCGCAGACGATCGGCAGCGACCAGTCCCAGGGTGCGATCCAGAGCACCGGCAACCCCCTGGACCTCGCGATCGAAGGATCGGGGTACTTCACCGTCAAGCGCTCGGGCGGCGCGGTCGCACTGACGCGCGACGGCGCCTTCGAGGTCAACGCGCGCGGGCAGCTCACCACCGCCGAAGGCGACCTGCTCGATCCGCCGATCGTGCTGCCGAAAGGGACGTCCCCGAGCGAAGTCGCAATCGGGCCCGACGGCACCGTGCACGCTGCAGGCAGGACGATCGGCAGGATCGCGCTTGTCACAGTCGCCGCCCCCGATCGGATGCTCGCCGACGGCGGCAGCCTCTTCTCTCCGACCGCCGCCAGCGGCGCCACTCGGCCTGTCGCCGGCTCCGCGATCCACCAGGGGGCGCTGGAGGGCTCCAACGTAGAAACCTCCACCGAGATGGTGCAGATGGTCAGCGCCCAGCGCAACTACCAGCTGGAGAGCAGCGCCATCCAGACCGAAAACCAGATGCTCTCGATCGCCAACCAGCTGCGCGCATGAGCTCGGTCCCGCTCACCGCTCCGGTCGCCACCACCGGCCTGCCGGTCCTCAGCGAAGCGAACGCGCCGGCCGCGGTGCGTAACGGCGGCGCGGCTGTCAAACAGGCTTACGCCTCGGCCCAGAGCTTCGAAGAGATGCTCCTCCAACAGCTCTCCTCCTCGCTCGCGCAGAGCAGCGGCCTCTCGGGAGAAGGCGAATCTTCCGGCGAAGGGGGCTCACCTGAAGGCGGCGGCGAAGGAGGGAGCGGACTGCTCGCCTCGCTGCTGCCCCAGACGCTGACCGAAGGGGTGATGCGCGAGGGGGGCTTCGGCCTCGCCGCGCAGCTGGCGCGCTCGCTTGACCCCGCCGCGTTCGCGTCCGCCGCCGCGCCCACCAGCGCCGGTTCGGGCGGTGGCGTGTCTGCTCCCGCGAGCACCGCCGCAGCGCCCGCGCCGACCGCTGCCACGAACGGCGCAGCCGCACAGACCGGGGGTGCGTCCGCATGAGCGGGTGGGCGGGGCTCGAGTCTCCGTTGCGACCGGGGCCGCGGGGCACGACGCCCCGCGCGCACGCGCCCGTTGCCCTACTAACTCACGTGGACGATCCCAAATGACAGCCCTTGTGGAAACCGACCCTCTCGGGTCTGACGTGCTTGCCCGTGGGGACGAGGGTGGGTCGGCGCCGATCGTCGCGCTCGTGGAAACCGATCCCCTCGCCTCCGACGTGCTCGCTCACCTCGACGCGCAGCTCGCGTCTGTGCAGCGGCTCCTGGAGATCGTGCTCGAGCAGGGGGCCGCGATCCGCGCGCGCGACGTTCACACCGTCGTACGCCTCGCCGGCCTTCTGCACGGCGAGCTCGCCCGTCGCAGCCAGATCGAGGAGACCCGCTCGTGGCTGCTCGAGCGCGCCGGCGCCCAGCTCGGGATCCCCGCTCAGGCGGTCACCCTCACCCGGCTCAGCGTGCTCATGGCTCCCGTCCACGCGCAGCTTGCCGCCGAGCGCTCCGCGCGGCTGCGTGGCCTGCTCGAAGAGCTCCGCCGCGAACACTCCTGCAACCGCGCACTGATGCAGATCGAGCTCTCCTTCCTCGACCACCTCATGCAGTCCCTCGCCCTCGACGCCGGCGTTCACAGCTACGACCCCCGCGGCTCCACCACCACCGGCGCGAGCGCCGCCCGCCACGGTGCGCTGCGCGTGCTCGATCTCCAGGCGTAGCGAGGCAGCCTGCCATGTCCATCCCCACCCTCCAGGGACTCCAGACCGCCCTCTCCGGCCTGCTCGCCGAGCAGCAGGCGATCGACGTCACCGGCCACAACATCACCAACGCCAACACCGAAGGCTACTCCCGCCAGAGAGCCGTCCTGCAGACCAACGAACCGATGCGCATCGCCGCGCTCTCCTCCGTCACTGGCGAGGGCGGCCAGCTCGGCACCGGCGTCTCCGTCGCCACCTACACCCGCATCCGCAACACCTACCTCGACGCCCACTACCGCACCCAGAATACGGCCCTCGGCGCCGCAGGCGCCCAGGCTGAAGAGCTCCAGCAGGCCCAGGGCGCCTTCAACGAACCCTCCTCCTCCGGGCTCGCCTCCCAGCTCTCCGCCTTCTGGGGCGCCTGGGGGAGCTCGCCGACTCCCCCTCCTCCGAAGCCGCCAAGGTCGGCGTCGTATCGGTCGCCACCGAGCTCACCGACACCCTCCACCAGCTCGACGCCCAACTGCAGAGCGTCGAAGGTCAGGCCGCCGCCCAGCAGGCCGCGCTCACCGGACCCTCCGGCGAAGTCCAGAGCGACGCCGCCCAGATCGCCCAGCTCAACCACCAGATCAAGCTCTCCCTCCAGGCCCACCAGCAGCCCAACGACCTCGAAGACCACCGCGACGAGCTCATCGACAAGCTCTCCTCGCTCGCTAACGTCACCGTCACCAAGGAAGCCGACGGCACCGACACCGTTGCCTTCGGCAACGCCGCCAAACCGCTCGTCGAAGGCTCCACCGTCAACTGGCCCCAGGCCCTCACCGCCGCCGCCGGCGGGCAGCTCGGGGCGCTCCTAGAATTTTCGAGCCCCGCCGGTGCGCTCGCCTCCTACCGGACTGCCCTCAACGAAGTTGCCGCAGCGCTCTCCACGACCGTCAACGAACTGCACACCGCCACCCCCTTCTTCAAAGGCGCCACCGCCGCCACCATCGAAGTCGCCGTCACCCCCGCCAAAGTCCAGACCTCCTCCGAAGGGGCCCCCGGCGGCAACGACGTCGCGCTCGCCATCGCCGGCCTGCGCGGAGGCGCCGCCGACCAGCGCTACGCCGCACTCGTCGCCCAGGTGGGCGCCGGCGTGCAGGGTGCCAAGACCGACCAGGCCAACTCCCAGGCCGTTCTCAGCGCCGTCTCCAACCAGCGCCAGAGCGTCTCCGGCGTATCCCTCGACGAAGAAATGACCAACCTCATCACCTTCCAGCGCGGCTACCAGGCCTCCGCGCGCGCGCTCACCGTGATGGACGAAATGCTCGACACCCTCATCAACCACACCGGAATGTGAGCCCCGTGAGCAATCGCATCACATCCGACATGGTGATCGGCTCCACGCTTGCGGACATCAACGCCGCCCAGGTCGCGATGACCCGCACTGAGGCCGAACTCTCCTCCGGCAAATCGATCATCGAACTCTCCGACAATCCTTACGGCGCAAGTCAGGCCATCAACCTCCAGAGCGCCCTCGACGGGCTCACCTCCTACGAAAAGAGCGCTCAGGACGGGATCTCCTGGATGAACACCTCCTCCAGCGCTCTCGCCTCCATCGACTCCCAGGTGCAGCGCGTGCGCGAGCTCGTCCTCCAGGGCGCCAACGGGACCAACAGCCCCTCCGACCTCGCCGACATCGCCGACGCGGTCGAACAGCTCACCGAAGGGGTCAAGCAGGACGCCAACACCCAGTACGCCGGCCAGTACGTCTTCTCCGGCACCCTCACCACCACGCCCCCCTACCAGCAGGGCCCGGAAGATAAATACGCGGGCAACGCCGCCGCCATCTCCCGCGCGCTCGGCCCCGGCAGCGCCGTCAACGTCGCCATCAACCTCTCCTCCGCGCTCGGCCAGGGCGCCGCCGACGGCAAGCTGCTCGACACGCTGCGCACGATCGCCCAGAACCTCCGCGAAGGCAGCCCCGCCGCCGTCGAAGCGCTCCGCACCACCGATCTGAAAAACCTCGACACCAACCTCACCTCCCTCACCGGCCTGCAGGCCGAAGCCGGCTCCGTCACCGACCAGCTCAACCTCGCCCTCAGCCGCATCCAATCGCTGCAGACCACCACCACCGAGCAGCTCTCCAACGTCCAGGACGCCAACATCGCCAAGGTCTCCATCGAATACTCGAACGAGCACGCCGCCTTCGAAGCCGCCCTGCACGCCGGCGCCTCGATCGTGCAGGAGTCCCTGCTCGAATTCCTCCACTAGCGTCCTCTCACAACCACCCCCGAATGCTCCCGCCGCCGATGCCCACGTCAATGACCGCCTACGAGAGCTCCCGCTTCGGGAGGCTCGAGATCCCCGCCGAGGACGTGATCGAGCTGCCGCTCGGGCTGATCGGCCTCGGGGGCCTGCGCTACGCGCTGCTGGATCGCAACCCCGGCAGCGGCTTCCGCTGGCTGCACTCCCTCGAAGACCCCTACCTCGCGCTCCCCGTTGTGGACCCTCGCGCCTTCTTCCGCCCCTTCGTGCTGCAGCTCTCCGCCGAGGACCGTGAGCGGGTCGGTGCGCCCGACCCCGCGGACGCGCAGGTGTACGTCACCGTGCGCACTGCTTCGGACCCCGCCGACATCCTCGTCAACCTCCGCGCCCCCCTACTCGTGTGGGAGCGTCGCGGCCACCAGGTGCTCAACACCGCGCCCGGCGCCGAACTCCGGGTGCCCCTCTTCGCCGGGGGTGGGGCGGGCGGGCCGGTTGTTTCCAGGGCGCGCGCCGCGGATGCCGCATAGTCGTTCATAATCTCGCCCATGCTGATACTTACGCGTCGCGCCGGTGAGCGCGTCGTGATCGGCGACGACGTGCTCGTCACCGTCATGGAGGTCAGCGGGCAGACCGTCCGCCTCGGGATCGCCGCGCCCCAGGGGCTGCCCATCTACCGCGAGGAGATCTGGCTCGCCGTCAAGGAGGAGAACCGCGCCGCGGCCGAGGCCGCCGCCGATGCGCTGCCCGCGGGGGCCCCGCCGGCCGGCGACGCCGCTCGGTGACCCTCGCGCTCGCGTAGGAGGTTCGGAGGTTCGGAGTTCGGAGGGGCGGGGGCTCGGTCTGGGGGCTCGGTCTCAGCCCGGGTCGAGGCTCAGGTCACCCACACGATGTCCCCGATCTGCAGCATCGGGAACACCGCCGCCGCGGTTTCTATCGGCAGCTCCACGCAGCCGTTGGACTGGGGGGTCCCGTAAGAGCCGCGCACGAAACCGTGCACCGCGTCGCCCCCGTTGAAGTAGTTCACCCACGGTACTCCGGGGTCTTTGTATTTGCTGCCGTCGGGGTTGGTGCCGCTCATCGTCGTCGCTACATAACGCGCGAAGATCGGGAAGATCCCCTGTGCGGTTTCCGCGCCCGCCACCCCCGTGTTGGTCGGGCTCGAGAGCGCCACGTGGTCGCCGCGGTGCACCTCCAGGGTCTCCGGGATCGACTCCGTGACCGACACCCACGTGTATGGGTGCGGGTTGCGGTGGTAGAGGGACTCCACGATGATCAGCTTCGCCCACGTCGCCGCGTTCGGTTCGCCAGTCGGTTCGAGGTCGTGGTCGGCCTGGAAGACCTCCAGCGCCCCTTTCGTGGTCTCGTCCAGCTGGCCCACTTCGACCGGGGGGGCGTCCGCGGGGTCAGGCGCGAGCCTGCCGTGGGGTGGGCGGAAGGCGTGCAGCGCCGCCTCCCCCCGGGTCTCCCGGCCCGCGGGGATGTGCACGTGGTAGATCGGGTGCAGCTTCGCCCCCAGGTAGCCCAGGCGGGCGAGCGCCTGCTGCAGCCCCGTGATCGGCGGGCACGCCACTTTCAAGGTGAGCACACGCCGTCGCCCCAGGCTCGCATGGCCCGTTGCGAACGTGTGTGCCCACACCGTCAGCGTGTACGTCGAGCACGGCGCGAGCGTCGCCGTCGGGGTGAAGATCTCCGAGTTGCCCACCGTGCTCCACGTGCCCGCCACCGCTGGGTGCAGCGTCGGCCGGGGCGAGCTCGCCGCCGGGGGTGCCGAGAGCGTCACGCTCAACGGGTCCGTCCCGTTGGCGATCGTCCGTCTGGGCGTTCTCACCAGGCGCGTCGGGGTCAGCGGCGCCGGCGGCGCCGAGGCGCCCGCTGCGCCGGAGCCGAGCAGGTTGCCCACGCTGTGATGGCGCGCCAGCACCGCCCCGACAGCGACCGCCGCCACCACCGCGGCCATCAGCAGCACGCCGGTCGGAATCGTCCGCCTGTGCCGTGCTTCAGCCTGTGCGCCGTCTGCGACCGCGCGGCCGTGGCGGCCCGAGAAGCGTCTGCCCATGATTCGCCCGCGATCCGGACGCGCGCCCATGAGGACATAGGCTAACGCATCCACCAGGCGCGACCGGGAGTGTTCCGAGGAGTCGGCAGATCGGCCGTTGCGCGGTCGCCGTAGCTGCGCGTCCGCGTGAGCCAGCGCGTAACCTGTCACCGTGGCCGTGCGGTCTGCTTCGATCCTCCTCGCTGCGCTCGCGCTCGCCGCTGCGCCGCCCGCTGCGCTCGCCCGATCGGGGAATGCGGCCGCCACGCGTGCCTACATCCAGGCCAACTACGTCCTCGTGCGCGCCGCCCGCTCCAACCTTGCGGCCGGGAACGCGGCCCTCAAGAGCCTCGTGAGCCAGATCACTGGCGAATGTCCGTTTGCGGCCGCCGAATCCCCAGAGAACCACGACTCTGAACAGCTCAGCAACGAGGTCGTGGGCGCGATGACCGTCGTCGCTTACCGCCCCGACATCGCCGCGATGGGCGTTTTCGCTCGCGCCGTCAGGGGCCTGCACTGGAGCAACCGTGTGCTCACGCGCACGGTCAGGACCTACGTTACCCAGCTCCAGGGGCTCGCCACGCTGGCGACGCCCAACGTGTGCGGCGACGTCAAGGCGTGGGCCGCCGATGGCTACCACGCGCTGCCTGCGAGCACCGTGCAGTTCGACCAGCGCTACTACGCCGTCAACATCGAAGCCGAAGAGGTTCCCCTGCGGCTCTTCGTGCCCTACGAGAGCGCCCCCGACGCGTCGCTTGTGCGCCGCACCAAGCGGCTCGAAGCGCCTCTCGCTGAAGCCGAAGCCAACGCTGTCGTGGACTACACTCATATCCTCGACGCGCTTAAGCTGAACCCTTAAGAGGGCATCCCGGGCGAGGCTTGCGGCTGGGGCGCGTGGAGTGTCGGCGCGGGGCGGGACGACTACACTCTGCGCCTCCCGCCGGAGTAGCTCAGCTGGTTAGAGCAGCGGAATCATAATCCGCGTGTCGGGGGTTCGAGTCCCTCCTCCGGCATCGCAAAGGCCTGCAAATGCGGGTCTTTGGAGACTATCACGGAGACGGCGGATTTCCCCAGGGATTTCCCTGTGGGGCGTCGGCAGGCCACCGACTAGGGCGTCCTAGCGCACGGGCACACTTGGACGGGTGAAGATCGACGCGCAGATAGCGGCTGTCCGGGCGAGCCAGGGTGCTCGCGCTATTGAGCAGCAGATGCTCAACGAGCCGTTCGTTGGCCCGCCGGCGCCCACGACCTCTCCCGGCGTGAATGCGACGAAGCAGTTGGAACTCGCCTGTGGAGCGATCGTGTTCCACAAGCCCTTCTCCGGCGTGCATGTCGCCAACGCAATCGCCTACGGGCAGACCGACGAGACGCCGCCGCTGCACGAGGCGGTCAGCTGGCGGCTCGCCGTGGCGCTCGGGTCACCGTGGGATGAGATCGTCGTGCCGTGCGTGCTGCGCGAGCACGCCGGAGAGGATGGCTCGCTCTCGCTACGGGCAATTGGATGGCCACGCGACACGGCACCGACCTTGAATCCAACCTGGTGCTTGCCCGCGGCGTTCTTCGACTCGCTGATCGCCCAACAGGACCGTCACGACGGGAACTGGCGCTGGGACGGCAATCAGCTGACGCTGATGGATCACGGCTACACCTTTGCGCTGCCACGAGCCATCCTCAACCACTCCGACTTCGTGGTTGCTCGCCACAAGCACGGTGCCGCAAGTCTGCTTACGGAGGAGCGCGACGCGCTCACCCGCCTGCTCAGCGACTCCGACCTGCTCGGAATGAAGCGGTTCCTCCTGCCCGGCCGCGCGCAGGCACTGGCGGACAGGGCACGGCTCATGCTGCGAAGAGGCGAAATCCTCCATCCCGGCGAGTTCTGAGATGCCCGCCATGCGTTCCGTGCGCCGTGGTAGCATCATAACTCAAGAGGTCAACCAGCGCACCCGATATCGAAGGGGAGCCTTCCAAATGATCCAAGTCAACTTCACGACCTTCGAGCGCGACCCAGACACCAAGGAGTGGGTCGAGTTGCCTGTCGCGCAGATGCTCGCCGATGGCGGCGACGTGAGCATCAGCGGGCCGCACGCCGACTGGATCAACGCTGACCTAGCGATCCTCGACCCCGAGACCGCTGAGCGCATCACGCGGGCTGATGGCGCCGAGCGCTGGGCACGACTGCAGCCCTTCGGCTACCGCAGCGGAGACCTCCACGTCACGGTCACCGAGGTGGCTGCGGCTGAGCCTGTCGCCGCGAGCTTCCGCTACTCCACCGCCGCCTGAGCTCCGTGCCGCGAACCGCGGTATCTGAGATCCACGCAAAGGTCGTCGGCCGCGAGCTCAAAGGCACCCGCCAGGCGCTCGGGCTGACCCAAGCCGAGGTCGCAGAGCGTCTCGGAGTCTCCCCGTCCTACATCTCCGCAGTCGAAGCTGGCCGTCGCAATCTTACGCTCGGCCAGTTAGCCAACATCGCTAATGCGATGCGACTCGGGCTCGACATCTCATTCATCCGCCCAGACGGAACGCCTGTCCGTATCGAACGGACGTGACGCCAGCGATCAGGCATCGACGATACTCCCAGTGCGGTAGCGGCGGCTCCTCGACTCCGAAGGCGACGTCCACGTCAGCGAGACTCTGCGCGGACGCGAACTCGTCGTGCAGCGAGCGGGTCTACGAGCCGGCGCGTCATTCATAATGGTTGACATGGCCGCTCAGTTGCCGCTCCTGCATCAGCCTCCGGAGTTTTGTCAGTACGCGTCTGGACCTTGCGATCAGGACTTCGCGGCGATTCCCTCGGCCAGGGGTCTGTTCCTGTATGCGTCGCACCCACGACAGATAGCGGCAACGATCGAGGCCGCCGTCACGACCCTTAGTGAGCGCACAGGGGATACGTGGATGACGTGGAAAGACGTGGATATCGGAGGGCGCCTGATCTTTTGCGAGATCTGCAAGACGATGCGCGGGGCAGGCACCGTCTTTGCGGATGTGACGACGCTTAACTTCAACCTCCTATTCGAGATCGGTTTCTGCCTTGGACTCGGGGTGACCGTGCGGCCCATACGCGACACGAACTACGCGGTGGACAAGCGAGCTTTTGACGAACTCGGCGTACTAGACACCGTCGGCTACGACGACTTCGTCAACAGCGGCAAGCTAGCCGACGCAGTGCTCAAGGCTCGCGACTTGATACCGATGAACACGCCGAAGAAGACCTATCGAGAGACACCAATCTATGTCCTGCGCGGTCCCGTCGAAACAGAGGGCGCGGTCCGGCTGTTCTCCGCACTGAAGAAGTCGCCGTTGCGGTTTAGGGCCTATGACCCTGTGGAGACGCCACGTCTCTCGCTATCCCGCGCTCGGAAGCAGGTGCAGGGCTCCTTTGGCGTAATCGGGCACCTTCTCTCACCCAACCGCGAGGGTGCTCTCGCGCACAACGCGTTGTGCGCTTTGCTCTGTGGCATGGCGCTTGCCGAGCAGAAGCCCGTGCTCATGCTGCAGGAAGAGGGCGATGAGCAGCCGATCGATTACCGGGACATCGTGCAGACCTATACCTCGCCCGATCAGATCCCACACATGCTGGAGGAATCAATCACGCAGATCATCGGCCGGATGCAGGAAGTGGAACCGTCGACTGGTCCTTCTCCCGGGGGTTTGCTGGAGAGGCTCGACCTTGGTGATGTCGCGGCCGAGAATGAGATCGAAGGGCTACGGGAGTACTACGTACCAACTGGCCAGTTCAAGTTGGCTACCCAGGGGCATGCCCGTCTCGTCATAGGTCGAAAGGGAGCTGGCAAGACGGCTCTCTTCTATGCGGTCCGCAACGCCGTGAAGCGCGGTCACGCGTCGCTCGTTCTCGACCTCAAGCCGGAGGGACACCAGTTCACTCGCCTGCGGGAGGCCGTCTTGGAAGAGTTGACCCCAGGACAGCAGGAGTACACAATTGCCGCATTCTGGACCTACCTGCTTTCGGCCGAGATCGCCCACAAGATCCTCAGCAATCCGGGAGAGATGCGCTTCGCCGAACGCGATCCTGAGCGCTTTGAGCGTTACTCTGCCTTGGAAGAGGCGTACCACCAGCATGGCTTGGTATCTGCGGACGATCTCCCTCAGCGTCTGCTGACCCAGGTTGATCGACTCGCCGCTCGCGTAGGCGGCTCCGGTCCGATCGGAGCTCGTACTGACCTTGCTGAGCTCGTCTACGGTGGCGATATACGGACCCTCAATGACGCGGTCGCCGAATACCTCATTCACGAGAAGGACGCGGTCTGGCTGCTTATCGACAATCTCGACAAGAGTTGGGCTACCCGCGGCTCTACGTCAGAGGACATGTTGATCGTGCGAGGGCTGCTGAACGCGACCGGAGCTTTGGAGCGGCAATTGGAGAAGCGAAACGTGACGTTCAGACCGCTTGTGTTCATACGCCCTGATATCTATCAGCACCTTGTGGGAGAAACGCCCGATCGGGGTAAGGACAGCAACATCAATCTCGATTGGGATGACCCCGAGGTATTTCGTGAGATCATCATGCGGCGCATCACGGCCAGCACAGGGCTCGAGGGGGATTTTCTGGGCGTCTGGCAAAAGGTAATTGTCCCTAATATCGGCACCGAAGATACATTCACATACATGCTGGACCGCACTCTGATGAGGCCACGGGACCTCTTGATGTTCGTGCAGCGAGCAGTCGAGGTGGCTATCAATCGCGGGCATCCCGCAGTAACCGCGGACGACATCAAGCAGGCTGAACACGGCTACAGCGAGGATGTCCTGCTTGGTCTCTCCTATGAAGTGGACGATACTCGCGCCGACCTCTCGGAGTCACTGTATAGCTTCTATGGTGCCGCGACACCGATGGACCAAGAGGAAGTTAATTCACGTCTGCGACAAGTGGACCTCCCGTCCGAGAAGCTACCGGAGGCGCTGTCGTTCCTGCTGTGGTTCGGCTTTTTGGGAGTGGAGATGCGCGACACGGCCGAGACGCAGTACCATACGGAGTGCGGTTCAACGTGCGCCGCCTGGAGAACGCCATCAAGGTCGGGACCGGACGGGCTGTAATACACCCCGCTTTTCGCGCCGCACTCGGCATCGGCGCGTAGTCCGGCGATCCCTGCGTCGGCTCGATTAAGTATCCGCCGCGCCACCGCCTACGGTTTAGCCGTTGCGACAGGTCGCCCGAACGGCCCCGGGCTGCCCGACCCGGAGCGCGATCTCGCCAACGTTGATGCCCTAGCCGGTGTGGCTGAGCTCGTTACGTCGGTGAGCAGATATAAGCGAGCGTGACGCTTCTATCGCGACAACGACAATCCATTGCCGCGCTCCGTTCAACCAGAAGGAGTTCATTGCATCAATCTCGTGAATGGCATCAGGTCTACGATGGGAGCTACGCCCCAGTCTCAAGATACAATCACTTCACCTCCCGCAGCCACTTCGCCGGAATCTCCTCCTCCAGACACCCAAGGAACGTCACCTCTGGACCCTCAGGCAGCGACCGAATCGGCAGGACGTTCTGCGGCAGGCTGTGCGGATCGAGCGCCCGAGCGATCTGATCCGCAAGGTCCGGCCGCGGCGAATAGGCCATGTACTGTTCGGTCGTACTCAGCCGGTCGTGGCGCATGAGCGCCTGAATCGTCCTGACGTTGACGCCGTTGCGGGCCAGCGTCGTCCCGAACGAATGCCGAAGGTTGTACATCTTGATCGGCTTCAGGCCGGCTTCTCCAGCGGCGACCTTGAAGGCGTCGCGCATCGGCCGTTCGGAGACGGGCGAGTCGAGGGTCAGCTCGCTCACGAAGACGAAGTCGTGATCGCCGGTCGCGTACCCCCTGCTTCTCAGATGCAACAAGGCCTTAGAGCGCCTAACAAAAGTGGTGGAGTTGTTTGAGGTAGATCTTGGCGTGGTCCATGTCGCTCCGACATTGCGATTACCAGATCAATGCCGCCTAGCTCGAACTCCCACTTATTAGGCTTAGCCCGGAGGTCTCTCACTGGTCCAGCCATTCCAAGGCTGCGGCCCGCATCCATGGCTCAAGGGTCTCATGGAGGGTGTCGAGATCAGGGTCATATAGCCCGATCTTTGAGAGAGGTCGATAGTCGGTCATGGGCATTGGTCTTCCATCAGGCTCGGTTATACGACGACATCGGAGAGCTACGGTAGTTTGCTCGACTCTCGGTTCGCTCCCGCTGCTGACGGGACGTCAGGGGCCAAGGGTCGTGAGGATCTTGAGCAACCCGTTGGACGTCTAAACTGCTCTCATGGCGACCGCCGATCGGACAGTCCACGTTGGAGCACGGACCTACGCGCTGCTGCGCGAGGAGGCCGAGCGCCGTCATCGGGATGTCGATACGACGGCCGACGATCTGCTCGCCGAGCGGCTGTCGGCGTCTGTGATCGACGCGGCAAAGCTGGAGCGGACGCTGGAGCGAGCCTCCCAGCTCCGTGCTCGCCTGCCCCACACGGACGAGGCCGTGGCCCTGGTTCGTGAGGGCCGCGACGAGCTTGAACGGCGCGCAGAGCGCCGGTGAGCGTCGTCATCGACGCCAACGCGCTTGTCGCGTTCGTGACCAACGAGCCGGCTGCGCCAAGGGTCACGGAGCTTCTTCATGGCTGGGGCTCCGAGGGAACGGCCGTGAACGCGCCTGCGCTCGCCCGCTATGAGATCGCCAATGCGCTCGCCAAGAAGGTAGCGGCGGGAAGCCTCAGCGACGATGCGATGCGAGAGGCGTGGGACGTCCTCGATGAGCTGCCGATCGTCTACCACGTGCTGCGCGACGGGCCGGGCGTGGTGCGCTCCACGCTCACCCTCGAACGGCGCTCTGCCTACGATGCCGCTTATCTCGCTCTCGCCGATGACTTGGGCGCTGAGCTATGGACGCTCGACGGGCCGCTCGCCCGAAACGCCAGCACGCGCGGCTATCGGATCCATCTGATCGAGTAGCGCCGAGTCGCCCTTGCCAGGGATGGGGTGCAAACAAAGTGCAAACATCCCTCACGCCACCCCGGACCGCCCCGGCCGATCGGTCTTGAACCCTGAGCCTCGCAGGAGTAGCTTCCGGTACATGCCTGGTTGACGTTGACCGCTTCCTTATGCGGCCTACCCTCGACCGCCTCCCTGGAGGTGTATTACCTGCTGGCCGTAGGTGCGCGACTATGAGCCTCTGAGCGGGAGTCCTGCCGTTGGCTAGCAGCAGTTCTCCTCACCGCAGTCAGTGCGCAGCTCCGTGCCGATCGGCGCGCAGTCGGCGCAGAGCTTCCCGGTCCACGCCTCGTGTCCCTCGCGCACGGCAAGGCCGGCGATCCCTAGCCCCGTGATCGGGTCGAGCCACCACCAGCCGAAGGCAGCGTTGCCGAGGATGCTAACCAGCACCGCTGCGGCGCTGATCGCGCACAACCACGACTGCGCCGCGTCGCCCGCCGTCGCCGCGGACCCGAGCTGCACGGCGACGCGGCCCTTCGCGCGTGCGAGCAGCGGCATGACGAGGATCGCTCCGACCAACACCGCCACTCCCGGCCAGCTCGTCTCGGGATGCGATCCGCCCGCGAGCGCACTGATCGCAGCGACCGTCACATACAGCGCAAGGACCCCGAAACAGATGGCGACCAGCTGCTGAGCGCGGCGCTCGGCTGCATCCGAGTCACTGCGGCTGCCTGTAAAGAGCCACAGGATCGTGCTGGCTGAGACAAGCTCGATCAGCGAGTCTAGGCCGAAGGCAAGCAACGCGACCGACCCCGCTATCACGGCGGCAGCGACCGCGACACCGGCCTCCAGAGTCATCCACCCGATACTCAACAGCGAGAGCGTCCTTGCGCGGCGGATCGGCCGCGAGCGAGTCTGGCCGGCTGGCTGGAGTATGGGCAGCGGAGGGGCCTGCGAGCGCATGTCTGCACGCTACCGTGCACGAGCGCTACGTCGCCGCCGCGGTCCAGGTCACGAGGACCGCAGGCGCCGCCCTGCTCGTGGCCGCAGCACTCGACCTTGGCGACGACGGGCTCGCAACAGCGCTCACCGGCCGCTCGCTTTGCTTGGGGGCAAGCTCCAAATCGACGGGCATCAATCTACTTGTATCAATAACACTCACGTCTGTCGATGTAATACGATCCGCGCCATGAAGCCCATGATGGTCGCCTGATGGAACGCCCCAACCTTGTCCGCCGCGCGCTCATGGAGGCGATCGGCAGCTTCGCGCTCGTGACCGCCGGGTGTGGCGCGATCATCACCAACACCACACGCGTCGGCTCGATCGGCGATGTCGGCGTGAGCCTGGTGTTCGGCTTGGTAATCATGGTGATGATCTACGCGGGCGGGCATCTCTCCGGCGCGCACTACAACCCGAGCGTCACGATCGCGTTCACCCTCGCCCGCCACTTCCCGATCCGCGACGCGCTGGCCTACATCGCGGCGCAGCTCATCGGTGCGACTGCGGCGGCTCTCCTGCTCCTGGTCGCGTGGACGAACAAGCCCGCCCACCTTGGCGCAACGCTCCCCAGCGTGAACGGCGGGACCGCCCTGGGCTATGAGATCGTCCTGACCGCCTTCCTGATGTTTGTCATCACCGCCGTCGCAACCGACACTCGCGCGGTCGGCGCTGCCGCCGCGATCGCAATCGGCGGGACCGTGGGACTCGATGCGCTGTTCGGTGGCCCGATCACCGGCGCTTCAATGAACCCCGCGCGCTCCTTCGGCCCCGCCTTGGCCTCCGGTACTTGGAGCAGCTTTTGGGTCTACGTGATCGGCCCGCTCAGCGGTGCTGCGATCGGCGTGTTCGCCTACCAGCTCGTGCGCGGTCACAAGTCGCTCGTTGCTCCCGCCGACCAATCGACCAAGGGAGCGGTTGTCGATGGCGACAGTCCTGTTCGTCTGCCTGCATAACGCCGGGCGCTCGCAGATGAGCCAAGCCCTGTTCCAGCGCGCCGCCGCCGGACGACACACCGCACTGTCGGCAGGCACCACGCCTGCCGACCACGTCCATCCCGAGGTCGTAGAGGTCATGCAAGAGCTCGGCATCGACCTGGCCGACCGTCGGCCCCAACTCCTCACCCGCGAGCTCGCCGGACAGGCAGATGTGGTCGTGACGATGGGCTGCGGCGACGCCTGCCCCCATATCCCAGGCAAGCGCTACATCGACTGGAACCTCCCCGACCCAAGCGGACGCCCGCTGGGTGAGGTTCGCGCGATCCGTGAGGACATCGCAAGCCGCATCGACGCGCTGCTCGCTGACCTACCCTGAAGGATGGCGCCAGCAAACGAGATTTATAGTCTCGCTCTACTTTTGCAGCATCGTCACGCTCGGGCGGAGTTTCTATGCTTCGAGGGGGCCTATTTGACCGTCAACGTGCCTTCCATCCCGGCCATACGGTGCCCCGGGACCGAGCAGTAGAACTTGTAGGTGCCGGGTTTGAGGTTCACCGTCAACGTCTTCGATCCACCCTGGAAGGTCGGGGTTGCCCCGACGATGGCGCCGCTGGAGGATTCGATCGTCGTGTTGTGACCCACCGGAGACATGTTGGCGAAGGCGATGGCGACACTGCCCGCTTTGGCGGTCAGCGAGGTCTTGTTGTATTTCAGCTGGCCTTCGGGATTGGCTTCGAGGCTCAGCGCCGTAGCGCCGCTCGCCGGGGCGGGAGTCGAGGATGTCGCCGAGCTCGATGTCGCCGGCGCCGCCGGCTGACTTGCCGGCGTGGAGGCGGAGGAGCTTGTGCTGCTCGACGAGCTGCCGCAACCGGCCAGCGCAAGCAGACCGGTCGCCAGCGCGAGCGTCGAGAGCTGGGACGCCGAGCGCAGCTTTGCCTGGCCTGCTGGGGTGAGCCGAGGCGGGGACGATTGCGCCGCCTGCTTCTCTTGTGAACTGTTCATCGAGTCTCCTTTCGTCATGGACGTTGCCTGCGCTGATGCCGGCAACTCCTTGAAATCCTCCGTGGGCACGCGGCGTCAGTGCAACAGGCGCAGCGTGTTTTCGCCATCGTCAACGTAGTACACGCCGTTGCCAGCCGGTGCAAGGACCAGCCCGAACAGCGATCCGGCGCCGGTCTTCGTGTCGGCGGCGCGAGTGAGGAGCTGCTTGCCGGCAGGCGTGGTCTCCACGATGTTGCCGTCACCCGCGTTGGCGGTCAGGATGTCACCGTTCGGCGCGAGCGTCAGCCCGAGCGGCTGGTTGAGGTGCCCGCCCTCGGAGACGGTGCTCCCGCCGCCCGCAGCCGCGGTCGTGCGGGTCATCGCATTGGGGATGGCGGCGATCCGGTTCTCAAGCGTATCGGCGAGATACAGCGTGCCGTCGCTCGCGAGCGCGACGCCCGTCGGCCCGATCACAAGCGCGTCGGGGTCATCGCGCCAGGGGATGCCGCTCGCGATCGTCTGCTCGCTGAGGACACGCGGCGGGTGCCCGACACCGGAGCGCACGCGGATGCGCAGCACCGTCGAGTTCTTGATTGTGTGGACGCCCTTCGCAGCGCCTCCGTCGAGCGAGTTGCTGACGAACAACGTGGTGTTCGAGCCATGGCTGACCGCGGTCATGTCCCACGGGCCCTGGATCTGGCTGCCCGCGATCGTGCCGACCGCGTGACCGTCGCTGTCGAGCACGATCAGGCAGCCGGTCTTCGCGGTCGCCGACTTGCCGTCGCTCGTCGGCAGGCTCCCCACGATCACGTACCCGCCCGGCAGGACGCTTAGCGCCGTTGTAAGGCCGACGCCGCCGGGGCAGCTTCCCGGCAGAGCACTCGGGCTCAGGTGTGCGAACAGCGAGGTCTTCCCGGCTGTGGTGATCTGGTCGATCGTTGTTCCCGTGCCCTGGTTGTTGGCCTTGTCGTTGAAGTTGCTCACCAGCAGCTCACCGGCGTGCAGCTTGCCGATGCTGGTCGGAACGGTGACGATGCCATAGGGGTTGACGTCACCGTTCGCCGGGACCGTCGAACCGAGCGAGCTGGCGGTCGCAAACCTCGCGAGGAACGCACCGGCGGCGGTCGGCGTCGCTGCCGGGGTCGCGCTGGTGCCCGCCGCTGGTGTCGAGCTGTACGGGGTGCTGGCGCTCTTAGAGCTGCCGCAGCCAGCGATGACGAGCGCTGCGCCGGCGAGAGCAAGGATCGATGGTTTGAGCACTGAGGTCTATCTCCTGTCGTTCGATTCAGTCGCGATCAGTCGCGCGCTGCCCCCATTGACTCCGGCGTCGCTGGATTACTTCCCAGCGAGCCCTCGATCCAGGGCGAGCCGCTCCGGGGCGAGATCAGCGAGACTACGTGTGCGATGAGAGCGAGCGTGGCGCTATGAGCGAGTGGGCTGCGCAGCGGGAGCTGGGCCGCAAACCCCACGCGCGCGCCCTGTTCGCGCCGCTGCCGCGCCACTACGATCGCGTGGCTGCCGTCCTCAGCTTCGGTCAGGACCCCCGCTGGCGGCGGGCGATGGTGGCGGCGGTCGACGCGGCGCCGGGGGAGCGTGTGCTCGACGTGGCGACCGGGACGGGGCTGGTGGCGCGCGAGCTGGTGCGCCGTTACGGGTGCTCGGTGGTGGGGCTCGATCAGAGCCCGGAGATGCTCGGGGCCGCCCGGGCGCGGTTGGCGCGCGAGGAGGCGCTGGCGGCGCGGGTCACGCTCGTGGAGGGCGAGGCCGAGCGCCTCCCGTTCGCCGACGGGGAGTTCGACCACCTCACCTTCACCTACCTGTTGCGCTACGTCGAGGACCCCGCCGCGACGCTCGCGGAGCTTGCGCGCGTGGTGCGCCCAGGGGGCCGGATCGCAACGCTTGAGTTCGGGGTCCCTCCCAACCCGCTGTGGCGCGCCTCGTGGAGGCTCTACACGCACGTGGGGCTGCCCGCGCTCGGACGCCTAGCCTCGCGCGAGTGGGCGCAGACGGGACGGTTCCTGGCGCACAGCATCCCCGAGCTCTACGCGCGCTACCCGCTGGAGGAGATCGTCGCGCTGTGGCGGGCCGCGGGGATCGAAGCGGTGTACGCCCGCCGTATGAGCCTCGGCGGGGGCGTGGTGATGTGGGGCACGCGGGGGCCCGCGGGGAGCGGGTGAGGAGCTTGGCGACGCCCCCGCTTGACCGCCCTGCGTTCTACGCGCTGCGCCCGGGCGGGTGGCGGGACCTCGTGACGCTGCTGCACCCGCCCTACACCGCCTGGAACCTCGCCAACGTGGCGATCGGGGCCGCGGTCGCGCCGCACCTGTACGGCGATCGGCTGGTGGCGACCCTGTGCGCGTTTCTGCTCGGGGTGGGCGTCTGCGCACACGCCCTAGACGAGCTGAACGGCAGGCCGCTGGGCACGCGCCTCTCAAGCCGCGCGCTCACGGCGATGGCGGGGCTCTCGCTGGCGGGCGCGGTGGCGATCGGGGTCGTGGGGGCCGTGAGCGTCTCGCTCACACTGATCCCGTTCGTCGTCGCGGGAGCGTTCATCGTGCTCGCCTACAACCTCGAGTGGTTCGGCGGGCGCTTTCACACCGCCTTCTGGCTCGCCGCCTCGTGGGGCGCCTTCCCCGCACTGACCGGCTACTGGGTCAACTCGCAGCAGCTGCGTGCGCCCGCGGTCCTCGCGGCGCTGGCGTGCTTCACACTGACCCTCGCCCAACGGCGCCTCAGCACCCCGGTCCGCGAGCTGCGCCGGCGCACCGTCTCGCTCAGCGGCGAGCAGCGCCTCGCGGATGGCTCCACCGTGCCGCTCGACGCCGCGCGCCTGGCCGCGCCGATGGAGGGCGCGCTGGGGGCGTGCGCGCTGGCGATGGTACTGCTCGCCTCGGGGCTCGTGGCGGCGCGGCTCTGAACCAAACCATCCCCGTGGGCTGATGAGATGTCGAGCACGATGACCGGCTCCACTCCTCCCCTGCTCGCCGTCCCCAACATCTCCGAGGGCCGCGACCCCGCGGCGATCGAGGCGATCGCCGGCGCCTGCACCGCTGACGGGGGGGCGCGGCTGCTGGACATCCACAGCGACGCCGACCACCACCGCGCGGTGCTCACGTTCGCGGGCCGCCCGGGATCGCTGGCCGGCGCGCTGGCGGCGGGGGCGGCGGAGGCGCTGCGGCGCATCGACCTCGGGGAGCGTGCCGGGAAGGGCGGCGGGGCTTCCCGCCGCGGCGAGCACCCCCACGTGGGCGCGGTGGACGTGGTTCCCATCGTGTACCTGGAACCCGCCATGCGCGGAGCCGCGTGCGCGGAGGCGCTGGTCGCCGCGGATCTGATCGGGGGGCTTGGGGTCCCGGTGTTCCTGTACGGGGAGTTGGCGGGCGCCGGTCGAGCGTCCACCGATCGAAGACCAGCAGGCACACGGGCGGAGCTGCGCCGCGGCGGCGTGGTTAGGCTTGGGGAGCGGATGCGCGCCGGGGAGCTTTACCCCGACTTCGGCCCCCACGCGATGCACCCCACCGCGGGCGCCACGCTCGTGGCGGCGCGTCCGCCGCTGGTGGCGTTCAACCTCGAGCTGGCGCCCCCCGCCGGCGTGGAGGACGCGCGCCTGATCGCGAGCCTGATCCGCGAGGGCGGCGCCGAGGGCCTCCCGGGTGTGCGCGCGATCGGGGTGGCGCTGCGCCGGGGGCCACAGGTCTCGATGAACGTGGAGCGCCCCACGGAGGTGCCCCTGGGCATCGTGGTGGACGCTGTGCGCAGGCACGCGGAGGTGGCCTGCGCGGAGCTGGTTGGCCTGGCGCCTGCGGCTGCGCTCGAGGGCTTCCCGGGGGACCTTCCGATGCCGGGCTTCGACCCCGCGCGCCACGTGATCGAGAACGCGCTCCTCGGCTGAGAACCACCTGGCCCGAGACGCACTCATAGGCTGAGAACCACCTGGCCCGAGACGTGCTCATCGGCTGAGAACGCACCGGCCCGAGAACGCACTAGGCTTGTAACCGATGGCCCAGACGAAGCGCAAGACCAAGCATCGCGGCAACGCGGTGGGGATGGTGGAGTCCCGCGGGCGCACCGGCCGACGGCCGACCGCGGCCGAGCGCAGCGGAGCCGGACGGGAGAAGGCGAAGGCGCGGGAGCAGCGCCTGCAGAAGTACGACCGCCCGCCAACGTGGCGGGGCGCGTTCTACCGGGCGCTGGCGGCCGCGGTGCTGATGCTGGTGATCGGGGTCGTGCTGATCAAGAACACCGCCGAGGCGGCGGTCCTGTTCCCGCTGGTGCTCGCGATGTACGTGCCGATCAGCTACTACACCGACGCGTGGCTGTATAAACGCCGCCTGCGGCAGAAGGCGAAGGCGGGCAGCGCGTGAGCGCGGACGTGCGAATGTTCACGGTGGGGCCGGTGCAGGAGAACGCGTACATCGCGATGGCCGGCCGGGGGAGCGGGCGGGCGGTGATGGTCGACCCGGGGGAGGAGCCCGAGCGGCTGCTCGCGGCGGCAGACGCGCTGGGGGTGGAGATCGAGGCGATCCTGATCACCCACTGCCACTTCGACCACGTCGGCGCCGTCGCCCCGGTGGCGCGGGCGACGGGGGCGCCCGTGTACTGCCCGAAGGTCGAGCGGCCGCTGCTGAGCGACATCATGACGTGGGTGCCCGCGGGGTTCGGCCCGTTCGAGAACTGGGAGCCCGAGCACACGGTCGCGGGCGGCGAGCGCCTCACCCTCGCGGGCCTGGAGATCGAGGTGCTGTCCACCCCCGGCCACAGCCCGGGGCACGTGACGTACGCGATCGCCCCCGCAGCCGCGTCCCCAGTTGACGCGCCCTCCGCCGACCCGCGTACCGTCGCGCCCGCAGAGGGGACCTCGCCCGCGGCGGCGACCCCGCCCGCGGCGGCGACCCCGCCCGCGGAGACCCAGGCGCTGCTCTCCGGCGACGTGCTCTTCCAGGGCTCCGTCGGCCGGGTGGACCTCCCGGGGGGCGACTGGAGCGTGCTGGAGCGCTCGATTGCCACGCTCCTTGAGCGCTTCCCTCCGGACACGGTGGTGTACCCGGGCCACATGGGTGTGACCACCCTGGGGCGGGAGCTCCAAACCAACCCGTTCCTCGCGGAGCTCCGCTCCTCCGCAGGCGCGGCCGCGAGTTGAGCGGTTCGCAGATCAGGGCCCCGCGGGGTACCCACGACGTGCTGCCCGAGCAGGCCGCTGCGCGGGCGCGGGTGGAGGAGCGGGCACGGACGCTGCTCGAGGCTGCGGGCTACGAGCGGATCGAGACCCCGACGTTCGAGTCCACCGAGCTGTTCGCCCGCGGGGTGGGCGCCTCCACGGACATTGTGCAGAAGGAGATGTACACCTTCAAGGACGGCTCCGGCCGCTCGCTGACGCTGCGCCCCGAGGGCACCGCGCCGGTGTGCAGGGCGTACGTGGAGCACGGGATGCACAAGCTCCGCCAGCCGGTGAAGCTGTGGTACCTATCCAGCTTCTTCCGCTACGAGCGCGCCCAGGCCGGCCGCCAGCGCCAGTTCTGGCAGGTCGGCGCCGAGGCGCTCGGCTCCGAAGACCCCGCGGTGGACGCTGAGTCGATCGTGCTGCTCGCGAGGCTGCTGGAGGAGCTCGGGGTGGGGGAGGCCCGCCTGCGCCTGTCGAGCCTCGGCGGCCCCGGGGCCCGCGCGGAGTACCGCGAGCGCCTGCAGGCCCACCTACGCGCGAACGAGGCCCGCCTCGCGGAGGAGGTGCGCGAGCGCATCGAGCTGAACCCCCTGCGCGCGTTCGACTCCGAACACCCCGCCACCCGCGCGGTGATGCAAAGCGCCCCTCGCCTGCTCGAGCACCTGGGCCCCGAGGACGCCGCCCACTTCGCGGAGGTCCGCGCCCTCCTCGATGAGGCGGGGGTGACCTACGAGATCGACCCGACGCTGGTGCGGGGCCTCGACTACTACACCCGTACGGTCTTCGAGCTGACCTCCGAGAAGCTGGGCGCGCAGAGCGGGGTGGGCGGCGGCGGCCGCTACGACGGCCTGGTCGCCGAGCTCGGCGGCCCCCCGACCCCGGGCATGGGCTGGGCGGCGGGCATCGAGCGGATCCTTCTGGCCGGCCAGGCGCCGGCGGCGGGGCCGGCGGCGATCGACCTCTACGTCGCGTTCGAGGGTTGGGATGAGGACCCCCCCGAGGGGGTCCCGGCGAGCGTTCGCGCGGGGGCCGCCCCGCTCAAGGGCGGACCGGCCGCAGCGGCCGGTGCACGTCCCGCGGAGCAAGAACCCGCGGTTCGCCGCGCGGCAGAGGGAACAGCCACCGACCGCGGTCCGACCGGGCGGAACACTCCGTCCAGGGCCGCGTTCGGGCTGCTGCACGAGGCGCGCGGCGCGGGCCTGACGGCGCAGATGGAGCTGGGCGGCCGCTCCCTGAAGAACCAGCTCGCCCACGCCTCCCGCCTCGGCGTGCGCTACGTGGCGATCGTGGGTGCGGGAGGCCCTGCGGGGGAGACAATGCTCAAGGACATGCAGGCCCACACACAGCAGGAGATCCCCACGGGGACCGTCGTGCATACGATCTTGCACGGGCTGCGCGATATCTGAGCCGCCAAGGGCACCCGCCGACGCCTCGCAACCGTCCAAGCCCCAATTTGGGGCTCAACTCGCGCGGCTGGAATGCCGAAGTTGGGGGGGATGGCCCAGTTGTCGCGTCCCTTTCAGATCGCTCTGCTCGCGCTCGGGGTGTTCGTGCTCGCGTGGTTCGCCGTGCTGCACCGCCCGGGCGGAGCATCCACGGGCTCCTCTTCCCCGAGCGTCTCCTCCTCGGCCGGCAGCTCCTCCGCCAGTGCCTCTGGCTCCTCCCCGGCCGGGGGCTCGAGCTCCGTGTACCACGGCTCCGCGCCCGGCGTGGAAGGACTGAGCAAGGACATCAACAAGGCCCACGGAGCTGTCGCCGCCTCAGAACACAACGCCCAGGCACTGCAGAGCAAGTCCGCTCAGGCTTCCGGAGAAGCGGCCGGCGGAGGGACGCCTTCCGCGGCGTCGCACCGCCCCGCGGGTGCTCACACCGGCGCCACCGTGAGCACCCCGGCCTCTACTGCCGCCGGGTCTCATACCCAGACACACGCTTCGACGGGTACCGCCTCGGCGTCGAAGGCGGCCGCGGCCGCCTCACAGCGCACGCCGCGCGCGCATAGCGGCTCCGCCGCGGCTGCGCCATCCAAATCGGCACCCCCCCTCCAGGCCGCTGTCGCGGGGGAGCTCAAACAGGGCAAGGTCGTGCTGCTGCTCTTCTGGAACCCCCGCTCCTCGGACGACGCGGCGGTGGACCGGCAGGTGCGGGCCGCCGCTCACAAGCTGGGTCGCAGCGTTGCCGTGCACACCGCCCGCGCCCGGCAGGTGGACTCCTTCGGCTCCATCACCCGCGACATCCAGATCTACCAGACCCCCACGCTGCTGATCGTCAACCCCCACCGTCAGGTCACCACGATGACCGGCTACACCGACGCCTTCGCAATCGAGCAGGCAGTCGCCGAAGCCCGCAAGTAGGGCTCAGGGGCTGTACCACAGGCGTCTAAACTCGGCGGTATGCTCGCCGCGGCGCTCGCCGACCATCTGGAGCGCCCGACCGGGCGCGGACACACACCCGAGGACTCCTGCACCGGCGCCGCCGGCGGAGCCGCCTGCGGGGACCTTGTGCGCGTCTCGCTCGCGCTCGACCCCTCCAGTCCCGAAGGGCTGATCGCGGACGCCGGCTTCGACGCGTCCGGCTGCGGGGCCGCTATCGCCGCCGGCAGCGCCGCTGTCGCGCTCGTGCGCGGGACCCCCCTGCTGCAGGCCGCGCGCGTAGGGGCCGAGGAGATCGCCGCCGAGCTCGGGGGGCTCAGCCCCTCCAAGCGCCACGCCGCCGAGCTGTCCGCCGACGCCCTGCACCGCGCGCTCGGCGGGGCCGCCCGCGCCCGCGCCGCGCTCGGGCGGGCGGGCAATGGGAAAAGGCGCACTCTGGTCGCCATGAGCGGCGGGGTCGACTCCTCCGTTGCCGCACTGCTCACCGCGCGCGCCGGCGAGGAGGTGGTCGCGGTCACCCTGGAGCTGTGGGCCGACCCCGAGAACGACGGCGAGCGCAGCTGCTGCTCCGCGCAGGCCGTCCGCGGCGCCCGCGCACTCGCGCACTCCCAGGGGCTGGCGCACCTCTCGATCGACCTGCGCGAGGAGTTCCGCGCCGGCGTCGTCGACGGCTGGCTCGAGGGCTACGCCCGCGGACACACCCCCAACCCCTGTGTGCGCTGCAACGGCTCCGTGCGCCTCGACGCGATGCTCGACCTCGCGCGACGCCTCGGCTCCGAGCGGCTCGTCACCGGGCACTACGCACGCGTACATATCGACCCCGCCCGCTCCTCCGTCCCGCTGCTGCGCACGGCGCTAGATCCGCTCAAGGACCAGAGCTACATGCTCGCCGGGCTCGCTCCTGCCTCGCTCGCCCGCCTGCACTTTCCCCTGGGAGGCATGACCAAGACCGAGGTTCGTGCGATCGCCGAGCGCGAGGGGCTCTCCGTCGCGCGCAAGCCCGACTCGCAGGACCTCTGCTTCCTCGCGGGCACCGGCCTACAGCGCTTTCTCGCCCGCCACGGGGACGTCCCGTCCGCTCCCGGGGGCATCCTCGACGCCGACGGCGCTCGGCTGGGCACCCACGGTGGCGCCCACGCCTTCACCGTCGGCCAGCGTCACGGCCTGCGCATCGGGGGGCCCGAGCCTCTGTATGTATTGGGCACCGACCCTCGCGCCAACACCGTCACCGTCGGCCCCCGCGAGGCGCTGCTCACGCGCACCGTCGCGGTCCGCGACGTCACGCTCCGCTGCTCGGGAGCACAGGTCGACGGCGTGCGCGTCCGCTCCCACGGGCGCCGCTACCCCTGCCGCCTCGCGGCTGACCCCGGGCCCGGCAGGCACGAGGGCGTCGAGGTGCAGTTGCAGGAGCCGATCACGCGCGCCGCCCCCGGGCAGATCGCGTGCCTCTACGAGGGTGACGTGATCCTGGGCTACGGCACGGTTGCCGGGTAGCGCCTTAAGATCACTCGACGATGACCTCGGATGAGATCCGTGAGCGCTTCCTGGCCTTCTTTGAGGAGCGCGGGCACCGGCGGCTGGCCTCGGCCTCGCTCGTGCCGCCCCCCGACGATCGCTCCGTGCTGCTCACCACCGCCGGGATGCAGCCGCTGAAGCCCTACTTCCTCGGGCGCGAAGCGCCGCCCGCGCCGACGCTCACGAGCTGCCAGAAGTGCTTTCGCACGCCCGACATCGAGAAGGTCGGCACCACGCTGCGCCACCTGACGTTCTTCGAGATGCTCGGCAACTTCTCGATCGGGGAGTACTTCAAGCAGGGCGCCATCGAGCTCGCGTGGGAGCTCTCGCTCGAGGTCTTCGGCTTTCGCGGGGAGGACCTTTGGGTGACGGTGTTCGCCGGCGACGATGCGCTCGGGCTCGGGCCCGACGAGGAGGCGATCGAGCTGTGGGAAGCGGTCGGGGTGCCCCGCGAGCGGATCGTCGGCTGCCCCCGCTCGGAGAACTTCTGGGAAGCCGGGCCCGTCGGGCCCAGCGGGCCCTGCTCGGAGCTCTACCTCGACCGCGGCCTTGACTTCGGCGCGGCCGACGACCTCCCCGGCGGTGAGAACGAGCGCTTCCTGGAGTTTTGGAACCTCGTCTTCATGCAGTACAACCAGCGCCCCCGCGGGGCCGGCGAGGGGGAGAGCGGGAGTAGCCCGCGGGGTGCCGGCGGGGGCGGTGAGACGATCCTCGAGGAGCTGCCGACGCGCAACATCGACACCGGCCTCGGGCTCAACCGCCTGGCCGCGATCCTCCAGGACAGGGAGTCGGTGTTCGAGACCGACCAGTTCCAGCCGCTGCTCGACCTCGGCCAGGAGCTCTCCGGCCGCCGCTACGGCGAGGGCTTCGCCACCGACCGCGCCTTGCGCATTCTCGCCGACCACGCCCGCGGCATGTCCTTCATGGTCGCCGACGGCGTCGTCCCCTCCAACGAGGAGCGCGGCTACGTGCTGCGGCGCGTGATGCGCCGCGCGATCCAGCAGGGCCGCGGCCTTGGCATGGAGGACGGCTTCCTCGTGCGCTACGCCGCCGTCGTGCGCGAGCTGATGGGTGGCGCCTACCCCGAGCTCCCCGAGCAGCGCGAGGCGATCGAGAAGTGGCTTGCCTCCGAGGAGGAGAGCTTCGGGCGCACCCTCGCTCAGGGCACCCGGCTGCTGGAGGAGCTGATCGAGCGCGCCGCGGACGCCGGCGCCGAAGGGATCGCCGCCGCCGACGCCTTCACCCTGCACGACACCTACGGTTTCCCCTTCGACCTGACCCGGGAGCTGCTCGCCGAGCGCGGCCTAGGCGTCGACGCCGAGGGTTTTGAGCGCCTGATGGACGCCCAGCGCGCCCGCGCCCGCGCGGCGGCCGGCGCCGGCGAGCGCGATGGTGAGAACCCCCGCGAGATTGCGCGTGAGCGTGCCGAAACCGCCGACTTCACCACTCGCTTTACCGGATATGAAACGGAGCGGCAGCACACCTCTGTGGGGGCCGTTTGGGACTTCACCGGTGAGGATCGCCGCTTCCTGGTGAAGCTCGCCGAGTCTCCCTTCTACCCTGCCGGCGGCGGCCAGGTCTCAGACGTCGGCACGATCGAGTGTGAAGACGGGGACTGCAAGGGGCGAGTGGAAAACGTCTTCCGGTTTGGAGATGACCAGGTGCTGGAGGTGGCGCTCGAGCAGGGAACGCTCGATCCCGAGAAACCCGTGCTCGCACGCGTGGACCACGCTGCCCGCCACGCCACCGAGTGCAACCACACAGCGACGCACCTCCTGCACGCCGCGCTGCGCGAACGCCTCGGCGCCCACGTGCGCCAGGCCGGCTCCTACGTCGGCCCCGACAAGCTGCGCTTCGACTTCAGCCACAGCCAGGCGTTGACCGCCGAGGAGCTGCGCGACGTCGAGGACCGCGTGAACGCCTGGATCCTCGCCAACGACCCCGTGCGCCCGATCACGACGACTCTCCAGGAGGCCCGCGAGCTGGGCGCGATGGCGCTCTTCGGCGAGAAGTACGGAGACGTGGTGCGCATGGTGCAGATCGGTGAGGGTGAGTACTCCCGGGAGCTCTGCGGGGGCACCCACGTGCGCTCCACCGCTGAGATCGGTCTGTTCCGCATTCAGAGTGAGACCTCCAGCGCCGCCAACGTGCGCCGCATCGAGGCCCTCACCGGCCCTGCCGCCGTCGAGCTGCTGCGGGCGCACGATCGCCTGCTGGGCGAAATCGCCTCCGCCCTGCGTACCCGCCCCGAGGATGCGCCGGAGACGGTGAGGGCGCGCGAGGGTGAACGCAAGGAGCTTGAAAAGGCGCTCAAGAGCGATCGCGGATTGGGCAACGGCGGGGGTGGCATCGATATCGACTCGCTCGTCGAGCAGGTGCGGGACGGCGGCGAAGCAGGAGTGCTCGCGCAGAGTGTGGAAGTGCCGGACGCCAAGGCGCTGCTTGAGGTGCTTGACCGTGTCAAGGGCCGCCTCCCCAACGCGGCCATCCTGCTGGGCACGGCAGCCGATGGGCGGGTCCATCTGGTGGCCAGCGTGCCCCCCGCGCTGGTGCGGCGCGGGGTCCGCGCCGGAGCGGTCGTCAAGCGGGCGGCCGAGGTTGTCGGCGGTGGCGGTGGAGGGCGCGACACCATGGCGCAGGCCGGCGGGCGTGAGCCCGAGAAGCTGGGCGAGGCGATCGAAGCGGGCGGCGCCGAGATCGTGTCGGCACTTGAAGAGAACCCCTCCGAGGGCTGATGCGCGTGCTCGGCCTCGACTACGGCAGCGCCCGCTGCGGCTGCGCGCTGGCCGACCCGACCGGGACGATCGTCACCCCGATCGAGGCGATCCTCCGCCCGGCGACACGCCGCGGGATGGACGCGCTGGCCGAGCTCGTCGCCGAGCGCGAGGTGCAGCGCGTGGTCGTCGGCCTGCCCCTCTCGCTCAGCGGCCAGGACACCGAGCAGACGCGCGAGACCAGGGAGTTTGCCGCACGGCTCGCCCGGCGGTTGCGTGGGGAGACAACGGGGGAGGGGGTGCCGGTCGAGCTGCACGACGAGCGCTTCACCACGCGCATGGCCCAGCGGATGGAGGGCGCCGTCTCGGCGGAGGACTCCCGCGCCGCCGCGCACATGCTGGATGGGTGGCTGGCTGCGCGGGACCGCAACAACCGGACCGCTTCATCCCTCTAGGCTGGAGCCCCTTGTCCACCGGCAACCGCACCACCGAGGAGCGCGAACGCGCGCGGGCAGAGCGCGAGCGGCGCCGCGTCAAGACGCCTCGACGCATCTCCCGCGGATGGACGCTGGCATTGGGGGCGCTGGCTCTCATCGTGGTGGCGGCGTTCGTGCTGGTCCAACTGCTGCCAAGCCCAAAGCCCGCGCCGCTGCCGCCCGCGCCGGTAAAGATCGTGAAGATCACGATCCCCGAGGGCGAGACACGCACGCAGATCTCGCTGATCGCCAAAGCGAAGGGGCTGACGGGCAGCTACCTGGCGGCGGCGCGGCGCTCGTCGCTGCTGGACCCCACGCGCTACGAGGCGCCGCGGGGGACGCCGAACCTCGAAGGCTTCCTGTTCCCCGCGACCTACGAACTGTTCACCGGTTCGCCGGCGCGCCGGCTGGTCGCGGAGCAGCTCACGGCGTTCGAAGAAAACTTCGGTCGCGCCGAGGTCCACCGGGCGCATGCACTTCACATAACTCCCTATCAGCTGCTGACTGTCGCCTCGATGGTCGAACGCGAGGCGCTGCTGGAGCGCGACCGCCCGCGCGTGGCAGCGGTGATCTACAACCGCCTGCGCCTCAGTATGCCGCTGGGGATCGACTCGACGATCCGCTACGCGCTGAACGACTTCACCCACCCGCTCACCGAAGCGCAGCTGCACAGCGACTCCCCCTACAACACGCGCACCCGCCGCGGCCTGCCGCCGACGCCGATCAGCAACCCGGGGATGGCCTCGATCGAGGCGGCCGCCCACCCCGCGCACGTGCCCTACCTCTACTACGTCAACGGCGCCGACGGCTGCGGGGACCTGGTGTTCTCCACGACCAACGCCGGTTTCGAACGCAACGCGGCCGCCTACCGGGCGGCGCTGAGCCCCAACGGCGGGCGCGTGCCGACCTGCAAGAGGCGCTGACGGTGCGACGCGGTGCCCCGGCGCGCGTATGCGGGAGGGGGTGATGCCGCGCCTGGGCGTGCTGGGGTGGCCCGTGGCGCACAGCCGCTCGCCGGAGATGCACAACGCCGCGCTACGGGAGCTGGGCCTCCATGCGTGGAGCTACCAGCGGCTGCCGGTGCCGCCGGAGCTCTTCGACGAGACAGCCCGCGCGCTCGGCGGCGCGGGCTTCGCTGGGGCGAACGTAACGATCCCGCACAAGCAGGCGGCGCTCGCGCTCGCCGACGACGCGAGCGTCGCCGCACGCGAGATTGGGGCGGCGAACACGCTCACCTTCGACGCCGAGGAGGGAATCGCCGCGGAGAACACCGACGCCCCGGGACTGATCGCCGCAATGGAGCGCGCGGGGCGCTCCCCGCGGGGCCTCACCGCACTCGTGCTCGGCGCGGGGGGCAGCGCGCGCGCGGCGGTGTGGGCGCTGCGAGCGGCGGGGGCGCGGGAGGTCTCGGTGTGCAATCGCACGCACGCGCGCGCGCAAGCGCTTGCGGACGCGCTCGGAGCGCGCGCGGTACGGGTGCCCGAAAGGGCCGACATCCTGATCAATTGCACGTCCGTCGGGCTGGCTGGAAATGTCGAGCGGCCCGGCTCGCCGGCCTCCGGTCGACTGCGCCAACCTCTAGTACGACCGGCTACCGGGGGGGAGAGCGACCTCAACCTGCTGGGTCTAACGCACGATCTGATCGGTGAGTACTCCTATGTCATCGACCTGGTCTACCGAGAAGGCAGCACACCGCTGCTCGCCGCCGCGCGCGAGCGGGGCGTGCCCACGCTCGACGGGCTGGAGGTGCTCGTCGCCCAGGGCGCGCTCAGCCTCGAGCTGTGGACCGGGCGGCCGATCGGCGACCAGATGCGATCGTCAGATCGGCCGAAGCCGGGAGACACTGGCCTTCGGCCAGCATCCCCGTTTCGGCCAGCGCCGATCGAGGTCATGCGCCGCGCGGCCCGGGAGGCACCCGCCGAGGGGTAACGCGAGGTGGGCGGCGTGAGCGCCCGGCATCCCGAGGGGAGCCACGACCTGCGCGAGATCTTCGGGATGGAGTCGGAAGATCCCCAGGTCGTCGTCGCACTCCCTGAGCGGCCGACCGGCGGCGAGGAGTACGAGCCCACGATCGAGGTTGCGGCCGGGGACGCCGATAGCCCTGCCGCCGATCGGAGATCGGCCAGCGGGTCGGGCGAGACCTCCGGCGAGGGTCGGGTGGGCATCACCTCGCCGACGCGCCGCGGCTCCTCCTCGCGCTTCCTGACGGACGTGATCGTGGACATGGGCCTCGTCGCGCGCGAGCGCGTGGACGAGGCGATCGCCTCCTCGCGCAGCTCCGGCACGACCCCCGAGCGGGTGCTGGTCGAAGAAGCGGCGCTGACCAACGATGGCCTCGCGCGAGCGCTCGCGGAGCGCTACGGCCTCGACCACCTCGACCTCGGGGTCTTCCACGTGGACATGGGCGCCGCGAACCTTGTGACGACCGCGGCGGCGAAGCGCTACCAGGCGGTGCCGGTGGCGTTCGTGGACAAGCGCACGCTGCTGGTGGCGATGACCGACCCCTCGAACGTGCTCGCGGTGGACGACATCGCGATCATGACCGGCTACGAGGTGCGCGTGGCGGTCGCAGCGCCGGAGGACATCGTCGCGCTGATCTCCCGCATGGACCGCCTGGATGACGTGGTCGCCGCCACCGGGGAGCTCGCCGAGAGCGAGGAGGCCCACGCGGAGGTCGTGGACCTGCACGAGACCGACGACGACGCGCCGGTCATCAAGCTCGTCAACCAGATCGTCGCGCAGGCGGTCGAACAGCACGCCTCCGACATTCACATCACCCCCGACGGCAAGGAGACGCGGGTGCGCTTCCGCGTGGACGGGGTGCTGGCGGACGTCACCACGGTGCCGAAACGGATGGGCCCGGGTGTGGTCTCGCGCATCAAGATCATGGCCGAACTGGACATCTCCGAGCGGCGCCTGCCCCAGGACGGCCGTGTGGGGCTGACGGTCGACGGGCGCCACATCGACCTGCGCGTGGTGACGCTTCCGAGCGTGCACGGCGAGTCGATCGTGATGCGCATCCTCGACAAGGAGTCGGTGGTGATGAAGCTCGACAAGCTCGGCATGGGCGACGAGGATCGCGAGCGCTTCGAGCACGCCTTCCACCAGACCCACGGTGCGGTGCTCGTCACCGGCCCGACCGGCTCGGGCAAGTCGACCTCGCTGTACGCGGCGCTGCAGGCGCTGAACACGCCGGAGAAGAACATCATCACCGTCGAGGACCCCGTCGAGTACCAGGTCGAGGGCATCACCCAGGTGCAGGTCTCCCCGAAGGCGGGCCTGACCTTCGCGACGGGCCTGCGCGCGATGGTGCGCGCCGACCCCGACGTGATCATGGTCGGCGAGATCCGCGACCACGAGACCGCGCAGATCGCGGTGGAGTCCGCGCTCACGGGCCACCTCGTGCTTTCCACGCTGCACACCAACGACGCGCCGTCTGCGATCACGCGCCTGATCGAGATGGGCATCGAGCCGTTCCTGGTGGCCTCCGCGCTCGACTGCGTGCTCGCGCAGCGGCTCGTGCGCACGCTCTGCTCGCACTGCAAGCAGCGCACGATCGTCACCGCGGAGGTGCTGCGCCAGAACGGCTACAAGGCGCTCGTGGACCTGGAGGCGTACGAGCCCAAGGGTTGCCGGCGCTGCGGCGGCTCGGGCTACCGGGGCCGTGCGGGGATCTACGAGGTGATGAGCATCACCCCTGAGATCCGCCGTCTGGCGCTCGAGCGCCGCGCGGCGGAGGACCTGTGCAATATGGCGGTCCAGCAGGGAATGCGCCGCCTGCGCGACGACGGCCTCGACAAGGTTCGCCAGGGGCGCACCTCGATAGCCGAGCTCTCTCGCGTGTTGGGAAGCTAGGGCGTCAACCTGCAAGATTCCGTGCAGAGTGCGCGGCCACTCGAATCTTCGTCCACTGCGCCGCGAACGGTCGCGAAGCTGGCGCCGCGAGGGTCGATGGGCAGAGCGATGGGCATTGACTTCGCAGACCTTTTGATGGAGGTCGTCTCACGGCGCGCCTCGGACCTGCACATGTCGGCGGGGGCGCACCCGACGATCCGTGTGCGCGGCCACCTGACGCCGCTGGAGGACTACCCGAAGCTGTCGGGCACGGACACGCGCGAGATCGTCTACTCGATCCTCACCGGCGACCAGCGCCAGCGCCTGGAGACCGACTGGCAGCTCGACTTCGCCTACTCGGTGCCCGGCCACGCGCGCTTCCGCGTGAACGCGTACTACCAGCGCGGAGCGATCGGCGCGGCGTTCCGCCTGATCCCCGTCGACCTGACCTCGATCGACGAGCTGGGCCTGCCTGCGATGGCGCACGAGCTCACGCGCAAGCCACGCGGATTCGTGCTCGTGACGGGCCCCACGGGCTCGGGCAAGTCGACCTCGCTGGCGGCGATGATCGACGAGATCAACCAGACGCGCGACGAGCACATCATGACGATCGAGGACCCGATCGAGTTCCTGCACCCACACAAGCGCTGCCTGGTCAACCAGCGCGAGCTGGGCGCGGACGCACAGAGCTTCTCCGAGGCGCTGAAGGCGGCGCTGCGCCAGGACCCCGACGTGATCCTCGTCGGCGAGATGCGCGACCTGGAGACGATCTCCACGGCGCTGACCGCCGCGGAGACGGGCCACCTCGTGTTCGCGACGCTGCACACGCAGGACACCGCGCAGACGGTCGACCGCGTGATCGACGTCTTCCCGCCCCACCAGCAGGGGCAGGTGCGGGTGCAGCTGTCGGTCTGCCTGCAGGGGATCATGACCCAGCAGCTGATCCCGACGGCGGACGGCTCCGGGCGGGCGGTGGCGTGCGAGGTGCTGGTGCCGACGCCCGCGGTGCGCAACCTGATCCGGGAGGGCAAGACCCACCAGATCTACTCTGCGCTGCAGACTGGCACGGCGCACGGTATGCAGACGATGGACGCCTCGCTGGCGACGCTCATACGTCAGAACACGATCTCCCAGAAGCTGGCCGAATCGCGTTCGTCGACCCCCGAGGAGCTGCGGCGCCTGCTGGGCGCGGGCTCGCTGGCGGCGTAGGGAGGAGAGGACCGGACGATGAGCACCTACGTCTTCAAGGCGATGGACGTCGCGGGCGTGAAGGCGCGCGGCGAGGTGGACGCGGACTCCAAGCAGGCGGTCTCCGACCAGCTGAAGGCGCGTGGGCTGATCGTCCTGGAGATCGCCGATAAGCATGCTTCGCGCGAGATCGAGCTCGCGTTCATGAAGCGGGTGAAGGCGGGCGACCTCGCGGTCTTCTCACGCCAGCTCTCGACGATGATCTCCTCCGGTATGAGCATCCTCCGCGCGCTATACGTGCTGGAGGAGCAGACGCAGAACAAGTTCCTCAAAGAGACGATCGTCGCGGTCCGCAAGGACGTGGAGGCGGGCCTGCCGCTAAGCGACGCGATGGAGCGCCACCCGAAGGTGTTCAACCCGCTGTTCGTGTCGATGACGCGCGCGGGGGAGACGGGCGGCGTGCTCGAGGGCGCGCTGCTGCGCGTCGCCGACCAGCTGGAGAAGGACGCCTCGCTGCGCCGCCAGATCAAATCGGCGATGGTCTACCCGACGATGGTGATCATCTTCGCCGTCGGGGTGATGATGGCGTTGGTGGCCTTCCTGGTGCCGGTCTTCGAGGGCGTCTTCAAACAGTTCGGCGGGGAACTGCCCAAGATCACCCAGGTCTCCGTCTTCCTCTCGCACATGGTCACCGGCTACTGGTGGCTGATGTTCGGCCTGGCAGGCGTGGTCGCGGTGTCGTTCATCAAGTGGAAGGCCAGCTCTTGGGGGCGGCCGCAGTGGGACCGCTTCCGCCTGCGGATCCCGATGAAGATCGGGACGATCGTGCAGGAGGTGGCGATCGCACGCTGGTCGCGCACGCTGGCCGCGCTCACGGGCGCGGGTGTGCCGCTGCTGCAGGCTCTGGAGATCACCGGCAAGACGGGCGGCAACATCGCGGTCGAGGAGGCGATGGACGGGGTGATCGCCTCAGTCAAGCGCGGCGGCACGATCGCCGCGCCGCTGGGCCAGGCCTCGATCTTTCCCACGATGGTCTCGCACATGGTCGGCGTCGGCGAGGAGACCGGCGCGCTGGACGCGATGCTCGACAAGGTCGCCGACTTCTACGAGGACCGCGTCGAGGCGTCGGTGAAGGCGCTCACCTCGATCCTCGAGCCGATCATGATCGTCGTCATCGGCTCCATCGTCGGCTTCATCGTGATCTCGATGTACATGCCGCTGTTCACGGTTTACAACCACATCGAATAGCCCAGACCTGCACCGGCGGGACAGAGCCAGTGCCTGAAGGCCGATCGCTGGACTGAGGTCACCGGCCGGCCCGGTCACAGCGTCGCCGTTTCGGTGCCGGAGGTGTGGCAGGTCAACATGCTTCCCGACAAGGCGCTCATACGCTACGGCGGCAGTCGCCTTATGCATCAGGTTGGACCTGCCTATCGGGCAAACAGCTCCGGCGACTGGCTCAAAAAGTCGGAAATTGCGTAGAGGCGGACTGATGATACGATTGACATGATCCCATATGTCTGTTTAGACTGTGCTCTATCGCATCGCCGCGATTCCGTACTGCCAATGCGCTGATAGGGGAGGAGAGCCCGGATGTTGAGCAGGCTGTGGCATCGAGCTGAGGGTCGCGGTCGCCCGCGAGGTTGTCTTGCCGCTCCGCGGACTGGCGCGAGCGTGGGGCTGGGTCGAGCGGCTGTCGCGTGTGCCGCGGGACTGGCCATCCTCATGGGGGCTTTGGTCATGGCCGCTCCGGCAGCGCAGGCCACTTCGTTTGAATCCAGCTATCACATGAAGGGATCGCTGGAAGCGCTCAAAGAACAGATAGGCAAAGACGGCGGCTCTATCGACGATCTAGCTGAACATCTTCTCGTGAGCCCGGAACCTGAAGTCGAGTTGGACCTCGATCGGTACCTCGCCGATATGGCTTCGCTCGATCACTATTACGGCGGGTCCGAAGCGACGGGAGACGTGCTTGCGCGCCTCGGAATATCGAGCGACGTTCATCTCGCCGAATACATGGAAGAGCACTACGAGGAAGGCGTCACCAACGAAGCGGCTGCCGACGAGATGCGTGAAGGCGTCGACCACGCTATCGAAAGCAGCAGTTCTCTTACCGAAGAGCTTGCAGGTGGAGAGCTGGACGATGTCGCTGCGTCGGCTGGTATCGAGCCAGGCGTTGGAGCCGTCGTTGGCGCGATTGCTCTTCCTGCCACACTCGCGGTTGCTGATGTCGTTGTGATCGGACACGACATTATGGAAATTGAATCTGGTGGCGGGAAATCGCAGCTTGAACCTGAATATGCTGTGGGTATCGAAAAAATGGCTTGGGCTCGTGTGAAACCTAACTCGTCTTATCTTGAAGGTGCCGCAGAATCGATTCTCGCGAAAGTACCCTTTGAGGGTATTTGGTATGCTGGTCCGTGTTGGCGCGGCTTCTCGTGCCCAAAAGAATTGCAGCCGTCGGTTCCTGTTGGGTCGTGGGTGCTTGAGGTTGTGCCGGAAGGTGGTCATGAGTGGTGGGGCGCACTCGGAGCGTGGGAGCCTAAAGAAGCTGTAGAAGATTGGGTTAATCCATCGTCCTACGTTAGTCCTAACTGCACCGGTACAGCCTTTTCGTTTATATCGTCTGAACTTTATACTGCTGGTTGGCCTTCTACGCTTCAGACAACGCATCAGCATAACGTAAGTGGTTTTCACGAAGAATATGGGTATGCTGAATGTACTCACTACATTCCACCTGAATGTGAAACGTGTGAAGGTATAACCAGAAGGGAACAGTTGTGGGAGTATCAGGTTTCCACTATCAAGAGTCGTGCGGGTCTTCATATACGCTTTCCGCGCGAAGCGACTTACTCTGGTGGTTTGCCTAAACAGGAACCGACCCTGACGCCTGTTACCGGCGTCTCGCCGCTCGAAACGGCACTGCCAAAATTGGTTGAAGGACTAAAAAGCGAAACCCACTCCTCCGCCGAAAAGGTGCTCGACCACGGTGGTCATGTTCATAAAAGTGGCGAACCCGAAACACTTCCTGGCTACACCGTTGTGCCGAGCTGTCGCACGCTCAGCGTATCGGCGTGCGAGTCTCTGATGGAAGCAGATGAACTCGAAACGTACACTGTTACGCCGCTCGAATGGAAAACGGCAGATCTTTCTGTCGAACTGGAACATGTTGTCAAGACCGAACCGGCTGAAGGGACGGAAGTCGAAACGGGCAAACATATCGTCATCGAGCCCAACCCTGAAGCGGCCGAAGCAACTAAACTTGCCGAAGCGCTTCAGACCAAAAACTCTGGAGCTGAACTGACGAGTAAAGACGCAAAGGCAATTGCATCAAGATGTCTTCAGGACACGGCTTTGGGCGGAGTGGAAGCAAGCAAGTGTGAAAGTTTGCCGATCTTCTTGTCTGGGAGTGATGTCTCCTCGGCTACGGAACACGACCTAAGGGCGTTGGGAGTACATCCAACGTGGGTCAGGCTCAACTATGAAAGCGCAGCGGCTAAAGAAGAAAAAGAATCACGTGAATGGTATAAAGGGTTGGGTAGTTGTTCGGGCACTGCGCCGGCAGGAGACTCGTGCGACGAGTACCCGTTTTTTGCCTCGCAGCAGGGTGGTGGAAAAGCAGAAATCTTTCCTAGCTTGGAATGGATTAATAAAGAAGATAACAGTAAACAGGGTGGTAAATATGGGAACTTCGTGACGTCCTGTGGCATGGCGGCACGGAGTTCTACCGACTACGCCTTTTTGGCGATCCCACTCGATCCTGCTTTGGAAATCCCAACGAGTCGCCTGTGCAACTAAAATGACGGAGTCGTTGCTTCCCCCATTGCTCGATGCCGCCATACTAGAGGACTACGAGAGCCGGCTGCGGGCTCAGGGTGTGCCCGTCGAGGAATGGGGTAGGGCCGGGTTGACCGACGACGAGATGAGTGAAGCGTTGGCGCCACTCGGTCTGAACCTGCCCGTGGAGGGGCGCGTGTGGTGGGGATGGCACGATGGGGTGCCTGGTTACGGCAATGAGAAGATACTTGCTCCTTCAGGAGAGAAATTTCTTTCCCTCGCTGAGGCTGTCGAGACATATCGGGAATTTCGGGCAATCGTTCTGGAGCTTGTTGAGCCTGGCATCCCACTGCTTGCAGACGCTGACTACCGATGGAATCCCGCGTGGCTTCCAATCAGAGGTCCCCAGCTTCCAGTCGTAATCGACTGCTTGGTGCCGGAGGGTCATCCGACTCCGCTGAGGTTCATCGACCTACAGGACGTCGAGGGCTCGCCTAGACCGAGAGCCCAGTCACTCGGCCAGATGGTCAGCTGGTGGATTCGGGCGCTCGATAGCGGTGGATGGCGCTGGGACACGGCTCGCTCCGAATGGGAGATCCGTCGCGAGTTGATGGATGAGGACTACAGGATGAGCCCCCTCGTATAACGTCGCCGATTTGGGTTGCGCTTAGTAAGCAGCCGCCCCTTGTGGCGTCATCTGCGAAGGCTGGCCCGCGGAAGGCTCAACGCGAACCGATCCCGAGCTTCCCGCCGCGCACCGAAAGCGAAACCCGTCCGTCAAGCAGCTCTAAAAGCTCGGTGCCGACCAGCTCGCGGCGCCAGCCGCGCAGCGTGCGGATGTCAGGCTCGGGGTCGCCGGCTCGGTGCGCGGCGACAATCGCCTGCAGGTCCGCGCGGGCGGCGATCAGCTCGTACGCGAGGTCGGATTCGCGGGCGCGGGCGCGCACCAAGGCTTCGCAGAGCGAGACGAGCGGCGCGTCTGCCTGGTCGGGCGCGGTGTGGCGCGCAGGGCGATCGAGTGGCGTGTGCGGACGGTCGGTGCCGTCTCGCACGGCCTGAAGCAGTTCCTCGCCGCGACGGCGCAGACCGCTGTGGGAGAAGCCGCGGATCTGCTCGAGATCGCGCACAGTGGCGGGGCGGCGCTTAGCCAGCTCGACCAAGGCTGCGTCGCTGAGCACGCTCTGCACGGTGCGGTCATGCGCGGCCGCCGTGCGCTCGCGCCAGGCAACCAGCTCGCGGGCGATCGCCTGCGCGGCGGCGCTCAGATTGCGGATGCGGGGCAGGCGCGCGAAGATCTCGTCCTCGTTGCGCTCGTCGCTGGCCTGCTCAAGCGCCCGGCACTCCTCGCGCGCCCATTGAAGGCGCCCAGAGGCGGCGAGCCGCCGCTGCAGCTCGGAGGCGAGCTCAAGCAGGTGAACCACGTCCTCGCGCGCGTAGGCGAGCTGCTCGCTTGAGAGCGGCCGAAGGTCCCAGCGGGTGAAGCTGGCGCTCTTGGCGAGACGGATGCCCAGCAGCTCGGAGAGCAGTGTCTCGTATGACGTCTGCGCGGCCATTCCCGCGAAGCCGGCTGCGACCTGCGTGTCGAAGACGTTGTGCACGGGGGTGTGAAAGCGCCGGCGCAGGAGCGCGATGTCCTGGCGACCGGAGTGCACGACCAGCTCGACGTCGGGGTCGGCCAGGGCGCGCGCGAGCGGCGCACCGTCGAGGCACTCGTGCAGCGGGTCGATCAGCTCGATGCGCAGGCCGGCGGTGTGGTCGGGGACCGCGAGCTGCACGAGGCAGAGCAGCGTGCGGTAGCGGCCCTCGCCCATGAACTCGGTGTCGAGCGCGAGGCGCCCGGTGCGCTGCGCCTGCGCGGCGATCTCTGCGAGCACGGAGGACGAGTCGCTCATGTGCGTCGCTCCTCGCCGAGACTCGCGGCGGCCGGGAGGCGCAGCCGAAAGCAGGCGCCGTCGCCGGGATCGAGGAGCTCGAGCGCTCCGCCCATGCGCGCGGCGAGCTCCCGCCCGATTGCGAGGCCCAGGCCGAAACCGGAGCGACCGCCCGTGGCGGAGCCGCGCTGGAAGCGTTCGAAGATCAGCTCTCGCTCGGCGGGCGCCACCCCGGGCCCGCGGTCGCGAACGGTCAGCCGCGCCCACGGCCCGCCCGTGGAGGACTCCAGCTCGATGCTCGAATGCGCCGGCGCGACGTGCAGGGCGTTGTCGAGGAGGATGCGCACGATGCGCGCCACCGCCCCGGGGTCGGCCTGCGCCCAGCAGGGCTCGGAGGGCTGCGACGCGAGGAGCGCCACCTCGCGCCGGCCGGCGTCGAGCTCGAGCTCGGCGGCCACCGCCCGGCAGAGCTCGCCGAGTTCCAACGGCTCGCTGCGCAGCCCTACGTCGGCGTCCAGGCGGCTGAGGTCGAGCAGGTCGGAGGCCAGGTGGGAGAGGGCGTGTCCCTGCTCCCGCGCGCGCGCGGTCCGCGTGCGCGCGTCCTCGAGATCGAGCTGCTCGGGGTCGAGGTCGTCCTCGAGCAGCTCGAGCATCCCGTCGAGCGAGGCCAGCGGGGTGCGCAGCTCGTGCGAGGCGGTCGCGACGAACGCCCGCCGGGCGGCCTCCTGGTTGCGCAGCTGCAGCTGCATGCGCGTGAAGGCGCGCGTGAGCTCGCCGATCTCGTCGGGGCTGCGGTCCTCCGGCAGAGGGCTCGCCTCCGGCCCCCGGCGCTCGAGCTCGCGGGTGGCGTCGCGCAGCCGCTCCAGCCGGCGCAGCAGCGTGGAGGTGAGCCAGACTCCCAGCAGCATGGCGATCAGGACCCCCGCTGCGGCGGCAACGAAGAAGGCCCGCTGCACCACGTGCACCGCAGAGGAGACGTAGTCCAGGCGCTTGGTGAGCTCCACCACGTAACGGACGTCCGAGATTTCGATCGGCTCGGCGACGACCAGCAGGTCCCCCCCGACCAGGGTGTGAACGGGCTTGCGCGTGCGCAGGGCACGGCGCACCTGTCCGTAGTAGTCGGGCACGTTCTCGCTCGTGCTCGGACCTGCGTACACCACGTCGAGCCCGCTGTCCAGGACGGTGACCGTCCCATCGGAGCGGCGGCGCAGGGAGCTCACGGCCTTTTTCAGTTCCTGCGCATCGAGGTGCTCGGAGGGGTCGAGCTTGATCTCGGCGAACTCCGTGCGCGAGGCGCCGAGCGCCGTTTTCACGGTCGCTTCGCCATCTTCGCGCAACCGCTGCTCCAGCGGTGAGAGCAGCGCGAGCGCCGCCACCGCGAGCGTCACGACGCTGCTCAGCAGCATCGCGGCGAGCAGCCGCGGGCGCAGTCCGAGCAGCCGAGGGGGCAGCCGGAGCGCCCGCGCGCGCGGCCCCGTCACGGCGCGGCGGAGCGGTAGCCGGCGCCGCGCACGGTCAGGATCAGCCGGGGCTCCTCGGGGCGCTCCTCGAGCTTCTCGCGGAGGTGGCGGATGTGGACGTCGATCGCGCGGGGGTCGCGGTAGGCGGAGTCCCCCCAGATCGCGCGCAGCAGCTCCTGGCGGTTGAGCAGGCGGCCGGGTTCGGACAGCAGCCGCGCGAGCAGCTCGAACTCGGAGAAGGTCAGGCGCACGGGCCGGCCGTGGGCGGTCACCTCCCGTCGGCCGCGGTCGAGGGCCACGGGGCCGACGCTCAGGACCTCGCGCCCGAGCGCGCGCGGGCCGGCGCGGCGCAGCACGGCGCGCACCCGGCTGCGCAGCTCAGCGAGGCCGAACGGCTTGGTGACGTAGTCGTCCGCTCCGGCCTCCAGCCCCTGCACCGCGTCGGCCTCGGTGTCGAGGGCGGTGAGCATGATGATCGGCACCACGTTGTGCCGCTCGCGCAGCGTGCGGCAGACCTCGTACCCGTTGGGCCCCGCGCCGAGCGCGACGTCGAGCAGAACCACGTCGAACTGCTCCGTGCCCGCCCGCTCGATCGCCTCGGCGCCGGAGGCGACCGCCTCGACGGCGTGTCCCTCCCGCGAGAAGGAGCGCGTGAGCGTCTCACGCAGCGTCTCCTCGTCGTCGACGACGAGGATCTTCAGGGATAGGGGTGTCTCGACGGTGCTTATTTGAGATCGTCCACGTGGGTCGGGTGTACAACTGGCGTGTGAGCGCCGGACCTCCTGTCCGGCGGCGGCGGTGAGGTGTTCCAATCGCGCTCACCGCGCACGCTACACGTCACGGCAGCCGCCAGAGCCTCATGTACCCCCTCCGTCCGACCCCTTTCGGGGTCGTCCGGGATCCCCCGTAGGGGAAGGAGAGTGTTAAGGCAGCCGCCAGAGCATCCCGGCGCGCGGCATCCCGGCCTGCGCGGAGACGTCGGTTGCGTGTTCGCGCACCCAGCGGGCCGGCGCCGCGCAGTCGGCGTTGGTGGGGGGCGAGTGCGGCCCGCAGCCGCCGCCGATGAAGGCGTAGCGGACACGCCCTGCGGCTGCGAGCGCGCGCAGGCGGGCGAGCGGGGTGAAGACGCGGCCGTTGAGCGTGGTGAGCACGAGAATCGGGCGGGCGTCGCGCACGACCAGTTCGCCCATCTTGGTCCCGGAGTCGAACGCCGCCTCGTAGAAGGCGGAGCTCTGGTGGGCGCGCAGGTAGGCGCTGAGCGGTTCAAGCTCCCCGGGGTGCAGCACGCCGAGGCGGTTGGTGTCGGACACGTTTTCGTGCACGGCCCGCAGCGAGGCCGAGAGTGGGATCGCGAGCAGGCAAACCAGGGACAGCGCAAGCACTGCGCCGGAGCGCGGCGCGACGGCCGACCAATCCGAGGTCGGCGGGCGCTCCGGTGCGAGCGCGCCGCCGGCCCAGGCGAGCGCGAGCGCCGCAGCGCCTGCGGCGGCCGTGATCCACCATACGGCGGTCGTCCCGAACAGCAGTGGCTCTGCGTAGATCGTGATCGCGAGCAGCGTCGCGGTCAGCGCCAGCAGCCGCACGGCGCTGCGCCGTTCGGTCGCCCAGGCGAGGCCGATTCCGAGGGTCGCGGCGACGGCGGGCGTGAAGCCCTCGATGTAGCGGGGGTGCAGGCGACCCATGCCGCTGAACAGCACGAGGCCCGCGAGCAGCCAGAGCAGCAGGCCGCCGGCCAGCGCAAGCTGAAGGCGTGGAGCGGCCTGGCGCGGCGATGGATCTCCATTCCCTGGCCGATCTTCGATTGGCCGATCTTCGGCAGGTTGGGCCTGCGCCGGCGGTGCCGAAACGTCTTCCACATCGGAGCCCAACATGTTGCCCACGCTCTGATGGTGCGCCAACGCCCCGACCGCCTCCCTCGGACCGGTGGGAGCGACCGCCCGGGCGGCGCCCGCGGGCGCACCTCGCGCCGGGGCGCGCCGTTCCCACAGCAGCGCCCCAAGCGCGGCAGCCCCCAGCAGCAGGCCGGCGAGCGCCTCCAGGCCGAGCCGCTCACCGGAGAGTGGGCCGACGCGGGCAAGCAGGCGGGTGGGGGAGGGCGGCAGGATCGGGATTGCGTCGCGCTCGGCCTGAGTGGCCTCGGGGTAGGGATATCCCGCCTGGTACCCAGCCTGGGCGCCTTCCACCGCCTTGCCCTCCAGGCGTTCGAGGCCGTTGAAGACGAACGCGGCGTTCCAGGCGCTGCCGTTGGTGGAGCCGTACGCCCAGGGCCGGTCGTGGGCGGGGTAGAGGAGCGTGGCGCCCAGCCAGGAGAGCGCCACCACGACAAACACGAGGCCCGCCAGGGCGAGCTGCAGCGCGCGCCGGCGGGCGGCACCGGGAAGCCCGAGCCAGGCGAGCAGCACAAGCCCCGGCAGCGCAACCAGCGACTCCAGCAGCTTGACGTCGAACGCGACGCCGAGGGCGGCGGCAGCCCCCAGCAGCCAGACTGTGCGCCCGGTCTGCGCGGCGCGCACCGCAAGCGCGAGCGCGAGCACCGTCAGCGCCATCATCACCGCGTCCATCGTGTCGCTGCGCGCGGTGATCACCTCGATCGGCAGCACCGCCAGCGCCAGTGCGCAGGCGAGCCCGGCGCGCGCGCCGAACACCGGCGCCACCCCCGCGAAGAGAAGCGGTACCGCCAGCGTGCCCGCCAGCGCCTCGGGCAGCTTCAAGGCGGTCGAGCCGAAGCCGAAGAGCTTCACGCTGGCCACTTGGAGCCACAGGTCGATCGGGGGCTTGTCGATCGCCACCGCCCCCGAGGGCTCGACCGCCCCGAAGAAGAGGTTGTGCCAGGAGAGCGCCATGCTCCGCACCGCGCCGTCGTAGAAGGGGTCGCTGACCACCTGCCCGAGGTGCGCGAAGCGCAGCACCGCGGCGAGGAGCGTGATCGCGGCGAGGGCGACCCAGACGATGGCTCTCGTGGAGGTTCTGATGCCGATGACGCTATTCTCGCCGCTGGATGCCCAAACGAGGAGAGCCCGAAGCATGCATGCCCTGCGGGGGCGCCGGCAAGGTGGTCTCCAACCTCGGCGGTGAGTCTCGACAGGTGACCTGCCCGTGGTGCCAGGGCGGCGGCGTGCGTATCTCCGGCGTCAACGCGCAGGCCGCGTGGCTGGAGGACGGGGCCGCGGGCGACGGTGGCCTGGGAGCACCCGACGCGGTTGCATAGACCGCTGACTGCTCCTCTGCGCTCGTAAAGAACGGGTCGCCGGAGTCCTGCGCCTATGTGTCCAAGGGCACTTGCGCGGCTCAAGCGCGGTGCGCGCGCGCCGATGCTGAGCCCAACAAGAGCCAGCCGAGGTGTCAGGGCAGAGCGCCCAAGGGTGCGTAGCAAAGCCGGCGACCCTCGCAGGCCGATCGACGATCGACCCACGGGGGGCGTATCGCCAATGAGTGGCGATGGGACCAAGGGGCTGGCGCCCTATAACCGGATCCTAGGAGGATTCACATGTTGTATCGACTGCGCCAGCGCACCCAGGGTGAGGGTGGTTTCACGCTCATCGAGTTGCTGGTTGTTATCCTGATTATCGGCATTCTGGCCGCGATTGCGATTCCGTCGTTCCTCAGCCAGAAGAGCAAGGCCCAGGACGCTCAGGCGAAGGAGCTTGCGCGCACTGAGCAGACGACAGCAGAGACGATCGCGACCGACAACAACGGCGAATACGCGAGTGTGTCGCTCGCCGAAATGAACAAATACGAGCCGTCGATTCCGATTGTCAAAAGCACCACCGAAGCCTATGCCGTCGCGCCCACCGCGGGTAAAGAAACATACAAGGTCATCGCAGTGGCGACCAACGGCGACGAATTCTGGGTCGAAAGGTCCGCCGCGGGCGTCATAACCCGTGAATGTAAAGCCGCCGTGGCCGGCAGCAAGGGTTGTCCGACTGGCAAATGGTAAACGCTCTCTCTCGGCCTCGGGCGACCGAGGCTGGGGAGGGTCCCCACGTCTGAAGGCACACAAGCCGAGGGGGGCGGCCATATGGCCGCCCCCCTCAGATATGGGAGTTGCAATGCTCAACCCACCCAAAAACAGGCAAGTGCAGGGCGAGCAGGGTTTCACCCTGATCGAGTTGCTGGTCGTTATCCTTATCATCGGCATCCTTGCGGCTATTGCGATACCGTCGTTTCTGAGCCAGAAGAGCAAGGCGACCGACGCGCAGGCGAAGGAAATGGCTCGCACAGCTCAACAGGCGGCCGAGACCTACTCGACCGACAACAACGGCGAATACAAAGGGATCGAACCGAAAGTCCTGAACGAATACGAGGCGGCGATCGTAATCGTGGAAGGTAAAGGTAACGCCTACGTCAGCGTCGCGGAAGCGACCGAAGCGAACAAGGGCTACACGATCACCGCAAAATCGCTCAACGGCGACACGTTCACGATCACCAAGAGCGCGGCCGGGGGAGTCACCCGCACGTGCGAAACGAAATTGGTCAACAAAGGCGGCTGTCCGACCGGCAAATGGTAGGAGAGCCAGCAAGGTCCAGCAGCACACCACCGGGGTGGCCAATGGCTGCCCCGGTTCCTTTGTTGGACATGCGATGGCGTCGCACGGGTTCGCGTAGCCAAGGCGCACTCCTCGAGAGCGGCAGGCGCTCAAGCCGCCGCCCGAGGCGGCCGATCATCGCCTCATGGAGGCAACCCTCGCCGGAGTGATGGGCGCCGTCTTCGGCTCGTTCCTGAATGTCGTCGCCTACCGTCTGCCCCGGCGCGAGTCGCTCGTCAAGCCCGGCTCGCGGTGCCCATCCTGCGGGGTGCACATACGGCCGTACGACAACGTGCCGGTGCTCTCGTGGCTGTTGCTGCGGGGCCGCTGCCGCAGCTGCTCGGCGCGCATCTCACCCCGCTACCCGCTGGTCGAGGCCGGCACGGCGCTGCTGTGCGCCAGCGCGGTGGCGAGCAACGACACCGCGGCTGGGATCGCGCTGTCGGTTGTGCTCATCCTGCTGCTTGTGCCCGCGGCGCTGATCGATCTCGAGCACCGCATCATCCCCAACCGGCTGACGGGGGCCGGCGCGCTGCTCGCGCTCGGGCTGGGAGGAGCGCTCGATCCCGCCGGCGAGCCGGCGCGGCTGATCGCCGGGGCCGCCGCCGGGGGCTTCCTGCTGCTCGCCGCGCTCGCCTACCCCGGGGGGATGGGAATGGGCGACGTCAAGCTCGCCGGGGTCATGGGGCTCTTCCTCGGGACCGCGGTTGCGCCCGCGATCCTGGTCGCGCTGCTCTCCGGCGTGCTCGCCGGGGCGGCAATCATCGCCCGCAAGGGCGCGCGCGCCGGGCGTAAGACAGCGGTGCCATTCGGCCCGTTCCTCGCGCTCGGGGGGATCGTCGCGGTCTTTGCGGGACAGCCGATCGTCAGCTGGTACTCCCAACACTTCATCCACTGAGGACGCACGTGAACGCCCGACTAGCACGATCTCCTGCAACCGGCCGCGGCTCTGGACGAATTGGCAATCGGGCCGATTGCCTCTACAGCGATCGGCGCGTCGGGTCGATGAGCGGTCGTGAAGCTCCACCGTCGTGGCGCACGGCGCTCCCGCTCAAACGCGCAGACGGACGCAGGTAAGCCCTTCCAATGCCCAAGCTCAGCGCACTAACCAACCTCCGTCTCCCGCTCGGTGGCCGCCGCGGTGTGGACGTCGTCGGCCTGGACATCCAGCCCGGCTACGTCGCCGCCGTACAGGCGCACGTCAACGGCGGGATCGTCGTCGAGCGCGCCGCCGGCGCACCGCTCCCTCCCGACACGGTGCGCGAGGGCGAGGTCTTCGACGAGCGCGCGCTCGGCGAGGCGCTGCAGGAGCTCTTCAAGGACGGCCGGCTCGGCAAGCGCGTGCGGGTCGGCCTCGCAAACCAGCGCACGGTGCTGCGCACCCTGGAGCTGCCCCCGGTGACCGATCGCAAGGAGCTCGCCGCTGCGGTGCGCTTCCAGGCCGAGGACCAGGTGCCGATGCCGCTCGCGAGCGCCGTGCTGGACTTCCACTCGCTCGGCGTCTTCGACACCCCCAACGGCCCACGCCAGCGGGTGATCGTCGTCGCAGCCCAGCGCGAGATGGTCGAGCGCCTGATGCGCGCTGTGCGCTTCGCCGGCCTGCGGCCCGAGGGGGTGGACCTCTCCGCGTTCGCGCTGATCCGCTCCCTCTACCACCCCGGCCCCGCGGGGGATGCAATCCCCGCCCAGCCTGGAGCGGACGGGGAGGGTGCCGCCGAAGGGCAGCAGCTCCAGCGCGTGCTCTACCTGAACGTCGGCGGGCTGACGAACATGGCGATCGCCGAGGGAACCCTCTGCCGCTTCACCCGCGTCGTCGGCGGTGGCCTGGAGGCGATGGCCAGCGAGATCGCCGAGCGCCGCGGCATCCCGCTCGTCGACGCCCGCGCGCTGCTGGCCGCCTTCGAGCTGAACCGGCCCGCCGTCGAAGTGCTTGCACCCGAGCCGGCGCCGAGCGCTCTCGAGCCCCCGGCGGCCGACGCCGAGGAGATCGCTCAGCCGCAGGACTTCGACCCATCGGAGATCGGCCAGCAGGAGGCGGCCCCCGAGCGGGTCGAGACGTGGGCGCTAGCCCAGGGCGCGGCGCCGGCGGCGCAGGAGCCTGCTCCACCCGACGGGCCGGAAGCCGGCCGATCGGAGAGCGGCCAGCATTCGGCGCCCACGGAGAGTGCCGACGCCGAGGTGCGCCTCGTGCTCGAGAATGGCATCCGCGAGATCGTGGGGGAGGTGCGCAACTCGCTCGACTTCCACCGCTCCCAGGAGGGTGGGGGCGAGGTGCAGAGCGTCGTGCTCAGCGGCCCGGCCCTGGAGCTGCGGGGCTTCCCCGAGGCGCTCGAAACGGAGCTGGGGATCGCAGTGCGCCGCGAGGCCGTGCGCTTCGCCACCGGCGGGGATTCGGATCCCGACCACCCGATCTCCGCCCATCGCCTGGCGATCGCCACCGGGCTCGCCGCTGAGGAGGCGCCCCGATGAGGGCCGTCAACCTGATCCCCTCCGAGCAGCGCTCCGGGGGCGCCGTCGGTGCCCGCTCCGAGGGCGCCGCGTTCGCCGTGCTTGGCCTGCTCGCGGGCCTCGTGGTCCTCGCGTTCATGTACGGGAGCGCCCACCACCAGATCGCAAACCGCCGCGCCGAAGCGGCCTCGCTCACGGCCCAGGCGCAGCAGGTGCAGGCGCAGGCCGCCCGGCTCGCCTCCTACACGAGCTTCGTGGCGATGCGCGAACAGCGCCTGGAGGCGATCGCCCAGCTGGTCGGCTCCCGCTTCGACTGGGCCAGCGCGATGGGCGAATTGAGCCGCGTGCTGCCGAGTGACGTGTCGCTCAGCTCGTTGCAGGGAACCATCGGCTCCACCGACGGCTCTAAAACCTCCTCCTCCTCCTCCTCCTCCGCTACCACTGCCTCCTCCGCTACCACCGCCTCCTCTGCTGCCACCATCGCCGGAGCTGCCGGCGCCGCCGCCGTCAGCTCCGCGACGCCTCCCGGCACGATCCCCACCTTCACGCTCGCCGGGTGCGCCACCAGCCAGTCGGTGGTCGCGCAGACGCTCGTGCGCCTGCGCCTCGTCAGCGGCGTCAGCAGCGTCACGCTGCAGAGCTCCACCAAGTCCGCCGCCGGCGGCGGCAGCGGCAGCGGCTCGTGCCCCGGCGGCGACCCGGTCTTCTCGGTTCAGGTCAACTTCGAACCGCTGCCGACCGCGCCCAGCTCGAGCGTCAATACGCTCGAGTCGACCGCGTCGGCGTCGTCCTCCGGCGTCGCCGGCCAGGGCGGGCAGCGCCCCGTGTCGAGCGCAGTCGCAGGAGTGAACCGATGACCACTCGCGACCGCCTTGTGCTGATCGGCGTGGTCGTGCTCGTCGCGCTCGCCGGCGGCTGGCTGCTGGTCGTCTCGCCGGAGCGCAAGCAGGCCATCCAGACGGAGACTCAGGTGCAGACCGCCCGCCAGCAGCTCGAAAGCGCCAAGACGGAGGCAGCCGGCGCCCGCGAAGCCGAGCAGCGCTACACCGCCGCCTACAGCTCCGTCGTGAGCCTCGGCAAGGCGGTGCCGCCCGCCACGGAAGTGCCCTCGCTGATCTACGAGCTCGACCAAGCGTCCAACCAGCGCGACGTCAACTTCAACTCGATCGCCGCCGGAGCCTCCGGCGGCTCGGGAGGCGCTGCCGCGGCCAGCTCTGCCGCCGGTGCCACGGGGGCCTCGGCCGCGCCCGCGGGCTTCACGCAGATGCCGTTCACGTTCGTCTTCAAAGGAAGCTTTGAGGGCCTCGCCCACCTGCTGGGGCAGGTCGACGGCTTCGTCCAGCGCACCACCGCCGGCAAGGTTCTGGTGAGCGGGCGCCTGCTCACGATTCAGGGCGCCGACATCACTGTCGAAAGCGCGGGCGCCGCGGCTGCCGCGGGCGGGACCGGCTCCAAATCCAAAGCCAACTCCGTGCCGCTCAGCGCGACGATCACCGCCACCGCCTACGTGCTGCCCGCGAGTCAGGGGCTGACCGGCGGCGCCACGCCGATCGCCCCGGGCTCCGCCGGCTCCCCCTCCTCCAGCTCCACGACCCCCGCCGTCATCAAGGTGACCCCATGAACGAGATCTTGCAGTCGTTGAAGTCGGACCTCCTCGACCGGCGGCTGCTGCCGATCCTGCTGCTGCTCGGCGCCGCCCTCGCGGCCGCCATCGCCTACGCAGTGCTCGCCGGGAGCAGCTCGGCACCGAGCACGGCGGCCGCGACCGGTTCGCTCGCGCCGCCGTCCACCCAGGGCCCATCGCTGCCGGTGCAACAGGCCCCAGCGAACCCCAACACAGCGGTCGCCGAGACGACCGACGGCGCGCGCTACCAGCACAAGGCGGGCGCGCACAACCCGTTCACGCCGTTCGCGTCTGCCTCCACCAAGCAGGCCGCCGCCACGAGCTCGTCCTCCTCGAAATCCTCTTCCTCTTCCCCCGCCCCTTCCTCAGAAGGCAAATCCGGCTCCTCGACCCCCTCCTCCGGCGGCGGGGGCACCACGCCTTCGACGCCGGCGCCCCCAAAGCGGAAGGTGGTGCACAAGTTCGTCGCGACGGTCGGCGTGCTGTTCGGCCTGGCGCCCACGACCCCCGAACAGCTCTCCCAGCTGACCCCCTACGCCGCTGTCAAACGCCTCGAAGCGCTGCCCTCCTCCACCACCCCGCTGATCGTGTTCAAGGGCGTCAGCTCGAACCGCAAGAGCGCCATCTTCACGCTCAGCCGCGAAGCGATCCTGAAAGGCGAAGCGACCTGCCTGCCCAACGCCTCCCAGTGCGAAGCGATCGATCTCAAGGCCGGGCAGGCAGAGGAACTCGGCTACCTCGAACCCAGCGGGCAGACCGTCGCCTACGAGCTCGTGCTGCAGAGCATCGCCTGGCACGAAACCACCACCACTGCCACGATCGCGCGCCGCCACCACCATCGCCACAGGTAGGCCATAAGCTAGGGCGGATGGTCCTCCGCCTGACCACCGCCGGGGAGTCCCACGGGCCCGGCCTCACCGCTATCGTCGAGGGGCTCCCGGCGGGCCTGCAGCTGCGCCAGGAGGAGATCGACGCCGACCTCGCCCGCCGCCAGCTCGGCCACGGGCGCGGGGGGCGCATGAAGATCGAGCGCGACGCTGCCACCGTGACCGGCGGGGTGCGCCACGGCCGCACGCTCGGGGGCCCCGTCGCGCTACAGGTTGCAAACCGCGACTATGCCAACTGGGAGGCGCGCATGAGCCCCTGGCCGGTCGCGGAGGAGATCCCCGAAGTCCACCTGCCGCGCCCCGGCCACGCCGACCTCGTGGGCACCTGGAAGTACAAGCAGAGCGACGTGCGCAATATCCTCGAGCGCGCTTCCGCGCGCGAGACCGCAGCGCGCGTCGCCGGCGGAGCGCTCGCCAAGGCCCTCCTGCGCGCGCTCGGCGTCGAGGTCCGCTCGCACGTCGTGCAGATCGCCTCCGTGCACGCGCCCGAGCGCGAGCGCCCGCTGACGGTCGAGGACTTCGCCGAGGTGGACAGCTCCCCGGTGCGCTGCCTGCACCCCGACGCCTCCCGTGCGATGGTCGCTGAGATCGACACGCTGCGCAGGGCCAACGAGTCCCTCGGCGGGGTCTTCGAGGTGCAGGCCTTCGGCCTCACCCCCGGCCTCGGCTCGCACGTCTCCTGGGAGGAGCGCCTCGGCGGGCGCCTCGCGCAGGCGATCCTCTCGATCCAGGCGCTCAAGGGAGTCTCGATCGGCGACGGCTTCGACCTCGCCGGGGTCCCGGGCTCCCAGGCCCACGACGAGATCTTCTTCGCGTCCGAGCGCGGGTACTTTCGCGAGACCAACCACGCGGGGGGCCTCGAGGGCGGGATGAGCACCGGCGAGCCGCTGATCGTGCGGGGCGCGATGAAGCCGCTACCGACCCTCACCAAGCCGCTGCGCTCCGTGGACATCGCCACCCACGAGCCGGCCGAGGCGCTGCGCGAGCGCACCGACTCCTGCACCGTGCCCGCCGCCGGCGTCGTCGGCGAGGCGATGGTCGCGCTCGTGCTCGCCGACGCGTACCGCCAGAAGTTCGGGGGTGACCACATCGACGACGTGCGCGAGGCGCTGCGCGCCTACGAGGAGCGGATCGGTTGGCGCTCGTCCTGATCGGATTCATGGGGGCGGGTAAGTCGACGCTTGCCATTCGGCTGGCGGAGCAGCGCGAACGCACTCCACTCGACAGCGACACCCTGCTGGCGGAGCGTTTTGGTCATTCGGTGGCCCGCGAGTTCGACCGATCGGAGATCGGCCAGCACGGCGAGCAGTCGTTCCGTGCGGCCGAGGAGGAGCTCGTCTGCCGGGTGCTGAGCGCTGCCGACACGCGTGATGTGATCTCGCTGGGCGGCGGCAGCGTTCTCTCCGAGCGAGTGCGCGCGGCGCTACGCGAGCACTTGACCGTGCTGCTCGAGGTCGAGCCGAACGTAGCCTGGGAGCGCGTGCAGGGCGACGACGGCTCCGAGCGTCCCCTGGCGCGCGATCGCGACGCGTTCGACGCGCTGTACGCCGAGCGCCGCGGGCTGTACGCGCAGGTGGCCGACGCATGGCTGCTGTGGGCCGAGTCGGCTTCGGCCGACTACCCCGTGTTCGTCGGACGAGGCCTGCTGGGGGACGATCGTCTCGCGAGCGTCTGGCCGCTCGATCGCGCTGCCTCGCGGCCCTTCTGCGTCACCGACGAGACGGTCGGCGGGCTGTATGCGGAGCGGCTGGGCGAGCTGCTTGAGACTCAGCTGGGCAGGCCGATCGCGACTCTCCCGGGCGAGCCGGCCAAACTGATCGCGATCCCTCCCGGGGAGTCCCACAAGACACTCGCCACCGCCGAACGCGTGTGGCGCGAGCTTGCCCATGCCGGGATGACCCGCGCCGATCACGTGGTCGCGCTCGGCGGCGGGGTCGTTGGCGACCTCGCGGGCTTCTGCGCCGCCACCTATCAGCGGGGAGTCCCGATCGTGCAGGTTCCCACCACGCTCGTGGCCCAGGTGGACTCTGCCTACGGCGGCAAGACCGGCGTGGACCTCCCCGAGGCGAAGAACTACGTCGGCGCCTACCACCAGCCGGCCGCAGTGATCGTCGACCCCGACACCCTGAACACGCTGCCCGCGGCCGAGCTGAACGCGGGCTGGGTCGAGGTGCTGAAGACCGCGCTGATCGCGGGGGGCGAGCTGTGGGAGCGCGTCGCCGCGGAGGCGCCGATGGACGAGCACACGATCCTCGCCTGCGCCCGCCTCAAGCTCGCCGTCGTCGCCGAGGACGAGCGCGACGGCGCCCGCCGCCAGGTTCTCAACCTCGGGCACACCGTCGGCCACGCGATCGAGACCGCCACCGGCTACGCCCGCTACCGCCACGGCGAGGCCGTCGGCCTCGGCCTGCTCGCGGCTCTGCGCCTCTCCGGCCAGGTGCAGTTGCGCGCCCGGGTGCACGAGCTGCTGCTCGCCCACGATCTGCCGGTGGCTCTCCGAGACGCCGAGGTCGAGGAGGTCGTGCGGGCCGTCGCGCACGACAAGAAGCGCCTCGCCGGGTCAACGCCGTTTGTCCTGCTCGACGCCCCCGGCGATGTTCGCGTCGGCTGCGTGGTTCCCGAGGGGGAGCTGCGCGCTGCCGTAGCCGAGCTGGCCTGAGGGCACGTCCCCACCGGGGTGTGCCCTGAGCGGGAGGTAGGCTCTCGCCTGTGGGCGACGCCTCATATCGCATCGAGGTCATGCACGGTGTGAACCTCAACATGTTGGGCCACCGCGACCCTGCCCTCTACGGCACGCTCACCCTCTCCGAGCTGGAGCTCCGCGTCGACGGCTTTGCTGCCGAGCTCGGCCTGCGCGCGCGCTTCTTCCAGACCAACTCCGAAACGGAGCTCGTCGAGCGCCTGCACCTCCTGCGCGAGGACGCCGACGGGATCGTCCTCAACCCCGGTGCGTGGACTCACTACGCGTGGGCGATCCACGACGCCCTGGAGATCGCTGCACTGCCCACGGTCGAGGTTCACATCTCCGACGTCAAGGCCCGCGAGCCGTGGCGGCGGGTGTCGGTGATCGAGGACCTTTGCGTGGCGTCCGTCTGCGGACAGGGCGTCGAGGGGTACCGCCTCGCGCTTCAGCGGCTGCGGACCGCGCTCGACGGGGCCGGCGCGTGAGACGCCCGGCCGAGGTGGAGCGCGCCCTGCGCGTCGCCTCGCAGCTGCGCGAGCGCGGTGTCGAGGCGCTGCTCGTCACGCACCCCGTCAACCTCCGCTACCTCACCGGCTTCACCGGCTCCAACGGCCTCGCCCTGATCGCGGCCGGAGGGGCCGGCGGCGCAGGCGAGGGATTGGGGGTGGGCCGGTCAGGTGTGGGGCAGGTGGGCCACCGATTGATCACTGACTTCCGCTACGACACTCAGTCCGCGGCCCAGGTCCCCGCGCTGTTCGAGCGGCGGATCGTCCCCGTGGATCTGCTGGTGGCGGCCGCCGGTGAGCTGGCGCCGCGCGGCGGGGACGCGGAGGAGCCAGCGCCCTCTCGGGGGGAGCAAGACGGCAGCTCCCACCCTCCTTTGGCGGGCGCTCCGTCGGCCGTCACCCCGCCTGCGGGAGGCCGCCTCGGCTTCGAAGAGGGCGTCCTCACTGTCAAGCAGCACACCCGGCTGCACGAGCTCCTGCCCGCCTGGGAGCTCCTCCCCTGCGGGGGTCTCGTCGAGGAGTTGCGCGAAGTCAAGGAACCCCCCGAGATCGCGCGCATCCGCGCCGCCGCGGAGCTCGCCGACGAGGCGCTGCGAGGCGTGCTCGAAGCGGGGCTCGCCGGGCGCACCGAGCGAGAGGTCGCGATCGAGCTGGAGCTGCGCATGCGCCGCCTCGGCGCCGACGCTCCGAGCTTCCCCTCGATCGTCGCCGCCGGCGCGCACTCCGCGCTGCCCCACGCCGAGCCGCGCGACGCACCGATCCCGCGCGACACGCTCGTCACGATCGACTGGGGCGCCCTCCACGAGGGCTACTGCTCTGATTGCACCCGTACCTACGCCACCGGCGAGCAGCTCCCCACCGAGGCGCGCGAGGTCTACGAGCTCGTGCTCGGAGCCCAGTTGGCCGGCCTCGCCGCCGTGCGCCCGGGCCCCACCGGCCGCGAGGTCGACGGCGTCGCCCGCGAAGTGATCGAGGCCGCCGGCCACGGTGAGCGCTTCGGCCACGGCCTCGGCCACGGCGTGGGACTGGAGGTCCACGAGGCCCCCCGCCTCTCCCGCACCGCCGGCGAGCAGCCGCTGCGCACCGGCAGCGTCGTGACAGTCGAGCCCGGCGTCTACCTCCCGGGCCGCTTCGGCGTGCGCATCGAGGACCTCCTCGTCGTCACCGAGGATGGGCACGAACTGCTCAGCGGGCTCCCGAAGGAGCTCACTGTCGTCTCATGACCCTGCTGCGCTGCCGCAGTCGTACAGCGCGGTGGGGCTCCCGCTGGCCGGTTCCGATCCCGGAGGTGGCGCGCAGTGGGTGTGGATCCAGGCAATGCGGCGGTCGTCGCTCTGGACCGGGACGAGGAACGCGCGAACCTCTCCGGAGGCTATGTAGCGTTGCAGCGCGACCAGAGTGGGGGCGAGCACGCCGCCCTGGAAACCTCCGATGGGCAGTATCTCCCGGCCGGTGGCCAGGATGAAGGGGGCGGCGAGAATCGAGGAGTCGGTGGCGAGCGGGATCGGGGTGGCGTAGGTCGAGGAGAGTTGTTCCACGACCTGTTCGTCCAGCGCGCGTGTGCGCTGCGCGGCGGCGCGGGAGACTGTGGCGGACGCCGGCTCGTAGGGCGCGGCGAACGGGCCGAGGCCGCGGGTCACCATGAGTACGGAGGCGACTCCGGGGAGCAGCAGGGCGCATCCCACGGCGAGCACCACGGCGCGACTCGTCATGGCGCGGCCGGCCGGGACTCCGAGACCGCCGGAGCGAAGCCGCGCGAGCAGGATCAGGGCGCCGCCCACTCCGGCGCTGGCCGCAACGGGGATCAGCCAGTCGGGGACCGCGGTTGCACCCCCCAACAGGTGGATGCCGTAGCCGACCGAGCTGAGCAGGGCGACGGCGAGTCCGATCGGGGCGGCGACGTGCGCTCGCAGGCGCCAGGCCAGCGCGACGCCGGCTCCGCAGAGAGCCCCGATCGCCGGCGAGAGCGCCGCCACGTAGTAGGAGTTCGGGTAGCCACCCGCGCTGAAGAACGCCCCGAGCACCGCCAGCCACACTCCCCACAGCGCGACCGACGCCCTCAGCGGATCGCGGCGGCTCGCCCGACGACGGGTGAGCAGCACGCAGGCCGCGGCGATCAGCGCCGCGGGCAGGAGCCACCCGGTGTCGCGGGCGAACACCCCGCCGAGCAGCCGCTGCCAACCGGGCGCCACGCGGTGCGTGGGCGCCGAGCTCGCTTCGGAGAGGCGCACGAGGAACTCGGCCGGGTGCCCCGCGCCGGCGTACACGTTCCCGCGTTCGAGACGGGCGATCCCGTTGTAATCGAACACCTGGCTGAACAGCGAGTCGTTCTGCGTACCGTCCACGTAGGGGCGCTCGTGTGCGGGCACCAGCGAGACCACCGTCATCCAGCTCAACGACACCGCCACCGTAACCGCCCCTGCGAGCGCTACGTGGCCGATCCGGGTCCGCAGCCGCGCAGGCGCCGCGAGCAGGTACGCCGCGGTCAGCGCGGGCAGCACCAGCCACGCCACCAGCATCTTCGCCTGGAACGCCAGCCCCACCCACACCCCCGCCAGCAACAGCGTGCGCAGGCGTCCGCTGACCGAAGCCGGTAGACACTCGCCTTTGGCGAGCGTCCCCGGTTCGGCCAGCATCCCCGTTTCGGCCAGCGCTGCGGAGGTGGCGTCCGCTGCGAGTACGAGCAGCAGGATCATCAGGGAGTCCGCGACGTTGCCGCGGTTCAAAGCCACCGTCACCGGGCTTGTGGCGAGCACGGCGGCGGCGGCGATGCCCGCGAGGGGTCCCGCCAGGCGGCGCACCGCGCGGTAGAGCACGAGGATCGTGAGTACGCCCTCGATCGCCTGGGGCAGGACGATGGCCCACACGTGGAACCCGAAGATTCGCAGCGACAGCGCCTGAGGCCACAGCGCGCCGGGCAGCTTGTCGACCGACACGGTGCCTACCGGGTCGAGCGCGCCGAAGAAGAGGTCGTGCCAGCTGGAGGACATGCTCCGCGCCGCCGCCCCGTAGAAAGTCTCGAGCGCGGCGCCGTTCATACCCCACGCGTACTCCAACCCAGCTGCTGCGGCGATTGCGAGCAGCGCGGGACGGGCCCACGTCGGCTGGTCCGGCGGCGAGCGCCAGAGGCGCCCGAGGGTCGCCTGCGCGCGGCTGGCAAGCCGTGCAGTCGATCGTCCCATCGACCCACGCATCCGCGGATGGTAGCCCCGCGTGTCTGTCTACTTGCTTCAGACTCTCAGGATGGCTCCACGGCTTCGAGTCGCACGGGCTCGAAGGCGAGCACTTGTACGGCTGGGCATGAAGCTCATATGAGGCGCCTGCCCGCTACCCTGCGAGACCGTGATCACAACCAATCAGTTCCGCAACGGAAGCCATATCGAGGTGGAGGGCACGGTCTTCAAGATTGTGGAGTTCCAGCACGTGAAGCCGGGCAAGGGAGGGGCGTTCGTGCGCACCAAGCTGCGGAGGGCAGCCGATGGGGCGGTGATCGACCGCACGTTCAGGGCGGGAGAGAAGTTCCGCCCGGTCCGCACGGAGGCGCGGCGGATGCAGTTCCTGTACGCGGACGGGACCGACGCGCACTTCATGGACGTGGAGTCCTATGAGCAGCTTCAGGTGCCCGAGGGGAGCGTGAGCGAGGCGCTGCGCTGGACGAAGCCCTCCAGCGAGGTGGACGTGCTGTTCATCGACGAACGGCCCGCGGACGTGCAGCTGCCGAGCGCCGTGGACCTCGAGGTCACGGAGACCGAACCGGGTCTGCGCGGCGACACCGCTTCGGGAGGCGGCACCAAGCCGGCGACGCTCGAGACGGGCGCCGCGATCCAGGTGCCGCTGTTCGTGAACGTCGGCGAGCGGGTGCGCGTGGACACGCGCTCGGGCGAATATGTCTCGCGCGCCTGAGCGCCACCCGGCGGGGACCGAGCGCCATCGCAGCGACGCTGGATCTTGCCGGGGCGCAGTCGGACCTTACCCGGCTGGGTCCGATTCCGGCCCGGCGAATGCTGGGCTTCACCCGGCGGGCGGTTAGCGTGCGCCGCTCCGAGCAGCGGCGGGCGGCGGTGTTCGCGCTTTACCAGCACGATCTCACGGGCCGGGAGCTCGCGTGCACGCTGCCCCCCGGGGCGTCGCTGTTCACGCGCGCCGTCGCGCACGCCGCTGCGGACCGGGCGCAGGAGCTGGACCAGGTGATCGACCGCCATGCGCACGGGTGGTCGGTGGACCGCATCCAGCCGTTGGAGCGCAGCATCCTGCGGGTGGCGCTGGTCGAGATCCTGCACCCTGACGCGGCCCCCGGCGAGGTCCCGATCCCGCCGGAGGGGGCGATCGAGGAGGCGGTGGCGAGCGCGAAGACGTTCTGTGGGGCAGACGCCCCGGCGTTCGTCAATGGGGTGCTGGCAGCGGCGCTGCGCGAGGTGCGGGAGAATGCTCCGATCCGATGAGCGAAGTGGCCGACTCCCTCGACGACTTGATCGCACGCCTGGAAGGCGCGGCGGAGCAGCTGCGCTCGGGCGAGCTCTCCGCGGACGCGGCCGCGACACTGGTGGACGAGTGCGCGGCGTTGGCCAACCGGGCGGGGGCGGAGCTCGAGCGCCGCTCGCGCGCGGAGCCGTTCGCGCCGCCGCCGGGCCAGGACTCGCTGCTGTAGCCGTGGCGACCGTGAGTGCACACGAGCCCACGAGCCCGCAGCAGCCGGAAGGGGTTGGGAGCCCCGTCCACCCGGGAGGGCCCGCCGACCCGCAGGCACTCACCCGATCACCCGCGCACCCGCCTCACCCGACGACCACGCCGTCCACCGAGTCTCTCCCCGAGGCGGCCTACCCGGAGCACCTGCGGGTCGAGGTGGAGCGCTACCTGGAGCGGATGCGCTTCTCCGAGGAGCAGCTCACGGCGGGCCTGGACGAGGCGATGCGCTACTCGCTGCTGGCGGGAGGCAAGCGGATCCGCCCGGTGCTGACGCTGGCGAGCGCGCGCGCGGTGGGCCTGGAGCGCCGCGAGGTGCTGCCGTTGGCGGGGGCGATCGAGTTGATCCACACCTACTCGCTGATCCACGACGACCTGCCGGCGATGGACGACGACGCGCTGCGCCGCGGCCAGCCGACGTGCCACGTGGCGTTCGGCGAGGACGTGGCGATCCTTGCGGGGGACGGGCTGTACGCGGAGGCGTTCCGCCATCTGTTGACTCACTCGCGCTCCGCGCCGGAGCGGGTGCTGGCGGCGGCGGCGGAGCTCGCGGCGGCGACCGGGGCAGGAGGCATGGTGGGGGGCCAGTACGCGGACGTCCGCGACACCGCGCCGCGGGGGCCGGCGGGGCTGCGGCGCCTGCACGAGCTGAAGACGGGGCGGCTGGTCGGGGCGTCGGTGGTGTGCGTGCTGAGGTTGGCCGGGGTGGACGGACCTGCGACAATGGCGTTCAGCCGCTTCGCGGCGGAGTTGGGCGTGCTGTTCCAGATCGTCGACGACATACTCGACGTGACCGGGACGGAGGACGCGCTCGGCAAGCCGAGGGGCAGCGATGAGCGGCACGGCAAGCGCACCTACGTGAGCGAGTTCGGAATCGACCAAGCGAAGGATCTCGCCGGAGAGTCCCACCGGCTGGCTCGCGCGGCGCTGGCGGAGGCCGCCCGGGCGGGCGTGGGGACTCCGCGGGACACGGTGGAGCTCGAGCAGATCACCGACTTCATCTACACCCGCACCTCATGACGGCCGGAAAGATCCCAGGCGATGAGCGCGGCGCCGGCGAGAACGGCGCCGGGGGGGCGGGCTCCAAATCGGCCCTGCTGAGCGGGGTGGAGGGGCCGCAGGACCTGCACGGGCTCTCCGAGGAGGAGCTGCAGCGCCTGGCGCAGGAGGTGCGCGAGCACATCATCGACACGGTGGGGGAGATCGGGGGGCACTTCGGCGCGAACCTCGGGACGTGCGAGCTGGCGGTGGCTCTGCACTCGCTGCTGGACTCTCCGCGGGACAAGATCCTGTGGGACGTGGGCCACCAGGCGTACCCGCACAAGATCCTCACGGGCCGCCGGGACAGACTGCACACGATCCGCCACTACGAGGGCCTCGCGCCGTTCTGCTCGATGGCGGAGTCCCCGCACGACATCATGGGGGCCGGCCACGCCTCGACCTCGGTGGGGTACGCGGTGGGGATCAAGGAGGGGATGCGCCACCTCGGCCACGGGGACAGGGGCAAGGTGGTCGCGGTGATCGGCGACGGGGCGATGACGGGGGGAGTGGCGTTCGAGGCGATCGGCCAGGCGGGGGGGCTGGGGACACCGATCGTGGTCGTGCTGAACGACAACGGGATGTCGATCGCGCCGAACGTGGGGGCGCTGTCGCGGTACTTCAACCGGGTGCGCCTGAACCCGAAGCTGTGGCACGCCCGCGAGGGGGTGGAGGGAGGCTTGGCGCGCCTGCCGGGAGGCATCGGCGCAGCGTTCGAGCGTCTCGGCCCGCAGCTGAAGGAGTCGCTGAAGGCCTTCTGGGCGCCGGGGCTGTGGTGGGAGGAGCTGGACTGGGCGTACATGGGCGTGATCGACGGCCACGACGTGCGCGCGCTACGCGAGGCGCTGCGGGAGGCGCTGGCGGCGCAGCGCCCGGTGGTGGTGCACATCGCGACGGTGAAGGGCAAGGGCTTCGCCCCCGCGGAGGAGGGGGGCCTGGAGGGGATGGAGAAGTGGCACGCGGCCAAGCCGAAGTCGATCCTCAACGGCTCCCCCACAGCGGCGACTGCGAGGCCGGATGCCGCCAAGGCGCCGGCGCCGCAGTACACCCAGGTCTTCGGGGAAGCGCTCGTCAGAGAGTGCGAACGGGACCCGAGGGTGGTGGGGATCACCGCGGCGATGAACTCGGGGACCGGGCTGAACATCCTGCAGAAGGCGCTGCCGGAGCGCTACTTCGACGTCGGCATCGCCGAGCAGCAGGCGGTCCTGTTCGCGGCGGGCCTCGCCCTGGAGGGGTGCAAGCCGGTGGCGGCGATCTACTCGACCTTCCTGCAGCGCGCGTACGACCAGATCGTCCACGACGTGTGCCTGCAGAGGCTGAACGTGGTGTTCGCGATGGACCGCGCGGGCCTCGTGGGCGACGACGGCCCCACCCACCACGGGGCGTTCGACGTCGCCTACCTGCGGTGCCTGCCGAACATCGTGCTGATGGCGCCCCGCGACGAGGCGATGCTGGTCCACATGCTGCGTACCGCGCTACTCCACGACGGGGGCCCGATCGCGCTGCGCTACCCGCGGGGCGAGGGCGCGGGCGTGCCCCTGCCGGCGCAGCCGCAGGCGATCCCGATCGGCACCGGGGAGATCCTGCGCGAGGCGGGCAACCAGATCCCGCCTGCTCAGGGGGGGCCGCCGGCAGAGCCGGCGCCCGGATCGCGCTGGTCGGCTACGGCAGCGGCGTGGGCAAGGCGCTCGAGGCGGCCACGCTGCTCGCCGAGCGCGGCGTGGCGGCGACGGTGGCGGACGCGCGCTTCGCCAAGCCGATCGACGCGGGCCTGATGGCACAGCTCGCCGCCGAGCACGACCTGCTGGTGACCGTCGAGGAGGGCGTGCTCGCGGGCGGCTTCGGCTCGGCGGTGTGGGAGACCCTCAACGAGACGGGTCTGACGGCCCCGCGAATCATGCGAGTCGGCCTGCCCGACCGCTACGTGACCCACGGCAAGCCCGCGTTGCTGCACGAGGAGGTGGGTTTCACCGGCAGGCGCATCGCCGAGCGCGTGGAGGCAGCGATCACCGACCGCGACTCCGCACCGGTGAGCGCGTAGACCCCGCCCGCACGGCTCGATTCCCGTGCGTAGCGGGGATCCGGATTTTTTGATGAGGGACCCCCGGGGGGTCCCCCGCGGCGTTCGCAGTGGCCTACCAGGCGTCCGTCAGAGACGGTAGCCGCCACTCACGGTCACGAGAATCCCGGCGACATAACGAAAAGACTGGCAGTGTGATTACTCTCACACTTATCCCTTGACAGTAGGTAGATTTTCTGTCAGAATGGGGGTATGTCCAAGGTTGATCGCAATAAGCCCACCAGAGGCCGGGCGTCCGAATCACGGTATTCCCTCATGGAGTTCATGCGGACGTACCCCGATGATGCGGCGTGCCTGGACTTCCTGTGGCGGGAGCGGTTCGCGCCGGACGGCCACCATGCCGAGTGCCCGAAGTGCGGGCGCGAGCGCAAGTTCCACCGCGTCCAGTCGCGGCCGTCCTACTCCTGCGACACCTGCGGCCACCATCTACATCCCCTCGCTGGCACCATTTTCCGCAAGTCGGCGACCTCGCTGCACTTGTGGTTCTACGCCTTCTACCTCATCACGAGCACTCGCTGCGGGATCTCCGCCAAGCAGCTAGAGCGCGAGCTTGGCGTGACGTATAAGACCGCGTGGCGGATGCTCAACCTGATCCGCAACCAGATCATGGCCGACGATGGCGAGAAATTGCGCGGCGACGTAGAGGCCGACGAGACGTCCGTGGATGGCAAGCCGCGCAAACCGCAGGGCGAGCGGGTCTCGCACGCCAACACGCGCTCGGAGGCGATGAAACTCCGGGAACGTAGTAGAGCAACGGTGTTCGCAGCCGTCGAACGCGGCGGACGCGTCAAGGCGACCGTCCTACCATCCCGTCGCGGACCAGCTCTCAAGGAAACCCTGATCGAGTGGGTCGAGCCCGAGTCGATCATCGTCACCGACGAGTGGCCCGCCTATAACGGCCTGGACCGGCACTTCATATCGCATAGTCGGATCAACCACTCGACAGGCATATACGTCGAAGGCGACACGCACACGAACACGATCGAGGGCTTCTTCGGCCACTTGAAGCCGTCGATCCGGGGCACCTACAAGAAGGTCTCCCACAAGTGGCTCCAGGGCTACCTAAACGAGTTCACGTGGCGCTACAACCACCGCCACGACCGCTACGCGATGTTCGAGACGCTACTTCTTCGGGCCGCGGACGACGCCTGACGGTTTCGCCGCCGGCTTGGCGAGCTTTTTCAAGCCCTGGAGCACCTGCTCCCGCGTAGGAACCGGGATCTCGTTCGGCTCGCCCTTCTTGGGCTGGGTCTGCTGAGTAGGCTCCAGTTCGTGCGGGTCGTCGGCCATCATGGCGAGAGTAGCGCGTCAGCTAATCGCGTCTCGCACGGCGGCTAGGAATATGGACGTGTCAGCGAAGTAGTTGGGGTATGCGCGTCGCAGACCGACAATGGATTCGGCTCGGACGAGTACCACATCGCGGGTCACCTCGCTTTCGATAGACCGCTCGATTGCTCCGTATCGCTCGGTGGCCTCTAAGGCGTTCTCAAAGGTAGAAATCGTAAGTTGGCTATGGGCCGTGTCCAGCTCAAGAAGGAACGTATGCCCCTCGGTTTCGGGCTCGGTGACACGCAGCGCAGCGCCGTAAGCTTCAAGTGTCTTCTCAACCCGTAGTTTTGACACGTGGCTGCGAAGCTGTTTTGTTAGCGTTTTCTCGTCCTCCGGAGTGCCGGGCACAAGTGGCGTGCCCTCTCGGCGCGCTATCGCAGTGCTCATCAGCGCAAAGAAGCGAAGCCAATCGTCTGACCCGAGGCTCGACTTCAGGGCCTGCTGTGTGAAGACCCCAACGATCTCCACTGCTGTCGCCCAGGCGTGTTGAAGTCTTGACCGAATCTGGATCTCGACCTTGAGTCCTTTCCAATCGCTGGCATAGTCGGTGTTGTAACTGTAAACCAGATGAACCCCGCGATAGCCAGTCGCCTTCGGTTCGCTGATGTAGGGGTCTACCCGAACGAGCCGATGTTTGGTTCGACTCCTGTCTTTGTAGTAGCTGACCAGCTCGTCAACGGTCTCAACCGACGACATCACAGCGCGGCAGCCGCCGATGTCCTGCATACGCGCAAGATCCATGCCCCGAAAGCGCTCTAGCTTGTGCCGAATCGATGGCAAGCGCTTGATGCGTTGAGCAACGGTTGGATCGCTGTCGAGCCTTGTGGCAATCTTGCGGAGGTTGACCTGAATCCCGTTGAGCGGATAGCGATGCGATGACCGCCAGTTGTTGATGATGGCGAGCGCCAGCTCATACTCGCGGGCACTCGCCTTCGGATCGATGTATGTAGTCCCCGCCTTATTGACCTGCCCGCGAGTGTAGAGGGGTGTCGTCCAGCCCATGAGACCGCATCCTATGCGCTCGGCGTCGCTTAGCTGGCCGCGTGCATCCCGGCGCGCAGGTGCGAGCATCATCTCCATCTAGCGCTCACCACCGGGGGGGCGCCACGCCCAGCCCTGCGACGTGGCACCCCCATCGGTCAGTCCTCGCCGTCGGTCGGCAGATGCCCAAAGTGCCGCTCGAACTCCTCGGGGGTCAGCCTGCGCTCCCCGTGGAGGGCGAGCATCGTGTCCATGCTCGGTGCCTCGTCGAACAGCGCGGAGAGGGGCATGTCGAGCGCGGACGCCAAGGCGCACAACGTGTCCCACCTTGGGTTGCCGTGCCCTCGCTCGATCGTGCCGAGGTGCCCCGCGGACACTCCGGCCTTGAACGCGAGAGCTTCGATCGATAGTCGCCGTTCTTGGCGCAAGCGACGGACCGCGCGCCCCAGCATCAGAGTAGACATCCCGTCTCCTCAGATGCAGATCATGCCGAGAGCATCGATGCGTTCCGTCGCGGGCGATGGAAGCACACGCTCGCCATCGATCACCACGACACCGACGGCCTTCAAGCTGTCTACCGCCTCGGTGATGTCCTCTCGTTCGTAGCCGACCTCGGCGTGCAGCTCGCTGATCGTCCAGCCCCCGGGGTGCTCTGAGCTGAGCACGAGCAGTACCACCACGTTTTCGACCAGCGGGCTGCCTGTGCCCGCGTCCTGCTTGGATTCGTCCCGCATGGGAAGGCCCATCCTTTCCGTGCACAGGCTCCGGCGGCAGTTCACGCTGTCGTCGGAGCCGACTTGATTGGATGGAAGACCGTAGGCGCGAGCCCGGACGGCCTATGTACCTACCGTAAAGGGATAAGTGTGATTACTCTCACACATGGAAAGCCACTGTATAAGCGGGGTTTAGGCCGTTTTTCGTGTCCTGGGGCGGGTTTACGGTGCCCGGTCCTATCAACGAGTTGACCCCGGCGACAGCGCGAACTGCCCCGGGGTCATGGCAGAGGAGCGTGAACCTCCCATGCGGGACTCATCCAAGCACGTAGACGGCCCTTGCGACCCCTTCACGGAAGGCGTGGTGGTCAACCTGATCCTCGGAGCGAAGCGGGGGTATCCCCTCGCGCGGCTGAGGAGCGAACTGGACGACATCGACCCGGAGGCGGTCGAGGACGCGATCCAGAGTCTCGGCCGAGTGGGTGTCGTGATCCCGAAGCGGACCCGGCTCCATATGTCGCCCGCGTTGCGGCGCCTGGACGACCTCCAGATGATCTGTCTGTAGGGCCGGGGTGCCCGCGAACGAGGACTTGGGGCGGGCGATTCGTCGCCTGCGCCAAGCTCAGCGACTGTCGATCGAAGCGCTCGCGTTCAAGGCCGGGGTGACCTCGGCGCACCTTTCCAGGATGGAGCGGGGGCATGGCAACCCTACCTGGGTGACGTTGGGCGGCGTGGCGGGTGCCCTCGGCGTCACGGTCGCGCAGCTCGCGCGCGCCGCCGAAGAAGAGGCCACGCCTCAAGCCTGAGCGCCACGCCGCAGGGCTGGGCGTGGCGCTCCTTGAGCCTGGAGCGGCTACGCGCAGACCAAATCGCTCAACTCTTGCGAGTTGATCGGCTGCGAGCTAGGAATGGTCACGCCGTCGGGCAACTGGCCCGTGATGATCCGTTGAATCCCGATCAGCGTTAGCCCACAGAACTCGCCCGTCTCCTCATCGAATAGAGCGATGTGGCCCTCAGGGGTCTGCTCGCCCACGGCACGCCGAGGTGGCCCGATGCTCAGGTACACCACGTCTGCAGGCTCGTCATAGCTGACGTGATCGAAGGTCCAAGGTCCGATGGTCACCGTTGCGCTCATGACTCTGCCTCCGTGGGGCGCTCCTTGCCCCTCTCTGACGCCTTTGGGTCCTTGTTTTGAGGATAGGCGGTCAAGATAAAGCCCGCATTGTGCTCCTCATACGCTACTACGACAGCCAACCAGCGGGCGGGACCCAGGTTGCGGCCGTAGATGATCGCGATGTTCGGGCCGTTGCCACTGCCGATCTCATCGGCGTTTTCGAGCGTTCGCTTGACTGCCATCTCAAGACCCTCCATCGCCGGATGCCCTTTGACGATGTGGTCCCAGCGCTCCGCCGTCAGCTTGATCGTGCGCCCAGCGTGGTCCTTCATGATTGCGAGGACTCCGGGTGGCAGGGGCTTTTTCACGAGCCGGACCATGGCGTCTCCATCTTACTTTGGCACCATGTCGGGACTTTGCTGCTTGCCGTCGGCTGCGTCTACGGCTCGGGCTTTGGGGCCACCGGCGCGGCGAGCGCGACCAGCTCCGCGAACATCGACGGTTCCCGCTGGTAGCGCAGGTTGTAGCGCCATGCGAACTCGTTGAGGTAGCCCTGGAGCCAGCGGTGGGAGACCTTCCGGTACGTGCCCCTGATCGACGGCTTCAGGTGGCCGAAGAACCCCTCCACGGTGTTCGTGTACGTGTCCCCGACGACGTACATACCGGCCGAGTAGTTGATTCGACTATGGGCGATGAAGTGCTTGTCGAGGCCGTTGTAGGAAGGCCACTCGTCGGTGATGATGATGGACTCCGGCTCCACCCACTCGATGATCTGCTTCTTGAGCCCCGGACCCCTGCGAGACGGTAGGACGGTCGCCTTGATCCGCCCGCCGCGTTCCACGGCAGCGAACACCGTTGCTCTACTACGTTCCCGGAGTTTCATCGCCTCCGAGCGCGTGTTGGCGTGCGAGACCCGCTCGCCCTGCGGCTTGCGCGGCTTGCCGTCCACGGACGTCTCGTCGGCCTCCACGTCGCCTCTCAGCGGCTCGCCGTCATCCTTCATTAGCTCGTTGCGGATCTTGTTCAGCATCCTCCACGCCGTCGGGTAGGACACCCCGATCGCGCGCTCTAGCTGCTTGGCGGCGATGCCGCAGCGAGTGCTCGTGACCAGATACATCGCGTAGAACCACAAGTGCAGCGAGGTCGAGGACTTGTGGAAAATCGTCCCGGCGGTCGGATGGACGTGGTGCCCGCAGCCCGTGCAGGTCCACGACTGGCGTCCCTGAGCGGTCGCGTACCGGCGAAAGACGCGCTCCTGCTGGCACTTCAGGCACGTGGCGTGTTCGCCGTCCGGGGCGTAGCGCGAGCGCCACAAGTGCTCAAGGCACGCAGCGTCGTCGGGGAACTCGCGCATGAACTCCATGAGCGAGAACGTGGACTCCGAGCAGGCGGTGCGCCGGGGATCGTGGCGGTTCGCAACGGACATACTGTAAGGTTACTTGACGCGGCGGCATTTGTCAAGTAGCCTTACGCCATGAACGAAAAGAAAATCCTCGAACGTCTACGCCGAGCAGCCGAGCGCCGCGAAGTGGCCGACGATGAGCGGCACGCCGCCGCAGCCGACCTACGAAAGCGCGTCCAAGAGGCCCACGCCGCGGGGCTCAGTCCGACCCGGATCGCTCAGGAGGCCCGTCTGTCCCGTCAGGCCGTCTACGAAGCCCTGGCCCAGCCACCTTCTCAACCACGCTGAGGAAGTCTTCGCGCGACGGGATCGGAACCTCCAGGTCGCCGTCCTTCGCCGGGATCGACTGGGTAGGCTCCCGCTCGTGCTTATCGTCAGCCATTACACGCGAGGGTAGGCCATGACGAGCATCCCGTCCTACGTCGCAAAGATCGCGCGCGCCAAAGAACACCTGATCGACCTCCAGGCCGCAGTCAACGACTACGCCGACACGCACCCATACGCGGTGAGCGAGCGGATCGAGGGCAAGAAGAACCCTCGGAAGGTCCGCCGCCTCGCGTTCACCGCATCCCCCGCCGACACACCCATCCCGATCATCGCCGCAGACGTGATCTACAACCTGCGCTCCTCTCTCGACCACCTCATGTCCGCGCTCGTCGCGCCGAAGGACCGAGGCAGCGCAATGTTCCCGATCTTCTTCCAGGGAGTATGGGAGGCCATCGTCCCAGGGGAGAATCAGCAGCGAATCAAGGAGCGGACGCGCTGGGCGTCCGATATCAAGACGCTCCCGGACGATGCGATCGCAGTCCTCAAGGGGCTGCAACCTGCGGATACGGCTCCCGATGACCCGCAGACCAATCTGCTGCGCTTTATCAACCGCCTCTCGAACCGCGACCGTCACGAGAAGTTGCCGGTCATAGGTGCCGGCCTCACCCACATTCACGTCACCGTCACGATGCCCGACGGGGAGATCCTGGATGGCATCGGAGTCAGAAGCGACGAAGCCGCACTCCAAGGCGACGCAGAGATCCACAACATCCCCGACGATGCAGTGAAGGTGGAGATCAAGGGCATTCCGCTTGTAGCGATCGACGGACATGTCGAGGGGAGCTACATCGAGATTCCGCTGTGGCTCGTGAACGCCGCCGTCTACATCGACGCGCAGGTCATCCCGGCGCTCAGCTCTTACGTCCAGAGCTAGCGCGCCCATCGGGGCACCCCCAAAGTTCCGTAGTTTCTACCTACGTGCGGTTTGTTGCTTATACAGTGGCTTTCCATGTGTGATTACTCTCACACACAAAGGTCGGCGGAGTGGGCATTATGAGTACAGACCCGAAGTACAGCAGCATCCCTCCTCCCTCGAAACGGCCCGCCTTCCCCAGGTGGGCCGTTTCATTTAAGCCACGCCGCGATGCCGGGGGCGTGAGCGGATACCGTTCCGGCCAATGGCCAAGCAGCGACTCGACACACTCCTAGCCGCGCGCGGCCTGTTCGCCTCGCGCAGCCGCGCCGCGGCGTCGGTGATGGCGGGGGAGGTGCGCGTCGGGTCTGCGGGCCGGCGTGCGGAGAAGCCCGGGGAGATGGTGCCCCCGGATGCGCTCCTGTGTGTGGATGAGCGCCCGCGGTACGTCTCACGTGGGGGGATCAAGCTGGAGAACGCCCTGCGCCGCACCGGCCTCGCCGTCGCTGGGCGTAGCGCCCTGGACGTGGGCGCCTCCACCGGGGGGTTCACCGACTGCCTGCTTCAGCACGGCGCCGCGGAGGTGCTCGCGGTGGACGTGGGTTATGGAGAGCTCCACCATCGCCTGCGCACCGACCCCCGCGTGCGGGTGCTCGAGCGCACCAACGCACGCTCTCTTACCCCCGAGACGGTGGCCGCCGCGAGGGCTGCAGGTCCGCTCCCCAGGCATTCCAGGGCCGCAGCGACCTCCGGCGGGAGGGCGGATGGGTCCTTCGGCGGGGTCGACGGGTCCGCGACCGTGACGGGAGGTTCGCCCCTCTCGCCCCTCCCGGGCGCCGTGGGTGCGCTCCCCGACCTCGCGGTGCTCGACCTCTCGTTCATCTCGCTCGCCAAGGTTCTCCCCGCGGTGCTTGCCTGCCTCGCAGAGCCCTACGACGTGCTCGCGCTCGTCAAGCCCCAGTTCGAGGTCCCCCGCGAGCGCATCGGCAAAGGGGGCGTCGTGCGCGACCCCGCCGCCCGCCGTGCGGCGCTCGTGAGCGTTGGGCTCGCGGCCACTGAGATTGAAGGCTCCCCCGCCCCGGGCGGCCCGCCCTCCGGCCCGCCCGCAGTCCTCGGCTTCTACTCCTCCGGCCTCCCCGGACCCAAGGGCAACCTCGAGACCTTCCTTTGGCTCGCCGAGCACGGGCGCGCCGGCGCCGCGCAGAGCGCCGAGGAGATCGAGTGTATGGCACTCCGGGAGGAGCCCTGATGACAGCACCTCAAGACCACCGCCTACCCTGGCGCGAGCCCTGACCATGGCGGACCACTCACCTATCCTCGGGCGCCCGGAGGGCGCTAATCAAAAAGAGGGGGATCTCCAACCGTCCGCGAAGCGCGTCGCGGTGCTCACCCACATGCGCACCGAGGAAACCCGCGAGGCCCTGCGACGGCTGATCGAGCTAGCCGGGGTCGCGGGCGTCACCCTGTGCTTCGACGCAGAGGAGACCGGCAAGCACGGCCTCCAGGCGGAGCCGGGCGTCGAGGTGGACGCGCAGGTCGGCACGGGCGAGGAACTCTGCGTGGTGCTGGGCGGTGACGGCACGATCCTGCGCGCCCTGCGGCTCTACGCGGACACCCACGTGCCCGTGTTCGCCATCAACTTCGGCGAGATCGGGTTCCTCGCCACGGTGGAGCCGCAGGAGATGGAGGAGGGCATCGCTCGCGCCCTCGGCGGCCGCTTCGAGTTGCTGCGCCTGCCCGGGATCGCGCTCCAGACCCCCGCGGGCGGGGTGGAGACCGCGATCAACGACATCGCCATCCACCGCCGCGTGGGGGAGCGCGTCGCCGAGCTCGCCTACGCGCTCGACGGCGAGGAGGTCGGCTCGGTGCGCTGCGACGGGCTCGTCCTCGCCACCCCCGCGGGCTCCACCGGCTACAACCTCGCCAACGGCGGCCCCGTGATGGCGTGGGGTGTGGAGGGGTTCGTGGTCTCCTTCATCGCCCCCCACTCGCTCACCGCGCGCGCGCTCGTCGCGGCTCCGGGGGACCCCATCACGATCCACAACCGCTCTCGCGAGGCGCTCGACGTCTCCGTCGACGGTCGCCCCGTCTGCGACCTTCCCCCGGACGCGCGCATCCGCGCGCGGTTCGTGAACGAAGTCGGCACGATCGCCCAGCTCCCCGGCTCCTCCTTCTACCGCCGGCTGCGCGAGAAGTTCGGGCGCCTCGCGCGCTGAGGGCTACCGAGCTGGCCCCACCTGCCCGGCCCGTCAGGAGGCCGGTTCCGTAGGCGGCCCTCCTCGAGGCCGACCCAACCCGTCATGCGTCCAGCCCGTCAGGAAAGCCAGCCCGGCCCGCCGGGGTTCAGGCCGCCCTCTGGGCTGGGGACGCGCCGAGGTCGTCGGTGCGCTGCAGCGAGTCCACGAAGCCGTCCAGCTGCTCGCGCGAGAAGCGCCGCTGCCCGCCCGGCGTGCGGTAGCAGTCCAGGTGGCGCGCGTCCGCCCAGCGGCGCACAGTGGCCAGGGAGACGCCCAGGTAGCGCGCCGCCTGGGAGCTCGTGAAGACAAGCTGGCGGTCGTGGTGGGTGGGGGGGTTGGGTGCGAAGGGCATCGGGGGGCGTCCTCTCGATCTCTATGTGGAGTGAGTCGGGCAAGCGGGTGCGCCTCGGATCGACTCCGGGTGCGCCTCTATGCATCGAGTTTCGGCCCGTTGGCCCCGGAAGTCGAGCGCGGCGCACCTTTGTGGACGTTTGGTCTACCGATCCCGCGAAAAGCCTGCCGAGAGGTCCTGCAACTGCAAGAAATCATGCACAAGGCTGGCAATCGTTTGTCCAACCTGCACAATTCGCATGGTCCTGGTACTCTCCTCCGTAAACCTACTCACATCGAGTAGATGCGGTTGTCCTGGAGAGGGTAGGTGCCCGGGGCCTGCGGTCCCCGAGGTCCCCACTGGTCCGAGCGAAGGAGCAGACGATGGGTTGGAAATAAGCCGGCTGCTACCAACGATCAAAGAAGCTATTTGAAAGGCCAATTCGGTTGGCCTCGTACCGATAGGCGCCTGTACTTGGCGCCTATCGGCGTTTATGAAGAGTGTGCTACTGGGACACCGGCTGCGCTATGGCACGGGCCCGGCGCTCGAACGCGAGCTCCTCCTCGAAGTCCACCTCGTCCCCACGCGCGAGGATCGCCGGACCCTCGCGTTCGAGCATCGCGATGAACTTCCCGACCAGCTCCGCGTCGAACTGGCGCCCTGCCATCCGGCGCAGCTCTACCAGCGTATCCTGCGCAGTCATCGGCGAGCGGTAGGAGTCGCGCGAGGTCATCGTGTCGTACGCGCTGCAGATCGCGAGGATGCGCGAGAGCAGCGGGATCTCGTTGCCGATCAGGCCCGCCGGGTAGCCGCTGCCGTCAACGTGCTCGTGGTGGTAGAGAATCGCGTCCGCGATCGGGCCGTAGCCGTCCAGGCGTCCCACGAGCGTCGCCCCGTCCTGAGGGTGGCGGCGGATCTGCGCCCAGTCCTCGTCGGAGAGGACATCCGCCTTCAGGATGCGGTCGGGCAGCGCGAACTTGCCGATGTCGTGCAGCAGCCCCGCCGTGTGCGCGATGTCCTGTTCGGACTCGTCGCAGCCCGCCTCCCGCGCCAGCGCCCGTGCGAAGCGGGCCACCGCCGCGGCGTGGCGGGCGGTCATGCGGTCGCGCAGCGCCAGCGTCTCCACCAGTGTCACCAGCACGCCGAGCTGCAGCGAGGCGAGGTGCATCGAGCGCGCCTCCAGCTGGTCCGCCCGGTCCTCCGAGCGCAGCAGGGCGACCGCGAGATACTGGAAGATCAGGATCACCAGCACCAGCCCCAGGAGCACCGAGTAGCCGAAGTTGGTGTAGGCCACGGCCACCAGGGCTGCGAGCGCTCCCACCGCCACCTGGCCGGGCAGCATCGGCATCAGCAGGTACCGGGTCTGGTCCACCAGGCCGCGGCCGCTGAAGACCCGCTGGTGGGCGGCGATCATGGCGAAGTTGAGCAGGTTCGTGCCGATGAACACCCCGAACACGGTCAGCGCGAACGCAACGCTGTGGGTCCTGTGGACGTTGGCGGGGTCTTGAACGTCCAGTAGCGACCGCGCTAGCAGGCCGCCCGCGACCGGGAAGACCGAGTAGGTGGCCAGATTGTTGATCCAGCGTGCGCGAGAGAGCCCGCGGACCCTCGCGTCGACCGCCACCACCACGATCCCGATCGCCATCGCCGGCAGCGGTCCCAGCAGGGTCATCGCCAGCACGAGCGCCACGAAGGCAGCCGAGAGGTTCTGGTTGCGCACCGTCACCGCCAGCCGGTCGCCGACCACGCTCAGGACCAGGAGCAGCAGGAACAGTTCGACCGGGTGCCATTCCTCGGCACGGGAGAATGCCACCCCCGCGGCGAGCGCACCCGCGAGCAGGGTGCACTCGAAGGCCGTGTACAGATGCGTGCGACGAATCTGAGTCATGGATGCCAGGGGGGTCCGTCTAGTGCCAGGGCGAAGCTATGTCGTTCTTAACGACCTACGTCCAGTCGTACTTGAGGCCCCTCCGGTTGGGGAAACGAGTCCACTAGGCTTCCCGCCTGTGAGGTACCGGTGGCCTCCGCGGCCACCGTCGCCTCTCCGGGGCGCTCGAGCCGGAAGCTCAGTCTCGCGAGCCGCACAAACAGGCCCGTGATGGCCGTCGCCGCCAGGCCCGCCGTCAGCATCGCAACGCGGGGAGAGCTGAGCGCGGCGAGCGCGCCGCCGAGCGCGAAGCCGATCGCGGGGGAGAGGGAGCCGATCGATTCCACGGCGCTCATCAGGCGGCCGTGCAGCGCCTTGGGCGTGAGCTGCTGCACGGCGCTGATCAGCGACGGCCACTGCGCGCCGTTGCCCACCCCGCCCACCAGCGCCGCCGCGCAGGCGATCGGGAGCGTCTGGGCCACGGCGAAGCCGAGGTAGGCGAGTCCGACCAGCAGCGTGCCCACGACGAGCATCGGCCCGAGCGGGCGGCGCACCGCACGGGCGAAGACGATGCTGCCGAGCACCATGCCGATTCCCCACGCGTCCATCAGCACGCCGTAGCCGCCGTCTCCCACGGCCAGCGTCTGCTTGGCGTAGAGCACCTCCACCGGCTCCACCGAGGCGAAGAAGACGACCGCCACCGCCTCCGTGAGCAGCAGGGTGCGCAGCCGCGGCTCCTCGTTCAGGTACCGCCACGCGGCGAGCAGTCGCGTGCGCACCGACGTTCCGTCCGCGTCCTCCGCGTGTGGACGCACACCGCCGAGGAGCGCCGCGCACATCACGAACGTCGCCGCATCGATCAGGAGCGCCGTGGGTGTGCCCGCCATCGCGACGACCACGCCTGCGATCGCCGGGACCACCGCGAGGGTGCCGGTGAACGCGAAGTTGAACGCCGCGTTGACCGAGCGTTGAGCGACCTCCACCGCGTGCTCCCCGTCCCCATCCCCACCGGGGTGGGCGAGCTTCGAGTCCGGGTGGGAGGGCTTCAAATCCGCGGCAGCGTCGATCTCCTCGGCCGCCACGTGCGCCCCCGTGGCCCGCAGCAGCGCGCTCGCCGCCAACGCCGCCGTGCCGTCGATCGCGACCAGGACGAGCAGGCCGGGCAGCCAGAAGTGCCACAGCAGCCCCGCCAGCGCCAGAGCGGCGATCGCCTCCACGAGGTACAGCCGGCTGAGGCCGCCGCGGCCCTCGAAAAGCTCCGTGGAGGCTACGAGCGCGGGCGCGAGCAGCGCGGGCAGTCCGCGCGCCGCGACGAACATCCCCGCCACCGCCAGCGCGCTGTGGGTGTGGTCGTAGATGCCCAGCGAGAGCGCGAAGTACCCGAACCACGTCCCCAGTTGGTTGACGGTGTAGGCGACCAGGATCCGCCGCAGCCGGGGCGACTTGGGCAACGCGAACACGCCGCCACGCTAACGGTTGCCAGAGGCGAGACCGGGCGGCGCGGACGGTTTGGTTGATTTCGTGCAGTGAGCCCGCGCAGGATTCAGTACCCGCCCGCCGGGCGGGTACTGGCCCGCCCGCCCGACGGCGCGCTGGGCGTGGGGCTTGCCTCGCCTGTGCGAGCCAGGTGGGGCGCTCACACGGCCGCTGAGGCTGCGTCCCGGCCACCGCGGTCCCCGTGGAGGCCGAGCGCGATCACCGGCAGGCTGGGGTGGCGGCTGCCCAGGACCTGCATCAGCGACTCCGCCGAGACCTCGCCGAGGTCGCCGGCGAGCATCACGACGCTGCTCGAAGGCGCCCGCTCCAGCACCTCCCACGCCGCGCCCGCCTCGCCGATCTGCGTGTTCGGCGGCAGCGCCTCGCTGAGGTCGTGAAGCACAGCCGCGCGCTGCTCGGGGTCGGCGCCCGCCACCAGGATGCGCGAGCACGGCTCCTTGGTGAGGGTTGCGGGGCTCATCTCATGTAGCTCGTGTCGATCAGTTCGGCCTCGCCGACGATCCCCAGCTCCGCTTCTCCGCGCGCCGCGAAGCGCGCGAGCACTGACAGCGCAAGAAAGGCGACCGCTGCGATCGTCAGCCAGATGAGCACGACGCCCACGACGGTCATCGTTGCTCACCCCGGCTCGCTTGTTGTGTCATCCGTGACGTACGCATGGTGTCCTCGACTCTTCTCTGCGGCGCCCTCCTGCGGCTCTGGGCATCTCCGGATCGGCGGGGCCGTTTGAATAAAACACTGCACACGACATCTTGCGCCCCTCGCGGGCGTTTGTCTGCCGTCCGGACGGTGCCGATCGTGTCGTCCCAAAGGTGCCGACCTCTGTCGTCCCCGAGGGACCACTCCCCGCTTTGGACGACATGTCCAACCGCTTCGATATGTTTTGACCAGGTTGTCTGAGCCGCGGGTTCGGGGCCGCACAGGCGTGCCCTTCCTTGGTGTGCTCCCGCCCCTGGGGCCGCTACGGTGTGCGGGTGCAAGAGGGGACCCCCGGCGTCGACCGCCCGATCGAGGTGATCATCGCCGACGACCACGCCGTCGTGCGCGACGGCATCCGCACCGTGCTCGAGCGCGAGGCGGAGGAGTTCCGGGTGGTCGCCGAGGCCGCCGACGTGCCCTCCACGATCCGCGAGGTGCGCGCCCACAAGCCCGACCTGCTCACGCTCGACCTCACGATGCCCGGGGGCTCGAGCCTCGCGGCGCTGCCCCAGTGCTTCGTCGCCCACCCCTCCCTGGCGGTCGCGATCCTCACGATGCGCGAGGACCCCGAGTACGCTCGCCAGGCGCTTAGGGCCGGCGCGCGCAGCTACGTACTCAAGGAGGCCGAGCCCGCGGAGCTGCTGCAGGCCTTCCGTCTCGCGGTCGCCGGCGGCAACTACCTGCACCCCCGGCTCGGCGCGCTGATGGCCACTGGCGGGGAGTCCGCGCAGGAGGGGCCCGCGCTCTCCGAGCGCGAGCGCGAGGTCGTGCGGTTGATCGCGATGGGCCACACCAACCCCCAGATCGCCGAGCAGCTGCACGTCGCCGAGCGCACCGTCAAGACCTACCGCGCGCGAGCGATCGAGAAGCTCGGCTTCTCCTCGCGCGCCGAGATCACCGCTTACGCGCGGCGCCTCGGGCTGGTGGACTAGCGCGCCCGCTGACCGAAGCCGGGAGACACTCGCTTCGCTCGCATCCCCGTTTCGGCCAGCGCGCTGCGGCGTCCTCACCGATCGGAGATCGACGGGATCTCCGATCGGCCAGCTCGTGTGCTCAGCGCACTTCGCTCACTGCGTCCTTGCATCGCTTGCTCGGTCGCGTCCCACCAGCCGGGGGATTTGAAGTTGCGGGCGTAGCCTCCGCTTTGTCCTGAGAAGACCAAGCGATGGAGGTACGCCCGCATGGAGAAGGTAGCCCCGAGCGAGAGGTTTCGCTCAGAACTGGATGAGGTCCTGGCCGGTGTCGGCGAGGAGCAAGACCCGATCGAGACGGTCGGCCGGTTGGGTGCGCGGCTGATCCTGCAGCAGGCGCTGGAGGACGAGGTCAGTGAGTTCCTCGGCCGCCGCCGCTATGAGCGCCGCGATGAGACGGTCAGTCACCGCAACGGCCACGAACCGAAGACGGTCAAGACGACGAGCGGCGCTATGCGCCTGGAGCGCCCGAGGATCCGGGATGCGGGCAAGCTCGGGTTCGAGAGCCGGATCCTCGGCAAGGGCGTCACCCGCACGCACGCGCTGGAGTCGCTGGTAATCAGTGGCTTCCTGCGGGGCCTGTCGACCCGCGACGTGGAGGCCGCCCTGGAGGAGGTCTTCGAGGAGCCGATTGCGTCCAAGAGCACCGTCTCTCGGATCTGTGAGGACACCCGGGAGCGATACCGCCAGTGGTGCCGCAGGCGCCTTGAGCAGCACGACATCGTTTACTGCTTCTTGGACGCGATCTACCTGAAGCTCCGCCCCGACGACACACCATCGGAGGGTGTTCTGGTGTGCTGGGGCGTGACGCTTGAGGGCCGCAAGATCCTGCTCGGATTGGCGTTGGGGAGCCGCGAGAGCTATGACGCGTGGCTCGCGTTCGGCCGCGACATGATCAACCGGGGGCTCCGCTCCCCGGCGCTCGTGGTCGCCGATGGGGCACCTGGGATCTGGAAGGCCGTACGTGAGCTCTGGCCGCACGCGCTGGAGCAGCGCTGCACCGTCCATGTGCCGAGGAACGTCACGGGCAAGCTGCCGGAGCGCCACCACCAGGAGGTCAAGGCGCGCTGGTGGAAAGCGTTCGATGAGGCCCGCTCCCCAGGCGAGGCGACCAGCGAGCTGCAGGGCATCATCGCCGACTACCGCACGGCGTATCCCTCGGCGATGGAGGTCATCGAAACGGACCTGCCGGCCCTTGTTACGCATCTACGGTTCCCCTCCGAGCATCGCAAGCGGATCAGGACCACGAATCTCCTGGAGAGAACGTTCGTGGAGGTCCGCCGGCGTACCAAGGTCATCGGCCGGTTCCCTGGCGAGACCTCAGCGCTGTCTTTGATCTGGGCCGTGCTCGAGCTCTCATCCCGCGGGTGGCGCGGGGTAAAGATGAACCCCAAGACCGTCACTGAGATCGAACGGCTGCGCCGTCAACTGCGCGAGGACCCAGCCCCACCCGTGACCGACGACACCGAGGAGGTGATCGCCGCATAAGATCCCCAGCCAGCGGAGCTACGCCTCGGTGAATTCACCCGGGAAAAGGGACGCGACCGCTTGCTCAGCGAACGCGCTAGCGGGTCAGTGCGAGCTACACGGCCGCAGGGCGGCCCGCCAGCGGGACCGTGAGGCGCACCGTTGTGCCCCCGCCTCCGTCTCCACACCCGCCCGCGGCGAGCTCGAGCTCGCCGCCCACGAGCTCCGCGCGCTCGCGCATCCCCGACATGCCGAAGCCGCCCTCCAGGCCGTCGCCGCGGGGACCGAGGCCGACGCCCCCCGCGGGCAGTCCCCGACCGTCGTCGGTGACGCTCACGCGCACCGTAGAGCCCTCGCCGCTGCGCGTCACGCTCACCACCGCGCGCGTCGCCTGCGCGTGGCGGCTGACGTTCGTCAGCGCCTCCTGCACCACGCGGTAGATCGTGCTCTCGAGCTCCGCGTCGAGCCGCTCGCGTTCGGGGTCGAGGTCGATCTCGGTCTGCACCTCCAGGCCGTCGATCGCCTGCGCGCGACGTGCCAGCGCCTGGAGCGCTGGCACCAGGCCGAGGTCGTCGAGCGCCGCGGGGCGCAGCTCGGTGATCAGGTGGCGCAGCCCTTCGATCTCCCGGCCGAGGCCCTCCAGCACCTCGTCCACCGCTACGTCCAGTGCTCGACCACCGCTTGCGGAGGCGGCGCCCCCGACCCCGCCCTCAGGGGCCCGGTCCTCCGGACTGTGTGCCCCTGCCACCGATCGGCCAGCTTCCGATCGGGCTCGCTCGTCGCGGGCGTTAGCCAGCTGCAGGCGCAGCGCCCCCAGGCCCTGCACGGTCTCGTCGTGGATCTCCCGCGCCCAGCGCGTGCGCTCCCGCTCGCGCGCCTCCATCCCATAGCGCAGCCGCTCGATCTCCACCGATCGCTCGGCGGCCAAGCGCTGCGCGACGCTCGTCGCAAACGCCTTGAGCGCCTGCTTGTCGGGGCCCCTGAAGCCGCCGTCGCGGCGCAGCGCGATCACCAGGCCGCCCCCATGGTTCTCCATCCTCAGCGGCTCCACCAGCGCCGCGCGCGCCTCGAGGCCCAGCTCGTGCAGCCACGCCGCCTCCTGGCCCCGCGGGCGATCGAGCGCCTGCGGCTGTCCCGTGCGGTACAGCGCCCCCAGCGCGCTGCCCTCCACCGGCATGATCCGCAGCCGCGGCGTCCCCTCGCCGCTGGCCGCCGCGACCCGCAGCTCGCCGCGCTCCTCGATCACCATCAGCAGCGTGCTCGCGTCCAGCAGCGCGAGGCCGCGATCGGCCATCAGGCGCAGCAGCCACAGCTCCGAGCCGGAGAGCATCCGGGAAACCTATCCGCTCGCCGTCGATCAGAGAGTCATGGCGGGCTGCGCCCCGCCCACTGCGGCGCCACCCATCCTGGATCGGCCAGGGCGCGCCGCGGTGCGCGCGCCGTTCAGCAGCGCGACCGCGCTCATCCCCTCGCGCCACGGGGCGAGGCCGACCGCGAAGCGCAGCGAGCGGCGCTCCCCGCCCGCCTCCAGCTTGATCGCCCGCAGCCTGCCGAGCATCCGCCGGGCAACGACCTCCCCCCGCGGCCCGTCCGCCCCCGGGAGCACGACCAGCAGCTCGCCCTCGGCCGAGCGCCCCACGCGGTCGAAGCGTCGCAGCTCGCGGCGTAGTGCGAGCTCCACGTAAGCGGCGACCTGCTCGGCCAGCAGCTCGCCATGCGCGCGCTGAACCTCCCGCAGGTCCTCGATGTCCAGCAGCAGGCAGCTCAGCGCCGTGCCGTGGCGACCCGCGCGGTTGATCTCCTCCTCTAGCCGTTCCCCCAGGGCGGGCGCAGACAGATAGTCGATCGATCCCCGTAGGGGACGCTCGGGGTCGTCGGAGTCGCTGGCAGCCATGCCTTGATGCGGATCAGAGAGGGTCACCGTCATGGTCACCCATTAAACGCAAGTCTACGGGCTGCGCTCGCGCGCCGACGCGGGGCACGGAGGCCCCGCGCCCACCGCCGCAGGAGGCGCACCGGCCCGCGCGGACGATCCCAAAGCAACCCCCGTCCCACCGCCGCATCGGTCATCGACGCCCGCGTCGGCGATCCGTCGGTGCCCGCTGATACACCTGCGGGCGTGCTACTGGAGCTCCGCGTCGAGAATCTGCTGCTGATCGAGCGGGCCGAGCTGCGGCTTGCGCCTGGGCTGAACGTGCTCACCGGGGAGACCGGCGCCGGCAAGACCGTGCTCGCGCACGCGCTCGACCTGCTGCTCGGCGGGCGCGCAGGGAGAGCCGGAGCCCCGTCGAGCATTGTGCGGCCCGGCGCCGCCGAGGCGTACGTCGAGGGGGTCTTCGCGCTGCCCGCCGCCCTCCACGGCGAGTGCGGAGAGCTGCTGGCCGATCTTCGAGCGGCCGATGCCGATGAGGTCGTGCTCGCACGGCGCGTCGGCGCCGACGGCCGCACCCGCGCTCTCATCGACGGCCGCACCGCCGCAGTCGCGGACCTGCGCCGGCTCGGCGCGGCGCTGCTCACCTTTTACGGCCAGCACGAGCACCGTCGCCTCACGCTCGCCGCCGCGCAGCTGGAGATCCTCGATGGCTTCTGCGGCCCCGAGCAGGCCGCTCACCGCGCCGCCTGCGCCGCCGCCCACCGCGAGGTGCGGGACCTGCGCGAGCGGTCCGAGCAGTTGCGCGAGCTGGAGGATGCGCGCGAGCGGGAGCTCGAGCTGCTCGAGCACGAGCTTGCCGAGATCGAAGACGCCGCGCCGAGGGAGGGGGAGCTCGAGCGGCTGCGCTCCGAGCGCGAGCGCTTGCGCCGCCTCGACGCGCTGCTCGCCGCCGCGGGCCTGGCGGCCGAGGCGCTCGAGGGTGGGCAGGGCTCCGAGGGCGGGTGGGGCACCAATGTCGCTGCGCTGAGCGCCACCGCCGCCGCGCAGGTGGACGCGGTGGCGGGTGTGGACCCGCACCTCGACGCGCTCGCCGAGCGCGCTCGTGCGTTGGCGATCGAGGCCGGCGACCTCGCGGGCGAGCTGCGCGGCTACGGCGAGCGTCTGCTGGCCGAAACGGGAACGCTGGCCGAAACGGGGACGCGAGAGCGTCTCCCGGTTTCGGTCGAAGGCGAGGGTCTCCCGGCTGTGGCCGATCTCCAATCGGTCAGAGCTGCGGGCGCGGGGGAGAGAGCTGCAGGAGGGCTGGAGGCCCTCGAAGGGCGGCTGACAGCGCTCGAGCGCCTGCTGCGCAAGCACGGACCCACGATCGCCGATGTGCTGGAGCACGCCGAGCGGGCGCGCGCCCGCCGCGAGGAGCTGCGAGGAGCTGCCGGGGCGCTCGAGGAGACCACCGGGCGACTGCGGGCTGCCCAGGAGACGTTGCAGGAGCGCGTGGACGCCCTGCGCGCAGCCCGCGTACGGGCCGCCCCGCGCCTGGCGGAGGCGGTGCGCGGGCAGCTCGCCGCGTTGGCGATGCCCGAGGCAGCCTTCACCGTTGAGCTCTCCCCCCGCGAGCCTGGCCCGAGCGGAGGCGACGCCGTGGAGTTCCAGATCGCGCCCAACCCTGGCGTGGCCGCGGGCCCGCTGCGCGAGATCGCCTCTGGCGGGGAGCTCTCGCGCGTGATGCTCGCGTTGAGCACCGTCGGCGCCGAAGGCGCCAACGGTGCCAACCCCGGCTCCGAGGCCACGCTCGTCTTCGACGAGATCGACGCGGGGATTGGCGGTCACACCGCGCGCACCGTGGGTGAGCGCCTACGCGACCTCGCCGCGACCCGCCAGGTGCTCTGCATCACCCACCACCCCCAAATCGCCTCGCTCGCCGCGCGCCACTTCTCCGTGGTCAAGGAGTCCGCCGCGGGTCAGACGCGCACCAGCGTGCTCCAGCTCGCCGAGCCCGAGGTCCTCTCCGAGCTGGTGCGGATGCTGGGCGCCCCCGACCGCGACGCCGCCGCCCGTCGCCACGCTCGCGAGCTGCGCCGGGCGGCGTGAGAAACATCGTTGTGCATCTGGTGCAAGGTTGAACTATTTTTCCAGGGCGGCTCCGATGGGCGCGGCACCAGCCGTTTGACAGGGCGCGCGGGTGGTGCCAACGCCAACGGCCGCATCGGGTGTTCAATGCTGGTAGGGGTTTAGCGGCGCGGGCGGTTGTCTTTGCGGGAGCCCGAGGCCGCGCCGAGGGGCATGTCGGAAACACATCGACTCTTCGGGCGAGTTGGAAACAGCCCTTTCAAATCTCTTGAAGTCCCCGTAGGATCATGCTGTCATCATGCTGGTGGTCCTAAGTCGAGCCATTGAATGCGTTGCGCTCGGTGGCTCCCGGAGGGCAAGTCCTCAGCGCTCGCGGCGACCGGTGGCCTCTGCAAGAGCAGGCTCGTGATGTCAACCGATTCCCTGCGCAGGACATGCGGCGATCCACGAGAACACGATGATCGCCGTCACAGGATTTGGAAAGGCAGGAAGGCAGGAAAGGCACGCAACGGCACCCGGCTCGGCTGGTGGGTCGTATTCATAACAATGGGAGGAGAACTAATGAGCATCATTCGTAGATCGATCCTGACCAGCGCGGCGGCGCTCGGTGTGCTGGCGGGGGCACTTCTGCTCTGCAGCGCGCCGGCGCTCGCGGCGCCCCCGGAAGCGCCGGAAGTCACCGTGGAATCCCCCGTCCCCGCTACGACGGCGATCCTGCACGGCATCCTGAACCCGAAAGCGCCAGGGGAAGCAGGCGCCTACGAATTCCTCTACAAAGCCTCCAAAACAAACGAATGCCAGGGTGGTGCTCACGCGCCCGAATCGCCGGGCGCGTCGGGCGGCGGCGAACACGAAGAAGTCGCGGAAGCGCTGTCGGGCCTGACACCGAACACCGAATACGCGGTCTGTCTGCGCGCTGAAAACGGAGCAAAAGAAGCGACTATCGGCCCAGCAGTGACGTTCAGGACCGCCCTGCCGCCGGAAACCCCGAAAACTGAAGCTGCGAGCGGCATCACGGGCACGACGGCGACTCTGCATGGTGTGCTGAACCCGGTCAAAGAAGGCGAAGCGGGCGCATACGAGTTCACCTACCAGCGGTCGAAAACGAAAGAATGCAACGCTGAACACGTTGCGCCCGAACCGCCGGGTGCGGCCTTGGGCAACGCAAAAGAAGCTGTGTCGGCGCTGGTGACCGGCCTCGAGGGAAGCACGGAATATGGGTTCTGCGTGGTCGCGATCAACGGTGCGAACGAATCGGCGACGGGCTCGCCGCTCACATTCAAAACGCCCGCCGCCGCGCCGGCTGTCCCTTTTGAGAGCGGATTTGCCCTGAGCCCGTTTACCGGTTTCCTCGAAGGGCAGATCAACTCGGAGAAGCAGGAAACGAGCTACCGGTTCGAATACGCGACTAGTGAAGCAACACTTCTGAAAGGCGAAGGTGCGAGCAGCGGAGAAGGATCGCTGCCCGGTATCTCCGAAGCTGTGTCGGTGGGTTCCGGGGAAATCGGCGGTCTTGAACCCGCCACGACCTACTTCTACCGCCTGGTCGCGACGAACGCCACCGGAACGACCGAAGGCAAAGTCGAAGAATTCAAAACGGAAGCCGCGAAAGCGCCATCGATCGACGGCGAGGAAGTCACTGGAGTGACGCAGACCGACGCGGAATTGCACGCGCTGATCAACCCGAACTACCAGGAAACGAAATACCAGTTCAAGCTCGGGACGGACACGAGCTATACACTCGGCGCCGTGCTCGCCGCCGAAGGAGTCCTGGGAGCCGGGTTCGGCGACGACGGAGTCAGCATCGACCTCAAGGCTCCCGAAGGGGTCAACGAAGCGATCAAACTCACGCCAAACACCGAATACCACTACGAGGCGATCGCGACCAACGCGACTGGCAGCACCGAAGGCCTCGTCGCCCTGGGCGATCAGACGTTCTTGACGCTGCCCAATCCTCCGACCGTCAGCACCGGTGGGGCATCCTCGATCACCCCCAACAGCGCCACGATCGCGGGGAGCGTGAATCCCGGCGCGGAAGGGAAGCTCCCGCAGGACGAAACCACCTACTCCTTCCAGTACAGCACCGACACCAGCTACAGCAGCCAGATGCCGATGGTCGCGGGGAACGTCGGACAGGGCACGAGCGCCGTGCCGGAGACGGCCAACCTCATCGGCCTCGCACCCGACACCACCTACCACTACCGGATCGTCGCCAGCAACAACAACGCGGGCGTGCCCGAGGTGGTCCACGGCGAAGGCAAGACGTTCAAGACCGTCACGACGCCCCCCAACCTCAGCGAAGTGTCGGTCTCGGGCTCCAGCATTACCCAGGGCAGTGCGGTGGTCGGCGCGACGCTCGAAGCGATGGGTCTGCCGACGCGCTGGGAACTGCAGCTGGGGAGCACCAAGGGCAGCCTGGGGTTCCAGGCCACTGGAAGCACCGCGAGCTCCAGCCCGCTGGGCCTCCTGGTGAACGTCGAATCGCTGGCCCCGGGGACCGTGTACTACTACAGGCTCATCGCGGTCAACCCGGACGGCAAGGTCGAAAGCTCCGAAGAATCGTTCACGACCGCCGCCGCGCCGGGCGCCAGCTCGTTCGCTCAGGTCACCGGCACGCCGCTGCTCTCGATCCCCAACAACACGTTCCCGGAAGAAGAAAAAACCACCAGGGGAGGCCCGAAAAAGCTCACAAACGCCCAGAAGCTCAAAAAAGCGCTGAAGGCATGCGGGAAGAAGCCGAAGAGCAAGCGGGCGACATGCAAGAAGCAGGCCCACAAGAGGTACAAATCCAAGAAGTGACCCGGGGGACAGCGGACGGCTCCACGGTCGGTGAAGCAGGAGCCGTCAAGCCTTGAAGCTCGCGGGCGCCGAACCGACCCTTCGGCGCCCGCAGAGACTCCCGAGAGCGTGGATTCTCCTCTCCCCACGCGCGTGTTTTCTCGGGACCGCTGAGCGGGGGGTCGGGCGACCCAGGCCGGCCCCCCGTCAGCAAACACCGTAGACGCTGCTAGGAGCGCGCTTGCGGGCAGCGGCGGTGTGCTCGCGCCCGTCGCTTTCACGCTCTCGGCGGCGTCGGTTCACGCCGCTTCGGAGGCTTCTTCGCAAGCGGACACGTTGCCGCTGCTGTCTTCGCAGAGCGTTTCCGAGGAGCCTGCCGAGGATTGCTGTTCGCCGGCTTCCTGTTCCCCACCGGCTCCCGTTTCTCCGGATTCCCCGGCTTCTTCGCCGCTTTCGCCGCCTTCCGCCACGGGCCGCTTGCCCGGATGCCTGGCATGGTGTTGGCCAGTCTTCGCGTGAGCGTGGGACCTGCCGCCCCTGCGGCGCGGGTTGCCCGTGCTCCCCGCGCCGGCGCATGGGTGGGCACCGTGCTGTGAGCGGCCGGCCGCCGAGTGGGTGCACGCCGCCCCGCGCGCTCGCGCACCCGCCTGTGGCGAGAAGGCCAGCGCGAGCGCGAGCATGGCGGCCGTGAGCAGGACCGCGAGGGTCTTCGCACGGGTTGAGTTGGCGGCGGTCATTGCCCGGTCCCCTTCGTCAACGGGCGCTTTGGACCCGAGCGTATGGGGCATCCCTGGACGAGGTTGCGAGCGCGCGCGCCGCGCGCTGGATTCCGGGGGCGCGGCGACTAGACTCCCCGAGCAGGTACATGAACCGCCCCGCGACAGACCGCCACGCCGACCCGCCGGCCAAGACCCGGTTCATCTTCATCACCGGCGGCGTCGTCTCCTCGCTCGGGAAGGGCATCGCCGCGGCCTCGATCGGGCGGCTGTTGGTCGCGCGGGGGCTGACCGTGGGGCTGCAGAAGTTCGACCCCTACATCAACGTCGACCCCGGCACGATGTCCCCCTACCAGCACGGGGAGGTGTTCGTCACCGAGGACGGCGCCGAGACCGACCTCGATCTCGGCCACTACGAGCGCTTCACCGACGCCAACACCTCCCGCGCCTCCAACGTCACCGCGGGCGGCATCTACGACACGGTGATCCGCCGTGAGCGCCGCGGGGACTACCTTGGGGGCACCGTCCAGGTGGTGCCGCACATCACCGACGAGATCAAGCAGCGCATCGCACTGATCGCGCAGTCCTCCGACGTCGACTTCGTGATCACCGAGATCGGCGGCACCGTCGGGGACATCGAGTCGCTGCCCTTCCTCGAGGCGATCCGCCAGTTCCCCGTGGACGTCGGGCGGCGGCGCTGCATGTTCATCCACCTGACGCTCGTTCCCTACATCGGCCACGCCGGGGAGCTGAAGACCAAGCCCACCCAGCACTCCGTCAACGAGCTGCGCCGGATCGGGATCGCGCCCGACATGCTCATGTGCCGCTCCGAGGGCTCGCTCTCGCAGGAGATCCGCAAGAAGATCGCGCTGTTCGCGAGCCTCCCCCCGGGCGCGATCGTCTCCGCGTGCGACGTCGACAACATCTACAAGGTTCCCCTCACCTTTCGCGAGCAGGGGGTCGACGACTTCATCCTCGAGCACTTCGGCGTCGAGGCCCCCAAGCCCGACCTCTCCAGCTGGCAGGAGCCGATCGAACGCGCCGAGCGCGCTGGCCGAAACGGGGATGCTGGCCGAAGGCCAGTGTCTACCGGCTTCGGTCGCTCCTCGATCGATCGCACGGTGCGGATCGCGATCGTCGGCAAGTACGTGCAGCTCGAGGACGCCTACCTCTCCGTCTCGGAGGCGCTGCGCCACGCCGCCGCCCTGCAGGACGCCCGCGTGCAGATCGAGTGGGTGGACTCGGAACGGCTGGAGGCCACGGGGGGAGCGCAGGGCCACGAGGATCGCGAGCGCACGCGGGAGCTCCTGAGCGGCGCCGACGGCATCCTGATCCCCGGCGGCTTCGGGGGGCGCGGGATCGAGGGAAAGATCGCCGCCGCTCAGATCGCGCGCGAGCAGCGCATCCCCTACCTGGGAATCTGCCTTGGGATGCAGGTCGCCGTCGCCGAGTTCGCCCGCCACGCCGCCGGCATGGAGGGCGCCAACTCGACCGAGTTCGACCTCGAGACCCCCTTCCCCGTGATCGACCTGCTGCCCGAGCAGAAGGAGGTCGCGGACCTCGGCGGCACGATGCGCCTGGGGGCCGACCCAATCAAGCTCCACGAGGGCTCCCGCGCCCGGGCGACCTACGGCGAGGCCGTCATCTACGAGCGCCACCGCCACCGCTACGAGGTCAACAACCTGCTGCGCAAGCGCCTTCAGAGCGCGGGCCTCGGCATCTCCGGCACCTCCCCCGACGAGCGCCTCGTCGAGGTCGTCGAGCTGCCGGAGCACCCCTTCTTCGTCGCCTCCCAGTTCCACCCCGAGTTCAAGTCCCGCCCCGAGCGTCCTGCGCCGCTCTTCCGGGAGTTCCTCGCGGCCGCGCTCGAGCGCGGCGCGGGATCGGAGTCGCTGGAAGGCTCCCAGGCGCTCCCCGGCAGCCGGTGAGCGCGCCCGTCCGAGCCGACGAGCTCGAGCGCCGGCACCTGAACGACACCTTCGCCGAGCTCTGTCGCATCGAGAGCCCCTCCGGCCGCGAGCGCGCCTGCGCAGAGTGGATCGCCGGGGAGCTGCGCGCGCTCGGGATCGAGGTGGAGGAGGACGACGCGGGCGCCGCCGCCGGCTCGGACTGCGGCAACCTGCTCGCGCGTATCCCCGGAGAACCGGTGCGCGCAGGCGGCAGGGAGGGCCAGCGCCCTGGCGATCGAGCACAGCTCGGTGGCGTGGGAGGTGCGCGCCCCGGCGCCGGGGCGCCGCTCGGCGGCGGGGAGGTGGGCGGAGCCCCACCCACCTGCGGCCGGGGCTCGATCCTGCTGTGCGCGCACATGGACACCGTGCCCCTCCAGGCCCCCGTGGAGCCCGTGCTCAACGATGGCTTCTGGGAGAACGCCAACGAGGGGATCCTCGGGGCCGACAACAAGGCCGCCGTCGCCGTCCTGCTTACGTTTGCGCGCCGGGCCCGCCGTGAAGGGTTGGAGGGGGTGGGCCTTCCATTCGACCTCGAGCTGCTCTTCACCGTCGGCGAGGAGCGCTCCCTCGCGGGCGCCCGCGCCTTCGACGCGACGCGCCTGCGTAGCAGCCTTGGCTACGTCTTCGACCACGCCTCCCCCGTCGGCGAGGTGGTCCTCTCCTCGCCCTCCCACCACCGCCTGGAGGCGACCTTCCGCGGCCTCGCCGCCCACGCCGGCGTCCGCCCCGAGGAGGGCCGCTCAGCGATCCTCGCCGCCGCGCGCGCTGTCGCCGACATGCGCCTCGGCCGCATTGACGGCCAGACCACCGCCAACGTCGGCACGATCGCCGGCGGCTCCGCTATCAACGTCGTCCCCGAGCGCTGCTCGATCCTCGCCGAGGTCCGCTCCCTCCGCGAGGAGCGCGCGCAGGAGATCCTCGCCGAGCTGCTGGACTGCGTGCACGAGGCCGCGAACCTCCCCGAGTGCGAATGCGACGTCGACGTCACCGTCGAGCGCACCTTCCGGGGCTACCGCACCTCCCCCTCCACCCCCGCGGTGCGCGCCGCCGAGGGCGCGCTGCGCGCCTGCGGCTATGAGCCGGTGCGGATCTCAAGCGGTGGCGCTTCCGACGCCAACGCCCTGATCGCCGCCGGCCTGCCCGTCGTGAACCTCGCCAACGGCACCGAGCGCAACCACGAGCCCGGCGAGCGCGTCAGCGTCGCCGCCCTGGAGGCCACGCTTGAGATCGCGCTCGCCCTGCCGGAGGCAGTCGCAGCCGTCACACAGGGATAGAGCCCGGCGGAGGGCGACAGAGCTTGGCGGCGCTTACACCGGGCCAGATCACGGGTTGCTCGCAGGAAGCCCCGGCCGAGGCGAACGGGAGCTCGGCGGCGCTTACTCGCGAGATCACCGGTTGATCGCAGGAGTAGGCGTGCCGAGGGCGAAGCAGGGGCACAGTGAGCGCGCTCCGGTCCACCTCACCCCCCGCGCCGCGGGGCACGATGTCCCGCGCTCACCACCACGGGGTCGACCCCGCCCACGCGGATGAGCCCCAAGGCCCCCCGACGGTCTCTCCGCCCGCTACGGACGATCTCGCGGGCCTTGCGCTCGACTTCCTCGCCTATTTGGAGCTTGAGCGCGGGCTCTCGCGCAACACCCTGGAGGCCTACCGCGCCGACCTGCTCCAGCTCGGGGGGTTCCTGCGCCGCCGCGGCGTGCGCGCTCTCGACGCCGGCCACCGCGACCTCGCCGCGTTCCTCTCCGAGCTCGCCTCCGGCTCCGGCGAGCGGCCCGCCGTCGCCCCCGCCACGCTGCAGCGCAAGGCCGCCTGTCTGCGCTCCTTCTACCGCCACCTCCGTCGCGAGGGGCTGCTCGAGCACGACCCCACCGCCGAGCTGCGCGGGCCCCCGCGTCTGCAGCGCCTGCCCTCCGTGCTCACCCGCGAGGAGGTCGCGCTGCTGCTGCGCCAGCCCGCTGGCTCTGAGCCGCTGCCGTTGCGCGACCGCGCGCTGCTCGAGGTCATGTACGCCTGCGGGTTGCGCGCCTCCGAGGCGATCGCCCTGGAGCTCGGCGACGTGGACCTCGATGAGGGGCTGCTCCGCGCGCGCGGCAAGGGCTCCAAGGAGCGGATCGTCCCCGTCGGGCGCCACGCCGTCGCCGCGCTGCGCGTATGGTGCGAGCGCGGGCGCCCCGCGCTCCTCGCTGGCAACGGAGCCGCTTCCGCCAGTCCCACGACGCTCTTTCTCAACCACCGCCGCCGGCCCCTCACCCGCCAGGGGCTCTACAAGATCGTCCAGGGCCACGCCCGCCGGGCCGGCCTCGCTGAGCGCATGAGCCCCCACACGCTGCGCCACACCTTCGCCACCCACCTTCTCGCCGGCGGCTGCGACCTGCGCTCGCTGCAGGACATGCTCGGCCACGCCGACCTCGCTACCACCCAGATCTACACCCACCTCTCCGCCGAGCGCCTCAAGGACGTCTACTTCAGCGCCCACCCCCGCGCGCAGCGGTGAGCTGAGCTGTACAGGCCCCGGGTGCGGCCGGGGTCAGCCGGCAGGGGTCTTCCGGTCGGCAAGAGCTTTCGTTGGGGATGCGGCCCCTTACGGGGTAAGGGCCGGGATGGCCCTAAGCTGGGGCGCCTTGCCCGAGCTCCCCGAGGTTGAGACCATCCGCCGCCAGCTTGCCCCGCTCGTCGAGGGCCGGCGCTTGGCGCACATCGAGATCCTCGACCCTCGTTGGTCGCGCCCGCTCGATCCCCTGGAGCTGGCCGACGCGCTCGTGGGCCGGCGGATCGAGCGCCTTGACCGACGCGGCAAGTACCTGGTGTGGCGCCTGCGTGAGGAGGTCTTCCTCGTCCAGCACCTGCGGATGACCGGCGCGGTCCTCTGCGAACCGGAGCCCGAGCCCGACCACGTGCGCGTGCGCATCGAGCTGCGTCCTCGGCGGAGCCTGGTGATCGTCGATCCTCGCCGCTTCGGCACCGGAGAGCTGCTGCTGGGGGAGGAGGCGCTCGACGCGTTCTTCGCCGCCCGCCTCGGGCTGGAGCCGCTGGACGAGCGGTTCACCGCCGAGCATCTGCGCGCGCTGGCGCGCGGGCGCTCCGCTCCGATCAAGGCGTTCCTGCTCGACCAGCGCCGCGTTGCGGGGGTGGGCAACATCTACGCCGACGAGGCCCTCTTCCGCGCGGGCATCCACCCGCTGCGCCCCGCCGGGCGGCTCTCGCTCTCACAGCACGCCCGCCTGCGCGACGCGGTGGTCGAGGTCCTGCTCGACGGGATCGACGCGCGCGGGGCCACGATCGACGACTTCCGCCACGTCGACGGGGTGCGCGGCTCCTTCCAGGACCGCTTCCTCGTGCACCGCCGCGAGGGGGAGCCCTGCCCGCGGTGCGGGCGGACGATCGTGAAGATGGTCGTGGTGGGCCGCGGCACCTACGTGTGCGAGCGCTGCCAGCCACGACCGCGGGGGACCGGCCGGCGCGTGCTCAGGCGGCGGGCAACTACCCCAGGCGACCGCTCGCCACGGCCGCCTGCGTCTCGTTGAAGCTGCCCACGAGCTGTCCGTCGAGGAGCACCTGGGGGAAGGTTCTCATCCCCGTCTTTGCCGCCAGCTGTATACGCCCCTCCGGGTCCTTGGAGAGGTTCACCTCGGAGAACTCCAGGCCGCGGGACCTCAGCAGCCCCTTGACGCGCGCGCAGTAAGAGCACGGCTCGGTCGTGTAAACGGTTATTCGGCCCATTACTTCACAAAGTATAGAAGTGCATTCAGCCACTTTGCCCCGAATGCTGGACGCCTTCCGCGATCGCCGCGAGCTCGGAGAGCTTGATGGCAAGCGCTTCGGCAATCATCTGGACGGTGGTCCACGTCGGATTGATCCGGCCGCGCTCGATCCCGCCGTACGTCCCGACGGTGATCCCGGCGGCGTACGCGACCTCTTCCTGAGTTGAGCGCTGCGCTCGGCGTTGGCTGCGGATCGCCGAGGCGAGCGCGGGGTCGACTGCACGCGAGGGGGGCATCTTAGCTAGACGCTCACTACCACCGATAACGAAGTCAAGGCCCTACACCACCGATCGCTAAGTCAAGGCGCCAAAGCACACATAGTTTGCAACAAGTGCTTTAGCTTGCATTTTTGGGCTCCATCGTGTAGCGTATTGTCTGCTGGGGTCGACTCCCACCATCGCCCCCGGTAGGCCGGTGCCGGCACCCAAAATGCCGGCACCGGCCACGCACATCGGATCGCCTCGACTGTCCTTCACGGGCGACCGACCGGGCGTCACAGGTTCGCCGCCGCCGGCCCTACACTCGCCCGATGCCAGGACCGGTCAAGACCGAGGCGGTGGTGCTGCGCTCGATGCGCTACGGGGAGGCGGACCGGATCCTGCACGTCTACACCCCCCACCGGGGGCGGGTGAGCGCGATCGCAAAGGGGGTGCGGCGCACGCGCAGCCGTTTCGGGGGCCGCCTTGAGCCGTTCTTCCGCCTGCGCCTGGAGCTCCACGAGGGACGCGGGGAGCTCCTGACGGTCACCGGCGCCCACACCATCGACGGTCATCCGCGTCTGCGCGAGAGCGCCGGCGCCCTCGACGCGGCGGCGCGCGCGTGCGACGCGGTCGGCCGTCTGTTTGAGACGGAGGAGCCCCACCCCGGCGTGTTCAACCTGCTCTGCCGCAAGCTCGCTCTGCTCGACGAGCAGGCTGCGGCCGCTGACAGACCGCCCGGTTGACCGATCGAAGATCGGCCAGCGAGCGAGCAGGGGTTGGCTGCCACCCGCGCGGGGGGGCTGCAGTTCCGCCTGAAGCTGCTGCACGCCGCGGGTCTTGCGCCCCAGTTGGGGGCGTGTGCGCACTGCGGCGAGCCCGAGCACCTGGTCGGCTTCTCCGGCGCGGCGGGGGGTGTGGTCTGCGGGGCGTGTGAGGCCGCGTCGTTCCCGCTCGGCGAGGACGCCCACGGCTTCATGGTGGAGGCCCTCGCCCGGGCGCTCGCCGAGGCCCCCTCGGCCTCCGAGCAGACGCTCGGCCAGGTCGAGCGGGCGATCGCCGAGACGCTCGAGCACCACGCTCACCTGCGGCTGATGCCCGTGGCCGGCCGATCTTCGATCGCTCGCGCCGGTTGAGCAATCGGTATCGTGCCCGCCGTGGACGAGGGGTTGCCGATCGCCTACCAGCTGCTCGACAGGGGCGTGCCCGTGCTGGCGTCCGACGGCACGCAGGTGGGGACCGTGGTTAGCGTATTGGCCGCCCCCGAGGAGGACGTCTTCCACGGACTCCTGATCGAGACCTCCGGCCACACCGCCCACTTCGTCGAGGCGGCCCTCATCGCGTCGATCCACGAGCATGGTGTCGATCTGCGGATCGACGCGACCGCCGCCTGGAAACTTCCCGGACTGGAGCACAAGGCGCCCGTGTACAACGAGGATCCCGAGAAGCAGCAGCCGTGGCGCCACTGGGTCCACCGCATTACCGGGCGCGGCGACTGGCACCACGAGCGCTGAGGTTCGTGACCCAGTGGGTCGTCTCGGCGGTGAGCGCCGTGCGCGGTGCCACAATCGAAGGATGAGCGTTGCGGCGCATGAGGACACGGTGGCGGCGGCCTTTGCGGCGCGCCGCGAAGAGCTCGAGGAGCTGACGCTCTCGCCACGGGCGGCGCGCTCCTACCCCGCGCGCCGCGCGCGGGAGGAGCCGGACTGCTCGCTGCGTAACCCCTTCCAGCGCGACCGCGACCGAATCGTGCACTGCAAGGCGTTCCGCCGGCTGAAGCACAAGACGCAGGTGTTCGTGGCGCCGATGGGCGACCACTACCGCACGCGGCTCACCCACACGCTGGAGGTGACGGGGATCTCGCGCACGGTGGCGCGCGCGCTGGGACTCAACGAGGACCTCACGGAGGCGATCGGGCTGGGTCACGACCTGGGACACCCCCCGTTCGGGCACATCGGGGAGGAGATCCTGGACGCCTGCTTGCGGGAGCGCTTCGGCAGGGGCTTCCGCCACTACGAGCACTCCCTGCGGGTGGTCGAGCGCCTGGAGCGCGAGGGCGCGGGCCTGAACCTGACCGAGCAGGTGCGCGACGGGATCGCGCGGCACTCCAGCCGCGCGCCGGAGCCCGCGACGCTGGAGGGGCGGATCGTGCGGGTGATGGACCGCGTGGCGTACATCAACCACGACATCGACGACGCGGTGCGCGCGGGCCTGCTGGACGAGCGTGACCTCCCCGCGGAGCCGATCGCGGTGCTGGGACGCACGGGCTCTGAGCGGATCGACGCGCTGGTGCACGACATGGTGGAGCGCTCCGAGCGCGCCGGTGAGATCGTCCAGGGCGAGGAGTCCGCGCAGGCGATGGGGGCGTTGCGGGAGTTCATGTTCGAGCGCGTCTACCTCGGCCCAGAGGTACGGGCGGAGCGCGAGCGCATCGAGGCGGTCGTGCGGAGGCTGTTCGAGCACTACGCCGAGCACCCCGAGCAGATGCCCCGGTATCCGCCCGCCCCCGGCGGGGGGAGCGGCTCCCCGCGTACGACTGTCGGCGGCGGCGCGGCCGAGCCCGGGAAGGCGACGGGGGTGCTGCAGGCCGACCTCGCCCAGCGCGTGACCGACTACCTGGCGGGCATGACCGACCGCTACTGCATCCGCGTGTACACCGAGCTTCAGGTGCCCCGCGCCTTCGCGGGTTAGTAGCGTAGCTCCGCGATGGCCCGCTACACACAGGCGTCCAAGGACCGGGTGCGCGACGCGGTGGACTTCGTCGAGCTGGTCTCCGCGCGCACGGACCTACGCCGCGCGGGCCCGAGCAGCTACGAGGGCCTGTGCCCCTTCCACGACGAGCGTAGCCCCTCCTTTGGGATCGACCCGGGGCGCAAGGTCTATTACTGCTTCGGCTGCGAAGCGAAGGGGGACGTGTTCACGTTCGTGCAGGAGACCGAGGGGGTTGACTTCAAGGAGGCGCTGGAGCTGCTCGCGGACCGCAGTGGGGTGGAGCTCGAGCGCGAAGCGGAGGACCCCCGCGAAGCGGAGCGCCGCCGCCGTCGGGAGCGCCTGCTGGAGCTGCTGGCGCGCACCACCGCCTACTACGAGCGCTGCCTGTGGGAATCCAAGGAGGCGGCGCGCGCACGGGAGTACCTGGAGGGCCGCGGCCTGCGCGAGGAGACGCTGCGGGCGTTTCGGGTGGGCTACGCACCGAGCGCGTGGGACCGCGTGCTGCTGGCATCGCGCCGGGGGGGCTTCTCCGAGGGAGAGCTCCGCGCGACGGGCATGGTGCAGCGCTCCCAGGAGAACGGGCGCGTGTACGATCGCTTCCGCGCGCGGATCATGTTTCCGCTGGCGGATGTGCGCGGCCAGGTGCTGGGCTTCGGGGCGCGCGCGCTGCGGGAGGAGCAGAGGGACGGGGGCCGCGGGCGGGGGGATGGGCGGGCACCCAAGTATTTGAACACGGCGGACAACGAGATCTACCACAAGGGCCGCCACCTCTACGGCGCGGACCTCGCCCGCGCGCACGCGGCGCGCGCGGGACGGGCGATCCTCTGCGAGGGCTACACGGACGTGATCGCGATGCACCAGGCGGGGATGCCGAACACGGTGGGCCTGATGGGCACGGCGCTGACGGCCGAGCAGGTGGGGGAGCTGGCACGGATGGCGCCCACGGTGCTGCTCGCGCTGGACGCGGACACCGCGGGCCAGGAGGCGATGCTGCGCGCATCCCAGCTGGCGGCGCGCCGGCGCCTGGAGCTGCGCGTGGTGAGCCTCCCCGGTGGGATGGACCCCGCGGAGCTCCTGCAGCGCGAGGGGCCGGAGGGGATCGCAGCCGCGGTGGAGGACGCGGTGCCGTTCGTACGCTTCCGCGTGGAGCGCGTGCTCGCGGCAGGAGACCACTCGAGCCCCGAGGGCCGCGACCGCATGATCGAGGAGCTGCACCCCGTCTTCGCGACGCTGCCGGCGAGCGCGATGCGGATGGAGCTCACGCGCCTGGTGGCCGGGCGGCTGGAGCTGCCCGAGACCCTCGCGGAGCGGCTGCTGTCGGGGCCGGCGAGAGCCGATGCCCGGGCTGGCACCGAGACGGCCCGTGCCGGGGCCGGTGGAGGAAGCGTGGGGGAGGGGGATCGGATTGGGGCCTCCGCCCGGAGGGACATGGGAGGGCGGGCAACGGATCGGCTCGCAGTGGGGGAGTTCTCGCGGCGTGCAGAGACCGAGCGGACGTTCCTGGCGCTGTGCATCGCCTCTCCGGCGGAGGGCGAGCTGGCGCTGCAGGAGCTGAATCCCGAGGAGCACTTCACCGCCGAGCGGCTGCGCCGCGCGGCGGGGCACCTGCGCGAGGGGCGCCTCTCCGAACCGATGGGGAGCATCGGGGAGGAGGACCCGGAGCTGACTGGGGTGCTGGCGGAGCTGGTGGTGCAGGCCGGCCGTTGGCCGACCGCCGCGGCGCCGGCGATGCTCGAGGTGCAGCGTATGCAGCTCGACCTCGCGCGCCTGGACCGCCGCATCCTCGCCGCGCGCGCCCAGGGCAGCGGTGAGGTCAACGACCTGGCCCGCCACCGCGCCGAGGTCAAGCGCGCGTTCGAGCAGGCCTATGAGCGGGCGCTGGCGGAGACCGGTGGGTAGGGGAGCAACGCTCAGGCCAGCTCTCGGCTACGTCAGCTGCCGGACCTTGGCTGAAGCCTGACGAGCAAGCGCCGCCCGATGGCGCTTGGCCCCTCCGAGCAGCGCCGCGTCCAGCTGCGCGCGCTTGAACAGCCAGTGCACGTCGGCCTCCCACGTGAACCCGATCCCACCGTGCATCTGGATCGCGCCGGCGGTGACAGTCAGACCGCCTTCGGCTCCCGCGGCGCTCGCGAGCGCCGCGGCCTCGGGGAGCAGCTGCGGGTCGGCGCCGGCGGCCCACGCAGCGTAGTAGGCGGTCGAGCGTGCGCTCTCGGTGTGGAGCAGCATCTCTGCGCAGCGATGCGCGACGGCCTGAAAGGACCCCACGGGGACGCCGAACTGCTTGCGCTCTTTGACGTATGCGAGTGTCATGTCGAGCGCGCGCTGGCAGACGCCCACGATCTCAGCCGCGATCGCCGCGCGGATACGGTCGGCGGCGCTGGGGCCCAGGGGTTCTCCCGCGCCCGCCACGGTCGCGAATCGCCGGGTGGGGTCGATCGAAACGAAGTCGCCGGTTTCGGGCGAGGCGATCAGCTGAGCCTCGTCACCGTCGATCACGAGCACAACCGCAGAGCCGGCGGCGTCGGCTGCCAGCTCGCGCGTGCCGATCCCGGCAGTCAGCTCCCCCGCGGCAAGCCCCGGCAGCCAACGGGCCTGCTGCTCGTCGGTGCCCGCGGCCTGGATCACCGCAGCGGCTGTGGCTGTGGAGAGGAAGGGCGTGGCCGCGCAGGCGTACCCGAGCTCCTCGACCAGGACGGCCAGCTCGACCGCGCCGAGTCCCTGTCCGCCGTGCTCCTCGGCGACGGCGATTCCCGGCCAGCCAAGCTCGACCAGCTCGCTCCACAGCGCGGCGTTGTACTCAGAGGCCTCGGCCGCCTCGCGTACCTTGGCGAACGGCGAGCGCGCAGCCAGCAGCTCGCGGGCGACGTCCTTGATCTCTCGCTGCTCTTGGCTGAGGTCGAAATCCACAGCTGCCTCCTAGCGGGACTTGGGAAGGCCGAGCACGCGCTCGGCGACGATGTTCTTGAGCACCTCGGTCGTGCCACCCTCGATTGAGTTGCCGCGGGCGCGCAGCAGCTCGTAGGCCCACGGATCGTCCGCCCGCAGCGCGCGGGGGCCGAGCAGATCGGCGGCGAGCTGTGTGAGCCGCTGGTTGGTGTCCGACCACATCCACTTGGTCAGCGACCCCTCCGGACCGGGCTGGCCGTACTTCTGGATCGCGGTCAGCCCCCGGTACGCCGTGAGCCGCACGATCTCGGTGCGCAGGTGCAGCTCGCCGAGGCGGTCGGCTACCACGGGGTCCTCGAGCAGGCCTTCGCGGGCGGCCTCGTCGATCACGCGGTCGAGCAGCTGGCGCAGGCGGACCTGCAGGAAGAACCCCAGGCCGGCGCGCTCGTTCATCAGCGTCGTGAGCGCGACCTTCCAGCCGTTGCCCGTGCCCCCGAGCACGTTCTCGTTCGGGACGCGGGCGCCGTCCAGGAAGAGCTCGTTGAACTCGGGCTCGCCGGTGATCTGGCGCAGCGGACGGATCTGCACGCCGTCCTGCTCCATGTCCATCAGGAAGTAGGTCAGCCCCTTGTGCTTGGGGGCGTCGGGGTCGGAGCGCGCGATCAGCATGCACCACTTCGAGTACTGCGCGCCGCTGGTCCAGACCTTCTGACCAGAGATCACCCACTCGTCGCCGTTCTGCACGGCGCGCGTTTTCAGACTGGCGAGGTCCGAGCCGGCGTCGGGCTCGGAGAAGCCCTGACACCAGATCTCATCCGCGGTCAGGATCGGCGACAGGTAGCGGTCCTTCTGCTGCTCGGTGCCCCACGTCATGATCGTCGGACCGGCGAGCAGTAGACCGAGCACGTTGGCAGGCAGGGGAGCGTGGGAGCGGCCGAGCTCCTCGAAGAAGATCGCCGACTCGGTCAGTGTCGCCCCGCGGCCTCCATACTCGCGCGGCCAGTGCACAGCAGCCCACCCGCCGTCGGCAAGTCGCCGCTGGAAGTCTCGCCGCCACGCGTACTTGCGATCCTCGTCGCCCTCCGGCTCGGCGCCCGGGTCGTTCTCACCAAACCAGGCGCGCAGCTCGTCTCGGAATGCGGTCTCCGGCTCACTGAAGGTCAAGTCCATGGGTTCCCCTCCCTTTGCGGCGGCCGCACGGCGCGACCAGCCCGGATGTCCTCAAGCTCACGCCAGGCTATCTCGTTGGGCGCGCCGTGCCGAGGCTGAGAGGCGCGCTCTGCTTTGCGCTAGCTGCCGGCCGAGGTTGAGAGGCGGGGGGTAGCGTAAAGTTGGGTCTGACGACTCGATCTGGGGTAGCTCAATTGGCAGAGCATTCGGCTGTTAACCGAAGGGTTGTGGGTTCGAGTCCCACCCCCAGAGTCTCAATAACCCCTCCGTCCCGCCCTCGCGGGCCGTCCGGGGTCCCCGGAGGGGAGGGAAGGAGACGGGAGGTGGGCCCTCGCGGGCCGTCCGGGATCCCTCGGAGGGGAAGAAGGGGAATTGGATAGACCCGCTGCCAGGCGCTCCACCAGCGCGGCGGCGGTGTCGGCGGGATCGTGTGTGGCCGACCAGGCGGCCAGCTCGCCAGCGCGGGCACGGATCGCGGGGTCATCGAGGGCTCGCTGTACGGCGAGGCGCAGGGGCCGGGGGGCGGTGAAGCGGCGGGGGAGGCGCACGCCGGCGCCGGCCCAGTCGAGACGGGCGGCGTTCTCGTTCATGTCGCCGGCCACCGGGCAGGCGACCACCGCGCAGCCGCTGGCGAGCGCCCGCGCGAGAGTGCCGTGGCCGGCGTGGCAGACGACCACGTCGCAGCGGGGCATGGTGCGCGCGTAGGAGACCCACTCGACCACGCGCGTGTTCGCGGGGACGGGCAGCGGCGCGGGCGGCAAGCGGCGGTTCCAGGTGGCGAGCACGCGCACCGGCGCGTCCTTCAGGCCGCGCAGGGCGGCGCGCAGCAGGCGGTGCTCGGGGTCCTGGGCGGTGGAGGGGGCGATCAGCACCAGGGGGTCCTCGCCGGGCGGGAGCTCGACGTCCGCGGTTGGGGGCTCCCACGTCAGCGGACCGACGACGTGGGTATTGGCATCCCACCCACCCCAGGCGCGGGGGTACTCCAGCTGGGGGAAGGTCCCCACGAGCGCCAGGTCGCGGCTCGTGCCGCCGTGGACGTGGGCCAGCGGCGGCAGCCCGAGGCGTGCGCGGACGGCGTTGAGGTCCCGCCTGCCGCGCTCCAGGCCGTTCTCCACCGGTCGTGTGGCGCGCCGCCAGAAGGCACGGCCGAGCGCGTTGCGGGGCAGGCGGGCGCCGATCGAGTAGATCGGGGCGCCCTCCGGCGGGTGGGGGTGTACGTGAGGGATCAGCGTCGCCCACGGGACGCCCCGAAGCTCCGCAGCGAGGGCGGGGGCGAGCGTGAGGATGTCGGCCACCACGACCTCTGGCTTCAGGTCGTCCACCAGCGGGAGCGTGTCCCGGGTGGCGTGCACCACGGCCTCGTAGAAGTCCAGGGGTGGAGAGCCCACCCCCCCGTTGGGGAAGACGTGATACTCGGGGGCGGCGGCGAAGTGCAGGCCCTCGGCCTCCACGTCCTTGCGCCAACGCGTCCACGTCTGCAGCGTGACGTCGTGCCCGCGCGCGGCCAGCCCGCGCCCGAGGGCGATCATTGGGAAGGCGTGGCCCGGGTCCCCGAAGGCGCCGAGGAGAATCCTAAGACTGCGGGCGCCTCTGTCGGATTCGCTCATGTCGGTCGCCCTCCCGCGACCCTTTGACACTACTCTGCAGCCAGCTCCGCCACCAGGCGCAGCTGCGTGAGGCGGTCCTCGGCGGTGAACGCGAGCGGGGTGATCCCCAGGGTGCCCACGCCCGCGTCGCGGTAGACGGCGAGGCGCTCGCGCACCACGTCCTTGGGGCCGCACAGGGAAACGGTGTCGATCAGCCTGTCGGGGAGCGCCGCCATCGCCTCCTCGCGCTTGCCTTCGAGGTAGAGATCCTGGACCGTCTTCGCCTCCGCCTCGAAGCCGTAGCGCTGCACGAGGTTGTTGTAGAAGTTCTGCTTGCGCGAGCCCATCCCGCCGACGTAGAGTGCGATGAAGGGCCGCATCGCGTTGCGCGCGCCCTCGAGGTCGTCGGTGACGAACACGTTGACGGTGGGCGCGATGTCGAAGCCCTCCAGGGAGCGTCCCGAGCGGGCGGCGCCCTCCTCCAGCAGGGGGCGCAGCTCGGAGACGTGCTCGGGGGAGAACAGCGTGGGGATCCACCCGTCCGCGATCTCGCCCGCGAGCGCTGTGTTCTTCGGGCCGATCGCGGCGATGTAGATCGGGATGCGCTCCTGCACCGGGGAGATCGTGAGCTTCAGCGCCTTGCCCGGGCCGTCGGGGAGCGGCAGCTCCAGGGTCTCCCCGTGGAAGTCCAGGCGCTCGCGCGCGAGCGCCATGCGCACCACGGCGACGTACTCGCGCGTGCGCTGCAGCTGGCGGGCGAAGCGCTGCCCGTGCCAGCCCTCCGCTACCTGCGGGCCGGAGGAGCCGATCCCGAGGACCATGCGGCCCCCGGAGAGCTGGTCGATCGTGGCGGCCGTCATCGCGGTCATCGCCGCCGAGCGCCCCGGCATCTGGAAGATCCCCGAGCCGAGGCGGATCTTCGAGGTCTGCCCCGCGAGCCACCCCAGGACGGTGGCGGCGTCCGAGCCGTACGCCTCCGCGGTCCACACGGAGTCGTAGCCGAGCCGCTCCGCCTCCTGGACGATGTGCAGCTGGTCCTCCGAGGTGAGGCCGAGGCCCCAGTAGCCGATGTGAACGCCGAGCTTCATGCGCAAGTTTCCTTTCAGCGGAAGGGATTCATTGCCATGCGCGGGCCCATCTCCTACGCTCTCGGGGCGCGCCCGTCCGCAACGTCGCGGCCGTCGGCGGAACACAGACTATGACAACCGACCACTCTCGCAACGCCCAGTCGATCCAGGAGCTGCGCCTCGCGGTGCAGTGCCTGCCCGTGAAGACCCGCGAAGCGATGCTGGAAGGGCTGCTCTCCAGCCCGCGCATCATCGTCGGCGCCTACACCGACGGCCGGGGCGGCGTGTGTCCGATGCTCGCCGCCCACCGCCATGGGGGGCGCACCAACTTCCTCTCCTTCGCTCGCTCCTGGGATCGCTTCACCAGCGCGCGCCGCGCCCGCAGGGCAACCGCGCGTGAGCGCTCGGTGCTCCTCGACCTGCTGCGCACGAGCTTGGTCGAGGAGGAGGGCATCGACCTCGCACGCGCGATCGAGGAGCACTCGGAGCTGCTCGCACGCCACCGACGCTCGCGGATCGCCGACCCCATCGGTGAGATCGCCGCTCGGCGACTCCGTGCTCCGCGCAGGCTCGTGCGGCGCCGCGAGCGCGCGGTGGTGTAGGCGCTACAGCGCGTCACCCGGACGTACGAACATCATCTCGGGGACGATGCACGCTGGGGAGACGCGCAGCAGGTAGCGAACCGCCTCCGCGATGTCCTCGGGGCGGATCATGTCCTCTGCTTTGACCTGTCCCTTGACGAAGTCCGTCATTGGGGTGTCCACGAACGCGGGACACAGCGCCGTCGACTTGATCCCCTCCGCGCCGAGCTCCTTGTTCATCGCTTCCGTCCATCCCACCACCCCGTGCTTGGAGGCGGAGTACACCGACAGCCACGCCTCCGCGCGCTTGCCTGAGATCGAGGAGGTGTTGACCACCAGCGCGTTGCGGTGCTCCGCGCCGGCCGCGCGCAGCAGCTCCAGGCATTCGCGGTAGAAGATCACGATTGCGCGCAGGTTGATGTCCAGCTGCATGTCCAGGCGCTTGGTCTGGATGTCTGCAAGCGGCGCCCCGATCCCCACGCCCGCGTTGTTCACGAGCACGTCGAGCCGCCCGTAGCGCTCGCGGTGCGCAGACACCACCTTCTGGATCTCCTCCTCATCGGAGACATTGGCCGCCACCCCGTGCACGTCGAGCCCCTCGCCGGCGAGCTCGGCCACTGCCGCCTCCAGCTTCTCCGCGCGCCGCGCCGCCATCGTCACCGCGTGGCCCTCCTGCCCCAGCACCCGCGCGATCGCAAATCCGATCCCGCTCGAAGCCCCCGTAACGATCGCCGCCCGTTTCGCCATCTCCGCGCCTTCCTCCTAGTCGTTGACAGGCGCAATCAAACCATTCTCGGCTCGCTGGTAGCGTCTGCCCCACCGCGCGCCACCCGCGCGGGGCGGGCCCGTAGCTCAGCTGGTTAGAGCTGGCGACTCATAATCGCTAGGTCGCAGGTTCGAGTCCTGCCGGGCCCATTCGCTCGATCGCCTGTGCTGGAAAGGGTTTCCCACTGACGCGCGCGAACCGCGGCGTCAAGCCCCTTCCAGGACCCACACCGTGAGTGGTTCGTCGCCCCAGCCGGTCTCGCTGAACGAGCGCACGAGGTAGGGGCGTCCGGCGATCGTGACGCGCCCTGAGGCGGGCAGGGGGACGTGGGCGGCGGCGCGCAGCGAGGCCCGCTCGCGCCCGCTCCCACCGCGCACCAGCGCCTGAGCAAGGGTGAGGCGGTGCACGAGCTTCACGAAGCCGGTCACGTCCTGGATCGAGACCAGGAGGGTACCCAGAGGGCGACCGTGCGAACGCAGGACGCGCACCCCCGGCGCGCAGACGAACACCCCGTCTGCGTTGACCGTCGCGTTGACAAGCACTCGCGAGCCGCGGATCACGGTGATGCGGGTTACGTGGGCGGTGTGGTTGAGCGGGCTGTTCAGCTGTGCGTCGGCCTCTGCCTGCGCGGCGGCGGCGTCGCCCCTGCGCAGAGCGCTCAGCAGGATGGGGTCGCGGGCGATGCGCCCGAGCTCTTCGCGGAGCTTCGGCCCCTTGGTCTCGCCGTAGTAGGTCGCCTGCGCGCTCGCGACCGTCGCGTCGATGCGGCTGCGGCGATGGCCTCGCGCGCGCGCCGCGGCGGCCGGCGAGGGGGGGAGCGGCCGGGTCGAGGTGTGCGCCGAGAGGGTCGCCGAGGACGCCGAGGCGTGGGCGGGAGCCTGCCCGGACTGGGCCGAGCCGCACGCAGCGAGGACAATCCCGAGGGCGGAGGTCGCGACAAGCGCCGAGCCGACCGCTACCGCCTGCCCGCGCCGTACGCGAGTAGCCTGCTCTGGAGTCCGCGTCCGAGAGTCGCCCGCGACCGCGGTGTGACGGCTGGTTTCGTTGAGTGAGACCATACGATCGTTCCCCGCCACGAGCCGAGGATCCGGTGCAAGCTAGGTAATCTCGGGCGCGCAACAGTGCTCGTATGACCCTTCGCCAGCGTAAACGCGGGATGAGAGACCGATAATGTTTCTCGTTTGACGGACCTCGCACCTGGGTAGCCTCCAAGGAGGTTCCGGGGCTTACGGATCGAAGAACGGAGCGAAGATGGGTATGCGGGGCGATGGCTCGGGGGACACCTTGACGTTGAATCGCGCGGACGCGCGGGTGAAGCGGGAGGAGCCGGGTGGCCTTCCGGTGATACGCGAGCAGCCGCCCGCCCCTCCGCGCAAGATGACCCGAGAGGCGCCGGTCGCGTTGCCCAAGGAGGAGGTTGTGGTCCGCCTGTTCGAGGCGTTCAGCCGCCGGGAACTGGAGAGCGCGCTCGCGCTGTTGCACCCCGAGGTCGTCTTCGAGCCGATGACCGCGGCGGTCACACGCGCGAGCGAGCCCTACCGCGGGCACGAGGGCATCCGCCGCTACGCAGCGGACGTCGAGTCGCATTGGGAGGTGTTGACCGTCCACCCCACCCAGATCCGGGCCGCCGGTCGGGCGGTGGTGGCGCTCGGCCTGGTCAGCGGGCGTGGTCCGGGGGGGTCGTTCCAGGACGCGCCGACCACGTGGGTCGTGAAGTTCAGAGATGGCCTGGTGGCGCACGCCCAGATCTTCTCCGACGAGCGCAACGTGGTGAACGCGCTGGTCGTCGAGGACGCCTGAGCCCCCCCGCTCGAGGCAGACGCCGGGGGAGCCCTCCGCCCCGGGGAATACCCTCAAAGAGTGCACTCGAGCGAGCGCCTCGCCGTGATCGACCTCGGCTCGAACTCGTTCCGACTCGTGGTCTTCTCCGCGGCGGACGGGTGGTGGCAGCGCATCGACGAGATCTACCAGGCGGTGCGAATCGGCGAAGGGATGGCGGCCACGGGCCGGTTGGGCGAGAAGCCGATCGAGCGGGCGCTGGCGACGCTCGACGTGTTCGGCCACTTCTGCCGGGCTGCTGGGCTCTCGGACTCGCCTGCCCGGGGCGATCGATGCGGTGGCGACGAGCGCGATCCGCGACGCGGAGAACGCGACGGCGTTCCTTGCACGGGCGCGCGAGCGGTCGGGCCTGCCGATCCGCGTGCTCTCCCGCGAGCAGGAGGCGCGGTACGGGTACCTCGCGGCGGTCAACTCCACGACGCTGAGGGAGGGGTGCGTGGTGGATCTCGGCGGCGGCTCGATGCAGCTCGTGGGGGTGCGGGAGCGGCTCGCGGGGGAGTCGGGCTCGTGGCGGCTCGGGGCGGTGCGGATGACCGAGCGCTTTCTGCCCAACGGGGGCCCGGCGAAGCGCAGGCAGCTGCAGGAGCTTCGCGAGCACGTGGCGCGGGAGCTCGCGAGCGCCCCATGGCTGCTCGGTACGGGCCGGCGGCTGGTGGGGATCGGGGGGACGGTGCGCAGCCTCGCCGCGGTCGCCCAGCGCGCGGAGGGCCTGCCCAGCAACGGCGTGCAGGGCGCGGTCGTCACACGCGAGGCGCTGGAGGAGATCGTGGGGCGCCTGGCGGCGCTGCCAACAGCGGAGCGCGCAGGCGTGCCCGGGGTCAAGCCGGCGCGCGCGGACCTGATCCTCGCGGGGTCGGTGGTCGTGCAGGGGGTGTTGCAGGCGGGGGGCTTCGAGGAGCTGGAGGTCACCGAGGCGGGCCTGCGCGAGGGCGTCTTCTTCGAGCGCCACCTATCTAAAAAAGAGGGGCCCGACCGAAGCGGGGGGACACTCGCCTCCGGCGAGCATCCCCCGTTCGGCCAGCCGACCTTCGGCCGGCTGCGCCCTCGGGGCGATCCCACCCACCCCCGCTGGCCGGACGGGCGAGACCGGATCCCCGGCGGACCGATCGAAGATCGCCCAGCCGATCGGCCGCCGCTGTTCGAGGACGTGCGCAGGGCCTCGGTGGCGAACCTCGCAGCGCGCTACGGCGTCGATCGGGCCCACACGCGCCACGTGGCGGAGCTCGCGCTTGGGATGTTCGACCAGCTCGCGCGGATGGGCCTGCACGCCGGCGAGGAGGGCGAGCGGGAGCTCCTGTGGGCGGCGTGCACGTTGCACGACATCGGGATGTCGGTGGCCTACGACGACCACCACAAGCACTCGCGCTACCTGATCCTCAACGCGGGCCTGCCGGGGTACTCCCCGAGGGAGGTGGCGATCGTTGCGCAGGCGGCGCGCTACCACCGCAAGGGGATGCCCGAACCGGGGCCGCTCGCAGCTCTGTTCGGGGAGGGGGACGCGGCGCGCCTGGACCGCTGCGCGGTACTGCTGCGCCTCGCCGAGGACCTGGAGCGCTCGCGCGACCAGCTGGTGCGGGACACGGTTCTCAGCGCCCGCGACGGCGAGGTACGCCTGCAGCTGGTCGCCGAGGGCGGCGCGGCGGTGCCGCGGTGGGCTGCGGCCCGCGAGTGCGAGCTGTTCGCGCGCGCCTTTCACCGAGAGCTGTCGGTGGCGGCGTAGGCTATCCCGCCAGCCGCCGCTCGGCCCCGGCGCAGTCGTACAGCGAGAGGCTGTAGATCGAGTAGCGCCGGAAGTGAAGCCAGACCTCGGAGGGGATTGGGCGGCAGGCGCGGATCACCGCCCGGGTGGCGAGGTTGCCGCCGCGGCTGGAGTAGGCGCCGCCGAGCACCACGTAGCGCGCTTCGCGACGGGCCACGAGGCGCGCCAGGCCGGGGCCGTCGAGCGCGGGGTCGGTCCCGCTGTAGCCGCCGACTGCGCCGGCGCGCCAGCCGAGCAGGATCATCGAGGCGGCGGTGTTGGAGGAGACGGTCAGCACTTCCCAGCGCCGGGTGGGGTGGTGGGCGTCGATGTAGCGCAGCAGGTCGCGGTCGACGTGCACGTCGTGGGAGGTGATCCCGTAGGGGCCGAGGCTGCTGGCGACGCTCGGCCCGGCGGCGGGGAAGGTCCCCTCGACGGGGATCGACCAGGTGGTGGTCGAGAACGCCGTGGGGCCGATCAGCAGCGCCGCGAGAATCAGCGCCGTCGCGGGAGCCGCGAGGCGACGCACCGCCAACAGCGCGAGCACCCCGACGGCGCAGGCGCCGATCAGCAGGGGGGGCAGCCGGTGGGCGTAGTGTTCGCGGTGCAGCAACACGACCTGCACGGCGACGGTTGCGCCGACGCCGAGCACCAGCAGCACCACGCGCCAGTCGCGGCCGCGGCCGAACCGCGCGAAGGCGACCGCGCCGGCGCCGATCATCGCGGCGGCCCCGGGGCCAAGCGCAGAGACGTAGTAGGGGTGCACGATGCCCTTGGAGAAGTCCAGTACGAGCGCCTCGAGCAGGAACCAGCCGCCGAGCACGAACAGCCCCGCGGTGCGTTCGTCGCGGCGCAGGCGCTCGAAGCGCGAACGGGCCCGGGCGTCCGGGCCGGCCGGGGCAGGTGCCGCAGGCTCGGCCCGGCTGCGGGTCCCCCGAGGCGGCCAGAGGATGCTCAGCGCGAGCGCGAGCAGCCCAAACAGGGCGAAGGGCAGCATCCAGCCCCCCTGGCCGCCGAGGCCGTAGTGGAAGAGCCGCAGCGGGCCGGTGGCGCCGCCGAAGGGGGTGGGGTTGGCGTAGTGGCCGTCGGGCAGGATCGGGTTGGGTCGGCCTTTCGGCGCGGCTTTGCGCCTGGCGGTTAGGCTCGTGCGCACGCGGGATGGGAAGGGCGCCACGGCGCCGAGGCGGATGAAGATCTGGCCGGGGCCCCCGACCTGTCCGTCGACGCGGCCGAAGCCGTTGTAGCCGAAGGTGAGGTTGAGCTCGGTGTTGTCCGTGGCGCCTCCCACGTAGGGACGGTGGGAGGCGGGGGTCGCTTCGATGAGGGCAGTCCACGAGAGGGAGACCGCGGCGAGCGCCACCCCGGCGGCGAGCAGCTTGAGCAGGCGCCGCGGCAGCGACCCGGGAGCGCAGAGCAGGTAGCCGAGCGCGATCCCGGGGACGACGAGGTAGGCGGCGAGGGTCTTGGCGTTGAACGCGAGCCCCACGAACGCGGCGGAGGCGAGCAGGGGCAGCCAGCGACCGCTGCGGATGGCGCGCAGGGCAACGCCGCAGGCGAGGAGCATGAGCAGGATCAGCGCGGGATCGACGCCGTTGTCGCGGGAGACCGCCACGAACGAGGGGAAGACAGCCAGCGCGAGCGCCCCGGCGAGCGCGGCGAGCTGGCCGAAGGGCCGGCGCATCACCGCGTAGAGCACCGCCACCGTGAGCACCCCAAGGATCGCCTCGGGCAGCAGCAGGCTGAGGGGGGAGAAACCGAACACCCGGGCGCTCGCAACCTGGACCCACAGCCCAAGCGGGGGCTTGTCTACGGTGACGAGCCCCCCGGGGTCGAAGGAAGCGAAGAGGAAGTTGTGAAAGGAGCCGAGCATCGACTTGACGGCGGCTGAGTAGAAGACGTTGGCGTAGCCGTTCTGGGAGAGCTTCTCGGTGCCCAGCACGGCGGAGAGCGCGAGCACCGGCGCGAGCGCCAGCCAACCGAGCGTCGCGCGCGGGCTCGGCTTGGGAATTGCACGCCGCGGACGCCCCGCGGCGGGTGGCGGCGCCTGGATGGTCGGAGCGTCCGAGGAATCGAAGCCCCGCCCGCCCGCGGGCTCGGGGACGGGGGCGTGAGTGGCGGGGGTCTTGGGGGGCGAGGTGCTCATCGGCTGGCGTCGGTGGTGGGTAGGCGTGGTGGGAACCTCGCCCGCGCGAGGGAAAGCAAAGCGGAAACCGTGCTAAGAGAGCATTAAGACCTAAGAGTGCAGTAAGAGCGTTGCGCCTGCCTCACCGCTGCAGTGCGTCGAGCAAGCGGTCGAGGTCCCGCTCGTCGTTCCACGCCCCCACCGAAGCACGCAGCCAGGGCCGCCCGGGGATGTCGCGCAGGACGATGCCCTGCGCTGCGAGGCGCTCGCGCTCGGCGGGGGGGTCGGGGCTCGTAAAGGTCACGAGGGTGCCGCGGTGGCGCCCGACGACCTCGCGCCCGCGGGCGGCGAGCCGCTCGGCGAGCTCCGCGGCGAGCAGCCGGGCGCGCTCCTGCAGCCTGGCCCAGCCGACGCGTTCGAGCACCTCGAAGGCGGCCAGCGCGCAGGCGACGGTCTCGGCGCCGAGCGAGAGGGTGTCGAGGCGCCGCGCGTCCTCGTGCAGGCTGGCCTGCAGCCCCGCGCCGGGGTCGGCGAGGTTGGCGTAGCCCCGGCGCGCGACGGCGAGCCGCTCACGCAGCTCGGGAGCGACGTAGAGCATCCCGGTCCCGTCGGGGCCGCAGAGCCACTTCTGACCCGCCCCGGCGTAGGCGGCGCAGCGCAGCGCGCGCACGTCGGTGGGGATCGCGCCCACGCCCTGGGCGCCGTCGAGCAGCACGGGGACCCCGGTGTCGGCGAGCTCCGCGGTGGGGGCGAGGCGCCCGGTCATCCAGCTCACGTGCGAGACGGCGAAGAGCCGGGTGCGGGGGCCGACGGCGGCGGGCAGCTCAGACCACGGCGCGGTGCGGATCGCCACGCCGCGCAGCTCGCGCTCGGCGGCGAGCGCGCCGAGCAGGCCGGGGTGCTCCTCGTCGCTCGTGAGGATCTCCTCGCCGCGGGCGAGCTGCAGGCCGCCGAGCACCAGCGCGAGGCCCTCGCTGGTGCAGGTCGTTAGCGCGATATCCTCGGCGTCGCACCCGAGGATGGAGGCGTAGGCGGTCCGCAGTGAGTGGTTCAACTCTCCACGACGCTCGAAGTGATGGCCGGAGCGGCCCTCCTGCGCCTCGCGTCGCAGCTCTCGGGCGGCTGCCCGCACAGCGGCGTGGGGCAGCGGGCCGTCGGTGCCCGCGTTGAGGTACGCGAGGCTGCGCAGGACGGGGAACCGCTCGCGCAGCGCGCGGGCGGCGGAGGGGCTCAGAGCCTGCGGAGCGCGGGCGGCGTCCGCCGGCGAGCTCGCGGTGGAGGGCGAGCTTGGGTCCTCCAGCTGGGTGGGGGCGTCCACGGGTGAGGAGGATAACCGCGCGGATGGGCGCGGGCTGACATACTGAGGTTTCGCTATATCCGAATTGCTCGGAGTGAGTCGAAAAAGTGGCGGGCGCCGGGAAGGCGCGGGTGCGCAGGGAACGAGCGGTGGAGGCGCGATGTGCGAGATGGGGGTGGGATCGTTGAGGGGGGCGCGATGAGCGGTGAGGGCCGACCCGGTTCTTCGGACTGCGTGCCCCCGATCGGTGGGCAGGCGCCGCTGTGGGCGCCGACCCCGCAGCAGCGCGAGCGCGCGAGTATGACCCGCTTCATGCGCTGGGTGGGGGAGCGGGAGGGCCGGGAGTTCGAGGATTACGAGCAGCTGCGGCGCTGGTCGGTGCAGGAGCTGGAGCGCTTCTGGGCAGCGATCTGGGAGTTCTGCGGCGTGCGCTGCTCGCGCCCCTACGAGCGGGTGCTTACCGATCGTGGATCGGAGGGATCCCCGATCGACCGAAGCCGGGTGACACGCGCCGACGGCGCTGGCCGATTTGGGGATGCGAGCGGAGCGAGTGTCTCCCCAATCGGTCCCCGTTTCGGCCAGCACGCGATGCCGGGCGCACTGTGGTTTCAGGGAGCGGAGCTCAACTACGCAGAGAACATGCTGATGCGGGACCGTGACCCCGCCGCGACCGCGGTGTTCCACACCTCCGAGCTGCGTCCCCTCGGAGAGCTGACGTGGGGGGAGCTCTCCACGCAGGTGGCCGCGGTGGCGGGCGGGCTGCGCGCGCTGGGAGTGGGGCGAGGCGACCGGGTGGTGGCGTACATGCCTAACATCCCGGAGACGCTGGTCGCGTTCCTGGCGAGCGCAAGCCTGGGCGCGATCTGGTCGAGCGCCGCGCCGGAGTTCGGGGCGCGCAGCGTGATCGACCGCTTCGGGCAGATCGAGCCGAAGGTGCTGCTGACGGTGGACGGCTACCGCCACGGGGGAAAGGACTTCGATCGCCGCCCCGTCGTGGGGGAAATCCTCGCCGAGCTGCCCACCGTGACCCACACGGTGGTCGTGCCCTACCTCTTTGCGAGCTCGCCCGCCGCGCCCGTCGCGCAATCCCGATCCACCCCCACCACTCCTTCCCAGACCGGTTCCGGAGGCCCGTCGCCGAGCGCGAGCGGCGACGCGCCCGAAGGGTCGCCCATCGGCTCGAGCGGGGTCCAGAGCCGCCTCACGTGGAGCGAACTGTGCGAGCGCGGCGCAACCGATCGAAGATCGGCCAGCGAGCTGGTCTTCGAGCAGGTGCCCTTCGAACACCCGTTGTGGGTGTTGTACTCCTCGGGCACGACGGGCCTGCCGAAGGCGATCGTCCACGGGCACGGCGGGATCCTCGTGGAGCAGCTCAAGAAGAGCTACCTGCACCTCGACCTGCACGCGGGGGATCGCATGTTCTGGTTCACGACGACGGGCTGGATGATGTGGAACTTCCTGATCGGCTGCCTCTTCACGGATGCAGCGATCGTGCTGTACGACGGCAGCCCCGGGCACCCCGATCTCGGCGCGATGTGGGCGTTGGCGGAGCGCACGGGGATGACCTGCATGGGCGTGAGCGCGGGTCTGCTGGCGGCATGCGAGAAGGCGGGTGTGCGGCCGGCCGAGCAGTACGATCTGAGCGCGCTGCGCAGCATCGGCTCGACGGGCTCGCCACTGGCGCCGGAGAGCTTCGCGTGGGTGTACAACGAGGTCAAGCCGGACGTGTGGCTGTTCTCGACGAGCGGCGGCACGGACGTGTGCACGGCGTTCGTCGCAGGCTGCCCGCTGCTGCCTGTTTACGAAGGCGAGCTGCAGTGTCTCGGGCTGGGGTGCGCGGTGGAGTCCTGGGACGAGCAGGGGCGCAGCCTCCTCGACGAGGTGGGGGAGTTGGTGCTGACCGAGCCGCTGCCTTCGATGCCGCTCTATTTCTGGGGAGACGCCGACGGGAAGCGCTATCGCGAGAGCTACTTCTCGATGTACCCGGGGATCTGGCGCCACGGAGACTGGATCAGGATCACGCCGCGCGGCGGCGCGGTGATCTACGGCCGCTCGGACGCGACGATCAACCGCCAGGGAGTGCGGATGGGTACGAGCGAGATCTACCGGGTGGCGAGTGCGGTGGAGGAGGTGGTGGACGCGCTCGTGGTGGACATCCCGTCTAGAACCAAGGCCCACGCACCCGAGCTGCAGATGTGGCTGTTCGTGGTGCTGAGCCCAGGGGCGAAGCTGGACGAGGCGTTGGTGGGGACGATCAGGCGGCGCATCCGCGAGGACTGCTCGCCCCGGCACGTCCCGGACAGGGTCCTGCAGATCGAGGAGGTGCCGCGCACGCTCTCGGGCAAGGCGCTCGAGGTGCCGGTGAAGCGGATCCTGATGGGCGCGGAGCCGGGCGAGACGGCGAGCGTGGACTCGCTCGCGAACCCGGAGGCGCTCGATTACTTCGTGCGCCTCGCGCAGACGTTGCGCTGAAGAAAAGGCGCTGCGCGGGAGGAGTCCGAGCCGCAGACGTCGAACAAGGGGGCCGATGAAGCGAACTGCCGCAACCCCGACTGTCGAGGTCCCCCTGAGTGGAGCGGCCGGTGAGAACCAGAGCCTCTCCAAGTACATCCAGACGCGCTTCGACGGGTGCTCGCGCTCCCAGAAGGACGTGGCGCAGTACATCGTCGACCACCTCGACGAGGCGGCCTTCCAGACCGCGGAGGAGCTCGCGCGCCGCGCGAACACCTCGAGCTCGACGGTGGTGCGCTTCTCCCAGGCGCTCGGCTTCGAGGGCTTCCCGGAGCTGCAGGCGGCGGCGCGCGAGGAGTACCGGCGCATGCACTCGAGCCCACCCCCCGCGGGCGGGCAGGGATCGAGTCAATCCGCGACCGGCGGCTCGACCCCGCTCTTCTCGCTCGACCAGACCGAGTTCGAGGCGGCGCTCGCGGCGGACCACCTGAACGTGGAGGAGACCGCGCGCAAGGTCTCCAGGGAGTCGGTGGACGCGCTGGTCAACGCGATCGTGAGCGCCGAGAAGGTGCTCGTGGCGGGCACCGACCAGATGGCGTTCTTCGCGAGTTACCTGCGCCACCTGCTGATGCTGCTGGACCTGCGGGTCGACGTGGTGGCAAGCCCCTCGCAGGAGGCGCTGAGCCGTCTCGGGCGGATCGACGAGGGGACGCTCGTGATCGGGCTCTCCGCGGGCCGCCCGCACCCGCTGGTGGTGCGCGCGATGAAGCTCGCGCGCCACCGCAAGGCGCGCACCGCGGCGGTCACCGACGCGACCCTCTCGGAGGTGGCGAAGCTCGCGCAAATCAAGCTCTACTACTCCTCCAACAGCCCCGCGTACGTGCGCTCCCACGCGGCGCTGCTGAGCCTCATCCAAGCGCTGGCCTACGGCGTGTACTCGCGTGACAGCGCCCAGTACGAAGACCGCATCAAGGCCTTCCGGCTCAAGTAGAGCCCGCCCCGGCGGCTAGACTTCGCCTCATGCGCGACGAGGCGACGTTCACAGTCAAGGCCGGGCTGGCGGAGATGCTCAAGGGCGGCGTGATCATGGACGTGGTCACCCCCGAGCAGGCAAAGGTCGCCGAGGACGCCGGCGCCGCGGCGGTGATGGCGCTTGAGCGCGTGCCCGCGGACATCCGCCGCGACGGGGGAGTGGCGAGGATGTCCGACCCGGAGATGATCGCGGGGATCCAGGAGGCGGTGAGCATCCCGGTGATGGCCAAGGCGCGCATCGGCCACTTCGTGGAGGCCCAGGTGCTCGAAGCGCTGGACGTGGATTATGTAGACGAGTCGGAGGTGTTGACGCCCGCCGACGAGCACAACCACATCGACAAGTGGGCGTTCAAGGTGCCGTTCGTGTGCGGGGCCACCAACCTCGGCGAGGCGCTGCGCCGCATCGGCGAGGGCGCGGCGATGATCCGCTCCAAGGGTGAGGCGGGCACGGGCGACATCGTGGAGGCGGTGCGCCACATGCGTCTGATAACGGGCGAGATCCGCCGTCTGGGTGTCCTCCAGGAGAACGAGCTGGCCACGGCCGCCAAGGAGCACAGTGCGCCGCTGGATCTCGTGAGCCGAGTCGCCGCGGAGGGTCGCCTGCCGGTGGTGCTGTTCTGCGCAGGCGGGATCGCGACGCCTGCGGACGCCGCGCTGATGATGTCGCTGGGTGCCGAAGGGGTGTTCGTGGGCTCGGGGATCTTCAAGTCCGAGGACCCCCCGAGCCGCGCGCGGGCGATCGTGGAGGCGACCACGCACTGGCGGGACCCCGCGCGCGTGGCGCAGGCCTCGCGCGGCCTGGGCGGCGCGATGGCGAGCCTCGAGAGCTCCAAGCTCGAGGACGAGCAGCTCCTCGCCCAGCGCGGCTGGTAGTGAGAGACGACGCGCCGCTGGTTGGCGTGCTCGCGCTGCAGGGCGGCTTCGAGGCGCACGCGCGGATGCTGCGGGGTTTGGGGGCCCGCCCGCGCGAGGTGCGGGTGCCCGCCGACCTTGAGGGTCTCGACGGCCTGGTGATCCCAGGAGGGGAGTCGACGACGATGACCCTGGGGATCGAGCGGGAGGGCTTGGCCGAGCCGTTGCGAGATCTGGGCGGCCCGCCGCCGGGGGGGCGGGGGGTGCCCGTCCTTGGCTCGTGCGCGGGGCTGATCATGCTCGACCGCGAGCACCTGGGGCTGATGGACATGCGCGCGCGGCGCAACGCGTTCGGCCGTCAGATCTCGAGCTTCGAGGCAGAGGTGGCGCTGCGGGGCGTATCGGACCCGCCCGCCCGTCCGCTACCGGGCATCTTCATCCGCGCCCCGTGGATCGAGGAGTACGGCCCGGGGGTGGAGATCCTCGCGGAGGTGGACGGCCATCCGGTGGCGGCCCGCGAGGGCGAGCGCCTGGCAGTGGCGTTCCACGCGGAGCTCACCGCAGACGACCGAGTGCACCGGCTATTTCTGGAGGCGGTCCAGCGTCGGCGGGCGCCGGGATCGGGGGCTCTTCGAGCAGGTCGAGCACCAGGTTGATCGCGTCGCGAATCTCACCCGCGAGCAGGCCCTCGTCGTCGAGCCGGGTGGCCTCCTCGAACGGCCAGGCGTGGGCGACGTGGATGGAGGGACGGAGGTGGGCGGCGCGGCGCCCAAGGGTGCGCAGGAAGGCCTCCAGGCGGGTTTTGTCGCGGGCGGAAGCGTAGCGGCGCCGCAGCATCCAGGGCCACAGCTCGGTGAGGATCGTGTCGGGGGGGTGGGCGCCGACCTGTTTGAAGTCCTCGCCCTGCCAGCGATGCACATAGGTGGCGGCGTCGAGGCGGCAGGTGAGGTAGACGCGGGTGCGGGCGGGCGCGTTGCGGAAGCCGAGCTGTGGCTGAGGCTCCACGCGCCAGGGCCCGGGGCTGATGGCGAGCTCGCCGAGGCGCACGGCGTGACCGGAGCTGTAGAGGTGGTCGGCCTGGCGCTTGAGCTCGCCGGGCCACATGTGCAGGAGGAGCTCCTGCCCGTCGAAGTCAAGCGCCGCGCGCTGCACGGAGACGGCCCCGAGTGCGGTGTCCAGGCGCACGTGCGCGAGCCCGATGCGCTCGGGGGCAAGGCCGGTGGCTTCGCGCAGCAGCGCACGCAGGCGCCACTTGCGCCGCACGGGGTCCTCGCCGACCCGCCGCAGCGAGCCAAAGGGGAGGAGGTGCCCAAAGTCCTGGTGGGCGTAGGTGAGCATGTCCTGCACGAGCGCGCGCTCGGCGGGGGAGAGGACGCCGAGCTCGACCAGCCGCCACCATGACTCGAGCAGGTCGTGCCAGCGCAGCACACAGGTGCGCCGCTGCGCGAAGCGGGCGCTGCCGAGGTTGAGCTCGCCGACGCGGTGGCCGTTGCGCCGCGCCCAGCGGGTGCAGACCTTGCTCTCCAAGAGCACGACGAGCTCCGGGTCGAAGCGCAGGACGCCGTCGAAGCGCTGCCCGCGGCTGGTGTCGCGGACCTCGCCGTCGGGCTCGGCCGCTTCGTTGTCGGGGGTCAGGAAGACCGAGACCAGGCGCCCGCGCTTGACCTCCCCGCCGGAGGCGCTCTCCTCGGAGGCGTCGACGATGTGGGTGGCCTGCATGTCCACGGTGCAGTCGGGGAGCTCGCTCTGGGAGGGCTCCCCGATCGAGCGCAGCAGCGTCTCGCGCGCGAACGGGACGAGCCGCAGGACGATCATCGCGGCGCGCGTGAGCTGGTCCTCGTGCGTGCGCCCGAGCTCGCGGTAGGGATCGAATACGTTCAGGTGCGGGTTGGCGGTAGCGCTGTCCACAGCCCTCTCCCCATTCGATGAGACCTCATGGTTGACCCTCGCTTCCAGCCCCGCCGACTACGCAGATCCCCTACGGACGATCAGTGAACTGTCAAAGACTTTAGCGCACGCCTATGTTTCTGGGGCCTCGAACCGCGCGATCCCGTCATCCTCGTGTTCGACTGCGCGACCGTCTTCGAGCAGCAGGTCGATGTGGCCGAGGACCTCGGAGATCGTCAGGTAGGCCTGGGTGACGGCGACGTTGCCCCACAGCGCGTGGGCGAGCTCGTAGGCGGTGCGGGGGCGATCGGCGATCAGGCCGTGGATCTTCTCGGCGCGGCGCTCGTGCAGGCGCAGGCGCTCGTCGATCAGGGCCACGTGGTCGGTGATCGGGGCGCCGTGGCCGGAGAGCACCAGGTCGAGCTCCATCGCGCGGGTCTCCCGCAGGGAGGCCAGGTAGGTGATGAGCGCCTGTGGGCGGGGGCCATCGTAGTCGCCCTCCACGTCGAGGGGTCGGGCGAGGAGGGGGTTGGAGGAGATGTGCGCAAGCAGGTGGTCCCCGGCGATCAGCAGCGAGCGCTGCTCGTCCCAGAAGACCGTGTCAGACGGACTGTGACCGGGCCTGCGCAGGACCCGCAGCGTGCGGTCGCGCAACTCAAGGGCCTCCCCCTCGGCAAGCGGGCGGTTGACCTCCACGGTGCAGCCCCACGCGCGGAAGCTCGCAGAGACGGCGCGCAGCGCGGTGACGACGTCGGTCGGGACTCCGTTGCGGAGCATGATGCGCGCGGCGAAGCGGTCGTCGAGGTCGGCCTCGGTGCGGAAGTCCCGCAGGCGGCGGTCGAGGCCCCGCAGCGCCGCGACCTGGGCGCCCGGAGCGCCGCGCGAGGATCGCGGCGAGGCCGAAGTGGTCGATGTGCTGGTGAGTGACGACCAGCAGGTCGATGTCCTCGATCGCGTGCCCGCGCGCGGCGAGCGCCTGTTCGAGCTCGTCGAGCGCCTTGGCGGAGTTGGGCCCTGAATCCACCAGCGTCAGAGGCTCGTCCTCGATCAGGTACGCGTTGACGCGCCCCACCGCGAAGGGCGTGGGGATCGCCAGGCGATGGATCCCCTCCCGCGCAGCGCGCTCCAGCGCAGCGGCCTCGTCGGCCTCGTCCTGCTTGGCTTGGGGTTTGGCCGTCTTGCCGGGGCTCATGAGCGGATCAGCGCCAGCACCTCGTCGCGGCGGCGCTCCATGTCTTGCAGGGAGCGCAGCGACTCCAGGCAGAGGCGCAGCAGCGGCTCGGTGTTGGAGGGGCGCACGTTGAAGTGCCAGTCCTCGTAGTCGATCGAGATCCCGTCGAGGTGCTCCTGGCGGGCGTCTGAGTAGCGCGCGGCGATCTCCTCCATCTTGGCGCGCTGGTCTGCGACCTCGGAGTTGATCTCCCCCGAGATGAAGTAGCGCTCGCGGTAGGGCGCGAGCAACTCGGACAGGCGCCGGCCGGTGGTCGAGAGGTGCTCGAGGATCAGCAGCGCCGGCAGCGTGCCGGAGTCGGCGCAGTAGAAGTCGCGGAAGTAGTAGTGCCCGGAGACCTCCCCGCCGAACAGCGAGCCCTCCTCGCGCATCCGCGTCTTGAAGAAGGCGTGCCCGACGCGGTTGACGTATGCGGTTCCACCTGCCCGCCGCACCGTGTCGGGTACCGCTCGCGAGGCGCGCACGTCGTAGAGAATCGCCTCCCCGGGCTTGCTCTTGCGTAGCAGCGACTCCGCCAGCAGCGCGGTGAGGAAGTCGCCGTCCACGAAGCGCCCGGTGTCGTCGATGAAGAAGCAGCGATCCGCGTCGCCGTCCCACGCGATCCCGAGATCGGCGCCGCTCTCGCGCACCTTGTCGATCACGAACTGCCGGTTCTCCGGCAGCAGCGGGTTGGGCTCGTGGTCGGGGAAGCTGCCGTCCGGGGTCCAGTAGGTCTCGATCGGATCGAGCCCCAGGCGCTCCAGCAGCGGGCCCACCATCGGGCCGGCCATCCCGTTGCCGCCGTCCACCACGACCTTCAGCGGCCGCACCGCCGCGGGGTCGATGAAGCGCAGCGCAGCCTCCTGGAACTCTGCGTTACGTCCACCGCCTCCAGGGAGCCGCGCGCGCCCTGCGGGCGCGTCCAGCCCCGCCTCGATCAGCCGGCGGATGTCCTGGATGCCGCTGTCCCCCGAGAGCGCGAGCGCCCCCTCGCGCACGAGCTTCACGCCGGTGTACGCCTTCGGGTTGTGCGAGGCCGTGCACATCAGCCCCCCGTCCAGGCCGCGCGAGCCGACGAGGTAGTAGAGCATCTCGCGTCCCCACCTGCCCCGCGTCCAGCACGCGCGCACCCTCGGCGAGCAGGCCCTCGCGGTAGCGCCCCGCCAGCTCCGGCGCGGTCAGGCGCATGTCGCGCCCCAGCCCCACGCGCAACTCGCCCACCGGCTTGCCCGCAAGGCCGGAGAGCACCCGCGCGAACGCACGGCCGATCAGCTCGGCGATCTCGCCGTCGATCTGCTCGCCGTACAGCCCGCGGATGTCGTAGGCCTTGAAGATCTCTGGGGAGGGAGCACGCACTGGCGCCTTGCATCCTAAGCTCTAGCCCATGTCTGGACACTCCAAGTGGTCGAGCATCAAGCACAAGAAGGCGATCGTCGACTCCCGCCGCGGGGCGGCGTTCACGAAGCTCGCGCGTGCCGTTACCGTCGCCGCGCGCGAGGGCGGCGGGGATCCGGACTCCAACGCGGCCCTTGAGAACGCGATCCGCAAGGCCAAGGCGGCGTCGATGCCGAAGGACAACATCGAGCGCGCGATCGCCAAGGGCACCGGCGAGGGGGGCGACGCGGACGCGCTGGAGACCGTCGTCTACGAGGGCTACGGCCCCGCCGGCGTGGCGCTGCTGGTGGAGACCGTCACCGACAACCGCAACCGCACCGGGCCGGACGTGCGCAACCTCTTCACCAAATACGGCGGCTCGCTCGGCGAGCCCGGCTCGGTGGCGTACCTGTTCGACAAGAAGGGCGTGATCGTCGTGGACGCCTCGCGCTACTCCGAGGACGACCTGCTCGTCGGCGGTGGAGGCCGGCGCTGAGGACATCTCCGAGGACGAGGACGTCTTCGAGATCGTCACCGCGTTGGGCGACTTCACCGCCGTGCGTCGCGCCCTGGAGGAGGCCGGGATCGAGCTCGAGAGCGCCGAGCTCACCTACCGGCCTTCGAGCCTTGTGCCGATCGAGCACGAGGGGCAGGTCGTGAAGCTGATGAAGCTGATCGACGCGCCTCGAAGACAACGACGACGTGGCGGCGGTGCACGCCAACTTCGACGTCCCCGCCGAGATGCTCGCCCGCGCCGCCGCCGGGTGAGCGAAACCGCCCGACCACCCGTCGCGATCCTCTGTGGCGGGCGCGGCACCCGCCTGCGGGAGCGAACCCAGGAGATCCCCAAGCCGCTCGTGGAGATCGGCGGGCGGCCGATCCTCTGGCACGTCATCGAGCTGTACGCCGCCCAGGGCTTTCGCCGCTTCCTGCTCGCCACTGGCTACCGGGGCGAGCTGATCGAGCGCTTCGCTGCGGCCCAACGCTGGCCCGAGGGGGTCGAGGTGGAGTGCGTGGACACCGGTCTGGATACCCCCACCGGGGGGCGGATCAAGCTGTTGGAGCCGCTGCTCTCTGACGAGCCCTCCTTCTGCGCCACCTACGCCGACGGGCTGGCCGACGTGGATCTCGCGCGGCTGCTCGCCTTCCACGAGGGCCACGGCGCGCTCGCCACGATGACCGTAGTGCGCCCCGAGCTGCAGTTCGGGGTGGCCGAGCTCGACGGAGGGGACGGCCGCGTGCTCGGCTTCCGCGAGAAGCCCCGCTCCGAGCACTGGGTCAACGGCGGCTTCTTCTGCTTCCGCGCTGGCGCCCTGGAGTACCTCGCGCAGGACTCTGTGCTTGAGCGTGAGCCCCTCCGGCGCCTTGCAGCCGAGGGCCAGTTGCGCGCCTACCGGCATGAGGGCTTCTGGGAGTGCATGGACACCTACAAGGACGCCGTCGCGCTGAACGACCTGTGGGCCTCGGGCGGAGCGCCGTGGCGTCCAGGATCGTTCTCATAGAGCCGATTTCGATTGAAGCGTAGACCCGCTGTCGGGCGGACTGCGCCCGGTTCAGAAACACTTTTGGGGCCTCGCGGCCCAATCTTTCTGAGTGTAACGCCCACGAGCTGCAGCCGCTTCCTTGGCATTTTATCGTGTCGCGCATCATTGGAGGGCCTGACGGTCGTCCGTAATTACTTAAAACAGAAGGAGGATAGCGATGATGAGTAGTCTAAAAACGGTTGTACTCTGCGCAGTCGCCGTCGTGATAACGGGTGTGGTCGCCGTGGGTACGGCCTCCGCGGCGCCGGTTTGGGAAAGTTGCAGATCAGGCGCAGCCGGTACGAAATTCACGAGTAACCAATGCACCGGAGCTTCGGCCGTGGGCGAATTTGGGTGGGCAGAAATCAAAGGTACGGAAGCGGCCAGGGCGACCGGTACGTTGAGATTGACCGACACCAAAGTGCCGCTCGTAGGTAAAGTCACGATCATATGCACCGCCGAAACAATTGGCGCAGTTGGCCCTGGGCGTTTCGGCAGAATCAACGCATTCCAGAACGTACAGTGCTCGCCTGGGGAACACTGTGAAAAAATCGAAGGTACACTGGAACCTTTCCATCTACCATACCAAGGGGAACTGTTTGAAACCGAAAGCAAAGTCGAGGGAAAGACCACCGGCACCGGTAGCGGCGAACCAGGTATGAAGGTTACATGCAAGGTGTTGGGCGTATCAAAAACCGATGAATGCGAATACACCGTGGGGGGCGCTCCGGAAATAGGCTCCTTTGAAAACAAAGCCACCACCAAAGGCACGACTGAATTATTAGTCTTGCTGACCGCGCTGAAAGTGACCAAACAGCACTGCTCGGTCGGTGGGGAAAAATCGGGAGAACAAGAAGGCAGCGGTCCCATCGTGTTGACCAGCGGCGCTGGACTGAGGGTCTCATGAGCGTCTGAGCGACGCGCCAGAGAGGGCTCGCGGGCCTGAGTGAGGCCGACGGCTGGACGGAGCCGAGTGCCCGGCTCCGTCCAGCGCCGGGCATGCGCAGGATGCAACGAGGAGGCGTCCGATCCCCCGCGCAGAATCCCTCTCCATGATCGTTCTCGGAATCGACCCTGGCCTCGCCTACGCCGGCTACGGCGTGGTCGCACGTCGTAAGGGCACACGGCCAGGGGGGCCGGGTCGGCTCGTCGCGCTCGACGGCGGCGTGATCGACACGCCCACCGGCCTCGCCCTGGAGTCGCGCCTGGCGAGGGTGCATGGGCGCGTGCTGGAGCTGCTCGACGAGCACGCCTGCACCGCGATGGCCTTGGAGCAGCTGTACTTTGGGCAGAACGTGCAGACCGCCTTCGCCGTCGGGCACGCCCGCGGCGTCACGATGCTCGCCGCCGGGGAGCGCGGGGTGCCGTGCTTCTCCTACACCCCCCAACGCGTGAAGTCCTCCGTCTGCGGCAACGGCCGCGCGCCCAAGGACCAGGTCGCGCGGATGGTGCAGACGCTGCTGAGCCTTCCCGAGCTGCCCACGCCCGACCACGCCTCCGACGCGCTGGCAGTAGCCCTCTGCCACGTGAACGCCGCGCCGTTCGAGTTCGCTCTCGCACAGGCCGTGGGAGCATCGTGATCGCGCTGCTCCGAGGCGAGGTGGCGGTACGCCGCTCAGATCACGTCGTGATCCTCTGCGGCGGGGTCGGCCACCGCGCGGCCGTCTCTGCGGAGACCCTGCGACACGTCCCCGCCGTCGGTGGCGAGACGACGCTGCATACCCACCTGATCGTGCGCGACGACGCGCTCTCGCTGTACGGCTTTTACTCCGAGCCCGAGCGCGACCTCTTTCTGATGCTGCTCTCCGTGCAGGCTGTCGGCCCCAAGGTCGCCCTCGCCGTCCTCTCCGCCGGCGCCCCCCGCGAGCTCCTGGCCACGCTCGCCGCCGGCGACGCTGCGCGTCTGCAGGCGGTGCCCGGGATCGGCAAGCGCACCGCGGAGCGCATCATCGTGGAGCTGCGCGAGAAGGTCGGGGTCGTGGCCGACATCGACGTTGGTAGCGGCGCCCCCGGCGGTACCGCGATCAAAGCCCGCCGCGTCGAGAGCCCGCGCACGCTCGCCCACGACGGGCTGCTGGAGCTCGGCTACAGCCACGGCGAGGCCGAGGCCCTGCTGGACGGCGCCGAGGGCGAGAGCGCCGAGGAACTGCTCTCCCAAGCGTTGCGCACGGCTCGGGCGGGATGAGGAGATGAGGCGTCGTGGGCTGCGCAATCACTTGCCCGGACCACCACGGCCCGCACGGCTTGCCGGCCAAGGTGGCCGGGCGTCCACGCCCAGCGGACGCGGCGCGCGGGGTGAGGGGATGAGCGGTGAGCGGAGCGGTAATGGGCTGCGCAATCACTCGCCCGGACCACCATGGCTTGTGCGGCTTGCCGGCCAAGGAGGTCAGCCCGTACACGCCAGCCGAGTTACGGAGCCGTTGACGAGCGCGGGGTCGCGACGGCCGAGGCGACGGTGAGCACCCGCATCCAGACCCCCCACCTGGACGAGCGCGACGAGCTCGAGGAGGAGCTCGAGCTCTCGCTGCGCCCGCGCCGCCTGAGCGAGTTCGTCGGCCAGTCCGCACTGCGCGAGCAGCTCGCGGTCGCGATCGAGGCCGCGGCCGCGCGGGGGGAGGCGCTCGACCACCTGCTGCTCGCCGGCCCCCCCGGCCTCGGCAAGACCTCGCTCGCGCAGATCGTCGCGGGGGAGCTTGGGGTGCCGTTCGTGCAGACCGCAGGGCCCGCCCTGGAGCGAAAGGGAGACATCGCGGCGTTCCTCACCGCCCTGGAGCCGCGCAGCGTGTTCTTCGTAGACGAGATCCACCGCCTGCCGCGCACGCTGGAGGAGACCTTCTACCCCGCGATGGAGGACCGCCGCCTGCCGATCACCGTCGGCCAGGGCGCCGGAGCGCGCGTCGTGACACTCGACCTGCCCCCCTTCACGCTCGTCGGAGCGACCACCCGCACGGGGCTGCTCACCACCCCGCTGCGCGACCGCTTCGGCATCCAGGCGCGCCTGGAGCCCTACGCGATCGGGGAGCTCGTGGCGATCGTCAAGCGCTCCGCCGGGATCCTCGAGATCCCCCTGGAGGAGGGCGGCGCGGAGGCGATCGCCGCGCGCAGCCGCGGCACCCCGCGCGTGGCCAACCGCCTGCTCAGGCGCGTGCGCGACTACGCGGAGGTACGCATGGAGGGCGTCCTCAGCGGCGACGCCGCGCGCGCGGCGCTCGAGCTGCTGGAGGTCGACGGGCGTGGCCTGGATCGCCTGGACCGCGCGATCCTGCGCGCGGTCTGCGAGAAGTTCGACGGCGGCCCCGTCGGCCTCTCCACGCTCGCGGTGGCGGTGGGCGAGGAGCAGGACACGATCGAGGACGTCTATGAGCCCCACCTGCTGCGGGAGGGCCTGCTCAAGCGCACTCCGCGGGGCCGCGCCGCGACCCCCGCGGCGTTCGCCCACCTTGGCCTGGAGCCCCCGGCAAGGCTCGCAGAGAGCGCCGGCCCGGCGCTTTTCTAGGCTCCGGCGAGTCCCGATCCACGCAGCGGCGCGCTGGTCTCCAGCAGCGTTTGCCCGCGCCGGCCGTAGCTCCCGGTGGCGTGGGCTGGCGCTCCCCCCGCGAGCGGAGCCTGCACGCGGCGCCTACCCTAGTCTTAGTGGGCCCACCCACTGTGCCCATGACACCCATCCGTTCATCTGCCCCAACTGCGGTCACCGCTACAGCGAGCTGGACCGCAACCTCGGCTTCACCCGCCAGCCGAAGGGCTGCTCGAAGTGCGGGTTCGCGTTCCTCTTCGAACTGCTCGACGACTACTACCCCGCCCCGGACGCGGCGTTCTTCGTCTGCGACCGCGAGGGGCGGGTGATCGGCTGCGGCAAGAACTCCTTCGCGCTCACGGGCCTTGAGGAGGAAGCGGTGATCGGCCGGCCAGTCGCGCAGGCGCTCGGCCTGGAGTTCGCAAACGGAGACGATCCCGTGGGCACGGTCCTCGAGTGGGGGGTGCGCGCGCTGGGCAAGCCGGTACGCGTCAACGGCGACCGCGACATGCCCGCGACCGCCCGCGCGGACATGTTCCCCGCGTACGACGACGAGGGTGGGCTGTTGCTCGTGCTCACCCCCGATAGGTAGTCTTTTGCAATGAGCGACCGCCGCCGCAACTCCCTGGTCCTGCTGCTCGTCGCCGCCCTGCTGGCCGTCTCGGCGGTCGTGATCGCGACCAAGCCGACCCGCCTGGGCCTGGACCTCAAGGGCGGGGTGTCGCTCGTCTACAAGGGCATCCCGACCGCCCAGGCGAAAGTCAACAGCGAATCGCTGAACCGCACGATCGACATCATGCGCAAACGCGTTGACCAGCTCGGCGTCGCCCAGCCGGAAATCCAGCGCACCGGGTCCAACGAAATCGACGTCTCGCTGCCGGCGGTGAGCAACGCCAGGCGCGCTCAGGAACAGGTCGGCAAGGTCGCCCAGCTGCACTTCTACGACTGGGAGCCGAACGTGATCGGCCCTTCGGGGAGTCCGGAACCGAGCAACCGCGGGGCCACCGGCGGCGCGAACGCCGCCTCGGTCGGCTCAGGCCTGCCGGAGTACCAGGCGATCCTGCGCGCCGCCAAACGCCCGGCGATCATCCGCCGCAACGACACCACGTTTCAGCAGGGCTGCACCGCGGCGCAGGTGAACGGCTGCATCTACGGCTCGTGGTACTTGGTCGATACCAAGCACGAAAAGGTCCTCTGCGCCGGCGGCAAGCCGATCTGCGGCCCAGTGGACACGTCGGGGGAGCTCTACGCCGACGGCTACAAACCGCCGGCCGGCGCGAAGGTGAAGGTCGTGCACGTGAACCCGGGCACGGTCCTCGCCGAGGCGCACCCCGAAGAATTCAGCGGCAAAGTCGTCAAGTCCGAACCGAACAGCTTTTTCGTGCTCAACGACAACCCGGTGCTGAGCGGCGAAGACATCAACAACCCGCAGCAGGGCTTCCAGAACGAAGGCACCGGCTCGGGTCTGCCGGACGTGAACTTCGGCTTCTCCTCGCACGGGCGCAAGGTCTTCGAAGAGGTCACCAAGCGGATCTCCAACCGCGGCGTCAACGCGCAGCTGCCGGGTATCAGCAAGGCCAACGCGGTGCAGCACTTCGCGATCGTGCTCGACGAACAGGTGATCACGGCGCCCTCGATCGACTACACGCAGTTCCCGAGCGGGATCGACGCGAGCAACGGCTCGGAGATCACTGGCGGCTTCACGCTCACCTCCGCGCAGAACCTCGCCCAGGAGCTGCAGTCGGGCGCGCTGCCGATCAAGCTGGAACTGATCGCCAAATCGCTGGTCTCCGCGACGCTCGGCAAACAGGCTCTGAGCCAGGGCCTGCTCGCGATGCTGGCGGGCCTCGCAATCGTGTGCGTCTTCCTGCTGACCTTCTACCGCGTGCTGGGGGTGATCGCCGTCCTCGGTCTGGCGATCTACAGCATCTACTACTTCGCGCTGATCAAGGCGATCCCGATCACGATGACGCTGCCGGGCATCGCCGGCCTGATCCTGACGATCGGCATCGCGGCGGACGCGAACATCGTGATCTTCGAGCGCGTCAAGGAGGAGATCCGCTCCGGGCGCTCGATCCCGGCGGGGATCGCCGCCGGCTACAAGCGCGGGTTCGCGGCGATCGTGGACGCCAACGTGGTGACGTTCATGACCGCGTTCATCCTCTTCGCTCTGGCCACCTCCGAAGTCAAGGGCTTCGCGTTCACGCTTGGCATCGGCACGCTGCTTTCGCTGTTCACCGCCGTGCTCGCCACGCAGGCTGCGCTCGGAGCGATGGGCCGCTCCCGCCTGGTGGGGCACCCCGCGATGCTCGGCGCCGCCCGCCGGCGGCGCGCGCTGCGCTTCGACTTCATGGGCGCCTCGAAGTGGTTCTTCTCGCTGTCGGGCACGATCCTGCTGATCGGGGCGCTCGCGATCGGCGGCAAAGGGCTGAACTTCGGGATCGACTTCAAGTCGGGCACCCGTATCCAGACGGGGTTCGTCAAGCCGGTCAACGAGGAACAGATCCGCACGGTGCTGGGCGCGCACAAACTCGGGGACGCCCAGGTTCAGAAGCTCACGGGCGACAAGAACGTCGGCGGCAGCGGCTACCAGATCTCGCTCAAGCACCTCGCGCAGACCGAAGTGGTAGCGGTCGAGGAAGCGCTGAACAAAGCTTTCACCCTGCGCCCCGGTACGACCTCCGACACCTCGATCGGGCCGACCTTCGGCCAGTCGGTGGCGAAGAGCGCGGTGCTCGCGATCATCGCCTCGCTGATCGTGATCTCCGCGTACATCGCGCTGCGCTTCGAGTGGAAGTACGCGGTGCCCGTGCTGATCGCGCTGATGCACGACCTGCTGATAACCGCGGGCGTGTACTCGCTCACCGGCCGCGAAGTGACGACCTCGACGGTCGCGGCGCTGCTGACGATCCTCGGGTACTCGCTGTACGACACGATCATCGTGTTCGACCGCGTGCGGGAGAACGTGCCGCGGATGCCGCGCGCGGCGTTCTCGCAGATCGTCAACCGCTCGATGTCGGAGGTGCTGACGCGTTCGCTGGCGACGAGCTTCTGCACGCTGCTGCCGGTGCTCGCACTGCTGTTCTTCGGTGGGGAAACGCTGAAGGACTTCGCGTTCGCGCTGATGGTGGGGATCGCCTCGGGGGCGTACTCCTCGATCTTCATCGCCTCGCCCGTGCTCACCCACTGGAAGGAACGCGAGGGCTCCTACCGCAACCGCCGCGCGCGCCTGGTGCGCGACCTCGGCCGCGTGCCCGCCTACGCCACGACGCTCGACGGCACGCCGATCGACGTGGAGCCCGTCAGGCAGCGCCGCCGCAGCCGCCAGGGGGGCATGCTCACAACGGAGGAGCCGGGCGAGCAGGTGTCCAAGGAGGAGTTCGAGGAGATGGTGCGCGACCTCGACATCGAGGGAGACGGTGAGCAGACTCCGGGTGGGCAGGGGTCCCGTGGGCGGGGGTCGGTTCCCAGGGGCAACGGCCGGGGCGGTGCGAGCCGCGTGGGCGGGCCGCGATCGTCTGGCTCTGGCTCAGGCACCGGCACGGTGACCCCCAGGGCAAGCACCCCGAAAGCCACCCCCACGGGGGCGCCCGCAGAGCCCGTGCAGGCGCCCGCCCCCCGTGATCCCGCGGCCGACCTGACCCCTGAGGATCTGGTGCTCAAGGGCCAGCCCAAGCCGAGCCGCAAGCGTCCCCGCAATCGCCGCCACGGGAGGAGCCGCTGATGGGACTCCTTGGCTGGGTGATGATGGGTCTCGCGATCTGGCACTTCACGATCTTCCTGCCGGACCGCTTCTGGGGCGGGATCGTGGGCGCCCTCGTCGGCTCGCTGTTCGGCGCGGTCGCGATCGGCATGCTGATCTCCAGCGTCAAAGGCACCGGCCTGATCCCCGGGGAAAAGGCAACCGACATCGCCGTGGTGCTCTACGCGGTGCCCGGCGCACTGGCCGGGATCGCGGCGGTCTACTTCGAGGGGATGCGTCGCGAACAGACCGGTCGAACGTCGGCCATCCCCACCGCTTGACGAGCCGCGCCGGCGCGGCGGGCTGAGGAACCCCCGCCCACTTCTTCCGTCCAGAGCCACCCGTAGTGTGGCCTGGAAATGGCTGCCCACCCACCCCGACGCTTCGAGGTCGCACCGTGCCCTGAGTCGCAACTGCGGACGCTCGAACGCGCGCTCGGGGTGAGCGACGCGCTCGCCCAGGTGCTCGTGCGCCGCGGCTTCGCCGACCCTGAGCGCGCGCAAGCGTTCCTCGCCGCTGACGAGGAGCACCCGCCCGCCGCGTTCGCGGGCATCGAGGAGGCGATCGCGACGATCCTCACCCATGCGCGCGGGGGCACTCGGATCACGGTGCACGGGGACTACGACGTGGACGGGATCTGCTCGACGGCGGTGCTCGTGCGGGCGCTGCGGGCGCTGGGAGCGGACGTGGACTGGTATCTGCCCGATCGTGCAAGCGACGGCTATGGGCTGAACGCGCGCACGGTGGAGCGCCTGGCGGCGCGCGGCACGCGCCTGCTGGTGAGCGCCGACTGTGGGATCACGGCCGTCGAGGAGGTGCGCCTCGCGCGGACGCTGGGGATGGAGGTCGTGATCAGCGACCACCACGCCCCCCGCGCGGACGGGGTGCTGCCGCAGGCGCCGATCGTGCACCCCGCGGTGTGCAAATACCCATGTCCCGACCTGTGCGCGACTGCCGTCGCCTACAAGCTGGCGCACGCGCTGTGCGAGGGCGTGGGCTACGACCCGCGCGAGGACCTCGACCTGGTGGCGCTGGCGAGCATCGCCGATGTGGTGCCGCTGCTGGGCGAGAATCGCGCCCTGGTGCGCAGCGGGCTGCGGGCGCTGGCGGGCACGGCCAAGCCGGGCCTGCGCGCGCTGCTGGCGGTGGCGCGGTCCTCCGCAGGCGAGGTCAACGAGCGCACGGTGGCCTTCGCGCTGGCGCCGCGGCTGAACGCGGCGGGGCGGATGTACCGCGCGGACGCGGGCCTCGAGCTGGTCCTGACCGAGGACCCTGCGCGCGCCCAAGCGATCGCGGCGGAGCTCGACCGCGCCAACCACGAGCGCAGGCACGTCGAAACGCGGATCCTGTTCGACGCCGAGCGCCAGGTGGCGGCGGCGGGAGAGCGCGCGGGGTACGTGCTCGCGGGCGAGGGCTGGCACCCGGGGGTGATCGGAATAGTCGCCTCGCGCCTGGCCGAGCGCCACCATCGCCCGTTCGTGCTGATCGCTCTCGACGGCGAGACGGGCCGGGGGTCGGGCCGCAGCATCGCAGGCTTCGACCTGCTGGGCGCGCTGGACTCCTGCGCAGGACACCTGGTGCGCCACGGCGGCCATGAAGCGGCGGCGGGCTTGGAGATCGAGCGTGGGAGATTGGAGGGATTTGGAGCGGCGTTCGCAGCTCATGCCGAGCGCGTCTTGAGCGAGGAGGCGCTGGTGGTGACCGAGCGCGTGGACGCCGTCGTTCAGGGCGGAGAGCTGGGGATGGAGCTCGCGGAGGAGCTGCGGGCGCTCGCGCCGTTCGGGTGCGCGAACCCCGCGGTCTCGCTGCTGGTGCGGGGCGCGAGGTTCGCCGAGCGCCGCCCGATGGGGGAGGGCAGGCACGTGCGCTTCACGGTGCTCGCGGACGGCGCGCGCGCACGCGCGGTGGCGTTCGGCGGCGGCACGAGCCTGCCGGTGGGTGACGGGCAGCCGGCGGACGTGACGTTCGCGCTCGAGGTCAACGAGTGGCGCGGCGTGAGCGAGCCGCGCCTGGTGCTGCGCCACGCGCAACCCACGCAGGTCGAGGTCGGGGTCGAGATCGACGCGCCCGCCGAGGAGGAGTTGGTCCTCTTCGCGTAAGGGCCGGCTCGCGGCCTTGCGCGAGCTGCTTCAACTCGCCCAGCCGCTGCCCTACCCTTTAGTCATGGCGAGTGCGCAGGAGCCTAAGAGCCCGGTCAAGGAGCTGACTGCCGGCCCACTGCCGACGGTGGAGCGCACGCAGCCGACCTTGCACCTGGGCGAGCTGGAGCGGCGGCTGCTCGGCGATCTGTTCGCGATCGTCTCCGAGCACGCGGCGGACTCCGCCGTGAACGTCGACCGCGCGCGCGTGGAGGAGGCGTTCGTGTTCGCCTGCGAGCACCACGCCGCACAGCGGCGCAAGTCGGGCGAGGAGTTCATCGTGCACCCCGTCGGAGTGGCGAGAATCTGCGCGGGGATGCGTCTGGACACCGAGACGCTGTGCGCAGCGCTGCTGCACGACACCGTGGAGGACACCTCGGCCTCGATCGAGGAGGTGCGCGAGCGCTTCGGCGAGGAGATCGCCAACGTGGTCGACGGCGTCACGAAGCTCACGGGCATCACGTTCCACTCGCGCGACGAGGCGCAGGCGGAGAACTACCGCAAGATGATGGTCGCGATGGCCACCGACGTGCGGGTCATCCTGATCAAGCTCGCCGACCGGCTGCACAACATGCGCACGATCGAGGCGATGCCCAAGCAGAAGCAGGTCGACAAGGCGCGCGAGACCCTGGAGATCTACGCGCCGATCGCGCACCGCTTGGGGATCCACGCGATCAAGTGGGAGCTCGAGGACCTCGCGTTCGCGACGCTGCACCCCCGCAAGTACCAGGAGATCAAGGGCCTCGTGGCCCAGCAGCGCGACGATCGCGAGCACTACGTGAGCGAGGCTGGCGAGTACCTGACGGGCGAGCTGCGCCAGGTGGGGATCGAAGCGCAGATCGCGGGTCGCGCGAAGCACTTCTACTCGATCTACTCGAAGATGACCAAGAAGGGCAAGGAGTTCAACGAGATCTACGACCTCACCGCGATGCGCGTGATCGTGGACTCCGTGAAGGACTGCTACGGCACCGTGGGGGTGATCCACTCGCTGTGGAAGCCGCTGCCGGGCCGCTTCAAGGACTTCATCGCGATGCCCAAGTTCAACATGTACCAGTCGCTGCACACGACGGTGATCGGGCCGGAGGGGCGCCCGCTGGAGATCCAGATCCGCACCGACGAGATGCACGAAATGGCGGAGTTCGGGGTCGCGGCGCACTGGATGTACAAGCAGCGCCGCGGCGGCGGACAGGCGGGTGGGCATTCCATTCCCTCCGATGGTCCACCGTCCGCCCGCGGCGCGGGGAGTCGGGAGGCGGCCTCCGCGTGGCCGGAGGACGCGAAGCTGAAGTGGCTGCGCTCGATGCTCGACTGGCAGCAGGACATGTCCGATCCGCAGGAGTTCATGGAGAGCCTGAAGATCGACCTGTTCGAGGACGAGGTGTACGTGTTCACCCCCAAGGGGGAGGTCAAGTCGCTGGCGGCGGGAGCGACGCCGCTGGACTTCGCCTACGAGGTGCACACGGAGATCGGCCACCGCTGCGTGGGGGCGCGCGTGAACGGCAAGATCGTGCCGCTGCACTACGAGCTGCGCAGCGGGGACATCGTGGAGATCCTCACCGCCAAGCGCGAGCGCGGGCCCTCGCGGGACTGGCTGGCGATGGTCAAGACGACCCGCGCGCGCAACAAGATCAGGGCGTGGTTCAAAGCGGAGTCCCGCCAGGACACCGAGCACACGGGCCGTGAGGTGCTGCAAGAGCACCTCAAGAAACAGGGCCTGCCGGCCCAGCGGATCACCGGCTCCGCGCTGCTCGCGGACGTGATCCGCGAGATGGGCTTCCGCAAGGCGGATGACTTCTACATCGCCCTGGGCGCCGCGAAGGTCTCGCCGAAGATCGTGGTCAACAAGGTGATGCAGCGCCTCAAGCGTGGCGAGGCGGCCGACGGTGGGGCGACGGCGGCGAGCGACCTGCTCAGGGTGGGCCGCTCGAACCGCCGCCCGACGCGCTCCTCGGGCCAGTACGGGATCCAGGTGGAGGGCGTGGAGGATGTGATGCTGCGCCTGGCGAAGTGCTGCCGGGCGGTCCCCGGTGATCCGATCGTCGGCTACATCTCACTCGGCCGCGGCATCACGATCCACCGCGAGGACTGCCCGAACGCGACGGTGCTGCGCAAGAACCCCGAACGCTTCACCCACGTCTACTGGGAGGGCGAGCAGTCGAGCGCGTTCGTGGTGGAAATCCAGATCGACGCGTGGGACCGCCACCGGCTGCTCGAGGACCTCTCGCGCGTGTTCTCGGAGTCGGGTGCGAACATCGTGGAAGCGCGCTGCCTCTCAAACCCCCCGATGGTCAAGAACCGCTTCGTGGTCGAGGTCGCCGACACGCACTCGCTGAAGGGCGCGATCAACCGTCTGCGCAACACCGAGTCGGTGTTCGACGCCTACCGCGTTACGCCGGGCTCGGCGGGGTAGGCAAGGCCAGCGACCCCGGCGGCCTGCGCGGGACGGGTGGAGGTCATCGACCGCTCCATGCCCGCCCGGTGGCAAGGGCTCAGGCCACGACGTTCAAGGCCCGCGGCATGATCGAATAGCGAGCCTCCTCGACCTCCCCGAGGTAGTCGCCATCGACCTGCAGCGGCAGCGACGCCCCGTTCGCGGTGCGGACAGTGAGCTCGGTGGCGGGTGAGAGCGCGGTGATCTGCCGATGGCGTGTGAGGCGCGCGCGTCGTGAGAATGCGCGCCAGGCGATGAACGGCATGTCGATTGGCCGGGCGCGATGCAGGACGCAGGTGGAAAGGGTGCCGGAGTCGAGTGTCACGTCATCGGCGATCTCGATGGGGCGGTTGCGGAAATAAGTGAAGGGGGAGCCGTTCTGGATCACCGCGGTAACCCCTGGGTACTCCTCGCCGGCGAGGTGGGTGTTGAGGCGCGGGGGGCGCAGCAGGTAGCGCCGCGCGAACGTGGTGACGGCGACCCACGTGAAGAACCAGGGCCCCCATCTGGCCTTCAGCCGGGGGTTGGCGTCCACGCGTTGCACGACGGAGGCGTCGAGGCCGAGCCCGGAGGCGAAGGTGAAGCAGCGCCCGTTGACGACGCCGAGGTCCACCTTGTGGACGCGCCAGTCGTCGGCCATGCCCAGCAGGTGCTCGGTGGCGTCGACGAGCTCCCCGGGGATGCCGAGCATCTTGCCGAACACGTTGGCCGAGCCGCCGGGCAGGCAGGTCAGCGGAGTCTGGGAGCCGATCAAGCCGTTGGCGGCCTCGTTCACGGTGCCGTCCCCGCCGAAGGCGACGACCACGTCGTAGCCCTCGTGGGCGGCCTCGCGGCAGAGCTCGGTGGCGTGGCCCCGGGCCTCGGTGTCGACGGCGTCGACCTCGAAGCGGCCCTGCAGGGCGTGCACCACAAGGTGGCGCAGACCGTCGGAGACCGTGGAGGCGTAGGGGTTGACGATGATCAACATGCGCTTCTTGGGTGGTTCGATCCCGCCCGCCCGGTCGAGGTCGAAGGTCTCGCCCTGCTCCGGGCGCCGCTTTGCGTCGGGCACAATGGTGCTCATCGACCTGCGTACACCGCGCGCGCACGAGCGTTACCAGCAGCTCATGCATTTCCGCCGCCGGTCCGATATACTGCCCAACAGCAGTACACATCAAGAGGGGTGGAGGGACTGGCCCGACGAAGCCCCGGCAACCACCGCGTCCCAACGCGGAAGGTGCCAATTCCAGACAGATGTGTGGCGGGGCTTCACGTTTTTCGCCACACGGGACACGGCGAAGACGATCAAGGAGCCCAAAATGGCTGCCAGGAACCTGAAGTGTCGAGAGTGCGAGGCGGAGTACCCGCTGGAGGCGCTGTACGTGTGCGAGCGGTGCTTCGGCCCGCTGGAGGTCGGCTACGACCACAGCCGTCTGGTCGAGGGCGGTGTGGAGGAGCTGCGCCGCCGCATCCAGGGGGGCCCGCAGAACATCTGGCGCTACGCGGACTTCCTGCCCCTCGCGGGCGGCCCCCCGGGCCCCTCGGGGCGGCTCGCCTCGCGCACGGGGCTGCCGGCGGGGTGCACGCCGCTCATCCGTGCCGATCGCCTCGCGCAGCGGCTGGGGTTGGGGGAGGTGTGGGTCAAGAACGACGCGGCCAACCCCACCCACTCCTTCAAGGACCGCGTGGTCGCGGTTGCGGCGGCGCGAGCTCGCGAGCTCGGCTACCAGACGATCGCGTGTGCCTCCACCGGGAACCTGGCCAACTCAGTGGCGGCGCACGGGGCGGCGATGGGCCTCGAGTCCTACGTTTTCATCCCGGCGGACCTTGAGGAGCAGAAGGTGCTCGCCACAGGCGTCTACGGGACCCGCCTGGTGGCCGTCAAAGGCAACTACGACGAAGTCAACCGCCTCTGCACGGAGCTCTCCGCGGAGCGGGAGTGGGCGTTCGTGAACATCAACCTGCGCCCCTACTACGCCGAGGGATCGAAGACGCTCGCGTTCGAGATCGCCGAGCAGCTCGGCTTCGAGCTGCCCGACCGCTGCGTGGTGCCGATCGCCTCGGGGTCGCTGTTCACGAAGATCGCAAAAGGCTTCGCGGAGTGGCGCGAGCTCGGGCTGGTGAGTGGTGAGCTGCCGAGGATGAGCGGCGCGCAGGCCGAGGGGTGCGCCCCGGTGGCGAGCGCGTTCGCTGCTGGCCGGGAGGTGTGCAGGCCGGTGAAGCCCAACACGATCGCGAAGTCCCTGGCGATCGGCAACCCTGCGGACGGCCCCTACGCCCTGGAGGAGGCGCGCCGCTCAGGCGGCTCGATCGACGCGGTCAGCGACGAGGAGATCCGCGAGGGCATCGAGCTGCTCGCGCAGACCACGGGCATCTTCACGGAGACCGCCGGCGGGGTCACAACGGCGGTGCTGGCAAAGCTCGCCAAGCGCGGAGAGATCGACCCACGCGAGCGCGTGGTGCTTGCCATAACGGGCGAGGGACTGAAGACGCTCGACGCGGTGCGGGGCAGGTTCGATACCCACGCGATCGCACCGAGCGTGGAGGAGTTCGAGACCAAGGTGGAGGCCCGCTTCCAGACGGCCGACAGGGGTGTGGCGCTCGCGCGAGACGGCGTGAGGGGCTGAGAGCGGTGGCGGTGACGGTGAAGATCCCAACACAGTTGCGCGCCGCGGCCGAGGGCGTCACGGAGGCGCAGCTCGAAGGGCAGACCGTGCAAGAGGTGCTGGACAGCCTGTTCGACCGTTTCGGGGAGCTGCGCGAGCGAATCTCCGACGGGGACGGCTCGCTGCGGCGCTTCGTGAACGTGTACCTCAGCGGCGAGGACATCCGCTTCCTGGACGGCCTGGCAACCCCAGTCACGGATGGAGCCGAGCTAACGATCCTCCCGGCCGTGGCCGGGGGCTAGCGGCCCCTCAGCGCGCGCCCGCCGCGTGATGAACCGGCGGCGCAGCCGCCGGCAACGAGGACCCGCTGACCCCAATCGTCGAGACGAGCCCCGCCGCGCACATCGCCGCAATCGTCAACGCGCGCAGCCGCTTCGGCGTCAGCCATCCCATGTGATGCGTCTGCAACCAACTACGAAACCCGCTCGCAGCCGACGCCGCAGCCATCGCGCACCCAACGCACATACCTCGATCGTAGTCGCCCCCACCAGAACCCACCCCAATGGGAGCCCGGGGAGCCCGCCCAATTGAAAAGGGGTGGGGGAGGGGGGCGACGGGGGAGGGAGAGGGCGCCAGCCCTATCCCTCCCCCGTCAGAGAAACCGAGGATCTCTCCCCGGAGTCCACGCGGCTCTCCAGCCGCCGGCGCAACTCCGCCCCGCGTCCCGCAGACACTGCGCGAGCAACCCGCTTGTCGCTCAAAGGCAACCCATACGCCTGCGCAAAGTCCAGCAACTCCTGCCGCTCCTCGGCCTCCCGCGCCGTGCGCAGGAACAACCAGCAAAAGAGCCCGATCGTCAGGAGGCTCTCCTCGATCATCATGACCGCGCCCGCGAGGTTCTGGTCGGCGATCGGGGAGATGTGGTGCAGGGAGTCGCTGTGCAGGTAGTAGGGGTAGAAGACGGTGCCGGACCACAGGAAGATGTTGCCGAGCGCGGTTCCGGCGAGGCGTACAGCGACGATGTAGAGGAGCCGGCCGAGGTTCCCGAACCAGGCGGGCATCGGCAGCGGCCCGAAGAGGCACATGCACATGTTGATCCCGAAGCCGAGGAACATCGTGTGCTCGAGCGCGTGTACCCACGAGTTTTCAAGCGCCGCCTGGTAGAGGACTGGAACGTGCCACACGTAGAGGTCGATCACCCACAGAGGGAACGCGATCAGCGGGTTGGCGAGCACCCGCAAGCGGTCGAAGAGGCGGATCTTGAGGATCGGTGCGATCAGCGGGCCGGTGAGGCCGAGCACGATCAGCAGCGCGGCGATGTCCCCCAGCAGCAGGTGCTCGATCATGTGCGCGAATAGCAACTCCTGGCTCGGCTCCCCCAGCGAGGTGAGCGCGGCGCCGATCACGACGAACCCCGAGTAGAAGCACGCCTGGCGCCAGCCGGGCACGGGGTGGCCGCTCAACGCAAGCGTGCGCACACGCCTGGCGTAGAGCAGGCCGAGGACCATCAGGGGCCCGAGCTGCGTGGCGGCGAGCAACTCGGTGGAGACCGCGATCGGGGGCAGCGGGGTCATGGCTTCTCAGCCTATACACGGCCGCCGCCGCAGCAGGTTCCAACCGGGAGTGGGAGTGGTAGCTTTTGCGTGATGACGGTGTTCGCGTGTCTCTACCACTGGTACACCTCTGCTATGTACGTGGCGCCCGTGCTGGCCGTGGGCGGCTGGGGCTGGTGGAGCACCAGGCGGGTGGGCAAGCGCACAGGCCGCGGGGGACCCTCGGCGGGGGCTGGCGCCGATCCCGGCTGAGACAGGGTGGCCGGAAGCGTGGCCCGACAGCGCGGCTCGTGCAGACGGGTCGTTGTGTCGGCGCCTCAGTGTGTCGGCGCCTCAGCGACGCGCTGAGTGCAGCCGCCAGGCATAGAGCAGCGCGGCCACCGAGGTGGCGAGGTTGAGGCTCGAGACGCCCTCGCGCATCGGCAGGCGCACCAGCGCATCGGCCTGGCCCAGGAGCCCCTCGGAGAGCCCTTGGCGCTCGCTGCCGAATGCGAGGATGGCGCGGGCGGGGAGCCGACCGGGGCACAGATCCTCACCGTCAGGGTCGATCGCGATAAGCGGGCGAGCGTCCTCGCCGACTGGGCTCATCCCAGTGCCTGCCCGCGCGCGCCGCGCGCCGCCAAGCTGCGCCAGCGCGTCCCCGTCGAGATGTGCAACAGGCAGCGCGTAGTGCAGGCCGGCGCCGCCGCGCAGCGCGGCTGGGTCCCACGGGTCGTGTATGCCGGTGCTGAGGACCCCCGCGATGTCGGCGGCGGCGGCGACGCGCACACATGCGCCGAGGTTCCCGAGGTTGCGAGGTTGCTCGAGCAGCACGATCGGTGCGGGGCGGGCATCGACGAGCAGCGTTGCGACATCGACTCGGTGGCGCAGGGCGATGGCGATCACGCCGGTCGCGGGAGCCTGCGGGGCGAGGGTCGCGAACACCTCGGGAGAGACCGCCTGGGCGTCGGCGAAGATGCGCTCCGCGACGTCGGGCGCGAGCGCCTGCGCAAGCGTGCGCACCTGCCTGGGCTCGGTGACCGCCACGCGTTGTACCTGGGCGCCGAAGCGGAGTGCGTGCTTGAGCGCGTGCAGGCCCTCAAGCACGGCCAGGTCAGGGTCGCGGCGGGCATCGTGGAAGACCCCTTTCAGGCCGGCTGTAGAGGTTCGCGAACGGGCATCGGGTGGGGGTTGCACGCAGCTATCTTCTCAGGGCTCTTCGCGGCAGGACATGGCGGTGTTTGTGCTGGCGTCGGGCCCTCCATGTCGGCCATCGTTCCGCAAACGTGGTACGATTCATCAATGGCCCACGCGATGGTCACTGTAGGCGATCGGGGGCGGATGGTCCTACCCTCCGCGGTGCGCCGCGAGCTGGGGCTCTCCCCGGGCACGCGCCTGCTGGTTGACGTCGAGCCCGATGGGTCGTTGAAGCTCCAGCCGTTCCGTGCCGCGGCCGAGCAGACTCGGGGGCTGCTCCGTGAGCTCGCCCCATACGAGGGCTCGGCGGTCGATGAGCTGCTCGCCGAACGCCGAGCGGAAGCCGCACGCGAAGATTGACGATGGCTGTGCCGGTGCTCGACGCCTCCGCGCTGCTCGCGCACCTGCGCGACGAGCCCGGTGCCGATGTCGTCGCCGAGGCCATCGCCGGCGGTGCGGCGGTCTCCACTGTGAACATCGCAGAGGCCCTGAGCGCTGAGGCAAACCGCGGCACGGACCCCGTACGGCTCGCCGAGGAGCTTGCCAGCCGCGGACTGCTGGACGGGGCGCTCACGGTGTACCCGTTCACGACCGCTGACGCAATCGAGGCTGCGTGCCTACGCCCGCTCACCCGTACAGCAGGGCTCTCCCTCGGCGACCGCGCCTGCCTCGCCCTCGCTCACCGCCTCGACGGCGTGGCGATGACCGCCGATACCGCTTGGGCACAGGTGGGACTCGACGTCGCGATCACGCTCATCAGGGAAGACTCCGACGCCGCCCCCTCGCCTCGTCGTCCGGCTTGAAAGTGCAGCGGGCCGTCCGCGTGGACTCGGCTCAGACGCGCCCGCGGCCTATGGGCGTGAGGGTGCTCACTCGACATATGGCGCTGTCTCCGTAGCAATCGGGCAGTTCCCTTCAACTCGCAGGGATCTCGTCGGCAGCGGCGTTCGTCCTTACTCTGCTCGAGTAGCTGTCCAGTAGCGAGGACCCACTAAGGATCTGATGCCGGTCATGGGACGGGGGACGTGGTCTGAGTCTGCGGGCTGGCGGAGGGGGTCGAGAACCGCTTGTCGGCGGCCTGGTAGAAGCCGAACACGACGAGCGCACACGCGACACCGACCGTCGTCCAGGCGAAGCCGATGACCAGCTGCGCCCGTACGCGAACCTTGTCTGTAAAGCTCTGAATCGGAAGACCTCCTCCCGCCGCTCGCCGCACGAGGTCTTTCTGCTCGCGACGGGCATCGACGAGCGCTGCATCGGCCGATCGACCGAGGCCGCTGGCCCAGCCCCAGGTACTCTCCCATACGTGCTGCCCGGCAGTGGCGCCGGTGTAACCACCCCGAATGACCATGGCGGCTGCTGCGCCGCCTGCGATAAGGGTGCCGAAAAGCGTCGCGCCGAATTTTTCGGCTGAGAGGGCAACGCCCAAGACGACGCTGGCGATCACCCCGAAGCCCCCGACCCAGATGCCGGTGTTAAGCAACGCCCAAAGAGTTCGCAGGACCTTCTTGGCGAAGTTCTGTGCTTCGCGGTCCAGATTCTCGACGAGCGCTTCGACGTTCTTCCCGCCCGTCAGGCTTGGCACATAGTCCTTGAGTGGGGCGATGGTCTGATCGGTCATTCCGACCGAGGTCGTCTGCAGCTCACGATACGTATGCGTTGCCTCAAGTCGCAGCGCCGCGAGACCTATGTCCCGCTCGAAGTCGTCGCTGAACTTGATGATCTTCCCACGGGCGTCCCGATAGAGCTCGCGAAGCTGCTGAAGGTCCCTCACCGTCACAGCCGTATCAGCGCGAGGTTTCGACCGGCCAGCGGACGCGGTGGGAAGCCGGCCCGTCTCCCCGGGCGTACCGTCGTCGAGCCGTTCGCCCATGGTGGAGGGTGTCGGCTTCCGCGTAGCGGCGGGCGTCAACGGCCTGGCAGGCTTTGGCTTCTCCATCGGCGTAGACTTCACGGCGGGCCGCGAGCGCGATGCCGGCGTCGGGATCGCTGTCGCCAGCGCGGCTCGTGTAGAGGGATTCGACTGCGCCGTGGGGCTTGTTGTTGCCTTGCCCGCCAAGCTCACACTGCCATCGGCGTGAAACTCCGCCGTCAGCCCCACCGTCTCTAGGTGGCGCCTCACCACGTACTGGACGTAGCCGTCACGAACGTCGACCGGTTTGCTCAGCCGCGACGAGAGTGCGCCTCGCGCGAGCTCCAAGCGGCCCCCCGCCCCGGCGACCTCATCGGCAAGCCTCTGATACCTATCGTCCACGATTCCGTGATTGATCTCAGCAGGTCCTCGACCAGCGGTCAAGTCCTCCCGGCCAGGCCAAGCTTCGCGTCTGTGCAGCAGCCTGCGCCGCAGCACGGGTGAGTCAGTGGTGCTTCGACCCTGCGTGGCTGGCCCAGACGGGGGGCGCCCGTCACACATTGCTCGGAGCGAGAGCATTTGGGCAGAGCCCCTTGACGCACCCTGTTGAATTTGATCTATTGGGCTCTATGGCCAAGTTGCGTCCCGTAGGGACGAACCAGAGAGTGCTAGTGATCTGCGTGAAGTACAGCAACCTGTCCACGACCCGGCTCGCGCGAGCGAGCGACTGGGTCTCGTTGCTGATATCGCAGGTCAATGACTTCTACGACCGCGCCACCTACGGGCTCACGACGTTCGTGTTCGAGTCGCCAGCCGGTGGCCCAGCCGACGGGTGGTTCCCGATCGCCGACGTCAGCACAGCCTACGACTACATCAAGGTCGGCCAGGCCGCGATCGACGCAGCCGACCCGTATGTGAACTTCGGCTTCTACAACGGCGTGATGGTGATCACCAACAGCTCGCAGGGCGGCGGACAGGGGCGAGCGGACGAGTGGTGGCGCGTCGGCACGGGAGTGGAAGCGATGCCCAGGGAGGGCGGCGTCTGGGTGCCCAAGCGGCAGATGGGCCTCTCGATCGTCAATGAGTGGTACGCCCATGTGGTCGGCGAACCCTACGACGAGGGCGCGGCCGTGGCCGCTCACGAGCTCGGCCACCAGCTCAATCTGCAGACGCACTACGGCGACCTGCGCTGGGGGCCTGGGCTCCTGCGCGACACCATCAGCCCCTGGGACGTGATGGGCTACAGCCCCGCGCAGCGGCACTTCCTGGGTTGGGCCAAGTTGGATCGAGGCTTCCTCGAGGCGGCGCGGGTGATGTCGCTCGGGCCGCCGGCGAGTGGTGACATCGATCAGACAGTGACGCTCAAGCCGCTCGAGCGAGCCACCACGAGCGGCACGCAGCTGGTGAAGGTGCCGTTCGTAGCTGGCGACCCGTTCGTCGGCTTTGTGATCGAGAACCGCCAGAGGGTCAACGGGGACGAGCGTCTTCCGCGCGAGGGCGTCCTCATCACGCTGGTCGATGCCCACCCAGACGTCGAATACGGCACCAAAGCCATCGTGCTGGCACCCGATTCCTCAGCGGTGGATCTCGACAGAGCCGCCTTGCAGATCGGCGACACCTTCACTGCCCCGGGCCGGGAGATCGAGATCTCCGTCATCTCGAAGACCGGGGAGGACTACAACGTCCACGTGCACTATCCACGGCTACCCGCCGGCTCGTTCGACCCGGCGATCACGCCCTGGGGAGCGCCTCCGTACTGGACGCCCGACATCTGGATCGACAGCGAGAAGAACGGCTGGGACACCTACCGCTACGTGGACGCCGCCGGTAACCCGATGGGCCAGGCGGACGACGCCTGGATCGACCACGTCAACCGCGTCTACGTCCAGATCCGCAACCTGGGCACGCACACCGCGAGCGACGTGCACGTGCAGGTCTACGTGAACCAGCCGCCTGGGATGGGCGATGCCGGTCCCAAATGGGGCTTCCTCGGCACGATCATATTTCCGACCGTTCCGGGCGGCGGGGTGCCCGTGAAGGGCTACATCACCTGGATACCGACAGTGGCCGCGCACACCTGCATCCGCGCGGTGATCGAGGAGATGCCCGGCGAGGCGAGCACGTCCAACAACGCGGCGCAGGAGAACATCGCCGCCTTCGACTCGACCGCCAAAAGCCCCTGGGAGCCCGTTGGCCTCGACGTGCAGGTCTACAACCCCAGCCGCGACGAGGAGACCACGATCGTGATGGGCCTCCAGGATGTCCCCAACGGGTGGGGATTCGAGCTCGATCCGCCCCAGCTGACACTGGCGCCGGGTGGCACGGGCAGCGTCAAGCTCACTGTTTACCCCTCGGGTCCCACGGACGGCCCACTGGCCGACCATCCCCACAGGGAGCACTACCGACCCGGCTTCATCGGGATGCCGAAGCTGCAGGCGCTTGCGCCCTACGGCGACACCTGGGCACCGATCGGCGGGGTCGAGCTGTGGGCCCACCTCGTGCACGCCACCGAGCTGACGGCGAGTGGCCGGACGAACGACGGCGGGGGGGAGGTGGACGGTCAGCTGTCCCCGGCGCCGCCGGGCGCGCTCGTGGCCATCGAGCTGCGGCGCGGCGAGGGGCAGCGGATCCTCCAGCACGCCGACGTGCGGGAGGACGGATCCTTCCAGACGCGGTTCGAGCTCCCGGAGGCCGAGAGCTTCAAGTTCCAGGTCTTCTACGCCGGAGACATGCTCTACGCCGCCGCGGAGACGCCTGAACAGCGCCTCGGCGACGCTTGATCGCGGCCGGCTTCCCTGGCGCGCTCGCCCGAGACGGCCGATGGTAGAGCCCACTTCGACTAAGGCTAGCTAAGGGGTGCTACGATTGGCGGCATGGCCCACGTGGGAATGCACGATGCCAAGACTCATCTCTCGCGGCTGGTGGAGCGGGCTGAAGCTGGCGAGGATGTTGTCATCCAGCGCAACGGCAAGCCTGTGGCGCGGCTGGTGCCGGTCGTCGAAGAGCCCCGCTCGCTGGCATCGGTGCGCGGCGCTTGGCGCGGCCGTGTACGCATGGCCGAGGACTTCGACGAGCTTCCCGAGGACATCGCCGAGGCATTCGGCGCCCAGTGAGGCTGCTGGCCGATACCCACGCCGCCCTCTGGCTGCTGGGCGAAGACGAACGGCTGAGTCCTCGCGCCGACCAGTTGCTCACCGACGCTTCCAATGAGGTGCTGCTCAGCGCGGCGGTGGTGTGGGAGGTCGCGATCAAGCGATCACTCGGAAAGCTCGACGCGCCCGACGGGTTCGCGACGCTGCTGTTGGATGTCGGAGCGGTGCCCCTGGCCGTCAGCATCGACCACGCACGGGCGGTCCGCTCACTACCGTGGCACCACCGCGACCCATTCGATCGGCTGCTCATCGCCCAAGCCGCCCTCGAGGACGCGGTTCTCGTCTCGAGCGATGAGAGACTGCGCGCCTATGACGTGCGGGTCGCCTGGTAGCACCCCACACAAATGCCCTCCGGCGGGAAGCCGGATTTGACCACGAGCGTTTGGCTCCCCCAACACGCGCCCGGCAAGATTCGAACTTGCGACCTCTCGCTCCGGAGGCGAGCGCTCTATCCACTGAGCTACGGGCGCAGGGTGCCATCGTGGACGGCATCCTGCACCTGCGGAGCTTAGCGGCAGCGAGCTGGTTTCCCTCCTGCTCCTGGGATGACCGTTGGCCTCCCCGCGAGCCTCCCATCGCCGTGCGCCGCTACCGTTGCCGACATGGATATGTCCCTGTTCTTCGCGGGCACGGGCGGCTCGGTGCCGAGCGCGCGACGTGGGCTGCCCGCGGTTCTGGTGCGCCGGGGAGGGGATCATCTGCTGTTCGACTGCGGGGAGGGGACGCAGCGCCAGCTGCTGCGCTCGGTGGGGCTGGCGGATGTGGAGTGCGTGTTCATCACGCACTTCCACGCCGACCATTGGTTGGGGCTGCCGGGGATGCTGAAGTCCTTCGCGCTGCGCGACCGCGAGCAGCCGCTGACGGTGTACGGGCCGGCTGGGCTGAAGGAGCTGATGGGGCAGACACGCTTCATCTACGGGCGGCGGCTGCCGTACGAGCTTGAGATCGTGGAGCTCGAGCCGGCGCAGGCGGTCGAGCGCGAGGGCTACCGGGTAACGGCGGTCCCGGTGCGCCATCGAGCCGCCTCGGCGGTGGGGTACGCGCTCGTGGAGGACACCCGCCCGGGGCAGCTCGACCCGGAGCTCGCGGAGCGGCTGGGAGTGAGACCGGGGCCTGATTTCGGGCGACTGGTGCGCGGGGAGAGCGTGAACGGGGTCTCCCCCGAGCAGGTCGTGGGCCCCACGCGGGAGGGCCGCAAGGTGGTGATCTCGGGCGACACCTCGCCCTGCGAGGCGTTGGCGATTGCGGCTCACCAGGCGGACGTGCTGGTGCACGAGGCGACGTTCGTGGAGGAGGAGGCGGAGCGGGCACGACAGACGGGCCACAGCACCGCGCGCCAAGCGGCGGATCTGGCGCGGGGCGCGGAGGTCAGGATGCTCGTCCTCACCCACCTCTCGACGCGCTACTCCGGTGGGGAGGTGCAGAGCGAGGCTCGCGAGGTCTTTGCCTCCACGGAGGTCCCCCGGGACTTCGACGCGGTCGAGATCCCCTTCCCCGAGCGCGGACCGGCGAGGCTGATCCGCTGGTCCAACCGCCCGGCGCCGGTTGTTGGGGGTCCCGGAGTGGGTGATACGGGAGGCGAGGGCGAGCGCGCGAAGAACAGCGAGCATGAACAGGGTCGGGAGCCCGCGCACGGCAAGGGACACAACGGCGGGAAACGCCCGCAGGACACGGAGGCGGTGGCGTCCTCGATAATCCCATGAGCTTGTCTCATCGCACAGAACCGAGTCCCTGCCGGAGGAGCTCAATATGAGCTCACCCGCGCTCGTTCGTTCTCCTGCCTGCCTCGCCGAGATGCTGCTGCGGGACGTCCATCTGTTCGATCCACGCGCGGGCTTGGACGCCCGCCACGACGTGCTGGTGCGGGGTGGCGCCATCGCGCAGCTGGGCCCACCGGGGACGCTCCCGGCGGACGGAGAGGTGGAGGTGGTGGAAGGTGGCGGCCGGCTGCGCGCGATGCCGGCCTTCTTCGACCCGCACGTGCACCTGCGCAGTCCCGGCGAGGAGCACAAGGAGAGCATCGAGAGCGGCACCCGCGCGGCCGCCGCGGGGGGGTTCGGGGCGGTGATCGCCATGCCCAACACGAAGCCGCCGATCGACTCTCCGGAGGGGCTGCGCTCCGTGCGAGAGGAGTCTGCTCGCAGAGCGCAGGTCCCGGTCGGCTTCCTACCGGCGCTCACAAGGGGCCTTGACGGGGAGCAGCTGACGGAGATGGCCGCGCTGCGCGGGCGCGGCGCGGTGGGCTTCACCGACGACGGGCACCCTGTGGCGAGCGCGGGGGTGCTGCGCGAAGCGCTCCAGCTGCAGCGGGTGTGTGGCGGCGTGATCGCGCTGCACGAGGAGGACCGTTCGCTCTCCCGCGGGGGCTCCATGCACGAGGGCGCCCTGAGTGCGGAGCTCGGCATCCCGGGCATCCCGTGCGCGAGCGAGGCGACGATGGTCGCACGCGACGCGGTCCTTGCCAGCAGCGAGGGGGGACGCGTGCATTTCCAGCACTTGAGCTGCGCCGCCTCGGTGGAGGCGCTCGCAGCCGCGAAGGCTCACGCGGCGAGCGCGAGCGCCCGGGGGAGGCCGCAGAGCAAGCCGGGTCGCGACGACGCCCGGGGTACGCAGTCCGATGGGCCGGCCCGTCTGAGCGCGGAGGTGACGCCCCATCACCTGCTTCTGACCGAGGAGGCCGTGCGTGGTGTGGACGCCCACCTGGACACTCGCGCAAAGATGAACCCCCCCCTTGCGACCGAGGCGGATCGGCTGGCGCTCGTGGAGGGGCTGCGGACGGGCACGATCGACTGCGTGGCTACCGATCACGCCCCGCACGCACGCGCGGAGAAGGAGCTTCCGTTCGCAGAAGCCCCGATGGGCACGACCGGCCTGGAGACCGCGTTCGCGGCGCTCTATACCGGCCTTGTGCTCCCCGGAGTCGTGGAGTTGGGCACGCTGGTCAAGCGGATGACAGCGGGCGCCGCCCTGTTCGAGCTGCCGACCCCGCGGATCGCGACCGGCGAGCAGGCGAACGTGGCGGTGATCGACCTGGAGGCGGAGTGGACCCCGGGGGAGCACGGCTGGGAGAGCCGCTCGGAGAGCTGCTGCTTCGCGGGCCGGCGTCTGCGTGGGCGGGTGCTTTTGACGCTGGCTGCGGGCACCGTGGTCTACCACGCCCCGATCCGGGCTCCCGGTACGGACCGGGAAGGTCGGGCGGTGGCCGTATGAGGAGCGCCTCGTGAGTCTGCTCTCTCGCGCGCGTACCGCGCTGGTCGTGGTGGACGTGCAGGAGGCGTTCCGCCCATACGCGTCCTTTGCGGGCGTGGCGCGATCCTCTGCCAAGCTCGTGCGGGCTGCGCGCATCCTGGACGTCCCGGCGCTGGTCAGCGAGCAGTACCCGAAGGGCCTCGGCCACACCGCGCCGGAGGTGTGCCTGGAGGACGAGCGGCGCATCGAGAAGAGCGTCTTCTCGGCCGTGCGGGCGGAGGGCTTCGACCTTGGGGGGCGCGAGCAGGCGGTGGTGTGCGGGATCGAGACCCACGTGTGCGTCTCGCAGACCGTCCACGATCTCCTGGAGCGCGGCGTCGAGGTGCACGTACCGGCGGACGCGGTGGGCTCGCGCCACGAGATCGACTACGAGCGGGGCCTGGAGCGCATGGAACGCGCAGGCGCCGTGGTGACCACAGTCGAGGCGGCCCTGTTCGAGCTGCTGGAGCGCGCGGGCACGCCGGAGTTCAAGGCCGTGCAGAGGCTGATCCTGTGACCGAAGCCGGGAGACACTCGCCTTTTTCGGCTCGCACCCCCGTTGCGGCCAGCCGGCCCGCATACGTCCTGCTGGAGGACGGCGCGCGCTTTGAAGGCGAGGCGTGCGCGGCGGAGGGCAACGCGGTGGGGGAGGTGGTCTTTACGACGGGGATGTCGGGCTACCAGGAGTCGGTGAGCGACCCCTCCTTCGCGGGCCAGCTGATCGCGTTCACTTACCCCCACATCGGCAACTACGGCGTGAGCGGGGAGGCGATGGAGTCCGAGCGCCCGTGGGCGCGCGGCACGATCATGCGCGAAGCGTGCGACCACGAGGACTCCCCCGGCGCGGAGGGGGGGTGGCTGCGGTGGCTCACCGACTGCGGCGTGCCCGCGATCAGCGGGGTGGACACACGCGCGTTGGTGCGCCACATCCGCGAGGCGGGCTCGATGCGCGGAGGGATCTTCCCCGCCGACGTCTCCCCGGCCGACGCGCAGGCGCTGATCGATGCGGAGCCGCGCATGGATGGGCAGGACCTCGCGGCGGTGGTGAGCCCGAGCGAGGTGAGCCACCACGGCGACGGGCAGGGCCCACGGATCGCCGTGCTCGACACGGGGATCAAGGGCTCGATCGTGCGCCACCTCGTCGCCCGCGGGGCGCGGGTGGCGCTCCACCCGTGCGCGAGCACCGCGGCGGAGCTGCTGGCGAGCGATCCCGATGCGATCCTGCTCGCCAACGGCCCCGGCGACCCGGCGGCGCTGGGGTACATCACGGAGACCGTCCGCGAACTGGTCGGGCGCAAGCCGGTGTGGGGGATCTGCCTCGGCCATCAGCTGCTCTGCAGGGCGCTCGGCCTGAAGACGTTCAAGCTCCCGTTCGGCCACCGCGGCGTGAACCACCCAGTGAAGGACCTGCTGACGGGCCGTGTGGAGATCACCTCCCAGAACCACGGCTTCGCGGTGCTGGGACCGGGAGGGTCGGGCACGATCGAGGGCTCCCGCCCGGTGCGCTGGCACACCGACTTCGGCGCGGCGCAACTCACGCACGTGAATCTCTACGACCGCACCGTGGAGGGCTTGGAGCTGTTGGACGTGCCGGGCGGCTCGGTGCAGTACCACCCCGAGGCGGGGCCCGGCCCGCACGACAGCGTGTACCTGTTCGACCGCTTCCTGGAGCGGATCGCGGAGGCGAGCTGACCGGTGCCCCGCCGCGATGACATCCGCAAGATCCTGATCCTCGGCTCGGGGCCGATCGTGATCGGGCAGGCCGCAGAGTTCGACTACTCCGGAGTGCAGGCGTGCAAGGTGCTGCGCGAGGAGTCCTACGAGGTGGTGCTCGTCAACTCCAATCCCGCGACGATCATGACCGATCCGGAGCTGGCGGACGCCACCTACATCGAGCCGCTGCTGCCCGGCCCGGTGGCGCAGGTGATCGAGCGCGAGCGCCCCGACGCGCTGCTGCCCACGCTGGGGGGGCAGACGGCGCTGAACCTCGCGAAGGCGCTACACGACGACGGAACGCTCGAGCGCTGCGGGGTGGAGCTGATCGGAGCGAACTACGAGGCGATCTCCTGCGCGGAGGACCGCGAGCTGTTCGGAACGGCGATGGCGCAGGCGGGCCTCGCGATGCCGGCGAACGCGGTGGTCTCCAGCTGGGACGAGCAGACCCAGCGCTTCGACGTCAAGCGCGGGGTGGGGCGGGCACAGGGTGTGATGCACGAGGTCGGGCTGCCGTGCATCGTGCGCCCCGCCTACACGCTCGGCGGACGCGGGGGGGCGTGGCGCGCACCCCCGAGGAGTTCCGCACGATCGTCGCGCGGGGCCTCGAGGCCTCGCCGATCGGCCAGGTGCTGCTCGACCAGTCGGTGCTCGGCTGGGGGGAGTTCGAGCTGGAGGTCATGCGCGACTGCGCGGACAACGTGGTGATCGTGTGCTCGATCGAGAACGTGGACCCGATGGGAGTGCACACGGGGGACTCGGTCACGGTGGCCCCCCAGCAGACGCTGAGCGACCGCCTCTACCAGCGCCTGCGCGACCAGGCGATCGCGGTGATCCGCGCGGTGGGCGTGGAGACGGGGGGCTCGAACGTGCAGTTCGCGGTCAACCCGCAGACCGAGGAGGTGCTGGTGATCGAGATGAACCCCCGCGTCTCGCGCTCCTCCGCGCTGGCCTCCAAGGCGACGGGCTTCCCGATCGCGAAGATCGCGGCGCGCCTGGCGGTGGGGTACCTGTTGGAGGAGATCCCCAACGACATCACCCGCCTCACCCCCGCGAGCTTCGAGCCGACGATCGACTACGTGGTGGTCAAGTGGCCGCGCTTCGCCTTCGAGAAGTTCCCGGGCGTGGAGCCCACGCTCTCGACGCACATGAAGTCGGTGGGTGAGGCGATGGCGATCGGACGCACCTTCGGCCAGGCGTTCGCGAAGGCGCTGCGCTCGCGCGAGCTCGACAAGACGCCACGCCTGCAGGAGGCCGCGGAAGCGGAGCTGCTGGAGGGCATCGGTACCCCCTCGCCGGAGCGCTTCGAGGCGATCCTCGAGCTCTTCCGCCGCGGCGCGGAGATCGAGGCGGTCCACGAGCGCACCGCGATCGACCCGTGGTTTCTGCGGGAGCTGCGCGCGCTCGCGCAGGACCCAGAGGCGCCCTTCGCGGGGGTGCGCACGTTCAAGGCGGTGGACACGTGCGCCGCGGAGTTCCCTGCGAGCACCCCCTACTACTACTCCGCCTGGGAGCGGCCACCGGCATCCTTGGCCCACCTGCCCGTGCCTGCTCCGGTCCCCGAGCAGGGCGCGCCGACGTCCAGCAGTGGCCCTCCGCCTACGTCTAGCAGCAGCCCTCCGCCGCCGGACGGCTCGGCACTCGCGTCCGCGCCAAGCGCGCCCGCGCACGAGGTGGAGCGCGGGGAGCGCTCCTCCGTCGTGATCCTCGGCGCCGGGCCCAACCGCATCGGGCAGGGGATCGAGTTTGACTACTGCTGCGTGCACGCCGCCCAGACGGTGCGCGAGTCCGGGCGTGACGCGGTGATGGTCAACTGCAACCCCGAGACGGTCTCGACCGACTACGACACCTCCGACCGGCTCTACTTCGAGCCGCTCACCCTCGAGGACGTGCTCGGGGTGGTCGAGGTCGAGCAGCCGGAGGGCGTGATCGTGCAGTTCGGCGGGCAGACCCCCCTGAAGCTCGCCGCGGGCCTCGCCGCGGCGGGCGTGCCGCTGCTCGGAACAAGCGTCGAGGCGATCGACCTCGCCGAGGACCGCGGGCGCTTCGGCGAGCTGCTCGGCCGCCTCGGCTACAAGGCGCCTCCGTATGCCACCGCGCGCTCGGTGGAGGAGGCCCTGCGGAGAGGCGAGGAGGTCGGCTTCCCGCTGCTGGTGCGTCCCAGCTATGTGTTGGGGGGCCGCGCGATGGAGATCGTCTACTCGCGCGAGGGCCTCGCCGACTACCTGCGCCGTGAGCTGCCACCAGACCTCACCACGACGATCTTCCTCGACCGTTTCCTGGAGAACGCGATCGAGGTCGACGTCGATGCGCTGTGCGACGGGCGGGAGACGTGGATCGGCGGCATCATGCAGCACGTCGAGGAGGCCGGCGTGCACTCCGGTGACAGCGCCTGCGTGCTACCCCCGCATTCACTGGGAGGGGAGATGCTCGAGCAGATCCGTGCGGCCACCCGCGAGCTCGCGCTGCACATCGGGGTGGTGGGCCTGCTCAACGTGCAGTACGCGGTGGTGGACGGGCAGCTCTACGTGCTGGAGGCCAATCCCCGCGCCTCGCGCACCGTGCCGTTCGTCTCGAAGGCCGTGGGGCTCCCGCTCGCAAAGCTCGCCTGCCGCGTGATGCTCGGCGAGTCGATCGCCGCGCTCGGCCTGCCCCGCGAGCGCGAGGGGCTCGGCTTCGGCGACCACGTCTCCGTCAAGGAGGCCGTGCTTCCCTTCGACCGCTTCGAGGGGGCCGACGCGGTGCTCGGCCCGGAGATGCGCTCCACCGGGGAGGTGATGGGGATCGCGCGCGACTTCCCCACCGCGTTCGCCAAGGCCCAGGCCGCCGCCGGCTGCCCGCTGCCGCTGCGCGGCACCGCGTTCATCTCCGTCACCGACGCCGACAAGGCCGGCGCCTTCGCGATCGCCCAGTCGCTGCACGACAATGGCTTTCGCATCCTCGCCACCCGCGGCACCGCCGAGGCGATCGCGCGCATGGGGATCCCCGTGCAGCCGCTCAACAAGGTCGGCGAGGGCTCCCCCCACGTGGTCGAGTGGATCGAGCGCGGCGACGTGGACCTCGTCGTCAACACCCCCACCGGCTCCGGCGCCCGCACCGACGGCCGACAGATCCGCCGCGCCGCGGTGACCCGCGGCATCCCCTGCCTCACCACGCTCGCCGCCGGCGTCTCCGCCGCGCGCGCGATCTCGAGCGCCCGCCAGAGCGGCCCACCGCCGGTGCTCTGCCTGCAGGAGCTCCACGGCGGCTCCTCCGCAGCGAGCGCGAGCGCCGCGCCGCGCCGGGGCGGCTCGTCCGCGGCAGGCGCGACCTCGGCGCCTCGGACGGACTCCCCCGAGCGCCCCGGGGCCGGGGTGGCGTGACTCGCCCGACAGCGCCCTTCGGCCGCCGTCTGCTGAGCGTCACCGGCAACGAGGAGCTGGGCGCCTACCGCTTGCTGCGCGTCGCCGCGGGTGGGCTGGCAAGTGAAACCCCCGCGGGTAAACGGCCAAGCGAATCCCCCGTGGGTGGGTGGGCGGACGGGCGGGCACCTACTCCTGGTCAGTTCGCGATGCTCGCCCCCGCGCAGCGGTGGGGGGGAGGGGAGGACGAGCGCCCTCACCTGCCCCGCGCCTTCTCCTTCGCGCGCTGGCGCGAGCGCGAGGCGCACTTCCTGCTCGAGGACGTCGGCCCCGGCACGCACCGGCTGTGCGAGCTGCGCCCCGGAGAGCAGGTGTGGCTGCTCGGGCCGCTCGGCATCGGCTTCGCCGCTCCCGCCGACGGCCGCCGCGCGATCCTCGTCGGCGGCGGCGCCGGGATCGCGCCGCTCGCGATTCTCCAGGACGAGCTGTTGCGCAACCCAACGCTCGAAGACTCCGCTCCCCGCACTCGCGATCACACAGCCGCGAGAGCCCCGTGGTGCTGCTCGGCTTCCGCGGCCGCGCCCACGCGGAAGGGGCGGCGCTGCTGAGGGACTCGCGCGTGGCCACCGACGACGGCTCTGTGGGCAGCCACGGGCGCGTCACCGAGCTGCTCGCCCCCGAGCTCGAGCGCGACCCTCACGCGACCGTCTACACCTGCGGCCCCGCGCCGATGCTCGAGGCTGTGCGCGCGCTCTGCGCCGCCCGCGCCGTGCCTGCCCAGCTCGCGCTGGAGTCCGGCATGGCCTGCGGCTTTGGCGCGTGCTTCGGCTGCGTCGTCCCCCGCCGTGGCGGGGGCTACCTGCGCGTGTGCGTGGACGGCCCTGTGATCGACGCCGCGCTGCTCGACCACGTCGACGCCCACGCTGGGGCGCCAGCGTGAACATCCATCGCGGGTGTCCGCGGCGGTCCCCTTGCTCCGTGGTCTCCAACTCTCCAACGCGGTGTGTGCCCATGGCACGTGTCCGGGGAGGCGAGGCATGAGCGTCCGCTTCTGTGGCATCGAGCTGGCCCACCCGGTGATCAACGCGTCGGGCACCTTCGATGCGATCGCCGCCCGCGCGGCCTTCGGCGAGGTCCTCGACGCCGAGTTCCCATTCTCTGCGTTCGTGTCCAAGACGATCACGATCCAGCCCCGCGACGGCAACCCTCCGCCACGGCTGTGGGAGGCGCCCGCGGGCCTCGTCAACTCGATTGGCCTGCCCAACAAGGGCTTGGAGGGCTATCTCGCCGAGGATCTCCCCGAGCTCGCGCGGCTTCCGGTGCCGCTGATCACCAACGTGATGGGCTCAACCGCCGGCGAGATCGCCACGCTGCTGGAGCGCTGTGGGGAGCGATCCGAGATCGCGGCGCTCGAGCTCAACGTCTCCTGCCCCAACGTCGCGACCGGCCTCGACATCGGCGCGGACCCCGCGACGCTCGAGCGGGTGGTGCGCGAGGTGCGTCCCCGCACATCCAAGCCGCTGATCGTCAAGCTCACCCCCAATGCCGCCGACGTCGCCCGCTGCGCCCAAGCGGCCCAGGAGGGAGGAGCCGATGCGGTGTCGCTGATCAACACTCTGCGCGCCACCGCGCTGGCCGGGCGGGGATCCCCAGCAAGTGCCCGGGCCGGAGCGCGTGAGTCGTGGCTGGGAGGCGTCACCGGCGGCCTCTCCGGCCCTGCAATCCGCGCGGTCGCGCTTGCCCAGGTGGCCGCTGCCGCCGCGGCCATCACGATCCCCGTCGTGGGCATGGGCGGGGTGCAGAGCGCCGCCCACGCGCGCGACCTGCTCGACGTGGGCGCGACGCTCGTGGCGGTCGGCACCGAGAGCTTCCGCGACCCCGCAGCCGGTGGGCGCATCGCTCGGGCGCTCGCTGATTGACCGGCTGGGTTGACTGGCTGAACAGCCAGCGAAATCGTGGGCAAAAACCCCTGCAAACACGCCCCGGCACTATCCACTAGCCTCCACATACCTAGACCTCGAGTTGAGCTTTAGGTGAATTGCGCGCTCGCGCCTTGATCGTCGGCCGTGGGTGTGTAGACTCGCCGCCCATGGCAATGGGGACGGGTACGACGCCCACCAAGCACTCGGCCGCTCCTGAGCGCTCACTCAACCAGCGGATGGACGCCCTCGCCAGGGCTAACCGAATCCGCACCGAACGTGCCCGCCTCAAGCGCGACTTGAAGGCGGGGCGGCGCTCGATCCACACCCTCCTGCTGAACCCTCCCGAGTACATCGAGACCGCGAAGGTGTTCGACATGATGCTCGCCGTCCCCAAGTACGGGCGTGTCAAGGTCAACAAGATCCTCGCCCACTGCCGCATCGCCCCCAGCAAGACCATCGGCGGGCTCTCCGAGCGCCAGCGCAGCGAGCTGGTGTCGCTGTTGCGCCGCTAGCCCGGGCCTCTGCGGCGTGGCGCGCGTATTCGTCATCACCGGCCCCTCGGGCGTGGGTAAGGGCACACTCATTCGAGGCCTCATGGAGCGCGTGCCGCTGCTCGAGCTGTCGGTCTCGGCGACCACGCGCCCCGCGCGGCCCGGCGAGGAGGATGGCATCGAGTACCACTTCCTCGCCCCCGAGGAGTTCGAGCGCCTGGTGCAGGCGGGGGACTTCGTAGAGCACGCCGACTACGCGGGCCGCCGCTACGGGACGCTGCGCAGCGAGCTCGACGGGCGCGTGCGCGCCGGCGTGCCCGTCGTCCTCGAGATCGAGGTGCAGGGCGCCCGTCAGGTTCGCGCTGCGATGCCCGAGGCGCTCGAGGTCTTCATCGCGCCTCCCTCCCTGGATTCCCTGCGCACCCGTCTCGTCGGGCGCGGGGCCGACGGCCCCGAGGAGGTCGAGCGGCGCCTGCGGGTGGCCGAACGGGAGCTTCAGGCGCAATCCGAGTTCGCCCACGTGGTCGTCAACGATCGCCTCGACCAAGCGCTCGAGGAGCTCGTCGCGGTCGTCACCGCCGAACTGGACCGGTAACCACTCGGGCTCAAGGGCCCGAAGCGTGGCCCGGGCAACCGGGCCGAGAGGAAGGTCTCCTCTACACTTGTTGCTCAACCACGAAAGGGCAACCTCACTGTGATCTCCCCCCGCATCGATCGCCTGCTGGAGAACGTCGACTCCAACTACGCCTCCGTCGTGGTGGCCGCCAAGCGCGCCCGCCAGATCAACAGCTACTACCACAACCTCGGCGAGGGCACCTTCGACGAGTTCCCGCCCCCCATGATCGAAACCACTTCCAAGAACTACCTCACGATCGCCCTTGAGGAGGTAGCGCAGGGGAAGATCAAGTACCACTACCGGTAAGTAGGCCTCCGGCAAGCCACCGACCAGTGCTTGTCGGTTTCGCTTCGGCGCTCTAAAACCCGGGTATGTCCAGAATCCTGCTCGGGGTGAGCGGCGGGATCGCCGCGTACAAGGCGCTCGAGCTCGTGCGCTTGGCGACCGCTGCCGGTCACGCGGTGCGGGTCGTGCAGACTCCTGCCAGTCGCCGCTTTGTTGGCAGCGCCTCCTTCGTCGCGCTCACCGGGGCGCCCGTGCTCCTCGACGAGTTCGAACGCGACCCCGCGCGCGGGGCGTTCCCGGACCAGCAGCCCCCCGCACACGAGCCGATCGGCCACCTGGAGCTCGTGCGCAACGCCGACCTCTACCTGATCGCTCCAGCCTCTGCGAACACGATCGCCAAGCTCGCCCACGGTCTCGCCGACAACCTGCTCTCAAGCGCCGCGCTCGCCGCCACCTGCCCGCTCGTGGTGGCCCCCGCGATGAACAACCACATGTACGAGCACCCCGCTGTGCAGGCGAACCTTGACACGCTGCGCGCGCGTGGTGTGAGCGTGATCGAGCCCGACAGCGGCCGCCTCGCCTCCAAGGGCGAGGAGGGGGTGGGACGTCTGCCCGACCCCACCCGGCTGCTGGAGGTCTGCGAGGGGATGCTCGCCGACGCCGAGAGCAGACCAGACGGGGACGAGAGCAGGCACGACAGGGACGAGAGGGCATCCCAGGGAGCGAGGTCGGCAGGCGCCTGGAGCGGGCTGCGCGTGCTCGTCACCGCGGGTGGCACCCGTGAGCCGATCGACAGCGTGCGCTTCATCGGCAACAGCTCCTCCGGGCGCATGGGTCTTGCACTCGCTCACGCCGCGCGCGCACGCGGAGCCGAGGTGACGGTCCTCGCTGCCAACGTCTCGCTGCCACGGCCTGCGGGGGTGAGCTGGCAGACGCTTGCCACGGCCGCCCAGCTCCAGGAGGCCTGCGAGCGGGAGTTCCCGACATGCGACGTCCTGCTGATGGCGGCGGCCGTTGCCGACTACCGGCCCGCCGAGGCGCACGACGGGAAGCTCAAGAAGTCCGCCCACGAGCGTCTGAGCCTGCAGCTCGAGCCGACCGCCGACGTGCTCCGCGGGCTGGCCTCGCGTCGCGCAGCCGGTCAGACGCTCGTCGGGTTCGCCGCCGAGCACGGCGAGGGGGCGCTGCGTTACGGGCGCGCGAAGCTCGAGGCCAAGCACCTGGACGCGGTCGTGGTTAACGACATCTCCCGTTCGGACATCGGCTTCGCGGTGGACTCCAACGAGGTCACGATCCTCACCGCCGCAGGCGACGAGCACGTTCCGCGCGCCTCCAAGGAGCTGGTCGCCGAGGCGATCCTCGATGCCGTAGAGCGCCTGCGGGCGGGCTAAGGGCCCTTTCTACAGTGGAGGGGGCCACAATGGACAGCGTTTACGACCTCTACCGCCGCGGCTGCGAGCTGCTTCGTCATGGCGACTACCAGGCCGCGATCGTGCCGCTCACCAGCGCGCGCGAGCAGGAGCCCGACAAGGCCTCGATCCGCGAGGCGCTCGGCCGCGCGCTGTTTCACGCACAGCGCTACGAGGACGCCGCCGAGGAGTTCCGCGCAGTCGCCGCTCAGGCGCCCACGAACGACTACGCGCTCTTCTGCCTCGGGCGCTCCATGCAGCAGCTCGGGCGCCACGAGGAGGCCCGCCACCCGCTCGCGCTCGCCTGCTCGCTGCGCCCCGAGCGCCGCGACTACCGTGTCTATCGCGACCGCGCCCGACGTGCCGTCCACGACTCCTGAAGGCTCGCCCTCGCCTGCTCGCAGATCGGCGCCCGCGCGCCCGCCGGGGTTTGCGCGAGCGCCCCGAGGCGCCCGCCGCCCGCCGCCGCTCCACGCCGATGCTATGCTCGCTCGACAGCTTTCGTGCCGGCGTGAGGACGTCGGCAGTCGGACCGAAAGTGGGCGGATCGCCCGCTTTTTTCATTTCTGGAGGGCCCATGTCAGCACCACTGCAGAAAGAGATCGAAGAGCAGCTCGCCGGGTGCGAGCCCGATGTCGAGGTGCTGCTCGCCGAGGTCGTCGGCGGCGGTACCCTGCGGATCTTCATCGACCACCCAGACGGCGTCACGCTCGCGCTCTGCGAGCGGGTCACCGTGGCGCTCGCACAGCTGCGCGAGCGCCACACCCTGGAGGTCTCCTCCCCCGGGGTGGAGCGTCCGCTGACCAAGCCCGAGCACTTCCGCCGCTTCGTCGGCCGCCGCGCACGTGTGCGCACCGAAGCCGACCGAAGCCGGGAGACACGCGCCTCCGGCGCTGGCCGATTTGGGGATGCTGGCCGGTTCGGGGATGCGAGCGAAGCGAGTGTCTCCCGGTCCGGCGGAGCGAGTGTCTCCCCAATCGGTCCCCGTTTCGGCCAACACTCGGCTTCGCCGAGAATCCCCGTTTCGGCTAGCGGGGATCGGCTGGCGCCTTCGAGCTGCCAGCCCACGCTCGCTGGCCGATCTTCGATCGGTCGCCGCAGCTACACGGGGGAGCTCGTGGGAGCATCCGACACCGAGATCACGCTCGCCGCCGACGACGCGCTCGTCACGATCCCCTACGCGCAGATTCGCCGATCCAATCTTCTCGAGGAGTAGGTAGATGTCACGCGAGATCCTTGAAGCAATGCATGCGCTGGCCCGCGAGAAGGGCATCGAGCCCGAGAAGCTGATGGTCGCGTTGGAGGATGCCCTGCTCTCCGCCTACAAGAAGCAGCCCGGCTCCGCGAAGTACGCGCGCGTGGAAATGGACCGCGAGACCGCCGACTTCCGCGTGATCGAACTGATCATCCCCGAGCGCCTGGAGGCCCACCTGATCGTGGAGACGATCGACGAGGGCACCGTCGTCGATCCCGAGACCGGAGAGCTGCGCGAACCGGAGGAGCCCGAAATCGATCCTGCCAAGTTCGAGGAGTACCGCGACCAGATCGGCGAACAGGACGTGACCCCCGACGACTTCGGCCGGATCGCGGCGCAGACTGCCAAGCAGGTGATCCTGCAGCGCATCCGCGAGGCCGAGCGGGACATGATGTTCGAGGAGTACCGCGACCGCGTGGGCGAGCTGATCACCGGCATCGTGCAGCAGTCGGACTCCCGCTACACCCTCGTGCAGCTGCGCGAGCGCGTCGAGGCGCTGCTGCCCAAGTCCGAGCAGGTCGATGGCGAGCGCTACGACCACTCGCAGCGGATCAAGGCCGTTATCAAGGAGGTCTCCGCCTCGACCAAGGGGCCGTCGATCATCGTCTCCCGGCGCGACCCCGAGCTGATCAAGAAGCTCTTCGAGCTCGAGGTCCCGGAGATCGCCGACGGCCTCGTCGAAATCGCCAACGTCGCGCGCGAGCCGGGCTACCGCTCGAAGATCGCCGTGGTCTCCCACGCCGACGGCGTGGACCCCGTCGGCGCCTGCGTCGGGCCGCGCGGCTCGCGCGTGCGGATGGTCGTCTCCGAGCTGCGCGGCGAGAAGATCGACATCATCCCCTTCAACGACGAGCCCGCGCGCTTCGTCGCCAAGGCGCTCTCGCCCGCGCGCGTGCGAGAGGTGCTGGTCGACGACGAGGCTAAGCAGGCCACGGTGATCGTGCCCGACGACCAGCTCTCCCTCGCGATCGGCCGCGAAGGCCAAAACGCCCGCTTGGCCGCCCGCCTCACAGGCTGGCGCGTGGACATCCGCTCGGAGACCGAGTTCGCCGCCGAGGAGGCCGAGCACGGCTACGAGGAGGAGGAGGTCTCCGGCCGCTGCGCCGCGATCCTCTCCAACGGCCGGCGCTGCCCCAACGCTGCACTTCCCGGCTCGCGCTACTGCGGCCTGGAGAGCCATCAAGCGCTGGCGGCGATCGCCAGCGACAGAGTCGGCGACGTCGAAGGTCAGCAGAACGGCGGGGAGGTCGCCGCCGAGGTGGAGAGCGCGGGGGGGCAAGCGCCATAGCGGGCCACGTGCCCCGACGCCGCTGTGTGGGCTGCGGGCGGATCGCGCCGAAGTCCGAGCTCGTGCGCCTCGCGGTTACCGATCAAAGATCGGCCAGCGAGGACGGCGGCCGCTCCCGGCGTGCGGTGATCGACCCCGCCGGCACGCTGCCCGGGCGGGGCGCGTACCTCTGCCGCGCAGTTGCCACCGGGACGACACCGAGTCCGGATTGCCTGCGGCTCGCCGAGCGCCGCCGGGGCATCGCCCGCGCGCTGCGCTGCGCGGTGACCGTCGGTCCCGAGATCGTAGAATCGAAGGCTCGATGAGTAAGAAGCGCGTACACGAGATCGCCAAGGAGCGGGGCCTCCCCAGCAAGGCGCTGATCGAGCGGCTGCGAGCCGCCGGTGTCGAGGTCAAGACGGCATCCTCCTCGGTCGAGGAGTCCCTCGCGTTGCGTGCGCTCGGCGCCGACGGCGCTGCGCCCGCCACGCAGGCAGGCGCGGCCCTTGCGCAAGCGGCCCCGGCCGAGCCCGGGCCCGTGACCAAGGCCACGCCCGAGCCAGTGACCAAGGCCGCGCCGCCCGCCACGGGGCAGGCAGCTACCGCCACTGGGCAGGCCGCTACGGCCACGGAACAGGCTGCTACGCCGCTGCCTGCAAGCCCCGCTCAGTCAGCGGCAAAGCCTGCGCCTTCACCGGCACAGCCGGCGGCTCTGCACGCTACGGCGCCCGCCGCAGCGCTCTCCGATTCAGCTCCTCCCGCTGCGACAGCGCCAGCCCCGCCGGCGCCGCTCGCCACCACGAGCGCCGACACGGTCAACCAGGCCGTAGCCGCGACGGTGGGCGCGACCGACCAAGCGGCCGCTGCACCCGGAGCGGCCTCAGCCCAGGGGGCGGGCGGGGTCTCATCGGAGAGGGTGCGCCCCACGCGCGACTCGCGTACCGGCGAGCGGGCTCCGGCGGGCGCCGGACCGCCTGGGCGCCGCCGCGTGGTGATCGACTCCCAGGCCTCCCGCCGCCAGCAGGCGGGTCCCGCCAACCAGCCTCAGCGCCGCCCCCGCCGCGGGCGCCGGCGGCGCGGCACCTACGACGACACGATCGCTCCGATCGACAACACCGCCGCGATCAGGGATGCCAACCTCGTGCGCATCAACTCCGGCTCGACCGTCAAGGGCGTCGCCGAGTATCTCGGCGTGCCGGTGCCCGAAGTGATCAAGAAGCTGATGTCGCTTGGGGAGATGGCCACGCTCACCCAGACTCTCTCCGACGAGGCGATCCAGGTGCTCGCCGAGGAGTTCGGCAAGGAGATCGAGATCGTGCACGCCGCCGACGACGTCGAGCTCGAGCCGGTCTTCGAGGACGCCGAGGAGGACCTCGTCGAGCGTCCCCCGGTGGTGACCGTGATGGGCCACGTCGACCACGGCAAGACCTCGCTGCTGGACGCGATCCGCGAGACCGAGGTCGCCGCTGGGGAGGCGGGCGGCATCACGCGGCACATCGGCGCCTACCAGGCGAGCCACGCGGGCAAGCAGGTGACCTTCCTCGACACCCCGGGCCACGAGGCGTTCACCGCGATGCGCGCCCGTGGGGCGCGCGTGACCGACCTCGCCGTGATCGTGGTCGCGGCCGACGACGGGGTCAAGCCGCAGACCGAGGAGGCGATCGACCACGCCCGCGCGGCCGACGTGCCGATCGTGGTGGCGGTCAACAAGGTCGACAAGGAGGGCGCCCAGCCAGAACGGGTGCGTACCGAAATGGCTCAGCGTGGATTGCAGCCCGCCGCGTGGGGCGGGGAGACCGAGTACGTGGACGTCTCCGCCAAGACCCGCCAGGGCCTCGACGAGCTGCTCGACACGATCCTCGTCGTCACCGACCTGGAGGAGTTGCGCGCCAACCGCGAGGCGGAGGCCTCCGGGACGGTGATCGAGTCGAAGCTCGACCCCGGCCGCGGCCCGGTCGTGAGCGTCCTGATCCAGCGCGGCACGCTGCGCGTCGGCGACTCACTGGTGGCGGGGGCGCACTTCGGGCGGGTGCGCGCGATGCACGACTACACCGGGGAGCGCGTGAAGCGCGCGCAGCCCGGCGACCCGGTCGAGGTGCTCGGCTTCGACGGGGTCCCCGAAGCCGGCGAGCTCGTGCGGGTCGTCGAGAACGAGCGCCGCGCGCGCCAGCTCGCGGGCGAACGGGCCAACCGCCTGAAGACCGAGGCGCTGGCCCGACGCTCCGGGCGCAAGCTCTCGCTCGAGGACGTCTTCAAGCTTGCCCGCGAGGGCGCCGTCAAGGAGCTCGGCCTCGTCATCAAGGCCGATGTGGCCGGGTCGCTCGAGGCGATCGAGGACGAGATCGCGAAGCTCCCGCAGGAGGAGGTCAACGTCAACATCATCCACCGCGGGGTCGGCGGCATCAACGAGTCCGACGTGATGCTCGCCGCCGCCTCCGAAGGGCTGATCCTGGCCTTCAACGTGCGCCCCGTCGGCGACGCCCGCCAGCTCGCCGAGCGCGAGGGCGTCGAGATCCGCTCCTACGCGGTGATCTACCGCGCGATCGAGGAGCTGCGCGCCGCGATGCAGGGTCTGCTCGAGCCCGAGGAGGTCGAGAGCACGCTCGGCCAGGCGGAGGTGCGCCAGCTCTTCCGCGCCTCGCGCATCGGGGTGATCGCGGGCTCCCACGTGAGCGAGGGCAAGATCACGCGCGGGGCGCGCGTGCGCGTGGTGCGCGAGGGAACGGTCATCTACGACACTACGATCGCGAGCCTGCGCCGCTTCAACGAGGACGCGCGCGAGGTCGCAGCCGGCTACGAGTGCGGGATCGTGCTCGCCAACTTCCAGGACCTCCGCGAGGGCGACGTGCTCGAGACCTACGAGACGCGTCAGGTGGAGCGGGAACTCGCCTGAGGCGGTCGATGGCCGGCGCGATGCTGCGTCCTCAGTCGCTCGTGTGCCCAGCACACTTCGCTCCTTGCGTCCTTGCCTCGCTTGACCCTCGACCGCCTCAAAGCACGTCGATGGTGTCGGGCTTGCAGACCCGACGTATGGGGAGAGTAGGATGAGCAGTGGCCGCATGCGCCGCGTCGACGAGGCGATCAGGCAGGTGATCGGAGGGGTGGTGGCAGGCGAGTTGAAGGATCCCCGAGTGGGCTTCGTAACCGTGACCGATGTGAGGACAAGCGCCGACCTCAGCCACGCCCGCGTCTACGTGAGCGTGCTCGGCGACGAGCCGTTGCGCGAGGCGACGCTCGCGGGGCTGGACAGCGCGCACGGCTACCTGCAGCGCCGCCTCGCCTCCGAGCTGCGCCTCAAGCGCACGCCCACGCTGAGCTTCCTCTACGACGACACCACGGATCGCGCAATGCGTGTGGAGGAATTGATGGACTCCACCCCCCCGTCGGAGGCCGGCGCCGGTGAGTGAGAACGGCGCAGCCGCCGGGCAGGACGTGGCGGAGACCCGCGCGCTCGTGCTGGAGCGCATCGGCAGCGACCACAGCTTCGTGCTCGCCACACACGAAAACATGGACGGCGACGCGATCGGCTCGCTGATCGCGATGCACGGGCTGCTCACCGCGCTCGGCAAGGACTCGCTCATGTTCATCCCCGCCGGGGAGCTCCCGCTGCCCCTCGAGTACCGCTCCTTCGAGCTCGATCGCGTGATCGAGGCGCCGCCGGCGGACATCGCGCAGCGCACCGTGGTGCTGCTGGACTGCGGCAACATCGATCGCAACTCCGCGGAGGTGCTGCGCGACGGCGCGCACCTGCTGAACATCGACCACCACCACGACAACACCCGCTTCGGGACCGTCGACTACGTGGTGGCGAATGCCTCGTGCACCGCGGAGATCATCTGGGATCTGATGCACGGGCTGGGGGTGGCGCCCACGCCGGCCGTCGCGGAGGCGCTGTACGTCGGTCTGGTCACGGACACGGGGCGCTTCATGTACGAGAACACCGGGCCGCGGGCGCACCGGATGGCGGGCGAGCTGATCGAAGCGGGCGTGGACGTGCAGGCGGTCTACCGCAGGCTCTACGAGGAGACGCCCTACCCCAAGTTGACCCTGCTCGCGCTCGCGCTCGGCCAGGTGCGCCGCTTCGACTCGGGGGAGCTCACGATGGCTGCGCTCGACGCAGAGGACTTCCGTCGGGCCGAAGCCGAGGACAGCTACTCGGAGGGCATCGTCGACCACCTGCGCGCCGTGCAGGGCACCAAGGTCGCCGCCCTCGTACGCGAGCTCACCGCCGAGGAGCGCCGCGGCGAGCGCAAGGTCTCGCTGCGAGCTGTGGACGACGACGTGGACGTCTCGGCGATCGCGCGCGCCCAGGGGGGAGGCGGACACCGCCGCGCCGCTGGCTTCTCCACCACGCTCGAGCCGGAGGAGCTGATCGAGTTCCTGCGCCGCGAGATCGCCGCGCAGCTGCACCCCGCGCCGGCGCCGGCCTGAGCGCCGGTAGCTCGGCGCTCCGAGAAGCGGCGGTGCCATCGCAGCCTGTCTTCCCCTCAGTCGTGCGCGATGATCTGGCGCGAGCGACGATGGACGGCGTCCTTTTGATCGACAAGCCCGTGGGGATGACCTCGCACGACGTGGTCGCCGCGGTGCGCCGTGCGCTGGGAGGTGTCAAGACCGGCCACGCGGGGACGCTCGACCCGTTCGCCAGCGGCCTGCTGCTGGTGCTGATCGGCAAGGCCACACGCATCCAGGCGCAGATGATGGGACTCCCCAAGCGCTATGAGACCGTGGCTCGTCTCGGGGCTGTGTCGAGCACCGGAGATCCCGAGGGGGAGATCACGCAGACCGGCCGAATCCCTCCCGACCCGCCGCCTCTGCCGACGGGCGAGATCCGTCAGCGGCCCCCGATCTACTCCGCGGTGAAGGTCGGCGGAGAGCGAGCGTACAAGCGCGCCAGGCGCGGCGAGCGCTTCGAGATGCCCGAGCGCTTAGTGACGGTCTACCGCTTCCAGCAGCTCTGGAGGGATGGGAATCCCGCCCACCCACGGGCGGGGTATGAGATCGAATGCTCCGCAGGCACCTACGTGCGCTCGCTGATCGCCGACCTCGGCGATGCGTACTGCGAAGAGTTGCGGCGCACCGCGATCGGGCCCTTCCAGGTGCAGGACGCCGTGGCACCTCCGCCGCGTGGAGCACCGTGGGAGCCACCTGAGCCGATCTCGATCGAACAGGCGCTCGGCTTAGCGGGTGGGGGGCAGGCCCTCCCCCCGGGCCCCCTCCCGTAATCAAAGCTGCTTCGAACGCCGCGAGCTGTCGCCACCAAGAGGGGCTAGGCTTTCGCGTCGGTGAAGGTCACCTGGCTACCCGACGTGCAGCGCCGCGAGCGCCAGGTGGCGGTCGGGACCTTCGACGGCGTGCACCTCGGCCACCGCGAGGTGATCCGCGGAGCGGACAGCGTGCTCACCTTCGACCCCCACCCTGTATCGGTGGTCGCGCCCCAACACGCGCCAAAGCTGCTCACCCGCCTGGACCTTAAGGCCGAGCTGATCGCCGCCCTTGGGGTGCAGGAGCTGATCGTGATCCCCTTCGATGCCGCCTTCGCCGCGCGCAGTGCGCAGGAGTTCATCGACGAGGTGCTCGTCGGCGCGCTCGGGGCGGTGCGGGTCTCCGTCGGCGAGAACTTCCGCTTCGGCAACCGCGCAAAGGGCGACACACGACTGCTGGCGGATGACGGGCGCTTTCAGACGACGGTCCACCCACTGCTGGAGGTCGATGGGGAGATCGTCTCCTCCAGCCACATTCGCGGCCTCGTGCTGGCTGGCGAGGTCGCAAGCGCGACCCACTTCCTCGGCGCGCCCTTCCAGCTGCGAGGCGAGGTGGTGCGCGGCGACGAACGCGGGCGCGAGCTGGGCTTTCCGACCGCGAACCTGATCCCCGAGGAGGAGCTCGTGTGCCCCGGACACGGCATCTACGCCTGTCTCGCCGACGGGCGCCCGGCTGCGGTCAGCGTGGGGGTGCGCCCGACCTTCACCACCGGCCGCGGCGAGCTGATCGAGGTGCACCTGCTCGACTTCGACGGCGACCTGTACGGCAGCGAGCTGCGCATCGACTTCCTGCGCCGGCTGCGCGGCGAGCGGCGCTTCGCAACCCCCGAGGCGCTGATCGAGCAGATGCGCCGCGACGTCGAGCGCACCCGGGAGGTCCTCGCAGAGTTCTGAGCGGGCCGCTCTTTGCTACCGTGGGCGACCGCCGATGACAATGACGATCGAGAGAAAGCGCGAGATCGCTGCGAAGTTCGGAGCGAACGAGCGTGACACCGGAAACACGAAGGTGCAGGTGGCGCTCCTGACGGAGCGCATCAACCACCTCACCGAGCACCTGCGCGAGCAGAAGAAAGACCACCACTCCCGCCGTGGTCTGCTGATGCTGGTGGGCCGCCGCCGGCGCTTTCTGGACTACTTGCAGCGCAAGGACCTCGAGGGTTACCGCGCGCTCATCAAAGAGCTCGGCCTACGCAAGTAGCCTGAAGTGCCGTGAGCGTCCTCGACCCGGGTACCGAGGTTCCGAGCTTCTCGCTCCTCAGCGAAGGCGGCGAGCGCTTCACCGAGAAGGATCTGCATGGCAGGACGACCGTGCTGGTCTTCTACCCGTTCGCCTTCAGCCCCGTGTGCACCGACCAGCTGCAGGTGTACGAGCGGGAGATCGACCAGATCACAGCAGACGGCGCCGCGATTTACGGCGTCTCCTGCGACAGCACGTGGGCGCAGAAAGCGTTCCGCGAAAAGCTCGGCGTAAGCATCCCGCAGCTCTCGGACTTTGAGCCCAAGGGCGCGGTCTGCGGCGCCTTCGGCGTGTTCCACGAGGGCGGCTTCCCTCAGCGCGCCCTGGTGATCGCCGGCCCCGACGGGGTTGTGCGCTGGAGCTACCAGGCGCCCTCGCCCGCCGACCTTCCCGGCGTGCACATGATCCTGGGCGGTCTCAAGAAGGTGTAGCTCGGTCGGCGTCCGGCCGACCGTTGGGCATATGGGAGCCTTCCAGGCCCCCTTGACCGGAAGTCCGATGGGACTCCCTCCTGCCGGGAGCCCGATGGACTCCCGGCTCCGCTAAGCTGCACAGCGTTCGGAACAGAGATAAAAGAGACAGAGCCGCCGACCGACGGGCGGACAGGAAGGCAGTGGATATGAGTAGCGACGCCGTGACGCGGGTCTCCGTGGAGATCGCAGGCAGCGAAATCTCGTTCGAGACCGGCAGGATGGCCAAGCAGGCCTCCGGCGCAGTGGTCGTCCGCCAGGGCGACACGATGGTCCTCGCGACAGCAACCGCGGGCAACCCCCGCGACGTGGACTTTCTCCCGCTCACCGTGGACGTGGAGGAGCGGATGTACGCAGCCGGGAAGATTCCTGGCTCCTTCTTCAAGCGCGAGGGGCGCTCGGGCGAGAAGGCGACGCTGACAGCGCGCATGATCGACCGCCCGCTGCGACCGCTGTTCCCGAAGGGGTGGAACCGCGAGACCCAGCTGGTGGCGATCCCGCTGTCGGTCGACCACGTGCACCCCTACGACATCCTCGCGATGAACGGCGCCTCCGCGGCGCTGATGATCTCCGAGGTGCCCTTCGCCGGCCCCGTGGGAGCGGTGCGGATCGGCAAGATCGACGGCAACTTCGTGGTCAACCCGGGCGAGGAGCACCTGAGCGCCGGCGAGATCGCCTCCGACCTCGATCTCGTGGTGGCCGGCTCGGAGGACGCGATCCTGATGGTGGAGGCTGGCGCGAACGAGATCTCCGAGGCGGAGATCCTCGACGCTCTGGACATCGCGCACTCCGAGATTAGGAAGATCTGCGCGCTGCAGCGCGAGCTCGCCCAGCGGGTGGGCAAGGAGAAGATCGCGGTGCAGCTGCCCGTCGCCGACGAGTCGCTGCTCGCCGCGATCCGCGGCTCGCACGGGAGCGCGCTCGACGCGGCCACCCAGGTGGTGGACAAGCTCGAGCGCCAGGAGGCCACCACGGAGGTCGAGCAGGCGATCCTCGAGCAGTACGCCCCAGCGGCCCCCGAGGGGGCCGGCGAGGAGGCGCTGGTAGTGGCCCGGGAGCGGCGCGCCGCGGCGCAGCTCGCTTTCGACAAGCTCGAGAAGGCGATCATCCGCGAGCGCATCGCGGTGCACAAGAAGCGCCCCGACGGCCGCGCCGAGGACGAGATCCGCGAGATCTCGATCGAGGTGGGCGTCACCCCGCGCACGCACGGCTCGGCGCTGTTCACCCGTGGGCAGACCCAGGCCCTGAGCGTCGCCGCGCTCGGCACCCTCAAGGAGGAGATGCGCCTGGACACGCTGGGGTTGCAGAGCAAAAAGTACTACTTCCACCACTACAACTTCCCGCCGTTCTCGGTCGGCGAGGCGGGCCGCATGGGCCCCAAGCGCCGCGACATCGGCCACGGCGCGCTCGCCGAGCGGGCGCTCGTGCCGATGGTGCCGACGATCGAGGAGTTCCCCTACACGATCCGCGTGGTCTCGGACATTCTCGAGTCCAACGGCTCCTCCTCGATGGCCTCGGTGTGCGGCTCCTCGCTGTCGCTGATGGACGCGGGCGTGCCGCTCAAGCGCCCCGTGGCGGGCATCGCGATGGGCCTGATCAAGGAGGGCGAGCAGTACACGGTGCTGACCGACATCGCCGGTGTGGAGGACCACCTGGGAGACATGGACTTCAAGGTGGCCGGCACCGAGCGGGGCATCACCGCGCTGCAGATGGACATCAAGATCTCGGGCGTCACGTTCGAGATCCTGCGCGACGCCCTCACGCAGGCGCACAAGGCGCGCACTTACATCCTCGGACGGATGGCCGAGGTGATCGAAGGCCCGCGCTCGCAGCTCAGCCAGTACGCACCGCGCATCCAGACGATTCAGATCGACCCCAGCCAGATCGGCCTGCTGATCGGCAAGGGCGGGGAAACGATTCGCGGCCTCTCGGAGGAGTTCGAATCCCAGATCGACGTCAACGACGAGGGTCAGGTGCTGATCTACTCGGCCAACGGCGAGCTCGCCGACGAGCTGGTGGAGCGGATCCGGATGATGATGAAGGAGGTCGAGGTCGGCGACGAGTTCGTCGGCAAGGTCGTCAAGACGACCACCTTCGGCGCGTTCGTCGAGCTCGCGAAGGGCACCGACGGCCTGCTGCACATCTCGAACGTCTCGCCGGGTGAGCGCATCGCGAGCGTCGAGGAGGTGCTCAACAAGGGCGACGAGATCAACGTGCGCGTGGTCGAGGTCGACCGCGAGCGCGGCCGCATCGGCCTGCGCCTCGCCGACGACCCGGAAATCGCGGGCAAGTCCATCGAGGAGCTGGCCGCGGTTGGCGCCGGGGGATCTGGATCACGCCCACCCGGCGGACGCTCGTCGGCTCCCTCGCGCAACGGCCGCGAAGGCCGCGGCGGCGACCGGGACCGTGGCCGCAGCGGGGATTCGGCCCCGCCCGCCCCGCGCGGCTCCGGCCGTCCCCGTCACGGCTCCGGGCGCGACCGCGACCGCTATTGAGTACAGCTGAGGGTCATCGCGTCACCACCCTGGACTCGGGTGTCCGGGTGGTGAGCGAACCGCTGCCTGCGGTGCGCTCGGTCGCGCTCGGGTTCTGGATCGGCGCCGGCTCGGCCTCGGAGCGCTACGAGCAAGCGGGGATCTCGCACCTGCTCGAGCACATGCTGTTCCGCGGCTCGGAGCGCTACGGCTCGGAGGAGATCGACCAGATCTTCGACGCGATGGGCGCCGAGCTCAACGCGGGCACCGACAAGGAGGCGACCTCGGTGTACACGCGGGTGCTCGACGGACACCTGGAGCGCGCGTTCGACGTGATCGCCGACATGGTGTGGCGCCCCCGCATGGGGGAGCTCGAGGCCGAGCGGGAGGTCGTGCTGGAAGAGATCGCGATGTACGAGGACGACCCGCAGGACCGCGTCTTCGACGCGCTCGGCGAGGCGGTCTTTGGCGAGCACCCGCTGGGCCGCGCGGTGATCGGCCGCGCGGAGGTGGTGGGGGCCCTCACACGCGAGCAGCTGCACTCCTTCCACGCCGAGCGCTACACCCCCGCGGAGGTGGTGATCGCCGCGTCCGGCTCGGTCGACCACGACGCCCTCGTGGCGATGGCCAAGGCGACCGAGGGGGCGCGGGGCGAGCGGCCGGCGGCCGCGCCGAAGCCGGCGGTCGACGAGCCTGACTTCGAGCGGCGGGTGCGCTTCCTACGCAAGGAGACCGAGCAGTACCACCTCTGTCTGGGCGGTCGGGGGATGGCGCGCGATGACGAGCGCCGCTTCGCGCTGCGGGTGCTCGACAACGTGCTCGGCGGCGGCGCCTCCTCGCGGCTCTTCCAGGAGGTGCGCGAGCGCCGCGGTCTCGCGTACTCGGTGTTCTCGTTCTCCAACCTCTACGCCGCCACCGGCGAGGTCGGGCTGTACGTGGGCACGCGCCCGGAGAACCTGACGCAGGCGGTGGAAGTGATCGCGGCAGAGCTCGAGCGCTTCGTGCGCGAACCGGCGGACGCGCAGGAGCTCGAACGCTCGCGCGAGAACGCCAAGGGCCGTCTGGTGCTCGCACTGGAGTCCACCGCGGCGCATATGAACCGGCTGGGCAGCTCGGTGCTGAGCGGCCTGCCGATCCTCTCGGTGGAGGAGATCATCGCGCGGATCGACGCGGTCACGGCCGACGACCTGAGAGAGCTTGCCGCGGAGCTGTTTCGCGGGCCGGACCTGTCGGTCGCGGGGATCGGCCCAGACGAGCAGGCGCTGCGCGCGGCGCTCACGCCTCTGGAGGCGGTCGCGGCGTGATTCGCGTGGCGGTTGCGGGCGCGGCGGGCCGCATGGGCGTGGCGGTGTGCGCCGCTGTAGAGGGCGCGGAGGACATGCAACTGACCGGCCGTGCCGATCCCGTGCTGGGTACGACGCTCGCCGAGGTGCTGGCAGACGCCGACGTGGTCGTGGACTTCACCCATCCGCACACCGCGATGGAGAACGCGGTTGAGTGTGTGCGGGCAGATGTAGACGTGGTGATCGGCACCACCGGCTTCAATGTGCGGGGGCTGGAAGACGAATTGCGCCAACTCAGGCCCGATGGATTGCCGGCTGCCAGGGTGCTGGTGGCGCCCAACTTCGCGATCGGCGCGGTGCTGATGATGCGCTTCGCCGCCGAGGCGGCGCGCCACATGGCGAAGGCGGAGATCGTCGAGCTGCACCACGATCGCAAGCTCGACGCGCCCAGCGGCACGGCGGCGCGCACCGCGGAGCTGATGGCGGCGGCGAGCGGCGGGCCCCCGCCGCCGATCCATTCGGTGCGCCTGCCCGGTCTGGTAGCCCATCAGGAGGTGATCCTCGGCGATCTCGGCCAGACGCTCACGATCCGCCACGACTCGATCGACCGGGAGTCGTTCATGCCGGGGGTGCTGCTGGCAGTCCGGCGGGTCAGGGCGCTCCAGGAGCCGCTGACGGTCGGCTTGGAGCAGTTGCTGTTCGACGCGGGGTCTGAGGGACCTCGGGCTGGCAGCGTGTGATAATGGCCGGGATGACGAGCCTGGGAACCATTCTGACGGCGATCGTGACGCCCTTCGACGATCAGTTGCGCGTCGACGAGGAGGCGTTCGTGGCGCTGATGCACCACCTGGCCGCGCACGGCTCGGACGGGTTCGTGGTTGCGGGCACGACGGGGGAGGCCTCGACGCTGTCCGACGAGGAGCAGCTCGAACTGATCGGGCTGGCCTCGCGCGAGCGTCCGCCGGGCACGAGCATCGTGGCGGGCACCGGCACCAACGACACCCGTCACGCGGTGCACCTGACCGAACGCGCGACGGAGAAGGGCGTCGACGCGCACCTGAGCGTGACCCCCTACTACAACAAGCCGAGCCCGCGCGGGCTGAAGCGCCACTACGAAGCGATCTCGCAGGCGACCGACAAACCGATTCTCCTCTACAACATCCCCGGGCGCACCGCCACGAACGTGGGGCCCGAGCTGCTCGCGGAGCTGGCGCAGATCGAGAACGTCGCCGGCGTCAAGCAGGCCAACGCGGCTGAGCTGCAGCCGATCGAGGGCCTGGCGCTGTACTCGGGCGATGACACGTTGTTCGCGCGCACGCTCGACATGGGCGGGGCGGGCGGCATCGCCGTCGCCAGCCACGTAGTGGGAGACGAGATGCGCCGGATGGTGGACGAGCCCGAGCGCCGCGCGGAGATCGACGCGTCGCTGCGCGACGTGTACGAGACGCTGTTCATGACCGCCAGCCCGACGTGCACGAAGGCAGCGCTGAGCCTGCTCGGCCACCGCGCAGGCGGGCTGCGGCTGCCGCTCATCGAGGCGAGCGAGGAGGAGCTGGAGGCGGTGCGGGCGATGCTCGTCCGCCACGGGCTGCTGCCGGCCGACGAGGCTTCGCCGTCATCGATCGGCGCGGCTGCCTCGTCGCCGACCAGCGAGAGCTCCCCGCCGTCCGCGCGGGCGCAACACGCGTGAGCACCGCGCTGCGCGTCCTGCCGCTCGGCGGGCTGGGGGAGATCGGCAAGAACATGACCGTCGTGGAGTACGACGGGCGGATCGTCGTGGTGGACGTCGGCCTGCGCTTCCCCACGCCGGAGATGGTGGGCATCGACCTGGTGCTGCCCGACTTCTCCTACCTGCGCGAACGCGCCAGGGAGATCGAGGCGATCGTGGTGACGCACGGCCACGAGGACCACCTGGGGGCGCTGCCGTGGGTGCTGCGCGAGCTCTCCCAGAAAGGCGCTCCCCCGCCGGTGTACGGGGGAGCGTTGACGATGGCGATGGCCCGCTCGAAGCTCGAGGAGCACAAGCTGCGCGACGTCGAGCTCTCCGACGTGGCGCCGGGGGAAGTGCTGGAGCTGGGGCCGTTCTCGATGGAGATGGTGCACATGACCCACTCGATCCCCGATTCGAGCGCGGTGGCGCTGGGCACGGACCTGGGGACGGTGTTGATAACGGGCGACTACAAGTTCGACCAGACACCCGTTGACGGGCCGCCCGCGGACGTCTCGCGGCTGGCGGAACTGGGCCGCGAGGGGGTGCTGCTGCTGTGCGGGGACTCCACGAACGTGGATCGCCCGGGCTTCTCCCCGTCGGAGTCGGTGGTGGGACGCCACCTGGAGGAGACGTTCGCGCGCTGCGAGGGGCGGATCGTGGTGACGAGCTTCGCGTCGAACATCCACCGCGTGCAGCAGGTGGTGGACGCGGCACAGGCGCTGGGGCGGAAGGTCTCGCTGGTGGGGCGCTCGATGCGCAAGAACGTCGGCATCGGGCGGACGCTCGGGCACATCGAGGTGCCCGAGGGGATGCTGGTGGGGACGCGCGAGATCGAGGACTTCCCGGACGAGCGGATCGTGATCATCTCCACGGGCTCCCAGGGCGAGCCGCTCTCCGCGCTGCGGCGGATGGCCTATCGCGACCACCCGCAGGTGCAGCTGCGCTCCGGGGACACGGTCGTCTTCTCCGCGACCCCGGTCCCGGGCAACGAGCGCGCGGTGAACGAGACGATCGACCGGCTGTACCACATCGGCTGCGACGTGGTGACCCCGCGCGACGCGCCGGTGCACGCCTCCGGCCACGGCTACGCGGAGGAGGTGAAGCTGATGCTGAATCTCGTGCAACCACGCTACGTGATGCCCTTCCACGGCGACTTCAAGCGGCTGCGCCTGCACAGCCAGCTCGCGGAGGCGGTGGGGATCGCCCCGGAGGACATCTTCCAGGGGGACAACGGCCTGCCGCTGGAGCTCAACGGGAACGGAGCGCGCTTCGGCGAGCGCGAGCAGGCGGGAATGGTGTTCGTGGACGGGGTGGAGATCGGCGACATGGCCGACGTGGCGCTGCGCGACCGGCGGATGCTCTCCGCCGACGGGATCTTCATCGTGGTGGCCACGATCGCCGAGGACGGACGCTCGGTGGCCGACCCGGAGGTGATCTTCCGCGGCGTCCCGTTCCTCGACGAGGCGGGCAAGCTGGTCGAGGAGATCCGCAGCACCGTCGAGGAGTCCCTGCGCCGCGCCGCGGAGGAGGACCTGCACGAGGTCGACCTGATCCAGCAGGCGCTGCACGACGATCTAGCCCAACTGGTCTACGACCGCCTGCACCGGCGGCCGATGGTGCTCCCCGTCGTTGTCGAGGTTTGACCGGGCGCTCAGCGGCAACCGCACGGTGAATCGTGCGCCGTGGGGAATCGCGTCCTCCAGCACGACCGAGCCGCCGTGGGACTCGGCGACGGCGCGGACGATCGCAAGGCCCAAGCCGAACGATCCGCCACGGTCCCCGGCGCCGCGGACGAAGCGCTCGAACAGCGTGGGGGCCACGTCGGGGGGCACGCCGGGGCCGTTGTCCTCGACCACCAACAGAGCGCCGGCGCGGTCGACGCCGGTGGACACGCGGATCGCGGTCCCGGGCGGGGTGTGGCGCAGCGCGTTCTCGATCAGGTTCAGAGTGAGCCGGAAGAGCTCGTCGTGGTCGCCCTGCACGACGGCAGGGTGGGCGTCGATCGAGAGGTCGTGCTCGCCGGAGAGCGGTCCGAGCTCGGCGGCGGCGTCGAGCGCGAGGAGCGCGAGGTCCACGGGCTCGTGTGCGACGTCGCGCTCGACGTCGGTGCGGGCGAGCAGCAGCAGGTCGGCGACGAGCCGGCGCATACGCCGGGAGGAGCGCAGGGCCGAGCGCGCGGCGTCGCCGTGATCGCCGTGGAGGGACTCCGCCAGCAGCTCGAGGTTGGCGAGCACGCTGGTGAGGGGCGTGCGCAGCTCGTGGGAGGCGTCGGCGACGAAGCGGCGCTGGCGGGCGAGCATCGCTTCGGTCTCGGCGTGGGCGTCGTCGAGCGAGAGGAGCATTCCCTGCAACGTCCGGGCGAGCTCCGCCACCTCGTCCTCGGCCTCGGACTGCGGTACGGTCGCCGAGGAGTCGCGGGTACGGGCGATCTCGGCGGCGGTGGTGGTCAGCGTCGCGATCGGCTGCATCGCGCGCCGAGCGATCGTCGCGCCGGCGAGCAGCGCGAGGCCGGTGCCGGCGAGCGTGCCGAGCACAAGCAGCAGCTCGACGCGCGCGATCGTGTCCTGCACGTCGGAGATGGGGCGGGCGTACTGGATCACGACCGTCCCCCCGATCGACAGCCGCTTCACGCGCGCTTCCACCCGGTAGTTGTCGATGTTCACACCACCTTTGAGGCCCGCGATCTTCACCCCGCTGGCGAGGCCGAGTTCGGGGGCGTGGGCTGTGTGTGCGATCACTGTTCCCGCGGGACGGAGGACCCTGATGGCGGCGTGCTCGGGGGCGGCGAATTCGTTGAGGTTGGGGTGCACGACTGCAAGGAAGCCTTCGGCGTAGTTGCCGGTCACTTCAATCTCCAACAGCCCCGCGAGGTCGCTGGCGGAGGCGGCGACTTCGCGGTTGAAGTCCGAGCGGATGCGGTGCACGGTGAGCGAGCCGACGATCAGCGCAAAGGCGCAGAGGATCACGAAGGTGAGCAGCGCCGAGACGCCCGCGAGACGGGTGCGGATCGGCAGACGGTCGAAAGCCGCCGAGATCCGTGACAAAGTAATCCCTCCTGAGCGTCTCATGACCAAGCTGGGCGACGCGGGGTGGCGAAGGGCGTACTGGTAGTACGTTCGAGCCGGCACGTGGCGATCCAGCGCCGTGTCAGGGGATGCTCAGGCACGTAGGACGTAGCCGGCTCCCCTGATGGTGTGCAGCAAACGGGGCTCGCCCTCGGCCTCGAGCTTGCGGCGGAGGTTCGAGACGAAGACCTCGATGGTGTTGGTGGTGGAGAAGGGGTCGTAGCCCCAGACCTCGTCGAGCAGGCGCTGGCGGGAGATGACGATCCGCTCGTTGCGCATCAGGTATTCTAGCAATTCAAACTCACGCTGAGTCAGGTCGATGGGCCGCTCGGCGCGAGAGACCTCGTGGGTGTCGGCGTTCAGCGAGAGGTCGCCGACGCGCAGCGGCGCGGAGCCGCGGGGGGGCCGGCGCCGCAGCAGCGCACGCATCCGCGCGAGCAGCTCCTGGCGCTCGAAGGGCTTGACGAGGTAGTCGTCGGCGCCGACGTCGAGCCCCTCGACGCGGGACTCCAGCGCGTCGCGGGCGGTGAGGATGAGGATCGGCACGTCGTCCTGTTGGCGCAGGCTGACGGCGACGTCGATGCCGTCGAGTCGGGGGAGGCCGAGGTCGAGGATCACGAGGTCGGGGACGAACGCGCGCGCCTGCTCGAGGCCCTCGACCCCGTCGGCGGCGATGCGGACCTCGTAGCCCTCCATCCGCAGGGAGCGCTGGAGCGCCTGGGCGATGTCCTCGTCGTCCTCGACGACGAGGACGCGGGGTGCACGGTCGAAGTCGTTCATGTGGGCTCCTGTGTAGCGAGCTGCGCTAAAGCGATGGTAAGGGTTTGGGGCAGGTTCTCGGGGGCCGGCGTCGAAGTTGCGGGTGGATGGCAGGAACGAGAAAGAGCAGCTCGCGCAGGGGCAGGGCTCCGGCCGGACGAAGAGCGACCAGCCACCGATCGAAAGTCGGGGGCAGACGGCGCGGAGGGCCGGGTCGCCCCCGGCGAGGAGCCGCGCGCCGGCCGCCCCCGTGGTGGCCGCCGCGCCTGCCGGAGCTCGACCAGCGTCGGCGGGACGTGCTGGCGCTCGCGCTGATCGCGGCGGGCGCGTTCATGGGCTTCGTGCTGTACGGCAGCGCGGGCGCCCACGCCGGGGGTGGCGTGGGTCACGGCCTCGCGGTCGCGCTGGGCTTCAGCGTGGGCCGGGCTCGGGTGCTGGCGCCGATCGCGCTGGTGGGGAGTGGGGCGGTGCTGCTGATGCGCCCGGTCCTCCCGGCCCTGCGCCCACTGCGGGCCGGGAGCGTGTGCCTGGCCTGCGCGATCGTGCTGGCGCTGGCGGCGGGGACGCTGGGCGTGAGCGAAGGGCAGGCGGGGGGCTCGCAGTGGTCTTCGCGCTTCCTGCAGGAGCGGGGGGGCGCGGTGGGGGAGGCGCTGTACGTGGTGGCGCACCGTCTGGTGCAGCAGGTGGGAGTGGAGATCCTGGTGGTCTTCCTGTTCGTGGTGGGCCTGGTACTGCTGACGGGGGCGTCGCTGGCGACGGTCCTGCGGGCGACGGGCAGCGGCGTGGTGGACAGCACGAAGATGCTGCGCGCCCGCGTGGCGGAGCACAGGCCAGACCGCGCGCTGCGCGTCGTGGGCGAGTCCCTGGAGCCGTCCGAGCTCCACCGATCGGGGGCACACAGCCCGGAGGGCTGGGTCGGCCAGCACCCGATGGAGCAGCTGCTCCCGCCGGAGCCCGAGCCGGGGAGGCTGGTGGTGCGGGCGACCCACGTGGAGGCGCCGTCGGTGGACGGGGTGGGGCTGGCGGAGCGGTTGGATCCGTGGGCGCCCGAGGGCACAGAGGGCGAGCCGTTGGAGGGCGCGGACGACACGGAGGAGGAAGCGGGAGGGGAGGGCAGTCGCGCAGCCGCGGACGACGGGGACGTGGAGGCAGAGCCGGCAGAGGAGGCGATCGCGGGCGTGCCGAAGCCGGGAGACACTCGCCTTCGGCGAGAATCCCCGTTTCGGCCAGCGACGGATCCGGAGGACCTCACCCCGCAGGGCCGCCTGCGTGACAGGGTGACGGACGACCCGGACTTCGTGTGGCGGCTGCCGCAAGCGACGAAGGTGCTCTCGCGCTCCAGCGCCGAGCAGGCGCGCCCGGACACCGCCGGCCAGGAGCGCACGGCGGTGAGCCTGGTGGAGGCGCTCGGCCACTTCGGCGTGCAGGCGAAGGTGATCGGCACGGTGGCGGGCCCGCACATCACCCGCTACGAGCTGCGCCTCGCCCCGGGCACGAAGGTCGGCAAGGTGGCGCAGCTGAAGGACGACCTCGCGTACGCGCTGGCGGCGACGGACATCCGCATCCTTGCGCCGATCCCCGGCAAGCAGGCGGTGGGAGTGGAGGTGCCGAACGCGAAACGGCGGATCGTGCGCCTCGGCGACGTCTTCCAGGAGCCCCCGGCCGACTGGTCCCCGCTGACGGTGTGGCTGGGCAAGGACGTCGCGGGCAAGGCGATCGGGGCGGACCTCGCGAAGATGCCCCACCTGCTGGTGGCGGGCACCACGGGCGCGGGGAAGTCGGGGGCGATCAACGCGATGTTGGCGAGCGTGCTGCTGCGCGCGAGCCCGCACGAGCTGCGCCTCGTGCTGGTGGACCCCAAGCAGGTGGAGCTCAACCACTACGAGTCGATCCCGCACCTCCTCACCCCAGTGATCACGAGCCCGCGGATGGCGGCGAACGCGCTGCAAAACCTGGTGAAGGAGATGGAGCAGCGCTACGGGACGATGTCGCTGGCGCGCACGCGCAGCCTGCCGGAGCTCAACCGCGTGCGCGAAGGCCGCGGGGAGCCGCCGCTGCCGTACATCATGTGCGTGATCGACGAGCTCGCGGACCTGATGATGGTGGCGCCGGCCGACGTGGAGGACTCGATCATCCGCCTCGCCCAGAAGGCCCGTGCAGTGGGGATCCATCTCGTGTTGGCGACGCAGAGCCCACGCGTGGACGTGATCACGGGCATGATCAAGGCGAACGTGCCGTCGCGGATCGCGTTCGCGGTCTCCTCGCAGACGGACTCGCGCGTGATCCTCGACCAGAACGGCGCGGAGTCGCTGCTGGGGCAGGGCGACATGCTGTTCAGCCCGGTGGGCTCCTCGCGCCTGCAGCGCATCCAGGGCGCGTACATCGACGAGCCGCAGATCGAGAAGCTGACGGACTTCTGGCGCAAGCAGGGGGAGCCGGAGCTGCGCGAGGAGCTGCTGGAGGAGGTCGAGCCGCAGCAGGGGGAGGGGGAGCCCGCGGAGGAGTTCAGCCCCGACGAGGACCCGCTGCTACGCGACGCGATCGCGCTGGTGGCGGAGATGCAGACGGCCTCGACCTCGATGCTCCAGCGCCGCCTGCGCCTGGGCTACACGCGCGCGGGCCGCCTGATCGACATGCTGGAGCGCCGCGGCGTGATCTCCGGCTACGAGGGCTCAAAGCCCCGGCAGGTGCTGATCACCGAGGGGGACGTGCCGCGGGTCCTGGCGGCGCTCGAGGAGCGCGCGGTCGCGGCGGAGCGGGCGGGGTCGTGATTTTGATGAGGACCCCCCAAGGGGGGTCGGAGTCGGCGTTCGTAGCGCGAAGCCGGGCGAAGCTCAGAAATGCCCAAGCGCTCAGGGCGTGGGGATTCGCAGAATCGGAGCGGCGCGGTGGGGTCGCTGAGCTAGGGGTGCGGGCGCGCGTACCCTCCTCACGCACGCACGTGCGGGGGAGGCGCTTTTGGCGGGGGGAGCGCATCGCGCAAGCGCGCGTGCGGGGGAGGCGCTTTTCCCGTCAGCCACTAGCCTTCTGAGCCGATGGCGGAGATCGGAGCAACACTTTGCGGGGGGAGGACAGGCCCTCCCCCCGAGCCCCCTCCCGGATTAGGCCGGACTAGCCTCTGAAACCGATGGCCGAGATTGGAGCCACCCTGCGCGAGGCGCGAATGCGCGCGCGGATCGACGTGTCGGAGATCGAGGCGCAGACGAAGATCCGCGCGAAGTACCTGCGGGCGCTGGAGAACGAAGAGTGGGACCTGCTGCCAGGCCCGACGTTCGTGAAGAGCTTCCTACGCACCTACGCGCAGGCGCTGGGCCTTGACGGGAGGGCGCTCGTGGAGGAGTACAAGCTGCACTACGAGCACCCGGGGGAGGGGATGGAGAGTGCCCAGCAGCCCGCCGCGTCCTCCCAGCGGTGGACGCGCAGGCGCGCAGGCGGCGGGGGGACCTACCGCCGCGGGTCGATCGGAGATCGGGGGCACACAGCCCGACCCGGCCATCCGGGCCGTGTGCCCGCTGGGTCGGGAGCCGGGGCCCCGCCGCGCCAGGGCCCCTCGCGGGGCTACGTCGCGGCGGTGAGCGCGGTGGGCGCCGTGATCGTGCTGCTGGTGTACGCGCTGCTCTCGGGCGGCGGCTCCAACCAGAGCCCGACGGCGAGCACCCCGACCGCTGGCACCCCGCACGGAGCGCGGACCCGGAGGAGCAGCGCCGCGCCCGCCGCCGGCACGACGGCCACGCTCGCGGCGGTGAAGGTGGAGCCCTCGGCGGAAGTGTACGTGTGCCTGGTCGGGGACGGGCGCAAGCGGATCCCGGGCCTGATCCTCACCGCGACCTCGACCCTCCCGACCTACCACGCGCGACGCTTCGAACTGACGCTCGGCAACGACGCGGTGACGCTGGTGGTGAACGGTGCGCCGCACACTGTGCCGGCCTCCTCGCGGCCGATCGGGTACGAGATCACGAGGGCCGGGATGCGCACGCTGGCGGCCAGCGAACAGCCGACGTGCAAGTGAGCCTCGGACGTGGCCTCCCCACAGGTAGGTAGATAGGTGAGCGTGCGCGCGGGGATCGTGGTGACCGGCACGGAGGTGCTGACGGGTCGCGTGGCTGACCGCAACGGCCCCTGGCTTGCCGACCGCCTGGAGGAGCTCGGGGTGGACCTCGCGCACATTGTGATCGTGGGGGACCGCCGCGAGGACGTGCTGGCGGCGCTGCGGTTCATGGCGGCGCAGGGGCTGGACGTGGTGCTGACCAGCGGGGGTCTCGGCCCGACCGCGGACGACCTCACCGCGGAGGTAGTGGGCGAGTTTCAGGGCCGCGAGCCGGTGTGGGACGAGGCGCTCCACGCCCGTATCGAGGCGATCGTCGCGCCGCTGGCCCGACGGTGGCGCAACATCGACCCGGAGGCGATGCGCGAGGGCACGCGCAAACAGGCGACGATCCCCGCGGGCGCCGTGGTGCTCGAGCCGGTCGGCACCGCTCCGGGGCTTGTCGTCCCGCCCGGTCGCGCTTCGAGTGCCGGAGGGAGCGTCGCGGCCGGCGAGGTGGGGGAGCGTGGTCCGTCTGCCGACGGCGCGGGGGAGCATGGCCCGTCAGCCGGTGGCCCGACGGTGGTCGTCCTCCCAGGCCCCCCGCGGGAGCTGCAGCCGATGTGGCGCGCCGCCGTTGCGGCTGACGCGCTGCGCGCGGTGCTCGCGCGCGCGACCGTCTACCGCCGGCGGACGCTGCGCCTGTTCGGGATCCCCGAGTCGGAGATCGCGCAGACGCTGCGCGCGGCCGCCGAGGAGGGCGTCGAGTTGGAGCGCTTGGAGGTCACCACCTGCCTGAAACGGGGCGAGGTCGAGGTCGTGACCCGCTACGAGCCTCCCGCGCAGGACGCCTACGAGGCGCTCGTCGCGATGGTGCGCGCGCGCCACGCGGACACCCTATTCTCCGAGGACGGCGCCACTGTGGACGAGCAGGTCGCGGCGCTGCTGCGGGGTGAGGATGGGGGGGCGCCCCACACGATCGCCGCCGCGGAGTCCTGCACCGGCGGGCTGCTCGCGGCGCGCCTCACCGAGCTGCCGGGCGCCTCGGAGTACGTGCGGGGCGCGATCGTGGCCTACTCCAACGAGGTCAAGGTCGCCCACGCGGGCGTCCCGGCGGAGCTGATCGAGCGCCACGGCGCGGTCTCCCCGGAGGTCGCGGCGGCGCTGGCCGAGGGCGCGCGTGCGAGCCTTGGGACTGACGTGGGCGTGGGCGTCACCGGGATCGCGGGCCCCGGCGGCGGCACCCCCGAGAAGCCGGTGGGCCTTGTCTGCCTCTCCGTCGCCGGCCCCGGCGACGCCTCCCTCACGCGTGTGGTCACCCTCCCGGGCGCCCGGGCGGACATCCGCGACCGCGCCACCACGGTCGCGCTGCACATGGTGCGCCGGGCGCTGGTCGAGCTGCGATCGTCTGACTTGGCACCAGATCGCCTGTAGCGCGCCCGTACACGAGTGGGCTTAGGCGGAGCTGCTCAGCGCTGCCACGGCGTCGGTGGCGCAGGATCGATCCGGCGCAGTCGCGGCGAGGCCGTCGAAGTCAGCGTCGGCCGAGAGGATCGCTCCCAGGCGTGACGGAACGCGCATAGATTAGCGTGCACATCATGTGCTATTAGAGGGACGGTCATCCCAAGCGGCTTTCTCCGGGCGAGGCTGGATCCTTCAAGCCTCTGGATCTGGTGTCTCTCCTGTGAGCACTGTTGGGTCGAGGAGCGCTTCGAGGTCGGTCTTGTCGAGGGTCTTCTTCTCGTCTGCCATCTCCTTGAAGCGCGCGAAGGCGTTGTTGAGTGCATGTCCCTCGACCTCGTAGCCCATTTCCTGGAGAACCTGGCGCAATCCGTGGCGACCGGAATGCTTGCCCAGGACGATCGAGTTGTTTGCCGTCAGACCCACGGCCGCCGCGTCGATGATCTCGTAGGTCGCACGGTTCTTCAGCACGCCATCCTGGTGGATGCCGGCCTCATGAACGAATGCATTGCGCCCCACGATCGCCTTGTTGGGAGGGACCGCGAACCCGGTTAGCTCTGCCACGAGACGACTGGTATTCATGATCTCGGTGGTGTTGACACCGGTATCGAGACCAACCTCGGCGCCCCTCATGCGCAGCAGCATCACTAGCTCCTCGAGCGAGGCGTTGCCGGCACGCTCGCCGATGCCGTTGATCGTGCAGTGGACCTGTCGCGCACCCGCCAGTACGCCCGCCAGCGAGTTGGCGACAGCCAGTCCCAGGTCGTCATGGCAGTGGACCGACAGTGTGACACCGTGAAGCGCGGGAACCAGCTTATAGAGCTCGTCGATCAGTCCGCCGAACTCATGCGGCATGGCGTATCCGACGGTGTCGGGAAGATCGACCGTGCTCGCGCCCTCGTCGATCGCGACCTGGAGCAGCTCGGCCAGGTACTCGACCTCGGACCGGGTGGTGTCCATGGGGGAGATTTCAACGTCGTCGGTGTAGCTGCGGGCATGGGCGACTGCGGCGCGTACCTGGCCCTTAACATCCTCGCGAGTGCTATTCAGCTGGTACTTGATGTGAATGTCTGAGGACGACGTAACGATATCGATACGTGACCGCTCGGCATCCTTGACTGCCTGCCATGCCAAATCGATGTCGCGCTTCTCCGTGCGCGCCAACGCGCATATCACGGGTCCCTCCACCTGCTGAGCGATCATACGCACTGCCTCGAAATCACCCCCAGAGGTGACTGGAAAGCCGGCCTCCATTATATCCACGCCAAGGCGCGCGAGCTGCTGAGCGATCTTGAGCTTTTCCTCTCCGTTCAGGGCGATTCCCGGCGCCTGCTCGCCATCGCGAAGCGTCGTGTCAAAAATCAGCACCTGCTCGCGCTGGGTATCCCGGTCTCCGTTTGCTGTGGGCGATGCGTTCATTGACGGTGCATCTTCTCTCGGCTGTTTGGAATGAGCTTGCATGTGGTGTCCAGTTCTAGATAGAGACAATCCGGCAAAGCGATCTCACGCGTCCGACGGGAATCGAACCCGCATCGATGGCGCCTAGGGCCATTGCTCTTATGCCTAGGCTGAGGCAGTTGGAGATCAAATGGCCGCGCGGCGTACAGCCACCAACAGTCTGGCTGAGCCACACATGTTGTCTGAAGTAGCTGACATTTGAGGTTCCGGTCGCTTTGGGCGGTCGGCAATTTACCAATTAAGCTACGGACGCATATGGAGCAAGATGTTTGTACTAGACTCCCGGGGTAGTTGGCTGTGGACCGCATGGCGCAAACAGGTGCTGTAGGGATAGTCCACGCCCAAGAGCCAGTCAAGGAGCCTCCCGACGCACGGCCCAGCAGGAGAGACGATTGTTCGACCCGCGGAGAGCGAAACCGCTTGAGCAAGCGCCACAGAGGCCAGATCCGTCAATGGGTGACCTCCGGGCGCTGAGACGCCGCGCAGCAGAGGTGCTCACAAGTGTCTCCGACTCGCGGACTGGACTCTGCCGGCGTGCGATCATCGGACCCGACATGCAGGCTCACGCCGACAGAACCCCTTTGGACAGCGACACCTATACGCCGCAGCGCATCGAGCGGCGCTGGCAGGAGGCGTGGGAGGAAGCGGGCGTCTTCGCGACGCCCAAGCTGGCGCCTGGGGAGCGGGGCTCTTACATCATGCCGGTGCCGCCGTTCACGTCAGGCGGCGCGCACATGGGACACATGCGCTGCTACACCCTGGTCGACACCTACGCACGCTTCCGCCGTGCGTGCGGCGACGCGGTGTTGTTTGCGCTCGGCTTCGACTCGTTCGGCCTGCCGTCGGAGCTGGGGGCAATTCACAACAACGTGCACCCCGAGCAGTGGGTGCAGGATTGCGCGAGCAGAATGCGCGCGCAGTTCACGGCGATGGGTTACTCCTTCGACTGGGAGCGGATGTTCGTCTCCTGCGAACCCGATATCTATCGCTGGTCGCAGTGGCTGTTCATCAAGCTGCTGGAGCGCGACCTGGTCTACCGGGACGAGGCGCGGGTCGATTGGTGCGGCTCGTGCAACACGGTGCTGGCGCGGCTGCAGGTCGAGGAGGGGCGCTGCTCGCGGTGTGGGAGTCCGGTGAGATTGGCGACCCGCACGCAGTGGTTCGTGCGGACGAGCGCGTATCTGGACGAGAGCTACGACACACTCGGCAATCTGCGCGAGTGGGACAAGATGTCGCTGGGAGCGCTGCGCGCGGCGCTGGGCAGGGTCGAGGGCGTCGAGTTGCAGGCGGTGGCGGCCGACGGCCTGACGCTGAGCGTCTTCACCCCTCATGTGCGGGAGATCGCCGAGAGCGCCTTCGTGGCGCTCTCGCCGCGGCACCCCGAGCTCGACCGGTGGATACCGGATGAGCGGGTCGCGGAGGAGCTCGGAGACCTCCGCAGCGGCGGGTGGCAGCGCGCGGATCGCGAGGCGGAGGCCGTGGCGGTGGTCGCGCTGGAACGGCAGGTCTCGATCGTCGGCGTGCCGCGGCTATTGCCGGTGGTCGTCTCGCCGTCGGTTGACGCGCGCTTCGGACCGGCGGCGGTCCTCGGCATCCCGGAGCGCGAGGCGGTCGACCGCGCGATCGCGAGCAGGCTGCCGGGCCGGGGGGCGCCCCCAGGGCGGCCGGACGGCCGGCAGGCGCAGCCGCGGCCGGCGGTGCGGTACGCGGCTGGGGACTTCCCGATCTCGCGCCAGCGGGCGTGGGGGGCGCCGATTCCGCTGATCCACTGCCCGGACTGCGGGACGCTGCCGGTGCCGGTCGAGGACCTGCCGGTGAGGCTGCCGGCGGACCTGCAGATCACGGGAGTGGGCAACCCGCTGACGGACCACCCGAGCTTCGCCGCGTGCGAGTGCCCGAGCTGCGGCGGCGGCGCGCGGCGCGAGACGGACACGCTGGACTGCAACTTCGACGGGCTGTGGCTGTGGATCCCGCAGTGCGTGCCGCGCGAGGATCGCTCGCGCGAGCTGTTCACGCATGAGGAGCTGCGCAGCTGGCTCCCGGTGCACGCGGAGGTGTGGGGCGCGGACGGCGGCAGCTACCTGGCGAACGAGCGGACGCTGACGAAGATGCTGCGCGACGCCGGGATCTTCGATTACCTCGAGGACGGCGAGCCCTACGTACGCGCGGTGATGCACGAGATGGTGCGCTTCGACGGGCGCAAGATGAGCAAGCACCTCGGTAACGTGGTCGATCCGGACGAGCTCGTCGCGCGGGTGGGGGCCGACACGGTGCGGTTTACGATGTTGTACGCGGCGGCGCCCCGCAACGGGATCAACTGGAACGAGCAGGCGCTCGACTACTGCCACCGCATCGTCCTGCGTCTGTGGCACTACGCGCGTCCGCGCCTGGAGGTGCGCGAGGTCTCGGGCGAGAGCACGATCGATACCTCGGACAGACTGCGCCGGCAGCTGGTGAAGTGGTGCAACACGGCGATCAAGAAGGTGACGAACGATCTGGACACGTTCCAGATGCACCGGGCGGCGCGGAACGTGATCATGCTGCTGACGCGGATCGAAGAGTACGAGCAGCACGCGACCGCCGCCGGGGGGCCGCTGGAGGGGTTGGACAGCGAGGCGCTCGGGGTGGCGCTGGTGCACCTCGCTCAGATCAGCGCTCCGCTGCTGCCGCACATCGCGGAGGAGCTGTGGGCGGCGGCCGGCCGCGAGCCGTTCGTCTGCGCCGAGCCCTGGCCCTCCAAAGTTCCGAGCCGCTGATCTGTTGGGCTCGGGGAACGAGGTCTTCAGCAAACCCCGCTCTCCAAGCCCAGTCGGGATCTCTGCTCCCCGGGCAACCCCGGGTCGAAATGCTGACTAAAACCTCCTGAGCTCGGGGAACAAGACCTTCAGCAAGCCTGGTTCTCCAAGCCCAGGGACCTTCAACCAAACCGCCCGGGCTCGGGGACGAGGTCTTCAGATAACCTGATCGTCCGAGCCCAGTCGGACACTTCTGCTCCCCGGATCACCCGGGGGCTGACCGTTACGAAAAGGTCACCTAGGCGACCCTGAGCCCATTTCCGTTGGCCCGTAACAAGCCTTCGCTGCCTAGTAGACTATGTGGATCGCTGGGGTCTCGTAACACTAATAACTCAAACGACAAAGTCGAGAATCTAAATGACCGTCTGTCTTCGAGTGGTTGCGCTACTTTTTCGACGTTAATTTCATCTGTGAGTGTGGCGCCCAGCACTTTACAAGTCACAGACAAAACAGGCTCTTCTGGTTCTGCTTTCCCATTAGTGAGCTTATCGGATTTTTTGCCTTCGGTTTCAAACAGTTCTTCTTGCCACGGTAGATGCTTTGCTTCAATTTTTTCAAATTTTTCGCAGTTTTTACCTGCTTTGCATTCATAAGCAGCTTTTTCGATTCTCCCAAACCTCCCGGGGCCAAGCGACCCTTCGTATTTGACAGTACATCCAACTTCCACTGTAACTATTGATTCGTCCTTCAGCGTCAGCGAGCCCAGGCCTACGGATTTTTCGGTCCCTTTGATTTCGACCCATGCCCATTCACCGCCGGCGGAGGCTTCTTCGCACTGTCCCGTCGCGAACTTTGTACCAGCCACTCCTTTTTCACATGCTTCCCAGTGTGGTACTGCCGAAGCGGTGGCTGCCATGGCCAGGCTCATGACGAGCATGGCCACAAGGCAGAGCCCCGCAATCTTCATGGACTTCATGGTGTACTACTCCTTTATCTCGACTTCTATTTGAGGGCCTGGTAAGCCGATCCCGGGCGCTCGCCTTCAACGCGCGGGCCCGGCGCCGCCCCCCTGGCTTGTGTCTGTATGTCTCGTCTGTGTTCTACATCTTCACGGCCCTCCTCTCGCGATCATTTCCAGAAGACTGCACGACCGTTCGCAGACGTCAAGCGAAGCGGCCAGGAGGTGGCTCTATGCCCGCCACTACAAGTCCGAGGGAGGGAGAAATGTCTCCAACTCGGTGCAGATAGACACCCGACCCCGCGGAAGCCGCCGCTCGCGTTGCGAAGGGTGCGCCGATTCACGATCGGCGAGGAGGCGTGGCGGCGCCCTCAGCGTGTGCCCTGTTGCACAATCCCACGATGACTCGAGGCGCCGAGGCGAGACTGTTCGCGGCGGTCGACCTGCCGGCCGCCGTGCGCGCCGAGCTCGCGCGCTGGGCCCGCGACGCCGCCTCCAGCGTGCGCGCCGCCTCTCGGGCCGCTTCGGACATGGGCGCCGCGCCGCTGCCGGGAGGGCGGGCGGGCCGCCCTCCCGCCACGCGCAGGTCCACTGGCGGCCGGCTGCGGCTGCTAGAGCCCGACACGCTCCACGTCACGCTCTGTTTCCTCGGCTCCCGGCCTGTGGGGGAAGTCGAGGCACTCGGCATTGCCCTGGCCGCCGCGTGCGCCGAGGCTCCGCCGGTCGGGGAGCTTGCGTTTGGCGCTCCGCTATGGCTGCCTCCGCGACGCCCCCGTGCGCTGGCCGTCGAGCTGCACGACGACGTCGCCCATGCGCTGGGGTCACTGCACGGCTCCGTCGCCGCTGCGCTCGCCGCAGTCTCTGACCTCGACCTCGCTCCGCGCGCCAGGGGCGCAGGCGGGAAGGGCGCCGCGAATCGCGGGCGCTTCCGCCCCCATGTGACCGTCGCCCGCCTGCGCGCCGGGGACGCCCCCCGCCTGCGCGGCCTCCCCGCCACGCCCCCGCTGTCGTTCTCTCCGCGGTCCGTGTCGCTCTTTCGATCGTGGCTCACACCCACAGAGGCCGTATACGAGAGGCTCGCAACCTCCGCTCTTGCGGCCCGCGGGGATTAGGACCGCCCATCGCGGCCCGCGGAGACGCGAGCGCCCTCCCCGAAATCCTCGCCCCGATCTATACCCGGTCCCCGATGCGAACAACTGTTCTGTCCGGAGCCCCATCTACCGTGTCCGGACCAATCTCGATTCGGAGGAGTCCACGATGCCCGTTACCGACCAGGAGAAGGCCGCCAAGGCCCGCGACGCCGCGCTGAAGGGCGCGCTCACCCAGATCGAGCGCGAGTTCGGCAAGGGCACCGTCATGCGCATGGGCGACGAGGGCGCGCAGGTGCGTGTCGCCGCGATTTCCACGGGTGCGCTGTCGCTCGACCTGGCGCTGGGGATCGGGGGAGTGCCGCGCGGGCGCATCGTGGAGGTCTTTGGCCCCGAGTCATCGGGGAAGACCACGCTCATCTACCACGTCCTCGCCGAGGCCCAGAAGCTGGGGGGGGTGTGCGCGTTCATCGACGCCGAGCACGCGATGGACCCTCTGTACGCGAAGGAGATCGGGGTCGACATCGATGAGCTGCTCGTCTCCCAGCCCGACTACGGCGAGCAGGCGCTCGAGGTCGCCGACATGCTCGTGCGCTCCGGCGCCGTCAACGTCGTGGCGATCGACTCCGTCGCCGCGCTCACCCCGCGCGTTGAGCTGGAGGGCCAGATGGGCGACCAGACGGTCGGCTCGCAGGCGCGCATGATGTCCCAGGCGATGCGCAAGCTTGCCGGCAACCTCAACCGCACGCAGACCCTCTGCATCCTCACCAACCAGATCCGCGAAAAGGTCGGCGTGATGTTCGGCTCCCCCGAGACCCAGCCGGGCGGGCGGGCGCTGAAGTTCTACGCCTCCCAGCGCCTGGACATCCGGCGCATCGAGACGCTCAAGGACGGCACCGAGGCGGTCGGCAATCGCGTGCGCGTGAAGGTCGTCAAGAACAAGCTCGCCGCCCCCTTCCGCCAGGCCGAGTTCGACATCGAGTTCGGCCGCGGCATCTCCACTGCCGGCTGCCTGATCGACCTCGGCATCGAGGACGCCATCGTGACCAAGTCGGGCTCGTTCTTCTCCTACGGCTCCGAGCGCCTCGGCCAGGGCCGCGGCGCCGCGAAGGCCTACCTTTCAGAGCGCCCTGCGATGGCACAGGAGATCCGCGAGAAGATCTTCGCCGCGCGCGGCCTTTCTCCCAACGGCCCCGCCGTACCGCTGGAGTCCGTCGCGGACAACTCCGCCTCCTCGGAGTCCGCTGACTCCGCCGCTGCGGAGATCGCCGTCGCGCGTCCGAAAGAGCGCGAGCCCGTGGCTGCCTGAGCTCACCTCACAGCTAACCTTGGGTGGTCATGCCGCGCTACCACGTGACCACTTTCGGCTGCCAGATGAACGAGCACGACTCCGAGCGCATGAAGGGGATGCTCGAGTCGCTCGGTTACCGCGAGGCCGCCGAGCGCGCGCAGGCCGACCTGATCCTCTTCAACACCTGCTCGATCCGCGAGTCCGCCGACAGCCGCTTCATCGCGCACCTCGGCGAGGCCCGGCGCCTGAAGCGCGAACGACCCGAGCGGATCGTGGGGGTGGGGGGGTGCTGGGCGCAGTCGGTCAAGGAGGAGGTCTTCGAGCGCTTCCCGTTCGTCAACGTCGCGTTCGGCCCCGGACAGGTACACCGCCTCGCGGAGTTCCTCACCTCCGACTCGCTCACCGCCCAGGGATACTTCGAGTTCGAGGGCTTCACCGGCCGCCTGCCCGCCCACCGCGAGCGCCCCTTCCAGGGGTGGGTGCAGATCAGCGTGGGGTGCAACTGCCGCTGCTCCTACTGCATCGTGCCCTCCACCCGCGGGCTCGAGGTCAGCCGCCCCTTCGATGAGCTCGTGGCCGAGGTGTACCGGATGGCGGCGGATGGGGTGCGCGAGATCACACTGCTTGGCCAGAACGTCAACTCCTACGGCCGCGACCTGCGTCCGGCCCGCCGCAGCTTCGCCGAGCTGCTGCATGTGCTCGACGCGGTGGACGGCATCGAGCGCATCCGCTATACGAGCCCCCACCCCAAGGATATGCGCGAGGACGTGATCCGCGCCCACGCCGAGCTGCCCACCGTGTGCGAGCACGTCCACCTGCCGCTGCAGTCGGGCTCCTCCCGCATCCTCAAGGCGATGCGCCGTACCTACGACCGCGAGCGCTACCTCGATCGCGTCGCCCTCATTCGCGAGCACGTCCCCGACGTGGCGCTCACCACCGACATCATCGTCGGCTTCCCGGGCGAGAGCGACGAGGACTTCGCGCAGACGCTCGCCGTGGTCGAGCGCGTCCGCTACGACGGCGCCTTCACCTTCGTCTTCTCCCCCCGCCGCGGCACCGAGGCCGCCGGAATCACAGCGGGCCTCGTCCCCCACCCGGTGAAGGTGGAGCGCATGGAGCGCCTCGTCGAGGCCGTCCAGCGCCACGCCCGCGAGCGGGCGCAGCGCTTCGTGGGGCGCACCGTGGAGGTGCTCGTGGAAGGCGCCTCCCGCACCGATCCGGAGCGGCTGCGCGGGCGCACCCGCCACAACAAGGTCGTCAACTTCGCCGGCCTCGCCGCCCCCGGCGAGCTCACCCACGTGCGGATCGACTCGGCCACCAGCCAGACGCTCGCCGGCGAGGAGCTGTTGCTCGCGCGGGCCCGCTGATCAGTGCCCTGCGGGCCCGCGGATCGGCGTCCACCGGCCAACCGCCCACCCCGACCCGCTCGACTGCCGCTATTTCTTGCCAGAGGCCTGCCCAAACGCTTCGGCGATGACGGGATGGCACTTCGTCACGGCAGCCTTGAACTGGGGGGTGCGCGTCGCCGGTCCTTCCAGTTTTAGGAAGCCTTCCGCGCTCGGTTCGCCCACCTGGGCGCCGTTGCTGCGCAGGCATTTCGCCACCGCCGCCGCCAGCTGATAGCGGCGGGCTGCGCCGGCTTCGGCGGTCGTGCTCGTGGGAGTGGTGCTCGTCGGGTTCGTACTTTCGGGAGTCGTGCTCGTCGGAGTCGTGGGAGTCGCTTCCGCCGTCGTGTTGGCGGCCGTCGGGGTCAACGCGCTGGAGGAAGACCCGCCGGAGGAGTTCCCGCACGCCACCAGACCGAGGCAGGCGAGCGAGGCGATCACAGGCGCGATCGTCATCGGTCCGAGGTTTCTATTGCTGATACGGGGCATGGTGCTCCTTCGTGGATCGTCGGTTTGCGCGCGGATTATCCGATCCGCAACCACACTCCTGGCTATCCTCACCTTTCGCCACGAGGGCCCACCGATCCGAAGTCGCGTGCGCAGAGCCGGAATGCCCCGCTATCACTGAGCTGCGCGCGGTGAATCGCTGCAAACGTGCGGCCGGCTCGCTCGACTGCACTACGCCGAATGTGTTTCCGATCTCCGCGTTTTGCGATCTCCGGGAGATCGCGGCGGGCCATCCCAACCGGGCGACGGCCCGCCGCCTCTGCCTTGCTGGACTACTGGTTGGTGGGAGTCGGCCCCGGGGGTCCGCCGGGGTAGCTGGCGCCAGGGCTCGATCCCGATTCGGATTCCGAGCTCGACCCCGAGCGTGACCCCGAGCCCATGTGCGGGCAGTGGTGGCCAGGCGGCATCGATTTCGGCGCCGGGGTCGTTTTGGACGGAGTGGACGTCGTGCTCGGCGTCAACTGGGTCGGGGTGCTACCCGTCGCCGTGCCGCTTGATCCACTCGGAGCCGCAGCCGCGCCGGCAATGCCGGCCACCGCGCCTCCCGTTGCCAGCGCGCCCGCCACGACTACTGCCCTGATCGTGCGTGCCCTTTTCATGCGAACCTCCTGATGGTCGTAAGGGCTCTTCCATTACGCCGACCATGCTGCGAGTCGCTCCTAAGCGGACCGCAACGCCCTTCTAAACCCCGCCGAAGGAGTGTGTAGGAAGTTCGTAACACGCTTCGCGAGCGGCCCGGCGAGTCCCGATCGCTGGATCTCAGGCTCAGCGCTCGGTGCTCTGGCCTGTCGCGACCTGGTCGGCGAGCTTGTCGCCGCCCGTCACGCGAGTGACGCTCGCCGCGAAGCTGGGAGCGACGCTCGCGAAGATCGTGCCCACCCGCAGTGGGAGGGGCGCGACGTCGACCTCGGCACGGTTTCGCTCGATCGCCTCCGCCACCGCGCGCGCCACCTCCCGCGGGCTGCGCGTGCCCACGCCCGGCGGGAGCTTCGCGCCGGAGTCCGCGAACATCCCCGCGTCGCGGATGAAGCCCGGGCACACCACCGAGACGCCCACGTTCTGCGCGCGCAGGTCCGGGCGCAGCCCCAGCGCGAAGCCGCGGAGGCCAAACTTCGTCGCGTTGTACAGCGCCGACCGCGCCGTCGCCGCCTTCCCCGAGAGCGAGGAGACGAACAGCAGGTGCCCCCCGCCGCGTCCCGCCATCGCAGGCGCGAGCGCGTGCGCCATCGCGATCGGGGCGCGCAGGTTCACCTCGAGCACACGGTTGATCTCCTCGATGTCGAAGTCCTCGAGCAGCCCCGACCCGGGGAGGCCGGCGTTTGCCACCAGGACGTCCACCTCGCCCGCCTCTTGCAGCAGGCGATCAACCTCCGTCCGGTCGGCCAGGTCCACCGCCAGCACGCGGGCGTCGAGCTCCGCCGCCAGCGCCTCGAGCACCTCCACGCGCCTGCCCGTCAGGATCAGCTGCGCGCCGCGCCCGTGCAGCTCGCGCGCGATCGCATGGCCAATGCCGCCCGTGGCGCCGGTGAGCAGCACAGTCGATCCGGAGAGCCTCACTTGCTGCAAGGCTACGTCAATGGAGGTGTTCGCGCTCTTCGGCCCCACTGGCGTCGGCAAGACCGCCGTTGCGGTCGCGCTCGCGGCACGGCTGCGCGCCGCCGGAGAGAGTCCCGTCGCGGTGTCCGCGGACGCCCTGCAGGTGTACGCAGGCCTCGAGACGCTCACCGGCGTCGCCTCCCCCGCCGAGCGGGCTCTGCTGGAGCACCGCCTCGTCTCCTTCCTGCCGCTCGACGCAAGCTTCAGCGCCGGACAGTACGCCGAGCTCGCCCACGCCGAGATCGACGGACTGCTCGCCGCCGGCCGACGCCCGATCGTCGTCGGTGGCACAGGGCTCTACCTGCGCGCCGCCCTCACCGAGCTGCGCCTGCGGCCCCCGCCTCCCGAGGGGGTGCGCGAGCGCCTGACCGCGGAGCTCGAGCACCACGGGCCGGCCGCGCTGCACGCCCGCCTCGCCCAGCGCGCGCCCTGGGCGGCGGAGAGGATCGACACCGCCGACCGCCAGCGGATCGTCCGTGCCCTAGAGCTGCTCGACGCCGGCGAGCTCGAGCCGCCCGAGGGCCCCTCCCAGCTGTGGACGGCGGACGTGCGCCGCTCCACCTCGCTCTTCGGGCTCACCATGGAGCGCGAGCGGCTCTACGAGCGGATCGACGCCCGCGTGCAGCGGATGCTCGACGACGGGGTCCGCGAGGAGGTGCTCCGCGCCCACGCCGCCGGGGCCTCGGAGACCGCTCGCAAGGCGCTCGGGTTCGAGGAGCTGCTCGCCGGCGACGTCGAGGCGATGCAGCGCCACACCCGCAACTACGCCCGCCGCCAGCTCTCGTGGATGCGCAAGCTCGCCGGCGTCCACCTCGTTGACGTGACCGGCCGCGCGGCCGAGGACATCGCTCGAGAGATCGTAAACTCCGGCGCCGCATGACCGCTCACGGAGAGATGGCCCGATGAGGTTCGAGAAGTGGCAGGCACTGGGCAACGACTACCTGATCGTCGAGGAGCAGGGGCTGCCTCTCGAGCTGACGCGCGAGCGCATCCGCACTCTGTGTGATGTCCACGTCGGCGTCGGCGCCGACGGGGTGCTGCTGCTGGCCCGTTCAAAAGACCCCGCCTTTGTGGCGCGTCTGCGCATCTTCAACCCCGACGGCTCCGAGGCTGAGCTGTCGGGCAACGGCGCGCGCGAGGCCGTTCTCTATCTGCGCCGCCACGGCTGGACAGACCAGAACGTCTTCTCGATCCAAACAGCCGCCGGGGAGATCCGCCCGACGATCGTCGATCCCGATACCTGCCGCATGGACATGGGCAGCGCAAGCCTGACCTCACAGAGCTTCCCAAGCGGCCCGAGCAACGGCCGGGGAGAGCTGCGCGCGGGGGGGCGCACCTTGCGCTTCCAGCACGTCTCGATCGGCAACCCCCAGTGCGCGATTCACGTCGAGGACCTCGCGGTGCTGCAGGCGCTCGACCTGCCCGCGATCGGCCCCGCGATCGAAGGCCACGAGATCTTCCCCAATCGCACCAACGTCTCCTGGTACGCCGAGACCGAACCCAACCGCATTCGTGCGCGCATCTTCGAGCGGGGGGTGGGGGAGACGCTCTCCTCCGGCACCGGCGCCACGGGCGCCGCAGTCGCCCACCATTTGCGTGGCGGCGCGCAGGCAGGCCGCCGGATTTCCGTCGCTCTCGATGGCGGCGAGCTGGAGGTCGAAGTGGGGGAGGATCTGCACATCAACCTGACCGGCTGGGCGAGGCCCGTGTTCGAGGGCCACCTCAGCGACGACCTCCTGAAGGAGCTGCATGAGACCGAGTGAGCGCCTGAGCCGCATCCCGCCGTACCTGCAGCCAGCTGGGGGAGGGCAGGCCCTCCCCCAGAACCCCCTCCCGGAAAAGCGTGTGGCATGAAGCCGAGTGAGCGGCTGAGCCGCATACCGCCGTATCTGTTCGCCGAACTGGAGCGCAAGATCGCCGAGAAGCGGGCCGCGGGGGTGGACGTCATCAGCCTCGGCATCGGCGACCCCGACCGACCGACCCCGCCGCTGATCGTAGAGGCGATGCAGGAGGCCGTAACCGAGCCTGAGACCCACCGGTATCCCTCCAACCGCGGCCGCGAGGACTTCCGCGGCGCTGTCGGCGACTTCTACGCGCGCCGCTTCGACGTGCAGCTCGACCCCGCGACGGAGATCATTCCCGCGATCGGCGCCAAGGAGGCGATTTTCAACCTCAACCTCGCCTTCCTCGACCCCGGCGACGCCGCGCTCGCGTCGGACCCCGGGTATCCCGTCTACACCGGCGGGCCCCTGCTCGTCGGAGCGGACGCCGTCGCGATGGCGCTCGTGCCCGAGCTTGGTTTCGTGCCCGACCTCGAGGCGATTGACCCCGCGGACCGGCGGCGCGCGAAGCTGATGTACCTCAACTACCCCAACAACCCCACCGGCGCGATCGCCCCCGAGTGGTTCTTCGAGCTTGTCGTGGCGTTCGCCCGCGAGCACGAGATCCTCGTCGTGCACGACAACTCCTACTCGGAGATCGCCTACGACGGCCACCGCCCGCCCTCGTTCCTGGCGACCCCCGGCGCCAAGGAGGTGGGGATCGAGGTCTTCTCGCTCTCCAAGGGCTACAACATGACCGGCTGGCGCTGCGCGGCTGTGGTCGGAAACGCGCAGGCCGTCGAGACCTACTGGCGTCTGAAGACGAACATCGACTCTGGGCTCTTCGAGGCCGTCCAGCTCGCGGGCGTAGCCGCGCTCTCACCCGACGCCGACACCGAGGTCGCCTCGATGAACGAGCTCTACCGCCTGCGCCGCGACCTCGTCTGCGACGCGCTGGCCAAGGCCGGCGTTCACGTCACCCCTCCCAAGGGCACGATCTACGTGTGGGCCCCCGTACCCGCGGGCTTTCAGAGCTCCGTCGCCTACTGCGAGCACGTGCTCGAGCGCACCGCCGTGGTGATCTCCCCGGGCAGCGCCTACGGGCCCAGCGGCGAGGGGTGGTTCCGCATCTCCCTCACCACCCCCGACGACCGCCTCGCAGAGGCTGTCGAGCGGCTGGCCTCGCTCGCCTCCTAGACTGGAGTGAATGGATAGAACAGCTCCCCGCGCGCGTCAGCGCGCGCTCTGCGTCGCGGTGCTCTCCGACGGGGACGACAGCAGCGTGCGGGAGCTGGGCGAGTTGCTGCGCACCGCCGGGGTCGCGGTCGCCGGCGAGCTGGTGCAGCGCCGGGAGCAGCCCCACCCCAACACCTACCTCGGGCCGGGCAAGGTGGTGGAGGCAAAGCGGGCCGCCCACGAGTGCGACGCCAACGTGATCGCCTGCGACGACGAGCTCACCCCTCGCCAGGAGCGCAACCTGGAGGCCGAGCTGGGCCTGCCCGTGGTCGATCGCACCACTGTGATCCTCGACATTTTCGCGGCTCACGCCGCCAGCGCGGAGGGCAAGCTCCAGGTCGAGCTCGCCCAGCTCGAGTACAACCTTGCACGCATGCGCGGTCTCTGGAGCCACCTCGAGCGCCTCGGCGGCGGGATCGGCACGCGGGGACCGGGGGAGAGTCAGATCGAGACCGACCGCCGCCTCGCCCGTGACCGCATCGCCGCGCTGCGCCGGCGACTGGAGCACGTGCGCGGCACCCGCGCGGTGATGCGCGCCGAGCGCGAGCGCGCCGCGCTGCCCACGATCGCGCTGGCGGGCTACACCAACTCGGGCAAGTCGACGCTGCTCAACGCGCTCACAGCGGCCCACGGCCGCCGGGCGGGGACGGACGCGGGCCCAGAGGTGGAGGTGCGCGACCGCCTCTTCCACACGCTCGACCCCACCACCCGCACGATCCGCCTCGGCGGCCGCCCCCACCTGCTGACCGACACCGTGGGCTTCATCCGCAAGCTCCCCCACCAGTTGGTTGACGCCTTCGGAGCCACGCTCGAGGAGACGATCCGCGCGGACCTGCTGCTGCACGTGCTCGACGCCTCCGCGCCGGACGGGGAGATGGAGGCGATGCGCCGCGCGGTCGAGGAGGTCCTTGAGGAGATCGGCGCCGACTCCAGCCCCCGGCTGCTGGTCCTCAACAAGGTGGACCTGCTCGACGAGCCGGCCCGTCAAGAGCTGCGCCTGCGCCACCCCGAAGCGGTGCTGCTCAGCGGCATGAGCGGAGAGGGCCTGGAGGATCTTGTCGAGCGGATCGAGCGGGAGCTGCGCCACACGCTCTGTCCGCTGGAGCTACTGGTGCCTTACGCCAACGGTTCGAGCCTCGCGGAGCTGCACGAGCTCGCCGGCGAGCTCGCCCGCCGCGACACCCCCGAGGGCGTCCACGTGCGCGCGCTCGTACCCGCCCGCCTGGCCGCGCGCTACGCGCGCTTCGCGGTAGCCACGTAGCCCCGGTCACACCACCGCGGTAGCCAGGCAGCCGCCAATCACACCCCCGCGGCGATCCGCGCGCCGCGGTGGGCCTCGCGCTCCAGCTCGTCATCGAGCGGCGCGAGCTCTCCCGGGTCGACCCCCAGCGCGGTGGCGATCAGCCAATCCGCGAACCACGTGTTCTTCGGCAGCAGCGGCCCGTGCAGGTAGGTGCCGACCACGTTGCCCCGGCGAGCTCCCTCGAGGCCGCTACGGCCGTCGTTGCCATAACCCTTCAGGACGCGCCCGAGCGGCGGCTGGCCCGCGCCAAGGTGGGTGCGCCCGCCGTGGTTCTCAAAGCCCGCGAGGACGCTGGAGCCACCGCCGTCGAGCGGGACCTCGATCGCGACGTTGCCGATTAGGCGGGGGGCGTCCTCCCGCACGGTGCGCACCTCGAGGAGCCCGATCCCAGGAAGCTCCTCTCCTGCCCCAAGCTCGTAAGAGCTCCCAAGCAGTTGGTAACCGCCGCACACCCCGAGGACCACCGCGCCGCGCGCCGCCGCTGCGTGCAGCGCGTCACGCTTGGTCGCGACCAGATCCTCCGCGCACAACCGCTGGTCGCGATCCTGCCCGCCGCCGAGGTAGTACAGGTCGTGAGCCTTGCCATCCAACGGCTCGCCCAGCCCGGCCGCTGCAAGCTCGAAGCCGATCCCGCGCCAGCCGCAGCGGCGCTCGAGCACGAGCAGGTTGCCGCGGTCGGCGTAGATGTTCATGAGGTCGGGGTACAGCGCGCAGACGCGCAGGGTGCTCATGACGGCGCGCACCGTCACGACAGCGCGCTCCGAGTCTGGCCGCCGGCGCTCAGCAGCTCGCGCAGGGAGAGCATGGCGGTGTAGGTGGGCAGCGCGTACAGCGGTGCCCCACCGGGCGGCGCATCGGCCTGCGCGGCGGACAGGGCAGCGGAGAGATCGGGCTGCACCCGGATGCGTGCGGGCTCCACGCCGGCGTACTTCAGCCGCACCGCGAGCTCGGCGGCGCGTGTTCCGCTGCAGGTAGCGCGCCGCACGCGCCCGGCGAGCAGCTCGAAGTCGGCGTCCCAGATCCAGGAGACGTCGCGCCCGTCGGCGATGTTGTCGTTGAGCGCTCCGAGCAGGTCGTGCTGTCCGGGCTCCAGGGCAAGGGTGCGCAGCACCTCGTTGGCGCCGGCGGGGTTCTTCACGAGCAGGATGCGCAGCTCGCGCCCGTCGATCGTCACGCTCTCCCCGCGGCCGAACGCGGCGCGGGTGCTCTGCAGGCCGGCGACGATGCGCCCCAGCGGGACCTCGAGCGTGTGGGCGAGCGCGGCGGCGGCGAGGGCGTTGTAGACGTTGTAGAGGCCGGGCAGCGGCAGCGCGACCTCAGCCTCGCCGGTGGGGGTGTGCAGCGTAAAGCGAGCCGCCCGCACGCCCTCCAGCCGCACGTTCGTTGCGAATATCGCGGGCGCCGGGCGGGCCTGGCCGCAGGCGGGGCAGCGGTAGTGGCCGAGGTGTCCCAGGTAGACGGCGTCGAAGACGTAGGGGGCGCCGCAGTTGCGGCAGTGCTTGGCGTCGGCGGCGTGGGCCATGTGGGGGAGCCCAAGGGAGTCGTCCTCGACCCCGAAGTACAGGACGCCAGCCGTCCCCTCCCGCTCGCGCCCGAGGTCGGCGACCATGGGGTCGTCGGCGTTGAGCACGAGCCGGGTGTTGGGATGCCCGCCCTCCCGCCCGCCCGCCTGCCCGGCTGGCATCCGGTGAACGGTGTCGGCCCAGCGGTCGGCGATCGTCTCGAGCTCCCCGTAGCGGTCGAGCTGATCGCGGAAGAGGTTGCCGAGCAGAATCGCGCGTGGGTGCAGCTGCGCGGCAATCTGCGCCAGCCAGAGCTCGTCGACCTCGAACAGCCCGAGCTCCCCGGCGATCGAGTCGCGGCGGCGGGACGCGGCGAGCAGGGTGGAGGCGATGCCCCCGGCCATGTTGGCTCCGGCGCGGTTGTGCACGAGCTCCACGCCCTCCTGCGCGAGGATCGCGGCGGCCATCGCGGCGGTGGTCGTCTTGCCGTTGGTGGCGGAGATCAGCACGCTGCCGCTGCGAAGCCGCGCACCGAGGGCGCCGATCGCGTTCGGCTCGAGCCGGAGGAGCACCTTCCCGGGCACGCTGGTGGCGCCGCCGCCGCGCAGCCGCGAGAGCGCGCCGGCGGCCCGCGCGAGCGCGAGCTTGGGTGCGAGCGGGCCGCGCATCAGGCGTCGGCGGGCTCGGGCTTCGAGAAGGGGGAGTCGGAGCGCACGCCGGTGGGGACCAACACCCGCACGGCCTCTGGCACAGCGCGCACGCGCACCGGCAGCTCCCCGATGGGGTCGCCGTCGGCGTACATCGTGAACGGGCGGTCCGCGCTGAGCGAGATCTCACGCGCGCGAAAGACGTGCACGCAGGGCTCGTGCACGTGCGTCCCGCTGAACACCTTCGGAAAGATCCTCGTGAGGAACCTCAGCTTGCTGACGCTTTCGAGCACCACCACCTCAAGCAGGCCGTCGTCGAGCAGCGCGTCCGGCGCCGCGCGCATCCCGCCGCCGTAGGCCTTGGAGTTGGCGGCCCCGATCGAGTAAGCGGTGAAGCCCCGGCGCTCGCCCGGCGGTTCGAGCTCGATCTCGAAGCGAGCGGGCCGCCAGGCCAACAGGGCGCGCAGCGCCCCGTAGGCGTACACGAGCCCCCCGAGCCATGCGGGAGCCCCGTTCGCGATGCGGTTGGCTTCGCTGTCGAATCCGACGGAGGCGATTCCCACGAACGTCTGGCCGGGTGCGCCGCTCTCTGCTTCGCCGACGAGGCCGAGGTCGATCAGCCGCGGAACCCCGTGTGCGATCGTGGCGCAGGCGGCCACCGGGTCCGAGGAAATGCCGAGCACACGCGCGAGGTCGTTTCCGCGTCCCCCGGGAAGCACCCCCAGGAGCGCGCCGGGGACGCCGCGCAGGGCGTCGGCGACCGCACCGGCGAGCCCATCGCCCCCAAGCGCGACCGCGGTTTCTCCGTCGCTCACGGCCTCTAGAGCGAGCTCGCGGGCGTGGGGCAGATCGCGGGTATCGGTCCTGCGCACCGTCAGCCCGAGACCCTCCAGGGCACGCACGACGGCGGGCGCAACGCGCCCCGCACGGCCGCCGCCGGCTGCTGGGTTGACGATCAGGCGAATCGGCGCTGGCACCGCGCTAGCCTATTCGTAAGGGATCATAAGAGTTCCTTAAGATCGCGCGAAGAGGGCGTGGTTGGGAGGGGGCGCGCATCTAAGCTGGCGAGGTGCTTGTCGCCCGATCTCGAGTCTTGCGCATTGTCGGTCCGCTTGCGGCGGTCTCGTCGATCGCGCTTGGGCTGGCTGCTTGTGGCACAAGCTCGAGCCATGCGAGGGCCTCGGCGAACTCGGGCCCAGTCGGCGCCTCCGCCTCCACGGACAGCTCGGCTGGAGCCTGCCAAACGGTGAGCGCACCGGCGCCGAAGGGCGTCCAGCACGTGCCGCCGCCGAGACGCAAGCTGGACCCGGCGAAGCGCTACGTGGTGGCGCTGGCGACGAATTGCGGGCGGATCGCGATCCAGCTGGACGTGAAGCGGGCGCCGAGGACGTCGTCCTCGTTCGCCTACCTGGTGAGACGGGGCTTCTACGACGACCTCACCTTCCACCGGGTGGCGGCGAACTTCGTGATCCAGGGGGGAGACCCCAACGGAGACGGCTCGGGGGGCCCGGGCTACACGATCCTGGAGCGTCCTCCGGCGAACCTGCGATACACGCGGGGGACAGTGGCGATGGCGAAGACGGGCACCGACCCTGCCGGAGCGTCGGGGAGCCAGTTCTTCATCGTCACGGGGCAGGAAACGGAACTGCCGCCACAGTACGCGCTGGTTGGGAGAGTGGTGGGGACGATGGCCGGGGTGGACGCGATCGCCACGCTCCAGACGGTTCCGCCGCAGGACGGGGCGCCGATCCGTCCGGTGGTGATCAGCCGGGCGAGCCTCTCGGAAAGCTGAGCCTGAAGCGGTCGGCCTGCTCAGCGGGGCCTCTTCAGGCCGGCTGCTCAGCGGGACCTTTTCAGGCCGGCCTGCTCAGCGGGACCTCTTCAGCTAGGCGGCGCCCCGCGGGCGGCCTCGCGGGCACGGTCGCGCCGGCGGCGCCCGATGAGCGCGACTACGGCGAGCACGGCGATCACGAGGAACAGCCCGAGCAGGATGCCGGGGGCGAGGCCGAGGCCGCCGAAGGGGAGAGAGACAAGCTCGACGACGCCGAGGCCGAGGGCGATCAGAAGGATGACCAGCAGGACGATCAGGAGGATGCCCCGCACGCGCGCGAGGGCGCCGGCGGAGGCAGGGGGGATCAGCAGCCCCATGGCGCGCAGCGCGAACATCTGGCGACCGGTGGGGGGCTCCTGACCGAGCCGCTGCACGGCCTCGCGCAGATCGCCGGGGCGGCGCTCGGCGAGCGCGAGGGAAGCGTCGGCCATGCGGCGGATCTGCATGCGCTCCTGCGGCCGGGCGGCGGCGATCGCGCGCTGGAAGTAGGCGCGGGACTGCTCCGCGTCGAAGCGCTCGGCCGCACGTGCACCGAGGATGGCCAGGGCAGCCGACTTGAACTTGGTCTCACCCTCGAGCTCCTCGTCGGTACGCTGCTCGAGCGCCTGGATGGCCTCCGCGGCACCGCGCTGTTCGACCCGGATCTGACGCTGCTTGGGGGGCATCGGGTGAGCATTCTACGGTCTGCGCGGAGGGGCCGTTCAAAGAGCCCGGATCGGTGGATCCCAGATGGGAAGAAGCGCGCACGCAGGCGCCGCCCAGACGCTATGCTCGCGGCGAGGAAACGGTTCGATGCGTCCAACTCTGCAGATCAAGGCGACTCGGATTGCTGCATTCGCATATGTAGCGCTGGCGCTGCTTGTCCTGTTGCCCGCCGTCCCGGCGGGAGCGAGCGAAGCGGGCAACCCGTTCGCTCCAGCCTCGCCGGCAGCGCCGTCGGCGGTAAAACCGGCGAACGGCGCGGGCAAGGCCGCCGGCGCGTCTCCGAAATCGGCGGCGGGCGCCGGGAAGACAGCCGGACGGGCTCAGAGCGGGGGGGCTCTGGGTGGGCGGGCTTCGGGCGGGCGGGCTGCCAAAACCCCCCCGGGCGTGGGAAAGGTCGCGACGGGCGCCACCCCGGCCAAGGGCGCCGCACAGATCCCAGCGCAGGTGGCGAACACGACGACGACGGCGAGCACGAGGACACAGGAATCGAGCTCGGGGACGAGCACGTCGATGATCCTGGTGCTGATCGTGGGTGGCCTGCTGCTGGGGGGAATCGCGTTTGTGATCCTGCGCGATGCGCGCTCGGTTGCGCCGGTGACGGAAGGTTTGGCGACTGGCGGCACACGCAACCCAGAGGGACGTCTGCGCAGGCGCCGCGCGCAGGCGAAGGCGGCGCGGCGCCAGCGCAAGCGCCACCGCAAGAGATAGAACCTCGCTGCCGGGGTCGGTGGGTCAGGCTACGATCCCTCAGCCGCAGGCAGCCGCGGCGGATCCATCGACCACAACCGGAAGCAGTCAAGCGGCGCGGCGCGGCGCGGGCCGCACCACCGCGAAGCGAGTCCGAGCAGTGAAGCGCACGATCTTCCACGACGAGCACCGCGACTATCGCGAGTCCGTGCGGCGGTTCCTCGCCGTCGAGGTCGCTCCACACCACGCTCAGTGGGAGCGCGAGGGCATCGTCCCGCGGGAGCTCTTCGCGAAGGCGGCCGAGTGCGGGATGCTCGCGATGGCCGTCCCGGAGGCCTTCGGCGGGGCGGGCGTGGAGGACTTCCGCTTCAACCAGATCGTCGTCGAGGAGGTGGCCTATGCGGGCGTCGCGGGCAGCGGCCTGGGAGTCACGCTGCACAACGACATCTGCCTGCCGTACTTTCTGAGCTACTGCACCGAGGAGCAGCGCGCGCGCTGGCTGCCGGGCATCGCCGACGGGTCGGCAATCACGGCGCTGGCGATGACCGAGCCGGGGATCGGCTCGGACCTCGCGTCGATGACGACGAGCGCGCGCCGCGAGGATGGCCACTACGTGGTCAACGGCGCGAAGACGTTCATCACCAACGGCCTCAACGCCGATCTGACGATCGTCGCGGTGAAGACCGACCCCGCCGAGCGCCACCGGGGAATCTCGCTGCTGATCGTGGAGCGCGGGATGGCGGGCTTCGAGCGCGGTCGCAACCTGGAGAAGATCGGGATGCACGCGCAGGACACCGCGGAGCTGTTCTTCTCCGACGTGCGGGTGCCCGTAGAGAATCGGCTGGGGGAGGAGGGGAGGGGCTTTCACTACCTGATCGCAAACCTCGCTCAGGAGCGGCTGTCGATCGCGATCGCGGGCGTGGCGGCGGCGCAGGCGGCGCTGGACTGGACGCTCGATTATGTGAAGCAGCGCACCGCGTTCGGCCAGCCGGTGGGCGCCTTCCAGTCCGCGCGCTTCGCGCTGGCGGAGATGAAGACGGAGATCGAGCTCGCGACTGTGTTCGTCGACCAGGCGGTGATGGCGCTGGGACAAGGTGAGCTGTCCCCGGAGGACGCGGCGATGGCGAAGTGGTGGTGCACCGAGCTCCAGGGCCGCGTGGTCGATCGCTGCGTGCAGCTGCACGGCGGCTACGGCTACATGCTCGAGTACCCGATCGCCCGTGCCTATGCCGATGCCCGCGTGACCCGCATCTACGGGGGCACCACGGAGATCATGAAGGAGATCGTCGGCCGCTCGCTGGGGGTCTGAGCTTCCCGGCGGTGCCCACGGCGCCGTAGCGCGACGCGACCCCGGGGCGCGGCGCTACCCTGTGGGCGGCAGTACACCGCGGCAAGGAGACCCCCATGAGGATCGCGTTTGCAGTAACGGGTTTGGCGGCAACCGGCCTGGTCGCCGGCGGCGTGCTTGTGATGACGGCGGGAGCCGAAACGACCTCGGCCCCACCGGTGAGCGCACCACTACGTACCGTGGGCGTGCAGGGCGTGGCGAGCGAGCCCCTCGGCTCCACGGCGAGCGCCGAAGCGGCGACCGCGGTCTATCGGCAGGCGATGGCTGCCGCGATCGGTGACGGTCAGGCCAAGGCCCAGTTCCTTGCCGAAAAGACGGGCGCCACGCTCGGACAGGTGCAGAGCATCGGCGAAGGCGGCGGCTACATCCAGTGCCCCGAAGGCGTGGAATACCAGGGTGGCCAGCCCGACTTCGGCTCCGGCGTCTCGGAGGTATTCGGGGCCGCGAGTGTGCCCGCGGCCGCAGGCCGCGCAACTCCGACCATCCACAAAGCACCCGCCAAGAAGAGACCCGCCAAGCATCGCAAGCGGCACTCGGCCAAGAAGGCCACGGCGGAATCCTGCACGCTCTCCACGCAGGTCGCGTTGATCTACCAGCTGAGCTGAGCGGGGCCGGGCGTTCCCCGGCGGGTGACTACGGCGCGTACGGTGCATACTCGGCCGAGCGCCCCGGCGAGAACTCAGATCGCGAGTGGGCGATCGGCGCAAACAACGTGGGCATAGGCCAGCGTGGTCTGGCCGGTAGTAGTCTGCTAAGCTGGACTAAGTCATGGCAGAGACGTACAACATGCATGAGGCCAAGACGCACCTGTCGCGGCTCGCCGAGCGCGCGGCGCAGGGCGAGGAGATCGTGATCGCACGCAACGGCCGCGCGCTCGCGAAGCTCGTGCCGATCGAGGAGCGCAAGCCGCGCAGGCTCGGGCTTTGGAAGGGCAAGGTGTGGATGGGGGAGGACTTCGACGATCCGTTGCCCTGGGAGATCCAGAGGCACTTCGAGGGCTTGGGCGACTGAGGCTCCTGCTCGACACCCACACGCTGCTTTGGGCAGCCGCGGGGCGCCTTGGAGGCGATGCACGCAGCGCGATCGAAGGGAAGGCCGACGTAGTTTTCGTCAGCGCCGCCACGATCTGGGAGATCGAGATCAAGCGAGCGCTCGACAGGCTGCAAGCGCCCGAGGATGTCGCCGGGCTCGTCGAGGAGTCCGGCTTCGAGCGCCTAACGATCACCTTCGAGCACGCCCGCGAGGCGGGCCGGCTACCGCTGCTCCACGGCGATCCGTTCGATCGGATGCTCGTCGCGCAGGCGCGCGTGGAGGCAATGACGCTCGCGAGCGCCGACGTAACGATCCGACGCTACGACGTGCCCGTGCTAAAGGTCGTCCACGACTGATAAGGCCCCGACGCTCGCGTCGCCGTACGTCAGACCCGGATCTCGTCCGAAGCAGGCACCTGAACAGTGAGCGTCCACGTGCTCGCTTTGACTCCGAAGCAGCACTCAGGGCAGGCCTAGGCGGGCAAGCTGATCGTGCTCTTTGATCGAAGACGAGAAACGCGCTCATCCCCTCGGCGGTTTCTGCTTCTCGCCCGGAGCGAGCATCTGGCAGGCGCGCTCGCGGTCGTTCGCTCGTCGCGCAAGGGTCCATGGTGGGAAGGTCGCTGAGCGAATGAGTCTGGGCGCGGAGACGACGGCGCGGTGGACGCGTCGGACTCGGGACAGCCGGCGTCACTCCGCCGACGCGTTCAGTGCCACGCCCGGCAGCTCCAGACCGCCGTTGGCGCGGAAGTCCCCGGCGGCCCGCTCGACCAGCGAGCGCACGGCCTCGCGATCTGCCTCGGGCATCGCCTGCAGCACCATCGCGATCCCGCCCGCCAACTCGGTGACGAACCGCCAGTAATCATCAAAACGCTCGAAGTGCCAGCTCACCTCGACCTCCTCGAGCCGCGGGTCACCAAAGCCCGCGCCCCGCAAGAGCGAGCGCACCCGCTCGGGGTCCGCCAGCGCGAAGATGCCCGGGTCTTGCGGATTCGGCGGCGGCGCGCCGGTGTGCTCCATCAGCGCCCGGCCCGGTACAGAAGCCCACGGGTTGCGCTCGGCGGCGCCCCAAACCGAAAGCGACACCCGCCCGCCCCGGCGAAGCACCCGCCGGGTCTCCGCCAGCGCCGCCGCGGGATCGGCCATCAGCATGAAGCCCCAGCGACAGAGCACGCCGTTGACGCTGTCGCCTTCAAGGTCCATGCGCTCGGCGTCCATCTCGCGATGCTCGACGTTGGCGAGACCAAGGCGCTCAGACTCGCGCCGCGCGGCCGCCACCATCTCGGGCGCGAAATCGGTCGAAATCACCCGCCCCTCCGGCCCAACCGCGCGGGCAGCGGCGAAACCCATCTCGCCTGTGCCAGCCGCCAGCTCGAGGATCGTCTGGCCGGGCTCGGGCGCCAACGCTTCGAGCAGGTTCTCAGAGACCGGGCGCGAGGCCTCCCACGTCCAGCCTCGCTCGCGGTCCCAGCCCGCCGCCATCGCCTGCCAGATCTCATAGCTGGCCCTGCGGTAGTCCTCCATCGTCACGAGCGCGATCGTATTCGACCAACAACCCCCAGTCAAGAAGAGCGCGCGGATCGTGATGTTGTGGTGGAAAAGGAACACTCTCGGCGAGAGTGGTGCTTTCCGCCGAAAGCAAGACTTCGAGACTGCTCGGTCGAGACGCCTGGATTGGACGAGGTCCGGCCGCGGACTGGCCTCGAACCCGCGCTCCTGCTCCGCGATGCGGAAGCAGGCGTCCTGCAAGCCCCGGACGAATACGCTCCGAGTTCGTCCCAAGCATGCGTCTCGTCTCGGGCCGACGACGTGCCTGCTTTAGCGACGAACAGGTGCATCGCGACCCGGGTCGAGACCCGCATTCGCGCTCGCGCAGGCACGGGAGGCGGGCACGGCTTCGTGACCGCATGTGCCCGGTTGGGGAAGCCGGGTGGACTGGCGTTGTCGCCGACTTGATCATCCGGCGCGGCCTGGGCTAGGGTTATCGTACACCGGGTGACTACAGGAGCTGAGAGATGGCGAACTACGTACTCGCATACCGCGGTCGCGGAGGCATGGCGGCGGAGGAAGCCGAGCGCGACAAGAGATCATGGCCGCATCGGGTCAGTGGTTCGGCCAGCTTGGCCCGGTCCTCGGCGAGGGGCTGCCCGGTGCTCGCGCTGGCAGGACGTTCGACGTTGACGAGACCTTCGCGATGCAGTAACGCCTTCCTTGGCTGAGCGGCTCACACCCAGACGGAGAGGGGCATTGGCGGCGCCGCCTGGTGCGCGCGGACAGCGGGCTGGTCATCGGAGGGGCGGCTGATGGCCGGCGAAATGCTGCGAGTCCTATCCGGGCCCGCCTCGGGAAGCGAGCTGCGCATCGGCGATGAGCTGCTGATTGGTCGTGATAGCGGCAAGGACGGGAGCCTGGGTGGAGACATGGAGCTATCGCGTCGCCACGCGCGGATCCTGCGTCTGCCTGAAGGCGGGCTGATCATCGAGGACCTCGGATCGACGAACGGCACCTTCCTCAACGGCTGGAAGATCCCGGTTCCTCAGTTCCTCGCAACCGGCGATCGGATCGAAGTCGGCGCCACGCTGATCGAGTTTGTCGCCCAGGGGCAGGCCACCGCCCTGCGCTCGGCGATGATCGGCGAGGCGAGCGAGACCCACCGTTCCGACGAGGGGTCCGTGCTGTCGGTGCGGGGGGTCACGAAGTCCTACGGTGACCACCACGTGCTGCACGGTGTGGATCTCGAGATCCAGCCGGGCGAGATCGTCGGCCTGCTCGGGCCCAACGGCGCGGGCAAGACGTCGCTTGTTTCGATCATCGCGGGCCTGCGGACGGCAGACGCCGGAACGATTCGGATAAACGGAATCGATGCTCTGGCCAACCCTCGCCAGGCGCGGACCGCGCTCGGGATCGCACCGCAGGACCTCGGGATTTATCCGACGTTGACGGTCGAGCACAACCTCCGCATCCTCGGCCGGCTCAACGGCTTGGGCAAGCCGCTCGTAGATCAGCGCGTCGCCGAGGTCGCAAACGCCTTGAGCCTGACACCGATGCTCGGTCGCAGAGCAGGGACCCTGTCGGGCGGTCAGAAGCGCCGGCTGCACACGGGCATGGCGATGCTCCACCACCCACCGCTCCTGATTCTGGACGAGCCCACGGTCGGTGCCGACATTCGTACACGCCAGGAGATCCTTGAGGCTGTCAAGGCTCTTGCCGCAAAAGGACGCGCGATCTGCTACTCGACCCATTATCTTCCCGAGATCGAGGAGCTCGGAGCGTCGGTGGCGATCCTCGATGGCGGCAAGATCGTCGCGCGTGGATCGATCGCCGAGCTGATCCGCGAGTGCGCGAGCACCGCTGTCGAGGTGCGGTTTGACGGCGCCGCTCCCCAGCTCGACTTCCCAGGCGAGCTCACGATCCAAGACAGCCTCATACGGCTCGAGACTGAGGATCCGAAGGGGGCTGCCGCCGCTCTGCTGAACCGGATCGGTCGCGACGCGCCGCCGATTGCGAGCATCGAAGTCCTTCGCCCGAGCCTCGACAGCGTCTACCTCGCGCTCACCAATAGGCACTATGCAGAGATCCAGTCCGTGCCGTACATTCCCGGGCAGGGACTCACGCCACTCTCGGAGGGGACGGTCGGTCGTTCAGGTGTGACGGTGATGCGGAAGACGGACGGCTAGGTGGGCATGGCGCAAGAGATCATGAGGATAACCAGCGGCGCCGCCGCCGGCACTGGGTTGGAGGTCGAGACCGAGCTCACGATCGGGCGCGCGGCCGAGGGCAAGGGTACGCTGGACGGCGACCAGGAACTGTCGCGACACCACGCACGTATCACGCGCGCGAACGGGGTTCTGACGGTCGAGGACCTTGGGTCCACCAACGGAACCTACGTCAACGGCGAGCGGCTTTCCGGACCGCGTCAGCTGCGCCAGGGCGACTCGATCATCGTCGGCGGCACTACGATCGGCGTGCTCGCTCCGCAGTCCGAACCGGCGGACGCTGCCTCGCAGCGAACCGCCGTGCGCCCCCGGATGCCCGCGACGACGCTCAGCCCCGAGCACACTGTCCAACCAGCGGCGCCAAGTTCCGAGGCTGGGGTGATGAGCGCCACGTACCCCTTCCCCAAGTTCGCCCGCGCAGCCGGCGGTCCCGAGCAGAGGTCCAGCGGCGTCGTTCAGGCGCCGATGGCCAGTCCCCTCGGAGCGCTGATCGGGCACAACCTGAAATTGCTGCTTGGTGATCCGGGACCGATCATCCTCTTTCTCATCATCCCGGTGCTGTCGATCCTGGTGATGCGACCAACGATGAAGACCATCCTCGTGCATGAAGGCTATAGGAACGTCAACGGCTCCGAGCAGGCCGTTCCCGGATTCATGATCATGTTCATGTTCCTCTGGGTCATCACGCTCGGCAGGGGGTTCTTCGTCGAGCACGGGTGGAACACGTGGGAGCGGATGCGTGCCAGTCAGGCCAGCATCGGGCAGATCCTTACAGGCAAGCTCCTACCCGGAGCGCTGCTGATCCTGGCCCAGATCGTGATCACGATGGTCATCGGCCTGACCGTGTTCGGCATGAACTCAAAGGGGCCGTTGCTGGTTCTGCTGGTGGTCGCCGTGCCGCTTATCACGTGCGTGCTGGCGATGACCGCCGCAATCGTTGCGTTGGTGCAGACGTACGCGCAGCTCGAGGCGATCGGCAACATGATCCTGATCGTGTTCGCCGCGATGGGTGGCGCGCTGACTCCCGTCGCATCGCTCCCCCCGACGATCAGGGCAATCGGACATGCGTTTCCCAGCTACTGGGCGCTCCTGGCTGCGCACAACGTGATCCTCGAAGGCGAGGGGATCTCGGGCGTGCTCGTTCCCGCCGGCGTCCTGGCGGGGATGACGCTGGCGTTCTTGGTGATCGCGATGCTGCGCTTCAACAGCACGCAGGCCAAGCGGATCGAGATCTAGTAGGGGACCTGACGATCGTGATCGTCCTGTACGGCGCGACCGGCTACACCGGCGGTCTAATCGCCGACGAACTGACGAGCGCCGGGCTGACATTCACGCTCGCCGGCCGCGACGCGACGCGGCTCGCGGCGATCTCCGAACAACGAGGCGGCGTCCCCTGGGCCGCTGCGTTGGCCGATGATCCGGCAGGGCTGCGCGCGCTGCTCGCCGATGCGCGCGTGGTGCTCAACTGCGCCGGACCGTTTACGCTCTCGGGTGAGGGCATCCTCGCGGCGGCTATCGAGACGGGAACCCACTATCTCGACACGACTTCCGAGCAGCTGTTCCTCAGGAAAGTGTTCGAGGACAGATCCCCCGCGGCGCAGGAGCGCGGCGTCGCGCTCGTATCGGGTCTCGGCTTGGGCTTGGTGGGCGATCTGCTCAGCCACCTCGTGGCCCGTGACCGCGAGCCCCTCACCTCGCTCGAGATCGGCTATTGGACTGTGAACCAGGCCATGGGCCGGGGTACGGCGCTCACTGTGCTCGAGGTCCTGCGCGAGCGGGACCTCGTCTACGAGAACGGCGTCCTGAGCTTTGGACGCCGTGGTATTCAGCTCGGTAGCTTCGAGTTCCCACCGCCGATCGGCAAGCAGCCGGTGATCCGGTTCCCGAGCTGCGAGGTGATCACCGTGCCGCGACACACGCAGACTCGAGAGGTTCGGGTGGTGCAGGCCGCAGCCGGCCTCGCGCCGAAGCCCGCCCTGGCCCGCTTCATGCAGCTCGGGCTCCCGGTCGGCCAGGCGGCCCTTCGGACCCCGATCTATCGACTCGCGCAGCGCGCCGCGAGTCGCTCGTCAGCCGGTCCGACCGAGCAGCAACGCGAGGCCGCCGAATTCACGGTCCACGTCGTGGCGCACAGCGACACCGGCGCGATCACCTTCGGCACCGCCCGCGGTCGCGATCCATACAGGCTGACTGCGGCGGCGTTGACCCATGCCGCAAGGCACATGTCAGAGCCCGATTACAGCCGCGCCGGCGCACTGGCGCCATCTGTCGCGTTCGACCCCGAAGCACTTCTCCGCGCCCTGGAACCGGTTGGCCTGTCGTGGAGCGTTGGACCTCGGTGACGACGGACGACGCACGGCGTGCCCTGATCATCGGCGCCGGCCCGGCTGGCCTTGCTGCAGCAGCGGCGTTTACACGAGTTCAGATCCCGGTGGAGGTATTCGAGCGGACCCCCGAGCTACGTGAGGTTGGCGCTGGTCTAGGCCTGCAGACCAATGCTCTGCGCGCCCTGATCAGAATCGGGATCGGCCGCTACATGATCGATCGGGGCGCCCCCGTCGAGTGGCAGGAGTTCTACTCCCACCGCGGGAGACTGCTGGCGCGCCTTCCGCAGGGCGAGGTTGCGAGGCAGAAGGGCGTTCCGGGGGTGAACATTCGCCGGAGCGATCTTCAGAAGGGTCTGCTCCGCGAGATCGACGCTCGCCGGATCCATCTGTCGGCCGAATGCATCGCTGTTGAGCAGGACTCCGACGGCGCAATCGCGCATTTTGCCGACGGCCGGCGCGAGCGCGGCGCCCTGATCGTCGGGGCCGACGGGCTGCACTCCGTCGTGCGCACCACCATGCACGGCAAGGCCGAGGCAAGATACTCCGGCTTCACGTGTTGGCGCGGGATCGCGACCGTCGAGCCCGGTCTCGTGCCGGTCAACGTTGCCAGGCTGTACAGCGGTGTCGGCGCTCAGTTCGGAATCTTCCCTCTCGCTCACGACGCTGTCTACTGGAGCGCATCCCTGCTCGCGCCGGCCGGCGACCACCACACGCCCGAGGGCCAGCGGGCCGAGTGTCTGCGGCATTTCGGCAAGTTTCCAGCGCCCGCGGCGACGCTGATCGGGAGCACCGCCGATGACGCGGTGCTCCGAAGCGACATCTACGACCGCGATCCGATCCGTCCCTGGTCCAAGGGTCGGTTGGTGCTGATCGGCGATGCGGCCCATCCGACCACGCCGTTCATGGGCCAGGGCGCCGGCATTTCGATCGAGGACGCGATCGTGCTGGCGAAGGAGCTATCGCTCAGCGCGCCGCTGGATGAGTCCTCCTCGATTCTGCTCGCGCTTCAGTCCTACGAGCTACATCGCGCTGAGCGGGCCAACTCGATCGTGCTCGCCTCACGGCGCCGAGCTGAGCAGGCCAAGGCAAATGGCGTCGTGTGCGCTTTGCGAAACACCGCCATGAAGATGGTCCCCGACAAGAAATGGCGCAAGGCCGTCGCGGACTCGATTGCCTACGACGTCTGACGACTCCACCGATTCGCCAGTGGCTTCCGCCGTCGATGGAGCCGTGCACAATTTCTCGCTTAAGCAGCCACGAGGGATCTGCGTTTTGCGTCGCGTGCTCGCGGTCGATCTCGTCGCGCGCCAGCGGCGACACTCTCGGAATGCGGCGGAAAGGAGGCGCGCCCCGCGTAGCCAGCGAGACGCCCGAGTTGGACGAAACGGGGTCGCCCGCACTGACGCCGAGTTCGCGCCTGCTTCACCCGGGCAGCGACCGTGTCCAGCGCACCCCGTCGTAGGGCTGTATTGCTCGACCTTCAGGCTGGTTTACATAACATCCATTATCGAGCGTTCTAGGCGCAAAAAAAACGAGGCCCGACTTGCGGCGTCTCACTCATGTGAGACAGGAATCTCATTCATCTGAGACAGCTTGGTCTCATTCATGTGAGACTGGCTGATGGCGTTTTCGTCTCATCCATGTGAGACTGGCGTATCGAGGTCGCGGATTCCGGAAACTGCGGCTTTCAGCTACGCCGATCGAGCGGCGTCATCTTGTCGAGCAGCATGCGTTGGTAGCGGATGACGCTGCGCGGCGTAAGCCGCGTATGCGCGCAGAGCTGCTGTATCCGTTGACGGTGCGCGCGCTTGAGCGCGACGACGACGTCGGGTACCTGAACGCCGGCGCTCAGTCGGGCCTCTTGGACCTCCCTCTGCACCAGGGCGAGGTTCGGGTTTCGCGTCAGCGGCGAGATCAGGCGCGGCGACTTGTTGTTCAGCGCTTCGACAGCGTCGATGGCTTGCTGGCTGACTGGCCAGGGCGTCTTAGCGACGGCGGTCTTCTGTGCGAGGATCGCGAAGGGCCTGCCGCCGGTGTCTCGGGCAAAGTCAGCGATGCCGAGGCGTGCGATCTGTCGCAGGGTGGCTGGGGTCTCGTGGAGCAAGCAGATCGCGAGGCTACTGACGGCCCCGCGTTTCAGTGCGTGTTGTCGAAGTCGAGTGATCTCCTCTTCTGTTAGGTATTCGACGGGCCCGTGTACAGCGGCGATGCTGTCGGTCAACGCGATGTGCAAGCCGCTTGCGGGGTTCGATTCGACGATCCCCTCCTTGATGAGGTGTGCGTAGAAGGCGCGGATCGCCGCGCGGCGGACGTGAATGGTGGCGCTCGCATAGCTGCGAACCTCCTCGGCGAGGAAGCGTTCGAGGTCCGGGGTCTGCGCCGTGATGAGGTCGAGCTCGTTGCGCTGCGCCCACCTCATCAGGCGCTCGAGGCTGGCCAGGTAGACCTCTTGGGTGCGCGGGCTCTTGCCGGCGAGGTGCGCTTGGAAATTCGCGCTTAGGCCTGTGGCTGGAGGTGCCATGGTCGCGGTTCGACATGGCTGGCCATGTAGTGGGTGGGATCGAAAAGGAATTGGCTGAAGCGCAGGTGGTCGCTGGCGGCGATGAGCCCTTCGTGGACGCTCGTTGCGGACGTAGCGGTCAGCCGCGCGGCTGCTGCTCGGTATGGACGGCTCAGCCCCGCGAGCGGTATGGCTCTGGATGGGGTGAGCCGCAGCAGCCGCAGGATCAGCTCGGCCTCGTCTTGAGTTTCTTGGGCTGGCGTCTGGAGGTCTGCCTCCAGGTGAGGCTGGTGAAATGAGATGTCGAGCGGGGCGCTCAGCCTCGCGAGCTTGACCTCGAGCGTGATCGGCGGGGCGACGTCGCCCCTCCCCCAGAAGGCGACATCGTCGCGAATCCGTGCGTCCATGAACAGTGTCTGGCTCGGCGTGAGCCCGCGAAAGTATTGGGCGGTGCGCTGGGCTCTGAGCGCCGCTGCAGCTGCTCCTTGAAGGAGATATCCGCCGATCCAGACACCGCTGGCGGTCTCGATGACCTGGTCGAGGGTGATGCTCTGGATCGTGATGTCATCGAGGTCGGTCAGCGACGTGAGCGCGTGAAAAGCCGCGCTCACGGGACTCGCGTGACGGCGGAGCTGGGCCGCTTGCGCGCGGGTCGGCGTGAGGACGACCGGCTTCGCAACGATCGGACGCTCTCGTATCTCGACGGCGAAGCCGTGTTGGAGCAGGGCGCAGCCGACGCCGATCAGGCGGGCGTGACGGCGTAGGGGAACCGGGTCAACCGTCATCACGCCCGGGAAATGCTGTAGCGATCTGTACCCGAGTTCTCGTTGGCTTCTGATGTAGGTGCTCGTTGCTTTGAACGCGTTGTACATACGTGCGTCGATGTCGTTGAACTCCTGCGCTGTGAAGGTCCGCGCTGCCGCGGTGCGCGCGAGCCACGGAGATGGCGTTGGCCATGCTCGTGCTCGCGCTCCGCCCGGGGTGGGCTCGGCGCACCGCCCGCCGATCGGTTGCACTGCGTCAACTGCCCGAGCAGAGAGGAGCTCGCCCGCCGCACGCCTGCGCTTGGGGTCATCGAATGCAAGCCAGGTGCGGGTGCCGGCTTCGCGTGCGAGGGACACGAGCTCGGCGAGCGCGGCGGGAGCGAACAGGCCGGCGCGCACGAGCACCAGGTCGCCTACCCGCTCTGCCTGGAGCCAGACCTTGGCGTGGTGCGCTGCGACGGCGGACCTGCGCGGCCAGCCGCCTGCGCTGGGACGCTTGCCCAGGGCGTGGAGAACGTCGAGCGCAAGCTGACCTGCGCCTCCTGCTCGAGGAGGCACTGGGTGACAGACAACAACGCCGCCCTCCAGGTTGTGCAGGCCCAACAACGCGGCGAGCGTCTGCGGCTCGCGCTCTGCCCGTAGGACCGTCCGAGGTGCGAGATCGGTGCTCATGTGGGCTGGCGCAGGACGACTTCGGCGATGGCGCTCGTCAGCGTCTGCTCGCCGCGCGGGGCGAGCAGTTGGGCGGCCGAGGCGGTGAACGCCGACCAGTCGCGCAGGATGCCGTGGCAGCGCTGCTGGTCAACCTGCAGCAGCAGCTCGGGATCGGCGTGCTCGTACATCGCGTGGTAGTTGGGCAGCATCTGGAGCAGCGCCTTCTCGCCGAGGGGCTTGAAGAACACCGGTTCGTGCACGCGGCTGTGGAGCATCGGCTCGCGGCGGATCGTCTCCCAGCAGCCGTTCCCGCCGGCGAGCACCATCGCGAAGCGGGTGCTGTGCGGGTCGTGCAGGTAGCGTAGGTATTCGGCGCACTCCCGATTCAATCGCTGCGCCTCGTCGAGCACGAGCACCAGCGGCTTGCCGCCGGGCTGGTCAACGAGCACGTCCTGCAAGCGGTAAGAGAGCTCGTGGCGGCTGCCGGTGGGAACCTCGCCGAGCAGTGCCAGCGCGACCGCGCGTGCGATCGAGAGCATCGTAGGCTTGACCTGCACCTCGATCCACACCACACGGATGTCGGCGCGTCCTCGCAGCAGCTCTTCCAGGGTGAACGTCTTGCCTGTCCCGGAGACGCCGGTGAGCGCGCCGAGCAGCCGGTTGGCGATGACGTACTGCAGGGCTTGTTCGGAGAGCAGCAGGCCCTCGGTCTCGACGATCCCGACGCCAGGTGGGCTGGCGTGGTGACGCACGGGCGGGTCGAACACGCTGACGGCCATCGCTTACCTGCGCTTCTGTCCGCGACGGTGGGCCAGCCCGAATGCCTCGAGCACCTTCGCACCGGGGTCCTCGACTTCGCGTGCCTCGTCCTTGGAGACGCTGTTGGTGGCCTGCGGGGGGTGCGCGGCGGTCATGGTCGACCAACGCACGCGCGCGCGGTTCTTCGCCCGCCGTGCGATGCCCGCCGCCTCCCGCGCGGCCTGCGCACGAGCATCGAGCACACGCTGGCGCTGGGCTAGGGAGGCCTCGTCTTGGCGGACGGCGCGACAGAGCCATTGCCCGTCGAGATAGATCTCAAGCCAGCGCGCGTCGTGGGGCATGCGGCGCAGCTCGACCCTGCGCCCGAGGGGATCTTGGAGCGCCTCGTCGGTGTACCAGCAGCTTTTGAACTTCACGCCGCGGGCCTCGATGACGCGGGTGCCGGGGCACTCCAGCAGGTAGCGGCGTAGGTCCTGCTCGCTGGCGGAGCGCAACGGCGTGCTGTCTTGCTCCCATGCTTGCGCCGGCGTCCGCCCGCCGAGGGCGGAGTGTCCTCGATCGAAGTTGTAGGCGGCGACCCACTCGAGCAGCAGCTCGGTGAACACCTCGATCGTCAGCGGCGCTGTGTCGGTGGCCAGGTCGAGGGCGCCGTCCTCGCGCTTGGGTCCGTCGGTCCAGTAGGGCAGGCGGCGGATCAGCTCGCAGGTCATGGTCTGATGCCAGCGCTCGATCTTGCCGTTGAGCCACGGCGATCGTGAGCGCAGCGGCACCGGGTGAAAGCCGAGGTCCATAGCCGCTGAGCGGATCGCGCCGGCGAGGAACTCAAGACCGTTGTCGAAACGGATCATCCACGGCTTGCCGTGCGCCGGCGTGAGGTCGGGGCGCTCGCGGATCGCCTCGCCGAGCGCGGCGAGTACCACTCCACGGTGGGGTCTGACCGACACGGCCAGGCCAGCGATCACGCGGGTCGATGGCTCCATGAAGCTCGTGATCCAGGGACGGACGGGCTTGGCCGCGCCCGGGAGGCAGACCAGCAGGTCGACGAGCTTGTGGTCGGCGATCAGCGCGTCGCCGCGGCGGCCCTCGCGGCGCTCCAGGCGCAGCTGCGCGCTGCGGGCGCCCGGTAGGCCGCCCTGGATGTAGCGGCGCTCGAGCTCGCTCAGGTCGCGTCCGGCCGCGCGATACCACGTCGGGCGGGAGGGCACGTCTGCCCCTTCGGAGCGAAGGGCGTGCCAAGCCCCGCCGACGCCGCGCTCGTCAAAGACGGCGACCTTGTGCTCGCCCTGGAGCTGAAAGCCTGAGCGGGTGCCGGCGGGCACGCCGTTCTTGACCCACCGGTACAGACACGCGCGCGAGCGGCCGAGCTCTTCCTTTGCCTGCTCGAGGTACCACGCCGGGACGACACCGAGCTCGGCGCGGAACTCGCGCATCTGCGCGACGATCGCCTCCGCTCGCTCCCGGTCGGCGATGCGCTTCACGCCGCCACCCAGACCGACTCGCCGAGCGCCAGCGCCACGATCCGTACCCCCGCGAACGCGCCACCGAAGTGTCGCCTGGCGGCGTGGGCCTGGGCGGCGGCCTGCGCTTCGGCGGCGGCTCTCCAGAGCGTCGGGGCCGAGGCACTGGACTTCACCTCGTCGGCCTCCAAGCGGCTCTCGCGTTGCCAGAGCAGGTCGAGCGCGACGTCCCCGACGATCATCTCGCTGCCCAAGAACCGCCATCCCGGCCGTCTGAAATGCCGCAGGTAGGACGCGGCCATCGGTACGACGAAGGCGAGCAGGGCCTGGCGGTGGACCGGCGCGAGTCTCGCCGGCAACATGGCGCCCGCGAGCGTCTCGATCGAGTGGGGCTCGGTGATCTCGCGCGCGCAGATCTCCGCGATCAGCCTGTGGCACAGAGCACCGCGAACCTCCGGGGCCCACACGCGCCCCGCGCTCCGCTGCTCCTTGCGTGCGATCACCGCTTCCCTCATCCCTGACTCAAGCGCCACTACACACCCGCTTTACGCTTCACCGCGAAGCGTAAAGCTACGGGATTCTGGCGAGAGAGGGGCTCTGGTCAGGGTGCCCGGCGGCGGCTTCGTGCACCGGGGGCTCCCGGTGGGCGCGGCGTCCCGAGGCTGGCTTCGAGTCGGCGCAGTTGCGCGAGTGCTGGCTTCAGCCCGCCTGGACCGCGCTCGTCAAAGAGTGCACGCGCCTCTGCCAGGCGGTACTCAGCGAAGTACCGAGGCGACAGGTCAAGCGCTTTGGCGATCAGCGCGATCGTCGCCGAGGAGGGCGGGTCGTTCCCGCTGGACAGTCGGCTGATGTGCGCACCGGAGAGCCCGCGCCCAGCTGGGTCGGCGGCCTGTGTCGCTTCGTGCAGGGCGCGGAAGCTCAGGCCGCGGTGCGCCTTCAGGCCTGAGAGCGCCTCGGCGAAGGGCGCGTCGGTCTGATCGCCTGGCGCTGCAGGCGCCCGCCGGCGCGTGGCTTGTCGATTGGTAGACGTCATCTGTGACTACTGTCTGGAACAGTCCTAGCAACTTGGCCCTGTCACGCTACACCCGTCATGGGACGGAACACCCAAGGATTATGGGAGCTTTGCGCCGAAACTAGGCTCGCAATGCCGTTCGGATTCAGGCAATTTCCGAAATGAGCCCAGGCCGCAAGCTCGCGATCCTGCTCAACGACCCGGTCTGCCGCTACGTGGTCGCCGGCGCATACAGCTCGATCGCGCAGGCCACGGCCCCGGATCGCGAACTGCCGACGCGCAAGCCCTCCCGCGAACAGGTGGGGGAGGCACTCAGGCGCCTGGAGCTCGCCGGCGTGATCGAGACGCACAAGAGCGGCCGCTGGACACTGAACGCCGCCGAGCTCACCGACGTCCTGAGGCTCGTGCACGACCTGCCCGCCGGCGTCAGGCTGCTCGAGAACCTCGCGCATCCCGTTGGCTGGAGCGTCGTGGCGCACCTGGCGCTGCGCCACCGCACCCGCGGCGAACTGAACGGTTGCGGCGACGCCGCGCGAATCTCCGAGCAGCTGCGCTCGCTGCGCCGCGCCGGCGCGATCCTCGATCGCGACGAGACGATCGTGCTGCTCGAGCCCGCCAAGCACCTCGACCTACTCGATCTTCTGGACCGGATCGCCGGCAACCTGCACATGCGCGCCTTCCAAGAAGCCCGCGAACACCTCTTCAACCCGCTGAGCCGCAGCTCCGAGGGCCAGCGCTACGCGCAGGCTCCGCGCGCGCCGCGCTCAAGCGAGACTCCCGAGGCGCGTAAGGCCTACAACTACACCCGGGCCGCCTACGAACGAAGCCGCTCCCGCACCTGAGCCGCCCAATGGCGCAGCACGGCATTGCGCTACATCGTCCGTCGCCCCGGTGTGATGAGCTTGAAGCCATGCTGATCTACTCGATGAGCGTCTCGGTGGACGGCTTCATCACCGACCGCGACGGAGCGTTCGGATGGTCGGCTCCTAACGATGAGCAGTTCCGCTTCCACCTCGCGCAGGTACGGAAGCTCGGCGTCCACCTATTGGGCCGCAGGCTCTACGAGACCATGCTGGCCTGGGAGACCGATCCGTCGCTGCGCGGGACCGAGCTCGGCGCCGAGTTCGCCGACGTCTGGTGCGCTCTACCGAAGGTCGTCTTCAGCCGCACGCTGAACAGCGTTCAGGGCAACGCCCGGCTCGCCGAGGCGTCGGTGGCCGAGGAGGTCGCGGCGGCGCTCGATGCGACCGACAAGGACGTCGAGATCGGCGGCGCCGGCCTGGCCGCCGAAGCGATCGAGCTCGACCTCGTCAACGAGCTGCACATGTTCCGCAACCCCGTCCTCGTCGGCGGCGGCACGCCGTTCCTGCCGCCGGTCACCAAAGACGTTCCGCTGGACCTGATCGAGACCAGGACGTTCGGCTCGCGCGTGATCTACGAGCGCTACCGGCGCGCGCGATGAGTCGGACTGACGAGAAAGCCGTGACAAACGGGTAAGACCCGCCAAGAGCCTCAGAAAATCCCTGCTTTTGGCCCTATTTTGGTCCGTAACAGGTATTATGGACCACGCAAAGGAAGCGGGAAAGCGGCGTCGAAAGCCTGCAGATGCCCGCTCTCAGCACCGACCTTGAGTCGCTCGAGCGCCCGTCGCAGCTCGCCGATCTGAAAGCTGCACGGCGCGAGCTCGCGGACAACCTGCTGGAGGCCGCGCGCGGCGATGAGCCGTTCGAGGATCCGGAGACCGCCGGCGAGCTCGCCGCGACGTTCCTGCGGCGTTATGACGACCGGCGTGCGACTCAGGGTGCGTACGCGCTCGATCTCGCCGACTGGTTCGTGTGGCTCCTGCGCGCCGGGGCCGGTCCGCTCGAGGCGACGCTCGCGACGATCGAGAGCTACAAGCGCGAGCCGCTGCTTGATGGCAAGGCGCCGGCGCCGTCAACGATGGCACGACGCCTGGCGTGCCTCTCGCACTATTACCGTCGCGCCCACTACGACGGGCTGATCGCCCGCAACCCGGTCGAGTTCGCCGACCGCCCGAAGGTCCCAGAGCAGGCTGCGACCGCGGGGATCTCAAAGCAGCGCGCCCGGCGCCTCATCTCCGCTGCCCGCGCCGAGGGACCGCGCGAACTGGCGCTGGTGCTGCTGCTGCTCGAGCTCGGCCTGCGGGTCTCTGAGGCTGTGGGCGCGGACATCGAGGATCTCGGCGAGCAGGGCCGCCACCGCGTGCTGAAGCTGAAGGGCAAGGGCCAGTCCACGAAGGCGGCCGTTGCGCCGTTGAACGCCGCCGTCGCGCACGCCGTTGACCGAGCCAAGGGCGCGCGCACCAGAGGACCGCTGCTCGTCACTTCCACCGGGGAGCGCCTGACGCGCCAGCACGCGGGGAAGCTGATCAAGCGGATGGGCGACCAGATCGGCATCCCCGATCTTCACCCCCACGCGCTGCGCCACGGCTTCGTAACGCTCTCGCTCGATGAAGGAGCATCGCTGCGGGATGTGCAGGACGCCGCGCGGCATGCCGATCCCAGAACGACGCGGCGTTATGACAAGAACCGAAACAGCCTTAACCGTCACCCCACCCACCGACTACTCGGCGCGCTTGAGCCGTAGCCGACAAACTTGGACGTCGTACGCCGGGGAACGCCACCGGTGCCCGTATCCTGTCGAGAAGATGACGGCACCGAAACGGGCCCCGCGCGCACTCGGCGTTGACGCTGAGACCCTGAGCCGCTGGAGCAGCCGGGGGCTCTTGCGGGCACGCGAGCTTCACAGCGATCGGTTGCGGCCCGGCTGTGAGACCGCTGCGCCTCTGGTGGGGGTCGACGCTGCGCCCGTGTCGGTGTGCGGCAGCGAGGATCTCGTGCCCGTCAGAGCGCGCGCTGTGGACTAGAGATCGCTGACTTCTGTGTGGGTGAAAGGGCTCGACGACCGGGCCCGCCGACACACTGGAGGTTCACATGAGAGTCTGTCGCCGTCTCACCTACGCCGACATCCAGGCGATGCGCTCCGGCGCCCCCGCCGAGAATGACCCCTACCTGACCGATTCACCGTGGGAGGGCCTTCCCTACAAGCGGGTGTTCGAGGAGCACGACCCGCAGACCAGGGCGCTGATCGAGCAGTACAGGGCGCTGTCGCACTTCCACCACGCCGAGACGGTCATCGACCGCCTGGAGGAATGGCGCTGGCTCGACACGATGGCCGGCCCGGATGACAAGCAGGCGTTCCTCGAGCCGCTGATCACCGCGATCCAGAAGGACCCCCGCGAGCACGAGGACAAGCTCGTGTTCCTCCTGATCGTCTGCGAGCCGGTCCGCCGAGGCGTCAGCAAGGAGTTCATCAGGATCCGCGAGGGCCTGGACGCCACCCGCCATCACGCCGGGCCGGCGAGCTGGCATCGCCGCGAAGAGGCCAGGCGCTTGCACGAGCTCGACCGCCAGATCCTGTTCGACGTCACCCGCGGCGCGCTACTGGACGCGCTCTACCGCTACCCCACTCCCCCGCCCCCGCGATTCTTCAGCTGGCTGCGGGCCACGATCGCGCACGGAGCGCTTGACCATCTGCGCCACGAGCTGCCCGAGCTTGAAACAAGCCCGCGGACCGCCGTTGAAGCACAAGCGCTGCAGGACGCGCTCAGCGGCCTTGAGACGCTCGAGGCTCCCGAGTTGCGGTGCGCGCCTAACCGCGAGAAGTGGCGCCAGCAAATCCACTTGCGCAGCGTCTTCGAGATCGCCGAGGACTACTACGAGCACTCTGCGGTGCGCAATATCTGCCACGCCGCGGTCGGACGGCTGCCCTGCCGCCAGCGCGAGGTCGTGGAGTTCCTGTTCTTCCAGGGCGGTGAGCCCGACGAGCTCGCGGCCCGCCGGCAGATCGCGACGAGCACCGTCTACAACCACAAGGCACAGGCGCTGCGCAACCTGCACGGCGACGACGTCTTCTTCAACGGCCTGTGCGCGCTCGGCAAGGTACGTGATCGAGCCCGCGCCAAAGCGATCGCCGAGCGCTACCCCGAAGGTCGTCTACCCGACGGCCGGCGGATCGTCGCGATCGACCAAGCGGCCTGACGCGGACGGGTCAGGCCCTCGCGCGCGCGAGACTCTGCTCACCGAGCTGCGGCTGACATGGCGTTCAACCTGGTTGGCCTGGTGCTTGAGCAGCCCCGTCACTACCTGCTCCAGACGCCTCTGCCCATCGCAGAACCTGAAGCTGCCGGCCGGCGGCACGGTGTCGAGCTGTTCGTCGGTCAACTGGGCCAAGACGCTCAGGGCATCCCGCGCAGCCGATAGCCGTTCGAGCAGGCCATCGAGATCGGCGCTCTCCGCGGTGTAATCGCCGTCGTGCATGCCCGAGTCGTGATCACCTCCGCTGTGGCCGGCCAGCCCGTGGCCGCGGGCGGGCAGGAAGCGTGGGATCCGGTAGCGGCTCTGTCCCCGGCCAGCGCGCGACGGGTGCATCTGGCCGGCGGCTTGCAGGAACTCCGCGATCAGCTGGTAGCGCTCGGCCGTGTGCAACGCACACGCGGCAAGGGTGCCGTCGCCCATCTTCTCGCGACCGGGGACCGGAAGGCTCAGGACCGCCTCGCCCCCGGCGGAGAGGAGGCCGATCACCTCGGAGATCTGCCTGTCGACCGTTTCAAGCAGCTGGATGCCGCGTCCGCTCGTCGAGGTGTCTGCGCTAGTGGGCATGGGCAGCCTCCGTTTCGCCGGTGTGATCGTCGTGGTGTCCGCGGGTGTTGACCTCGAACGCGTGCAGGCAATGCTCAGAGCAGAAGTAGAACGTCGCGCCGTCGAACTCCTTCCTGACGGCCTTGGCGCGGTCGACTTTCATCCCGCACATCGGATCGGTGACGCCACGGCGCGCGGTCAGCCAGAACAGTGCGGCGAAGATCGCCCCACCAAGGATGTTCAGGAACAGCTTGTAGTCGACGTGGATCGAGCCGAAGATGTCCCCGCGCGAGGGCCGCGGCCCGGTAGGGATCAGCCCGAGCGCGCTGAAGACCCCGTCGACGATCAGCGCCGCGATGACCATCGTCACGAACATGAGCGCAACGATCCGCACCGTGAACCGGGCGCCGTAATACTTGCGGTAGATCAACAGGATCGGGATCACGATCAGGTCGGCGAACAGGAACGCGAGCACGCCGGCGAAGCTGATCCCGCCTGACCACAGAACCGCGGCGAGCGGGACGTTGCCGACCGAGCAGACGAAGCTCAGCACGGCGATGATCGGGCCCACGATCACGTTCTCGACGGCGCCGATGACGCCGCCGGTGTGCCGCAGGAACAGGCCGTTGAAGAAGCCGTTGCCTAGTAGGGCTTTGTTAGTTTCGTCATTCGTGTTGTGGCCGGTTGATGGGTATGTGGGCGGGGTTGATCGTCTGATGGCAGGTGGCACAGCGGCCGGTCCAGCATTTGAAGAGGGGCTGGAACAGTCGGACTGTCTGGGGTAGGGTCAGGCCGGCCGCTGGTGATTTGGGTTCTGCCGCTCCAGGGTGAGGAACCCGTGCGCGGCGGTGACCAAGGCGGTGTGGTGGTACCAGCCGAGCCATGAGCGGCCCTCGTAGTGATCGAGGCCGAGTTCGCCCTTGAGCTGGCGGTAGTCCAGCTCGATCTTCCAGCGCATCCGGGCCAGGCGCGCCAGTTGCTCTGGCGGCGTGTCGGCTGGGAGGTTGCTGATCCAGTAGTCCAGCGGCGTGTCGTGGCCTTCTGGCCACTCGCAGATCAGCCACTCTTCACGGGGCTCCCGCTCGGCCCCGTTGCCCCAGCGCGCCAGTGCGCGGACGCGCAGGAAAGCGAACCGGGAGGTGACGGGCTCACCGTCGTCGGGGTCCTCCCTGAAGGTGACGGTCTGCAGGTTCGCCGGCGCCAGACGCTCGATGAGCTTGCGGACGGGCTCGGGTTTGCGGTCGGGACGCAGCCGTGTTCGTCCCCGTCCGGTCTTCCCAGCACGCTCGGGCAACGAGAACACCGTGTCCGGGGCGAACACGCTCGCGATCTTGTCGATCGAGAACACGTACTGGAAGCCGGCGTCATCGAGTTCCTGGCGAAGCTGGGTGTTCTTGCCATACGCCTCATCGCCCAGGACAGGTGCTCTCTCGATAGCCCATCCGCCGGCGCGTTCGATCAGCTCCTGCCCGAGCTCTGGCTTCTTCTTGAACTCGATCTCCTCGGGAATCCTGGCCCTCGCTCTGCGCTCGGGGTCCTCGCACCACTCCTCGGGCAGATACAACGCCCACCCCAACGGAACCGTGCCCTTGCTACCCACCGCGTGCACAGAGACACCGATCTGACAGTTACCGATCTTCCCCAAGGTCCCCGAGTACTGACGCTTGACCCCCGGCGAATGCCTGCCGTCCTTCGGGAAACCAGTGTCATCCAGCACCCACGCTTCGACCGCTATCCGCGGCGCTACCCGCTCCGCCGTCGCCTTGACAACGAGCGCCGGATCCCACGTACTCACCGCCAGAAACTGCTGCAAGCTCTCATAGTCGGCCTCCCCACCCAGCCGCGCGACCATCGGCTCCAGCGACTTCCGAGGACCCTCCTCGATCAACCCCCGCAGATACGACCGGCCATTAACCAGCTGCACCGGCCGGTTCACAGCCTCCGCCAGCACCTCCCCGGCGAACACCTCCAAACGCTCACGCACCACCACAGGCCCATCCACAACCATCTCCATCACAAGCCCTCCCCACGTCGAGAACCAGACACAAGAAGGGTTCGCCAAACCAGCAACGAATCCTACAAAAAAACTAACAAAGCCCTACTAGCCCGGATCGTGCAGGAAGCCGTTTGATGTGAGGTTTGGTTGGTGGTTGTGGGGTGGGGTTGGTTGAGGTTGGCGTGGATCGTTGGGTCGGGGTGTTTGAGGGCGCGATCCGGGGTCGTGGTGGCGGTCGAGTGCCGGTTCGCGGACAGGCTTCGCGGGGCGTGTGGCGCCGGGGGTCCGGGGTGGTCGTCGTGGGGGCCGCGGCCGTGTCAGGCTGGGGGCCGCGGGAGCGCTCTGAGGCGGATGAACGCGGTTGTGAGCTCGTTGGCCCAGGGCCAGCTGGCTTGTATCCGTAGCGTGGCGGTGCGGGCGTGGAAGCAGAGGCGGGCCGCGACGTGCAGGATGCGGTAGCGCAGGCGCTTGGGCTCTGATTTCGCGAGTTCGCCGGTGAATAGCAGGCGCTTGGTCCACACGAGGAGGTCGTGGGCGATCCGTACGAGCTCCAGCCAGACACGGTTGTGCTCGAAGTCGCGGAACGGCAGGTTGCGCATGCCGGTGTCCTTGTCGTTGCGGATGTGATCCTCGACGCGGGCGCGACCGCGGTGATCGCGCTCGACGTGCGCGACTGGGCCGGCCTGGTCTGTGAGGATCGCTTGGAAGCGGTGCCCGTCGTGGTCGGTGAAGGAGAGTTGCGCGCCTGGGTGCGCGCGCTCGCGGCGGACGATCACCCTCGACCCAGCCGGCCACCTCGACAGGTCGAGCCGGCCAGTGATCTCGGCGACCTGTCCGTTGGGGCGCGGACTGCCGTCCTGGGCGAGCGCCGCAACCCAGTCGCTGTCAGGGGTTTCGAGGATCGCGCCGCGCACGGTCTCGGTCAGGTCGTAGCCGACGGAGAACTCGATCCGGCCCTCGCGAGCCCAACCCAACAACTCGTGGCTGGCGCCAGCGGTATCGACGCGCAACAACAGCTTGATGTTCTCGACGTGCTCGACCGGGATCTGTCCGATCGCTTGCTCGGCGACCTCGATCTGGTCGATCGCGGTGTTCGCGCCAGCGTTCCCCGGTCGCAACTCGCCGGCCAGCGCTTCGCTGGTCTCATCGCCATAGGCGAGCATCGGGTGAAACCCGTAGCCGCCCTTGAAGTTCCCAGCCGCGCCCTCCTTCTCAGAATGCGACCCGATGAGCGTGGCGTCCAGGTCGATCGTCAAACGCTCCGGGGCGCCCAGCAGCCTCCACACGCATGACCGTGCGTGCGCGTGAGCGACCCGCAACCGCTCCAGGCCCCCCGGGTCACGGGCGACCCGATCCACGACCCGGAACGCAGTCGAGGCCGAGGCGACATTCCCGAACAACGACTCCTGATCGCCGAGCGCCCCGAGATCAGCCAGACACTCCCCACCGTCCGCGAGCATCACCGCGAGATCACCGACCACACGGCCGTGATCGTGCCCGGATCGACGTTGCTTGAAGTCCCCAAGCCCCAACGACAGAGCGCCCCTCAGCCCAGTCTTCTCAGCGACCTCCCCCAGCAGCGCGCTACCCACGTGCGAGACCAAACCCTCTCCGTCCGACACAACATCTACCTTGAACCTGCGGCCATCGCGCTGCACCCGCAAGGTGAACCTCCTGAGCTCGGGAACAAGGACTTCGCAACCCCGATTCTCCAAGCTCAGCCGGACATTCCGCGCCCCGGACCACCCGGGGCGCGGACCGTTAACGAAAGATCCGGGCTAGTTGCGCGATGAACCCGGCGAGGAAGAACCCAAGCGTGATCTCCTTCCACAGCATCTGCCAGTCGCCGCGGAAGTTGTGCGCGACGTCAGACCACGCCGAGACCGACGTCAGCCGCTCGCGCCAGCTGAGCTGCTCGCTTGCCATGTGGTGCTGGTGGCCGGTGTCCGCTTCTTGGGCGTGCTCGCGCGCCTGGGCCTCGAGGCGCGGTGAGACGAACGCGCGCAGCAGCACCGCCATCAGCACGATCATCACGATCCCGCCGACGTACTCGGCCACGGTGAATTGCCAGCCGATCAGTACCCACAGCACCAGCCCGAGCTCCCACACGAGGTTCGTCGAGGCGAACTGGAACGCGAGCGCGGTGGTGGCCGAGGCACCCTTCTGAAACAGGCTCTTGGCGATCGCGATCGCCGCGTAGGAGCACGAGCTCGACGCCGCCCCCAGGCCGGTGGCCAACGCCACGGGTTTCGGCCCCGATCCTGATAGGGACCGCTCGATCCGTTCGCGCGGAACCCAAGCCTGCACGATCCCCGAGATCGCGAACCCGAGCACCAGCGCCCACCACACCTCCCAGGCCATCAGGAACGAGTCCCGCAGGCCGTGCCAGATCACGTCCAGAACGTCGGTCACCTGACCGACCGTAGCATACCCATAGGGGGTACTGGTACTATGTTGGCATGACACCTACAGCCACCACCTCCCCCACCCGCGGCTACACCGCGACCAAGGACCAGCTGCTCGCCCGCCTGGGCCGGATCGAGGGCCAGGTCCGAGGCATCGAGCGGATGGTGCAGGAGGACCGCTACTGCATCGACGTGCTCACCCAGATCTCGGCGATCCAGGCGGCACTCGACAAGGTTGCGCTCGGGCTACTCGACGGGCACGCCCACACGTGCGTGATCGGCGCCGAGCCCGGCGAGCAGGACGCTCGGACCGCCGAGATGATGGCCGCCGTCGGACGGCTGATGCGCCGCGGCTAGCACCCTTACTACGACAGGCGCGTAGTAGGATGGGTGCGATGGCGAGCAGCTCAAGCAGCGCTGGCAAGGGGTTCGGCCCGCTCGAAGCGGAGGTGATGGACGTCCTGTGGGCGGCCGGGCGCGCGATGTCGGTGCGCGACGTCGCGGCGCAACTGAACGATGGCCGGTCTGAGCCGCTGGCGTACACAACGGTGATGACCGTGCTGAGCCGGCTGGCGGAGAAGCACGTGCTCGAGCGCCAGCGCGAAGGACGCGGCTACCGCTATGAGCCGAGCGCCGCCGACCCAGCCGGGGTCGCGGTCAAGAACGTGATCCGCACCTATGGGGATGAGGCGATGGCGCACTTCGTGGCAGAGGCGCGGGCCGACCCGCAGGCGCTGCGCCGCCTACAGCGGCTGCTCGGGGAGCAGTAGTGCGCCTGGACAGCGCCAATCGCAGCTTCGCCGCGCTTGCGCTCGTTTCGCTGCTGCTCGGCGTCTACGTGCTCTGCGGCGCGATCGGGTGCGTGCTTTTGCCATTGCTGATCTCGCGCCTGTCCGCTCATGGGCTTGGCGGCCTCCTCGGCCACGGCCAGGACCTGCTGCCGGCGCTCGCGTTCGTCCTGTTGGTCGCTGTCGGTCTCGCGCTCGGCGTCCGCTCGTTGCGTCGCGGGATCCTCGCCTCGCACGCGCTCGCCCGGCGTGTGAGCGCGCTCGCGCTCGAGCTGCCCGAGGAGCTTGTGCAGGCTGCCGGCGCGGCGGGGCTGGCCGGGCGTGTCGTGCTGGTCGACTGCGAGGAGTGGTTTTCCTTCGCTTATGGCGCGCTGACCCCGCACGTGGCGGTGAGCCGCGGGCTGCTGGAGGGCGTCTCAGGCGAGGAGTTGCGAGCGGTGCTCGAGCACGAGCGCTACCACGTGCGCAATCTCGACCCGCTGAAGGTCCTGCTCGTCAGGGCGCTGCCGGCGACGTTCTTCTTCGTGCCCGCGCTCGCCGGACTTCGAGCGCGCTACGTCGCTGGACGCGAGCTCGCCGCCGATCGCCGCGCCGTGCGCACCTGTGGCCGCGACCCGCTCGTCGCGGCGCTGTTGAAGGTGGTACGCGGCCCGGCCTGGGTCGAGCTGCAGGTCGCCGCGGCGATCGGCGGCCAAGAGCTGCTCGAGCTGCGCGTGACCCAGCTCGAGACGGGCAGCGAGCCGAAGCTCGGCACTATCACGCTCCGCGCGATCGCCGTCTCGGTGCTCGGCGCGGTCGTGTTCGCAGGCGCGCTCGTCGCTTCGATCGCCGGCCTCGGGGGTGCCTCCGCCCTCTCGCAGGCGACCGGCACCGGCATGAGCGTGACCGATCTGCTCGGCGGCGCGATGTGCGCGATCCCGTTCGCGCTCGGCGGCCTCGCCGTGTATCGGTGGATCGCGTGGCGCGCCCGCGATCCCTTGACAGACCGGACTCCACGTACTACGGTGACGTAGTAGTTACTACACAAATGTCGTAGTTGAGCGTTAGGAGAACCTCACGATGATGTCCGGGATCTGGCTGTTGGCGTGTCCGCTTGGAATGTTTGCGATGGGCGGCGTGGCGTGGGCCGCCCGGCGGCTGCCCGGACAGCGTGCGCGGCGGTTGCGCGGCGCGGCGGAGCGGGTCACGTGCATGGCGGGCGGCTCGCGCAAGCCCACGGTCAACGAGGACGCGAGCACGACAGCGCCCAGCAGCAATGTCTGAGCGGCCGGATGCGAGCGGCGCATCGTCCTCGCCCGGTGGGACGTGCGAGCACCCATTCTTCTCCCGGGTCCTGCATCCTCGCCTGACTGCCAAGGCGAAGGCCAGGGGCGAGGACGAGTATCGCCGGCGACTGCTCGAGGGCCTATCCGGGCGCGTGATCGAGCTCGGCGCCGGCGACGGCGCGAACTTCGAGCTCTACCCCGCGTCGGTCAGCGAGGTCGTCGCGATCGAGCCCGAGAACCACATGCGCGCTCGCGCCGAGCAGACCGCGCGCACAGCACCGGTGCCGATCCGCGTCGTGGCCGGGCTCGCCGACGCGCTGCCCGCCGAGGATGCTTCCTTTGACGCCGGGATCGCCTGCCTGGTGCTGTGCTCGGTCCCCGACCAGGCAGTTGCGCTGCGCGAGCTCTACCGCGTGATCCGCCCGGACGGCGAGCTGCGCTTCTTCGAGCACGTCCGCGACGAGCGCCCCATCCTGCGCGCCCTCCAGGGCGCAGCTGACCCCGTCTGGTCACGGCTCGGCGCGGGCTGCCATCTCAACCGCGAGACCCAGGACGCAATCGTTGCCGCCGGCTTCCAGGTCGAGCGCTCCGAGCGGCTTCGCTTCCGCATGGGCGCGATCGAGTCGATCGCCGAGACCCACATCCTCGGCACCGCCAGGCGCCCCGGCGCCGCTCAGGCCTAGCCGAGCCCGCACGATCGAGCGACGCGATAGCGGGCGTCAGACTCGAGGCCTTCGAGGTCAGGCGCGCTCAGCGCACGGGCGCGTCGTGCTGCTCAGGCAACTCGATGTCAAGCAGCTCGCCGCCTTGATGGTCGACTTGAAGGGTCGTGTGCTCGATCTCAAAGCGGTCGTGCAGAACTCGCTCCATCCGTCGTCGCAGCTTGTGGCAGTCGGAGTCCAGGCCGACGAGCACGTGGGCTGAGAGCGCGGGAAAGCCGGAGGTGACCTCCCACACGTGCAGGTCGTGCACCTCCTTGACACCCGGCTCGTCCACGAGCGCCTGTCCAATCGCATCGGGGTCCAGACCCTGGGGCGCGGCCTCCAGAAAGACCCGACCGGAGGCTTTGAGCAGCCCGTAGGCAGCCTTCAGCATGATCGCCGCGATGATCAGCGAGGCGATGCCGTCCGCACGGTGAAAGCCGGTCGTCAAGATCACGACGCCCGCGATCGCGGTAAAGACGAACGCGGCCAAGTCGGTGAGGATGTGCTGGAACGCGCCCTCGACGTTCATCGACTGGCGGTTGGCCTTGCTGAGCGTGTAGGTAGCGGCGAGGTTGACGACGATCCCGACCAGCGCGACGATCAAGACCGGTGTCCCCGACACCGACGGTGGCGTGACGAGTCGGCTGATGCCCTCATAGATGATGAGCAGCCCGAGCACGAACAGGGTGGCGCCGTTGAACTGAGCCGCGAGGATCTCGGCGCGCTTGAAGCCGAAGGTCATCGCGCCTTTGGCCGGTCTGGCGGCGAGACGGATAGCGACCAGCGAGAGCGCGATCGCGCCCGCGTCGGTCAGCATGTGCGCGGCGTCTGAGAGCAGCGCCAGTGAGTGCACGAGCGCACCGACGACGACCTCGACCAGCATGAACCCGACGATCAGGCCGAGCGCGATCCTCAGCTTGCCGCGGTCGGCGTCTGCTGAGACGCCGTGGGAATGCCCAGCATGAGCGGCGTGGGAATGCCCGGCCTCCGCCGATGAATGCTGCGCGCTCACAGGGATGGCCTCAGCCGCAGTCACAGTCCTCGCACGGAGCGACGGCGCTGTCAAAGCCGACTGGAGCACAGTCGGCGCAGACCTCGCCCGCCCAGGCCTCGCGTCCCTCCTTCACCGCCAGCGCCGCGATCCCCAAGCCAATCACCGGATCAAGCCACCACACCCCGAATGCCGCGTTCGCGAGCAGACCGACCAACACGCCGGCCGCCATGTAGGCGCACAGCATGTTCTGCGCGCCCTCGCCGGCGGTCGCCGAGGAGCCGAGCTGCGCCCCGAGACTCGCCTTTGCCCGACCCAGCAGCGGCATCAAGACGATGCTGCCGAGCGCGAGCGCGACGCCGACCCAACTGATCGAGGGATGCGAGCGATCAGCCAAAGTGAGGACAGCGTCAAGGGCGATGTAGGGGGCGAGTAGGAAGAAGCTCGCGCCGACGAGCTTCTGCGCTCGACGCTCGGCCTCTTCGGAGGACTCGCGCCCACCGGTGAAGCGCCAGATCACGATCACGCTCGCGGCGCCCTCGATCACCGAGTCAAGCCCGAATCCCGTCAGCGCGACGCTGCCGGCCACCAAGCCCGCGATCACGCCGACCGCGCCCTCGATCGTCATCCATCCGAGGCTCAGCCAGGACAAGAGCTTCGCGCGACGGACGAGCCGCGAGCGGGTCTTGCTGGTCGGTTGTATGACAGCAAGCGTGGGCGCTTGGGAGCTCACGCGCGCACCCGGCCGCCGAGCACGACATCGAGCAGCGCCTCGCCGCGTTCGGTCAGCGCATAGATCACCATCTTGCCCTCCCGACGCGAGCGAACCAGGCCGGCGGCGCGCAACGCTCGAACGTGGTGGGACACGAGGTTCTCCGCCCGCTCAACCACCCAACTCAAATCACACACGCAGAGCTCTCCCCCATCGCGCAACGCCACCGCCAACGTGAGGCGCGTGGGATCGCCGAGCGCCTTGGCCGTAGCGGCCAGCTCCTCAGCGAGCGCGGGCTGCAGGCGAGCCTTGCGCAGTTCCTCGGCGCGCGGAAGGTCCAGGCACAGCAGGTCACAGCGATCGTCAGTCACCCTCATCATCCTAACGTCCGTTGAGGTGTCTGAGTGTTTTTGCCTAAGCTGTCGGTATGGAGTCGCTGCCGATGGCACCGAGTTGCACACTGGACGAGACCGCTCTGCGCGCTCAGTACGAGCGCTACCGGCAGGCCGGCGCGGGAGCACGCGTGGTTCACCGCAGCTTGCTGCGCCTCGTGGTCGAGCTTGACCAACACGTCAACACAAGTCTGGTGGAGGAGACAATCGCGATCGAGCGCGAGTGCTGCCCCTTCTATGAGCTCGGCTTCGAACCCGATCGGCGACGCTTGAGGGTGTCGGTCTCACAGCCTGAGCAAGCGCCGGCGCTCGAAGCGATCGCCTTCGCGCTAGGCCTGCAGGCGCCCGTGGCGCGCCCGCCGGCACCGGGCGCCTCCGGAGGCACGCCCTAGCCTGACCGACATGACATCGGCCACCTACGAACTCCTCGGAGGCGACGCGCACCGTCACGGCACGCTGCGCCACGCCCACCCGCACCTCGGACCGCACGAGCATCCCTCCCGCCGCGGCCATGATGATCAGCACACGCGTGAGGGTCACGGAGAGCACGCCCACGGTCACTCCCACGGGCTCGTGGACGACAGCATCAAGCGCTCACGCGACGGCGTTCGGACCGTCACGATCGCGCTCGCGATCCTCGCCAGCACCGCCGTGGTGCAGGCACTCGTGTTCGTGCTCACCGGCAGCCTGGCGCTCCTGGCCGATCTGATCCACAACGGCGGGGACGCCCTGACCGCGATCCCGCTCGGCATCGCGTTCGCGCTGCGCTCCGAGCGCGCCGAGCGCCTCGCCGGCCTGGCCGTCGTCGCAGCCATCTTCATCTCCGCGTGTGTTGCCGCCTATGAGGCGATCCTGCGCCTGATCCACCCGTCCACGCCTGGCCATCTGCTCGCCCTCGCCCTCGCCGGCGCGGTCGGGTTCGCCGGCAACTGGCTCGCGGCGGTGGTGCGCACCCGCGCCGGGCATCGACTCGACAGCCCCGCACTGATCGCCGACGGCGAGCACGCCCGCGTTGACGCGTACGTCTCGCTCGCCGTAATCGCCAGCGCGATCGCGATCGCCGCAGGCGCCCCGATCCTCGACCCCATCATCGGCTTGGCGATGACCGTCGTGATCCTGCGCATCACCCACGAGAGCTGGCGCACGGTACGCGGGCACTCACACGGCTAACCCTGACTCAAGGTGTCGCGTCCGGCGGCCGTGCCGCAGGGAGGTTGTTAGGCGTTCACGAGCTCGCCGTGATTCCTCGCTAGGTACGCCCGCGGGGCTCGCTCTCCCCCGGCGCGCTCGGCGTGATCGCCGCGGTCGCGGGAGCACCGCTCCCACGCTGAGCCGCGCCGTCAGAGCGACTGCAGCGGCACGCCGATGATCTTCAGGCGACGAGTGAGCCCGTCCAGCGCGAACTCACGGAGCTCCTCCGCTGACGCGCCGAGCACAGATGGATCGGCACCGGCGGGCGGCGTCAGGGCCTGCGCGGCGGCGGGCAGGATCTCTCGCAAGGTCGCTCTGACGACATCGCCCATCGCCGTCGCCGCGGCCACTTGCTCGCGGAGAAACCAGGTGCCGTAGGCGATGTGGCGGTGCTCGTCGTGATGGATCTTGGTGTAGCCCGCGACGAACCCGCCCAGCAGGCCCTCGCGCTCCAGGTAGCGGGTGGCGAACTCGAATGTTGTGAGCCCCAGCGTCGCCTCGAGGATCAGGTGGTAGATCGTCACGAACGCGACCTTCGCCGCTTTATCGCTCGGGTCTGCGAGTAGGCGCTCGTGCGCGGCGACGAGCCTCTCGTCGAAGATCTTCTGAAAGGCAGGCGAGACGTGCTCGCGCGCCCGCTGGACGTGTTCAGCGATCAGTGCGGGCTCGGCGACGACCTCGTCCTGGAGCCGAGCGTAGAACTGCATGTGACGGGCCTCGTCGACCTGCTGGCTGGCTAGGAACGCCGCCTCCTCGCTCGCTGCGGCGGCGACGAGCCCCGCGAACTTTGTCGTGATCCGCTCCTCGGCGACCATCAGCGAGCCGAGGACGAAGCCGATCAGCGTGCGGTCCTCCATCGTGGCCCACTGCTCGCGGTCGGCGGCCAGATCGATCGCCCAGGTGCTCCACTGGCCCTCCTCCCACTGGCGATACAGGGCCTGCGGCCCGTAAAGCCGCTCCGCCCCCGACACTGCCGTCATCCGGCCAGTACCGGCTTGCGCGCGCGGATGATCGCCGCGCCGGCGTGCTCGTGAACGCGATGGGTCTCGTGTACCTCGATGTCCTCCAGCCCGGTGGACAAGAGCGCCTGCTCGAACTCTCGGCGGGTGAGCGCGCCGGCGATGCAGCCAGTCCATTGCTGCATGTCCGCTCGGGTGGCCGCGTCCATGTCCTCGTCGGCGATCACGTCGGAGATTGCGAAGCGGCCACCGGCGCGCAGGACGCGCGCGGCCTCGGCGAGCACCTTCGGCTTGTCGCCAGAGAGGTTGACCACGCAGTTGGAGATCACGACATCGACGCTCGCGTCGCCGAGCGGCAGCTGCTCGAGGTAGCCCTTTCGGAACTCGACGTTCTCGACACCCGCTGCGGAGGCGTTGCGACGGGCGAGCTCGAGCATCTCGTCGGTCATGTCGATCCCGATCGCGCGACCGGTTGGACCGACCCGCCTGGCGCTGATCAGGACGTCGGCGCCGGCACCGGAGCCGAGATCGAGCACGATCTCCCCTTCGTGCAGGTCGGCGACCGCGGTCGGGACGCCGCAGCCAAGCGAGGCGCCAACGGCGGCCTCGGGGATGTCAGCGTCAGCCTCATGCGCGTACAGGGACGCACCGAAGGTCCCGGTCTCGTCGGCGGGGCTGCAGCATCCCGCGCTCCCAAACGCGGCCGCACGGGCTGCGGCCGCGTATTTCTCGCGGACCGTCTCCCGCAGCGCATCGCTGGTCTGAGGCGAATCGGCGCCCGCCGCGCACCCGCACCCGGCGCCGTGGTGCTCGCCGCAGCACTCGGCCTTCTGGTCGGGCTCGCAGCAGCTCGCCCGCGCGGCGGGGGTGCAGCAATCGGTCTCTAGTTCAGCCATGCAGACAGCTCCTTGAGGGCGTCGGGAATCACGTAGTAGTAGGCCCATAGGCCCTTGCGCTCGGAGTCCACAATTCCGGCGGCGCGGAGCTTCTTTAGGTGGTGGGAGAGCGTGGGCTGTGAGATGTCGAACAGCGGCACCAGCTCGCAAACGCAGACCTTGCCGGCGTGCTTGCGCAGCACGTCGACGAGCTGCAAGCGGATGGGGTCGCCGAGAGCCTTGGCGACCTCTGCCATACGCAGGGCCTCCTCGCGCTGAATGTCGGGGTAGACGACGGGCTCACAGCACGGAGCACCGTTGGCGCGCTTGTGCTTGGGGGACAGCTCCAAATCGACGGGCATCAATCTACTTATATCAATAACAGTCACGTCTGTCGATGTAATACGATCCGCGCCATGAGCACGGACGACATCCCCACCGTGGAGCACAGAGGCGAGCAGGCGGTCCGCTACGTGTTGTTCGTTTGCAACCACAACGCCGGGCGCTCGCAGATGGCGCAAGCGTTCTTTGAGCGCTACGGCCCCGATGACGTGCGGGCCGAGTCCGCCGGCACCGATCCCGCCCGTGAGATTTGGCCGCAGGTGGTGGAGGTGATGCACGAGATCGGATTCGACCTCTCTGGGAGCAAGCCGAAGAAGCTCACGCTCGAGATGCAGCTCCACGCCGATTGGGCGATCACGATGGGCTGCGGCGACGCCTGCCCCTACGTGCCGACGATGGTGGAGGCGTGGGACATACCCGATCCGGCGGGCAGGCCGATCGAGGATGTGCGGGCGATCCGCGACGGAATCCAGGCGCACATCCGCGAGCTGATCACGGTCCGTCTCGGTGCGATCCGCAGCGATCGCACCGCCCACCAGCTGCGCCTCGCGCGGCTGCTGCCGATGCTCGCCGACGAGTTCGCGGACAACAAGCCAGCCGAGGAAATCCGGGCGTGCGCAGATGCCGTCCTCGCCAGTTTCGATGGGGCGCGCGTGCGCTCGCACATCATGATCCTCGCGCACCGCCAAACCCGCGAGTGCCTACGCCGCGACACTTGCGACCTGATCGCTACGCCAGAGCGCTCGTGAGCGATCAACCTGACACTGCCGCCGTCATCACCGACATCCACGGCAACCTGCCGGCGCTGCAGGCTGCCCTTGCGCGGATTGAGGAGCTCGGCATCGAGAGCGTGTTCTGCGGCGGGGATCTCGTCGGCTACGGTCCACATCCGAACGAGGTGTGCGCGCTGATCGCCGAGCGCGAGATTCCGACGATCTACGGCAACTACGACTACGCGATCGCCCGCGACCTCGAGGACTGCGGTTGCGCGTACGTCACCGCGCACGATCGCGAGCTTGGCCAGCTATCGGTCGACTGGACCCTGGCGCACACCAGCCAGCGTTCCAAGGACTTCATGCGCGCCCTGCCTTTCGATCTGCACTTCCCCGTTGGCAACGTCAACGTGCACCTGGTCCATGGCTCCCCCCGGAAGGTCAACGAGTACCTGTTCGAGGACAAGCCGGCCAGACTGTACGAACGACTCGCGGCCGCCGAGAGCGACCCGGTGCTGGTGTTCGGTCACACCCACAAGCCGTGGGTGCATGAGTACGGCGGCGTGCTGTTTCGTCAACAGCGGCTCGGTCGGCAAGCCCAAGGACGGCGACCCGCGCGGAGCCTTCGCCATCCTGCGAGCCGCCGCGAGCGGCCTCGAGGTGACGATCGAGCGCGTGGACTACGACGCCGATGCGGTCGCCGCCGAGGTCCGCGAGGTCGGACTGCCGGGCGAGTTCGCCGACAAGCTCCTGGTTGCTGCATGACCGATGCGCCGCCGCTCTCCCGTCGTCTGCTCGCTGAGCTGCTCGGCTCGGCGTTCCTGGCCGCGCTAGTCATCGGCTCAGGGATCGCGGCACAGACGCTCTCCCCGAACGACGTCGGCCTGCAGCTGTTCGAGAACGCCGCCGCCACAGCGGCGGGGCTGTTCACGATCATCCTCATGTTCGGCCCGGTCTCCGGCGGTCACTTCAACCCGGTCGTCTCGCTCGCCGACGCGAGCTTCGGCGGCATCAGCTGGCGCGACGCGCTCGCCTACATTCCCGCGCAGATAGCCGGCTGCGTGCTCGGCGCCGTCACCGCGAACGGCATGTTCGCCCTTGCCGCCATCAGCATCTCCACACATCACCGCGCCTCGCCCGCACACCTGTTCTCTGAGGTGATCGCGACCGCCGGCCTTCTGCTCGTGATCTTCTCGCTCGCGCGTAGCAAACGCGGGAGCACGATCCCGGCGGCCGTCGGCGCCTACATCGGCGCCGCCTACTTCTTCACCAGCTCCGCCAGCTTCGCCAACCCCGCGATCAGCGTCGGGCGCATGTTCTCCAACACCTTCGCCGGTATCGCGCCCGCGTCCGTGCCGGCCTTCATAGCCGCACAACTGGTCGGTGGAGCCTGCGCAATCCTCGCCGTCAGGGCGCTCTACCCCGGCGTGACGCCAGCGGAGGCATCCGAGATCCTGATGCCTCACGACGACGGGCGACCAAGCGCCGACAGCTCGATCAGCCAGCCGATCCGGCGGTAGCGCCGCCGGACTTCCCGTCCGCCGCTAGGAGGTCTCTCACGCGGGCGCGAGAGACCGTCGGGTGCCCCTCCCCCACTCGCGCTCAGTTCGATAGAGGCTTGGCTGGGAGCATCAAGCACCTCGGGGCGCTTGCGCAGTCTCAGATGAGTGAGACGTAGCCGTCTCACATGAGTGAGATTCATCTGTCTCACATCGGTGAGACGCCGCAGCGGTACCGCTTCGACCGGCTGACGGACGGGTTTCTGAACAATCTACGCGCCGCCAAGCGCTCGGATCACACGATTGCGGGCTATCGGCGGGACCTGTACGGGGTCGGCGGCCGGATCGCCGACCCGCAGCGCCGAGTCAGCGACGCCGAGGCCTTGCGCCGGCGGGTCGGGGCCCTAGACGTGCGCGAGCTGGATGTCCACGCGCTCCGAGCCGGGTTCGGCTCTTGGGCTGACGATCACGCTGACAGCTCGCAGGTACGCGCGTGGACAGTGTGGAATCAATTCTTCAACCAGCTTGTCGGCGACGACGTGCTGGTCCGGTCACCGATGCGTGGTCTCGCCAAGCCCAAGTTGCCCGTGACCCCTCCACGCTCGATTCAAGACCGGGGTGCGACGGACCTAATGCTCGAGGTGGCCGCGACCGAGAATCCGCGGGCAAAGCTGACCAAGCGGTGGCCGGAGCGGGATCTCGCCCTCGTCGCGATCTTCTCGGTCACCGCCATCCGCCTCGAGGAGGCAGCTGCGCTGGACCTCGAGAGCCGCGAGGGCCCCCAGGGGCAACGCCGTCTGCAGATCAAGGGCAAGGGCCGCAAGGAGCGCACGATCCCGATCGAGGCCGGCCTTGACGCGCTGATCGACCGCTACGTCGCCTCGCGTGTAGAGCGGCACGGTGCCGAGGCCATTGAGGACTCGGATAGCCCGCTTCTTGTGCACTACGACGGAACGCGCCTCACCCGCGGGCGCATCCAATACGTGATCGACCAGATCTTCAAGCGCGCCGACATCCGGCCCCCGAAGGGCGCCCGCGTGCACGCACTTCGCCACACGTTCGCGACACTGGCAGTCGAGAACGGCATCGACGTCGTCGAGCTCCGCGACCTGCTCGGACACGCCTCCCTGTCAACCACGAGCCGCTATCTCGACGCCACAGGTGATCGTCTTCGCGAGGCCGTCACCGCTCACCCCTCTCAGCGTGCACTCAGGCGCTTCTCAAGCGAGAGCAGCGGTTCAACGAGCATCCCCGCGACGGCCGCGCAATAGCTGTCGGTTGAGGTAGGTCTTCGCCTGCGCACGCGGCGATGCCGATGTCGTCGCGACGATGAGCTAGGAGGGGCCTGCGAAACGGCTAGCGAAAGGGGGTTGCGCCCATCGCTGAGGGAGTCTAGCGTCGGCTGATCCCTACTAATTGACCCCGGCGACAGTTGTAGCTGCCCCGGGGTCGTGACACAGGAGCCTGAACTCCCATGCACGACGAATCCAAGCACGTTGAGCCCCCTTGCGACCTCTTCACGGAAAGCGTGGTGGTCAACCTGATCCTCGGAGCGAAGCGGGGGTACCCCCTCGCGCGGCTAAGGAGCGAACTGGACGACATCGACCCGAAGGCGGTCGAGGACGCGATCCAGAGTCTCGGCCGAGTGGGTGTCGTGATCCCGAAGCGGACCCGGCTCCATATGTCGCCCGCGTTGCGGCGCCTGGACGACCTCCAGATGATCTGTCTGTAGGGCCGGGGTGCCCGCGAACGAGGACTTGGGGCGGGCGATTCGTCGCCTGCGCCAAGCTCAGCGACTGTCGATCGAAGCTCTCGCGTTCAAGGCCGGGGTGACCTCGGCGCACCTTTCCAGGATGGAGCGGGGGCATGGCAACCCTACCTGGGTGACGTTGCGTGGCGTGGCGGGTGCCCTCGGCGTCACGGTCGCGCAGCTCGCGCGCGCCGCCGAAGAAGAGGCCACGCCTCAAGCCTGAGCGCCACGCCGCAGGGCTGGGCGTGGCGCCCGCCGATAGTCCGATGGAGGGGGTAGCATCTTGTCGATGGCTCAGTTGAACGAACACGCCCAGCGGCTTTACATCGACCTCGGGCTCCTTGCTGAGAGCGGCGCGGCGGAGGTAGGCAAGCCGCTCGCCGACGTGTACAACACGCTGTTGGAGCAGGCGAAGAAGTTCTTCCCGGAAGACCGGCTGATAGGTACGCTCGCAGCCGTCGGCGATGCGATGCACCCTCGCGTGCTGCAAGCACTGACCGGGCAACTCGGCCTCGTGCTCGGCAACTCGTAGGTCCGGCTCACGCTGCCAGTGCTACGGCCCGCTCCCGATTGAGCGCGCACGTCAACTGCGCCATGATCGTCAGGTCGGCGTGGAGCCGTACGCGCTCGATCCTGCGCACCCGGAGCGGCGTGAGCGCCCATTCGTTCTTGGAGCGGCCGAATGCGCGCTCGACGGACGCACGGCCCCGGTAGAGGGTCTTCCACCGCGGCGTCTCGCGCGGGATCAAGGGGTGCAGCCTGTCGGCCTGCACCCACGCGGACGCGGGCTTGCACTCCCCGGTGGGGCAGCGCCACTTGGTCGCTTTGCGCTTGTGGTCGGCCCCAGCGAACCGCCACTCGCCATGCTCGCAGCACGGGGGCTTGTGGTCGCCACGCTTGACGGCGGGGGTTTCACGGAGCGGGATCACCGGGGCGATCTCCCGCTCGGCGCAAGCGTCGTAGACGGTCGCGTTGTCGTACCCGGCGTCCATCATGCACGTCTCCGGGTCGATCCCGAGCGCGTGCAACTTGTCCAGCAGCGGCGCGACGGTCGGCGTTTCGTTCATGCGGCCCGTCTCCACCCGCCACGCGAGCGGAAGGTCCGTTTTGGCGCACACCGCCATGTGGATGCGGTAGCCGTAGAACCCTCCGCCCTTGCGCGTCGAGACGGAGGAACGATGTCCCCAGGACGCATCCGGGTCGGAGAACATCTTGCGTTCCGGTCCGCTCTTGTAGCGGTACCGCTGTCCGTTCGCGTACGCGGGCATGTCGGAGGCGTCGATCGCCACGTCCCACCCGAGAAGCGGGTTGCGCTTCTTCAACTCCTTCAGCACCCCTGCGATGCACTCCTCCAGCATGTCCGTGTGGGTGCGGAGCTTCGCCGTGAAGCGGTAGCAGGCATACACGGACGGCACGTCCCCACCGGGGGCGATCACCGCCGCAAGGGCCGGATGCTCGCGCACGAGCGCGACCGTGCGCGTCCACGTCGGCAGCGCGTAGAGGCTCTTGGCGAGCGCCATGCCCACCATGCTGCGGATCGGATAGCCCGGACGGCCCGTCAAACGGGTCTCCTGAAGCTCATCGATGAGGCGGACAACCTCCGGCGAAGCGAGGATGCTTGCGAGGTCTGCGGCGACGGAGCGCCGTGGTACGGTCTGCCTGGTCATGGAGGCTACAACTCCTTGATCCGGACCCCCGGACGCGCCAACGTCGCGGGGGTCGCTTTTTCTGTTGTCTACGATGCGATACTACGGGCATGGTCGGACGGAAAAACCGCTCTAACAAGCCAAAACCGTGGGCATGAGCGATACCGTTACGCTTGTCCTCCAGGGCACCGTCTCGCTGTCGGAGTTCTCGACGGCGGTGTCTCGATTCAACGCGCTCGTGGCCGCCCTCGCCGTCGAGGCGAAGGTTGAGGGCGTCATCTGGCAGATCGACGGGCTTGAGTACGGCAGCGCAACTACGACGGCCCGGGGCGTGCCCGAGAACGGCACAAAGCCGGAGGAGATCGACCGTGTGGTGCGCGCCTACCTGGAGGTAGGGCAGGCGCTTGAGCGAGGCGAGACGATCCCCTACCCCCCGACCGTGAGCAAGCAGGCCCAAGACATCGCCAACCTCCTGCGAGGCTCGGCGATCGAAGCTATCCGATTCGAGACCGCCGAGTCGGAGGCGATCGTCCAAGAGCCCACAGTGGCCGTTCCCGTCGTCCCGGCGGTGTCCGTCGAGCGCGAGGAAGCCTACGGCGCTGTTACCGGACGGGTGCAGACGCTCAGCAACCGCAACTCTCTCCGCTTCACCTTGTACGACCATATCCAGGATCGCGCGGTGTCCTGCTATCTGGTTGCTGGCCGCGAATCCATGATGCGCGAGATATGGGGTCACATCGCCACCGTTGAGGGTTGGGTCCGTCGAGACCCCAAGACCGGACGGCCGCTGACCGTGCGTCGAGTGTCGAACGTGACGCCGCTCGCAGAGGTCGAGCCACAGGAGTACATGAGGGCGCGCGGCGCGATTCCGCTCAAGGATGGCGACCCTCTCCCCGAGGTCTTGACGAGGAGGTTGCGCGATGCCGGATGAAGCCCGGCGCGTCTACTGGGACTCGAATGTCCCACTGTCGTATATCAATGGCGTTGCAGACCGCGTGCCGGTGATCGATGAGCTGTTCCGGCAGGTACGCGCCGGAGATATAGAGCTGCTTACGTCCTCGATCAGCCGCGTCGAGGTCGCATTCGCGAGGAGCGAGAAGGAAGCGGCCACGCTCGATCAGCAGACCGAAGAAGATATCGATGCTCTATGGGCGCCGCCATCGCCGATCAAGACAGTCGAGTTCTACGACCTGATCGGCGGGAAGGCACGGGCACTCATACGGCGGGGTATTTCACAAGGCTGGGGTCAGCTCAAGCCAATGGATGCGATCCACTTGGCGACCGCGCAGCAGATGGCCGTCACCGAGTTCCACACCTACTGCGACCGGCTACAGAAGTGGACAAACGCTCTTGGCTTTCCCGTGACGGAGCCCCAGACTCCCCAGACAGTGCTTGGGGTAGAACCGCCCAAATCTTGAGGTATGGCCGATGCGAGCAGCTTCAGAACCCCGCACCAATACAGGGCTAGCGAGTTTCGCTAGACCCTCCTAGGCTGATTTACCGTGAAGCAGCGCATCGCTTCTCCACCGACTAGATCGAGCGAGAAGGCTCTCACTGCCGCCCTGCTTCTCCTCGTCTGTCTGGGCGTTCCAGCGCTCATTGTGTGGGTACAGCACGCACGACGACGCTCGCGCGACGGTGTGTGCACCATGGTCGGCTGCGAAGGAGACCCAGTGCCCCGACCGTGGCAGATCTATCCAGACGCCTTTTCCCCCGACGACGTCGGATCCGGAGTTGGCGCTAAATAGCAGCATCCCCGCCGCACCGGCCGAGCCGCAGCCTTCGGCGGCCGCCAAAGTCCTTTAGCTTGCGATAACGGACCCTTATCGGAAGTTAGATCGGGCCTCAATACCGAACGCACCGTCCAACTTCGGCCGCGGCGATCGAAAGCCGGTCGTCGTGAGCTTGCGGACAACTTGTTGGAGGCCGCGCGCGGCGAGCTGCCGCTGGCGAGCTCGCTGCGGCGTTCCTGCGGCGTTATGACGACTGGCGCGCGACCCATGGCGCGTACGCGCTTGATCTCGCTGACTGGTTCGTGTGGCTCGTGCGCGCCGGCACCGGCCCGCTCGAAGCGACGCTCGCGACGATCGCGCGCACCAAAGGACCGCTGCTCATCACCTCCACCGGTGAGCGCCTGACGCGCCAGCACGCCGGCAAGCTGATCAAGCGGATACGCCACAGGCGCCCCTATCCTCTCGGGAAGATGACTGCAGCGAAACGGACCCCACGCACACTCGGCGTCAACGCGCAGACCCTGAGCCACTGGAGAAGCCAGGGACTCTTGCGGGCACGGGAGCTGCACAGCGATCAGTTGCAGCCTGGCCGTGAGAACGCCGCGCCGCTGATGGAGGTCGGTGCCGCGCCCATGTTGGTGTGCGCCAACGACGATCTCGTGGCCGTCAGAGCGCGCCCTGTGGACTAGAGATCGCTCACGAGCGATCGGTCGCTCTCTGCAGGGCGCGGGTGATGCTGCGACGGAAGGTTTCTCACACGATCTGAGAGACCTCTGGAAAGCAGCCACGGGCAGCCACGGGCAGTCCGGGCAGCCCGACGTTCTCACATGGAGTCGCCTACGGTCTCACTCACGGGTGGGACCGTAGCTATCTCACATTGGTAAGACGGCGCATGTCAGCCGTGCCAGGCTGCCAGCAGGACGGTGCAAACGACGACCTCTGTTATGGCAACGCTAGCGCCAAGGGTGTCCCCGGTGCGGCCACCGAGCGTTCGCCGGGCGAACGCCGCCCATAGGGCGGCGATCAGCATGGTGGTAATGAGCGCTGCCGCCCCGGCAGCGAGGCCGCAGATCGCCAGTGCGACGGTCACGGACACTGCTGTTGCTGCGCTGAGGCCGAGGCGGCTCATGTGGAACGCGGCTCCGAGTCCATCGGTGCGAGCGGGACTCAGGGCGGCGGCGTGTAGCAGCGCGGCCCACCGCGCGAGGGCACAGGCGGCGGTGAGGGCTGCAAGCGCCTGGTCGGAGTCCAGCGACGCCACGGTGGTAAGCAGAAGCAGTGCCCATCCAACGAGGGCGACGGTTCCGAACACGCCGGTGGCCGGATCGCGCATCACCTCAAGCCGCCTGGCGCGGTCGCCGCGCACCCCGAGGCCGTCAGCGGTGTCGGCGAGGCCGTCCTGGTGCAGCGCGCCGGTCGCGACCACGAGCACGATCATGGCGAGCACGGTGCCGACGGTGCGCCCCAGCAGTGGCTCGCACAGCACGCGCACGCCGCCGGCGAGCGCGCCGAGCGCTGCCCCGACCACGGGAAACCAACCCGCGGAGCTGGCCAGCTCCGCGTCGGCCGTGGCGGGCAGCGGTGCGATCGTGAGGAAGGTGATCGCGCCCGCAAGGCCAGTCCATGGGCGTCGCGGTCGCCGCGTCGCGGTCGCTGACTCAGTGCGCGCGTGCAACACATGACTCCGCAAATGTCCCCATCCCGGAGTGCAGGGCGCCGGCGGCCTCGATCAGCGGTAGCGCGAGCAGAGCGCCGGAGGCCTCACCGAGACGGAGCCGCAGGTCGAGCAGCGGCTCCAGTCCGAGCTCGGCGAGCAGCAGGTCATGTCCCGGCTCGGCGGAGCGATGGCTGGCGATGAGCACCTCCCCCACGGTCGGGTCGAGCTGGACGGCCGCGAGCGCGGCCGCGGTGACCGCGTAGCCGTCGAGGAGCACGGGTAGGCGCAGGCGCGCGGCCTCTCCGACCGCGCCGGCGAGCGCCGCGAGCTCCAGACCGCCGACTGTTCGTAGAGCCTCGCGTGCGGCGAGCCGCGTGCCGTGGCGCTCGAGTGCGGCGGCCACCGTCGCGCGCTTGCGCTCCACCCCAGCGGTGTCCACGCCGGTGCCGCGGCCGACCGCGAGGCGAGGCGAGACGCCCGTGAGGGCGCAAACGAGCGCCGCGGTCGTGGTGGTGTTACCGATCCCGATCTCGCCGAGAACCAGGCAGTCGACGTCGCGATCCGCGAGCTCACGCGACGAGCGCCGCTCCGGTGTCGAGCGCCGCGTCGAGCTCGCCGGCAGTGAGCGCTGGGCCGGCGGTCATGTCGGCGCTGCCGGCGGCGACCTTGGCGTCGCGCACACCGGGTGGTGTCGGGCCCGCGAGGCCGACGTCGGCGACGAGCAACTCGTGCCCGCCGTGTCGCGCGAGCACTCCGACCGCTGTCTCGCCGCGGGCCGCCGCGGCGGCGACCTGCGCCGACACGGCGCCGTCGAAGAGGCTCGTCCCGTGGCGAACGTGACCGTGATCGGCCGCGCAGACGAGCACGCCGGCGCGGATGTTCGACGGTGGTGGACGCGCCAGTGATCGCCGGCCCAGCGCTCGATGAGCGCCTCCAGGCGCCGAGGCTTCCGGCTGGGCTTGACGAGCTGGTCGAGTCGGTCGCGAGCCGCGATCGCGGCGGCACGGTCGGGACCCGCGAGCGGCACTGCCGGTCTCGCTGCGATCGCTGGCGCGGGGTGCGGCTCCTCCTCGCGCCAGCGCTCGTGCATGACGACCTCCTCGAGCGGGATCGCGCGCTGACCAGCCCGTCGCCTCCAGGCCCGGGCGGACGGGGCGCTCGTCGGGCCAGCCGAGGCACAGGTAGGCGATCGGGTCCACGCGCGGCGGGATGCCGAGCAGCGCGCGCAGGTCCTCGGGGCGGTAGAAGCTGACCCAGCCGACGCCGAGCCCCTCGGCGCGCGCGGCGAGCCACAGGTTCTCGATCGCGCACGCGGTGCTGTAGACGTCGGTCTCGGGGATCGTGCCGCGGCCGAGGACCTCGATGTCCGGGTCGCCGTGGTCGCAGCAGACGCAGACGCCGAGCGGCGCCTCGACGACACCCTCGATCTTCTGGTCGAGGAACTGGCGGGCGCGCTCGTCGAAGCGGTCGGCCTGGCGCAGGCGCTCGCGCTGCGCGAGCCGGCGCACCGCGATCCGCGTGGCGATGTCGCGAATCACGATCAGCCGCCACGGCTGCATCAGGCCGACGGACGGAGCGCGGTGCGCGGCCTCGAGCACGCGGCGCAGCACGTCGTCGGGCACCGCGTCGGGCCGGAAGCGTCGGATGTCGCGGCGCTCGGCGATGACGCGGTGCACTGTCGTCCCGCTCGGCCTCCTCGTAGCGCCAGCCGCGCGGGTCGGCGGCCCGCTCGGCGGCGCGGGACGGCGTCGAAGCCCGGCGGCGTCGGCGGGCGTGCGAAGTGCCTCTCGCTGCTCATCGCTGGCAACAGTAAAGGCAGCCGCTAACCCGCGCGGCGCGCCAGTCCACCCACGCGGAGCGTCAGCAGATACCATCCGCGTTGTTAGCGTGGCGGTGCGAGGAACCCGGTGTGAGTCCGGGACGGTCGCGCCACTGTGACCGGGACGTGAGTCTCCGGGAGTCAGGAACTTCGCCGCCGCGAATCCTTCCGAGTGCGGGACGCCACGATCCCGAGGAGGTTTCAGATGCGCACAGCGGTCCGGATCCCCAAGACCTCGCCCGACGCGCGCGTGAGGCGCCTGCTGCTCGTGCGGCACGCGCCGACGAGCGCGACGCGCGCCGCGGCGTTCCCCGGCGACGAGCCGCTCGACGACGCGCGGTCGCGCCAGGCGGCGTGCGCTCGCAGCGCGGCTGCCCGCGCGCGTGCGAGGTGCTCTCCAGCCCGGCGTTGCGCTGCCTGCAGACCGCTGCCGCCGCAGGCCTCGAGGCGCACGTCGAGCCCGACCTTGCCGAGTGCGACTTCGGTGCTGTGGTCGGGCCGCTCGCTGGCGGAGTGCACTGTTCAGAGCCGGAGGCGGCGCGCGCGTGGATGACCGACCCGTCCGCGCGACCGCACGGCGGCGAGAGCCTGACCGTGTTCGCGGCGCGCGTCGACGTGTTGGCTCGACGCGCAGGCGCGCTCGGACGGGCGCGCGGTGGCGATCACGCACGGCGGCGTCGTCAAGGCAGCGCTCGTGCACGCGCTCGGCGCGCCGATCGCGAGCCTTCTGGCGGATCGACGTCGCGCCCGCTGGCGATCACCGAGCTGCACGCCCACGACGGCCGCTGGACACGTGACGCGTGTCAACTGCGCGCGGCGGGGCGAGGACGCACTATGAGCGCGGCCGCGTTGCTCGCGCGGCTACGCCGCCGATCTGATCGCGGGCGACCCGCGTCGCTGGCATCCGGTCGCGGGCTTCGGGCGCGTCGCGCTCGCGCTCGAGCGAGCGAATGTATGCGCCGACGCGCCGGCGCGGAGCCGCGGTCACCGCGGTGCTCGTGGCGGGCGCCGCGCTCTGCGCCGAGGTGCTCGCGCGCGCCGGGTCGCGCGTCGGCCTGCGCCGGGAGGTTGTGCTCGCCGTGGTGACGTGGGCGGCGCTCGGCGGGCGCTCGCTCAGCGCGCGAGGCGCTGCAGGTCTGCGACGCTAGTCGAGCGTGGCGACCTCGACCGGCGCGCGGGCGCGCTGCCGTCGCTCTGTGCGGCCGCGACGCCGCCGGTCTCGACGGGGCCGGCGTGTGCCGCGCGGCGGTCGAGTCGGTCGCCGAGAACACGGGCGACGCGGTCGTCGGCGCGCTGCTGTGGGGCGCGATCGCCGGCCCGGCGGGCGTCGCGGCCTACCGCGCGGCGAACACGCTCGACGCGATGGTCGGGCATCGCAGCGAGCGCTACGACCGCGTTCGGCTGGGCAGCTGCGCGGCTCGACGACGTCGATGAGCTGGCCGGCCGCGCGGATGGCCGCCGCGCTCGCGTGCTCTGCCGCGCCGGTCGTCGGCGGCTCGCCCGCGCAAGGCCTCGCGGATCGTGCGGCGCGGACGGCGGCGCGCACCCGAGCCCGAACGGCGGGCGGGTCGAGGCCGCGTTCGCGGGCGCGCTGGGCGTGCGTCTCGGCGGGCCGCTCGCCTACGAGGGTCGCGTCGAGCTCGCGCCCGCGGCTCGGCGACGGCCGGGCGCCCGGCGTCAGGACGTCCATCGCGCGGTGCGCCTGTCGCTGGCGGTCGGTGCCGCCTCGGCCGGCCTCTGTGCGGTCGCCCGTGCCGTCTTGGACTGCGCCGCTCTGGACCGCATGGCTGTGGAGGGCGCGCGATGAGGGGCGCGCTGCTCGTCTGCGGCACGCACTCGGACGCCGGCAAGTCGGTCGTGACTGCGGGCATCTGCCGCTGGCTGCGCCGCGCGGGCGTGCAGCGTCGCGCCGTTCAAGGCGCAGAACATGGCGCTCAACTCGGTCGTCGACGCGCGACGGCGGCGAGATCGGGCGCGCGCAGGCGGTGCAGGCGGCCGCCGGCGGGGTCGAGCCGGAGGCCGCGATGAACCCGATCCTGATCAAGCCGTCGGGCGAGCGCCACAGCCAGGTCGATCGTCATGGGCAAGCCGTACGCCGACGCCGACGCGCGCTCCTACCAGGCAGCTCAAGCACGAGCTGCGCCCGGTCGTCGCGGCGCGCGCTCGCCGACCTGCGCGCGCGCTTCGACGTCGTCGTCTGCGAGGGCGCCGGCAGCCCCGCGGAGATCAACCTGCGCCACGCCGACCTCACGAACATGGGCCTCGCGCGCGAGGCCGGCCTGCCGGTGCTGCTCGTCGGCGACATCGACCGCGGCGGCGTGTTCGCCTCGCTGTTCGGCACGCTCGCGCTGCTCGATCCCGCCGACCAGGCGCACGTCGCGGGCTTCGTCATCAACAAGTTCCGCGGCGACGCAGTCGATCCTCGCGCCCGGGCTCGCGCAGATTGCAGGAGCTGACCGGCCGCCCGACGCTCGGCGTGCTGCCGCACGTCGAGGACCTGTGGATGGACGTCGAGGACTCGCTCGCGCTCGACGCGCCGCGCCCCGAGGCCGCCCGACGTCGGCGCCGACACGCTCGACGTCGCCGTCATGCGGCTGCGCTGGATGAGCAACTTCACCGACCTCGACGCGCTCGCCGCCGAGCCCGGCGTGCGCGTGCGCTTCACCCGCTCGGCCGCCGACGTCGAGCGCGCCGACCTGCGTCGTCGTGCCCGGGCACGAAGGCGACCGTCGAGGATCTCGCGCGGCTGCGCGCGCGCGGGCCTCGACCGCGCGCTCGCAGCGCGCGCGGCGGCCGGCGGCGCCGATCCTCGGCATCTGCGGCGGCTACCAGCTGCTCGGCGAGCGGATCGCCGACGAGGTCGAGTCGCGGCGCGGGCGCCGTCGACGGGCTCGGCCTGCTGCCGGTGAGCACGACGTTCGCGCCCGAGAAGCTGCTGCGCCGTCGCACGCGGGCGCTGCGCGTGGCTCGGACACCGCGCGTCGGCGGCTACGAGATCCGCCACGGCCGCGTCGCAGCGCCACGGCGGCGAGGCGCTGCTGGTCGACGACGACGGCGAGCCCGACGGCTGCCGCGCCGGCGCGATGCTCGGCACCTCCTGGCACGGCGCGCTCGAGCACGACGCGTTCCGCCGCGCGCTGCTCGCGCGCGTCGCCGCTGCGCGCGGGCGGCGCTTCGTCGCCGGGCACGCGGCTCGTTCGCCGCCGCGCGCGAGCGCCGCCTCGACGTGCTCGGCGACCTGGTCGCCGACCACCTCGACACCGGCCGCCTCACCGCTCTGATCGAGGGCGGCGTGCCCGCCGATCTGCCCACCATCCAGACGGAGGTGCGCCCGTGCTGCGCTTCGTGACGACCGCCGACACCGAGATCCTCGCGACCGCCGCGGCCGTCGAGCGGCTGCCCGACGGCTTCCCGGAGGTGCGCTGCGCGAACCCCGGCGGCGCGCTCGACCACGACGCGCTCGATCGACGACGTGCTCGACGGCGCGCGCGTCGTGCTGTGCCGCGATCCTCGGCGGCCGCCGCGGCTGGCCCGAGGGGCTTCGACCTGCTGCGCGAGCGCTGCCGCGGAGCGCGGGATCGCGCTGCTCGCGCTCGGCGGCGAGGCCGCAGCCCGACGCCGAGATGACCGGCGCTGTCGCTCGCGCCCGCGGGCGCGGTCGCGCAGGCCGGCGAGTACCTGCGCCACGGCGACGTCGACAACGTCGAGCAGCTGCTGCGCTTCCTCGCCGACACGTTCCTGCTCGAGGGCTACGGCTTCGAGGCGCCGCGCGAGGTCGCCGACCTCGGCGTCTACGTGCCCGGCGAGCGGCGACGTCGCGCTGGAGCGACGCGCTCGGAGCGCCACGACCCGCACGCGCCCGACGGTCGGCATCTGCTTCTACCGCTCGCACCGCCTGACCGGCAACACGGCGTTCGTCGACGCGCTCTGCGCGGCGATCGAGCGACGCGGGCGCGCAACGCGGTCGCCGTCTGGAGCTACACGCTGCGCCGCGACGCGCGACGGGCGCGTGCCGGCGCTCGCGCTGCTCGACGGCGCACGTCGACGCGCTGGTCGTCGACGATGCTCGCGACCGGCGGCGCGGGCGCCGCCGACACCGCGCCGCCGGTCGGCGAGGGCGTCGGCGAGCAGTGGCAGGAGTGGGACGCGGCGGCGCTCGCCGCGCTCGACGTGCCGGTCATCCAGGCCGTCTGCGCGACCGCGCTCGCGCGCGACGTGGGTGGAGTCCGACTCGGGCCTGACGCCGCTCGACGCCGCCACGCAGGTCGCGATCCCGGAGTTCGACGGGCGCATCCTCGGCGGCGTCATCTCGTTCAAGGAGCGCGACGCCGAGGACTCGCCGGTCGGCGTCGCCGTCGCGCGCTACGTGCCCGACCCCGAGCGCTGCGCGCGCGTCGCCCGGCTGGCGCGTCCGCAGCGCGCGGCTGCGCTACCTGCCCGCCGGCGCAGCGCCGCGTCGCGATGCTGCTGACGAGCTTCCCGACCAAGCACGCGCAAGGTCGGGATGGCGGTCGGCCTCGACACGCCCGCCAGCGCGCTGGCGCTGCTCGACGCGCTGCACGCCGACGGCATGCGGTCGAGCGCCCGTTCGCGCACGGCGACGAGCTCATGCACGCGCTGATCGCCGCCGGCGGCCACGACCCGGAGTTCCTCACCGACGAGCAGCTCGCCGCCTCGCCGCTGCGCCTGCCGGTCGCGCGACTACCTCGACTGGTACGCGACGCTGCCCGGAGTCGCTGCGCGCGGCGATCGAGGAGCGCTGGGGCCCGCCGCCCGGCGATCGCTACCTCGACGGCGAGGACTTCGTGATCGCCGGGCTGGAGCTCGGCAACGTGCTCGTCGCGATCCAGCCGCCGCGCGGCTACGGCGAGGATCCGGTCGGCATCTACCACGACCCCGAGCTGCCGCCCACGCACCACTACCTCGCCTGCTACCGCTGGATCGACGCGGCGCTGGGGCGCGGACGCGATCGTCCACCTCGGCAAGCACGGCACGCTCGAGTGGCTGCCCGGCAAGATGCTCGCGCTGTCGGCCGAGTGCGCGCCCGACGCGGCGCTCGGCGACATGCCGCTCGTCTACCCGTTCGTCGTCAACGACCCCGGCGAGGGCGTGCAGGCCAAGCGCCGCGCGCACGCGGTGATCGTCGACCACCTCGTGCCGCCGATGATGCGCGCCGACACCTACGACGAGATGGCCGAGCTCGAGGCGCTGCTCGACGAGTACGCGCGCCTGGAGGTCCTCGACCCGCCGAAGCTGCCGGCGCTCGCGGCGCGGATCTGGACGGCGATCGAGCGCGCCAACCTGCAGGCCGACCTCGACGTCGCGCGAGCGCCCCGACGACCTCGGCGCGCTCGTCGAGCACATCGACGGCTACCTCTGCGAGGTCAAGGACATCCAGATCAAGGACGGCCTGCACGTGCTCGGCCAGCCGCCCGCGGGCGACCAGCTGCGCGGGCTCGACGGCGGCGATGCTGCGCCTCGGCTCCGGCGACGTGCCGGGCCTGCGCCGCGCGGTCGGCGCGGCGTTCGGGCTCGACGAGCCGGCGCTCGTCGCCGCGCCGGGGCGCGCCGGCGCCGGCAGACCTCGCCGGTCGAGCTGCGTCGAGCGCTTCCGCGGGCCGTCCGCCAGCGCCGGGCGATCTCGTCGACCGCCTCGAGGCGGCGCAGATGGCGCTGCTCGACGCGCTCGCCGCGCGCGACTGGGACGCCGACGCCGTCGGCGGCGTCTGCGCTGAGGTGCTCGGCCGCGCGCGACGCGGGCGTCGAGCGCGTGCTGCGCTTCGCCGCGACCGAGGTCGTGCCGCGGATCCGCCGCACGCCGCGACGAGCTCGACGCACGTCGTCGACGCGCTGCAACGGCCGCCACGTGCCGGCCGGGCCGTCGGGCGCGCCGACCCGCGGGCGCCTCGACGTGCTGCCGACCGGGCGCAACTTCTACTCCGTCGACCCGCGCGCGCTGCCGTCCGAGCTCTCCTGGGAGGTCGGCCGCGGCTCGCCGACGCGCTGCTCGAGCGCCACCGCGCGCGAGACCGGCGAGCTGCCGCGGATGGTCGGGCTCGTCGCCTGGGGCACCGCGGCGATGCGCACGCAGGGCGACGACGTCGCCGAGATCCTCGCGCTGCTCGGCGTGCGCCCGACGTGGCATCCGGAGTCGCGCCGCGTGACCGGGCATCGAGGTCGATCGCCGCTCGAGGAGCTCGGGCCGCCCGCGCATCGACGTGACGGTGCGCATCTCGGGCTTCTTCCGCGACGCCTTCCCGCACCTCGTCGCGCTGCTCGACGACGCGGTCGCCGCGGTCGCGGCGCTCGACGAGCCCGACGACGTCGAACTACGTCGCCGCCCACGCGCGCGCCGACGCCGAGCGGCTCGCGGCGGAGCTCGGCGCGCGAGCCGGCCTGGCGGCGCGCGACGACGCGCATCTTCGGCTCCAAGCCCGGCACCTACGGCGCCGGGCTGCTGCAGCTGCTCGACGCGCGCGACTGGCGCGACGACGCCGACCTCGCCGCCGTCTACGAGGCGTGGGGCGGCTACGCCTACGGCCGCGGCCTCGACGGCGCGCGCGGCGCGCCGACGCGATGCGCGACTGCTACGCGCGCATCGAGGTGGCGGTCAAGAACGTCGACTCGCGCGAGCACGACATCCTCGACTCCGACGACTACTACCAGTACCACGGCGGCATGATCGCGACGGTGCGCGCGCTCACCGGCCGCGAGCCCGCCGCCTACCTCGGCGACAGCTCGGACCCCTCGCGCGTCGTCGCGCGCACGCTGGCCGAGGAGACGCGGCGCGTGTTCCGCGCGCGCGTCGCCAACCCGCGCTGGATCGCGTCGATGATCCGCCACGGCTACAAGGGCGCGGCCGAGCTGTCGGCGACCGTCGACTACCTCTTCGGCTACGACGCGACGGCGGGCGTCGCCGAGGACTGGATGTACGAGCAGGTCGCCGAGAGCTACCTGCTCGACGACGGACGTCGCGGCGTTCATGGCGCAGCTCGAACCCGTGGGCGGCGCGCGGCGATCGCCGAGCGGCTGCTCGAGGCGGCCGAGCGCGGCTGTGGGCGGCGCCCGACGGACGACACGCTGGCGCGGATCCGCGAGCGCTTCCTCGCGCTCGAGGGCGAGCTCGAGGAGGCCGGGGCGTGAGCCGCCGCTATCCCGCTGAGCGCGATCGTCGGCCAGGAGGCGCTCGTCGAGGCGCTGCTCGTCAACGCCGTCGCGCCCGGAGGTCGGCGGCGTGCTCGTGCGCGGCGAGCGCGGCACGGCGAAGTCGACGGCCGTGCGCGCGCTCGCGCCGCTGCTGCCGCCCGTCGCGGCCGCGGCGGCCGAGACGTTCGCGTTCGCGCCCGGCGAGCTCGCGCCCGGCGGCGTGGTGCCGGCCGACGCGCCGACGGTCGCCGCGCGCCCGCGCCGCTCGTCGAGCTGCCGCTCGGCGCGACGCTCGACCGGCTCGTCGGCGCGCTCGACCTCGGCCGCGCGCTGGCCGGCGAGCAGGCCTTCGAGGCCGGGCTGCTGGCCCGCGCCCACCAGGGCATCCTCTACGTCGACGAGGTCAACCTGCTGCCCGACCACCTCGTCGACGCGCTGCTCGACGCCGCCGCCTCGGGCGTCGCGCGCGTCGAGCGCGAGGCGGTCTCGGTCGAGCACGACGCGCGCTTCCTGCTCGTCGGCACGATGAACGTCGAGGAGGGCGAGCTGCGCCCGCAGCTGCTCGACCGCTTCGGCCTCGGCGTCGAGGTCGCGCGCGCCGACGCGACCCGGCGAGCGCGCGGAGATCGTCCGCCGCCGGCTGGCGTTCGAGCGCGACCCGGCGGCGTTCGCGCGCGCTGGCGCGGACGCACGAGCGCGCGCTCGCGCGCGCGCATCGCCGCGGCGCGCGAGCGGCTGCGACGCGGTGCGCCTGCCCGAGCGCGAGCTGCTGCGGATCACCGGCGCGTGCGCGGCGCTCGGGCGTCGACGGCGTGCGCGGCGACATCGTCACCGCGCGGCCGCCCGCGCGCTCGCCGCGCTCGACGGCGCCGACGAGGTCGGCGAGGAGCACGTCCGCCGCGCGGCCGCGCTCGCGCTCGCGCACCGCCGCCGCCGCGACCCGCTCGACGGCCGCCGCGCCCGACGCCGAGGACGCTCGAACGCGCGCTCGACGGCGACGCCCCAGACGATCAGCCGCCCGAGGACGAGCCACCGCGCGGCGGCACGCCGCCGCCGCGCGCCGGCGCATCGGACGACGCCCGATCGCGCGCACAGGGCGACCCCGTGCCGGCTGCCGCTGCCCAGGCGCCAGGCGGCGAGGCCGACCCGCACACGCCCGCGCCTGCCCGCAGCGCCGCGACCCGCCCGCTCCGGCCCGTCTCCCTGCGGCGCGCCGTCGCGCTTGCCGGCGGCGGGATGCGGCCCGCTGGGACGCCGGGCGCGCACGAGCGGCCCCGGCGCGGAGCGATCGACAGCCGTGCCGCGCGCGGCCGGCGACGACGACGTCGCGATCGTGGCGACCCTGCGCGCCCGGCTGCTCGGCGGCGCCAGTCGAGCCGTGCGCGAGCACGTCCGCGCCGGGCGCGAGAGCGCGTTCGCTCTGCCTCGTCGTCGACGCGAGCGGCTCGATGGGCGCGCGGCGGCGCCTCGCGCGCGTCAAGGGCGCGCTGCTGGCGCTGCTGCGCGACGCCTACGCGCGCCGCGACCGTGTCGCGGTCGATCGCCTTCCGCGACAGCGCGGCCGTGGTCGCTGGTCGCGCCGGGCGCGCCGCTCGAGCGTGCCGCCGCGGCGCTCCGCGACGCTGCCCGACCGGCGGGCGCACGCCGCTCGCCGCCGGCCTCGACGCCGCGAGCGCCTGATCCGGCGCGAGGCGCTGCGCGAGCCGCGGCCGCCGCGCGATCGCCGTCGTCCTGACCGACGGGCGCGTCAGCGACCCGGCCGGCGAGATCCCGCGCGCGGCCGCGCGCGCTCGGCCGTGCGCGCGGCGCGGTCCACGTCATCGACACCGAGGACGGGCCCGTGCGCCTCGGCCTCGCCGGCGCCCTCGCAGCCGCGGCGGGCGCGCAGCTGCACCAGCTCATCGGCGCTGGCGCTCCACGAGCGAGGAGGAGCCGCATGAGCGGTGAGGAGCCGCTGCCCGCCGCGCAGGACGATCATCTCGCCCGCCACGGCGCCGAGGACGTCGACGTCCCGCACCGTCCCGGCGACCGCGGCAGCGCCGAGCCCAAGCGCCGCAAGCCGCGCGACCGGCCGCTGCGTGATCGTCGTCACCGGCCACGGCAAGGGCAAGAGCACCTCGGCGTTCGGGATGCTCATGCGCTCGTGGGCGCGCGGCTACCGCTGCGGCGTCTTTCAGTTCGTGAAGTCGGGCAAGTGGAAGGTCGGCGAGGCGAAGGCCGCCGCGGCGCTCGGCGGCATCGACTGGGAGAAGATGGGCGACGGCTGGTCGTGGCTCTCGAAGGACCTCGAGGAGTCCGGCCGACTCGCGCGCGAGGGCTGGGAGGAGGTCAAGCGTGCGATCGCGCAGGAGCGCTACGAGTTCCTGCTGCTCGACGAGATCACCTACCCGATCAAGTGGGGCTGGATCGACGTCGAGGAGGTCGTCGCGACGCTGCGCGACCGACCCGGGCTTCCAGCACGTCGTGATCACCGGCCGCGACGCGGCGCCCGAGCTGATCGAGCTCGCCGACCTCGTCTCAGAGGTCGTCAAGGTCAAGCACCCGATGGACGACGGGCATCCGCGCCCAGCAGGGGATCGAGTGGTAGACGTCCTCGTCATCCTCGACGGGGCGAGTGAGCCGCTGGGCGTCGCGCCGACGAGCCTCGAGCGCGCCCACACGCCTGTGCTCGACCGCCTCGCCGGCGAAGGCGTGCGTCAGCTCGCCTGCGAACCATCCCGCCGGGACTGCCCGCCGGCTCGGAGACGGCGATCCCGGCGCTGCTCGGATGGATGCCGGACGGGCCGGTCGATCGAGGCGCCATCGAGGCTGCGGCATACGGGATCGTCCTCGGCGCCGGCGAGCGCGCCTGGCGTGTGCGACCGGCGCGAGCGCGCCGACGCTGCCGGCACCGCGCGCATGCTCGCCGAGCGGCTGCCTCGCCATCGCGTCCACCACCTCGCCGGTCATCGCATGCTCGTCGGCCGGGCCTGGCTCGCAGCTGACCCTCGCGGCCGATCTGCGCGTGTGGCCCGAGGGCCTGATCCCTCCACGCGTGCTCGGGCAGGACACCGTGGTCATCGGCGCGCGCGGCGCCGCGATCGGCATCGCGCGGCTGATGGGCGCCCGCACGATCGTCCCGCCCGGTGCGACCGGTCGGCCGGGCAGCGACCTGTCCGCCAAGGCCACGGCGGCGGTGGCCGCGATCGGCGATCGCACCGTCAGTCGCGTCGTCGTGCACGTGGGCGCCCCCGACGAGGCAGCCCACGATCGCGACGCCGGCGCGAAGGTGACGGCGATCGAGCGCGCCGACGCGCTGCTGCTCGCGCCGCTCGCGGATGTCGTTGCGCGGACGCGGCGGCACGCTGCGGGTCTGCCCCGACCACGGTTGCGACCCGCTCACCGGCGAGCACGACGACACCCCGGTGCCGTGCCTGGATTGGCCGGCCGCGCGCGCGTCCGGGTGGACGGCTGACCGAGCGCACGGCTGGCGGGCTGGCGACGCGGCAGAAGGCGCTGGCGTGATCCCGCGCGTCGTCGTCGCGGGCACGAGCTCGGGCTCGGGCAAGACGACGGTCGCGTGCGGGCTGATCGGCGCGCTGCGCGCCCGGGGCCTGCGGGTGCAGGGCTTCAAGGTCGGGCCCCGACTACATCGATCCGAGCTACCACGCGCTCGCCTCGGGGCGCCCCGGACGCAACCTCGACGCGTTCCTGAGCGGACCGGAGCTGATCGCGCCGCTCGTGTGCCACGGCTCGCGGGGCGCAGACATCGCGGTCGTCGAGGGCGTGATGGGCCTGTTCGACGGGGCGTCGGGGCGCGGCGAGCTCGCGTCGACCGCGCACGTCGCAAAGCTCCTTCGAGCACCCGTCCTGCTGGTGCGTCGACGCCGCCGCGATGGCGCGCTCGGCCGCGGCGATCGTTCACGGCTATCGCACCTTCGACCCGGAGCTCGACGTGGCGGGCGTGATCTTCAACCGTGTCGGATCAGACCATCACGAGCAGCTGCTACGCGAAGCGATTGCCGCTCTGCCGCCGCCCGCCCTGCCGGTCCTCGGCGCCCTGCGCCGCGACGAGCGGATCGTGACGCCGGAGCGCCACCTCGGTCTCGTCCCTGCAGGCGAGCGTGAGGCCGGCACGCGCACGGCGCTGGCCGCGCTGACCGACGCGATGGCCCGCTACAGCGACCTCGAGCGGATCGAGTGTCTCGCCCGCTCGGCGCCGAGCGTGCCCGGCGAGGCGTGGAGCGCCGAGCCGGCAGGCGCGCGGGTCACGGGCGCGCGGATCGCCGTCGCGGGCGGCCCGGCGTTCTCCTTTCGCTACGAGGAGAACATGGAGCTGTTGCGAGCGGCGGGCGCCGAACTGGTCGAGTTCGACCCGCTCCGCGACGAGGCGCTGCCTGCAGACGCGGGCGCTCTCCTGCTCGCGGGCGGCTTCCCTGAGGTTTTCGGCGCGGAGCTGGCGGGCAACGCTCCGTTGCGCGCCGATGTCGGCTGCGTTTGCGGCCTCGGGCCGTCCGGTGCTAGCCGAGTGCGGCGGGCTGCTGTACCTGTGCGGTGATCTGGACGGGCACGAGATGTGCGGTGTGCTGCCGGCGCGGGCGCGCATGGGCGAGCGCCTCACGCTCGGCTACCGCGAGGCGGTTGCGGCCACACCTACCCCGTGGCTCCAGGCTGGCGAGCGCGTCCGCGGCCACGAGTTCCACTACTCGCAGCTGCTCCTCCCAGATCGGGAGTTGCCGGCCGCGTGGACGCTGTCGGCGCGCGGCGTCGAGCGCCCGGAGGGCTTCGCGCGCGGCGCGGTGCAGGCCAGCTACCTCCACGTCCACTGGGCGGCGCACCCCGGGCTCGCCTCGCGCTTCGCGCACGCCGCCCGCGCTGCGCAACCAGCAGTGGCATGACGCTCACGCTTGTGATTGGCGGCACCCGCTCGGGTAAGAGCGCGCACGCGGAGGACATCGCCAGAGCAAGTGCGCTGCCCGTCCGCTACGTCGCGACCGCTGACGCTGCAGACCCCGTGATCGCCGCGCGGATCCGCGTGCACGCCGCGCGGCGACCTGAGAGCTGGACGACCATCGAGGCCGGCCCGCGCCTCGCGCACGCGCTGGCGGGCGCCGACGGCTGCTGTGTGCTCCTGGACGGCCTGGGGGTCTGGATCGCGGGCGCCCTGCACCGCGCCGGCGCCTTCGAGTGCCCACAGCGCGACGTGCTCGATCGCGCGTGCGCAGAGCTGCTCGAACAGGTCGACGATCTCGCCCGCGCGGCGGAGACCACGACGATGATCGTGGTGGCCGAGCAGGCTGGCGAGGGCGTGCTCCCACCCGACGGCGGCTCGCGCGCGTGGCTGGACGTGCTGGGCGAGGCGACCCAGCGGCTGGCCGCCCGCGCGGCCCGCGTCGAGCTGGTGGTTGCCGGACGGGCCGCGCCCCTTATCGCCTCGCCCGCCTCCGCGGGCTTCGAGACCGTGCCGGGCAGGTTCGAGTCGCTGCGCGTGCACGGCGACCTCGATGTCCGCCCGGGCGACGCCGACCACGCCGTCAACGTGATCGCCGGCGGCCCGCCCGAGTGGCTGCGGACGGTGCTGTGCGAGGCGCTCGAGCGAGACGCCGAGCGCTACCCCGACGAGGGCGAGGCGGTTGCGGCACTGGCCGCGCTGCACGCGCGCGATCCCGACGAGATCGTGCCGACGAACGGCGCCGCCGAGGCGCTCTGGCTGATCCCAGCGGCGCTGCGTCCCAGGCTCGCCGCCTGCGTGCACCCCGGCTTCACCGAGGCAGAGGCGGCGCTGCGCGCGCACGGCGTGCCGGTCGTGCGCGTGCTGCGCGACCGAGAGCGCGGCTTCGCGCTGGATCCCGGCGCTGTCCCGGCGGACGCCGACGTCGTACTCGTCGGGAACCCTGCCTCCCCGACGGGCACGCTCGACCCGGCGACGGCGCTGCTGGCGTTGCGCCGCCCCGGGCGCGTGCTGGTCGTCGACGAGGCGTTCATGGACCTCGTCCCTGGGCAGCCGGCCTCGCTGGTGCGCGAGCGCCTGGACGACGTGATCGTCGTGCGCAGCCTCACCAAGGCGCTGGCGATCCCGGGGCTGCGCGCCGGATACGCCGTCGCGCCCGCGCCCCTGGCCCGGCGCCTGCGCGACGTGCGCCCTCCGTGGTCGGCCAACGCGCTGGCGCTCGCGGCCCTGGCCGCGGCGGCACGCCGCCCCGACGCGCTGGCCGCGATCGCTGAGCGCGCGAGCGCCGAGCGCGAGGATCTCGCGCGCCGCCTCACCCGCATCGCCGGCGTGCGCACATGGCCATCGGTCGCCAACTTCTGCCTGGTCGAGGTGGCCGACGGGCCCGCGGTGCTGGCGGCGCTGCGCGAGCGACGGATCGCAGTCCGCGCAGCGGCGTCCTTCCCGGGGCTGGGGGCCGGCGACCTGCGCCTGACCGCACGCGCTGCCCGCGAGAACGAGCGGCTCGTGTCCGCGCTCGCCGACGCGGTGGGCGCGCGATGACTGGGGCGCCAGTGGTCGTGGTGGGGATCGGCGCCGACGGCTGGGCCGGGCTAGGCGAGGCCGCGCGCGGGGCTCTGCTGGGCGCCGAGGAGATCGTCGGATCCGAGCGCCAGCTCGCGCTGCTGCCGGCGCTTCGCGCCACGTTGCGTCCCTGGCCCTCCCCGATCGACGCGCTGCTCGAGGAGCTCGTCGCGCGCGCCGACGGCTCGGTCTGCGTCCTGGCGAGCGGCGATCCCGATGCTGCACGGCATCGGCGCCACGCTCGCTCGCCGGCTGCCCGCGGAGCGGCTGCTGGTGTACCCGCACCCCTCGGCGTTCGCGCTGGCGTGCGCGCGGCTCGGCTGGCCCGCCGCGGAGGTCGAGCTGCGTGAGCACCGTCGCACGAGCGCCCGAGATCGTGGCGCGCCTGCTTGCGCCCGGACGGCGCCTAGTCGTCTACACGACGGGCGCGACCGGTGCGCGCGAGGTCGCGCGCGTGCTGTGCGAGCGCGGCTATGGCGCGAGCCGGTTCGTCGTCCTCGAGCAGCTCGGCGGCCCGGCGGAGCGGATTCACGAGGGCACGGCCCAGGAGTGGGGCAAGGCGACGGTCGACCCGCTGCACTGCGTCGCGATCGAGTGCCGCGCCGGCGCGCAACTGCTCCCGCTGCATCGCGGGCCTGCCCGACGAGGTCTACGACAGCGACGGGCAGTTGACGAAGCGCCACGTGCGCGCCGTCACGCTGGCCGCGCTGGCGCCGATGCCGGGGGCGCTGCTGTGGGACGTCGGTGCAGGCAGCGGCTCGATTGCGATCGAGTGGCTGCGCGCCGAGGCGAGCGCTGCGCGCGATCGCGATCGAGGCGCGAGAGGATCGCGCCGATCGGATCGAGGCCAACGCCCTGCGCCTCGGCGTGCCGGCGCTGCGGGTCATCCGCGGCCGTGCGCCGGGCGCGCTCGAGGGGCTGCCGGCGCCGGACGCGGTCGTTCATCGGCGGCGGGCTCACCTCTGCGGGGCTGATCGAGCGCTGCTGGGAAGCGCTCGCGCCAGGCGGGCGGATCGTGGCCAACGCGGTCACGCTCGAGGGCGAGCAGGCACTGCTCACGGCGCGCGGCGCGCACGGAGGCGAGCTCGTGCGGATCGCGATCTCTCACGCCGAGCCGATCGGCTCCTTCCAGGCGTGGCGGGCGCAGCTGCCGGTCGTCCAGTGGAGCGCGCGCAGGGCGCCGGTGTGACTGTCCACTTCATCGGTGCGGGACCCGGCGCGCCCGACCTGCTGACGCTGCGCGCCCAGCGCCTGATCGCCTCCTCCCCCGTGTGCCTCTACGCCGGCGCGCTGGTACCGCGCGAGATGCTCGAGCACGCACCGTCGGGCGCGCGCGTGATCGACACCCAGCACCTGGACCTCGACGAGATCCTCGCCGAGCTGCGGGCCGCGCACGAGCGCGGTCATGATGTCGCCCGCCTGCACTCCGGCGACCTGTCGATCTACAGTGCGGCGGCCGAGCAGATGCGCCGGCTCGACGCGCTCGACATCCCCTGGGACATCACTCCGGGCGTGCCCGCGTTCGCCGCCGCGGCGGCCGCGCTGCGCCGCGAGCTGACGATCCCCGGTCTCGCGCAGACGGTCGTGCTGACCCGCTACGGTCGCCGCGCCTCACCGATGCCCCCGGGCGAGGATCTCGCCGGCCTCGCCGCCCACGGCGCGACGCTCGCGATCCATCTTGGCGCCCAGGCGATCGATGAGATCGCCGCGACGCTCATCCCGCACTACGGCGAGGAGTGTCCTGTCGCGGTGGTCGCCCGCGCGAGCTGGCCGGACGAGCTGATCCTGCGCGGGACGCTCGCCACGATCGTCGCCGACGTGCGCGCGGCCGACGTGCGCCGCACAGCGACGATCCTGGTCGGGCCCGCGCTCGCCGCAGAGGGGTTCCGCGACAGTCACCTCTACTCCCGCGCGCGCGAGCGCTCGGCTCCGCAGTGAAACGCCCGTCAGTCTGCGACGTCACGTCGAAGCAGGTAGGCGTCCATGATCCAGCCCTTGCGCTCCCGCGCCTCACGCCGGACACGCACGATCTCATCGGCCACCTCACGCAGCGAACCGGACACGAGGATCTCGTCGTCCATCCCCAAGTAGGCCCCCCAGTGGATCTCAACCCCGTCATCCTCCAACTGCATGAACGAGCAATCGGCGTCGAGCAGCACCACGACTTCCTCGACCCCGTCCGGAAATCCCTCCGCGGCCAAGCGCCGGCCCGTGGTGATCTGCACAGCCCCGCCGACGCGGTTCAGTGGCATGCGGTGGCGCGCGGTCAGCGCCTGCACGCTACTGATCCCCGGCACGACCTCGTGCTCGAACGCGACACTCCCGCGGGCGAGGATCTGATCGAGGACCGCGAGCGTGCTGTCATACAGCGACGGGTCACCCCACACGAGGAACGCGCCGCAGCCCCCATCGCCGAGCTCGTCGGTGATCGCGCGCTCCCACAGCTCGGCGCGCTGAGCGCGCCACTCCTCGACCGCCGTGCGATACGCGGGCGTCGCACGGTCGCGCGGCGGATCGGGAATCTCGACGATCCTGTAGGTCTGCTCGCGGATGTAGCGCTCGCAGATCTCCCTGCGCAGCCGCACGAGCTCCTCCGTCACATAGCCCTTGTCAATCACGAAGAACACGTCGACCTCGTTGAGCGCCTTGATCGCCTGCACGGTCACGTGCTCGGGATCGCCGGCGCCGATCCCGATGACGAGCAGCCTCCTCATCGCCTACGCCGAGGGATCGCCGGATGATCCTCGTGCTCGGCGGCACCGCCGAGGCACGCGAGCTCGCCGACGCCCTGAACACCGCCGGCGTGCCCGTGACCTCCTCGCTCGCCGGCCGTGTCTCGCGCCCGCGACTCCCGGCGGGCGCCGTGCGCGTCGGGGGCTTCGGCGGCCCCGAGGCGCTCGCACGGTGGCTGTCCGAGCACGACGTCATAGCGGTCATCGACGCCACCCACCCGTTCGCCGAGCGGATCTCCGCCTCCGCCGCCGCGGCGTGCCCGCGCGCCGGCGTGCCACTGCTGCGCCTGCAGCGCCCCGGCTGGCGCGAGGGGCCGGGCGACGATTGGCACTGGGCGGCGGACCTCGACGCGGCGGCCGCCGCGATCGGATCGCTGGGCGAGCGCGTGCTGCTCACCACCGGACGCCAGGGCCTGGCCGCGTTCGCCGGCGTGCAGGACGCGTGGTTTCTCGTGCGCTGTGTCGAGCAGCCCGACCCGCCGCTGCCTGCCAGCCACCGGCTGCTCCTCGACCGCGGCCCCTACGCCGTCGAGGGCGAGCTGGCGCTCGTCGAGGAGCACCGCATCGACCTCGTGGTCAGCAAGGACAGCGGCGGCACACACACCGAGGCAAAGCTCGAGGCCGCCCGCAGGCGCGGGCTGCCGGTGATCATCGTGCAGCGCCCGCCGCGACCCACGGTCGCGACAGTGTCCACGGTCACCGACGCGCTCGCCTGGTCGCGGGAGCGGGCTCACGCGGGATAGCGCCTCGGCGTATACACACGAGGAGGGGTGGATGGGCTTCCATTCGACTCGATGACGCGCGTCATCGAGGAGCCGACGATCAGCAGCGTGCGCATGTCGACGGCGTCGAGGTCGAGCGCGGCGAGCGTCGTGACCGTCACCGACTCCCCCGTGCCCCCCACCTCCCGCGCCACGACGACAGGCGTGGTATCCGCTCGGTGGTGGCGCAGCACCGCGACGGCGCGGGCGAGCTGCGCCCGCCGGGTGCGTGACGCCGGGTTGTAGATCGCCAGCGCCATGTCCGCCGCACCGGCCGCCTCCAGCCGGCGCTCGATCACCTCCCACGGCTTCAGCGCATCCGACAGCGAGATCACGCAGAAGTCATGGCCGAGCGGTGCACCGACCCGTGCCGCAGCCGCCTGCATCGCGGACAGGCCCGGAACGACCCGAACCTCGACGCGGGCGAACTCCTCGCCGCCGTGCTCGAGCGCCTCGAGCACGGCGGTAGCCATCGCGAAGATCCCCGGGTCTCCCGAGGAGACGACCGCTACGCGCGCGCCGCCGGCCGCCAGCTCGAGCGCGTGACGGGCACGCTCGGCCTCCACGCGGTTGTCGCTCGAGTGCCGACGCTGGCCGCGGCGCTCGGGCACGCGCGCCAGGTAGGCGCTGTAGCCGACCAGCTCCTCGGCGCCGGCCAACTCGGCGCGGGCCTCGGGCGTCAGCCAGCGCGGGCCGGCCGGGCCGAGGCCGACGACCGCCACCGACCCGCGCCCGTTCGCCGGCGTCGAGTCCTGCTGGGAGTGCTGTGGCGTTGGGACGAGCACCAGCGACATGTAGGGCACCTTGCCCGCCACGTCGCGCAACGGTGCGATGCGCTCCTCGGCCGTGCTTGCTCGCTCGACGTAGATGCCACGGCCGTCGGCGCCCGCATCCTCGACCGCACGCCGGACGTTCTCGAACGTCCGGCCGAGCTTCATCACGACCGCCGCATCGGCTACGCGCAAGTGCTCTGCCAGCGTCTCAGCAGGTAGCGTGCCGGGCAGCGCCACGAACACGTCGTCGCGCTTGACCAGCGGCGTGCCCGCGCTTGCGGCGGCGGCGCTGAAGCCTGTCACCCCCGGGATCACGGTCGTCTCGTAGCGAGGCGCGAGGCGCTCGTGCAGGTACATGTAGGAGCCGTAAAAGAAGGGGTCGCCCTCACACAGCACCACGACGTCACGCCCGGCGTCGAGGTGGGCGGCGAGCATGGCCGCTGCCTCGTCGTAGAACTCGCCCAATGCGGCCTCGTAGCCGCCCGGATGGTCGCTCGGCTCGGTCGTGACCGGAAACGCCAGCGCCAGCTCGACATGGTCCGCTCGCAGGTGCGGCGCGGCGATCCCCCGCGCGACGCTGCGCCCGTGCTGGGCATTCGGGTAGGCGATTACATCGGCTGCCGCGATCGCCCGGCACGCCTTCACAGTCATCAGATCAGGGTCGCCGGGACCGACGCCGACGCCGAACAGCCTGCCCGCGGCCACGCCCCTCGCCTGCGCGCCCCTGGATCCGTCAGCGGCCACGGTTGCTCATTCCTCCTCGCTGGCGAGCGCGTTGACGGCGGCCGCTGCGATCGCGCTGCCGCCGCGTCGCCCGTGCACGACGAGGTGCTCCAGACGCGACGGGTGGCGGGTCAGCGCCACCTTGGACTCCGCCGCGCCGACGAAACCGACCGGAACGCCGATAACCGCGGCGGGCGGTCCGGCGCCCTGCTCGACCAGCTCGAGCAGCCGAAAGAGCGCGGTAGGCGCGTTGCCGACGACGACGACGGAGTCCCGCAGCCGCTCGCGCCAGAGCTCGAGCGCCGCCGCGGTGCGCGTCGTCCCGAGCTCGCGGGCCAGCTCTGCGACACCCGGCGCCGACAGCGTGCAGATGACCTCGTTGCCGGCAGGCAAGCGGGCGCGGGTGACGCCCGCGGCGACCATCGAGGTGTCACACAGGATCGGGGCCCCGACGCGCAGCGCGCCTGAGGCGGCGACACTGAAGCCTGCTGAGGCGCTCACGTCGCGGACCAGATCGACCATCCCGCAGGCGTGGATCATCCGCACAACGGTCCGCGAGAGCACCGGGTCGAGCCCATCGAGATCGGCCTCAGCGCGGATCGTCGCGAAGGATTGGCGGTAGATCTCCGCGCCGTCGCGCACGTAGTCCATCATCGGGTGGCTCCGCTCGCGTAGGCGGGGTCGACGCCTTGCAGCCGGCCTGGGTCGAGCACGAGGCCGATCGCGAGCAGCTCGCTCGCGCACCCGTCATCCGGCAGGTCCACGAGCGAGAGCGTGCGCCACGGGGAGACGCGGACTTCAGCGCCGAGGTCCGCGAGCGCGCGTAGCTGCGTGGAGCGCAGTCGCCCGCGCGGCACGCAAGCGGTCAACGCGAGCAGGCCGTCGCGTTGCCTCGTGCGCGCCGCCGCCAGACTGGTGCTTGGAGCCTGCGCCAAGGCGAGCGCCGTCTCGCCCCGTCGCGCTGAAGCGGGCAGGCTCGCGTCGCGGAGCGCTGCGAGGACGGCTGGCGCTCCGCCCGCCAGCTCACGCACCCTCCAGGCATCCTCGCGCAACGCCAGGAACAGGCGCGCCGCGGCGAGCGCCAGTGTCGGAGCATCGGAGGCCGGGACACGCCAGCCGCTGTCGAGACCGTCCAGCAGCAGCGCGAACTCGCCCGGGCATGCAGGCATCGGGACAAGCGCGACGTCGTGATCGGCACCCCTGAGCGCCCCGCTGCCATCCTCCACGAGAAACAGGAACCGGCGCGGGAGCCTCGCTAGGTCCGCGTCGGCGCACAGTTCGCGGTCGAGCCTAGCCACGAGCTCGTCGACGTCAGCGAGCGCGGCGGGGTGACGCCCGGCGAGCGGGCTCGCGAGCACGTTGCGCACCCGCTCGTGGGCACGCGAGGGCAGCAGGCCGGCCGCGGCCAGGCGCGCGGCCAGCTCCTCGCTGGCCCCGGCCTCCAGCCCGCGGACCTGGAGGTTCGCGCGTGCGGTGAGCTGCACGGTGTCGTTGCCCAAGCCGGCGACGTCGGCCAGCGCCCGCAACTGCGATGGGCTCAACCGACCGCCGGGCAGCCGCACCCGCGCGAGCCAACCGTCGGGCGCCTCGTGCAGAGCCAGCACGCCCGGGCAGCGATCCGGCCTAGTGCGGCTAGACGCTTGGCTTCGCCGGGTCATGCCGCCTCGCGCCGCGCTTGACTGGTGGCCGCGGCAGCCTCCCAGCGGGCCTCGATCTTGCCGAAGCGCCAGATCGCCATCGCGAGGCCCCACACCACGACGAACAGCCCCGCGATCACGAACCCCGCCTGGTTGATGTCGAAGCTGGCCATGTAATCGCCGAGCCAGCCATGCAGATGCAGCTCGGTGGACAACAGACCCACGATCTCGATCGTGGCGATCACGAACGCGACTGCGATCGACAGTCCGGTGATCGCGATGTTGTAGTAGATCTTGCGCACCGGGCGAGCGAACGCCCAGCCGTACGCGAAGTTCATGATGAGCCCGTCGAGGGTGTCCCAGAGGGTCATCCCGCCGGCGAACAGGAGCGGGAGCGTCAGCACCGCGTACCAGGGCAGCCCTTGGGTGGCCGCGGCGGCTGTTCCCGCGAGGAGCAGCACCTCGGTGGCGGTGTCGAAGCCGATGCCGAACACGAAGCCGACGAAGAACAGCTGCCAGGTGTGTTCGATCGAGCGCATGGTGCGCCCGAAGAAGCGCCACATGAAGCCGCGGGCCTGCAGCTGCTCCTCGAGCTGGCGCTCGTCGTAGACGCCGCGGCGCATGCCGCGGAACACCCTCGTAATCCCCACGAGCACGACGATGTTCATGGCGGCAATCACGTATAGAAAGGTGCCCGCCAGGGCGGTGCCGACGATCCCACCGGTGCTCTCGAACGCGGAGCTCGGCGTGACGACTGCCTTGAAGACCGAGCGCGCGGCGATCGTGATGCCGGTGCCGACCACCATGATGATGCTCGAGTGCCCCAGCGCGAAGAAGAACCCGCTGCCAAGCGGGCGCTTGCCGTCGGCCATCAGCTTGCGGGTGGTGTTGTCGATCGCCGCGATGTGGTCTGCGTCGAAAGCGTGGCGCATACCCAAAGTCCAGGCCGTGATCGCCACCCCGACGCCGATCCCCAAGCCCTCATAATGGAAGTGGCGAGGCAAGATTGCCAGCGCGAAGATGCCCCAGCCGAGCCCGTTGAGGCCAAGAACCACCGCCCCCATGCCGGCCAGCCGCGCCCGCTCTGGGCCGGTGAGCGACCTGATCGCTCTCGCGAGGCTCCTACCGCCGCCTACCACCTGCTCATCCTCCACTCGGTTCAGGAGGATGAAGGAGCCCCTGCGCCGGTGGCGCACGAACCGCCCTTCATCCGAGGACTGGATTCGAGACGCTGAGGTAGGCGACCGGGCTCGTCCCCCAAAGGGGGCTTTACCGTTGCGGGACAGCGCCGGAATCTGACCGGACTTCGCTGCGCTCAACGCCACGCCGGAACGCCCGACGCCGGCGCGATCCTACCAGGCGAGACTCATCTCAGCTCAGAGCATCCGGAGCCGAGATCGACGAGCGGCGGCCAGAAACGCACGCCGTCCAATGCGGAGCCAGTCTCATATAGATGAGACGCCAACAGTCTCATATGGATGAGACTGGCCTGTCTCACATCGGTGAGACGCCGCAGTGTCCGCTCGGGCACTAAAGGGTCTAGGCTCGCCCGATCCCATCCATGAGTTGCCCCCCGCGCTGGTTGGACAGCCGGGGGGCGCGGCACAGGAAAGGACGAACCTTCCCCATGCACGACGCATCCAATCAGTTCGCTGACGGCGAGCCCGCGACGGAAAGCATCATCGTCTTACAGCTCCTCCGCGGAGACCGGCCGGAATGGTGGTCTCGCGCGGACGTGCTGCGCGAGCTGCACGACATAGACGAGGACGCTATCCGGGGCTCCCTGGGGCATCTGGCGCGCCTCGGACTGCTGGTCCTGGACGGCGAGCGTGTCCGGGTGTCGGATGGCTTGCGGCACGTCGATGCTCTCGGCCTGATCTGTATTTGAGGGGCACGGGTGCCCGCGAATAAGGACTTGGGGCGGGTGATTCGTCGCCTGCGCCAGGCTCAACACCTGTCGATCGAAGCTCTCGCCCACGAGGCCGGGGTATCCGCAGGGCACCTCGGCATGATCGAGCGGGGGCACGTGAACCCCCGAGTGGCGACCCTGTACGACCTAGCGGTGGCCCTCGGGGTCACGGTCGGCCAGCTCGTGTGCGCCGCCGAAGCGGAGGCTACGCGCCAACCCTGAGCGTGGCGCTCCCCTCGCTGGTACGCTCGGATGGTGCCCGACCGCTCACGCAAACGCCCACGCGACCCGAACCAGTTGGCCAAGCTGATCGTGGACATCGCCACCGGCGAGGTCGAGGACACGCCCCCGGATGACGGGAAGGACCCCGCAGCGGTCGCGCTGGGGCGCAAAGGCGGGCTGAAGGGCGGGAGAGCCCGTGCCGAGAAGATGACGGCTGAGCAGCGGAGCGACGCGGCCAAGCACGCCGCTCGCGCCCGCTGGAAGAAGCCCTAAGCTGGCTGGTCCGACTGCTCGGGTTCGGGGTCGCCTGCCCAGGGGATCTTGACAGTGCCGACCACAAGCGGAGTTAGCCCCATGCGCATGGTTGTTGTGTGGGCAAGCTCGCGCCAGTATGGCCAAGCATGCAGGACGCCGTTTGCGAGCGCGAAATGCTGCGGATCGGCGTCCTGCACAGCGGCGAGGTCCTTTAGCTCGTACAAGAGCGCGAATCGAGCATGCAGCTCAACGGGCGCATCTTTCGGATTCGGTAGCTCGTCGCTGTCTTCGTTTAGTCCGGGGGCATAAACCGCGATAAAGCCGCATTCGACGATGAGGGCGTTGGTGGTGCGATCCAGCATTGCGTCAGTGCTGATGCCCATGAGGGCATTTGCAGCCCAGTCACCCGGGATTGCGCCGTGATTTTCAGTCCAGTCGGCGTGCAAGAACCCAAGCCGAATGTTCTTGAGCTTAGCCCGAGTTGAGATCCTGGCAACCGCCGCGAAGTCAACCTCCTGTGGTCGGAGTCGCGGAGGGCGCAGAGCATCCTCGCCGTCTGGACTATCAGCAGGCAAGTGCATACTCGTGATAGCGACTAACGTCCACAGGGACGTTCTCAACGGCGCGCCGACGCTGCTCGACCGTTTCAGCCGGCATCCAATGCTGTGCCTGGCTAGTGGTCCAGAACGCCCTAAATAGCGACCGAAGAGCGTCGGCATTGAGCATCAGGGTCGATGTGTTGTCGGGAACCACCGAGAAGCTACGGCCAAGCGCGTATCCGAGGTCAGCGAGTGTGCGCAGCGTCATGTTCCGCTCGCCCGAGAGGAGCTGACTTACGAAACCCTTGCTCTTTCCCAGCCTCCGAGCCAGCTCTTGGCGGCTGACCCCCTGCTCTTCAAGCAGCCCCACAATTGCCTCGGTTGCGTCCAGAATGAGGCGCTCCTGCGCGAGAAGGCGCTCGTAGTCGTCTTTCTTGCTTTTTGGCCTCATTTGCTCTCCTTTTGCGTCTCGTCGAGATACTCGGTTCGAATGCGCTCGGCTATCTCTATATGCCGCTTCAGCCGCTTGTCTTTGTCGCTCTTCTTGCGGAACCCATGGACAAGCATCAGAGCTCGTCCTTCCCGGAAGCAAGCCAAGCGATGTTGATCGCGCTTGAAGCAGTAGATGTTGCCCGCCTCTTTGCGGAACTGCTCGATGTTTTTGATCTCTCCGGTCTCCGCCATTCGCTCGAAAAGCACGTCGAATCTCGCCCGGTCCTTGTCTTTGAGCTTGTCGAAGTAGTCCTTAGCACGAAATTTGCGCGAATCTTCCACCCACCAGAGCGAGCAAAGCCTTCCCTCCAGTATCGGTAGCAACTGGCCCATAGTTTACATCAATATCAACTAAGATGCTAGGCTGCAAGCATATGGCGCAGGCCGGACCCCTACTCTGAACCCTTCCGAGCAGTCGATCATCATGCTTGAGCGCTCAGGCTTTCTGTCCGACCGCTCACGCATAATGTTCAGTATGAACAGGTTGCCGGTCGGGAAGCGCGCCCAGATCCTCTCCATGCTGGTCGAGGGCAACAGCCTGCGCGCGACGACCCGCATGGCAGGCTGCTCGATCAACACCGTCTCGAAGCTCCTCCTCGACGTTGGCGACGCTTGCGCGGAGTACCAGGACCGCACGCTGCGGGACCTGCCGTGCAAGACGATCGAGGCCGACGAGATCTGGTCGTTCATCTACTCGAAGGCAAAAAACGTCCCCAAGGACCACGAAGGCGAGCACCGCGGCGACGTCTGGACATGGGTCGCGCTCGACGCCGACTCGAAGCTCGCGGTGACGTGGCTTGTCGGGGAGCGCAAGCTCGGCGACTGCTGGACCTTCATCGAAGACCTCAAAGGGCGGGTGCAGGGCCGCATCCAGCTCAGCACAGACGCCCATCAGAGCTACCGCGCCGTCGTCGGCCTGGTCTTCAGCAAAGGCGAGGTCGATTGGGCGCAGCTCATCAAGCAGTACCGCAGCCAGTACGTCGGCCAGGGCCGCTACAGCCCGCCCGTGTGCGTCGGGACGAAGACCAAGGTCCGGCTGGGGGACCCCGACCTCGCGAAGGTCTCAACGAGCTACGTCGAGCGCCAGAACCTCACAATGCGCATGGGAATGCGCCGGTTCACAAGGCTCACCAACGGCTTCTCCAAGAAGATCGAGAACCACACCGCCGCCGTCGCAATCCACTTCATGCACTACAACTTCGCCCGGCCCCACAAGACCCTCGCCAACCCCTACCCACGCACCCCGGCGATGGCGGCAGGGATCTCGGATCATGTTTGGACGCCCGCCGAAATAGCAGAGCTTGCGAACTGAGAAACTACGGGGATGAGTCGTCGGCCGTTGCGCTATTGGAGCTTGCACGTAGGCAGGCGTGGGCGCCCGTCCGTCGGGGGAAGCGTCCTGCTTGCGGTCTTTGCCGTCTTCCTGACCTATCTAGCCGTGTGGGTCGTGGTCCATCCGGGACGGGACAACATCCCTGGGGACATCATTTTCGACGTGGCCTTTGCGTCCCTCGCGATCTGGGTCGATCGACTTGCGGTTCAACGCGGACGACATCTTGCCGCCACCATTCGCAAGCGCTTCGACTCAAACTGAGACACTACCCGCGCGGGGATAGTGTCTCAGTTTGAGTCGAGTAGCCTGGCGATCTCCTTGAGGCTCCATCGGTGGTCCGCGATCCCGGCTGCCATCGCGGGTGTGCATTCAAGCGTCTGGTGCGAGCGCCCAAAGTTGTAGTACATGTAGTGCAGGCTGACTGCCGCCGCCAGTTCTCGACCTTCTTCGAGAACCCGTTCGTTAGGCGCGTGAACCGGCGCATCCCCATCCGGACGGTGAGGTTCTGCCGCTCGACGTAGCTGGTGCTGATCTTCGCCGGGTCTGGATCACCGAGGCGCACCTTCTTGGTCGTGCCGGTGCAGACGGGCGGGCTGTAGCGGCCCTGTCCGAGGTGCTGGCTCTGGTAGTGCTTGATGAGCTGCGCCCAATCGACCTCGCCGGGGTTGAAGACGAGGCCCACCGTCCCGCGGTACGTTGCGTGCCCGTCGGTGCTGAGCTGGATACGGCCGCTCAGGCGCCCCTTGAGGTCTTCCATAAAGGTCCAGCAGTCGTCCAGGTTGCGCTCCCCCACGAGCCACGACTGCTCGGTCGGGACGTTCTTTTGCTTGGCGTAGCAGAACCCCCACATCTCGTCCACCTGGAGCGTCGTGCAGGGCAGCTCCCGCAACGTGCGGTCCTGGTAGGCGGCGCACTCTGTGCCGAGGTCCACGAGCAGCTTAGTCACGGTGTTCTTGGCCGCGCCCGTCATGCGGACCGTGGCGCGGATGCTGTTCCCCTCGACCAAGCACCCGATGATCTGGGCACGCTTCTCTGTGGTCAGCCGGTTCATACTGACCATTATGCTTGAGGTTTCGGACTGAAAAATCGGTGCTTCTCAGCGCTCAGTCAGCAGCTTGCTCCTAGCTCCGCGGCGACTTTCTGCCCGTACTCGATCGCCTCTGGGCTGGGCGTCTGGTCCGCTGCCAGGAAGACCGAGCGGTAGGGAATCTCTTCACCCTCCTCGACCATACGCCAGCCCGTGAACTCCCGGCGCGCCTCTTCGCTGAGCGTCGAGCCATCCCACGCCCCATAGTGCTCTACAACCTCGTCGGCGATTCGCAGCTCGTCCTCTGAGAGCACGCCGAGAGCGGCGTCCCGATCAGTAGCAGCCCCTATGAACGCGATCACGTCCTCGGCGTCACGCGGAGCGGGACCGGATTCGAGCTTGATATAGGGAATGCCAGTGATAGACTCGCCACGACGCCCGTAGGCTAGGAAGTCCGTGAAGGCGAGGAGGAGAAGCAGCTTCCCACCGTCGAAGCTCGGATCGTCTTGCGACCGACGAACGACGTGTGAAATCAGCCCTTCGAGCTTCCGGTTGCCGTGAATCATCATTGCTCCATCTTCGCAAATTGCAGGGGGAATCCTGCCAGTACCAGTGCGCGGGCGAACTGGTGATCGTCCGAACAGATGATCTGTCCGGATGCCGAGCGATCATAGAGCCACCCTTAAAGACGGGGAGCCCGGCCTCAGCCAGGCTCCCCCACGAACAGTCCGAATGGTCACGTCACGATGGTCTACGAACAAGTCCATCGTGACGTGACCATTCGGACGGAAAGGAAGCCCCCGATGGTCGCGACATATCGAGACGTCAGGCACAGCCCCGTCTACACCGCCCAGATCGCCGAAATCGAGCCGGACACCCGACGTACGGACATCGTCGAGGAGAGCTTTACGCCGAAGTTGCCTGTCGTGCAGAGTTCTTCCCCCTGATTCCCGGCACCATGTTCCACTTCCTTCGGACTCGCCCCAATCTCGGCGGCTGCTCCGCACTCTGGGTCTACTTCACGATCGATGGGCCGCACTACTGCACCCTCCAAGCCGCGCGCATCGCCGAAGAGTTGCTGCCCCCGAGCATCTTCCACGATGAATAGGAGCCGGAGAAGCCCCGCTAGCCGCCCCACCGCCCCCGTGCGGCCTTGCGGGCTATTTCCGACCGCTCCGCAGGCGTCAGCTTCTCGGCCCTCGCCTTGCCGCCCTTGAGCCCCCCCTTGCGGCCGCTGGCCTGCGATGGTGTCTCGGGAGCCTTGGGCTCCGTGGATTCGCGAACGATCCGGTGCGCGATCTGGTTGAGATCGGCCATAGGAAGGATCGTAGCGCCCCCATAGGCCCTCAGATGACCAGATCGTCCACGAGCGCTCCCGGCTGCACGTCCAGACCCCGCGCGAGCGCAGGATCGTGTCTTAAGCCCGTGACGATCCTCTCAGTTGACGTGCGCGCTCAACCGCGAGCGCGCCTTGGCGCTCGCGGCGTAGGCACCACGGAGGACCTTCGAGACAAGCCCCTGCCACACGGGACGGGGTAGCGTGGCAGTCCGATGGAGATACATAGTTGGGCTGGAGTATTCGACTTCTCTGGCAGCAGACATTTCCTATTCCTTTTCTAAGGAGGACACGAGAATGGCACTGGACCAAACCACGATCGGCAAACTCGTCACCGAGCAAATGCAAGCCCTGGAAAAGGACTACGACGATGGGGAGGAGCACCAGATTGGTGCGGTCATCACAGTCGTTGAGATCCTGACCCCCGAGGGCGAGGAGACCCCGGAGGGCCAGGCATTCCGCTCTGACATCAGGTCGCGCAACAACATCGGCGACCCCTTCAGAGCTCTCGGTCTCCTGAAGATCGCTGAACAAGGCATCATCGCCAACTTGACTGGCGGCTAGCGAACTCGGATGGGGCGCCACGCCCAGCCCTGCGGCGTGGCGCCCAGGCTTAGGGCGTAGCCTCCGCTTCGGCGGCGTACGCGAGCTGCGCGACCGTGACGCCGAGGGCACCCGCCACGCCGCGCAACGTCTCCCAGGTGGGGTTGCCGTGCCCCCGCTCCATCCTGGAAAGGTGCGCCGAGGTCACCCCGGCCTTGAACGCGAGGGCTTCGATCGATAGTCCTCGGTAGACACTCCCCTCATATGCAGATCAGACCAAGGGAGTCAATGTGCCGCAGCCCATCCGACGCCCGGACACGCTCGCCGTCCACGTCCAGCAGGCCGAGACGCGCCAGGTGCTCCAGGGAGCCCCGGCTAGCGTCCTCGTCTATGTCGTGCAGCTCGCGCAGCACGTCCGCGCGAGACCACCATTCCGGGCGTCCTCCGCGGAGACGGCAGCCAACGAACAATCCGACCGGGTTCGAGCAAGCTCCCCCGTCTCCCCTGGTCGCCGTCCGGCCGTCCCTGCCGTCATCTACCGTGAAGTCATGCCGCGCCAACTCGACGCCCGCAGCTATGGACGCGTCTTCGATGAGGTCGCCGAGGATTATGACCGTCATCGTCCGACCTACCCGGACGTACTCGTCGACCGGGCGTGCGAGGGCATCGGCCCCGGCGCCGCGGTGCTCGAGATCGGCTGCGGCACGGGGCAGCTCACCCGCAGCCTGCTGGCCCGCGGGCTGCGGGTGACAGCGGTGGAGCCGGGCCAGCAACTGATCGTGCGGGCTCGCGATCAGTTGAACGGCATCGGCGATGTGCAGTTCGTCAACGCGCGCCTGGAGGACGCCTCGCTGCCGTGTGCCCAGTACTCGGCTGTGTTCTCGGCGTCGGCGATCCATTGGATCGATCCGGATGTGAGCTGGCGCAAGGCGGCCGACGCGCTGGTGGACGGCGGGAGCCTTGCTCTGGTCTCGTACTTCGGGCTCGACGATCCCCGCAGCGCCGACGATCAGCAGGCGCTGCGTGCCGCCATGACGACGATCGCGCCCGAACTTGCCGCCGATTGGCCTACCTACCGCGACCTCGCCGGCACCCTCGCCGGCGTTGCGGCCCGGCGCGACGACCTCTCGGAGGTGTGGGCGTGGCTGGGGGGCTATGAGATCGCGTGCGGGTATGCGGCAGACCTCTTTGATGACGCGCAGGTCGTCGCAGTGCCGACGCAGCTGGAGCACACCGCTGACGAGCTCAACGCTCTGCTGGGCACCATGTCGTTCTGGGCAGGACTGTCACCCCGACAGCGCGACGCTCTCGTCGCCGAAAACCAATCCTTCCACCAGCGGCTCGGACGGCCGATCCGCTCTAGCACAGTCGCCTGGCTGGTAGTGGCACGGCGCCAGCCCCGCACCTAACCAGCTAGTGCGTATCCGGTTGGCTCAGGCTGCCTTGTTGTGGTGGGTGATCTGCGTGTAGGTCGTGGGGTCGTGTAGGGCGCTGAGCCCGAGTAGGGTCTGGAAGGCGGCCATCGGGGTATCGCGGCGGTTGTGACGGAAGACGTACTCGTCGAGGTAGACCGGCAGGTGCTTGTCTGAGACGCTTCTGTGGGTTCCGTGCATCCATGCCTTGAGGTTGGATATCGCGCGATGCACTCGTGGCAGCAGTTGCTCGTCTTTCGGGATGCTCGCGACCTTGCGTGGGCGATGCTCATAGCCGAGTTTGGGTAGGCCGTTGTAGGAGAACAGCCCGTCGGTGTGGATGATCGCCCCAGGCGCGGTCGTGTCGGTCGTAAACGCCTCAAGGGTGGTGGCTTGTGAGTTGGGCAGCATCTGTAGTCGCAGGCGTCCTGAGCCTTGGCCGCGGACCTCGATCGCAGCGCCGATCAGCGCCTTCTTGCCGTGTTGGCGGCCACCTTTGAGGTTGTCCTCGTGGCCGCCGAGGAAGAACTCGTCGATCTCGACCTCGCCGGTCAAAAGGTCACGCTCCGGGGCGACCATCGCACGCCTGAGCTTCTGCAGGATCAGCCACGCGGTCTCATAACGCGACAGCGCCAGCTGGCGCTGCAGCTGCTTGGCCGAGATCCCCGGATGATGCGTAGCGACCAGGTAGGCCGCCCAGAACCACGTGCGTAGCGGCGTGCGCGTAGCGTGCATCACCGTCCCCGCCGTCACCGACGTCTGCAGGTCACAATCCGAGCACTGCCACAGATGCCGGCGCTCCAGCACCCACACCCGCCGGCCGCCGCAACCGGGGCACACGAACCCCTCAGGCCAGCGACAAGCCGCCAGATACTCAAGGCACACGGCCTCAGATGCGAAACGGTCTTGGAACTCCATGATCGATCGCGGAAAGTCTTGCCGACCCACCGGCGCACCGTACAACCACTACCTGACGGAACCGGATACGCACTAACCAGCTAGCGTGCTCCTCCCTAGGCCGCTAGTGCGCGAGATAGGGCTTCTGCTTCGTCGTCCAGGCGTAGAAGAGCCGATAGCTGTCTCCGTAGCACAGACGACTGTTCCTACATTGCTCGGCGGCCCGCGCGGGCGGCTTGGCGAACCAGGTGGTCGCGCTCGGCGACGTTCGTGGCCCGACGGGCGGCATCCGCGTACGCCGCGGCGGCAGCGGGCAGGTCGCCGCCCAGCTCGTGCAGGTAGCCGCGGACGGCGTGCCACCGGTGCCGCTCGCCGAGCACCCTGCGCAGCCGGTCGGTCTCGCGCAGCCCGGCGGCGGTGCCGAGGACGTGGCCGACCGCGACCGCGCGCCCGAGCACCGCGGCGGGGTCCTTGCGCACCGGGTCGTCGGTGAGGGCGACGAGGTCGTCGTACCAGGCGAGGATCTGCGGCCAGTCGGTCTCCTCGGCGCTTGCCGCGTCGTCGTGCAGGGCGGCGATGGCGGCCTCGACCTGGTAGCGGCCGGGGCGCCGTTCCTCCGTCTGCATGGCCAGCCCCGACTGCAGGACGCGCACGCCCTCGGCGATCTCGCGGGTGTCCCACAGGCCGCGGTCCTGTCGGTCGAGCGTGACGATGCGACCCTCTGAGTCGAGTCGCGCCGGGAGGCGGGCGTGGTTGAGGAGCAGCAGCGCGAGCAGCCCGCGCGCCTCCGGTTCCTCAGTGGTGAGGGTGAGTTGGCGGGCGAGCCGGATCGCCTCGCCGGCCAGGTCAACCCGGCCCGCGTGGCCGGCCGTGTAGACGAGGTAGAGCACGCGCAGCACGACGGCGAGGTCGCCGGGCTGGTCCAGACGGAGCCCCCGCAGGGCGCGCTTGGCGCGGCTGATCCGCTGCGCCATCGTCGCCTCCGGGACGTAGAAGGCGTCGGCGATCTCCCGGTGGTGAGGCCGCCGACGGCGCGCAGGGTCAGCGCCACCTGGGAGGCGGGCGCGAGGTCGGGGTGGCAGCAGCAGAAGAGCAGGAAGAGGGTGTCGTCGCCCTCCTCGGTGGCGGCGGGCCGCGGCTCGGCGTACGTCGCCTCTTCGCGGCGGTGACGGGCGGCCTCGCTGCGGCGGGCGTCGACGAGCCGGCGGGTCGCGACCGTCGCCAGCCACGCGCGCGAGTCGCGCGGCGGGTGCTCGGACCACACCCGCAGCGCCTCCAGCAGCGCCTCCTGCAGCGCGTCCTCGGCGGCATCGAAGTCCTCGCCCCGCCGGACCAGGCCCGCGAGCACCCGAGGCATGAGATCCCGCCCCAACCCGCGCAGCGCGCCCTCGTCCAGCCGTCGCGTCGGCTCGTCGATCACGCCGGGTCAGTCGTCCGAGGGCGCCCCGGACATGATCTCCCGGACGTCGATCCACTCGTACAGCGGCTCCCCGCCCGGGCCGGGCTCGGAGGAGACGTAGGCCGCGCGCTCGACCGCGCGCTCGTGCGACTCGGGCAGCGGGCCGTCGGTGGTGACTGGCGCGGCGTCCGGGCCGCCGTAGCGCACCCAGGTGCGCGCCGGCGTGAGTGCCTGCGCGTCGACGTACTCGCCGTTCTCCTCGAGCAGCTCGCTGACGTGCTTGAGGAAGGCCATGTGCGCCTCCACGTCCTCGGGGGCCCACTGGTCCATCGGGGGCACGGGACGGTGCGGCTCCGGGCCGCCACGGTAATGCTTGAGGAGCAGGTACTTCGGCATGGTGGTCTCCTGGTGTCGTGGGCCGCGCCTGTCGCGGCCCTTCACCTGGTGAGCGGAGCCGGTCAGAGCTTCTCGACATGAAATCACTCATCTAGCTCCGAGACCGTCGCGTAGGGGAAACCCTGACGAGCAGCATCCCTGCATTTCGACACCTCCACGCCGAGCGGGTTTAGAGGCGTCTCGCAAGACCCGTCCGTAGGAACGTCCCGGGACAGGGAGGCTGTACGGACACCGGGATCGCGATACCCGGGCCAGGGCAAGAGCGGGTCTCCCGTGACGACCGGGGTCGGCACCTGGATCTCGCCAAATCCAAGACGCCACGCCGGCCAGCCGCGCGGAAGGTCTCTCATACGACGGGAGGGAGCCTCGCGAAGGCGACGCCGGTCTCATGTGGATGAGACGGAGTGGTCTCACATGACTGAGATTGGGCATCTCACATCGGTGAGACGTCGCAAGCCCTGCATTTCGAGCCTTGCAGGGTTTAGGCTCGCCTGACCCTACAAGCGAGCCGCGGCGGTCAGAAGGAGCGTTCAGGGCGCGGGTGGGTCCGCGAGTAGCGGCCGCACGCGTGCCGCAAACTGTTCCGGGTCGACGAGGTGAAGCAGGTGTCCGGTCCCGTCCCAGATCTCGACGCGCGCGCCGCGCGCGAGGCCCGTAAGCCAGGCCGCGTAGTCCGGTGGTGGCGGCGAGCCGTGCAGCGATAGGAGTGGTGCTGCGATTCGGGGCAGGATCGCCTCGGCGACCGCGGTCAGTTGCTCTGGAGGGGTGGTCAGCAGCGCGTCCCAGATTCCGAGGACGACCTCGCGCGGAAACGCCAGCACCCTGCTCTCGACGTTCTCGACCCCCGTGTAGGGCTTGAGCTTGAGAGCGCGGTCGATCGACAACACGGCCTCCATCGTGCGCTGGCTGCGCAGGTCGTCGGCATGCGCCTGCACGAGCCCGGCGAACTCGCCGAACCGCAGCGACTGGTCGACGCAGACGACGGCACGCGCACCGTGCGCCGCGGCGTATACGGCGGCGATGCTCGCACCCAGGGAGTGACCGACGATCGCGGGCTCCCCAAGCGCCACCTCCTCGACGACAGCTCGCACGTCACCGACCAGCGACACCATCGAGTACTCCGCGGTGCGGGAGGAAGCCCCGTGACCACGTAGATCCAACCGCACGCACGTGAACTCCTCGGCAAGCAGCGTGGTGACCGGATCCCAGGTCTGCCGGAAGGAAGTGAGGCCATGCACGAACACGACCAGAGGGCCGTGGCCCGCGACGTCGTAGGTAATCGTGGGCCCGTCGTCCCGCTGCAGGGTCCCGGCGCGCGTTACCCCCGTCACGCCCGATGCACCGTCGTGTCAAGGCGCGCTGGACCGTCCTCGCAGCCCGGGCTCATGCCGACTTCGCGCTCGTCAGTGCGACTCGCGCGCTTACCCATGCTGCCCGCGCGATTACGCTCGGTGTGATGGTGCGCTGCGGTGTTGCCATGCGGCTCAGCAGCTTGTGCAGCGCCCGGGCGACATGCTGGTCGCGCGGTGCCGCTGTGAACAGCATTCTCTCCATGGGGTTCAGCGGCCGGCCCGTTGAGTAATCGGAGATCATCCAATGGTGCACTGCCAGCGCACGCCGGTGCCGCCGGCGGTATCTGCCGAGCGCATGGTCGACATCCCGGTCCAATGAGAGCGTGCCGTCGAGCTCTGAGGCCAGCCACTCGCCGCTCTGCAGCGCCCAACCGCACCCCACGCCCACGAGCGGGTCTGTCGCCTGTGCGGCATCCCCGACGAGAGCGACACCCGGTCCGCTGGCGCGACGGCGAATGTTCGACATGTCCAGGCGGCCCATGATCTTCGTTACGCGTCGCCCGGCAGAAAGATCCGGTCCCTCTGGCAGATCGGCGAAATACCGAACGAACGCGCCCTCCAGGTCCTCGCGGAATTCGGGGAGCCGGTCCTTGGTAGGCGTGCAGACCATCACGGTGATGCCGTCATCGTTGACGAACGCTGCGGCGCCGCCAGGCTCCAGGTTCCACAGCGTCATCGGCTGTTCGCTTGGAACAGTGAGGTTCTCGTAGTGGGCGAAGTAGGCGAACCGCGCGTTGGGCTTGATCTTTGCGGGTAGGCCCGCTAGCTCGGCGACCTTGGAGTCGCGTCCGTCAGCGCCGATCACCACGCGGGCGCGCACCTCACGATCCTCACCGCCGATCGCGGCCCGCACACCGCTCGGTCGCCCCGCCTGGTCACGGATCAGATCGGTGACCGTCGCGCCAGGCACGTAGTCCACGCCGTCTGTGTGGGCGGCGAGCGAGCGGATCATCGGGTCAAAGCGCTCACGGCGAATGTTGTAGCCATAGGGCAGCTCTCCGCCACCAGCCGATGGGCGGGGACGCACCCAGCCGCGGCGCGTCCAGAGATCGGCGGCGTTGCGCACGCCCCCCGCCGCCTCGATCTGCTCCACCAAACCAAGACGACGCAACGTGCCGGTCGCAGATGGCATGATCGCGTGCGTGCAGATCACCTTGTAGACATCCTCATTCGGCGAGCGCTCAAGCAACGCGACCCGCGCACCCCGGCGTCCAAGGAACGTCGCGACCGTACACCCCGCGACGCTCGCCCCGACAACGACCGCGTCGTAGTCATATGCGTGTGGTCTCTCGCACCACGGATCTGGTGCAATCGAAGAACCGTCACCCGCCTGCAGCTCCGCTCTATCCGGTTGCATGTCAACCTCCGGGTTCGAGTTGTCTGCGGGCTGCTTGGGCGGCTAGCTCGGAGCGGTTGCGCAGGTTGAGCTTTGTGTAGATGTGGGAGAGGTGGATCTTGACGGTGCCCCGGGTGATGAACATCCGTTCGCCGATCTGAGGGTTGGTCAGGCCGTCGGCGGCGTGGCGTGCGACCTCCAGCTCGGTCGGGGTCAGGCTCTCCCATCCGCCGGGTGGCCGTTTGCGCTCGCCGCGAGCGCGGCGCGCCCATGCGACCGCCTCGAACGGGTCGAGGGCGCTTCCCTCGGTGAGCGCGGCCTGCAGATCCGGGGGCTCGAAGCGCTCCCGGAGGGTCTGCTCCAGTGCCGCGACCCGCTCAGCCTGTCCCGCCGAACGCGCCAGCTCGTGGTGCTCGCGCGCCTTGATGGCGGCACCGAGCAGCCGGGCCGCCTCATGGTCGCTGTGCAGGCCAGTGGCGACCTCGGCGAGCAGCTCGAGCGCGTCGGGGATCAGAGCAACGAAGCTGCGGCCCTCGATCTCCTCAAGTGCGTGATGGACGTGCCCGTCGGCCTCGCTCCACCGCTCGGTGTCCAGCGAAACGCACGCCAGGCCTAGGGAGGCCAAAGCGATGACCCAAGACCCCCCAGTGCGCTCGGCCACCTCGAGTGCCTCCCGCGCGGCGCTCGCCGCCTCCTCGCGCTCCCCCTGGGCGCGCATGATTTCCGCCTGGAAATGCAGGGCGAAGGAGAGCATGTAGCCGCCGTCGAGCTCCGTCGCGATCAGCTGATCGAGGCGCTGGAGCGCTACGGCATGTCCGCCATTCGCCGCCTCCGCCCACGCGAGCATGTACCCCAGCGCGCCGGCCGCCATGCCTGCCCCCAACCTGACCGCGCCCTCGTTGGCGACCGCCATCCGCTCCAGCGCCTGCTCGTGGCGCCCACGCAGCAGGTCGGCGTAGGCCAGATACGTCTGCGCGATGCCCTCGCTCACGGGCTCCCCCACCTCGCGTGCGGCGGCGATCGCTCGCTCGCAGTGCGCCTCACACGCCGCCCAGTTGGCCGACTCCAGGTCTCCCATTGCCGCGAGCTGCCAGTGCCACGCTAGGAACTCGCGGTATCCCATCCGCTCGATCAGGGGAAGGACCTCCTCGGCTGCCGCAAGAGCCTCGTCCCGCCGGCCTTCGATGGCGTAGGTGAAGCCAAGGATCTGAGTGGCGTCGGCAAGACACCAATCGTCACCGCAGTCCCGTGCGAGCGCTACGGATCGTTCCTGCCCAGGTCGGGTTGCCCGCGGGTCGGCGAACATCGTGACGGTGCCCGGCACATCCAGCGCCCGGGCCATCGTGGAGCGGTCGCCGGCTGCCTCCGCGAGCTCCAGCGCCACCTGCGCGTACTCGACCGCCGGATCGTAGCCCCCGGCGTACGCCAGCAGGTAGGCGCGCGCCCACAATGCCCGTGCGCGCAGCGGAGCATCCGATGACGCTGCGTCGAGCGCGTGCGCGTATCCGGTCTCGGCGGCCACGAAACGCCCTCGCAGCTTCCAATAGAACGTGAGCGCGACAGCCAGCCGCAGTGCCTTGTCGGGATCGGTCTGCGTGGCGTGCTCCAGCGCCTGGGTTAGGTTCGCATCCTCGGCGGCAAGCGTCCGCAGCCACCGATGCTGATCGACGGTGACGAGATGCGTCTCGACACGTTCGGCGAGGGCCAGCAGCGCGTCGCGGTGGCGGTCGCGTAGGGCCGGCGCTTGGGGAGACTGTACGAGATGGTCAAGCGCGTACTGGCGCACCGTCTCCAGCAGCCTGTAGCGAGTGCTCCGCTCGCGGTCCTCGACGAGTACCAGCGACTTGTCGACCAGGGAGCTGAGCAGGTCGAGCACCGCGTAGCGCTCGAGGCCGTCGCCGGCGGTCACATCCTCGGCCAGGTCGAGCGTCCAGCCGCCGATGAAAACCGCGAGGCGGCGCAGCAGCGTGCGCTCGTCCCCGCTCAGCAGCTCATAGCTCCAGTCGACCGATGCTCGCAGCGTCTGCTGGCGCGGCAGCGCGCCGCGCGTCCCGCCCGTGAGCAGGCGGAAGCGGTCCGTGAGCGCCTCCGCAATCTCCTCCACGGCCATCAGCCGCACGCGCGCGGCGGCGAGCTCGATCGCGAGCGGTATGCCATCCAGCGCGTGGCAGATACCAGCCACGGAGGGCGCGTTGTCATTGGTGATCGCAAAGTTGGGCCGGACCTTCAGCGCGCGCTCGATGAACAGCCGAACCGCGTCGGACTGTGCGAGCGCCTCGATCGGCTCGTGCGCGCGCTCGGCGGGCAGCGAGAGCGACGGCACCCGCCAGTTGGTCTCACCAGCGACACCCAAAGGGGCTCGGCTAGTCGCAAGAACCACGACCGCGGGGCCGGCGCGCAGCACGGCCTCAGCCACGGCGGCGCTCGCCTCGAGCAGGTGCTCGCAGTTGTCAAGGACGACCAGCGCGCGATGACCAGCCAGATGGGAGACGGCCGCGTCCAGCGCCGTCTGCCCAGGCAACGGGCGCACACCGAGCGCTGCTGCCAGCGCTGGCCCAATCTGCTCTGAGGAGACGAGCGGCGCGAGCTCGACCCACCAGCTGCCGTCAAGATGACGATCCACGGTGTCGGCGGCTGTCTGCAGCGCCAGCCGAGTCTTGCCGCACCCCCCAGCCCCAGTCAGCGTCAAAAGCCGTGTGCTGTCCAGCGCCGCCTGGATCTCCCGCAGCTCACCGACGCGGCCGACAAAACTGGTGAGCTGGTCAGGCAGATTGTTGGGGAGCACATCGAGCGATCGCAGCGGCGGAAACTCCTGCGTGTCATCGTCGTCCAAGAGCTCGTGCACATGCTCGGGGCGGCCGAGGTCTCGCAGACGATGCACGCCCCGATCCGCCAGCCGCGCGTCGGCGGGCAGACGGTCGACCACCAGATCATGCGTGGTCCTTGACACCAGCACCTGCCCGCCGTGGGCGAGCTCGCGCAGACGCGCGCAGCGGCTCAGGGCCAGCCCGAAATAGTTGCCCTCGTCGCGGAGCTGCGCCTCAGCGGTGTGCAACGCGACGCGCACCCGCAGCGTAGGTCCGTCGGGCCACTCATGGGTGCGCATGCAACGCTGGATCTCGAGCGCCGCCGCCGCGGCATCCGAGCCGCGCGAGAAGGCTGCGACGATGCTGTCCCCCTCGCCCTGCTCGACAGGCCGCACGCCCCCGTGACGCGCCACCGCCTCCCCCAGGAGCGCGTAGTGCTCGGGGACCGCGCGGGCCATCGCCTCGGGCTCGTCCTGCCACAGCCGCGTGGAGCCCTCGATGTCGCTCAGCAGGAAGGTAACGGTACCCGCCGGTAGCGCGAACGTCGCTGTCTGGTCTCCGTCCACAGGCCCCCAGATGAGCGGACGGCCCAGCGCCCAGCTCATCCCCGATGATCCCACAGACCTGCCACTCGCACCGTCACCCGCAGGATCCCGGTGAAGCTCCCGCTGATCTCGATCGTTCTCAGGCATCGGCCGCAACGAGCTCGGGACCGCGGCACAGCATCGACAGAACCGCTACACCCAATGCGGCCCCCGCAACCAAACGCCACGAGATGCTGGATGGGCCAACGGCGATCCCCGCGCGAGACTCCCCCGCCCGGGCATCCATCACATGGGAAACAGAAGACACGGCGCACCTCCAAACAGGCCAGCCCCAACGGCCAGCGGCCACGCCAAGCTACGCCCGCTCCACGTCAACTACATCTGCCACATGGCATATATCGAGATGCAAATATGCTCACGCCCGACCGGGTGGCCAGCCGGCCAGCCGGATGGCCCGGTTCACTGGTGTCGCACACCAGTGTCATTCGGCCGGCGCCGGGGCCGAGGTCGATGATCCAGTCGGCGTGCGCCATGATCGCCCCACCCGCCCCGGCGTAGCGGGGATCGACACTCACGGGTCCTGAAGCAGCCCGAGCACGTTGCCATCGGGGTCGGTGACGGTGGCCACCAGGCGACCACCACCGACGTCGTGCGCGGGTTCCTTCACGGTGGCACCCGCGGCGGTCACCTCGGCCAGCTTCGCCTCGATGTCCGGCACGTGCCAGTAGGCCACCGGCGAGGCCATGCCCTGCGGTCCACCGCCCGGCACCAGCCCGATGTGCTGGCCCTCGGCTTCGAAGCCGACGTAATAGTCCGAGTCGGCCTGCGGCGGGACGCCGAGCAGGGCAGCGTACACCGCCTTGGCCGTCGCCAGGTCGGACACGGGATGCAGCACGGTCTTGATTCCCTGGGTGGAAGAGGCGGTCATGTTCCTCCTGAAGTCGTGGGTCTGGTCGGGATGTCCATGGCGGTCATGCTAGCTGCGGCTCGGGGGCCGGCGCTTCTCGATTCCTGATCGGTCTGGTCACCTGTTTCGCCACGCACGACGGTATCCCCGCCGTCGCGCGCGCCGCGTGGCGCCGGTAGGTGCTGGGCGGCACGCCGACCAGCTCGGTGAAGCGACTGCTGAAGGTGCCCAGCGACGAGCAGCCGACGCTGGTCGCACATCAGCGATATCGGGCTGTCTCACATCGGTGAGACGCCGCAACGCCTAGGGCAGGTGGCGCACGAAATCGGCGGCGGGTGCCCGCTCGGGCACATGCTGGTCCTGGCGAGGGCGGCCGAGGTGGAGTAGCCCAATTGGGGTCTCGAGGGCGTCGAGTTCGAGCACCTCCCGGCCGGCAGGCGTGTCGAGAAGCGGCAGGGTCCGCCAGTAGCCGGCGAGCCCTGCCCCATGGGCGGCGAGTAGCACTAGGAGGGGCGAGCGAAACTCGCTAGTCCTTTATCCATGCGGGGTTGAGGGGTGCCGGGGGTGTCGGGTACCTCACGTTGCAGGTAATCCTACCCCAGCCAAGGATAGGCCCGGTGAGGGCCGATGAGCTGGCTAGACCGCCGAGACGATGTTCTGCGCCGTCTTACGGAGGCGGCGGAGCGTCTTGAGAACGCCTCCCCCATAGGCTGGCGCCCCCTGGTCGAACGCTACATCGACGGCGAGGTCCGGATTCATGTGCATTTGCGGCAAGCTCACGGCGATTGGTTTCATGGGGACCGTCTCGCTGCTGTCAGGGCTGGTGAACACCGGGATGGTGGTGGCGCTGAGCGTGCCGTCGGGCTGCCTGATTGCACGTGCACGGCCGATCTCTGTTGGACCTACGAGTGGCCCCGGCGCACGCTTGGAGATGACCTCGAACTCGATATATGGCGCACCTGGGAAGGGTTCTACCGAGAACACGTCTCGGAGTTCGATGGTCGCATTGACCAGATGAAGATGGCGGTGCTTGTCGATGTTCCAGAGTTCCTCAAGTACGGCGAGGGGTTCACGATCGGCGGGGTTCTCCCCACCGTGAAACGGCTGAAACGGCTTGAGGACTGCTTTGAGTGCGGGATCGACGGCCCAGAGCTTCCTTTCCCAATGATGGGGCCATTCGGTGCTCTTGCGGCACAAGGGAAAGCTGATATCACGCCAACGACTGCTGCGGGGGATCGGATAAGGAGGAGGATGGTTCCCGAGCGTCGCTTGGTAGTCAACGCTCAGCCCCCACGCAACCTGGTCGAGCGCGGACCGGAGACCGTGGGCGATGTCGCCGATGAGCGGCCCCCACTTGAGCGAGGGCGGGTCTTCCGTGGCCTGCGCGAAGATGATGACCTCATCAGGGCTGGAGCCAATCGGCTCGCTCCAAAATGCTGGCTGGGCTTCAACTCGGTAGGCCTGCTTTCTAAAAGCGAGGATCATCCGGGCCAGCGCACGAATGTGTTTATCCGCCCGGTTGATCTTGGCCTGGGGGTCTGATGCAGCCATCCTCCGGGCCTGTTCTACATGACTTAGGCGGCGAGCGCCAACCCCCGTTCCTGATTCAGCGCACAAGTCAACTGGGCGAGGATCGTGAGGTCGGCGTGAAGCCGCACACGCTCGATCCGGCGTACTCGCAGCGGCGCGAGAGCCCATTCGTTCTTGGCGCGGCCAAATGCGCGCTCGACGGACGCACGGCCCCGGTAGAGGGCCTTCCAGCGGGGCGTCTCGCGCGGGATCAAGGGGTGGAGACGGTCGGCTTTCACCCACGCGGACGCGGGCTTGCACTCGCCTGTGGGGCAGCGCCACTTCGTGGCTTTGCGCTTGTGGTCGGCTCCGGCGAACCGCCACTCGCCGTGCTCGCAGCACGGGGGTTTGTGGTCGCCGCGCTTGACGGCGGGGGTTTCACGGAGCGGGATCACGGTGGCGATCTCTCGCTCGGCGCAAGCGTCGTAGACGGTCGCGTTGTCATACCCGGCGTCCATCATGCACGTCTCCGGGTCGATCCCGAGCGCGTGCAGCTTGTCCAGCAGCGGCGCGACGGTCGGTGTTTCGTTCATGCGGCCCGTCTCCACCTTCCACGCGAGCGGGAGGTCCGTTTTGGCGCACACGGCCATGTGGATGCGGTATCCGTAGAACCCTCCGCCCTTGCGCGTCGAGACGGAGGAGCGGTGTCCCCAGGACGCATCCGGGTCGGAGAACATCTTGCGTTCCGGCCCGCCCTTGTAGCGGTACCGCTGTCCGTTCGCGTACGCCGGCATGTCGGAGGCGTCGATCGCTACGTCCCAGCCCAGCAGCGGGTTGCGCTTCTTCAGCTCCTTCAGCACCCCCGTAATGCACTCCTCCAACAGCTCCATATGGTGGCGGAGCTTCGCCGTGAAGCGATAACAGGCATACACCGACGGCACGTCCCCGTTCGGGGCGATCACCGCCGCCAGCGCGGAGTGCTCCCTGACGAGCGCGACCGTGCGCGTCCAGGTCGGCAGGGCGTAGAGGGACTTTGCGAGCGCCATGCCGATCATGGAGCGCAGCGGGTAGCCGGGACGGCCCGTCTGGCGGGTCTCCTGAAGCGCATCGATGAGGCGGGAGACCTCCGGCGAGGCGAGGATGTCCGAGAGGTCTGCGGCGACGGATCGCCGTGCTACGTTTCGCGTGGTCATGGAGGCGCTATCTCCTTGGCTCAGGCCCCCGGGCGCGTCAACGTCGCGGGGGTCCTTTTTGTTTGTAGGACAGGGGAAACTACAGGTCGCGTCGGACGGAAAAACGGGTGCTTAAACGCGAAAAGCGCCACGCCCGACACTGCGGCGTGGCGCCCCCTGCGAGTGTCAGACGGCGGTCAGCTCTCGCCGTCGGTGGGGAGCTGCCCGAAGTGCTGCTCGAACTCCTCGGGGGTCAGCCTGCGCTCCCCGTGGCGAGCTGCCTCGGCTTCGGTGGTGCGCACAAGTTCCTCGAAGGTGACGTCGAGCCCTTCTGCGAGGCCGAACAGCGTTTCCAGTCTGGGGTTGCAGTGCCCCCGCTCGATCGTGCCGAGGTGCCCTGCGGATACCCGGGCTTTGAACGCAAGGGCTTCTGTCGTTAGGTGCTGGGCTTTGCGTAGGCGACGGATTGCTCGCCCCAAGTCTTGGGTCGTGGGCATCCTGACCCGCCTATATGCAGATCAGGCCGAGGGAGTCGATGTGTCGCAGGCCGTCTGCGGCCCGGACACGCTCGCCGTCCACGTCCAGCAGGCCAAGCCGCTCCAGGTGCGCCAGGGAGCCCCGGATCGCGTCCTCGTCTATGTCATGCAGCTCGCGCAGCACGTCCGCGCGAGACCACCATTCCGGGCGGTCATTACGGAGAAGCTGCAAGATGACGATGCTCTCCGTCGCGGGCTCACCGTCAGGAAACTGCTTGGATTCGTCGTGCATGGGAGTTCAGGCTCCTTTGCCACGACCCCCGGCCGGCTCCAACCGGCGCGGGGGTCAACTTATAGGGATGCCGCCGACGGTAAGCGCACTCAGCGACAGGCGCAACCCCTTTCGCTAGCCGTTTCGCTGCTCCCTCCTAGGTAGGCGGCGACCGCGCTCGCGAGCAGATCCTCCGTCTGCTGTGCGCTGTCACCCTGCGTGTAAACCGATGCAACAACAAGGGTGGGCGCGCGATCGAGCTTGCTTGCCGAACCGGGGGCGGCGTTCTCGGCGACCCCCTTGAGCCGCTCAACCGCGCTGGGGCCGAGCACCCGAAAGCGCCAAGGGTTGGTGAGGTGGTGGTTCGGAGCCCAGCGGGCCAGCTCGAACAGCTGTTGCAGCAACTCCGGCGCCACCGGCTCTGGGGCGAACACCTTGTGGGTGCGCCTAGTTCGGATTGCGTGCTCGAGCTCCATGCCTCAGCGAACGTACCTGATCTCGGTGAGGCGGAGAGGGGCCACCGCTGTCGCGGGCAGGGCCGGCTGGCGGTTGCCGTCCGATCTGGAGACGCACGCTTCGAGCGGCTGCTCCTCGACGAACGAACGGGCGAATGAGCGCGTTTCTCGCCGGGGGGTCGCGTCCCTTTTCCCGGGTGAATTCACCGAGGCGTAGCTCCGCTGGCTGGGGATCTTATGCGGCGATCACCTCCTCGGTGTCGTCGGTCACGGGTGGGGCTGGGTCCTCGCGCAGTTGACGGCGCAGCCGTTCGATCTCAGTGACGGTCTTGGGGTTCATCTTTACCCCGCGCCACCCGCGGGATGAGAGCTCGAGCACGGCCCAGATCAAAGACAGCGCTGAGGTCTCGCCAGGGAACCGGCCGATGACCTTGGTACGCCGGCGGACCTCCACGAACGTTCTCTCCAGGAGATTCGTGGTCCTGATCCGCTTGCGATGCTCGGAGGGGAACCGTAGATGCGTAACAAGGGCCGGCAGGTCCGTTTCGATGACCTCCATCGCCGAGGGATACGCCGTGCGGTAGTCGGCGATGATGCCCTGCAGCTCGCTGGTGCGCCTCGCCTGGGGAGCGGGCCTCATCGAACGCTTTCCACCAGCGCGCCTTGACCTCCTGGTGGTGGCGCTCCGGCAGCTTGCCCGTGACGTTCCTCAGCGCATGGACGGTGCAGCGCTGCTCCAGCGCGTGCGGCCAGAGCTCACGTACGGCCTTCCAGATCCCAGGTGCCCCATCGGCGACCACGAGCGCCGGGGAGCGGAGCCCCCGGTTGATCATGTCGCGGCCGAACGCGAGCCACGCGTCATAGCTCTCGCGGCTCCCCAACGCCAATCCGAGCAGGATCTTGCGGCCCTCAAGCGTCACGCCCCAGCACACCAGAACACCCTCCGATGGTGTGTCGTCGGGGCGGAGCTTCAGGTAGATCGCGTCCAAGAAGCAGTAAACGATGTCGTGCTGCTCAAGGCGCCTGCGGCACCACTGGCGGTATCGCTCCCGGGTGTCCTCACAGATCCGAGAGACGGTGCTCTTGGACGCAATCGGCTCCTCGAAGACCTCCTCCAGGGCGGCCTCCACGTCGCGGGTCGACAGGCCCCGCAGGAAGCCACTGATTACCAGCGACTCCAGCGCGTGCGTGCGGGTGACGCCCTTGCCGAGGATCCGGCTCTCGAACCCGAGCTTGCCCGCATCCCGGATCCTCGGGCGCTCCAGGCGCATAGCGCCGCTCGTCGTCTTGACCGTCTTCGGTTCGTGGCCGTTGCGGTGACTGACCGTCTCATCGCGGCGCTCATAGCGGCGGCGGCCGAGGAACTCACTGACCTCGTCCTCCAGCGCCTGCTGCAGGATCAGCCGCGCACCCAAGCGGCCGACCGTCTCGATCGGGTCTTGCTCCTCGCCGACACCGGCCAGGACCTCATCCAGTTCTGAGCGAAACCTCTCGCTCGGGGCTACCTTCTCCATGCGGGCGTACCTCCATCGCTTGGTCTTCTCAGGACAAAGCGGAGGCTACGCCCGCAACTTCAAATCCCCCGGCTGGTGGGACGCGACCCGCCGGGGCGGCCGTTCTATCTCCTGCGCAAGCGACCAGCTGTCGCTCCAAGTCGCAGGCAGGCCCAACCTAGAGGAGGCTCCCTATGCCGTGGATCGCTGCGCTGCCCAGCACGACCTCGAGCACGATGCCTGTAACGCCGACGACGAGTGCGACTGCGACGACGAGGAAGTCCTCGAGCAGCACTCCGAGCGATAGCAGCACCACGCCGAGCGAGGGCAGCGTGTCGAGTCCCGTGAATGGAGGGGCGACGAAGGCGCTGACTGAACCGCCGACCACGAGCAGCCCAAAGACGATGTTGCTCAAACGATGATCGAACATGAAGCGCAGGCGAGGTCGCGAGAACCGCTCGAGCCGACGGATCATCTTCATCAGCGCAGTAATGAAGCGCTGCTGCGTATCGCCCGCCAGCTCAAGCTTGCGCCAGCGTTGAGGCAGCCAGATCTCCTCGCGGCCGGCTATCAGCTCGAGCGCGAGCAGCACGGCGATGATCTCGAATACGTGTGTTGCGCCCCCGGTGGGCAGTGGAAGCGCGGACACGCCGAGCAGAAGCACGAAGAGGATCGCGAAGCTCTTCTCCTCGACAAGCTCGATGAGGCTGCCCAGGGTCTTCTCGCCGTCGCTCCTCAACCAGCGGTCCAGCTCGCCGCTGACTTTCTTCGGCTCCGGGCTCGGCTCGTCCGCGGCAGAAGGCGAGCCAGGCGGCGTGGGCTGCGACGGCTGCGGCATGTCACATTGACGATAGTCAGGGCGTGCCCTGGTGCGGTGGGAGCAGGGCCGTAGAACGCCTTTGCGCGGTCCACATCCGAAACGGGCACTGCCACCAACTCGAGCTTCCAATCCATGATGAGGACCTCAGTAGCCGTAGCGGCCGCCGCTTGCTGGCGTGGGTGCCGCCGGCGTGCTGCTCGTGCTCGGCGGAGTGCTGTTCGAGCTGGTCGTGACAGCGCTCCACGTGCCAACGTCTTTGATCCCCTGCCCCTTAGTCTCACCGGGCTTCTGGTCCTGGGCGAACGTGTAGAGTGGCGTGCCCTTGTAGGTGATCTGGATAGTCCCATCGGGGCGCTTTACGGTGCCGAGCGAGCCGACTGCGCTGCTGGGTGCGCCGCTGGACGACGCGGTGAGCGGGTGCCAGACACCGAGACAGGCGGAACTGGTGCAGATGAACTTGCCGTTCTGCTCGCCGCTGAGGTGATAGAGCGTCATACCCTGACTATCGACGAGGATCGTGCCGAGCGTTGAGGCAGAGGCGGTCTTCACGGCGGCGCTTGAGGAGCCGCTGGCTGTCTGAGTGACTGGCTGTGTGCTGGCGGCCGAACTGGTCGTGTTGCTCTTGGAGCTGCCGCAAGCCGCGATTAGGAGCGCAGCGGCGATTGCTGGTAGGGAGAGCTTCAGTAAGTGGCGCATTTGTTTCACTCCTGCGGCAAGTCGAGCACCGCGCTGACGCATGGGGTCCTGCTTACTAACAAGGACTCTCCCCCGTCGTATCCTTCCCGTGCGTTCTGCAGACGACGTCACCCAGTCTCATCGAGATGAGACTGGTCCGTCGCATGTCGGTGAGACGCCGCATCTAACTGTCTGACTTGGATCAGCCTGGCCGATCTCACATCGATGAGACGCCGCACCATAACATCCGTAGACTGGGTCGGAGCCATGCCCACGACGAAGACCGACAACGTCCTCGTGACGATTCCGATCAGCCACTACTGCGAGAAGGCGCGGTGGGCGCTCGAGCGCGCAGGCGTGGCGTATCGGGAGCGCGCTCATGTCCAGGCGATCCATCGCGCTGCGACGCTGCGCGTCGGCGGCGGCCTCACGGTGCCCGTGTTCGTGTGTGCCGCCGGCGTTCTGGCCGACTCCGGAGACATTCTCGCGTGGGCCGACGCGCAGGCCCCGCCGGGCCGCGGGCTGTATCCGGAGGACACCGATCGGGCTGCCGAGGTGCGGCTGATCGAGGCCGACCTCAACACGGGCTTGGGTCCGCACTCACGGTGTTGGATGTACCAGCAGCTGCGCAAACGCCGAGATCTCGCGATCTCCTACGGCTGCGCCGGCGTCCCGGCTTGGGAGCGAGCAACGCTGCGGCTCGGATACCCCGCGATGATTTCGATCGTGGCGCATGTTCTCGATGTCACGCCTGCCACGGCGGTCAAGGCCGAGGCCGAGGTGCGGGCGACGTTCGACGGGGTCGGCGAGCGCCTGGCCGACGGTCAACCCTATATGTGCGGCGATGAGTTCACCGCCGCCGACCTGACGTTCTCGGCGTTGGCCGCGCCTATGCTGATGCCATCCGGCTACGGGGTGCCGCTGCCGCAGCCCGGCGAGCTGCCCGCCTACGCCGCTGGGGTCGTGCGCGAACTGCGCGCCCACCCTGCCGGCGTCCACGCGCTGGCGATGTTCGACACCGAGCGGCGCTGAGCGAACCTCGCCGAGCAGACGGACCTACTCCAGCCAGGTCGTCATAAACGCTCCCCTACGTTGGGAGCGGCCATGCATTTGTGCGGGATCTTGCCGAGCCTGGTAAGGTTCCGACTGGAACAACTGTCCAGGTTTGGGCTAAAAACTAAGGTTCTATATTCTCCGGCCTCTTAGTACACCCTTCCCTGGGGGTGCGGGCGGTTGTGCGATCGATGCCAGGCAGCGACAGACGCATAGCACACAGAAATGGTGAAATATGCCGCCGGAGACCAACGAGTCGCGCCAAGATAAAGCCCAGGGCTTGAGCGCCGTCGTATATGCGCCGCCGGTCGCCGCGGGCGTCGTGAGCAGACCGGCCGAGTGGAGCCACTGGTCGCCCTCCAGATCGCTCCTTGTCCGCCCCAGCCCGACCATCACGTTGGCGCTGATCGGCGGGCAGCGTCTGCTGCGGGAAGCCACAGCAAGCCTGCTGACAGCCCAGGACGGGCTCAACGTGCTGGGAACGTTCGAGTCTGCCGCGCAGTTCGTGGCCACCAGCGGGGAGGGTCCGCCGGCGGTGGTACTGCTCGACTGCGACGGAGGCGATCCTGGCGATTGCCAAAGCGCCGTTGGTGCGCTGAGCTCGCCAGACGTGGAGTCAAGGATCCTGATGCTCTGTGGGGACATCTGCGAGGAGGTGGTTCGCTGCGCGATCGAGCACCGGGTGAGCGGAGTCCTCCTCAAGAGCTACTCGACAGAGGACATACGGGCCGCGATCAGGTATACGGCCACCGGGCGTACCGTCATGCCGGCCGGCTGGCAGCGGGTGGTCGCCCAGCACCCGGGAGGGCGACCGCGGCTGAGCCCGCGCCATCGTCAGATCTTGGCACTCATCGCCCAGGGCCGGCGCAACGCCGAGATCGCCAGGGATCTGAACCTCAGTCCGAACACGATCAAGTTCCACATCCGTGCCCTGTACGCGCGGATGGGGGTACGCAATCGCGTCGAGGCCGCCAACCAGCATGCACAGATGACCAGTGGCGGCGCTTGAGCCCAGAATCGCGATCGTCGGTGGCGCTGGAGCGCTCGCCACCGAGGCGCTCGCCTGGATGCTCACGAAAAGCGGAAACCGGGTGGTGGGCGCCTATTCGAGCTGTCGCGAGCTGGGGACGGTATCCCGTGCAGGTGAGCTGAACCTGCAGGCCGCGATCGTCTACACCGACGATCCGAAGGCCGGTCCGGAGGCGGTGGCCGAGATCAAGCGTGCGCATCCAGAGCTGAAGATCCTGCTGCTCTGCGAGGTCGCCACGCCGGCCGTGGTCCGCTGCGCGATCGACGAGCAGGCGGAGGGCGTCGTGCTCACGTCCGACACGGTCGAGGAGATGACCTTCGCCCTTCGCCACGTGCTCGACGGCCGCGCGGTGATGCCCGTCGGTTGGCAGGCGGCGTCGCTCGAACCGGAGGCCCCGCTCGCCGCGCTGAGCCCGCGCGAGCGCGAGGTCCTCGATCTCCTCACCTCCGGGATGAGCAACAAGGAGATCGCCACGCGTCTCACGATCTCCTCCAACACGGTCAAGTTTCATCTGCGCACGATCTACTCCAAGCTCGGTGTGCGCAACCGTGTGCAGGCGATGCAAGCCGTGGGCCGGCGGCAGGAAGATCTTGCTGAAAGCTTGAATACATCAAGTAACGACGAGCCGGCCGCTTGGCCAAGTCAGCTCCTCGGGAGCTGACCACCCGTGTCGCATCCGGAGTTTTCCGCTTCAGCGCAGCGGATTCTCATACGGAACGTCGTTTGGGGTAGTGGTTCGCCTACCCGTTTGACAGGGGTCAAAGACTACCCCACCTGATGATTGTGCAGGGCCGGCGATGGCCATAGTATCCCGGCCCGCTGATATGCCGTTGCAGGTTTGTCATGCGTCTGTCGTGCCGACTGAAGGCATCTGTCCTGTCAGTTGGGAAGGCACTTAGTCCACTCACTCAAGGAGGAGGCCGCACACAAATGCGACCACAGAACAAAAGGAAAATGATCGCGGGACTCGCCTCCGCGGCAGGAGCGGCGGTGCTGGCCCTGGGCTCGCTCACGGCAGGCGCCGTTGCCGCTCCGAATCAGGGGCCGGCTAACGACGGCCCGCAGAGCGCCAACATCCCGTATGTGGCGTGGGTGGGCGAGCACGTGCGCCTCGTGGCGTGCGACCCGTCGATCACCGCCACCAGCAATGCAGACGGCCAGTCCGTCAACTTCCAGCTCGAGGACTGGTCCGGTAGGCCCGAAGCGGCCCAGCTCCCGGCGCCCGATCCCGGGTCATCGACGTTCTTCGCCCCGAGCGCGGGGAGCAGCCAGGCCGAAATCGGCGCTGGATGCGTAAAGATCGACTACAAGGGGCTGGATCCCGGTCTGGCTCGGATCAGGGCCGTCGTCACGAACGAAGAAACGGGAGCAATCGTCTTCTCGCATCAGTTCCTGGTGATCTGGCTGACCATCAACAAGCCGACGCTGTCCGAGGCCGGCCTGGAAAGCAATGTGCCGTCGGGAGACAACACGTTCCAGTCCCAGCTCAGCGGCACGGGCCATGCCAACCTGTCGGCGTTCCTGGGCGACCCCGAAGGCAATGGCGAATTCGCCCCCTCCCCGTTCGAACCAGCAACGGCACCCAACCAGGACAAAGGCCTGATCCAGATCAAGGTGACGGGCAGCTTCCCGGTCGAACTGGGCTCTTCGCTGCACGGCCTCCTCCCCGAAGCGAGCTACACCCTTCCAGCAAGCTGGGAAACCCTGGCCAAAACGCTGGCGACAAGTTCGGAAGAACCGGAACAGCAGGGCGCCAATCCGGGCCTGTGGGACATTCACGGAACTCCGAGCGAAGGCACGACGCCGAACGAAGCCGAACCTGGAAACAATCCGCTGAGCGCGGACTACTTCCGGCCGGCGTTCGGCAACAACACCTCGGGCAAAACCGCGACCGTCGGACCGTTCGATCCGGAGGCCGCCAACGCGACGCTCCTCAGCGATGGAAGGCTCAACGCTGACGACGCCCCGATGCCCGCTCTGCGTATCGACGTGAACATGGCACCGAACGAAGGCGGTTCAAGCCTGGGAGGCACGGGCCAGATCTCGGGCGCAAGCAAGGCCCTGATCTACAGCCACAACTTCAACGGCAGCGCCGAAGAAGGTGGCAACCTGTACAACCCGTACTACGGCTCGTACATCCCGTCCACCGATCGTGGCCTGCCCGAGTCGTCCGGTATCGACGGACCGAGCACCGGAGGCGACTTCCCCGCGTTCCTGAACAAACATCCGGACCCGTACACGTTCTGGACATCGGTCCTCAGTAGGGAACCTCGGCCCGAGCCGACCTCGACGGGATGCCTGCGGCGTACCGACCGGGATCCGAGCTACTACCAGACTCCGGGTAGTGGTCCGTTGAGGGAAACGTTCTACACGGACGAGCGCGGCGAGGTGTACGTAACGTACACGCCGGGCGACGGGTTCTATCTGGAACGCTTCCCCGTGCTCTCGAAAGCCGGAGAAGAAGAAAAAGGCAAGATCATCAAGAACGCCGACGGCGGTTGCGACTTGAAGAACCTGTTCAAGGAAGTCATCGGCGAAGCGTCGATCTCGGCCACGGCGGTGTATCCGTACCAGTCTGTCGATTTCAGTCAGCAGACCTCGGAAGCGCCGGTGGTCAAGAAAATCAAGTCCCTGTGGGAAAAGGAATTCTTTACGTTCCCCAAGGGCCCCGGTCCCAACGAACAGAACGTGCGGATCGTCGTCGCCAAGGCTCAGGACATCGACGGACGTCCGATCGTCGGTGAGACGGTGTGCTTCCACGCACAGCAGGAAGCCGGAATCTATTCGTTCAGCCGTGAGCTGGAAGATCCGGAACAGCTGCTGGGCAAGGGGACCGAAGTCGACCTGAGCGGTAGCGAAGTGAGGGATCCGTCCGACGAAGGCTCAAGCCGTCTCTGCGAGACCACCAACTCGCAGGGCCTGGCCGGGATCGAGATGGTCAACAGCACGTCCTCGTCGGTCGATCTGACCGCCCGTTACGAAGACGAGGGGATCATCCGCGACCACCTCGTCGACTTCTCGACGAACATCGGGGCGAAAGAAAAGAAAGAAGCAGAAGAAAAAGCAGCCGCCGAAAAGAAAGCCGCAGAAGAAAAAGCGACTGAAGAAAAAGCGGCCGCCGAAAAGAAAGCCGCAGAAGAAAAGAAGGCGCAGGGCGAAAAGGAAGTAAAAGCCGAAGAAGCGCAGCACGAAAGGGAACAGGCCGCTGAAGAACGGCAGAACAAAAAAGAAGCAGAAGCCGAACAGCGGCAGAACGAAAAAGAAAAGGCGAAAGAAGAATTCGAAAAAAGGACCGCCGAAGAAATCAAAACGAACACCGAAAAGCGCGAAGCGGTAGAAGCCGCTGAAAAGACAAGGCGCGAAACGGAAGCGGCGGCCGAAAAAGCAAGGCGCGAAGCAGAAGCGACGAAACACGCAGAAGAAGTGGCGTCACTGGTGGCCAAGCTCCCCGGAGGGCTCACCGACCCGCCCAAGGTCAAGGTTAAGGTCAAGGGCAAGGCGCATGTGGCCACCAAGCACAAGAAGAAGGGCAAGAAGAGCAAGAAGGGCAAGAAGTAGGACAGAGCGACAGTGAGTACCGAGGGCCCGCCCAGTGCGGGCCCTCGGTTGTTTAAGGGCACCTCCTCCCTCCCTCAGGGAGTTCCCGCGCCTGTGGGCCGGTCACAGGCGCGGACGACGGCTACTCGCCTCTCCCCTACCCCCCGCGGTGCTCGTCCTCGCGGCGGTAGCCAACCTGTGCAGAGATGCGATCAGCGGTGGATATCAGGTGGGGACCGAGGTGCTCCACGAGTTGCCCGAGGGAGATCGTCGAGCGGTGCGCCATCATGCTCACCGCCGCGAGCATCTCCTGCGTCTGCGAGCGCACCGGCGCCGCAATCTCGTACAGCTCGGGCGCGAGCTCCTCGTCGCCTGTGGCGAGGCCCTCCTCGAGAATCTGGGCGAGCTCCCTGCGCAGCGCGGTCCTGCTCGTGATCGTGCGCGGTCCCTGCCGCTCCAGCTTGAGCTCCGCGATCAGGTCGCGCTGCTCCTGCGCCGGGAGGTTCGCCAACAGCAGCTTGCCGATCGCGGTGCAGTGCGCCGGCAGGCGTGCGCCCTCGCCCAACCCGAGGTTCACCGGGTGCCGTCCTCGGCGGCTGCCACGAACGCAGTCCACGTACAGGACCTCCGGACCGTCCAGCACCGCGATCGCGAGCGTGTGGGGAACCCGTCTGCTCAACTCCTCCAGATGCGGCTGCGCGTGCGTGCGCAGGCTCGTCGAGCTCAGCGCCGAGAGCCCCAGGTCGGTGACCCCCAGCCCCAGCCGGTAGCGACGGCGCGGGGCCCGAACCAGGTAGCCGAGCTCCGTCAACGTGAGCGCGTAGCGGTGAGTCGTGCTGCGGCTCATCCCCAACTCGTCCGCGAGATCCGCGATCCCCCACACCGGACGCTCCGGGGTGAAGCACTCCAGGATCGCGAGGCCCCGCTCGAGCGACTGCGAGTAGCGGGACTCGAGCAGGTGCGGAACCGGCTCACGCCACAGGTCGCCGGGACCCTGAGCGGCCGCCGCGCGACGCGGTGGGCCGTGCGGCAGCTGCCCCTTCATCCCAGACGCTCCCGCCCCTGCGCGCGAGCCGCGCGCCCTCGGCGACGCACGGCCCGCGCCTCGGTCACGCAACCCGCTCACGGTCGCGGCTGCGGCTCTCCCCTACCGCACCTCTCCCCGGGCCCCTACCCGGCGCCGGCCGGCCGAGCGGAGTTGCGTTCTGGTGTGACCTCACACCACCGATCGTTGCGCAAACGGCCCCTCCCGAGCCCCCAGCGCGTTTTCATAAAACGATAATCGCGCAGACAAAAAGCTGCGGCAGGGGCGGCTGGCACGAGCGCCGCGCCGGCGGCGCAACGGAGTCAGTTCACACTTACTCGTCGCGCTGCGCGTAGGCCAGACGCCACGCGCGCAGCACCGGCAGAAGCACTCTCGCCATGGAGCCGCCAGCAGCAGCGAGGCGGCGCGTGCTCGCGCGCATCTGGGGTGTGCGCGCGCTGTCCTTCGAGAGGTACATCGCGACCATGCAGGCCACGATCACCGCGTGGCGAGCTCCGTCCGGCAAAGCTCGCGCCCGCAGCGCCGCCTCTCGCACCAGATCCCCCAAGCGCTCCACCGCCTCCTCGGCGCAGGAGTAGTGGCCGATGTAGCTGTGGTCCTCCAGGGCGGAATCCTCGATCTGGTCGACGTAGCTGTCGAGCATCGTGCCCGCGAGCGAGATCCACGGCAGGTACGCGGCGTAGGTGTTGGCGACGCTGAGCTCATCGCACTCCTCCCGCCCGGCTGCCAAGGCCAACAGCGCGAGTATCGTAAGCCACGCGCTAGCCGCGGCGGTCAACTCGAACCAGGCCAACCCGTCGATCGCGTCGAGGTGCGACTCGGCCCACTCTCTGAGCGCCTGCTCGCGCGCCGCGGGGTTCAGCTCGTGATTCAGCCCGAGCACCTGCGTCAGCGTGGCGGCCCGAATCGCGAATGGCCTGACGCTGCGGTAAGAGGGGAGCAGCGCACAGCCCGCGCGGCAGGCTCCCAGCAGCGCCCCCAGGTAGCCGCCGTCACTGCGGCGGGGGTTGTGGCGGTAGTAGTCGGATGCCGGGGTGCCGGGAGCGAGCGCCTCGCTGAGAGCGAGGTGCAGCTGGCGGCCGTTGAGCGTGCCGGCGTGCGCCGCTCGCTCGTTAACGCTGTCGAGGTAGTCGGCCATCACCTCGTAGGCCACGAGCAGATGCAACAGCCGGGCGCTGCGCGCAGGGGGCAGCGCCCAGAACAGCGCGGCTCCGTCCGCGCTGGCGCGCTTGCGGGCCAGCGAGCTGAGAGCGTCGGCGCGCAGTGCCACGTCTGGGATCGCCCGCGCGCGCGTCCGCCAGCACCGCACCTCCCGCGCGACCGCCGGCAGGCCCCACAGCAACTGGCGGGTCGCGACGCAGAAGAGCGATAGCGCCTGCTGAGTGGATGGCGGGACCAGATCGCGCGGCCGGCCCCCGCCGTCAGGAAGCGGAGGCCATGCGCCACGGCGCGTTCGGGCGTGAGCGCTCAGGCCGTGCTGACAGTTGTCGGACGCACACGTACTGCAAGATAGCCGGGAAGAGCGAGGATCGCCAGTGCGACGGCGCTCACAAGAGCGAAGCTGAAGAGCGCAACGGCGCCGGCGAGCGAGACCACGACCGGAAAGCCGGTGACGCTCGCCAGCGCGTGGCTCAGCAGCAGCTGACCGTACAGGCCGAAGAGGGCGCCGATCGAGCAGCCGCTGCCGAGCAGCAGTGCGCTCTCGCACAGCAGCGCCCGCCACAGCACCCCCCGCCGGTAGCCCTGGCGCTTGATGTAGGCGAGCTGGGGTCGGCGCTGCCAGATCATCGAGCCGATCGCGCCGGCGGTTGCAAGAATCGCGGCGATCAGCACAAGCGCCGCGATCTGTGTCAGGCGCGAGAGTCCCTGGCTGCCGGTGGCCTCCCACTGTCGCGTGCGCTGCCCGGCGGTCTGGACGGCCAGCCCCGAGCTCGGCCCAAGCGCCCGCTGGACCTCGCGGCCGGCACGAGCAGGCGACCAACCGGGCGTCAACGTGAGGTTGTAGGCGCTGGCTTCGTCGCTGCCCCATGCGTGCGCGTAGTCCGCGGCGTTGACGATGATCGCGCCGGGTGGCCAGCCCAGGTTGGTGCTCAACGCCGCGACCCGGAACACCGTCGGCCGCGGCGCGGGGAGCGTGAAGGGCTGGCCGATGCGCAGGTGGTGTTCGGCGGCGATCGCCTGCGAGACGACGGCCCACCCGTGACCGCGTATGCGCGCGGTCGCCACAGGCAGAGCGCCGCCGAGGAGCTGGCTCGGAGGGATCGGGCTGGGCGAGGTGACCGGTGGGGCCAGAACCCACACCCGGCGGCTGCCCATGTCCAGGAAGCCGCCGCGGTAGACGCCGACCGTCTCGATCCCGGGCAGGCGTGCGAGCGCGCTGGCGCCGGCGCTCGGAAAGGGAGTCGTCGCGAGCGTGTTGCCCGACCCCGCCGGCGAGACCCAGAGGGCGGCGACGCGATTTACCTGCGCAGCCGTGCGATCCAGGCCGTCCTGGAGGTTGCCCTGCGCCCCTTGGATGGCGACGCTGCCGAACACGGCGATCGCAGCGGTCGCGGCGATCGCGAGCGAACGCACACGGGTCGAGGGCGTCTGCAGCTCGACGACGGCGAGGCGGGTGGAGGCGGCGTAGAGCGGGCGCTGCAACCGCTCGAAGGCGGCGAGCAGAGCGTCGAAGAAGGTCGGCAGGAGCAGCAGCAGCGCCGCGGCGAGCGCGACGCTGCCGAGCACCGCGGCCTGCGGGCGGGCAAGCAGGACGAACGTCGTACCGGCGAGGCAGACGACCCCCGCCACCAGGCTCGTGGTCCTCGCACCAGGGCGCCGGCGCACTCGTCCGCCGCCGGCTCGTAGGGGGCGGACGAGGCTCCCCCGGAGTGGAATCAGCACCCCGATGCACGCAGCCAGCAGCCCCACGACCACCGAGGAGACGATGCTCTGCCAGGTCACGATCCGCTGCGAGCCGATCGGAAACGCGAACGAAAGGTAGCCGGGACTTGCGTGGAACACCGCGATCGATAGCGCCTCGCCGAGGACGAGTCCGAGGAGGGAGCCAAGGCTCCCAAGGACCAGGGCGTCGAACAGCAGCACCTGTACCGTCATCACGCGAGTCGCACCGCGGCTGCGCAGCGCCTCGATCAGGCTCCGGCGCAGGGGCAGTGTCATGAGGATCGCGTTGAACGCGAACATGAAGCCCACCAGCGCACTGATCGCCGAGAACAGGCTGGTGCTCGCGTCGGCGGGCGCCGCCGCGGTGTCGAACAGCTGCGAGTCGTAGTCCGCCGGCTCCACGTTCACGGGCCGTCCAGCCGCGAGCGCGCCGAGCTCGCCGCGCACCTCACCCAGCCGCCCGGGCTGGGTGAGGACGAGGATGCGTGTCAACCGGTCGCGCAGGCCGGCTATCTTCTGCGCGTAGGCTAGGGGGGCGATCGCGATGGGGCTGTTGACGAGCGCGCCGATGTTCCCGGCGTCGAGCTTCGCCCCCATCAGCGCCGTGAGCCGATCCGCGCCAATCTCCAGCCCGACCGTCTGCAGCGAGTCGACTCCGACCGCCGCCGCCACTGGCACGGGCAGCGCGAGCGCGCGCAGCGATGCGAGCTGCGTGGCGGTGAAGCCTTGCAGCAGCGCCCCGCCGAGGTGAAGGTAGCGGGGGTCGCCCGCGATCAGGTCGACCGAGCGCTGACCCAGCGGCCCGACCACGGTGGCGCGCCGCTCGAGCACCGGCTCCGCTCCCTGCACCCCGGGCAGCCGGCGCACCCGGCTCAGCAGCCGCTCGTCGAAGCCGTCCGGATCGCGCGCCACCAACTGCAGGCTCGCGCGGCCCACGACCCCGTTGGTCAGCTGCCGAATCGAGCCGCCGAGGCTCGTGGAGGCGACCTGGGAGGCGAACAGCAGCGCCACCCCCACGGCGATCCCCAGCACCGCGAGCAGCTCCTGCACGAGCACCAGCCGGGCGCGCAGGCGGGCGCGGTAGATGTAGAGGATCTCCCAGGGAGCCATCGTTCAGGGCCCGGGGGGCCTTGTCGTCCTCGCGACCGGCGCAGGTGGGTGGTGCTCGGGCCGGTCGCGGTCGGGCCGACGATCGCCGCGCCGCCGGTCATCAGGTCGCCAGTCCTCGGGCCGCCAGTCATCAGGTCGCCAGTCCTCGCGGCGCCAGTCATCGGGCCGGCGCTCCAGCAGGCGGCCGTCGCGCAGTTCGTGCACGCGATCCGCAAATGCCGCCGCGAGGGGGTCGTGGGTGGCGAGCAGGACCGCCGTGCCGCGCTCGCGGCAGAGCTCGGAGAGCAGCTCCAGGACTTCGCGGCCGCGCTGCGTGTCGAGGCTGCCGGTCGGCTCGTCCGCCAGCACGAGCCGCGGCTCGGTCGAGAGCGCCTGCGCGAGCAGCACCCGCTGGCGCTCGCCCATCGAGAGCAGGTCGGTGCGGTGGCGCATGCGATCGCCCAGGCCGAGGCGTTCGAGCAGCGGTTCGATCCGCCGCTCTGCGTCGCGGGCGTGGGTGAGCCACAGCTTCAGGGAGGCGTTCTCGATCGCGCGCGCTCCCGCCAGCAGGTCCGAGGGGCCCCCCACGATCCCCACCTCGCGCAGCCGGTAGCCGGCAGCCTGGGCCTCAGAGAGCGCGGAGACCTCGCGTCCGTCGAGGAGCACCGCCCCACTGTCCGGGCGCAGCAGCGCCGCGACCAGCATCAGCAGCGTCGTCTTGCCCGAGCCGGACGGGCCGTACAGCGCCACCAGCTCGCCCGCGGCGATCGTGGTGGATACGCCGTCCACGGCGCGCACCAGGTCCCCGTCGCCGACCAGGTAGTGCTTGACGAGCTCGCGCAGCTCGAGCACGCGGCTCATCCCCGGCGCGCGCCGCGTACGTCCGGCGGGAGGGCGCGGGGGAAGTCGATCACGTTCCCGGGCTCCCGCTCGCAGGCGTCCGACGCGTCCGACATCACCGTCAGGCGGCCGGCGGCGAGCGAGAGGACGCGGTGCGAGCAGAGCGCCGCCTCGGGATCGGAGACGGTCATCAGCACTCCCAGTCGAAGCTCCCCGGCGAGCGCGCGTACGAGCGCCGCGACCTCCTCGGTCTCGCGCATCCCGAGCCCGTCGAGCAGGTCGTCGATCAGCAGCAGCCGCGGAGCGCCCGCGATCGCCTGGGCGAGCTCCACGAGCGTGCGCTCCCAATCGGAGAGCTCCTCCCAGCGCCGCTCGGCGCTGTGCTCCATGCCCACCCGCTCGAGCGCCCGGAGCGCGAGCGAGCGCACCTCGCGTCGGTGGGCGCGACCGCCGATCGCCAGCCGCAGCGCGACGTAGTCGAGCATCTGCACACCGATCCCCGGACCACCGCGGCCCGCCCACCCGATCCGCTCGCGCAGCACGCACGAGTGCGCGGGGTCCGAGAGGCCGCCGAGGTCCTCTTGCCCGAGCAGCGCGCGCCCCTCGTCCGGCGCCACCATGCCGGCGGCGATCCGCAGCAGCGTGGTCTTGCCCTGGCTGCGCATCGCCACCACCGAGACGACCTCTCCGGCAGCGACGTCGAGCCAGACAGACCGCAGCAGCCATCTGCTCAAGTCCCCGCGCCGGTAGCGCTTGCCGACTCCCTGGAGGGACAGGAGGGTGGTCATAGGGGATCGTCCGCGCGGGTCGGTTGCGCCCCAAGCGCGTGGGCGCGGGGCGTCGTGCCCCGCGGCAGCGGGTGGCGCGCCTGCACCGGCTCGTCGGCGGCCTCGCCCAGCTCTGCATGGCGCGCCCGCACGGTCTTCCCTGCGACCGCCCGCACCGGCCCCTCGGCGACCTCGTGCGCCGGCTCATCGGCGACTTCGCCCAGCTCCTCGAGACGCGCGCGCAGGCGCTCCAGGCGCTTGAACCTCATGCCCCACATCGCCGCTTCGTCGCGCAGCACCGCCCGGCGCGTCAGCGCAGACCACCGCTCCCCCGCGGTGGAGAGCCGCGGGGCGACGAGCTCTGCCTCGCTCAGGCGCCCCTGGGCGGCCGCGAACATGCTCGCGCAGGCCCGTTCCTCGGCGCAGATCGCCTCGATCAGCTGCGGCAGGTCATCGGAGGTGCAGAACTCGACCTTCGCGTGCAGCTCTTCGCGCAAGGCCGGAGCTGCGGCGCTGCAGGCCCGCAGCCACGCGCGGAAGTGCTCGACGCCCAGCGGCGTCGCCTCGTAGCGGTGCTCCTCGATCGGCCCGTCCTCGTCCGCGGCTACGCGCACTAGTCCCTGCCGGGCGAGGCGGCTCAGCGCGTTGTGAGCGGTGGAGCGGGTGAACTGCGCGGAGCGGAAGCGCTCGACCAGGCGCTGGCCGAGCCGCGAGGCGCTGTCGGGCTGCTCGATCACAAGCCCCAGAACAGCCTCCCCGGCGGATAAGCCAACCAATCGCTTGCGTGGCATTTACGCAAGACCGTACACCAAAGCGCGGCGCAGCTGTCGCGTGGATCGAACTATTTTCACAGACTGGTCATTTGAGAGACAGGAACCAGACGAAGCTTCAATCCATGCAAAGGTCAATTGTAGACTAATGTCTGTGGCGTTTTGCAGGCCGTCAACCACCGGCGCATGGCGCCACCCCGGCTCGCTACTCTCCATGCTCCTGAGACTCAAACGCCTGCACACAAGACCCCTCACGCTCGCCGCGCCGCTCTGCGCCCTCGCGCTCGCCTGCCTGGCGGCAGCGCCCGCCGGAGCGGCGCCCGCGCTCGGTTGGAGCACGATCAAAGTCGACGGCGCCGCCCTCACGGGGATCTCCTGCGCCTCCGAGACCCTCTGCGTGGCCGTCGACAAAGAAGGCCACGCGCTCGTCGCCACCAACCCCGCCAGCGCCGCCGCCGCGGCCTGGAACCAGCGCGAAATCGACGGCAAAAGCGCCCTCACCGGGATCTCCTGCGCCTCCAACGCCCTCTGCGTGGCCGTCGACGGGGAAGGCCACGCGCTCGTCAGCACCAACCCCGGAGCAGGTGCGGGCGCCAGCTGGAGCCGTGCGGAAATCGAAGGCGCTCCGGCTCTCACCGGGGTCTCCTGCGCGTCCTCCTCGCTGTGCGTGGCGGTCGACAAGGCCGGCGACGCGCTCATCAACACCAACCCCAGCGCAGGCGCGGGCTGGAGCCGTGCGGAAATCGACTCCGGACACGCGCTGAGCTCGGTCTCCTGCGCCTCCACCTCGCTGTGCGTGGCCGTGGACGGCGCCGGGCGCGCCCTTGCGAGCCGCGAACCAGCCGGGGGCGCGTCCCAATGGCGCCGGAGCCCGATCGACCTGAACCCAAATCTCGTCTCGGTCTCCTGCGCCCCCGCTCCCGCCGCCCTCTGCGTGGCGGTTGACGGCGAAGGCGACGCGCTGGCGAGCGGGAACCCGACCGCGGAAGCGCCCACCTGGAGTTGGACCCCGGCCTTCGCGCTCGCGCCCGGCTCTCCCACGGGCGCCTCGTGCGCAGCTGCCGGCCTCTGCCTGTCCGTGGACAGCGGCGGGGACGCCTTCACGAGCGACAATCCAACCGCGGCGACACCCGCTTGGACCTTTGCCGGCATCGACCCCGGTACGCCGCTCGCCGGTGTCTCCTGCGTCTCCGAAGGACTCTGCGCGGCGGTCAACGCCGCCGGGCGCGTGCTGAGCGCGCGCGTCCCCCCGCCGACCGTCGCCACCGGCACACCGAGCGCGCTCGGCGAAACCTCGGCGACGCTCGCCGGCACGGTGAACCCCGACGACGCGACGCTCGCGAGCTGTCACTTCGAATACGGCCCGAGCGAAGCGTACGGGCAGAGCGCGCCCTGCGCGAGTCCACTCCCGGCAGGTGGCGCCGCGCAGGCGGTGAGCGCGCCGCTGAGCGGCCTCGCGCCCGGCACGACCTACCACTACCGGCTGGCGGCGGGCAGCGCGAGCGGCGCGTCGGTGAGCGCGGACGCCACGTTCAAGACGCTCGCCCCCCCGCTCGCCCAACCGCACCCATCGATCGGCGGCATCCCCGCGCGCGGGCAGCGGCTCACCTGCAAGCCCGGCGTGAGCGGGAGCGGCGTGACCGTGAGCTACGCGTGGCTGCGCGACACGCAGCCGATCGCCGGCGCGAACGGCTCGACCTACACCGTCTCGAGCGCGGACGTCTCCCACCACCTGCAGTGCCGCGTGACCGCGACCAACGCGGGCGGCAGCGCGAGCGCGACGAGCTCGTTCGTGACCGTCCCCGCCGGCGGCCTCGGCTCGATCTCGGAGACCCAGGTCGGGGCCCCGCGGGTCTCGGGCGCCACGGTGAGCGTGCCCCTGACGTGCTCGGCGCAGGCCGCGGGGAGCTGCACGATCACGCTGCGCCTGACCGTGGTGGAGACGCTCCATGGCAACAAGGTGGTGGCCGTGGCGGCGGCGCGCGCGCGGCACGCGAAGGTGACGGTCGGCGCAAGCACGGTGCACCTGAAACCCGGCCAGCAGCTCACGGTCAACCTGACCCTGAACGCCACAGGCAGGCGGCTGCTCGCCCGCCTACGGCAGATGGCGGTGAAGCTCTCGGTGAGCGGCACGGTGGTGGGCGCGCTCAGCGCCACCCTGAAGAGCGCCACGCTCACGTTGAGAGGGACGGGGAGGGCCTCCTCTCACAAGGCCTCCCACAGGGCCTCGACCCACCATCACCACCGGTGAGCGCCGCACCTGACACCCTCCCCCACCCCGCTCGCCACGTCGCCAGCGCCGGCGTCCCAGCACGCGTTTCCGCCGCGCGCAGCGGAAGGGGCCGGGCGGGTCTGCGCCGCGTCGCCTGCGCCGGCGTCCCAGCACGGGTTTCCGCCGCGCGCGGCGGAGGGGGCCGGGCGGGTCTGCGCTGCATCGCCTGCGCCGGCGTCCTCGCGCTGCTGGTGCTGTTGCCCGCCGCCCCGGCGATGGGACTTGGACCCACCCACCCGCGAGCCGCCCAGCGAGCCGCGCCCCAGCGGAGCGCGAGCAAGGCCAGCGGAGGCGCCACGCCGGTGGGGGTGCTGGCGCCGACTCCGTACATGGGGTGGGACTCCTACTTTGCGTTCGGCTCCCACTACGACGAGCCGACGGTCCTGGGGCAGGCGAGTCAAATCCTCACGCGCGGGCTAAAGCGGGCGGGCTACAGCTACGTGTGGTTGGACGTGGGCTGGTGGCAGGGCAAGCGGGGCCCCGCGGGGGAAATCGTCGTCAACCCCGTCCAGTGGCCGCACGGGATGGCGTGGTTGACGGGCGTGTTGCACGCGGCGGGGCTGAAGGTGGGCCTGTACACCGACGCGGGCGCCAACGGCTGCGGCGGGCAGGGGCAGGGCAGCTACGGCCACTACCAGCAGGATGTGAACACGTTCGCGGCGTGGGGCTTCGACGCGGTCAAGGTGGACTACTGCGGGGGCATCGCACAGCGGCTGGAACCGGCGAGCGCATACGGAGCCTTCCACGAAGCGATCGTGCATAACTCGAGCCGCCGCCCGATGCTGTTGTCGGTCTGCAACTTCCTGCAGCCGGGCCAGTACGAAAGCGAAGTCCCGACGCTCGCGGGCTCGGGCTTCGCCTCGTACACGTTCGGGCCGAGCGTGGGCAACAGCTGGCGCACGGACACCGACGTGGGCGTCCCGGGGGACGTGGAGTTCGTCAGCGTGCTGCGCAACCTCGACGCGGACGCTGCGCAGCCGCAGGCGGCGGGGCCGGGCCACTGGAACGACCCCGACTACCTGGGCCCCGACCAGGGGATGTCAGCCGCGCAGTTCCGCACGCAGTTCAGCATGTGGGCGATGCTGGCGGCCCCGCTGATGGTCAGCGAGGACCTCGTGTCGATGTCGAGCGCCACCCAGACCACGGTCTCCAACCGCGAAGCGATCGCGATCGACCAGGATCCCGCAGGGGCGCAGGCGCGGCTGCTCTCAGCCAACGGCTCCGGACAGGTGTGGGTCAAGCCGCTCAGCAACGGCTCCCGTGCGGTGGCGCTGCTCAACCGCTCCTCGAAATCGATCGAGATCGTGACGAGCGCCGGCGCGGTGGGGATGCCGAGAGTCGGCGGCTATGACGTGCACAACGTGTGGACCGGCGCGGTCACCAGCACCACGGGCGTGATCGCGGCAAGCGTGCCCGCAGGCTCGACGGTGCTGCTGCGGGTCTCGACGGCCTCACAGGCCCTGCACGCCAGCCCCAAACGCCACGGCTGACGCCACCCGGCGTTCGACCACGTGCTACGCGCCTATTCCCCTCCCCGAGCTTCCAGGCGCGGGCGGCGTCTTGACCTACGCTCCTCCCGCCGCGGCCAACTCGTCGTCGCGGCGGTAGCCGAGGCGCGCGGAGATGCGGTCGGCGGTGGCGATCAGGTGGGGGCCGAGGTGGTCGATGAGGTCCTGCAGGGCGATCATCGAGCTGTGCGCCGCCATGTTGGCGGCGGCGACGACCTCGCGCGAGTCCGAGCGGATCGGAGCGGCGATCGAGTACAGGCCGGGTGTGAGCTCTTCGTCGTTGACCGCGAAGCCGTCCTCGCGCACGCGTTCGAGTTCGATTTGCAGCAGCCGCTTGTTGGTGATCGTGTTGGGGGTGCGCCGCTCCAGGCGGATCTCCGACAGCAGCTCGCGCCGCTCGCGGTCGGGGAGGTGCGCGAGCAGCAGCTTGCCCATCGCGGTGCAGTACACAGGTAGGCGCGAGCCGAGGGCGAGCCCCAGGTCGATCCGTTGCTGGGCGCGTCGGTGGCTGCGGGAGCGCGCGATGTAGACGATCTCGGGGCCGTCGAGCACCGCGACGTTGATCGTGTACCCCGTCCGCCGGCGCAGTTCGTCCAGGTACGGCTGGGCGTGCTCGCGCAGGCTGGTGGAGTTCAGCGCGGACATCCCGAGGTCGGTGACGTGCAGGCCGAGGCGGTACTTGCGCGAGGCGCCCTGTTCCAGGTAGCCAAGCGCGACCAGGGTGATCACGTAGCGGTGCGTGGTCGAGCGGCTCATGCCGAGCGAGTCCGCGATCTCGGCGATCCCGAGCACGGGGCGCTCCGGCGTGAAGCACCCGAGAATCGCAAGGCCACGCTCCAGCGACTGCGAGTAGCGCGGCTCACGCAGGCTCGGAATCGTCCACTCGTTCAAAGGCGGTGCGGTTCGAGGCATCACTCTCCCAATCGAATCCAGTTGGCAGAATGTTACCCGAGACCCGGCCTTCGAAAACAACGCTGGCCCTCACGCGTCGCTTGGGGGTGGGTTACTCGGGCGCGGCGGGCGGTTCCGGGGCTGTCGGGGGGCTGTGCTGGCGGGCGTAGACCTTGAGGCTCTGGAGTTCCTCGACCGCCTGGTAGTCGGCTAGGCCGCGGCGCTGGGCGGCGCGTAGCGCGACGGGCAGCGGCGCGCGCAGCTCGTCCGGGATCGCCGCTTCTTCGAGGGTCACCCACAGTTCCTCTTCCAGCGCACTAGCGACGCCGGCGCTGTTTTCGAGCTCGGCGCGCCCGACGGGGGAGCTGTAGTCGTAGAGCTCGAATTCCGCGCCGGACGGTTCGACCGCGATCGAGCCGGAGCTCCAGTTGGAGTAGAGCGCGAGCTTGCCGCGCCGGGTGCGCAGCGCGACGACGTGGCGGGGCGCTTCGGCGGCGTAGGGTTCGGTGGCGAACTCGGTGACGTCCTCGTCGGTGGCGTGCAGGACCCACCGGCGCCCGGGAGCGGTGGGGTGGGCGCAGATCGCGGCGAGGTCGTGGCGAGAGGCCAGGTGGCGGTAGCGGCTCTCCCGGCGCCACGCGGAGGAGCCGGTGGCGAGAGTGAGCAGCAGCGCGATGACGTCCACCGAGGAGGTGAGCTGGGTGCGCCCGACCGCGGGCGCGGCGGTGGCGCGACGGCGGAAGTCGCGCACGTAGAGCGGCACGCGGATCGCCTCCTCGTAAGCGGAGGCGCCCTTGCCGCGCAGCCCGTGGGAGCCGCCGTACTCGCCGTGGTCGGAGGTGAAGAGCACCACCGTGTTGGCGTGCACAGCGGGCTGGGCGGCAAGCGCGGTGAGCACGGTGGCGACCTGGGCGTCGACGTAGCTTTGCAGCATCAGGTAGGTGTCCATCAGCCCGGTCCACGCCTGCAGCGCTTCGGGGCCGGCGAAGGGGACGGGTCCAAAGGAGTGCGCGGCGGTGGCCTGCAGCGCTCGCTGCAGGCGGGGCTTGCGCTGGGCTTCGAGCGCTTCGGGGGTCTCGAAGTTGCCGGGCAGCGCTTCGGCGAGCCCGGGGGGCGAGCTCTCCACGGGGACCTGGCTGGTAAAGCGGTACCACCAGGCGATGTCGTGGGGGTTGACGAAGGAGACGGTCGCGCACCACGGCCGGCCGGCCCCCTCTTCGCGCAGCCATTCGGCGAACTGCGCGGCGATCGCGGGGTTGACTTCGGAGCCCTGCCCGGGGGAGCCGTTGGGCGAGGGGTAGGTGCCCCCGGAGAACCCGTAGGGCTCGAGCGAAGCGTCGGGGTTGGGGTTCAGGTGCCACTTGCCCCACCACGTGGTCTGGTAGCCGAGCTCGCGCAGCAGCGTCCCCCAGGTGGGAAAGCCGGGGTCGAGGTGGCTGTCGCCGGTGATCAGGCAGCCGGTCTGGTGGGAGTGCAGGCCGGTCACGAGCGCGCCTCGCGAGGGGGTGCAGTCGTTGGCGGCGGTGTAGTGGCGTTCGAAGCTGACGGCCCCGGCGCGCAGCGCGTGCAGGTTGGGCGTGAGCGCGGCGGGCTGGACGGCGGGGGGCAGCCACACGGGGGCGCGCAGCTGGTCGACGAGGATCACAAGGATGTTCGGAGGCCGTCCCGCCCGCGCGCGAGCTCGGGGGCCCCCATGCCCACCGGCCCGCCCGGGACGTCCGATCCCGGAGCCGAGCGCAAGCGAGCCGGCAGCGAGCAGCCCCTGCTTGAGGAAGGTGCGGCGGTCGCTGGCTTGAATGTCGATCGGGTCGGGGGGCACCGCTGCAACTCCGAAACAACGCACGCGCATCCAGGGTGCGCTCGGGGAAAGGACTTTAAGATCTGTGTGCAGCTCTACGTCGGCGCACCCGCCCGTAGGCAAGCGACACCGCGCAGGCGAGCAGTCCGGTCAGGGCGAGGACCGCGACGATCGCGAGCCCTGACGCAATCACGATAACGGCTAGCGCCAGCGTAAACCCGAGCGCGAGATCGATCGCCAGCAGGCGCCTGCGGCGCGCGCGCGCCGCAGCGCGGCGGCGCTCTACCGATCCCGGGCGCCCGGGCGGGGTGCTCCCACTGCGGCGCGCAGAGTGGTTGTACGCGACGGGCGTCCAACCCTCCGCCGGCGTGTGGCCGTCGATCGGAGACCGCCCGGACGGGCGGGCTCTAATCCCCACGGACTGCGGCGGTCGGGAGCTCACAGCGGCAGCCTCCTGAACAGCGGGCGGGGCAGCAGCCGCACGATCGCCATCACCCAGCGCAGCGCCGCGGGCGCCCACACGGTCTGGGCGCCGCGCCGCAGGCCGCGCACGGTGGCGCGCGCGACGGTCTCGGGGTCGGTGGCCAGCGGCGGAACGGGCAGCCCGCGCGTCATGCGAGTCCTGACGAACCCGGGGCGCACCACCATCACCCGCACACCGGTGGATGCCAGCGCGTCGGCGAGCCCCTGAGCGAGCGCGTCCAGGCCGGCCTTGGAGGCGCAGTACACGGCGTTGGCGGCGCGAGCGCGCTCGGCGGCGACGGAGGAGAGCACCACGATCGTCCCGTGTCCGCGCTCGCGCAGCGCGCGGGCGCTCTCCAGCAGCAGGGAGCCGGCGCCGACCGTGTTGACCTCGAGCACCTCGACGGCTCCCGCCACGTCCTGCGGCAGCCCCCCGCGCTCCCCGAGCACCCCGACGGCGAGGATCACGAGGTCGAGGCCATCCAGCAGCTCGATCCCACGCGCGAGCGCCGCGCGGTGGCTCTCCGTCTCGAACGCCTCCAGCGCCAGCGTCTCCACACGCCCGCAGCCGGCCTTGCGCAGCCGCCCCGCGGCACCGTGCAGGCCATCCTCGTCGCGGCCGGCGAGCGCCACCTCGCACGGCCCGCTCGCGGCCAGTGCGCGCACGATCGCGGCGGCGATCTCGGAGGTGCCGCCGAGTACGAGCACGCGCCGGAAGGCGTCGCTCATCCGCGCACCACCTGAGTCGAGCGGCGTGGAGGAGCGTGCGCTTTCATCTTGGGATCGTCCGCGCGGGCCGGGTGGGCGCCGCGGCGCGACAGGCGCTGGCCGATCTCCGATCGGTCCTCCGTGCCCCGCGTCGGAGCGCAGCTCGCAGGTCCGGCGCGCTCACCCGCACAACTTCAGCCGCCTGGCCATGTCCGAGCGCAGCACCCCGTCGGGGTCACACGCCCCGCGCAGCTCGCGGAAGCGCTCCAGCTCGGGGTACATGGCGGCCAGCGTCTGAGGACGCAGGCGGGCGTCCTTGGCGAGATACACCCGTCCTCCCGCGCCGGCCACCAGCTCGTCGGCCTCCTCCAGGGCGCCGTACAGCCCGTCCGCCCCGGCGGGGAGGTCGATCGCGAGCGTGAGGCCATCGACCGGAAAGGAGAGCGGGCCGCCGCGGGCGGGGCCGAAGCGCTTGAGCACCGCGAGGTACATCGGGAGGCGGCGTTCGCGCAGCCTGTGGACCACGCGCAGGAGCGCATCCTCGCGCCCGCGCGGCACAGCGAACTGGTACTGCAGGAGGCCCGCGGGCCCGTACAGCCGGCTCCACTCGCCGAGCGCGTCGAGCGGGAAGAGCTGCTCGCTCATGCTCAGGGAGCGCCCGCGCGCGCGGCGCGGGGCGGTACGCCAGCGCAGGGCGTTGAACGCCCGCACGGCGGCGGGGCGCAGCAGCCCCCCCGGGAAGCCGCGCGGAACGGTGAGAGCAGGGCGCATCGAGAATGGCGCGGCGCCAGAGCCCTCCGCGCTGCCACGACTCGCCGGCCCGCCAAGCCGATTGCGGCCGCGTATGCCGTACGGCGATCCTGCGCGGTCGGGCCGGTCCGGCGAGCGCCCAAGCAGGGCGTCCTCTGAGGCGGGCGGGGCCTCGTCGGAGCGGGTGAGGACCGAGCGCCCGAACGCGGCGCCCTCGGCGAGCAGATCGACCCACGCGATCGCGTAGCGGTGGGCCTGCTCGTCCGCGAGGAGCGCGATCGCCTGCTCGAGGCCGTCGAGGCGGTCGACGTCCGCCACTGCGCGCGCAGAGCGCATCGGCACCGCGCGCAGCACGGCCTCCACGACCACTCCCGTCAGGCCCATCCCGCCGAGGGTCGCGTCGAAGAGGTCGCGCTCGCGCTCCGGCGAGACCGGGCGCGGCCCGTCCGCGGGGGTGCACAGCGTGAAGGACTCCACGTGCCGGGAGAGGCTGCCGTCGCGGAGGTGGTTCTTGCCGTGCACGTCGGCGGCGAGCGCCCCGCCGACGGTGACGTGGCGCGTGCCGGGCACGACCGGCAGCGTGAGCCCCCGCGCGGCGAGGAACAGCAGGAGCTCGGCGAACGTCCACCCCGCGCCGGCGCGCACCACGCCGCGCTCGGCGTCCAGCTCGAGCTCTCCCCGCAGAGCGGTGGCGTCGATCACGGCGCCGCCTCCGTTCTGAGCGGCGTCTCCATAACTACGACCAGCGCCACGGGCGATCGCGCCCCCGCGCGCCGCCGCGGAGCCGGCGAGCGCGTCCGCGACCTCCTCGGGGGTGCCCGGGCGCAGCAGCCACGCGCGCGTGGGGGCGGTGCGCCCCCAGCCGCGCAGCAGCCGATACCCGTGCGCCGTCGCAGGACGGGAGCGCTCGGCGGGCGCCGCCAGGGTGGCGGGGTCAGCCGGCGACATACACACCGCAGACGAACACCACGAGCCAGGCGGCGGTCATGCTCAGCAGGAAGCCGTCGTGCAGCACGAGCTCTTCGGGAGCTTGGCCCTCGCCCCGGTCGAGCAGCAGCCCGTAGCGCAGCAGCCACAACACGAACGGGATCACGGTCAGCTCGTACCACGAGAGCTTGGCGCTGTGGGCCCGCTGGAACGCCCACAGGCAGTAGCCGGTGGTGGTGACGGTGGCGGCGAGACCGAGCACGAAGCGCAGGTATTGCGCCGAGTACTCGCGCAGCGAGGCTCGCGCCGCCGCCGCGTGCCCGCCGCCGGTCAGCTCGGCGTAGCGCTTGCCCGCGACCAGGAAGAGCGCGCCGAAGGAGGTGACGAGCATGAACCAGCGGGAGACCGGCACCGAGGTGGCCACGCCGCCGGCCAGGGCGCGCAGCACGAACCCGCCGGCGACCGCTGCGATGTCGGCCACCGCGACGCTGCGCCACCACAGGGTGTAGCTGGCGGTGAGCGCGAGATAGCCCGCGCCCACGCCGGCCAGCGCGGGGCGCACGGCAGCTGCGAGCGCGAGGCCCCCGAGCGCGAGCAGGAGCGCCGCCGCGACCGCGGCGCCCACGGAGAGCTCGCCCGTCGCGATCGGCCGGTTGCGCTTGCGCGGGTTGTGGCGGTCCTCGGAGCGGTCGTGCACGTCGTTGAGCAGGTAGGTGGAGCTCGAGAGGGCGCAGAAGCACACGAAGGCCAGCACCACCTCGCCGGCGACCTCGGGGCGCGCGAGGATGCCCGCCGCGCCGGGCGCGGCCACGACGAGCACGTTCTTGATCCACTGGCGCGGTCGGCAGGCGCGGATGAGGGCGCCGAGCGGGATGCGGCGCGGATGCGAATCGACGCTCCACCCCCGCGGGGGCCGCTTCTGCTCGCCCCGCCCACCTTGGGCGAGTCCAGCGTCGCCCGTGATCTGCGCTCTCGAGGCGCCGTCCGGGCGGGCGGGTCCGGTCTCGATGCCGTTGGTGGCCTGCTCGGCGGATGCATCGTCGAGCAGGTGGGCGGGTCCGATCTTCATGCCGTTGGCGACCTGTTCCGCGGATGCGCCGTCCGGTGGGCTGGTCCGGTCTCAATGCCCGTGGCGGCCCCCTCGGCGCTGGTGGCTGCTTCGGTAGGGCGGATGGCGTCCTCCCGCTCCTCTGCGGAGCACTCGTGGTCGATGACGCTCGCCGGCTGACCTCGCTCGAGGCTCATCGTGCCAGTGTGCGTTGGATAGGCGTGCGAACGGCGCCTAGATAGGCCACCACATCTAACTCAGCGCAAGCTCTGCGTTGGGTGAAAATGCTCTTAGGGTGCAGGGCTTTTTATGAGGGCGAAAGGCGCGCGAGCCTACGATCTCAGACGATGGAGCTGCACACTCCGGCGCGCCGGCTGCCCCGTTCGGCGCTGCCCACCACCGCCTCCCCGGGGCGCCCCTCCACCCGCACCGCGCAGCGGGTGCGGAGGGTGCTGCTGGCGGCCTGCCTACTGGCGTTGGTTCCCGCGCTCGTCTCCTACGCGGCCGCGATGCTCGAACCCTCCAATTCGAGCCTCGGGATCCGCTCGGTGGAGTGGCTACGCGACCACGGGGCGGCGGGCCTCGTGACGAAGGTCGAGTCGATCTACTACTCGCTGGAGGCCCCCGCCAAGGGCGGGCCGGCGCTGCACGCACTGCCGAGGGCGGGGTTGGCCTCCAAGCCGGGCGCCACGGGCGGACCCTCGGCGACAGGGGGATCGTCCGGGATCCAGATCGTGGACCGCCCCCCGCGGGTGGTGTCGCTGAGCAGGCCGGCGCTGCCCGGCGAGGGCGTCTGGCACCCCACGCAGGTGGGCGAGAGCGCCACCGACCCCCCGCTGCTCATCACGACGTTCCGCAGCGACCCCGCCGAATACCCGCGCCTCGTGGCCGGGGTGGCGTGGATCAACACGTCGCGCACCGCGATCGCGCTATACGCGGGGCGCCTGGAGCCCTCGGTGGAACTGCATTCCCGCGGCCCGATGAAGGTGCCGAGGCGCTACCGCCACAAGCTGCTGGGGACCTTCAACAGCGGCTTCAAGCTCGCCGACGCGAACGGCGGATGGGCGCAGTACGGGCACACGTACGCCCCGCTGCACGATGGCCAGGCCACGTTTGTGCGCTACGCGGACGGGCGCTACGACGTGACCGCCTGGCACGGTGGTCCACGGGCGCCCTCGGATGTGGTGTTCGCGCGCCAGAACCTGCCGCTGATCGTCTCCCGCGGGCGGCCCAACCCCAACCTCAGCGACGGCCCCGAATGGGGTGCGACGCTCGGCAACGCGGTGCAGGTGTGGCGCTCGGGGCTCGGCGTGGACCGCCACGGCAACCTGCTCTACGCGGCGGCGAACGACCAGACCGTGAGCAGCCTCGCGAAGATCCTGATCCACGCGGGGGCGGTGCGCGCGATGGAGCTCGACATCAACTCCTACTGGGTCAGCTTCAACGCCTACGCCGAGCCCGGCGCCCAGCAGCCCTCCAAGCTCCTGGAAGGGATGGAACGCCCATCCGAGCGCTACCTCACCCCGGACGATCGCGACTTCTTCGCGGTCTACCTGCGCTGAGCCGGGGTAACGCGTCCACGCTAGCAAGCACTTCGATCCCTACCTAGCTTCGAGCCTTCGAGCCCTGCCCTACGGCGAAGACCGCGCCGCGCTCGAAGACGACGCACGGGCCATCCCGGCGCTCCGCGACTCGGCCCGCCCGGCCGTGAAGCGAGGCAGCTCGAGCTCCACGCGGGCGCCCCCCGCGAAGCTCTCGGACGCCGCCACCCGCCCGCCGTGGGCCTCGGCGATCGCGCGCACGATCGCGAGGCCGAGCCCGGTCCCGCCGGAGGCGCGGTCGCGGGCGGCGTCGGTGCGGTGGAAGCGGTCGAACACCCTTTCGCGCTGCTCGGCTGGGATCCCGGGTCCGTCGTCCTGGACAACGAAGCGCACCTGTTCGTGCCCACTCCCCCCCTGGAGCTCAATGTCCAGGCGCACGAGGCCGGGTCCGTGGGGATCCGTATGTTCGATCGCGTTACCGATGAGGTTGCGCAGCGCCTGCGCGAGCCGGTCGGGATCGGCGATGAGCGTGCCCGCGGGCACCTCCCCAAGCTCGAAGCGCCGCGGTGCGAGCAGGGTGATTCCGCTCCACAGCTCCTCGACGAAGCCCTCGAGCTCGATCGCCTGGAGGCGCAGGAATTGCATCTGCTCGGCCTTGGCGAGCAGCAGGAGGTCGTCCACGAGGCGGGTGATGCGGGCGACCTCCGCCTGCACGAGGCGCTCCACACGCCGCACCTCCTCGCCGGAGGGCCGCTCTTGGGCGGCGAGCACCTCGAGCTGGCCGCGGATCACGGTCAGCGGCGTGCGCAGCTCGTGCGAGGCGTCCGCCACGAACGCGCGCTGGCCCGCGAACGCGTCGGTCAGGCGGTCGAGCATGTGGTTGAAGGCGTCCGCGAGCACCCGCACCTCCTGGCCCTCGCGCTCGACGTCGTGGATCCGCGGGTGCAGGTCGCCGGCGTCCACCTGCGCCGCCACCGCGGCCATCCGGCGCAGCGGCCGTGAGAAGCGCGCGCCGATCAACAGGGAGGCCAGCAGCGCCCCGGCGAGCGTGAGCAGGCCCGCGAAGACGAACGCCCGCGCCACGCCGCGCTGTGCGTGGGCGACGCTCGCCAGCGACTCCCCCACCCCGATCGTCACCTGCCGGCCGATCTGTGATCGGCCAGTCTTCGATTGCCCGTTCCCCGCTCGCTCCCCCGGGATGCTCGCGGGCCGCTTGAGCAGGCGCAGCTGGCCGACGTCGGGGAGGCTCAGGGTGGAGTACCCCTCCCCTGCGGCGAGCAGCCTGCGGGAGAGCCGGTTCTCCTGCTCCTGCACGGTGGCGCTCTCCCCGTCGTCGGGCGCAGAGCGGCCGAACAGCTCCGGCGTGTTGGTGGCGGTCCCGGCCCCGGGGACGAGCGCGAACAGCAGTGTCGAGCTCGCGTCGAAGGGTTGCCCGCGGATGTAGCCGCTCGCCGCCGCCAGCGCCCCGTGGGGGGTGCGCGCTCCCGAGGATGTGAGCGCGTGGGCGAGCTCGTCCGCGTCCCCCGCGATCTCGCGGTCGATCTGGTTGTGCAGCTGGGTGCCCGTCCCGTGGTAGACCGCCACGAAGGCGACCCCCGTGGAGAGCACCACCACCAGCGCCACCCACGCCGCCAGCCGCCAACGGAGGCTGGCCGGACGGGTGGGCCTCTTGAGGGATTGCCGGCCACTGCCCGCCAGGAACCTTCGGAGGGGTGCAGGGTTTGGCGCCCCGCCCACCCCGGCCTGCACACCGTCACCGCCGGCGCGGTCCGGTGACTCTCCCTCTCCCTGTCCAGGCTCAGCCGGCACGGCCCAGGCGGTATCCCACCGCACGCACGGTGTAGATCGGCGCCGGGGATTGGTTCCCGCCCACCCCGCGCAGCTTGCGGCGCAGGTACCCGATGTACACGTCCACGATGTTCGTCGCGGGATCGTGCTGGTAGCCCCACACTGCGCTCAGGATCCGCTCGCGTGAGAGCACCGTGCCGCGGTGGCGCAGCAGGTAGACCAGCAGCTCGAACTCGGTCGTCGAGAGCTGCACCGGCTCACCTGCGCGCTGCACCCTGCGGCTGAGTAGGTCCACCTCGATGTCCGCCGCCCGCAGCGTGGTGCTCGCGCCCTCCGCGGCGCTCCGCAGCTGGGCGCGCACCCGCGCCAGCAGCTCCGCCAGGGAGAAGGGCTTGACCAGGTAGTCCACCGCTCCCGCGTCGAGGCCCGCGACACGGTCCTCAACCTCGCCTCTGGCGGTCAACACGATCACCGGCAGGCTCGGCTTGGCGGCCCGCAGCGTGGCGAGCACCTCCATGCCGCCGCGGCTCGGGAGCATCAGGTCCAGGACGACCGCGTCGAAGCTCTCGTTGAGCGCGCGGCGCTCCCCCTCCGCCCCGTCGTGCTCGGCCTCGACCTCGAAGCCCTCCGCCTCCATCCCGCGCCGCACGAAGTCGACGATCCCCGGCTCGTCCTCGACCACCAGGATCGACGGTCGCATCGCCGCCTCCCGGGGGAGTTCCGTCGAACGCTGCATCCGGTTCAGGATAGGGGTGGCCGGTACGGCGTTCTTCGTGCCGGCGAAGATCCTATGAGCTCTCTCATCGAGCGATTACACGACTCTTAGCGGTCACGCCGACACTCGCCTAGATGCACTTCGGGCGCCTGATTGCGGGAGGCAGCGAAGGCAACGAGCGGCTCACGGTGTGGACCGGCGTGATCCTGATCGTCCTGCTCGCGGTGATCGGCGTGACGCTCCTGCACCTGCGCACGACGCTGCTCTCCGTGCACCTGTTCGTCGGGATGCTGCTCATCGGGCCGGTCCTCGTGAAGCTCGCCAGTACCGGCTACCGCTTCGTGCGCTACTACACGCACAACCCGCGCTACCGCCGCCGGGGTCCGCCACCCGCCTACCTGCGTCTGATCGCCCCGATGGTGGTGCTCACCACCGTGATCGTGTTCGCCAGCGGGGTGGCGCTGCTGCTGATCGGCCCGAGCTCGCGTGGGGCGCTGCTGCCGATCCACAAGGTGAGCTTCATCGTGTGGGTCGCGTTCACGGGCGTGCACGTGCTCGGCCACCTGCCCGAGGTCCAGCGCACGCTGCTCGGCGGCCGGGAGCTACATGCCGCCTTACCAGCTGGGGGGCCGAGGCGCCAAGCAGATCGACACCCCACGCGGCCGAGCTACGAGAGCGATCTGCGTGACCCCCGCGCGGGGCGCGTCGGGCGCGCCGTCTCGCTCGCCGTGGGGCTTGTGCTGGGGCTGGTCCTGGCGCTGGCGCTGATCCCCCTGTTCAGCCCGTGGCTGAGCTACCACCATGCCTTCTTCCGCCATTGACGGCTCACCGCGGGTGGACGTGCGAATGTCGAGCGAGGCGCGGGCAACAGGAGGTGGCCGCCGGGCGGGCAAGGTCTTACGTTGAGTACACGAAACCCTTATGGAACCTCTCACGTGCCCTTTAGTCGGAGCTTGAGCAGCCTGGGCACACTGAGATCGTAGCCTCGCCACCCGACTCCTCGATCCAGATGCCCGAGAACGGCCACACACCCCGCTCCCGCGACGCTGCTCTGCGCCGGCTGGCCCGCGCCAACCGCTGGCTGATCGCAGGCAGCGCGACCCTCACCGGGGCGCTCACCGCGGTCGCCGCCAACGCCTTCCCTGGCAAGACGCTCAAGACGGCCAGCGGCAGCGCATCTGCCGCCCAGCGCGCACGCGCCTCCGGGAAGCAGGGCTCGGGGACCTCCACGAGCCCCTCACACGCACTGCAGCCCCCCGCGCAGGCTCCGCGGTCCACCACCGCCCACGAAGCGGCGCCGAGTCAGGAATCCACGCCTGCCGAGGAACCCGCGCCCTCCGGCGAAGCGTCGTCTGGAGCGCCCGCACAGGAAGCGGTGCCCTCCCAGGAAGCGACCCCCAGCCAGCAGGCGACCCCCTCTCAGGAAGCCACGCCCTCGCAGGAAGCGACCCCCAGCCAGCCGGTGGCTCCCTCTCAGGAAGCCACGCCTGCACAGGAAGCGACTCCCAGCCAGGAAGCGGCGCCCGCGCAGGAAAGCGGCCCCGTCGTCTCCGGCGGATCGTGAGCGGTGCCCGCACCATGATCCCCGACCCGCGCGCCGCGCCCTCCAAACCCATCGGGGGGACGGCGACGGCGCGCTGGGAGGCGCTTGGCACGAGCGTCGTGCTCCGTGTCGTCGGCCCCCTCTGGCTGCCCCGCGCGAGCGCGATCCTCACGCGCGAGCTCGACGCGATCGACCGCGCCTGCAGTCGCTTTCGCCCCGACTCCGATCTCACTCGCGTGAACGCTCACGCTGGTGGGCGGCCCGTGCAGGTCGCCCCCCTGCTGATCGAGGCGCTCCTGCTCGCCCTGCGCGCCGCAGAGCTGACCGACGGCGACGTTGACCCGACCGTCGGTGCGGCGCTCGTGCTCGCTGGCTACGACCGCGACTGGCGGCTGCTCGAGCGCGCGGACGCTCAGCCTCCAGGAGTCGGCGGCCGCGACACAGCCTTCGATTTCGAGCGCAAGGATCTCGCTGGCCGATCTTCGATCGGTCCGCCCGCCCTCACGGCGCGGCTGCACAGCGGCTACACGACGGTCGAGCTCGACACCGTGCTGCACACCGTGCGCGTCCCCCGCGGGATCGTGCTCGACCTCGGCGCCACCGCCAAAGCCTGGGCGGCCGACCGCGCCGTGCGCGCCATCTACGAGGCGTGCGGCTGCGGGGTGCTCGTCAGCCTCGGCGGGGACCTCGCCACCGCCGGCGCCGCCCCCGCGGGCGGCTGGCGCATCCACGTCACCGACGACCACCGCGCCGGCCCCCTTGCGCCGGGACAGACCGTTGCGATCGCCTCCGGCGGCCTCGCCACCTCCAGCACCACCGTGCGCCGCTGGCGCCGACCCAGCCCTCCGGGTTCTGTACCCCCGACCCAGCCCTCCGGGCTGTGCGCCCCCGACCCAGCCCTTCGGGCTGTGCGCCCGTCCGCCACGATGCACCACATCATCGACCCCGCTGCTGGCGCCCCCGTGCGCGGGCCTTGGCGCACCGTCAGCGTCGCCGCGGCCTCCTGCGCCGACGCGAACATCGCCGCCACCGCCGCGCTCGTGCGCCAGGACCGTGCGCCGACCTGGCTGGAGGAGGTCTGCCTGCCCGCGCGGCTCGTCGCCCACGACGGCAAGGTGCTCCGGGTCGGCGGCTGGCCAGTGGATCCGGTGGCGCGGTCGCCCGAGGGTGAGCGGGCTGGTGTGCGTGGGAAAGCACGTCACGCGCAGACGCGGGGTAGGAAGCCCCGCGCCCACCCGCTCGGCGCGCAACCGACTCACGCGGACGATCCCCAATGACCACCCTCCTCTTCCCCCTCGCCACGGCCGGTCCGTCCGTCGACTGGTACCTCACCCGGTCCTCCGGGGCCGTCGCGCTGCTGCTGTTGACGCTCGCCGTCGCGCTCGGTGTCACCGACGTGCAGCGCTGGAGCACGCCGCGGTGGCCGCGCTTCGTCGTGGACACCCTGCACCGCAACGTCTCCCTGCTCGCGCTCGCGTTCCTCGCCCTGCACATCCTCACCGCCGTGCTCGACACCTTCGCGCCGATCTCGCTCCTCGCGGCCTTCGTGCCCTTCGTGAGCTCCTACCGGCCCTTCTGGCTGGGGCTCGGCGCCGTCGCGCTCGACCTGTTGCTCGCCGTGATCCTCACCAGTCTTTTGCGCCAGCGCCTTGGGCCTGCCGCCTGGCGCGCCACGCACTGGCTCGCGTACGCCTGCTGGCCGATCGCGCTGCTCCACACGCTCGGGACCGGCTCTGACGTCAAGAGCGCCTGGCTGCTCGTGCTCTCCATCGCCTGCCTCGCGGTCGTCGCTGCCGCCGTGCTCGTGCGCGCGTTCGAGCTGAACCGGACCCGCGTGAGTGCGCGCGTGCGTGGCCTTGCGCTCGGCGGCACCGCCGCGTTCACCGCGGGTCTTCTGCTGTGGCTGCCCTCTGGGCCGCTCGGCTCCGAATGGGCGCGGCGCTCCGGGACCCCCACCTCGCTGTTGGGCCACTCCTCAACGGCCCGTCCGCGCACCGTGGTGAGCCCGTGAGCGGCTACGAGCAGACCGCCCTCTCGGCCCCCGTCGGCCCGCCCGCCGGCCTGCCCCGGCTGCTCGCGGGGATCCTCGCCCAGGGCGCGCTCCCCCTCGGCGAGCACCTCGCTCTGCACGGGGAGCTCCCCCAACCGTTGGGAGGCCCACCCACCCGCGGCCGGCGCGGGTCTCCCGCGCTGATCGACCGTGTCGAAGCGGCCGGCTTGCGCGGCTACGGCGGCGCGGCCTTCCCCACCGCCGCCAAGCTCCGCGCGGTCGCCGGCGCCGCCCGACCCGGCCTTTCCGGCCGTGTGCCCCCCCTCGGCGGCCGGCCTGTCGTGGTCGTCAACGGCGCCGAGGGTGAGCCCGCGAGTGCCAAGGACCGCACCCTGCTGTGCTCCCTCCCCCACCTCGTGCTCGACGGCGCCCTGCTCGCCGCCGTCGCCGTGGGGGCGCAGGAGATCTTCCTCGGCGTCTGTGAGTCTGTCCCAGCCGCTCTCGACGCCTGTGCGCTCGCGCTCGCCGAACGCGGGCCTCCTCGCCGCGGGGAGCCGAGCGTCCAATTGGTCGCGGTGCCCCCCCGCTACGTCGCCGGGCAGGAGTCCGCGCTCGTCAACCTCCTCGGCGGCGGCCCCGCGCTGCCCACCTTCACGCCGCCGCGGCCCTTCGAACGCGGCGTGCGCGGGCGCCCCACGCTGGTCTGCAACGTCGAGACACTCGCCCACCTCGCGCTGATCGCGCGGCACGGCCCGGACTGGTTCCGCGAGCTCGGGACCCCCGCGCAGCCCGGGTCCGCGCTCGTCACGCTCTCCGGGCCCGTCGCCTACCCCGGGGTCTACGAGATCGAGCACGGCTCCCCCCTCACCGCCCTCCTCGACGCCGCCGAGGGCGCCACCGCGCCTCTGCGCGCCGTGCTCCTCGGGGGCTACACCGGCACCTGGATCGACGCCTCTCTGCTGCGCGGCGTGGCGCTCTCCGACGAGCACCTCGCGCAGATCGGACCTCACCCGCCCACGCTCGGAGCCGGCGTTGTCGTGCTGCTCTCCGCCGCCGCCTGCCCCGTCGCCGAGCTCGCCCGCATCGCCCGTTGGCTCGCCGCGCAGTCCGCCCGCCAGTGCGGACCCTGCGTGTTCGGCCTCGACGCCCTCGCCACCACCCTCGAGCAGCTCGTGCTCGACGGCGCCCGTGGTGGGCGGGGTGGGCGAGCTTCCAAAAACCAGGTCGTCCAGGGTGGGCGGGGCGTAATACCCCGCCTCGCGAGCCTCGCCGGGCTCGTCAACCGCCGCGGCGCCTGCTCCCACCCCGACGGCGCCGCCCGCCTCGTCGCGAGCGCCCTCGACGTGTTCGCCGAGGAGCTCGCCGACCACGCCCGCCACGGCCCCTGCGCCGCCTGTGCCAGGCCCTCCGAGCTGCCCCGCCCCCGCGCCGGGGTCAGCGAGGCTGGGGGTCTTGGAGTTCGCGCGCCCACGCGTCGCGTGCGGGGGGAGGGTGGGCGGGGTCCGCTACCCCGCCTCGCGAGTCCCTCGTCCCGATGAGCCACCGTCTGCGAGTCAATCCCATCGCCTGCGAGGCCCACGGCATGTGCGCCGAGCTGCTGCCCGAGCGCATCTCACTCGACGAGTGGGGCTACCCGATCCTCGACGGCGGGTCGCTGCCCCCCGAGCTCGTTGACCACGCCCGCCGCGCCGCCCTTGCCTGCCCCACCTTCGCGCTGCTCGTGGAGCGCGGCCGGGATTGAGCCGGCGCCGGGGAGGCCGCGGGATCGGCGGATCCCGCTGAGAGCTCGAAGCCCGGCCGGGGAGCGGCCGCCGGTCCATGGCGGCCGCTCCCCGGGGGTACTGCGCCCTGACAGGGGCTCCTTCGACTCCTGTGACTCCGGAGCCGGCTCGATCCTTCCCGATCGCGAAGCCGCCCGAGCTGGCAGCACGGACAAGTCGGTACGTGGCGATCTGGCGCCGCCGGTGACGGGTGCCGGAGGGCTGTCCGGGCGTCCCGATCGTTTCAAACACGTTCTCAGCGAACGACCACCTTGCCGACCATCCCTTCGTGGATCGTGCAACGGTAGTTGAACGTCCCCGCGTGCGTGAACCTCACCGTGAACGAGCCGTGCGCCTGCGTGCGCGAGCGAAAGCCACGGGCGGTCACGTTGTGTGTGGCGCCCCCGTCCCGCCACACCCACGTCACGCTTTCACCGCGGTTGATCGTGATCGTGCTCGGGTGGTACCGCAGTCCTTTGAGGACCACGTCGTGTGCGCTCGCGCTGCTGGCCGATCTTCCATCGGTGAGCGCCCCCGGCGAGCGGGCGCCACCCGATCCTGCCTGGGCGAGCGGGCTTATCACAGCGTCCGCGGGCGCCGCAATCGCGATCACCGCCAGCACGGCAAGCGTCGCTCGTGTCTTGATGGTCTTCATATCCGGTCCCTTCTCGTCTCGTCTGCGATCCCTTTCTCGTCTTCACCACCCAGACGCCGCCACCAGGGCAATCCTTTCACGCGCGGCGAAGCGGCCGCTACAGTCGTGCCTGATGCCCGCGCTCGATCCCCAGTCGCTGCCGCGCCATCTGGACCGTCTCTACCGAGCCGCGTGGGCGCTGTGCGGCTCCCCCCACGACGCGGAGGACCTCGTACAGGAGACGTTCGCAAGAGTCCTCGCGCGGCCCCGGCGGCTGCGCGGCCAGGACGAGCTCGCCTACCTCATGACGGTGCTGCGCAACACCTTCCTCACCCAGCGCCGCACCGCCGCGCGCCGGCCGCGCACCGGCGCCGCGCCGCTCGAGGAGATCGAACCCACGGACCATCGCACCGGGGAGCGCCCCGAGGAGGCCCTCCAGGCCAGGGAGGTCTTCTCCGCGATCGCCGCACTCCCCGAGCGCTACCGCCTCGCGCTGGTCGCCGTGGACATCGCCGGGCTCTCCTATCGCGAGGCCGCGGGCGTCCTCGAGACCCGCGAGGCGACGATCGCCACGAGGGTCTTCCGCGCCCGCGAGCAGGTCGCCCGCAGGCTCGCGCCCGAAGAGGAGCCCGCACCCGTGGAGGAGCCCACCCCTGGCGGGGAGCCCGCGCTCGAGGAAAAGCCCATCCCCCGCGGTGAACCCACACGCGAGGAGGAGCCCACCCCCGGCGGTGAACCCGCACCCGAGGACTGTCCCGCACCCGGCGGGGAGCCCACGGGCGAGGGCGGTCCCGCGCCCGAGGCGCTTCGTGCGCAGCGGGAAGGTCCCTCGCCCCGGCGGCGTCTTACTCAACGAGGTCCCAGATGAGCCGCAAGCCCGAGGACATCCAGATTGAGCTGGCCGCGCTCGCCGACGGCACGCTGCCGGCTGCGCGGCGCGAGCAGTTGCTCGCCCAGGTTGCGGACTCCCCTGAGCTATCGGACGCGCTCGATCGCCAGCGCCACGCCGTGGCGATCGTGGGCTCCCTGGAGACTGTCGAGGCGCCCAGCTTGCTGCGCCGCTCGATCGAGACGCTGGCCGCGCCCGACGGACAGCCCGCGAGCGCCCGCGTGGACTCCCGCCGGTCGCGTCCGCGGCGCTCCTCGCTGCGTCTGCTGCCACGGCTCGCAGCAGGCGTGGCGCTTGCCGCGGCCGCGGCGGTCGCCGTGGCCCTGGCGCTCACCGCGGGCGGCGCGAGCACCCCCACCGTCCTTGAGGCCTCGAGCTTGGCGCTGCGCCCCTCGACACAGCCGGCGCCGGCGGAGAGCCCGCACAACCCCAACCTGCTCGCGGCCTCCGCCGAGGGGATTCCCTACCCCTACTGGGGCGGGCGGCTCGGGTGGCGGGCGGCCGGCGCCCGCACCGACACCGTCGCCGGGCGCACGGTCACCACGGTCTTCTACACCCACCGCGGCGCGCGCGTCGGGTATTCGATCGTCTCCGGCAGCGCCCTGCCCGTCCCGGCTCCAAGCGCCGCGATCGAGCGCCGCGGCGTGCGCTTCCACGTCGCGAGGGCCGCGGACCCGACCGTCGTGACCTGGCGTGAAGCCGGCCACACCTGCATTCTCACCGCGCGGACCGTCGGCGTCAGGACGCTGGTGCACCTCGCAGCGTGGAAGCGCTCGTAGGGCTCTTAGGGTACCCTAATTAGGCCAACCTAATCGAGCCGGGATCGAACCCGAGCCGGCTTCCAATCAAGGAGACACGCCATGCCCTTCGGCGAAACCGTGCTGCTCGGCGCGATCGCAGGGTCCACGATCTACATCGGCCTGCCCCTGGGGCGCATGGATCGCGTCGGCGTGCGTGCGCGCCTGGCCCTGGCGATGCTCTCGGTGGGGATCCTCGTGTTCATCTTCATGGACGTCGGCGCCCACGGCGAGGCGATCGTCGCGGACGCCCTCGACAGCTACAAGCGCACGCACACGGGCCTGCCTCACGCGCTCGGCCTGTTCGCGCTGCTCGCCGCCGGCTTCACCGCTGGGGTCGCGGGCATTGGAACGCTGGAACGGCGCCTGCGCACCGCGCGCGCGAGCACCCCGCCGCCGATCGCCGGGGGCGAGCAGGCCGCGGCGGAGGCGACCGGAGTGAGCGGGGTGGGCGGGTCCGGGGTAGGCGGGCCTTCAATCGTCCTGCGCGCCCCCGAGGACGACGCCCTCCGCGCCAGGCAGGCCGCGCTGCGGACCGGCATGACGATCGCGCTGGCGATCGGGCTGCACAACTTCGCCGAGGGCCTCGCGATCGGCGTGTCGGCCAAGAGCGGCGCGATCGGCCTCGCCACGGTGCTCGTCATCGGGTTCGCCCTGCACAACGCCACCGAGGGCTTCGGGATCGTCGGCCCGCTCGGCGCGATCAAGCCCTCCTGGAGCTGGCTCGCGCTCGCGGGCTTGATCGGCGGAGGCCCGACGTTCCTCGGCACGATCGTCGGCTACCAGGTCCACAGCGAAGCGCTCCAACTCGCCTTCTACTCCCTCGCAGGCGGCGCGATCCTCTACGTGGTCGGGGAGATCTGGACCGGGGTGCGCCGCTTCGGCCACCGCGAGCTGGGCCTCTACATGCTCGCCCTCGGTTTCATCATCGGCGTGGCCACCGACCTCGTCGTCAGCTACGGCGGGGGGTGAGGGGCACGCACGTACGGCGGGGGGTGAGGGGCACGCACGTACGGCGCGTGCGTGAGGCACCGCCGTCCGCGCGCCCACCGATCGAGCCTCACGCGCGGCCGCGCCACCCGTTTCCCGACGTCGCATAACCTTCTACGCGCCGCCAACAGACAATAGTCAGAAACATACCGGCTGCGCCACCCATCCGCGATGTATGGTTTGTGCAGGTATGAGGAGAATGGTCTTCGAAATCCGAACGCTCCTCTTCGTCGCGCTCGCCGCCGCCATGCTTCTGGCCTGCGCGTGCCTGCCGGCGGCCGCCGGTGCGGCGCAGACGGTGAAGCTCAAAGCCTCGCTCACGCCCGAGCGGCTCGGCGCGGGCACCACGATCGCCTTCGAGTTCACCGTCTCCTCCACCACCGGCCAGGTGCCCTCCCCCCTCAGCGGCGTCGACCTGCTCTACCCGGCGAACCTCGGCCTCGCCACCAGCGGCCTCGGTCTGGCCACCTGCACCACCAATATCCTCGAAGCCCTCGGCCCCGAAGGCTGCCCCTCCGAGTCCCAGATGGGATACGGCTCGGGACTCGTGGAGGTCCCCTTCGGCCCCGAGATCCTTCAGGAGACCGCGACCACCAAGGTCTTCATGGCCAACCTCAACCAGGGACACCTCGGACTGGTCTTCTACGCCTACGGCGTAACGCCCGTCGCCGCGGAGATCGTCTTCCCCGGACTCGTGCTCCCCGCCCCCAAGCCCTACGGCGGCGATCTCACCACCACCATCCCACCCGTCCCCACGCTCCCCGGGGCACCCAACGCCTCCGTCGTGAAGCTCTCCACCACGATCGGCCCCGAGCGCCTCACCTACTACGAACGCACCCGCGGCAGGTACCTCCCCTACCACCCCCGGGGCATCGTCCTGCCCCGCACCTGCCCCCGCGGCGGCTTCAAGTTCGCCGCCCGCTTCACCTTCCAGGACACCACCCACGCCGCTGCGCGCACCGCCGTGCCCTGCCCACCGCGACGGTGAGCCGGGGGCGTCGGTACCCCACTCCCCTCCGGCGCCCTCGGCAGAGACCCGGTCCACTCGCACCCCGCCAGGCGGCACCCCGCTCGGCGGGGACCGCGGCCCACCGCGCACCCCAAGCGTGTTGAATGTGCCCTCCCCGCCCGCGGCAGCACAGAGGAGATGCGATGAGAGCGATTCAGATCGTGGAGCTCAGCGGCCCCGCCAGCGCGCTGCGACTGCTCGACCTGCCCGAGCCTGAGGGCTCGTCGAATCCTCTGAGCCCGGAGGGGGGCGTCGTGATCGACGTGCACGCCGCCGGCGTCTCCTTTCCGGAGGTGCTCCAGACGCGCGGCGAGTACCAGCACAAGCCGCCACTGCCGTTCGTCCCGGGAAGCGAGGTCGCAGGGGTGGTGCGTAGCGCGCCCGAGCGAGGCGGGCCGGGATCGAGCTTCCGCCCGCCAAGCGCCGGGGAACGTGTGGCCGCGTTCTGTGTGCTCGGCGCCTTCGCCGAGGTCGCCGTGGCGCCCGCCTTCCTGACCTTCCCGCTGCCCGACGTCCTCGATTTCGCGCAGGGCGCGGCGCTGATCCTCAACTACCACACCGCCTACTTCGCGCTTGCCCTGCGCGGGCGTCTGAAGGAGGGCGAGACCGTGCTCGTGCACGGCGCCGCCGGCGGAGTGGGCACCGCAGCTCTGCAGGTCGCCGCCGGCCTTGGGGCGCGCACGATCGCTGTCGTCTCGAGCGACGCGAAGGAGGAGGTTGCGCGGGCGGCGGGCGCCGGTGAGGTGCTGCGCTCCGACGGCCCCTGGAAGGACGAGGCGAAGGCGCTCGCCGGCGGCGGCGTGGACGTCGTGCTCGACCCCGTCGGGGGAGATCGCTTCACCGACAGCCTGCGCTCTCTACGGGCGGACGGGCGCCTCGTCGTGGTCGGGTTCACCGGCGGCTCGATCCCCGAGGTGAAGGTCAACCGGCTGCTACTCGGAAACGTCGAGGTGGTGGGCGCCGGCTGGGGCGCCTACGCGCTGGCCCGCCCGGAGCTCTGCGGCGAGGTCGGCGAGCAGATCGCCCGCATGATCGAGCAGGGCGTCGTGCGGCCGATCGTCGGCGCCCGCTTCCCGCTGGAGCGCGCCTCGGAGGCGCTGCAGACGATCGACGAGCGGCGCGCCACCGGCAAGGTGGTCCTGGACATCCGGGACGGAAGCTGAGGAGATGGGATTGCGTTCGCTGCCGAGCGCGGCGCGGCTAAGTCCCGCTGACCGCGCGGTGCATGGGAGTTATCCCACTGACCGCGCGGTGGATGGGAGTTAGCGAGCGATGGACTTCGAGCACTCCCCTCGCACGCGCGAGCTGCTGGAGCGCCTGAGCGCGTTCCTCGAGCGCGAGGTCGCGCCCCGCGAGGAGCCCTACCACCGTGAGCTACTCGCCCGCGCGGACCCGTGGGTCGTGCACGCCGGCGATCGAGGAGCTGAAGACGAAGGCGCGCGCGGAGGGCCTTTGGAACCTCTTCCTGCCCGGCGGCCCCGAGGTCGGCGGCCGGGTCCAGGGAGCGGGACTCACCAACGTCGAGTACGCTCCGCTGGCGGAGCGCATGGGCCGCTCGCTGATCGCCAGCGAGGTGTGCAACTGCAACGCCCCGGACACCGGCAACATGGAGGTGCTGCTGCACTTCGGCTCCCGCGAGCAGCACGAGCGCTGGCTGGAACCGCTGCTCGCGGGCGAGATCCGCTCGGCGTTCTGCATGACCGAGCCCGACGTGGCCTCCTCGGACGCCACCAACATGCAGGCCACCGCGACGCTCGAGGGCGACGAAGTCGTGTTGAACGGCAGCAAGTGGTGGAGCACCGGGGTGGGCCACCCCAACTGCAAGGTGGCGATCTTCATGGGGCTCACCGACCCCGAGGCCGACCGCTACCACCAGCACTCGATGGTGCTCGTCCCGCTCGAGAGCCCCGGGGTGGAGGTGCGGCGGATGCTCTCCACGATGGGCTTCGACGACGCTCCCGGCGGGCACGGCGAGGTCTCCTTCACCGACGTGCGCCTGCCCGCGAGCGCGATCGTCGGCGGACCCGGCCAGGCGTTCGCGATCGCCCAGGCGCGCCTCGGCCCAGGGCGGGTACACCACTGCATGCGCCTGATCGGCCTCGCCGAGCTGGCGTTGGAGCTCGCCTGCCGCCGCGCCACCGAGCGGGTGGCGTTCGGCAGGCCGCTGGCCAACCTCGGCGGCAACCGCGAGCGGATCGCGGACGCCCGCATCGCGATCGACCAGGCGCGCCTGCACGTCCTGCACGCAGCGTGGTTGATCGACACCTCCTCGGGGGTGGGCGGGCAGTCATTCCTGGGCGCTGTCTCCCAGATCAAGGTCGCCGTGCCCAACATGGCTCAGCGCGTTGTGGACATGGCGATCCAGCTGCACGGCGGCGCCGGCCTCAGCGACGACTTCCCCCTGGGAGCGGCATGGACCGTGGCCCGCGCGCTGCGCTTGGCCGACGGACCCGACGAGGTCCACCGTGGCGTGATCGCGCGCCTGGAGCTCGCGCGCTACGGGCAGGGGAAGTGGGGCTCGTAGGCGTCCGCTGCGGCAGAGCAGGTCAGCTCGAAAAAGCTCACCGCCGCAGGCGCCGCTACCGAGCCGGGTCCTCTGCCTCCCAGTCGTCTCCGTCTTCGCGGTCCTCGCCGTCCTCCCCACCCGACCCCCGCAGCCATCCCGCGAGCTCCTGGCCGACGGAGTTGATCGACTCACCGGCTTCACGGAAGGCGTCGCGGAAGCGCTCGGAGTAGTGGGAGACCGCGTCGCTGCCCTCCGCGCGGGCATCGACAGGTTCGTCGCGGGTCGGGTACTCGCCGCTGACGATTCGGTCGAACTCCCCCGAGCGCACCCACGCCATCAGCTCGTGCGTGCGCTTCACTGGCATCGGGTGGCTGAGGCCCAGGTCGATCAGCAGGCGGGTCAGTCGCTCAAGGCCGCTGCCCTTCTCGGAGTAGTCCAAGCCCTGGCGCATGAAGACGTCGAGGTCCAGCTCGTTCGACCATCGTGCCTGCGGAGAGGCACATCAGCGTGCGGCAGACCGTCAGCGGGTCGCGCGTGACGAGCGCCGCGGCGCGGTCGGCGCTCAGCTCGGTAGCGCGCTCCCACTCCATCAGCGCCGTGCGGATCGGCGCCAGAGGGAGCAGCAGCCGCGAAGTCCGCGTGAGCAGCATGAGGATGTAGAGGGCGGTGCGGTAGAGCTGGTGGTCGGCGAGGATGTGGGCGGCCTCGTGGGCGAACACCGCCCGGCGCTGCCCCACGTCCAGCAGGCTCACAAGCTCAGACTGCACCACCACGATCGGGCGCTTGGCGCCGATCGCCATGGCGTTGGGCGAGGGGTACTGAGTGAGGTACAGGTCGGGCACCTCGGCCATGTCGAGCGTGGCGTAGGCGATCGCGTGCTCGCGCCACACATCGCCCAGCTGCTCTTCGGAGAGCCTCACCGCGGAGCCCAGGTAGCTCTGGCGCAGGGCACGCTCGTAACCCAGCTCCACGAGCTTGCGCACCACCGTGTCCAGGTAGGGAATCGACCCCAACGCGGCGGTCGCGGCGCGGTCCGCCGGATGCTGGAACGCCCGCGGCGAGATGCCCGTCAGGCGGTGGCCCTCCACCGGCAGCATCTGTCCCGAGGGCTCCATAACCACAGACTACTGGGCGTCGTCGCAGTTGGTGTAAGGTCGCGGCGGTGAGCGGACCACTCGTCGCAGTGATCACAGGCGCCTCCAGCGGCATCGGGGAGGCGACGGCGCGGCGCCTGACGCGCGAGCTGCCGATCGCAGACGGCGCCACCGAAAACGGCGGCGCCGGGCACACGGCCCCGGGGGCCGGGATCCAGCTGGTGCTGGTGGCGCGCCGCGAGGAGCGTCTGCGCCAGCTGGCGAGCACGCTGCCCGTGCCGTGCAGCTGCCTGGCGCTGGACCTGACCGACGAGGACGCGCCGGCGCGCGTGCTCGCACACGTGCGCGAGCACTGCGGGGGCCGCCTCACGCTGCTCGTCAACAACGCCGGCGCCTCCTGGCGCGCGAGCTTTGCTGAGGGGGGCCACGCGAACGTGCGACGCACGATGGAGCTCAACTTCGACGCGCCCGTGCGGCTCACCGAGGCGCTGCTGCCGCTGCTACGCGCCTCGGCGCCGAGCGCGATCGTCAACGTGTCGAGCACCGCCGCACGCGTTGCCAGGCCGGGCACGGGCGCCTACTCGGCGAGCAAGTTCGCGCTCACCGGCTGGAGCGACGCGCTCCACGCGGAGGAGCACGCGCACGGCGTGCACGTGGGCGTCGTGTTCCCCGGCTACATCGCCACCGAGGGCTTCCCCGCCCGCGAGCTAACCGCGCGGCGGGCCACCGCGTGGATCGTCTCGACGCCCGAGCGCGCGGCGGAGGCGATCGTGGATGCCGGCCTGCGCCGGCGCCCCGAGCGTTACGTGCCCCGCGCCTACGCGCTCGCCGGCGCGGCGCGGCTGCTGCTTCCGGGGCTCGTGCGCCGCACGCTGACCCGCGGCGGCGCCTCGATCCTCACCACGAAGACCGGGGCCGAACACACGCGGGCATCGTAGGGCGCCCGTCAACCCGGCCGATCGGCGATCGACGAGGACCTCCGATCGGCCAGCCCAAGGCCGCGAAGCTTGGGCGATCGGGGCTCCGGTCCGATGAGCCGAACAGCAGACGGCGAAGGTTTCTCGACCCCGCGGGCGAATAGAAGCTCACGACAAGCCAATAACGACCGCATAACCCGCTGGCCCAACGGGTAGTTCAACCTTGCTGGGACAGCAACTCCCAGGGAGGCCAACGGTCTCCAAGGGGGAAGTCTCCGCGTATACAGAGTGGAGGATAGCTCCCGCGCCGCCGCTCCACCGAGAATAATTGACAACGCAACTACTGTGCCCTATAATTCCGACTCCAAGCATCGGACTTAGAGGGTGGCGCAGCCGGCCAAGGCCGGCGAGCCGAGCCGCTCTTTTCAATCAGAAGGACCAAGCACCATGTCAGACGATAAGCGCCAGATCACCACACTAGACACTCTTGAGACCGCCGAGGTACCGGCGGCGAGCACCGTTGCCCTCGACCCCGCCTACGAGGAGGGCCGTGCTGCCCGCGCCAGCCGCCCCGGGAGGGCGAGCCTCCGGGCCGCCGAGCCCGAAAGCTTCATCCCGGAGTCCGTCGACCAGCTGCTCGCGCACTCGCGGCGCTACCCCCTGCTCACGCCCGACCAGGAGATCGAACTGGCCCAGCGGATCGAGCGCGGGGACCTGCACGCGAAGGAACTGATGATCAACTCCAACCTGCGCCTCGTGGCCTCCAACGCGCGGCGCTACCAGAACCAGGGACTGCCCCTCGCCGACCTCGTGCAGGAGGGGATGCTCGGCCTGATCCGCGCCAGCGAGAAGTTCGACTGGCGCAAGGGCTTCCGCTTCTCCACCTACGCCACCCTGTGGATCCGCCAGGCGATCCAGCGAGGCCTTGAGAACTCCGGCCGCACGATCCGCCTGCCGGTGCACGTCGCCCAGCGCACCCGCAAGGTGGGGCGCGTGGAGCGCGAGCTCTCGGTGCGCCTTGGGCGCGAGCCCACCACGGAGGAGATCGCGTTGGAGACCGGCCTCGAGATCGAGCAGGTCGAGGAAGTCCGCCACCAGCGCGCCGCCTTGGTGAGCCTCGACCAGCAGGTGGGCGAGGACGGCGATACGGCCCTTGGCGATCTGCTGCCCTCCGACCAGGAGCCACCCGAGGAGACCGCGTACGAGAACGAGCGCGAGCGCCTCGTGCACCTCGCGATCTCGCAGCTGCCCGAAACCGAGCGCACCGTGCTGACGCTGCGCTTCGGCACCGGCCACGAGGCGCCGCAGACGCTGACCGCGATTGGCAAGCGCCTCGGATTCTCGGCCGAGCGGGCCTCTCAGTTGGAGCAGCGCGCGCTGAAGAAGCTCGCCGAGTCGCCAGAGCTAGCGGCCCTCCGCGAGGCTGCCTGACCTGACGGCCGATGGCCTGCGCGGCCTCCGGCGTCCTCGATCGCTCGTGTACCGATAGGAGATCAGATGCGATCTCCTATCGGCCAGCACACTTCGCTCACTGCGTCCTTGATCCGCTTGACCCTCGACCGTCAGGGGGCGTAATATCTCGGTCCGCATGTGGGATCGTGTCGTCCAATGGACGATCGCCGTAGGTGAACGGATCCTCGCCCCCATCGAGCGCTTCATCGGGCGGCGCTCGCTGGTGGGCGATGCTGCGTTCTTCCCACTTGAGCGCTTCCCCTGGGTAAAGCACGTCGAGCAGAACTGGGAGGCGATCCGCGAGGAGCTGCAGCGGGTGCTGGAGGACCGCGAGGCGCTGCCCAACTTCCAGGACATCTCCAAGGACCAGATCGAGATCACCGACGACGACCGCTGGAAGACGTTCTTCCTGTACGGGTACGGCTTCGAGGCCAAGCTCGGCGTGGAGATGTGCCCGCGCACGGCGGCGCTGATGCGCCAGATCCCGGGGATGACCACCGCGATGTTCTCGATCCTCTCCCCCCGCAAGCACATCCTCGACCACCGCGGCCCCTACAAGGGCGTGCTGCGCTACCACCTTGGATTAATCGTCCCCCGCGACGCGCAGGCGTGCCGGATTCGCGTGGGCGAGGAGATCCGCCACTGGGAGGAGGGTCGCAGCGTGGTCTTCGACGACACCTTCAACCACGAGGTGTGGAACGACACCGACGAGACCCGGGTGGTGTTGTTCGTGGACGTGTTGCGCCCCCTGCCCTTCCCGGAGTCCACGATCAACCGGTTGATCGTGAAGGCGATCGGGGTCTCGCCCTTCATCAGGGACGCTAAACGCAACCAGGAGGCCTGGGAACGGCGCTACCGCGAACGGCGAGCGCACGCGACGGCGTCCGAACAACCTTCCGCCCTGCAAACCTGACCTGGCGAGAATCAACCAGCGACCTCGGCCGGCAAGCCCACACACGCCGCCGCCAGCCACACGCACGGAGGCGCAGCTCAATCACGCCTCGCTACCGCGAGCGGCGCGCACCTCAAATGCCCGAGACGTTCAGCCCCGTGCCCTGCAGCAAGCTGTTCGCCTTGGCATTGAGCACCGTGAACTCCCCCGTGAGGATCAGCAGGCCCAGCGCGATCATCACCGCCCCGCCGACGCCCACGATCACAGGGAAGTGGCGCTTGACCACGACGAGCGCACCGCTCATGCGCTCGAACGCGAGCGCGATCAGCAGAAACGGGATCGCGAGGCCCGCGGAGTAGAAGGCGAGCAGCAGCGCCCCGTGCGCGGCGGAGTTCGAGACCGCCGCCTGGGTGAGGATCGCGCCGAGGGTGATACTCGTGCAGGGCGTCCACGCGATCGCGAACGCCGCCCCCGCCAGCAGCGGCCCCCCGCGGCCCGCCAGGCGCATCAACCTCTCCGAGTGCCACTGGAAGTTGAGCGCGTCCACGAAGGGCGTGGCGAGGAACAGCACCCCCATCAGCAGGATCAGCACCCCCCCCACCGTGCGCAGCGTGGCGATGTGCCGGTTCAGCAGCGAGCCGACCTGCGTGGCGGTCAGCCCGAGGAGGATGAAGATCAGCGAGAAGCTAGCGATGAACAGCAGGCTCGGCCCGAGCACCCGCCGCGCGCCCGCCCCCTGGATGTCCGCCGGGGCCACCCCGATCACAGTCGAGAGGTAGCCCGGCACCAGCGGGAGCACGCAGGGCGAGAGGAACGACACGAGGCCAGCCGCGAGCGCCAGCGGGATGCCGACCCCCGTGGCTGTGTCCGCAGAGGAGCCCGCGGCGGCGAGGAGCCCCGTAGTGTGGATCACGTCCATTCGGTCTCCACTTCCTCCGCGACCTCTACCGCTTCTGCTTGCTCCTCCTCGGGCGGGTCTCCCAAAGCCGCGCGCAGCTGCGCGACTTCGCGCTCCAGGCGAGCTACCCGCTCCTCCAGGGCCTCCACGGCCGGTGCCGCGGAGCGCTCCGCCAAGGCCCCCCCGCTCGCCTGGTGCTGCCCGCCGGGCTGCCGCGAGGAGAATGGAGGCGGCGCGGGGGCGGGCGCTCCAGAGCCGGCACCCGCGGAACCCGAACCCACATCCTCGCCCCCCAACAACTGGGTGTAGCGCTCCTCCTTCTGCCCCGGGCGGCGCTCCAGAGCCGCGACCAGCCCGCGGGCGATCAACCGCTCCAGCGTCCCGTGCACCTCCCCGAGATCGGCGAAGGCGTGCATCCGCTCCGTGCGCTGCTTGAGCTCCCCGGGCGTCTGCGGTCCGCGCAGCATCAGCACGCATATCACCGCCTGCTCGTCCTCGGCCATCGGCAGCGCTTCCGCGAGCAGGTGCCGATACTTCGGCGCGCGGCTGCCCGCCCCGCTGGCCAGCCGCGTGTAGCCACGGCGCTCCAGGCGGTGCAGCGCGTCGCGCAGCGTCGCGTCGTCGTACTGCACCACAGGGTCGCGGTTGGTCGACTGGTTGCATGCCAGCCGCAGCGCGTTGAGGCTCAGCGGGTAGGCGTCCGGAGTCGTGCGCTGCTTTTCGAGCAGGCACCCCAGTACGCGGAGCTCGGCGGTGGCGAGGTTCATCGCCTAAGCGTATGACGCCGCGCCACTTGCCACGGTCACGCCGCCCGCAATCTCGGGGATCGTATCCGCGGCTCCCCCCAATGCAGCCCGGCGAATATCCGAGCCGAGGGAGTCGTCTCGGACGATCGGATCCTGGCCTGATCCTGCTGATAGGTCTACACGCGCCAGACCGGAATCCGTCCTGCACTGCCCATAACGTGAATCCAATGGCCACGACCCCCGAGGAACTTGCCCTCGATCTCTCGCGCGCATCGGTCCAAGCGCAGGAGCAGAGTGAGGTTCAGCTCCGGGAGAAGGCGACCGCTGTGCTGGCCGCCGCGTCCATCGTCGTCCCGGTTGCTGCTCTTGCCGTAGGACATGGGCCGGCTGGTGTTGCGATCCCGTTCGTCGGAGCTGCCGTGGCGTACGCCCTATGCGTACGCGAGTGCGGTGCTGCACTGCTGCCGCGCGGTGTCCACGTTGGTCTTCTTGGCGGTGAGCTGCTCGAGACCGCCAAGGCGAGCGACGCTGATCTTCGGCAGATGCAGGCAGCAGCGGCGAGCTATCTTGACAACGGGTACAAGCACAACCAGACCATCCTCGAGACCGCAGCGAAGCGCGTCGGGCGGGCGATCTTCTTTCTGACGGTCGAGATCCTCGCGTTGGTCGTCGCCCTGGTCGTTACACTTGTGAGTTGAGATGAGCGATACACCCTCTTCGCCCAAGCCACTTCCATCGAACCCGATGCCGTCCACGCCGCCGCCCGGCGTCGTCGCAGTCGAGATCCGCTCGCCGACAAAGCCTCGTCACTGACTGACGTCGGCAGCCGTTCCGGCACGCGCACTCATTCGCACTGGTCTGTGCCAGAGAGTCCGCGCAGGACCGTCGCACCGTAGTAGCCGACCTCGTACGGGCCGAGGTCCATCCCCAAAAATCCCAAATCGGGCCAGTGGATACAGTCATCTGATGAGCAATGAGGATGCCTACCCACCAACATCGGCGCAGCCGCAGTGAGCTTCCACGGCGAGGGCCGCGGGGGTGGAGAGGGGCCTCGTCGCGGCAGGCGTGGCGCGCGCGAGGAGCCCCGTCCGGAGGACGTCCCCGACAGGCCGGTCTCGCTGCGACGTGTCGGGCGGCTGTTCGTTCCGTATCGCGTACGGCTGGGGCTGCTGTTGGGGCTGATCTGCCTGACGTCGCTGCTGAACGTCGTCTCGCCGTTCCTGCTGCGGGGGATCATCGATACCGCGATCCCCACGCACGACACGCAGCTGCTCTCGCTGCTGGTCGGGGGGATGATCGCGGTGTCGCTGGTCAGCGGGGTGCTCGCGGTGGTGCAGACGCTGATCTCAAACCAGGTCGGCCAGCGCGTGATGCACGACCTGCGTGCCGCGGTGTACGCGCACCTGCAGCGGATGTCGCTCGCGTTCTTCACGCGCACCCGCTCCGGGGAGGTGCAGTCGCGGATCGCGTATGACATCGGGGGCATTGACGACGTTGTAACAAGCACCGCGACCTCCACGGTCTCCACGGTGACGACAGTGGCGGCCACGCTCGTGGCGATGTTCGCGTTGAGCTGGGAGCTGACGGTCTTCTCGCTGTTCCTGCTGCCCTTCTTCGTGTGGCTCACGCGTCGCGTGGGCAACGAGCGCCGGCGCATCCAGTCGGTGCGCCAGGGACGCCTCGCGGACATGTCCACGCTCGTCGAGGAGTCCCTGTCGGTCTCGGGCATCCTGCTCGGCAAGACGATGGGCCGCTCCGCGGAGCTCGTGGACCGCTTCGCGGGCGAGTCCGGGCAGCTCGCCGACCTGGAGGTGCGCGCGCGGATGGCGGGCCGCTGGCGGATGGCCTCCGTGCAGATGAGCTTCGCGATCATGCCCGCCGCTGTGTACTGGTTCGGCGGCTACACGATCGCCCACGGCAACAACGCGCTCTCGATCGGGACGATCGTCGCGTTCACGACACTGCAGACGCGCCTGCTGTTCCCGATGCAGTCGCTGCTCTCCGTGGGACTCGAAGTGCAGACCTCGATGGCGCTGTTCGGGCGCATCTTCGAGTACCTCGACCTGCCGGTCGACATCTCCGAGCGCCCCGGCGCGCGGCCGATCGGGGCAGGGGCGCCGCGCCGGGACGGCGTCGCAGGGGACGTGCCCCAGGGCGGCGTGGCCGGGGACGTGCGCCTGGAGGACGTGTGGTTTCGCTACGAACCGGACGGCCCGTGGACGCTGCGGGAGATCTCCGCCGAGATCCCCGCGGGGACGCGCACCGCGCTGGTCGGCGAGACCGGCTCGGGCAAGACCACGCTCGCGTACCTCGTGGCGCGCCTGTACGAGCCCGAGCGCGGGAGCATCACGATCGACGGCACCGACATCCGCGACGTCACGCTGAAGTCGCTCGCCGCCACCGTCGGGCTGGTCTCCCAGGAGACCTACCTGTTCCACGCCTCGATCCGCGAGAACCTCCGCTTCGCCTGCCCCGAGGCCAGCGACGAGCAGATCGAAGAGGCCGCGCGCGCCGCGCAGATCCACGAGCTGATCGTCTCGCTGCCGGAGGGCTACGACACCCCCGTGGGCGAGCGCGGCTACCGCTTCTCCGGCGGAGAGAAGCAGCGCATCGCGATCGCCCGCACCGTCCTGCGCAACCCCCCAGTGCTGATCCTCGACGAGGCCACCTCTGCACTGGACACCGAGACCGAGCGCGCGGTGCAGCTCGCGCTCGACGACCTCAGTCGGGGGCGCACCACGATCGCGATCGCCCATCGCCTCTCCACCGTGCGCGACGCAGAGCAGATCCTCGTGCTCGACGGCGGGCAGATTGTGGAGCGCGGCACCCACGAGGAGCTGCTGGAGCTGGGCGGGCGCTACGCCGCGCTGGCCGAAACGGGGATGCGAGCCGAAGGCGAGCGTCTCCCGGCTTCGGTCGGGAAGGGTGGGGTGCCCGCCCGCCCGGACTCCGCCGCGCTGGCCTGACTCCCTACGCCACGGCGTCCAGGTTGAGCCGGATGTAGTCCACGACCACAGGCTCCCCCAACTCGTCGAGCACGGCGTCCATGAACGGCTCGCGCAGGTCCTCCGGCAGCTGCTGGTAGTGGGGGCCGAGCACGATCGAGGAGAGGAACTCGCGCGGGTGCTCGGGCTGCTGGGGGGCGGGCGCGAGCCAGCACTCCGCGGAGGCGAAGCCCGCGCCCAACAGCCGCTCGCGGGTGGCCTCGGGACCGGCGTAGTTCCAGGGGGCGTGCCAGTCGCGGAAGTGCTCGGCGTAGGGTGCACGCTCCAGGATCTCGTTGGCGACCCCGCGCAGCACGTCGATGTTGCCCTCCCCCCCACACTGCGCCACGAGCCGCCCCCCGGGACGCAGCGCGGCGCGCAGCCGGCGGAAGAGCAGATCGTGGTCGGCGATCCAGTGGAAGGTGGCGGTCGAGAGGATCGCGTCGGCGGGCTCCGCGAGCTCGAGCTCCAGCAGGTCCCCCTCGCGCACCTTCACGCGATCCCTGCCCTCCAGCCGCTCGCGCGCGGCCCGGGCCATCGAGGCGGAGGCGTCCACCGCGATCACCCGCCCCCGCGGCAGCCTTTCCAGCAGCGCCTCCGTGACACGCCCCGAACCGCAGCCCGCGTCGAGCACGGTCTCGTCGCCCTCCAGCGCCAGGCGGTCGAGCACGGCGCGCCCGAGCGCCTCCATCGGCGCCGAAATGCGGTCGTAGACGCCGCCGTCCCACTCGCGTACGGTCATGGGGCTATGTATAACGCACGACCTCGGGGTGCCGGTACGCCCGGCCTCAGGGTCCCGGTGCGTGTGAACCGGCCTCAGGGTCCCGGTGCGTGTGAATGCAAATCAGGGCCCATATCGCGCGCGTACGCACGCGCGCGAAATGGGGCCCCCAAAAGACAACCCACAACATCAGGCACCCGCGCTTGTGCGCTCGCGTGCAAGGAGCTCCAAGAAGACCTTTGAAAGCTGCCCCCCCTGCCACGCGAGAGGCGAGCGCAGGGGCGGCCCCCCGTCCTCGACAGTGAGCGTAGCTCCGGGGATCGCCCGCGCGTAGCGCTCGGCCAGCGCGAGCGGGTGCCCGGGGTTGACCTCATCCCGAGAGGCGACGACGACGGCAGGCGCGGCAAGGCTCCCGAGCTGGGCAAAGTCCTCGAAGGGCCGCGAGCGGGACACGACCTCCAGGGCGTCGGCGACAGCGGCGGGGTGCTCGTGCGCGGAGAGCCGCTGGCGGATCACCCGCTCGACAGTCTCCCGCCAGGCGGGGGGCACGGTGGAGAAGTCATACGCCCGCACGAACCCGTCCACCCCGCCCTCGCGCAGCGCGCGGGCGAGCTGGCCGAAACGGGGATGCCGGCTGAAAGCCGGTGTCTCCCGGCTTCGGTCGCGGTCGCCTTCGGGGGAGGCCGTGTCGGGGCCGTTGACAGCCACAGAGGGGTCGTAGGCGGGCGTCACAAGCCCGAGCGCGGCCACCCGCGAGGGGTGCTCCAGCGCGAAGCGCAGGATCGTGTGAGCCCCCATCGAGGCGCCGGCGAGCGCAGCACGCGGGATCCCGAGGGCGTCGAGCACGGCCCCGAGGTCGCGGGCGAGCCGCTCGTAACCGTAGGCCGCGTTCGACTCGAGCCCGCCCCCCGCCCCCGCCGGGAGCGGGACCTGAGCGCCCGTGGCCGCGAGCGTCGTAGGCGATCACACGATGCCCGGAGCGCTCGAGCAGGCGGGAGCCCATCACGACGTAGCGGCGGGTGGCGGTGAGCCCGTGCAGCAACACGATTGGAACCCCACCCACCCCCTCCCCGGCCTCCTCGACCGAGAGCAAGACCCCGTCGTCGGTGCGGACGCTCAGCTCGCGCGCCGCCACGCCTACGCGCGCACGGCGGCGTGGTCCCGAACGAGCTCGGCTGAGCGCAGCGGCTCCTCCCAGAAGAAGAGGTGGCCGGTGCCGTCGAGGATCTCAAGGCGAGCGTGGGGCAGGTGCCCGGCGATCACGTGAGCGTTCTGGACGGGGATCAGGTCGTCCGCGGTGCCGTGCACGATCAGCACGGGCGGCTCGAGCTCGGGCAGGCGGGCAGAGGTGTCGTGGGCGGCGATGGCCTGCATCTGGGCCAAGATCACGGCGCGGGCGACGGGCCGTTGCAGCGCGATCGCGCACGAGGCGGCATACAGCTCGGGGTCCTCGCGAATACGCGGGGAGACGCAGATCTCCCAGGTGGTGCGCAGGACACGCTCGCGGTCGCCGGAGCTCATCGCCTCGAACAGCCGCTGGGCGACGGGCGGCGAGGCGAGCGAGGAGCCCGGCCCGCCGCAGTAAGTGCAGCCGAGCGCGAGGGTGCGTACGCGCTCGGGGTGCGCGAGGGCGAGCTCCTGGGCGACCATCCCGCCCATCGAGATGCCGAGCACGTGGGCGGAGTTGACCTCCAGCGCGTCGAGCAGCCCGGCGGCGTCGCGAGCGAGCGTGGCGATCGTGAAGGACGCGTCCATGCGGCTGCTCTCGCCGACGCCGCGGTGGTCGTAGGCGATTACCTCGAAGTGCTCGCGCAGGGGGCCGAGGAAGGGCTCGCGCCAGCTGAGGAGGGTGCCGCTCATGCCCATGATCGCCAGCAGCGGGGGACCGGAGCCGGTGCGCTCGTAGGAGAGCTCGACGTCGCCGACGCGTGCCAGGGGCATCCGCGGATCTTACCCGTCCGTTGGGGTGGCTTTTGGGGATCGTCCGCGCGGGCAGGCTGGACCATCGAGGCTGGTGTGCGCGGGGCCTCCGTGCCCCGCGGCCGCGCGGTTCCAGGCAAGGGCGGCGCCATCGGGTGGGCCCCCGCCGATCCATCCGGGTCCGTCCTTACGATCCTCCCGGTGAGACGATTCGGACAAGCAGCAGCTCTCGCACTCTTCTTGACAGTCGGATCGGGGCTGTCGCCTGCGGCCGTGGCCGCGCCAACCCAGGCCCCACAGCCAGCGAACGACGAAGTCGCGAACGCCCTGGCGATCCACTCGCTGCCGGCGAGCATCGAAGGCACGACGGTGGGCGCCACGAGCGTGACGAGCGAAGCGGGGTCGTCCTGCGTGGGGGGAACGGTGAGCTCGGTGTGGTACAGCCTGCACACCACGAACGCCGAGCGGATCGCGGTCGAACTCGCCGCGGGTGGCTCGCTGGACGGCACGCTCGACGTGTACAGGGCGGTGCGCTCGCAGCTGCAACCGGTGGCGTGCCAGCACACCGAAGAAGAAGGCAAGGCGTCGCTGTCGTTCAAGGCGAAGAAGAACACGCTGTACGAGATCCGCGTGGCGGCGCTCCCGAACTCACAGCTCGCGGGCTTCACGCTGAATGTCTTCCAGCCGACCCCCGCGGTGGCCCCGCCCGGGCCGCGGCTGCCCGCCGGGGGAGCGAGCGGGCAGGTCGATCGCATCCAGAACATCAACGCGGCCTACTCGGTCAGTCTGCACGCGGGCGTGAGCTACATGGTCAACCTGGCCAACGAGACGGGTCACGGAGCGTGTGTGAACGGCGCGCTGTTCCCCCCGGGCACGACCTCCTTCGAAGGGGCCTCGGCGCGCCTGCGCATCGACTGCGGCGGCTACCGCCTGTTCACCCCCGGGGCGAGCGAAGGCGGACGCTACAGCTTCGAGGTGACCCCCAACCTCTCCCATAAGGGCGTGCAGCGCTTTCACCTGCAGGTCGCGCCCGCAAGCGCCGCGGAGACGGCGCCGGGCCTGCCGCTGGGCAACTACGCACGTGTGAGCGGGCGCCTGGAGGGCACCGGCGTGCAGGTGCTGCGCCTGTACCGGATGAGCGTCTCAAGCCACTCCAACCTGACACTCAGGATGAGCGCGCCGCAGTCGGCCGAACTCAACCTCTCGCTGCGCGACCACAACGGCGGCATCGTCGCGTGCAGCTGCGGCGGCAGTGGCTCGCAGAGGCTTCAGCAGCAGCTGCGCGCGGGCCGCTACTACGCGGTTGTGTCCGTGCGCAACCACTCCTCCGGGAGCTTCACACTGACACGCGAGTCGCGCACGATCACCCGCACCAGGATCGCCTTCGGCGCCGCGCACGGGCAGCCGGGCAGTGCCGTCCCACTCAAGGTCCGTGTGACCCCGGCGGCCTCGGGGCCGGTGGCGGTCGAAGTGCAGCGCTTCGACCCGGTCTTCGGCTGGCAGTTCTACCGCGAGATCGAAGCGCAGGTAAGCGAAGGCACAGCGGAAATCCAGTTCACTGCACCCGCGGTGGGAAACTGGCGGGCGAACGCCTCCTATGCGGGCTCGCGTGTGGCGAGCCCCAGCGCGGTGGGATTCACCTACCTGCTCGTGAGATAGACCGAACGCCGGCGCTGTGCACGGGACGCTCGACTCCTCTCTCACACGGGCAGTGCCAGCTGATCCTCCGAAGACACCCCGGTCCCCTCGGGTTGTTGGGGAGCCGGTGGCCCCCCGCCCCCGCCGAGGCCGGCGACGCGCACCCCCAGCAGCCGCACGGGGCGCCCGGGGGCGTACTCGTGCAGCAGCCGCTGGGCGACGGCGTTCACCAGTTGCGGGTCCCGCGTGGCCTCGTCAAGGGTGCGCGCGCGGGTGACGGTGGTGAAGTCGTCGAGACGCACCTTGATCCCGACCGTGCGCCCGCTGCGGTCGTGAGTCGCGAGGCTGGCGCAGAGCTCGCGGGACATCCGCTCAAGCTCGGCGCGCAGCTGCTCGTGGTCGTGGACGTCACGGTCGAAGGTGCGCTCGCGCGACTCGGAGACGACCTTGCGTGCGGCACCGACCTCCCCATCGTGCTCGAAGCGCGCGCGACGGCCGAGCTCGCGGCCGAGGTTGGGGCCGAAGCGCTCCGTCAACACCCGCTCGGGAGCGGCGCCGACGGCAGCGAGCGTGGTGAGCCCCAGCTCGGCCAACCGCGTAACCGTCTTCGGCCCGATCCCCGGCACCAGCCCGGGCGAGGAGCCGGCGAAGCGCGCGCACGCCTGCTCGCGCCCGAGCACAACGAAGCCCGCGGGCTTCTCGGCGTCGGAGGCGACCTTCGCCACGAGCTTGTTGGGGCCGATCCCCACCGAGCACGTCAGCCCGGTCTCCCGAAGGATCTCCGTCACGAGCCGGCGCATCGCGGCGCGCGGGGAGAGCAGCCCGCTCACGTCGAGGTACGCCTCGTCGAGTCCCACGACCTCCACGCGCTCGACGTTCCCACGCAGGATCTCCATGACCCGCCTGGAGACCTCCCTGTAGACGGGGAAGTCGGGCGCGAGGACGACCGCCTGCGGGCACAGCCGCCGCGCGCGCGAGGCGGGCATCGCCGAGCCGACCCCGAAGCGGCGCGCCTCGTAGCTGGCGGTGGTCACCACCGCCCGCGGCCCGCTCCCCGCGACGACCACGGGCAGCCCGCGCAGCTCGGGCCGGCGCTGAAGCTCGATCGAGACGTAGAAGGCGTCAGCGTCTAGGTGCGCGACGCGCAGCTGGTCGGCCGCGGAGGACACGGTCCTACGAATCTAGCGTCGGGCCCGGCGGGGTCAGCGCGGGCCCTGCTCCCCCGCTCCGCAACGCGCACGCCGCGGCGGTCGCAGGCCGCTGTCCTCATCTGTGTTTCGGGCACGGAACCCTGTATTCGGCCGGGACCGTTTCGCCGCTGAGGAACGACAGCTCCACCTTCACGGGGAAGCCGCCCTTCGGGCACGTCCGCGGGGCGGTCAGGAAGGAGACGAGCTTGCTGGCATCCTTGAACGCCGCGCCGACCTTGAGGTCGATCTGTTCGACCGACGCGTAGAGCGCTTCGGGGACCGATTCGACGAGCGGCACTTCGCCGGTGAACACATTGCCGAACGGAGGCGCCGCATCGCCGAGGGTGCCCTTCGAGACCAGTTCGATCGAAGCCGGCGTTTTGCCGACGACGTAGACCAGGAAGCCGCCCCCGGGGCCGAAGAACGGCTGCACGCTCACCGTCTCGTGGACGCGTGCGCCCCCGAACGTCACGACGCCCTCCGCTTCACCCCGCGCCCCGGCGAACGACCGCTTCGGGCACCCTTCGGCGCCCTTTTCGACGAGCGTCGCTTCTGTGCACACGGCGAATCCCCGCGTCCGCACCTTCACGCCGACGGGTGCGTAGAACTTCACCCCCGTCAGCGGCGAGGGGGAGCCGCCGTATTCGGTCCCCGCGATCGTCAACCGTACCTCTCCGGCGAACGGGGCGCCGAAGATCTCGCCGGTCCCTGGAAATGTTGCGCTGTGGCGCTTGCTCAGGTCGATCGGGACCGGCATGACCGTCGCTTTGACCGTCACCGTGGGCCTCGCCGCCGCCTCGCCCGGCAGGGCCCCCGCTCCCACCCCTGCACAGATCCCCGCCACCGCTCCGACTATCGCCGCTCTGCGCATCGTCAACCCCTTTCTCCTGCGTCGCTGCCGTCGTGTGTCGTCGTGTCTCATCGCCGCCGTGTGTCCTCACCGCCGTGCGTCGTCCGCCGCGGCCCTCGACGCTTGCGCTTGCGGTGCCCGCGCGCGCTCGCCTTGGGGCAGCCGTTCACTTTGATCCTCGTCGCCTGCGTCAGTTGCGCCCCGTTCTGGGCGATGAAAGTGGTGGGCATCGTGATCGCGCCCCTGCACAGGTTTCCGTTGCTCGCCAGCGCCGAGTACGGTCCCTGCGGGAACACGAGCTCGAAGCTGCCGACCGGCACATCCGGGATCGCGTTGAACGTCGCACTGGTGATCCCCTGTTTGGAGATGTACGTTTCGCCGTGGAGGTACACGGTGACGCCGTCGCCCTGCAGCACCAAGACCAGTTCCGGGAACTTCGCGCCGCCGTTGGACACGAAGTAGGCCGGACCGCTCAGCCCGACCGGCAGCAGCGGCGAGCTCGCTGTGACCATCCCGACATCCGACGCCGCCGGGCAGCCCGCGGGGTCTGCGTCGAACGTCCCCGCCAGGCACGCCTTCTGCAGCGTCTTCAGCCGCGCGGGAAGCTGCTTGGGCAATTCGACCTTGACCTTGGCGATGTTGGCCTGCTGGCCGATCTCCGATCGGTCCTGCGGCCCCTGTGGGTAGGTCAGCTTCACGTCGAGACCGGCCCCGCTGAGCCTCGTGGCATGGCTCGGTGTTTCGACCGTCAGGTTCGGGTGAAACTCGAGCGCGGCGCACCCGGCCGCCTGGAACGGCACCGAGTCGCTCGCCACCGCGCCGGAGGTGCCGTGCATCGTGACCGCGAACGTCTCGTGTGCACAGCTCGTCGGGTTGAAGACGAACTCAGGCCTGTCGACTTTGACGGTCACGCTTTTGGCTTGCGCGAGGATGCCTTTCACCATCAACGGCAGCGGATCGGTCGTGACCGTCACGAGCGAGGTGTGCGGATCGATGTTGACCGTTGCCCGCACGATCACGTTGCCGAGGTCGAATGGCCCGGCCTGCGCCGGCGTGACGGTGGTTATCCCGAACGGCGCGCCCTCGTACGGGCCCGTGAAGTACACCCGCCCTCTCACCGTGAGTGGGTCCGGCCCGTCGCCGGCCTGCACCGTGATTTCGCCGATTTCGCTTTCCGGGCCGCATTCGCCCGTGCTCGCCTGCGGTTCGGGGCACTCTGTCACGTGCGTGATCGACGCGAGCAACCCTGGCGGGATGCGCTCCTGGACACGCGCCAGTTCCGGTTCGCCGTCACGGCGGGAGAACGTCTGCACGAGCGGGCTGTAACCGCCCGCCTGATTGCTCGCCGTCCCCGCCGCCGTCGAGGGGCTGAAACCCCCTGTCGCGCAGCCGGAGGAGACTTCGAAGGTGCTCCGCGGCGTGGCGGGCGGGTGGGTGGGACTCGATTCCGGCGCCGACCATGGTGTCAGCGATGACGTCGTGGTGTACGGGCCGCACGCCGTCTCCACCAGCGCCGCGCGCGATCCGCCGAAGAAGCTCACCTTCAGTTCGCTGTACGGCAGCCGCGGCAGGTTCGTGAAGCGCGCGCTCACCTGCCCAGTCGTTTCGTCCAGCGTTACTTCCCCGGCGACCTTGAACTGCACGCCGCCGCCTTCCACGACGAGATACATCGCCATCAGCGATCCGAACGGGTTCGAGCCCTGCGCCGGCCCGGCGTTACCCTGCTGGGCGATATAGACCGATCCCTGCACCGGGTGGTCCAGCAGCGGGGTGCGCCCTTCCACTGTGCCGACCTTCGAGGATTCCGGACACGCCGCCGGCGCCGCGCTCGTCAGGGCGACCTGCGCTTCGCTGCACGCGCTCAATCCGTTCGCCACCGGCGGGGAGACCACCAGGCCCAGCGGCAGCGCGATGACCATTTCCCGCATGTTCGCCTCCGCGAGCGAGCCTGCCGCCTCGACCTGCGGGATCTTCAAGACAATGCTCACGCCGGTCGGGGAATCGGCGACGGTCGCTTCCGGGCGCACTTCGATCGACGGCGTGAAGCTCAGCCGTTCGCAACCGGTCGGCGCCGCCATCGGCGGGGAATACAACAGCGGCGTCCACACCCCCGGTTCCTGCCACGATTCGGCGCGCGCGGAGGCCGACAGCGCTTCCAGCGTCGGCGGGGCCGTGTCGGTCGGACACCACGTCGGCAGCGTCAAGAAAGGCGCTCCGCGGTGCGGCACGGCCACGCACGGCCCGCCCGCAACGGTCTGGTGGCAGTGGCTCGGCGCCGAGGGGTCGCCCCACAGCGTCAGCGTCACCCCGTCGGCGTTTGCGATCTGGGGAATCCCAGGTACTTGAGCGGAGATTCCATAATCGCCGCCGGCGTGAACACCTCCGATGAGGTGCGCAATGAAGCCGACGCCCCCGACGGTGAAGCCGAGCGCGCCCGCGACCTTCGAGGAGGAGGACGCGATGTTGAAGACGGGGTTCTCACCCGATTCCCAGACCTGGGCGACCGGCGAGTCGAAGGCGACGACGCCGACCTGGCTCATGGCCGGGCATTCCTGCCGCGCCAACTGCTGTTCGGAGCACCGATCGACACCCGCCAAATCGCCGATCACCCCGGCGGGAAAGGTCGTTTCGACGTTCCTCGCGTCTCCGTCGGCGATTTCCCGCCCCAGCGGGCCCGCGTCGCCGAGTCCTTCCTTTTCCTGTGCTTCGCTCAGCGGATGCCGTTTGAGCAGGACCGTCGTGGTGAACACGTACGGGTGCGAGCCCGCCTGGGTCGCCGGCGCTCCGTTCTGTTCTTCCGCTTTCATTTCGGCACTTTCGACGCCGAACGACGCCCACGCCGGCCCGGCCGTCGCGGCGCCGAGGACGAGCGCGGCGGCAACGGCGAAGGCCACCCGTCGGATCGGCCGGCTGGAGTGATCGCTGTGGTCGACCATCACTTCCTCCTCGTCTCTTGGTGGCTATCGCTCCCCGCGGCCCGTCCGGCCCGCGCTCGCCTCTTCCTTTGCTTCCGGTGCTCTCTTTTGGCTCTGTGGTGGGTTCCGTGTCTCTTCGCGGGCCTTCCTGCCGGCCGCGGCGCCGGCGCGGCGGCCGGCTGAAATACGAGGTTGCCCGGCCCCGAGAACGTTTCGCTGGCCACCGGACCCTGCGCGGGAGACGAGGCCGGCGCCGGAAGGCACGCTTCGCCTACGCAGGGGGCCGGCGGCGCGGGCGGACTCTGAGCGGCGATGCCGCCGCCTTCGCGCGCGTCGTAGAGATCGACGAGCTCGTCTTCGTCCTGCCCCACGAGCGACTGGCGGGTGAAGAAGAAGAGATCGCGCCCGTTCGCGCTCGCTTCGGCGAAGTACGACGGTTCGCTGCTCACGCCCGAGGAGATAAGGGAGAGGCAGCCGCTCACCGCGCCGGCCGGAACGGGGATGCTCGCCAGAGGCGAGTGTCCCCCGGCTCCGGCCGGACAGCTCCCGCCGCCCGCGCGCTCCCACTCGTACACGTCCATCCCGCTGTTGCTGTCGGCCGGGACGAGTTGTTCTTCGGTCTCGAAGAAAACCCTGCTGCCGTCTTCGGAGAGGTTGCGCGGCAGATCCCACGGATACAGCTGCCCCGGCGCGAGGTAGCCGTCGTTCTCCAGGCGGTAGAGCACCGCATCGCTCCTCGCCGGCGTCCGCCGCGGGTTGCACGACACGCACGTCACCACTCCCGCTCCCGCTCCCGTGCCCGCGTCGTAGACGTAGACCTCCTCGCAGGGGGCTGCCGCTCCTTCTTCGGCGCAGTCGCTGCCCGCTCCGTTGTTGTCGTAGCCGGTCGGTTTCGCCCGCGAGGTGAACATCAGCGTGCGGCCGTCGGCGCTGACGCGCGCGCTCCGCACGCCTTCCTCCGCGCCGGCCCTCGCTTCGGAGGCGTAGAGCAGCGTGTGCGTCGTCCAATCGTCCGCTTCGCCGCCGGCGCTCACGAGCGAGATCGCACCCGCGTGCCATAGATAGATGTTGCCCGCCGCGGCCCCCACGCCTCCCGCGATCGCGCCGTTCGCGGCGAAGTAGATGTAGGAGCCCTCGCGCGAGAGTCCGAGCACTCCCAGCGCTTCGCCGCCGCCCGGGGTCAACGCCACCCGCCGCCCGGCTTCTCCGCCTTCGACCTCGAAGCGGTACAGCACGCCGCCTTCGATGTAGAGGTCTTGCGAGCCGTCGGGAGTCGCGGCCTGCCACGCCGCCGGCCCGCCCGAGACTTCAAGCGTTTCGCCCGCGCCGGCCGCCTGCTGCGGCTCGCGCAAGTAGATGCGTCCGGTCCCGAGATCGGTGAAGACAATCCGCGAGCCGTCTTCCGAGACGGCGTTCTGCACGAAGTACGACACCCTCCCGAGCGAGTGGTCGGGAAGTTCGACCACTTCTTCGGTGGCGCCCGGCCCGAGCCCACCGGCCGCGCCGCCGGCCGCCGCCGCGCCTGAGCGCAGCACGTCGAGGAGGCTCAGCTGCCCTGCGTGCCATTCGTAGAGGTTGCGTACCCCCGCCGGCGCCTTGCCGAGCAGTCGGTTGCGGGATTCGAAGAAGATCCGCGTATCCCCGGCCGCCGCCGCGACGAAGAAGAAGCTCGCCGCTTCGCCGGCCCCCGCCTGGAACAGCAGCCGATTCACACCCGTCCCGTTGTCGCGGACGTAGACCGCCTGCCTGCCTTCGATCGCGCCCGCTCCGGAGGCGGGCGGTGGCCGGTTGTTCGAGAGCACGAACGTGCAGCGGAGGTCTTCGGTGACGCCGAGCACCGCGCCGAGGCCGCCCGGATCGACCGCGGGCTCGACGTTCCGCGTCGGCCACGCTTCCACGCCGCGCACGCTCACGTAGATAGTGAACAGCTGCGGCGATCCTTCGCCGGGTCCCCCGCCGAGCGGGTAGGGCCCCAGCGAGTCGAACGTCACCGCTTCGCCCGACGGGGCGCCGCGTACGCTCGTGATCGCGCCCAACGCGTCGGCGTAGCTCTTTTGCACTGGAGACACCTGCTCGTATGCGCGGCAGTCGGGGAGCGCTCCGCCGTAGACCTGCGCTTCGCGAGCTGCTTCGTTGGGGCATTCCTCCGTTTCCGCGGCCCGCGCCGGCGCCGGCGCGGAGGAGGCGGCGGCCGCGGCGAGCGCGATCAGGACGGTTCGGACACGGCGGGACCCCGGGGGCGGGCACTGCCTGTCGCCGGCGTGCTCGAGACGGCCTCTCCGCGGCGGGGACCCCGGAGCGGCGCCGCAGCGGGAACGGTAGGCGGTACGCGACATGACAGTTCCTCCTCGATGGTATGGCGCAGATGGTGTGAGCGATATCGTATTAACCATACCATAGAAGGCAAATCATGCAAACTAGATCATTGTAGCCAAACCGTTTGTCTGATACCATGTGGCTCAGACCGTGCCATTTGCTATGCTTTCTCCGAATGTCGCGGCCTCTCGACGAGACCTCCTACGTCGTGCTCGGTCTGCTGGAGTTGGCCGAACCCGCGACCCCTTACGACCTGGAGCGGGTCGCCCGGCTGAGCACAGTCCGGTTCTGGACGATCCCCCACTCCAGGCTCTACTCCGAGTGCGCCCGGCTCGCTGAGGAGGGTTTGCTGACCGAAGAGCGGGAGCAGACCGGGCGCCGCCGGCGGATCTACCGACTCACCGAGTCCGGGTGCGAGGCGCTGAAGGCGTGGCGCGCAGACCCCGCCAGCGTGCACGACGAGGTACACAGCGTCGGCCTGCTCAAGCTCTTCCTCGGCGCCGATCCGGCGATGCTCGCCGCGGTTTACCTCCCCGAACACGAAGAGCGCCTGCGGAAGTTCGAGGCGCTGCGCGAGGTGTCGCTGGACCTGGACCCGCCCCGCGGCGGGATGCTTGCGTTGGAAGCGGGAATCGGATTCCAGCGAGAGTCCGTCCGCTTCTGGAAAAGCCTCCTCGCCGCGCCGGCCGATTGAGGCGAGGGCTCGTGCCCGCACGCTTGCGCAATCCCTTCCTGGGCTCCCCCTCCGGCGGTCGCGCTCTCAGCGCGCTGCACCTTCCGTTCTTCACTCTCCGGCCGCCCTCGGGCTTCGGAGTGCTCACCACGACCGGCCGCAAGACCGGCAGGCCGCGGCGCAAATGCGTCCACGTGATCCGCCGCGGCAACCGGGCTTACCTAGTCATGCTCCGGCTCTCCCCGCCCCTCCCAGCGGACGTCGCGGCGCGCTGGGTCTCCTCCTGGATGCTGAACATCCGGGCCGACCCGCACGTCCGCCTGCGCGTCCCCGGCGGGACCTTCGCGGGCGTCGCGCGGGCGCCGGTGGACGATGCCGAGTCGCGGACGGCGAGGGAGATCTACTGCGAGACGGTCAACCTTTTCGACTACGTCGAGTACGTGTTCCACCGCAGCGACCTTCCCACGCGCTCGAAGATCCGCGAGCTGCACCGCACCTGGTTCGACACCGGAATCCCGGTCGTGATCGAACTGGCTCAGCGGCGCTGCTGCACCAGCGCCTCGGGGCCCACCTCGTCGATCGCGGCGTGGCCGCTGAGCGCCATCGCGAGGTCGAGGTCGGCGAGGAAGGAGCGCAGCACCTCGACGACGCCCGTGGCGCCGCCCAGCGCGAGGCCCCAGATGTAGGGGCGGCCGAGCAGCACCGCGCGGGCGCCGAGCGCGAGCGCCTTCAGGGCGTCCGCGCCGGAGCGGACGCCGCTGTCGAACAGCACCTCGCAGCGGCCGTCCACGGCCGCAACCACCTCGGGTAGCGCATCAAGCGCCCCGACGGCGCCGTCGACCTGGCGCCCGCCGTGGTTTGAGACGAGCACACCCTGCACCCCGTGCTCGACCGCGAGGCGGGCATCGTCGGCGCGCAGGATGCCCTTCAGCACGATCGGCAGCTCGGTGCACTCGCGCAGGAACGCGAGGTCCTCCCAGGTGACGGCGGGGTTGGCGAACTGCCACGCCCAGTGGCCGATCGCGGCCTGCATGTTCTCCTCGGGCGGGGCGGGCAGGGCGGCGCGGAAGACGGGGTCCTCGAGGTAGTTGCGGTTGCCCTCGCCCCACAGGAACGGGAGGAAGCCGTTGGTCAGATCCGCGGGGCGCCAGCCGAGCAGCCAGGTGTCGAGCGTGAGTACTACCGCGCCGTAGCCGGCGCGCTCGGCGCGCTCCACGAAGCTGCGCGCGAGCTCGCGGTCGCGCGGCCAGTAGAGCTGGTACCAGCGCGGCAGCTCCCCGGCGGCCTGCGCGATCTGCTCGATCGTGTGCGAGGCCGCGGTGCTCGCCACGAACGGGACCCCCACCTCCGCGGCGGCGCGCGCCATCGCGAGCTCCCCCTCGGGGTGCGCGAGCGTCTGCACCCCGATCGGCGCGAGCAGCACCGGCGCGGGCAGCGGGGTCCCGAGCAGCGTGCGCGCGAGCGTGCGCTCGGAGACGTCGCGCAGCATCCGCGGCGCCAGGCGCCAGTGGTCGAACGCCTCGCGGTTGGCGCGCATCGTCTTCCCCCGGCCCGGCCCCGCCGGCGATGTAGCCGCGCGGGCCCTCGGCGAGCAGGTGGTAGGCGTCGCGCTCGAGCGCCCGCCAGTCCAGCGGACGCGCGGGCCGCTGCCCGCCCAGCCCGCGCAGGTAGACCTCGTACTGGTAGTTGGCGTAGGGGACCTGCTCGCTCATCCTCAGCACCTCCGGTCAGGGCCGGGGACTCTACCGGCGCCGTCCGCGGCGAGTGGCGCTCACGCGGTCGCCCACAGCTCACCGACGCCTTCGAACCCGAGCGCGCGCTTGGTGGCTTCGGTGAGGTCGTATTCGCGGCCCGCCACGTACGGACCGCGGTCGACCACTCGCACCCTCACGGTGCGCCCCCCGTAGCGCAGGGTGATGGGAGTGCCGCAGGGCAAGGTCTTGCTGGCGACGCCCATCGTGGAGCTCGTCAGCCAACCCCCGCAGGCGAGGCTGCCGCCGCCTCCGTACCAGGAGGCCTCCGCGAGGCGGTACACGTTCAGGCGCCCGACCGGGCGGTGCGCGGCGCGCTGGCCGGCGCCGCCGGCAAAGCTCACCCGCAGGCGCTCGCTGCCGACGCGGCGGGTCCGGTAGCGCAGCCGGTAGCGCCCACCGGGGCCGGTGCGCGTGCTGGCGAGTGCGCGCCAGCCGTGGCGCCCGTGAGCCTGCAGGCGGACGATCCGCCCGGCCAGCCCCAGCGGCCGGTCTGTGTTCGTGCGGGGATCGGCAAGCAGCGCTCCCGCGACGCTCGCGGCACGGCCGTCGAGCACGTTCAGCTCGGCGCGCAGCACGCTCAACGAGGTCTCGACGGACGGGACGGGTGGGACGGGTGCGGGGGCTTCGCCCACCATGATCCCCGCTGGGGGCAGGGGCAGGCCAGGCAGCGCAGGCGTCGCGGGAACGTACATACAGTCCTCCTTGGTCACCGCCTACGGGGTTAGCTGTCGGGCTCACGCGCCGCTGCGCGCACGAAGGGCGTGCGTCAGCAAGGCGTTACCGCCGCATCAGCGGCAGACTCGCCCCATCCAGACCGCGCTCTCACGGTCCGGCAGTGGGTCCCCCGTTCGCCCCCAACGACGGTGGCGATTCGGCAGGTCAAAAGACCGGGGGAGAATAGAGCCCTCGCCCCGAATCACTGTGCGCACCATCACACAAGCGTCGGCGCCACTGGGAGGATCTCAGGCGGGGCGGGCGATCCCGCCACGAAGCAGACCGCCGAAAATGTTTCCAGGGACACGCGTAGCCGCTGGGGGATCGACCCGCGGCGGCCCCGCGGTCGGAACCAAGCCGAGGCACAGAGCTCCGAGGCAGGACGCTGAGCTCACAATCAGCGCACAAAGTCCCCCAGAGGCGAAGATTTCAGGCGCCATCATTGACGGCCCGCCCACAAGCAGCGACAATCAAGCGCATGGCCAACTCCGACCGCCTCACGGGCCTCGACACGGCGTTCCTGCACCTGGAGAACCACTCCACCGCGCACATGCACGTCGCGTCGGTGATGATCTTCGAGGGCCGCGCGCCGAGCCCCCAGGAGCTCGTGGACCACGTGCAGAGCCGCCTGCACCTGGTGCCGCGCTACCGCCAGCGCCTCGCCCACGTGCCGCTCGAGCAGGGGCGGCCGGTGTGGACCGACGACCCGCACTTCAACCCCCACTACCACATCCGCCACACCGCGCTGCCGCGGCCCGGCGACGAGGCTGCACTCCGGCGGCTTGCGGGGCGGCTGTTCTCCCAGCGCCTGGACCGCTCAAAGCCGCTGTGGGAGATGTGGCTGGTGGAGCGCATGGCGGGCGGGCGCTTCGCGCTGATCGCCAAGACCCACCACGCGCTCGTGGACGGGATCTCGGGAGTGGACATAACCACCGTCCTGTTCGACACCGCGCCCGAGCCGGTCGCGACGGCGACAGCGCCCGAGCCGTGGTACCCCCGCCCGCTGCCCGGCCCGGCGAAGCTGCTCGGCGAGGCGCTGCTGGAGCGCGCCACCGCGCCCGGCGAGATCGCGCGCGGTGCGCGCCGGATGGTGCGCGCCCCGCGCCGCGCCGTGGCGCAGCTGCGGGAGGGTCTCGCGAACCTCGGCGCCACCACGCTGGCGGGCATCAACGCGCCCGCTCCCCCCTCCCCGCTCAACGTCGACATCAGCCCGCACCGCCGCTACACGTGGGTGGACGCGGACCTCGCGCTCTTCAAGGCGATCAAGGACTCCCTCGGCGGGACTCTCAACGACGTGGTGCTCGCCTCCGTGAGCCTCGCGCTCGGGCGGTGGCTGCGCGAGCACGGCCACGAGACCGAGGGGCTCGTACTGAAGGCGATGGTGCCGGTCTCCGTGCGCGCCAACACCGAGCGCGGAGCGCTCGGCAACCGCGTCGCAGCGATGTGGGCGCCGCTGCCGGTCGGCGTCGAGGACCCCGCGGAGTGCCTCGCGCTGATCCGCACGGCGATGGAGGAGATCAAGCGCTCCGGCCAGGCGGTGGGCGCGCAGACGCTCACCAACCTCGCCGGCTTCGCCCCGCCCACGATCCTCAGCCAGGCCGCGCGGCTGCAGGCCCGCCAGCGCTACTTCAACCTGGTCGTCACGAACGTGCCCGGGCCCCAGTTCCCGCTCTACCTGCTCGGCCGCCGGCTGCGCTCGCTCTACCCGGTGGTGCCGCTCGCGCGCCGCCAGGCGCTCGGGATCGCGGTGATGAGCTACAACGGCCACCTCGGCTTCGGCCTGCTCGCCGACTACGACGCGCTGAGCGACCTCGACACGATCGCGCTGGACTTGGAGCACTCGATCCGCCGGCTCGCCCGTGCTGCGGGCGTGCGCACGACCCGCCGTCCCGCCGCCTCCGCGAAGCGGGCCACCGGCGCCCGGGGCAAGTCCGGGCGGGGCGCCCGCCCCGCCGCCACCAAGCGATAGTGCGCCTGGCCCTCTGCCAGATGAACGCCACCGTCGGCGACCTCGCCGGCAACGCGCAGCGCATTCGGGCGGGCATCGACGCCGCCCGCGCGGCCGGCGCGGGGCTCGTGCTGTTGCCCGAGCTCGCGGTGACCGGCTACCCGCCGGAGGACCTGCTGCTGCGCGAGCACTTCCTCGACGACGCCCGCTCCGCGCTCGAGGAGGTGGCGGCCCACACGGAGGGGATCGTCGCGATCGTCGGGTACCCGGAGCGGGCACACGGGTCGCACGCGGGTGCGCCGCGGGTCCACAACGCGGCGGCGGTGCTCGCGGAGGGGACGGTGCGCTCGGTCTACCGCAAGGTCCACCTCCCCAACTACGGCGTCTTCGACGAGCAGCGCTACTTCCAGGCCGGGCACGGGGGCGCGGTGGTGAACGTCAACGGACACACCGTCGGGCTGACGGTTTGCGAGGACCTCTGGAGGCCGGGGGCTCCCGCCGCCGAAGAGGCCGAGGCGGGTGCGAAGCTGATCGTCAACATCTCCGCCTCCCCCTACCACGCCGGCAAGGGACTGGAGCGCGAGCGTCTGTTCGCCGAGCGCGCCCGCGAGCACGGCGCTCACATCGCCTTCTGCGGGCTCGTCGGGGGCCAGGACGAGCTGGTCTTCGACGGCCACTCCTTCGTCCTCGACTCCGCAGGCGAGACGATCGCGCGCGCCGCGCAATTCGAGGAGGAGCTGCTGGTGTGCGACCTCGACCTCGACCTCGATCGCGGGGCGGGAGGCGGGGCCGGAGCGGCGGGCGGCAATCCAATCACCCCACCTGCCGCCTCCGCCTCCACGGCGCAGCCGCGACGGCCGCCGCCCGCGCCGCTCGCCCCCGTGGAGGCCGAGGTATACGCCGCGCTGTGCGTGGGGCTGCGCGACTACGTCGAGAAGAACGGATTCCGCCACGTCGTCCTCGGGCTCTCCGGGGGAATCGACTCGGCGCTCGTGGCGTGCCTCGCGGCGGACGCCCTTGGGGCCGAGCGGGTGAGCGTGGCGGTGATGCCCTCTCCGTACTCCTCCGAGGCCACGCAGGCCGACGCGCGCGCGCTGGCCGCCACGCTCGGCGTGCGCACCCACGAGCTGCCGATCGAGCCGGCGATGGAGGCCTACGCGCAGACGCTGCGCGAGGAGCTCGCCGGCGGAGCTCCGAGCGGTGCGGCGAACGGCACGGGGGGGCACTCGGACCTCACCGAGGAGAATCTGCAGGCCCGCATCCGCGGCAACCTACTGATGGCGCTCTCCAACAGGTTCGGGTGGCTGGTGTTGACGACCGGCAACAAGTCGGAGATGTCGGTCGGCTACACCACCCTCTACGGCGACCTCGCGGGGGGCTTCGCGGTCATCAAGGACGTCCCCAAGACGCTCGTGTACCGCCTCTGCGAGTGGCGCAACTCCGCGGCGGGCGGCGGGGTGGGTGGGCATCAAGCCACCGCGGCGCCCGCGGGCTCCAGGCCGACAGCCGGGGGCCGCGCGACCGCGCCGATCCCCGCCTCGATCCTCCAGCGCGCCCCGACGGCGGAGCTGCGCGAGAACCAGCGCGACGAGGACTCGCTGCCCCCCTACCCCCTGCTCGATCGGATTCTGCACGGGTACATCGAGCGCGACCAGAGCCGCGAGCAGCTGATCGCCGAGGGCCTGCCCGCAGCGGAGGTTGACCGCACGATCCGCCTCGTGGACCGCGCCGAGTACAAGCGCCGCCAGGCCCCCCCGGGCATCAAGGTCACCACCCGGGCGTTCGGCCGCGACCGGCGGGTGCCGATCACCAACAGGTACCTAAATTGATGCCCGCCGGGGTGGGCAGGCTCCGATCCCGCGCCCGCCGCACGGCGCTCGCCGCGGTGGCGCTCGTCTGCGCGCTCGGAGCGAGCGCGTGCGGGAACACCCTGCAGGACCGGCCGCCCGCGCCGGGCATCCTGGAGCCGCTGGTGGCGCAGGAGCAGTTTCCGGTGTACTGGCTGGGGGGCACGTTCCGCGGGCTCGGAATCACTCACGTCGCGCGCAACCCGGGCGGGGCGTACGAAATCCAGTACGGCAACTGCACGTTGGGCGGCGAGAACGTGTGCGTGACCCCGCTCGAGGTCGTCACCTCGCCCGACAACAGCTTCCTCCCCGGAGGCGGCGCGCCACAGCGGCAGGTGCCTGTCAGAGGGGTGCACGGCGTATCGGCAAGAGGCGGCCGGACGCTCGTGGTGGCGACGGGGAGCGTGGTGGTCGACATCTACGCCAACAGCCCCGCGCTCGCGCGGGCCGCCGCCGCGGCCGTGGTCGCGATCGGCACGCCCGACACACCCGGCACGCCGCTGCCCAAGCCGCTGCCGGACACGGGGTTCGCCGAAAGGCCCCTGCCCTCCCAGCAGCCGGCGGCGGCGCCGGCGGGCTGGACGTCGGTGCTGCGCTCGCACGTCCCGCAGTGAGGCCTTGGGATCGTCCGCGCGGGTCAGAGGGTCACACAGGCGCAGCGCGGGCGGGGCCTCCGTGCCCTGCCTCCCCGGCGAGCGGCCCAACCGGGCCTAAGTAGGCGGGGTCGGGAGGGGGCGCACGGCGATCGTCATACGCGTCAGCGCGCAGAGGCGGCCGGCGTCGTCGCTGAAGCGCACGTCCCAGACCCAGGTGGTGCGCCCCCGGTGCAGGCGCACGGCGTGGGCGTGGACAGTGCCCGCGGTGAGGGGGCGCAGGAAGCTCGTGCTGTTGGAGAGGCCCATCGCGACCGAGCCCTCGGGGAACACCGCAAACCCCGTGGCCAGCGAAGCCATCGACTCCGCCATCGCGGCGAGCACACCGCCGTGCACAAGGCCGAAGGGCTGCTTGAGCTCCTCGCGCACCTGCACCCGGCCGCTCACCTCGCTGTCGGACATCTCAAGCAGCTCCAGGCCGTACAAGCGGTCGAACCCCTGCAGCGCCTCGTTGATCTGCTCCGCGCCGGGGGTGCCCATCGCCGCGCCACGATAGCCTAAGGGCCGCGCCAGTGAACTCGAAGAACCCCACGTGAGCCGCCTGGAAGACCTACCCCCCGATCTGCACGCGGTGCTCTCGCTGGTGCTACGCCAGCACAGGGCCTACGCGGACGTGGCGGGGATGCTGGGCATCGAGGAGCGCGCGGTACACGACCGCGCGCACGCCGCGCTCGCGATGCTCGCCCCACGCCAGGCGCGCGAGCTGAGCACCGAGCAACGCGAGCGGGTGGGCGAGTACCTGCTTGGCCAGGACGAATCCGACGCCCGCCGCGAGACCCGCACTCACCTGGAGAGCGAAGGGCCCGCAAGGGCGTGGGCGCAGGCGCTCGCCGCCGAGCTCGCCACGCTGGCGAGAGAGCCGCTGCCGGAGATTCCTGCGGCCCGGCGCGAGACGGGCGCTCACCTGGAGAGCCAAGCGCCAGCGGCAGAGGCGCTGCCCGAGAGCCCCGCGGGGAGCGCTGCCGCGCCGCTGGCCACGCAGCCGGAGCTGAGCGGGACCCCGTCCACCGCCGGACCACCTCCGGTGGGCTCAGGCGCTAAGCGTGAGCGGCCGGCAGAGACCGGGGCGGCGCGCAGCTCGCGGCGGGGAGGCATCGTCGTGCTCGGGGCGACCGCCGTGGTCGTGCTCGCGGCGGTGGCGCTGATCGTGGGCGTCGGTGGCGGCAGTGGAGGCTCTCATACAAGCTCGACGACAGCTGCGCGCAACTCGCCGCCCGCGACAAGCTCCACACCCACAACGAGCTCGACCTCGACGACAACAGGCTCGAACACCTCCAAGACCGCGGGCGGCGAACCCCACATCAACGCGACGCTCCCGCTCACCGCGCCCAACCCGGCCAGCAAAGCACTGGGGATCGTGGAGGTGCTCTCCCGCGGCAGCGTGCTGGCGTTCCTCGTGGTCGCCGAACACCTGCCGCCGACGACGGGGTTCCGCTACGCCGCCTGGCTGTACAACTCCCCCACCGACGCCCTGCTGCTCGGCAGCGGCCCGAAAGTGGGCTCGAACGGCATCCTGAAGGCCGCGGGGGGCCTGCCGGCGAACGCCAGCCGCTACCACACCATCATCCTCACCGAGGAGCGCAGCGAAAAGCCGAGCCAGCCCGGGTCGATCGTGCTCAGCGGCACGTTCAAGGTCGGATAGCGCGCGGACATCCGTCTGCGCAAGCGAGTCTTGGGATCGTTCGCGTGGATGGGCGGGGCTGCCCAAGGAGCCTGGGCATAGGCTCCCTACCCGCGTCCGGGCAGTGGATTGACAAGATTTAAGTTTGGCTCGCTGGCCATATCGGGGGCCTGTGCCGGCTGCGTGACGGCGGGGCGTCAACCGTGCTAGCGAGTGAGCCCTCAACGCGTATGTTGAGGACTGATCCAGGTTTGCGGCGGGGACCGTCGTCTCCGCGCGGGCCGGGGACCGCTCCGGCGGCCCTGTCGGAAACACTTCTTGGGTCTTCAAATAGTTGGAGACAGTGGTTGAAATTTCTTGACGGACGGGTAGGGTCGTGCGTGCAGTCCCAAATCGCGCCATGATGGAGCAGTTAGGATCATTCGAAGCGGGATTGTGAAGTAGAGATAAAGTCGGTACCCAGAGTGTCTTCCATTTGAGGCAGGCAAGAGGGGACCGGTTGGCCAAACTAAATCAAGAGTAAAGGAGCAGTACGACATGAAGCATCTCAAGATAGCGGGGCTCTGCCTCGTGGCCATGCTCGTCATGAGCATGGCTGCGGCAGCCACCGCATCCGCAGCGCCTGTTTGGGAACAATGTAGAGAAAATGCCGGTACAGGCACCAAATGGTCGGACAACGGCTGCAAAACCGCCAGCCCGACGGGCAAATGGGAATGGAAAGAACTCACCACGACGGAGAAAGTGAAATCTTCAGCTACGCTCCAACTCGCAGACATCAAAGTTCCTCTTGTCGGAAGGGTAGAAGTACACTGTTCGGGCGAAGATATAGGAGTCATCGGTCCTGGGAAGTTCGATAAAATAACAGAAATTCCACAGGCGAGTATCAAATGCACAGCTGGTGAAAATTGCCAGGAATTCAAGAAAGTTGAACCAAGAAACCTGCCGTGGCAAACAGAATTGTTCGAAACGGAAGGAAAAATACGAGACGCAATACAGGAAGACGGGAAAGGAGCCCCTGGCTGGAAGGTGACCTGTAGAGTTCTCGGGATCGAAAAAGGAGATGAATGTACTAATAAAACAGGGACCACAGCGGTAGCAACCGAGGCATCAGGTTCCATATTATTAGTATTAGCTACCTTCGACACAAAATCCGGCAAAGCAAAATGCGAAGTTGGCGGAGCTGAATCCGGTGAAGTCCTAGGCCCCGTGGCGAACTTCTCGTCTGAAGGATGGTCGATTCGAGCACACTAAGGCATCGTAAGCTATGAATGTTTGGGTGGGGCCGGTGTTATGCTGGCCCCACCCGGGCTATGGGATACTAGAGGTGATTGTAGCCTGTGGTGTCAATGTAGTTACTTGGATGACATGCAGATGCATCAGGTAAACGGGAGAGGTGTAGCAGCTTTATGAGGCAACAGAAAGACAAAAGCACTCGAGTACACGCGACAGGTGGTGTAGTGCGGGGTTCAGGATCTGTACGCTTCGCGTTGCTTGTCGGATTTGCGCTCTCGCTGATGCTTGCAGGTGGCGCAGGACTAACGGGTGGAGTAGGGTTGACGGAAATTTCGAATGCTGAAGTATGTAAGAATGAAGCGCGACGTGTCGAACAGGGTTCGACATATCTTCCGGATTGCAGGGCGTATGAGCTTGTAACGCCAGCTGAAAAGGGCGCAACGCAGGCTCTTGACTTTGGCCTAAGTGGGTCTAGGGCCATCCCTGCTGAAGACGGGGAAAAGCTCGCCCTGCACACCCAGGCATTTCTCGGAGATAACCCGGGTAGCCAGGGGACGAATCTCGTGTTCTCACGTGGCGCTTCCGGGTGGGAAATGACATCGCTGCAGCCAACGAGTGTCGGCGAAACAAATTTCGAGCCCACTATTTTCTCCTCCGATTTGACGCAGGTCGGAGTCGAAGCATTTAGCAAACCCGGCGAAGGAATAGGCCGCTCGCCGACCCAGAGTTTTGAGGTGGGTCCCTCGGGTGGTCCTTACTCTACTGTCGCAACGACGCCATCCATCAACGTAGAAGAGATGCAGAGGGGACGAGGATACGCAGAGAGTCTTGTTGGCGCGTCCGGGGACTTCAGCCACGTTGTGCTGTCTTCACTGGATAGTAGTCTTCTTCCGACTGCTGCGGGTACGCCTGAACCCGGTGTCCCAAATCTCTACGACTGGGTGAACGGGCAACTGCACATTATCAATGTGACAAGCAAAGGTGTGCTTGTGAGCGAATGTGGAGCAGTCCTTGGTATCGGACTGACTACGGGGGAAGAGCCGCGCGAGAAGGAGGCGGTATGGAGCGAAGGTTCGAATTCGAAGATATTCTTCACCAGTCCCCTTGGCGGGGCCATACGTGGCGATGAGGAAGGACCGGGATGCACGTCGAGCGAAGGGGGTGGTCCGCCTGAAAACCCACATAGGTTGTATATGCGAGTGAACGACAGCGAAACGGTGGAAGTATCCGCTCCACAGTTGGAAAAAGGCGTGATTCCATGTGATCCGGGAACATGGTCAGCCTTCTATCAGGGAGCATCCGCAGATGGCTCAAGAGTGTTCATTGACACAGCAAGCGAGCTTACTGCCGACAATACAGGGTGCCACACAGGTCGTGACGAGGAGCTTTATGAATATAACACAATCACGAGGAAGCTGACGCGTATCTCTCGTGGCGAACCAAATACGTCGTTTAGTACGGCGGAAGCCGAAGTCCAGGAAGACAATGCCCCGGCTGCCATCTCAGAAGACGGGTCGACTGTTTATTTCACGGCCAAGCGCAAGCTCACAGAAGACGCATTCGAAGAGCCAGCTGGTTACGATCTCTACCGTTACGATACTGCTCATAAAACCATACGTTTTATCGCCGCCATTGAACCTCCTCCCGATGCAGGTGAATCGGCATACACAACGCCGAATGGAACATTCTTCCTCTTTCCCAGCGGAGGTGTGGTCGGGGAATCTCGTGGTGAAGGTCATAACGAGATGTACCGATATGATAACACCGATGGTAGTGTGATGTGTGTGTCGTGTGGAGAGGGAGTCGCACCAAAATTCGGGGATGCTCGGAATGAAAACGAAGGTGCAACCACTCTCCAGATGGGAGACGATATTCCGAGGTTTGTTCCGATGTCGGACAATGGACACTATGTATTCTTTCAGACGACAGCACAGTTGGTTCCGCAGGACACAAATAGCACCGAAAACCGTGGCCTACCTCCGGGCCAGGATGTGTATGAGTGGGAGGCGGTTGGGACCGAAGAAATACCTGGCGTCGTCTGTGGTAAGGTTACCGGTTGCACACACCTGATCACGTCGGGTAAGGACGAAAATGCTTCGTTGTTGCTCGGTGCTAGTTCGGATGGGAGTAATGTATTTTTTGGGACTTCTGCACGACTGATACCGCAGGATGCCGATAATCTCCCAGATATTTATGATGCGCGTGTCGGTGGTGGCTTTGCGGCGCCTGCTGTGCCTGCGCGGTGTTCGGGTGAAGCTTGCCGGTTGATTCCGAGTGCGCCTCCGGTGATCTCGACGCCGTTGAGTGCGACCTTCTTCGGAGTGGGCAACGTCATACCTCCTGTCCCGAAACTGACCGTAAAGTCGGGGCCACTGTCGCGAGCACAGAAGCTCTCAAAGGCGTTGAAGGCATGCCGGAAGGCTAGGACGAGGAAGAAGCGAACTAGATGCAAAGCACAGGCAAGGAAACGATATGGCGCAAAAGCCAGCAAGCGTGCGATAGGGGGTCGTTGATGTTCGCCAATCCCATCCCGGCACGTATTCCCCGTGTTATGCTATTTGTAGTGTCGGTCCTATTCTTGGGTTGTGTGTCGGTCGCGAGAGCGGAACTGGCAATCCAGCCTGGCAGTTTCAGCGTTGTGACGTCGAGTCTTCAGGCCGGTGCTCACGCTGATGTGACGACAAGTTTCTCGTTTGTGACGGACAGCAAGCTAAGCCCCGAGGGGGATGTGAGGACAGTTGTCGTTGATTTGCCGACTGGCTTCGCTGGGACTCCGGAAACGGTGCCGGCGTGTAGTCAGCGTCAGCTCGGGGAATCGTTGGATGGTGTCCTGCCGCGGTGTCCTGTTGAGGCGCAGATAGGTGTCACGACGGTCAAGCTAAATGAGGGTAAATCTTTGAACCCAAGCCCGACGGAACCCGAGGAAATCTCGGTGCCGGTGTATAACATGGTGCGCTCTCCAGGTCAGACGGCCGACTTTGGATTTAGTGTCGCGAATACCATCACCGCGAACGTCGTTATTTCTGTTCGCCCTGGTGACTACGGGGTGCGGGCTACGGCGACAGATACACAGGGATTCAACGAAGTGGATGCCGATTCGTTGACTGTATGGGGTGTGCCGGCAAGTCCGAGCCATGATGCGCAGCGTGCACAGTTCTGTGAGCGTGCCAGCTTTACGACTGGGACGGAATGCTTTAGCGAAACATTTGAACCGGCTAAAAGCGTTCCGGCAGGTATCGCGGCTGCGCCGTTTCTCGAGAACCCGACGCGGTGCACGGCGGAACCGCTGAAGGCGACGTTGGAAGTCAACTCGTGGCGCAATCCTGCATTCGTAACAACCGAACCTTCGGAGATCGGTCCGTTCACGGGCTGCGAACACCTTGGTTTCGGCCCAAAACTGTCGGTTCAGCCCACGTTGACGCAGGCGTCTGCACCAACTGGCTACAATGTCGGTGTCGAACTTCCGCAGAACGAATTCCCGGAAGGACTGGGGACCGCGGAGCTACGCAGCGCGGTCGTAACGCTGCCAGCCGGCACCGTACTCTCGCCCTCGGCGGCGAACGGTCTGCAGGCCTGCCAGGAAACAGGCCCCGAAGGCATCAACAGGATCGGCCCTGAATCCGAGGAAGCCGATATCTACGGGCACAGGCACGCCGCGAAGGGGAAATGCCCAAACGCGTCGGAGCTCGGGGTCTTGAGGATCTCGACTCCCGCGTTCGAGAAGGAACTCGAAGGGCACGTCTACCTCGCGCAGCCGCTATGCGGCGGGGGGGGCCAGCACGCCTGTGAACCCGCCGACGCAGAAGACGGGAACCTGTTCGGGATCTATCTGGAAGCGGAAGGCCCCGGGGTGATCATCAAGCTGAAGGGCAAGGTGTCGGTGAACACGTACACAGGGCAGGTCAGGACTACGTTCGACGAAAACCCGCAACTGCCGTTCAACAACCTCCAGATCGAATTCTTCGGTGGTCCTCGCGCACCGCTGGCGAACCCGAGCACGTGCGGGGTCGCGCGTACGCAGGCCGTGTTCACGTCCTATGCCAGCGAAGTTCCGGCTGAGCCATTCAGCGAATACACGGTGACCGGCTGCCAGGCACCACGGTTTGCACCATTGTTCGTGGCAGGCACGAACAGCAACGAGGCCGGCGGATACAGCCCGCTGAGCGTCACGTTCTCCCGCGAAGACGCCGATCAGACCCTCGGCCGCGTCACGATGCGGATGCCGCCGGGACTCTCGGGGACGCTCGCGCACGTCCCGCTCTGCGGCGAACCGCAGGCCGCGCAGGGCACGTGCAGCGCGGAAAGCCAGATCGGCGAAACGACCGTGGCGGCCGGGCCGGGACCCAACCCGCTGTATGTGACCGGCGGGAAGGTCTATCTCACCGGCCCCTACGGCGGAGGGTCGTTCGGCCTGTCGATCGTGGTGCCCGCGGTCACCGGCCCGTTCAACCTCGGCACGGTGGTCGTCAGGGCGGCGATCGAGATCGACCCCGTCACCGCGGCGCTGACGGTCGTCTCAGAACCGCTGCCGACGATCCTGGAGGGCGTCCCGATCCAGGTCAAGACGGTCAACGTGAACATCAACCGGCCAGAATTCACGTTCGACCCCACGAGCTGCGAACCGAAGAGCATCACCGGCACGCTCTCCTCGACACAGGGCCTGAATGCGGCCGTCTCATCGCGCTTCCAGGCCGCGAACTGCGCGACCCTCGGCTTTAAACCCGGGTTCAAGGTCTCGACGTCCGGGCACACCTCACGAGCCGACGGCGCAAGCCTCTCCGTGAAGCTGACCTACCCCAAAACCCCGCAGGGCACCCAGGCGAACATCGCCAAGGTCAAAGTCGAACTCCCCAAGCAGCTCCCCTCCCGGCTGAAGACGCTGCAGAAGGCGTGCCCCGCCGCGACATTCGAAGCGAACCCCGCCAGCTGCCCCGCAGCGTCGATCGTGGGGCGCGCCAAAGCAACCACGCCAATCCTCCCCGTCCCACTGGAAGGCCCCGCGTACTTCGTCTCCCACGGCGGCGAAGCCTTCCCCTCACTGATCATCGTCCTACAGGGCTACGGCATCACCGTCGACCTCGTCGGCACCACCTTCATCAGCAAACACGGAATCACCAGCTCCACGTTTAAGACCGTCCCCGATGTCCCCGTCGGCACCTTCGAACTGACGCTGCCCCAGAAGCCCCTCTCCGCCCTCGCGGCAAACGGCAACCTCTGCAAGACCAAACTCAAGATGCCAACCGAATTCCTCGCACAGAACGGCGCCATCATCCACCAGACCACGACCATCAAAGTCACCGGCTGCCCCAAGACGAAGACTACACACACAACCAAGAAGAGCAAGAAGAAGTAGTAGCCCCAGCGACGCATACGGCCGGGTGCGGACCGTGCCGAGGCAGTCATTTCACTGCTCACCCCTGCAAGCACCCGCACCCGGAGGCATCATCCTAGTAGTACTTTGTTAGGCTGTTGTAGGTATTGTTCGTTGCGTGGCGAACACTTCCTGCATCGTTGATACTCGATGCGGGAGGGCGGATATGTCTGCTGTGATGATGGAGGAGGCTGTGCCGGTGTCGCAGGAAGGCGTCCCGGTGTCCTTCTTGGCGGGGGCGGTGAAGGAGCGCTTGGAGGAGTTCGTGGGCGGGGTGGCGCTGGCGTCGATGGATCACCCGGTCCAGCGCGAGAACGCTGAGCGCTACGTGCGTGGCCTGTTGCATGCCGGCCCGCGTAAATCGCTTGAACCGCTGGTCGAGCGCCTGGCGGGCGAGGCCGACTATCAGAGCCTGCAGCAGTTTCTGGCCGACAGCCCGTGGGACCCGGAGCGTGTGATGCAGGCGGTCGTCGAGTGCGTCGCGCCGGTCGTTGACGCTGAGGCGTGGGTGCTGGACGACACGGGGTTCCCCAAGGACGGCAAGCGCTCCCCGGGGGTCAAGCGCCAGTACTCGGGCACGCTCGGCAAGATCGGCAACTGCCAGATCGGGGTTTCGCTGCACGCCGTCTCCGAGCACGCGACGCTGCCGTTGGGCTGGGATCTGTATATGCCCGAGGATTGGTGTGATGACCCCGAACGCCGCCGCAAGGCCAAGGTCCCCGAGCACGTCGTCTTTCAGACCAAGCCGCAGCTCGGGCAGGCGTTGATCGAGCGCGCCGCCACGTTTGCGATCGACCGCGCGCCGGTGCTCGGCGACGCGGCCTACGGCGAGAACACTGGGCTGCGCACCGCGCTGAACGGCGGCGGGTTCGACTACATGCTTTCGATCGACCCCGATATGACCATCTTCCAGGCGGGCACGGTCTTTGCCGTGCCCGAGCGCCGGCGGGGCGCCAGAGGGCCAGCGTCACGCAAGCTGCGCGCGGAGGGCAAGCCGGTCTCGGTCGAGCAGTACGCGCGCTCGCTCGCAGACGAGGACTTCCGCATCGTCACTTTCCGCGGCAAAGGCAAGCAGCGGGTCCGCTCGCGCTTCGCCTTCAAGCGCGTCACCGCCGCGCACCCGGTCACCCGCGACAACGAGGCACCCCGCGAGGAGTGGCTGATCATCGAGTGGCCCGCGGGCCGCGACGCTCCCGGCGACTACTGGATCTCAAACCTCCCCGCCGACACCAAGCCCGAGCGCCTCGCGCGCCTAGCCAGGCTGCGCTGGATGATCGAGCTCGACTACAAGCAACTCAAGGGCGAGCTCGGCCTCGACCACTACGAGGGACGCTCCTGGCTCGGCTGGTACCACCACACCGCGCTCGTCACCGCCGCGCACGCCTTCCTCACCCTGGAGCGGCAGAACCCAAAAGCCCGGCGGCGGACCTCACACTCCCCCAAGCAGTCCGCCTGCTCGAGCCCATCTTCGACTGCTGGGCCGGACACTGCCACACCTGCCGCCAGCCGATAGACCTCGCCAACCTACCCTTGCGCCACCCGCCACAAGATGAGTGAAACAGCCACAATCAGCCTAACAAAGTACTACTAGGTGGGGCCACAGTTGCGCAGCCCCACCCAAACACTTACAGCGCTCTGACGTTAGTGCGTCCGAATTGACCAACCTTCTGACGAACTGACGGCATCGAAGCCTTCTACTTCACCGGATTCAGCTCCACCTATTTCGCATTTTGCTTTGCCGGAGTTTTTTAAGAACGATAGTAATACAGAATACCCTATAAAGAAGAAATCGAGTGATACCGATACGGATTGGGTATTGGAAGCACATTCATCTGCTTTTGTGATACCCAGAACCCTGCATTCGATCTTCCAACCAGGCACTCCCGCCCCGACTTCTTTAATCGCGTCTCGCACTGTTTTTTCAGTTTCAAACAATTCTGTTTGCCACGGCAAATTCCTCGCTTCTACTTTTTTGACTTCTTCGCAGTTTTTACCTGGTTTGCAACCTACGGGTGTGATTTTAGTGACCCTACCGAACCTTCCGGGGCCAATCGCTCCTTCTTCTGTCCCTCCGCAAACAACTTCAACAGTACCCACAATAGGGACTTTTGTATCCCTCAACGTCAGGGTACCCGACGAGGTGGTCTTCTCCGTCGTAGTGAGTTCTTTCCATTCCCATTTACCTGTTCCGTTTGCTTTTGAACAGCCTTTGTCTTCCCATTTAGTACCGGTCCCACTATTTTCTCTACATTGTTCAAAAACTGGACTTGCGGAAGCAGTCGCCGCCGCGGCCAGGCTCACCACGAGCATGGCCACGAGGCAGGGCCCCGCGATCTTGATGGACTTCATCTCGTATATCTCCTTTATTTCTCATGATTATCATAGGATTTGATTTGGTGATCTGCTTTGCAATCTTCCTTAGGTCGCCGAGCGCAGAGTGCACCCTACGATCGAAGCCGAATATCGGAGTGCGGGCAAATCCTAGCAATCTATCAATGAGAGCGCAAGGGCTTTCTCCTACCAGAGAGGTCGGTTTTCAGGAGGAGAGCCGCTTCCCAATCGCTAAAATAGCCGAACAGCCGGTCAGGTGTTTCCAACTGGCTCCGGGGAGGTACAAGATCTCAGACGCGGGGCACGGAGGCCCCGCGCGCACGACGCCTCGTAGCCCCACCCACCCACGCGGACGATCCCTCAAGCCCCACTCAGGGCAGGAGCTTCCCCGGGTTCATGATCCCCGCCGGGTCCCACCGCTCCTTCAACGCGCGCAGCGCCTCCACACCCTGCTCGCCGACCTCGCCTGCCATCCACGGGACGTGGTCGCGCCCCACCGCGTGGTGGTGGGTGATCGTGCCCCCGTTCGACGCGATCGCGTCGGTCGCCGCGCGCTTGACCGCCCGCCACTGCTCGATCTCGTGGCCCTCGCGCTGCGCCGCCAGCAGCGTGAAGTACAGCGACGCGCCCGTCTCGTACAGGTGCGAGACGTGGCACATCGCCACGCCCGGAGTCCCCTGCCCGCCCAGGGCCCCCTCGATCGCACGGATCGTCTCGCGGTACAACCGCGGAAGGTTCGACCACCGGGTCGCCGTCTCCAGCGTCTCCACCATCACGCCGTGCGTCAGCAGCTCGTCGCGCAGGTACGGAGCAGCGAAGCGCTGGGACCTCCACGCCTCCCCCGGCGCCCGCCCCACCGGGAGGCCGCCATGGCCGCGGATCAGCTCGTGCGCCCGCTTGCGGCGGCGCTCCACCTCCTCCGGGGCGCCCTCGAAGCCGAGGATCGCCCGCTGGCGAGAGAGCCGCTGCCTGAGATCCCCGCGGCCCGAAACGAGACCGGCGCTCACCTGGAGAGCCCAGCGCCAGCGGCCAAACCGCTGCCCGAGAGCCGCCCGGGGAGTGCCGCCGCACATCCGAAGCCAAGCCCGACCCCCCACCGCCGGGCCGCCCCCGGTGGGCTCAGCCACCGAGCGTGAGAAGTCGGCAAAGACAGGAGTGACGCGCAGCTCGCGGCGGTGGCGCTGATCGTGGGCGTCGGCGGCAGCGGCGGTGGCAGCTCCCACACAAACTCAACGACCGCCGCAAGCAGCTCGACGCCTGCGACAAGCTCCACACCCACAACGAGCTCGACCTCCACGACAGGCTCGAGCACCTCCAAGACCGCGGGCGGCGAACCCCACATCAACGCGACGCTCCCGCTCACCGCGCCCAACCCGGCCAGCAAAGCACTGGGAATCCTGGAGGTGCTCTCCCGCGGCAGCGTGCTGGCGTTCCTCGTGGTCGCCGAACACCTGCCGCCGACGACGGGGTTCCGCTACGCCGCGTGGCTGTACAACTCCCCCACCGACGCCCTGCTGCTCGGCAGCGGCCCGAAAGTGGGCTCGAACGGCATCCTGAAGGCCGCGGGGGGCCTGCCGGCGAACGCCAGCCGCTACCACACCATCATCCTCACCGAGGAGCGCAGCGAAAAGCCGAGCCAGCCCGGGTCGATCGTGCTCAGCGGCACGTTCAAGGTCGGATAGCGCGCGGACATCCGTCTGCGCAAAGCAAGTCTTGGGATCGTCCGCGTGGGTGGGCAGCGCCGCTAGGGAGCGTATACACGGGGCATCCCACCCCGTGCCCGTGCAGCAGCTTTAACAAAGATTTAAGTTGAGCTCGCTGGCCATGTCGGGGACTTAGGGGGCCCGCTTGACGACGGCGCGTGGCCGTGCTGATGATCTGCGCTCGACGCGCATACTGAGGACTGGTGCGGGTTTACGGCGAGGACCGTAGTCTCCGTGGGGAGCCGGGGGCCGCTACGGCAGTGCTGCCGGAACGCTTTTGGGGTCTTCAAATAGTTGGAGACAGTGGTTGAAATTTCTTGACGGGCGGGTAGAGTCGTGCGTGCAGTCTCAAATCGCGCCATGAGGAGCAGTATGGGTGGTTCGAAGAGGGATTGTGAAGTAGAGATAAAGTCAGTACCGGAGTGCCTTCCCTTGAGGTAGGCGCCCTGAGACTGACTACCCAAACTAAATCAAGAGTAAAGGAGCAGTACGACATGAAGCATCTCAAGATCACGGGGCTCTGCCTCGTGGCCATGTTTGCAATGAGCATGGTCGCGGCGGCTACCGCTTCGGCAACATGGGAACAGTGCGCATCAGGAGGAGCCACCACCAAATACGAAACAAATCAATGTGCCAAAGCTTCCTCGACTGGTACATTTTCATGGCAGGAAGTCAAAGGTACGGAAAAAACTAAGGGCTTTGGATCGCTGAGACTCGCAGACACCAAAGTTCCTATAGTTGGTACAGTTGCAGTTCAATGCACGGGCGAAGCCAAAGGGGCAGTAGGCCCCGGGCAACTCGACAGAACAACAGCAATTGTAAGCATCGTCTGTGCCCCGAGCACGAACTGCGAAAAAGTCGAAAAAACGGCCTCGCCAGAAAATCTGCCGTGGCAAACAGAACTCGCCACAGTAGAAGGTAAAAAAAGAGACAACGTCAAAGCCGTGAACGGAAAAGGCGCGGGCTGGGCCGTGACCTGTAAAGTGCTGGGTATCACAAAAACGGATGTTTGCACCACCGAAGAAGGAAGTGCAGGGGTAGCAAACACGGTGACAAAAGGTGTATCAGGCGAATTATTAGTATTGGGTACGTTTGATGCAAAATCCATCAATGCAAAATGCGAACTGGGTGGAGCTCTATCTGGTGAAGTGAGAGGTACCATCTCCACCTTATTGGAAACTGGTGCGGCGCTTCGGATCGCTTAACTACAATAGTATGTCGTGAATGTTTGGGTGGGGTCGGTGTACGCCGGCCCCACCTGGGCAGTGTAGGTGTGATTGTAGAAGATGGGATTCCACAGTAGCTGTAGTGGTTGCCGTTATTTCAGCAAACGAGCAAAAGGGAGCCAGGGATCGATGAGGCAACGGAGAGGCGAGATCGACGAGCTCCACGCGGACGGCGCCTGTTTCGCCATCGCTGGTGGGGTGTGCCAGGTGGGATGGGCCCGGTTGGTAACGTTGATCGGGTTGGTGCTTGCGTGTGCAGCGGGACTGGCGGTGGCGGCGCAGGTCGCCGAGGCATGCCCGAACGAAGCGGCCCGCATCGACGCGTCGGCGGGTCTCCCCGACTGTCGGGCGTATGAGCTGGTGACTCCGGTGGACAAGAGCAGCGCGGTGCAGGACATCGACCCGACCAGCTCGTTTGGCGTTCCAGCTGTCGACGGCAACCGCCTCGCCCTCAAAACCCTCGTTGCGCTCGGACCGAGGCCCATGCCCAACGGCAGCTTCTCGATCTTTTCTCGCACCTCTTCGGGCTGGCAGCCCGAATCTGTCCCTCCGCCGGGCTCGGGCTCGGCCTTTTACGAAGAACCGATCTTCAACCCCGACCTGACCGAGATAGGCGTCGGCTCGTACACGACAACCCCCGTCTCGCTTCAGGAGACCTACCAGATCGGTCCTCCCGGTGAACTCGACGTGCCCGTGGCGACGACTCCCACAAACTATCACCGTCCTGCGGGCGAAGTAGACTTTCTGGCTGGCGCGAGTGCGGACTTCAGCCGCGTGTTTTTCGAGTCGACGGACCACACACTGCTGTCCGGCACTCCTACCGGTACTGTCCCGGGTGCGCTCGATCTCTACGAATGGGCAGGAGGGAGTTTGCAGCGGCTCGTGAACGTGGAAAGCGGCGGTGCGCCGGTGAGCCCCTGTGGCGCCGAGTTCGATGCTGCCTCACAAGGTGGCTCGACGGTCGTGTTCACCAGTCCCTATAACAAGAACAACGAACTGACCGATCCGAGCTGCCAGCAGCCTGCCCAGCTGTACATGCGCGTGAACGGCTCCAGCACGGTCGATGTTTCAAAACCCAATACCGGGGTGGTCGATCCAAGCGGCTTTCACCCGGTCCAGTTCCAGGGCGCCTCTGCAGACGGTTCCAAGGTCTTCTTCACGACCGAAACGGAGTTGACCGGGGACGACGAAGGCATCCATGACGCAGAGTTGTACGAGTATGACGCGAGCGCCCCGGAAGGCGAAAGGCTGACAAGGGTATCGAGGGGAATTATCAATACCGGTCCGGCGGAAGGCGAAGTGCAGACAGAATACGTACTGGTGCCGGAAAACGCCTCAGAGGTGTATTTCTACGCGCTCGGCAAGCTAACCCCCGACGCACAGGACCTCAAAAGCGCAGCGGATATCGACAACATCTATCGCTACGACACCACCACGCACGACATTCGCTACATCGCGACAGCCAAAGGACCGCCCGACGCACCCTCGGTGCTCGGCAGTCTCCCGCGGCCGAGCAGCCCAAGTGACGATCAGGTCACGCCGAGCGGCCGGTTCTTCCTGTTCGTCAGTAAGGGCATCTTGGGAAGTTCCGTAAACGACCCGGCAGAATACGGTGAGATATATCGTTACGATAACGAAACGTCGAGCCTCACATGTGTGTCTTGTGCACCGAGCCCCGCGCCTGCCCGGGGGGGCGCGATACTCGTGCACGATGGATTGACTGCATGGGATGAAATCCCACGCGTCACCACGGTGTCCGAAGATGGCAGCTATGTCTTCTTCGAGTCCAACGATCAGCTCGTGTCCAAGGACGTCAACGGCCCCCCAAGCAACACGCCCGGGAACCAGCCCTGGGACGACCCGAAGCCCAAGAAGCAGGACCCTTGGACCGATGTGTATGAGTGGCATGAGGGTGTCGTGTCGTTGATCAGTTCGGGCAACGATGCGCAGGAAGCGGTCTTGATTGGTGCGAGCGCGAATGGCAGCGATGTGTTCTTCGAAACGCACTCCCAGCTTGTTCCACAGGATCAGGACACGTCAACCGATATTTACGATGCTCGTATCGGCGGTGGGTTTCCCGCTCCTACGGAATCGGCGGCGTGCTTGGGCGATACCTGCCTGAGCCCGCCTGCGGCTTCCATCGAACCGACGCTCGGCACCTCCGCCCCCAGTGGTTTCGGCAATATCGCGTCGGTTCTCACGGTCGTGAAATCGAAGGCGCCACCAAAGGGGAAGGGGAAGGGGTGCGGGAAGGGCAAGGTACGTAGGAAGAGCCGGTGCATAAAGAAGCGCAAGGCAAGGAAGTCTGCTGCAAGGAAGTCTGCTCGTCGAGTCGTCAAGCTCAACCGTGGAGGTTCCAAGTGAGCGCCTCTAGACACAACCACGTCTCTCCGGCCGGTCTCGTGGTCATCTGCTGTTTGGCGTTTGCGGTTCTCGCCCCGGCTGGAGCCTCGGCCTTTACGCAGAATCCGGCGTGGACGGTGAATGTGGTTTCCGCTCCGACGAACTTCGCTCCGGAAGACCATACCGGCAAAGATCTCTACAAGGTGGTAGTCACGAACAGCGGCGACGCGCCCACAGATGGGAGCACCGTCACAATCACCGACGCGCTGCCCACGGGCCTGGTTCCCGCAGCCGGTGTCGTGGGTTCGGAGTTGCTTTCGGGCAAATCGTTGAGCTGCGTCGGTCTGACGTGTACGTATGAAGGTGTCGTGGCTGCCGGAGATACGTTGACGCTCACGGTCCCGGTCGATGTGGAACCGTTCGCGGGGTCCTCGGTGACGAACGTAGTGTCGGTCTCGGGTGGTGGCGCTGCTGACACCTCGGTGAGCACGCCAACGGCGATCTCGTCGTCGTTTCCCGGTTACGGGATCGCTCCGGGCTCGTTCTCGACGACTCTGTCCAACACGCAGGCAGGCGCACATGCCGACATGACGACGAGCTTCTACTTCAAGACCGATGCGGAAGGCAGTGCCGAGGGTCAGCTGAAGGACGTCGTTGCCGATCTGCCGGTCGGCTTCGCCGGTGACGCCGCGACGGTCCCAACGTGTAGCGCGGCCCAGCTGAACAGGGTGGAATTCGGGTTCGAATGCCCGCTCGACTCGCAGGTCGGCACGATCACCGTGACGGTCGGCGGCCCAGCGCTGGGTGGTAACTCGCTCCCGATAACGGTGCCGGCCTACAACATGCAGCCGCAGGGCGGGGAGGTGGCGAGGGTCGGTTTCAATGTCGCTGTTCTGAGCAGCAATGTAGTCGTCACCGTCCGTCCTGGGGATGACGGGCTGCGCGCGACCTCTCCGAACCTCGAGCAGGGGACCCTGCAGGTTCTGGGCACGGTTCTGACGGTGTGGGGTGTTCCCGGCGAATCGAGCCACGATCCGATGCGAGGCACGGTATGCGAGGCCGGCAGCTGCTTTGGCCCAAAATTTACACCTCTCGGTGAAGGCATCGTCTCACCGATCCCTTCTGCGCCGTTCCTGTCCAATCCGACCCAGTGCACGGGCTCGGCGTTGATGTCAACGATCAGGATCGATACGTGGCAGAACCGCGGTATACCGAGTGAACCCTCGGCTGAATCCGCCTTTGGTCCGATGACGGGCTGCGAACGGCTTGGGTTCGACCCGGGTCTCACGGTCCAGCCGACCAGTCTCCTGGCCGAATCGCCGACTGGGCTGAACGTCGGCGTGACGCTTCCGCAGACCTACGGCAACCCGACGGCGCTGGCGACGTCGCATTTGAAGAACGCGGTCGTCACGCTGCCGCAGGGGATGACGGTCAACCCATCGGCTGGGGAAGGGCTGGGCGCTTGCACCCCGGCCCAGTACGAAGCGGAAGCACTCGAAACCGCTCCCGGCGCGGGCTGCCCGAACAACTCGAGCCTGGGCACGGTCACGGTCCACACCCCGGTGCTCAAGGAGGAAGCGGCCGGCTCGGTCTTTCTCGCTACGCCATACGACAATCCGTTCAGCGAACCGGGCCACCCGTCGGGGTCGCTGATCGCACTGTATGTCGTGGCGCGGATACGGGATCGGGGGGTCATCGTGAAGCTGGCAGGGCGGGTCACGCCCAACCCGGTCACGGGTCAGCTGGTCACGACGTTCGAAAACAACCCGCAGCTGCCGTTCGACAAGTTTACGCTCAGCTTCCGCCCGGGGCAGGCCGCGCCGCTTGTAAATCCACCGGTGTGCGGCGCTTACGCCGCTCAGAGCGACTTCCTATCCTGGTCCGAGCCGACCCAGGTCCTAACGAGTCTCAGCCCCCCGTTCGAAGTTACCCAGGGCGTCGGCGGCGGCGCGTGCCCGTCGGGCGGCGTGCCGCCCTTCCTCCCCCAGGTGCACGCGGGCTCCTTCAGCGCCGCCGCGGGTGCCTACTCCCCGTTCTACTTGCGCATTACCCGGGGCGACGGCGAACAGGAGCTCACGAGGTTCTCGACGGTTCTGCCGCCGGGCATGTCGGGGAACTTGTCGGGAGTACCGTTCTGCCCCGAAGCCGACATCGAAGCGGCGCGGACGAAGACCGGCGCCCAGGAGACCAGAGAACCGTCGTGTCCCGCCGCGAGCGAAATCGGGCACACGAGCGTCGGCGCGGGCGTCGGAGGCGTGCTCGCGCAGGCTCCCGGCAAGGTCTACCTCGCAGGGCCCTATCACGGCGCGCCGCTGTCGGTCGTGTCGGTCACCTCGGCCACGGTAGGCCCGTTCGATCTCGGCACGGTGGTGATCCGCTTCGCGCTGCGGATCAACCCGACCACCGCTCAGGTCGAAGTCAACGCCAACGGGTCGGACCCGATTCCCCACATCATCCGCGGGATCGTGACCCATGTGCGCGACATCCGCGTCTGGATCGACAGGCCCAACTTCACCCTGAACCCGACGAACTGCACTCCGATGTCGATCGCCGCGACGGTAACCGGGGCGGGCGCGGACTTCACCAACCCTGCAGATCAGGTGCCGGTTACCGTCAAAAACCTCTTCCAGGCCGCGAACTGTGCGACCCTGGCCTTCAAACCCACCTTCAAGGTCTCAACCTCCGGGCACACCTCACGAGCCGCCGGCGCGAGCCTCACCGTGAAACTGACCTACCCCAAAACCCCCCTGGGCACCGAGGCGAACATCGCACGAGTCAAAGTCGAACTCCCCAAGAAGCTCCCCTCCCGGCTGAAGACGCTGCAGAAAGCATGCCCCGCCGCAACATTCGAAGCGAACCCCGCGAGCTGTCCCGCCGCGTCGATCGTCGGGCACGCCAAGGCGATCACGCCGATCCTTCCGGTCCCGTTGGAAGGCCCCGCGTACTTCGTCTCCAACGGCGGCGAAGCGTTCCCCTCGCTGATCATCGTCCTGCAGGGCTACGGCATCACCGTCAACCTCGTCGGCACAACCTTCATCAGCAAACACGGGATCACCAGCTCCACATTCAAGACCGTCCCCGACGTCCCCGTCGGCAGCTTCGAAATGACCCTGCCCGAGGGCCCGTTCTCCGCCCTCGCGGCGAACGGCAACCTCTGCAAGAGCAAGCTCAAGATGCCAACTGAATTCATCGCACAGAACGGCGCGACTACCCACCAGACCACCGCGATCAAGGTCACCGGGTGCCCGAAGAAGGTCGTCCACAAAGCCCACCGCAAGAGCAAGAAGAAATAGGAGTCCCCTTCCTGCATCGACCTCAAGCTCGCGAGCACTGCCTCGACGCTCGCGGAGACCACCGAGAGCGAGCGTGACTTCCTCTCCACGCCACCGTTCTTGGACTCGCTGAGTGGGGCGCCGGACAACTACCCAGGCCGGCGCCCCTCCAGCGCACACTGCAAGGAAAAGCTGGGCGCCTCAGACGCGGGGCACGGAGGCCCCGCGCGCACGACGCCTCGTAGCCCCACCTACCCACGCGGACGATCCTAAAGCCCCACTCACGGCAGGAGCTTCCCCGGGTTCATGATCCCCGCCGGGTCCCACCGCTCCTTCAACGCGCGCAGCGCCTCCACACCCTGCTCGCCCACTTCGCTGGCCATCCACGGGACGTGGTCGCGCCCCACCGCGTGGTGGTGGGTGATCGTGCCCCCGTTCGACGCGATCGCGTCGGTCGCCGCGCGCTTGACCGCCCGCCACTGCTCGATCTCGTGGCCCTCGCGCTGCGCCGCCAGCAGCGTGAAGTACAGCGACGCGCCCGTCTCGTACAGGTGCGAGACGTGACACATCGCCACACCCGGAGTCCCCTGTTCGCTCAGGGCCCCCTCGATCGCGCGAGCCGTCTCGCGGTACAACCGCGGCAGGTTCGACCACCGGGTCGCCGTCTCCAGCGTCTCCACCATCACACCGTGCGTCAGCAGCTCGTCGCGCAGGTACGGAGCAGCGAAGCGCTGGGACCTCCACGCCTCCCCCGGCGCCCGCCCCACCGGGAGGCCGCCGTGACGGCGGATCAGCTCGTGCGCCCGCTTGCGGCGGCGCTTCAGCTCCTCGGGGGCGCCCTCGAAGCCGAGGATCGCCAGGCAGCCCGCGCGGTAGCCGCGCAGGCCGAGGTACGCCTGCCCGAGGCGGCCCTTCAGGGCCTTCGCCCCCTCCGCGCCCGCGCCCGCCTGCGCGAGCGACAGGCGTGTCTCCGCCTCGTCGCTGAGTCGCGCGACGGCCGGCGCCGTGCGCTCCTGAGCGAGCGCGCGCAGCGCTTCCACGCCCGCCTGGAAGTCCTCGAAGAAGACCCCCTCGTAGCGCTCGGCCTGCGGCGCGGGACGCACCCTCAGGTCCAGCTCTCTGATCACCCCCACCGTGCCCTCCGAGCCCACCACCAGCCGGCGCAGATCCGGCCCCGCGGCGCTCGCCGGCTGCGCCGGCAGCTCGATCTCCCCCGCCGGGGCGCTCACGCGCACGCCGAGGACCAGCTCCTCGAAGCGCCCGTAGCCCGTGGACGCCTGGCCCGCCGAGCGGGTCGCCGCGCAGCCGCCCAGCGAGACGTGCTCGTAGGACTGCGGGAAGTGGCCCAGCGTCAGCCCCACCGCCGCCAGGCGCCGCTCGAGTGCGGGCGCGCGCATCCCAGCCTGCACGGTGACGATCCGCGACTCCCGGTCCAGCCGCAGCAGCTCCCCGAGGCGGCGCGTGTCCAGCGCGAGGACCGCTGCGTGCCCGCCCCGCAGGGGCGCCACACCCCCGACCACGCTCGTGCCGCCCCCGAACGGCACCACCGCCAGCGCCCGCCGCGCGCACAGCTCCAGGACCGCGCGCAGCTGCTCCGGGCGGGACGGGTACACCACCGCGTCCGGCGCGCCCTCTGGCTCGCCCGCGCGCAGGCGCACGAGGTCGGGGTAGCCCTTGCCGGCCGCGTGCGCCACGCGCTCGGCGTGCTCGTCGCGCACCCCCTCCTCGCCGAGCAGCGCTACCAGCTCGGCGCGGGCGCCCTGTGGGAGCGCCGCCGGCTCCAGCCGCACCCGCGCGAGCGCCACCGGCGGGCGCGGGCGACCGATCGGGGGCACCCAGCTCGGAGAGCCGGGTCGGCCAGCGGTCGCCACGGTCTCGCGCAGGAGCTCGAGTGCGTGCGGCCCCAGGGCAGGCGGGCGGGCGGGGTCGCCCCACCCCCACCACCGCATCGCCGGGACCTCAGCCAACGATCCGCTCCAACCCATCCAGCGCCTCCTCGAGCGTGGCGCGCGCCGCGCGGCGTATGCGGTTTGCGCCGAGGCGCGGGAAGAGGCCCCTGAGCGCCTGGCGCAGCTCGATCGTCACGTCCGTCGCCGTGCCGTTGGGCTGCAGGCGCAGCTCCGTCTCCGCGGCGCTGAGCAGGCGCGCGAACGGCGTGCCCTCGATCCGCTGGGCCCACCGCAGCACGAGTGCGCGCTCGTCGGCGCTGAGCACCTGGAAGTCGGCGCGCACCAGCCGGCCCCTGGGGCTCGCGAGAACCTCCGTGAAGGCGTCCCGCTCGACCGCCTCGACGCGTGCCACCCGTGGCCACCACCGGGGCAGGTGGTGGGGGTCGCTGAGCAGCTCCCACACCACCCCGGCGGGCGCGGCGATCGTGCGGGTGCGCTGCGTGGTGGGCATACTCAGGTGGTCAGTCCATGGATGGGGACCGATCGTAGATCGGCCAGCGCAGACCGCCGCCGAGTGGCCACCTCAGCCGGCGATCTTGCGCAGGTCGCGCACGAGCAGCAGGTGGCGCAGGTTGGTGGTGACCGCGGCGAGGTTCTCGAGCGCCTCCAGGGCCTCCTTGCGCCGCTGGGGGTTGCGGGAGCGCAGCGCCGGGGCGAGAATCTGCTGCAGGAGGTTCGCCTCGCGGTCGGCCGAGGAGCGGAAGGTCCTGAGGTTGCGGCCCCCCACCCCGTAGCGCGCCAGTTCGGCGACCGCGCGCACGATCTCGCGCTCGGTTTCGTCGTAGTACCGCGCCCCGCCGCGCTGCTCACCCCGGACGACCCCGTACTCCTCGAGCTCGCGCACGAGCTTCGCGTCGGCGTGGGTCTCCTCGACCACTTCCTCCAGCGAGTACAGGGCGCCGCTGTCCCCGCGCACGGTGACGCTCGCGCGCCGCGCCCGCGGGTGGGCTGCGGAGTGGGCGGGGATCCCATCGCCGCCCGGCGCCGGCGTCTCCGCGCTGCGCCCGGCCGCGAGCTCCTGGCGGATCACGCGCAGCGGCAGGAACTCGTCGCGCTGCATCCTCAGGATCGTGCGCAGGCGCGCGACGTCTCCCTGGGTGTAGAGGCGGTAGCCGCCGGGGGTGCGGCGCGGCGTGAGTAGCTTCTGGTCCTCCAGGTAGCGGATCTTGGAGATCGAGACGTCGGGGAACTCTTGGGCGAGCGACTTGCAGACCGCGCCGATCGTGATCGACTTCGGGCGTCCCGCGGCGAGGCCGCGCTCGAGCTCGCCGACGTCGACGCCGGGGGCGCCGCTGGAGGCGGTGGTCGGTGCGGAGGCCATCAGCGCGCGTGGAACGTCAGCTTGTACTTGCCGATCTGCAGCTCGTCGCCGTCTTCGAGGCGGTGGGACTCGATCCGCTCGCGGTTAACGTACGTGCCGTTCAGCGAGCCGCAGTCGTCGATGTGCCACTGGTCGCCGCGGCCGATCAGCAGGGCGTGGTCGCGGGAGACGGTGATGTCGTCGAGGAAGACCTCCGAGTCGGGGCGGCGGCCGACGCTCATCCGCTCGCCCGCCACCGGGAAGCTCTCCCCCACGCGACCGCCGCCGGCGCGGATTACAAGCGCGGGCCCGTGCGCAGTGACCTCGCCGAGCTCGACCGGCACGAGCTCCCCGCTCTCGTCGATGCGGTAGGTGGCGGTTACCGACTCCCCGGTGTCCTGATCGGGACCGAGAGGCCCGGCCGACCGAGAAAGAGGGGCCAGGCTCGCCGGCCTAGGGCGGGCTGCGCCACCCTCTCGCCGGCTTTCAGCCGGCTGCGCCGGGTGGGCGGGATCGAGATCCCCGCGCAGCGAGGCGCCGCAGTTCTGGCAGAAGTTCGCGCCCTTGCCGCCTGCGTAACCGCACTCGGGGCAGTGCACCGCCATCGGCTCCAGCCTCCTCAGGCGACCCGCAGCGTGTCGGGGCGGCGCTCGGGGGTCTCCGCGGCGCGACTCATCGCTACGCGCCGTCGCTCGCGGCGTCGGCCTGACGGCCACCGATCGATCGGCCGGCGAGGATCTCCGTCAGCTGCTGTACGTCCGCGCCGGTGATCAGCTGCTCGCCGTTGCCGTGCCGCTGCTGCAGGCGGTTGACGAGCTCGGCGCGGAGGATGTCGATCTTGCCGTGCAGGATCCGCCGCCGGTAGGAGATGTCGATCTCCTCGTCGGTGAGCTCGCGGATGAGGTCCTTCAGCTCTGCGTCCGAGAGCGAGCCGAGGTCGGGAAAGGTGTCCATGCGGGCGGTGCTCCTCTCGGGGGTGTGTTCGCGCCTGCGGGCGGCGCCGGCCGGTCTGCGACCCCACTATAGCCCAAACGTCAAGCTGAGCTTGAGAGTGCCCGGCCGTCGCGCACGTACAGCGCCGAGGCGGCGAGCGCGAGCGCGAGGCCGACGTAGAGCAGCACCGCCCCGAGTCCTTCGAGCCCCACCATCGCGAAGAAGAACGCGCCCATCAGCGGCGCGACGGAGAGCCGCCCGGGCCAGTTGATGCGCAGCTCCACCCCGTGCGCGAGGCCGTAGCGCGCGAGGGCGAGCATCGCGAGCTCGCGCGCCACCAGCACCGCGAGCGCCCACCGGGGCAGCAGCGCGAAGTGCCAGCAGACCACGACGCCGGCAATCGCGAGCAGGCGGTCGGTGAGGGGGTCCATCAGCGCCCCCAGACGGCTGTACTGGCGGGTCACGCGGGCGGCGATCCCATCGGCGTAGTCGCCCCACCCGATCACCGCGAACAGGATCGCTGGCAGTGTGCCCACACCGTCGGCGGGGTGGGCGGGGCTCGATAGCGCCAGCACAAGGAACACGGGGATCAGCGCGAGCCGCAGGAAGCCGATCGCGTTGGGGACCGTCCACGGCCGCAGCGGCTGGCCGGTGGCGGTCTGCGGTGGCGGTGGACCCGAGCGGTCGAGCCCGAACAGGCGCCTCGCGGTGAGCCGGCCGGGTCCGCTCGGGGCGCCGTCGGCTCGTCCGGGCGTGGGCTGCTCCGCGTCCCGTTTGCGCTTCAGGGAAGACCCCGCCACAGCTCGTCCACCGCCCGGATCAGCTCCTGAGCGCCAGCGCCCAGCGGCAGGCCGGGAGCGCTCTGGCGACCGCGACGCAACTGCACCTCCACCTCACCCGACTCCAGCGACTTGCGCCCAACTGTGAGCCGCAGTGGACAGCCGAGCAGCTCGGCGTCGGCGAACTTCTCCCCCGTTCCAAGGTCGCGGTCGTCGTAGAGCACCTCCACCCCGCCCGTGCGCAGCGTCTCGTAGAGGCCGTCCGCCGCGTCGCGCTCGGGGGTCCCGGGCTTCCCGAGGGCGACGAGGTGCACCGCGAAGGGAGCCAGGGCGCGGGGCCAGGAGATGCCGTGCTCGTCCGCGTACTGCTCGACGGCGGCGGCGACGATGCGCGCGGGGCCGATCCCGTAGGAGCCCATCCAGATCGGGTGCTCGCGGCCGTGCTCGTCGAGGTAGGAGGCGCCCAGTGGCTCGGAGTAGCGAGTGCCGAGCTTGAAGATGTTGGCGATCTCGATCGCAGGCTCGATCGTGAGCTCCTGCTCGCCGAGGGCGTAGCGCCTCTCGGCCTCGCCGCCCCCGCTCACTTCGCCGCCCGGGAGGTGGGCGGGAGCGCGGGCCTCAATCTCCCGTACGTCGGGGTGGCGCAGAGCGACCTCGAGGTTGGCGGCGTAGCCGTCCGCGAGCGCCACGCGATCCTCTCCGGCGGGGCAGGGGGCCATGTACTCGTGGGCGCCGAGCCCGCCCATCATCCCGACGTCGCCCTCGACGCGGTAGAAGCGCAGGCCGGTGCGCTCCATGATCCGGTCGTAGGCCCCCACCTGCCGGTCGTAGCTCACCGCCAGCCCGGCGGCGTCGCGGTCGAAGGTGTAGGCGTCCTTCATCACGAACTCGCGCGTGCGCAGCACCCCGGCGCGCGGGCGGGGCTCGTCGCGCTCCTTGACCTGGAAGTGGTAGAGCGTGAGGGGCAGGTCGCGGTAGGAGCGCACGGTCTGCGCGACGTGGAAGGTGACCGCCTCCTCGTGGGTCATCGCGAGCACGAGCTCCGAGCCCTTGCGGTCGGTCAGCTTGAAGAGCTCCTCGATCTCCAAGCGTCCGGTCTTGCGCCACGGCTCCGCGGGCTGCAGCACGGGCATCAGCATCTCGCGGGCCCCGATCGCGTCCATCTCCTCGCGGACGATTGCAACGACGCGCTGGTGCACCCGCCAGCCGGCGGGCAGCCACGTCCACATGCCGGCCCCCATCTGGCGGACGAGACCAGCGCGCACCATCAGCTTGTGCGAGATCGCCTCCGCGTCGGCGGGCGCCTCCTTCTCGGTGGGCAGCAGATACTCGGAGAGACGGGTCATCGCGGGCCACAGCCTACGGACCCCTACCTATTTCTGGATACCCGGTTCTGGATAGCCCATCCTGGATACCGACGCTGGGCATCGCACATCAGGGGGGCCGTCAGCCTTTGATAGAACAGCGTCCAACTGCCGAGCACCAACCGAAGAGACGAGAAGGAGCCCCCATGGCCTACACCGTCCCGCCGCTCCCCTACGCGTACGACGCGCTGGAGCCGCACATCGACAAGCTGACGATGGAAATCCACCACGACAAGCACCACCAGGCGTACGTCGACAAGGTCAACGCCGCGCTGGCCGGCACCCCACTGGAGAACGCAGCGATCGAGGACGTGCTGAAGGACCTGAGCCAGGTGCCCGAGGACAAGCGCACCGCGGTGCGCAACAACGGCGGCGGCCACTACAACCACACGCTGTTCTGGGAGAGCATGAGCGCCGACGGCGGCGGTGCGCCCGACGGCGCGCTGGCACAGGCGATCGACTCGGCCTTCGGCTCCTTCGCCGACTTCCAGGCCAAGCTGAAGGAAACCGGCGTCAACCAGTTCGGCTCGGGCTGGTCGTGGCTCGTGCACGACGGCTCCGGCCTCGCGGTCGTGGGCACGCCCAACCAGGACAACCCGATCTCAGCAGGCAAGACCCCGCTGCTGGGCGTGGACGTGTGGGAGCACGCGTACTACCTGAAGTACCAGAACCGCCGCCCGGACTACCTCGACGCGTGGTGGAACACGGTGAACTGGGCGACGGTCGCAGAGCGCTTCAGCGCCGCGAGCTGAGCGACAACAAGAAGAAACGCGCGGACAAGAAACGCGCAGGGCGGGCCGGCGAGGCTGGCCCGCCCGGCCGCCGGGCGCAGGCCGTTCAACCGCGGCTGAAACGCCGGCCGGCGACGGGCGACACGCTCTCGTCGAGCGCGGCGGCCACCCCGGCCGCCGCGGGCTGAAGCATCGACTCGAGCACGGCGTCGGCCTCCCCGTCGCTCTCCGCGGCGGCCGCCTCCAGCGCGGCCATGCGCTCCGGGGTCATCTGCGTGTCGTCCTCGTTGGCGGCGAGCCACTCGCGCGCCTCGGCGGCGGCTGCCTCGTCGCGCTGAACCGTCTTGCCGGCGGCGTAGTAACGGTCGATCTCCTTGAAAAGCTCGTCGACGAGCCGCTCGGTGGGGACCTTCTTCAGCGGCTCGCCCTTGGAGTAGATCATCCCCATGTCCTTGGCGCCGGTGATGCCGAAGTCGGCGTGGCGGGCCTCGCCGATGCCGTTGACGGCGCAGCCGAGCACGGAGACCTCGATCGGGTCCTCGTACGCTTCCAGGCGCCGCTCGACCTCGGCGACGACAGTGTCCATGTCGAACTGCAGACGCCCGCAGGTGGGGCAGGCGATCAGCACGGGGCCGCGCTCGCGGAGCTTCAGCGCCTTGAGGATCTCCCAGGCGACCTTGACCTCCTCCTCGGCGTGGAAGGTGGAGAGCGAGATGCGGATCGTGTCGCCGATGCCGTCGGCCAGCAGCGTGCCGAGCCCGACCGCGGACTTCAGCGAGCCCGACCACTTCGTGCCGGCCTCCGTGACCCCGAGGTGCAGCGGGTAGGGGATGCGCTCGGCGAGCAGGCGGTTGGAGGCGATCGTGTTGGGCACCGAGGTGGACTTCATCGAGACCTTGAAGTTCTCGAAGTCGAGGCTCTCCATCAGCGCGACGGTCTCGAGCGCCGCGGTGACGAGCGCCTCGACGGGGTCCTCGTACTCGAGCTGGCGCAGGTGCCGGGGCAGCGAGCCGGAGTTGACGCCGACGCGCAGCGGCGTGCCGTGCTTGCGTGGCGAGCGCGACGACCTCGGCGACCTTGTCGGGTCCGCCGATGTTGCCGGGGTTGATCCGCACGCAGTGCGCGCCTGCCTCGATCGCCTTCAGCGCGAGCGTGTGGTTGAAGTGGATGTCGGCGATCACCGGGATCGGCGACTGCGCGACGATCGACCGCAGCGCCTCGACGTCCTGCTCGCGCGGCACGGCGACGCGCACGATGTCCGCGCCGGCGTCGGCGACGGTGCGGATCTGCTCCATCGTCGCCGCGAGGTTGGCGGTCTCGGTCTTGGTCATCGTCTGCACGACGACGGGCGCGCCGCCGCCGATCGGGACGCCTCCTACAGTTATCTGCCGCTCCGAGGCCACGTGTACGGTGATTCTACGATGACCCGCCCTTCCTCACCGGTCTACTCGACCGCGCGCGGCCCACTGGCGCGCCTGGCCTCCCCCTATGCGGCCCGTGCCCGCGGGCGCCGCCACGAGCGCTTCTTCGCCCTGACGCACCTGCCGGAGGGCGCGCGGGTGCTGGACGTGGGCTGCGGACAGATCGGCCTGCGGGCGCTGGAGCCGCAGCTCGACATCACGGGCGTGGACATCGCGCCGCGCCAGGACTACCCGGGCCCGTTCGTGCAGGCGGACGCCGCAGAGGGCCTGCCGTTCGCGGACGGCGAGTTCGACCTCGTGTACTGCAGCAGCGTGATCGAGCACGTACCGCGGGCGCGGCGCGCGGCGTTCGCCGCCGAGCTGCGCCGTGTCGGCCGCGGCTGGTTCGTGCAGACGCCGGCGTGGTCGTTCCCGATCGAGCCGCACGCGCTGCTGCCGGCGCGCACTGGCTGCCCGCGCGGCCTGCGCCGCCACTACTGGCGGCTGGGGGCAGCCGGCGGGTGGGAGGAGATCGAGCTGCTGCGCCGCGGGGAGCTCGAAGCGCTGTTCGGCCCAGCCGGGCCGAGCGCGCGGGCCCGCTGGTCAAGAGCTGGGTGTGTGTGAGGGCGGTAAAGGATTGAGGATTGGGGTACGTCGCGCGAGGCCGCGGCGGGCGGCGTGCGCGACCGAGGCGCACGAGCGACGAGAAGCGGAAGGCGGCTCAGCCTCCCAAGCGGCTGATGTCGTTGCTGAAGCCGTTGAGGACGAGGAAGGCGAGCAGCACGATCCCGACCGAGCTGAAGCGCCACATCGCAGCGAGTGAGACCCGGCGCCCGCGGACCTTCTCAGCCACCGACCACAGCACGTGGCCGCCGTCGAGCGGCAGGAAGGGAAAGAGGTTGATGACGGCGAGCACAAGCGAGATGAAACCGAGGAACACGAGCGCGTAGCCGGCGCCGGCGACGACGGCTTCCTGGGTGTACACCGTGATCCCGACGATGCTGCTGAACTGGTGGCGGACCTTGGCGCTGGTGAAGGCGTGGCCGATGTTGGTGAGCGTCTGCGAGGTGATCCCCCACATCTCGCCCACGGCAGTCCCGGCTGCGGCGAGCGCGCCGAAGCGTTTCGCGGTGGCCCCGAAGCCGAAGCCGATCAGCATCCGGTGAAACGCGGCGCTGTAGCGGGGGTGGATGGAGAGCTGGACAACGCGCCCGGCGCGCCTGACGGTCAGCTGCACGGGCGTGGCGGCGTGGCAGCCTGCGCGCGGCGTCCCGGCGCAACGGTGGGCGCCGATCGTGCGGATTGCGGAGGCGACCGTCATGGGCCGCCCGTCGATCGCGAGGATGCGGTCGCCGGGCATGAGCGTGCCGTAGGCGGGCTCCCCTCGCTCGGTCGCCGCCACGGTGGGGCTGGGGACCTGCGTGTGGATCGAGGGGTTGAGGTTTTCGAGTGTGGCGGCGCCGTTGTGGCTGCCGGCGAAGAGGATCGCCCAGAACAGCAGGAAGGCGATGACCAGGTTCACGCCAGGGCCGGCGAGGATCACGACGATGCGCTTCCACGGCGGCTGGTTGTAGTAGGCGCGCCGCGCGACCGCGGGCTCGAGCCCCTCGATTTCCTGCGGGCTCATGCCGGTGATCTTCACGTACCCCCCCGCGGGGATCGCCCCGATCATGTATTCGGTCTCCCCCCTGCGCACCCCCACGAGTCGCGGCGGGAAGAACAGCGAGAAGCGCTCCACGCGCATCCCGACGGCCTTGGCCACAGCGAAGTGCCCGAACTCGTGCAGGACGATGAGGGCGGCGATGCCCAGGATGGTGAGCGCCCAGCTCATTGGCGGGGGGAGGGCAGGCCCGGGGCGGGCGGGACTCCAAACCGTTCCTCCCGTGTGTCGATCAAAAAGATCATGCGCCTCAGTGTGGCAGGCGGCGGGGAGACTTCACGCCGCTGGTGCCCGCTGAGCAAGCCTGGTCAGCGCAGGTGCCCCCGCCCTGTGCGGCCCCTCACGCCAGCGCGGCGACGGCCTCGCGGGCGAGGACGCGGGCCTCGCGGTCCGCCTCGTAGAGCGACTCGAACGCGCGCACGGGGGCGCCGGGGAGCTCGGTGAGCGTCTGCTCGATCACCGCGGGGATCCCGTCGAAGGCGAGGCGACCCTCCAGGAAGGCGTGCACCGCGATCTCGTTGGCGGCGTTGAGCACGCACGGCGCCGTGCCGCCGGCGCGCGCCGCCTCGCGCGCCAGCGCCAGGCAGGGGAACGCGTCGAGATCGACCGCTTCGAAGGTCAGCTCGCCGACCGCAGCGAGGTCGAGCGGCGCGATCGGGAGGTCGCACGCTCTCGGCCGCCGTGCAGCGCGTAGGAGATCGCCACGCGCATGTCGGGGCGGGCCGAGGTGGGCGAGCATCGCGCCGTCGGAGAGCTGGATCAGCCCGTGGACGATCGACTGCGGGTGGACGACCACGTCGATGCGCTCGTACGGCGTGCCGAACAGGTGGTGGGCCTCCATCACCTCGAGGCCCTTGTTCATCAGCGTCGCCGAGTCGATCGTGATCTTGCCGCCCATCGCCCAGGTCGGGTGGGTGAGCGCCTGCGCGACGGTCACCTCGCTGAAGCTGCGCGCGCGTGCGTCCGCGGAACGGGCCGCCGCTGGCGGTGATCGTGAGCCGCTCGACCGCGCCCGGCGGGCTGGCCCGGCGAGCAGCTGGTGCAAGCGCGGTGTGCTCGGAGTCGACCGGCACGATCCGCGCGCCGGTCGCCTCGGCGAGCGCAGTCACGAGCTCGCCGCCGACGACCAGCGACTCCTTGTTGGCGAGCGCGAGGTCGATCCCCTCGCCGAGCGTCGCCACGGTCGGGCCCGAGGCCGGCCGAGCCGACGAGCGCGTTGAGCACGAGATCGGCGCCGGACTCGACGACCAGCCGCACGAGGCCCTCGGCCCCGCCGAGCACCTCGCCCTCGGTCCAGGCCTCGGCGGCGCGCGCCGCGGCGTCGGGCGTCGGCCAGCGCGATCCGCCCGACGCCGTGGGCGCGGGCCTGCTCGACGAGCGCCTCCCAGGAGCGCTCGGCGGAGAGGCCGACCAGCTCGAACTCCTCGCTGCGAGCGCACGATCGTCGAGCGCCTGCGTGCCGATCGAGCCGGTGGAGCCGAGGATCAGCAGGCGCTTGGGCATGGGTACCGAGAGTAGTGACGCAGTGAGACCACATCCCCGGGCCGTCCACAGAGGCCGGGCAGCTACACTAAGCCGACCAGATGTAGTAGCCGACGACCGCCGTGAAGAGCACCGCGTCGAGACGGTCGAGCGCGCCGCCGTGAGCGCCGAACAGCCGCCCGGTGTCCTTGACGCCGGCCTGGCGCTTGACGAAGCTCTCGAACAGGTCGCCGACGGGGCCGGCGAGCGCGACGCCGACGCCGAGCACGAGCGCGTGCGTCCCAGGCAGCCAGTCCTGGTAGAGGCTGGCGAACCAGACGCGCGACGACGCGCACAGACCATCCCGATGACCAGTCCCTCGACGGTCTTGTCGGGCGAGATCGCGCGGCGCGAGCGGGCGTCGGCCGAAGAGGCGCCCGCCGAGGTAGGCGCCGGTGTCGCCGAGGAAGGTGCCGACGAGCACGTCGATGACGATGCCCTCGCCGTGGGGCAGGCCGCGCAGCAGCACGGCGTGGGCGAGCGCGAGGCCGATCCAGAAGATCCCGAGCAGCGTGACCGCGATCCCCGCGACGCTCGGGCGGCGCTGCAGAAGCGTCAGCGCGAACAGCACCGGGCAGCGCGGCGACCGCGACGAGCAGCACCTGCGTCGCGGCCCGCCGTAGTGGGCGGCGACGAGCAGCCCGGCAAGCGCGATCAGCCCGGCGAGGCGCACCGGGTTGGACGCGCTCGTACATCGCGGAGAGCTCGTGCAGGCAGACCGCGCCGAGCGCGAACAGTCCCAGCGCGAAGATCGCGCCCGCCCTCGATCACGATGAACAGCGCGAACGCGATCGCGGGCAGCGCGGCGAGGACGCGCGCGCCGAGGTCCGAGCGCCCGCGCCGCTGTCCGATCCCGCCCGCCGCGTGGGGCCGCCCGCGGAGCGTGGCGGCGGGGGCCGGCGGGGGCGTGAGAGCCGGCGGGCATCGCCTCCCTCATCGGCCGCCGAAGCGCCGCCGGCGGGCGCTGAACTCGGCGAGCGACTGCTCGAGCGCCTCGCGCGTGAAGTCGGGCCACAGCTCCTCGCGGAAGACGAGCTCGGAGTAGGCGGACTGCCAGAGCAGGTAGTTGGACAGGCGCTGCTCGCCGCTGGTGCGGATGATCAGGTCGGGGTCGTGCATCTCGGGCGCGTAGAGGCAGCGCGCGGAACTCCTCCTCGGTCTCCCCCGCGAAGCGCCTGGCGGCGTCGAGGATCTCGGCGCGCCCGCCGTAGTTGAAGGCGACGAACAGCGTGATCGGTCAGTTGGCGGTCGGTCAGCTCCTCGGCCCAGTCCATCTGCTCGCACCAGCTCCTCGGGGACCCCCTCGCGGCGGCCGATGAAGCGCATCCGCACGCCCTCCTCGTGCAGCTCGGGAGTCTCGTCGGCGATCCGCCGGGAGAACATCCGCATCAGCGCCCTGCACCTCGGCGGCGGGGCGCGACCAGTTCTCGGTCGAGAACGAGTAGACGGTCAGCTCCCGGATGCCCGAGGTCGACGGCGTCGCGCAGGCGCGCCTTGACGATGTCCGCGCCGGCGTCGTGCCCCGCGTTCACCGGCACGCCGCGGGCGCGCGCCCAGCGGCCGTTGCCGTCGGTGATGATCGCGACGTACCGCGGAATGGAATCCCCGCCCGCCCGCTCGGCGCCCGCCATCAGACCTCGAGGATCTCCTCTTCCTTGGCCTTGAGCACACCGTCGAGGTCGGCGATGCGCGCGTCGGTGAGCTTCTGCAGCGCGGCCTCGGCGCGGTGCTCGTCGTCGGAGCCCGCCTCGCCGGCCTCCTTGAGCTCGCGCAGGTCGTGCATCACGTCGCGGCGGACGTTGCGGACCGCGATCCGCCCCTCCTCGACGAGGTGGCGCACGACCTTGACCAGCTCGCGGCGGCGCTCCTCGGTGAGCTCGGGCACGGCGAGGCGCATCAGGTTGCCGTCGTTGGACGGGTTGAGGCCGACGTCGGACTCGTTGATGGCCTTCTCGATCGACTTGATCGAGGACTTGTCGTAGGGCTGCACGGTGAGCAGGCGCGCCTCGGGCGCGGAGATCGTCGCAAGCTGGTTCAGCGGAGTGGGCGCGCCGTAGTAGTCGACCACGACGCGCTCCAGCAGCGCCGGGCTGGCGCGGCCGGTGCGCACTGTGGCGAGCTCGTGCTGAGTGGCCTCGACCGACTTGTGCATGCGCTCGCCCGCGTCCTCCAGCAGCGCGTCGATCATCTCAGCGGCCATCGGAACCCTCCGCCTCGCTCGGCGTTGTCGAGACCAGGGTGCCCACGCGCTCGCCGGAGATTATCCGCGAGATGTTGCTCTCGTCGTCCATGTTGAACACGTTGAGCGGCATGCCGTTCTCCATGCACAGCGCCAGCGCCGTGGAGTCCATCACGCGCAGACGACGCTCGAGCGCCTCCATGTGGGTGATCTCGGGGATGAACTGTGGCGCTCGGGTCGAGCGCGGGGTCGGCGGTGTAGACGCCCTCGACGCCGTTCTTGGCCATCAGGATGATCTCGGCGTGGATCTCCGCGGCGCGCAGCGCGGCGGCGGTGTCGGTGGTGAAGAACGGGTTGCCGGTGCCGGCGGCGAAGATCACGACGCGCCCCTTCTCCAGATGGCGCATCGCGCGGCGGCGGATGTAGGGCTCGGCGACCTCGGAGATCGCCAGGGCCGACTGCACGCGGGTGTCGGTGCCCGTCTTCTCCAGGGCGTCCTGGAGCGGCAGCGCGTTGAGCACGGTCGCGAGCATCCCCATGTAGTCGGCGGTCGCGCGGTCCATCCCGGCGGCGGCGCCCTTCATCCCGCGGTAGATGTTGCCGGCGCCGACCACGATCGCGACCTGCACGCCCTGGTCGCGCACCGCGCTCACCTGCCGCGCGACGGCGGCCACGCGCGCGGGGTCGGTGCCGAACTGCAGCTCCCCCATCAGCGCCTCGCCGGAGAGCTTCAGCAGGATGCGTTTGAAGGCGGGGGCCATCGCCGCGCAGCCTATACCCGCTTGAGCCCTACTGACCTACAGCGAACCGCACAAAACGGCGGATCACGACGTTCTCGCCGGTCTTGGCGGTGAGCTCGTCGCGCAACTGCTGGACGGTCTTGCTCTCGAACTTGGGATTGTGCATCTCCTGCTCGAGCAGCACGATCGTCTCGTACCACGCGTCGAGCTTGCCGGCGACGATCCGCTCGCGCACGTTCTCCGGCTTCTCGGCCGCCTCCTGCTCGTAGATCCGGGCCTCGGCATCACGCTCGGCGGTGGGCACGTCCTCGCGGCTGACGTAGGCGACGGTGGGGGAGGCCGCGATCTGCATCGCGACGTCGCGGGCGAAGCCGGTGAAGTCCTCGTTGGTGGCGACGAAGTCGGTGTTGCAGTCGACCTCGATCAGCACCCCGACGTTGGCGCCGGGGTGGATGTAGGCCTGCACCGTCCCCTCGGTCGCGGTGCGCTCGCCGAGGTCCTGGATCTTCTTGCCCTGGCGCAGACGGAGGATCTCGATCGCCTTCTCGAGGTCCCCGGAGGCCTCGGTGAGCGCCTTCTTGCAGTCCATCATCCCCGCACCGGTGCGGTCGCGTAGAGCCTTCACGTCCTTTGCGCTGACCTCGACGGCGCTCATTGGGGGCTGGCCTCCGTCTCGACGGGTGCGGCATCCGTATCCCCCTGGGGCTCGGCCGACGGGGTCCCGACACTCTCGGGAGCCCGCGTCTGTGGATCGGGTGTGACCGGCGCGGGGGGCGTCTCGGGCGTGGAAGCCGCGGGGCTCTCTGTCACGGGAGCCGCGGGACTCTCAGCGGCTGGGGCCGCTGCGGGCTCCGGGGGCGGCGCGGCTGCAGGCTCTGTGGGGGCCGGGGCCTGCGGTGTCGGCGCCGCCTTGGCCGCGGGGCTCTGTGCGGCCGGCGCCGCTGCGGGCTCGGGCGCGGCCTGCGCCTGCGCGGGCCCCGTCGCAGCCGGAGCCTGGACGGGAGGCGCGGCCTCGGCCGCCGCTGCGGCGGCAGCCTGCGCGGCGAGGCGCTCCTGGGCCTGCTGCGCGGCCTGCTCCTCGGCTTCGCGGCGGGCGGCGTCTTCCTCGGCTTCGCGGCGCGCGCGAGCCTCAGCCTCGAGGCGAGCGCGCTCCTCGGCTTCCTGGCGGGCGCGTTCCTCCTCTGCGCGGAAGACGTTGCGGCCCTCGGCGACGACGTCGCCGATCGCGCGGGTGATGAGCGAGCAGGAGCGGATCGCGTCGTCGTTGCCGGGGACCACGAAGTCGATCCCGTCGGGGTCGCAGTTGGTGTCGACGAGGCCGATGATCGGGATGCGCAGCCGCTGGGCCTCGCGCACGGCGATCGCCTCGGTTTTGAGGTCGATCACGAACATCGCGTCGGGGACGCGCTGCATGTCTTTGACCCCGCCGAGGTTGGCGCGCAGCTTGAGGAGGTCGGCCTGGCGGGCCATCCGCTCGCGGGTGGGGAGCAGCGCGAGCTGGCCCTCGGCCTCGAAGCGTTCGAGGTCGTGGAGGCGGCGGATGCGGAGGTTGATGGTCTGGAAGTTCGTCAGCAGGCCGCCGAGCCAGCGGTGGTTGACGTAAGGCATACCGGCGGCCTGCGCGACGTCGCGGACGGTGTCGCGCGCCTGCTTCTTGGTGCCGACGAACAGCACCGTCCCGCCGCGGTGCGCGAGCGTGCCGGCGAACTCGCGGGCCTGCTCGAGCAGGACGGCGGTCTTGAGCAGGTCGATGATGTAGATGCCGGCGCGCTCGCCATGGATGAAGCGGCGCATCTTGGGGTTCCAGCGGCGTGTCTGGTGGCCGAAGTGGACGCCGGCCTCCAGCAGTTCCGCGATTCCGACTTGAGCCACGGTGTTGCTCTCCCTTATGTGTATGCCTTGGTGGGTGGTGCTTGCGTGTCCATATGGCGAGGCGCGGACTCACAGGAAGATGACCGGCGCAGGCCGGTCGTCCTGCGAGCAGGGCCGCGATCCGTGCTCCATACGGGTCGAGGGACGATTGACCGGTCAGGATAGCTCCTCAGCGCGCTGGAGGGCGGCGGCGAGGTCGTGCGGCAGCGGTGAGCGCAGCTCCAGCGGCTCGCCCGTGAAGGGGTGATCGAGCGCGAGGCGGGCGGCGTGCAGGAACTGGCGCTCAAGGCCGAGCAGGTCGGGAGTCCCGTACTCGGGGTCCCCAGCGACTGGGTGGCCGATCGCCTGGAGGTGCACGCGGATCTGGTGGGTGCGGCCGGTGTCGAGCCGCACGCGCAGCAGCGAGTGCTCCGCGAGGGCGCGCTCGAGCGTGAAGCGGGTGCGGGCCTCGCGGGGGAAGTCGCCGCCGACGGCCATGCGGGTGCGCAGGCGGGGGTCGCGCCCAATGGGAGCCTCGATCGTGCCGCTGCGCGCGGGGGGGCGACCCTCCACGAGCGCGAGGTACTCACGCTCGATGCGCCGCGCGGCGAGCGCGCGCTGGAGCAGGCGGTGGGCCTCCTCCGAGCGGGCGACGACGAGCAGGCCGGAGGTGTCGCGGTCGAGCCGGTGCACGATCCCGGCGCGCTCTGGCTCCCCACCGGCGGCGACGCCGGCAAGCAGCTGGGAGAGCGTGCCCTCGCGGTGCCCACGGGCGGGGTGCACGACGAGGCCGGCGGGCTTGTCGACGACGAGCAGGTGCTCGTCTTCGTAGGCGATTACGAATGACGGGACGGCCACGGGCGGGGCAGCCATCATGGCACCGGTCGGCGCTCGATCACGAGCACTAGGAGCAGGACCCCCAGTGTGATGGCGACGTCGGCGAGGTTGAAGGGGGGCCAGCCGAGGGGGAGCTTGACGAAGTCGGTAACCGACCCCTCGCGCAGACGGTCGAGGATGTTCCCGAGCGCACCCCCGAGCAGCATTCCCGTGGGCAGCCAGATCCACGGCCGCGCGGCGTGGCGTGCGAAGTAGGCGAGCAGCGCGAGCAGCGCGAGGCCGATGACGATCGTGACGGCGACGTGCTGGCCCGGGAGGAAGCCGAAGGCGACCCCGTGGTTGCGCGTGTCCACCAGCCCGATCCCCGGCAGCACCCGGCGTTCTTCGCCGGGGACGATCGAGTGCCGGACGGCGCGCTTGGAGAGCTGGTCGAGAGCGACGACTGCGAGGGCGACGAGCGCGGCGCAGATCCAGGGGGAGACGCCCAGCGGACGTCGCGCGCCCCAGCCGGGCGGGGAAGCCGGCGGGGTGGCCGGCCTCGCGTCAGGCTGAGGATCGTGGGGGAAGGTCAACCGTGGAGGATGCCTTCAACCAAGACTTTGTTGAGGATCTCGAGCACGACGATCGCGATGATCGGGCTGAAGTCGATCCCCCCCATGCCGGGGATGAGGCGGCGGAAGATCCGCAGGAAGGGTTCGCAGACGTCGCGCAGGAAGCCGAGCACGGCGCTCCAGGCTCGCGAGTAGGGAGGGTGCAGCCCGAAGGCGAGGAGCCACCCCACGACGATGTGGGCGAAGATCAGGAGGATGTAGACGTAGATCAGCGTGGAGACGTAGTTGGCGAGCACGGTGCGGGCGGTGGCGAGCAGGATCATCGACCGCTCCCCCGCCGCTGCAGCGCGCCAGGGCGCCGGCCTGTACGTCTGCGCCGGAGCACCGCGTCGAGGGCGTCGCTGAACGCGGCGCGGACCCCCCCGCGCTCCAGCGCGTCGAGCCCACGCGCCGTAAGCCCCCCGGGGGAGGAGACCTCGCGGCGCAGGGCAAGGGTGTCGTAGTCGCGGCGACGCAGGAGCTCCGCCGTGCCGGCGAGGGTCTGCACGACGAGCCGGGCGCCCTCGGCGGCGGGAATGCCGCGGCGCACGCCGGCGTCGACCTGGGCCTCGGCGACGAGCGCGACGTAGGCGGGAGCGCAGGACATGAGGCCCATGGCGACATCGACGAGCGCGTCGTCGAGCACCACGAGGGTGCCGAGCTCGGCGAAGAGCTCGCGGACCTGCGCGTCGAGGGCGCTGCTCCCGCTGGGCGCCTCCTCGATCGCGTTGACGGCGCGGTCACCTGTGAGTGTTGCCGCCTCCCGCTCCGGATCTGCCGCCTGCACGACGGCCCCCTGGCGGACCTCGACCGGCAGAGAGGGCATGAAGCGGTAGACGGGCCGCTCGGGATAGGCCTCCTTCACCGCGTCGAGCGGAGTCGCAGCGAGGATCGAGGCGACGGCGCGCACGTGGGGGGCGACCTCCTCGGCGATCAGGTGCAGCTGGGCGGGCTTGTGACAGAGCACGACGAGCTCGGCGCGCCGGGCGACCTCGGCGTTGCTCGCAAGCGCCTCCCCCCCGGTCTCCCTGGCCAGCGCTGCGGCGCGCGCGGCGACGGGATCGAAGCACAGCACCGGACGCCCCCACCCGCGGGCGAGCGCACGCGCCATGTTGCCTGAGCCGACAAGACCGACCTGCATAGAGCGCCTACCCTACCGACCGCTCAGCTTTGATTGAAAAAGCCCTTCTCGATGAGACGTGCCCGCTCCTCGGCGGAGATCTCGACGTTGCGGGGCGTGAGCATGAAGACCTTGTCGGCGATCCGCTGCATCCCGCCGTCGAGCGCGTAGGTGAGGCCGGAGGCGAAGTCGATGAGGCGCTTGGCGAGATCGGTTTCGGTGCCCTGGAGGTTGAGGATCACGGGGATCGAATCCTTGAAGCGGTCCGCGACCTGCTGGGCGTCGTTGAAGGACTTGGGGATCACCAGGTGGACGCGGACATCCCCGTTGGCGCGGGCGCCGACGGAGCGCAGGACGGTTGTGGGTCGCCCGCTCTCCTGTCTGCCTGCCCGCCCGCTCGGTTCGTCCTCGGCGAAGATCTCGTCGAAGTCGTCGCGGCGGCGGCGCAGGCGTCGGACGTTGGGGCGCTCGCGGTAGCGGTCCTCGAGCGCGGCCTCGTGCGGGGCGTCGTCCTCGTACTCGTCGTGGTACTCCTCGGCGAGGCCGAAGTACACGAGGGCACGGTGCCAGGAGTCGCGAAAGGCCATTCTAGAGGTGGTTGTTCGCTGAAACTGCGATTTTCCCTGCATATCCTAGCCGTCTGCGGGTGGAAGCCCGGCCACCCCGTCCCGACCTTTGGTGGATCGGAGGAGGGGCGGGCTCCCAATCCGTGCAGGAGCGGTGGGCTTCTCCACGGTGGGCTTCTCCAATCACGCGTGCGCGGGGCCGGTGAGGATGGCCGAAGGTCAGTTGTAGAGCGCCGCGCCGAGCCTGACTATCGTGGCGCCCTCTTCGACCGCGGCAGGGTAGTCCTGAGAGGTTCCCATGGAGAGCTCGCGCAGGCCCTGCGCCTCGGCGAGCTCGCGCAGGGCGGCGAACCAGGGGCGGCTCGCCTCGGGATCGGCGGCGAGCGGAGGCATCGTCATCAGGCCGGCGACGGGGAAGGCGGAGCGCTCGAGGTAGCGGGGAAGCTCCTCGGGGAGCACGCCGGCCTTGCCGGGCTCGCGGGCGACGTTGACCTGGATCAGGACCTCCAGACCAGGGAAGGCGTGGTCGCGGTGGCGCTCGAGCGCGTGCAGAGCGGACTCGCCGGCGAGCGAGTGGATGAGGCGCACGTGGGGCACGACCAGTGGCACGCGGCGGCTCTGGAGCCGGCCGATGAAGTGCCAGGTGAAGAGCTCGCCGTGGGCGGCGACCTTCTCGTCGAGGTCCTGGGCGCGATTCTCCCCCACGAGCCGTACGCCGGCGCGGGCGAGCGTAGGCAGGTCCTCCAGGGCGACGTACTTGGTGGCCGCCAGCACCTCCACCGCTCTGGGGTCACGGCCTGCACGCACTGCGGCGAGCGCGATCTGGCCCTGCACGCGGGCCAGGTTCTCGCGCACCCGCTCCGCTCGGAGCTCCGCTATCGGCTCAGCCATGCCACCCCCGCCTGGCGCCCGGCGTCGAGACCTTCGCGGCGGTGGGAGAAGAGACGCGCGTCGCAGATCGTGCACACGCCCACATCCTCGATGCGCGCCACCCCGGCCGCCTCCAGGCGCTCGCGGGCGAGGCGGGGGAGGTCGAGGTTGCGCCCCTGGTGGCGATCCGACCCTCCGGGCTGTGCGCCCCCCACCACCGGCTTGCAGCCAGCTCTCCCGAGTGTATGCCCCGCTGCAGTCGAGCGGGCGCCGAACGCGGCGTGGACCTCCTCGCCGACCTCGTAGCAGCACGGACCCGCGCCGGGCCCGATCACGGCGGCGACCTCCCCCTCGCCGCCGAGCTCGCGCAACGCGCGCACTCCCTCCTCGAGCACCCCCTCGGCAAGGCCGCGCCAGCCAGCGTGGAGCGACGCGACGGCGCCCTCGGACCCGAGGACCACGGGGAGACAGTCTGCCACCAGCACCATCGTCCCGACCCCGCGCAGCGCGGTGGCGTGGCCGTCGGCGTCGACTGGCTCCCCACCCGCCCCGGCCTCGCCGCCGCTTCCAGGCACCTGGGGGCGTACAGCCCGAAGAGCCGGGTCGGCTGCAGTCACCCGCCGCACGGCGGCTCCGTGGACCTGGCGGCCGGCGCACAGCCACCGCAGCCCGAGTTCGCGGCGCAGGCGGTCGCGTTCGCGGCGGCCGCGCTCGTGACCGGGGCCGCGCGCCGTGGAGAGGTTTCCGTCGGCACGTGTCGTGAACAGCGCACACGCGCCGCCGGGGAGCTCGAAGCGCACTTACCCGGATCGCGCGTCGCGGTCGGCGCGCACCATCTGTGCAGCATGGGCGAACGACATCTGACCACCGCTGCGCTCTTTGTCGATCCGATCGAACAGCTCTTTGATAGTGGGCTTGCTCGCCTGCTCCATCAATTGAGCGAAGAGATGTTTCCGAGACGACTCACTCCACCCTGCCGTTAGACGCGAGACTTCCCCTATAGGGCCTCCGAACTCATCACTGGGCATGGCACAGAAGGCTATCTCGTCTTGGTGCCCGTGCAGTCAGCCATCCGTAGGATCAGATTTCATCTCCAGTGCCGCCCGCAGCTGGGCCTCGCGCTCGTCGGGAAGCTCGCCGTCGAGACGCATCCTCAGGGCCTCCTCCAGGCGGCGGCCGATCTCGGGCCCCTCTGGGATCCCGGCTGCGAGCAGATCGTCGCCGGTGATCCGCAGGCGCACGTGGCGGAGCTCCCCCAGCCAGCGGCTCGCAGCCCGGTGAACCGGCGACTCTGCTCTACCCGGAACGCGCCCCTCCTCGAGCTCTGCCACAAACGCCGCTTCGGTGGCGCCCAGCAAAGCCATATCCTCGAGCGCGCCCGCCAGCGCCACCGCCTCCAGAGGCGCACCCCGCACCGCGTCGCGCAGCGCAGATGGCGACGCGGCCGCCGGCAGCGCCTCGATCAACCGCGGAACCGCCATCACCGTCGCGACGACGCGGTCACGGTCCTCGGCGGGGAACTCCAGTCGGTCGAGGAACGCGACCAGCTCCGCGCGCGGATCGTCATCAGCCCGCAGCGCGCCCACCAGCAGCAGCGACGCGAGCAGCAGCAGGTCGGGCCGACACTCGGCCGGAAGCAGGTTGAGCGCGTTGCGTTCGAGCGTCACTTCGGAATGCAGCCATGGATGCAACGCGGGTAGAACTTTGAACACGCGCAAGGCCATCACCGCGTAGATCGCCGAGGATTCCGCCAGCAAAAGGCGCAGCTCGGCACCGAGACGCGCACCGGAGACCGTGTCCAGCGCGTGCGCCGCAGCGGCTTCCACTGCCAGATCACCCGTGTGTCTATGGATGGTGAATCCGAGGCGCGCGTAGTAGCGCGCGAGGCGCAGCAGACGTGTGGGGTCGTCGCGGAAGCTCCGATCGTGCAGGACGCGCAGCCGGCCGGCCGCGAGGTCCGTGAGCGCATGATCGACCGCGCGCACACCGCTCTCGGCTCGATCCCCGCCGCCCAGTGGGACCGCGATCGCGTTCACCGTGAAGTCCCTGCGGCGCAGATCCTCCTCGGGCGTCCCCGAGCGCACATCGGGAAGCGCTCCCGGCGCCGGGTAGGACTCGGCGCGCCGGTTGGCGATGTCGATCCGTCCCTCGTCCCACTCCACCCGCGCCGTGCCGAAACGCTCGTGCTCGATCGCCGCGGCCGTTCCAGCGAGGCGGGCGGCCAGCTCGCGGGCGAAGGCCGCTGCGTCGGCCGCCACCACCACGTCCAGCTCGCGGGGCCTCAACCCGAGCAGCAAATCGCGCACGGCGCCGCCTACCAGCTCAACATCCTCCCGTTCCGCCGCCAGGCCGAGCAGCTCGCGACCACCGGGCAGGATGGGCAGAGCGCTCAACACCTCCGCGCCGCTGATTGGCCCTTCGCCGCGGGCCCTCTGACGATGAATGAATCTCGCCTGTCTTGGCATGTCGCCGAAGACGAGCTCACCGAGCACGGCGCCTTCGCCTACAAATTCACCGGTCATATCGCCGAATAGCCCCATGAGCAGGGATTCCTCGGGTGTGTGGTCCTCAAACACGACCCTTACACTATGCCCCTCAGCCGATTCGCACGGGGATGCCGGCGCGCTCCAGGTACTCCTTCGCCTCCCCGACCGTGTGGCGGCCGTAGTGGAAGATCGAGGCGCACAGCGCCGCGTCCGCGCCCGCGTTGAGGGCATCGGCGAGATGGGAGAGCTCGCCGGCGCCGCCGGAGGCGATCACGGGCACCCCCACGGCCACGCTCACCGCGGCGGTCAGCCCCAGGTCGTAGCCATCGTTGGTGCCGTCGCGGTCCATGCTCGTGAGCAGGATCTCACCCGCCCCCCGCTCGGTCGCCTCGCGCGCCCACTCCACCACGTCGCGCCCGGAGGCGGTGCGACCGCCCGCGACGTACGCCTGCCACGCTGCCTCCAGGCCGAGCTCCGCCCCCGCCGCGGAGCTCGCGCGGGCGAGGGGATCGGATCCCACCCACCCGGGGCGCACTTGCGCCTTGGCGTCGATCGCGAGCACCACGCACTGCGCGCCGAACACGTGGGCCAGCTCGTCGATCAGCTCGGGGCGCGCGAGCGCCGCGGAGTTCACCGAGACCTTGTCCGCCCCCGCGTCCAGCACCGCCTGGGCGTCCTCGACGGAGCGGATGCCCCCGCCGATCGTGAACGGCACGAACACCTCGTCCGCGGTGCGCCGCGCCAGCGCGACGATCGTCTCGCGCCGCTCGTGGGTGGCGGTGATGTCGAGGAACACCAGCTCGTCGGCTCCCTCGCGGTCGTAGTGGGCCGCCAGCTCCACCGGGTCCCCGGCGTCGCGGATGTCGACGAATTCCACGCCCTTGACGACGCGGCCGCGGTCCACGTCGAGGCAGGGGATCACGCGCTTGAGGTGCACGCGCTCACCGTAGCGTCCGCGTGCGCCGTCCGCCAGGTCCTCCTGCACACACCCCCGAATCGCCACTACATATCCGCGCGGGCCGCCCCGAGGCGGCCCTCATCCCACTCAATCAACCCTCCAGCGCCGCGCGCGCTTCGCTCACCGTGAAGCGCCCCTCATACAGCGCCTTGCCCACGATGACTCCGGTCAAACTCTCTAGCCCCAGTTTCGTGCGCAGCGCAACCATGCCCTCGAGGTCCGACAGCGCGCCGATGCCTCCCGAGTAGATGAAGCGGACAGGCCCGGCAGCTTTCGCCACCCATGCGACGTCGTCGACGTTCACGCCCTCGAGCATCCCGTCGCGGTTCACGTTCGTGTAGGCCACCTCGCGCACTCCCCGAGCGATCAAGTCGGCGAAGACCTCCCCGGCCCAGATGTCCGTCGCCTTCGTCCAGCCCTCTGTGGTCACGTGACCGTTCCGGACGTCCACCGACACCATCACTCGCTCGGACCCATGCTTCGCAAGCGCTCGCTCCAGCAGGTCGGGATCCGTGAACGCCGCGGTGCCCAGGATCACGCGCTCGACTCCCGCCGCAAGCGCTGCGGAGATCGCATCCAGCGTACGCAGCCCGCCGCCGAGCTGCACCGGCACGCCGAGCTCGCCCGCAATGCGACGCACGTACTCCAGGTTCACCGGTTGCCCCGCGCGGGCGCCATCCAAGTCCACCACGTGCAGATGGTCGGCGCCTTCGTCCACCCAGCGGCGCGCAGCGGACAGCGGGTCCTCGTCATACACCTTGCTGGCCCCGAAGTCCCCCTTCACCAAGCGCACCGCGTTGCCGCCCAGGATGTCGATGGCGGGGTAGAGGATCACGTTGCGAACGGGTCGGTCACGACGCCAGCGGCACGCCAGCGGCCGCCGCCGCGGCGCAGAGGCCCACGAAGTTGCCCAGCAGCCGCAGGCCGTGGGTCGAGGACTTCTCCACGTGCGACTGCGCCCCGTACACGTTGGCTCGCCCCACCACCGCGGGGAACGTCTCCCCGTACTCCGCCGTGGCGAGGACCACCTCGGGGTCCGCGGGGTGCACCACGAAGCTGTGCACGTGGTACAGGAACGCCGGGTCCGGCAGGCCCTCGCCCAGCGGGGAGGGTCGCCGCCAGCGCACCTCGCTCCAGCCGATGTGCGGGAGCTTCCGGTCTCCCGTCTCCAACCTGCGCACCTCGCCCCGCAGGAGCCCCAGCCCCTCCGCGCCGCCGTGCTCCTCGGAGCGCTCGAACAGCAGCTGCATTCCCATGCACGACCCGAACAGCGGCGTCCCTGCCGCCGCCAGCTTGCGCAGCAGCGCGTCGAGGCCGAGCTCGCGAATCACCTCCATCGCCGCCGGGAAAGCTCCCACGCCTGGGAGCAGCAGGCCGTCCGCCGCGCGCAGCTCCGCGTGGTCGCGGCTGACGAACGCCCGCGCACCCACACGCTCCAGGGCCTTCTCCACCGAGCGGCGGTTGCCCATCCCGTAGTCCACGACCGCGATCCGCGGGGTCATCCCCGGCGCCTCGCTGCGTCCTCGGTCGCTCGTGTGCCAAGCACACCACGCGGGGTGGGTGGGCCCATCAATCCTTGCGAGGCTTGGATCTGACCCCGCGGAACGTATCTGGTCATCCGGTGAGCGTCCCCTTCGTGCTCGGCACCCCCGTCTCCGAGGGGTCGAGCGCGACCGCTTGGCGCAGCGCTCGCGCAAACGCCTTGAAGGCGGCCTCGATCTGGTGGTGCGCGTTGGTGCCCGCCTGCACCCGCAGGTGCAGCGTGAGCTTCGCGGCGGTGGCCACCGCGCGGAAGAACTCCTCGGCGAGCTCGTGCTCGAAGCCCCCGGTCGAGCCCGGCGGGAGGTCGGCCTCGAACAGCGTAAAAGGGCGGCCCGAGATGTCGATCGCGCAGCTCGCGCGCGCCTCGTCCATCGGCACCAGCGCCGAGCCGTAGCGCACGATCCCCGCGCGGTCCCCCAGCGCCTCGTCGAGCGCCCGGCCGAGCACGATCGCGGTGTCCTCCACGGTGTGGTGCGCGCCGGTCTGCAGGTCCCCGCTGACCTGCACGTCGAGGTCCAGGCGCCCGTGGCGCGCGAGCAGGTCGAGCATGTGGTCGAGGAAGCCCACCCCCGTCGTCCGCGCGCCCGCCCCGGTGCCGTCGAGGGCGAGCGTCAGCGCGACGTCGGTCTCCCCCGTGCGGCGCTCGATCGTGGCGGTGCGGCTCATGGAGCACCCACCGAGTTGCACGTCTGCCGTTGTAGCGCCGTCATGGCTGTGGATTCTCGCGCACTCGCGCCTCCATCGACCTGGCGTGCCACTCGAAGCCCTCGGCGCGCGCGATCGGGGCGCCGGCCTTGGCCAGCTTCGCCGCGCCCGCGGGGTCGATCCGGACCTCCGACATGCGGCGTCGGAAGTGCCTTGCGGAGAGGCCCGAGGCGAATCGCGCGGCGCCTGCCGTGGGCAGGATGTGGTTGGAGCCCGCCACGTAGTCGCTGAAGGCCGTCGCCGACGCGGCACCCACCAGCAGGCAGCCGGCCGAGTGAACCATCGGGGCCAGCGCCTCGGGCTCGGCGCCCATCAGCTGCAGGTGCTCGGGGGCGAAGGCGTTGGCGATCTCCACCGCCGTACGCACGTCGGCCGCATGGACGAGCACACACGCCGCCGACTCCTCGGCGCGCTCGATCCCGCTCGCCCGCAGCTGCGCCTCCACGGCGTCGAGCGCGGACGCCGACGCCGAGAGCGCCGCCACCAGGCTGCCCTGGCCGTGCTCGGCCTGGGCCAGCAGGTCGAGCGCCACAAGCCGGGCGTCGGCGTCCTCACCCATCACCACCAGCAGGTCGGAGGGGCCGGCGAATCCGTCGATCCCCACCCCACCTGAGAGCTGCCGCTTGGCCTCCTGTACGTACTGGTTGCCCGGACCGACGATCACGTCCACGCGCCGCACCGTCTCCGTCCCGCCGGCCAACGCCGCAACGGCCTGCACGCCGCCCATCCGGTACACCCGCTCCACTCCCAGCAGGCGGCAGGTGCCGAGGATGACGGGATCGATCTGCCCGTCCCGGCCCGGCGGGGAGCACACGACGACCTCCAGCACCCCGGCCGCGCGCGCGGTGACGACACCCATCACGGCCGTGCTCGGGTAGGGAGCGCGCCCACCGGGGACGTACACCGCAGCGGAGCCGACCGGGATCTCGCGCAGGGTCACCCGCTGCCCCTGAGGCAGCGTCACCCACGTGTCCTGCGCCACCCCGATCTGCGCGACTTGGGCGACGTTGGCGATCGCCACCTGCAGGCCGGCGACCATGTCGAGGGGGAGCTGCTTGAGGGCGTCGTCGAGCTCCCTCGGAGCCACAACCAGCGGTCGCGGCTCCGCGCCGCCGGTGTCGTACATGCGCGTGTACCTCAACACGGCCTCGTCCCTGTGCTGCCATACCTCGCGCATGATCGCGCGCACCCCCGCTTCCACGGATTGGAGCGTGGGAACGCGCTCGCGCAGCTGCACGGCCACCTGCCACGGCCCGGTCTCACCCTGCGCGTCCTCCAGGCTCAGGCGCTCAACCCGCACGCAGCCGCCCCAGCAGGTCGTCGATCGCGGTGGCCTTGAGCTTGTGGGCCACAGGGTTGGCGATCAGGCGCGCGGTGCACTCGAAGAGGGACTCGCGCACCTCCAGGTCGTTCTCCCGCAGCGTGGTGCCGGTCGCGGTGAGGTCCACGATCGCCTCCACGAGCCCGGTGAGGGGCGCGAGCTCCACGGAGCCCTTGACCTCCACGATCTCCGCCTGGCGGCCGGTCTCCTCGAAGTGGCCCGCGGCGATGAGCGGGTACTTGGTCGCGACCCGCATGACCCCCAGACGGCGCAGCGCCTCCGCCGCAGGGTCGGGGACGCCCGCGATCGACGCCAGCACCATCGTGCAGCGGCCGTAGCCGAGGTCGAGCAGCTCGTACACCTCGCGACCGGTCACAGAGCGGCCGACCCCGCCGACGCCGTCGAGCGCGCGCTCGGCCAGCACGTCCTTGCCGGTGATCCCGAGGTCCGCGGCGCCGGCCTCCACGTAGGTCGGTACGTCGGAGGGGCGCATCGTGATCACTCCGATCTCCGCGAACAGCAGCCGGCGGTCGTTGGAGCGCAGCTCCTCGGTGTCCACCCCCAGCCGGGCCAGCAGCGCGACCGTGTCCTTGAAGAGGGCGCCGCGCGGCACGGCGAGCGTGAGGCCGTTGAGCGCGCTCACCGCGCAGCCCCCGACGGCCCGGGGTACACGGAGTCCTCCGACACAAGCGCGGCTGCAGCGCTCACCGCGTCAGCCCCGCTCCCCGGCCGCGCTCCTCGCCCGCGAGCGCGATGTGCAGGCGGTCGACGCCCAGCGCGAAGCCGACCGCGGGCAGCGAGCGCCCGAAGGACCCGAGCAGCTCGTCGTAGCGCCCGCCGCCGCCGAGGGGGGCGCCGAGCGCGGGGTCGTACACCTCGAACACGGCGCCGGTGTAGTAGCCGAGGGAGCGCACGAGGCCGAGGTCGAAGATCACGCGGGCAGCGACCGCGGGTTCGAGCAGCTCGTGCACCGCGCGCATCCCCGCCACCGCGTCCGCCGCGGGGCCCGGGAGGCCCTCCAGCGCCTCGGGCCCCCCGCGGCGTTGGGGCACGCTCAGCAGGATCTCCGCGTCGGGCGCCGGCAGCCCGACCTCCACGAGCCGGCGCTCTAGTCCCACGAAGTCCCTGCGCGCGAGCGCCTCCAGCAGGTCGGGGCGGACGGGCTCGCGCACGCGCAGCCCCGCCATCAGGGCGGGGAACAGCGAGGCGTCGCCGAGGCCCACGCGGTAGCCCTCGAGGCCCGTGGCGTCCAGGGCGTGGCAGAGCACGGTGAGCGCCTCCGCGGTGCCCTCCGGGGCGGGCGAGCCGAGCAGCTCGATGCCGGCCTGCAGCAGCTCGCGGGGCTGCCCCCGGGAGGGGCGCACGGCGCGGTAGCAGTGGGCGAGGTAACAGAACCGCAGGGGCGTGGGCGCGGTCGGGTAGCGGGTGGCCGCGACACGCGCGATCGGCACGGTCATGTCCGAGCGCAGCACGAGCAGCGCTCCGGTCTCGTCGAACATGCGGTAAACAGGCGGCTGAGAGGGCGAGGTCGAGTCCGCCGCGCGCGCCAACACCGCCTCGTACTCGAGCGCGGGGGTGTACACCTCGCCGTAGCCGTGGCGCTCGAACACCCCGCGCAGGGCCTCGGTGATGGCGCGCATCTCGCGCATCTCGTCGGGCAGCACGTCGCGAGTGCCGGAGGGGATCGGGTGGATCATGGCGTGAACGTGAACGTATACGACGGAACGGGAACGGTACGGTGGCTGAGTCGGGTCGGGTCGGGTCGGGAGCGTTGGCGCGGGTGAGGGCGCGGCGGGCTGCCGAGCGGAGCTCGCCGCGAGGCGGGTGGGTCTAGACGTGAAGCGCGGGCGAGGGCTCGACGGCGACGCGCTCGATGCAGGCGCCGAGCTCGCGCAGGCGCTCGTCGATCCGCTCGTAGCCGCGGTCGATCTGACGGATGTTGCCGATTTCGGAGCGCCCCTCGGCGCAGAGGGCCGCGAGCAGCATCGCCATCCCGGCGCGGATGTCGGGAGACTCGACGCGCTCCCCGCGCAGCCGCCGGGGGCCGGTGACGATCGCGCGGTGGGGGTCGCAGAGGACGATGTCGGCCCCCATCAGGATCAGCTTGTCGGTGAAGACGAGGCGGTTCTCGAACATCCACTCGTGCACGAGGATCGAACCCTCGGCCTGGGTGGCGAGGGCGAGCGCGATCGACGTCAAGTCCGCGGGGAAGGCGGGCCAGGGGCCGTCCTGGATCTTGCTCTTGTACTCCCCCACGTCGGCCTGCACCACGAGCCGCTGGCCGCCGGGCACGAACACGTCGACGCCGTGCAGCTCGGTGCGCAGGCCCAAGCGTTCCAGGACGAGGCGAATCATGCGCAGGTCGGAGGGGACGGTGTCCTTGACCAGCAGCTCCCCCCCGGTGACGCCGGCGAGCGCGATGAAGGAGCCGATCTCGATGTGGTCGGGGGCGATGTCGTGGGCGCAGCCGTGCAGGGAGGCGCAACCGTGGACGGTGAGGAGGTTGGAGCCGATCCCCTGGACGTCGGCGCCCATCTTGACGAGCAGGCGCGCGAGGTCCTGCACGTGGGGCTCGCAGGCGGCGTTGCCGATCACGGTCTGCCCGGGGGTGAGAGCGGCAGCCAGGAGCGCGTTCTCGGTGGCCATCACTGAGGGCTCGTCCATGAACACGTCGGTGGGCCGCAGGCCGCGGGGGGCGCTCAGCAGGATGTCGCGTCCGCAGTCCGCGCGGGCGCCCATCGCGCGGAAGGCGTCGAGGTGGGGGTCGAGGCGCCGCCGCCCGATGACGTCGCCCCCGGGCGGGGGCATCACGGCGCGTCCAAAGCGCGCGAGCAGGGGGCCTGCGAGCAGGAAGGAAGCGCGAATTTGCTCGGCGAGCTCGGGGTCGACCTCGACGCCGTGAACCCCGGCGGCGCACAGCGAAAGCTCGTTGGGCCCCAGCCAGACAACGCGCACCCCCAGGCGCTCGAGGATCGAGACCATCGCCTCGACGTCGCGGATGCGGGGAACGTTGCGCACGAGCACCTCGTCCTCAGTGAGGACGCAGGCAGCAAGGATGGGCAGCGCCGCGTTCTTGTTCCCGGCCGGGGTCAGTGTGCCGGAGAGCGGGACGCCGCCTTCGATGACGAACTTCTCCATGGGCTTCGCGCGCGCCCGCCGGCCGAGGATCGAACCGCCGCCGCGTCTGCCGGCAAGGGTAACAGCCATGTGGATTTGGAGTTCGCGCACGGCGCCCGGGTCCCTGCACGAGCGGCGCGCCCACCGAGCCTGCGCGGGCGCGCAGGAGTTCGCGTACGACGCCAAGGAGCCCGCACGTCCCTCGGACCCCCGGACCCCGGGCAGGCGCGCAGGGAGATCCAGCGCGACGCCCGGCGGCTTGCGCGCCCGCCGGGCGCACGCCTCGCAAGGCCTCGCTCACAGGGCGGACATCGAGCCATACTGCGATTTCCGTTGCAGACCAAAGGTGCCGATCTGGCTCAGTTGAGCCACTTTCGCGCCGGAGCGAAGAGGCGCACGTATGTTCGGGCGGTTCCGTCCGAAGGCCCACGTATCTTACGAACACGTGTTCTGTTCAACTCGGACATCGACGCTCGCACAGCGCACCCGGGATGCGCTCTCGATAACCCGCGCGTTCCTTCTGCTCGAGGACGACGATCCAGTCGACTGGGAGGTCGGCCAGGAGGAGCTCGCGGCAGCGAGCCACGAGCCCGCATGGGCTCACGCGCACCGCTGGCCGAACGGGGGATTCTCGCCGAAGGCGAGTGTCTCCCCGCTTCGGTCGCTGTGTGGACGGCGGGCACCGCGGCGGGGGGGCCAGCCGGCGCCCTCGCCGCAGCCCTGCCTCTGCCCGACCGGCCCGGTCGCCCGACACGGGGAGGCCAACGTCGTGCGCAGCGCTCAGCACGGCTCGAGGACCACGACTGGTAGCTCGCGAGTGGCGATGGGCCAGCACGGAGACTCCATCGCAGCCCGCCAGTAGCCTGCCCGCTCGATGTCCGCCACCACGCCTACCCCGACCACGGGACAATCTCTTCCCCGTGCCACTGATGCGTACACCGCACCTGAGCAGTGGAGGGAGTGGATTCTCGCCGAACGAGGCCATGGACGGGAATGGGCTTACGTCTTTCGGGCCGGGCCGGCTGACACCGACCGCATTTGGCGGGCAATCGCCAAAGCGGTGCTGGATGCCCCAATCGCATCGATCCGGGAGATCGCTGAGGGCATAGGCTGCCAAGTAGACGTCGTACTCACAATCAACAACCGCACATCGAGAGTCCGATCGGTCTGGCACTACGCAACCACGACCGACAGGCCACGTCTGGTAAGCGCCTTCCCAACTCCCTAACATGAGAGCGATGCCAGCCACACATGAGATCACGCTGTTCGACTTGGTCGAGTTGACCGAGGCAGTCGAAACTGCTCCCGCCGGCTCTAGGGGTGGAGTGGTCGAGCTGTTGGGCGACGACAAGGCGATGGTCGAGGTCACGACCATGCCACTGGATCCCGTGCTCGACCGCATCGTCGTCGTACCGCTCTCGAAGCTCCGCCGCGTCGGCTGACGCACGCCCAGCGAGAAGACGGTGACGCCTGCGGGCGCCCGCAGGCTCACCCTCCGGAGCGGGCAGCGCTCAGCGCGGCTCGAGGATCACGACGGGCAGCTCGCGAGCGGCGATCGACCTGTAGTGGTCGTAGCCGCTGTAGAGCTCCACGAGCCGCGGCCACAGCTCGGCGACCTCCTCCCCGGTGGCGCCGCGGGCGCGAACCGGGTAAGTGCGCCCGTGCACCAGCGCATCGGCGTCGGGGTCGTCCTGCAGGTTGAACCACCATGCAGGCGGGCGGGCAGACGCGGCGTTGGACGCGACGATGGCGAACCCATCGCCGCGAGGGACAAAGAACACGGGTGCGTCGCGCCGCTGACCGGAACGCCGGCCCGTGGTGCGCAGCACGAGGATGTCGGCCCCGAGCGCGCGGCCTCCGAGCCGCCCTCCCGTGCGCCTAACGACCCAAGCGTGGGCCTGTGTGGCGAGAGCGCTGCCGGGGCGGTGCGCGAGGTAGGGGCTGAGACGAGCGTAGAAATCGGCCGCGCGGGACATGGACGTAAGACTACCCGAGAGGTCCGGGACGCAAGACGACCCGAGAGGTCCGGCGGCGGACGCTGATCGCCCACGCTGATCGGCGATGCGCACACAGCGCCGTCGGCGAGTGCACCCACAATCACGCCGCCAGACCACAGGGACACAACGACCACGAGCCGCCCCTCGGGGCGGCTCGTGGGTAAAAGAACCGGCGGCGTCCTACTCTCCCAGGCCCTTGCGAGCCAAGTACCATCGGCGCTGAGGGGCTTAACTGCTCTGTTCGGAATGGGAAGAGGTGTCTCCCCCTCGCCAAGGCCACCGGAAAAAGGCGAGAGACCAGCCTCCCCGGTCCTTCAAAACTGCACAGCGCCACACGAGTACCACCCGAAATCAAAAAATCCGTCAAGCCCTCGAACCATTAGTACCGGTCTCCTACGGGCGTTACCGCCCTTCCAGATCCGGCCTATCAACCTGGTGGTCTACCAGGGGTCTTACTCCCTCTAGGGGATGGGAGAACTCATCTTGAGGCCGGCTTCCCGCTTAGATGCTTTCAGCGGTTATCCGATCCACACGTAGCTAGCCTGCAATGCCCTTGGCAGGACAACAGATACACCAGAGGTGCGTTCATCCCGGTCCTCTCGTACTAGGGACAAATCCTCTCAATTCTCCAACGCCCACGGCAGATAGGGACCGAACTGTCTCACGACGTTCTGAACCCAGCTCGCGTACCGCTTTAATGGGCGAACAGCCCAACCCTTGGGAGCGACTCCACCCCCAGGATGCGACGAGCCGACATCGAGGTGCCAAACCGGGCCGTCGATGTGGACTCTTGGGCCCGATAAGCCTGTTATCCCCGGAGTACCTTTTATCCGTTGAGCGACGGCACTTCCACTTGCTACCGCCGGATCACTAAGACCTGCTTTCGCACCTGCTCGACCTGTCAGTCTCGCAGTCAAGCTCCCTTGCTACCTTTGCGCTCTACGCACGATTTCCAACCGTGCTGAGGGAACCTTTGTGCGCCTCCGTTACATTTTGGGAGGCGACCGCCCCAGTCAAACTACCCGCCTGGCACTGTCCAGCACCCGGATTCACGGAATGCTGTTAGAAACCCAATACACCAAGGGTGGTATCTAAAGGTTGGCTCCACGCCGGCCGCAACCGGCGCTTCAAAGCCTCCCACCTATCCTGAGCGAGATGCACCGAATCCCAATACCAGGTTGTAGTAAAGGTTCACGGGGTCTTTCCGTCTAGCCGCGGGTACTCGGCATCTTCACCGAGACTGCAATTTCACCGAGCCCCTCGTTGAGACAGCGCTGAAGTCGTTACGCCATTCGTGCAGGTCGGAACTTCGCGTGTTCTCTCGTTATCCGAGAGCGCAGACTATCCCTTCACCTCATCCAGCACCCTTAGGAGTGCATCCTGCGAGTGGCGGCGCTTTCCCAGATTCATCTGGTAGGCGATACCCACTATCTCTCGCAAGCAATCCCGCTGCAGATGATCTCCTTGTTCGACCATCCGGCACACACGGGAGAAGCCTGCACAGCTTCTCGCCTTGTGTCCCCGTAAGGGGAAACGCTCAAAATGCGGAAGGATGACTCCATTGAGGTCTCCGATCGACCGCGCCTCATACTTGAAGGTGCGATCTCCCTTCGACTCCCGGATCCAACCACAATCAAAGAACGCCTTCAGACCCTCCAGCAATCCCAGATCCTTCTCGTTGAGTGAGAGCGAGAACGATGGCCTCACCTCGAGACCTGTTCGTAACTTCGCCCGGACGGCCAAGGAGATGCAAAAGCACCCCTCGCCCTCCGTCAGACCTGTGACATACCAGGTATCCAGCGGTACTGCACTTCCATAGGCGCCTTGTCTTTCGATGAGGGCCGGCGTATTGCGCATCACATGGATTTTCGGACTTTCCGAAGCATGACACGCCTCTCCTTTCGGATCAGTCGTTAGGGGGTCACTAGGACTTCCCTCGGGATTGCCCTTTGCCAACGTCGGCAGGAGGGTTTCCCCGATATGAGCCGGTTCTCGGCCGTCTCTCGCGAGACGGCGGGGCAAGTGTTTGTGCTTACCCGACAAGGAATTTCGCTACCTTAGGACCGTTCCTGCTGTTACTACCTGGACTTTCCAGGCGGTCCGCACATTTCTGGCGGACTCTCATGGTCGCCCATGAGAGCGGACTATCTCATCCCACCCCCGGTCTGGGGGGCAAGCTCGGCGTATAGTCTCTGAGGATTCCCAGCGTCTTTCGCGCCGTCCAGGACACCGCTCACGCGGTCGACCGTCCTGGTCCGACTGGACCCTGGGCCTTTCCTGCTGATTGTCCGCACCCGACACATTGTCACGATACCGCCCACTGCGGACGGAATCGTAGTGCGGGATCCACGGATATTCCAGCATATAGCCAAGTTTTACAACTACCTCGGTCAGCTGATAGTTACGGCCGCCGTTTACCGGGGCTTAGTTTCGCTGCTTCGGGACAAGCCCTAACAACTCCACGTAACCTTCCGGCACCGGGCAGGCGTCAGCCCCTATACGTCGTCTTACGACTTAGCAGAGACCTGTGTTTTTGGTAAACAGTCGCTTCAGCCTATTCACTGCGGCCCCCTCGGGCTCCACTCGCGAAGAGCTTCACCCTACTGGGGCGCCCCTTATCCCGAAGTTACGGGGCAATTTTGCCGAGTTCCTTAACGAGGGTTATCTCGATCACCTTAGTATTCTCTACTTGCCCACCTGTGTCGGTTTTGGTACGGGCACGCGCTTCCTCCCTAGAGGATTTTCTTGGAGGTATGGCGTCGGGGACTCGCCGGCTTAGAGCCAGCTGACATCGCACCTCGGGTTATGCAGCCCCGCATTTGACAAGGGCCACCCCTACATGCTTGTCCCAGGACAACCATCGCCTGGGTTCCCTTAGCCTTCCTCGTCCCCCCATCGGTCAAACGGAAGCGACGTGGTACAGGAATATCAACCTGTTGGCCATCGACTACGCCTTTCGGCCTCGCCTTAGGTCCCGACTAACCCTTAGTAGACGAACTTTACTAAGGAATCCTTGGGCAATCGGTGGAGAGGATTCTCACCTCTCTTTCGTTACTCATGCCGGCATTCTCACTTCCCACGCCTCCACGGCTGGCTTACGCCGCCGCTTTACTGGCGTGGGAACGCTCTCCTACCGCGCGATCGACCCGAAGGTTTCACGCACCCGCAGCTTCGGTGACTAGCTTGAGCCCCGTTACATTGTCCGCGCTCGAACACTTGACCAGTGAGCTGTTACGCACTCTTTCAAGGGTGGCTGCCTCTAAGCCAACCTCCTGGTTGTCTATGCACTCGAACATCGTTTCCCACTTAGCTAGTACTTAGGGACCTTAGCTGGCGGTCTGGGCTGTTTCCCTTTCGACGCTGAAGTTTATCCCCCAGCAACTGACTCCCGGAGTAGACGTAATGGTCTTCGGAGTTTGCCTGAAGTCGGTAACCTGGTAGGGCCCCTAGTCCAAACAGTGCTCTACGGCCAAAACGCAATTTATCCGAGGCTATACCTAAATATATTTCGGAGAGAACCAGATATCACTGAGCTTGATTAGCCTTTCACTCCGACCCACAGGTCATCCGCCCAGTTTTCAACCTAGGTCGGTTCGGCCCTCCACGAGGTCTTACCCCCGCTTCAGCCTGCCCATGGGTAGCTCGCTCAGTTTCGGGTATACCGCCTACGACTATGTCGCCCTATTAGGACTCGCTTTCGCTACGGCTCCGCTCATCGCTTAACCTCGCCGCAGACGAGTAACTCGCCGGCTCGTTATGCAAAAAGCACGCGGTCACAGGACAAGCCTGCTCCCACCGCTTGTAGGCACGCGGTTTCAGGTACTATTTCACTCCCCTTCCGGGGTACTTTTCACCTTTCCCTCACGGTACTTGTCCGCTATCGGTCACCAAGGAGTACTTAGCCTTGGAGGGTGGTCCCCCCAGGTTCAGTCCGCGTTTCACGAGCACGGACTTACTCAGGAACGCTTGACGGAAGATCATGCAGTTTCGTCTACGGGACGATTGCCCTCTATGGTGCGCGGTTCCACACGCTTCGACTACCACATGATTTTGTAACTTCCGCCGAGCCGGCCACGGCTCGGAACAAGCGCCCTACAACCCCCGCTACGCAACGCGTGGCCGCTTACACGCAGCAGGTTTGGGCTGATCCCCTTTCGCTCGCCACTACTCAGGGAGTCTCTGTTGATTTACTTTCCTCGGGGTACTGAGATGTTTCACTTCCCCCGCTTGTCTTCCGCCGGCCTATGTGTTCAGCCGGGGATAACGCCGCATTACCAGCGCTGGGTTTCCCCATTCGGGCATCCACGGGTCAAAGGCTATTCAGCGCCTAACCGTGGCTTATCGCAGCCGTTCACGCCCTTCGTCGACTCTTGGTGCCAAGGCATCCACCATGTGCCCTTACTATCTTGACGGTGATCAGACCGATCGTGATCTTCCGCACCTCTGAACAAGCAGGCACAGATGAGAATGATCGCGAGCGGCCCGGTGATACCCGTTTTCAGCCGCCGCTTATCGATGGCGGCTGATGTGGCTTCTGTGCAGTTTTCAAGGACCGTGAAGAGGCTTTCACCAGCCTGCGCCGGGCATGTGCGGACGCGATCTCTATATCGCGGCTGCGCCTAACGCCGGGCGGGCGCCGGTCTCTCAAAGCTCAACAGCATGCTGGCGGGTTGGATGCCGGTCCGCCACGTGGCTCCCAGTAGGTGGGAAGCCTCGATGGAGGACACGGCGCGCCAGTCAGGTTCGGTCGACATGCTAGGCCCGGTCTGCTCTTGTCACCGTCCGAGCTCATACTAGACCCGAGGGTCCCGATGAGATCGAGCGGCCGCTAGGACCGGGGCACCGTAGTGCTCCCTAGAAAGGAGGTGATCCAGCCGCAGCTTCCGCTACGGCTACCTTGTTCACGTGGTTCCCCATGTCGCCATGGGGCGTGGACTATATCTTCATCCTGGTTGCCGGCCACCAAAACGAGCGGCCAGCAGACTGCGCTTCCTTGGATGCCAGGACCCCACCCGGGACACGAAATCCCGCTGGGAGCAAGCTGCAACGTAGAACCGCCAGACCGGATGATCTGTTTGCGGCTCGGCCGATGCAGCTTGCCGCAAGCTATCCCCTCACTTGCAAGGATTGCCTGCAACCTAGCAATATCTGCTCGATCCTTCTGCACGAACTGGATGTAAAACCTCGCGGCGACATCCCGTGGAATGCCACCCTCCGCATCGAAGTAGCCCCGTGCACAAGCACAGCGCTCCTCGCACGTCGAGAACGAAGGCTCCTTAGTCAGCCACTTGGCTGACGTCTCAAGTACCCAAAATCTGCGGGTACTGCCCTCGCGATACATCCAGGCCTTCTGTCCTTGCTTCTCAATGAGTACGCGGAGGACATCAAGCCATTCCACGTCGGCCTGCCCAAAACGGACGGTGCCATGACGTGAACTGATCGTCGCATCGTGTGCTGCTCCGAACAGATAACTCCAAGCGCCTGAAGCGCTTGTCGCCAGGAGCTCGGCGTGTAGTCTCTGAGGGGTCAATGCCTCCGCCAGGTTGGGCGGGGACACGACTTCCCTGCTGATTGTCCGCACCCCCACATTGTCACTGCCGCTCCGGATGGAACGGCGAGTAGCGAGGGATACTCGGAGTTTCCAGCATACAGCCGAGTTTTTCACGTGTCGTTGCCGACACGGGTCGCAACTTGCTTACGACTTCACCCCAGTCACGAGCCCCACCTTCGACGGCTCCCTCCCTTGCGGGTTAGGCCACCGGCTTCGGGTGTTGCTCACTCCCGTGGTGTGACGGGCGGTGTGTACAAGGCCCGGGAACGTATTCACCGCGGCAGTGCTGATCCGCGATTACTAGCAACTCCGCCTTCATGCAGGCGAGTTTCAGCCTGCAATCCGAACCGAGACGCGCTTTAAGGGATTCGCTCCACCTCGCGGTATCGCAACCCTCTGTACGCGCCAATGTAGCACGTGTGTAGCCCTGAACATAAGGGGCATGATGACTTGACGTCATCCCCACCTTCCTCCGGTTTGTCACCGGCAGTCTCGCATGAGTCCCCAACTGAATGCTGGCAACATGCGACGGGGGTTGCGCTCGTTGCGGGACTTAACCCAACATCTCACGACACGAGCTGACGACAGCCATGCACCACCTGTGAAAGTGCCCCGAAAGGAGGGTGTGTTTCCACACCTGTCACTCACATGTCAAGCCCAGGTAAGGTTCTTCGCGTCGCGTCGAATTAAACCACATGCTCCGCTGCTTGTGCGGGCCCCCGTCAATTCCTTTGAGTTTTAGCCTTGCGGCCGTACTCCCCAGGCGGGCAACTTAATGCGTTAGCTTCGACACGGGGGGAGTCGACACCCCCCACATCTAGTTGCCATCGTTTACAGCGTGGACTACCAGGGTATCTAATCCTGTTTGCTCCCCACGCTTTCGCGTCTCAGCGTCAGTCACGTCCCAGCGAGCTGCCTTCGCCATTGGTGTTCCTCCTGATATCTGCGCATTTCACCGCTACACCAGGAATTCCACTCGCCCCTTCCGGACTCTAGCTTGACAGTATCCACCGGCTTTCCAGGGTTGAGCCCTGGACTTTCACAGCAGACTTATCAAGCCGCCTACACGCTCTTTACGCCCAATAATTCCGGACAACGCTTGCACCCTACGTATTACCGCGGCTGCTGGCACGTAGTTAGCCGGTGCTTCTTGTGAAGGTACCGTCACTCCAGCCGGCTATTAACCGGCGAAGCTTCGTCCCAACTGAAAGGGGTTTACAACCCGAAAGCCTTCTTCCCCCACGCGGCGTTGCTGCGTCACGCTTTCGCGCATTGCGCAAGATTCCCCACTGCTGCCTCCCGTAGGAGTCTGGGCCGTGTCTCAGTCCCAGTGTGGCTGATCGTCCTCTCAGACCAGCTACCCATCGCAGCCTTGGTGAGCCGTTACCTCACCAACAAGCTAATGGGCCGCGGGCCCATCCCGATGCGGAGGCCGAAGCTTCCTTTCCCCTTGCGGGCACATCCGGTATTAGCCCGAGTTTCCTCGGGTTGTCCCGGTCATCGGGGCAGGTAACCCACGTGTTACTCACCCGTTCGCGGCTCTGCCCCAGGGCAAGCCCTGGTTCGTCGCTCCACTTGCATGTGTTAAGCACGCCGCCAGCGTTCGTCCTGAGCCAGGATCAAACTCTCCGTGAAGAACTTCACGAAAAGCTGTCACGGCTTGCCGAGCGCCGCTTGCGCGGCGACCGACGGGCCGGGCCTATACACGTGGGCTCCGGCACCATGACGGGGTACTGCTCCTACTTGACTCTTGGTCCGCCCCCGAGACCGATCGAAGATCGGCAGCGCGCGTGGCGCCTCGCCCGGCGGCGGGTCGAACCTGGACGCACACCACGATCGATTCTCGATCGTCGGTGCGCATGCTGTTGAGTTTTCAAAGACCGTCGAGCCTCTTTGGGGAGGACATCCCCGGAGAAGACCAATCCGGACCAACGCCCGAGGGCGCTTGTGGACCGGCGGAGCAGTATAGCGCTATTCGATGAGCAGCCGCCTGAAGCGGCGTTTGCCGACGCGCAGGACCTGCCCGCGGGCGCGGTCGAGCGGCACGTCGTACTCGCCGGCGTGCAGGGCGCTCTCGCCGAGGGCGGCGGCGCCCTGGTCGATCAGACGGCGGGCGTGGGCGCGAGAAAGCCCAAACTCCTCGGCGATCACGGCGGGGAGGTGCAGGACGCCGTCCTCGGCGTGCACCCTGGCCTCGGGGATCTCCCCGGGCTGGCGGCGGTGGACGAAGACGAGGTCGAACTCGCGCTCGGCCTCCTCAGCGTCCTCGGGGGAGTAGAGCCACGAGACGAGCCCGCGGGCGAGCTCGCGCTTTGAATCTCGCGGCGAGGCACCCTCGGTCGGCTCGCGTAGGAGCAGCAGCCGGTAGTAGTCGCTCATGAGCTCGTCGGGGATGGACATGGTCTTGCCGTAGACCTCGCCGGGGGGCTCGGCGATCCCGATGTGGTTGCCGAGCGACTTGGACATCTTGCGAGCGCCGTCGGTGCCGCGCAGCAGGGGCATCGTCAGGACTGCCTGCTGGGGCTGGCCGTAGGCGCGCTGGACGTCGCGACCGAGGAGCAGGTTGAACTTCTGGTCGGTACCGCCGAGCTCGAGGTTGGCGCGGACGGCGACGGAGTCGTATCCCTGCAGAAGCGGGTAGAGCAGCTCGAGCATCGAGATCGGCGCGCCAGCGGAGTAGCGCTGGGCGAAGTCGTCGCGTTCGAGCAGCTGCGCGACGGTGGTGGTGCCGACCAGCCGCAGCAGGTCCGCCATCGGCATGTCGAGCCACTCGCTGTTGTGGCGAACCTCCAGGCGCGCAGGGTCGGGGTCCAGGATCCGCAGCGCCTGCTCGCGGAAGGTGGCGGCGTTCTCCTCGATCTCCTCGGCGGTGAGCATCGGTCGCAGGGTGGAGCGGCCGGAGGGGTCGCCGACACGCGCGGTGTAGTCGCCGACGATCAGGACGACGAGCTGTCCGGCGTCCTGGAGCTCGCGGAGCTTGCGCAGCAAGACGGCGTGGCCGAGGTGGATGTCGGGCGCGGTGGGGTCGATCCCGAACTTGACACGCAGGGGCCGTCCCGCGGTGTGAGCCTCGGCGAGCCGCTCGGCGAGCGCGCCCTCGGGGAGAGAGTCGACTGCATTTTGATTGAGTCGGGCGGCAAGCCGCCCGACCGATCGGAGATCGGCCAGCGCAGCGTTCGCAGCGCGGGGCCGGGCACCTCCTGTGGCACTCCCGCCAGGCGCAGCGGCGGCCGCGGGGGGCTCCTGGTCGGGGGGGCTCGGCATGGGCGGGCCAATGCTAGACTCTCGCCCCCGGTGGAGTCTGTCTCGCTGCCCGCCGGCGGTGGCTCGCGTCTGAAGAAGCTGCGCTTCTTTCTGATCTTTCTCGCGCTGTCGCTGCTCGGCCTCGTCTCGTTCGCGTTCGGCGTGTTCATGGCCGTGGCTTCGGACCTGCCGCAGCTGGAAGCGAAGTTCAGGCAGGAAAACGCGCACAACTCGGTGCTGCTCGACGACAGGGGCACGCAGATCGGGATGCTGAGCCAGCGCGACCAGGTGCTCGTCACCCCGCAGCAGATCCCGCCGATCGTGCGGGAGGCGGTGATCGCGATCGAGGACAAGCGCTTCATGACCAACAGCGGCATCGACCTACGCTCGATCGCGCGGGCGTTCGTGACCGACGTGCTGCACCAGGGCGCGGTGCAGGGGGCCTCGACGATCGAGCAGCAGTTCGTCAAGAACGCGCTGCCGGGAGCGCAGGCGCACCGCACGGTCTTCGAGAAGCTGCGGGAGGCGGCGCTGGCGTTCCACCTGGCCCACCACTGGTCGAAGCTGAAGATCCTCACGGAGTACCTGAACACGATCTACTTCGGCAACGGGGCCTACGGGATCGAGGCGGCGGCGCAGACGTACTTCGGCCAGGAAGTCAACCACCGCGGGTGCGGCCTGCCGGGGCGCCTGCTGTGCGTGCAGGAGCTCGAGCCGTGGGAGGCGGCGCTGCTCGCGGGGATCATCCAGTCCCCCACGGAGTACAACCCGGTGAGCAACCCGGCGGCGGCGCGGGCGCGCCGCAACGTGGTGCTCGGGCAGATGTACCAGCAGGGCTACCTGAACCGCGGGGAGTACGAAGAAAGCACGATCCAGGCGCTGCCCGCCCCGCAGGACATCGCGCCCCCCAGCCAGCCGCTGGTGGACGGGGTCGACACCGGCTACTTCGACGACTGGGTGGGCCCGCAGGTGATCGCCCACTATGGGGCGGAGCGGGCGTACTACGGCGGCCTGCAGGTCCACACGACCCTGGACCTGGGGCTGCAGCGCGCCGCCGAACAGGCGGTGGCGGGCTACCTGCCGGGCCCTGAAGGCCCGGCGGCGGCGCTGGTGGCGATCGAAAACTCCACCGGCAAGGTGCGGGCGATGGTGGGGGGGCGGGGCTACGACGCAAGCCCGTTCAACCTTGCCACCGAGGGAGAGCGCCAACCGGGCTCCTCCTTCAAGGCGTTCGACCTCGCGGCGGCGCTGGAGGACGGGATCTCCCCGGGCTCGGTGTGGAGCTCGAGGGTAAAGACCTTCAAGGTGCCCCACAGCTCGGAAGTGTTCACGGTGCACAACGACGAAAACGCCTACGCGGGCTCAAACACGCTGACGGGGGCGACGGCGTACTCGGACAACTCGATCTACGCGGAAGTGGGCCTGAGGGTGGGAACCCACAAGATCGCGACGTTGGCGCACCGAATGGGGATCACCACCCCGATCTCCACGAACCCGGCGATGACGATCGGGGGCCTGAAAACGGGGGTAACACCGCTGGACATGGCGCATGCCTACGAGACGATCGCCCACGGCGGCGAGCGGGTGAGCGGCACGCTCGGCGAACCGGGGGCGCCGGTGGGGATCGAAGCGGTGCAGGCGGGCTCACACGAACAGGTCGACCACACCGCCCTGCATCAGGTGCTGCCCCCGGGGGTGGCGACCACGGAGACCGGGATGCTCGAGACGGTGCTTGAGTACGGCACCGCCCGCTCGGCGGCGCTCGGCCAGTTCGCGGCGGGCAAGACGGGCACGACCTCCAACTACGGGGACGCGTGGTTCGTGGGGTGGAACCACAGGTACACGGTGGCGGTGTGGGTGGGCTTCCCCGACAGCCTGGTGCCGATGACCACCGAGTTCAACGGGGGACCCGTGCTGGGAGGCACCTTCCCGGCGCTGATCTGGCACAACTTCATGGTCTCCGCGCTGCGGGTGGAAAAGGAACGCGCCGAAGAAGCCGCGACCAAGCGTGCGGCGAGCGCCAGGAAGACGGGGACGGGAGCGGGAGCGACCGTGGAAGGGAGCGGGGAAGCGAGCGAAGCCGCCGCGACAACCACCTCCCCCACCCCGGCGCCAGAATCCTCCGCCGGCACGGGCGCAGCTCCCAAGAGCCACGCGGGCGAAACGCCGGCGCCCACGAGGGGCGGCGGAGCGGGGAGCGCCGAAGGCTCCGAAGGCGCGCCGGCGCCCGCGCAGAAGAGTCCGTCCAACCCGTCGCCCGCCCCGGCGACCCCGGAAGGTGCGGGGGGCGGAGCTCCAAATCAGACGCCGGAAGCGTCAACTCCGAAGATCAGCGGGGGCACGGGGGCGCCCAGCGGGGCCGGCCCAAGCGGCTGATGGCCTACCCGGGCCGGGGGCGGGAGACGTGGGGGTTGCCGGCGAGGCAGAAGCGCCACGGCAGGTCAACGGCCTTGGTGATCCCGATGCGGGGAGCGGCGAGCACCTCGTGGTCGGCTTGCAGCCACGACTCGCGTGGGGGACGGATCGTGACCGGCCCGCGGGTGAGGTCGCAGTCGTTGTGCAGCAGCTCGACGGCGAGCGCGACGGTGAGCTTGCCGGGGCCCGAGGACAGGTCCTCGCGGCGCTGGACGCCGCGGCGCTCGCGCATACGAGCGATCCCGCGCAGCGGCTCCAGCGCACGGATCAGCACGGCAGCGCCCACTCCGGGCTCCTCGCAGACCGCGTTCAGGAGCGCGTGGATGCCGTAGGAGCGGTAGACGTAGGCGCGGCCGGGCCCGCCGAAGAGCGTGCTGGTGCGGGGTGTGAGCCCGACGAAGGCGTGGCACGCGGGCTCGCTCTCGTGGTAGGCCTCGGTCTCGACGATCACGCCTGCGGCGGCGCGGTGCTCCACGACGCAGCCGATCAGCGAGCGGGCGACCTCGAGCACCGGCTGGGCGTAGAACTCCACAGGCAGAGCGCCCGGCGCGGGGGTGCGCGGACGTCGCACCGCGAAGCCGCTCGCGACGGGAGCGCGGGGCACGTCAACGGTGGCGACGGGAGCGCGGGTCACGTCAATCCCACGGGTTGGGGGACTCCCCGGCGGGGGGGTGGGCGAGCACACCGCGGGCGAGCTGCAGCTGCTCGCGGACGCGCTCGGAGGCGGTGCCGCCCTCGGAGACCTTGCTCTCCAGGAAGGAGCCCTGGGTGAGTAGCTCCCGGTACTCCTCGCTGTGCTCCCCGAGCACGGTGCTGTGCGTGGCCAGCTCGGCTGGGGTCAGTTCGGAGAGGCTTCGTTCGCTCTCAAGGGCGGCGCGCACGAGCCCGGCGAGGATCCCGTGAGCCTCGCGGAAGGGCACTCCGTGGCGCACGAGCATGTCGGCGAGGTCGGTGGCGCCGAGCAGCTCGTCGGAGGCCGCGGCGGCCATGCGCTCCCGCGAGAAGCGCACGCCGAGGACCATCCCGCGGGCGGCGGCCAGCGCGAGCTCGAGGGTGTCGGCGGCGTCGAAGAGGTGCTCCTTGTCCTCCTGCATGTCCTTGTTGTAGGTGAGGGGCAGAGCGTGGAAGACGCCGTGCAGGGCGGTGAGGTGCCCGACGACGCGGGGCGCCTTGGCGCGCAGCAGCTCGGCGGCGTCGGGGTTCTTCTTCTGGGGCATGATCGAGGAGCCCGAGGACCACGCGTCGGGCAGCTCGCAGAAGCCGACCTCTTGGCTTGACCACAGCACGAGCTCCGCCCCCAAGCGCGAGAGGTGGGTGGCGCAGGTCGCAGCGGCGTTCAGGTAGTCGAGCGCGAAGTCGCGGTTGGAGACGGCGTCGATCGAGTTGGGGACGACGTCGTAGAAGCCGAGCTGGCGGGCGAGCAGGCGGCGGTCGGTGTCGAAGCTGACGCCGGCGAGGGCGCCCGAGCCGAGCGGCAGGCGCCCGGCCTGCCCAAGGGCGAAGGCGAAGCGCTCGCGGTCGCGGGCGAGCATCCAGAAGTAAGCGAGCAGGTGGTGGGCGAGGTAGACGGGCTGGGCGCGCTGCAGGTGCGTGTAGCCGGGCAGCGGCCAGTCGGTGTGCTCCTCGGCGCGGTCGAGCAGCGCGCCCATCAGCTCCTCGGCGGCGTCGTGGGCGGCGCGGGCGCGCTCGAGCACGTACATGGCGAGGTCTGTGGCAACCTGGTCGTTGCGGGAGCGCGCGGTGTGCAGCTTGCCGCCGACGGGCCCGGCGAGCTCGATCAGGCGCCGCTCGATCGCCATGTGGATGTCTTCGTCGTCCTCCTCGAAGGCGAACGCCCCCAGCGCGAGCTCGGACTCGACCTCTTCGATGCCTTCGATCAGGTTGTTGCGATCCTCGATCGAGATGATCCCGCGCTCGGCGAGCATCCACGCGTGGGCGCGGGACTGCTCGATGTCCTGTGGCCACAGCCGCCGGTCGAAGCGCAGCGAGGCGTTCAGACGCCGGAAGTCGGGGTGCTGGGGCTCGCGGAAGCGGGACATGTGGTTACGAGAAGACCCACTGACAACGGGAGGGGGCACGGGGGGAGGGCCTGCCCGGGGCGGGAGGGGACCCAACCAAGGCTGAGTGCTGGAGCTCGCGGAAGCGGGACATGACCTTCGGTGGCGTTGCGCTCGGGGTGGGACACTAGCGGAGTTCCACGGCGGCGGTCTCGCGCTTCGAGCTGCCCGAAGGAGAGCGCCGAGCGGGACGCGAATCCCGAGCAAGCGCAGTGCCTTTATGCCATACTTCAGGACTATCCCGATATTCCCAAGAAACGCAAGGTCACGGGGGACTCCAGCCGGGCAGATGGAAACACGCCCTGCAGGGAGGGTCGGGGTGCGCAATAATCGCCCCATGTCGGAGTTGCTGGAACGACCACCGATCGGCCGGCTTCAGGGGCTGCCGCGGGGGCCGCACTCACTTACCCGCGCGCAGGTGGCGACCAACCAGCGCCAGCGTCTGCAGGAGGGAATGATCGACGCGGTCGGGACGAAGGGCTACGCGGCGAGCACGGTCTCGGATGTGATCAAGCGGGCGGGAGTCTCGCGAAAGGCCTTCTACGAGCACTTCACCAACAAGGAAGAGTGCTTCCTGGCGGCGTACGACGCGATCGCCGCCGGCGGGCAGCGCGCAATCTCCGAAACGTTCCGTCACGCGGAAGACCTGCCGGGCAGCATCGACGCGGCGCTGGAAGAGCTCTTCGACCTGGCGACCGAGCGCCCGGACGCAATGCGAATGCTGATGGTGGAGATCGCCGCGGCGGGCCCGGCGGGGATCGGGCGCCGCGAACAGCTGGCGGCGGGTTACGAGGACCTCCTGCGCGAGAGCCTGGGCCTACCGCCGGGCCCGGGCCCGATCCCCAACCCGGTGCTGCGCGGCGTCGTCGGGGGGCTGCTGCACGTCCTCTACGGGCACCTGCGCCGGGGGCAGCGCGTGCGGCTGCCCGGGCTCGTCCCCGGGCTGGTGAACTGGGCGAGCACCTACTGGCCGGCGCCGCCGACGATGATGAACTTGGTGGATCCAACGCCACAGGAGCTGCACCTTGACCTATCCGGTGGGCGTGCCCCGGGCTCGCTCTCGCTCGGCGCAGCCGCCAACGACCGGCGCAGACTGCCGCGTGGAGAGGCCGGAATGTCGCGCAGCTTCGTGGTGCACAGCCAGCGCGAGCGGATCCTCGACGCGGTCACGAACCTCACCGCAAGGAAGGGCTACGCGGCTCTGACGGTGGAGGGCATCGCAGCCGGGGCGTCGGTCTCGCTGGCGGCGTTCTACGAGCACTTCAGCGGCAAGGAGGACGCGTTCCTGGTGGCGTACGAGATCGGTCACGACAAAGCGCTCGCGCTGGTGGAGCACGCGTATCGCGCGCAGCCCGACTGGCGCCTCGGCGTGCGGGCTGGCATCTCGGCGCTCTTCCGCTTCATGGCGGGGGAGCCGGCCTACGCGCACATCGCGATGGTGGACGTGCTGGCGGCGACCGACCGCACCGCCGAACGCGCCCTCAAAGGCGTGACCTCCTACTCGCGGATGCTGCTCCCGGGCCTCGACTACAGCCCCGACGGGGAGCGTCCGCCCACCGTCACCGTGGAAGCGATCGCAGGGGGCCTGTTCGAGCTGTGCCTGCACCACGCGCTGCAGAACCGCATGCACGAGCTCCCAGTGATGGTCACGCGAGCGACGTACTTCGCGCTGGCGCCGTTCATCGGCGCGCGCGAGGCAGGCGAGATCGCGACGGCCCCGTAGCACAGCCGCACCTGGACACAGCCTGCGATCGCGGCGCCCCGCCGGTCCACCGCGGATCGCAAGGGGGCTGGCGAGGACGCCGGTCTAAGTCGAGTCCGGCGCCCCCGCTCAGCGAGTCCGACCGCTTGGGAGAGGAGGTCCCGCAGTCGGAGCTCTCAACGAGCGCCTGGAATGGGTAGACAAGGGCGCTCGCGAGCTTGTGGAAGCTTGCGCTGCGGCTTCTGACTGCAAGCCCTAACCATAGCCCTTTGTCAAGAGGAGCCAAAGGGCTGTTTCTCACCTTCTTCGAGTAGATTGAACAATTGCAGGGCGTTTGTCGGTCTGCGGAGGCTGGAACGATTGGAATCAGCAGACGCGGCGCCCCCCCGGCGATCCCTCCACGCGCGCCCCTCGCTGGCGCGGCGGAGTACTGAAGGTGCTGCGCTGGATCTCTACCGCCCACGCCCTCCCGCAGGACCTATACCGGCCGACGGCCTCCCGCAGGACCTCTACCGCCCTCCCGCAGACCTCTACCGGCCCACGGCCTCCCGCAGGACCTCTACCGCCCTCCCGCAGACCTCTACCGGCCCACGGCCTCCCGCAGGACCTCTACCGCCCTCCCGCAGACCTCTACCGGCCCACGGCCTCCCGCAGGACGTCGGCCACGCAGCGCACCTCCCACTCCTTCATGCCCACGAAGAACGGCAGCGCGATCGAGCGCGCCGCCACGTCCTCGCTGACCGGGAGCTCGCCGGGGCGGTGGCCGAAACGCTCGCGGTAGAAGCGCATCAGGTGGATCGCCGGCAGATACGGCTTGCTCTGGATCCCCTCCGCCGCGAGCGTCCGCACCACCGTGTCGCGATCGACCCTGTGCGGGAGCTGCACGACGAACACGAACCACCCGCGCCTGCTCCCTTCCATGTCAGGGCACGGCAGCTCCAGACCTCTGATGCCCTGCAGCGCCTCCCGGTAGAGGCTCGCGATCCGCGCCCGCGCCGCCAGGAGCTCGTCCAGGCGCTCCAACTGCGCCAGACCGAGGGCGCACGCGATGTCCGAGAGGCGGTAGTTGAAGCCCAGGCGGTCGTGGTCCAGCCAGCCCCGCTCCGGGGAGCGCCCCTGGTTGCGCTCCGAGTCAATCCGCTCCTTGAGCGCCGAATCGCCCAGCGCGATCATCCCGCCCTCGCCCGTGGTGATCTGCTTGTTCGCGTAGAACCCGAAGACCGCCGGGTTGCCGCGGCCTCCCACGGGCCTGCCATCCGGGTGGCGCGCCCCCAGCGCCTCGCACGCGTCCTCCACGATCGCCAGGCCGTGCTGGCGTGCGATCGCCTCGAACGCGTCCATCTCCGCCGGGTAGCCGAAGATGTGCACGGGCAGGATCGCCCGCGTACGCTCCGTCACCGCCGCCCTCACCGCCTCGGGGTCCAGGTTCAGCGTCATCGGGTCGATGTCCGCGAACACCGGGCGCGCCCCCTCGTACATCACGGCGTTGGCCGAGGCCACGAACGAGAACGGGCTCGTTACTACCTCGTCCCCCGGCCCCACCCCCACCGCGCGCAACGCCAGGTGCAGACCGGCGGTCCCACTCGACACCGCGCTTGCGTATATAGGATCCCCGCCCACCCCGCCCACGCGCTCCGCGAACGCCCGCTCGAACTCCCCCACGCGCGGTCCCAACGAGAGCTGGCCCGAGCGCAGCACCTCCAGCACCGCCCGCTCCTCCGCCGCACCCAGCGAGGGGCGCGCGAGCGGAATCGTCTCCTCCTCGGACGGGGGCTCAGTACCCCCGCTCCCCGGAGCGCGCGGGGTTCCCATCGGCACGTAGCGCAGCGGACGTCCCCGCGGCCGCCCCCCTGAGCCCTCCGCCACCGTCCCGCCCCTTTCTACCGCGCGCCGCCGGTCGGTTGAAGCGAGGCTCTCGTCCCACCAGGCCCACCCGTCCCCGTCCCACCAGCTCCCGCCGCCTGGCCACGGTCGCCGGCCGCCGTGCCGACCTCCGGTCGTTGGGGCTGCATCCCCGACTCCAACGAGTCCACCAGCGCGTCCCACGAGGCCGCGATCAGGTTCTCCGAGACACCGATCGCCCCCCACACCCGCCGACCGTCCGAGGCGTCGATCAGCACCCGCGTCACCGCGCCCGTGCCCTTGTCCTCGTCGAGGATCCGCACCTTGAAGTTCACCAGCTCGATATCGCGCAGCTGCGGGTGGATCTCCCCAATCGCGTCCCGCAGCGCCCGATCCAAGGCGTTGACCGGGCCGTTGCCCTCCGCCGTGCGCACGTAACGGCGCTCCCGCGGGCTGTCCGGACCAGCCTGCTCGTCCGGGCGGGTGGGAATCCAAATCTTGATGGTCGCCTCCGTCTCCACCGCCCCGTCCGCGCGCTGCTCCACGATCACCCGCCACGACTCCAGGCGGAACAGCGGCTCGTACTCCCCCGCCTCCCTGCGCATCAACAGCTCGAACGAGCCGTCCGCCGCCTCGAACTGGAAGCCACGGTGCTCCAGCTCCTTGACCCGCTCTACGACTCGCCGGGCAAAGTCTTCTTCAGGGGCCGAGGGTGCCGTGCCGGCGACGGGGTCAACGTCGGCCCCGGAGTGCGCCGAGGCTGGGTGGAGGGCGATGCGGGCCTCCTTTGCCTTCTCGATCACCGTCGCCCTCCCCGAGAGCTCCGAGACCAACACCTCCCGGCCGTTGCCCACCAGCTCTGGGTCCACGTGCTCGAACGTCTGCGCATCGGCGCTCACCCCCGCCGCGTGGAGACCCGCCTTGTGCGCGAACGCGTGCTTGCCCACGTACGGCTGTACCGGGTCCGGCACGCGGTTGAGCAGCTCGTCCACGAAGTGCGCCGTCTCCCGCAGGCGCGCGAGCTGCGCCGGCTCCAGCACCTCCCGACCCATCTTCAACTGCAGATCCGCGACGATCGTCACGAGGTTCGCGTTGCCCGTGCGCTCTCCGATCCCGTTGATCGTGCCCTGCACCTGGCTCGCGCCCGCCTCCACCGCCACCAGCGTGTTCGCGACCGCGCAGCCCGAGTCATCGTGGGTGTGGATGCCGAGCGCCACCTCTCCCAGCGCCGCGCGGACCTCCGCGACCACCTCTCGCACGCCCGTCGGCAGCGAGCCGCCGTTGGTGTCGCACAGCACCACCCGCTCCGCCCCCGCCGCCGCCGCCGCGCGCACGCACTCCAGGGCGTACTCCCGGTCCAGCGCGAAGCCGTCGAAGAAGTGCTCCGCGTCGAGCAGCACCCGCTTGCCGGCGCCCACGAGAAACGCGATCGACTCCCCGATCATCGCCAGGTTCTCCTCCCGCGAGACACGCAGCACCTTCTCCACGTGCAGCGGCGAGGACTTGCCCACGAGCGTGCACACGGGCGCGAAGCACTCGGCGAGCACCCGCAGACCCTCGTCCGCCTCGGCGGCGGTGCCACGCCGGCGAGTCATCCCGAACGCGACGATCTCCGCGCACGACAGGCTCTCCCGCTCCAGCAGCTCGAACAGCTCGCGCTCCTTCGGGTTGGAGGAGGGGAAACCCGCCTCGATCAGCTCGACGCCCAGCTCGTCCAGTGCGTGCACGACGCGCAGCTTCTCCTCGGCCGTCAGGCTCAGCCCGCCGCCGCCCATGCCGTCGCGCAGGGTCGCGTCGTAGAGCTCGATGCTCGACATCTCAGCCGCTCGCGGTCTGCGACGGCGCCGCGACCGCGGCGGCGCCCCGCGCGGGCGTCTCGCCCGCGGGTGTCTCGAGCGCCGGAGCGCTCACCACGTCGAGCCACTCCCGGTAGCGCTCCGAGCGCCCGTGGATCGCGTCGTCGAAGGCCGCCTGCAGCACGCGCGTCACCTCGCCGGGCTCGCCGGTCCCGATCCGGTGGTCGTCGATCTCGCGCACCGGCACCAGCTCCGCCGCGGTGCCCGAGAGGAAGACCTCGTCCGCGAGGTACATCTCCGCGCGCGCCACGTTGCGCTCGACGACGGTGTAGCCGAGGTCCTGCGCGAGCTGGATCACCGAGCGGCGCGTGATCCCGTCGAGGATCGAGTTGTGCTGCCCCGGCGTCGCGATCTCCCCGCCGCGCACCACGTAGACGTTCTCGCCGGTGCCCTCGCACACGTGGCCGTGGTCGTCCAGCAGGATCGCCTCCTCGTAGCCGGACTTCACCGACTCCACCTTCGCGAGCACGCTGTTGAGGTACTGCCCGGTGGCCTTCGCGTGCGGGATCAGCGAGTCCGGGCTGATCCGCCGCCACGAGGAGACCTTTGCGCGCACGCCGTGGCGCATCCCCTCCTCGCCGAGGTACGTACCCCACTCCCAGCAGGCGATCGTCACGTCCACCGGAGCCTCCAGCGGGTTCAGCCCCATCGATCCGTAGCCGCGGTTGACGATCGGGCGGATGTAGCACGAGCTCAGGCCGTTGCGAGCGACCAGCTCCAGGGTCGCCGCGCGCAGCTGCGCCACCGTGTAAGGGACCGGCATGTAGTAGAGCTCCGCCGAGCGCAGCAGCCGCTCGATGTGCTCGACGTTGCGAAACACCGCCGGCCCGAGCTCGGTGTCGTAGCAGCGCATACTGTCGAACACGCCCGTCCCGTAGTGCAGGCCGTGCGTCAGGACGTGGACCTTGGCGTCCTCCCAGGCAACGAAGTCTCCGTTCATCCAGATGAGGTCCGTGGGGTTCAAGATCCTTCGCTCCTATCCGTGGTCGTCTTTTAGAGGTAGTAGAGCACCGCCCGCGTCGCGTCCGCCGTGCTGGCTCCGCCCCCGAGGTCGGGGGTGCGCACACCGTCGTCGAGCGCGCGTTCGACGGCTGATTCTACCTCCAGCGCCTTCTCCTCAAGGTCGAGGCTGTTGCGCAGCATCAGCGCCGCAGAGAGGAACATCGCCATCGGGTTGGCGATGCCCTCTCCCGCGATGTCCGGCGCGGAGCCGTGCACCGGCTCGTACAGCCCCGGAGAGCGCGGCTCGCGATCGCCCAGCGACGCGCTCGGGAGCATTCCGATCGAGCCCGTCAACATCGCCGCCTCGTCGGAGAGGATGTCCCCGAACATGTTCTCGGTCAGCAGCACGTCGAAGTGGCGCGGGTTTGAGATCAGCTGCATCGCCGCGTTGTCCACGAGCATGTGCTCGAGCTCCACGTGCGGGTATTCGCGGTCCTGCACGCGGCTCACCACTTCCCGCCACAGGCGCGATGTTTCCAGCACGTTCGCCTTGTCCACACTCGTAACCTTCGCGTGCGCCGCATTGAACGCCGTGCGCGCCACCCGCTCGATCTCCCTGACGTTGTAGGAGCAGAGATCGCTCGCCGCGTCGGCCGTGCGCGTCTTCTCGCCGAAGTAGATCCCCCCGGTCAGCTCGCGCACCACCAGCAGGTCGACGTCTTCGATCCGCTCGCGGCGCAGCGGCGAGGCGTCGTACAGTTGCGGCAGCGGACGCACGGGGCGAACGTTCGCGTACAGCCCAAGGCCCCTGCGCAACTCCAAGAGGCCCTGCTCCGGGCGCGGGGCCCCCGGGTCGGTGCTATCCCACTTGGGCCCCCCCACAGCGCCCAGCAGCACCGCGTCCGCGCGCCGGCACGCTGCCAGCGTCTCCTCGGTGAGCGGAGCGCCGTAGGCGTCGATCGAGGCGCCCCCGATCGGACGCTCGTCGAATTCGAAGTCGCCGAGGGCGTTCAGCACTTCCCGCGTCGCGGCCATGATCTCCGGCCCGATTCCATCGCCGGGGAGGATCGCTATGCACTTGTACATTTGAATCCTGGCTCCATCTGGGACCACCCTACCCCCGGCTCCGCCCCAAGTCAGTTCTGGACGTAGCCTTGCAAGGCGTCTCTACAGCGCTGTTGTAACAGCTCCGGAGCGCTCCCGCGCATCCTCGTAGGCGATGATTGCGTCCTCCTGGCCGAGCGTCACCGCGATGTCGTCGAGGCCCCCCAACAGCCGCCGGCGTGTCTCGGGGTCGATCTCGAACGCAACCGAGACCAGCTCGCCGCGCGCGTCCGGATAGCGCACCTCCCCGGCCTGCAGATCGACCTGGCCCTCCCCAGCCGCGGCCAGCGCGCGGCAGTGCTCCTCTGCCATGACGACCGGCAGCAGCCCGATCTTCGTGCAGTTGGAGTAGAAGATGTCCGCGAAGGAGGGCGCCACGATCGCCTGGAAGCCGTAGTCCTGCAGGCCCCATGGGGCGTGCTCGCGCGAGGAGCCGCAGCCGAAGTTCTCCCCCGCCACGAGAATCGGGTTGGCCGGCAGCTCCCAGCCCGGCTCCTTCGCCCAGTCGTAGAAGAGGAACTCCCCGAAGCCCGAGCGCTCCACCCGCTTGAGGAACTGCTTGGGCATGATCTGATCGGTGTCCACGTTGGAGCGGTCGAGGTGGCTCACGGCGCCCGAGATTGTCTCTATCGGTTCCATTGTCATGAGAACTACGCCTCCCAGGGGGGTCGAGGAGCAAGCGAGGCAAGGACGCAAGGAGCGTGGCGTGCTATGCACGCGAGCGACTGAGGACGCAGCATCGTGCAGCTCATCGGCCGCCCTGGGTCCAGTCGCGGATGTCGGTGAAGTGCCCCTCGATCGCGGCGGCCGCGGCCATCTGGGGTGAGACGAGGTGCGTGCGCCCTCCGCGGCCCTGGCGGCCCTCGAAGTTGCGGTTGGACGTCGAGGCACAGCGCTCCCCCGGGGCGAGGATGTCGGGGTTCATCCCGAGGCACATCGAGCAGCCCGCCACCCGCCAGTCGAAGCCCGCCTCGCGGAAGACCCGGTCGAGGCCCTCGGCCTCGGCCTGCGCCTTGACCTGCTGGGAGCCCGGCACCACCATCGCGCTCACGCTGGAGGCCACCGTGCGCCCGGCGACCACCTCGGCCGCGGCCCGCAGGTCGCCGATCCGCGAGTTGGTGCACGAGCCGATGAACACCCGGTCGATCGCGATCTCCTCGATCGGCGTGCCCGGCTCAAGCGCCATGTAGTGCAGCGCGCGCTCCGCCGCCTCGCGCTCGGCCTCGCTCGCGAACGCCTCCGGCGCCGGGACCTGCCCCGTCACGTCCGTGACCATCGCCGGCGTCGTGCCCCACGTCACCTGCGGGGAGAGCGCCGCAGCGTCCACCACCAGCTCGCGGTCGAAGCTCGCGTCCCGGTCGCTGCGCAGCTCGCTCCAGCGCGCGAACGCCGCTTCGAGCTCCGCGCCCTCAGGGGCGCCCGGACGGGCGCTTTCGGTGAACCACGCGCAGGTCGTCTCGTCCGGCGCGATCATCCCCGCGCGCCCGCCTCCCTCGATCGTCATGTTGCAGACCGTCATCCGCCCCTCCATCGAGAGGCCGTCGATCACGGGGCCCTCGTACTCGACCACGTGGCCGGTCGCGCCGCCCACGCCCATCCGCCCGATCGTGCCGAGGATCAGATCCTTGGCCGTGACCCCGAAGCCCAGCTCCCCCTCGTAGCGGATGCGCATCGAGCGCGGGCGCTGCTGCACCATGCACTGCGTCGCCAGCACGTGCTCCACCTCGCTCGTGCCGATCCCGAACGCCAGCGCCCCGAACGCGCCGTGCGTGGCGGTGTGGGAGTCCCCGCAGACGATCGTCAAGCCCGGCTGCGTGACCCCGAGCTCCGGGCCGATCACGTGCACGATCCCCTGCCTGTCCGAGCCCAGCGAGTACACCGGCACCCCGAACTCCGCGCAGTTGCGCTCCAGCGTCTGCACCTGCACTCGCGAGAGCTCTTCCCTGATCGCCGCCGCGTTCGGCGTGCCGTCGGTCGGCGTGTTGTGGTCCGCTGTCGCCAGCGTGCGGTCGGGGCGGCGCACTCTGCGCCCCGCCAGGCGCAGGCCGTCGAAGGCCTGCGGGCTCGTCACCTCGTGCACCAGGTGCAGGTCGATGTACAGCAGGCCGGGCGCCACCTCGTGCGCCTCCCAGATCTTCTCGAACATGCTCTTCGGCATCGGCTCAATCCTTGTCTCTCTGATAGCAGTGTGCTTGGCGGACCCGTGCCCCGCGGACGCATCGGACCCGCCGGCGCTCACCCGGGCGGGCAACGCGAACTACGGGCGGGCGGGGCTCATTCAAGGCGCCGTGGCGGGCAGTCCCAGCGCGTCCTTCGGTTCCAGGGCCCGGGCTCGGGCAACCGATAGCGCCCGTATGTAGGCGTGCGCCGCGGCCTCGATCACGTCAGTCGAGAGCGCCTGCCCCGATCCCGACTGGCCGTCGATCTCGACGACCACCGAGACCTCCCCCAGCGCGTCCTGGCCCTCTGTGACCGCGCCGATCTTGAAGTCCCGCAGCTTCGCCCGCGTGCCCGCCGCCGCGTTGATCGCCGCGAGCACCGCGTCGATCGGGCCGTCGCCCGTGAACGAGCCTTCCGCCAGCTCGCCCTCCGGCAGCCGAACCGCCACGCGCGCGTGCGGAGGACGGCGCGAGGAGGCCTCCACCTCGAACCACTCCAGGGCGTACCCAGGGATCTCCCCGCGCAGCTCGTCGGTCACGAGCGCCTCCAGGTCCATCGCCGTGACGCTCTTCTTCTTGTCCGCGATCTCCTTGAAGCGCTTGAACGCGGTGTTCAACGCCTGGCCGTCCACCTCGAAGCCCATCTCCGCCAGCGCATCGCGCAGGGCGTGGCGCCCAGAGTGCTTGCCCAGCACGATCGAGTTGGAGTCGAGGCCCACGGTCCTCGCGTCCATGATCTCGTACGTCGTGCGCTCCTTCAGCACCCCGTCCTGGTGGATGCCCGACTCGTGCGCGAACGCGTTGCGGCCCACGATCGCCTTGTTCGGCTGCACCGCATAGCCGGTCAGGCGCGAGACCAGCCGGCTCGTGCGCGCCAGCTCGCGCGTGTTCACCGTCGTGTCCAGGCCAACGTCGGCGCGGCGGGTGCGCAGCAGCATCACGATCTCCTCCAGCGACGCGTTGCCCGCCCGCTCGCCGATCCCGTTGACCGCGCACTCCACCTGGCGCGCGCCCGCCAGCACACCCGCGAACGAGTTCGCCACCGCCAGGCCCAGGTCGTCGTGGCAGTGCACCGACAGCACCACTCCGCGCAGCTCCGGCACCAGCTCGTACAGCCGCGCCAGGAATGCCTGGAACTCGTGGGGCATCGCGTAGCCCACCGTGTCCGGGATGTTGATCGTCGTGGCCCCCTCCTCGATCGCGATCTGCACGACCTCCGCGGTGAACTCCACCTCCGAGCGCGTCGCGTCCATCGGCGAGAACTCCACGTCCTCCAGGTATTCCTTCGCGTGCGCCACCGCCGCGCGCGCCTGGCCCTTGACGTCCTCGCGCGTGGTCTGCAGCTGGTGCACGATGTGGATGTCCGACGTCGAGACGAACGTGTGGATCCGCGGGCGCTCCGCGTCGCGCACCGCCTCCCACGCCGCGTCGATGTCGGCCACGTGGGTACGTGCCAGGCCCGCGATGATCGGCGGCGCCGGATCGACCACCTCCCGCGCGATCGCCTGCACCGCCTCGAAGTCGCCCGGGGAGGTGATCGGGAAGCCCGCCTCGATCACGTCCACCCCCAGCCGCGCCAGCTGGTGGGCGATCTCCAGCTTCTCCTGAGTGTTCAGCGCGATCCCCGGCGACTGCTCCCCGTCTCGCAGGGTCGTGTCGAAGATCAGGACGCGCCGGTCCTCGTCCTCTGCTCGGTCAACTTCCTCCGGTGTGCCCGTCGTCACCATGTCGCTCACGCTCCTTGTACTAGGTCTCTTTCGTACTTCCTCCAGCCGGTGGGTATGCGGCTACGCGGCCGCCACGCGCTATTCCCCCCGAGGGGGGAGGAGGAGAAGTGCAAGAGACGCCAGGAACGACATGCTTCGCGCAGGGTAGCACCGCCGCCGCGCTATGCCAAGCCACGCCGGTCGGCATGAGTACGCCGGCCGATCGGAGATCGCCGGCGTAGGCCATCGGCCCCTCAGGGTGTGAGGACGACCTTGCCGACGTTGCGCCGCTCGGTGATCATGCGCTGCGCCTCGCCCGCGTTCTCGAAGCTGAAGGCGCCCGCGACCACCGGCTGGACCGTGCCGTCGGCCATCAGCTCGCGCAGCGGCTCGATCCACGGCGAGAGCGTCTGGCGATCCTTCCAGAGGCTCAGCATGTTCAGGCCGATCACCGCCTTCGATTCGGACATCTGCTTGATCATGTTGAAGCGAGGCATCCGCAGTACCGTGCGCAGCGCCGAAACCGGATTGCGCTTCTCCCCTGCGACGATCGCGGAGGCGCCGAACGCCACCAGCCGTCCGCCGGGACGCAACAGGTTGTAGGAGCGGCGGAAGCTCTTCCCCGCGATCGCGTCCAGGATGATGTCGAAGGGCGGCAGGCCCTCCTCCCAGCCGCTCTTGGTGTAGTCGAGCGGGTAGTCCACGCCGAGCTCGGAGATGCGCGCGTGCTTTCCCGGTGAGGCCGTGCCGTAGATCTCCGCGCCCGCGTGCTTGGCGATCTGTGTCGCCGCGATCCCCACTCCGCCGCCGGCCGAGTGGATCAGCACGCGCTCGCCCGGCTGCAGGCTGCCATAACCGATCAGTCCCGCCCACGCCGTCGCGTAGTTGACGGGGATCGCCGCGCCCTGCTCGAAGGTCAGCTCATCGGGGAGCGCCACGACGTCGCTCTGCGGGACCACCACCTGCGAGGCGTAGCCGCCGAATTTCGTGCCAGCGAGCACCCGCTGGCCCGGATGGAGATCCCCCACCCCCTCGCCCAGCTCGAGAATCGTGCCCCCTACCTCGTAGCCCACCACGCACGGGGGCTTGGGCGCGTCCGGGTAGAGGCCGATCCGCGCCATCACGTCCGCAAAGTTGATCCCCGCCGCCGCCACCTCGATCCGCACTTCGCCGGCGCCGAGGGGCGGGTCCGGGCGCTCGCGCACCTTCAGCACCTCCGGCCCTCCGTGCTTTGAGATCTCGACGACCCGCATTCCGCCGCCAGACTATCGGAATCAGGAAAGCACCACGGCCCAGCCGCCGAAAAAGCCCTCTGAGGCCACGATCTCCTGCACGACCTCGGCCGGGACCGGCGCGTCGGTCGTGACGACCATCGCCGCGAGGCGCTGGTCCTCGGGGTGGGCGGGCTCGGGGTGGGCGGGCACCGAATCATTAGAGGCCCCGTCGGGGGTGTGTCCCACCGCCGCCGAGGAGATGTTGATGCCGTGGCTGCCGAAGATCGTCCCGACGCGGCCGATCATGCCCGGCAGGTCGGCGTAGCGGAAGACCGTCACGAACGGCTCCAGCTCGACAGTCAGGCGCCGACCCTGGACCTCGACCAGGTGCGGCACGCGGTTCGGCCCGATCCCGGTGCCCGCGACCGCGACCTTCCGATCGCCGGCGATCACCGTGACGCGGATCAGCTCGTTGAAGTCCTGCGCCTCGGAGACCGTCTTCTCCTCGACCACGATCCCGCGCTCCTCGGCCATCGAGGGGGCGTTGACGAGGTTGACCTGCTCCTCGGTGCGGCCCTGCAGCGCGCCCTGGATCACCGCGAGCGTCAGCAGGCGCGTGTCGAAGTCGGCGATCCGCCCCATGAAGGCCGCCTCGATGCGCTCCACCGAGCTGCCCTCGGCCAGCTCCATCGCGAGGCGCCCCAATTGCCTTGCAAGCGGCAGAAACGGACCCAGGACCTGCATGTCCTCCGCGCCGATCGAGGGGATGTTGACGGCCGTGGAGACCACCCCGCCGGTCAGCGCCGCGACGACCTGCTCGGCGCTCTGGTAGCCCGCGCGGTCCGTGGCCTCCGCCGTCGAGGCCCCCAGGTGGGGGGTCACGATCACGTTGGGGTAGCCGAACAGCGGGTGCTCGGTCAGCGGCTCGGAGGGGAACACGTCGAGCGCCGCCCCCCCCACCTGGCCGCTGTCGAGCGCGTCCTGCAGCGCCGCTTCGTCGATCAACCCGCCGCGCGCGACGTTGAGGATGCGCACCCCCTTGCGCATCTGCGCGAACGCCTGCGCGTTCAGCCAGTTCTGCGTCTCCGCCGTCTTGGGGAGGTGGATCGTGAGGAAGTCCGCCTGCGCGTAGACCTCCTCGCTGTTCTCTGCCTTCTCGACCCCCAGCTCGCGGTAGCGCTCGGCGCTGACGAACGGGTCGAACGCCACCACGCGCATCTGAAAGCCGCGCGCGCGGGCCGCGACGAGCTGCCCGATCCGTCCGAAGCCGACGATCCCGAGCGTCTTCTCGTAGAGCTCCACGCCGGAGAACTTCGAGCGCTCCCACCTGCCCGCCGTCAGCGACACGTACGCCTGCGGGATGTTGCGCGCCAGCGCCAGCAGCAGCGCCATCGTGTGCTCGGCGGCCGTGACGACGTTCGACTGCGGCGCGTTCGCGACGATGATCCCGCGCTTGGTCGCCGCCTCCACGTCGACGTTGTCCACCCCCACCCCCGCGCGGCCGATCGCGCGCAGGTTGCTCGCCTGCTCGATCAGCTCCGCCGTCAGCTTCGTCGCCGAGCGGATCAGGACGCCGTGGTAGGAGCCGATCCGCTCCGCCAGCTCCTCGTCGCTCCAGTCGAGGCCCAGGTCCACGTCGAAGTGCTGGCGCAGCAGCTCCACGCCCGAGTCGCCGATCTTCTCCTTGACCAGCACCTTCAGGCGCCCGCCGTTCGCGCCGGCCGCGGTGGTGCTCGTCGAGGTGCTTTCCACGGCGCTCATGGCGCCGTCCTCTCCACCACCCACTCGATACACGCGGTCAGCGCCTGCACGTCCGCCGGCTCGACCGCGGGGAACATCCCGATCCGCAGCTGGTTGCGCCCCAGCTTGCGGTAGGGCTCCGTGTCCACGATCCCGTTCGCGCGGAGCGTCGCTGCAACCGCCGCCGCGTCCACCGCATCGTCGAAGTCGATCGTCCCCACAACCAGCGAGCGCTTCGCCGGGTCGGCCACGAAGGGCGTCGTATAGGGCGTGCGCTCGGCCCACTCATATAGGTGCGTAGATGAGGCGGTCGTACGCGACACGCACCAGTCAAGCCCGCCACCGTCAAGCATCCAGCGGATCTGGTCGGCGAGCAGGAACAGCGTCGCCACCGCCGGGGTGTTGTACGTCTGGTCTTTGAGCGAGTTCTCCAGGACCGTGCTGAGCGAGAGGAACTGCGGGATCCAGCGGGGGTGGGCGGGTCCCATCCCGTTGGCGCCGGCGAGCTTGGCAACCCGCTCCTGCGCCGCCGGGCTCAGCAGCGCCACCCACAGCCCGCCGTCGCCGGCGAAGCTCTTCTGCGGCGCGAAGTAGTAGGCGTCGGCCTGGCCGATATCCACCGGCAACCCGCCCGCGCCCGAGGTCGCGTCGATCAGCACGAGCGCCCCGCCCGCGCCTGCCCCCGCAGGGCGCTGCACGGGAACCATCACGCCGGTGGATGTCTCGTTATGCGCCCACGCGACCACGTCCACCCCGCCCTCGGCGGCGCCGGCCTGCGCCGGGTCCGGGGCGTCGCCCGGCTCAGCTTCGATGACCACCGGCTCCTCCAGGAACGGCGCCTCGCGCGAGACCTGCGCGAACTTCGACGAAAACTCCCCATAAGTCAGGTGCAGCGAGCGGCGCTCGATCAGCCCACACGCGGCGGCGTCCCAGAACGCAGTCGCCCCGCCGTTGCCGAGCGCCACCTCGTACCCAGCGGGCGCACCGAACAACTCGCGCAGCCCGCCGCGAATCTCGCCGACCAGCGCCTTGACCGGCTTCTGCCGGTGCGAAGTGCCCATCAGGGCTGCCCCATCGGAGGCCAGGCGCGCAAGCGCCTCGGGGCGCACCTTCGATGGACCGCAGCCGAAGCGTCCGTCCGCGGGCTTCAGCTCGGTCGGGATCGTCAACTGCTGCTGCGCTGCGCTGGTGCTCGTCATGGGCTTCCTCGTTTCGCCTCGAGGGTTACGGGATGAGGTGCCCAGGCGCGCGGCGGTGCTGCCTTGTCGCTCCCCGGTGGTCTCTTCCACCTCTCTACTGCGCCAGTCGCGACAGGCGCGAGTTTAGCGCAACTGCCCTGGCGCACAGACTCTGGTAGTGGGTCAGTTTCAGTCGAGTAGGGCTGCGACCTCTTGGAGCGTCCAGACGTGATCGGCCTTCCCGGCTGCCATCGCGGGCGTCCGCGGGTAGGGGTTCTTGAGGCTCAGGTGGGGGCGCGCGAAGTTGTAGACCTGGTAGTGCAGCGCGACGGCGGCGGCTAGGTTCTCGACCTTCTTGGAGAAGGCGTTGGTCAGCCGCGTCATGCGCCGCATGTTCATCCGCATCGTGAGGTTCTGCCGCTCGACGTAGGACGTGCTGATCTTGGCGGGGTGGGGGTCGCCGGTGCGTACACGGACATCGACGCCTGTGCAGACCGCCGGGCTGTACCGCCGCTCGTCCTGTGGGTCGCTGGCGTAGGTCTTCTGGATCGTCGCCCAATCGACCTGCGCACCGAACGAGAAGCCGATCGCCTCCGCGTACGCGGCGAGCCCGTCGGTCGTGATCTGCGGCCGGTACTTCAGCCGGGTCCGCAGGTCCATCATGAACAGGTAGCCATCATGGGCGGTGCGCTGCCCCACGAACCACGCCGGGATGAGCTTCGTGTCCGCGCAGATCGCCGTCCACGTCCAGACGCTGCCGATCCCATGCTCGCCCTGGCGGCCAGTGGGGATGTTCTTGTCCTTGGCGTAGACAAAGTTCCAAATCTCGTCGCACTCGAACGTGGTGCAGGTCAGGTCACGCAGCGTGGCGTGCTGGTAGGCGCTGCAAGCATCCCCCAGGTCCACGAGCAGCTTCGTGATCGTGTTCTTCGCGGCGCCCGTGATCCGGACCGTGCTCCGGATGCTCATACCCTCGGTAAGGCATCCGATGATCTGGGCGCGCTTCTCGGTGGTCAGCCGGTTCATACTGACCATTATGCTTGGAGGGTCGGACGGAAAGATTCTTTGACCAGGCCGTACCAGCCGTAGACATGGCGATGGATAGCCGCTAAGTTGTGAAGGTACGGCGTTTTCTGTCCGGAGGACGTGTTATGGCGATCAATCCCAATGAGCCTCGTCTCGTGATCCAGGGTGGCGGCGCGCCCCCGTGGCTGGCGGGTGCCCAGATTGAGGCGGCTGGCCCCTCCCTCTACGTCAACGGGCTCGCCATCTATTACTCGCCTTGGGACTTCAGCCTCATGTTTCTGCGTGGTCTGCCGTCCGAGTCACCCATAGAGCGGACGGAGAGCGGCGAGCTTCGTTTCAACGTCAACTACCGAATCGCCCAAGGCGTAGTCATGTCACCTCAGCACGCCAAGGCGATGCTTGGCGCGCTCGCCAAGAACGTCGAGGCGTACGAGCGCGAGCACGGAGAGATCCCTGTGGTCGAGCCTACGTCCACACCGACCGAGTCCGCCTCAGCGTCGGAGGCGGAGCCTCCGACAGGAGGGTAGGAATGCCTGACTACGTGTTCGCTGACTTCACCACGGCAGGAGGTACGGTCAATCCGACGGTGACTGTTCAGCCGACTGCCCCCACCGCCCCGGAATCCCCGGCGGCGTGTTGGGCGTACTCCGAAGGCGCGCAGCGCTACGAGGGCCGTTGGGTGCTGCTCAGCGGCTCGCTCGACCCTCTGGACAGCGATCTCTCCCCGACCGCGCTCAAGGACCGCCATCCGCAGCTCCCCAGCGGAAGCATGATCGTGTTCGTACCGCCGACCACGATCCGTCTCGGTGCGTGACACTCACCGCGCTGCCAGAACCGGCTGCGTTCAGCTACAGCCACAAGGGCGACTATCCCAATGGCCGGCCCATCATCACCGTTGAGTTTGCGGCCACAGACGCCCAAGGCGTATTGTTGGGGGCATACCGCACAGGCGTGCTGGTCGATTCAGGCGCGGACCTGACCATCTTGGACTACGAGGTCTCTATGGCCCTCGGCTTGGATCTTTCCGATCGGGCCAAGCATCCGCTGAAACCAATCGGAGGCATCGCGGGTGGTCTCATCTGCGCGAGCGCGACAGTCATGGCCGAGTTCTGCGGCCAATGGTTTGAGATACCGGCCCTGTTCCCGGTGCCTCCCCGACCTGTGCAGAATTGCCTGGGCCGCGAGGGCGTCTTCGACCACGTTGGTTTTGCGTTTGGTCGTGCCGAGAAGGCTGTCTACTGCGCTGCCTAGCGCGCCCAGCGGGCCTTAGCTGCCCTACGCGCGATCTCCGAACGCTGCTCGGGCGTGAGCTTCGCTGACCGAGCCTTCCCGCCCTTGGCACCACCCTTGAGCCCTCCCTTCCGGCCGGTGATCTGGTACACCGACTTTTCGGGCTGCGGCTCCGTGGCGTGCTGCATAACGCGGTAGGCCATCTGGTTGAGGTCGGCCATCCGGGGATCGTAGCGCCACGGGGGGCGTTCAGCCCCCGCCGTGGGTGGGGAGTTGTCCAAAGTGCTGCTCGTACTCAGCGGCACGCGCAAGGTTCTCGAAGGTGATCCCGAGCGCTCCCGCTAGCCCAAACAGCGTCTCCAGCCTGGGGTTGACGTGCCCCCGCTCGATCTTGCCGAGGTGCCCCGCGGATACCCCGGCCTCGTAGGCGAGAGCTTCGATCGACAGGTGTTGGGCTTGGCGCAGGCGACGAATCGCCCGCCCCAAGTCCTCGTTTGTGGGCATCTGTGGCCCTCAAATACAAATCAAGCCGAGAGCATCGACGTGCCGCAAGCCATCCGACACCCGGACACGCTCGTCCTCCAGGACCACAAGACCAAGACGCGCCAGGTGCGCCAGGGAGCCCCGGATAGCGTCCTCGTCTATGTCATGCAGCTCGCGCAGCACGCCCGCGCGAGACCACCATTCGGGCCGGTCTCCGCGGAGGAGCTGCAAGACGATGATGCTTTCCGTCGCGGGCTCGCCGTCAGCGAACTGATTGGATGCGTCGTGCATGGGGAAGGTCCAGCCTTTCCTGTGCCGCGCCCCCCGGCTGTTTGCGCAGCGCGGGGGGCAACTCTTGGATGGGATCGGGCGAGCCTAAACCCTGAAACGGCCCCCGTGGGGCCGATCCTCAAACTGACCCACTACCCAGACTCTCCGGCACCTCCGATACCCCCACGCCGCGCTCGTCAATAACTCCGTAACTCGGGCTGGCGTGGAGCAGCCAGCAACATAGGCCGGCAAGCCTCACGTGCCGTGGCGATCCACGCGCATGGCGGCGCAGCTCACGCTCCCACACCCCAGGCAGCGCAGCCCACGCCCACACCCAAGGCGGCGCAACTCACCCGCCCACACCCATAGCGACACAGCCCACGCGCATGACGGCGCAGCTCACGCGCCCGCGTCAAACGCCCGCATCAAAAAGAGGACTGGATCCAGTCCATGTGGGAGCGCAGCTCCTTACCCACAGCTTCGATCTGCGTGTCGGCCTGCTCGGCGCGCATCCGCAGGAAGCTCTCCTGGCCCGCGCGGTTCTCGGCGATCCACTCGCGCGCGAAGTCCCCGGACTGGATCTCGGTGAGGATCTTGCGCATCGCGGCGCGCGTCTCCTCGGTGATCACGCGCTTGCCGCGCGTGTAGTCGCCGTACTCCGCGGTGTTGGAGATCGAGTAGCGCATCCCCGCCAGGCCCTTCTCGTACATCAGATCGACGATCAGCTTGACCTCGTGCAGGCACTCGAAGTAGGCCATCTCCGGGTCGTAGCCAGCGCCCACCAGCGTCTCGAAGCCGGCCTGCACGAGCTCGGAGACACCGCCGCAGAGGACGGCCTGCTCGCCGAACAGATCCGTCTCGGTCTCGTCCTTGAAGGTCGTCTCGATCACGCCCCCCCGCGTGCAGCCGATCCCCTTGGCGTAGGCCAACGCCAGCTCGCGCGCTTTGCCGGTCGCGTCCTGAGCCACGGCGATCAGGCCGGGGACGCCGCTGCCTTCCACGAACTGGCGGCGCACGAGGTGGCCGGGGCCCTTGGGCGCGACCATCGCCACGTCCACGCCCGGGGGCGGGGTCACCTCGTCGTAGTGGATCGAGAAGCCGTGGCTGAACAGCAGCGTGTCGCCGTCGGCGATCCCGTCAGCCACCTCGCCCTCCCACACCTGGCGGTGCAGCTCGTCGGGGACCAGCATCATCACGAGGTTGCCGGCGCTCGCGGCCTCGACCACGGGCAGCACCTCGAGGCCCTGCTCGCGCGCCTGAGCGGCGGAGGCGGAGCCCTCGCGCAGGCCGACCACCACCTGCACGCCGGAGTCCTTGAGGTTCAGCGCGTGGGCGTGGCCCTGGGAGCCGTAGCCGATGATCGCGACGGTCTTGCTGGCCGAAACGGGGATGCGAGCCGAAGGCGAGTGTCCCCCGGCTTCGGTAAGCAGGGAGAGGTCAGCGTCGTCGTCGTAGAGCATGGGGCGGCAGGCTACCAGCGCCGAGCGGGTGGTGTGAGGGTCGTGTGGCCTTGTGATCGTCCTCAGTGTCATCGTGGGGGTTGCCGGGTGGTGGTGTCCGGCTGACCGGGTTGGGTCTGGGGCTGGCGGCGAGCTGACTCTTGAGATCGTTGTCGGCCTTGGTCTGACTGACGCGCGTTGTGTCGCTTGCCGCCGCCCGAGGGTCCCTGGCGTGACTTGATAGGAGCGTGGCTTCGCCCCGACTGAGGTCTGTCCGCCTGGGGTCCGTCCATTGGCGAGACCCAACGAAAGGACAGGGAGCATGATCGTGATCGGAGCGGACATCCATAAGAGCAGCCATGCGTTGGCCGCAGTCAACGCCACGACGGGTGTGATCGTGGGGGAGCTCGAGGTCAGGGCTCGCGAGAGCGGGCACCTGCAGGCGCTGCGCTGGGCGCGAGAGCTCGACGGGGATCGGGTATGGGCGATCGAGGACTGCCGGCATCTCTCGCGGCGTATCGAGGAGGCCCTCCTGGCCGCTGGTGAGCGCGTAGTCCGGGTCCCGCCGAAGATGATGGGCGCCTCGCGTCGCGGGGAACGCGAGGCGGGGAAGTCCGATCAGATCGACGCGAGGGCCGTCGCGCGCACCGTGATACGTGAGGGCGTGCAACGGTTCCCCGCCGCGTTCCTTGACGAGCAGGCACTGGAGATCCGGCTGCTCGTCGAGCACCGCCAGAGCATCGTGGCCGAGCGAACGCGACAGATCGACAGGCTGCGCTGGCACCTCCTCGACGTCTGCCCCGAGCTCCAGGCGAGCATTCCCGCCCGCCAGCTCGACAGCCGCCCGACGCTCCAGCGCATCGCTAGACGCCTGCGGCGTGAGCAGCGCACAGCACGCGTCCGGGTCGCACTGGAACTCGTAGCGAGCATCAGAGCGCTCTCGTGTCAGGCCGACAAGCTGGAGCGCGAGCTGCATACCCTCGTCGCTGTCTACCAGCCCCGGCTGCTGGCCGAGCAGGGCTGCGGCACCCTGACCGCCGCGACACTGATCGGCCGCGCCGCCGGCGCCCAACGATTCCCCACAGACGCGCACTTCGCCCGACACGCCGGTGTCGCACCGATCCCCGTGTCCTCCGGGCGCACAGACCGCTACCGGCTGCACCGCGGCGGAGACCGCCAGCTCAACCGGGCGCTGCACACAATCGCGATCACACGCGCCCGGATCGACCCCCAAACCCGCGCCTACCTCGAGCGCAAGCGCAGCGAAGGCAAGACCAAACGCGAAGCCCTCCGCTGCCTCAAGCGCCACCTCGCACGCCACATCCACCGCACCCTCTCCACACCCAACACCCCGCACAACCCCACAACCACACACACGAAAAAAACCGCAAATACCGCTGCCTCCTTGACATACCGGTATGAGAATGGTGGGTGCGGAGGCCGTTGCGGCTCGTCCGGTGGCGTGTTTAGCGTCGCTGGTATCGGACGCTGGGGCTTTCGTGGGAGAACGCAGAGCGGGCAGGCCGCGATTTGCTCCTTGGGCTGAGAGCCCGTTGACATAGCTGGCCGCCCCTGCGACTGACCCGGTTGGGCTGCGAGCCCGAATGCGTAGGTGTCGTTCGCCCGTCTGATCTCCCAAGCCCATCACCACACGGGAGGTTCCTGTTGCGTTTCATCGGCCTGGATATCCACCGCGACTTCTGCGAGGTCGCTATTTCCGAAGGAGGCCCCGCCCGCTCAGCCGGCCGGGTCAAGAGCGACCCCGAGCAGCTGGAGCTCTTCGCCCGCAGCCTTGCTCCTGAGGATCGCGTGGTTCTCGAGTTCGACCGGCAACGCGCTGGCGATCGCGAAGATCCTGCAGCCCCACGTCGAGGAGGTCGTGCTCGCTAACCCGATGCACGTCCGGGCGATCAGCCACGCCAAGGTCAAGAACGACCGCTTCGACGCACGGACCCTCGCCGAGCTGCTGGCCGCCGATCTCGTCCCGCGCGTCTGGATCAGCGACGAGGAGACCCGGCTGTTGCGGCGGCTGACCTCCAGGCGCACACAGCTGATCCGCCAGCGCACCCGTACGAAGAACGAGATCTCCGCCGTGCTGGTGCGCAACCTCAAGGGTCGCCCACCCGTCAGCGACCTGTTCGGCCGCAAGGGACGGGCGTGGCTCGCCGGTCAGGTGTTGCCCGTCGACGAGGGCCAGACCGTCCAGGGCTGTCTGCGCCAGCTCGACTTCCTGGGCGCTGAGATCGACCTGATCGACCGTGCGCTCGCCGAGCAAGCAGTCGGCTCCCAGGAGATCCGTCGGCTGATGACGATTCCTGGGGTTGGCGTCACTACCGCGGCCACGGTGATGGCGACGATCGGCGATGTCCAGCGCTTCGGGACCGCTGACCGTCTCGTTGGCTATCTCGGGCTGGACCCACGCAGCCGCCAGTCCGGCGCTGCGCCGGCCAGGCATGGGCGGATCTCCAAGCAGGGCTCCTCGGCCGCGCGGCATGTGCTTGTTGAGGCTGCCTGGGCGGCGATCAAGACACCGGGCCCACTACGGGCGTTCTATCAGCGCGTCCGTGCACGCCGCGGAGCGCAGATCGCGATCGTCGCCGTCGCGCGGAAGATCGCGAACCTCTGCTGGCAGCTCCTCACCAAGCAACAGGACTACGCCTACCAGCGTCCCACCCACGTCGCTCGCAAGCTACGCACCCTCGAACTACAAGCGGGTGCCGCTGGCCAGAAGGGCAAGCCGCTGAGCCCTCGCCCCGGGACAGCAGCCGAGCGCGCCGCCCAGGAGCGCGCGCTCACCGAGCAAGCCGAGCACGCCTACAGCCAGCTCGTCGCCGACTGGAAAGCGAGCGCTCCCAGCAAGAAGAGTGCGGGTGCCGCACCGGGGCGCGCACCAAATGCAGCGCGACAGGGAGCAGCCCCAAACCCTGTGCTTTAGCTCGCGGTCACCCGCACAAACACGAACCTTGCCACAGGAGGCGATAATCACGCAAGTGTCCCTTGACTTTCATGCGTAGGAGCAACACGTGAGCCGTGCGGAGGATCGCGGTGGTGCGCGCTCGGCCTCAATGCCTCGCGGCCGGGCGCCGAGCGCCGGCCGGGGCGTGAGCGGGCCCGCCGCTCAGGCGCTGGCCACCGCCACCAGCGAGCGGCCGGGGACCGCGAGCGTGCCGTCCGCGCCGGTGTACGACGCGAGGCGCGCCGCCAGCGAGGAGCGGATCTGCTCGATCTCCTCCGCGGGGCGGGCGAGCACGGTGTCGTGCAGCTCGCGCGATAGGTCGAGCATCGTCTCCCAGAAGGCGTCGAAGCTCTCGTGGCGCTGCTCGACGTTCGACCGCCTCGACGCGCGCCTCCGCGAAGCCCGCCTGCTCCAGCAGCTCACGCACGCGCTCGGGGTCGCCGAGCGCGAAGGGCCCTGGCGTGTGCTCGACGCGGCCGTCCGCAGGTGCGGGCGTGGGGGCCGGCGCCGGCGCGAGGCCACGCTCGATCAGCTCCAGGCGCGGCGCGAGCGCCCACGGGTTCGCGCCCACCGCGTCCCACACCGCCAGCGCGAGGCGCCCGCCGGGGCGCAGCACGCGACGCGTCTCCGATAGCGCCGCGCCGGGGTCCGCCATCAGCATGTAGCCCCAGCGGCACAACACCGCGTCCACGCTGGCCACCGGGAGGTTGACCCATTCGGCGTTCCACACTTGGAACTCCACGTTGGTCAGCGCCAGCTCCGCCGCGCGGGCACGGGCGCCCTCGAGCATCCCCTCGGCCTGGTCGGAGAGGATCACCCCGCCCGTGGGGGCCACCAGCTCGGCCGCCAGCAGGCCTGTCTCACCGATGCCCGCCGCGAGCTCCAACACGCGCTGGCCCGGGTGGGGGTCGATCGCCTGCACCATCCACTGCGAGACCGGCGCCCCGAGCTCGCGGATCGCCCGCTGGCGGCGCACCCACCCGGGAGCCGCCTCCTCCCAGTGCTCGGCGCTCGCGCGCCGGTGCTCCTCGGCGGGGTGGACCGCGTCGGGCGCGCCGGCGCCGTCCACGTGGCCCTCGCCGTGCTCAGCCTGCGGGCTCAAGTGGGCTCCCAGTCCGCTAGCTCCCGGCGCAGCAGCTTGCCCGAACGCGTGCGCGGCAGCGGCCCCTCGATTGGCGCCACCTGCTTGGGGACCTTGTAGGGGGCCAAGCGCGCCGCGCAGTGCGCGCGCAACGCCTCCTCCCCCACCGGCGCCCCGCCACGGAGCACGACCAGCGCGGTGACGGCCTCCCCCCAGCGCCCATCCGCACGGCCGATCACCGCCGCCTCGAGCACCCCCGGGTGGCCCTCTAGCACGGCCTCGACCTCCGTGGGCGCCACGTTCTCCCCCCCGCTGACGATCGTGTCGGCCTTGCGTCCGGTCACCTGAAGGCACCCCTCCGTGTTCAACTTACCCAAATCCCCCGTGCGCAACCAACCGTCCGCGCCGGCCGCGCCGCGCGCGACAGTGGGGCCGGCGACTTCGATCTCCCCGTCGGGAGCGGTCCGCAGGCGGGTGCAGAAGAGCGGCGGGCCCGCGGTGGGGGCGGAGAGCGCAGCCGCCGGCTGGGAGAGGGACGCTCCCTTCGTGGCGGTAAACGACGCCAGCGGGAGGGCGGGCGCAAGGGTGGGTGAGCTCCAAGTCCCCGCTGGCCGAAACGGGGATGCGAGCCAAAGGCGAGTGTCTCCCGGCTTCGGCGGGAGGGTGCTCACCTGTGAGCACGCCTCCGTGAGCCCGTAGGTGAGGCTCACCGGGACCCCCGCCGCGCGGGCGCGTTCGAGCAGCGCCGTGGGCACCGGGCCGCCGCCCGTGAGCGCGCAGCGCAGGGCTCCGGGCCGTTCGAGGCCAGCGTCGAGCAGCCGCGCGAGCGTAGTTGCGACAAGCGAAACAACCGTCACTGGTGGAAGATCGACCATCAGCGCCCTCAGCGTAAGCTCTGCATCGAAGCGCTCGTGCACCACCGCTGTGGTCGCGTAGATCGCGCTGCGGACCAGGATCGACAGCCCCCCCACGTGGGAGAGCGGCAGGTTGCACAGCCACCGGTCCTGCGGATCGACCCCGAGCGCCACCGCCGAGCCCAGCGCGCTCCACAGGAAGTTGCCGTACGTCAACTCCACCGGCTTCGGCGCCGAGGTGGTCCCCGAGGTGTGAATGATCGCCGCCACGGCGTCCAGGTCGTGGACGAAGCCACCGGCAACCCCGCCGCTGGCGCGGGCGGCGCCGCGCGGCCGACCAGCTGCGGCCCCCGGGGCCCGGCCTCGATTGGAGTGCCGTCCACCCTCCGCGGACAGCGGCTCGTCCACCACCACCGCGGCCCCCTCCACGATCGCCCCGCGCTCGCGCTCGCCCAAACGCAGGTCCACGGGCACCGCCACGGCGCCCGCCAGCAGGCACGCGTGCAGCGCGCACGCGAAGTCCACACCCGCCGGCAGCGCGATCGCCACCCGCTCGCTCTGCCGCACCCCGCGCTCGGCGAGCTCCCGCGCGCCCGCACCCGCACGCGCAAAGAGCTCCGCGTAGGAGCAGCTCACCGCCGGGGTTTCCACCGCGACCGCCGTGGGCGCCGACGCCGCGGCGCGCTGAAGCCAAGCTTCAACGATCATTCCCCTAAAGGCTAGCCTTCGATCGAGAGGGTGGCGCAGTCGGCCGCTGGCCGATCGGAGATTCCGTCGATCTCCGATCGGTTGACGAGTCGGGCCTCTCTTCTACCAGTCAGTCGCACGCGTCAGCTCGATCTGGTGCGCGCCCGCGCCGCGCCAGACCGTGTCCAGTCCAAATCCAAGAAAAACAGTCAGGAAGGAGGGCGCAGGAGCCTTGCCCACCACATGGACCCCCGCAGGCGAGTACACGGACATCCGCTACGAGAAGTCCTCCGACGGGGGGATCGCGAAGATCACGATCGACCGTCCCGAGGTACGCAACGCCTTCCGACCGCTCACCGTGATCGAGATCTCGCGCGCGCTCACGCAGGCCCAGGAGGATCACGAGGTCGGCGCGATCGTGCTCACCGGGGAGGGTCCGCTCGCGTTCTGCTCCGGCGGGGACCAGCGGGTGCGGGGGGACTCCGGCTACCTCGCCGAGGACGCGGCCGGCCGAGCCGGCGTCGGGCGCTTCCACGTGACCGACCTGCACGTCCAGATCCGCCGCCTGCCCAAGCCCGTCGTCGCGATGGTCGCCGGCTACGCGATCGGCGGCGGCCACGTGCTGCACCTCGTCTGCGACCTCACGATCGCCGCGGAGAACGCGCGCTTCGGGCAGGTCGGCCCGCGCGTGGGCTCCTTCGACGGAGGCTTCGGGGCGGGCCTGCTCGCGAACCTGGTCGGGCCCAAGAAGGCCAAGGAGATCTGGTTCCTCTGCCGCCAGTACACCGCCGCGCAGGCTCTGGAGATGGGGCTCGTGAACACCGTCGTCCCGCTGGAGCGCCTGGAGGAGGAGACGGTCGGGTGGTGCCGCGAGATGCTCGCCCTCTCCCCCTTCGCGCTGCGCCTGCTGAAGGCCTCCTTCAACGCCGCCGAGGACGGCCTCACCGGCATCCAGCAGCTCGCCCACGACGCCAACCTCCTCTTCTACGGGAGCGCCGAGGCCCAGGAGGGCCGCGACGCCTACCGCGAGAAGCGCCCCCCCGACTTCTCCCAGTTCCCGAGAAGGGCATGACCACCACGCCCTCCTCCCCGCCGCCGACTAAAGATCGGCCAGCGGACCGACCGGCGGCGCTCGAGGTCCTGCGCGGGTCGAGCGCCGTGCACATCTGGGTGATGGCCGCACGCGTGCGCACCCTGCCCGCCGCCGTCGCCCCCGTGCTCGTGGGCACCTCGCTCGCGCTGGGGAACGGCCACTTCGACCCGCTCGCGTTCGTCGCCGCCCTGCTCGGCGCGATCTTCATCCAGGTGGGCACCAACCTGTCGAACGACTACTCCGACGCCCGCCGCGGGGCCGACACCGAGGACCGCCTCGGGCCCGTGCGCGTGACCGCCGGGGGCCTCGTGCCGCCGCGCCAGGTGCTGCTCGCCACCTACGCCACCTTCGGCCTGGCGGTGCTCTGCGGGATCTACCTCGTCGCGGTCGCCGGGTGGGGGCTGATCGCGGTCGGCGCCGCCTCGATCCTCGCCGGCGTCCTCTACACCGGGGGGCCCCGCCCCTACGGCTACGAAGGACTCGGAGAGCTGTTCGTGTTCCTCTTCTTTGGGATCGTCGCCGTCACCGGCTCCTACTACGTGCAGGTCCAACACCTCCCCTGGCAGGCCTTCGCCTGCGCCGTCCCCGTCGGTCTGTTGGCGAGCGCGATCCTCGTGGTCAACAACGTCCGCGACATCGACACCGACCGCCGCGCCGGCAAGCGCACGCTCGCGGTGCGCCTTGGGCGCGAGCGCACCCGCGCCCTCTACACCGCAATGCTCGCCGTCGCCTTCCTCACGGCCCCGGTGCCGTGGGCACTCGGCTCCATGAGCGCCTGGCTGCTGCTCCCGTGGGCCGCTGCCCCCCTGGCTGTCTCGCTCGCACGGGTCGTGCGCACGCGCGTGGACGGCCCCTCGCTAAACGGCGCCCTGGCGCGCACCGGCCTCTTGCAGCTGCTCTTCTGCCTGCTCTTCTCCGCCGGGATCCTCGCCGGCGGGGGGATCGGCTGAGCCCTCGCGTGCGGATGATCCTCACCGAGCGCGTGCTCGCGTTCGCTCGACCTCTGGAGACCTCCTACGGGACCGTGCGCGAGCGGGAGCTGCTGACCGTCGCGCTCACCGACCCCGACGGGATCACCGGCTACGGGGAGGCCGCGCCGTTTGAGCCCTACGACGGGGTCTCCGTGGCGCGTGTGCGGCGCGCACTCGAGGCTTACCGACCCGTGCTAATGCAGGGATCGGGACCCACCCCCCCGACCGGCGCGCAGCTGATCGACGCGTGCCGGCGCTTGGACGACCTCCCTGCGGCGCTCGCCGCGATCGACCTCGCGCTGTGGGACCGCGCGGGCCGCCGCGCCGGGCGACCAGTGGCGGCCCTGCTCACCGACGACCCCGCCGCGAAGGTCCTTGTAAACGCGACCGTAGGCGCAACCGACCGCGGGGGCGCCGCGGAGCAGGCCGCGCGCGCGGCGCAGCTCGGATTCGGGTGCGTGAAGGTGAAGGTCGGCGTCGGCGACGACGCCGGGCGGGTGGCGGCGGTGCGCGCCGCGGTCGGCCCCCACGTCGCGCTGCGCGTGGACGCCAACGGCGCGTGGGACGTCGAGGGGGCGGTGCGCTCGATCGAAGCGCTCGCCCCCGTGGGCCTGGAGCTCGTGGAGGAGCCCACGCACGGCCTGGAGGCGGTGCGCGCAGTGCGCGAGCGGGTGGCGGTGCGCGTGGCGATCGACGAGACCGCCGCCGAGCACGGCGCGCTCGGGGCGGGCGTCGCCGACGCGGTCTGCCTGAAGATCTCCCGCTGCGGGGGCATCGCCGGTCTGCTCGCCGCCGCCGCGCTCGTGCGGGCCTCCGGGGCGGAGGTCTACCTCGCATCGACCCTCGACGGCCCGCTCGGCGTCGCCGCCGCGGTGCACGCCGCCGCCGCGCTCGCCTCGCGGGGGCCGCTGCCCGCCTGCGGCCTGGCGACCCTCAGCCTCTTCGCGGGCCTGGAGGACCCGCTGCCCGTCCGGGAGGGGCGCATCGCGGTGCCCTCCGCGCCGGGGTTGGGGGTGCAGGCAGCCTGATGATCAAACGCACTGAGGCGGTGGGGGCCGAGACGAGAGCACCCGAGCGACCGCCCCGGGGTTCTCCAGCGGCAGGCCGTGCCCGCCGGACGCTGTGACGAGCTCTCCATCCACCAACCGCTCGACCGTGCGTTGCCCGAGAGCTTGGAACTTCGCGTCGCGCTCGCCGACGAGGACTGTGACGGGCATCGACAGCTCGGCCAGCCGATCCCACAGCGGCTCCATCTCCCCCGCGCCGACGCCCCGCAGGACGGCCGCGAGGGCGTCTGGCCGGTTGCGACGCTGATCCTCGCGCGCCAGCGCTCCCACCTCAGGGGGTTCGTCCGCAAACAGCGGTTGGCTGCGCCAGCGCTCGATGAACTCCTCGAACGGCGCGCGTTCGAGCTCCTCGGCGAGCGCGTGGTCCGAGCGTCGCCGCGCGGCCCGCTCGGCCCCGTCCTGGATGCCCGGGTTGGTGCCCACCAGCACCAGCCGCCGAACCCGCTCGGGGGCGACAAGCGCGACGTGCAGTGCGATGCGACCCCCCATCGAGTAGCCGCACAGCACGAAGCGCTCGGGGCTGTTCGCAAGCACGTGCTCCACGCAGCTCGCGAACGAGATCGGCCGCGGCGCGTCCGCAGCCTCGCCGTGGCCCGGGAGGTCCAGCGCCAGCGGCCGGTAGCGTTCAGGATCGAGCAACCCCGCCACACCGTCCCACGCGCGGCGGGTGCCGCTGAAGCCATGCAACAGGACGACGTTCTCGGGCACGCCCCGATCCTATGACCCCCGCCACCGACACCTACCTCCTGCTCCGCGCGTTCGTGGACGAGCTTGCGCGCTGCGGGCTGCGCGACGCCTGCACCTCGCCGGGGTCGCGCTGCGCGCCGCTCCTGCTGAGCCTCGCACGAGAGCCAAGGGTGCGCTGCCACTCGCACATCGACGAGCGCTGCAGCGGCTTCTTCGCGTTAGGGCTCGCCAAGGCCTCGGGGCGGCCCGTCGCGGTCGCGTGCACCTCGGGCACCGCCGCTGCAGAGCTCCTGCCCGCCGCAGTCGAGGCGCATGAGGCGGGTGTGCCGCTGCTGATCCTCACAGCCGACCGCCCCCCCGAGCTGCGCGAGAACGGCGCCGGGCAGGCAATCGACCAGATCAAGCTCTTTGGCGGCGCCGCCAAGTGGTTCTTCGAGGTAGGCGTGCACGACGCAGGGGAGGACCGGCTGCGCTGGATGCGTACGCTCGCGTGCCGCGCCTACTGGCGCGCGCTCGAGGGACGCCCCGGCGTGGTGCACCTCAACTTCCCCCTGCGCGAGCCGCTGGTGACCGACGGCGGGCCGCTACCCTCCGAGGGGACCGGGCGCCCCGACGGGGCTCCCTACGTGCGCCGCCCCACGGCGCACCTGCACGCACCCGATGCGATGGCCGAGCTCTCCACGCTGCTCGCGTCGTGCAGGCGCGGGGTCCTCGTCGCCGGACGCCACGAGCGCGGCGCGCTCGCTGGGGCACACAGCCCGGAGGGCTGGGTCAGGGGTGGCAGCGACGACGGCGTCCCGCGGTCGCTTTGGCAGGCGGCCACGGAGTTCTGCTCCCTCGCGCGCTGGCCGCTGCTGGCGGACCCGCTCTCCGGCGCCCGCCGCGGGGAGGCCGCGGTGGCCCACTACGACGCCCTGCTGCGCGACCCGACGTTCGTGGCTGGGGCGCGACCGGATGTGGTAATCCGCGTGGGCGCCCTGCCCACATCCAAGCCTCTGCGCCAGTGGCTCGCGGGACTGCGCGACGTGCCACAGGTGCTGCTCGACCCCGAGGGCGACTGGCAGGACCCCGAGGCCGTGCTCGCGGGCTCGCTTGCCGTGGAGCCCGCGCGAGCGCTGGAAGAGCTGACCCACGACCGATCGGAGATCGGCCAGCGCGGAGCGGGCGGGCACGGATCAAATCGGGTGGGCGGGCTCGAATCCACGCCGACGCTCGCGCCCGCCGACCCCGACTGGCTCGAGGGCTGGCGCAGCGCGGACGAGCGCGCCGCCGAGGCGATCCTCGGGGTGCTCGGCGCGGAGGGGCTTAGCGAGCCCGCGGTAGCCGCCGAGCTCGGAGTGCTGCTGCCCGAGCGGGCGACGCTGTTCGTGGCCTCCTCGATGCCCGTGCGCGACATCGAGAGCTTCTGGCCGGTGCGGGCCGACCCTCCGCGGGTGCTCTGCAACCGCGGCGCCAACGGGATCGACGGGACCGTCTCAAGCGCCTTCGGCGCTGCCGCCGACGGTCGCGGGCCGGTGGTGCTGCTGATCGGAGACGTCGCGCTCGCGTACGACATCGGCGGCCTGCTCGCCGCGCGGCGTCTGGAGCTGGATCTCACGATCGTGCTGATCGACAACGGCGGCGGGGGCATCTTCGACTTCCTGCCTGTCGCCGGAGCTCCGATGGCGCTGGCGGAAGGAAGCGGTGAAGCCCCGATCGCACTAGCGGAGGGGAGCCGTGGAGCCCGGATGACCAGGGGCGGCGGGAAGGAGCATACGGGCAGCCAGGAGCCGGCGGTTGGAGAGGACGGCAGCGACACGCAGGAGGACATCTACACTCGCCACATCGCGACCCCCACCGGCCTCGACTTCGCGCTGGCGGCGAAGCTCTACGGCCTCGAGCACGAGGTGGTCGCAGACATCGCCGCCTTCCGCGCGGCGCTCGAGCGCGCGCTCACCCCGCGCCCGCGCGGATCGCGGATCATCGAGGTGCGCACCGACCGCGCGCGCAACGTGGCGCTCCACCGCCGCGCGTGGGAGGCCGTCGCCGGCGTGCTGGACGGGGGGGCCTGAGCTCCCGCGGGGAGCCAGGAGCGGGACGTTGCTCGCCTACCTCCTATGGCACCGCCCGGCGGACGGGGTGGAGCGCGAGGCGTACGAGCGCGCCTGCGAGCGCTTCCACCGCTCGCTGCACCACTCCCCCCCGGCGGGCCTCCGCGGCTCGGCGGTGTTCCGGGTCGGCGAGCCTCCGTGGCTGGCGCCCGCGCAGGGCGCCGCTTACGAGGATTGGTACCTGCTCGAAGACTTCACCGGCCTCGGGGTGCTCAACGAGGCGGCAGTGGCGCACGGCCATCGCAGCGCCCACGACGAGGTCGCTCGGCGCTTCGGCGCGGGCGCGGGCGGACTGTACGGCCTGCTGGAGGGCCACGCAAACCTCGCGGACGCGCCTCGGGCCGTATGGGTCTCCCGGCCGCTCGGCGAGCCCCGCGGCGAGCTCGCCCAGCTACTCGGAGATGGCATGGACCCCACGCACGCAAGCCTGTGGCGCCGAGCGCTGGTGTTCGGCCCAGCCCCCGAGTACTGCCTACTGTCCCCCGAGCCGCCGGCGGGCGTCTCCCCCACACGCCTGCCGGACGGCTGGCGCGCTACGGTCTGCGAGCGGGAGAGTCTCTGGAACGGTTGACCTTGTGATAGCGAGCTCCTCGAGCGGCGCCTCCTAACTGTACCGCATATCAGGTCCAAAATTGGACCGGCTCATTGGTACAACTTACCATTCGAGGTGCGCCCCCGCCGCAGGCGGGTCCGCGAGCGGCGATGCCCGCCGCAGCCACTCGCCGAACAGCGGATCGACGATGTACCAGCTGCCGTCCCGCTGATCGACCAGCCCGCGCCCCTGCAGCCGCACGAGCGCTGGGCGCACGCGCGAGTGGCTGGAGAACCCGTAGCGCGTCGCGATCGGTCGGCTCGTGACGCTGATCGCCACCGCGATCGGCCAGCAGCTGCAGCGCGCGAACCTCGTTGACCTCGCGCCTCGTCCCCGCTCATCAGCACGTTGAGAACCGATGCGAACTCGGATCGCTCGATCGTCTGCACCAGCCGATCGTGCGCGTCGATCACGGTCTCGAGCGTCACATGCTGGCCAGCCGACGTGCCCGCCCAGCACTCCCACGCCAGCTGCTGTGTGCTGCGGGGGTGGGCGCCAGTGGCGTTGAGCAGGTAGTTGAGCGCGTCCTCATCCGCCGGCCTGCCGGTCTCCTCGAACTGGAAGTCCAGGTACTCGAGGAAGTCGACGCGACCGATCGCCGGCAGCTGCATCTGCGCGGCCTCGCCGAAGATCGGCTGGTCGGAGTCCTCGAGCATCATCTTCAGCGCGTTGCGGATCGATCCCGTGAACAGCAGCGAGACGTGGTTGGCGCCCGAGCTCATGAGCGCCGAGCGGATGATCGCCAGCGGATCGCCCGGACAGTGCCGCAGCCGCTGGAACTCGTCGAACACCACGACGAGGTGATCCGACAGCGAGCGCAGGGCGACGAGCTGTGCGTGCAGCGTCTCGGCATCCTGCGCCGGGTTGGCCGCAGCGCTCTTCACCGAGCCCTTGATGACCCTGATGTCGAAGCCGATCTCCTTCTCCAGCGCGCCGATCTGCCGCTGGGCGGCCCGTCGCAGACTGCTTGACCGGGTGGCTGATCATCGCGTCGTGCACGCAGCCGATGAACCCCGGGATGCTCACCACACGCTGGAGGTTGACCTTGACGACGTCGAACGGCGGCGCGCCGTCGCCGTGGCTCTTTGCTAGCTGCGAGCGCCAGCTGGTTGGTGAACGTGGTCTTGCCCGTGTCGCGTGGCCCGAACAGCGCGACATTGGTCTGGCCCTTCAGCGTCAGCGCGACCTGGTTGGCGAACGCCTCCATGCCGACGATCTTCGCCGGGTCGTCGAGCGGGCGATCCCAGATGAACGGGTTGAGCAGAGCCGACATTTCGCCGATTGTACCACCTAGCCGGTACCGATATGAACCGGCTACCCGGTACAACAGCCGCCTAGATTCAAACAGGCTCAGCCGGCCAGCAGCGGCAGGAGCGCCGCCAACTTCACCTCGGTCTCCGCGAGCTCGGCGGAGGGGTCGGAGTCGCGCACGACTCCCACACCGGCGTAGCAGCGGGCGACGCGGCCGCGCAGCAGCGCGCAGCGCAACGCGACGCAGAACTCGCCGTCGCCGGTGGCGTCGGCCCAGCCGACGGGGCCGGCGTACCAGCCGCGGTCGAGGCCCTCCAGGGCGGGGATCAGCGGGCGGGCGCGGGCGAGCGGCTCGCCCCCGACGGCGGGCGTGGGGTGCATCAGCTCGAGCAGCTCGATCACGTCGAGCGGCTGGGCGAGCTGGGCGCGAATGGGGGTGCCGAGGTGTTGGATGTTGGCGACCTTCACGAGTGTGGGCTCGGGCGGGGCGGCGGCCCATAGGGCGTGGGGGCGCAGGGTGCGCTCGATGCGGCGGATCACGATTGCGTGCTCCTCACGGTCCTTCTCGGAGTGCATGAGCTGTTCGCCGAGGTGGTCGTCGACCGCGGGGTCGGCGCTGCGGCGCATGGAGCCCGCGAGCGCGAGCGCGCTGACGCGGTGGCCCTCGCGGCGCAGGAGCAGCTCGGGGCTGGCGCCGAGGAAGGCGCCGTCGCCGCGGCCGACGCAGAAGACGAAGCACGAGGGGAAGCCCTCGCGAAGCACCCCGAAGAGCGCGGCGGGGTCGTAGTCGCGGGGAGCGTGGACGTGGACCTCGCGAGCGAGCACGATCTTCTCGAGCTTCCCTGCGCGAATCAGCTCGACGGCGCGAGCGACGGCGGCCTCGTAGTGCTCGGGCGGCATCGCGCTCGCGACCCGGTAGCGCCCCGCGGGCGCCGGGTCAAGCAGCGCGAGCGCCCGGTGGCGCAGCTCCCCCAGGCGTCTCTGCAGGCGGGCGAGCAGCTCCTCAGGGGTGTCGTCGGGGGCGGCGAGCGCGCAGAGCGTGAGGCGCACGTCCCCCCCACTCCCGTCCGCTCCCGGCGACCGAGGCTCGCGGGTGAGGGCGACCTCGGGGACGACCAGGGAGGCCGGATCGAAGCCGGCCCACGCGAGGTCCTCGCCACCTTGGGGGGCGAAGGCGAAGCCGCCGACGGCGACGGGCCCACCGCGACCGGGGTCCTCGGGGGGGTCGCTGACGGCGGCAGCCGCCAGGGAGCGCCAGTGGTCGGCCACAGTGGCAAAGCGTTCGGGGCCGGTTGCGGTGAGCAGGGCGACCTCGCCGAGCGCGGCGAGCGCACGGGCGTCGCGGTCGGGCTGCTCGAAAAGGAACCACGGCTCGCCGGGGCGGCGCGAGGCGCAGACGACGGCGCTGGGGTCCACGCCGGCGGGCAGGGGGAGAGTCAGCGCGGCGAGGGTCGGGTGGCCGTTGCGGCGGGCGCGCTTGACGGCGAGTTGCAGGCGCGCGCGCAACCGCTCGAGGTCGCTCTCGCCCAGCGCGAAGGGGCTCCCCTGCGGATGGGTGGCGCCGTGGAGCGCTGGCCGATCCGCTGGCCGATCTTCGATCGGCCGCGGCGGGGTCGTGTCGGGTCTAGAGCGAGCCATCAGGGGAGCGCTGCCTCGCAGTGGCCGGCCCCGGTCGATCTCCGATCGGTCGGCCGGCCCTTGAAACTCTAGAGGCTCACGTCTCCGCGCGCCCCCGGGAGATGGCGATCTCGCCGGTACGCATCATCTCGATCAGCCCGAACGGCCGCACCATGCCCTCGAAGGCCTCGATCTTCTCGGTGGTGCCGGTGACCTCGACAATGATCGAGCGCTTGGTGACGTCCACCACCTTGGCGCGGAAGATCTCGGTGATCTGCATCAGCTCGCCGCGCTGGGGGCCGTCGGCGGCGACCTTGAACATCGCGAGCTCGCGCGAGACGGTGTCCTGCGGGTCGAGGTCGCGAATCTTCAGCACGTTGATGAGCTTGTGCAGCTGCTTGGTCACCTGGTCGATCGGGTGCAGGGCGCCGTCGACGGTGAGCGTCACGCGCGAGATCCGCTCGTCGTCGGTGGGACCGACGGTGAGGGTGTCGATGTTGAAGCCACGGCGGGCGAACAGGCCGGCTATGCGGGTGAGCACGCCGGACTTGTTTTCCACGAGGATCGAGAGGACGTGCTTGCGCCCGGTGCGCAGGTTGCCGGACGCTTCGAGCTCCTCGAGGCTGAGCGGCTCCTTGGTAGCGGGTTCACCCATTACGGTGTGCTTGGTCGATGCTCACGTTCATCCGACCATCTCCCGCGCTGCCTTCCCAGCGGGGATCATCGGGTAGGTGTTCTCCTCGCGCGTGACCCGCACGTCCACGACCACGGGGCCATCGGTGGCGATCGCGCGCTTGATGTCATCGACGAGCGTGTGCTTGTCCTCGAAGCGCATCCCCGTGGCGCCGTAGGCCTCGGCGAGCTTGACGAAGTCGGGGAAGGAACCCATGTCGACCTGGCTGTAGCGGCCGTCCCAGAAGAGCTCCTGCCACTGGCGCACCATGCCGAGGTAGCCGTTGTTCATAATGAACACCTTGACCGGGATGCGCTCCTGCGCGCAGGTGGCGAGCTCCTGGGCGTTCATCTGCACCGAGCCGTCCCCGGCGACGCAGCAGACCACGCGGTCGGGGCAGCCGATCGCGGCGCCCATCGCGGCGGGCAGCCCGAAGCCCATCGTCCCGAGGCCGCCGGAGTTGATCCAGCGGCGGGGCGCGGGGAAGTCGTAGTACTGCGCGGTCCACATCTGGTGCTGGCCGACGTCGCTGGAGACGATCGCCTCGCCGCCGGTGGCCTGGTGGAGCGCCTGGATCATGTACTGCGGCTTGATCTCCGCGTCGGCACTGTCCTCGTAGCCCAAGGGGTAGCGCTCGCGCCAGCCCTCGATGCGCTCCCACCACTCGCTCAGGCGCGCGGGGTCGGGACCCAGCGCGCGGTACTCGACGGCGAGCTTCGCGAGCACGTTGCGGGCGTCGCCGACGATCGGGATGTGGGCGGGCACGTTCTTGGAGATCTCTGCGGGGTCGATGTCGATGTGGATGAACTTCGCGTGGGGGGCGAACTCGGAGAGCTTGCCGGTGATGCGGTCGTCGAAGCGCGCGCCGACGGCGCAGATCAGGTCGGCCTCGTCCATCGCGTAGTTGGCGGCGCGGGTGCCGTGCATCCCGAGCATCCCCAGCCACTGGGGATTGGGTTCCCCAACCACTCCCTCTCCACCCACCCGTGCGGGGAAGGCGCCGAGGCCCATGAGGGTGCAGGTGACGGGGAAGCGGTCGCAGCCGGCGAGCTCGACGAGCTCTTCGGAGGCGTTCGCGTTCACCACGCCTCCGCCCGCGTAGATCACGGGGCGCTGCGCGGCGGCGAGCGCCTTGGCCGCCTGGCGGATCTGCTTCTGGTTGCCCTCCACGGTGGGCTGGTAGCCGGGGAGGCGCAGGTCGGCGACGGGCTCGTAGGCGATCTCCGCGCGCGAGAGGTCCTGGGGAACGTCGACGAGCACCGGGCCGGGGCGCCCGGAGGCGGCGATGTGGAAGGCCTCGTGGATCGCGCGGGGGATCTCCAGGGGGTGCTGGATCATGAAGGAGTGCTTGACGACGGGCATGGTGATGCCGATCGTGTCGGCCTCCTGGAAGCCGTCGGTGCCGAGCAGCTCGGTGCGGACCTGCCCGGTGATGAACACGACGGGCACGGAGTCCATCATCGCGTCGCAGATGGGGGTGACGAGGTTAGTGGCGCCGGGGCCGCTGGTGGCGAGCGCGACGCCCACTTTGCCGGTCGCCTTGGCGTAACCCTCGGCGGCGTGGCCGCCGCCGGCCTCGTGGCGCACGAGGATGTGGCGGATGCCGGCGTCCACGAAAGCGTCGTAGGTGGGGAGGTTGGCGCCGCCGGGCAGGCCGAAGACGACCTCGACGCCCTCCGCCTTGAGACATTCCATCAGTGCGTCAACTGCGCGCACGGACCAACCTCCTTTCCATTTTGCTCGGAAACAGGGAAAAGTGGAGTGTAACAGCGGGTTTTTTCGACTACGAAGACCCGATCGCGATCCCGATCGACAGCGCGATCGCGCCGCCGACGGTCACCACGAGCAGCGAGGAGCGCATGGAGACGTTCAGGAAGCGTTTGCGCACCCAGGCGATCGCAAACAGCTCGAACGCCACGACGATCCCCGCGACCAGCAGCGCTTTGTGGACATCGCTGATGAAGAACGGCAGCGTGTGGAAGATGCCGCCGAGAGTGGTCATCCCGCCGGTGATCGCACCGCGCACCACCGCCGACCCGCGGCCGGTCTGCTCGCCGGTGTCCGACAGCGCCTCCGACCAGCCCATGCTCACACCGGCGCCGAGGGCGGTGGAGAAGCCGACGAGCAGCGCGACGTGCGAGCTCGACGAGATCGCAGCCGCGAAGATCGGGGGCAGCGAGGAGACGGTGCCGTCGATCATGCCCACGAGCGCGGGCTGCACGACGCGCAGCACGAAGTTGCGCTCGTCGGGGAAGCCGGCGCGGTGGATGAGCCGTGCGATCGGCGAGTCGTGCACGGGCACGGGCGGGGCGTTTGCGTCCATGTCACGCTTTATAAAGCCCGCGCCCGTTCGGGCTCCCTAATCGGGCGCCCTAATCCAACCGGCGTTCGCGGACGGGCGCGATGTGGAAAAGACGAGCGCCTCTCAGGCGCGAGCTGCGGGCCGGCGTTCCATCGATTCGGGTACGAGCACCTTCTCGGGAAACTCGAGCTCGGCCCCGCAGCGGGTGCAGAGGGCGTCGTAGATCTTGGTGACGCGCCCGCAGCGGGGGCACTGGCGGCGCAACTCGTTGTTCTCGAAGCGGTAGACGATCGCGGCGAGCAGGCCGACGACGGGGACGACCCCGGAGATCAGGAACCACAGCAGGAAAGAGCTGCCCTTGATCCGGCCGACGATCCCGCCGGCGAGCCCGAAGCCGAGGCAGATCAGGACATAGCCCATTGCGTGGGGCTCCCTACAGGAGCACCCGCACAGCCCAGACGATGGCTACGATCGCGAGCACCGCGATGACGGGAACCGCGAGGAACGTGACGATGCCAACCACGATGTGCAGCAGTACCCAAGCTGCCACCGCAAGGATCAGCACCGCAACGACCATCTGGCCCAGCGAGCGGGATGAAGATGAGGATGAGGGTGAGGAGGTCTCGTTCATGAGATCAGCGTAGCTCAGATGAGCGGTCTCACAGCCCGAGTTGCTCGTGCACGAGCCGGGTGACCTCGCCGCCGTCCGCGCGGCCCTTGGTCTCACGCATCACGTGGCCGACGATCGGCCCGATCGCCTTGGCGTTGCCGGCGCGCACGTTCGCGGCCGCCTCGGGGTGGGCGGCGAGCGCCGCGGCTACGATCGCGGCGAGCTCGTCCCCGCCGCCGATCGCCGCAAGGCCCTCGGCCTCGACGATTGCAAGCGGGTCGCCCCCCTCGACGAGCAGCCGGTCGAGCACCTGGCGGCCGGCGCCGACGGAGATGCGCCTGGCGGCCACGAGCCCGACGAGCGCGGCAAGAGCGGCGGGCTCAACGCGCGACTCGCGCGGGTCCTGTCCGTCGGAGAGCCGTGCGAGCAGGTCGCCTGAGATCCAGTTGGCGAGCGCCTGCGAAGAGGGCGCTGGATCGACCGGCGCGGCGAGGGCGGCCTCGAGGTAGTCGCCGAGCTCGGCGCGGAAGGCGAACAGGTGCGCGCCCTCGGCGCTGAGGCCGATCTCGTGCTCAAGGCGCTCGGCCCGCTCGGCGGGTAGCTCGGGGAGCGCGGCACGGGCGGCGTCGTGCATCGCGGCGTCGATCGCGACGGGTACTAGGTCGGGCTCGGGGAAGTAGCGGTAGTCGTGGGCCTCCTCCTTGGAGCGCAGCGAGGTGATGCGCTCGGAGGCGGGGTCGAAGTGCAGCGTCTCCTGTTCGACCTCCCCCCCGCCGCGCAGCACCGCCTTCTGGCGGGCGATCTCGGCGCGGATGCCGCGTTCGATGAAGCGGAAGGAGTTCATGTTCTTCAGCTCGGTCTTCACCCCCAGCTCGTCCGCTCCCACAGGGCTCAGCGAGATGTTGGCGTCGCAGCGCAGCGAGCCCTCCTCCATGTTCACGTCGGAGACCCCGAGCTGGCGCAGGGTGGTGCGCAGCAGCCGCAGCCACTCGCCGGCCTGCTCGGCGGAGCGCAGGTCGGGCTCGGTGACGATCTCCGCCAGGGGGGTGCCGCCGCGGTTGAAGTCGACGATCGAGGCGTCGGAGCCGTGGATGCGCCCCGAGGAGCCGACGTGGACGAGCTTGGCGGCGTCCTCCTCGAGGTGCACGCGGTGGATGCGCACCTCCCCGAGGCGCCCGCCGCGGCAGAGGGGCTCGTCGTACTGGGAGATCTGGTAGCCCTTGGGGAGGTCGGGGTAGAAGTAGTTCTTGCGGTGGAAGATCGAGCGCGGGGCGAGCTCGGAGCCGAGAGCGAGCCCGATCGTCAGCCCGAAGTGCACGGCGCGGGCGTTGGCGACGGGCAGGCTGCCGGGCAGGCCGAGGCAGACGGGACAGGTGCGGGTGTTGGGGGGCTCGCCGAAGGAGAGGGCGCAGCCGCAGAACATCTTGGTGGCGGTCGCGAGCTGCACGTGGATCTCCAGGCCGATCACGGGCTCGTACTCGATCATGGCCACCCCCGTGGCGGAACTCGTTCCCCACCCTGGATCGAGCTCCGCGGCCGCCGGGGGGGCGGAGCTCCAATCAGAACTCGGCCCCACCCGCGGGCCCGCTCGCACTCCCCTCTCACGCGCGCACCCGCGACCCGTCGAAGCCGAGCGACCGCTCCAGGGCGTAGGCCGCGTCGAGCAGGCGGTTCTCGCTGAAGACGGGGCCTGCGAGCTGCAGTCCGACGGGCAGCTCCCCCCCGGCGCCGTCGGGGGCGAGCCCGCAGGGGATCGAGACGGCGGGGATGCCGGCGAGCGACATGGGGACGGTGCAGAAGTCGGAGATGTACATCGACCAGGGGTCGCCGGTCTTCTCCCCCAACCCGAAGGCGACGGTGGGAGAGGTGGGAGTCACGACGAAGTCGACCGCTTCGAAGGCGGTGCGGAAGTCTTCGGCGATCAGGGTGCGCACGCGCTGAGCGCGGCCGTAGTAGGCGTCGTAGTAGCCGGCGGAGAGGGCGTAGGTGCCGAGCATGATGCGCCGGCGGACCTCGGGGCCGAAGCCGTCGTGGCGGGTGCGCGTGTACATGTCCAGCAGGTCCTCGGCGTCCTCGGCGCGCGGGCCGTAACGCACCCCGTCGAAGCGGGCGAGGTTGGAGGAGGCCTCCGCGGGGGCGAGCACGTAGTAGGCCGACAGCGCGTGCGGGGCGTGCGGCAGGCGGACCCCCACGATCTCCGCGCCCAGCTCTTCCGCGCGTTGACACGACGCATCGAACGCCGCGAGCACGCCCGCTTCGATTCCCTCGCCGGAGAGCTCCGCCGGGACGCCGAGCCGCACGCCGTCCAGGCGCTCGGCGGTGGGCCCCAGGATCGCCTCGGGAAAGGCCAGCGAGGTGGCGTCGCGGGGGTCCTGGCCAACCATGTGGGCCAGCAGCAGCGCGGCGTCGGTCACGTCGCGGGCGAGCGGCCCGGCCTGGTCCAGGGAGGAGGCGAAGGCGATCATGCCGTAGCGGGAGACGGCGCCGTAGGTGGGTTTCAGCCCGACGATTCCGCAGAGCGCGGCGGGCTGGCGGATCGACCCCCCAGTGTCGGTGCCGAGCGCCCAGGGGGCGAGGCCGGCGGCGACGGCGGCGGCGCTGCCGCCCGAGGACCCCCCGGGCACGCGGGCGCGGTCCCAGGGGTTCAGCACGGGGCCGAAGGCGGAGTTCTCGTTGGAGGAGCCCATCGCGAACTCGTCCTGGTTGGTCTTGGCCAGCAGCGGCGCACCCGCACTCGCCAACCTCTCGACGACGGTGGCGGTGTAGGGGGGGCGGTAGCCCTCGAGGATGCGCGAGCCGGACTGGGAGGGCACGCCGACAGTGCAGAAGAGGTCCTTGACGGCGAGCGGCACCCCGCGCAGGGGCGCTTCGGATGCAGGCTCAGGGTGGGCGGGCTCCCCGTCGGCGACCCACGTGAAGCAGTTGAGCTCGTCGGCGGCGGCGCGCGCGCGGTAGGCCTCGAACAACTCCGAGGCGGAGAGGTCGCCCGCCTCGATCGCACGGACCGCCTGAGTGGCGGACAGGCTGGTGATGTCTGCCCCGCTCATCGGCTCACGGTCTGCCGTTTTGGCTCGCATCCGCGCAGGCGAGCTCGGCCACGAGGCGGGTGGGCGCGGGACGTCGTGTCCCGCGTCGAGGGTTGAAGCACAGACAGCCTCTTCATACCGACTACGCCCCCCCGGGTTCGCAGGGCAAGCTGGGCAAGGAAGCAGTGAGCGAAGTGTGCTTGGCATACGAGCGATCGAGGACGCCGGCCGATCCCGGACGATCGGTCCAGCGCCGCCATGCGGGCGCAGGGGTCATGCCTGGGGGCTCGGGACGAGAAAACCGTGCTCGGCGACGGCGGGCGCGGAGGCGAGCGCGATCTCGCGCGGCAGCGAGGGCGCCGGCTCGTCGGGGCGCAGCCGACCGGTGACCTCCACCACGTGGGAGGTGGGAGGCACCTCGTCGAGGTCGAGCTCGGCGAGCTTGGCGATGTGGTCGAGCACGCCGGAGAGCTCGCGCGCCATCGACTCCACCTCGCTGTCGTCAAGCTGAAGACGCGCGAGGCGCGCCACGTGCAGAACCTCGCCCCGATCGATCACGGCGAGATTCTACGGCCCCGTGCGGAGCGGCCGGTGAGCGCCCCCCGCTGCCCCAGGCCCAGACTCCCAGACCGCCGTCACCCGGCTCACCAGGCGGTCACGATCCCGCCCCGGCAGGCGGCGCCGGGCGGGGCGGGGAGGCGTCGGGCGGGTACATGCCGGTACGTTCGTCGCGCATCGACTGCCAGCTGCCGACGAGCACCGCGAGCGCCCCGATCAGGGCAAGCCACGCACCCGCGCACAGCTCGGTGGCGTGCTCGGGGCGCTCGAGCAGCCGCACGACTGCGGCGAGGCTCCCGACGAACCCGAACAGCGTGCTCCACACCGCTGTGGCGACGGGGAGCGCTGTGCTGCGCTCGGTGACGGTCGCGAACACGAGCGCAAGCGCGCCGGCCGCGGCGAGGATCAGCAGCGCGACGGCCGCTCCGAACGTCGCCCACGCGCCGAGCTTGCCCTGCGCGTTCTCATACCAGGGCAGCGTGAGCGCGACGATCAGGCTGATCGCCCCCGCGAGCGCAATCAGCTCCCCCGAGCGCAGGCGGCGGAGACTCATCGCACGTCCACCCCGGCGCGGTGGGAGCCATCCTCGATCCCGGCCTGACGGCGCGCGGCGATCAGGGTGTTTCGCAGCAGCAGCGCGATCGTCATCGGTCCCACGCCCCCCGGCACGGGCGTGATCGCCGAGGCGACCTCGCTGACGGCGGGGAAGTCCACGTCGCCGACCAGGCCGCTCGAGTTGCCGGCCTGCTCGGGGGTGAGCCGGTTCATGCCCACGTCAATCACCACCGCGCCCGGCTTGACGTACTCGCGGGCGATCAGGCGCGGGCGCCCGACGGCGGCGATCAGGACGTCCGCGCGGGCGCACACCGCGGCGAGGTCGCGGGTGCGGGAGTGACAGACGGTTACGGTGGCGTTGGCCTCGAGCAGGAGCTGGGCCATGGGCTTGCCGAAGAGGTTAGAGCGCCCCACAACCACCGCCTCGGCGCCTTCGAGCAGGACCCCGCCCACCGTTTCGGCGCCCTCGATCTTCGGCTCCCCGCCCACCGCCTTGGCGCCCTCGGGCGGGGGTTGGGGGTTCTCGAGAACACTCGCGAGCAGCTCCATCACCCCCAGGGGGGTGCAGGGGCGGAGGCCGAACCGCCCGAGGGAGAGCAGGCCGGCGTTGACGGGCGTGAGGCCATCCACGTCCTTGGCCGGATCGATCAGGCCGGTGAGGGTGGGGCCGTCGAGGTGGGCGGGCACCGGCAGCTGCAGCAGCACCCCGCTGACCGCGTCGTCGGCGTTGAGGGCGTGCAGCAGCTCCGCGACCTCCTCGTGGGGGGCGTCGGCGGGCAGCCGTCTGTCGAAAGGCGTCATCCCCACCTCGGCGCACGCACGCTGCTTCCCCCCCACGTACACCGCGGAGGCGGGGTCCTCCCCGACGAGCACGGTCGCGAGCCCGGGCGTGCGCCCGGTGCGCTCGGCGAACGCGGAGACCTCCTGCGCCACCTGCGCACGCACGCGTGCGGCGATCGCCTTGCCGTCGATGATCGTGGCGCTCATGGGGCGCAGATGCTATCTGCGGGTGAGGGGGGTGAGCTCGGTGATCAGCTTGCGTTCGGAGCCGTCGCCGGCGAACCGCACGACGATCACCCCGTCGGGCTCGACGCCCGTGACGACGCCCTCTCCGAAGGAGGCGTGGGTGACGTCCTCGCCGAGCCTGTAGGACTCCGCCGAGGGGGCTCGCTGAGAGCGCCCGCCGGCTGCCGACAGCGCGCGCCCCCCGGGTGAGCGAGCGGTGCCGCCGCGCGCGGCGGCTGCCCAGCTCCCGGCGTGGGCGAGCGCGCGGTCGGGCAGCCCATTCACCGCGGCGGCGCTACCGATCGAAGATCGGCCAGCGGCGCTGCCGACCGGCAGGGGCTCCTCCTCGCGGTCGGTCAGCTCGGCGGGGAGCTCGCTGAGGAAGCGGCTCGGGAAGCCGTACGTCTGCGCCCCGAACACCGCGCGCCGGCGCGCGCGGGTCAGGTAGAGCGCGCGCATCGCGCGCGTGACTCCCACGTAGAACAGGCGCCGCTCCTCCTCCAGGGCGCCTTCGTCGAGGGCGCGCGAGTGGGGGAACACGCCGTCCTCGCAGCCCACGATGAACACCGTGGGGTACTCGAGGCCCTTGGCGTTGTGCAGCGTCATCAACGTCACCAGCCCCTCGTCCTCGCTGCGGGAGTCGGCGTCGGCGACGAGCGCAATCTGCTGGAGGAACACGCCGAGCGTGTCCTGACTGGCCTCGGCGGTGCCGTCGAACTCGCGGCCGACCTCCACCAGCTCTTCGAGGTTCTCGATGCGCCCCTGCGCCTCGATCGTGCGCTCCGCCTCAAGCGCTTCGACGTAGCCGGTCTGCGACAGCACCGCCTCCAGCAGGTCCCCCACGGGAACGTTCTGCTCGACGCGTGTACGGAGGGCGTCCATCGTGTCCATGAAACGTCGCAGCGCCTTCACCGCGGCGGCGCCGAGGCCGGGGACCGAATCGGGAGCGGATGCCGCCTCCCACACCGAGACGCCGACGGTGGCGGAGTGCGCCACGATGCGCGAGAGCGAGGTCTGCCCGAGGCCGCGCCGGGGCGAGTTGGCCACGCGGGTGAAGCTCACCACGTCGAAGGGGTTGGCGAGCCACGAAAGGTAGGCGATCGCGTCCTTGATCTCGGCGCGTTCGTAGAACTTCGTCCCCCGATCACCTGGTAGGCGATCTCGCGGCGCACGAGCGTGTCCTCGATCACCCGCGACATCGCGTTGGTCCGGTAGAGCACGGCGATCTCCGTACGCGAGGCGCCCTCGTCGAGGAGGCGCTCGATCTCACCCACGACGAAGCGCGCCTCGGCGTGCTCGTCGTCGAGCTCGCGGACCTGGATCGGCTCGCCCGTGCCCAGCTCGCTCCACAGGCGCTTGGCGATCCCACCGCGGTTGTTGGCGATCACCGCGTTCGCGGCCGAGAGGATCGTCTGAGTGGAGCGGTAGTTCTGCTCGAGCTTGACCACGCGGGCGTCGGGGAAGTCGTCCTGGAAGTCGAGGATGTTGCGGATGTCGGCGTTGCGGAAGCCGTAGATCGACTGCGCGTCGTCGCCCACCACGGCGAGGTTGCGGTGGCCCGCCAGCCGTACGCGCTCGCCGCGCGCCGGCGCCTGGCGCCCGCCTCCCACGAGCAGCTGCAGGAAGCGGTACTGCGCGTGGTTGGTGTCCTGGTACTCGTCCACCAGGATGTGGCGGAAGCTCGACGCGTAGCGCTCGCGGGCGTCCTCGAACAGCTCCAGCAGGTTGACGGTGCGAAACAGCAGGTCGTCGAAGTCCATCGCGTTCATCCGGTGCAGGTCGCGCTCGTAGAGGGTGTACACCTCCCCGACCATCTCCTCGAAGGCGGAGCCCATCGCCTGGCCGTAGGCGGCTGCGTCGTGAAGCTTGTTCTTGGCGGACGAGATCTGGTTGTGGATCGCGGCGGGGGTGTGGCGCTTGGGATCCACGCCGACGGCGTCCATGCACCGCTTGGTCAGCCGCCGCGCGTCCGCCTGGTCGTAGATCGTGAACTGGCGCGTGTACCCGAGCCGCTCCGCGTCGGCGCGCAGGATGCGCGCGCAGGCCGCGTGGAAGGTCATCAGCCACATGCCGCGCGTGCCGTGGCCGAGTAGGCGCTCGACCCGCTCGCGCATCTCCTTGGCCGCCTTGTTGGTGAACGTGATCGCGAGAATCTCGCCCGCCTGAGCCTGGTCGGTGTAGATCAGAAAGGCGACGCGGTGGGTGAGCACCCGCGTCTTGCCGGAGCCGGCCCCCGCGAGGATCAGCAGCGGCCCCTCACCGTGCGTGACCGCCTCGCGCTGGGGCTCGTTAAGGCCCTCCAGCAGCTCCAGGAGGTGCTCCGCGTGGGGGTTTTCGACCATCGACCCCAGCATAGTTGCGGCCCCGGCCGGCGCGCCTGGCCTAACGTTCGCGCCATGCCCCTGCTCGACGACGTCCGCGCAAGCTGCGCGCAGATCGCCGCGCAGGCGCGGTGGGTGCGAATCGACGAGGACGCGCTCGCCGGCGACGCCCTCGCGGAGATCGCCGCTCCGGCTCCGGCTGCGGGCGGGTCGGCTCCGGCCCTGGACCCGACGCGCCACTACCTGGAAGGGGCCCCCGCGGACGTGGCGGACTACCTGCTGGCGCTCGACGCCGTCAACTTCGGCTCGGGCTGGTTTCCCACGCTGCGCAAGCGCCTCGATGCAGGCCACCCCGTGAGCGGGTACTTCACGGTCGCATGGGCGCTCGCCGACCACGTGCGCGCCGAGGGCCCGCCGACCGCGGCGTGGCTGCGCGCGGTGGACACCCGCACGCTCGCGCGGATCCTCGACCAGCCACCCGACCACGAGCTGATGAGCCTCTACGCACAGGCGCTGCGCGAGCTGGGACGCTTCCTCGGTGAGCGCCGTGCGCTCGACCTCGCGGCGCAGTGCGGCAGCTCCGCGGAGCGGCTGGCCGAACAACTGGCGCGGGGTATGGCGATGTTCGACGACCGCGGCTTCTACAAGCGCGCCCAGATCGTCCCCTCTGACCTCGCGCTCGCGGGCGTCGCGACCTTCGCGGACCTCGACCGCCTGACGATCTTCGCCGACAACCTCATCCCCCACGTGCTGCGCTGCGAGGGAGCGCTCATCTACGACGAGCGTCTCGCCGTCCGCATCGACGCGGGTGAAATCCTGCCCCCGGGCGGCCCCGAGCGCGAGATCCGCGCCTGCGCGGTGCACGCCTGCGAGATGCTCTCCAAGCGCACGGGCGTCCCCCCGCGCGTGCTCGACGTCCGCCTGTGGAACCGCGGGCAGGCGCCCGAGTACAAGGCCCGCCCGCGCCACCGCTGCCGGACGGTGTTCTACTGAACCCCCGCTTCGCCGCCGGCGCGGCTATACTGCTAGCATTGAGATCAATGACTGCAATCCCGAAGGGGTGTCGATGGCTACGCTGACCATTCGCGGACTCGACGATGCAACCAAGACCAGGCTGCGGGTAAGGGCTGCGCGCCACGGGCGTTCGATGGAGGCCGAGGTGCGCTCCATACTCGAAGACGCGCTGCCCTCCGAGCCGTCGTCGGGCGGCCTTGGCAGTCGCGTCCACGCCCGGTTCGCGGCGATTGGCGGAATGGAGCTCGAGCCGCCCCTCCGGCGTGAGTCGCCGCGCGCGGCGAACTTGCAAGCGTGATTCTCCTCGATACGAACGTCCTCTCCGAGCTCATCCGTCGTGAGCCCGACGACGGGGTGCTGAGCTGGATGGACACGCTCGACGCAGCTGTGGTCGCAACCACCGCCATCACAACCGCCGAGCTGCTGTACGGGGTTGCCCGCCTGCCGGCTGGGCGACGCAAGGATCTGCTGAGGGAAGCGGTTCATGGGCTGATCGAGGACGACCTCGGCGGTCGTGTCGAGCCGTTCGACGCGGGCGCCGCCGCTCACTACGCTGCCCTGGTCAGCGACCGGGAGAGAGCCGGTCGTCCTATCAGCGCCGCCGACGCGCAGATAGCGGCGATCTGCCGCAAGCTCAGAGCAACACTTGCCACGCGGAACACCGACGACTTCGAGGCTGCCGGGATCGCGCTCATCAACCCGTGGCATTCGCGGTGAGCACCCCCGCGAGGATCAACCCCCCGCGGGGTTCGGGCCCTTCACCGGCCGCAGCGGCCTGACCTTCGCGACCGGCTCCAAGCGGCCGCCGGAGAGCTCGCCCACGGCGCGCTCCAGCGCCCCGATGCGGCTGGAGAGGCCTTCCAGCGCCTCCGCGATCGGGTCGGGCAGGTGGATCCAATCCGCGTCGGGCCCCTCGGGGCGGCGGCCGTCCACGCGCACCGGGTGGCCGGGGTTGCCGACCACCGTGGAGTTCGGCGGCACGTCGGTGATCACCACCGTGTTCGCGCCGACCTTCGCCCCGTGGCCCACTGTGATCGGCCCCAGCAGCTTCGCCCCCGAGCCGATCGTCACGTTGTCCTGCACCGTCGGGTGGCGCTTGCCCGTGGCGAAGCCGGTGCCCCCCAGGGTCACGCCCTGGTAGAGCGTCACGTCGTCGCCGATCGTCGCCGTCTCCCCCACCACGACCCCCGCGCCGTGGTCGATGAACAGGCCCTTGCCGATCCGCGCCGCCGGGTGGATCTCGATCCCTGTGAGCGTCCGTGTGAACATCGCCAGCGAGCGCGGCACCAGCGGCACCCCCGCCTCGTGCAGCGCGTGGGCCACCCGGTGGGAGAGCAGCGCGTGGATGCCCGGCCACGTCGCCACGATCTCCGCCGGCCCCACCCCGCGCGCGGCGGGATCGCGCTCGCGCGCCGCAGCCACGTCGCGGCGGAGCTCCTTGACGACCCCGGCGAAGGTGCCCAGCCCGAGCATCCCCACAGGGTAGCGCCAGGGGAATTCGACCAGCAATCTTCAGGTCATGAGGTCACCAAGGGAAGTCGGGTTGGGTCGGGCTACCTGGGGCTGCTTGAGTTGGGTCGGGTTCGCCGGGGTCGGATTCGTTCAAAACGGAACCTTGAATGGAACTTTGGGGCGGGCTCGCTTCTGGCGGGGTGGACACAAACCGATCAGCCATGTCACCGTCCGATGTGCTGCCGCTGGTGAGACGAGGCAGCATCCTGTCGGCGGGTGTCAGAGGCAGGAGGTCCGGCGGCGACGGAGGCTCGCTGCTATCGGCATCGGGCGCGACCTCGGTGCGGATTTGCGGAGGGCGTACCTGCCATGCCTTGAGGTTTTGGACGAGATCGCGGTAGAACGTAACCGTCTGTTCGCGCGTCTCGCGTACGAATGAGCCCTCGGCCCGGCCTCGCTTCTGTCCCATCGGTCGGCTGAGCGTCACCGTGAAGGAGCGTGGATCACGCTTGGCGTCCGCTTGACAGAGCAGGCCCTCGGGCTGCGCGCATGCCTGCTCCAGTGTCGCGGCGGCGCTCTCCCGGACATATGGGTACCAAACCTCGATGCGCAGGTCTGGCCATGCCTCGGGGAGCTGGCGCAGCAACCATCTGATACGGGACTTGGGTCGTCCTTCCGTGGGCGCCATGATGTCCACGCTGAGAGACGTCTGGCGCGACTTGAGGTCGGCCCGTATTTGCAAGTCGTCGATGGCGTCCGGGACATGGACCGTCGCCTGGAGGATGCCGCCGGTTGTCAGCGACTTCTCCAACTCGTCGAGCCGCGTGCTGGTCGTCTGTTTGCGTGGCCGAAGCGAGACGACGCTGCGCCCCAATTCCTGAGACAAACTGAGACACAGGTACTCTGTGAACTGCTCCCACCGCTCCGCAACCTGGCGGGCACGGACATCCCCTTGGCGCAGAGTCCCATCGTGAGCGGCAGTACGCACCGAGACCCAATCCTTCCCCATGTCCTCGAAGCCCGCGACTCCGGAGGCTTCGCCGCTGAGATAGTGGATCAGCTCGCGGAGGACCCAGGCTTGGTCGGGATCGGACACCCCTCGGTAGCGGCTCTGCACGACCGCCTCGGTCAGGATTCGCCACCATGACAAGTGCCAGAGCTTTGTTTTACGGAGCTTCTGGCCGCTAACGGTTACAGGCGACTCCGATGCGCTGTGGGTGATCTGGTTCGAGATCGTGAGAACCCCGTCGAAGCCCTGTTCGCGTGCGATGACGACGTATCTCTCGACCTGGTCGTCCTTCAAGGCAGCCGTACCAGTCTTGACCTCGACGAGACAGGTCCAGCGTTTGCCACCCCGCTCACACACGATCACTCCATCAGGGATATCCACCTTGCCGTCCGCGTTCTTGAAACGAACCTCGGCAAACGTGTCGATACTCGGCGACTTCGGCGCACCCAACTCTCGCAGGAGCGAATGCCCGAACTCGGGGACACCGTGCATCACGGCGAGAAGGCACGAAGTTGCGCGCTTCTCCTGCTCCTCTTGACTACGTATGCCATAAGTCGGGATCAAGCGAGCATGTAGCCAACCCTCCGGTCCTGATCCGGCTCGTCCGCCCTCGCTGACAGTTGCCATAGCGGAAACTTATCGAGAATGCTCTATCGACGGTGGTCTCTCGGGGACAAGGGCCCGCGGCCCCTGTGCGAGCGCTCAAGCTGGAGCGTCCAGCAGCCACTCCACCGGCCGCTCGAAGCGTGTGGGCTCGTCATCGAATGACGAGTCCGGGTCGATCTCGACGCGCACGATGCGCCGGCCGCCAGCGCCGATGTTGCCACGATCCTCGATGACGCGAGCACGCTTGATTTCGCGGCCCATGCGGACACCGACGATCGAGCCGACCTTGGGAACTCCGCGACGTTGCCTTCGATGTGCGCTCGTGGGAGTCATTGCTTCACCAACGGTATCACCAGGGCTTTCCGCCAACGATCGGCTCCATGTGGCGGACGAGAACCTTGTCGAACGTAACCGCCAGCCGGCTACAGCACGACCGAAAGGCGCGTGCCTCGCCCAGGACGAGGCTGGTAGCGCCCGCGAGCACCTCCTGCTGGTGTCGCGTGAAGTTAAAATCTTGATGGGCGATCGCGTTGCGCCAGATGTTCAGTTGCTCCAGCCGCCTCGACCGCATCGCTGTGCGAGCATCGAGTTGATTTGCGGCGTCCCAGATGTCGAGGTCGAAGCTCTTGAAGTCCGCGCCGATGCTGCTCGGACTGGCATTCCCCCGGTCGAGCTGGCGGTTCCGAGTCAGGGCGGTCAATGCGATGTCGGCGATGGCCGAGCTGTTCATCCCGCCGGATACGCCTGCCGAGTGGATCGCGTTCGCGACCACGTTGACGCACTCACTGTGCAGGTCTCGGCAGAAGCCCTGGAACTGCGATGCGATCACCACCGCATATGCGTGGTTGAGCTGGCGCGTCGCATAGCGTCTCCCTGGGCCTGTGCCGCCAACGGCGCCGTGCGCCAAGTCCAGCTCGTCGAGCTGGCCGCTACGAGTTCCATGCCACGCCTGGAGAGCGAACGACGACATGATCGTGACGCTACCGGCGAGCACCGACGTTACTGTCGCCGCCGCCCTCGTCGTCATCCTCGCCGCCCCGGGTACTCTGAGCTGCGCGTGGCCTCCGCGCGCGAACGCCCTCCCCGACCCTTTTCTGATTGCCCGCCCACCCTCCTCAAAAAGACCCTACGGCGCGAAGAACGCCTGCGACACGTAGCGCTCGCCGGAGTCCGGCACGATCACCACGATGCGCTGGCCTCGAGACTCCGCGCGTGCGGCGAGTTGCAGCGCCGCCCACAGCGCCGCGCCGCCCGAGATGCCCGCCAGCAGGCCCGTGCGCCGCGCGCAGCTCCACGCGGTCTGGATCGCGTCGTCGTCTGAGACCGCGATCACCTCGTCCAGCAGCTCGCGCTCGAGGACCGGCGGCACGAACCCCGCCCCGATGCCCTGGATGCGGTGCGGGCCGGGCCGGCCTCCCGAGAGGACCGCCGAGCCCTGCGGCTCCACCGCCACGATCCGCAGCTGCGGGTTGCGCTCGCGCAGGTACCCCCCCGCTCCGGTGATCGTCCCGCCGGTGCCCACGCCCGCGACCAGCACATCGGGCGGACTCCCCAAGTCTCGCTCGATCTCTGGGCCCGTGGTGCGCCGGTGCGCCTGCGGGTTGGCGGGGTTTGAGAACTGGTCCGGCAGGAACACCTCCTCCCCGCGCGCGAGCTCCTGCGCCGCCGCCACCGCCTCGCTCATCCCCCCCAGCGACTCCGTGATCTGAACCTTCGCCCCGTACAGCGCCAGCAGGCTCTCCCGCTCGCGGCTCATCCCCTGCGGCAGAGTCAGCACCAGCTCGTACCCCTTCGCCGCGCACACGAACGCCAGCGCGATCCCCGTGTTGCCGCTGGTGGCCTCCACGATCGTCGTGCGCCCCGGCTCGATCCGCCCCTCCGCCTCGGCGGCCTCGATCATCGCCACCCCGATCCTGTCCTTGACGCTCCCCCCCGGATTGGCCGACTCGAGCTTCGCGAACACCTCCACCCCGCGCTCGCGCTCCCGCTCTCCCAACATCGCCGGCAGGCCCACCAGCGGGGTTTCCCCCACAAGTTCCGCAATGTTGATCGGGATTCGTGGCATCTGGCACGACAATAGCCGTCAAGCTCACCTTGTGGCCCGCCGATACAGGGGGCATGTCCTCGCCTGACCGGAAGGCCGCCGAGCCGCTGCTCGCCGACTTCGAGGAGACGGCAACCCTCGCCAAGGAGGAGCTGCCCGGCGCCCTGATCGCCGTCTTCGACTGCGACCTGCGCCTGATCCTCGCGGCCGGTCGCGCGCTCGGGCGCAGGGAGAGCTCGCCCGCCTACCGGGAGGGCGAGGCGCTCGCGGAGGCCTTCCCCCCGGATCTCTGGCGCCAGATCGAACCGCTGTGCCGCTCCGCCCTGCGCGGAGAGACGCGCTCGCGGAGGATCCTCACGGCGGATGGACGCCCGCAGCTGATGATCGACGTGGGACCGCTCAGCCCAAGCGCCGGCCCCGCCCCCGCGGAGATCTCAAGCGGAGTGGCCGTGATCCTCGACATCTCCGACCCCGAGCAGGCCGAGCAGCCCCAGCGCCAGCCCCGGGAGCGCTTCGAAGAGGTCTTCCAGCGCGCGCCCATCGGCACCGGCCTGATCGACCCGGAGGGCCGCTGGGTGCTCGTCAACCAGGCCCTCTGCGACATCACCGGCTACACCTCCGAGGAGCTGATCCGCCGCCGCTTCCACGACATCACCCACCCCGATGACCTTGACAACGACGCCCCCCGCCGGCGCCAACTCCTGGACGGCGAGATCTCCGCCTACCAGGTCGAGAAGCGCTACTTCAACGCCGCCCGCGAGACGATGTCGGCGCTGCTCTCCATCTCGCTCGTGCGCGACCACGAGAACCGCCCGCTGCACTTCATCGTCCAGTTGCAGGACATCTCCGAGCGCAAGCGCCTGGAGGAGCACCTGCGCCACCTCGCCGACCACGACCCCCTCACCGGGCTTCGCAACCGCAGGCTCTTCGAGCACGACCTCAAGCTCCAGGTCGGGCGCTGCCAGCGCTACGGCGAGCAGGCGGCCCTGATCGCGATCGACCTCGACGGCTTCAAGCAGGTCAACGACCGCCACGGCCACCGCGTCGGCGACGAGGCCCTCAAGGCCGTCGCCCGGATGCTCACGCGGCGCCTGCGCGTAACCGACCTCGTCGCGCGCCTCGGCGGCGACGAGTTCGCCGTGCTGCTCCCCCACATGGACTTCCGGGGCACCGAGATCGTCTCCGAGGACCTGCGGCGGGTGATCGCCACCTGCACCGTCGACACGGGCGAGACCGTCGTGCACCTCGCCGCCTCCACCGGCTTTGCGCTGCTCGACCGCGAGACCATCGACGACGAGACCGCTCTGGAGCAGGCCGACCGCGCGATGTACGCGGCCAAGCGCGCCAAGGCGCCCGTCGCCCGCACGTGAGGACGGCCGCCGGTGCACCCGCCGCCGGTGCAGCCGGCCCCGCCGTCCCTGCCCCCGCTACCCGTTTTCGTTGACCGTGTCGATCAGCCAGCCGGACCCGTGCTTGACGAGCGTGAAGGTGTGCGGATTGTGCGAGCGCAGCCCGCGGTACTTGACCACGGCCCTGTTGCCCGTTGTCGTCACGTGGAACGTCGGCAGCTTCTTGGTACGTTCACTCGGACTGGTGGTCGCCCCGACGAGCCCAGTCAGCGCCTGCGCGCACGAGGAGCGAGCTTCCGAGGGGCGGGCATTCACGATTTCCTTGATTATCTTCCGTTCCAGGCTTTCGTCGATGGCGTTGCAGATGGCGCCCCCGTTCACAGCGCTCACCCCTTCGATATAGCTCCGCACGGCGCTCTGCGGCGTGCTCAGCGCGACCTTCGGCGGGGTGCTCGGCGTGGTGGCGGTCGTGGCGGTCGTGGTGCTCTGCGCGGCGTTGTGCGACGTGCTGGCCGGCGAGGCGCTCGAGCTTCCTCCGCACCCCGCGACCGCCGCGGCCAGGACCGCCCCGACGGCGAGTCCCGACAGCGGCGCATATCGGTGTATTCGCATCGGCCGACCCTACCGAGGCAGTGGTGACCGCCTTCCCTGTCGGCGTGCGGGCGCCTGGATCGCTTGGCCCCGCCCCAAATCAGCGCCCCTGCCGTGTTTCTCAATCGCCCGTGCTCGCAGTCCTTTCGGCGCGCGGGCATTGACATCACGAGTGGTGGCAGTGCTGCGGCCGACGCGTCGAGCCAATCAGATGTGGTAGATGCTCGCTCCCGCTTCGCGCGCCTCGCGCTCGACGACGTCGGCGATCGTCGTGTGCTCCAGCACCTTGCGCGCCTGCGCCGCCGCGTCCGCGAAGACGCCCTGAGCGTCGCGACCCAGGGGGCCGTCGAGCAGCTCCACGACCTCGAGCACGCTCACCGTCGCGGGGTCCCGGGCGAAGCGGTAGCCGCCCTTGACGCCCCGCTGGGAGGTGAGGACCCCCGCGCGGCGCAACACCGCGAACAGCTGCTCCAAGAACTGCACCGGCACCCCCCGCCGGCGTGCGAGCTCCCCGATCGGCACCGGCCCGTCGCCCGCACTGCGACCCAGCTCAGCCAGGGCCAGCACCGCGTAGGGGGACTTGCTCGTAATTGAGATCATCGCCCGCTCGTTCTCACGCACGCGACTTTACGGAACTGTGCCCCTGAGACGGTCGCTGGTCAAGCGAGGCGAGGATCAGAGCCCGCCCACCCGCGAAGTGTGCTGGCGCCGTACACGAACGACCGAGGACAATGACGCGACTTTACGGAACACGCCCCTGAGACGGTCGCTGGTCAAGCGAGGCGAGAACGCAAGGAGCGAAGTGTGCTGGCCGAGGAGATCGCATCTGATCTCCTATTGGTACACGAGCGACCGTGGACACCGCATCGCGCCGGGGGCCGCCAGCGGAGCTGGTGGTCGGCCGTCTCAGAGCCAGCCGCGCTCGGTGGCGATCAGTACGGCCTGCGCGCGGTCCACCGCGCCGAGCTTGCCGTAGATGTTGTGCAAGTGGGTGCGTACGGTGCTCGTGGAGAGGGAGAGCTCGTGGGCGATCTGCTTGTACACCTTGCCCTCCGCCAGCCGCTGCAGCACGCCCAGCTCGCGCCCCGACAGCGGGCAGGGATCGACGTGGCGCTGACGCTGGTTGTTGGAGTTGGGCAGCTCGTACATCACCCTGCGCAGCTCCTCGGGGCCGAGGCCCACCGTGCGTGCGCAGCGCAGCATCTCCGCCGGAGAGACCGGGGCCCCCTGCGTGTAGTGGGCGAGCATGTCCGCGAGGCGCACGAACGCCGCCTCCCCCGCCGCGTCCGCGCTGTGGTGGCGTTCGATCACGCTCGCCACCGACACCGGCAGGCCCCACCGCCGCGCCAGCACGCCGCCTACGAGCGCGTGGTCCACACCGAGCTCGCGGCGCTCCTGGTGGATGCGCTCCTCCGGGGTCTGCGCTCCCTGGTGCACCTGCACGGGGTAGCCCGGGTAGGCGTGCATCAGCACCAGCTTGCCGATGTCGTGCAGCAGGCTCGTCACGGTCAGGCGGTCACGGTTCTCGTAGCCCACCTCCCCCGCCACCCGATCGGCCGCGTGCTGGGTCGCCAGCGCGTGCAGGCGGAAGCGCTCCGGGGCCGCGTCCCACACGCTCGCACGCTCGAAGAAGTCGAACTTCCGCACTCGCGCCGCCAGCGCCTGCACGGTTTGCGGGGAGAGCACCTCGACCGCCGCAACCACCGTCTCGACGCGGCCCCGCGCCTGCGCCGAGCGGTTGGCCATGCGCAGCACGGCCGTGACCAGCGCCACGTCGGACTCCACCGCGCTCACCACGTCCGCCGTGGCGACGTGGTCCTTGGACATCACCGCCAGCAGCCGCTTGCACGACTCCGCCAGCGCGGGGAACCCCTCGAGCGCTTCGAACGCTTGAGTCAGGCGCCGACCGTGGCCCTCGTTCTGGTGACGGCCGGTCGCCTGGGGGGAAGCCCCAGCGGACTGCGATCCCCCCGACGCTGCGGAGGCCTGTGAAGCTCTGGTCGTGGCCGCTCGGGCCGCGCCGGCCTGGCGGGAACCCGACTCGGCGGCCGCTCCTGGCCGCTCCTTGGCCCTCTGCTGCCGCGTGGTGACTGTTGCCTGCATGCTCCTGCGCACCTGCCTTGGAATCGCACACCGCCCAATCCGTTGGGCGCTTGGAACTGACTGAAGAGGGGCCCGGCTCGCCGGCCTGCGGCCGACCGCGCCACCCTCTAGGGGCTCCTATCGGCACGGGTGGACGTTCGGTTGAGGTGTTTAGCCGCAGGTACGGCTTGGTAATCGGCCGCAGGCTGGGCTTTTCAAGTCTCAGCCCCGTGGCCGAGGGCGGCGTCGATGCGACGCAGGGTCTCCTCGCGGCCCAGGAGCGCCACGTCTCGAGTCGGGGGAGGGCAGGCCCTCCCCCGAGGCCCCCTCCCGCCGAGGCCCCCTCCCGTCAAGGCCCGCCACAGGCAAGCGCCGCATCGATGCGCTTCAGCGTCTCCTCGCGGCCCAGCAGCGCCACGCTCTCGAAGATTCCCGGGGAGATCGCGGTGCCGGCGAGCGCCACGCGCAACGGCTGGTAGACCTCACGCGGCTTTACCCCAAGACGCTGCTGCACCGCCGTGAGCGCCTCTTGCACATCCTCCTCGGTCGAACCCCTCCGCCTCCTCCAGCGCCACGCGCACCTGCGCAAGCGCCTCTCTGCCTCGCTCGTCGAGCCACCGCTCCCGCGCGCGCTGGTCCTCGACGGGCCGCTCGAAGAGAAACCCCGCCAGCGGCCAGAAGTCCGCGAGCGTCTGGATCTTCTCCTGACTGATCGCCACCGCTCGCTCCAGCCGCTGACCCATTCCCCGCGCGGGGAGTGAAACCCCACCCGTCCCCTCGCGGTCGATGTGCTCCGCGATGCGCCGCGCGAGCTCCTCCACCGGCAGCCCGCGGATGTAGATCCCGTTCATCCACCGCAGCTTCGTCTCGTCGAACTGTGCCGGGTTGCGGCTCACCCGCTCCAGGGCGAAGCGTTCGACGAGCTGCTCCGTGGACATCACCGTGGTGGCGTCCCCCGCGCCCCACCCGAGCAGCGCGAGGTAGTTGCGCACGGCCTCCGGCAGGTACCCGGCGGCGCGCAGCTCCTGCACGGAGGCCGCGCCGTGGCGCTTTGAGAGCTTGCGGCCGTCGGGGCCGTGCAGCAGCGGCAGGTGCGCGTAGAGCGGCTGCGGGGCCCCCAGCGCCTCCAGCACGAGCAGCTGCTTGGGGGTGTTGGAGAGGTGGTCCTCCCCGCGCACCACGTGCGTGATGCCCGCGTCCAGGTCGTCCACGGCGACCGCGAAGTTGTAGAGCACCGATCCGTCCGTCCGCGCGATCACGGGGTCGTCGAGGTGCACGTGCTCGAAGCGCGTCTCCCCGCGGATCGCGTCGTGGACGACCGTGGCCCCCTCGTCGGGGACTCGCAGGCGCACCGCGCCCTCTTTCTGATTCCCCGCCCGCTCCTCGCCGCGGAAGCCGCGCTCGGCGCCGTGGCGCTGCTTGTAGGCCTTGACGTCCTCGGCGGTGGCGGTCGAGTGGTAGGCGTGCCCTGAGCGCAGCAGCTGCAGGAGCACCTCGCGGTGGCGCTCGGCGCGCTCGGACTGGAAGATCGGCCCCTCGTCCCAGTCGAGCTGTAGCCAGCGCAGCGCGTCGAGGATTTGCTCGACGTTCTCCGGCGTGGAGCGCTCGCGGTCGGTGTCCTCGATGCGCAGCACCAACACTCCCCCGGAGCCCCGTGCGAGCAGCCAGTTGAACAGCGCGGTGCGCGCCCCCCCGATGTGCAGGGCCCCTGTGGGGGATGGGGCGAACCTCACACGCATAAGATCCGCGCATGCTAATCGGAGCGCACGTCTCACCGGCCGGCGGGCTGCCGAAGGCCGTGGAGCGCGGGGTGCAGCGCAACTGCCGGGCGATCCAGATCTTCAACCAGTCCCCCCGCATGTGGCGCCCCACGGCCTACCGCGAGGAGGACGTCGCCGCCTTCCGCGAGGCGCTTGCCGCGAGCCCGATCGACGCGGTGCTGATCCACGCGGTGTACCTGCTGAACTGCGCCAGCGACGATCCCGACATCCGCGCCAAAACGCTTCACTCGCTGACCTACTCGCTGCGCGTAGGCCAGCAGATCGGGGCCTGCGGAGTCGTGCTGCACCCCGGCTCGGCGAAGGGTGGCGACGTCGCGGAGGCTATTGCGCGCGCGGGCGCCACGATCCGCGAGGCGCTCTCAGAGAGCGAGGGCTGCCCGCTGCACCTGGAGAACACCGCGGGCGCCGGTGGCACGCTGGGGCGCTCAGTCGACGAGCTCGCCGCGCTGATCGACGCTGCATCCGATCAAGGATCGGCCGGGGGTGAGCGGCTGGGGGTGTGCCTCGACTCCTGCCACCTCTACGCCTCCGGCTATGACATCCGCACCCCCGCGGGCCTCGACTCCCTGCTGGAGGAGGTCTCCGCAAAGATCGGCCTGGAGCGCCTGGGCTCGCTGCACCTCAACGACTCTCAGGGCGCGCTGGGCTCAAACCGCGACCGCCACGCCAACGTCGGCCAGGGGGAGCTCGGGGAGCGCGGTTGCGCGACCTTTCTCGCCGCCCCCGCTTTCGAGGGGCTGCCCTGCGTGCTGGAGACCCCGGGCCACGAGGGCGGCGGACCCGCAGCCGAGGAGGTCGCGCTGGCGACGGCGCTCCGCGGGCGCGGCCTGCAGGCGCGGCGCCGGCGTACCGCCCGGGCGTGAACCGCAGCTTGCCGGATCTTCAGACTGCGCGTCTACGCCGCTCAGACTGTGTGTCTACGCTGCCGCGAGGGCGGGAGCGATGATTTGCTCGAGCTCGGCGTGCAGGGTCGGCGTCGGCGCGACGCGGTAGGCGTCGCCGAGGCGCAGGCGACGGGGGCCGGTGCGGGTGGCCATCTCGAGCACCAGCTCCGCGGGGCCGGGGTGGCTCTCGATCAGGTGCTTGAGGTCTTCGATGAAGCTCGCGGGCAGGCGGGTGGCGTCCACGCGCAGGTGGATCGGATCCGCGCTCGTTGGTGGGACCCCATTCCCCCGAGCGGACGGCGCCGAGGCCGCCTTGGCGTGCTCGAGCTCTTGCGCGGTGGGCTGGAAGGTCTCGGCGGATTGCACCACCAGGCAGGTCTTGCCGGCTTCCTTGTGATCGACGCGCCCGCGTACCAGCACTACCTGGTCGACGGCGAGCGCCGCCTCGTGCTCGGCGAGGGCCTTGCCGAACACGAGCATCTCCACGGAGCCCTCGAGGTCGTCGAGGGTGGCGAACATCATGTGGTCGCCACCCCGGGTGCGGATGCGCTTGGCCTCGGTGACGATCCCGCCGACGGTGACCCAATCCTTGTCGCGGCGCTCGGAGAGCGCGGCGAGCGGGCAGTCCGCGCGGGCGCGCAGCGCCTCGCGCACGGGCTTGAGGGGGTGGGCTGAGACGAACAGCCCGATCGCCTCCTTCTCGGCGGCCAGCAGCTCGGGCTGCTCGAACTCCTCCGCGGGGATCGGGGGGTGACTCGGACGCATCAGGCCGGTGCCACCGCCGGCCGGCGTGGACGCTTCTGTCCCTTCGCTCGCGCCGTCGAGGTCGAAGATCGAGCCCTGACCGATCTGCGCGTCCTGCTGGGACTTCTGCCCGGCCGCCTGGGCCTGCTCGAGTACGAACAGCATCCCCTTGCGGGTGGCCCCGGTGGACCCAAGCGCGCCGCACTTGATCAGTGCCTCGATCGCCTTCTTGTTGACTGCGCGGTTGTCCACGCGTTCGCAGAAGTCCCACAGCGATTTGAATGGAGTCCCGCCCGGGCTCGATTCCTTGTGGGCAGGGCTCGACTTCTCGTGGGCGGGGCTCGATTCCCCGCGGGCGCGCTTGATCGCCTCCACGGCCTGGTAGCCGACGCCCTTGACGGCGTCCAGACCGAAGCGGATGTTGCCCTCGACCACGGTGAACTCGTGGTCTGAGAGGTTCACGTCGGGGGGCAGAATCTCGATCCCCATCTCCTCGCAGCGCGCTACGAAGAAGGGCACCTTGTCCTTGGTGGACATTACTGAGGAGATCAGCGCCGCCATGTACTGCGCGGTGTAGTTGGCCTTCAGCCAGGCGGTGCGGTAGGCGATCAGCCCGTAGCAGGCGGCGTGGGACTTGTTGAAGGAGTAGTCCGCCGACTTTTCGTTGGTCTGCCACAGGAACTCGATCACCTCGGGCTTGGTGCCCGACGCACGGCAGCCCTCGACGAACTCTGGCTTCAGCGCCGCCATCGCCTGCGCGGTTCTTCTTGCCGATCGCCTTGCGTAGGTCATCGGCCTTGGCCCCGGAGAAGCCGGCGAGCTCCTTGGCGATCTGCATCGCCTGCTCCTGGTAGAGGATCACGCCCTTCGAGGATTCGAGGATCCCGCGCAGGCGCTCGTCGGCGTAGCTGATCGTCTCGGGGTTGCGCTTGCCCTTCGCGTACACCGGGATCTGGTCCATCGCCCCGGGGCGGTAGAGGGCGTTGAGCGCGACGAGGTCGTTGAACTCATCGGGGCGGACCTTCTTGAGCGCCTCGCGCATGCCCTCGGACTCGAACTGGAAGACCCCGATCGAATCCCCGCGGGCGAGCATTTCATACGTCTTTGCGTCATCCAGCGGCAGCGCGGTCATGTCAGGACGCTCCCCGCTCGAGCGCTCGATGATGTCCAGGGCGTCCTCGATCACGTCGAGGTTGCGCAGGCCGAGGAAGTCCATCTTCAGCAGGCCGATCTCCTCGATCGGCTTCATCGAGAACTGCGTGACGGTGCGGTAGCTGCGCCCGCCGTCCTCGCCGGCGCCGGCGTCGGCGAGCTGCAGCGGCACGATGTCGGTGAGCGGCCGGTCCGCGATCACGACGGCGGCCGCGTGGATCGAGGAGTTGCGCACGATCCCCTCGAGGCCCCGCGCGGTGTCGATGATGCGCCGCGCGTCGGGCTCCTCGTCGTAGGCCTTGCGCAGCTGTTCACCGGCTTTCAGGCACTCCTCGAAGGAGGGCGCGCGGCCCATGATCGGGTCGGGGATCAGCTTCGCCAGGCGGTCGCCCGCCCCGTAGTCGTAGCCGAGCACGCGCGCCGCGTCGCGCGTGGCGGCGCGGGGGAGCATCTTGCCGAAGGTGACGATCTGCGCGACCGACTCGCGCCCGTACTTCTCGGTCACGTAGCGCATCACGCGCTCGCGTCCGCGCACGGAGAAGTCGATGTCGATGTCTGGCATCGAGACCCGCTCGGGGTTGAGGAAGCGCTCGAACAGCAGCTCGTAGCGCAGCGGGTCCACGTCGGTGATCTGCAGGCAGTACGACACGATCGAGCCGGCCGCCGAGCCGCGCCCGGGGCCCACGGCGATGCCGTTCTCCTTGGCGTACTTGACGAAGTCCCAGACGATCAGGAAGTAGGCGTTGAAGCCCATGCGCTCGATCACGCCGAGCTCCATCTCCATGCGCTCCACCGCCTCCGCGGGCGGGGGCTCGCCGTAGCGCGCGCGCAGCCCCTCCTGCACACGGGCGCGCAGGTACTCGCCCTCGGGGATCCCCTCGGGGGTGGGGAAGCGCGGGATCAGCTGCTTGCCGAGCTCGATCTCCACCCCGCAGCGCTCGGCGATCTCCAGGGTGTTGGCGATCGCCTCGGGCCACTGCGCGAAGGACTCGGCCATCTGCGCGCTGTCGCGCAGGTAGAACTCGTTGGTGTCGAAGGTGAGCTTGGGGGCGGCGATCGTGCTCTTGGTCTGCACGCACAAGAGTGCGGTGTGGTGGTCGTAGTCCTCACGGCGCAGGTAGTGCACGTCGCCCGTGCCCACCAGGCGCCCGCCGACTTCCTGCGCGATGCGTTCGATCCCCTCGTTGCACTTCTCCTGGGCGGCGAGTCCGTTCTTTTGCAGCTCGAAGTAGACGTTCTCGGGGCCGAAGACTCCAAACAGCTCGTCCGCGTGGGCGCGCGCGTCGCCGGGGCGATCTTCGGTGAGGCGCTGGCAGAAGCGGGAGGCGAGGCAGCCGGTGAGCGCGATCACCCCCTCGGCGTGGCGGGCGACCTGCTCGAGGTCGACGGTCGGCTTGCCCCGCTGCAGGCCCTCCAGGAAGCCGGCGGAGGAGAGCTTGACGAGGTTGCGGTAGCCAGTGTCGTCGGCGGCGAGCAGCGTGAGGTGGTTGCGCTCGACCCGAGTCGATCCCCGAGCTGGGTTGGCCCCCTGGGCCGGATCGGATCGACTTACGGTGGACGCTGTGTGATCGTCCACAAGGTAGATCTCGCAGCCGACGATCGGCTTGATGCCGTGCTTGGCGCACGCCTTGTGCAGCTCCACCGCGCCGTTCATCACGCCGTGGTCGGTCAATCCCAGGGCGGGCTGTTCGAACTGCGCGGCGCGGGCGGCGAGCGCGTCGATCTTGCAGGCGCCGTCGAGTAGGGAGTACTCGGAGTGGACGTGCAGATGAGCGCAGGAGGGCTTGGACACCGGAGTGAATCTTAGGCTTGGGAGCGGCGGAGCGGGTTGGGCTGCTCGGAGCGGGTGAGGCTCTGTATTAGTGGGGCGGCTCTTGAGTGGAGTCGGCCCACTCGGCCAACCGCGCGGCGATGCGCCGGGCCACCGGGCGCAGCCGCCCGGCGCGCCGCCCGGTGCCGAGAAACAGGCGGGGTACCACGAACACGGTGGGGATCTCCTGCGGGGGGGCGGGGGCCGTGGGAGCAGGAGCCTTGGGAGCCTGGGCCTCAGGAGCAGGAACCTCGGGAGCTTGGGCCTCGGGAACGGGGGCCGCAAGAGTAGGAGTCTTAGGAGCAAGGACCTCCGGAACGGGGGCCGCAAGCGAAGGAGCCTCAGGAGCAGAGGCCTGGGGAGCAGGGGCCTCGGGCGCTTGGACGGCGCGTGCGCGTAGACGCTCCACGGCGGCGGCGAGCGCACCGGCCATCTCCTCGCGGTGGACGGGGTCCTTGGAATCCGACCCGCCCCGGGCATTTGCGAGCTCGAGCTCGCGCTCCAACTGGGCGATGCGGGCCCGGGCGGCGAGGTGGTCGCGCTCGAAGGTGGCGCGCAGCTCGGCGGCGACGCTCTGCAAGGCGGCGATGCCGCGCTCCAGGCGGGCGCAGCTCTCGTTCACTTGGGCCAGGCGTGCCGCGAGCGCGTCGCGCTGCTCCTCGGCGCGGCGTGCGGCGGCGTGCTGCTCCTCGGCGCGCCGCTGCAGCCGGTCGAGCTCGACGCGGTGACCGCGGCGCAGGCGCACGACCGCCTCTTCGGCCTCGACGCGCAGCTGTTGCTCGGCGTACTCGCGCTGCTTGACCCGGCGCAGCTCGCGCTCGCGCGCGGTGAGCTGCGCGGCGGTGTTCTCCCGCTCGCGCTCGGCCTCCAGCTGGCGGTGGCGGAGGTCGGCGAGGTGGCCCTCCAGCGTGTTCACCGTCGCCTCCGCCGCCTCGGCGCGACGGACGAGAGCCGGGCTGCTGAGCCAGGCGCGGCGGGCACGGCGCTCGGCCAGCGCGTCGCGTTCGCTCTCCTGCGAGGGGCTACCGCGAAGCGCCTTGTCCTCCTCGGGTATCACCGTCACTCAGAGTATGGACGGGCTCGGACGTGATCTGGCCCTGCCCGCCCCCGTCCCGCGACGCTAATCGGGGTGGCGCAGCCGCCAGGCCATGCGGGACTGCAGCGAGAAGAGCTCGATGAACCCGGGGGACGCGGTCTGTGAGAAGAGGCCGCCGGACTCGGAGAAGGAGGCGAGGCGGGCGTCGTAGACGGCGTGGGGGGACTCGCGGGTGACGACACGGGCGTGGCCCTTGTAGAGCTTCAGGCCGATCGTGCCGGTGACGCGCTCGTTGACGGAGCCCATGTAGGCGTCGAGGTCGCCGCGCAGGGGCTCCCACCAGAGCCCGGCGTAGACGAGGTAGGCCCACTGGCGGTCGAGCTCGGGCTTGAACTGGTTCTGGTGGATCGTGCCGACGAGCCGCTCGAGCTCCTGGTGGGCGGGGAGGATGAGGGCGGCGGCGGGAGCCTCGTAGATGTCGCGCACCTTCAGCCCGACGATGCGGTCCTCGATGTGGTCGACGATCCCGACGCCGTGGCGGGCGCCGATCTCCGCGGCCCGTTCCAGCAGCTCCACGAGAGGGAGGGCCTCGCCGTCCAGCGCCACGGGGAGGCCGCGCTCGAATGCGATGTCCACGGTCTCAGGCTCGTCCGGGGCGCGCTCGGGGGGAGTGACGAGCTGGAAGACGTCCTCCTCGGGCGCGTGGTCGAGGTCCTCGATCCAGCGGCCCTCCGAGGAGCGCCCCCAGAGGTTGTCGTCGATCGAGTAGGGGACGGTCTCTGCCCCACCCTTGATGGGAATCCCATGCTCGCGCGCGTAGGCGATCTCCTCCTCGCGGCCCATCTGCCAGGAGCGCACCGGGGCGATCACCTTCAGCTCGGGGCCGAGGGTGGCGACGGTGGCCTCGATGCGGACCTGGTCGTTGCCCTTGCCGGTGCAGCCGTGCGCGATCGTGTCGCAGCCCGTGCGGCGGGCGTACTCGACGGCGAGCTTGGCGATCAGGGGCCGCCCGAGCGCGGTGAACAGCGGGTAGCCGCCGCCGTAGATGGCGTTTGCCTTGATCGCGGGCGCGAGGAAGTCGCGGGCGAACTCCTCGCGGGCGTCCACGACGTGGCACTCCAGCGCTCCGAGCCGGCGGGCCTTCTCCTCGATCACGGTGTAGTCCTCGCCGGGCTGGCCGAGGTTGACGGTGAGGCAGACGACCTCGGCGTCGTAGCGGTCCTGGATCCACTTCAGCATCACGCTGGTGTCCAGGCCGCCGGAGTAGAGCAGCAGCACGCGGCGCACGTGCTCGGGATCGGCCTCGTAGGAGGCGGTGCGGGGGGGAAGGTGTGCTCCTGGTGACTCACGGGCTGGGGAAGGCTACTGCTTGTCTTCAGCGCCGAGGCGTTCCATCAGAGGATGGGGGCCGACGCCTTCGCCGAAACCAAGCTTGGCGTACAGGCCCTGAGCGTCGGCGGTGTGCAGTAGCCAGCGCACATTTGACAAGCGTCCGCCCTCGACGATCTCGCGCACCAGCTCAAGACCAAGGCCGCGCCCGCGGTAGCTACCCACTACGTAGACGTCGGCGAGGTAGGCAACGGTCGCATCGTCAGAGACCGCCCTGGCAAACCCGATCTGCTCTCCGTCCTCTCCGTAGAGCCCCACTACCCTGGAGGAGCCTCGGATCGCTTGCTCCACCGATGCTCGGGTGCGGTTGCGGCCCCAGTAGGCCTCGTGGCTGAGGAACGCGTACACGGCACCCACGTCCACCCGTCGCGGATCGTCGTCGAGCTCGAACCCTCCAGCCAGCTCCCGCCGCACCGCTCAGCCCTCCAGCGCAGCCCGCAGCCGCCGCAGTCCCTCATCCACCTCGCCGTCGGTAAGGGTCAAAGGGGGCAGCAGCCGAACGGTGGCGGGACCGGTGGCATTCACGACCAGCCGCTGCTCGAGCAGCGCGCGGCGCACAACCTCGGGCGCGGGGAGATCTATGTCGCAGGCGAGCATCAGGCCGCGGCCGCGCACGGAGCGGACGTGAGGGAGTTGCTCCAAGCCCGCGGCAAGACGAGCGCCGCGCTCCCCCACGCGAGCGAGCAGGGTGGGATCGTCGATGATCTCCAGGGCAGCGAGGGCAGCGGCGCAGACGACCGGGCCGCCGGCGAAGGTGGAGCCGTGGTCACCTGGGGCGAGTACGTCGGCAAGCCGCTCGCCGGTGATGAGCGCGCCCATCGGCAGGCCACCGCCAAGGGCCTTGGCGGCAGTGAGGGCGTCGGGCACCACGCCGGTCTGCTCGTAGGCCCAGAGCGTGCCGGTGCGTCCCATGCCGCACTGGATCTCGTCGAAGATCAGCGCCGCGCCGTGCTCCTCGCAGGCGGCGCGAGCCGCGAGCAGCAGCTCCTCGGAGAGCACGTTGACCCCCGTCTCGCCCTGGATCGGCTCCAGCAGGACCGCGGCGGTGTCGACGTCCACGGAGGCGCGCAGCGCGCGGGGCTCGGGCGGGACGACGCGAAAGCCAGGGACGAGCGGGGCGAAGGGGGCCTGCTTGGACTCCTGGGGGGTGGCGGAGAGGGCGCCGTAGGTGCGCCCGTGGAAGGCGCCGTGGACGACCACGACATCCCCGCGGGGGCGAGCCTTGCGCGCGAGCTTGATGGCCGCCTCGTTGGCCTCGGCGCCGGAGTTGCAGAGGAACACGCGCCCCCCCAGGCTGGATTCGGCGAGCCGCCGGGCCAGGCGCATCGCGGGCTCCGTGTAGTAGAGGTTGCCGACGTGCATCAGCTGCCCGGCCTGCTCGCACACGGCCTCCACGACCCGCGGGTGGGAGTGGCCGACGTTGGTAACGGAGATGCCGCAGAGGAAGTCGAGGTACTCGTTGCCCTCGGCGTCCCACAGGCGGGCGCCCTCGCCGCGCACGAACTCCACGGGCTGGCGCGCATAGGTGCGCATCAGGCTCGCGGCCTCGATCTCCTGCAGCTCGGCCAGGCTCACTGCACACTCCTCCACGGACGCGCAGATGAACTGAGTCCCACCCACCCAGGACGCAGTGAGCGAAATGTGCTGTGCTGGCCGATCTTCGATCGGTGAGCGATCGAGGACGCCGATCCAGCGCAGCCATGCGCGTTCATGGCGCTGCCTCGATCTTGGTGCCGATCCCTGCGTCGGTGAAGAACTCGAGGAGCAGCGAGTGGGGAAGGCGTCCGTCGATGATGTGCGCGGAGCCGACGCCCCCCTGGATCGCCTCCAGGCAGGCTTGGAGCTTGGGTCCCATGCCTCCCTCCAAGCCGGGCAGGGCGTCGCGAACCTGCTCGGCGGTGGCTTGGCCGATCAGGCTCGTGGGGTCCTCGGGATCGGCGAGCCAGCCGGGGACGTCGGTGAGGAACACCACTTTGTAGGCGCCCAGCGCGCGTGCCACGGCGCCGGCGGCGTCGTCGGCGTTGACGTTGTGGGAGCGCCCGTCGCGGTCGGCGCCCACGGAGGCGATCACGGGGATGTAGTCGCGAGCGATGTGTTGTAGGACGTAGACGTTGACGCGCTCGATGCTCCCGACGAAGCCGATGTCCTCGCCGCCGGGGCCGGGGCGGCGGGAGACGCGAAAGAGCGAGCCGTCGTCGCCGCACAACCCCACCGCGGGCTGACCGTGGCGGGCGAGGCGACCGACGATCTCCTTGTTGACCTTGCCGACGAGCACCATCTTGGCGACCTCGACGGTGGCCTCGTCGGAGACTCGCAGGCCGCCGACGAACTGCACGGGCAGGCCGAGGCGCTCCATGTAGGCGGTGATGTCGGGCCCGCCGCCGTGGACCACGATCGGCTTGAGGCCGACGTACTTGAGCAGCACCACGTCACGGGCGAACTCCTCGCGCAGCGCGTGGTCCTCCATGGCGGCGCCGCCGTACTTGATCACGGCCGTCTTGCCGTGGAACTCGCGGATGTAGGGGAGCGCCTCGAGCAGCGTGGCGACGTCGCGCATCAGATCGACCTTCTGTGGGGGGCAGACGTCGAGGACATCAGACCGACCTTCTGTGGGGGGCAGACGTCGAGGACATCAGACCGACCTTCTGTGGAGGGTGGACGTCGAGGACATCGGACCGACCTTCTGTGGGGGGTGGACGTCGAAAGCATCAGATCGACCTTCTGAGGAGGGTGAATGTCGAAGGCATCGGACCGATCCTTCCTGTGGGGTGGGGGCATAGCATCAGGTCGTGTATTCGGCGTTGATCTTCACGTACTCGTGCGAGAGGTCGGAGAAGAAGACCTCCGTCTCCGCGCCCTCGCCGGGGAGCGTGATCTCGTACTCGATCTCCCTGCCCTGCACCGCGCGGGCGAGCACGTCCTCGTCGTAATCGATCGCGGTGCCCGCCGAGCAAACGAGGGTCCCCTCGATGGCGATGTCCACCGGCAGTGGCCCCGTGCCAGGCAGAGCCGCTCCGACCGCCTGGACGAGACGCCCCCAGTTGGGGTCGGCGCTGTGCAATGCGGTCTTCACCAGCGGCGAGTTGGCGACCGCGCGCGCGACCGCCTCGACCGCGCTCTGATCGCCGCCCGCCCCGCCGCGGACGACCACGCGGGCGATCCGCCGGGCCCCCTCGCCGTCGGCCACCATCATGATCGCGAGCTGGCGCAGCAGCGCGTCGAGGGCCTCGCCGAGGCGCAGCTCGTCCTCGCTCTCCGGAGCGACCTCGATCCCGCTCGCGCCGGAAGCCATCAGGATCGCGGTGTCGTTGGTGGAGAGCTGGCCGTCGACCGAGCAACGGTCGAAGGATCGCTTGACGCACACGCCGAGCAGCAGGTCGGCCGTGTGGGGCTGGAGCGCGGCGTCGGTCTGCACGAAGCAGAGCATGGTGGCGAAGTTCGGCGAGATCATGCCCGCCCCCTTGCACTGAGCGTTGAGGCTCACCGTCCCAGAGGGAAGCCGCACCTCCAGGTTCGCGCGCTTCTCGAACGCATCGGTCGTCTGGATCGCCCGCTGGAAGTCAATGTCGCCCTCGCTGCGCAGCTGCCCGCTCGCAGCGAGAATGCCTCTCAGCACGGCGTCGACGGGCAGGTACCAGCTGATCCCGCCGGTGGAGCCGAGCACGACCTCCTCCGGTCCTACGCCAACGGCGATCGCAGCGGCACCCTGCGTCTTGGCGGCGTCGTCGAGTCCGCGCCTGCCGGTCGCCGCGTTCGCGCAGCCAGAGTTGACGAGCACCGCGCGCAGAGCCTCCAGGCGGCAGCGCTCTCGGCTCAGCAGCACGGGCGCGGCGGCCGTGCTGCTCGCGGTGAAGCGCGCCGCGCTGACGGGGCGCGGCGTGTCGCACACGAGCAGACCGAGATCGGTGTTCCCGCTCGGCTTGATTCCGCACGCGACACCCGCCGCACGGAAGCCCGCGGGCAGTCCCGCGTCAGGGTCCAGTTCGCGCACGTGTCCGGGCGCGTCGACCCAGCGCGAACCGAAGAAGGGCTGCGGCGGCGCGTCCGAGGAGCGATCGCCCCACACGTCGTTGCCTGCGCTCATAGGAGAGCTTCTGTCTCGGGGAGGCCAAACATCAGGTTGAGGTTCTGCACCGCCTGCGAGGAGGTCCCCTTCCAGAGGTTGTCGATCGCGGAGAAGACGAGCACCTTGCCGGTGTGGGTGTCGGCGGCGGCGAACAGCCTGCAGAAGTTGGTCTCGCGCACCTCGCGCACGCCGGGCGGGCCGTCCACCACCTCGACGAAGGGCTCCGCGGCGTAGGCCTCGCCGTAGAGCTCGCCCAGCTCGGGGTCCTCGATGGGGCGCGTGGGGGTTACATAACAGCTCGCGAGCTCCCCCTGATCGAGCGGAACGAGGTGTGCCTGGAACTGCACGGGCAACGTCGCGCCGAGCAATGCGAGCTGCTCCTCGATCTCGGGGGTGTGCCGGTGGGCGGCGACCTTGTAGGGGAGGATGTTCTCGCCCGCCATCGAGAGGTGGGTGGTGTTGTCGAAGGTGCGCCCCGCGCCGGAGATCCCCTGCTTGGCGTCGATCACCACGTCCGCGATCAGCCCTGCACGGGCGAGCGGGGCGAGCGCGAGCACCGCGGCGGTGGGGTAGCAGCCCGGGTTGGCGACGATCGCAGCGGAGGCGATCCGCTCGCGGTGCAGCTCTGTGAGGCCGTAGACCGCTTCGCCCAGCAGCTCGGGCCGGGGGTGGGGCCCGTACCAGCGCTCGTAGGTGGCGAGCTCGGAGAGGCGGAAGTCGGCGGAGAGGTCCACGACGCGCACCCCGCGCTCGCGCAGCGAGCCCACGGTGGGAGCGGCTGCGGCGTGCGGGTAGGCGACCACGGCGGCGTCGAGGCGTTCACCCGTGGCGAGCTCGCCCCCAAGGCGATCGAGGTCGAGCTCCCGGATCTCGAGGGGCACGCGGTAGCGGGGGTAGAGCTCGTCCAGGCGCCGGCCCACCTCTGAGCGCCCTGTGAGACCCGCAAGCTCGAAGCGGGGGTGGCGCCAGAGCAGGTGCGCGGCGAGCGCCCCCGCGAAGCCGGTGGCTCCGGCGACGAGCACCCGGGGGGAGCCGGGTGCGAAGCGCTGCACGGGGTCCCCCCCGGCGGCGTCTTGGGGAGCGTCGCCGTCAGCCACGCAACTCGCCTCCCAGCTTCTCGCTCAGCGCCGCCACGATCCGCGCGCGCACTGGGGCGACGTCCTCGTCGGCGAGGGTGCGGTCCCCCGCGCGGAAGGAGAGCGCGAGCGCGAGCGAGCGCAGGCCCTCCCCGACCTGTGGACCCTCGTACACGTCGAACACCCGCACGTCCACGAGCAGCCCGCCCGCGGCCTCCCGCACCACCTCGAGCGCCGCCGCGGCCGGCACCTGCCGAGGCAGCACTACCGCGAGGTCTTGGCGCAGCGCGGGGAAGGAGATCAGATCGGTGTACTTGCGTACGTCGGCCCCGTGCACGGCGGCGGCGACCACGCGGTCGAGATCGAGCTCCATCACAGCCGCGCCCTGGAGGTCCCGCTCCGCCACCAGCGGGTGCAGCTCCCCGAGCCAGCCGATCGGCTCTCCCGCCACGAGGACCTCCGCTGCGCGGCCCGGATGCAGGAAGGGATAGGGCCCGATCGCGGCGCGGCACTCAACTGTCACCCGCAGCGCGGCGGCGAGCGCTTCGAGCACGCCCTCCACCGCGTATAGGTCCGCGCGGGGTGGGTCGGGCGTCCTCCACGTGGGCGGCGTCACGCGCCCGCTGAGCAGCACCCCGAGCGCGCCGTGCTCCTCGACGGGTGGGTGGACTTCTTCATCCCGCCTCGGGTCTGGCACGGCCTCGTCGGTCCGGCCGAAGACGGTGCCCACCTCGAAGATCCGCAGATCCGGGTGCTCGCGCGCGACGTTGCGGGCGGCGCTGTCGAGCAGCGAGCCGAGCAGCGTGGTGCGCAGCAGCTCGTGCTCCTCGGAGAGCGGGTTCTCCAGGGCCACCGCACCCGCCCTGCGCGGGTCCTCCTCGCTCAGGCGCAGGCGCTTCAGGGCCTCGTGCGAGGTGAAGGTCCACCCCACGGTCTCGTACAGTCCGCGCCCCACCAGCGCGTCGACGGCACGGCGGCGCAGGCGCTGCTCGGGCGAGAGCCGGCCCGCGGGGCGGTGGCGGGGCAGCGTGGCGGGCAGCTTCTCCAGGCCGTCGATGCGCGCGACCTCCTCGATCAGGTCGGCCTCGCGCGTGACGTCCGCGCGGCGCAGCGGGGGCACGGTGACGTCCAGGCCGTCGGGTGTCTCCTGCACCTGGAAGTCGAGCGCCCCGAGAATCTCCTGCTGGCGGGCGGGGGGGACGGGCACGCCGAGGATCGCCTCCACACGCGCCTCCCGCAGGCGGATGCGCAGCGGCGCGCTCTCCCACTCCCCGACGTCGATCGTGCCGGGCACGAGGGTGGCGCCGCACAGCTCGATCATCATGCGCGCGGCGAGCGCCTGTGCGTGCGCGCACTGCTCGGGGGCGAGGCCCTTCTCGAAGCGCGCGGAGGCCTCGCTGCGCAGCCCCAACGCCCACGAGGCCCGGTGAATGGTGGGCCCGTGCCAGTTGGCGACCTCCATCAGCACCCGCGTGGTGCCCTCCCCCACCTCTGAGCGCACCCCGCCCATCAGCCCGGCGATCGAGGTGGGGCCCTCGCCGTCCTCGATCACCACCATCTCCGCGTCCAGGGTGCGGGCCTGCCCGTCGAGCGTCTGCACCTGCTCGCCCTCGCGGGCGCGGCGCACCACCAGCCGCCCTCCCGCGACTCGGTCGAGGTCGAACGCGTGCAGCGGCTGGCCGGTGAGGAGCATCACGTAGTTGGTTATGTCCACCACGTTGTCGATCGGGCGCTGCCCCGCCGCACTGAGGCGCGCCTTCAGCCAGGGTGGGGACTGGGCGACGGTTACGTTCTCGAAGACCCGTGCGGTGAAGCGGGGGCAGAGGTCGGGGCACTGCACCTCGACCTCGGCGGGAGCCGCGCCGCCAGACACGACAGCAAGCGGTCCGTCGCTGCCGGGGTCCTCGCTCCACGGCGCCGGTGCGAGCGGGGCGCCGGTGGCGGCGTGCAACTCCCTAGCGACCCCGTACACCCCGAGGCAGTCAGGGCGGTTCGGGGTCACCTCCAGCTCAAGCACCTCGGTGGCGATCGGCAGCACCTGCGCGAGCGGGGTACCCGGTGCGAACGGGGTACCAGGTGCGAACGGGTGAGCGGACTCCCGATCTTTCGGCTGCCCACCGTCGAGCAGGTCGTCCAGCACCAGGATGCCCTCTCCCCCAGGACCGATCGCCAGCTCCCGCTCGGCGAGGATCATTCCCTCGGACGCCACTCCCCGCAGCTTCGCCCGCCTGATCTCCATGCCGTCGGGCATCACCGCTCCGGGGCACGCGACGGCGACGGTCTGCCCCGCGGCGACGTTGGGAGCCCCGCACACAATCGTCGCCGGACCCTCCGGCGTGGCGGGGTGGGCGGGACCCAAATCAACCTGGCAGACGCTCAGCCGGTCGGCGTCGGGGTGGCGCTCACACGCGAGCACCCGCCCCACCACGAAGCGCTCGGGCGCGCGCACCCCGTGGTGGTGGATCGCCTCCACCTTGGTCCCCGTCATCGTCAGGCGCTCCTCGATCCCGTGCACGTCCAGGCCGGGATCGCAGTACTCGCGCAGCCACTCGAGCGGAACCCTCATCCCGTTTTCCTCCAACAACGCCATCCTGCGTGCTCAGGGCAAGTCGGGCAAGGACGCAAGGAGCGTGGCGTGCTGAGCACGCGAGCGACTGAGGACGCCGATCCGGCGCCGCCATGAGCGCGCAGGATCATCCGAACTGCTCCAAGAACCTAATGTCGTTCTCGAAATAGAGGCGCAGGTCGGGGATCCCGTGCTTGAGCATCGCGATCCGCTCGATCCCCATGCCCCACGCGAAGCCCTGCACCCGCTCGGCGTCGTACCCCGGAGCGTTGCTCTCGGTGAGGGGTACCTGGGCGTACACGTTCGGATCCACCTCGCCTGCGCCCAGCACCTCCAGCCACCCCTCCCCCTTGCACAGGTAGCAGCGCGCGCCGTCGCCCAGGAAACCCTTGCCGGCGCAGTGAAAGCAGGAGACGTCCACCTCCACGGAGGGCTCGGTGAAGGGGAAGAAGTGGGGGCGCAACCGCACCTCGCGCTCATCCCCGAAGACCGCCCGCGCGAACGCCAGCAGCGTGCCCTTGAGGTCGGCCAGCGTGATGTCCTCGTCCACCGCCAGCCCCTCCACCTGGTGGAACTGGGGGGTGTGGGTGGCGTCGCTGTCGGGGCGGTAGACACGCCCGGGGATCACCACGTACAGCGGCGGCGGGCTCGCTTCCATCGCGCGAATCTGCATCGGGGAGGTGTGGGTGCGCAGGACCACGTCGTCGGCTACATAAAACGTGTCCGTGCGCGCCCGCGCCGGGTGTGTGGGGGAGTGGTTGAGCGCGTCGAAGTTGTAGTGCACCGTCTCCACCTCCGGCCCCTCCAGCACGGTGAAGCCGAGCCCCACGAAGATGTCCTCGAGCTCCCGCTGGGTGGCGGTGAGCACGTGCAGGCGCCCCACCGGCTGCGGGGGGTCGCCGGGGAGGGTCACGTCGAGGACGTCCTCCCGCAGGCGCGTCTCCAACTCCGCCTCCCCCAGCTGCGCGGCGCGCGCCTCGATCAGCGCCTCCAACGCCACGCGCGCCTCGTTGGCGGCCTTGCCGACGACACCGCGTTCCTGCGAGGGCAGCTCGCGCACGCCGCGCAGCAGCTGCGGCAGCTCCGCGCGGCGGCCGAGGTGGCGCACGCGCAGCGCCTCCAGCGCCTCCGCGCTCGCGGCCGCGGCGACCTCGCCCTCGGCCTCTGCGCGCAACTGCTGGATCCGTTCGATCACGACGCGGGGACCCTAGTCATTTCGTAGAGCGCGACGGTCGCCGCCATCGCCGCGTTCAGCGAGTCGCTTGCGATCGGGATGTGCGCCACGTGCTCGCAGCCGGCCACCATCTCCGCGGGCAGACCCTCGCGCTCGGCGCCGACGAGCAGGGTGAACGCCCGCACAGCAGGCTCGGCCGAATCCTCGCCGGGCCTCCTCGCACGCGTATCTCTGGCCCCGGAGGGGCCCATCCCCCCCTCCCCACCCGCTCCGGCTCCCTCGTGCGCGGGGCCCACGAGGCGGCGCACCGCTTCAAGCGGCTGGGCGGGTGGGCGCTGGCCGAAACGGGGATGCTCGCCGGAGGCGAGTGTCTCCCGGCTTCGGTCAGCCACCAGCGCGATCCGTTCCCCCGGCAGCTCCTCCACGGCGTGCGTGCGAGCGAGGGGGACGGCGAAGATCGCGCCCATCCCCGCCCGCACCGCCTTCGGCGAGCAGGGGTCGGCGCAGCCCGGCCCGAGCGCCACGCACGACGCCCCGAACGCGAGCGCCGCGCGCAGCACCGCGCCCACGTTTCCGGGGTCGGAGACCCCGTGCAGGTACACGCACACCGGCCCCACCGGCGCCGCCAGCCAGCGCTGCTCGTAGACCCCGATCACGCGCGCGCCCGAGCCAAGCGTCGAGACCTCCGCCAGCGTCGCGGGCTCCACGTCGAGGAAGCCCCCGTCCCCCAGGCCGCTGCCGGCCGCGCGGAAGCCAGCCACCGCCGGCCACCCCGCGCGCCGCGCCGCCGCGACCAGGTCCTCGCCCTCGGCCAGGAAGCGCCCGCTGCGCGCGCGCTCACGCCTGCGCCGCAGCCGGCGCAGCTCCTGAAGGCGAGGGTTGTGGGGGGAGGCGATGGCGGTCATTTTTGGGATTTGGAGCGGCGTTGTCTGTGCGAGTCGAGGGCGGGTGCAAACGGCCTGGCTGTGTCTCGTTGGATCATCCTCGCTGCTTGGGATGGAACGCTGGATCGTGGTGGGTGGGGAGGGTTCTCAAATAAAAAGGGCGCCGTCCTGTTGGAGCGGCGCCCGGGAGGCTTCGAATGTCGGCGGCCCGTGGGTCAGGCGGCCGACGCCTCGCGGGCGACCTCGGCGAAACGTCGGAACGCGTCGGCGTCGCGCACCGCGACGTCCGCGAGCACCTTGCGATCGAGCTCCACGCCCGCCAGCGAAAGGCCGTGCATGAACTGGGAGTAGCTCATCCCGTTCTGGCGCGCCGCCGCGTTGATGCGCGTGATCCACAGCCGCCGGAAGTCCCGCTTGCGGTTGCGCCGGTCGCGGTAGGCGTACGTGTCCGCCTTGATCAACGCCTCCTTCGCGCGCCTGTAGTTGGAGTGCGCCTCTCCCCGGAAGCCCTTCGTCAGGGCGAGGGTCGCGCGGCGCTTCTTGCGCGCGTGTACGGAGCGCTTGACCCTCACGAGCCGCTCCCTTGCTTGGAAGGCCCGCCCGGCCTGCTCGCGCCGCGGGCCTTCGTGCCCACCCCCAACATCCGCTTCACGCGCGGGGTGTCGTGCGCGGAGATCGCCGCGGGGGCACCCAGGGTGCGCTTGCGCTTGGGGGACTTCTTCTCCAGGATGTGGCTCGTGAAGGCGTGCCTGCCGCGCACCTTTCCGGTGGCGGAGACCTTGAAGCGCTTCTTCGCGCCGGAGTGTGTCTTCATCTTGGGCATCGCGAGGCGGTGATTATGGCAGACCGGCCCCCGGGGGCTCCTCACGCGGGAGGGGTCTTCCGTTGACGGACCCCAAACCCCGTCCAGCGGGCCGGACGGCTGTTATGTCGGGACGCCCACAGGCCGATGAGACGGTGGATGGAGAGAGCCTCTTTCGCACACCCCGCCCTCGTGCAACCCGAGGGCCTGTCCACCGACGCCCCCGCTGCGATCGCACAGGCGCTGCGGGAGATCGCGGAAGCCGGGACGCTCGACACCGAGCGGGCGCTGGACCTTGCCTGCGAGCGCCTTGCCCAGTCGATCGCCGCCGCCGAGCGCCTGCGCGGCGAGCTGCGCGCTCGGCGGGGTGAGTTGCGCTCGCTTGAGAACCGCATGCACATCACCTCTGAGATGCTCGCCGAGGGGGTGCTTGTGTTCGACCCTCACGGGCGCGTGGTGTACGCCAACAACGCCGCCGGGCGCATCCTGCGCATGAGCCACGACCAGTTGCTCTCCCGCCACGCGCGCGACCGGCGCTGGCGCCTGGTGCACGAGGACGGCTCCCCCTGGCCGCTCGCCACCCACCCGATCGCCGAGACTCTCCAGACGGGGCGCTCGCGGCGCGCGGTCACGGTCGGGGTGCTCGGGCCCGGCAGCTCCGTCACCTGGATCCTGCTCTCCTCCCGCCCCGCGCTCGACGACCAGGGGCGCCAGTGCGGGGTGATCTCGACCTTCGCGGACATCTCCGAGCGGCGCACCATCCTCGAGCAGCTCCAGCACCAGGCCCACCACGACCAGCTCACCGACCTCGCCAACCGGCGCCTCTTCCATAAGGAGCTCGACCGGTCCATCTCCCGCGCCCAGCGCCACGGGTGCGCGGTGGCGCTTGTGTACATGGACCTCAACGGGTTCAAGCAGGTCAACGACACCCTCGGCCACCGCGCCGGCGACGCCGTGCTGCGCGCGCTCGCCGAACGGCTCACGTTGGCGATCCGCGAGGAGGAGCTGATCTCGCGCTACGGGGGGGACGAGTTCGTGGCGCTGCTCTCCATGTTGCGCCACCCGAGCCGCGAGGCGCAGGCGTTCATGGAGCGCATGCGCGTCACTCTCTCGGAGCCGATCCGCATCGAGGCCGGTGCGGTGAAAGTCGGCGCGAGCCTCGGTGCGAGCGTCTACCCGCACGACGGCTCCTCGGCCGAGCAACTCCTGCACCACGCCGACGCCGCGATGTTCGCGATGAAGGGCAGTCGCGCAGCCGCGTGAGGGCCGATCCAGCTGGGCCCTGACAGCTGGGTGACAGCTGGGCCCTGAGCTACTGCTCTGAGACAGCGCCCTCGGGCGCGGGCTCCTCGGAGGCCATCTCGGCGGAAGCGGGCTCCTCAGGCGCGGGCTCCTGGGAAGCTCCCTTTGCGGAAGCTCCCTTTGCGGAAGCACCCTTTAGAGGAGCCTCTTCCTCCGACGCCCCCTCTTGGACCGTCTCCTCGGGAGCGGCCTCGGAGGCAGTTGCATCCGAAGCGGTCTCCGCGGAAGCCAGCTGGTCAGACGCCGCCTCCACGGAAGCTGCCCCGTCGGGGGCCGCCCGCTGTGCACCGTCGGCCTGCGCGTGCTCGCCCGCCGCGCCGTCCTCTGTGGGGCCCGTGCCGTCGGGGGAGGCATCGAAGCGGCCCGCCAGCACCCCTTTGGAGGGGCCGAGCATCATCGTCATGTTGCGCCCCTCCTGCATCGGGCGCTGCTCGACGACCCCCAGCTCCGCGAGCTCCTCCGCGAGCCGGTCGAGGATCAAGGTCCCCCGCTCGGGGTGGGTGACCTCGCGTCCGCGGAACATGATCGTCACCTTCACCTTGTCACGGTGGCGCAAGAAGCGTTCGACGTGGTGCTTCTTGGTGTCGTAGTCGTGCTGAGCGATCTTCGGGCGGAACTTGATCTCGCGCACCGTGATCTGCTGCTGGTGCTTGCGCGCCTGCTTCTGCTTCTGCGCCTGCTCGTACTTGTACTTCGAGTAGTCCAACACCCTGCACACCGGGGGGCGCGCCTCCGGCGCGACCTCCACGAGGTCCAGGTCGCGCTCCTGGGCGAAGCGCAGCGCGTCGGGCGTCTTCAGCACGCCCACCTGGCCGCCCTGGTCGTCGATCAGGCGCACCTCGGGCACGCGGATGCGCTCGTTGACCCTCGTCGTATCGCGCTCGGGCGGGCGCCGGTCGAACCTGCGGGGTACGGCCACTAGCTGTCCTGATCGCGCGTCAAGCTTGTATCAGGCGCGGCGCTCTATGGATGCGGGAACTCAAGGTCGCCGAGTATACCGGGGCGTCGGCGGCGCGCAAGGGGGCGCCCGATCCGATCGCCTGAGCACTCGGAGCTACGGCGATGGGCATCGACGATGTTCTCGCCGGCGCTGAGGCTCCGCGAATCGGTGGCACCCGGCTCAGCCCGCATCCGTGCGCTCGCGCCGGCGGGCCTGCGTGGCGAGGCGCCGCGCCACCTCCTTCACCGGGGCGCTTCCAGTGTCTCCAGCGCGGCGCTCGCGCACCGACACGGTCCCCTCGCGCTCCTCGCGCTCGCCCACCACGAGCATGTGGGGGATGCGGCGCAGCTCCGCGTCGCGCACCTTGCGGCCGATCGACTCGCCCCGGTCGTCGAGCTCGCAGCGCAGGCCCTGCTCGCGCAGGCGCGCCTGCACCGCCGCCCCGTACTCGTTGAAGCGCTCGGAGAGCGTCAACACGATCGCCTGTACCGGCGCCAGCCACAGCGGCAGCTCGCCCGCGTAGTGCTCGATCAGGATGCCGATGAAGCGCTCGAAGGAGCCCATCAGCGCGCGGTGGATCATCACCGGGCGGTGCTCGGAGTTGTCCGCACCGGTGTACGCGAGGTCGAAGCGCTCCGGCATCGAGTAGTCGAGCTGCACCGTCCCCAGCTGCCAGGAGCGCCCGATCGAGTCGGTCATGTGCAGGTCGATCTTGGGACCGTAGAAGGCCCCATCACCCGGGTTGACCTCGTAGGCGAGACCCTCCGCCCGCAGCGCCCCCTCCAGCGCCCCCTCCGCGCGGTCCCACATCTCGTCGCTGCCGATCCGCTTGGCGGGGCGCGTAGATAGCTCCAGGCGCGGCTCGAAGGCGAACAGCTCGTACAGGTGAAAGCCGAAGCGCAGGCACTCCACGACCTCCTCCTGCACCTGCTCCTCGGTGCAGAAGATGTGCGCGTCGTCCTGGGTTATGTGTCGCACCCGGAGCAGGCCGTGGAGCACCCCGGAGGGCTCGTGGCGATGTACGAGACCCGCCTCGGAGTAGCGGATCGGCAGCTCGCGGTAGGAGTGGCGGGCGTCCTTGTAGATCTGGATGTGCGCCGGGCAGTTCATCGGCTTCAGGCCCATCGGGCGCTCCTCCTCGACCTCCGTGAAGTACATGTTCTCGCGGTACTTCTCCCAGTGGCCGGACTGCTTGAAGAGGTCCACGTCGAACAGGATCGGCGTTTTCACCTCCTCGTAACCGCGCGCGCGGTTCTCCTCGCGCCAGAGCTCCGTGAGCGCGTTCCACACCGCCATCCCCGCGGGCTTCCACAGCGGCGCCCCCGGGGAGAGCTCGGAGAACTGGAAGAGCTCGAGCTCCCGCCCCAGCTTGCGGTGGTCGCGCGCGCGCGCCTGCTCCAAGCGCTCCAGGTACTCCTCCAGGTCCCCCTTGGAGAAGAACGCCGTTCCGTAGATGCGGGTCAGCATCGTGCGTGTCGAGTCCCCCCGCCAGTACGCCCCCGCGACCGACTGCAGCCTGAACGCGCCCACCGTCTTTGTGGAGGGCGCGTGCGGACCGCGGCAGAGGTCGGTGAAGGGGCCGTTGGTGTACAGCGACACTGTCTCCAGCGGGTGCTCGGGGTCGGCGGCGCGCGCGAGGTCGTCGATCAGCTCCACCTTGTAGTCCTGCTGCGCCGCCTCGAAGCGCGCGCGCGCGTCCGCTACAGACACGTCCTCGCGCTCGAAGCGCTCCGCCGCCTTCACGTGTGCGCGCATCCGGTCTTCGATCGCCGGGAAGTCCGTCTCGGAGACGGCCACCCCGTCGGGGAACTCGAAGTCGTAGTAGAAGCCCTGCTCGATCGCCGGCCCGATCGAGATCTTCACGCCCGGGTAGAGCTCCATCACCGCGCTCGCGAGCACGTGCGCCGCGTCGTGGCGGATCAGTCGCAGCGGCTCCTCTCCCTCGCTGCGCGCAGTGAGGATCGCGATGCTCGCTCCGTCGGGGAGCGCGCGGGAGAGGTCGCGCACCTCGTGAGCCACGGCGTGGCTCCGCGCCGAGGTCTCTCCCCCAGCCCCCCCTTCCGCAGGCCCACCTGCAACCTGCCCACCTGCCGCCCGTGCCTCCTCGCCTCCGATCCCGCGAATCTCCACCGCCAGCGCCGCCCGCGCCAGGCCGGGGCCGATCGCGGCAGCCGCGTCGGCGCCGGTGGCGCCGACGGGGAGCTCAAGCGCATTACCGTCGGGGAGAGAGATCCTGATGCTCATGGGACAGCGTTGGAGGCTACCCGCCGGCGGGGATGGGCGGGACCGCTCGGGCGCTCGACCGGTGCACGGCACCAGGCGGGCCATAGCTCAGACGGGGCGCCAGAGGGCGTCGTCGCCCAGGGCGGTGCGCCGCGCGAGCCCGTCTCCAACCTGGTCGAGCAGCGCGCGTGTTCTGAACATTCATCATCCGGGTAATTGAGGACAGACCCTGACCTACATTGTCCGTAAGGAGTCGCGACGTCAACAAGCCGAAGGGAGCAGCCAATGCGCGAGCGAGACGGATATCTGCCCGGCGTCCCGTGCTGGGTCGACACCAGCCAGCCCGATCCGGAGGCCGCCGTTGTCTTCTACAGCGGCCTCTTCGGATGGGACTTCGAGGACGCAATGCCGCCGGATTCAGCCGGCAAATACTTCATCGCGCGCCTCCGCGGCGGCGATGTAGCCGCTGTAGGGTCGCAGCCCGAGGGCGGGCCACCGATGGCCGTGTGGAACACCTACGTCTGGGTTGAGAGCGCCGACGAGGCCGCCTCGAAGGTGCTAGATGCCGGGGGGCGCGTCGTGATGGACCCCTTCGACGTCATGGACGCAGGTCGGATGGCGGTGTTCACGGATCCCGAGGGGGCCGCGTTCTGCGTCTGGCAAGCGAAGCAGCACAAGGGCGCGCGGATCGTCAACGAACCCGGCTCGTTGAACTTCAACAGCCTGAACACCCGCGACGTGGGAGGCGCGAAGTCCTTCTATGGCTCGCTGTTCGGGTGGGAGGCGCTCGGCCTCGGAGGCGGCGCCGAGATGTGGCGGCTACCGGGCTACGGGGACTTCCTGGAGAAGGGCGATCCCGGGCTCCGCAAGCGGATGGCGGAGAGCGGCGCCCCGGAGGGCTTCGAGGACGTAGTCGCGACGCTCAATCCGATCGCGGACGACCCACCCGATGTCCCCGCGCACTGGAGCGTGACGTTCGCGGTCGATGACGCCGACGCGACGGCCGCGAGGGCGGCGGAGTTGGGAGGCCAGGTGGTCGTCCCGCCGTTCGATGCCCCTTGGGTCAGGATGACCGTCATCACCGATCCGCAGGGCGCAACGTTCATCGCGAGCAAGTTCGTCCCGGAGAACAGGGACCTGAGCAGCTAGGCCGATTCGACGGTCGGCCCCTCCCAGACGGCTCCGCGACCAGCAGCCCACGCCCTGATGAGTGGTTGACCGTTCGCGTCGCGTAGAGGGCGGTGGCTGCTATGCCAGCCCTTCCAGAACATCATCAGGCCAACGTGCCTCCGGGCGAGGGGCGAACTTTGCTGTGCGCAAACCAGGTCGTCTTGGCGGTGCCGGCCGTTCGGGTTGATCGAAGCCCGCCTCGACAAGCCAAATCGGCTCGCGTTCAGCGCGGAGCGCACCGGCAACCGTGGGCGTCGAACGAGCTTGTCCCATGCCCGGTTGCACACGATGCCCGAAAGACAGGGCGACTACTATGCGGGTTGCCACGGCAATGTTCGACCATATCGCCGAGTTCGGGATTCCGCACTTGTGGTCGCGTCAAGTCTGGTGCCTGAAAATGGAACTTTGGTTAGAAAGTGACGTTGAAGTGTCCAGCGATGCGGGTGCCGTGCGCTATTGGTTCGGGTAGTCCTTCGGGGTAGGCGTAGCGCTTTGGCTGCTTGACGACCCCGCATGCCCGACGCCCATTTTCGAGTTCGAAGCAGGGGCTTCTTTCGTCGGGTTCGCTGCGGCAGGGGTGGGTACTGTTGCAGGGTGGCGCGTGGGGGACGGCGTAGATCGCGCCGGTGTAGGTGCCGCCTCGACACCAGTGACCCGCGGCCGACTTAGCCGGGGTGAGCGCGAGCGTCACCGGGCGACCTGGGTGGGAGTAGCCGTAGTCGGTCTTTTCCATGTTGCTGGAGGTCGCGCATGGTGGTGGTGCTTTTTTGGTGTAGTGCTTGTAGGGCTTCAGGACGATGACGGCGTAGTAGTAGCCGCCTTCCGGAAGACGGCCGATGGGGTGGAAGCTGATATGCACGTTTTCGAGTACGTTCAGCTTGTGCGGCACGCGAACTGACACGGTGCCGGGCTGTGTGTCGGCCGACGCACCCACCGAACCAGCCGCGCTCAACGCGAGGGCACCGATGGTGAGGACACGAAATCTGCGATGCATCCAGGTGGCAGAGTAGCAGCGGGCGCTGAGGCACATAGTATTGCTCCCTGGACTTTGGAAGCGTGTTACTCGGCCTCAGGGAGACTGGCTCTGCATGGTAGGCTATCCATGTATATACTAGCCGGTATGAAGGTCGTGAAGGTTCGCCGTGTCGGCAACAGCAACGTGATCTCGATCCCCAGGGAGTTCGAGTCCCGAGGCTACGCCCCGGGCTCCTCGGTGCTTGTGGAGGAGCTGCCTGGAGGCGAGCTGCGGATCATGTCCACCGAGAAGGTCCGCGAGCGCATCCGCGACATCGGAGAGCGGGTCGTCGCCGAACACGGCGAGGCGCTGCAAATCCTCGCCGATCACGACCCCGACGCTCCCCAGCAGTAGCGGCATGGCGGACGAGCAGCCCGGCGAGATCGAGCCGGTCTATCTCACGCAGAAAGACGTCTTGGGGCTATATGGGCTGATCATCGGCGCCACCGCCACAGAGGCAGCCCACCACCTGCGCAACCGCGACAGCCTGGAGAGCGCGCTTGCGCGGCCAGCCACCTACGCGCACTACGAGGGCGCCGATCTCGCGCTCCAGGCTGCCGTCCTGGCTCACGGCATCGCCGAGGGCCAACTGTTCATTGACGGCAAACAAGCGCACCGCGCTGGTGGCGATGCTTACCTTCCTGGAGATCAACGGCTTTGCGCGTGGAGGCCACGGACCCCAAGTTGGCCGACTGGATACTCAGCTTCAGCGCCGGCGCCACGCCAGAAGGCGTCGCAAAGCTCCTACGCTCAGCACTGGTCAGCATCGAGTAGCAGGGGCCTGCCCACCTATCGCGTCGGTGCGCCAGTGGTTTGCGCACAGACAAGCTCAGTGGACGATACTGGGCTCGAAGGAGGGCCTGGGCGTGCTGTGGGGTGCTCTCAGGCGTGCCAGCGGCTCTGAGGTGTTCTGAGATCACCTAAGATCCGCTCACTTAGGGACCACGGGAGGGACCACCGTCTCTCGGCCACTCCTGGGCCGAAGCCGCTAAAAAGAGCCGATGACTGACGCCCAACAACCCGGAGGCGAGCGACCTGTCCTAACGCTTCTCTCTCAGGTTCTGGTGCCCCTCGCCGCACTCTTCGTCGCGGGCGCCTCCGTCATCGTGGCAGTCGAGGCCAAGGACATATCAGAGAAACAGACCCAGATCGCTGCCCGCCAACTCCAGCCAGTCATCACGGCATCGCTCGCCTACAACTTCGTGGACGGCAAGGCGCGAGACCAAGCGATGACCGTAAGCGACGTAGGAGGGCCCGCGTCGGGCGTGTCCACAGAGACGGTGACCCTTCTCACGCTTCGCTACAGCCATGACGCGGAAACAGCCACGCTGGTTGTGCCGCTTTACCATTACTACCCGGCGATGCTCTCAACAGGCAAACCCTCGGGCGTCCTGGCTACAGCGGAGGGTGTCGGCAACAACGCCGCTGAGTATGCCCTGGAGACGCAAGCCGCCGAGCTCGCGTCGGCCCAAAGAGTCGCCTTCGATGTCTCGCTCTCCCAATACGCGCGTGTGTCGTACACGGATGAGCTAGGACTGCATCACACGGACTATCTCTCGGTTGACGCGGTATCGGGGAGCGCGCCGATGAGCAGCGACGAGGGGTCGAAGATCTTCGCCCTCCAAGCACGGGGCGAAGCTGGCGAGGCTCCATCATTCGATCTCGATACGGTGAAGCCGAGGACCGTGCTTTCTTACGCGGTGTCACACGCCCGTTAGGCGATCGGGCGACGAAGGACCACGGCCGTTGCCTACCATGCGATAGCCTTGTCGTTTCGGGCTTCCTGCGATGGGCGATACTGGGCTCGAACCAGTGACCTCCGCCTTGTCGAGGCGGCGCTCTCCCAGCTGAGCTAATCGCCCTGGGAGCCCAAAGCCTAGCAACGGCCCGCTACTCTTGGATGCCCCGGGCGACGTGGCGGAGTGGCTACGCAGCGGCCTGCAAAGCCGTCCACACCGGTTCGATTCCGGTCGTCGCCTTTAGAAAAGACCTGCAAAGCAGCATCTTTTGACTCGGCCGCTGCGCAGACGATCGTCTACTCTCCCAGAAGTCTCCCAAAAAGCCGTCTACACGGCTGGATTTTTGTGGCCATTTGCAGGGGATTTGTCTGGCGCCCGACTCGTCGATTTCAGCGCCGGGCTAAAAGCCGTTGACGGTTGCCTTTGGCAAAGTGATCGTCGGCCGGACGTTGACGGACCGCTTGCTTGTCGTCCAACGCGGTCGTATGGCGCGACGGTCCGTGCGCCACCGCTCTCGCACAAGAGGGATCGTGGGCGGCACCCTTTCTGCGCGTCGCACAAGGCGGGCGTCGGGCTGTGGCTGAGGTCGAGCGCGCGGGCCTGGCCCGTCTGTCGGTTACCAGACGCGTCGCTCTGTCCGGCGAGGCGAGCCGTGGTAGAACCACTGCTCCACGAAGGGGGAGACGATGCAAGGGGCAACAACCTCGACTGTCGCACGAGACTATCCGACCAAACCGGTGCGCGTGATCGAGCCGTTTGGAGCGGGCAGTGAGCCAGAGGTGGTCGCGAGCGCTGTGACCCAGAAGCTTTCTGAGCTGTGGAGCCAGCCCGTGACCGTTGAGAACCACCCCGGTGCGGGCAGCACGGCGGCCCCAGCGATGGTCGCAAAGTCCGCCGCGGACGGTTACACGTTGTTGGTCAACACCAACGCTCACGCATACAGCGCGGCGCTCTTGACGAACCTCCCGTACGACCCGCTCACGGACTTCGTCCCGGTCGCTGCCCTCACCAGTCAGTCCTACGTGCTCGTCGCGGGCGAGACGGCTGCCATCACGACCGTCGACGAGCTGATCCGAGCGGCGAAGGCAAGGCCGGGAGAGCTGCGGTTCGGCTCAACAGGCGTGGGCACCGGCACGCACCTCGGGATCGAGCAATTCAATCTCATGGTCGGCATCAAGGCAGTCCACGTGCCCGCCAAGGGAAGCGATGCGATCGCCGATACGATCACCAACACCATCGCCGGGCGCACCGACTACGCGCTGTCGCCGATCCCGACTTCCCTGCCCCATATCCGCGAGGGCAGACTGCTACCGCTAGGCGTGAGCAGCGCTCGGCGCTCGCGCGCGCTACCCGATGTGCCGACGGTGGCCGAGGCGGGCGCCGCCGGCTTCGATTTCCCGATCTGGTACGGGATATGGGCGCCGGCCGCCACTCCTGTCGGAGTCATTCAGAAGCTGGCGGAGGACATCGCGCGCGCGCTCCGTGATCCTGCTGTGCGCGAAATGCTCGTGAAACACGGCGGCGACCCGATGACCATGACGCAGGCCGACTTCACGCGCTTCGTGCTGGCCGAGAGCGAAAGCGCAGCCCGGATCATCGAAGCCACCGGGATCACGCTGCAATAGCGCACTACCGCAATCGTGCCGGAGCAGGCGCCTCGCTGGTCGAGCTCGAGAGTGCCGAGATGGACGAGATGCGAGCGCAGTGGCAACGCTGGCGGTTGTGGTTGCCCCCCTTGCCATCACCGTGGGCATTCGATGATGGCCTGCGAGGTAATCATACCCACATGGCTGGTCAGTGGGTATAATTACCTCTATGAAGACGACCGATCCACGCGAGCTGCTCGACGATACGTTCAGATACCGCGAGGCCAGAGAGGCGGGTCTGAGCGATACCCGCATCTACGGACTGCGCGATGCCGGAGCGATCCTGGCGCTGGGCGGCGGCGTCTATCGGTGGGCCGACGCGCCACCTGCCGACCTGGACCTGATCGAGATCGCCGAGCGCGTCCCCCATGCGATGCTTTGCCTGGAGACGGCGCTCGCACGCCACGAGCTGATCGACGAGATCCCGGCCGCCATCGATGTCGCGATCCCACGTGGGATGACACGACCAGCCCTGAGAGCACCGTGCCGCCTGCACCAGTTCGACCCCCGGACGTTCGACCTTGGGCGGGAAACGCTCGAGATCGGCGCGCGCATTCCGCTGGGCATCTACTCCGCCGAGCGCTCCCTCATCGACATCGTCCGGACCCGCCATCTCCAAGGCAGCGACATCGCATGGGAAGCACTGCGACGATGGCTGCGCCAACCCGGAAGCAGCCCCGCGCAGCTCATCGAGATCGCAAAACAATTCGCAGGCGCAGAGCCGGCAATCCGCAGTGCGCTGAGGTCCTGCTATGAGCGACCCGACTCGTGCCAGCACAGCAGGGCGGGCGTACCTCGACCTGCGCAAGCTCGCGCGTGAGAGCCACCGCCCCGTCGAGGAGCTGCTGCAACTCTATGTCCTCGAGGCATTCCTCGCACGGCTGACGAGCTCAAAATTCGCCGAGCAACTCGTACTGAAGGGCGGAGTCCTGCTGGCCGCCTTCGATGAGCGCCGACCAACACGCGACATCGACCTGCAAGCCCAAGCAGTCGAGAACGACGCTCAGACGATCCTCGCTACGACGTGCGAGATCGCCGCGATTGCGCTCGACGACGGTGTCATCTTCGACGTCGAGACCGCGACTGCGGAACCTATACGAGACGAGGAGATCTACAGCGGCGTTCGAGTGACGATGCGAGCACAACTGGTGACAGCACGCCACCACTTCCACGTTGACACGAACGTGGGCGACCCGATCAGCCCCGCCCCGAAGGACGTGCGCCTGCCAACGGCTGCTCGGCGGAGAGATCGTTCTGCGCGGCTACCCCCTGACGATGGTGCACGCGGAGAAGATCGTGACCGCGATCGCGCGGGGCACAGTCAACACGAGATGGCGCGACTTCGCCGACATCTACATGCTCGCCCGACATCACGCCATCGCCGGAACGGAGCTCGTCCGATCCACCCGCCGCGTCGCTGAACACCGTCAAGTGCAGCTCGTCCCGCTCGCGCAGGCCCTCGTTCAACTACGGGCAGATCGGCCAGCAGAAATGGACGGCGTGGCGCCGCCGGCAGCAGCTGGAGGACCGACTGCGGAGCCCTTCGGTGACGTCATCGCGGCCGTCATCGACTTCGCCGATCCCGCGATCATCGGCTCCGTCGACAGCCGTTCATGGGATCCGGCCACCCAGAATTGGCGGTGACCGCAGCCTGGGGGCGGCCGTCTCGACTCTCCCAAAACTCTCCCAGCACGAGCGTTTTTGAGCCGCCCTCGCAAACTCTGCGCTTTGATGTGCGCCATGACCGATCTGGCGAGCCTCGACTGGCCGACCGTCGCCTCGCTCGCCACCGCCGGCGGGACGTTGGTGCTCGCGATCGCCACGTTCGCCTCGGTGCGCTCTGCCAACCGCTCCGCGCGCGTCGCCGAGCTCGCGCTCCAGGAGCAGCGCCGGCCGGTGCTCGTCCAGTCGCGCCTCGACGACCCACTCCAGAAGATCATGTTCGTCGACGGCCACTGGGTGCGCGTGCCGGGCAGCCACGCCGTCGCCGAGCACATCGAGGGCACCGTCTACCTGGCGATGAGCCTGCGCAACGTTGGCGCCGGGATCGGCGTGCTGCAGGGGTGGGTCGCACGCGCGGGATTGCAAACCTCGCAGGTTGACCACGCCGCCGAGGAGGATTTCCGCCGCCTGACGCGCGACCTGTACATCCCCGCCGGCGACGTCGGCCTGTGGCAGGGCGCGCTGCGCGATCCTGCCGACGACGTCCATACCCCGATCGCCGACGCAGCCGACCAGCATCAGACGATCACGATCGAGCTGCTCTACACCGACCAGGCCGGCGGCCAGCGCACGATCAGCCGCTTCCACCTGGCCCCCGTCGGCGAGGACGCCTGGCTCGCCAGCGTCGGCCGCCACTGGTACCTCGATCAGGAAGGACCGCGGTGAGCGGTCGGCCGCGCTCAGCCGAGCGTCGCTTCGAGGCAAGAGCGGGAGCGCACCCCGAGGCGAGTTCGCCGCCCGCCGTGTTGACCGGACCCGCGAAAAGTGATATCATTTAGATAGCAGTTTTATCAATCGCCACTCCACGGGGAGGGATCATGAACCAGTCCGACCAGCCGTACCGCCGACCCGAGGCGACTCCGGTCGGGCACTCTGGGACCCGCGTCGAAATCCAGGAGCGCCCCGCGTGGGCGATCAGTGGCTGGGCCGGCGTGCTGGTCGTCCTCGTATGCATCGCCGCCAGCATCCTCCTCGCCGAAAGCTCAGCTGCGCTGCTTGCGATCGTGCCGGTCTTGGCCACCGTCATCGTCTTGACCTCGCTGGTCATCGTGCAGCCCGGCCAGACCAAGGTCGTGCGCTTCTTCGGCAGCTACGTCGGCACCGTACGCCGTACGGGCCTGTGGTGGATCCTGCCGCTGGCGGACCGGCGGAACCTGAGCATTCGCGTCAGGAACTTCGAGACCAACCACCTCAAGGTCAACGACGCTGACGGCAACCCGGTGGAGATCGCCTCCATCGTCGTCTGGCAGGTGGCCGATACCTCACGCGCGGTCTACGCCGTCGATGACTACGTCAACTTCGTTCAGGTCCAGGCCGAGTCCGCGTTGCGTCACGTCGCGACCACCCATCCCTACGACGATCCAACGGGCGAGGGCACGTCGCTGCGCGGCTCGACCGACGTCGTCGCCGCGGAGCTCGCCGAGGAGGTGGCCCAGCGGGTCGCGATCGCCGGGGTGGAGATCGTCGAGGTGCGCATCAGTCATCTGGCCTACGCCTCGGAGATCGCCCAGGCGATGCTGCGCCGACAGCAGGCCAACGCCGTCGTCGCGGCGCGCTCTCGCATCGTCGAGGGCGCGGTCGGGATGGTTGAGCTGGCCCTCGCCCGGCTAAATGAGCGCGGCATCGTCGAGCTCGACGAGGAGCGCAAGGCGGCGATGGTGAGCAACCTGCTCGTCGTGCTCTGCGGCGACCAGCCGGCGTCCCCGGTCGTCAACACCGGGACGCTCTATACGTGAGCCATGAGCGCAAACAGGTGCTGCTGCGCATCGACCCGACGGTCCACGACGCCCTGGCCCGGTGGGCCGCTGACGAGTTCCGCAGCCTCAACGCCCACGTCGAGATGCTGCTGCGGCGGGCCCTCGACGACGCGGGCCGGATGCCTCAACAAGCGGCGCCCCTGCCCAGGCGCGGCCGTCCTCCGCGCCCGTCACGGTTGACAGAGGGCCGTCGCTAGCGGCGGTCAGCTCAGCCATGCGGATAGCTCCTCTAGTGCGTCGGGGATAACGTAGTAGTAGGCCCATAGTCCCGTTCGCTCGGAGTCCACGATCCCAGCGTCGCGCAGCTTCTTGAGGTGATGGGAGAGCGTGGACTGCGAGATGTCGAACAGCGGCACGAGCTCGCAGACGCAGACCTTCCCCGCGTGCTTGCGCAGGACGTCCACGAGCTGCAAGCGAATCGGGTCGCCGAGAGCCTTGGCGACCTCGGCCATACGGAGCGCGTGGTCGCGCCGCACGTCGGGGTAGACGACGGGCTCGCAGCAGCGCTCACCGGCGGCGCGCTTCTGCTTGGGGGATAGCTCCAAATCGACGGGCATCAATCTATTTATATCAATAAGACTCACGCCTGTCGATGGATTCTTGGGGAGGATCGTGAAGTTGAAGGGATGCGTGCAGGATCGCCGGTGGTGTGCGTCCTCACAAGGTGGCTCCTGCGGGCGCGGTCCCCGCCGGTGCCGCTCCCGCGGGCGCGGCGGAGCCGCGCAGCACGCCTGTGTCCCGTGTGAGCCGCTGCGCGAGCGTCACGGGAACGATCGTTATGGCGATCACGAACAGGACGACCACGTTGACCTGCGGCAGCTGCTGGCCGAGGCGGATGTTGCCGAAGATCCACAGCGGCAGCGTGTTCTGCGCTCCGGCGGTGAACGTGGTCACGACCACCTCGTCGAAGGACAGCGCGAACGCGAGCAGCCCGCCGGCCACGAGCGCCGTGGCGATCATCGGCAGGGTGACGAAGCGGAAGGTCTGCCAGCCGTCCGCGCCGAGGTCCATGGAGGCCTCCACGAGCGAGGACTGGGTGCGCCGCAGGCGCGCCAGCACGTTGTTGTAGACGACCACGATGCAGAAGGTCGCGTGCCCGATGATGATGGTGGTGAGCGAGAAGCTCACGCCGTTGAAGCTGATGAACGAGTTCAGCGCCATGCCCGTGATGATCCCCGGCAGCGCGATCGGCAGGACGAGCAGGAACGAGATCGCCTCCCGGCCGAAGAAGCGGAAGCGGTGGACCGCGAACGCCGCCATCGACCCGAGCGCCACGGCGATCGCCGTGGAGAGCAGTCCCGCCCGCACCGACAGCCACAGCGCCTGGCGCATTTCGGCGTTGTGCCAGGTCGAGGAGAACCACTTCGTGGACAGGCCGTGCAGCGGCCAGCTCTGGATGTTCGACGGGTTGAACGCGTAGACGAGGATGATCGCGATCGGAAAGAACAGGAACAGCATGATCAGCGCCGCCCACACGGCGAACGCCAGGCGACTGAAGCGGCCGGTTCCGATCACAGCGCTTCGAACGCTCCCAGTCGCCGCGCCAGCAGCAGGTAGAGGCCCATGATCACCACCGGCACCGTGGCGAACGCCGCGGCGAACGGCACGTTGTTGGCGATGCCCACGCTCTGGTAGACCACGTTGCCGATGAAGTCCGAGCCCGCTCCGCCGACGAGCGTGGGGGTGATGAAGTCGCCGAGCGTCAGCGAGAAGGTAAAGATCGAGCCCGCCGCGAGGCCCGGCAGGATCAGCGGCATGAGGATCGTGCGAAACGTCCGCCAACCGCGGGCCCCGAGATCGGCCGAGGCCTCGATGTAGGAGTCGGGCACGCGTTCGATCGCCGACCACACCGGCAGGATCATGAACGGCAGCCAGATGTAGCTGAACACGATCCACATCGCCCAGTTGGAGTAGCCGATGTTCACCGAGCCGAGGCCCACGTTCCCGAGCACCCAGTTGACGATCCCGTCTTTTGCGAGGATCAGCCGCCACGCGTACACGCGCACGAGGTAGCTCGACCAGAGCGGGATCAGCACCGCCACGAACAGGGCGCTCCTGCAGCCGCTTGGAGGCCATCCGTGCGGCGAAGAACGCGAACGGCACCGCCAGGATGGCGTCGGTCACGGTCACGGCCGCGGCTATCCCGATCGTGCGCAGCGCGATCGTCCGGTAGGCGGGCACCGTGACGAGCGTCTTGAAGTTCTCGAGCGTCCAGCTGTGGACGAGGTTGCCGGTGAAGGAGTCCACCTGCCACAGCGCCGAGATGAACAGCAGCACGAGCGCCGCGATGTAGATCAGCACGAACCATGCTCCCGGCGCAGAGAGCAGCAGGACGGCCCGCAGCCACGGTCGGCGAAAGAGCGACGCCGACACGCGGATGCGGGTCGTCCTGCTGACAGCGAAGCCCGAGGTCAAGTCCGCTGCCCGCCTCGGGCTACCCGGTGATTTCTGTCCACTTCTGCTGCCAGGCGCTGTAGTCCATGCAGTCGTTCTTGCCGTTGCCGCACTGCGTCACGGGTGTCTTCCAGAACTTGATGCTGTCGAAGTAGGCGCTCGGCGCGTTCGCGTGGTACTGCGTGCACGAGCCTTTCTGGATTTCTTCCATGTAGGAGCAGGCCTTCGTGTTGGCCGGCGTCTCCCCGAAGGAGATCGCCTGCTGGGCCTGCACTTTGGGAGTGGACACCCAGTTGACCCATTTGTAGGCGCAGTTGGGGTGCTTGGCGTGAGCCGAGAGCATCCACGTGTCGGCCCAGCCGGTCGCTCCCTGGACGGGGATGAGATCCTTGACGGGCACTTTGTCCGCCACGAGCGTGTTGGTCTGGTAGGGCCACGATGCGCCGATCACCACGTCGCCGTTCTTGAACAGTTCGATCTCGTCCGAGGCAAGCGCCCAGTACTTCTTGATGAGCGGCCGCTGCTGTTTGAGCAGCTTCACCGCGGCGTCCAGCTGGGCTTCGGTGAGCTCGTACGGATCGGTTATGCCGAGGCTCGGATCGCTCTTTGACAGATACAGCGCGGCGTCGGCGATCTGGATCGGGTTGCTCGGAACGGTGATCGCGCCTCTGTACTGCGGACTGTAGATCGCCGCCCAGCTCGTGGGGGCCGGTTTGACAGAGCGCGTGTTGTAGAGCAGCGTGTTCGGCCCCCACTGCAACGAGATGCCGTAGTGCTTGCCGTCAACCGTGTTGTGGGGTGGTGACTGCAACTGCGGTATGAAGTTCTTCCATTCCGGCACGAGGTTCACATTCATCGGCTGCACGTCGCCGCCGCGGATCAGTCGCAGGCTCGCGTCGCCGGAGGCGGACACCATGTCGTACTGATTGCCGCCGCCCTGGCGCATCAGCGTCACCATTTCATCGGAGGAGCCCGCGTACTTGGCGTGCACCTGGCAGCCGGTCTGCTGCTTCGAAGGGCTTCACCCATTCCGGCTGGGCATAGCCCTCCCACGCCACCAGGTTCAACTGACCCTCTCCCTTACCGATCGTCGTCGGCAGGCTGCCCGAGACGGGGCCGCTGGAGGAGCTGCCGCAGGCGCTCACGCCAACGAGCATCACCGCTAGGAGCGCTCCCAACGCCCAGTCCATCTTTGCAAGCCTCATGACTTCACTTCCTTCTCTTGGTTTGTGTCAAGCACCGACACGTCCTGCACTCGCCAGGCAAGCCGAACGGCACGACCCTTCTCTGCCAGGGCCTTCTCGGCAGACGTGTCGAGGTTCTGTTGCAACACCACCAGCGTCTCTCCGTGGTCGGTCTCTACAACGTAGCGCGTCACCGAGCCCAGATAGACCACCTCGCGCACCACCCCCCGCTACCGCCGCGGCATCCTCCTCGCCGTTCGTCGAGCAGGCGGATCTTCTCGGGACGCACCATGTACCTGCGCCCGTCGCGCACGATCGGTGTTCGAGGTGCCCACGAAGCCCGCCACGAACTCGTTGGCCGGACGCTCGTAGATCTCCCCCGGCGTGCCCACCTGCTCGATGCGACCGTCGGAGAAGACCGCGATGCGGTCGCTCATCGTCAGCGCCTCGTCCTGGTCGTGGGTGACGTAGAGGAAGGTGATGCGCTCGCTCAGCTCGCGCTGGATAGCCTTGAGCTCGAGCTGCATCTCCTGGCGCAGCTTGAGGTCCAGGGCGCCCAACGGCTCGTCGAGCAACAGCACCCGCGGCTGGTTCACGATCGCGCGTGCAAGCGCCACGCGCTGTCGCTGACCGCCCGAAAGCTGGATCGGCCGGCGGCCCTCGACGCCCGGCAGACGCACCATCTGCAACGCCTCGGCCGCGCGTTCGGCGCGCTCCCGCTTGGCCACTCCCTTGACCCGCAGGCCATAGGCGACGTTCTCGAGGACGCTCATGTGCGGAAACAGCGCGTAATCCTGGAAGACCGTGTTCACCGGACGCTCATACGGTGGACTGCGCGTCACATCCACGCCGTGGAGGTCGATCCGCCCGGAGTCGGCGAGCTCAAAGCCGGCGATCACACGAAGCGTCGTCGTCTTGCCCGAGCCGGACGGCCCGAGCATCGTGAAGAACTCGCCGGCGAGCACCTCCAGCGACAGTCGCTCCACGGCCACCACTTCGCCGTAGGTCTTGCGTACCTCCACCAAGCGGACAGCCACGTCGGTCGACCCATATCCGGACGGCGAAGGATGCGAGTTCAGCACATCGATCGTCGTACCTTCGTTGGAGACCATCCAATGCGAGTCTAGTCCCACCGTCAGCACACGGGCAACTGTCCGGACTGGACAACTCGGGGTACCGGCCTACTCCGCCGAGGCACCACCGCGTCCGGTGGGCGATCGGGCTGGTATTACCTAACTAGGGCCGAACCGCGAGCCGGCGGCCGCGTTCGTCGAGTACGTGAGGCGGGATCAGGCGTCCGCGAGCGCCTGAACGGCAGCTTCGAGAGCAGGCTGCCCGGTACCGGTCGTTGCGGTCAGAGTGTCACCGGGGTGGTCTGGGTGATGCGCCGGCGCCTGCTTCCGCGCGTCCTTCTTGGCCTGCTTATCCAGCCGACGCTCGCGGAGCTTGCTTTCACGGGTGAGCTTTGCCATCGTGGTCTTCTTCTTGCTGCTCGAGGCCATGTCTGTCCGTCCCTTGTTGTGGAGTTCCGAGCGCTCCTCGCGGCCCACCCGTTTCGTTTTTGGCCAGATGGTTACCCGATGATGACGTTGTGGATCTCAACGACCTGGGGCTCACCGGGATCGGCGCCGAGTTCGGCCATGATCGGCATCAGCGTCTCGCCGAACTTGTCGAAGGACTCCTGCGAGTCCCACACATCGAAGACGTGTAGCCCGCCGCCGCTGCCGGAGAACGCGCAGTGATACGAGCGCCCCGGAGGGGAGCCCGCGCCCGCCGCCTCCAGCCTACGGATCGTCTCGTCATACTGCTCTGCGGTGAACGACTTCGGCACGAAGTAGAAGCCGAGTGCCATCGGAACCTCCCTTTCGTCGGGGGTTGAGGGCACAACTCTAACAGCGCCCACGATCATGCGCGACGGGCAACGTCGCGGTCTCGCTCCTCCAGGTACGGCGCCAGGTACTTCGCGGCGATCTTGCTCGGGGGCGACCAGGTCGGTGTGTCGGTGATCTCCGAGCTGAACCCGTGCCCTCCCGTGATGTGAGCGGTGAGATATCGGGGCTCTTCGTTGGTCAGCAGCATGCCGTGGATCTCGGGGTTGAAGCGCTCAGGCGTCACAGAAGCTCCGGCCAGGGCCGCGATCGACTGCGCAGCGACGTCGGCCTGCTGCGAGCCGATGCCGCCCTGCTTGATGGGGAAGTCGGTCGCGTCGCCGGCTGCGTAGATGCGCTCGACATCTGGTACTCGGCAATACGGATCCACGCGGATGAAGCCGTGTTCGCCGAGCGGAATGCCGCGCACGGCTGGGCCATAGAGCTCGGGCAACGCGATCACCCGATCCACCTCGAGGTGCCGGTCGCCGGGGTTGATCACCACTTCGTGGGAGCTGGGGACCTCGGCATAGGCGGAGCTGATCGTCTTGACATTCGCGCTGGCGAGCAGCTCGGCGACGGCGCTACTCGCTGATGATCCGAAGATCGCCAGGGGGCTGTCCTCAGGGGTCACGATCGTCGTCTCCAGCTCGATGCCCATGTCGTAGGCGCGCCCGGCCGTCATCATCGCGAGCTCGTACAGCGGCAGCGGCCAGGCCATGCGTCCGGGCGCGACAAATGCCAGTTTGTGGACGTAGCCGCCCTCGAGGTCCTGGATCAGCCCGTGCATGGTCTCGTCCAGATCACGGTCGTCGATCGTCAGAGCGTGCTGGTAGCGCCTGGTGATGCTCGCCCCGAGCGCGAGCATCAGCGCGTCGTACTCGATCGACTCATCGGCCTTGGTGTGGATCGTCCGGGTGACTGGGTCGATCCAGCCCAGCTCGCCTGTGATCAGCTTCGCCCCGGTGTCGTGGACGATCGGCGCCAGTGGGTAGCGGTGTGCAGAGGCGTAGGCGAACGGCTCGCGGACGACCATCGGGCGGTAGACGAACTCGGTGTTGGGCGCGATGACGGTCACGTCAGTGTGGTCGGACGCGAGATCGGCCAAGGCCAGGACGGTCTCGAGGGCGGCCACTCCACCGCCGGCGATGACCACGCGGAGCTTCTCGGAGCGCGAGCCGGTTGTTGCCTCGGGGCCGGGATTGCCGGACACGACTATGGACCGGCCTTCCCGTTCGGTACTGCTTGCGGGACCGTCGAATCGGGAGACCCGCCGTTCGTGCCGGCGAGAATCGCGAGCAGGTCGCCGACCCGCTTGACGCGGCCGAGACGGTCGGGAAGCGCAACACCGGACTGGATCGTGTACTGGTTGCGGCGGCCGTTGCGCTCTCGCTTGATGTAGCCGCCGGCCGCGAGCTCGGCGACGATCCGATGGGCGGCGCGTTCGGTGATTCCGACTTGCTCGCTTATCTCCCGTAGAAGCACGCCCGGATCGTCGGCGATGCACACCAGGACCTGGGCGTGGTTCGTCAGAAACTTCCAGCGCGGAATCGTGGCCTCAGCCATAGAAACAAGAATAGCGTATCTAGATATAACTTTCCTAGACACTGTTTTCATGCTATTCTGTTCAGGTCCGCGGTGCTCGTCTGGTCGCTGGCGCTCATGCGCACTTCCAACGAAATGAGGTCCACCGTGCCCACCTCAGTCATGCCCCCTCCGCCCGCTCCGACCACCGGCAACGGCGTAACGCCCCACGAGGTCGCGGATTCCGTATCCGACCCCGTATCCAATGGACGCCAGCAGGACCCGCAGCCCAATTACGTGCCGCGCAACCCACTGCTCGCGAAACTGACCAGTCTGACCTCGATCGCCACAGTCGCCGCGGCAGGCATGATCGTCGTAGGCGCACTCGCCGTCGTCGGCGGCCACTATGACAAGCAGGTCGTTCGCGATCAGCTGGCTCCGCAGAAGATCTTCTTCCCAAAGCCCGCGACAAACCCGGCCCTCGCATCGTACGCCGGCCAGCAGGTGCTCACCGGCAAGCAGGCAAAACTGTACGCCCAGGACCAGATCGGTGTTGACCTGACCAAGGTTGCAGGCGGCAAGACCTTCTCCCAGATCAGCGCTGAGTGGATCGCCGGCGGCATGAAGAACGCGACGCTCGCAGGTGAGCGCACCACCCTATTCACCGGGGAGACGCTGAATGGCCTGCTGCTGGGCGCCTGGGGCTGGTCCGAGGTCGGGATGATCGCCACCCTGGCCGGGTGGATCCTGATCCTGCTCGGAGCGGCCCTCTTCCTGCTTCCGCTCGCCAACTGGCAGGTCAACCTCAGAGGCCGCCGCCCAGCTGCCGCAAGCGCCTGAGGCTTACGAGGCCTGGCACCTCGAAGACCAACGCACTGAAGGTCGTGCTCGAAGCGGATCAGAGCACTCGCAGTTCGGATGTTCTCGTGGCGGCGTTGTCAGCCGAGTGACGCGACCGCCCCGGATAAATGTGGCATGGGCTGCCCCGGAGTCGAACCGCTCGATCGGCCTACCTGCCATCCCGTTTCGGACCCTACCTGTCGCCCATGGACGCCGTAACAGCGCGAACTGCATCGAGCACTTCGGCGAGCCCGCCGGCCGTATGCGTATCGAGGCGGTCCATGATCGTCTCAGTATCGGCGAACTGCTTCTCGGCGCGTATGTCTGACGCAGCCGCCTGCATCGACTGCCCGACCATGATGATCGACAGCAGCACGAGCTGCAGGAAAGTCTGTGCGATCCACGAGATTATCGCAGGCCTCCCCGCCCGGATCGCGTCCGGCAGGCTGATCAAGGCAATGGCGGCGAACAGGTAGGCGCACGCCATCGTGCCTACGCTTCGGGTAATGAGGAGCGCGAGCTTCGCGTTGAAGCCTTCAACCTCCCGGAGCCCTTCCCTGATTTCGCTCGCATTGAAGCGCGCGGCACGCGTCAAAAGTTCGTGACTTCTTGCAAATCCCTTCATGGTGCGACCTCCAATAGACGACGACTCAAGTGATCATTGAGCAGCCTACGCACCAACTCCAAGCGATGAGGCGTCTAGCGCGATGGGGATGGCCTTCGGGCTTTGCCGTCGTCCAATTTCCCAACCCGCCGCTTATCGTCGCGCTCCTTGCGAGCGTTGCGAGCCATCTCACCCACGGCACGGGACATCGATTGGCCCTATCGCTTTTCTATGTGGCTCTGAGCGTGTGGGCCTACGAAGAGGCACGGCACGGGGACAACTGGTTTCGACGATCCCTCGGCTTCGGGTTTTCGATTTACATCATCGTTAACCTCGCCCAAGCGCTGCACACCTAACGAGCTGCGCACTGCACCGCCGACCGGAGGGGCCAGCGCAGTTCCCGCCTAGCGGCGGGCGAGCCGGCGTCCGCTCTCGGTGTTCGGGGGGGTGTAATTGAGCTCGTAGTGGTGGTAGAGGGCCGACTCGTCTGCTTGTGAGAGCTCCTCGCCGTGTTGCTCGATGTTGGGTGCGGCCTGGACCTGTTCCCTGGTTACCGCGACTTGCAGCTCGTCGGGGCCGACCTTGACCCCGCCGAGTGGTACGAAGGTCAAGTGGCGGCCGATGAAGCCCTCCTTGACGGTGGCGAACTGCGGCTCGTCGGTCTCGACGTCGACGTAGACATCCTGGAGCTTGCCGATCTTCTCGCCGTAGAAATCGACCAGCAGCTTGCCGTGCCACTCGGCGACATTCCACTCCGCCTCTTCCTGGTGCTCGGTCATCGTCTCGTCCTCCTACTATCGCTGCAGGCTGACAATTCTAGCTCTAGGCCCGTATCGGACGAACGACCACGAGGATTGGACGAACGCGCGGGCGAACACCGGCGAGGATTGGACGAATGACCACGAGGATGCGGACCGGCGAGGATGCCCATCCAGAGCCGGTGGTGGTAGCCATCTGTGGACGCGCGCGGGGGGCACGATCCGCCCGCTGTTACGGTGGAGGAGTCCATCGCGCCCCTTGTGGGTCGGCGATTGTGCGTTCGCTCGGTCCTTCTGACCTCTCTGCCTCGCGACCGCAGCCCCTGAGAGGCTTCGTGAGGAGCGCCCGTGAGTGCTGTGGCTGCAGGGCCGAAGAGCAGGTCGCCTCGCGGGTCGGTGGAGCGCTCGCCGACCCGCCCCGTCGCCGCGAGGCCTTCCCGGCCGACCGGGGCGCCGCTGCGTGTCGCGATGCTCGCCCCGCCCTGGATCTCCGTTCCCCCGCCGGGGTACGGTGGCGTGGAGTCGGTTGTCAGCGTGCTGACGGAGGCCCTCGTCCGGCGCGGGCACGCGGTGACGCTCTTCTGCGCCCCGGGCTCGCGGTCGAGCGCGCGGGTGGTGCCCCTGCTCGACGAGGCGCACCCCGAGGAGATCGAGCGTTCGCTGTATGAGGTCGACCACGTCGCGCGGGCGTTCGAGGAGATCGACCTCGCCGCCTACGACCGGCGCTTTGACGTCGTTCACGACCACTGCGGCTTCACCGCGCTCGCGATGGCCGACCGCCTCGACACGCCGTTCGTGCACACCCTGCACGGGCAGTTCACCGCCAGCACCGCGGCCTTCTACGCCCGCCACGGCCACAAGGCGGCGCTCGTGGGCATCAGCCGCGCGCAGCTCGCATCGGCGCCGGCGGGCCTGGAACCGGTGGGCGCGATCCCGAACCCGATCGACGTGCGGGCCTGGCCGCTGCGCGAGCACAAGGACGACTACCTGCTGTGGATCGGGAGGATGACGGCCGAGAAGGGTCCCCACCGCGCGATCGCCGCGGCCCGCGCCGCGGGCGTGCCGCTCGTCCTGGCCGGGGTCATCCAGCCCGGCCAGCAGGCGTTCTTCGACCGCGAGGTCGCGCCGCACATCGACGGCGAGCGCGTCCGCTTCGTCGGCGAGATCGGTGGATCGGTCAAGCGTCGCGGCCTTCGCGGGCGCCCGCGCGCTGCTGATGCCGATCCGCTGGGAGGAGCCGTTCGGGATGGTGATGGTCGAGGCGCTGGCCTGCGGGACCCCGGTGATCGCGTTTCCCGAAGGCGCCGCCCGCGAGCTCGTCTGCGACGGACAGACCGGCTTCCTCGTCGAGGACGAGCAGGCGATGGGCGCGGCGGTCGGTCGGCTGCCCCGCATCGCTCCGCGGGACTGCCGGGCGCTGGGTCGCCGAGCACTGCGACGTCGACGTAGTCGCCGCCGCCTACGAGCAGACCTACCGGTCGGTCGCGCACCGGCGCGTCGCGGAGGCCGTCGCGCTTGTCTGAGCGCACCCTGAGCGTCCTGGACGGCAGCACCTTCGTCGTCGGCGACCGCCTCGGCGACGTGCGGGCCGACGAGGGCCGCGAGCACGGCTTCTTCTGCGACGACACCCGTTTCGTCTCGCGCTGGGTCCTGCGTGTCGGCGAGGCGCCGCTGGAGCTGCTCGGCCTCGACCAGAGCGCGCACTTCGCTGCGCAGTTCTTTCTGACCCCCCGCGTGGGGCCGGACGAGGAGGCGCCGTGCTCGATCATGCGCCGACGGCTCATCGACCACGTGTGGATGGAGGAGGTCACAGTGACCAACCACCGCCACGAGCACAGCGAGGTGCGGGTGGCGTTGGAGGTCGACGCCGACTTCGCCGACCTGTTCGAGGTCAAGGACGGCGTGGTGGCCAAGCGGGAGGTGAGCTGCCGCCACGACGACGGGGCCCTCACGTTGGCCTACGAGCGCGCGGGCTTCCAGCGCTCGGTCACGATCACCGCCAGCCGCACAGCGGCGGTCACTCGCCAGGGCTTCGCCTACTCGCTGCGGCTCGCGCCCGGCGAGCAGTGGTCGACCACCTTCACCGTCACGCCTCACGCCGCACAGCCAGGGGTCGCCTTCGCGCAGCGCGAGCAGCGCGGCAGCCTGGCGCAGCTGAGCGCTTCCAAGTCGGCCGAGCTCGAGCGGTGGCTGGCTGGGGCGCCGGTGTTGCAGACCCAGGACGCGGCGCTGGCGCGCACCTACCGCGCGAGCCTCAGCGATCTCGGCGCGCTGCGGCTGCACCCCGATCTCAGCGAGGGCGCGACCCTCCCCGCGGCGGGGCTGCCGTGGTTCATGGCGCTCTTCGGCCGCGACAGCCTGATCACCAGCTTCCAGGCGCTGCCCTACCTGCCCGGGCTGGCCGCCACCACCCTGCGCGTGCTCGCCGCCCGCCAGGCCGAGGGGCGCGACGACTTCCACGAACAGGAGCCGGGCAAGATCCTGCACGAGCTGCGCTTCGGCGAGCTCACCGCGCGCGGGGAGCGCCCGCACTCCCCGTACTTCGGGACCGCCGACGCCACACCGCTGTTCCTCGTCCTCCTCGACGAGTACCACCGCTGGTCGGGCGACGACGGAGCTCGTCCGCGACCCTGGAGCCCAACGCCCGTGCCGCGCTGGCCTGGATCGACGAACAGCGGCGACGCCGACGGCGACGGGTATGTCGAGTACGCCTGCCGCAACCAGGCCACCGGGCTGGTCAACCAGTGCTGGAAGGACAGCTGGGACGCGATCCAGTACGCCGACGGCACGCTGGCCGCGGGCCGATCGCGACCTGCGAGATCCAGGGCTACGTATACGACGCACGGCGCCGCTCGGCCCGTCTGGCCCGCGAGGTGTGGGGCGATCCGGCGCTCGCCGAGCGCCTCGAGCGCCAGGCAGCCGACCTGCGCGAGCGCTTCCGCCGCGACTTCTGGATGCCCGAGCGCGGCTGCCACGCCCTCGCGCTGGACGGCGAGAAGCGCCAGGTCGACAGCCTGACGTCCAACATCGGCCATCTGCTGTGGTCGGGCCTGCTGGACGAGGACGAGGCGGCCGCGACCGCCGAGCGGCTGCTCGACGAGCAGCTCTACTCCGGCTGGGGCGTGCGCACCCTCGGCACCGACGAGGCCGGCTACAACCCGCTCGGCTACCACACCGGGACCGTCTGGCCCCACGAGAACTCGCTGATCGCCGCCGGCCTGGCGCGCTACGGCCACCGCGAGGCGGCGAGCACCATCGCCTCCGCGATCCTTCAGCGCGGCGCCGTACTTCGAGCACCGCCTGCCCGAGGTCTTCGCCGGCTACCCCGCGTCGGTGACGTCGGTCCCCGTGGCGTTCCCGACGGCCTCGCGTCCACAGGCATGGGCCGCGGGAACCCCGCTGCTGCTGCTGAGCACGCTGCTCGACCTCCACCCCGGGCGCCCCGACGCGGACGTCGAGGTCCCGTGCGGGATCGGCCACGTCGCGCTGCGCTCGCAGAGAGACTAGTGTGGGCACAGTGGACGACGACGCGATTCGTGCTTTGGTGACGCGGTTGGCGCGTCCTCACTCCTCCGGGGGTGAGGTCATCGAGCGTGCTGCGATCCTCGCCGAGGGCGCCGACTTCGCGGCGGTCATGACATGGATCACCGCCCACGCCGGAATAGCCGAGACGCAGGTTGCTCAAGCCCCCAGACAGGGCCTACACGGTTCGCGGCTGAGCTACAGCGGCGGAGCGGAACCCCGGACGCCGCTTCGCTTCGTGCTGCCGGCCGGCGCGCTGGCCTGAGCCTTTTCGACGGCCTCGACAAGAGCAGCCGAGCGCTTCTCACACGCTGAGATTCCTGCGCCCCAACACCTAGAATCGGACTTCGATACGCGGGGTGGCAAACGAGGGTCAACCCCCGTCGCTCACGTCAAGATCCTGCATCGCTATTTGGAAGGTCGAACCCGCGTTAGTAACCCCGCAGCAGCAACTCCAAGAGTATGGGCGTGCTGACCACCATCGCCAACGGCTTCAAGGACGCCTTCCTGATGGCCTGGACCGTGTGGTGGGCACTGGTCCTCGGGTTCGCGATCTCAGCGATCGTCCAGGCATGGGTTCCCCGCGAGCGCATCCAGAACGCCCTGGGAGGCTCGGGCTTTCGGCCGGTTGCGATCGCGACCGGCCTGGGAGCTGCCTCCTCATCCTGCAGCTACGCGGCGATCGCGATCGCCAAGAGCCTCTTCCAAAAGGGGGCGAGCGCGGCCTCGGCGCTCGCCTTCCAGTTCAGCTCTACCAACCTCGTGTTCGAGCTCGGAATCGTGATGTGGGTTCTGCTCGGCTGGCAGTTTACGCTCGCCGAGTTCGTCGGCGGCCTGGTGCTGATCGGGATCATGACCCTGCTGCTGCGCCTGTTCGTATCAAGGCGCTTGGAGGAGCAGGCCCGGGCGCACGCCCAAGAAGCGGATCAGGGCCATCAGCATCACAGCGCCGGGGAACGGATGACGATCCATCAACGTCTGACCAGTGCCAGCGCCTGGTCGGATGTCGCGCACAACTTCCGCAACGACTGGTCGATGCTGTGGAAGGAGATCACGATCGGCTTCCTGCTCGCCGGGTTCGTCGGACAGCTCCCCGACAGCTTCTTCAACGCGCTGTTCCTCACCGGCGCTCCCGCCGCAGTGAAGCTGATCGAGAACGCGATCGTCGGGCCGATCATCGCTGTCCTGAGCTTCGTTTGCTCCGTCGGCAACGTCCCCTTGGCCGCCGTGCTGTGGTCGGGCGGGATCAGCTTCGCCGGGGTGATCGCCTTCATCTTCGCCGACCTGATCGTGGTGCCGATTGTCTTGATCTACCGCAAGTACTACGGCAGCGCCTACACGAAGCGGATCGTCGCGCTCATGTTCGTGACGATGGTCACTGCGGCCCTCGTCGTGGATGGGCTGTTCAGCGCCGCTGAGCTCATTCCTCAGACCAGGCCGACTCGGGCTGACATCTTCAGCTCGATCAAAGTCGACTACAAGCTGTTCACGAACATCATCGGCGTAGCCATCTTCGCCGCGTTCTTCGCGCTGACCATCCCCCGAGGCACGGCCGACCCGACAGCCTCGGACGCTAAGGTCGCCGATGCCCACGCACACCACTGAGCGGTACGTGCCGGCCCGCTTGGGCCGCCGATGAACCTTTAACGCGCTCTTCCCGACACCGCTGACCCCACACGCCGTACCTGTCGCCACACAGGGCCTTCCACGCGCGGGCGAACACATCCATCCCAGTGAGACCGGTATAGTTTCAGCATGACGAATGCCGATTGGGGGACCAGTACGGGCCGCAGGGGGATCGAGCCACCGGGTCGGCGCACATGACCTTCTCCCACGAGGCGGACGGCGTGTTCCAGGGTGGCGGGGTCAAGGGGATCGCGCTCGCCGGGGCGCTCGAGGAGTTCGCCGACGGCGCCCGGCACCCGGACAACTACGTGGACAACTGGGTCCAGCTGGCCGGGACCAGCGCGGGCGCGATCATCGCCGCGTACCTCGCCTGCGGGAACAACGTCGCGGACACCGCCAAGCTCGTCAAGGAAACGGACTTCACCCAGTTCGAGGACTGGGGCCCCGGCGGCGAGCTGCTGGGCGGAGCCATCAATCTCGCCCTCCACCACGGCCTCGCCCACGGCAAGGCCTTCCTCGACTGGTTCCGCAAGCAGACCGAAGACAAGACCTTCGGCGACGTCGAGAACGCCAAGCGCAAGCTCAAGCTGGTCGCCACAGACATCACCCGCCGGGAAATGCTCGTCCTGCCCGACTCCCTGCCCAAATACCGGGTTAGCAAGGACTCGGGTCCGATCGACCCGCGGAGCTTTGCGGTCGCCGACGCCGTGCGCATGAGCATGTCGATCCCCTACTTCTTCCAGCCCGTCGAGCTGATCCACGACGAAACTGGCCTCCCCTCCACGATCGTCGACGGGGGTGTGCTGTCGAACTTCCCCGTGTGGATCTTCGACAAAGACCGTGACCTGAAACGACCGACCTTCGGCTTCAAGCTGATCGGCGGCGGGGGAGTCGGCGGGGGCCTTGAAAAAATCGTCAACGCCTTCGGATGGCCCGTCCAGATGGGAGTCAACATCTTCCACACCGCCACCGACGCGTGGGACGCCTACTGGGTGTCCAACTCGACCTACGTACGTACGTGCACCGTCTCCGCGGGTGACATCGGGACGACCGACTTCCACCTGACTCCGGCGCAGCGGCAGTGGCTGCTCAACTCCGGCAAAGAAGCCGCGCGCGAGTTCCTCCACAAATGGAACCCCGACCAGTACGTCAACAGCTACGGCCGCAAGCTGTGAGGAGGGCGACTGCGGGCTAGGCTAGGGTCTTCCCCCGAACAGAGCGTCGTCGCGAGCATCGCGCTCCCGGGAGCGTGCACGCGAGCGCTTCGACGGTTGCGAACCCGATCTGGTCTGCTCTTCTGGAGGGTGGCGGTTCGTCATCTTGCGGGCGCACGTCCGCCAGGCGGTAGACGACGCGGCCGCGGAGGAGGAACACGTCCTCCTCGGTTGCGCGATCGGGATTGACCCAGTTCAGGTTGCGGGCGTCGGGTGCTCGCCTGGCTGGCGCCACCGAGGCGGAGCGGTGGCATCGAGTGCTCGTGGCTTCGCCGAAGAAGCGCCGCGCCGGGGCGGAGGCGGAGAACACGAAGACGTCGGCGACGATGTCGTCTCTGTAAGAGGGTCCCCACTGGGGGTCGGGAGCCCACTGGCGGATCTCGAAGCTTCCCGGCCAGAGCCCTGTCGCCGAGCGTTTCACCGCGCCGCTTTCGGGCGCGTTGTCGGTCCACGCGTCGCTCGGTGGAACCGTGCCCCACGCATACCCGTGCCCGCCCGCGCGGCTCGTCACGGATTCCATGATCGCGCGTAGATCCAGGAACTGGCTGGCGCTGAGGGTAGCCAGTTTCGGTGGCTGCCCGGGCACGCACCAAGACGGCGGCGAGGCAGCACCCCGGCTGCTCGAGGACGTGGAGACCGAGTCTTCCGCAACGAAGACGTTGTGGCTCCTGACCAGGACCAGCGCGGATAGCCCAAGGCAGAGAAGAAGCGCCGCGAGGCGACCTCGCACGACAAGCCAGGTCGCGAGCCGTTGCGCCCCCGAGGCGCGCGCCGCTCCAAACGCGTGGCTGGCGTGCGGCGGCGGAACCGTTCCAAAGGCATTGTTGGCGTCCGGCCGCCTGGAGGATCGCATGGTCCTTCATCGGACGCTCGCGCCCGACGCTCAACGCGCTGACCCGCGGGACGCTTGCGCCCGATGCTCAACGCGCTGACCCCGTAACCCATTGCGTAGTCTCCAAGGGCCGATGAGGCGCCCCCGTGAGACACCTGGGTCGTGGCGCGAGCGCGCGAGGCGGACTGGGGCTGCGCTGTTGGCGCTCATCGTCGTCGGGCTGGCGGTGCTTCTCTTCGTTGACCGGTCTGAGCCGAAAGGGCCCGGCGGGACGGCGGCGGGCTCAAGCTGCAACGGCGCCGCGGCGCTGTGCGGGCGGCGCCTGGACGAAGTCGTCTTCCCGGCTACGCACAATTCGTTCGCGGCCTCCGAGGAGCCGGGCTGGCATTTCGCCAATCAGCGCTACGGCATCTCACGCCAGCTCGACGACGGAATCCGGGCGCTGCTGATCGACGTGCACTTTGGGGTGTACGACCCGTCAGCGGGCCGAGTGCGGACCGACCTGAGCGCTGAGGGCTCCGATCGCAACAAGGTCGCCCAACAGGTCCCCGCCCGCGCCCTGCGCGTCGCCGATCGAGTCGCCGGACGCGTCGGTGTGGGGAGGCTCGACGGCACACCCGAGCCCTACCTGTGCCATACCCTGTGCGAGCTGGGGGCCGAGCCGCTCGATCGAGAACTGGAGGCGATCGGGGGTTTCCTGGATCGGCATCCCGACCAGGTTCTGGTCGTGGTCGTCGAGGACTACGTTCCCCCCGCGACCATCGAGCGGGCGTTCGAGCAGACCGGGTTAACGCGCTACGTTGCCACGCTCGACCGTCGGCGGCCGCTCCCGACCCTGGAGACGTTGATCGCACGCGGACAGCGGCTGGTGGTCTTCGCGGAGGAGCAGGGTGGATCGCCGGCGTGGTACATGCCCGCGTTCTCGTTCATCCAGGACACGCCGCTCGGGGCCACACGTCCGGATCAGCTGAGCTGCAAGCGCTACCGAGGCGAGGAGGGCAGCCCGCTCCTGCTCGTCAACTACTGGATCCCTCCGTTCCCGCCGAGCCCCTCCCTGAACGCGGGAATCGGCCGAACAGCGTTCCTCCGCAGACACACCAGGCGCTGCCTCCGGAAGCGTGGGTTCAAGGGTGCGATCGTCGCCGTCGATTTCTACCAGCGCACGTCCGTTGTGGACGTCGCAAAGGAACTCAACGGGTCTTAAGGGCTTATCTCGGTAGGTACGTGCGACTGGGGTGGTCGAGAGCCGAGCGAGGCGCAGACAGGAGCAGCCCTGCTCACCCCGGCGAGGTGTGCAGCCGGGGGCGGCCCTTCGCCGCGTACATCGCGCGGTCGGCCTCCATCAGCACGGCTTCGCCCCCGGGAGCGTCCTGGTCGATCGCTGCGATGCCCACCGAGGCGGTGACCGCGACGCGCCCGCCGTCGGCTTCCACGCTGCACGCGGCGATCGCCTCGGCGAGGACGGTGGCGACCTTGCGGGCGGCCTCCGCGGAGGTGCCGGGGAGCAGCACCGCGAACTCGTCCCCCCCGTGGCGCGCGACCATGTCGGTGCCGCGCAGGCGGTGCTGGAGCTCGGTGGCGACCGCTCGCAGCAGCTCGTCCCCGACCTTGTGGCCGTAGGTGTCGTTGACTGCCTTGAAACCGTCGAGGTCGAGCACGAGCAGCGCGGCCTGCTCGCCGTAGCGGCGGCAGCGGGCGACCTGCATCGCGAGCTGGCGCTCGAGCAGCCGGCGGTTGTGCAGGCCCGTGAGAGGGTCGTGCTCGGCGAGGTGGCGCAGGCGCTCCTCGATCAGCTTGCGCTCGGTGATGTCCTGGATCTGGGCGATGAAGTGCTGGGGGCGGCCCTGGCGGTCGCGCATTACCGAGACGGAGAGCACGGTGGAGATCACGTGTCCGCGCGCGTGGAAGTAGCGACGCTCCATCTCGTAGTGGCGGATCTCCCCTGCGAGCAGGCGGCGGACGTACTCGAGGTCGGCCGACAAATCGTCGGGGTGGGTGATCTCCTCGAGGCTCTTCGCGAGCAGCTCCTCGGAGGTGTACCCGGTGATCGTGAGCAGCGCCTGGTTGACGCGCACCCAGCGGCCCTCGGGGGTGAGCAGGGCCATCCCGATCGGGGCCTGCTCGAAGAGCAGCTCGAAGCGCTCCTGCGCGTGGCGGCGGGCCTCCTCGGCGTGCTTGCGGGGGGTGATGTCGCGGGAGACCGCCACGCCGCCCACGATCTCCCCGCCCTCGCCGCGCAGCGGCCCGACCTCGACCTGGTAGCAGCGGGTGTCGTCGGCGGACCAGATCTCGAGCGAGCGGGTCTCCCCGTTCAGCGCGGAGCGGTAGAGCGGCTCGTAGGTCCCCCACCGCTCACCCACGAGCACCTCCTCCGCGGGCATCCCCTCCAGCTCCACGGGGCTGAGCCCCTCGTGCTCGAGGGCGTGCCCCCCCGCGAGCACGTAGCGCAGGTCGCGGTCGAACACCAGCGCGGAGGCCGCGGGGAGGATGCGGAGCACCGTGAGCGCGATCTCACCCGCGCCGAGGCCCTCCAGCGGGTTGCGCTGTGAGGCAGACACACTCAAACTATCGGCACTGGGGCGGCGGGGCTTGAAGGGCGGCGAGCCGGCAGGGGGCGGGTAGAAACCCGTGCGGGCCACCCCAGGCCTGACGGAGCCCTCGAAAGCGCCCGGCGGCTCGGCGAGCCGGCCCGCGCGACTCAGCCCCCGAGCGGCGCGCGCGCCGGGGAGGCGCACACCGCGCGCGCAGCGGCCCCGGCGAAGACGAGCACGCGGTTGTTGGCGGTGTCCGCGACGAGCACGTTGCCGCGGCAGTCGGTCGCGAGGCCGGTGGGGAGGCTGAGGTCCCCCGGCGCGCCGCCGGGGGCGCCCCACGCGGCGAGCAGGCGCCCACGGGGAGTGAACTCCTGCACACGGTCGGCGCGGCGGTCGGAGACGAAGACGTGCCCCGCGGAGTCCACGGCGATCCCGGCAGGCTCCTCGAAGCGCCCGGGGGCGCTGCCGGCGCCCCCCCAGGCGGCGAGCAGCGACCCGCGGGGGCTGAGCTCAACGACGCGGGAGGCGCCGGCGTCGGCCACGTAAAGGTCCCCTCCGGGGGCGAGCGCAAGCGCGACGGGCCGCACGAGCGGGGCGGAGCCGAAGGTCCCCAAAGGGTGACCGGCGGAGGTGAAGCGCACGATGCGAGCGTCGCCGGTGTCGGCGACGTAGACAACCTCGCCGGAGGGGGCGAGGGCGACCCCGTTGGGGCTCAACAGACCTGCGTCGCCGCTCGCCGCCCCACCGGCGCTCCCGCTCCCGTACGCACCCGCGCCGACGCCGATGGACGCGACCGGGGAGCTCGCCGCTTCGGGGCCCCCAAGCGCGCCGAGAAAGGCCCCGCCGGAGCTGAGGTGGCGGACGAGGTCGTTGCGTGGGTCGGTGACCCACACCGAGCCGTCGGGGGCGACGGCAGCGGCGGTGGGGCCGAACCAGTGGCTGCCGACGATGGCGCCGCCGCCCCGCTGCCACTGGGTGCGGTAGCGCAGCGCGGGGTCGAAGAGGTAGAGGGGGCTGCGGGAGCCGTAGGTCTCCACCACGACCACGCCCCCCGCAGGGTCGGTGGCGACGCCGAGCGGGGCCACAAACTGCCCGGGAGCGATCCCGGGGGTGCCAAAGGCGCGCAGCCCGCGGCCGGCGGCGTCGAAGGCGACGATCCGTTCGTTGCCGGTGTCCGCGACGTACACGTGCCCGGCGGCGTCGGTGGCAGCGGCCCGGATATAGCTGAGACGGTAGGCCCCGCTGCCGCTCCACGCGCCGAGCGGGTGCAGCGTGCGGGTGAGCACGGCGATGCGGTTGTTGTTGTCGTTGACCACGTACACCCGCGCGCCGTGGACGGCGACGCCGAAGGGGTTGACGAACTGCCCGGGCCCTTTTCCGAAGACCCCCTCCGCGTGCAGCGGGCGGCCCTCCAGGTCGAGGGCCTGCACGCGGTGGTTGCCCTCGTCGGCGACGTACACCGTGCCCCCGACGACGGCGAGGCCGCGGGGATAGGAGAACTGCCCCGGCGCGACGCCCGGGCGCCCCCAGAGCACCGCTTCGGAGCCGTCGAGGCGAAAGCGCTGGATGCGGTTGTTGGCTGAATCGGAGACATACACGTAGCCCCCGCCCACTGCGAGCCCCCCGCCTGGTGGCTTGTCGGGCCCGAACCCGGGGCCGAGGTCGAGCTCCCCGAGCGCGTGGCCAGGACGGCCCCATTCGCCGAGCAGGCGCCCCGACGCCGTGAAGCGCTCGACGCGGTCGTGGGTGGAGTCGAGCACGTACACGTCCCCCCCGGCGTCCACCGCGATCCCATCGACCGCGCCGAACTGCCCGGGCCCGGAGCCGTAGGAGCCCCACTGGCCGAGAAAGCGCCCAGAGGGAGTGAAGCGCTGCACGACGTGGGAGAACTGGTCGGCGGCGTAGAGCTCGCCGCCGGGCGCGAAGGCGAGCGCCTCGGGGCAGCGCAGCACCCCTTCCCCGCGGCGGCCGATCGCCGCCACGCGGGTGTACGGACACGCGCTGCCGACCGCACCGGGACAGGCTCGCAGGAGCGCATCCCGAGAGGAGGACGCGCCCCCGCTCCCGCACCCCGCGCAGGCGAGGACCGTGGCGAGCAGGGTGGCGAGGGGGAGGACCTTAAGGATTTGGAAAGGGATATCGCAGTGGCGCCTGGAGCGTGGTGGCGTGCGCGTGAGGGCGCAGTGCGAGTGGGCGGCTGGGAAGAGCAAGCTCGCGGGCAGGCGGGCGAAACGCGGTGTCACGGCCCGTATGGTCGTGGATGGCGTCCCCACGCGCGCCGGCGTGCCACATGCGGTGTTCACCGCCTCGCTGAGATCGTCCCGTTCGTTGGGGATCGCCGGGCGGGTCGGCGATCGTCCCACTCCTCCCGGCGAGGTCGGAACAAGAGTAAGTGGCCCCTACAATCAGACTCGTGACAGCCAAGGAACGCCTGCACAAGCTCGTGGACGAGCTCACGGCCGCCGAGGCCAGCGATGTACTGATCGCGCTCGTGGAGCGGGTGCCCGAGGCAACTCGAAAGGCAGCTGAGCGCGAGGGCATCAGCCTGTCGGCCTGGCTGAGCCAGGCGTCCGTGAACGCGTTGGCTGTCAAAGATGGCATGGTGGGCGTCGCGGAATGGGAAGCCGAACATGGGCCGGTCTCCCAGGAGGAGTTGGCTGCAGCGGATGCGGTGCTCGACGGAGCCTCGATTGGCCGCGGGCGTGAACGGCACCGCGCGGCGTGAATGGCGTCACCTACGATGCAGGCGCCCTGATCGCGGCGGAACGTGGCTCTTCCTCGGTGTGGGTGCTCCACCGAAGTCTGCTCGAGCTGGAGATGCGTCCGACGCTCCCAGCGGTTGTGCTGGGCCAAGTTTGGCGAGGGGGTCCGCAGGCACGACTGTCGCGGCTGTTGCACGGTTGTCGCATCGAGCCGTTCACCGAACAGCAGGCACGCTCGGCCGGTGAGGCTCTTGCGGCGGCCGACGGACGCGACCTGGTCGACGCCGCGGTGGTCCTCAGCGCGCTCGCCCGCGAAGACCTCATAGTCACAAGCGATCCACACGATCTGAGTCATATCGCCTCCGTGATCGGCCGCACCCTTGCGGTGCACGTCGTCTGAGCCCACGCCCGCTCGACGCCCCCGGACAGTCTTGGACGGGCGCGCTCTGACAGCCCTCCGCGTCCGTGCCAGAGTGTTGTGGATGCGACCCGCTCGCCCCCCGAGAAGCCCGATGCTCAGACTCTCCACCCGCGCGCTGTGGGGGCTCGCGGTGTCGGTGGGGATCACGCTGGGGCTGGCGGTCGCGGTCTCGCGGACGATCTCCTCCTCCGGGCACGCCCACCTCGGCGCGTCCCCCGCGCTCACGAAGGCCACGGGGAGCGGCGCCGTCGAGGGTCCGCGGGGAGATCCCCCCGGCGGCGCCAACAGCGCGGGGGGCCCCGCGGGGGCGGACGCACCGGTGGTGGGCACCCCGGTGAGCGTGAGCGTGGCCGCGCGCCCCGTGGGGCCCGCGGTGCCCGCGGACTTCCTCGGGCTCTCCTTCGAGGCGCGCAGCCTGCCTGCGATCGCGGGGTACTCGGGTCGGGGGAACCTGGTGGCGCTGATGCGCTCGCTGGGGCCCGGGGTGATGCGCTTCGGGGGGATCTCCGCCGACGAACAGGCCGCGTGGGTCGGGCAGGTGGGAAACGGATCGACGCGGCCGGGGTGGGCGAGAGTCGCGATCACCGAAGCGGACCTCGCCGGCCTTGCGACGCTCGCCCGGGAGACCGGCTGGCGGGTGCTGTTGACTGTGAACCTCGCCCACTACGACCCTGCCGCCGCCGCCCAGGAGGCCGCGGCGGCGCACCGGCTGCTCGGCTCCTCCCTCGCCGGGATCGAGATCGGCAACGAGCCCGACCTGTTAGTGCGCAAGCGGCTGCGGGGGCCCGGGTGGGGCATCGTGGCCTACGCGCCCCAAGCGCGTGCGTACCGCGCGGCGATCGCGGCAGCCGCCCCGGGGGTGCCGATCGCCGGCCCCGATCCCTCCACCGGGGTGGACGGTCTGGGCTGGGTGCGCACCGCCGCCTCCTCTCCGACGCTGCGCCCCGCGCTGCTCACCGACCACTACTACCCCCTCTCCAGTTGCGGGGCCCGGCCCACCGCCTCCGAACTGCTCAGCCCGAACGTGCGCCGCGCCGAGAGCGACATGCTGGGGAAAGCGCTCGCGATCGCCCGCGCCCACGCGCTGCCGCTGCGGATGGACGAGACCAACGACGTCTCCTGCGAAGGCCAGCCCGGGGTCTCGGACACCTTCGCCTCGGCGCTGTGGGCGCTCGACTACACGGCGCGCGCGATGGCCGCAGGGGTGGCGGGGGTGAACTTCCACGACCTCATCGACAAGCGCCACGCCTACAGCGCGCTGTTCGCGCCCTCCCCCGCCGCGCTCGGGGCCGGCGAGCTGAGCCCAGCGCCGGAGTGGTACGCGCTGCTCGCCGCCCACGCTCTCGCCGGAGACGGGGCGGGCGGGCGCCCAATGCACGCCGCCGTCGCGGGCGCCGCCGCGGGGGAGTTGAGCGCCAGCGCGGTGCGCGCCCCCGACGGGCGCCTGCGCCTCGTGCTCGTCGACTACGCGCCCCCTGGCTCCCCCCCGCTCGCGGTGCGCCTGCGCGTTCCGCGCGGCCTCGGCGGCGGGAGCGTGCTGCGCCTCACCGCCCCCTCCCCCACGGCCACCTCCGGGGTGCGCCTCGGGGGGCGCGCGGTCGCGCCCGACGGGACCTGGAGTGCGCCCTCCGCGCTGCCCAGCGTGTCCAGCCGCGCCGGGGCGCTCGCGGTGGAGATGCCCCCCGACAGCGCCGCCGTGGTGACCCTCTCCCCCCGGGTGCTACTCGGCCACGCGGCGCTGCCCCACTGAGAACGGCGGGTCGGCTGCACCTACGCGCCGCGGGGCCGTCCGGCCGAGGGGCCGAATGCCGCTGTGGCGGTGGGGCAGGGCCGAATGCCGCTTTAGCAGGGCGCTGCCCCACTGAGAACGGCGGGTCGGCTGCACCTACGCGCCGCGGGGGCGTCCGGCCGAAGGGCCGAATGCCGCTGTGGCGGTGGGGCAAGGCCGAATGCCGCTTTAGCGATGGGGCCAACCCCGCTGTGGCGGTGGGGCCAAATCCCGCTGTGGCATCCTGCGGATGGGAAGCCACCGCCGTCGCGGGGCACGGAGGCCCCGCGCCCACCCGTGTGGACGCCGCACACACCCGCGCGGACGATCCCAAAGGACACCGATCCGCACTCCCGCGCCCTTGAGACTCCGCGCCCGCGCGGTTTGTGAGCTACTGGGCGGCGAGCAGCGGCACGTCGTGGGCGATTTCACTGGGCTTCCACGTGCCGCCGAGGTACACCGTCCTCAGCTTCCCGGACGCGTCGATCCCGTACACCACCGCCGAGTGGTCGACGAGCTCCGGCTGCTGGGCGTCGCGTTCGGAGCCCACTCCCCACGCCTGCCACACCTGCCCCAGTTCGTGCGCGGAGCCCACCAGGTACTTCATGCGCCCCGTCATCCCGTGCAGCTTCAGGAACGCCGTCACCGCCTGCCGGGTGTCCCCGCGGGGGTCCACCGACACCGCGATGATCTGCGTGTTCGCAGCCGTCCGCGTGCCCATGAGGTTCTGCGCTACCCGCAGGTTCGCCGTGATCAGCGGGCACACGTCGGGGCAGTGCGTGTAGAGGAACGTCACCACCACCGCCTTGCCCCGGTAGCTGTTTATGTTCACCCGTTCCCCGAGGTAGTTGCGCAACGACAGCGGTGGGGTCGGCTTTGGCGGGGTCAGTTCGCCGCCCTGGAAGCTCACCCAGTGCCTGTTGTGCACGCCCGCTGCGAGCGGCTGGGCGTGGCTCGGGCTCCGCGTCAACGCCGCGACGCCCCCCGCGATCGCGAGGATCGCGATCAGCGGCAGCACCACCCGCCGGTCCATCCGCCCGCGGCCCCGCGGCCGGTCCTCTAGGGTGGTGTCCGGCGTCGGACGGTCGCTCGAATCGGGAGTGCCCACACGGCCAGTCTACTTTTCACCGGCCGCCGTCCGCGCCGGTGGGTCGTCGGCAAGAACGCTTGCACTCCTTCCCGTGTGATGCATCTTGCACCGATACCTGGTACGGTGCCCTCCGTTCGTGCCGAGTCCCTCTCCTCACGGGGAGGGGGAGCGGGGGACCCAGTGCAGCCCACCAGGGCTGCGGGGGCGAATCGCCACCGTTTGTGGCGTAGCGCATTGCGCGAGCCCGACAGCTAACCCCGTAGGCGCCCACGCCAGCCAGAAAGGACGCCTGCGCCCATGTCGGCATACGCCTGTCGTGACCTTGCCACCCTCGAGCCCTGGGAGGCTTCGCTTGCCCGCTCCCGCGCCCGGCGCCGCCGTGCTGGCCGATCTTCGATCGGTGGCCGTTCGATCGGTGGACGCGCCGCCAGCGTCTCGGCGATCTCGCTCGTCGCGATGCTCGACGCCCGCCGCGAAGCCGTCCGCGACCTCTCCGAGCACGACCCCTGGGAGCTCTCCCTAGGGCGCTCCCGCGCCCGGCGCCGCGCCGCGCAGCTGCGTTTCGTGCCCGCCTCCTCGCGCGCCCGGCGCCTCTCGCTCGGCGCCCTCGTCGCGCTCACGGCGGCGCCCGCCTCCGCACTGCTCGACTCCGGTGGCACCCAGGTCGCAGGCGCGGCTCCCGCCGAGCCCGAACCGATCACCACGACCCGCCACCACATCGTGCTCGTCGCCGGCTCCGAAGGCCGTCAGGTGCGCCTCCTGCAGCTCGCCCTCGGGATCCGCGCCGACGGCGTCTACGGCCCCCAGACCGCCGCCGCCGTGCGGCGCTTTCAGACCTCCCGCGGGCTCACCGTTGACGGCATCGTCGGCGCCTTCACGAGCCACGCGCTCGCCGTCCACGCTCCCCCCGCGCTCTCCGGGGCCGCTGTGCTCCGCAACCTCGACGGCGAAGTCCGCGAACCCGCTCCGGGCGAGGTGCGCGAAACCGCGCTCGCCCCTCCCGCCGCGTCCGCCGGCTCCGGTACGACTGCCGAGATCGCGAGTGGGGCCGGCGGCGCCACTCCGAGCGCCGGCCTGGGTGGGGCGACCGAAGGCGCCGCCTCCACCGAAGCTGCGGGCTCCGCCGGCGGGGTGGGTGGGACGCCAGTCCCCGCCGAACCCGAAGTTCCCGGCGGGGTTCAGGCTCCCGTTGCGCTCGAAGGCTCCGGGGGGACCGTCGCGCCCGCGGAAGGCGAAGGGGCCGGCGAAGCCGGGGGTGGCTCCGAATCCCTTGGCGCTGGAGAAGGTCAGAGCGCCGCCGAAGGCCAGGGTGCCGGCGAAACACAGACGCCTGCCGAAGCCGAGCTCGCGCACGCCGAACACGCCGCCGCGGAAGCCGAAACCCACGCCGTGCGGCGCCTCCAGGCCGCCCTCCACGTCGCCGCGGACGGTGAATTCGGGCCGCAGACCGAGGCCGCCTTACGTCGCCTGCAGGCCCGCCAGGGGCTCGCCGTTGACGGCGTCGCCGGTCCCGCCACCTGGCACGCGCTCGGCCAGCACGGCCTCCCCGAGCTGACCCCTCCCCCATCCGCGCTGCCCCAGCCAACCCCTCACGCGCATGGCGGCCGCCGATCGGGCTCGCGGCGGCAGGGCGATCCAATGCTCGCCGGCGCCGGCGGTGGCGCAGGCCACACCGGCCACCTCTCGCGCAGCGGCGCGATCCGCCGCCTCCAGGAAGGGCTCCAGGTCTCCGCCGACGGCGAATTCGGCCCCGCGACCGAGGCCGCGGTGCGCCACTTCCAGGAAGCCCACGGCCTCGAAGTGGACGGGGTTGTCGGCCCCGCCACCTGGAGCGCGCTCGGGCTCTCCGGGCTTCCCGAACTGCACCCGCCCCGCGCCGCGCTCGGGGGAGGCGGCTCCTCCTCCAGCAGCACCTCCTCGACGGGCGAAGGAGTCGTCCAGCGCGTGATCGCCGCCGCCGACGAAATCGCCACCCGCCCGTACGTCTTCGGCGGAGGCCACGGCTCGTTCACCTCCGACGGCTACGACTGCTCGGGCTCGGTCTCCTACGCGCTGCACGGCGGCGGCCTGCTCTCCTCCCCCGAGGACTCCTCCGCCCTGGAGTCCTACGGCGAATCCGGCCCCGGCCGCTACATCACGATCTACGCCAACGCCGAACACGCCTGGATGACGATCGACGGCCGCCGCTACGACACCGTCGCCCTCGCCGAGTCGGGCTCTCGCTGGTCGGACTCGATGGCCTCCACCGCGGGGTTCGTGGTGCGGCATCCCGACGGGTTGTAGGGGGCGCGTAGGGGCCGCGTGGTGCGGCATCCCGACAGGTTGTAAGGGACAGGCCGCACGTGTAGTACGGGTGGCGGATCCTTGCGAGGAGTGCCCTTCTTCGGTGGACCCGCCTCGGCGGGCCCACCGCTCTCATCGGGAAGCAAGCCCCAGCAGCTCCGCGGCCTCCAGGACGGCGGAGTGATCCAGCGCGAGCGGCTCTACCTCCGCGCACGTCAGGTGGGGAGCGGCGCGGTCGAAGAGCGTTAGGTTGATGAGGCTTGCCTCCAGCGTCGACCACCAGCGCAAGCCGATCGCGAGAGGAACCTCATCGAACACGCGCTCCGCGTACGCCTGCGTGACTGCGCGTGTGCGGGTGGCGACCCGGGAGGGGCGCAGGCCGTGGCCGGTCAGCACGCGGGGGTCGTCCAGGTCCACCGTGCCCGCACCGTCGCCCAGCTGCAGCCGTGCGAGCGCGAGGGGGAGCTCGCCGCGCAGGAACATCCCCGGCGCGAGCACACCCGTTCCACGGAACGGCGCCAGCGCCTCCGCGATTGCCGCAACGGCTACCTCGGAGGCATACAGGCAGCCGTAGCGACTGGGGTTGTCGTGACGTCCGAGGCCCTGCAGCTCGCGCGGGAACCACAGCGCCCCGCCCGGCTCCCGCGGCGGCGCGGGCGCCCGCCACGGCAGCACTCGCCAGAGGATCACGCGAAGCTGCCCGCGCGCTCCTGCGCGATTGCATCGAGCAGCTCGCGGGAGCGTCCCGCGCGCACGAGGTCGATCGGCCTACGGTCGCCGAGGTGCGGGTTGAGGCCGTGCAGCCACAGCTCCGCCGCCTCAGGCGGGTACAGCCTCAGCAGGCTCGACATGACCAGCTCCAGCAGATCCACCCGCTGGGCGTTCGCCTCGTCGATCCCCTGCCCGCGGCGCCAGCGCGTGACCTGCGCCGGACTCACCTGCATCAGCTCCGCAAGCCGGCGCTGGGAGTGAAAGTCGCGGCTCAGCGCAGTGACCTTCTCGGCGATGCTCACAGGCATGAGGTCATCCTAGCGCAACGGAAACTGTTGCGCGGAGCGGCCGCGCGAGCGTACCGTCCCAAGCGCGGCCTACCGTGCGGACAGTCGTCTGACGGCGACTCTGGCCACGACGGCGGCTCTGACCACGACGGCGACTCTGACCACAGTCCGACACGAAGGAGACCACGATGCTTGCGCGGGCACGCACGTTCACGATCGAGGGGCTGCAGACGCAGCCGGTGGCCGTGGAGGTGGACATCCGCGCGGGGCTCCCGGCGTTCACGATCGTCGGCCTCGCCGGCACCGCGGTGCGCGAGGCGCGCGATCGGGTGCGCGCGGCGATCCTCAACTCCGGCTACGAGTTCCCCGAGCGGCGCATCACCGCGAACCTCGCTCCCGGCGACGTCCCCAAGGTCGGCCCCGGCCTCGACCTCGCGCTCGCCTGCGCCGTCCTCGCCGCCTCCGGCCAGCTCCCGGGAGAGCGCCTGGAGAGCCACGCGCTGTTCGGGGAGCTCTCCCTCGACGGCGAGGTGCGCCCCTGCCACGGCACCCTCGCGATCGCGCAGGCCGCACAGGAGGAGGGCCTCTCCGCACTGGTGCTCGCTGGCGCGCGCGCCCGCGAGGCGGCGCTCGTGGAAGGTCTTGAGGTCGTAGTCGCCGAGCGCCTGGCGAGCGCCGCGCGTGTGCTTGGCGGCGGCGCCGGCGATCCGCTGCCCGCCCCGATCGATCGAGGGGACGGCGCCACCGGCTCGGGCTGTGCGGCGGATCGGCAGCCCACCCACCCGGATGGGCTTGCGAGTCTCGACCTCGCCGACGTGCGTGGCCAGCCACACGCGATCGAGGCGCTCGTCCTGGCCGCGGCCGGCGCACACAACCTGCTGCTGAGCGGCCCCCCGGGCACCGGCAAGACGATGCTCGCGCAGCGCCTGCCCACGATCCTGCCCCCGCTGAGCCGCGCGGAGGCGATCGAGGTGACGCGCATCCACTCCATCACCGGCCGCTTGGAGGCCGGTGAGCTCATCCGCCGCCGCCCCTTCCGCGCCCCCCACCACTCGATCACCACCGCCGGACTCGTGGGCGGCGCGCGGCGCGGGTGGGTCGGCGAGGTGGTGCTCGCTCACCGCGGAGTGCTGTTTTTGGACGAGCTCTCCGAGTTCGCGCGCCCCACCCTGGAGGCGCTGCGCCAGCCGCTGGAGGACGGGCGCGTGGCGATCGTGCGCGCTCGGCACTCCGCGGTGTACCCCGCGCGCTTCGCGCTCGTCGCCGCCACCAACCCCTGCCCCTGCGGCTACCACGGGGACGGGGAGCGGTGCAGGTGCACCGAAACCGACCTCGCCCGCCACCGCCGCCGCCTCAGCGGGCCGCTGCTCGACCGCATCGACCTCATCGCCCACCTGGATCGAGTGGGTGGGCGTCACGAATCCAGCCGGCCCGAGCTAGATCCGCGTCCCGCCCACCCCGAGCGGGTGGCGCTCGCTCCGCGCCCCGGCGTGCACGCTCCGAGCACCGCACCCGCCGTCAGCTCCGCGCGGGCCCGCGAGCGGGTGGTGGGCGCCCGCGAACGCCAGGCGGCGCGCCTGCGCGAGGAGGGAGTGAGCGCCAACGCGCACATGGACGCTCGGCTGCTGCGTCGCCACGTGGCGCTGAGCGAGGGCGCTGAGCGGCTGCTGCGCGGCGCTCAGGAGCGCGGCACGATGAGCGCACGCGGCATCGCCCGAGTGCTGCGCGTCGCGCGCACCGCGGCCGACCTCGAAGGCAGCGCGCGCACGCGCGAGCAGGACATCTCGCTCGCCCTCTCGCTGCGCCCGGAGGCCGGCGTGTCCCACCGGCGGGTGGCGTGAGCGGCCCCAGCGTGAACGGCGCCCCAGCCAGAGGGGCGGAGCCTGGGCGCGAGAGCGCCAGAGCGACGGAATCTCGACGCGAGGGCGCCTGCCTCTCATGCCTACGCCACGCCTGGCTGCTGGGAGCGTTGAACGGGCGGCTCGCCTACCGCGGGCGCGACCCCGAGCGCCTGCTAGGGCTGCTAGGGCTCGCCGACGAGGAGCTTGTGCGGGCGCTCGGCGGCAGGTGGCGGGAGGAGCTGATGGCGCGACACACGCAGCTCGAGCGCTCGCAGATGCCCCTCGCCGCGGGCGTGCAGCGGATCTGCCGCCACGATCCCCGCTACCCCTGCGCACTCGCGCAGGGAGACGGCTCGCCGCGGATGCTGCACGTGGCTGGCGGCGTTGCGCGCATGGAGGAGCTGCTGGCGCAGCCGGCGGTGGCGATCGTGGGCACCCGCAGGGCGAGTGACTACGGCATGGAGGTCGCGTACGGCCTCGCCCGGGGGCTGGCGGCGAGCGGTGTCACCGTGGTGAGCGGCCTCGCCGAGGGCATCCCCGCGGCGGCGCACCTCGGAGCGCTGCACGTAAATGGCCCCACGGTGACGGTGATGGCCGGCGGCGTGGACGTATCCCACCCCGCGACCTGGCGCGCACTGCACCAGCGCATCGCCGCGGAGGGCGGCGCGCTGGCGGAGCTGCCGTGCGGCTGCGCGCCGGGTAGGTGGTGCCACGTTGCGCGCGCGCGGATCGTGGTGGCGCTCGCGCGCATGGTGGTCGTGGTGGAGGCGGGAGAGCGCCCGGCGGAGCTCCTACCCGCGCGCCTCGCCGCGGCCTCGGGCGCGATCGTGGCGGCGGTCCCCGGCCGGGTAGGCGCCCCCGGCGCGCGCGGCCCGCACCTGATGCTCAGGGAGGGGGCGCTGCTGGTGCGCGACCCCCAGGACGCGCTGGACGCGCTCTACGGGGTGGGCGAGCGGCGCGTCTCGGCGACACGCCCGGAGCTCGAGCCCCGCCTGCAAGCGGTGCTGGAGCAGGTGGGCGCCGGTTATGACACTGTGACCACGCTCACCGCGCAGGGCGCGGGGACCCACGAGACGCTCGTTGCGCTCGCGCAACTGGAGCTGCGTGGCGCAGTGGCGCGCGGTGATGGCGGGCGCTACGTGGTGTGCGTGTGAAGGCGACCTTGCACCCCTTGCAGCGCCGGGGTGGTGCGGTATGTTCCCGGGAGGTCAGATGGAGCCCTGACGCGAAGGCCCGCCGGTGGTCTTCCGAACCGCCCACTCAGGAGAAGGGCTGATGGCTCCTTTCGCGAACTCGACTTCACGCGAGAGGAACCTCCAGCAGCTTGCGCCCTTCCCGGATGCCAAACCTAGATAGACGCGAGCTCGCCGCGATCTTCCTCGGGGGAGCCGCCGGAGCGCTGCTGCGCGTGTGGCTCGGCGAGACGTTCACGAGCGCCGCGGCGGGGTGGCCGTGGGCGACGTTCGCGATCAACCTCACCGGCTCGTTCGCGCTCGGCTACTTCGCGACCCGCCTGCAGGATCGTCTGCCGCTGTCGACCTACCGGCGACCGCTGCTCAACACGGGCTTCTGCGGCGCCTACACCACGTTCTCGACGATGCAGGTGGAGGTCCTCACGATGATCGACCACCACCGCTACGGGCTCGCCGGGAGCTACGCCGCCGCGAGTATCGCCGCCGGCTACGTGGCGATCTGGGTGGCCACCGCGAGCGTGCGGCGCACGCGGGTGCTCGCGTGAGCGCATGGGTGATCGCGTGAGCGCGTGGGTGTGGGGCGGCGTAGCACTGCTCGGCGGCGCCGGGGCGATCGCGCGTTTCGTGCTCGACGGCGCGATCGGCTCGCGCACGGCGAGGGCGAGCGGCTTTCCGCTCGGAACCCTCGCGGTCAACGTGAGCGGCGCGCTGCTCCTCGGCCTGCTCGGCGGGGCGGCGCTTACGGGCGACGCGCTGGTGCTCGCGGGCACCGCGACGCTGGGCTCCTACACCACCTTCTCCACCTGGATGCTCGAGTCCCAGCGTCTCGCGGAGGACGCGGACGCTCGCGGCGCACTGCTCAACATCCTGCTCAGCCTCGCCGCGGGTATCGCAGCGGCGGCGCTCGGCCGCGCGATCGGAGCGCACCTGTGAGCGGGGACCACCTGAAGCTCACGACCTACTTCGGCGAGCGCGACCGGACGCCCGGGGGGCTGCTCGCGGACGAGCTGCTCGACATCTACGGCGCCCAGCGCCTGCAAGCGAGCGTGCTGCTGCGAGGCGCCGAGGGCTTCGGGCGCCTGCACCATCTGCACACCGACCGGCTGCTGAGCCTCTCCGAAGACCTGCCCGTCGTCTCCATCGCGGTCGACCGCCGCGAGCGGATCGAAGCGATGCTCGAGCGCGTCTTGAAGATCAAGCGCCGTGGGCTGGTCACGCTCGAGCGCACGCACCTACTCACCGGCGCAGTCGAGCCGCTGCAACTGCCCGAGCAGCTCAGCGAGGCGACCAAGATGACCGTCTACCTCGGCCGCCGCGAGCGCATCGACGGCACCCCGGCGTACGCCGCGATCTGCGACCTGCTGCACCGAAGCGGGATCGCCGGCGCGAGCGTACTGCTCGGCGTCGACGGCACCCGCAATGGGCACCGCTCCCGCGCCCGGTTCTTCAGCCGCAACGCGAACGTCCCGATGATGATCGTCGCGGTCGGCTCCGGCGAGCAGATCGCACAGGTCCTGCCGGAGCTTGCACGCCTGCTGAGCGATCCGCTGCTGACGCTCGAGCGCGTGCGCGTCTGCAAGCGCGACGGGCAACTGCTCGCGAAGCCGCACGAGCTGCCCGAGAGCGACGAGCGCGGACTCGGGCTCTGGCAGAAGCTGATGATCTACACCTCCCAGAGCGCAACCCACGAGGGGCGCCCGCTCAACCTCCAGCTCATTCGGCGGCTGCGCGAATCCGACGCCGCCGGGGCCACCACCCTCCGGGGCATCTGGGGCTTCCACGGCGACCACGCCCCCCACGGCGACAGGTTCCTCCAGGTCCGCCGCCACGTCCCCGTCGTCACGATCGTCATCGACACCCCCGAGCGCATCACCCGCTCGTTTGCAATCGTCGACGAGCTCACCGCCAGGCACGGCCTCGTCACCAGCGAGATGGTCCCCGCGATGAGCGCCCTCAGCGAGACCGAGACCCGCGGCGGGCTGCGCCTCGCCCGGCACGAGTTCTGAGGTGCACGTACGTGTGTCTGCGCGCAGCGTCAGGTGCACGTACGTGTGTCTGCGCGCAGCGTCGCGCCGGCCCCGAGGCGTCTGCATCCAAGATCCGCGCTGACGATGCGCTGTTGCTTTCGGCAGCGTTCCGCCCCAACAAGACACACCGACCTTGACTACTTTATTGAGCAATAAATGGTCACTCGCGTCTGGTGCCCCGACCGAACCACAATCGACTGCGCAAAACAGAGCTGTCCAGTGATAAGCTGACCTGCGATCCTGTATCTGCCCGCAGCGACTCTCAGGGCGAATGACCCGTCTCGCTTTGTGGTCGTGGTCGCAATCAATTTGGATGTGGCCACCGTACTCCCAGACCGGTTTGTAACCAGGACCTTGAGGTGAGAGCCAGGCAATCCTTTCGGGTGACGTTTCTGTAGGAAGTGTGGCCCCCCAGCCAAGTAGAGGTGTCCCACAATCTTGCCCTGACTATTCGCCTGACGACTCTCACTTACTTCGCTTCCAGCGGCATTTAGAGCGGAACCATTGGCAACACAGACCACAGCAAGTACTAGTATTGCAAGCGTCAGGTTTCTCATCCCCATGATCTTAGAACCACACTTTCAGATCGCATTAGCCTACGCGCGGCGATACGCGATCGGCCCTCTCTCCTGCCGATCGCCAAGCCTGCGCTGCACACGTTCGTCGCATGACCGGAGCATCCTGACGAAGTTGTCTTGCCTTGCCTAGCAACTAGTTGCGATGGTTCGACTGCTCCATACCCTGGCTAACGCGGTACGGGCCACAGGCTCGCGTCGTAGTTGCTCGTCGGGCATTGGCATCGGGGGCGTTGGACGAGCGTCCTGGGCCGAAGCTCACGCTGCTGCGGTTGCGCGGGCTGAGCACCACTCGTGAGCCAGCGTGGGGGGTGACGATCACGCTACGCCAGCGCGGGCGCTCCATGCGCCCGCTGGCAGGGAGTACCGTCGCGCGCGACAGCACCGCGCGCAGCACGGTCTTCATCTCCAGCATCGCCATATGCAAGCCCGGGCAGCGCCTGCGGCCCCCTCCCCACGGTAGCCAAAGGTGCGGTAGTGGCGGCGCGTCGAGAAAACGCTCAGGACGGAACCTGTGGGGCTCGGGATAGATGCCCGGGTCGTGATGCAGTAGGTAGATACACCCAAGCAGCCGCGCCGGCGGGTTGTACGTCCAATCGCCGATCTCGGTCGGCTTGACCACCACGCGAGGGATCGTGAAGAGGAACACCGGGCGATGGCGCAGCACCTCTTGCACGGTTGCCGTCAGGTACTCATCGTGCGTATCGCTATCGATCTCGTCGATCAGCCGGTCCTGCACGCTCGGGTTGTGCGCGAGAAGCTGAAAAGCCCAGGCTAGCTCGGAGGCGGTCGTCTCGTGCCCCGCGAGGATGATGGACATGATGTTGTCGCGCACACGCTGGCGCGATACGGGCGAGCCGTCTGGATTGCGCTCCGCGAGGATCATGGTGAGCACATCGCCATGGTCGGCGGCGGTATCGCGCTTCTTGTCGATGAGCGCGTAGATCAGCTCGTCGGCCGCTGCCCTGTGGCGTAGGAAGCGTTCCCAGATTTGCCGCCCCGGGCCGTAGCGTAGCGAGGGCTCCGGGAATACAGGACTTGCAGTCACCGACAGCATCGCTAGCAGTCGGTCGCGCAACGCGTCGATCCCATCGTCAGAAGGGGACTTTGACGAGGGGAAGACTCTTCGCAAGACGATCTCGAGCGTCAATGCTCGAAGTTTGGGATAAAGCGCTATGGCCGTACCATGTGGCCATGAGGCCACCTCGCGCATAATGATGTTCGTCACTAGGTTGGCATGTTTCTGCACAGTCCTGCCATGAAAAGCCGACGATATAGCCCTACGCCCACTCATATGCTTGTCGCCGTCATGTAGCATAAATGATTCCTCACCGACAAGCGGCATAATCATCTCTCCGCCTTCCCCGGGATAAAGCGCGTCGGCCGGAGTTGCCAGCATAGTCTTTATCTCCTCCCCATTTGAGAGGAATATCAGCGGTGGCATCCCGGTCACATTGAGCGTAAAGCGACTGCCATAATGACTGCGACAGCGCTCCAGGCAGGTAAATGGCCATGTCCAAAACACAAACGCCTGGGCCAGCGCAGGCAAGCGTACACTTGGAGGCAATCCAGCTCGATCGAGTCGTCGTCGCACTTCTCTCCTTTAGGCCGAACGAAGGGTGTAGGCGATGCGCCATATGCGTAAGACTGGCAGCAAGAGTCTTGTGAGGGAGCCGCCGGCTTGGATGAAGCATCGCGTTGTGGCGCTGCTTTCGGGGACACGCGCGCTGTCCCTCGACATATACATCGCGATCATGCACGCAGCGATAACCGCGTGTCGGCATCCGTTGCGCATACTGAGCGCTTCGCGAGCTGACCTTCGGATCAGCTCACCGATACGTTGCTGGGCGAACTCGAAGCTTGAGTAGTAGTCTATATAGCTGTGGTCACCGTTGGCGATATCCTCAGCCCGATCGACGTAGCTGTCAAGCATCGTGGCTGTCAGCGACAACCAGGGGAAATAAGCAGCTTGGATACGATCGATATCGCTGGAGGTACATGAGGATTCGGCGGCCAGAGCCAGTAAAGCATGAACGGTGAGTGAAGCAGTCGCAGCTCCGCTCAACTCAAACCAACTGTCGCGCCTGTGGTCTGGAAACTCTAGCCCTACCCATTCTCTGAGCTTGTCGTTTCGATGTGCCGGATGGTGGTTCAGCGCCAGCACTTGAGCACGACGTGCTTCGCGAATGACTAACTCGCTAATGGCCAGGTAACACGGTAAAGAGAGACAACTCTTGCGACAGGCATCTACAAGCGTTCTAAGGTAGCCGTTATCGTCTTTCTGAGGGTGGTAACAGTAGTAGTCAGATATCGGTACATCGAGAGTAACCGCCTCAGATAGCGCGAGATGAAGTTGGCGATCGTCGGCCTCATCGGTACATATAGTGCGCTCATGGAGGTCGTCGAGGAACTCAAGGATCGCCTCATATGCGACGAGGATTCGTAAGAGGTGGAGGTTACGGTAACGCGGCAGAATCCAAAACAATGCTGCGCCGTCCAGATGAGGACGCTTGCTACCGAGCGAGTCGAGCGCGACCTCACGTATCGATCCATCCGGGATCGTCTTTGCTCGACACCCCCATGCACCGATCTCGTAAGAGACCGCCCGCAGCCCCCACAGCAGCTCGCGAACTGCGGCTTTCGTTAGCGCCCAGACCTGCCTGGGACGAATGGGAATCGAGTCTTTATCATTAGAATAGGGATATCCCGGGAGTGTATAGGGTCGACTTCATCGCCCATGACCGTGACCATCACAACCAAGCAGATACGCGCAAAAGCACCTACTGATTTGTTTCCAACTAGGTAGGTGGTAAGACATTTACGGGTGTGGATATGGATATGGGCGCACGCCAGCTGTGCGATACCCAGGTATCGCCACAATCGCAGCTGCGACGGTAGTGACGACCACAAAGCTACCGATAGCGGCTGGAATCCTGGCCGATAAGACCACCGGGAAGCCAGTGACGGCGAGCAGGGCATGGCTCAGAAGAAGCTGGCCACAGACACCGAAGATGGCCCCGACCAGGCAGCCAGTGCCGAGCAGCAATGCACTCTCCCAGATAAGCGCAAACCACAGCATCTCCCTGCGAAATCCCTGCACCCTCATGCGCGCGAATCGGCGGCGTCGCTGCCAGATCAGAGTGCCCATCGATACCGCTGTTGCGAGAGCTCCAGCGATCAATACCAGCAAGGCTATTTGTGTTAGGCGCCCCAGGCCTCGACGACTTGCAGCCCGCTGGCTCTGTTCCCGCTGTTGAGCGGTCTCCACAGTCAAGCCCGATGTAGAGCCAAGCGCCTGCCTGATCTCGCGCCCAACCGCTTTGGATGACGCGCCTCGCCCGAGCATGATGTTGTACGCGCTAGGATCGGTGCTCCCCCACGCCCGGGCGTAGTCTGCGGCGTTGAGGATGATCGCTCCGGGCGGCCATCCTAGGTTGGTACTCAGAGCCGCGACGCGGAAGTCCGTTGACCGGGGCGAGGGCAAGGTGAAATATGAACCGATGTGCAAATGATGTTCGTCTGCGAGCGCTTGCGAAAGGACCGCCCAGCCGCCCTCACGAAGTCTAGCGGTCGCAATCGCGAAGTTGCCAGTCACGAGCTGGCTCGAAGGAAGAGGATCGGCAGCGGTAGGTGGCGGCGCGAGAACATAGACACGGCGATCGCTGTATTCAAGGAAGCCCGCGCGGTACATCCCTACGGCCCGAACGCCCGGTAGACGCGCAAGAGCGGTTGCGGCGGTACCCGGGAAAGGTGTAGTCACCAGCAAGTTCTGTTCGCCTGGCGGAATGACCCACAAATTAGCGACAACCGATAGCTGATGCACGAGATGGTCAAGGCCGCCCTGAAGGTTTGTGTGCGACCCCTGGATCGTGACACTGCCGAACACGGCGATCGCCCCTGTCGCGGCGATCGCGACCGACCGTACCCGCGTCTTGGGCGACTGCAGTTCGATAACGGCGATCTCGGTCGATCCGGCTCCGATCGGGCGCTGCAAACGGTCAAAGACAGCGACTACCCCGTCGATCAGCAGCGGCAGGAGCAACAGCAGCGCGAGGATCAATGTCACGATGCCGACGATCGCCGACTGCGGCGCCGCGACCAGGATAACCGTCGTCACCGCGAGGCACGCAAGGCCACCGGCGAGCGTCGCGGCGGCCCACCAGCCAAGAATCGGTCGTCCGCTGGGCGTATCGGTGCGTCGTGCCCGCGTCCAGATGTCGCGCAGCGGGGTCAGCACGCCGATGCACGCCGCGAGCAGTCCTGCGCCGACGGCGATGGCGACGCTCTGCCAAGTCACGATCCGCTGCGAGCCGACGGGGAACGCAAACGAGAGGTACCCAGGATTTGAGCCGAACACAAGGATCGAGAGCAGCTCTCCTAGTGCGAGTCCCAGCAGCGAGGCCAAGCTACCGAGCACCAACGCGTCGAAGAGGAGCGCCTTGACGGCCTCCCAACGGGTCGCACCGCTGAGCCGCAGTTCTCTGATCAGGCCCTGGCGCAGGGGCATGGTGAGCAGCATCGAGCAGTACGCGAACATGAAGCCGACCAGCGCGCAGATCGCCGCGAATGTTTGCGTGGACTGGTCGATCGGCGTCGCGGCCTGACCGAAGAGCGTCGCGTCGTAGTCTCCCGGCTCGACGTTCAGGCGCCCGCCGGCCAGCCTAACCAGACCCGCCCGCACCTCGCCGGCGTCACCGGGCTTTGCCTGGACGAAGATGCGGGTCACCATGCCCTGCATACCTGTGAGCTTCTGTGCATAGGCGAGCGGCGCGAGCGCAATCGGGCTGTGAACCAGTGGCCCGATTTCCGAGGGTTGCAAGATCGCTGCGAGCAGGGTCTGTACGACGCTCGCGCCGACCTGCAGCCTGATCGGTTCAAGCGAGGATGCGCCGATCGCCTGCGCTACCGGGGCAGGGACCGCGAGCGCCTGCTGACCGGCGAGCTGCCGGGCGGAGAAGTGGCGCAGCAGCGGGCCGGCGAGATACACGTAGCGCGGGTCGGTCGCGATCAGGTCCACCGCCGCCTGGCGGCCGGTCGGGCCGATCACGCTTGCCTCGTGCTCGAGCACCGGCACCGCGGCGCGCACCCCAGGGAGGCGCTGAACCTCGCCGAGCTTTCCTTCACTGAAGCCCTCGGGGCCGCGCGCCTTGAGCTGGTACTGCGACTGGCCGACGATCCCGTTGGCGAGCTGGCGCACCGAGCCGTTGAGGCTGGCGCTCGCCACCTGAGAGGCGAACAGCAGCGCCACACCGACCGCGATCCCCAAGATCGCGAACAGCTCCTGCACGAGCACGACCCTCGCCTTCAGGCGCACCCTGTACAGGTGGGCGATGTCATAGAGCCGCATCGGCCGGGCTACCTCCTGAGCAGCGGCGCGAACACCGCGTCGGGATCGAATGCCACCACCCGCCCGTCGCGCAACGTCTGCACACGGTCGGCGAACACCGTTGCCTGTGGGTCGTGTGTGACCAGTAGAACCGCGGTGCCATGCTCGCGGCAGACCTCGCCGAGCAGCTCCAGCACCTCACCGCTGCGCTGGGTATCCAGGTTACCCGTCGGCTCGTCCGCAAGCACGAGCTTGGGCGCAGTCGACAGCGCCCGTGCGATTGCCACCCGCTGGCGCTCGCCCATCGAGAGATGTTCAGCGCGATGCCTCAGACGCGCCTCCAACCCCAGTCGCACCAGCAGCGGCTCGATCCGGCGCTTGCCCTCATGGACACCGACCGCGATCCACAGCTTCAGCGAGGCGTTCTGGACCACGTTGCCACCCGGCAGCAGATCCAAGGACTGGTCCACATAGCCCAGGTCGTGTAGCCGGTAGTGCGAAGCCTCGTTATCCGAGAGTGTCGAGATGTCGCGGCCGTCGACGATCACCGCACCACTGTCCGGACGCAGCAGCGCCGCGATCAAGTTCAACAGCGTCGTCTTGCCAGACCCGCTCGGCCCGTACAACGCGACCATCTCCCCCGCGCGCACCTGCAGCGAGGCGCCGTCCACCGCGCGCACCGGCTCACCATCGCCGATGGGGTAGTACTTGACGAGATCGCGCAGCTCCAGCACAGGCTCGCAGTTACGCGGGCACCCCGCGCCCCGCGCCTCGCTCAGGCCAATCGGCACCCGGGAAGTCGACAACCTTGCTGCGCCTGCGCTGCGGGTCGCTGTCTGGCACCAGCAGCTCTCCGCCCGAGAGCGTCGCCATCCGCTCAGACCATGCGGCCTCCTCCATGCTCGAGACGCTCGCGAGGACACCCAGCTCCAGCTCCTGTGCCAGCGCGGCGAGCAGCCGCGCTACCTCATCGGCCTCACGGCCTCTCAGCATCGCCGTCAGGTCATCGACGACCAGCAGCCTCGGCTCACGTACGATCGACCGCGCGAGCGCCACAAGCGCACGCTCTGCGTCAGAGAGGCTCGCCCAGCGCTGCGCCTCGCATTCGCCGGCACCAACCCGCCCCAGCGCATCCCGCGCACGATCGTGCGCAATGCGAGTGCCCAGCGCGACTTTCAGCGGGATCGCGACATGCTCGAGCACCGGCACATCGAGCTCCGGCACGGCGTTGGTGACCCACCCCACCAAACGGGACAGCAGCCGTGAGCGGCGGCGGTCCGAGAGGCCCCAAAGGTCCGTGCCCTCGATGCTCACCCGGCCGTCAACGGGCTCCTCAAAACCTGCCGCCACCCGCATCAGCGTCGTCTTGCCACGGCCGCGCTGCGCCCACACACAGACGACTTCACCCGCCCACACATCAAGCGAGACGCCGGCCAGCACCTCCACGACATGACGCCGCCCGCGCCGGTGGTGCAGGCTCACCCCGTCGAGGGACAGCAGGGGGTCCATCGTCAAGTCCGCAGCGACGCCGCGGCCCGCCGCTCGGCCTGAAAGAGCTGCCATTCCTCCTCAAGGTCGCCGCGGAGACTCTGAAGCCACTTGATCCTCGCTTCCCACCACGCGAGATCCCCGCGCATCACGATGACGCACGTCCGCCTGCGCCACTCCCTCACCCCGGCCACGACGCGGCGCTCCTCACGCACACGGCGGTTGAGGTCACCAACCATGACTACGCATGCCAACTCGCAGTCACGCACCACACCGATCAGCCGCGGCAGATCCTCCACCCGGCACAACGCGATCTTCGCGAGCAGCTCCTCACGCACAGGCGGCAGCGGAAGCGATGCGGACAACCAGTGCCTGAAGTGCTCAACTCCGCGCGGCGTCGCCACGTACTCCCTGCCCGCCAAACGCACGAACCCCTGATCTTCAAGCCGCTGGAGCGCCCGGGACACCGTCTGGACCGCGAACTGCGTCGAGCCCAAACGCTCGCTCAGACGCTGCGCCACCCGAGAGCTAGTGGCCGGCCTCTCGATCACCAGACCAAGCGCGACCTCCCCGGCGGACGTCTGCGATCTCGGCGTTGGGCTGGCCATCACCAGACCGTACCGAAATCCGCAACAAATCGCCTACCTAGACGAAACCATGCCGATAGCTGGACAATTGATAGACAGTGACCATTCGGCTTATCTAGCCAGAGGCGAACGGCGGCCTGACCGGAAGCTCGACGACCTCACCCTCACTCCCATGTCCCGAACTCGGCGGCACCATCAACTCGCCGCCAAAGAGCGTCGCGACCCGGTCAGACCACGTCGTCGCGCTCAAATCCGAAACGCTCACCAGTACGCCGACACCCCGCTCACACGCCAGCGAAGCGAGCAACTCCACCACCTCATCGGTCCCACGGACGCTGAGCATCGCCGCCAGATCATCGACCACCAGCAACCTCGGCTCATGCACGATCCCCCGCGCCAGCGCGACGCGCGCACGCTCAGACTCATCCAAGCTCCCCCACACCTGCTCCGCGCACCCCGCCGCCCCAACCCGCTCAAGCGCCCCCTCCGCCCGCGCATAAGCCTCACGACGCCCTCCGGCACGCAGCACCGGCATCGCCACGTGCCTCAGCATCGGCACATCGACAGCCTCCGGCGCCACACGCTCGACCCACCCGATCCCCACACCCAGCAACTCTGCACGCTGCTCATCCGCCATCCCCCACACATCCCGGCCCTCGAAAAGCACACGACCACCACCCGGCCGCTCAAGCCCAGCCGCTACCCGCAACAACGTCGTCTTGCCCTGGCCACGCTGCGCCCAGACGCAAACGACTTCCCCCGCCCGGACCTTCAGCGACACCCCTTGCAACACCCGCACCACATGACGCGCCCCACGCACATAGTGCAAATGCACCTCCCGCAACGCCAGCAACTCGCCCATCGACTACAAAGGATGACGCATCCCCGCGCGTGCAGACCTTCGCCAGGCCGTTTGTAGCGGCCACCCTGGTCGCGCTCGGTCCGCTCGGCTGGAGCACGAAAGCATCGCTGATCGCCGGCACCGCTGTCGACGATTGGTCTCGCCGACGTCGACGCCGTGCTCGTCGAGACCGGCCTCACCGGCGAGCCAAGCTGATCGGACCCGACATGGAGCCAGATCCTCTCCTATAGTTATACGGCCTACGCGGATGTAGCTCAGTTGGCTAGAGCGTCTGCTTGCCATGCAGAAGGTCGTGGGTTCGAGTCCCATCATCCGCTCTCAAAAAAGCCACGCTAGTCGCGGGGTTTTTTCGTTAAGCGGCCCTCCGCTCGTCTGTCTTCGAGGGCTCAAGATCGCCCCGTTCGCCCATATTCGCCCAACGACCGCCCTCGATCAGCGCGCGTAGCGCGGCCTTCTCATCCTCGCCGCGACGCATCGCCTGGCGATATACGCGCAGCGCGAGGCCCGGATCGGTGTGGCCCATTTCGTCCATGACCATGCCGGGGTCCTCGCCGAGCGCGTACAGCAGCGAGCAGAACGTCCGGCGGAGCGAGTGCGGCGTGAGCTTGTCAGGGAGCGGCGGCAGCCCTCACGCTGCGAGGTTCGCGTCCGCGCGCTCCACTGCGCCCCTGAGCGTCCGGGAGCGTACGTTGTCCGTGCTCATCCGAGTGCCGCTGCGCGTAGCGAACACATGGGCATCCTGGCCTGCCTGCGGCCACCGTGCGCGCAGGTCGAGCAGAACGTCCCGGAGCGCCCCTCGAATCTTCACGACCCGGTAGCCCGCGTCCGCCTTGGAGCCACCCCCACACCCGCCAGGCGCCTCACGGCCTCCCCGACGATCTCGGCGGGCATGTCCTCGATCTCCTGCGTCAACTCCTCCAGCGTCCACCACTCCGGGTGGTCGTCGCGGAGCACCTGCAACACGACGGCCCGCTCGGCCATTCACAACTTCTGCGCCTTGCTCATCCTGCGTGTCATCTTCGGTTCCTCCGTTCGATTGGAGGCCCGGGAGAGGCTTCAGCGAGGGGGGCCGGGTGCTCGTCGAAGCGTGATGGACACGACGCGGCCTGGACCGGCGTCCGCAAAAGTCAAGCTATACTTGTCCTATGCAGGACAGGCATGATCCTGATGTGCTGGGGCTGGAGACTGAGGCATACCAGCAGGGTGGCTACTTCAACGCCAGTCAGGCCCGTGCGCATGGCGTCAGTCGCCAGCTCCTTGACCACCACGTGAATCGTGGGCGCTTCGAGCGCATCCGTCGCGGGCTGTACCGGATCCAGGGCTTCCCAACCGCCGAGCACGACGACATGCGCGAGGCGTGGATGGCCATTGGCGGCGCCGACGTGCTCCTCTCCCACGACAGCGCACTCGCGCTGCTGGACCTCAGCGACAACATTCCCGATGACGTCCACCTGCTCGTCCCACGCCGCCGCCGCGGGCTGCGCCGCCCCCCTGGTGTCATCGTCCATACGCGCCCCGACCGCGAGGAGGTCGCCACCGTATGGCGGGACGGCCTGCCGCTTACCGCCCCCGCGCGCACGCTGCTCGATGTCGCCGACCGCCTCCAGCCCGAGCAGCTCTCGATGGCCGTCAAACAGAGCCTGCTCCGCGGGCTGCTCACGGCCGATCAGCTAAAAGAGGAAGCCGAGCGCCACCACAAGCAGAACGCGATCGCAGCCATCCTCCCCCCTGAGATACGCGCGTGAAGTACACGAGCTCCGCAGCGTTCCGCCAAGCGCTTGAGCAGCGCCTCAAGAACGAAGCCGCCAGCACCGGCCTCGGGCTGGCCCGCCTACGCAAGCGTGTCGCGTTCGAGCTGTTCCTGCGGCGGCTTCTCGCCGTGGCACCGGATCGCTGGGTACTCAAGGGCGCGCTCGCGCTGGACTTCCGCCTCGCCACCACCACCCGCTTCACCAAGGACATCGACCTCGGACGTGATGACGACGAGGCCACCGCGATCCTCGACATCACCGCCGCCCAGCAGCTCGCACTGGACGACTTCTTCACCTTCGCCGCTGCCAGGGCCGACGAGCTGGACGACACCGACGAGTTCTCCGCCGTGCGCTTCCACGTCACATCCCAGCTCGCCGGACGCACCTTCGAGCAGTTCCTCGTGGACATCGGATTCAGCGACACGATCTCCTGGACACCCGACACGATCCACACATCAGACCTGCTCTCCTTCGCAGGCATCGAGCCGCTGGCACTTCCGGCGATCCCCCTCCCGCAGCACCTCGCCGAGAAGGTCCACGCGTACACCCGCAGATACGGAGCTACAGCACAGCCCAGCACCCGGCCGAAGGATCTCGTCAACATCCTGCTGATCGAGAACTCGACACCGATCGACGCCGGCCCCTTGAGGCACGCGCTGGAGAGCACCTTCGCCGAGCGTGCCCGCCAGCCACTACCCACCAGCCTCCCACCGCCCCCGGCCACCTGGGCAGACCCCTACAAACGCCTGGCCGACACCGTCAACGTCGAGAGCGACCTCACAGCCGCCTTCGCCCGCGCCGCCGCCTTCCTCGATCCCGTACTCGCCGGGCGCACCCGTGGACAATGGAACCCCCAGCGCCGGGAATGGATTGCACCGGCCGAGTAACGGCGCTCACCTACACTGATCGTTGAATGCCCCAGGTAAGGCTCTCCCGCTTCGGCGGTGATACCCCTGGGGCTCCGTCGTTCCGGGGATGCCTACCGGCGAACTTGTGCTCGCTGACTCCGACGGAATCGCAGGCGGAGCAGAACTGCCCCGGTGCGGTGCGCGTGTGCTCCGACAGCACAGCAAGCCGCGTGGCGAAGGCTGGCGCGACCAACCACGACATCCAAAAGCCGAATGCTCGGAATGGGCGTATACGCCCATTCCCTCAAGAATCCCCCGCAAACAGCGGCTATTCGCCCGCTCAGCCCGGAACGGCGAAGGAGCCGAAACCCCAGTATCCATGCGGGTCTACGGCCCTTCACACACCCCAACCGGGACGCTTGCCATGCAGAAGGTCGTGGGTTCGAGTCCCCTCATCCGCTCTCGGGCGTGCTCTGGCTTCCGCGATGCACCGCTTATGGTGCTCTAGTCAACACGCGGGGCTAGCCGGCGACGCGGGGCGCATAAGCGATCTGAGGGTGGCAGTCCACGTTTGTGGCTACCCGCCGGCCACCGGGCAGCACCTCGACGTAGATCATCCCGGTCACCGGCAGTCCCATCAGCACCTCCGGCTCGATGACGGCCTCGCGGACCCGCTGCTCGCCCACCGCGTACTCCTGGCTCTGGCCGAACGCCTCGCTGTAGGAGCGGCCTTTTGTCAAGGACCCGCCGACCGATACGTTCAAGGGGAAGCCGATCGTGCCCGAGGCCGAAGCGCTCGTCTGTCTGCTCCGAGTCCGTGTGAGCGATTCGCTCGCGGACGCGGTGTGCTGCGCTTCGACCCACTTGTACTCGGCGCCGATGAAGTCGCTCGCCTCCCTGGCCTCCCGGTGGTTGCCCAGCGCAAAGAACGCCGCTGCGGCTCCACCTCCACCGACGACCTCGATCGCGTCCCGTCGGAGGTGCTCGAAGAACAGCAACACTCCGATGCGCTCCTGCTCGGCGTGGGTCATCAGCTCCTCCAGCGCCTCCCGACGGATGCGGTCGGCGCCGAGGATGACCAGCACGTCAGTCTGCGCCTTGCCCCGCCGGACCCGGCGCAGTAGCAGCTGGAAGAGCAGGTCGACGAGCCGGTTGTTCTCCAAATCGTCGGTCCGCTTGTCGACGCCGATGACTCGTAGATCGCCGCGGCCGTCGCCGGCGAGCGGCGTGCGCTCGAGCGGCGCGCCGCCGCCGCCGTCGTCGCCGTCGCCGTGCCCGGGACCGGGACCGTCGAGCACCTCGAAGTCACGGAGCGCACGCTCGATGCGGGTCACCCGCTCCATCACCCCACCGTGCTGGCGCTGCACCTCGTTGAACAGCCCGGCTAAGCGCTTGCGCTCCTCGCCGTCAACGGTGCTCTCGCCGTTGTCCGCGACCGCTGCCCCCTGGACCGCGAGCAGCGCCCCGCGCAGACGCGCGATCGACACGGGGCCACTGGTGTCCAGGCACTCCACGACCTCGAGTAGGACCGCTCGGTCCTCCCCACGCTCCCGACGCGAGGTGTCGAGATTCTGCTGTGCGGAGTGCAGCACCTCGACGAGCACCGTGCTCAGGTCGTTCCAGCTCACATCTGCGAAGAGGTCCGCGCCGGCCGCGCCACCGGGGAGCACCGCCTCGGCCACCGAGACGCCCACCGCGTCGCAGACGTCGCACAACACGTCCGCCGTGAGGCGTCGCGAGAGGTCGCCGATCACGATTCGGGCTCCTGAGCCGAGCAGCGAAGCGCCGAGCGTCACAAGCACAGCCGTCCACGACACCGGCGTGCCGCCAAAGACGCACGTCATCCGGGCGGTCTCCGACAGCGCCACCGAACGCCACACGTCCACGCTCTCGAACCGCTCGACCTCGGCGGCCTCGGACTGCACGATGCGCTCCTGCCACTCGGCTACCGCCTTCTGGTACTCGGCCTCCGCGCGCTTGGCGTCCCCCGGCTCGGGGACGAGGTCAAGCCGTCCCTGCAAGACGCGCCGCCAGGCGACCACCGCCTCGACGGGCAGCACGATGTAGGGGATGAGGAACGTCCCAACCGCGTTGACCCCAGAGAGCAGATAGCGCCCGACCGGGGAGCTGCCGCCGGTGGGCTCCCCCTTCGACGAGCGCTGCCAGGCCTGCCCTGCCCAGAAGGCCAGGGCCGCCGCGAGAAGGTGCACGACTATGACTGCGCCCACCGCCAGCCCCGTGGCGCCGCCGCCCGAGAGCACCCCGAGCTTGGAGTCCAGGAAGATGACCGCGACGGCGCCCACCGCCAGGAGAACGGCAGCCTCTTGCAATCCGACCGCCTGCGCTCGAGGGACCCACCGCGCCGACCGTCGGGTGGGTGGGTGGTCGCGCTCGGGGCTCGGCGCCGGCGGCGGGGGCGCGACGTACTCGTAGCCCCACCGCACAGGTGGCGCAAACAGACGGGCAAGGTCCGCCTGGGGGACTCCTCGACTCATGGCGGGGGATCGTACCGAGGAGTCGTTTTTGGGAGCTGTTCCGCCGGAGAGCGCCTACCGGGATCGGCCCACACTCTCGACGGCTCCTCCTCACCCCGGGCTGCTGCCGGCGGGCCGACCCATCCAGGGCACCTGCGGCTCGCACATTTTGGACCGCAGTCCAAAGGCACGAAGGGCGCTTTGCGCCAACATCGTCGCATGAACCGCTCGCTCTCCAACTCGATGCCAAGCACTCCACGACGGTTTCTGCTGTTGCCCGAGGAGTCGCTGGAGACCCCCGGTCGGGGGCCGAGGATCCGGCGCTACCGGCTGACCAGCGTCGCTCGGCGCTCTGGGGCCGGCGGGGCTGCGCGATCTCCACGGCGACCGGGGACCGACGGCGGGGAAAGTCGGTAGCGCGCCCGCATCTCGCCGACCTCGCGGGCCGATCCCGCGGGGTCGGCGAGATGCGCCCTCATCACACTCACGGCGGGCGGCGGCGCTCGCCGCCCGTTCCTCCGCGCAGGTAGGCTCCGGCCGCAGCCGCAACCTTTCCGTGCCCCGTCCGACCTGGGAGCGACCCATGGATGTGCCGATCCTCCGCCTGCACGACTCCGCGCGGCAGCCGCACTACGCCACGGCGGGCTCGAGCGGCTTCGACCTGTGCACCGCCGAAGCGGCGGAGATCGCGCCGGGGGAGATCGCTCTTGTGGGAACGGGGCTGGTCTTCGCCACGCCGCCCGGGTGGTGCCTGCTGGTCTGCCTGCGTTCTTCCACGCCGCGGAAGTTCGGGGTGATCCAGCCGCACGCCGTGGGGATCATCGACGAGGACTACCGCGGTCCCGCGGATGAGCTGCGCCTGCAACTGCTGAACTTCACGCACGCGCCGACCCTCATCCCGGCCGGCAGCCGGATCGCGCAGGGTGTGTTTGTACGCGCCGACCGAGCGCAGTGGAGCGTGCACGATCCCGACGCGGGCAGCCGCGGGGGCTTCGGCAGCACGGGCGGGTAGAGCGGCCGTCAAAACGCACGCTGAGCGCCGGCAGCGACGCTCAAGGTTGCATTCCAGTGATCCGATGCGCCCAAAGATTCACTCTGCTCACATTCGTCGTTATGACCGGAACGCTTGCGTAGGCTCCAGAAAGCAAAAAGCAGCCACCCTTTGGAAGAATCACGGCGATGACCGAAAGCTACCGGGACCTCCCCGACGACATAGCCGTTCCGACGGACGACGGGGCCGCGGACCACCTGCCGGGACGGGGGGTGCCGGCGGTGCTGCTGAGCTCGACGACCGGCGGGCGGCTCGACCTGAGCGCGGCCACCGAGCGGCTGGCGGTAGTCTACGTCTACCCCCGCACGGGCCTCCCGGGGGAGCCGCTGCCCGCGGGCTGGAACGAGATCCCGGGCGCGCGCGGCTGCACCCCCCAGAGCTGCGCCTTTCGCGACCACGTCCTGGAGCTCGCAGCCTACGGAGCCTCGGTGCTCGGCCTGAGCGCCCAGCTGCACTCAGAGCAGCGCGAGTTCGCGGGGCGCGAGCACATCCCCTACCCGCTGCTGAGCGACCCCGACCTGCGGCTGGCCGACGCGCTGGGGCTGCCCACCTTCGAGGCGGCCGGGACGCGTTTCTACCGTCGCCTGACCTTCATCGCTCGCGGGCGGCGGATCGCGAAGGTGTTCTATCCCGTCTTCCCCCCGCACCGCAACCCGTCAGAGGTACTGGACTGGCTCGCCCAGGAGTCCGCGTGACCTCACGCTGACGCCACCTGGCCGACCCCCTCGGAGTCAGCCGCCGCGGGCGCTCCCGGGGCGGCGAGATCCTCCGGCGTCGCCCCCGCTCCTTCGGGCGAGCTGTCCGGGAGCTCCTGCAGCGAGACCATCCGCAGCGCCAGCGGGGCCGCGCACAGGACCGTGGCGGCCATCGCCAGGAACGCTGCGGTGGGGTGGTGCGCCCCCAAGCGCGAGGCCGGGGCGAAACCAGCGGTCCAGCAGCGCGCCCGCAGGGATCGCGAGCGCCACGTAGAGCAGCGGGAAGATCTCCGCCAGCCACCCCACCGCGCCGACCGAGACCCCGTAGCGCCGGGCCGTGTCCGTTGTGATCGCCGCGTAGGTCAGCCACAGCATCTGGGTGGCCGCCGCCACCAGACCGTACGCGCCAACCACGCGCCACCCCGCGGTGGGCGACCGATCAAAGATCGGCCAGCGGCCGCTCGCCGCGCCGTTGGCCGCCGCCCTTGCCTCCTTCGTCCGCATCGTTGACTTCGTAGCAGAAGTGGGGCCACGAGCGGTCCCCACGCGGCATCTTTCGATATTCAGTTTCGTCCCGCCTGCGCCGATACATGACCGTGGCCGGGGAGAGCGACAGCGAGCACCCGCTCCGCCGCCCGCTGGCGGCCGCCGCAGGGCGCGGGGCACCGTTGAGTACACCCGGGCCGCCGACGCGGAGCACGGAGGCTCCGCGCCCACCCGCCTGGGGCACCCCCGACCCACGCGGACGATCCCAAAAGAACCCCCCTGCAGAGCACCCGCACGGCCTGCCGTGGAGCCGCCTAGTGCGCTTCCTGCCGGCGCTCGTCACCGCGTGCGTGGCCGCGCTCACCCTCGCGGGCGCGTTCGCCGCGGACAGGCAGGCCCAGAGCAGCGCCCAGGCGCGGCGCGCGAGCCTCTCCGCGGACATCCGCGCGCAGGCGCTGGACACCGTGGGCGTTGCGATCCGGCGCACGAGCGACCTCGCGGCGAGCGTGGGCGCGGACTGGCGCGCGCACGCGGCGATCTTCGCGGCGGTCGCCCGCGACCTGCAGCGGGAACCGGGGATCAACGGCGTCGGGCTCATGGAAGTGGTGAGAGCCACCCAGCGCGTCGGCTTCGAACGCCGCCACGGCCCGATCGAGCTGCGCACACCGGGGGGCGCCGCGCGCGCGGCGCCGCCGCGGGCTGAGTACTACGTGGTGCTCGAATCCGCCCGCCGCGGCGGGGGACCTCCCAACGTCGGGCTGGACGTCGGCGGCGAGGGCACGCGCCTGGCCACGCTGCTGGCTGCGGCGAGATCGGGGCAGCCCCGCGCGACGCCGCCGGTGCGCCTGATGAACAGCGGCCGGCCGGGGACGGTGCTTTACGTGCCGATCTACCGGCCCTCCCCCCTGCCGCTGCGCACCGCCGCGCAGCGGCTGCGCGCCCTGCAGGGGTTCGCGTCGATCGGCTACAGCTACGACCTGCTGGGGCCCGCACTGCGGTGGGCGATTCCGACGGGCACCGCCTTCCGGCTCGCGGACGGCAGTGTGCGGCTGGTCTCCCAGGGGGCTCCGCGTCACCCGATCGCCTCGCGGATGGCGGTCGCGGGCCGCACCTGGGCGCTGACGGTCGGAGAGCCCTCCCCCGACCTGTCGCTGCCGGTCACGATCCTGCTCGTGGGGCTGCTGCTGACGCTGCTCGTGGGCACGCTCTCCGTGCAGGCCCGGCGGCGGGAGCGCTACGCACAGGCGCTCGTCGCACGGCGCCTGGCCGAGCGCGAGCGCGCCGAGCAGGCGCTCGCGAGGGCCGAGGAGCGCCTGCGCACGGCGTTCGCGGAGGCCCCGATCGGAATGGCGGTGCTCTCGCCGAGCGGCCGTTTCCTGCAGGTCAACCGCGCGCTCGCGCTGATCACCGGCTACGGGGAGCAGGAACTGCTCGAGCTGCCCTCTGCGCGTGAGCTGACCCACCCCGAGGACCGCCGCGCCGACGAGCGCGCCCGGGCGGCGATGCGCTCGGGAGAGATCCGGGTGTACGACGTGGAGAAGCGCTACCTGCACGCGACGGGGCACACGGTGTGGGTGGCGGTCCACACCACCCTGATCCGCGACGAGCACCACCAGCCCGCCTACTTCCTCTCGCAGATCGAGGACATCACCGCCCGCCGGCGCTACGAGTCCGAGCTGCAGCACATGGCCGACCACGATCCCCTCACGGGCCTGCTCAACCGCCGCGCTTACGAGCGCCGCCTGGAGGAGCACCTGGCGCGGGGCGAGCGCTACGGCCACGCGGGCGCGGTGCTGGTGTTGGACCTCGACGACTTCAAGGGGGTCAACGACACGCTCGGCCACAGCGCGGGGGACGAGCTGATCGTGCGCGTCGCGGGCGCCCTCTCCACGCGCCTGCGCGAGAGCGACACGCTTGCGCGTCTGGGGGGCGACGAGTTCGCGATCCTCACCCCCACGGGCGACCGCGCCGAGGCGGAGCGCCTCGGTCAGCTGCTGCTGGGAGTCGTCCGCCGCGAGCGCGCCGCGCGCGGGCTCGGCGGACGCGAGCGGCCGATCACGGCCTCGATCGGCATCGCGCCGCTGGAGGGGGCGCAGAGCGTGAGCGCGGAGGAGGCGCTGATCAACGCGGACCTCGCGATGTACGACGCCAAGGAGGCCGGCCGCGACCGCTCCGAGACCTACGGCGGCGCTAGCCGCGGGCAGGCGCGCATCGAGGCTCGCCTGGAATGGGTGGAGCGGATTCGCGCCGCGCTCGACGAGGACCGGCTCGTGCTGCACGCGCAGCCCGTGGTCGAGACTGCCACGGGGCGCACCACCCAGCACGAGCTGCTGGTGCGGATGGTGGACGCGCACGGCGACCTGATCCCGCCGGGGAGCTTTCTGCCGATCGCGGAGCGCTTCGGGTTGATCCGCGAGATCGACCGCTGGGTAGTGACCCGCGCGATCCGTATGCTCGGCGAGCACCGCGCGCAGGGCCACCGCCCGACGGTGGAGATCAACCTCTCCGCGCACTCCCTCGGGGACTCCCAGCTCGCCTCCCACATCGGCCGCGAGCTACGCGCGGCTGGGGTGCGCGCCACCCAGCTGATCTTCGAGGTCACCGAGACCACCGCGATCGGCAACATCGCGGCGGCGCGCGCCTTCGCGGAGCGGCTGAGCGAACTGGGGTGCCGCTTCGCGCTGGACGACTTCGGAGCGGGCTTCGGCTCCTTCTACTACCTCAAGCACCTCCCCTTCGACTTCATCAAGATCGACGGCGAGTTCGTGCGCAACTGCACCGCCGACCCCACGGACCGGCTCGTGATCGGCGCCGTCGTCGAGCTCGCGCGGGGCATGGGCAAGCGCACGATTGCGGAGTTCGTCGGCGACGCGGCCACGCTCGCCACCCTGCGGGAGCTGGGCGTGGACTACGCCCAGGGCTTTCACCTGGGTGCGCCCGCGCCGCTCGATCACTGGGTCGGGCTGACCTCCCAGCGCGAGCGGTAGCGCCCACGGGCTCAGGAAGAAGACCGGCCCGCCTGGAAAGCGGGCCGGTCTTTGGGAGGGAATGAGGGAGGGATGCTCCTCACGGGTATGTTGCCCGAATGGACCAAGCCCAAACCCTAGATTGTCCAAATTGGAAATATTGGAAACCCGCTGAGAGCTGCGGGCCGGGAGCTAGGTGGAGCTCAACACGGGCCCCACGCGCCGACCCTCCACCTGCCCGCGGGTGCGATCGACGGACTGCTTGACGCGGTAGAGACTGCGGTCGGCACGAGCAAGACAGGCGTCGAGATGCTCCCCCGGCAGCCACTCGCTGACCCCCACCGACCAGCGCACGGGGAGCTCCTCCACGCGGAGGCGCTCGAGCACGCCCTCGGCCTCGCGCGAGGAGGTCGCGGGGAGCAGCAGCACGAACTCGTCCCCCCCGTGGCGCGCCAGGATGTCCCCGGCGCGCAGGCCCTCCCGCCACCTCCTCCCCAGGTCGGCCAGGAGCCGGTCCCCTGCGGCGTGCCCGAGTCGGTCGTTGACCTGCTTGAAGCCGTTGAGGTCGAGCACCGCAAGGGTCAGGGGGGTGCGGGTGCGCTCGGCGATCGCGTGCTCGCGGTCAGCGAGGGCGAGGAAGCCGTTGCGGTTGAGCAGACCGGTGAGCGGGTCGGTGGCGGCCCGCTGGCGCAGGTTTTCGCTGAGGTTGGCGAGCACAAGCCCGGTGGACCACACGGTGCCGGTCACGATCGCCCACACGATCGTCATGTTGGGCAGGCCTCCCACGATCAGACCCGCCGCGAAGCCCACGGAGATCAGCAGCGCCTGCGCGAAGACCGCGCGGCGCGAGAAGAAGTGGGCCACGTACATCGCGGTCCAGGGATAGGCGAACGCGGCCAGCATCACACCTGCGCTGGTGTGGGCGTTGGCGACCATCACGCTCACGGTCACCGCGCTCAGCGCCATCAGCAGTTGCATCAGGCGCGCGGGCGCGTTCCGCGCGAAGGTCCACAGCCCCACGCCGAGCAGGGAGGCGAGCACCCCGACGGCGAGGTCCAGGTGCACAGGCTCGCGGGCGCTGACGGGAAAGGCCACCGCCGCGAAGCAGGTCAGGCCGCGGCACACGTACAGAAGCGCAGCCGTCCACACCATCGGCGGACGCGTGTTGTGCAGCCGCTTCAGCGCACCGCGGGAGATTCGCAGGGGATGCAGGAGCATCTGCTCGTCTCTTCGGATCGACCGTGCGCGGGCTTGAGTGCTCGGCACCCCTAAAAACTCGCTGCTACCTAACAATTGGCGGCCGCGAGCGCCTGGCAAGCGCCCCTGAGGAGGACGGGCCGGGGTGGCCGCGAGCGCCTGACAGGGCCCCGGAGGAGGACGGGGCCGGGGCCGCCGAGAGCGCCTGGGCAGGGCCGGGCCGAGCGGTCGAGGGCGGCGGAGGACCGCGGCTCCATCGGCTAGCCTTGAGGAGGTGCTTTTCGGCCAGCGCAAGACCCAGATGATCGACCCCGCCGCCGCCCTCCCGGGCCGTGCGGAGGAGCTTGCGGTCCCAGCGCGTCACGAGGTGTTGGGGACCCCACTGCGCGTAGATCCGGGCCACGTGCCCGAGGGGGTGGAGCGGGCGGTCTTCGGAATGGGCTGCTTCTGGGGCGCCGAGCGGCTCTTCTGGCAGGCCCCCGGGGTGTACACCACGGCGGTGGGCTACGCGGGGGGCTACACGCCGAACCCCACCTACGAGGAGGTCTGTTCGGGACGCACCGGCCACGCGGAGGTGGTGCTGGTCGCGTTCGACACCGCCGCCACCACCTTCGAGGAGATGCTGCGACTCTTCTGGGAGGGCCACGACCCCACCCAGGGAATGCGCCAGGGCAACGACGCCGGCACCCAGTACCGCTCCGCGATCCTCTGGGAGGGGGATGAACAGCGCAGGCTGGCCGAAGCGTCGCTTGCGGCCTACCAGCAGGTGCTTACCGCCGCGGGCCACGGGGAGATCACCACCGAGCTGATCGATGGCCCACCCGCGCACCCGTTCTACTACGCGGAGGCCTACCACCAGCAGTACCTCGCGAAGAACCCCGGCGGCTACTGCGGGCTGGGGGGCACCGGGGTGAGTTGTCCGGTGGGCCTCGCCGCCAGCGGCTGAGGGCGCCCCAACTCGATAGGCCCGCGGCGCGCCCAGGCCCCAAACGCCTGCGGCCCCGCCTAGGCGGGGCCGCAGTTCCATCGCGTTGAGCAAGGGAGGCGCGCCCAGAGGATGGCGCGCTCCCGGTGGCGTCCCTGCCGACGTTTACGCCGTGCCCACCGCGGCTGGAGTGGGCTGCCACGCCGGCGCGTGCGGTCCCCCAAGAGTGGGCACGTCGGAGGGATAGACCTCGTTGCCGTGGATCGCGTGGTCGCCGATCTCCAGCTCCTCGTCGGAGAGTCGCAGTGGGATGAAGATCCCGACCAGCTTCAGCAGGATGAACGTCATCACACCGCTGAACACAATCACCCAGGCGGCGGCCTCGGCCTGCCAGCGCAACAGCGTCCAACTGCCGTGTATCACTCCGGCGAACCCTGGCAGGTCGGTTGCTCCGCCCCCGGCGCCAATGTACTCGACGACCTTGGGGTTTGCGAACACTCCCACCATCAGACCTCCGCAGAGGCCTGCGATCCCGTGCGTATAGATCACCCCGAGGGTGTCGTCCACATTGCGGAAGACGGGCGCTCGGCTGAGGAACCTGATCGCCATCCAGACGATCGTCGAGGCGATCGCACCGATCCCGATCGCCCCCCAACCGGTCACGAAGCCGGCTGCGGGTGTGATGGCCACGAGGCCCGTGATCATTCCGTTGACGGAGCCGATCAGAGATGGCTTGTCGCGGAAGATGTAGTCCCAGGCGATCCACACGAGCATCGCGACGGCGGTGCAGACGTTCGTGTTGAGCACCGCGGCGGAGGCGTTGGCGCCCGCGTAGTAGGAGTCCCCTCCGTTGAAGCCGTTCCAGCCGAGCCACAGCAGACCCGCGCCGGCGGCGACCATCAACAGGTTGTTCGGGGCATCGACCTCCCGGTCTCGCTGCAATCGTGGTCCGATCACGGCCGCCGCCACGAAGCCCGATATGCCGGCCGCGAGGTGGATGACGTAGCCACCGGAGTAGTCCAGTGCGCCGTGAAACGCGAAGTAGCCGCCGCCCCAGATCAGGAACGCGTTGACGGTGTAGACAAACGTGATCCACAGGAGCACGAACGGGATCCAGGCCTTGAAGCTGATGCGGCCGAGCACCGATCCGAGCATCAGGATCGGGGTGATCGCCGCGAACACGAACTGGAAGTAGACGAGCGAGGACTCCGGGAAATGGAACGGCGGCCCGGTCGTGATCGACGGGATTATCGCCTGGCCCTCCTCAGCTCCGGCCGACAGGACTGTGCCTGACTTGCCCCAGAAGGATGCGAAGAACCCGTGGCCGCTCCCGATCGGGGTGCCGAAGCCCATCTTGAATGCCCACAGGACCCAGGCGACCAGGACGAGTGAAAAGGCCACGAACGTGAGCATCATGCTGTTGACCGACCAGCGCTTCTGCATTACGCCGCCGTAGAGGACCGCGAGGCCCGGCAGGCTCATCAGCCCGACGAACGTCGCTGCGGTCATCTGCCAGGCATTGTCACCTGGATTCAGCCACTTGTGTGCTCCTTCTAGGTACGGTACCCAGGACATGTGCCTCATTTCCCTTGTAGATCTGTTGACGGTGCCCGCCTGCCCGCGGGCGAGGAGCACCTGTTGCAGTCCCGGTATGAAATCCGGCTTGCACGCAAGCCGGTAGGGACACGGTGGCCAACACTTCGGCGGCGTCTTTCGACATTTGTATAGACGCCCCCGAGAAGGCCGCTGCGCAACGAGCTCCACCGCCCGCCCTACGCCGGCAGCCAACAAGCAGCGGACCCGCCGGCAGCCCCTCAGCGTCGAGGATCGAACGGGAAGCCGGCCCGCCGGCAGGCGGTGCGCAGCTCCTGCTCGATCTCGCGGCTCGCGCCCGGAGAGGCGCACATGGCTCGGGCTCGCGCGCCGCAGCCCTGCAGGCGCGCGCCACCTAGGGTGCTCGCGAAGGTTACTTCAACGCAGTCCTTGCGCGCGGGCGCGCCGCTCGTCACGGCGTAGACGCCCAGGCCGACCACAGCGAGCAGCACGCAGCTCGCGAGTACCGCCACCACCGCCCGCTCGCGCCGCCCCCAGCGCAGCGGCTCGGAGAGCCGCCGGGACTGGTCTTGCATGATCATGCGATCGGAAGGCTACTGGTCGGTGTCGCCCGGGCCGGGGCTGGCGCCGCCAGGCTCAGGGTTGGCGCCACCCGACTCGGCGCCCCCAGAGGGCCCGCCGCCGGGCGCGAAGGAGAGCGCGGCAGAGTTGATGCAGTAGCGCTGGCCCGCGGGGCCGGGGCCGTCGTCGAAGACGTGCCCGAGGTGCCCCCCGCAGCGGCGGCAGCGCACCTCGGTGCGGCGCATGAAGAGGCTGTTGTCCGGGCGCAGCTCCACGGCCTCCGCGACGGCGGGCTCGGTGAAGCTGGGCCAGCCTGTACCGGACTCGAACTTGGTGTCCGAGGCGAACAGGTCGCTACCGCACGCCGCGCAGCGGTACATCCCCGAGTCCTTGTTGTAGACGTACTCCCCCGTGAACGGCGGCTCGGTGCCGGCGCGGCGCAGGATCTCGTACTGCTCGGGGGTCAGCTGCTCGCGCCACTCCCCGTCGGACTTGACGACCGGGGCGTCACTCATACGCGCTCACCTCGATCGCCTATGCCGCGGGATGGGCATGAAGGAGGGTCATTGGAGATCGTCCGCGCGAGTCGTGGGAGCAACAGGCGCGCACGCGCGCGGCCTCCGTGCCCCGCGACCGCGGGGGTGGGGTGCACTGGAGCACTCATCGTCCTTGTTCTAGCAGTTGCTGGTTTCGCGTGAGAGGCACTTCAGACCACGTGCAGGACACTCGCCCTGACGCCGGGCGCACCAGCGAGGCGCCCGTCCAGCGTCAGCAGAGTCGCGCGCAGCCGCTCAGCCAGCGCGACGTACAGCGCGTCGTAGAAGCTGAGGTTCTCGCGCAATGCCCATGCGCGTGCCAGCAGCCCACGGTGGGAGGCCCGGCGCAGGGGGAGGTCGCTCAGATCCTCGAGCGCCGCGAGCGCCGCGGCCAGCCCGAGCTCGCCGCTGAGCGTCTCGCGCCGCAGCACGTGCCCAACCTCGGCATCCACCAGGTGCGGCGCCCACAGAGCCTGCCCCGGCGCCAGCAGCTGGGCGCGCACCTGCTCGGCGTGCTCGCCTTCGGTCAGGTAGGCGACCAACGCCGAGGCGTCGACGACGAGCATCAGCCCTCGCGCACTTCGCGCAAGGCCGAGACGATCGTCTGCGCCCGCACCCGCGAGGGCCCGCGCGCACGGACGCGCGCGTCGATCTCCTCCATACTCGGGCCCGACGCCGCCTGCACGAGATCGCGCTTGATGTAGTCAGACAGCGACATCCCAGCGGCCGCCGCCCTCATCTTCAGCGTCCGGTGCACCTCGTCGGGGACGTTGCGAACCTGGATCATGGATGACATGGGATGCACATTATCACATGCGCACCACACCCAACCTCGGTCGCCGTCGTGGTGGCCCGCAAACGCCGCTACTGCTCGGGCGTGACAACGCCGGCTTCGATGAGGCTCCTCGGAGCCTCCGAGGATGCGCACCGTCCAGAGTTGGTCAAGACCACCTTCGGAGCCCTCCACCGCCGGCACCCTGCTATCCTGATCCTTACGTTCACGTCAGCTTCAACCAAGCCCCGGATGGGCGTCGCCGCCGGCCACGAGAACTACAAGTGGTGGGCGCTCTCGTGCACAAGCCTCGGGATGCTGCTCGCCGCGACCAACTCGGGGACGCTGATCATCGCGCTGCCCGACCTCGAGCGCTCCCTGCACGCCCCGCTGCTCGCGCTCGTGTGGGTGATCCTCGCCTACCTGATCGCCGCCACCGTGCTCGTGCTGATGGCAGGCCGGCTGTCGGATCTCTTCGGGCGCAAGCGCGCCTACATCGGCGGCTTCCTGCTGTTCGCGTTCGCGTCCCTCGGGGCCGGCTTCTCGACCGACGCCACCGTGCTGATCCTCTGGCGCGTGCTCCAGGGCATCGGCTCCGCCTTCCTGTTCGCCAACGCCGCGGCGCTGGTCACCGACGCCTTCCCGCACGACGAGCTCGGGCTCGCGATGGGCACCAACACGATGGTCGCTGCGATCGGCCTCGCGATCGGCCCCGTGCTTGGCGGCGTGCTCGTAGGCATCTCCTGGCACTGGGTCTTCTGGTTCAACGTGCCCCTCGGCCTCGCCGGGGCCGCGTGGGGGGCGCTGATCCTGCGCGAGCTCGCCAAGCCCGACGCGGTGCGCGGCTACGACGTGCTCGGCAACCTCACCTTCATCCTTGGCCTCACCGGACTCGTGCTGGGCGTCTCCCGCGGCGGGCTCAGCGGCTGGAACGACCCGGTAGTGATCGCCGGCCTGCTCGCGGCGCTCGTGCTGCTGCCCCTGTGGGTGGCGATCGAGAGCCGCTCCCGCGCCCCGATGCTCGACCTCTCGCTGTTCCGCAACCGCCTCTTCGCGGCAGCCACCGCGGCCGCGTTCATCAACGGCCTCGCGCGCTTCGCGCTGATGTTCCTGTTCGTCTTCTACTTCCAGGGCGCCCAGGGCGACACCCCGATCACCGCCGGAGTCAAGCTGATCCCGCTCGCCCTGGGGATGCTCGTCTCCTCCCCCCTCGCCGGTATCTACGCCGACCGCCACGGCTCCCGCGGCCTCGCCGCGCTGGGGATGCTCGTGAGCGCCGCGGGCCTCGCCGCGATGAGCACCCTGCAGGTCCACACCCCCTACTGGCAGAGCACGCTCTGGCTGCTGGTCGTCGGCGTCGGCTCCGGGATGTTCAACAGCCCCAACACCGCCGCGATGATGGGCGCCGTCCCCGCCCAGCGCCGCGGTATCGCGGCAGGGGCGCGCACCCTGCTGCAGAACACCGGCGCGGTGCTCTCGATCGCGTTCGTGATGGCGATCGTCACCTCCGCCGTCCCCCGCTCCACCCTCTTCTCGGTCTTCTCCGGCCTCGCCAAGGGCCTCTCCGTGCAGAAGCTCGACCCCTTCATCGCCAACATGCACGTCGCCCTCCTCGTGCTCGCCGCCACCTCTCTTGTGGGAGCCGCGGTCTGCCTCATGCGCCCCCGCCACGTGAAGGCCACCGAGGAGACCGCCGAGCGGCTGGCCACCGCCGGAGCGCGACCGTGAGCGCTCCCCTGCGCATCGGGGACGTCGCGCGCCTCGTCGGCACCACGCCGCGCACGATCCGCTACTACGAGGAGATCGGGCTGCTCCCCGAGGCGCCCGCGCGGCCCTCCGGAGGGCACCGCACCTACACCGAGGCCGAGGTCGAGCGCCTGCGCGAGGCGATGCGCCTGAAGAGCCTGCTCGGGGTCTCCCTGGAGGAGCTCAGGACCCTGCTCTCCGCCGAGGAGGCCCGCGCCGTCGTGCGCGCCCAACTGCGCCGCGAGGACGTCAACCCCGAGCGCCGCCGCGAGCTGCTCGAGGAGGCCCTCGGCCACCTCGACCGCCAGCTGCAACTCGTCGAGCACCGCGCCGCCGAGCTTGCGAAGCTCAGGGAGGAGCTGTGCGAGACCCGCGCGCGCGTGCGTCGCAAACTCCGTGCCCTGCGCGAGACCCCCGCCGAGAGCGTCCCCTCTCCCCCGATCGCCGCCACGACGCCCGTGGCGCCCCGCGAGATCCCCCAGAGCCCTGCCGGGCACGTCCCGGCCTGAGCTCCACCGAAGCTCCGCCCGACACCCCCCGAAGTCCCGACCCCCACCACCCACAGAGACCCCACCCACCGCACGAAGAGCCACGCCGATGTCCCACTCCCCCACTCCCCCCAGCCCCGAGGGCGTCCCCGGCGCGGTCACCGACCCCTCCCGCGTTCTCGAGGAAGAGCTGACCTACACCGGCGCCGGCGGAACACAGGTCAACGGCTACCTCGCCCGGCCCTCCAGCCTTGGCGGGGACGGGCGGGCTCCAGGGATCATCGTGATCCACGATGCCGGCGGTCTCGGCGATCACGCCCGCGACGTCACCCGCCGCTTCGCCAACGTCGGCTACGTCGCGCTCGGCGTTGACCTCTACACACGAGAAGGCGGTCCTCCCACGGGTGACCTCCAGGCGCTCATGGCCCGCCTCTTCTCGATGTCCGACGCCGTCGTCCTCGGCGACCTCGAAGGCGCCGCCGAGCACCTGCGCACCCGCCCCGATGTCACCGGCAAGGTCGGCTGCGTCGGCTTCTGCATGGGCGGGCGCTTCACGCTGCTGTTCGCCTGCCGGCCGATCTCCGATCGGTCGAAGCGCCTCGACGCCGCCGTGGACTGCTGGGGCGGGTTCATCGACGCCGCCACCCCCGAGGAGCGGGTCACCGAGCTGCGACCCCGCCCCCCGCTGGAGCTCGCCGGGCAGCTGCACTGCCCGCTGCTGGCCGCCGTCGGCGCCGAGGACCACAACCCCTCCCCCGAGATCGGCGAGCGCCTGCGCAAAGCGCTCGCGCAGAGCCCTCACGAGACCCGCGTGGACGTCTACGAGGGTGCAGGGCACGCGTTCTTCGCCGACTACCGCCCCTCCTACCGGCCCGGCCCCGCCGCGCTGCTGTGGGAGCGGGTCGTGCCATTCCTCGACGCTCACCTACAGGAGTAGGAGCCCAGCGTGGATCGCAAATGGTGGACGCTGATCGCCGTCTGCGTGGCGATCTTCATGCTGCTCCTCGACATCACCGTCGTGAACGTCGCGCTGCCCTCGATCCAGCACGACCTGCACTCCTCCTTCGCCGACCTGCAGTGGGTCGTCAACGCCTACGCCCTCACCCTCGCCGCCTTCCTGCTGACGGCGGGCTCGCTCGCCGACCTGGTGGGCCGCCGACGCGTGTTCACCGCCGGCCTCGTGGTGTTCACCTGCTCCTCCGCGGTGTGCGGGCTCTCCTCCACCCCGCTGACGCTCAACCTCGCCCGCGCCGTGCAGGGGGTCGGCGGGGCGATGATGTTCGCCACCTCCCTCGCCCTCCTCGCCCAGGCGTTCCGCGGGCGCGAGCGCGGAATCGCCTTTGGGGTCTTCGGCGCTGTCACCGGCGCCGCCGTCGCAGTGGGGCCGATCGTCGGCGGGATCATCTCAGCGGGGATCGGCTGGCAGTGGATCTTCTTTGTCAACGTCCCCATCGGCGTGGCCGCCGTCGTCCTCACCCTCACCCGGGTAGCGGAGTCCCGTGACCCCGGCGCCACCGGCGTGGACTGGGTCGGCCTCGTGACCTTCTCCGGGTCCCTCTTCCTACTGGTATACGCACTCGAGAAGGGCAACGAAGACGGTTGGGGCTCCACAAAGATCCTCTCGATGTTGATCGCCTCCGCCCTGCTGCTCGCAACATTCATTCTCGCCGAGCGCCGCCGGCGGCGGCCGATGCTCGACCTCGCCCTCTTCCGCCGCCCCGCCTTCACGGGGGCCAGCATCGTGGCGTTCGCTCTCTCCAGTTCGATCTTCGCGATGTTCCTCTACCTCACCCTCTACATCCAGGACGTCCTCGGCTACGGCCCCCTCCAGGCCGGCCTGCGTTTCCTGCCGATCACACTGCTCTCCTTCCTCGTCGCCCCGATCGCGGGCCGGCTCACCGTGCGCGTGCCCGTGCGCCTGCTGCTCGGCGGGGGCCTGTTGCTGGTGAGCGGCGGGCTGCTCGCGATGACCGCCGTGAGCCCGACCTCCGGATGGACCGTGCTGATCCCCGGCTTCGTGCTCGCCGGAGCGGGCATCGGCATGATCAACCCCCCGCTCGCCTCGACCGCGATCGGGGTCGTGCACCACTCCCGCAGCGGCATGGCCTCCGGCATCAACAGCACCTTCCGCCAGGTCGGCATCGTCACCGGGATCGCGGGCCTCGGCGCCGTCTTCGCGCACCAGGTCACCCACACCACCGCCTCCGCCCTCGCCGCCCAGGGGCAGGGGAGCGCGGTCCAGGCCGCCGCCCACGGGCACCTCTCCACGCTGCTGCAGTCCGGCGAAGTCGCCCGCGTCTTCCACGTCCTCTCCCCCACCGCCCGCGTCGCCCTGGAGCACTCCTACCGCGTGGGCTTCACCGAAGCCTTCACCACGATCCTGCTGATCGCCTCCGCCGTCGCCCTCGTCGGCGCCGTGCTTGCGTTCGCGCTGATCCGCAGCCGCGACTTCGTCTCCTCCGTCGAGCCCTCCCCCGAGATCGCCGCGGGCGAGCCGGTGGGAGCGGCCACGCGGTGATGCCTTCGGTGGGTCGTCCCCGACTCCAGCCTCAACTCACGTCGAGCGGGAGCGTCCTCACCGGGTGCACGCTGTGAGGACGCCTCACGGAGATCCCCTGAACGTCACTCCTCTCGGCGCTCGTACCCCGCGCAGCTCAGCACCGGCAGGCGAGGGTAGCGTGGATAGGCGGGGTCTTCGCGCGAGCGGTTGCACAGCGAGAACGTCGAGCCCCGCGTGTTCGGCACTTTGCGCTGGTAGGCGCACGTGTCGCACAGACCAGTCGCCGGGCGGTCGGGGCCGCCTCGTGGCGTGGGAGTCGCGGCAGAGGACATGGCCGCAGGGTAGTTCTACGAGAGCACACAACCCCAACGCCTCCCCCTGCAATACTAGTTGACCAAGCAACTATGGCGACCTTCTACCGACTACTCGGCTTTCTCCGCCCCTACAAGCGCGGAGTGATCGTCTCAGGGGTGCTCGCGAGCCTCGCGATGGTGATGACCGTACTCATGCCCCTCCTCATGGGGCAGGCCGTGGAAACGATCAACACGGCCGCCGAAGACGTTCGTCATCCACACTCCTCGGCCGCCGCCCACGATCGCCACACCCTCGCGCTGCTCGCCGGGGGAATCGTCGCCGTGACGCTCGCCCGGTGGGCGCTCACCTACTGGCGGCGGATGGTCGCCGGACACGTCTCCCTCGGCATCGAGTACGACCTGCGCAAGCGCCTCTACGGCCACCTCCAGCGCCTGGAGCTCGGCTTCTTCGACCACCACCAGACGGGACAGCTGATGTCCCGCGCCACCGTGGATCTGGCGGCCGTGCGCTTCTTCCTCGGCTACGGCCTCGTGTTCATCGTGCAGTCCGTCCTCACGATCCTGCTCGCCGGGATCGCGATGGTCGCGCTCAACCCCGAGTTGGGGTTGATCTCGCTCGCGCCCGTCCCGTTCGTCGTGGTCATCTCCTACCGCTACGGCCACCGCGCCCGCCCCGCCATCCAGGAGGTCCAGCAGCGCATCGCCGAGCTCACCGCGGACGCCGAGGAGAACATCTCCGGGGTACGCGTCGTGAAGTCCTTTGCCCGCGAGCCCCTACAGCTCCAGCGCTTCCGCGTCACCGTCGGCCGCGTGTTCGACCAGGCGATGGTGGCGACCCGCCTCGAGGCCACCTACAACCCGATGATCGGCTTCCTCCCCCAGCTCGGCCTCTCCGCGGTGCTGATGGTCGGCGGGCTCTCCGTGATCCACGGCCACCTCTCCCTCGGGCAGTTCACCACGTTCTACTTCTACCTCAACATGCTCATCGGCCCCATGCGCTCGCTCGGGGTCACCCTCGGTCTCGCCCAGCGGGCAACGGCCTCCGGCGCCCGCGTCTTTCAGCTGCTCGACCGCGAGCCCCGCCTCACCGAGCCGCCCGACGCCCCCTCGCTGCCCCCCGGCAACGGGCACGTGCAGCTGCGCGGGGTCACCCTGCGCTACGAAGTCGCCCCGGAGCTCGGCTCCGAGCAGGGCGCCGCCGACGCGGACACCGCCGAACAGGCCGCCAATGCGGATACCGCCGAGCAGAGCGTCGCTGCGACAAGTGCCCAGGAGCCCGGCCGCAGCGCGCCTCCCGCCGAGCCCGGACGGGCGGTGCTGCGCGAAATCGACCTCGACGTCCCTCCGGGGCGCACCGTCGCACTCGTCGGCGCCACCGGGTCGGGCAAGACCAGCCTCGTGTCGCTGATTCCCCGGCTGTACGACCCCAGCGCGGGCGAGGTGCTGCTCGACGGCGCCGACGTACGCGAGGTGAGCCTCTCCTCCCTGCGCCGCGCGATCGCGGTCGTCAGCGACGACCCCTTCCTGTTCTCCGCCACCGTCGCCGAGAACATCGCCTACGCCCGCCCCGACGCCCCGCTCGCCGAGATCGAAGCGGCCGCGCGGGCCGCCCAGGCGTACGAGTTCATCGCCCGCCTGCCCCAGGGCTTCGACACGCGCGTCGGCGAGCGCGGGCTCACCCTCTCCGGCGGCCAGCGCCAGCGTGTGGCGATCGCCCGGGCGCTGCTCGCCAACCCCCGCGTGCTGATCCTCGACGACGCCACCTCCTCGGTGGACTCCTCCACCGAGCGCTCGATCAAGCTCGCGCTCGCCGAGGCGATGGCGGGGCGCACCACGCTCGTGATCGCCCACCGCCTCTCCACGATCGCGCTCGCCGATGAGATCGTCGTGCTCGACCACGGCGGGATCGTCGCCCAGGGTGACCACCACGAGCTGCTGGAGGCCTCCGAGCTGTACCGCGAAATCGTGGAGAAGGGCCTCCCCGAGCACGTCTTCCTCACGCGCGAGACCCGCGAGCGGGAGCTGAGCGAGCTATGAGCACGCCCGCCGGACGGGGCGGCCCCCTCGGCCGAGGCACCCAGTGGACGGGCGAGCGCGCCAGCCGCGGAACGCGCGGGCGCAACCTGCGCGGACTGCTCGCGCTGCTGGCGCCCTACCGCGTGCGCACCGCGGTCACGCTCGGCGCGCTGCTGCTCGGCACCGCCGCCTCGCTGACCCCGCCGCTGCTGGCCAAGACGGCGATCGACAGCGGCATCAAGCACCACGACACCACCACGCTGGCGCTGACCGTGGCCGCGTTCCTCGTGGCGGCGCTGGTGGTGTGGAGCATGACCTACGCGCAGACCTACCTCGTGGGGTGGGTCGGCCAGCGGGCGCTCGCGGACCTGCGCATCCGCATCTTCACCCACCTGCAGTCCCTGCCGATCGGCTTCTACGAGAGCCGTCCCGCGGGGGTGCTGATCTCGCGCATGACCAACGACGTGGAGGCTTTGGACAGCCTCGTCACCGACTCCGTGGTGACCCTCTTCCAGGCCGGCCTCACGCTGCTGGGCACCGTGGTCATCCTGCTCGTCCTCGACGTCAAGCTCGCGCTGCTGACGTTCTGCGTCTTCCCCCTCCTCGCCGGCGGCAGCCTCTGGTTCCGGCTCGTCTCCGCTGGTGCCTTCCGGCGTACCCGCGAGACGATCGGCTCGATCACCGCCTACCTCCAGGAGACCCTCTCCGGCATCCGCGTGGTGCGCAGCTTCGGCCAGGAGCCCCACCACGAGGCGCGCTTCGCCGAGCTCAACGAGGACAACCGCGAGGCCAACATGGTCACCGTCAAGCTCAACGCCGCTTACTTCCCCGCCATCGAAATGCTCTCCGGGGTCGCGGTCGCCGCGATCGTGCTCTACGGGGGCTACCAGGCGATCGAAGGCCACATCACCGTCGGCACCGTGGTGGCGTTCATCGCAGCGCTCAGCTACCTCTTCGAACCGATCCAGCAGCTCTCCCAGCTGTACACCACCTACCAGTCCGGGATGGCCGCCCTGGAGAAGATCTTCCAGCTGCTCGACGTGCAGCCCGACCTCCGCGACAGTCCCCACGCGGTCGCGCTCGGGCCGCTTCGCGGCGAGCTGCGCTTCGAGGAGGTCTCTTTTGGATACCCCCGGCGGCGCCAGCGGTCGCGGGGCGGGGACCCGAGGCTGAACGGCAAGCGGGGCGAGGGCGCAAAGTTGGACGGCGGGCCCCCGCCCGAAAACGGCGAGGCCGCGCCCAATGCGGACGGCGAGGGGGCCTCCGGCTCGGAGGAGGAGGAGGTCATGGCGCTCAAGCACGTCGACCTGCACGTGCACCCCGGCCAGACCGTCGCGCTGGTGGGCGCCACGGGGGCGGGCAAGTCCACGATGGCCAAGCTCGTGGCCCGCTTCTACGACCCCACCGCGGGGCGAGTGCTGGTGGACGGGCACGACCTGCGCGAGGTCACCGCCCAGTCGCTGCGCTCGCAGATGGGGATCGTGCCCCAGGAGGCGTTCCTCTTCTCCGGAACGATCGCGGAGAACATCGCCTTCGGCAACCCCCACGCGGACGAGCGGCAGATCGAACAGGCCGCCGCGGCGGTGGGGGCGGAGTTCATCGCCGAGCTACCCCGGGGGTACGACACCGAGGTCGGCGAGCGCGGCGCCCAGCTCTCCGCGGGCCAGCGCCAGCTGATCGCGTTCGCGCGCGCCCTGATCGCGGACCCCCGCATCCTGATCCTCGACGAGGCGACCTCCAACGTGGACCTCCACACCGAGGGTCGCATCGAGGACGGCCTGCGCCGCCTCCTGGCGGGCCGCACCGCGATCGTGATCGCCCACCGCCTCTCGACGATCCGCCGCGCCGGCCAGATCGTGGTCCTGGAGCACGGCCGCATCGTCGAGCAGGGCACCCACGAGGAGCTGATCGCCGCCGAGGGGCGCTACCACGCGCTTTACCGCGACTGGTCTGAGCAGGCCGCGGCGTAAGGGGATCCCGGCGGCAGGGGCCTGCCTCTCCTCCCCTTCCCTGGCACCGCGACGGTCGCCTGTCACGTAGGCTTCACAGACGGCCGTGGATTGGCGAACTTGGCATGAGGACTACGCAGACCCCGACTCGGCGCTAGGACGACGCTTGGTGGCCGTGCAGACGCAGGTGCGCGCCGCGCTAGCTCGCTGCGCTCCCGGTCCTGTGCAAGCGATCAGCGTGTGCGCGGGGCAGGGGCACGACCTCATCGGAGTGCTGGCCGAGCATCCGCGGCGGGCGGACGTTACGGCTCGGCTGGTCGAGCTAGACGAGCACAACGCACTCCTCGCGCGCCTTGCCGCGGAGGACGCAGGGCTCGACGGAGTGGAAGTCGTCGCATGACGCGGTGACGGCAGACTGATGGCCGGCATGTACACGTCCGAGGAAAGTCCGATTCTGATTCTCACCGGAACTCCAGGCTCGGGCAAGACCACCGTAGCCCGGCTCCTCGCTGCCAAATCGGAGCGCGCTGTCCATCTTGAGTCAGATCAGTTCTTTCATTTCATCCAATCCGGCTACATCGAGCCGTGGAAGCCCGAGTCACACGAGCAGAATATAACCGTGATGGATATTGTCGCCAGCACGGCAGCGGGCTACGCCAAAGCTGGTTATTTCACAATCATCGACGGGATTATCAGCCCCAGGTGGTTCCTTGACCCGGTGCGAGATTCGTTGCGCGCCGCAGGCCACACAGTCGCCTACGCCGTGCTGCGGGCACCACTCCCCGTTTGCTTGGCGAGAGCCAGGGATCGAGCACCGGACCGGCTATCCGATGCGACTGTCATCGAGCGCCTCTCGCACGAGTTCGTGAATCTCGGTCGCCTTGAGACTCACGTCATCGATACCGGAACACAGACCGCCGACGCGGCGGCCAATGTACTCGGCGAACTACTACAGACAAACCGACTGGTCACTTGATCGAGATCCCAGGTTCACGCGGCTATCACATCGCAAAAGGTGAAGCCCTCGCGTTCGACGACCTCGCCGGGCACGCACGCAATCGGCTCGGGAAAGATCGGTCCGGCATGGACAAAGGTGTGGAACTCGCCGTTCTCACCACAAGGGTCAACGCCCGCAGGCAGGTCGGCGAGAAGCTGCTCGTCATACGCACGCCCCGCGAAGGAGGCATCGAGCGCTCGCGGGTCCAGACAAACGATGATCGCCTGGAAGCCGGTGGCGATGAACTCCCGCGCCAGGGCACCAGTGTCGCGTCCCCAGAGCGGAAAGAGACCGCGCATGTCGTTTGCGGCAAGTCGCTCCTCGCGGTAGGCGCGGACATCCTCGAGAAAGAGGTCGCCGAAGGCGACGGCCTCGATGCCGGACAGGGGTGGAGAGTCGAACGCTTGGGCCATGCGTGCCTCATAAACGTCGTTGACGCACGCCGACGGGATGCGAACCTCGACGAGCGGAGCACCAATCGCGTTGGCCTGCTTTACGAGAAGTTCGCGACGGACGCCGTGCATGCTGATGCGATCGTAGGCATCGGTCACGGTCGTGATCAGAGCCTCAGGCTCCACGCCCAGGCGGCGGAGGGTCCAGAGCGTGAGAGCCGAGTCCTTGCCACCGCTCCAAGAGAGCGCGGAGCGGACGGTCATCCTCGTAGTACGGTCGCCGAGGAGGTGCGGATCGCCTTTGTCACGCTCGCGAACGCGAGCAGCCCGCTGTCGCTGCGCAGCTCGGCGCCGACGAACGCAAGCCCTCGCGTACGACGAATCAACGAGCCGCTCGCACGCAACTGCTCATCGGATGGCGCTCCCGCTATGTAGGAGGCCGCGAAGGCGATCGTGACCGCCTCTTCTTCACTTGACAGATGCGGCACCACGGCAAGGTATGCGGCGACGTCGAGCACGGTGGCGATGACCCCACCGTGAAGCGCGTCCACCGCGTTGAGCACGTTGGGGCTCGGCGGGAGGCCAATGCTCCAGCAACCATCGACACGGTCCACGAGCGACGCTTGGAGGAAACGCAGGAGCGGCACTGCGAGCGCGTTTCGGCTACGCCTGTCGATCTCATCGGCCGCGTCCTCGTCGGCGCGGCGTAGAAGTTGCTCTGCGAGATCCTGCTCGCTGGCCATCAGACGACGAGCTCCCGGCCGACGGTCAGTGCCGCGTGAATGGGGCTTCCGCGCACGTTGCGCCACTCTTGCACCCGGTGCTCACTCGCGACGATGATGTCCACCGGGACCAACACGTCATCAAACACGCACTTACGATACCTGCTCCGGGGCACTCGCCCAGGCTACGATCGCACGACTGGCACGACTCCTGGCACGAGCGCCCCTAAAACGCAAATGGCCCCGTGTTTACGGGGCCGTTGCGTACTCCGGGACAGGGACTCGAAGTCTGGGCAGCGGATCGCGCAATCCCTGTGCTAGAGCCAAACATGGCTCCAATGCAGGCGAAACGCCCGATCGCGCTCATCCGGCCGAATCCGGCTGAATCCGGCCGAATCAGTACACGACTGGCCCGAGATTGGCCCGAGCTTTCACCCCACGAGCCTGAGCGGCGGACGCTTCCCATCGCCTGCCAGATAGGCGTTCGCGGCCGCTGCCGCCTCGTCCAGGCCGCCGGGCATCAGGTGGCCGTAGGTGTCGAACGTCATGGCGATCGTCGCGTGGCCCATGATGACGCTCAGCGCCTTCGCGTTCACGCCCGCGGCGATCAGCAGCGACGCGCAGGTGTGCCGCGCCTCATGCAGCGTGATCGACTCCAGCGTGTCCTCGCGCGCCTTGACGTGGATCGTCTTCGTGCCCGCGTCGGGGTAGGCCGGGTTCGGGATTTCCTTCCAGCCCCATGCCGCGAGCGCGTTGCGGCGGACCGTTTCGGGGTTGAACGGGTCCGTCGCGGTGCGGCCGAACACGAGAGCGTCGCCAGCGCGCCCGGTGCGCGCCTTGTGCGCGATCAGCGCGGCGGCCAGCGGGTCGAGGATCGGCACTTTGCGTTTGCCCGCCGCGCTCTTGGTGTCCTGCTCGCCCTCGATCGCATCCCAGCCGCGCGAGACGTGGATTACGCGGGCCTCCAGGTCGATGTGCTTCCAGCGCAGCGCGCGCAGTTCGCCACGCCGCAGGCCGGCGTAGAACGCGGTCGCCCACAGCGCCCGCTCATCCGCATCTACGGCGGCGATGAGCGCCGCCGCCTCGGTAGGGTCGGCGATCCGCTCCCGCCGACCGTCGGGCCGGCGTAGCTCAAGCCGCTCGGTCGGGTTGGCCGTGACCTTCGTCGCGGATCGCACGCCGGTAGATCACGCGCAGCGGGTCGAGCGTGTTCTGCACCGTGCTCGCGCTCAGCCCTTCGCCCGTCAGCCGGTTGGCGAGCTCTTGCACGTCACGGCGCTCGACATCCGACAGGCGCATGTCGCCCAGCGACGGCAGTAGGCGTTTGTCGAGCCCGACCCTGTAGCCCCGGAGCGTCGCGGGTTTGTAGTCGTCCCCCGATGCCGTCGGGATCGTCTTCGCCTTCGCACCGGCCATGAACGCCTCGGCGGCCTGCCGGACGGTCGTGGACGTGGGCGCCCGGAGCTTGCCCTTGTTCGTCGCGGCGAGCTTGTCCGCCCGCCACGCCTTCGCCGCTGCCTGCGTCGGGAACGTCTTGCGCAGCTTGCAGCCGTCGCGCTTCGAGTAGACCTCGGCTCGCCACGGGCAGTCGCAGCGGCCCTTCCGGTTGCACTTGAGTCCGTGGCGTTGACGTACTCCGGTGGCCATCAGAAATCACATCCAGGCGATGCGGCTGTGTACGGTGCTGATTGCATGGGAGTTCAACCTCCTGTGCCATGCCCCCGGCCGCGACAACGGTGCGGGGGCGCTTTGTAGGTGTTCGGCATCCTACTCCCCGCTCTACACGCCCACGCTCTCAGCGTGCCTGTCGAGCCAAGCCTCAAGCTCGCTGACCGGGATCAACTTGCGGCGCCCAACGCGCACAAGTCGCACGTCGGGTTCGATATGCGCGCGCCAGGTATCCCAGGACACGCCCAGCGCTTCGCACGCCTGCTCGACACTGAGCGCCAGGGCAGGCGCACTCCGATTCTGGTCAGTAAGGGTGGCTGCCGTACGTGGCGATATTGGGGCCATCGCGGTTACAGACCCCGACCTGCCCGGAGCGGCCATCGCATCGCGTCGGATACGGACACCTTCGCACGACGAGCGTCGAAACTGATCGCCTTCGGCCGTCAGTTGAACGGCCCTGGCTAGCACGCGGACTCTCGCCCGCCCGTAACCGAGCCTCCTGCGGTCGGCTCTCCTGCCGTACCCGGCGCCGTGCTGTTGCCGGCCTGTGCAGCCCTGCTGGCTGCCCGCTCGCCGCTCGCTACCGCTCCCGGCTCTCGCGGCCGGCGCACAGCACCAAAGCCCAAACAGACTAGATGCACACGAAAGCGCGCACTGTGTGCGCGCTGTGCAAACTCGTTGGCCGCTCTCGGGTGCTCGTGGTCTGTACCGGGTGTGATGACCGCAGCCAGCATCGGTGCCGCCAAGGGCGGCGGATACGCGCGCTACCTGGAGTCAAAGACCGTCCAGCCAGAGCGCGGGGACTACTACCTCGGCCCTGACGGGGAGCCCACCCAGGCCCCCGGCCGGTGGCTTGCGTACCCTGACACGCTCGCCCGTTTGGGGATCGAGGGCAGCGCTGTCGAAGGCCGGGATTTCATCGCGCTGATGGAAGGCCGCCACCCCCGAAGCGGGGCGTGGCTTCGCCGGGCGGGCGCCACCTGCGGCCGGGGTGGTGGGATCGACCTGACGTTCAGCGCCCCCAAGTCGGTGTCTGCCGTGTGGGCGCTCGGGGACCCGGCCCAGCGCCGCGAGATGGAGGCCGCGCACGCCGCCGCCGTCAGCGAGACGATCGCGCACCTGACCGAGACCGTGCCGACGGTGCGCCGCCGCTACGGCGGACAGCCCGTCGAGGAGCACGCCAGGGAGGTCGTAGCCGCCGAGTACCGCCACACCACCGCCCGGGGTGTCCTTGAAGGGGACGCGCCGGACCCGCAGGAGACGAGCCCGTGCGGCTGCTGGGAGAGGCTCCTGGGTCACGACCGGAGCGTGCCCTTTTCAGATCGCGTCGAGGAGCGCTTGACCGAGCGCGCCGCGACGTTCGAGCCAGGCGAGTTCCGCGCAGTCCTGCTTGAGCAGTCCGTGGGCGAGCACGCACCGCGCGAGGCGCTCGCGTTCTCAAGGGCGATGATCGCCGAGCGCAGGGTCCTCCCCCTGGAGGGTGGGTTGATGACGACGCTCGCGGTACGCGCCCGCGAGCAGGCAGTCGAGCGGAGGTTCACCCAGCTCGCCCAGGTGGCCGGCCACGACGTTGGCGCGGTTGCACGTGAGATCGCAAGCGACACGGTGGCCGAGCGGATCGGGGGACATCTCAGCGACGAGCAGACCCACGCCCTGGAGGTCATCACCGGCCCCGAGCGCGCCGCGATCCTCATCGGGCCAGCGGGCACCGGCAAGGGTGTCGTGATCGACGCCGCCGCCCGCGCCGAGCAATACGGCGGCCATCAGACCCTCGGTGTTGCCGTGTCGTGGTCGACGGCCGAGCGTCTCGGCAGAGATAGCCCGGCGCTCTCCCAACGGGTGTTCAGTGTCGACGCGCTCGTGTCGCGTGTCGAGCACGGCCAGGTCAACGTCGATGCGGACACGACGATCTACTTCGACGAGGCCGGGATGGCCGACACCAACCGGCTCGACCGGCTCACCGAGATGATGGAGCACCGGGGCGAAGCTCGTCGCGGTAGGCGACGCCGCGCAGCTGCCCTCGATCGGCGCCGGCGGCATGTTCGACCGGCTCGCCGAGATCGCGCCCAGCGCGGAACTCTCGGATATCCGCCGGACGTTGGACCCGGACGAACAGCGCGCGTGGGCGGACCTGCGCGCCGGACGCTCAGACCGCGCGATGGCCCACTACCAATCACGCGGCCAACTCCACATGGCAGACACCCGCGATCAGGCTGTCGAGCACGCGGTACAGGCGTGGGCGACGCTCACCGAGAACCATCCGATCGGCGAGGTCGCGTTGATCTCCGACGCCTCGAACCAGGAGATCCATCGCCTCAACGCCCGCGCGCAGCACTACCGCGCACAACGCGGCGAGCTCGGCGAGCTGGAGGCCGAGGTACCGGGCGTTCACTACGGCATCCGCCAAGGCGACCGGGTCGCGATGATCGAGCAGCACCACGAGCCAGGAGCGGAGCGCATCGAGAATGGCAGCCAAGGAGAAGTCCTCCACGTCACCCCCGCCGGAGAAGCGCTCATCGAGTTCGACGTCACCGGACGACAACGAACACTCGCCGGCGACGACCTCAGCCGCGTGCGCCTCGGGTACGCGCACCACATCCACCGCGCGCAAGGCGCGACCGTCACCCGCACCCTCGTCGTCACCGGCGGCTGGCAGACCAGCAAGGAGCCCGCCTACGTCGAGGCATCCCGCGCCCGCCAAGGCACCCACTGGTACGTCAACCGCGACGACCTCGGAACCGAAGGCCACGACACCGACCGCATCCAACGGCTCGCGGCCAACATGGGCCGCAGCCACGCGCAGACCCCATCGTTGGCGCACCCCGAGCTGCCCGACCGCGACTACGGGCCGCGTTTCCACCACACGATCGCGCCGAGCCGCACCAGCCGTCTACCGGGCATCGCCCGCGCCATCAACCGCATCGTCCAACCACGAACACAGGAGCGAACACGATGAGCCAACGACTACAGATCGTCCTACCCGACCCCGTGACCCTTCAGCTACACGAGCTCGCAGCGGGGGCCGATACACCACCCTCTACGCTCGCAGGGCAAATGGTCCGCAACTGCGTGGCGCTCGCTGCCAAGGACGGCAAGGTCCGCCCGCTCAGACCCGCGCCCGTGCTCGTCGGCGGCAATGGCAGCGAACGCGCGCCGTGGCTCGAGCCCTACGGCGGCGACCCCACTTGGCGCCAAGAGATGTGGGGCGCGATCGTCGCACTGCACGGCCGCTACGCGCGTCACCTCGAAGCGCTCAAAGACAAGTGGTGGGCCGACGACTCACAGACCGAGATGCTGTCCGCCCTCGCCGTATGGCGAGCAGAGATTGACGACATGGGCCAAGACCCCCGCGAAGAGCTCGCCTTCCAGAACCAGCTCGCCGACTACTCTCAGGTTCTGCGTCAGCAAGGCGGCGGCGTCACCAAGGCATGGAAACCCGGTGCGCCGCCCGCGGAATGGGCGGCGCAATAGCTGCGCGTTGGCCCGATAGTTACATGTTGCGCTGCTTCTGTGTCAACTTCGCGTCACACGCCCACAGGGCGCCGGAGGCATGTACGGCCGGTCTACAACTGCGCGGCGTGCGCCCCCGGATACGTCGCCGATCAGCTAAGCGTGAACGACTCGCTTCGGATCGTCTCGTGCTTCCCGGCTCCGCTGACCAGCGTGAGCGTGTACTTGCCTGGTCGCAGTGAACGCAGCGGCGTTAGCCGCAGGCTGATCCGCCCGTGCGCGGTGCGGGCCGTACCCGCCGCATACACCACGCCGTGGCGGGAGAGCGTCGCCTGCGCAGCCAGCCCGGTGGTCGTGAACTTGGCCGTGCCGGAGACGAGCTTGGTCGTGCAGTGCTGCTTGCCCTTGACCTTCTTGCAGGTGACGAGCTCGACCTTGCCTGCGGGGCCTGCAGGACCCCGGGCGCCGGTCGAACCTTGCGGACCAGTAGCTCCGCTCGCGCCAGCAGGACCAGTTGACCCAGCGACCCCGGCCGCGCCTTTTTCGCCGGCCGGTCCTTCTTTGCCTGCTTTGCCTTCACTACCGGCTGAGCCTTCTTCGCCCTTTTCGCCCCCCTTCAAGAACACCGCGGTAACTTCGCTCGTCGGCGTTTCGATTTCGCACGTGTCCGGTCCCGTGTGTTTGCAGCCCAGCCAACCGGCGAGCACATAGCCTGACTTCGGTTTGGCCGTGAGCATCACTGACCCTTCGAATGCGTGCGTGCATTCTTCGGTCGTACACGTGAGTCCCGCGGGCGTGGAGGTGACTTCGCCTTCGCCTGAGATGAACACGGTCAGCACGTACGACGGGGCCGTGAACGCCGTGACGTTACCTGTCGTGTCGGCGGTGACACAGAGCGCGATCGAGGCGCACGAGACGCTCGTGAGGTCCGTGCCGGTAGCCAGGCTCTGGCTCCAGCTGGCACCGCCGTTCCCCGACACGAACACATTGCCCTGTTTGTCCACGGTGACGCAGGTGAAGCCCCTGCACGTGATTGCGCTCAGGCTGTTCGTCCCGTCGATATCGTCTTTGGATGCGCTCGCTTCGCCGCTGCCGTTGATCGCGAGGTCCAGGACAGCGCCCGTTCCATCAACGGCGACACACGATGTCCTCGCGACGCAAGCAATAGCCTGCAGCGCTGTTGTCCCGTCGACATCCGTCGACTTCCAGCCAGCCGGTTCCTTGATCTTCGCTTCGGTGTTGGCGATGTGGACGTTCCCTTGGCTATCCACGACCGCGCAGAACGAGGACGTCACGCAGTCAACCGCGTTCATCGTGCCCGACCCAATCGGTTCCTGGTTCCCCGGCGTTTCCCACGCTTCCGACGCGGGTGCGGTCGAGTAGCGGACGATGCCTTCGCCCTGTCCAGTAACACACAGAGATGTGGACGCGCAGGAGACGGCACCCACACCAAAGGCCGGTTCGAACGCTTTGGTCCACGCGCCGCCGAGCGAGGTCGCGTAGTACATGCTGCCGCCGGGTGGTTCCGCGGCGTGGCCGTCGGCGAGCACGCACAGCGATGTCGATGGGCAGGCGACCGCCTCGCTCGGTGCTTCCGGGCCGCTCCATTTCGTCCACGTCGCGTCCGCGCTCGTGCTCACGTTGGTCGCGTAATACGCGTTGCCTTTGCTGTCGCTGACCACGCAGTCGGTGCTCTGCGGCACGCATGAGACGGCGTTCAGGCTGTTGGGGGAGTCGATCGCCTGCGTATGGCTCGGGGGCGAGGCGAAAGCACTCGCGCTTGCCAGCGCCAACACGGCCAGCGCTGCGCACAAAGGCGCCAGCATGGCGAGGACAGGACGACGTGATACGGCGGCTCTACTCGACACTACGAGACCCCCTGAATGAGCCTCAACGGGTGAGGCATGATGGACCAATCGACATTGGTGAGCCGGGCTCCGACGATGTGAGCGCGAGAGCAAGCGATGGGGGCCAACCGGCGCGGTCCGGCTAATCTGCCCGGCTTTGCCCAGGCGGACGCGCCGGAGGGCGACGCCAATGCTGGTGCGGCGTCCGCCAGCACACACGCTGCTGTGGGCAGGCTGACAAACCCATGCAAAGAGGCCACCCTCGATGTGGCGTTGCGAACGACCATTAGTCTCAAATCGCGCTCCCATATGCCTCCGACCCGCGAAGTACCGTACCACCACCCACGGTGCACCGTGTTAGAACTACAACATCATATGTCATAGACGCATGGTAATCGTAGCTCTGTGCCTTGAGGCTTCCGCGCAATGGCACGACGCGCGGAACCCCAGGCCGCTCTCGGGCGAGCCATCGCCACCCGTCGCGAGGAGCTCGGCCTAAAGCAGGAGCAGCTGGCGCTCGCGGTCGGCACCGATCAGGCACGCATATCCCGCATCGAGAACGCCGGGGACAACCCCAGCTACGGCCTCGTCGAGCGAATCGCCAAAGCCCTGGAACTGGAGCTGTGGGAACTCGCAAAGCAGGCAGGAGAGCTCGAGACCAGCGACTAGCCACCGCCGGCGGCCTCGTTGCCGTGAGTCGCGAATGATCACCGCACGCGAGTCAATTGCACGTCGCGTCGGCGGCCGGTCCCGTAGTCCGAGATCATGTTGATGGACCTCGATCGGCACCCGGGTTATGCCGCGTGAACCACAACCGGCGGGGCGCTGTCCGCCTCGGCCGTCGGGATCAAGTGGTACTGCACGACGAAGCCAAGGCTCTCCGCGTAGCGATCGACGGTCGAGATCTTCGCATCGGCCGCTGTGCTCTCCAAGCGCGCGACGAAGGACTGCGAGGTCTCCATCGCCGCGGCGATCACGGTCTGCGAGCGCTTCTGCTCCTCACGCTGCCCGGCCAGAGCACGCAGCAACTCACGGCGCCGGCGAGCCGCGTCCAGCAGCCGCGGAAACTCGGGGTTGCGCGCGGCGCGCTTGTCAATCATCTTGTCTAGGAAGTCACGCTCGGGCATGGCATTGCCTACTCTCTGAATGGCCTTCGATACCTACAGCGGTATCTCTTTCTGGAGATAAGCATAGCACTCCTCGCTAGTGCAGCGAGCGTTTACCGCGCGCAATGCGCTTCTGATCCCCTCGCCGCCGCCAGTCAGCCAGACGTCTCTTCGCGAGCCCGATCGCAGCCCGGGGCGTCTTCTGCGTCTTCTTGTTGAACCCGTCCAAGGCCAGCAGCACCTGTCCGCGGCTGCCTTCCTCCGCGAACAGGATGCGGTAGATGACCCGATCGCCGTCCACCCTGACCTCCCAGATATCCCCGCCAAGATGGCGGGCGGCCCGCAAACCTCGATCGCGAACCTCCTCCATGCCGGCGAGCACGGCCGCCGCGTCGGAGTCGGAGAGCTTGTCGATGAACCCTTCGACCGGACTACGACCCGCTGCGGTCTTGTAGTCGCGCCAGCGCCGCCGAATCGGAGGCGGCCCACCGGCAGCGGAGTCGGTCTTCTCCCTGAATCGCTTCGCTGGAGCCATCGAACGAGCTTATGCAGCGCCTCGGACCGAGTGCCCTTGGTCAGCAGGACTGGCCCAAATCCTGGCCCGAGGGGGGTCGAAAAACGCGAAACGCCCCGTGTTCACGGGGCGCAAGCGTACTCCGGGACAGGGACTCGAACCCCAAATTCGTGCTCCAGAGGCACGCGTGTTACCAATTACACCATCCCGGACCGGGACGCAGGAGGATAGATGATGGGTCCGGCGGAGCCCTACCCCTGCGGCTGAGCTCCGTTGGCGGCGAAGAACGTGGTGATCGCCTCCTCGAGGCCCGGGTCGAGCACGAGCAGGACCTCGTCGCCGGCCTCGATCACCGTGTCGGCCTTGGGGACGAAGCCGGCCCCGCCGCGCAGGACGGAGATGATGAGCGAGCCTTCGGGGAGGTGGATGTCGACGACGCGCTCGCCCACGGCGGGCGCGCCGGAGCCGACCTCCAGCTCGATGATCTCCAGCCGCTCCTCTTCGAGGGCAAGCAGGTGCACGAGGCCGTAGCGGGGCACCTCGTGCTCGATCAGGCGCAGGATCAGGTCGGTGGCGGAGACGGCAGGCTGGATGCCGAGCAGCTTGAAGTGCTCGTGGTTGCGGGGGTTGTTGACGCGGGCGATGATGCGGTCGCAGAGGTACTTCTCCTTGGCGACCTGGCAGACGAGCATGTTGTCCTCGTCGTCCCCGGTGACGGCGATCACGAGGTCCGCGCGCTGGATGCCGGCGCGCTCGAGCACCCACAACTCGGTGGCGTCGCCGTACTGGGCGGCGTGCTCGAACTCCTCCTCGATCGAGAGGTAGCACGGGCGGGCGGACTCGATCAGGGTGATCTCCTGCCCCTTGGCGATGAGCTCGCGGGCGAGGTTGCGCCCGACCTTGCCCGCCCCGACGATGATCGCGTACATAGGCGAGAGCTAGCCGACGTGCTCGACGGTGAGGGCGCGCTCGAACATCTCGATGGCGTGCTGGGTGGGGGAGATCGTGTGCAGGCCCTGCTCGCCGTACCAACCGGCGCGAGCGGGGTCCATGATGCGGGCGAGCACCTTGGGCACCCCGAAGCGCTTCTGGGCGATCTGGGCGATGATGAGGTTGGTGTTGTCGCCGTTGGTGGAGGCGATGAACACGTCGGCGCGCTCGATGCCGGCCTGCACGAGGGCGTCTACCTCCAGGGCGGTGCCGATCGTGAAGAGCCCGCCGGCGTCCTCCCAGGAGGTGGGCTGCCCGGCGTTGAGGCGCTCGTGGGAGAGGGGGTCCTCGTCGATCACGGAGACCTCGTGGCCGGCGGCGAGCGCGGACTTGGCGACAGCCGAGCCGACGCGCCCGGCGCCCACGATCAGGACGTACATGAGCCGGAGCGGACGTACTGGGGCAGCGCGTACATGGGGCGCAGGTTAGACCATGCCGGCCCCGGCGGTGTGCTGGATCCCGCCAGGGTGAGTGGGATCAGAGACGCCACCCTCTGAGGGCTTCTCGCGGGTGGGAGGCGCGGTGACGATCACCCGGCAGGGAGCCCGAGCGACGACGTAGCGGACGAGGTCCCCGACGAAGCTTTCCAGCGGCCCCCCGCGGCCGCCGAGGCGCGCGCCGCCGCGGACGCGGGAGGGCTCCTCGGCGCCGAGCACGATCGCCTCCACCCCCCGGCGGCGGGCCTCCTCGACAATCGCGTGGCCGGCGCTGCGCGCACGGACAGTCGCGGTGGCGACGTGCACGCCGGTGTACTCCTCGCCGACGGCCTTGGCACGCGCGAGCGCCTGACGCGCGCGGCGGATGTGCTCCTCGGGGAGGCGGGCGTCGAGCGTGAGGGCCATCGGGATCTCGAAGATCCAGACGGCCTCGATCGTGGCGGTGTCGATCGCAGCCTCGTCGGTGGGCTCGCCCGAGACGAGCAGGGCAGCGGTCTGCACGATGTCGTCGTCGAGCGCGCCGCCGTGGAGGGGTACGAGGATCGAGCCGTAGTCACGCTCGCGGGGCTGCTCGGGGCGGAGCATCTCGGGCGCGACGGTGACGCGCCGCAGGGGAGAGCTTTCGTCGAGGCGGCGGTAGAGGAGGTAGAGCACGAGGCCGGCGGCCATCCACCCCACGCCGACGTAGCGGGCGGCGTGGTGGACGACCATCAGGGCGACCCACCCGGCGGCGGAGAGCAGGGCGCCGAGCACGGCGAGCACGGGCAGCTCGCCGCCGCGGAAGGGCACCGAGAGGGGGGTGCGGAACGGCCGGCGGCCGTGGGGCTCGCGGTAGCGCAAGCGCACAACCGACAGGTGGGCGATGGTGAAGGAGAGCACAGCGCCGAACGCGTAGATCCCGACGAGGAAGTCGATGTCCTCGGGCACCACGAGCACGGCGGCGAGCAGGCCGGCGAGGAGGATCAGCACGTAGGGGGTTGAGCGCCGGGGGTGCAGACGCCCGAGGCCCGAGGGGATCTGGCGGTTGGTGGAGAGCGAGTAGGCCAGCCGCGAGAGCCCGAGCATGGCAGAGTTGGCCGCGGCGATCAGGGTGACGGCCACGACGGCGCCGAGCGCGTAGCGCAGCGCCTGCTCGAGCGCGTGGGGGCGCAGGCGGCTGACGATCCCGATCACGGGGTCGTTCAGGTAGCGGTGGCCGAGGGCGGTGTGGGTGCCGTGGATCGGGAAGGCGGTGACAGCAACGAGCGCCACGCCGACGTAGGCGACGATCAGGATGACAATGCCGCTCACCAGCAGCCGGCGCAGCGCGCGGCGGCTGGCGATCACCTCCCCGGCGAGGCCGGAGGCGTACTCGACGGAGGTGAACGCCATGGTGGTGATGGTGAGCGCGAAGATCAGGCCGGACCAGGTGGGGGCGCTCCCCAGGTGGATCGAGGCGGTGACAGTGTGGGGGTTGAAGTAGAGGACGAGGCCGAGCGCGATCACGAACAGCTCGAGCGCGAGCGCCCCGACGACGAGCACGCCGATGCGCAGCCCGCGGCGGGAGGAGAGGCCGCGGATGTTGGAGAGCACGACGAAGGTGATGATCGCGAGCGCGAGCAGGAGCGCCTCGGTGTGGTTGCCGAGGGGGGCCCAGAAGACCTTGAGGTACTGCGTCGCGGAGTAGGAGCAGACCGCGATCAGGATGATGTAGTCCAGGAGGATCGCCCACCCGGCGACGAACGAGACGAGCTCGTTGAAGGCGTAGCGGGCGAAGACGGTAGAGCCGCCGGGCTCCTGGTGCAGCGAGGCGCCCTCGACGTAGGTCATCGCGGTGAGCCCGAACATCGCCGCGGCGAGGAGGAAGACGAGCGGGGTGAGCCCGAGCGCGTGGTTGACGACGACCCCGAGCGAGAAGAAGACGGCGGAGGCGAGCGAGGTGTAGACGATCCCGAAGAGGATCGGGGAGCCGATCGTGCGGCTGAGGGTCGCCAGCGACCACGCGGAGAGCTCCGCGCCGACCCGCTCCAGCGAGCGCCCCTGCTCCTCGGCCTCGAAGCCCTCCCACGGCGGGGGCCCGTCGCCGGCGGGCGTGCTCATGCGCCGACCGGCGAGTGGCCAGTCCCGCTGCGCGTGGCAGGCGGGGTCGCGTTCTTTTGAGATCGTCCGCGCGAGCCAGTTACATGCGGGGCGTGCGGGCGCGGGACCTCCGTGCCCCGCGTCAACGGTGTGGGCCGCGAACCAAGGGCCCATCCCGGTAGGCCCGCGCATCTGGATGCGACCGTCCCAGCCCTCCGGGCTGTGTGCCCCCTGCGCGAGGCTTGGGCCCTGAGCGCTGTCATTGCTCTCGTCCCCTGCGGGCCTCGACGTACAGCCGCCCCGAGCCGCCGGCGAGGAACAGCGCTCCGAGCAAGAGCCGCGGCAGGAGCGCGCCGGTCCCGAGGAGGCCCTCCACCACCAGGGCGGCGCCGACCAGGGCCATCAGCGTGGAGAGCGCGATCGTGGCCGAGCGGTGGAGACGGCGTCCAGTCATCTTCAACCTGAGGTTATGACCTCCGCGGGGTCCCTGGCGACGCCCCGCGGAGAGGAGCGTAGATCCGGTCAGGTAATCAGCGGGATGATCAGGATCGCGACGATGTTGGCGACCTTGATCATCGGGTTGATCGCGGGGCCGGCGGTGTCCTTGAAGGGGTCCCCGACGGTGTCGCCGGTGACCGAGGCGGCGTGCGCGTCGGAGCCCTTGCCGCCGAAGGCGCCGTCCTCGATCAGCTTCTTGGCGTTGTCCCACGCGCCTCCGCCGGCGGTCATCAGCACGGCGAAGAAGAAGCCCACCACGATCACGCCGATCAACAGGCCGCCGAGCGCCTGCGTGTCGATCAGCCCGACGATCAGGGTTAGACCGATCGGCAGCAGCGAAGGCAGGATCATCTCGCGCTGGGCTGTCTTCGTGACGATGTCCACGCAGGTCGCGTAGTCGGGCTGTTCGGTGCCCTCCATGATCCCGGGGTGCTCGCGGAACTGGCGGCGCACCTCCTCGACGACGGCGCCGCCGGCGCGGCCGACGGCCTCGATCGAGAGCGAGGCGAACAGGCACACCATCAGCCCGCCGAGCAGCAGCCCGATCAGCACTGGCGGTTCGTTGATGCCGAAGGAGAGCGCGTGCCCGACCTTGTCCTGGAGTTCTTTCTGGAACCCGGCGAACAGGACGATGGCGGCGAGCACCGCGGAGCCGATCGCGTAGCCCTTGGTGACGGCCTTCGTCGTGTTCCCGACAGCGTCGAGTCGATCGGTGACCTTGCGGACCTCCTCGGGCAGGTCCGCCATCTCGGCGATGCCGCCCGCGTTGTCGGTGATCGGGCCGAAGGCGTCGAGCGCGACGATCAGGCCCGTCAGCGAGAGCAGGCCCATCACGGCCACGCCGATGCCGTAGATGCCGGTGACGCCTCCCCCCGCGAGCTTCCACGCGCCCAGAATGCCGAGCACGATCACGATCGCCGGCAGCGCCGTCGCCTGCAGTCCCGAGCTGAAGCCCTGGATGATGTTCGTCGCGTGGCCCGTGATCGACGCCTTGGCCGTCTTCTTGACGGGGGAGAAGCGAGTCGAGGTGTAGTATTCGGTTAGTCCGAACAGCAGCGCCGTGACGGCGATGCCGATCAGCGAGCACAGGTAGAGGTGGCTCCATTTGGGCGCACCTGAGGAGCCGTCCAGGAAGGTCAGGTTGCGCATCAGCCAGTAGGTGATCGGCGCGAACGCCGCCGCCGCGATCACGCCCGATACGACCAGTCCCTGCAGGAGCGCGCGCTCCACGTTGTCGGAGTTCGTGCGCACCGCGAACGTGCCGATGATCGACGCGATGATCGCGACGCCGCCGATCACCAGCGGGTAGAGCGCCACCTGTGTGGACTGGTTGAACGTAAGCACGCCGAGCAGGATCACCGCGACGGCGGTGACCGCGTAGGTCTCGAACAGGTCGGCGGCCATGCCGGCGCAGTCGCCGACGTTGTCGCCGACGTTGTCGGCGATCGTCGCCGGGTTGCGCGGATCGTCCTCGGGGATGCCCGCCTCGACCTTGCCGACGAGGTCGGCCCCGACGTCGGCCGCCTTCGTGAAGATGCCGCCGCCCAGACGCGCGAAGACCGAGATCAGCGAGCCGCCGAAGCCGAGCCCGATCAGGGCGTCAACCGCTGTCTTCGGGCTGTCGTCGAAGAACGATGTCAGCGCCCCGTAGTAGCCCGCCACCCCGATCAGCGCCAGTCCGACGACCAGCAGGCCGGTGATGGCTCCGCCGCGGAAGGCGACCCGCAGCGCCGGTGTGACGCCGCCCCGCGCGGCCTCGGCGACGCGGGCGTTCGAACGGACCGAGACGTTCATCCCGATGTACCCGGTCGAGCCGGACAGCAGGCCACCGATCGCAAAACCGCACGCGACGGCGATGTTCTGGACGAAGATCAGCGCGACGAACAGCACCACGCCGGCGATCGCGATCGTGGTGTACTGGCGGTTCAGGTAGGCGCGCGCACCTTCCTGGACCGCGCGGGAGATGCTCTGCATCCGCTCGTTGCCAGGCGAGAGAGCGAGTAGAGCGCGCGTGGTCAGAAGGCCATATACGACAGCGCACGCGGCGCAAACGAGGGCGACGACGACCCCATGGTTCGTCAGGAAGCTGCTCAACAGAAATCCTCCGCGGTCAGTTGGCGTGCCGCGCGAGGATCGCGCGCACAGGTATCCACCATCCCGCCCGGATCACTCACTCGAGCGCCTACCCCAGCGGAAAAGCGGGGGCAGTCTATCGTGCCAGCCGGCGGGAGGCGTCCAGGCCACGATGGCGCGGCGGCTGGACCCAACGCGGGCGGTCGCCACGCTCCGTCAAACCGCCAGGCGGAGGCTCAGCGACCCGACCCCGGCCGCGCGTAACCGCCCGACCGTAGGGCACTCGCCGACCGGGCACTCGCCCCACGCAACCGCCCCAACCGCGGGGCACCACCGCGCGCACGCGCCTAACCACCGGGCACTCAGCGACCAGACACCCCCGCCACACGCAACCGCCCCGACCGCGGGGCGCTCAGCGCCCCGGAACCCACAGCCTGCCGCTGGACTCCGCGGGCCCGGGGCCAGACTTGCCGTCGGGCCTGCCGGCCGGGGGCTGTTCCGTGGCAGGCTGCCCCGCCGGCGCGCTCTGAGGTCCGCCCGCGCCTGGGGCGCCGGCGGGCGGGGCCTGCTCGCCGGCCGTGGTCTGGGCAGGTGCGCTCCCCTGGGCTTCGCGGGCGTAGGCCATCTGCAGCTGGGAGAGGGCGTCGCGCAGGGCGCGCGCTTCCTCGGGGGCGCGGCGCTCGATCACGGGCATCAGGCCGCGCACGGCGTCGATCGCGTCGCGCACCTGCTCGAGGTCGCGCTCGGGAGACTGCTGGGCGCCTGAATCGGCCCCGCCCGGCCCCCCGACTAGCCCGAGGCGGCGGGCGCCGATGTTGAGCAGCGAGACGGTCGCCTGGAGCACCATGTCGGCGCTCGTGATGCGGCTCAATTCGGCTTCGTAGGCGGCGCGCTGGTCGATCTCCGATCGGTCGTCCTCGCTCGGCCCCCCCTCCGCGCTCGAGCGCCCCATCCCGTCGGACTCCGTGGTTCCGCCCTGCGGGGCCTCCTGTGTACTCATACGGTCACCTCCGGTGCGTAGGTTTGCCTTGTCTCCGACACCGACGTCGCAAAGACCTCCTGGCGGCCGGCGCCCGCCTCGATCATCGCGCGTTGGCGCTGGGCGCCGTTGCGCTCGGGGAAGGAGAGCTCGATGCCGAGCTCCCCGCGGACCGGCGCCGTCCAGCCCGCGAGCCGCTCGATCGCCTCGCGCGCCGGGTACTCCTCGACGCGCGCCAGGTCGATCAGCCGGCCGTCGAGGCCGAAGCGGATCGCCCGCCACATGTTCTCCTCGACCATCCGCGGCGCGGGGTCGGCAAAGGGGACGCCCTCGTCGACGTCGCGGGCGGCCTGAGCCACGCAGGCCACGATCAGCGCGGCCAGCGCCTCGGACTCCGAAGCGGTGGCCTGGGCGTCGCAGATGCGGACCTCCACAGTGCCGAAGGCGAAGTGGGGACGCACCGACCACCACACCTGGGTGAACTCCACGATCGAGCGGGTGCGCAGGAGCAGCTCGATGTACTCGCGGTAGGCGGGCCAGCCACCGAAGGGGTCGGGCACCCCGCAGCGCGGGAAGTTCCTCGTGAAGCTCTGGGTACGCGCGGAGTGAAGCCCGGAGTCGCGGCCGTCGAGGTAGGGTGAGTTGGCGGAGATCGCCAGCAGCAGCGGCAGCACACCGCGCAGCCGGTCGCAAACGAGCACCGCGCGGTGTGCGTCGCGCACCCCGACGTGGACGTGCATGCTGAACGTGTTGTTGCGCCACGCGACGTACTTGAGGCCCTCCTCCACGCGGCGGTAGTGGTCGGTGTCGATGATCCGCTGCTCGCGGTAGTCCGCCCACGGGTGGGTCCCAGTGGCACCCAGCGCGAGCCCGTGGCTCTCCGCGAGCGCGAACAGCCGCCGCCGGTGCTCGCGCTGGCGCGTGAGCGCGTCGTGGAGGTCCGCGCCGGGGCCGGAGATGATCTCGATCTCTGCGGAGATGAGCTCCCCCGTAATGTGCTCGTGGAGCAGCGGATCACGCGCGCGAGCGGCTTCGAGGAGCTCCTCGAAGCGGGGAAGGAGCTCCAGGGTCGAGGGGTGCAGCAGCGAAAACTCCTCCTCCAGGCCGACGGTGCCGTCCACCGCCTGCGCGAAGGTCTCCACCGCCCGGTCGAGGTCGAGGCTATTCATGCGGCGCGTCTCCCCGGCCGGCGGGCGGACGGTTGGCGCGTGCTCGGATCTGGGCTACTGGGCACCACGGGGTCTTAGCTTAGGACGGAGGACTCCGCGCGGGAGGGAGCTCAGGTCAGGTAGAAGTACAGCGCGTACAGCAGGTCGACGGCAGGGCTCGAGGTGTGGACGGTGACCTCCGGGGGCACGAGGAGCAGGGACTCGGAGTAGTTGAAGATGATCTTCACCCCCGCCTCCACGAGCTCGTTGGCGAGCTCCTGGGCGACGCCGCCGGGCACCGCGAGGACCCCGACCACAATGTCCTCGTCCTCCACCATCTGGCGCAGATCGCGGGTGTGGCGCACGACCTTGTTGCCCACCGTGGTGCCCACCTTGGAGGTGTCCACGTCGAAGATCGCCACCACGCGGAAGCCGTGGTCGGCGAAGATGTCCGAGGAGGCGATCGCCTTGCCGAGGTGCCCGGCCCCGAACAGCGCGATGTTGTGCTGACCCGCGGTGCGCAGGATCTTGCGGATCTGAGAGACGAGCGACTCCACGTTGTAGCCAACGCCGCGCTTGCCGAACTTGCCGAAGCCCGAGAGGTCGCGGCGGATCTGAGTGGAGTTGACGTGGGTGTAGTCGGAGAGCTCCTGGGAGGAGATCGTCTCCTTGCCCATCTTGCGGGCCTGGGTGAGCACCTGCAGGTAGCGCGAGAGGCGCGCGGCGACCCCCAGCGAAAGCCGCTCGCCGGGGACCTCCTCGTCGTCGCGCTCGACCTCCGCGGTGTTGGCCGAAACGGGGAGGCTGGCCGATTCGGGGATGCGAGCGTAGCGAGTGTCCCCCGAATCGGTCGAAGGCGCATGTCTCCCGGCTTCGGTCAACTCCCCATAGGTCATCGCTCGTGACTATAGAGGTGGGCCGCGCAGCCGCTCCTTCAAGACCTCCGCGTCCACGAAAAACTCGAACAGCTCCTCTCCGTCGAGGGTCACGACGGGGATCCGCTCGAAGTACGCCCGGTGCAGGGCCTCCTCCCTGGTGATGTCGCGCACCTGAAGCTCGACCGAAGCCGGGGGACACGCGCCTTCGGCGCTGGCCGATTCGGGGATGCTGGCCGAAACGGGGATGCTCGCCAAAGGCGAGCGTCTCCCGGCTTCGGCGGAGCGAGTGTCTCCCTGATCGGTCCCCGTTTCGGCCAGCAGCTCCGCGAGGACTTCGCGCAGCGTTTTCAGTGCGTCCTCGCAGAGGTGGCAGTCGGGCTTGGTGTAGAGGGTCAGGGTTCTCACCGCGGCCGTTCTCCGGTCGCGTAGGCGTCGAGGGCGAGGTAGCGCGGGTAGGGCAGCCGCTCGGCGAAGCGCGCGGCGCTCGCGATCATGGCGGCGTTGTCGGTGCAGAGCACCCGCTCGGGCACGTGCACCGTCGCGCCCAGCTCTCCGAGGCGGCGGCGCAGCGCCCCGTTGGCGGCGACCCCGCCGCCCACCGCCAGGCGCTCAAGGCCGGTCCGCTCGAGCGCCCGCTCGGCCCGTTCCACGAGACGCTCGACGATCGCGGCCTGGTAGGAGGCAGCGAGGTCCGCGGCCCTTGCGGCAAGCTCGACCTCGGAGAGCTCGCGCACCTTGTAGAGCAGCGAGGTCTTCAGGCCCGCGAAGGAGAAGTCCAGGCCGTGGGCGAACGCCTGGCGGCCGGCGCCGAGCCCGGGCCGGGGCCCCCCGGGGAATGGGAATGCCTCCGGATCGCCGCTCGCCGCAAGGCGCTCAAGGGCGGGCCCGCCGGGGTAGCCGAGGCCGAGCATCCGGGCGCCCTTGTCGAACGCCTCCCCAGCCGCGTCGTCGAGCGTGCGCCCCAGCACTTCGAAGCCCTCGTGCTCGCGCACGTGCGCCAGCAGCGTGTGGCCGCCGCTGGCGATCAGGCACACGAAGGGGGGCTCGAACGACGCCCCCTCGCCGGGGATGAAGTTCGCGGCGACGTGGCCCTGGAGGTGGTCAACCGCGGCGAACGGCAGCTCTCGCGCGGCGGCCAGCGCCTTGGCGGTTGCGAACCCCACCAGCAGCGCCCCCACCAGCCCGGGACCCTGGGTGGCGGCGACGAGCTCGACCTCGTCGAGGGCGCTCCCCGCCCGCTCGAGCGCCTGGGCCACCACGAGGTTGACCAGCTCCAGGTGGTGGCGGGAGGCGATCTCCGGGACGACACCCCCGAAGCGATTGTGGACCTCCTGCGAGGAGATCACGTTGGAGCGCACCCGCCCCTCCCCGCCGAGGACCGCCGCGCAGGTGTCGTCGCAGCTGGTCTCAAGCGCGAGGATCATGCTTGCGCCGGCCTCCAGTCGGCCCGATGAGCGAGTCGGCCGCCCTCAAGGCGTCCTTGCCTGCGGCTGACTGGCGGTGCCGGCCTCCAACTGACCCTTGCGCGACGGGTCCCGAAGAGGGCCCTCCCGGCGACGTGAACGCGACTGAAACCCCTCATACGAAGCCAGGGTTGGGCACGTCCTCGAACGACCCTGCCAGCGTTGCGGGAGTGCGCCACATGACCAGCGCGTCCTCTCCGTTGTCCTGGTAGTAGCGCCGGCGCAGGCCGGCCGCGCGGAAGCCTTCGCGTTCGTAGAGGCGGATCGCGCCGTCGTTGGAGCGGCGCACCTCCAGGGTGTAGCGCGCCAGCTCGTCGCCCACGCGCAGGTAGAGCTCCCCGAGCAGCGCCGAGGCCACCCCTTCGCGGCGGTGCTCGGGGACGACGGCCACGTTCATCACGTGCCACACGGTCTCGTAGCGCGAGCAGATCAGGTAGCCCACGAGCCGCCTCTCGCGCTCGGTGCCGAGCACCGCGGCGAGGCAGATGCCGGAGGACTTGGAGAGCTCCAACACGAACATCGCCAACGACCACGGCGTGGGGAAGGCGCGGCGCTCGACTCCGATCACCTGCGGCAGGTCGGAGTACGCCAGGCGCCGGATCTCCAACCGCGGCCGGTCGGAGGCGAGCACGGCAGCGAATTGGGCGCTCATCCCTCGGACACCTCGGGCGCGGGCTCGGCGGCGGATTGGGCTGTCATCTCACTTCTGGGCGTCTTGTGTGCATCCAGGGCGATCTCCGCGTCCGGCCGGCGCCGGTAGTCGGGCAGCACGGCCTCGGGAGCGCCGCCCGGCGCGCTCAGGGCCAGCTCGCACAGCACCCCGGCGTCGACCCGGTGCAGCGGCGAGGAATCCGCCGGGACCGCTATCGCGAGCGCCTCCAGATGTCCCCGATAGCGTACCGCCCCGTCCCCCACCGCAAGCCAATCGCGCCGCTGGTCGAAACGGGGATGTTCGCCGGAGGCGAGCGTCTCCCGGCTTCGGTTGACCTGCGTGAGGATGCTCCCCAACGCCTGTGGGGCGAGCGCGCGGGGCGGGGTCAGCTCGCCCTCGGCGTCGTAGGCGGCGGCGAACGCCTCCCCGCGACGCGCGTCGATCGCCGCCAGTACGCCCCTGCCGGCGCTGGAGGGCCCGCCGGCTCCCAATGCCCGCGGCGAATCCGTCGCTTCGTGGGGGGTATCCGCCTCGCCGCAGAGCACGTGTGTGTTGGCTGCGTTCCCCGGTCCCTTGGCTGCGGTCGCCGGTCCCGGTGAGACGCGCAGGGCGGTCTCGGCGAGGACCCGCAGTGTGGAGACGCCCACCACCTCGACCCCCAGCGCCTGCGCCAGCCCGCGCGCCGTGGCGACTCCGATGCGCAGACCCGTGAACGTCCCCGGCCCCACGCCCACCGCGATCCGCTCGAGCTCCTCCCAGCCCAGCCCCGCCTGCGCGAGCAGCTCGCTCGCCAGCGGCAGCAGCCGCGTGGTGTGCCCGGGGCGCTCTCCCGCAGCGGGATCGTCGCGCGCCTGCAGCGTGGTCCCGTCGGCGAGCCGCAGCCCCACGACGGTGGCGGACGTGGCGGTGTCGAAGCCGAGGACGATCATGGCCCCACGCCCTTTCGCCGGCTGTCCTCATCGTGCTTGGGCCCCCCGCCCTCCCGCGGGTCGCCCTCATCGTGCTCGTGCGCCCCGCCCCGCTCGTGCGCCCCGCCCCGCTCGTGCGCCCCGCCCCGCTCGTGCGCCCCGCCCCGCTCGTGCGCCCCTCCCCGCTCGTGCGCCCCTCCCCGCTCGTGCGCCCCTCCCCGCTCGTGCGCTTGCCGCTCTTCGATCGGTCGCACCTCGATCCTCCGGCGGTCCTCACCGCGGTGGGCGAGGGTCACCCACATCCTCGCCCCCTCCAGCTCGGGGCTGCCCTCCTCGGGCCACTCCACGAACGCGATGCTCTCCGGCCCAAGGTAGTCCTCCAGTAGGCCCGGATCCTCCCGCCCCAGTCCCGCCAACCGGTAGAGGTCGAGATGGGCCACAGTCACCTGCGAGCCGCGGTAGCGGTGCCCGATCCCGAACGTCGGGCTCGTCACGGGGTCAGCCACCCCCAACGCCCGGGCGGCTCCGCGCACCAGCGTGGTCTTGCCTGCGCCGAGCTCCCCCCGCACCAGCACCACGTCCCCTGCGCGCAGCTCCGCGGCCAACTCGGCGCCCAGCGCCTCGGTCTCGTCGGGCCCCGAGGTTTCGCGAACGAACACCGGAAAGACTTTATTGTCGGGTCCTTAACGACGACCGGCCCACGGGAGAGGGGTTCGTGGGCCGGTCGCACTGCTTGGGAGGAGGTTCGTCCTCTATCGGCAGCTCCCCCCCACAGCTTTAGAGCAGACTGGGCACGCTACGAGCTCAGAAGAGGCCGAGTTGGTCGGCCTCCGCCACCGGCTCTGCGGCCGCACCCGACCCAGCCGTGGCTGAGGGCCCGTCGAGCTCTTCGGCCGCTTCGGGGACTTCCAGCCACTGCGTCTGCTCGGGCGCGGGCAGCGCCAGCAGCTCGGGCAGGCGCAGGAAGTCCTCGCGCAGGGTCTCCACCATCCGCGGGGTGTAGAGCGCTGCGGCGGGGTGGAAGATCGGGTAGAGCCGCACCGCCCGGCGGCCCACGGGCAGCACCTCGGCCCGGCCATGCAGGCGCGTTATCCCCGTGGGGTCCTCGCGCAGCAGCTTCGTGGAGAAGTTCCCCAACGTGCAGATCACCCGCGGCTGGATCAGCTCGACCTGGCGGTACAGGTACTCCCGGCAGTTCTCGATCTCCGCCGGCTGCGGGTCGCGGTTGCCGGGAGGCCGGCACTTGAGGACGTTCGCGATAAACACGTCCGCGCGCGCCATCCCGATCTCCCCCAGCAGCTTCTCGAGCAGTTTGCCCGCCGCGCCCACGAACGGCAGACCCTGCTCGTCCTCGCTCGCCCCCGGCGCCTCCCCCACGAACATCAGGTCCGCGTTTGCGTTGCCCGCCCCGAACACCACCGTTTTGCGAGTGGCCGCGAGCTCCGCGCAGCGCACGCACCCCTGGGCCTGCTCGAACACTCCCTTGAGGGCCTCGCGCCGCTCCGCGGCCGAGCCCGGCGGGTGGCTCTCCTCCGAAGACATTGAGGCGGGATCGTAGCCCCTTCGGGGGAACGAAGGTCTGTGAGTCCTACGGCTCACAGCCCCCTCTGTGAAGGTGCGCACACAACCCCGCTCCACCCTCACAGGCCCCAGAACCTCTGTATCATTTCTCACAGGCCATCACCGACATTGCTTGGGATGGACCTGCAGTGCAAGAGGCATCTCTTATCGCGCCGGTATCCGCAGGGACTGGACCGAAAGCCATGAGCCACCTCCACCCACCCACGTCTCGCGCATGAGGACGCTGCGCACCGTCGGGGAGCTGCGGGTCGCGCTCGCGTCGGCCCGGCGCGTGGGCTCGAGGATTGGGCTGGTGCCCACGATGGGGGCGCTGCACGAGGGGCACCTGTCGCTGATCCGCCGCGCGCGGGAGCAGTGCGACGAGGTCGTGGTCTCGCTGTTTGTCAACCCCGCCCAGTTCAACGACGGCGTGGACCTGGAGCGCTATCCGCGCTCCGAGCGGCGCGACGCGGGGCTCGCCGCGGAAGCCGGCGCGGACCTGCTGTTCGCGCCCTCCGTCGAAGAGGTCTACCCGCCGGGGTTCGCCACCGCGGTGGAAGTGCTCGGGCTGACCGACCGCCTGGAGGGCGCCGCGCGCGGGGCCTCGCACTTTCGGGGGGTTACCACGGTGGTCACGAAGCTGTTGTGCATGGCGATGCCCGACGTCCTCTACCTCGGCCAGAAGGACGCCCAGCAGGTGGTCGTGATCCGCCGCCTGCTCGCCGACCTCAACCTGCCCGTGCGGGTCGAGGCGCTGCCGACCGTGCGCGAGGCCGACGGGCTGGCGCTCTCCAGCCGCAACGCCCTGCTCGACCCCCGCGCCCGCGAGCGCGCACGAGCGCTCTCCGCCGCGTTGGGCGCCGCCGCCGAGACCGCCGCCGCTGGGGAGCGCTCCCCGCAGGCGCTGCTTGGAGCCGCCCACGCCGCGCTCGCCGCATCGGGGGTGCGGCCCGACTACGTGGCGCTTGTCGACACCGACACCCTTGAGCCCCTCGCCGAGCTCGACCGGCCGGCGCTGCTCGCGATCGCCGCCCACGTGGGCGGGGTGCGGCTGATCGACAACGCCACGCTCGAGCCGGCCCTGGAGCCCACTCGACCTTCCGGAAAGGCAGCCGTCCCATGCAGCGCGTGATGCTCAAGTCCAAGATCCACCGCGCCACGGTGACCGACTGCGACCTGCACTACGTCGGGTCGATCACGATCGACCCCGACCTCCTGGAGGCCGCGGACATCCTCGAGCACGAGCAGGTGCACGTGGTGGACATCGACAACGGGGCGCGCTTCGAGACGTACACGATCGCCGGCGAGCGCGGCTCGGGGGCGGTCAAGGTCAATGGCGCCGCTGCGCGCCTCGTGCACCGTGGCGACACGATCATCGTCATCTCCTACGCCCACTACGACCGCTCCGAGATGGAGCGCTACGAGCCCCGCGTCGTCCACGTGGAGGCCCAGACCAACCGCATCATCACCGTCGACGACGCGGTGGCGACCCTGCTCAGCGGGGTTCTTCAAGGAGTAGCTGGCGGGATCGGGGTGGTCGATTCGGGGATGGGATGCGACGCACGCGAGCGCAGCCATGCTGGTGGCACGGCGAGCATCGCGGGTGGCGCAGACCGCCGCGAAGCGGCCGCACCGGACCGTCAGATACTGCTTGACGGACCCCCTTCCACTGAGCCCGTCCCGGATGGCGCGTACGAGGTGCGCGCCTGACGCGGCTGCCCCGGGCGCCAACCGCCTCAGAGAGGAATCGCCTGTTATGTCAAGCCAGCCCAACGTCAAGATCCCCCACGACCCCGGCCGCCTGCCGATGACCCTGCCGCTGCTGGCGGAAAAGAAGCGCCTCGGCGACCCGATCGTGATGGTCACCGCCTACGACTACCCCTCCGCCCGCGCCGCCGAGGCAGCCGGTGTCGATCTGGTGCTCGTCGGGGACTCCGCCGCCACCACCGTGCTCGGCTACAGCGCCACCACGCCTGTGCGCCTGGAGGACATGCTCGTGCTCGCCGCCGCGGCGCGGCGCGGGCTGAGAACCCCGCTTTTGATCGGCGACCTGCCGTTCGGCTCGTATGAGATCAGTGACGAGCAGGCCATCGCCACCGCGGTGCGGATGATCCAGGAGGCCGGCTGCGACGTGGTCAAGCTGGAGGGCGGCGGCCCTGCGTCCGTGAGCCGCGCGCGCGCGATCGTGGGCGCCGGCATCCCCGTCATGGGCCACGTCGGGCTCACCCCCCAGACCTCCACCGCGCTCGGCGGCTGGAAGGCGCAGGGGCGCAGCGCGCAGGCCGCCGCGAAAATCGCCGCCGAGGCGCAGGCCCTACAGGAGGCCGGCTGCTTCGCGATCGTCTTCGAGGCGATCCCCGCCGCGGTCACCGAGGAGCTGATGGGCTCGATGGAGATTCCTGTGATCGGCATCGGTGCCGGTCCCGCCACCGACGGGCAGGTGCTTGTCTTCCACGACCTGCTCGGCATTCGCGACGGCCTTGGGCCGCGCTTCGTCAAGCGCTACGCCAACCTCCAGGAGGAGATGAACGCAGGCGTCACCGCCTACGCCGAGGACGTCCGCACCCGCCGCTACCCCGGCCCCGAGCACACCTACAAGATCGACCCCGCCGAGCTCGCCGAACTGCGCGCGCTGCTGGGGTGAGGAGACCCTGAGGGCGTATCTCAGTAGGCCCGCACGCCTGGATGCGGCCGATTGCCTTCGCGAGGCTTTGTCCTCGGGCTCGACTTGGACCCACCAAGCCTTCGCCCTTGCGTCCGCGCCTCGCTCGACCCTCGACCACCCCAGTCGCACGTGCCTACCGAGATAAGCCCTGAGGCACTCCCCCGCGCGCCGAGCCGGGTGCTCGGCGCGCGGGAGCGACGGTCTCAGCTGTTGCTGTTTGTCTGCACCGCCTGGATGTGCGCCTCGCCCGCTTCTGCGGAAAATACCCCTGGTTCATTTTTTGCGTTTTCGCCACCGTTGCCCACATTGACCCAGCAGTTGATCGCGAGCGTGCTGGGGCCGGTGGTGCTGACCGCTACCCCCATCGGGAGCGTGGTCGCCGCTGCATACACGTTGAAGATCGGGACCGCCGCTGCGGTGGGCGCAAAGAAGCCCGCAACGTCCAGCACCGGGCTCCCACTGGCGGGGATATCGACAAGCGCACAGTTCACATCGCCCTCTCCACCGGGGTCTGTCGCAACGAGGGTGACTTCGACCTTGGCCGAGGCGACGTAGCTGCCGGCCGGCAGCGCCTTGGTCAGCACTGTGGTCGGCGAGCCCGCGGTGCCGGCCGTGAATGACAGGCCTTCACCGGGACCGGTGGGGGGCTGGCTGACCGAGTAGCCCGCCACGGCTCCGTTGGTCCCGTTTTCGCCTTTTACCCCGTTTTCGCCTTTTGCTCCATCTTCGCCTTTAATCCCAGTTTCACCTTTTGCACCGTTTTCACCCTTTGCACCGCTTTCGCCTTTTGCGCCCCCAGCCCCAGTCGTGCCCGCAGGCCCGGTCGCGCCACTGGAACCAGGCTTTGAGTATTTTTTGATCAAGCTGACCACTTCGGCCTTCGTCAGAGTCTGGCTCTTCGACTTGGCTTTTGACTTGCTGCTGCTCGACGTGCCGGCGCTGGTGGCCGCAATGCTGACGCTCAGTACGATCGCCGTCGCCGCAAACGCGGCCACCACGCACATGACAAGTACCGCGAGTCGCCGCCCGCGCCATGGTTCTTTCTGCATATGACCTCCCCTGCCGGCCAGATCTTCGCGCCGGTTCATGTTTATAATGCCTTTACACTACACCAAACACCGTCAGCGCTGGACGCACAGGTGACAAATGTTGCGTGCGAGGAAGGTGCTGCTCGCTGCTGGCCTGAATCTACTGATTCAGTTCGAGCGAGTTCATGAGGTGCGTGTAGTATGCGACCCCGGTGGCTTCGGCTTCGGCGAGCTGGGCTTCGAAGCGTTCGACGCGATGGAGTACGGGGACATCGCTCGGGGTTGCGTAGGGTGTGGCGAGCCTTATGATCCGAGGAGATTCTTCGGCTTCGGGGTCCACGGCGGAGTAGCGCTGGTCGAACTGGGTGGTGCTCGCGGGAAGCGTCGCATAGCCGCTTGAGACCCACCCGCCGATGTCGGCGCACAGGTTTGGGACTGCCAGCGTGGAGAGCCCCTTGAGCTTGGTCGCGAAGGTCCTCACCGCGTGCGTGAGCCTGCGGTTGCTCCAGTGCAGGCCCCCGACCGCGTGGGCGAAGGTCGCGATCGGGGCGGCGGCGGTGCGGTACCCAACGGCTGTCATCGCCCCCACGACCTCGTTGTCGAGCTGTTCTGAGTCATGGTCCTGCGGGGAGCCTTTGGCCACCTGGGGACACTGGGCCGCGGTCTGGTTCGCGAAGCTCTTGACGGCGGCCAGCGCCCTGCCGATATCGGGGCGAGCGGCGCGCACAAGCGTGTCGGTGGCGCGAGCGAGAGCCTGCGTGGTGGCCACATCTCCCGACTTGGCGCTCGCGGCCGGCGGCGCCACCGCGAGCGCTATGCCGGCAAGGAGGACTGACGCCGAGCGGACGAGCATGACTCTTAGGGTACTTCACGCGCTGCACGGTGGGCGCAACCAACCTACGAGGAGCCGCACCGCAGTCCTCGCACGGCTACCGCCCGCCTGACCGGCCCGAGCACCCGCGCGGGCGCACCCGCCGCGATCGAGAACGGCTCGATGTCGCGGGTCACGACACTGTTGGCGCCGATCACGCAGCGCTCGCCGATGCTCACGCCGCTGGTCACCGCCACGCCTGAGCCGAGCCAGCAGTTGTCTCCGATGCGCGTCGGGCCCTTGGACGTGAACCCCTGCCACGTGATCGGCTTTTCGGGATCGTCGAACCGGTGGCTCGCGTCCGAGACGAAGCAGCCGTTGGCCAACATGCAGTGCGCGCCGATCTCCACGAGCTCCTGGGCGGCCACCATCACACCCATGTTCAGGAAAGTGCCCGCGCCGATCCGCACACGCGCGCGGTCGGGGGCGGTGATCCACACGTTCGGCTCCAGCAGCACCCCCTCCCCCACCTCCAGCCGCCCCTCGCGCAGTGCCTCCAGGACGTTGCCGTGCACCGGCCAGCGTGCGAACGCCCCGCGACGCATCAGCTCCCAATGGATGCGCGCGCGGTTCCAGGGCAGCGAGTTGCGCTCGTACCAGCGCCACTTCTCCGCCCACAGCCTGACCTTGTGGGCCAGCTCGTCGGTGTTGGCGGAGCTCATGGCGCAGACGCTACACGCGAGCCGCCGCCGGCGGGAGTGGACACCCCACTCTAGGGCGTTCGCTGGACAAGCAAGGCAAGGACGCAGGATTGCGCAGCTCGGCGAACGCCCTAGCGGTAAGAGAGCTGCACGTGGACCAGGTAGTGCTTGGACACCGCCCCCGCCGCGCTGACGTTGACCTCGATCAGCGCCTCCACCCGGTGGCCCGCTCGCACGGCCCTACGCAGCGCGGCCCTCGTGCTGCGCGAGAGATAGAGCGCGATGCGCACCGTGTGGTTGGCGCCCAGCGCGGCCCGCGCCCCGGTCAGCTGCAGGTGGCGGCCGTGGCGAAGGAGGCTGAGGTGGCCGTGTGCGTACAGCGAGCACGCCTCGTTGCAGCCCACCATCAGGTAGATGCGCCCGTGGTGGCGGCGCACGTTCTGGCGGGCCGCCGCCGAGGCGGTGAGCTGCAGCACCGGGGCGGCCGTTGGGGAGGGTGTGACGGTCGGCGGGGACGAGCTCGGGGGTGCAGGCGAGCAGGACGACAGCGGCGGCTCCGCCCCTCCGGGCCGCACCGAGCCTGGCGGTTCTGAGGCCGGCCCCGGGGACGGGTGCGTGGGCAGGATCAGCGGCGGGCGCGGGGTCTGGCAGAAGTCGAAGTCGCTGGCCAGGTTCCCCAGCCCCGGCGCTTCTTCGCGCACGTCCGGGCGCGAGTCGGGCCGCCCGTCAGTGGCGGGGTTCAGGCGCTGGGCGCCCATGAAGTCGTCCTCGATGAACTTCAGGTAGGCGTCGTGGCTGAGCTGCTGGTGATCGATGTACCCGGGGCGCGCGTACGGGCTGATGACCATGCCGGGCACACGGAAGCCGTAGCCGTTGCCGTCGATCGTCGGGGGGGCGACGTGGTCGTAGAACCCTCCCCAGTCGTCCCACGAGAGGAAGATCGCCGTGCTCGACCAGCAGGGGCTGCGCGCGATCGCGTTGACCAGTGTGGTGACGTACGCCTGGCCGGCTGAGACGAGCGCGGGGGGATGTTCGGACACCTGGCTGTTCGGATCGATCCAAGCAACCTTGGGGAGCCCGCATTCGCTCTGGTTGCCCACGGCGGTGTAGAAGTTGCTCAGCGTCTGCACGTTGCCGAGCTGACCGTCTTCCTTGACGTCCATGAAGTCGACCAGCGGGTTCCAGATGCCCGGCGTCTTGGGGCCCTGGTGGACGGGCGCGCAGGTCACCGCTTCGTCGTCCTCGCAGTCGGGCTCGGCCCCTTCGAATACGTAGTAGGCCCAGCTCACCCCGTACTTGTGCAGCAGGTAGGTGATGTCGGTCCACGGCAACGATTTCGCTTTCGGGCCGCTGTAGGGGTTGGGTTCGGAGTTCGGGCTGGGCGGCCCTTCGAGCCTGCTGATGCACGACATCGGGTCGTTCCAGTTCGTGCACGTGGCCGACCACGCGGAGACCTGGAAGAGGTGCTCGGGCCAGCTCCAGGACGAGTTGGGCTCGTACATGTTGTCCTGCAGGACGAAGTTCTGAGCGTACGTCCAGTAGTTGGGGATCTCGCGCGCGTCGTGGTAGCCCATGGCGTCGATACACTGGGCGCTTGAGCCCTGTTCGGTGCAGGGGCTGCAGTTGGGTTCGTCGGTTTTGCATTTGCTGCCCTGCTCGGCCTCTCCGACGAATCCGTCCAGCCTGCCCCCGTCGAGGTCCGCCGTGAAGGCTTCGTTGCCGTGGGGTCCGCCGTCATTCTGGTTGCCGGAATCGTGGAAGGGCGAGACGCAACCGCCGTTCAGCCGATCCGGCAGGCAGACACCCGCGGGGATCCCATTGGCGCCCGGATAGGTGCCGAAGTAGGAGTCGAACGAGCGGTTCTCCTGCATGATCACGATCACGTGCTGGATCTTGTGGATGCCTTCCAGCGCAGCCGCTCCCGCCCCCGGGGCAAGCGCGAGCAGGATGGCAGCTGCGGCCAGCGCCCCCGCCGAGGCCCTGCGCACTAGCGCTCCCATGCCCATGCAAACCCCTCGCCTTTCGCCCTGCGACACGACACGGTGGACGCCGGTGTCACGGTCCTGGAAACACGCCGGCTTAGGGCGAGTCTCGCAGGTTTGGGGTTCGTCGAGTAATCGATAGCAGCGGCGTGGTCGCCCGAGCGCCGTCAACGCGGCGACCCAAGGGCGCTGAGGGGGACCACCACGCGGTTGATGAGGGGGTTCGAAACGAGCCGGGCGCGCGGCCGCTGGACCTATGCGGGGACCTTCGCGCGGCTCTTGCGCGGTTTCTTGACGGTACGTCGTCCGGCGCCGTTGCTGGAGGCGCCGGCGGCGGGGAGGATCTGCGCGAGGAACTGCCCTGTGTGGGAGGCCGGCTCGGCGGCCACCTCCTCCGGCGTGCCCGCGGCGACCACGAGCCCCCCCTCCTCGCCCCCCTCGGGGCCCATGTCGATCAGGCGGTCCGCGCACTTGATCACGTCGAGGTTGTGCTCGATCACCACCACGCTGTTGCCCGCGTCCACGAGGCGCTGCAGCACCTCCAGCAGGCGCTGCACGTCGGCGAAGTGCAGGCCCGTGGTCGGCTCGTCGAGGATGTACAGGGTGCGACCCGTCGCCACCTTGGAGAGCTCGGTGGCGAGCTTCACGCGCTGGGCCTCCCCGCCGGAGAGCGTCGTGGCGGGCTGGCCGAGGCGCACGTAGCCGAGGCCCACCGCGTCGAGGGTCTCAAGGCGCCGGCGCACCTTGGGGATGTGCTCGAAGAACTTCACCGCCTCCTCGATCGGCATGTCGAGCACGTCCGCGATGCTCTTGCCCTTGAAGCGCACCTCCAGCGTCTCGCGGTTGTAGCGCTTGCCGTGGCACTGCTCGCACGGCACGTACACGTCGGGCAGGAAGTGCATCTCGATCTTGATCTGCCCGTCCCCCTTGCACACCTCGCAGCGGCCCCCCTTCACGTTGAAGGAGAACCGCCCCGGCTTGTACCCCCGCGCGCGGGCCTCCTGGGTCTTCGAGAAGAGGTCGCGGATCACGTCGAACAGGCCCGTGTACGTCGCCGGGTTCGAGCGTGGGGTGCGCCCGATCGGGGACTGGTCCACCGCGATGATCTTGTCGAGCTGGTCGAGGCCGTGGATCGCGCGGTGCGCGCCGGGTCTGTGGCGCGCGCGGTGCAGACGGCTGGAGAGGGCCTTGTAGAGGATCTCGTTCACCAGCGTCGACTTGCCCGAGCCCGAGACCCCCGTCACGCAGGTCAGCGTACCCAGGGGAAAGCTGGCGTCGATCTCGCGCAGGTTGTGCTGCGCGGCCCCTTCCACCTTCACGTAACCCGTGGGTGTGCGGCGCTTCGAGGGCACAGCGACCGTGCGGGTGCCCGCGAGGAATTGCCCGGTGGCCGACTCCTTGACGCGCTGCACCTGCGCGGCGGTGCCCTGCGCGACGATCCGCCCCCCGTGCTCCCCGGCGCCGGGGCCGAGGTCCACGAGGTGGTCGGCAGCGCGCATCGTCTGCTCGTCGTGCTCCACCACGATCACGGTGTTGCCCAGCTCGCGCAGGCGCTCAAGCGTCGCGATCAGCTTCGAGTTGTCGCGCTGGTGCAGTCCGATCGAGGGCTCGTCGAGGATGTACAGCACGCCCACCAGCGAGGAGCCGATCTGCGTGGCGAGGCGGATGCGCTGCGCCTCCCCGCCGGAGAGCGTGGCGGAGGCGCGGTCCATCGAGAGGTACCCGATCCCCACGTTCTCCAGGAACTGCAGGCGCTCGGAGATCTCGCGCAGGATCAGCCGCGCCACGTGACGGTCGGTCTCGGAGAGCTCCACGTTCTCCAGCCACTCCAGTGCGCGGCGCGCGGAGAGCGCGCAGAAGTCCTCGATCCGCGTCCCCCCCACGAGCACCGCCCGGGACTCCGCGCGCAGGCGCGCGCCGCCGCACACCGGGCACGCGCGCAGCGACATGTACTCCTCGAGCTTCTCCTTCACCCCTTCGGACTCCGTCTCGCGGTAGCGGCGCTCCAGGTTCGCCACGATCCCCGCGAAGCGTGTCGAGTACGAGCGCCGCCGTCCGAAGCGGTTGCGATAGGAGATCGGCAGCGGATCGGCGCTCCCGTGCAGGAAGATGTCGCGGTGCTCCTGCGGCAGCTCCTCCCAGGGGGTGCCGAGATCGACCCCGTAGCGCTCGGAGATCGCCTCGGCGACCTGGTCGTAGTAGTTGGACATCGTGTTCGTCCACGGCGCGACCGCCCCCTCCGCGACCGACAGCGTGGGGTCGGGCACAAGCAGCTCGGGGTCGATCTCCATCTGCGCGCCCAGGCCGTGGCAGCGCTCGCAGGCCCCGTGGGGGGAGTTGAAGGAGAAGATCCGCGGCTCGAGCTCCACCAGCGAGGGGCCGTGCTCGGGGCAGGCGAAGCGCTCGGAGAACGTGAACACCGTGCCCTCCGGGGGTACCTCCCCGGGCACGATCTGCGCGCTCGCCGCGCGGGCGCCGAGCGCGCCGGTTGCGTGGCGGTTTGCGTCACCGCCCCCGTTACGCCGTGCGATATCGCCCACTCCCTCCGGGCGCTCCACTTCCTCTGCCGCCTCACCCAGCCCGCTCTCTGCGGCACGCGACCTCGCGGCGGAGCCCGAAGGGGCGGAGCCAATCATCTCGACCTCCACCAGCCCGTCCGCCAACCGCACCGCGGTCTCGATCGAATCGGCCAGCCGCTTGCGTACGTCGTGGCGCATGACGAGGCGGTCGATCACCACCGAGATGTCGTGCTTGTAGCGCTTGTCGAGCACGATCGACTCCTCCAACATGCGGATGCGGTCGTCGATCCGCACGCGCGTGAAGCCGTCCGCGCGCAGCTCCTCCAGCAGCTTGCCGTACTCCCCCTTGCGCCCGCGCACGACCGGGGCCATCACCATGAAGCGCGCGCCGTCCGGCAGCTCCATCACCTGGTCGATGATCTGCTCCGCCGACTGCCCCACGATCGGCCGGCCGCAGATCGGGCAGTGCGGCTTGCCCACGCGCGACCACAGCAGGCGCAGGTAGTCGTAGATCTCCGTCACCGTCCCCACCGTCGAGCGCGGGTTGCGCGAGGTGGTCTTCTGGTCGATCGAGATCGCCGGGGACAGGCCCTCGATCGAGTCCACGTCCGGCTTGTCCATCTGCCCCAGGAACTGCCGCGCGTACGCCGACAGCGACTCCACGTAGCGCCGCTGCCCCTCCGCGTAGATCGTGTCGAACGCGAGGCTCGACTTGCCCGAGCCGGAGAGGCCCGTTATGACCACCAGCGCGTCGCGCGGCAGGGTCAGCGAGATGTCCTTCAGGTTGTGCTCGCGCGCGCCCGAGACGACGATCTGGTTGCTCGTGGGCATCTAGCCCCCATCATAGGAGAGCGAACAGACGTTCGGTCGACTACGGCTCGAGCTCGCCCGCGTAGATCGCGAAGACCGCGCCCTGCGGGTCCGCCACGATCGCGATTTTCGCAACCTGGATGTCGATCGGGCCGGCATGCTTGGCGCCGCCGAGCTCCTGCACCTTGGCGAGCGCGGCGTCGATGTCCTCCACGCCGAAGTACACCAGCCAGTGGGGGGGCGCCCCCGGAGAGGACAGGGCCCGGATGCCGCCTGCGTTGGCCTGCCCGTTCTTGATCGACAGGTACGGTTCGGGGCTCCCCTCGAAGGGGGCGACGGTCCAGCCGAAGAGGCCGCCGTAGAAGGCGCTTGACGCGTCCACGTCGGGAGAGCCGAGCTCGTTCCACACGAGCGCCCCCGGAGCGTTGACCAGCTCCGCGCCGATGTGCGCCTTGGGCTGCCACACCATGAAGTAGGCGCCCTGGGGGTCGCGGATCACGGCCATCCGACCCACGTCCATCACGTCGAAGGGCTCCGCGTGCACCGCGGCGCCGAGCTCCTTCGCCCGCTCCGCGGTCGCGTCGGCGCTCTCCACCGAGACGTAGGACTGCCACAGCGGCGGCACCCCTGCTTCGCGCTGCTGGGAGGGCTGAGGAGCGATCGCGGCGACCCGCTTGCCGTCGAGGCTCATCATCGAGTAGAAGACCCCGTCGCCCACCGGGCTGTCGTCGGCCTCCCACCCGAACAGGCCGCTGTAGAAAGCCTTCGCGGCCGGCTGGTCGGTGCTCGACAGGTCGGCCCAGCAGAAGGTGCCCGGGGTGTAGCTCGTACGCTCGCCCATCGGGGCAACCGTAGCGAATCGGGACGCGGTGGCGTGAAGAGGTTGCGCCGAGCCACCGGTGCGCGCCCGGGGTCTCTCCCGGTCGCGCGGGCCACCCGGCGCCGTCACTCGGGCGTTCCCCGACTCCGTTCTCGCCCCGTCCCGACCTGCCTCGCTCAAGGCGAGAGTCGAGTCACCGACCACTGGTCCCCCTCGCCACGCACGTAGAGCAGCCGATCGTGAAGCCGGTCGGCGGCCTGCCGCCAGAGCTCGACCGCTTCGGGGACGACGCGGATCGCGCCCCAATCGGGCGGGCACTGCGGCGGCGCCTCGAGCACGTCCATGAGGTGGGCGTGGCGGTCGCGCAGCGGCTGGAGATCCTCGATCGGCTCGCCCTGACGGGAGACGAGCGTCTGCACGCGGTGGGCGAGCGGGCGCTCGGCGAACAGCTCCTCTGCCAGGGCGCGCTCCGCGACCTCGGCGCGCCCGGCGACGTGGGCCTGACGCCCGAGCTCGGGCCAGTGAAAGAGCAGCGAGACGTGCGGGTTGACCTCGAGCTCGCGGGCCTTGCGGGTCCACAGCGCGGAGGTGAAGAGAACCGCGCCATCCTGGATGCGCTTGAGGCCGACCGTCCGGGCGGACGGACGGCCGTCGGCGCCGACCGTGACGAACGCCATCGGCGGCGGGCCCTGCGCGTGGGCGCGCCCCTCCTCGATCCACTCCTCCAAGAGGGCGATCGGCTCCTCGGGGCTGTCCTCGAACGTCATCGCACGACCTCCTGGGCTGGGATTGCGGAGACTACAGGGATGCGAGCGGCGATCGAAGCGGCACCGGCGCAGCTGCCCCTCCCAGGCGGGAAGGAGGGCGCGACGGTGACGCTCCACCCGCTGCTGTGCGGCGAGCTGCGCTCGCCGGCGGGCTGGTTCGAGGCCGAGCCCGGGCTCGTGGGCACGCTGCGGGCGTTCGGCGTGGGAGTCCCGAAGGACCAGCTGACCCGCATCCCGATCGTGGCATTCCTGATCGAGCACCCCGCCGCGGGGCCGATCCTGATCGACACCGGCTTTCACCGGGTCCTCGCGGAGGGCACGCCCGGGGAGCGCAACCACAACCTCGGCCCGATCGGCCGCCTGATCGGGCGCAACATTCGTATGCAACCGGAGCAGACGGCCGCGGCGCAGCTGCGGGCGCGCGGAATCGAGCCCGAGGCGATCCGCCTGATCGTGATGACCCACCTGCACTTCGACCACGGGAGCGCCCTCGCGGACTTCCCCGCCGCCACGGTGGTTGTCTCCGCGCCAGAGTGGCGCACCGCCCGCGCGCGGGGGTCCTCGCTGCAGGGCTACCCCGCCCCGCAGCTCGACCCGCGGCTCACCTACCGCACGCTCGACCTCCACGGGCCCGCGGCGTGCGCGCACGGGCCGTTCGAGCGGGCGCTCGACCTGTTCGGCGACGGGTCGCTCACGCTGCTCGACACCCCTGGCCACAGCCCAGGGCACCTCTCTGTGCTCCTCCGGTTGCGCGAGCGCGAAGCGCTGATCGCGGGGGACGCGATCTACACGATCGCCACCCTGCGCGAGGGCAGGCGGCCGTGGCGCTCGCAGAACCGGAGCGCGTTCGAGCGCAGCCTGCGAGCGCTCCAGGCGTACGACCGTGAACACCCCGACGCGCTGATCGTCCCCGGCCACGACATGGACCACTGGGAGACCCTCGCCGAGCGCTACGACTGAGGCTGAGGGCCCCGCTCCCACCCTCCGGAGCCGCGTAAGGCGAACGTAGGAATCTCTCCGCGGGCTCTCGGCTGCTGCCACAATCGGGCCGTGAGGATCCTCGTCGTGGACGACGATCGCGCACTGCGCGAGGCGCTGCGCCGCACGCTGACGCTCGGCGGCTACGAGGTGCAGAGCGCCGAGGACGGCAGCCAGGCGCTCGAGGCGGTGGCGGCGGCGGTTCCCGACGCGGTCGTGCTCGACATCGGGATGCCGGGGATCGACGGTCTGGAGGTGTGCCGCCGCCTGCGCCTGCTGGGCAACCGTGTGCCGATCCTGATGCTCACCGCGCGCGAGGCGGTCGCCGACCGCATCGACGGCCTGGACGCGGGCGCGGACGACTACCTGGTCAAGCCGTTCGACGTGGACGAGCTGAAGGCGCGCCTGCGGGCGCTCCTGCGCCGCTTCGGCGCGCGAGGGGGACTTCGGGTGCGCTGTCCTTCGCGCGAGGTGCGGCTCGACGGCGCTCGCCACGGAGCGGTCGTGGGCGAGCGGTTCACCGAGCTGACGCGCACCGAGTACCAGTTGCTGGAGCTGCTGATGCGCAACCCCCGGCGCGTCCTCACGCACAGCGTGATCTACGACCGGGTGTGGGGCTACGACTTCGGCGCCAGCCTCGAACGCGCTGCGCGTGTACGTCGGCTACCTGCGTCGCAAGCTCGAGGACGCTCGGCGCGCCCGAGCTGATCCACACCGTTCGCGGTGTCGGCTACGTCCTGCGCGAGCCGTGACGATGCGCGCGCGCATCGCGGCGGCGGCGGGCCTCGCGGTCGCGGTGGCGGTGCTGGGCGCCGCGATCGGCCTGTACCTCGCGGTGCGCTCCGACCTGCGCGGGCAGATCGACAGGTCGCTGCGCGAGCGCACACAGGAGCTTGTCTCGGTGCAGTCCGCCCCGCCGTTCGGCGCACCCCCAGGCGGTGCTGGGAACGGCAATCATTTCGACCGTGAGCGAGGGTTCTTTGCAGGCGCCAGCGGTGGACATCCTGCATTTCCAAGAGCGGTTCAGCAGGCGCGGTTCGGCGGAGCCTCCGGCTACGTGCAGTTCATCTCCCCGAAGGGCGCGGTCGTGGTGCCCGGCGGGCAGAGCTCCTCCCCGTCGATCGCGCCAACCGCCGCGGACCGGGCGATCGCGGCCAGGGGCCGCGGGCGTTCCCTGAGCGACAGGACTGTCAAGGGAACCCACCTGCGCGTGCTCACACTCGGCAGCGGCTCGCTGGGCGCGGTGCTGATCGCGCGGCCACTCACCGAGGTCGACCACGAGCTGAGCCAGGTCCTGCTGATCCTCCTGATCGTGGGGGTCGCGGGCATCGCGATCGCGGCGCTGCTGGGAGCGCTGGTCGCCCGCACCGCGCTCGCCCCGATCGCGCGCTTCACCGCACGCGCGGAGACGCTCGCCGGCGGCCTCGACCTCTCGCAACGCCTGGAGGTCACGGGCCGCGACGAGCTCGCGCGGCTGGCAGGCTCCTTCAACGCGACGCTCGACGCGCTCGAGCGCTCCGTGGAGGCCCAGCGCCACCTGATCGCCGACGCCAGCCACGAGCTGCGCACCCCGATCGCGTCGCTGCGAGCGAACATCCAGACCCTGCAGGACGCCGAGCGCCTGGCGCCGGAGGACCGCGAGGGCCTGCGCCGCGACATCATCGACGAGCTCGACGAGCTCACCTCGCTGGTCGAGCGACGTGGTCGAGCTCGCACGGGGCACCAGGAGCGAGGCGGCCCTCGAGGAGGTGCGCCTGGACGAGATCGTCCACGAGGCGGTGGCGCGCACGCGCCGCCGCAGCGAGCTGCGCTTCCGCATCGACCTGCAGCCCACGCTCGTCCGCGCGGAGCCCGAGCGCGTCAACCGCGCGGTGTCGAACCTGCTCGAGAACGCACGCCGCTGGAGCCCCGCGGATGGGTTGATCGAGGTCGAGCTGCGCGACGGGGTGCTTACCGTCCGCGACCACGGCCCCGGCTTCCACGCGGCCGACCTGCCCCACGTCTTCGAGCGCTTCTACCGCGCCGCCGACGCCCGCAAGCTCCCCGGCTCCGGCCTCGGGCTCGCGATCGTGCGCCAGGCCGCCGAGGCTCACCACGGCTACGCGAAGGCCGAGAACGCCCCCGGCGGCGGCGCGCGCCTGCAGGTCAGCTTCGGGGCGCCGCTGAGCCACGACGCGATGCCCGCCGCGGCCGACGTACTTGACGGCAGCGCCAGCGCGACCGCTGAGAGCCGAGCGAGCTAGCTCCTGAAGTCCCGCCGACGACACCGAACGCACGGCCACGGAAGGGTGCGGGTTGTCAACGTCGGTCGATCCCCGTGCCCGCGACACGGTGCAACCGCGGTGAGTCCATTACAGCGACAGTCCGACGCGGGCGCTGGAGATTGTCGGCGTCGCGCCTACGATGCTCAGCGTCTCGCAGTCGTGTGGGGGGTGGCAATCTGCTTTGCCGTTGCTCTTGTGTCTTGGTTGGAGACCGTTGCGTCGGGATGCTGCGCACGGATGTCGGCAAGCGCCAGATTGGCGGCGGTCGCGGGCAGGTATGCGTAGGCGAGAAACCGATAGGTGTCCCGCCCGAAGACGATCTCGACGGGATGGAAAGTTTCGGGTTCGACCTCCGCGTAGGCTTCGGAGTGGGTCACGGGGGCGTCCGCGGGCAGCGGCGGGGCATCGGCCGGCAGAGTACTGGGCAGATCGAGGGTGATCCGCTGAACAGTGTGTCCATCGAGCTGCGCGGTGCCCGCCTCGTGCGCCCTGCCTTCGCTGATGGCGGTGCGGAGCGCGCTCGCCGGGTCGGCCCCGTTTTCGATGATCTGATCGTGGGGGCCGGGTAGCGTCGCACCGAGCGTGACGCGGAGGCGCGCCGAGAGGAATTCGCTCGGCGCCAAGAAGGTGAGCGTCGGGAGGACCGTGCCCGGGCTGGTCTTTCCCGTCGGCGCTTCCAGCGTGCCGCCGAGTTCGAACGGCTGCCCGGAGAGCTTCCGCTGGAGATAGTTCAGCAGCCCGTTTTCCCCATGCGCGAAGTTGAAGCCGCCGACGAAGCCGAGGTTCACGCCGTAGGTGTCCGCGAGACCGGCGCCGCCGGGAAGTGAGCCGACCTGCGCGCCGTCGCCGGGCTCGAGGACGGCGCGGTAGCGGTGCGGCGATTTGCCTTCGATCCAGAGCTCCTCGGGACCGAAGGTGGTCCTTTCGTTGAAGGCCGGGTTGCCGGGTTCAGGCGTGATGACGTGTTCCCAGCGCTCGTACAGGACGGCTCCGGCTCCGGGCGGCGTGAGCGCGGCGGCGGCCCTTGCGAGGAAGCCCGGGTCACCGCTCCAGGGGGCGATTGCAACCAGAGCGCTCGCCGTGAGTACCACGCAGAGCGCCAACCCGCCGAGGATCCAGCGGCGCGCGCAATGTGATCCCCGGCCCGACCCGGTCGCCGGATCGGTGCGCGGTCCCGATAGCGGCGATCTCGTGTGACCGCGATCCGAGTTGGCACGAGAGTCGCGCTCGACGAACTGCCTGATCCGGCCCCAGTCGGGCTCGATAGGAACTGGCACCGGATTCGCTGCGCGCACCCGCTCGAGCGGGCTCTGTGGAGAAGTCATCCTGCTACCTCCGGGATCGAGCTCTTGCAACTGCCTGCGTCACCCTCGGCGGCCATCTCGATTACGACACGGGCGAGCCGCCTGCGTGCACGGTGCAGACGCACGGCAAATGCCGTGGCGCTGCAACCGACGACCGTCGCCGCCTCCCTGGCCGAGAGTCCCTCCCAGGCAGTCAACAAAAGCGCCTCCCGGTCGATCTCGCGCAGAGCGGCCAGCGCCTCGAGGATGTCGCGGTCGCACGCAGCGGCGCCGTCCGGCGGAGCCGGTTGGGCCGCCATCCGTGTGATCAGAGCGAGCCGACGATTGGCTGCTCGTTGCTCGTTCGCCAATACTCTCCGGGCGATTCCGTAAAGCCATGGCAGCGGCTCCGTGGGCATCTCAGCCCGCCGGCGCCATGCGATCAGGAATGTCTCGCCCGTTGCGTCGTGAGCCGCCTCGGGCTCGGCCCTACGCAGCGCGAAGGCATGCACCTGCGCCGCGTAGCCGCGGAAGTAGGTCTCGAACAGCTCTTCCTCGTCGATCTGCACAACCGTATATGTCCGGCACACGCTCGCTGTTTACCGGTCTGCGCCGTGTTACCGAATGCCTTCTCATGGCTGACCGTCGAGTGTGGAGACGTAGATCACGCTGTCGTCGCCGGCGCTGATGATCAGTGGTTGGCCCTCGTGCCTGACTGCCGCCAGTGCCCGGACCCAGCCGGTGTGGGCGTTGTCGTGGGCGAGTGGGCCCGGGGTCCCGTCCACATGCCAGCTACGCAACGCCCCATCGGCCCCGGCGCTGATGATCAATGGCTGGCCCACGTGCTCAACCACCGCCAGCGCCCGGACCCAGCCGGTGTGGGCATCGTCGTGACCCAATGGGCCCGGGGTCCCGTCCACATGCCAGCTACGCAACGCCCCATCGGCCCCGGCGCTGATGATCAATGGCTGGCCCACGTGCTCAACCACCGCCAGCGCCCGGACCCAGCCGGTGTGGGCATCGTCGTGACCCAGTGGACCCGGGGTCCCGTCCACATGCCAGCTACGCAACGCCCCATCGGCCCCGGCGCTGATGATCAACGGCTGGCCCTCGTGCCTGACTGCCGCCAGTGCCCAGACCCCGCCGGTGTGGGCATCGTCGTGGTCCAGTGGGCCCGGGGTCCCGTCCAGACGCCAGCTACGCAACGCCCCATCGGCGCCGGCGCCGATGATCAGTGGTTGGCCGTTGTGCACGACTGCCGCCAGCTCGTGGACCCAGCTAGTGTGGGCATTGCGGCCGGCGAGTGGGCCTGGGGTGCCGTCCAGACGCCAGCTACGCAACGCCCCATCGCTGCCGGCGCTGACGATCAGTGGTCGGCCCTCGTGCTCAACCACCGCCAGCGCCCAGACCCCGCCGGTGTGGGCATCGTCGTGATCCAGTGGGCCCGGGGTCCCGTCCAGACGCCAGCTACGCAACGCCCCATCGCTGCCGGCGCTGACGATCAGTGGTTGGCCCTCGTGCCTGGCCACCGCCAGCGCCTGGACCTCGTCGGTGTGGGCGTTGTCGTGGGCGAGTGGGCGTGGGGTGCCGTCCAGACGCCAGCTACGCAACGCCCCATCGCTGCCGGCGCTGACGATCAGTGGTTGGCCCTCGTGCTCGACCACCGCCAGCGCGTGGACCTCGTCGGTGTGGGCGTTGTCGTGGGCGAGTGGGCCCGGGGTGCCGTCCAGACGCCAGCTACGCAACGCCCCATCGCTGCCGGCGCCGATGATCAGTGGTTGGCCCTCGTGCCTGGCCACCGCAAGTGCCCAGACCCCGCCGGCAAGTGCCCAGACCCCGTAGGTGTGGAGGTTGTCGTGAGCGAGTGGGCCCGGGGTCCCGTTCAGACGCCAGCTACGCAACGCCTCATCGGCGCCGGCGCCAATGATCAGTGGTTGGCCCTCGTGCTCGACCACCGCCAGCGCCCGGACCCCACCGGTGTGGGCGTTGCGGCGGGTGAGTGGGCCTGGGGTGCCGTCCAGACGCCAGCTACGCAACGCCCCGTCGCTGCCGGTGCTGATGATCAGTGGTTGGCCCTCGTGCTCAACCACCGCCAGCGCCTCGACCCAGCTGGTGCGGGCGTTGTCGTGGGCGAGTGGGCCCGGGGTCCCGTCCAGACGCCAGCTACGCAACGCCCCATCGGCCCCGGCGCTGATGATCAGTGGTCGGCCCTCGTGCTCAACCACCGCCAGCACCCGGACCCCGCCGGTGTGGGCATCGTCGTGATCCAGTGGGCCCGGGGTCCCGTCCAGACGCCAGCTACGCAACGCCCCATCGGTGTCGGCGCTGATGATCAGTGGTTGGCCCTCGTGCTCAACCACCGCCAGCGCCTCGACCCAGCTGGTGTGGGCGTTGTCGTGGGCGAGTGGGCCCGGGGTCCCGTCCAGACGCCAGCTACGCAACGCCCCATCGGCCCCGGCGCTGATGATCAATGGTCGGCCCTCGTGCTCGACCACCGCCAGCGCCCGGACCCATCCGGTGTGGGCATCGGGGATCGTGGACACGGCCGCGGCGAGGTTGGGGCCACTGATCAGCTCGTAGGGCAAGCGGGCGGTGGCGTTGCTCGAGCCGTGTGCGTGTCGCAGCGCGTCTGCGCGCGTGCGCTCGCCCTGGCGTTGAAGCGCGGCGCACAGCGCCGCGGCACGCTCACGCCGTGTCGGGTGCGGGCGAGCGAGCGCGTACACGACCGCGATGCGCGCAGGCTCCAGCGCGGGTGGAACAGTCAGGGCTCCTCCCACAAGCGCGGCGCGAACCGCGTCCGGGTCGGCGGCGAGCAGCAGGCCGGGGCGTTCAAGCAACTCGTCTACCTGGCGCTGTTCTCGAAGATGGCTCGGTATGTGCTCGCGCAGGTAGGGATCAAGCGCGTCGTACGCATCGGCTGGAGCGTCAAGGTCGCTGGGCAGCAAACCTTTCAGCACAGCCAGAAACGCGCGGTCGGCAGCGTCCGGGTCACGGCTTGCCAACTTGCGAACCGCGTCGGCGAGACCTTCGTGGTAGAGGCGACGAGCGTGGTCTCCCTCCACTCCGACGATGAGGTAGTCGCCGGCGCGCTCGCACGCGTCACGCAGATCGTCATCGGTAAACGGTGCGATCGTGTCGGGCCGCAGTGCGTTGGCGCTCTCGAGCCAGACACTCGGTATCCCTTGAGCGGGCAGCGTCAGGCCCTCGCCGTGGGCGTATGCGAGCGGCGCCAGCAGCGCGAGCATGCGTTGCTGCTCGGAGCGGGAGCCGAAGCGGGTGAGATAGTCACGGAAGGCGTCGGTGACATCGGTGGGCAGCTGCTCCTGCCAGCCGGTCTGGGTGGTGTCGATCGGGTCGCGCGCGCTCAGCCCGCGCGAGACGAGCTCGGCGACGAGGAAGTTGTCCTTAGCGCGCTCGGCAACGGCAACGGCGACCCGGGTGGCCGTTGACTGGTCATAGGAAGCACGTTCTCGCAGGCGCCGCGTGACGTAGCCCGGGATCGCGTCATCGCAGTACCGCTGGTCGTCGAGGTTAATCCATGTCGTCGTCGATGGCGCGTGCCGGTTGACGTAGTGTGCGAGCACGCCGATCGCTACCGTGGCGTGCTCGCTGAGCGGAATGACCAGATCTTTCATGAGGCTGTCGGGGTCGGGGGACTCGTTGACTGCGTCGATGATGATTCGGCAGCAAGGACGCTCACGCGCGACGAGGTCGACAAGCTCCGCTGGATTGCAGGGCTCAAAACCGAGCTGGCGTGCGAGATCGCCAGCCAGTTGATCTGCGCGTCCACGCCCAAGTGCTGCGGCGTTGACAGGTGCCGTGACCCCTTTTGCGTCCAGCCGCATGGCGGCGTCCGGGTCGCTGGCCTCAAGCAGGGTGCGATAGCGCGGGCAGCTGCCCGCGAGCACGTGCGCGAGCACCGCCGACTTTCCGCGCCCGCGTGAGCCCGTGACCACCGCCAGCCCCACGCCGCCCCGCAGATGCTCGCCTACCGCCGCGCAAGCGGCCTCGCGGCCGCTGAAGAAATGCCCGGGCTCTGCTGCGCTCGCGACCCCCCGTGAGCGCGGCTGCCAATGCGCCGTCCACCCAGCAGAGCGCTCGATCGGCGTCTCCACGAGCGCGGCTACCTGCGCGAAGCGCTCTGCGATGCGCTCCATCGGGACAAGCCAGCCCGTACCGGCACGATCGCGACTGTCCACGCGCTCGGGGTCGCGCGCACGCACGATCCCGAGCAGCCGCGGGGTGCTGGACCCCGCCTGCTCGAGAACCGGGGCGCCGCTGTAGCCATGCATGACGCTCTCCCGTGCTGCGGGCACCACGAACTCGACATGCCCCGACGAAGCTGGAGCCGGCCGCAAAGCGACCGCTACGCTGCTAGGCAGATCCGCCTCGGAAATGGACAACGCCAAGAATACGCGGTCACCAACCGGACGCGCCCCCCGCCAATACGCTCGCGGAACCACCACCAAATCCTCAGCGAGCCGCTCCTTCCGATCAACGGGCTCAAGCACAGCGACATCGCGCTCCTTGTCACGGTCGATGACCTCAAAGTCGCGAGGCTTACTCCGGGCCACCTCCACTTTCACGACCTTCGCGTCCCTGACGACATGCCAGGCCGTGAGCACCAGCCGTGTCGAGATGACCGCGCCCGTACCCACTGGTCCCGGACCCCTCACGCTGACCGCCCACGACACGCTACTTGCCCCCGGGCTCAGCCTGCACGGAGCGCGGCGCACGCCAAGTCAGCGTCACCGACGCCTCTGCCTTTGCGGTCCCCTTCGCGACGATCACGCCGCCTTCGACCCCCAGCGACAGGGCGAGATCCATCGACACCTCATCTAGCGCCATCGGCGCACCGTGCTTGCTCAGCTCATCAACCGTGGCCATAAACGCAACCGCTGCGCCGCGTACTGAAGCCAACGAATCCTCAAGCCTCGTGACTACCGTCGAACCGTCACCATCCTCCTTGGCAACCAAATCGAGCCGCGAACCGCCTGGCGCAGGCGTCGTATCAACCCACATGAAAGAACCGTCTTCGCCCTCAAACCGCACCAACGTCATCAACCAACCTCCTAGTCGTTTCGCGTAAGCCTACGTCCGCGGCCATCAAAGCGCCGCGACCGGCAGGCTCGCCTGAGCCAGCTTCGACGGAGGCTCTGGTTTCGCCCTCGTGCTCGGCAGAGGGCAGCGTGGCGAAGGGGTGTTCTCATGAGCGTCATCCGAGGCTGTCTCGCTGGGGCCGCGCAACACGAGGCCGGAGGTGGCCCTGGCGTCGCTCGGCTGTCACCCGAGTGCGACGGCAACGGCAGAGAAGAACACTACGAAGCCGGGGAGCGCCCTGAGTGCGAGAGGCCCCCCTTGCGGTATGAGGAGAACCGGCCGTCGAAACGCCGGTCACGGCTGCATATCGCCTGGTAGCGGACATTGAACTCGGCGGTCATGAGAGCGATATGAGGACGCGGCTAGCGATTTTCAGACATTAACGGCAGAACGGCTTGTTGTCGTCTGAATCCCGCCAGACATAGCGCCGCTGGTGCGGCAGGCTGCGCCTACGATGCTCGACGTCACGCACGAATACGCGGATCTTGGCGAGGTCCGTCTGCACTACGCACACGCGGGGCGTGGACCGCTGATCGTCTTCCTCCACGGGTTCCCGCAGTGCTGGTATATGTACCGCCACCAACTCGAGGAGTTCAGTCGAGATCACCTTGCGCTCGCTCCCGATCTGCGCGGCTACAACCGCTCCTCAAAGCCCGAGCACCTTCACGAATACGGCGCCTGGCACGCCGCACGGGACATCCGGGCGCTGACCATGAGCCTCGGCTACGAGCGGTTCGTGCTCGTGGGGCACGACTGGGGTGCTGCGACGGCGTGGACGTTCGCGTTGCACTACCCCGAGCTCCTCGACGCGCTCGTGATCCTCGCGACCCCGCACCCCGCGACATTCGACCGGGCCCTGCACGAGGACCCCGAACAGCAACAGGCAAGCCAATACCTCCTTGGGCTACGCCGCGCGGATGTCGAGGGTCTCATCTTGCATGAGGACTTCGCCACCCTTCGCAGCACGCTCGACCACCCCTTCATCGGCGATCGAGACATGGAGCACTACCTCGAGAGCTGGCGTCAACCGGGCGCACTGCACGGGATGCTGAACTGGTATCGACGCGAGGGCCTCGGCCCACCCGAGGATGGCACTCCTGCCCGCGGAAATTACGCCCCCGAGATCACACCCCTGACGGTGAATGTCCCAACGCTCGTGATCTACCCCACTGCCGACCTGTACACACGTCCGGCGGCCCACGAGGGACTTGAACGATACGTGCCCAACCTCACCTTTCACTCAATTGAGGGCGCCTCGCACTGGATCGCCGAGCAGCACCCCGAGCTGGTCAACCGGCATGTCCGCGACTTTCTCGATCAGCGACACGCTTCCGCGATTAGGTCCCCGAGCGACCGTCTCTGACGACCCTCGCTGTCGATGTCCTCTGGTGCTAGCTCCGTCTCGAACCCGCGCCGGATCGCCGGCCACTCACCATCGCATTGCGAGAGCCGTGATCAGGCACTATTTAGGCCTGATCACGGCCGTCGCCTCCCCGCACTCGCCCGCGGAACCTACGGGGCGAGGCGGAACGGCGGGTAGCGATCGGTCACCAGCACGTGGGCGTACGCGATCACCCGGTTGGTCCAGCGGCCGACGCCGACGAGGAAATCGAACATCCCGCGCGGGAAGCGACCGGTGAACAGGATCACGAACCAGGCCGCGATCACGACGAAGAACGCGGCGATGTAGAGGAAGAACAGCACCACGTAGTGCGGGATGGCCAGCAGCCACTTGACCAGCGGCAGCCAGCGGTTGAGGTCGTTGCGCGCGTCCGGATAGGGAAACTCGAGATGCACCGCCTGATGCTCGTCCGTGGAGGGATAGCGGTCCTCCATCAGTGCCAGGTAGACGCCGACCCGGGCGGAGAACCGCATCAGCTCGAGGTTCCAGTCAAACCACCAGCGCGGGTACTTCTGCCGGAACAGGATCAACAGCAGCGTGGGCAGCACGACCAAGCCGGCAGCGCCGACAGCCCCGGCGGCCCTCCCGCCACCGTAGGCGTAGCCGCCGCCCTCGATGAGGGCGAGCACGATCGCGATCGGGATCACCATGAACAGGCGAAAGAAAGTGGTCAGGCGGTTGAGCGGCCGGTCCGGGTAGTTGACCGAGTACTGGACGGGATACGGCGCGTCAGGGTTCATGAGATGCCTTTCTGTGAGGTGTACGGCATACCTCGATGGTATGGTCGACATCGTCTCCAGCGAGATCGAGCTCCCTTCTGTGGACCTCGACTGGAGGTCTGCTCCCCGAGTCCGGGTACGACAACGTCGTCGAGTTTCGCGCGCGAGGGAGTCCCGCTCAACGTCATCCAGCGCTGCGTTCCGAACGAGCTCCGGTCGTCAACTGAGATCGTTAGGCAAGTATCGCGTCCACCACGTCGAGCAGCACGCGACCAGCGGCGTGATCGTCTGTGTCCAAGCCTGGGTTGTAGATGGTGACGTCCATGCCCGCGATCAGCCCGCTGCTCACCAGCGGACGGGCGAGGCCGACCACCTCGCTCGGAGTCAGGCCGCCATCCAGACGCCAGTCGACTGCTGGCATCAACTCGTCGTCGAGGCAGTCGGCGTCGAGGTGAAGCCACACCCTGTCGGGGCTCTCGGCGGTCAGGAAGGCCGCCGCGTGGTTGGCGGCATCCTCGACGCCGACAGCGCGAAGCTCGGCCAGGTTACGGACGAGCATCGGCTCGCGGTAGACGTCCCGGCTGCCGTCGCGCAGTTGCAGGGCGCGATCGCGATGCCCGTAGACGACGCACGCCCGGGCGGGCACGAGGGGCCGGCGCCCCTCGAGGTCTGAGATCACGTCGGGGCCGTGACCGGTCGCGATCCACAGGTCGCTGTCGGACAGCTCACCCGTGCCGTCGGGCAGGTCCCAGAAGTCGGTGTGACCGTCGAGCAGCACCAGTCCGGTCGAGCCGAGCCGCCGCAGCGCAAGCAGGCATCCCAACAGTACGCTGTCGTCTCCACCCAGCACGACTGGGAACTCGCCTGCGTTGAGGATCTGACAGACGTGGTCGGCCTGCTCGATCGCCAGCGTGGCCGCGGCCCGTACGTTGCGCGCTCCGAGCTCCGGGTCGCGCCTGTCGTCAAACGCTGGGGCGCGCACAGCAGGGGCGACCGGCGCGTCTATCCGCTCGGCGAGTCCCAGCGCAAGCAGGACCGCGCCCAGCCGCTCAACACCCCCGGGTCGCAGCCCAAGGTTGGTTTCGACATGAAGAATCCGAGGTCGCAGCATCGCACACGACGATATGCGCAGCGCACATCCCGCTCAACAAGACCGGCTTGCGCTGCCCGGCAGCTCGCTTGCGACAGCCAGAGCAGAACGATGGGCGCTGCTGGCATCGCGCCGCTCATCGTCCAATGCAGGAACGCCTACCCCTCTGCTCGGGCGCTTGCATCATCGCGCGCATTGTTGTCGTGGCGCGGATGCCATCACGGCGATCCGATCGTCGAGAATCCTGGTGATGATTGCTGGTTTGGCGTTGGCGGTGGGCTCGGCGGTCGGTACGAACGTCGCGTTCCTGTTCAAGCAGCGAGGTGCGGTGTTGGCGCCCCCCGTGCGGGCGCGTCATCCCCTGAGCAGCGCTGTGGGCCTGTTCCGCTCCCGGGCGTTCACGCTGGGCTGGGCAGTAGCCGTTGTTGCGTGGGGGCTTCATGTGGGCGCCCTTGCCCTGGCGCCGCTGTCGATCGTGCAGGCCGTGCTCTTGGGTGGGTTGGTCTTTCTCGCTGTGCTCGCCGAGCGCTACTTCGGCTTTCAACTCGGACGCCGGCAATGGACGGGTGTGATCGTCACCGCTGCGGGGCTCGCGGTGATCGCGATTACGGGAGGGTCGCACACCAGTGCGCTGCGTCACTACTCGCCCGCGGCGCTGATCGCCGTCGAGTGCGGCGTCTTTACGCTAGGCGCCGCGCTGATCCTGATCTCGATGCGTGGCAGCCTCGGTCCAGCTGCACAGGGACTGCTGCTCGGCGTTGCGGCCGGCGTGCTGTTCGGAGTGTCCGACATCGCCCTGAAGTACCTCACCGGAGCCTTGCGCGGCGGGGTTCTGCCTCGTAATCGTCGGCGCAGCATTCATGCCCGCGCCAGTCCGAACCATTCGTCGAAGACGTCGAAGATGGCGAGCCGCCAAGTCGATCAAGCGTTGGGAGGTGACCATGCTCACGATCCTTCTCGTCATCGTCCTCATCCTGCTGCTGACGGGCGGCGGGCTCAGCTTCAGACGCCGCGGACGCCGCGGCCTTTAGCTCCAGCGCCACCAGGACCCACCACGCAGCTTCTCGGCTAGACGTCTTCGCGTTTGCGATCGGGATCGCCCGGGAACCCAAACAACATCTAGCTCTAGGAGGAAACCGTGAGCACCGGAACGATCATCGTAATTGCTGTTGGCGCCGTGGTGGTGCTACTGCTCATCGCCCTCGTCGCTCGCGCCGCGAGCCGCAGGCGTGACGAACGTCGTCGTGAGCAGGCGAGCGAGCTTCGCCAGGTGGCCAGAAGCCGTTCGATCCAAGCGGAAAGTGCGCGCGCCTCGGCTGATGAGCAGGCTGCCGAAGCCAAGCGTGCTCAGGCTGAAGCTGAGGAACGCGCCGCTCAGGCGCGGCAGGGACATGCCGCCGCAGAACGTCAGGCGGTAAAGGCTGAGCATCTGACCGAGTCTGCCCGCGATCAGCACGCGCAGGCACGTGCGATCGACCCGGATGCGAGCGACAGCGGACAAGACGAGGCACTGGCGATCAATGAACGCACTGACTGATCGGTTTCGTCGGACGCCACTCAGCGAGAAGGAGCAAATATTGAGAACAAATATTGAGGAGAACAAATGGCTAAGAGTGAAACAGACCTATTCAAGAGCCTGAGGGCGCGAGGCGTCCGCAAGAAGATCGCCAAGCAAGTGACCCGTGCTACGAGCGGTGCTGGTAAGCCACGGGTCGCCAGGCGCGCGATGGCGGACCTTAGCTCGGTCGTCGGAGATGTTAGTGATCGCCTTCGCCACGGGCCGGAGAAGCGGAGTGCGGCAGCGAAGAAGGCCGCGCGTACGCGCAAGCGAAAGGCGGACAAGCGCAGCCAGTCTGCCAAGCGCGGGGCCCGGACTCGCGCTCGCGCGTAGGCCTAGGACGTCCGCCTCTGGCGACGGGCGCTGTGCGCATGGTCTCGACGCAGCGGCTGCGCCGAGACACATGGGGCATCGAACGTGCCTTTGTGCGCGTCATCTATTCCTCAGACGGAGGACCGCGTCAAGCGCGTGCGCTCCTCCGAGCGCTCCCACAAGAACCGCCCAGGTGCGATCGACGCTGCCGAACGCGAGCTGGCCAAAGCGTAGGAAAGGACGCATCAGCGCACAGGTTCACCGGCGCCCTCCCTGTGCAGTGGTGCTTGGCCCTCCCAGCCTCCAGAGAGGGCGCCGATCAGCGAGTCCGCGCAAGGAGCCACCTGGCGAGCTTGACGCCGCGAACCGCCGCTCTCACGCGCGCCGCGCGCCGCCGGCGCGAACGTCGCGCGCCCTGGCGGCTGACGGTGTCTCCCATCAGCCAGAGCATCGGCGGCCACAGCCCGACGAACAGCGCGCGTCGCTCGGCGTTCCCTCGTTCGTCCTCCCCGACCGTCTTCGCGCGAACCCACAGCCCGACGCAGAGGGCAACCGAACCCAGCGATGTGCCGTACAGCAGAAGGCAAACCGTCTCCGGATTGCCCTTAGCGAGTCGAACGGCGCCGTTCATCATGAGAAGTCAACCACCGAAAGCTTGATTGCCCGGCGCCCCGCGGTGGTAAACGCAGGCAATGCGGCGTAGGCAGAGCTTTAGCAAGCGCTGGTCAACCGCGATCCGATGGCCGCTCGGGGTCGCATTGACCTCCTGGCGCTACATGTGGCGGACCACGGCGGTGCACCGCTGGGAGATGACCGGGTCGATGCGCACCGACGCCGCCCCGGAGCTGCCCGAAGGCGTCGCGCGCCACGACATCCAGACGCTCGAGGACGGAGAGGGACCGTCCGTGCGCAGGCTCTACCGGACACGGATCGTGGGCTCCTCGCTGACACCCGAGGAGCTGATGGCCCAGATCACAGAAGATCTCGACCGCGTCGCGCCCTCCGAGTTCGCGACGTTCCAGAAGATCCATGGCGACGGGCGCCTCGCCGTGGGGGACGAGTACCTCGTGCGGATGCCCGGCCCCTGGGACGGCCCCGTGCGCGTCGTCGCCGCCACACCGACGTCGTTTCGACTGGCGACGCTCACCGGCCATCTGGAGGCCGGGCAGATCGAGTTCCGTGCTGGCTCGGACCACCGCTCCCTGGGGTTCGAGATCGAGTCGTGGGCAAGAAGCGGAGACCGCTTCGCCGACGCGCTGTACTCGCATCTGCGCCTCGCCAAGGAGATCCAGCTGCACATGTGGACCTCGGTGCTCGAAAGAATCAGCCGCCTCGCGGGCGGCCGAAGCGAAGGCGGCGTCGTGATCACGACTCGCCGCATCGACGCCGAGCGTCTTGCCTGCCCACCTCTCGAGCCGCTCGACGCGCATCCCCCGCGGAGGTTGACAGCGCTCGCCGAGCGGGCGGTCAACTTCGACACCTCAAAGGTCGGCGAATACACGCCCAACAACGGATGGCACCGGGACGACATGGTCGAGACCCTCCCACACGAAGGCTCAGGGCCGCCCGCGGCCGGCGGAAGCTGGCACATCGCCCGCCGCCTGATGGTCGACTACCAGTTGGCAGATCCCCGCGCCGTTCGCGCCGTGTACCGCCAGGACGCGCCTCTCGCGGGGCGAGACATCCTTCTGAAGATCCACTTCGCAGGCATGCGCTTCAACGTCGGGGTACGCGTCGGCGAGGTCTACGACGAAACGCGCCGGCTCGACGGCCGCGACGCGCAGGTCTTCGGCTGGTATTACCAAACCCTGGAAGGCCATTTCGAGGAAGGGCGAATGCACTACGAGCTGTGGAAGTGGCTCGACACCGGCGACGTCGAGTTTCGCCTCCACGCCTTCTCCCGGGCTGCCCGGACTGGTCCGTTCGTGCTGCGAACGGGGTTCCGCCTCTTCGGCAGGACCCACCAGCTGCGCTTTTACAGGCAGATATGCAGGCGCGCGAGACGCTTCACTGAGGCCGAGTTGGAGTCCGAGGCGAGTTCGAGGTTGCGCTAGACGCGAGCTCCGTTCGCCCGCGGCGGAAGGACCGTTCAGCGAGCCCGGACGACAGCGCGTCGCGCTCGGACCGCGAGTAAGCGAGAGCAGACGAACTTCGCGGTTAGATCGGTTTCAAGCTGCGTAGCATGATAAGCATATGCGTACTATACTATGCGCATGGATCATCGCCGTCCAATACTTGTGATCACACCCACGCTCGATGGGGACGTGCTCGCTGCACTTGCCCGCGCGGAGATCGAGCTCACCGGCCGAGAGCTCGCACGACACGTTGGCCACGGAAGCCCCGAGGGAGTTCGTCGAGCAGCCGACCGCCTGGTGAGCCAGGGAACGCTACTACGCCGCACCGCGGGCGCAGCACACCTCTACCGGCTCAATCGAGATCACCTCGCGGCCCCCTGGGTCGAAGGCTTGGCAGGCTTGCGCGAGCAGCTGATCGAGCGCCTGCGAGCCCTGCTCTCCGGATGGGAGCAGCCCGCGAGGGTCGCGCTGCTCTTCGGCTCGGTCGCCCGCGGCGAGGCAAGCTCCGACAGCGACCTGGACCTGCTGATCGTCCGGGAGCGCGAGTGCGATCCCGACTCCGACGGCTGGCGCTCGCAGCTGCTGGACCTGGAGCAGTCCGCGACGGCCTGGACGGGCAACGACGCGCGGGTGCTGGAGTACGGCGAGCAGGAGCTGGCCGACACCGCCAGCGAGCTGCTGCTCACAGAAGCGCTGCGTGACGGCATCGAGCTGTTCGGCTCGCGGCGCACACTACGACGCCTGATGCGCCCGAAGGTCCGAGCGTGAGCACACGCACAAGACCTTGTGACGAGCCCACCACGGCCGGTCGCCTTCGCAAGGCCGAGCAATTCCTCGAAGCGGCCGAGACGATCCGCGATTTCGCCGACGACGACACGCGCCGGCTACAGCCATCGCGCGGTCACAAACGAGGATCTCAAGCGCGCACATCGCAACGCGCAACGACTCCTCCGCGCAGCACGCGATCGGCGCGTTGTGGGCGCCTGAAGACCACCGGAGGCCACCACGGCAGCGCCAGTCAATCGGTTCCTGTAAACGACTGTCGCAGCTCCTGCTCGTCGGCGCGCACGCCTCGACACGCCTGCGCAATGCCCCCCAGGATGATTGAGCCGGGGCCGGCTACCAATCCCGAACGAAACCCGATGTGGTACTCGTACGCGGTACAACACAAGTGCCCCTGGAGGCAGCGTGTCGACAGGGCTGAGGGCAACGAGCCGCCGTCGACAACAAGAAGCGCTATTGCACCGTCAAGTCCGCTGGCGTAGCTTGAGGCCGCTTGAGGTTAGAAACCCGGATGCAGGGGTATATGACACACGCAACTAGAGATACGAACGGAGGACTCATGGATCTGCTCTTGCTTCTCATCGTCGCGCTGGTTATTCTCAGCATCGCGGGGGGTGCGTTCGTCAGTCCCTTCGTGCTGGTATTGCTCCTAGTGGCTCTACTGCTGTTCTTGGGCCCCTATCGCGGACGCGGAGCCCGCCTGTAGCTGATCCACTTTCGGAAACGGCACCACTTGGCCTAGCCGGTTACTGAACCAATATCGTTGGGCGGAGAACAGCGCGTCCGCTGGAACAGATCGCGCAGGCCGGTCAGCCGAAGGTCAGTCGTGTCTTCGCCAGTTATATCGCGCGTCGTGGCCGCGGCAAGGACGTGATCATCGAGTATGTCTCCGACGAGGTATAGCGGGCTGTCCCCACTTGCTAGGCCGGCGAGCACCCTGCTGCCGGACGCGCGTTGACCCCGGCTTGCTCCCGCGTGCCAGCTTAGGGCGCAACGGGTGGAGTTATGTGGAGTAAGCTCTGCTGGAGGACGCTGCAGCGTGACTACGGGAAGGTGAGATCGTGAGCACTACCAGCCAGGATCAGATGCCGCTTGTAGAGGTGTGTGTAGCCGATCGTGCCCGCTTCCGGGAGGGGCCGCCGCTCGAGCTGTTCCGGCGACTGCGCTCAGAGTGTCCGCTGCACTGGTCGAAGGGCATCTCGGACTACCCCGACGAGGATGGCTTCTGGTCGGTGACGACGGCCGACGACGTGTTCGAGGTCAGCCGCGACTGGCAGACTTTCTCCTCCGAAATCGGCGGGTTTACCGCCTTGAAGAATGCGATCCTGCCGTTGGAGCTCCAGCGGGCGATGTTCATCGGTATGGATCCGCCCAAGCACGACCGGATCAAGGCGCTCTTCCAGCGCGGTTTCACGCCGAAGCGGATCGCTGAACATAAGGACGCAATCCGCGCGATCACGACCGACGTGCTTGACCGGCTCGATGGCCGCGATACCTGCGATCTGGTCAGCGATGTGGCGCAGCCGGCGGTGGCTCGGGTGATCGGCAGCTTCATGGGCCTGCCGCCCGAGGATGACGAGGTCTGGGCCAGCCTCTTCAACGCGATCGTTGGGGCGGGCGACCCGGACGCGACGCCCGAGGGCGCCCAGATCGTGATGGAGCGCGAGGTGCCTGAGGTGTTCGAGCGCTGCGGCAAGCTGATCGCCGAACGACGTGCGTCACCGACGGATGACCTCACGAGCGTGCTCGTGCACGCGGAGCTCGACGGCGAGCGGCTCGAGGACCACGAGATCGTGATGGGGTTCTTCCTCTTGATGGCGGCCGGGAACGACAGCACCAAGGCGACCTACTGCAGCGGGATGCGGGCTCTGATGGAAAACCCCGACCAGCGACAGGAGGTTCTGGGGAACCCGTCGCTTGTGCCAGCGGTCGTCGAGGAGTCGCTGCGCATGTTCCCGGCCTTTGCCCACTTCGCCCGCACCGCCACCCGCGACACCGAGCTGCACGGACAGACGATCCGCGAGGGCGAGAAGGTGGTGATGTGGTACCCGTCGTCCAACCGCGACGAGTCTCGCTATGAGGACCCCGACCGCTTCGACATCATGCGCGACGCCGAGCACCAGGCGTTCGGCGCGGGCGGCCGGCACTTCTGCCTGGGTACCGCGCTCGCCCGCCTCGAGCTACGGATCCTCATCGACGAGACGCTCAAGCGTTACCCTGAAATGGAGATCGTCGGCAACCCGACCTACGTCGAGTCGCCGTTCGCCAACCAGCACAAGACGCTGCCGGTACGGTTGCGTCCTCTGTAGGTCTTCCCGCGTACGCAGGGCGAGGACTCGAAAGATCGTGCTCGAGGGGCGGGTCGGTCACGCCGCGAATCGCTGTGTGCTGCGCTCCCTGCGCTTCGCCGCCTCGACTTCACGGTCCTTCGGGGGCGCCGTGGTGACAAGCTGGCTCAGCAATCTGGCTGAGGCCTCGGCGACCTCGTCGACAGCACGCTGGAAGGCGGCAGCATTCACTTGGGACGGCTTGGTGAAGCCGCTGACCTTACGCACGTACTGCAGGGCCGCGCTACGCACTTCCTCCTCGGTGGCAGACGGCTCGAAGTTGTAGAGCGTTCTGATGTTCCGGCACATGCAGTGAAGGCTAGCCGATCGGGGTGCTCGAGGCTCCCGTTTCGACGGGTCGCGACGGCCAATGGGTGCGATGCAACTGGTTGGACGCGACCCCTCCCGAGGGACCGTACCGTCAGGACCTGCTCGCCGGCTCAGGCTCTTACGGTGGTGCGGTGCGGTGGCATCCTCCTTGCTGGTCGGCCCCGACCCGCGCTACTTGCGTCCGAGGCCTACTGGCCCAAAGCATCAGCATTGGTGCTGGTGACGTGCAGGCCGTCGTATGCGAGGCCGCTGCTCGCCTGCCCATGCCCGACCGAGATGGCACGCGAGAACCACTGCACGCGGCGGCCGTCCGGCCAGCGCGCGAGCCTCCGCGATCGCCAAAACGACAGCCCCTCGCGTGGGATCTCGCGCTCGGCGAGCGTACGCATGTCGCGCAGCAGGATGCCGGCCGGCAGGATCGGAGTCGGCGTGAGCGTGCCATCGGCCGCGCGTTCGTACCGGAGCATTGAGCCCTGAACGAGCAGGTAGTCGTCGTTGTCGGCGCGCCCGCGCGTCGGCAGGAGCGGGATCCAGTTCTCGTGTACGGTCGTCGCGAGCCGCCAGACCCAGGCGCCTGCGAGTCCATCGCGCGGGTCGGGCTCCGGGACGCGGCCCTGTGCGGAGAGGTCCTCAGAACGCTGGACGGGCCGGCCAACAGCATTCGTGACGATGTGCTCGACACCCCAGGCAAGGTCTGCGGCTAGATCGCGCACGAGGAAGACCTCCTCGACCGCAGCGGAGTCCATGCTCGCGGCGAGCACCGGCGGGACGAGCAGCCAGCTGCCATCGGCGGTGCCCTCGGCCGGGCTGTGCTCGTACATGCGCCAGGGGCGCGGGCCGCTCGCCGCCGTAGCGGCCGGCACGAGCGTGGAGATGCCGAACGTGTCCGTGCTGACGAGCGCCTCGATACGCGTCGCCGAGCCATACGGCACCCGGTTCGGCAGGCGGTACCAATTGCCGGCGAAGCACGCCGTGAACTCGGCGATCAGCAGCTTGGCGAGCTCGGTCGGGTACGTGTCGAGCGCACCGAGGTCGGTCCGCGCGTCCTCGAGCTGCCAGTACCTGCCCACCGGAGCGCCGTGGAAGGTGAGAGGCGTCGGCACAGCCCGCGTCGTGACGGCAACGGGCGCGGTGGGCTCTGCGCCCGCCCCCCCGGGGCCGGGCGCGACGTCGAATGCGTGCCAGTCGAGCGCTCCGCCGGCGAATCGCTCGGCGCGGAAGACCGGCAGCGCGGGATCCGAGGTGGAAGCGGACAGCGAATAGCTGAGCTCCCCCGGCTGCCAGGCTCCCGGCCGGGATGCCGTGCGCGACGCCCACCACGTTCGCCATTCGGTCAGCACCGCGCGTGCCGGCTCGCCTCCCGTCGCCTTGACGAGTGCGTCGATGTCGCCGTCGTACGCCGCGGCGACCGCGTCCGGGTCGACCACTCGATCCGCCGTGACGATGCCCACCGCGATGACCTCGTCGGGGGTGACCGCGCTTGTCGCGTGCGCCTCGACGTTGAAATCCGGGTCGACCGCCGAATCCGGGACCCCGAGTGGGTGCGCCGCGATCAACGATGCAGGCGTGACGCCGGCGCGGCGCAGCGCGCGCGCCAGGCGGAGCCCTGCAGCCACGCGGTCGCGCCAGGGCAGCGGCTCGCCGTCGGACTCCACGAGCGCCTCCAGTGGCGTGGAGCCGTCGTAGGCGGCGATCTCGCCGCCGGCGGGCTGCCAGCTCGCCAGCGGCACGGAGCGAGCGACGAGCGCGGCGCCGATCGGCGTGCCGGCGTCGAGGCCGTCCAGCTCTCCGAGCTGCCGCTGACGGGCAAGGAGCCAGAGCGCATCGTGGACTCGGGCCTGGAGGCCGGGAAGCAGATCGGTGCCGCGCGTGTGGCCCTCGAGCCGGTTGTGGATGACGGCGGAGGCCATCAGCCCAGCTCCTTGACCCTCGCCCGCTGCGCCACGAGCACGGCTGCGTCGACTTGGAGCAGTGGCAGTGCGGGCGCAGCGATCACTTCGGTTGCGTCGCCGTCGGGAAGCAGGACCGCCGGCAGCATCCGGCCGAGCCACGCGGCGCGCTCGATGTCCACCCCGCGCAGCCCGGCCAGATCGGCGGCCTCGAGCACGAGGTCGACCACTGCCTCAACGCTCCAGCCGGCGGACACGTCGGGCGCCAACCCCAGGAGAACGGCCTGCGGCGCCCTCGCACACGGCGCCTCGGCCTCGTAGGCGATCGACGTGGAGGCGATCGGCTCCGGCACGACCTCGACCCACTCGTCGACGAGCAGTCCCGAGACGCGGCTCCCGGAGGCGAGATCAACGGCGCCGTCTGCCCAGGCCACGATCGTGGCAACAGGGCTCCTGTCCGCGAGATCGGCCGCCCCCAGGGTTGCCGACCAGGCGTCCGCTGCGCCGCTCGGCTCGACGATGCGCAGCCCTCCCTGGAGTCCGCCGCCCGCTGTAAGCGCATCGCAGCCCTGGAGCGCCGCCGCGAAACGGCCGGCGGGTGCGCGGACGCCGGCGACGTCGTCGAGCCAGTCGGCCGCGAGGTCGGGGGTCTGCGCAAGCAAGCCGTCGCCGGCGCTCAAGCCCGCGCTCGCGGCACCGCCTGCGCCGGCGTCGAGCAGGAGCCTCGGCACGGCCGGCTGACCCGCGCCGAGCAGACCCTTGAGCACGGCGACGAGATCGTCGACCGTCGCGTCCGCGGCGGGCAGTGGCGCGGCAAGGCGGCGCGCCAGCTCGGCCGCCGCGCCCGCAAGGCCCGCGGCCAGATCGTCAGGACTCGCCGGGTCGGCTACGTGGAGGACGACCCCGAGTGCGAGCGCGGACGAGATCGCGACTCGGGCGCTGGCCGGAGCTGACGCCGTCGTGGCTGTCAGCGCCTCTGCGGCCTCGTGGAGCCGGGTGCGCGCGCTGGCGACTCGGGCCTGCAGATCGGCCGCGTCGCGCTCGTCTGGCCCAGCTTCGCTCGTGCCGACGTTCATCAGGTCTGTGCGGCGGAGCGGTCGGGTGGCGAGCACCTCGCGCAGGTCGCCGGCAACCGTGAGCAGCTCGTCGAGCCCGACGGTGTCGGCGCTCCACGCGGGATCGCGGCCGGAGACGAGCGTGGTGCCGGGGTCGAGCGCGAGCAGGATGCGCGTGCGGACGGTCTCGGGCTGGTCGAGGACGATGTCGAGGGGCCCGAACGCTGCCGTTGGCGGCAGCGGGATATCGCTCGCGGAACCAGCCGCGTCCGCGATCCTCAGCCGGATGCGCGCCAGCGGCGGGAGCACGCTGGCGAGCCAGGCCGAGCAGTCGGGATCGGCTACCCGCCGCGGGCTTTCGGGCCAGCCGCCCGCGAGTGGCCCGTCGGCGCCCGCAGGGAGCAGCACGGCGACGCGGCACGTAAGGCCGGTGCCGTTACGCGGCGTGCGCGTGACGTCGAAGTCCTCGGGCGGGAGACCCCCACGGCTCGCGGCGTCGAGCGCGGCACCGGCGCGGCTCGTGTTGCCGAGCAGCGTCTGGTGGACCGCCTCGGCCGTGAGCAGGTCGGCGAGCGCGTGCTGATGGCTGTGGAGAGCGTCGAGCGCTGCCGAGAGCGCGGCGGCGAGGGTGCTCGACGCCGCGCTCCCCGTCGGCAGGACCGCCGCGGCGACGGCCGCGGGGTCGGCGTTGGCGACGGCCAAGCCGTCGACGACCGCAGAGGGGCTCACGATCTCCTCCGCGTCGCCCTCGACGAACGTGCCGCCCGCCTTCCACCTCGGCGCGTATGCGCGCAACGGGGCGATCAGCTCGTCTGCCGAGCGTGCGTGCAGGTTGCTCTCCAGCTCGTAGCCGAGCAGCACGCCGAGCTCCTGGCCTGCGCGGATCCCCGCTGCGAGGCGCGCCGCCGTTCGCGCCGGCGCGCTTGAGAGATCCACGGCGCACGCGGCGTCCTGCTCCCCGCCGTGGGCGAGGTGTGCTGCGCGCAGCACGGCGGCGGTCGCGGACTGCGCCGTCGACGGCGCGTGGACGAAGCCCCCGGCGCGCGTGTCCGCCCACAGCGGGCCCGTTGACGCGCCGGCCGAGCGCCTTGGGTCGACGCTCGTCCGCGCGCGGCGCGAGACGCCTTCTACGATTCCCCAGCCGCCGAGCGCAATGCCGGTCGGCGTCGCCGACCGAAGCCGCGACAGCTTGTCGGCGGCCACGCTCTCGGCCCAGGCAGTCCAGCGATGCGTGGCGAGGTCGAGTACCTCCGGCACGAGCAGTTCGAGCTCCTCGACGTCCAGCGTCGCGAGCACCCCGAGCGCGGCCAGGGTCTCGTCCAGCGTGCGGCGGTGGTCCTCGTGCTGGCCGGGGTTCTGCCAAAGCCATTCGCCAACAGCCACCGTGCCCGTGACCTGGGGCGCCGGGGTGGAGAGAGCCTCGGGCAGCGAGACGACGGCCGTGAAGCCGCCGGCTGGATCGGGGCTCAGACCCGGAAGCATGCTGGGCGGCGCCGTCCGGACGCTGGTGCCTGCGGGCGTCGTCGAGGCCAGCGCCGCCGTGCCGGAGACGCTGACGGTGGCCGCGAGGCTCACACCGGCCGCCGCGTACTCGAGCAGTATGCTCCGCCGCAGCAACGTGTGCAGCACTGTCGCTGGTCCCTTGCCGCCAGGCCTCAGCCAGACGGCGTCGATCAGCACCGGAGTCGGGTTCGCGCCCGCCAAGCTGCGGATCGCCGCCTGCGCCGTCGCGTCGGGCGTAGGGTCGGAGGGATCCACGACGAGCGGAGCGCGGACCGGCTGGGCGGTCGGGCTGAACACGTCGAGGATCAGCGGGTTGCCTCCTCCGCCGGCCAGCAGGTTGCCGACGAACGCGTCGAGGACGCCGGTTGCGCTGGTCGTGTCGATGCCCGTGAAGACGGACGGGTCGAACGTCCGGTCGGCGATCGAGCTGCGTACCTCGTAGCCGCGCGAGACGGCGTCGGTGCTTATCGCCCTCATGAACGCGTCGTCGAAGGCGGGCCCCTCGCTCGAGGTCACCGGCGCGTCGACTCCGTACTGCCACAGCGGTCGGATCCGCTGCAGCAGGCTGGCGAGCCCGTCGACGGTCGCGCCGGCGCCGTCGGCGGTCCAGGTGCCGAGCGACAGTAGGGGCAGCACGCCGTACGGCTGCCTGCCCAGGCGCAGGACGGGCAGCGTGCCGCGCCCGCGGACGAAGCTCATGTAGTGACCGCGGATCGCGTCGGCGCTGGTCGCACCAAGGGCCGAGGGGTCGATCAGCTCGCCGAGGTAGTAGCCCCACGTCGCTGCCCACAGCGCCGTCTGCATCGCGTGCGCATGCGCGTCGCCGGCGTCCTCGGAGCGCTCCGCACCGTCGAGCGAGCCGGCGGCGAGTCCGAGCGCGCCCGCCATCGTCGGGCCGGCGGTCCCGGCGGGGGGAGGCGGGCCGAACTCCTGCCTCCAGAGCTCGTCGGGATCGGCGCTACGATCCTGCGCCGAGCGTCCAGCCGGCGTATTCGAGGTGGCGCTGCCCGGCGGGAGGAACCCCAGGCCGTCGGTGTACTGGTGCGCCGCGAGCAGCGTGGCGAGCTCCGAGGCTGCGTCGGCCGGGCTCGTGCTGGCGCGCACGCCGACCGCGACGACGCGATCGACCGCACTCGTTCCGCCCGGCAGCGTTACGTCGACGGCCATTCCGGCAGCGACCGCCGTCGCGTAGTCGACCAGCCAGCGAAGCTCCGGGTCGAGCGACGGTTGGTTGGCGTCGCCGGCTGCACTGTCGGGAACGCTCTGGGGGTCGGGCGCGAGATGGAGGTCGACGCCGACCGGTGAAGTCCACGCCTCGCCGACCACGGCGCTCCCGACGTAGGCGCGGACGAGCCAGCGGTCGGGGAGCGCGCGTGCCACGGGCGGCCTGACGTAGGCGTCGGCCTTCGTGCTCGCCGGGGCGGCCCCTGGCCGGGTCGCGTGCGCGACCCAGGCCGCACGCGGGCCGCCGAGCACGCGCACGAGCGCCGCCCATCGCGCCCGCCGGCCGTCCGGGGCATCCGCGGCCGGCGGTTCGCCAGGCGGCGTCTCTCCGTCGGCGAGCAGGTCCGCCGGCGCGGCCCAGAGCGTGGTGCCGAGCGCCGCCTCGGTCTCTGTCAGCGCCGGGTCGTGGCCATCGACGTGCACGTCGTCCGGAAAGATCCGTACATGCAGCACGTCGGTTCCGGCGTCCGCGAAACGTGTCTCCAGTCGCACCGGCAGCAGGGCCAGCGGAACCCGCGCGTCGAGGCCCTCCACGAGGTCAGCCGGCTCGAGCGTCGCGAGCGTCGCGCGGATCCGATCGCGTGTCGCCGCCAGCTGGGCCAGCTCCGCCGACCGCTGCGAGGCGTCCGCGCGCGTCTCGAGCGCAGCTCGCTGCTGTGCGGCCTGCGTGCGGAGCGCCGCGATGGTGTCGTTGAGGGCGGCGAGCGGCGCGGCCGCGGCGTTCGGATCGCTGCTCACGCGGTCTTCGCTTTCAGCAGGTCGCTTGCGCGCAGCGCGACGCGGACCGCGGGCTGGTAGGTGATCGCCGCCATGTCAGCGGACGATGCTCCCCACGTGCGCGTCGTTCCAGCGGGCGCCATCGCCGGCGCTGCCGATGGGAGGTAGGCCGGGGCTGGGTCGGCAGCACCGAGGTCGGCCCACGAGAGCTCGTCCCACCTCGGCAGCGGCGGATGCGTCACGGCCGGGTCGGGGTCGGTTAGGCCAAAGCGCGGCTGGCCAGGATGCTCGGCCACGACGAACCAGTAGCCCTGACCGCCGCCCGTGCCGACGAGCGCGTCGTAGGTCAGCGGGAAGCCGACAAGGGTGATGTCGGGGTCGATGAAGTTGCGGAACAGGGGCCGCACGATGTTCGTTCCGTCGTCGAGCTCCGGGGCGCCCTCGGCGGTGCCGGCGAGCACAGCGTAAATGTCGCTGTCCGGGTAGCGGCGCAGGAGCCGCCCGCGGAGCACCAGGACGAGCAGGGGTTGCGCGCTCCCGGCGACGTTGTCCGTCAGAGAACCGCTGAACTTGTGCAGTGCGCGGATCTCCGGGCCGACGCCCCAGAAGCTGTACCAATAGGTGCCGCGCTCGTCGGTCGGGTAGCCGCGCCACAGCAGCTCGTGCCCGAGGGCGCTGTTGAGCCCCGCGAGGTAGGCGGCGATGAACGTCGGGTTCGTCTGCACGAGGGTCACCGAGTCCGCCGGGATCGAATCGAGCCCGGGCACGAACGCGTCGTGGCTCGCGTCCACGAGGGGAAGGTAGGCGGCGTCGGTGAAGACCGGACCGGCCATGACCGGGGCGACCCGATCGAGACGCGGAAGCCCGGAGAGTGCAGGGACCCGGGCTGCTGCGAGCGTCGCCACCGTGACCGTGGGATGGAGGTTGGCTAGCAGCGCGGTCCGCGTGGCTTCGAGGTCGAGCTCGATGGCTGGCGGCAGCGCGGTCGCCGTCCCCGCACGAACGAATCGATCGACGGCGCCGGCGAACGCGTCGCGCATCACAGCCAGGCGAGGGTCGGTACCGGCCAGTTCGACGACCACCGGCGCCGTCCCGACCGGCGGGTGCGCGATCGGCCCGGCAGGTGGCCCCACGATCGGCCCGGCGGGCGCGTGCGCGATCGGCGCGGCAGGTGGCTCCACGATCGGCCCGGCGGGCGCGTGCGCGAGCGGCGCGGCAGGTGGCTCCACGTTCGTGCCCGGCGCCACCGGGCCAGCGGTGATCGGGCCGACGGTCTGCGGACCCGTGTGGACGGCCGGTATCCCAACGGCCTCGACGTGCTGCGCCTCCTGCTTGACGAGGGCTCGGCCGAGGCCGGTGGAGAAGGTGACCTTGGCCGGCAGCGCGCGCTGGGTGATCTGGACGGCGGTCATCTGGGCGAGGCTCCCCGCGGCGGTCGAGCTCATATGTCCGGCGCTCGCGGCGATGCTGTCGAGGCCCTCCGCCACCGTCGCGGCGTCCGCCCCGGCGGGCGGGACCGCAAGTCCGGCTGCTGTCGCGTCGGCCCTGAGCCTGTCATCGAGTAGCGCAGCGCCCGCGGCGCCCACGACCTTGCTCGGGGGCGCGAGCGCGACCGTGCCATCCGGCAGCACGTTCGGCTCTGCGATTCCCCCGAGTAGGCCTGCCACGAGCTCGCCGGGCACGTCGCTGCCCTCACCGCCGTCGCCGAGCCGGCTGGCCCGGCGCAGCGCGATGGGGATCCCGCGCCACGTTCCCCCCGCGGGCAGTGCGCTGGCCGCGACGGCGGCGAGCGCGTGGGGTGCGGCCGTGCCGCCTGTGGCCGTGGCCGGCAGCGTCACGCGCGCGAGGAGCGGCCGCGCGACCGAGACGAGACGGCCGGCCGACAGTGCCGATAGGTGGCGCTCGTGGAGACTTGCCGACACGGCCCGGGATGCCTGGAGACGCCGCAGGACCGCGTTCGCCGCTTCCACGTCGCCGACCTGCTCCCAGGCGCGGGCGACTATGTCCTCGACGTTGCGCCGCAGCACGCGCGTGCCGATGCCCGCCACCGCGCGGGCGCGCGGATCGCGGTTGAGCTCGTCGAACCAACCCTGGGCGGGCGTCGCCGAGCCGACCGAACTGCGCCCGGCGGCCGCGCCCGCATAGAGGAGCGGCCCGACCGCCGGCCTACCCGCCCCTCCGGCCGCCGCGGTGAGCTTCGCCGCCTCCTCGATCTCCGCGGTGATGGCGGCGTCTACGGCGGTCTGATCCTGGTCTCCGCTGCTCGGCCATGCCGGCTCCTCGGCGATCCCCGGCGCGGTGAGCGCGCCGCGGAGCACGGTCGTCGTGCTCGTCGTCGCCGGCATCCCGGGGCCGGCGAGCCCGAGGTCGAGAGGCCGGGTCCCAAAGTTCGCGTCGACCGGCAGCTCTCCCAGCGCGCGGGCGAGACTCTCGAAGTCGCCGGTCGCGCTGCACGAGAACTCCCAGGAGAGGTAGACGGGCAGCTCGACCGACGGATCGTTCGGCGACCACGCGTAGTTCGGCTGCGCGGCTGCGAGCGCTGCTGCGACCTCCGCGTCACTGTGCCCGAGCCCGGCAAGGGCCCCCGCGGCGAACGTCGGCACCAGACATGCGATGTAGCTCGTCTGTGGCTGAAGCCGGCGCGCGGCGAGCAGCCGGCAGCCGGCTGGTTGCGCGACCGGACCGGTTTCCACTGGATCTGCGCCGTCTGCGCTGCTGGCCTGGGTCGCGGAGAACGCGTGCGCCCACAGCACGCTGTCGGCCGGATCGGGTAGCTCATCGGAGGGCTTCGCGGGGTCGTCGATCTGCAGCCTGTCAAGCGTCCCCAGGCCGCCGGGCACGAGCGACACCCCGTCGCGCACCTCCACGGCGACGAGGCAGAGCCACGGGATCGGGCCATGGGCTCCGGTCGGCGTCGGCAGCAGCCAGGACAGCTCGGGAATCGAGAACTCGACAAGCGGGAAGAACTCGGTCTCGGCGTCGGTGGTGCCCGGTCTCGGATACTGGCGGGTGACCAGCGTGGGGTCGAGACCGAGCACGTCGCCCACGCTCGGCAGCGCGAACGTCACCGCCGGGGTCGACGATCCGTCGGAGAGCACAGCCGAAGCGTCGAGTGTGCCGGAGGCGGCGACGCCGGGCAGGGCGATCAGGCCGCTGCGCTGGTGGCTGATGAAGCGGAAGCCACCGGACTCGCCGCTCACGAGGACGGTCCCGCCACTCCGACGAGGTCGAGGAGGTGCTGCGAACCAGCGCGCTGTGCGGCGAGGCTCGCGGTCTCGTGCCCGACCGGATCTCCGGCGAATGTGCGCAACGTGTCCGAGGCGACCGCGAGCTGGACCGGCACGGGGCGGGCGGTGGCGGGCGGTGGCGGGCGCAGCACGGCGTTCGCGTGCGCGAGGTCGAGCGGCCACCGCGGTCGCGTCGCGCGCGTGGCCCCGTCGACGGCCACCGTCTTGTAGGTGGTCGCGACCACCGTCGCGTTGCCGGCGTCGATGCTGGCTGCGCCCGACGCGAGGCCTGCTCGCATCGGCTCGAACGAGGGCCTCGAGAGCTTTTCGTCGTCGGTGAGATCCAGGAACTGACCGGCGGCGAACCCCTCGGTGACCGGCGAGACGTCCGGCGCCGCCGAGCCCCCGAGGCTCAACCCCGTGATGTCGACCGTCGTCGCGGACGCCAACGGCTGGTTTCCGACGTGCGTGACCTGCAGGCCGAGCGGGACGATGCGCTGGCGGCACGACGCGACGGCGAGCGGGTGTGCGGGGATCGTCGTGCCGCTCGGCGGGCGGAGCGCGACAACCGCAGATGCCGCCGGCGGCGGAGCGCTCCACGCGTCTGCGAGGGACAGCGCTTCACGAACGAGCGTGAGCGGGTCGGCGGTCGTCGATGTGAAGCTCGACGGGTCGCCCCAGTGTTCCTCGATCGGCAGGGAGAGCGTGTAGAAGAGCAGTGACAGCGATGCGTAGCCGTGAATGTGCCACGGCCCCGGGCCCTCGAAGAGGATGTCGATGGCGATCTCCATGAGCGGGCTGCCGTCGAACGACAGGGACAGGCCGGCCGCGACCTCGATGCTGAGTCCCCAGCGCGGCTCCCAGGCGACGAGTCCGTCGAAGGCCAGCCAGCCGTCGAGGGCGAGCGGTCCGGCTGCCGCGTGCAGCTGCAGTCGCGCCCCGAGCTGGAATGTCTGGCTCGTGATCGCGGCGTAGGCTTCGAGGCGAACCCGCGGGTTGCTGCTGTTGCTGATGTCGATGCGGAGCCGGTCGACGGCAGGGACGTTGCCCGGGGGCGTGAAGTGCGGGTTGAACCCGCCGAGCGAGCCGAGGTACGCGTGGTCGGAGCCGCGCAGGACGGCCACGAGGCCACCGCTGAGCGGAAACGTCCCGAGCTTGCTGTCGATCAGCTCGGCCTGGAGCAGGAAGTCCGGGAGCCTGGCGACGCCGTCGGCGCGGACGCGAAACAGCGGCGCCGCCTTCGACGGTGCGTGCAGCCGCAGGCTGACGAGCAGGACTGTTTGCACAGGGGTTGCGACGTCGACGAGCAGCGCGACCTCGAACTCGCTGAGATCGGTGCTGCCCCAGCTGAACTGGGCCATCAGCCCGACGACCGTGTCGCCCTCGGCGATCGGCAGTGTCTGGCGCCAGACCGCGAAGATATGCGGCGCCTGGACGACCGGGTCCGGCGGGAACAGGATTGCGTCGAGCGCCTTCGTGCGCAGCCCGGCGGCGATGGCGTCGGTGTCGATCGTGTGGTTGTGCCCGAAGATGCCGCCAAGCCCGGTGAGCTGGAATCCGCTGCCGATCCCGGTGCCGATCTTGTAGGTGCCCTGCACGGTCAGGATCACCAGGAGCGACCAGTCGTCTTCGTGGCCCGGGATCTTGGTGTCCAGCATCCCGAGCCCCGTGAGGTCGAACGAGCTCCCCATGATGGTGGCGTGGAGCTGCAGCGCGCCCGAGTACTCGTCGAGCCCGGCGTCGTAGCCGATGAAGCCGCCGCCGTTGACCGGCCCGGATTTGACGACGAGCCCGACCCCCTTGGGCGGCACGATCGAGTGCGACGGCTGCCAGTGCCCGGCCGTCGGCGTGTCGTCGCTGGCGGTGCCGGCCTGCACCCGCTTGAGCGCGTACTGCATGCCCACCCCGGCGACGGTGGCGGTCACCACCCCGCCCGCGATCTGCACCGCGGCGTCGATCGTGAAGGCGAGCGCGAACGACGCGCCCGACGCGCCGTCACCGCCGGGGTCCGCACCGCTGAGACCGACGCGAAGATGCAGGCCCCGCACCACGAAACCGAGCACGCTGGTCCCGCCGACCGACAGCCCGACCGGCGGGAGATCGACGGGGAGGTCGACGACCAGTGCGACGCCGCCGTCGAGATACGGGCCGCGGCCCTTTTCGCCGAGCTCCACACCGAGCCCGAGCTTCGTGTCCAGGCGCAGCGACGGCGGTAGTACGGCGCGTAGGAACGAGTCGCTGCCCAGCTCGATGTCGAGGATCACTTGGTCGGCGTGGATACCGACGTCAAACAGCAATCCACGCTGGTCGTCGTCGTTGACGGTGAGCGCCGCGCGAGCGTGCTGGATCTCGACGTGCGAGTGCGCTTTCGACCCGAACACCCAGGAGCCGCTGGCGTCAGCCGGGCGTTCGAGCGCGATCGTCGCCTTGTAGCCGCTCGTGGCCACTCCGCGCACGAAGCCCGCCCGGCCCTCCGTGGACGAGGAAGGCCTCGATCGCGGCGGTGTCGGACGGCGTGAGGGTGAGCTGCCACTTGCCGGCAAGCGGAAGTTCGATCGCCGCGAGGCCGGAGAGGCGCACGTAGAGGCCGAACGCGCCGCTGCCGTCCGTCACCACCAGCGGGATGTGCTCCGGCGGCACGAGCGCGAACGTGATGCCGAGCTTGTCGTGGACTCCCACCGAGCCGGTCGTACTGGACCCGGTCTGGAGGTCGGCCCGCACGGTGAGCATCCGCGGGAGCAGCTCCATCAGATGGGGGTAGGGGTTCTTCGACGGCGGGTTGGCGGGATCGAGTTGGTCGGGGGAGGCCGGCGTCCAGCCGTAGAGCACATCGAGTCCAAACGCGTTCGTGTCGTGGCCGTGCGGGTCGAGCCAGTCGCGCGGGCCGAGGTTGGGGATGGGTCGGATCAGGTAGGCCAGTGCGCCTCCCACGGCCGCGAGGACCAGCGAGTAGGCGGCGTATTTCTCGACGTAGACCGGCCCGCCGACTGGGCCTGTGAGATCGCTCGCCAGCTCTTCACCCAGCTCGGTGAAATAGTTTTCCGGGCTCGTGAGCAGGTCGCCGAGATGCCCGAGCTGGGCGGCGTCATCGACGAGCAGGTCGAGCGCGCGCAGGATCGCCCACAGGGGCGGGGTGCTTTCCTTTAGGTATGCCGCGATCACCATGTCGAGGAAGTCCGCCATCAGCTCAGCGCCCGCGAGCGGTCCGAGCTCGCTGTTGGCCGAGGTCACAGCCTCCTCGAGCGCCCCGAACGCGGCGAGCACTTCGGAGAACGTTTCCGCGTCCTTCAGTTGCGGGTCAGACCCGGCTTTCGCCTCGGCGTCGAGCCGCCCGATCAGCTGCGAGGGCAGGACGGGCGGCTTTCCCTCCCACCCAAGCTCCGCCAGAGCGACTTCGGCGCCCTCGGTGTCCAGGAGGACGCGGATGATGGCGTTGACCCGCCGACCGCACCAGCGGAGGATGCTCGCGAAGATGTCCGTGCCCGCATCGGGCGGCTGTGGCGTGGGCGCCGGTGTGGGAGAAGGCGGCGCGGGCGGCACGATCAGGCCTCCTGGATTTCGCTCAGATGAGGTCCGACTTCCGTCGGAGCGGCGAGTTCGGAAGGCTCTAGCGGGGTCGCGTGCACGACGTAGTCGCTCGGTTTCTCGTCCTCGCTGGCCGGGTAGGCACGGATGAAATACAGCGCCATCTGCACCGAGAGCGGGCCGCCCGGTTCTGGCCGGCTGAACGTCACGAGGCCGACGTTGTTCTGGAAGACGAGTGTCCTCGTGGCGGCGCCGCCGTCCAGGTTGGCGTCATGCAGCGCGCTTGCCACGTCATACGGCCCCCCGGCTGAAAGCCACGTGGCGGGCGGCGACGACGGGAGCGGTGCATCCGGGGTGTTCGCGCCGAGGACCTGCGTGAACCCGGCGGCCGCGAGGTCGGCGAAGCGCACGTCGTCGGAGCGTGTGTCTGAGATCGGCGTGACCGTGTAGGCCCACTCGGCGGGCCGGATCTTGTGGGGGCTCTGCCAGCCGAGCACGGGCAGGACGACCGGCTCGCGGCGGAGCCGTGCCCGCAGTGGGCGAGGCTCTTCGGGAGCGTGGTCGTCACCGGTGAAGACGGGCGGTAGCACGCGCGTCCAGCCGAGCCTGGCGCCTTTGAATCCGAGGCGCTCGAGGTTCTCGAGGACACCGATCGTCCGCACGATGACCGGGACGCGATGAGGCCACTCGTTGCGCAGCGCGCTCGATGTGAAGTTGACGATGCGGCTCGCCGAGGAACTGGGGGGCGGATCGGAGGGGACGACACCGCCTTCGTCGGCAGGGACGTGAAACCGCTGGTAGTCCATCGCGAAGCTCGCCGCGTAGTGGACGTCGCCGGCCAGGATCACAACGCGCGGGCACCGGCTCACGCGGGCGAGGAAGCGCTCGAAGGACGCCGGTCGCGCCCCCCAGTGCTCGACGTCGATATAGAGGTCGCCGGTTGGTGTGCGCGTGTCACTACCGATCGCGGCTTCCTTGGCGGCGTTCGCGAACGCCATATGCCAGACCTCGTAGCCACGTGTGATCGCCGGCTCGAGGATCTCCTCCATGAGGCGTGGTCCCAGCACGGGCGCGGGGCTCACCACGATCAGCAGCGGGACGTCGTCGGTCAGCGAGATGGGCAGCTGGGCGTCGAGCGCCGCCTGGGAGAGCAGTCCGGGGGGCCCATTGGGGGTGAGGTATTCGCGGTGATTTCGCGTATCGAGGACGACGAGTCGGGCGCCCGCGAGGTCGACGTGGTAGTTGAACGCGACGCGCGGCGAGGTCCCGGCGCCGGTCGGGTCGTCGAGCCCGAGCAGCGTGTCCACCTGTTTGCTCACGTCGGGGTCCGGGACCGTCGCTCCCGTGAACAGCTTCGGCACTAGAGCGAGCAGCTGGGCCTCGGGGGTGTCCGGAGACCCGGAGGGATCTGAGGGGACGAACGCCTCCGGGGTATTCCCCCAGGCCTGGAAGAGCACGTAGGCGAGAAGGGCGTTGCGTACGATCGCGCGTCCCAGCGGCGAGCCGAGCACGCGCGCCCTCCAAGCGCCTGTGATGAACCAGTCATCGGTCACCTCGTGGTCGTCGCAGATCGAGAGCATGGGAATGTTCGCGAGCACGCGACGCACCTTGTCCCCGTCGTCACCGGCCTTCTGGGTGGTCCGTCTGGTCACGGGGAACTTTTCCAGCAAGAGCTTCCTCTGATCGGCGCCCTGTGTCGCGAACAGCGGAGTGAGCAGCGCCTCGACGGGGCTGGGCGCTTCTGGTTCTGCGAGCACCACGGGCACGTCCGTCGCGGTGCCCGCGTCGAAGCGGTTGTTCGGGAGGACGGCGAGCTTCGTCCCGTCCGGCCACAGCGGTTTGGACGGATCGACCAGGCGTTGCTTGAGCCGTCCCGTCCAGCTCAGGAGGTACATTGCCGCCCACTCGCCGAATCCGATCAGGTGGTCGTCTCCGTCGTCGCTCGTCATCCCGGCCGTGGCCCGAACCAGCTTCAGGCGACGGCCGGCCGGAAACGACTGCTGGTCCACCGGGACGTCTTCGGGCGAGACGCCTGGGACCGGGACGGTCTCCGTCGATCCCCCACCGAGAAGGTGGTCGCCGATCGAGGTCAGCCAGGGGAGCAGCGAGGTGGCGAGGTCGTCTGCATAGATCTGGTCTCCGGTGAGCATCAGCAGGTGCGGTCGCTGCTTCTGGGCCGTCGCATCGGCGGGCAGCGCGTCGGACAGAATGTCGTCGATGGCGGGCATCATCGACTGGCCGTCCCCCTTGAGGCTGAAGCACGATCCGTGCATCAGGCGGAGCTCTGCGACATCGCCCGGCGGCGTGAGGAAGCTCGGCAGGCGACCCTCGGCGAACCCAAGGCCGCCCTGGTAGTCGTCTTCGGGGTCGCCGAAATCGAGGAGCTTGAGCCCGCCGAGGTTCCAAGCCCCGGAGAAGCTGTGGGCGAGCGCTGAGGGCTTCAACACCTCGAGCGTTATGTCGTAGCTACAGACGGTGTCGGGAGGTACCCCTGCGATCTGCGCCGTGACGACAGCGATGTGCAGCGACGCGCCGACCTGTACGGTTTCGCGCGAGCCGCTGCCGACGCTCGTTCCGGTAACCGATGGCTTCTGCCCGCCGGGCTGCAGGTTCACGGTCGCGCCGGCCTCGTAGACGTCCAGGTGCACCTTGCACGACTGGCTCGCCGCGACCCACACGTTGACGGCAGATGCCGTCACCTTCCGTAGTACGGGCCCCGCGAGCAGGAGGGGAGGCGTGAATGTGGGGGCGACTGCCACTTACCAACCCTCCGACGGGAGCAGAGCCGACGATTCTGTCGCAGCTGTCGGCTGGTGTCAAGACCCGAGCGAACCTCGCTTGACTCAGGCCGGCCCCTGTGATCGCCGCCTAACCCATCAGGTTTCAGGCCCAACGTTCTGTAGTGCGCCTGGAGGTGCGCCTGGAGGGAATCGAACCCTCGACCTGCGGCTTGCAAGTACGATCAGGCGTTTGCGGCCGTTTGCGGCTGCTCCCGGATTTGGCTCTACGACACGGTTTCCGGGGTCTCGGCCGGGATGCCGTTTGCGGCTGCCTCCGGTTGTTGTGTTGCCCCGCTGTTGCCCCAGCCGGGCAGGATCTCGTCCCAGGCGTCCGCGCCGCCGAGCCCGTCGTCCACCTGCTGGATGTAGACGTCCATCGTGGTCGAGAGCCGCGAGTGACGGAACCAGCCCTGCACCTGCTTGAGCGTCTTCCCGTGGTGCAGCAACAGCGAGCCGCACGCCGCCCAGGTAGAAGACGTTCCCCCAGGTCAGCCCGAGCAGCTCCCCGATGCGCACTCCGCTCTGCGCGCAGCCGCGCGCTATTGATCGAAAGCCTGGACATAAACCCAGCCGATCCTCGACTCCGGAGGGCATCTGGACCCCCGCATGACCTCATCGAGAAGCCCTTCTCCGGACCTGCGCTGCTTTCCGAAGGTCGCCCAGATCCTCGAACGTACGGGGTGATCACGAGTACCGGCCTGCCGCCGAGTACCGATGGGAGCATAGGCACGTACTCGACTGAATGCCGTCACACTTCTGCTTAGCCCGCGCGATGCACGAGCGCTCCTCGGCCTCGGCGGCGCTGATGCTCGGGACGACCTTTGAGCGCGTCACCAAGGGCCGGCACACTCCGCTTGCACCGAAGATTCGTCCTCGAGCGGAAGGTGCTCGGCATCGATCTCGATCCGGTCGAGGGTCAGCCCTTCGCTCTCGGCGTCGGAGCGACCGGCTTCGAGCAGCTCTGGCGTCAGGTCGCTTGTGGTGACCCGCGCACGGTCTTCGCGACCCGAGCCTCGGTGATGGGCGTGGGCAACGCGATCCTGCGCCCGCCGGCACGCGCCATGGCCGCCGGGCAGGCTGCGGCGAGCCGCGGTCGCGGACGCCGTGCGATCCGTCCGCCGCATGCCGCAGGATGCCGGGCTCTTTGACGCCTTCCCATTCGACATCCCTGCGCACATGGCAACACCGTGCGCTCGACCGCATGGCCAACTGGCGAGAGGGCCCGTTCCTGATCTCCGCCGCGCCCGGCGCCGGCAAGACACGCCCTGCACTCGAGTTCGCAAAGGATCTGCTGTCGAAGGGGATCGTCGGGCGCGTGGCGGTGCTCTGTCCGACGACGCCGCTCACCCGTCAGTGGGCGGCCGCCGCGGCGATTCTCGGGGTGCAGCTGCAGCCCGACGCCAAGGGCCCGAACCCACCACGCGACTTCCATGGCGTCGCCGTCACCTATGCGCGCGTGGCGAGCGACCCGCGCGGCTGGGCGGCCAAGGTGCCCGCTGACATGCTCGTGATCGTCGACGAGGCGCACCATCTCGGCGAGGACCTGGCATGGGGCACCGGCTTTCAACGGGCATTCGCCTCGGCACCACGCTGGCTGCTGCTGTCAGGGACGCCGTTTCGCTCTGACGCTACCCCGATCCCGGGCGTGCGCTACGACCACGACGGGTTAGTCGTGCCCGACGTCTCCTACACCTACGCAGAGGCGGTCGCCGAGGGAATCTGCCGCCCGGTGGCATTTGTCACGTTCGACGGGACCCTGTCGTGGCGCAGCGGCGAGGACGTGGTCGAATCCTCGTTCGAGACGGTGCTGAGCGCGCGTGAGGCAAGCCGCCGCTATCGCACCGCCATCTCGACCGATCTGCCGGAGGGGCTGCCGCGGATCCTGGAGGAGGCGAACACCAAGCTCAGGGCACTACGCGCGGAGGGCCACCACGACGCCGGCGGCCTCGCGGTCGCGGCGGACGCGACGCATGCCCGGCGGATCGCAAAGCTGCTGGGCGAGACGACTGGACGGGCACCGGTGGTCGTGCTGCATACCGAGGCCCTTGCCGCGCGCAAGCTCGCGGACTTCCGCGGCTCGCGCGAGCCGTGGATCGTAGCGGTGAACATGGTCTCCGAGGGCGTGGACATCCCGCGGCTGCGCGTGGGGGTATACGCGACGGCCGCCAAGACGCCGCTGATCTTTCGTCAGATCGTCGGGCGGTTCGTGCGCACGATCCCCGGTCGTGGAGCCGAGCCGAGCTGGCTGTACCTGCCCGCCGATCCCACCCTACGTGCACATGCCTCGGAAGTCGAAACCGAGCTGCGCCACGCCCTGCACCGCGACGAGCCCGAGGAGGGCTGGGACGAGCCGGTGCAGCGGCGCGCAAGCGAGCCGTCTCCCACCGCGGAGTTCGTGCCCCTGAGCGCCGAGTTCGCCGCCCAGATGACCCTGTTCGGCGCGCCCCAGAGAGCGCACTCCCCCTCCCCCGCCAGTGCCGCCGAGGAGGCTCCCGAGCCGGTCCCGGTGGCCGCGTTCGAGCGTCAAGCTCTCCTGCGCCAAGAGCGCAGCCGCCTGGTGGCGGAACTGCACCGCCACGACGGGCGCAGCCACCGTGAGATCAACGCCTGGGTCAATCGCATGGTCGGACTCGAACGGGTCGAGACCGCCAGCATCAAGCAGCTGGAGCGATCGATCAATGCGCTGACGCGGGAGCTCACGCGCGGCAGCCGACCGTCGCGAACATAACCCCGCAAGCTCGCGCATCGTAGAGAGAACTCCCCGTTGGATAGCGTCGGCGCGCGCACGCGTCAGCGCGGCGTGTTGCCCCAAACGTTGCACCGGGGCAGTTTTTTCGATGCTTGCGCGACTCCCCTACAGCACGAATCCTGCTCAATTGAGCGGGATTCGAGGAGTGCGCCTGGAGGGAATCGAACCCTCGACCTGCGGCTTGAAAGGCCGCTGCTCTTTGGCACCCCGTAGGTTGCCGTTGACCACTGAGCTACAGGCGCATCGATCTGGTTGAGCGCGCATTGTAGATGGATGCTCGGCCCTCCGTACGGCTAGCGCTCAGGCTTCAACGGCGGCGTACACCTCGTCGAGCAGCTTCGCGCGGTCGGCGAGCTGGAAGCTCTCCGCCAGATATCTGTCCGCCTGCTCGCGCGACTCCCCGTTGAGGGCCATGTTGAGCGCCACCAGCCGCGCTCCGTCGAGGTCGTTCCCGCCTTGTACGCCCGCTGGCGCGGGCTGCACTGGGGCCGGGATCGGCAGCGCAGGGATGGGCGGCGCAGGGACCGGGATGGACGCCGCGAGAGCCGGGGTGGGCAGCGCGGGTGCCGGGATGGGCGACGCAGGAGCCACAGCCGGCGGTTCTGCCTCACCAGCGCGCAGGCTCGCGGCGAGGGCTCCCACCTCGCCGTCCAGCGACTCCACCCGCTCGCGCAGCGCCGCGGTTGCCCGTGCGAGCGTCTCCACGTGCTCGCGTGCTCGCTCCGCGTCCTGCGCGGCCTCCTCCCGGATGCGCTGCGCATCGCTGCGGGCCTCGCGCTCGATCTCCGCCGCGGTGGCCTGCGCAGCATCGAGGATGCCCTGTACCTGGGTGGCTGCCGCCGGTCCCAGCGCGAGCTCCCCCCCGCTCTCCTTCCGCTGCGCGAGCGCTTGCACCTCCGCCGCCAGGGCGCGTAGGTGGGCGTCCACCGCCGCCTGGTCGTATCCCCGCCGCGCGGTCGGGAAGTCGCGCCGTTCGATGCTCTCGCGGTCCATCTCCACCGTGCGCAAGCGTACCGGACCCTGGCTTCGCCGCTCTCCACCTGCGGGCGTCGCTCGCCCGCCGGCCCCACCGGCCCCGCGCCTACGCCAGCTCCTCCGCCGGGACCTGCTCCGCGGTGCGCTCCTCCGCCGGAACCTCCTCGGCCGACGCCTCATCCTCCGAACCCTCCTCCGCGGGCGCCTCCATCGCCTGGGCCTCGCGGAGGTCCCGGCGCAACTCGCGGATCTCGTCGCGCAGCTGGGCGGCGTACTCGAAGCGCAGCTCCTCCGCGGCGGCGAGCATCTCCTCCTCGAGCTCCACCGCGAGGCGCTCCAGCTCGTGCGTCGCCAGCTCCTTCGCCTTCGTCCGCCCCCGCGCCGTGCTGCGTCGGCGCCGGCCGCGGGGGACCTTGGACTCGCCCTGCAGGAACTCCGCGATGTCCGAGACGCCCTTCACGATCGACTCGGCGGTGATCCCGTGGCGCTCGTTGTGCGCGAGCTGGATCTCGCGGCGGCGGTCGGTCTCCTCGATCGCTGCGCGCATCGCGCGGGTCTCCTTGTCCGCGTACATCAGCACCTTGCCGTTGACGTTGCGCGCCGCCCGCCCGATCGTCTGGATCAGCGAGGTCTCCCCGCGCAGGAAGCCCTCCTTGTCGGCGTCGAGGATCGCGACGAGCGAGACCTCCGGGAGGTCGAGGCCCTCGCGCAGCAGGTTCACTCCCACGAGCACGTCGTACTCCCCCAGGCGCAGGTCGCGGATGATCTGGATGCGCTCCAGCGTGTCGATCTCCGAGTGCAGGTAGCGCACCTTGAAGCCCATCTCCAGCAGGTACTGCGTGAGGTCCTCGCTCATCTTCTTCGTCAGCGTTGTGACCAACACCCGCTCCTGGAGCTCCACGCGCGCGCGGATCTCGTTCATCAGGTCGTCGATCTGGTTGCGCGTCGCGCGCACCTGCACCTCCGGGTCCACGACCCCCGTCGGGCGGACGATCTGCTCCAGCACCCTGCCCGAGCGGGTGCGCTCGAACTCCCCCGGGGTCGCGGAGACGAACAGCAGCTGCGGGGTGATCGCCAGGAACTCCTCGAAGCGCTGCGGGCGGTTGTCCATCGCGCTCGGCAGGCGGAAGCCGTAGTCCACGAGCGTCTGCTTGCGCGAGCGGTCCCCCTCGTACATCCCCCCCAGCTGCGGCACCGTCTGGTGGGACTCGTCGATGAAGCACACGAAGTCCTTCGGGAAGTAATCGATCAGGCAGTACGGACGGTCCCCCGGGCCCCGCCCGTCAAGGATTCGCGAGTAGTTCTCGATTCCCGAGCAGAACCCCATCTCGCGCAGCATCTCCATGTCGTACTGCGTGCGCTGGCGCAGGCGGTGGCTCTCCAGCAGCTTGCCTTCGGACTCCAGCTGCGTGCAGCGCTCGTTCAGCTCGGCGCCGATGTCCGCAACCGCCTTCTCGACCGAGCCCTCCCTGACGTTGTAGTGCGTCGCCGGCCAGATCGCCACGTGCTCCATGTCCTCCTCCAGCAGCTCCCCCGTGAGCGGGTCGAAGTGCTGCAGGCGCTCCACCTCGTCCCCGAACAGCGTCGCCCGGTAGGCGCTCTCCGCGTACGCGGGGAAAATCTCGAGTGTCTCCCCTCGCACCCGGAACGTGCCCCGCGCTAGCACCGTGTCGTTGCGGGTGTACTGGATCGAGACCAGTTTGCGCAGCAGCGCGTCGCGGTCGACCTCCTCCCCGCGGCGCAGGATCTGCATGTTCATCTCGTACACCTCCGGCGAGCCCAACCCGTAGATGCAGGAGACCGACGCCACTACGATCACGTCGCGCCGCGCGAACACCGCCGCCGTCGCCGCGTGGCGCAGGCGGTCCACCTCCTGGTTGATCGCCGAGTCCTTCTCGATGTACAGGTCCCTGCTGGGGACGTACGCCTCGGGCTGGTAGTAGTCGTAGTAGGACACGAAGTACTCCACCGCGTTGTCCGGGAAGAACGTGCGGAACTCGTTGCACAGCTGCGCCGCCAGCGTCTTGTTGTGCGCGATCACCAGCGACGGGCGCTGCACCGCCTCGATCACCCCCGCCATCGTCATCGTCTTGCCCGTCCCCGTCGCCCCCAACAGCGTCTGGAAGCGCTCGCCGGCGCGCACCCCCTCCGCGAGTCCGGCGATCGCCTTGGGCTGGTCCGCGGTCGGGGTGAAGGCGGTGTCTAGACGGAACTCGGGCATGGCGGGGCCTCTCCCACCGTAGCGCCCGCTGACGAGACCCGCCGTGGGCTCTGCACCCCGCCCGGCTCGCCCCGGCTTTTTGCACCCCGCCCGGTTCGCCACTGCGAACGCCGCTGGGGCCGGCCCGGCCGGCCCTCATCAAAAACGGTCCGCTTCGCTAACTGAGCCCCAACTGGCTCGGGTACGTCGCCCGGTAGGCCCGCTGGGCGTTCAGCACCCGGCCCACGTATTCGCGGGTCTGCGGGAACGGGATCTCCTCGACCGTGAGCTGTGTCCCACGTGCACGAGCACTGGCGACCCACTCGTCGACGTTCGTCAGGCCCGCGTTGTAAGCCGCCACCGCCAGCATCTCGTCGCCTTCGTAGTGGTCCAGCAGGTAGCGCAGGTAGTAGCTCCCGTAAGCGATGTTGATCGCCGGTGTCGCCAGGTCGCCCGTGTGGAAGCGCGCTCCACCCGAGAGGTGCGCGAGGAACTGCGCCGTGCTCGGCAGGATCTGCATCAGGCCCTCGGCTCCCGCCGGGGAGGGACGCGGGTCGAACTTGGTCTCCGCGTAGATCACCGCCGCGATCAGCGCCGGGTCGAGGTGCTTTTCCGCCGCCTGCTGGCGGATCACGCTCGCGTCCCGCAACGGCAGGGCGAGCTCGTGCACCGCGTGCTCCAGGCGCGGTGCGACCAGCGCGATCAGCCCCACCCCCACCGCCAGGCCCACGAGCGTCCGCAGCGTTCGCCCGCGCCGGCTAGGCGGGCGGCGCATGCGCGTGTCCACTCTGGCGAGAACTGGGCTGCTCATCACTTCAGCTTGCCAAGAACCTCCGACAGCTTCTCCTCCAACTCCTGCTCGGACCCATCGTTGCGCACCGTGAACGTAGCGCGGCGCGCCTTCTCCTCCTGGGCGAGCTGGCGCGCCGCGCGCTCCCCCTGGAGCTCGTGCCCACGGGCGGCGCCGCGCTCGCGGCACAGCTCCTCCGGTGCGACGACCGCGATCGTCGCGTCGTAGAGCCCCTCCATCCCGGCCTCGAAGAGCAGCGGAACCTCCACCACGGCCGCTCGCGGCGCTGGCCGCTGCGCGTGCACTTGCGTAAGCCACTCCCCTACGTGCTCGCCTACCAGCGGCCACAACAGGCCCTCGAGCCAGCGCCGCTCCCGTTCGTCGGCGAACGCGCGCCGTGCGATCGCTGCGCGGTCCACCACCCCTCCGGGCGCCACCTCCGCCCCCCACCGCTCCACCACCGCTTCGCGCAAGCGCTCGTCGCCCGCGTACAACTCGTGCACGACCGCGTCCGTGGAGAGCACCGCCGCCCCCAGTCGCTCCAGCGCCGCCAGCGCGGTCGACTTGCCGGCTCCCATCCCGCCCGTCAGCCCGATGAGTGAGACCGCCGGCTCCGCCTGCACGGGCCGCGCCGGGGTCTCAGTCCTGCGGGTTGTCAGCCGCCGCCGGCGCCAGCTCCGGCTCGGAGGCCGGGGCCTCGGCAGCAGCCTCGGGCTCTTCTCCAGCCGCGGCAGCGGGCTTCGTCTCCGCGGCTGGCTCCGCCTCGGCGGCGGGCTCCGTCTCAGCTGGGGGCTCTGTCTCGACGGCGGGCACCGTCTCAGCCGCGGGCTCCACCTCGCCGACGGGCTCCGTCTCGGGCGGCGGGGGCTCTGTCTCAGCCGAGGCCTCCGTCTCAGTGGCGGGCACCGTCTCAGCTACGGGCTCCACCTCAGCCGGGGACTCCGCCTCAGCCGGGGGCTCCACCTCAGCCGGGGACTCCGCCTCAGCCGGGGGCTCCACCTCAGCCGGGGGCTCGATTGCGCCAGCAGGCACCGTATCGGCCGCAGGCTCCACCTCGCCGACGGCGACGGGCTCCGCCTCAGCCGGAGATTCCATCTCAGCGGCGGGCACCGTCTCAGCCGCGGGTTCCACTTCACCGGCAGGCTCCGCCTCAGCGGTGGGCTCCGCCGGAGGAGCCTCCGCGCGCGGCAGCGGCAGGATCTGGTCCTCGACGCGCTTGGCCGACAGCGAGAGGCGCCGGCGCTCGGAGTCGATCTCGAGGATCTTCACGCGGATCTCATCGCCCGGGTGGACGACCTCACGCGGGCTTTCCACGTGGTGGACGGCGAGCTCGGAGATGTGCACCAGGCCCTCCACCCCGTCGAGGATCTCCACGAAGGCGCCGAACGTCACGACCTTCGTGACCGTGCCCTCCAGCTCGTCGTTGACGTTGTAGGTGTCCACGATCCGCTGCCACGGGTCTTCCTGGGTCTGCTTGAGGCCGAGCGAGATGCGCTGGCGGTCGCGGTCGATGTCGAGCACCTTCACCTGCACGGTGTCGCCGATGTTGAGGATCTCCGAGGGGTGGTTCACGTGCGACCACGAGAGCTCGGAGATGTGGATCAGGCCGTCGATCCCGTCGAGATCCACGAACGCCCCGAAGTCCACGATGTTGGAGATCTGGCCCTCGACCACGAGGCCCGGCTGCAGGCGGTCGAGGATCTGCTGGCGGACCTCCTTGCGCTCCTCCTCGAGCACCGCGCGGCGCGAGAGCACCACGTTGTTGCGCGAGCGGTTCAGCTCGATCACCTTCGTCTCGATTTTCGTACCCATGTATTCGTCGAGGTTCGGGACCCGGCGGATGTCCACGAGCGAGGCGGGCAGGAAGCCGCGCACGCCGAGGTCGATAATCAGGCCGCCCTTGACGACCTCGATCACGTTGCCCTCCACGGGCTGCCCCGACTCCGCGGCCGCCTCGATGCGCCGCCACGCCTTCTCGAAGCGGGCGCGCTTCTTGGACATGATCAGGCGGCCGTCCTGGTCCTCCTTGGTGAGGACGATCGCGTCGACCTCCTCGCCGAGGGCCACCTCCTCGCGGGGGTCCACCGACTTGCGGATCGAGAGCTCCCCGGAGGGGATCACGCCCTCGGACTTGTAGCCGATGTCCACGAGGACCTCGTCCTTGTCGATGCGCACCACGCGGCCCGTCACGACCTCGCCCTCCTCGAAGGGTTGCATCGTGGCGTCGTAGTTGGGGACGATCTGCCCCTCGACTTCGAGTAGGAGCCCGTTGGAGCCCTCGACCACGCGGGCGTCGGGTTTCTCGATCAGCGCTTGCACCGCTCGAAGCCTAGCGCAGCGTGGTGGAGTACCGAGGCCCGCCCGCCTGCCTGCGGTCGAGCTCGCGCCGCGCTCGTATCATTGCGGGCGATGCCTGTGCGAGCGACCAAGCGGGGAGCGCAGCGCACCCGCCTGGAGCGCGACTGCGACGTGCTCGTCTGCGGCGCCTCCTTCGCGGGCCTCGCGGTCGCCCGGGAGCTCGCCGGATCGGGCGCACGGGTGCTTGTAATCGACCGCTACGAGATCGGCGAGCGACAGACCTCCGCGTGCGCCGTCCCCACCGCGTGGCTCGACGCGCTCGGGCTGCGCTCTGCGCTGCTCCAGACCTTCGCGGAGCTCGTGGTTCACACACCCTGGAGGAGCGCCCGGTGGAGGCTCCCGTGGACGTTTTCGACTTTCGACTACCCCGAGCTGTGCGCCCTGCTGTGGGAGCAGGCGCGCGCGCCGGACACGGAGTTCGAGACCGCCACCGTCGAGGCCCGCGAGGGCTTCGCGGTGCGCACCGACCGCGGGGAGCTGCGCGCCCCGCTGATCGTCGACGCGCTCGGCTGGCGCCGGGCGCTGTCGCACTCGATCACGATCCAGCCCCCGAACGCACGGCTCTCGCGTGGCCTGGAGGTACACCCGCAGGGCACCGGCGCGGAGATGGAGCTGTGGATCGATCCCAGCTACGTCCGCTCCGGCTACTCCTGGAGCTTCCCCGCCGCGGGCGAGGTACGCGTGGGCGTGGGCTCCTTCTGGCCCGCCCACCACGTGCGCGAGCCCACCGTGCGCCTCGCCCGCGAGCTCGGCCTGGGAGAGAGCGGCTACCAGGGCAACTGGATCCCCCACGAGCTGCGCCCCGCGGTGGAGGACGGCGTGTTCTTCGTCGGGGACTCCGCGGGCCACTGCCTGCCGCTCACCGCGGAGGGCATCCGCACCGCGCTCTACTTCGGGATCGCCTGCGGGCGCGAGCTGCGCGCGGTGATCGAGGGCCACAGCACCCGCGAGCAGGCGCTTGCGCGCTACGGCGCCTTCTCCGACACGCACGCCTGGAAGTACCGCTCGCTGCTCCTCACCCAGCGCGCGATCGGACGCGTGACCCCTTCTCGCGCGGTCACCGCACTCGCGCGCGCCCTCGAGCGCCCCCGCGCGTGCGAGTGGGCCTTCGAGCACTACCGGCGGATCGCCCCGGCCTCGTTCGTCGAGTCCCGCGCGGGGCTCCCCGTCCCCGACAGGCGGGCGACGGCGGCCGCGACTGCCTGAGCGCTTACGCGACCTTCCGCAGCCGCGGACGCCCGACGTCCGCCGCGCTCAGCGCAAGCCCGCTCGCCTCGACCGCGCTGGCCCAGGAGACTTCCGCGAGCAGCCCTGGCGCGGCGACCATGTCGCCTGCGAGGAACACCCCGTCGCCGCGGTCAACCGCGGGGCGATCCCGCCAGGTGCTGCCGGGCAGGTCGAGCGCCCCGGAGCGGGCGTCCATCACCTGACGGCGGCGCCACGTCTCGCGCCCGCGCCAGTCCACGAACGTCTGGTCGATCAGCCGCTCCAGCCGCGCGCCCGCCTGGTCGGCGCTCTCCGCGGGCCGAATCGGCATCTGCGTCTGGATCAGCTCGTGTCCGGCCGGAGCGATCTCGGGATCCGACGAGGAGTAGCGCCCGATCCAGCCCGACTCGTCGAGATCGGAGACGATCCAGGGATCGCCGCGGCGGCGGGACAGGCCCACGTCGAGGCACACCGTCCGTCCGCTGCACCCGCTCAGCGGCTCGCCCCCCAGCAGCTCGCTCGCCTGCGAGAGCTCGGTGGCGAGGATCACCGGCGGCTCGGGCAGTGCGTCCACGCGGTGGCCCGTCTGCACCTCGACGCCCAGTTCCCGCACGCGACGCTCAAGCGGGGCCACCAGCCCGCTCCACCCTCCGCGGGCGTAGCGGACCACCGTGTTCGGCGGGGGCGTGGAGAGGAACAGGCGGACCGTGCGCTCCCACACGAACGCCGCGGAGAGCTCGCCCGGGTCGTGGTAAAAGGTGTAGACGCCGGCTGCCGAAGAGAGCATCTCGGCGGTGCGCTCGTCGGTGTGGCTCGCGGCCCAGCTGCGAAAGTCGCGCTCGACCGGCGCCTTCCGCCCCCGCAGGCGCAGGATCGCGGGAATCGTCCCCAGCGGTGGGGTGCGCTGCGCGGCCCCCTGCCAGCGGAACCGCGCGCCGCCGAGCGGCGGGCGGACGTGCGCTGGAAGCAGGTTGCGCTCCGACAGCCACCCCCACAACGGCCCGTCGCTGTAGAGGGCGTGGGGGCCGAGGTTCGCTTTGTACGGCCCGTCGGCGCTGCGCGCCCGCCCGCCGAGCGCGTCGTGAGCCTCCAGCAGGCGCACCTTCGCGCCGCCCTCCGCACATGCGATCGCGGCTGTCAGCCCCGCAAGTCCGCCTCCCACAACGGTGATCTGGCTCATGGTGGTCCTCCAAGATCGAGTGTGTGTCATCACGGTAGCTCGCAACTGGCTCGCAGTACAGTTCCAGTTGTGGCGTCTCGGGCAGGACCAGTGGAGCTGCTCGTGGAGCTCGACCGCGCCGGCGAGCTCTCACTCCACGAGCAGCTCGAGCGGTCGATCCGCGAGGGGATTCGCGCGGGCCGCCTACCGGCCGCCATGAACATGCCCTCGACCCGGGGGCTGGCCACCGAGTTGGGCGTCTCCCGCGGTGTGGTCATCGAGGCTTACCGCCAGCTCGCGGCGGAGGGCTACCTGACGATGAGGCAGGGGGCGCCCGTGGCGGTGACCACCGCGGTGCGGGCCCCCACCCCGCGCGCGCCCGCCCGCTCGCTGCTGCCGACCTTCCCGTACCACTTCCACCCCGGCCTGCCCGACCTCGCGGGCTTCCCCCGCGACCGCTGGCTGCGCTCGCTGCGCGCGGCCCTGCGCGAGTCGCCGCTCGACGCGCTGGGCTACGGCGATCCGCGCGGGCACCCCGGGCTGCGCGAAGCGCTCGCCGACTACCTCGGCCGGGTCCGCGGCACCGCAGCCGACACCGAGCACATGACGATCTGCACCGGCTTCATGCAGGGCTTCTCGCTCGCCTGCCGCGTGCTGCGCGGCCACGGCGTGAACGCGATCGCACTGGAGGACCCGGGCTGGCACGTCCACCGGCTGATCGTCGAGCAGTCGGGCCTCGAGGTGGTGCCCATCCCCGTCGACGGAGAGGGGCTGCGCGTGGAAGAGCTCGCCCGCAGCGACGCCGCCGTGGTCGTGGTGACGCCCGCGCACCAGTACCCCACCGGGGCGGTGCTCAGCCCCACCCGCCGGGCCGAGCTAGTCGAGTGGGCCGAGAGCGAAGAGCGGCTGATCATCGAGGACGACTTCGACGCCGAGCTCCGCTACGACCGCGTGGCGGTGGGCGCGCTGCAGGGGCTCGCGCCCGAGCGGGTCCTCTACGTCGGCTCCGCCGGCAAGCGCCTGGCGCCGGGGATGCGCCTCGGCTGGATGCTGACACCCTCCTGGCTCGCCTGGGAGCTGTCCGCGGCGAAGGCCGTCGAGGACGGCGGCTCAGAGGTGATCGGACAGCTCGCGCTGCGCGACTTCATCGCCCGCGGAGAGCTCGACCGGCACGTGCGGCGGATGCGCACCCACTACCAGCGCCGTCGCGAGGCACTGCTCGACGCGCTCACCCGGTGGCTGCCGCAGGGGACCGCGAGCGGCGCGGCCGCCGGGCTCTTCGAGTTGGTGCTGCTGCCCGAGGAGGCCGACGAGCCCGCACTGCTCAAGGCCGCCGCCGAGCGGGGGGTCGGCGTCGAGGGCCTCTCGTGGCACCGCTTCACCGCGGACGGCCCTCCCGGCCTGCTGCTTGGCTACGGCAACCTCTCCGAGCCCGCGATCGAGCAGGGCGTGCGCCTGCTCGCGGATGCGTACTCAGCGACGCATTGAGGTCTCACCGCCGCACAACCAGCGCGACCCCGGCGACGAGCAGCGCGAGCCCGAGGATGCGGTGCAGCGCGATCGGCTGACGCGCGATCCCCAGCAGGCCGAAGCGGTCGATCGCGACAGAGATGACGAGCTGGCCCGTGATGACCGCCGCGGTAAGACCGCTGGCTCCGAGGGTGCGCACGGTGAGGATCGCGACGGTCACGTAGGTCGCTCCCAACAGGCCGCCGACGAACGCCCACCACGGCGGGCGGCCGAGGTCGCCGAAGGTGCCGAGGCCACCGCGGGAGAAGGCGGCGATCGCCACAAGCGCAACCGTACCGACGATGAACGAGAGGCTCGCCGCCTGGATGCTGCCCACCGCGCGCCCCAGACGCGCGTTGATCGGAGCCTGCATCCCCACGAGTACCCCTGCGCCCGCCGCCAGCAGCACGGCCAGTCCGCGGGTCACCTAGCCTCCTGGCGGCCGTGAGGGGGCATGGCTGGTCGATCCACCTGTACGCCGGGTTCGGGTGCTCTCGGATGCGCTGGGATTCGCTTAAGATAGTTGACGTTCGGGATGTTCGTCTGGGTGCCCTGCGGGTGCTCGGGAAGCCACCTCGCGCCCTCGATGCTCGACAGCACAATCCACTGCTTGAAGCCGAACCCAAGTGGAGCCGGCATCACCGGCCCCACCCAGGCAATAGAGGGTACTTAGATATCCTCAGCTTTAGGACAACCGAAGCCCCCAACCATTCGCTTGTAATATTGCGAGACTACCCGATATTTCACCTGACTTTTCTCCACCTACTTCGCATTTTTGTTTCTGCAAATGTTGGGGTGTGCCTACTACTAATAACTGTGTTTCACTACCTACGACCGTCGCCCTGTTTTCCAAAAGAATGCTTTCCGGTGTCTTTCCTGCTCCTTCTTCTAGCACACACTGATCCGATTTGACAATGCCGAGCACCTTGCACCTAACATTCCATCCCGGCGACCCATTACCGGTGCCCGTAAGATTACCGAAATGTTTGCCTTCTGTATTATATGCTTCCGTTTGCCACGGCAGATGGACCACTTCAACTGCTTCTACTTTTTCACAGTTCGTCAGAGGCCTGCATTGAGCTGAACCCACTTCGACCATAGTTATTCTACCAACTTGGCCAGGCCCGACGAATCCTGTCCCTTCACCAGAGCATTCGACTGACACCGTTCCTACGATCGGTACTTTAGTATCCGAAAGCCTCACCGAGCCCTTGCCTCTAACTTCCTCCGTATTGTTGATTGCTTTCCACTGCCATTCTCCGGTTCCGGAGGCTGTCGAGCAGTTGTGGTCTGTCCACTTGGTCAGTCCTGCGACTGCTCCCTTTGTGCAATGTTCCCAAGTCGCGGACGCGGTGGCCGAGACGACCATACTCACCGCGAAGACGGCCACGAGGCAGGGCCCCGCGATCTTTAGATGCTTCATGTCGTACTGCTCCTTATCTAGTGGTTTATCTCTGGCTGGCTATCGATCCCGGAGCGCCCGCTCCAGACGGGCACATAGGGTGGTGTTCATCTTCGGGACTGTCAGCATATGGCAACACAAAGCTTGGTGGAGCCGATAACACACCGGCCCCACCAGACCATATTGGCTACTCAAATACCTTTTAGGATACCCGAAGTCCCCAGCCATTTGCTTGTAATATAGCAAGACTTCCCGTTATTTCACCTGCTCCTTTCCCACCTACTTCGCATGTTTGTTTTACCAAGTGTTGGAAAGTTCCCAGTACTAATAACTGTGTTTCAGTACCCACAACTGTCGCTTTGTTTTCCAAAAGAATGCTTTCCAGTGTTTTTCCTACTCCTTCTTCCAGCACACACTTATCTGATTTAACAATGCCGAGCACCCTGCACGAAACGTTCCATCCCAGCGCACCACCACCGGTGCCCGTAACATTAGCAAAATGTTTGCCTTCTGTGTTGTAGGCTTCCGATTGCCAAGGCAGATCTACTGCTTCCATTTTTTCTATTTTTTCACAGTTCGCCAGAGGCCTGCATTGAGCTGCGGAGATTTCGATTTGATTGATCCTGGAGAATTGCCCAGGGCCGACAGATCCGATCCCTTCACCAGAGCATTCGATCGACACCGTTCCTACGATCGGCACTTTAGTATCTGAAAGTTTCAACGACCCCTTGCTTCTTATTTCCTCCGTATTGTTGATTCCTTTCCACTGCCATTCTCCGGTTCCCGAGGCTGTCGAGCAGTTGTGGTCTGTCCACTTGGTCAGTCCTGCGACTGCTCCCTTTGTGCAATGTTCCCAAGTCGCGGAAGCAGTGGCCGAGACGACCATACTCACCGCGAAGACGGCCACGAGGCAGAGCCCCGCGATCTTTAGATGCTTCATGTCCGTACTACTCCTTACTTGGTTTGGTATCGACCCCAAAACGCTCGTCTTCATGAAAAACGCTCCAGAGTCGGCTTTTTTCAGCCCTCCTCGCACCACAAGCGCAGCGCGATCAATAGTTGGATTGGACCATCAACATATGAGAGCACAAGCCGATCTGACTGTCAAGGGGATTCAAGGGCTGTCTCCGACTTTGGAGAGCCACTCGAAGGACCGGAAGCGTCCCCCGACAGAGACCACGTAGACAACGCCCTACCCCGTAAGCCAGCACCAGTATTGGCTAACGGCGGGCTCCCAAATCACTAGCACGGCCACCCTCCCTGTTAAGCGACCCGAGCGGACCTCGTGATCGGCGCGCTGTGCGCTACTTGGGCTTTAGCTAGTTGTTTCCGACCCAGATCTTGAGGTGATCGGGAAAGCTCAAGATGTGCTTGTTTAGGCCTTGTGGGGTTTGTGGTGGGGTGTTTTCTTTGGGCATCCTGTGGTTGTGATGGGTGTGTTGCGGCGGATGATGGTGTTGTTCTGGGAGTGGAATTCGGTGGGCATGGTGAGGGTTTTGGTTTTGCAGAGGTTGCCGTTGGCTGCGAGGGCGGAGTAGGGGCCCTCGGGGAGGGTGAGTTGGAAGGTGCCGACGGGGACGTCGGGTACGGTCTTGAAGGTGCTGCTGGTGATGCCGTGTTTGCTGATGAAGGTCGTGCCGACGAGGTCGATGGTGACGCCGTAGCCCTGTAGGACGATGATCAGTGAGGGGAAGGCTTCGCCGCCGTGGGAGACGAAGTACGCGGGTCCTTCCAGTGGTACGGGCAGGATCGGCGTGACGGCCTTGGCGTGCCCGACGATCGAGGCTGGGGGACAGCTCGCAGGGTTCGCTTCGAATGTTGCGGCCGGGCAGGCTTTCTGGAGTGTCTTTAGTCGTGAGGGGAGCTGCTTGGGGAGTTCGACTTTGACGATCGCGATGTTTGCCTGGGTGCCCTGCGGCGCGCTGGGGAAGCTCAGCTTCGCGGTGAGGCTCGCCCCGTCCTTGCGGCTGGTATGCCCCGAGGTAGAGACGCTGAACGTGGGTTTGAACGATAGCGCTGCGCAGTTCGTCGCCTGGAAATGACTCGATACCGCGGTGTGTGTGCCGTGGGTGCTGGATAGGGTGCCTGTGACGCTCGCTGGTTCGCAGCTGGTTGGGTTGAACACGAACTCTGGGTGGTTGATCGTGACGTTGACGGTCTTGACCTGGAACGGGATGCCGTACTTGATCGTTGGTAGCGCCCCGTTGGAGACCGTCAGCTGCGCGGTATGCGGGTCCACGCTGACGGTCGCACGGACGACTTCGCAGTCGCAAACGCCGGTCCCGAGGTCGATCGGGCCGGCCTTCTCGGATACTGCGATCGAGAGACCGAACGGCGCTCCCTGGTAGGGGCCGGTGAGGAATACCTTGCCGCCTTTGATGAACAGCGGTTCGGGGCCGGGGCCGACACCCGCGGTTACTTCCCCGATCTGGCTCGCTTCTGGGCAGGTCCCCAGGGCGGCCTGCGGTTCGCCGCACAACGGGACATGCGAGAGGTTCCCCGAGAATCCCGGCGGCGTCGTGACCGTGATCCCAGCGAGGTCCTCATCGGTGTCTTCGCGGGAGAACGTCACGCTCAACGGGCTATACCCACCCGCCTGGTTACTCGTCGCACCCGCCACAAACGACGGCTCGAACCGAGCCGGCCCGCAACCCGTGATATCAAACGGGAAGCTCGACGGCAAAGCATCCGGCTCAAACGGCGCGCTCCACGGCGTCAGATCGCTTTCCGCGCTATAGGAGCCGCATACGCTCGGGTTCGCGACCGTAGAGCGCGAACCGCCGTTCAGCTGCACCCGTAGTTCGCTGAACGGCAACTCCGGGTTCTTTTCAAAGACGGTCGTGAGCTGCCCGGTGACCGGGTTCGGCGTGACCGACCCCTTGATCTTCAACAGCACGCCATGGCCAGCGAGTGTTAGATAGACCGTGAACGGCGGTTCGGTGATCGAACCGGACGCGGGGCCCCCGAGATACAGCGCGCCCTTGAGTTCGCCTGTCAGCGCCGGTGTGACGAGCGAGACCTCGCCGAGCTTCGACGCGTCCGGGCACCCCACCGGGCTTTCGCTACCGAGCCCGACCTGCGCTTCGCTGCACGACACAAGCCCATTCGCAGCCGACGGAGAAAGCACGACCCCCGCAGGCATCTTGATAACCGCGTCCCGTAGATCGGCCGTCGCGAGACCTTCCGCGCCTTGCGTCTGCGGTATTTTCAAGAGGATCTGGTAGCCCGTCGGGCTGGTCGCCTGGGACTGTTCGGGCTCCACGGAGATCGTCGGTGAGAACTTCAGCGATTCGCATCCCGTGAACGGGCCGACACCCGTAGTCGCTTCCGCGGGTTCTCCCGCACCCCACGATTCGACCCTAAGATTCGCTTCCAACGGGCCGCTCGTGCACTGCGTTGGATTCACCAAAAACGGCACCGCGTTTTCATGCACTTCGACACCGCCGCCTTCGCATTCCGGTTCCCTGCCCGTTTCACAAAAGAAATGGCTGCCACGCTGCGCGTTATGCGATGGGTCAGCCGGCACACCCCACACCGTCAACGACTGATGCAACACTTCCAAAAGCGCGATCACGTCCGTGACACTCGCGTGCACCCTATAATCCGGGCCTACCGACAAAACGACATCGAACGAAATAACACCCGCTACCGACACACCAAACACAGCCGTCTCGTTCGGCGGCGGCGCCATATTATACACAGGCTGAACCCTCGTCACATCAAAACCGGGAGCAGCCCTCAACGTCACTTCGAACGTCCCAATCTGAGAATCAACCGGGCATTCTTCCAACTGCAACTGAACCGGCGAACACGTCTTCACCACAGGAGGATAACCAGCAAACCCAACCGGCAACACCACTTCAGCATTCCGCAAAATCGCCCCAACACCACCTTTACCATCCTGCACAAACCCAAAACTCTCCGTCACATCCCCATGCGCACCAGCCTGCCCACTCGACGAACTCACCCTAAAACTACCCGGTTCAACAAACAACCCAGCATGCGCACCAGACGGCACACACGCACCCACAGGCGAACAACCAAACACCGCCAACACCACACTCACAACAAACACCCTCAAACAACAACGCCACACCATCACGCCCCCCCTCCACCCAAACGAACCAACCCACCACGACCACGCCCACTCTTCGTCTTCACCTTCGTCCTCAGCTTCTTCTTCTTCTTCTTCTTCACCTTCTTCGACCTCGGTTTTTCTTCCACAACATGCGTAGCAGGATTACCCGCACCCACGAACGACACACTCGCCGGCACACTAAACAAAGGCGGCGGACTACCCACACCCTGACAACTCAAACATTCCAACGGAGAAGGCGGCGGCGCAAACCCACCACCCACACGCGCATCATAAATATCCGGGAATTCATCCACATCCTGCGGAGCCAACTCCGCCGCCGACTCAAAAAACACATCACGACCACTCCCACTCGCACCAAGAAACCTCGACGGCCCCACATCTTCACCCGCAGACAACAAATGCGTACACCCAAACACACCACCACAAAACACCCCAGGCGCTTCCTCAACACCCCGAGCCTCCCACTCATACACATCCAAACCCGTATCCAAACGCAAATTAAAGAGGTCAGTTTCCGTGCTGTTCGTATCCTGCGGCACCAGCCGCGCAGTCGTCTGAAAAAACACCCTCTGACCATCACCAGAAATCTGCGTCCAAAACGGAGGCACTTCATCCTTATTCTTTGCAAAAATTGTACTAACAGGGCCAATGATTTCGCCCTGCGCGGGCGCATCACCCGCACCACACGTCACACACATCACCCCACCGCTAGCATGATCATAGCGGTACAACTCGTTAGGGCCCTTACCACCCTGCTGCGAACCCGAACCACGCGGTTCAAACGGGTTCAAGACGCTTTTGCTAGTGAACAGGAAGAATTCGCCGTTAGGCGTAGAATACGACGGTTCGTGCTCGCCATGTCCATTGTGCGCGAGCGCGACGAACGTACGCTTCCCCGTGCCCGTTTCATACCGGGAGATTTCCAACAATTCTCCCCCGAGCAGAGACTCTACATACACAACCGAGCCGTCTTCACTGAAGAAGAAACCTTTGAACCCTTCAGGACCTACTCCCGTAACCGCGGGTACGCTGTCGGCGATGCGCTTCAACCGTTTGCCTTCCGGGGCTTCCGTGTCGTACTCGAACAGCTTGTTCGCTTTCGACGCGTCATCGGACGTCAACGCCATTTCCGTGTTGAAGAACACCTTTGAACCATCTGGACTCGCATAGTTATAGCGCACCGACGCTATCGGGTTCCCCGCGGTGCCCACTTCCACTCCCGGTTCGGACGCCGACACTTCAACAGGTTCTCCATCACCCACACGCATGAACAAACGAGCAAGTTCTTCACAACCAGGTCCAGAAACCTGAGGCGCTTGGCTAGGCACCGTAAAGAATACCTTCGAGCCATCCCCCGACACAGCATGAACCGCCGTACTGGTTTCACCATTCACTGCACCAAGCGTCGCGCCGCACGGATTGGCCAATGGAGAACCGTTCTGCTTGACATTAACAAGGTGAAGACGCCCGCCCGACCAATCGTACAGGTTGTAAGCTCCACCATCCGTAGCTACAGCAGCAGCGCCTTCCACGCCGGAAAGAGGAAGTTCGTGATCGACCGAGACAAACAGCACGTGGCCAAAATCCGCTGACGCACCAAGGAAATGCGTGCCCCCCCCATTAGCCTCTTCCCGCGGAATGCTCGCCACCAGCGCATACGGGCCCCCCACAGGACCAACTTCGAACGCAATATCAGGCGACCGTTCAACGACATTCAGTCCGGTTTCCGACTGGATCGTGATCTGCGAAAGATCAGGGCTAAAGAGTTCTTCCATACGGATGATGTGCCCACCGGCTCCAGGCGCCACAGCCGAATCCATCTCCCAACCAGCCCCAGTACTACGCGAGAAGACCGCACGAGCACCACCCAAACTCGGATTCGGCCCAAACGGAACAGTCGCTTCAAGTGCAATCCTTTCACCATCACCAGAGGCAATCACCTTCGCGCTTTCAGTGAACGTGAGAGCCTGCGTACGACCCTTATCCACAGGCGTTACCAACTCATACGCCCGGCAATCCGGAAGACCCGCCGACACCCCCGAGCGAAACCTTGCGTTTAGACACGAGTCAGCAGCCCCCGCGGCCCCCGCAAGAAGCCCCACCGTACACACAAACACCCCGACCAATACCACCAACGGAGCAACACACCCCGACCAACGCACCCTCCCAACAACACCAAAACAAACACAACCCATGCCCACCTGCTCAATCTCGTCCCACCGCCTCATACACTCCTCCACTCTCGTATTACGCACTACACAGCCCACTCCCACAAGAACCCAAACCACAAGGACTCACACAATCCACCACAACCCAGGTGGGGCCGACACCAACGCCAGCCCCACCCGAGCAATACATCCATATCAGATGACCTCAGGAAACCCGAAGCCCCCAACCATTTGCTTGTAACGTAGCGAGATTACCCGTTACTTCACCTGCTTTTGCTCCACCTACTTCACAATTTGCTTTTGTTTTATGTGTAAACGTAGCCAATACTAATAACTCTGTTTCACTTCCCACGACCGTCGATTTGTTTTCCAACGAGATGCTTTCCGGTGCTGCTGCTTCCTGCACACATTTATCTGCTTTTACAATGCCAAGCACCTTGCACGAAATATTCCATCCAGGTTCCCCATTACCGGTACCGGAGAGCCTATTGAAGTGTTTGCCTTCTTCCGTATTATATGCTTCTGTTTGCCACGGCAAATTTACCGCTTCGGCGCTGACAACTTCTTCACAGTTTTCTAGTTTTCTACATTGGGGCGCTGACGTTTTGATTTCATTTACTCTACCCAATTGTCCGGGGCCGACTGCCCCTATCCCTTCGCCAGAGCATTCAGCCGATACTTTTCCTACAATTGGGACTTTAGTATCGGTCAGTTTCAACGAGCCTTTGAGTCTAACTTCCTCCGTATTGTTGATTGCTTTCCACTGCCATTCTCCGGTTCCAGAGGCCGTCGAGCAGTTGTGGTCTGTCCACTTGGTCAGTCCTGCGACTGCTCCCTTCGTACAATGTTCCCAAGTCGCGGAAGCGGTGGCCGAAAAGGCCATGCTCACCACGAACATGGACACGAGGCAAAGCCCCGCGATCTTTAGATGCTTCATGTCGTACTGCTCCTTTACTTGGGTTGGATATCGACCCCAAAACGCCCGTCTTCATGAAAAAACGCTCCAGAGTCGGTTTTAATGTCAACGCCACAGCCCTCCTCGTATCACCGAGCGCGACGCGATCAATGGCTCGATTTAGACCGTCAACACATGACGGCACATAATCTACCGGACCTACCAAAGAGATTCAAGGGCTGTCTCCGACTTTGCGAGAGTCGCCCAGGTAGCCGAAAGTGGCTCTCGACAGAACAAATATGTCCGACATGGCCCCAAGGGCGCCCCCGCCCCCACGGAGACCACGCCCGACCCCACAGACCCGCACCAGTACTGGCTAAACGGCCGACGCCCAATCGCGAGCACAGCCACGCGCCCAAGTCAAGCAACCCGAGCGCGGTTCCTCGAACCGCCCTCGAAACCGGCCACGCCGCACGCTCACTTCGCCTCCAACCAATTGTTTCCGACCCCGATCTCAACGGCCATCGGGGGCTCCAGCTCCCAGACCCCGACCATCTCGCGCTCGATCAGCTCGCGCGCGGCGGGGACCTCCCCGGGCTCCCCTTCGAAGAGCAGCTCGTCGTGGATCGTGAGGATCAGACGGGTGCCCAGGCCGCTCGCGGCGAGTGCCTCGTGGCAGCGGACCATCGCGAGCTTGATGACGTCGGCCGCCGTGCCCTGCACGACCGTGTTGACCGCCAGGCGCTCCCCCAGCGAGCGCACCTGGTAGTTGCGGGCGCGCAGCTCGGGGATCTGGCGGCGGCGGCCCCAGAGGGTCGTCACGTGCCCCTCCTCCTTGGCGCGCTCGATCGTGTCCTGCATGAACTGAGCCACACGGGAGAAGCGAGCGAGGTACGCGTCGATGAACTCCTTGGCCTCCTCCCGGGGGATGTTGAGGCGATCGGCCAGGCCGTAATCAGAGAGCCCGTAGACGATCCCGTAGTTGATCATCTTCGACTTCGCGCGCATCCCAGGGTCAATCCGCTCCGGGGGGACGCCGAAGACCTGGGAGGCCGTGGCCGTGTGGACGTCTTCCCCGCGCGCGAAGATCTCCTTCAGCACGGGCTCCTCGGCAGCGTGGGCTAGCACCCGCAGCTCGATCTGAGAGTAGTCCGCGGAGATCAGCACACGGCCCTCCTCCGCCTCGAAGCAACCGCGAATCTCGCGCCCGAGGGCCGTGCGGATCGGGACGTTCTGCATGTTGGGGTTGGTGCTGGAGAGGCGCCCCGTCTGGGCGACGGCCTGCAGGAAGGTCGTGTGGATGCGGGAGCGCTTGTCGGCCTGGCCGGGGAGCACGTCGAAGTAGGTCTTGATCAGCGTCGAGAGCTCGCGCCAGCGCTCGATCTTGGGCACGATCACGTGCTCGGAGCGGATCGCCTGCAGCACGCGGGCGTCGGTGGAGTAGCCGATCTTGCCGCGCCGCTTGCGCGAGAGGCCGAGCTTCTCGAAGAGGATCTCGCCGAGCTGCTGGGGGGAGGCGATCAGGAACTCCTCGTCGGCGAGCGCGAAGACTTCCTGTTCGAGCTCTGCGATCTCCTCGCGCACGCGCGCCGCGACCTCCTGCAGGCGGGGCACGTTCAGGCGCACCCCGACGAGCTCCATCGCGCGCAGCACCCCCACTAGGGGCAGCTCGATGTCGCGCATCAGCCCCTCCAGGCCCCGCTCTGCGATCTGCTCGCGCTGCCACTTCGCGAGCGCCCCCACGAGCAGCGCCTCGCCGGCCGCGGCGTCCTCCACGTCGGCGGCGAGGCCGCGCTCCTCGCAGAGCTCCGCGAAGGGGTAGCCGCGCCGCGCGGGCTCCAGGAGGTAGGCGCCAAGCATCGTGTCGTGGATGAGGCCTGCCGGCACGAGGCCGAGAGCCTTCGCGTCGTGCACGACCACCGGGAGCTCCCCACAGGCGCCGGACACCTCCTCGGGGCCCCCGCAGTCGCCGCAGAGCACGTCCTCGCCACGGGCCACCGCGAAGCGCCACCCGGCGCCCTCGGCGAAGAGCACACCCTCGGGCGTCTCGGGCGGGCGCACCGAGAGACACAACTCCGGCGTTCCGGATCCCTTTGCTCCGGATCCCGGTGTTCCCGATCCCGCCCACCCGGCGAGCGCGGGGATGTCGGCGGGGGCCCCCGCGCGCACACGCCCTGAGAGCCGCACCTCCGTCGGGCCCGCGGGCACCTCGAGCTCCGCCTCGCCGAGCGCCTCCTCCAGACGGCGCAGGGGGTCGCGCAGCTCGTACTCGCGGAAGACCTCGCGCAGGCGCGAGCGGTCGGGCTCGCGGGCGGCCTCAGCGGTGGGGTCCAGGTCGAACGGGACCTCACGCTCGACCGTCGCCAGGCGCTTGGAGACGCGGGCGGCCTCAGCGTGCTCCCGAAGGTTCTGTTTGCGCTTCGCGCCGCTGACGTCGGGGATGTGGGCGAGCACCTCCTCCAGAGCGCCGTAGCGCTGGATCAGATCGGAGGCGGTCTTGTCGCCGATCCCTGGGACCCCGGGGATGTTGTCGGAGGTGTCGCCCTTCAAGCCGTAGAAGTCGGGGATCAACGCCGGCGGGATCCCGTAGCGGTCGAGCACCGCCTGGTGGTCGTAGACCTTCGTGTCGGTGATCCCCCGCGCTGTGGCCATCACCTCGACAAGGCCGTGCTCGTCGATCAGCTGGAAGACGTCGCGGTCCCCGGTGACGATCGTCACCGGGACCGGGGGGTCGGCGGCGACGGCGCGCGCGGTGAGCGAGGCGATCACGTCGTCGGCCTCGTAGCCCTCGACCTTCACGTTGCGGTAGCCAAACGCCTCCACGAGCGGTTCCATCGCGGGCCACTGCTGTTTGAGCAGGTCAGGACGCGAGCGGCGCTGGGCCTTGTACTCGGGGAACAGCTCGGTTCGCCCGGAGGTGCCGGCGTCCCACGCGACGACGGTGGGGCACACGCCGTACTCGGTGACGATCTTGACGAGCATCGAAGCGAACCCGAAGATCGCGTTGGTGGGCACCCCGGTGGAGGTCGCGATCGACTCGGGTAGCGCGAAGAAGGCACGATAGACGAGGCTGGGCCCGTCGATCAGGAAGAGGCGCCGCCCCGCACCGCCCGTGGGGATCGAGGGGGCTGTCGCGCGCGTCGCCACGACGGAGCACTTTAGGACAGGCGGCGAGCAATAAGATGGCTGGCCCTCGATCGGACAGGAGCCCTCGCACGTGAACCTCACCCCCAGCGCGCAGTACCGCCTCACGATCCGTGTGAAGCTGGACGACGCCCAGGGCGCCCTGCTCGGCTCGGTGACGGCGGCAATCGCCGAGGCGGGCGGGATCGTGGGAGCGGTGGACCCCGTTGAGGTGGACGCCGAGGGCAGCGTGCGCGACATCGTGGTGGACGCCTCCAACCGCGAACACTGGGGCCGGATCCTGCAGGCGATCGAGGCACTTGCCGGCGTGGAGGTGATCGACACAACCGACCGCACCTTCCTGCTGCACGTGGGCGGCAAGATCGAACAGCGCAACAAGCACTCCCTGAAGACACGCGACGACCTCTCGATGGTCTACACGCCGGGCGTCGCGCGGGTGTGCATCGCGATCCGCGACGACCCCGACAAGGCCTCGCAGTACACGATCAAGCGCAACACCGTCGCGGTGGTCTCCGACGGCACCGCGGTGCTGGGACTGGGCGACATCGGCCCCGCGGCGGCGATGCCGGTGATGGAGGGCAAGGCGTGCCTGTTCAAGGAGTTCGCCGGCGTGGACGCCTTCCCGCTCTGCCTCGACACCAAGGACCCCGACGAGATCGTTCAGACCGTGAAGCTGCTCGCCCCGGGGTTCGGGGGGATCAACCTGGAGGACATCTCCGCGCCGCGCTGCTTTGAGATCGAGGAGCGCCTGAAGCAAGAGCTCGAGATCCCGGTCTTCCACGACGACCAGCACGGCACCGCGGTGGTGGTGATGGCGGCGCTGCTCAACGCGGTGAAGCTCACCGCCCGCCGCCTGGAGGACCTGCGCGTGCTGGTCATCGGCCTCGGCGCGGCGGGGATCGCGGTGACGAAGATCATGCGCGAGGCCGGGGTGCGCGAGATCATCGGCGCGGACTCCAGAGGAGCGCTGCACGTGCACCGCGAGGACTACCTCGACGGCTCGATGAACCCCGTGAAGCGGTGGTTCGCCGAGGTCACGAACCCCGAGTGCCGCGCGGGGGGCCCGGCGGACGTGATCGAGGGCGCCGACCTGCTGATCGGGGTCTCCGGCGCGCGGGCGCTGCCGGCGCAGGCGCTGGAGCGCATGAACGACGACGCGATGGTGTTCGCGATGGCGAACCCCAACCCCGAGGTGGTCCCCGAGGAGGCCGCGCCGTACGTGCGGATCATGGCGACGGGCCGCTCGGACTACCCCAACCAGATCAACAACGTGCTGTGCTTCCCCGGGATCTTCCGCGGCGCGCTCGACGTGCGCGCACGCGCGATCACCGAGGAGATGAAGATGGCGGCGGCGCGCGCGATCGCGGCGATCGTACCCGAGGAGGAGCTGCGCGAGGACTACATCATCCCCTCCGTCTTCAACCGCGACGTCGCCCCCGCGGTGGCGGCGGCGGTGGCCGAGCAGGCGCGGACCAGCGGCATGGCGCTGGCCGGCCAGGAGGTGGGGTTCGCGCAGAGCGACACCGCAACCGAAGCCGGGAGACACTCGCCTGCGGCTCGCATCCCCGGTTCGGCCAGCACGCCGACCGCGGCGTGAGGTCATGCGGGTCACGCTCACCGGCGCCACGGGCCTGATCGGGACCACGCTCGTCGCGCGCCTGGTGGCGGAGGGGGCGGAGGTCACGGTGCTCTCGCGCGACCCCGCCCGGGCCGGGGCGAGGCTCGGCGTGCGGGCAATGAGGTGGGACCCGCTGGACGAACGGGCGCCGGCCGAGGCGCTGGAGGGACGCGACGCAGTGGTGCACCTCGCGGGCGAGAACGTCGCGCAGCGCTGGACGGCGAGCGCGAAGCGGGCGATCCGCGAGAGCCGCGTGATCGGCACGCGCCACCTCGTGGAGGGGCTGCGCGAGTGCGGCTCGCACGGAGGCGCGGGCCTGCCGAAGGTGCTGGTGAGCGGATCGGCGGTCGGCTACTACGGCCCGCACGGAGAGGAGCCGCTGGACGAGGAGGCGCCCGCCGGGCGCGACTTCCTGGCGGAGGTGTGCGTCGCGTGGGAGGCGCAGGCGCGCGCTGCGCAGGAGCTCGGGATGCGCGCGGTGCAGGTGCGCACGGGGGTCGTGCTCGACCGCCGCGGGGGCGCGCTGGCGAAGATGCTGCCCCCCTTCCGTCTCGGGGTGGGCGGCCCGGTCGCGGGTGGCCGCCAGTACGTGTCGTGGATCCACGTGGACGACCTCACGGGGATCGTGCGCGCCGCGATCGTTGACGAGCGGTGGTCGGGCCCGATCAACGGGACGGCCCCGGAGCCCGTCACCAACCGCGAGCTCTCGCGGGCGCTCGGGCGGGCCCTGCGCCGTCCCGCGTTGCTGCCGGTGCCGGGCGCCGCGCTACGGGCGCTCTACGGCGAGATGGCGCAGATCGTGACAACCGGCGCGCGCGTGCTGCCCGCGAAGCCGCTGGTGTTGGGCTACGAGTTCCGCCATCCCCACCTTGACGAGGCGCTCAGGACAGCGCTGAAGAGCCACTGAGGGCCCTCAACTCGCGGGCGGCAGGTCGAAGGCCCGGTAGAACACGAGGCGCCCCCCGTGGACGCGGTCGACGGCGTAGCGGGAGAGGGTGGTGTCGCCGTCGGGGAGCACCGAGTAGCGTCCGAGCACGGAGTCGCGGTCCTTGATCGCGAAGAACTGGTGGATCACGGCCTCGCGGTCGTCGCCGTGGCGGCCCGCGCGGCGGATCGCGAGGAGCACGGCGCTCATCGCCTCGTACCCGTACAGCGCGTAGGCCCCGGGTGCCTCATGGAAGTGTCGCTGGTAAGCGGCCAGGACGCGGAGGGCGGCGGGAGGGTAGAGCGAGAGGGGCAGCAGCGGGGTGGTCAGGTAGGTGTGCGCCGCGGCGGAGCCGATCCGAGCGGCGAAGGAGGGTTCGGCGAGCGCGTTCGCGCCGAACAGGCGCAGGTGGGTGTCGGCCGCGTGGAGCTGCTGCCAGAGCGCCACGGCCCCGGCGTCCGGCGCGCCGCTGAAGAACACGGCGCGGGCGCCGCTCGCGAGCACCTTGTGGACCTCGCCCGCGAATTCGCCGGCGCCGGTGGTGTCGACCTGGTCTTCGCCGAGGACTTCGACGCCGGCGCGCTTGGCCTCTTCGGCGAGGAGCTCCGCGAGCGGCAGGTTGAAGGGATCCTGGTCCTCGATCACGTACACGCGCCTGACGTGCAGCGCGCGCATCAGTTTCACCTGGGCCGCGGCCTGCACCGGATCGCCGGGGTCCAGACGGGCGAAGGTGCGCTGCCCGGTGAGGTAGAAGCGGTACGGCTCGTCCTGGCCGGCGTCGAGCGAGGAGGTGAGCCCGACGTAAGGGCTCCCCGGGCTCACCTGGAGGATCCCGGCGGCGTTGGTCAGCGGCAGCGAGACCGCGGAGGCGGCGGAGTCCAGGTCGCCGAGGTAAGCGATCGTGGAGGTGTCCTGGGCGGCGACGCGGGCGTAGGTGGCAGTGACCCCGGGGTCGGCCGCCCCGGTCGTGGGGTTGGCGTCGTCGAGCGAGGCGTAGTCGATCTTGAAGCGCCCCACGCGCCCCCCGGCCTGGGCGAGGGCAAGCTTCTCGCCGTCTACGACCTGCTGCGAGGCGGCGGCGGCAGGGCCCTCGAGCGGGAGGCTGGAGTAGACGGTGAGCTCGTTCCCGGGGGTGCTGGCAGTGGACACCCCAACTCCTCCACAGCCGCTGAGGGCAACGAGCGCCGTCAGCGCGAGGAGCACCGACGCGACCGGCGCGACGCTGCGCAGGAACAGCACAGCGCTGCGCGGGCAGAGCCTACGGAGCCTACGGAGCCCCGACGCCATCGCCGAGCGCGGAGGCAACGCGAAGGCCCGCGCGCGGACTCGGGACACGGATGGGTCCAGGCGGAGCCAGCTCGGGCGCACCGGCGGCTCAGGCGCCGCTGCGGCGGCCGGGCAGGTAGCCGGAGAGGATCCGCACGCAGGCACCGAGAAGCATGATGGCCGCAGCGAGCATGAACGCGTCGAACCCCTTGGCGCCGAGGGCCCACAGCACGACCCACACGACGAGGCCGGCGGTTACGGTGAGGATCAATCCCATCGCCCGCGCATCCTACCGGCCGCGCGGGCCGGACGCACGGGTAGGGCCTCTCCGAGGGGCCTGGTCTGGCCCTCTGCGCTCGAGCGCCGCGGCGAGCTCGGCGACGAGCGCCCCGACCGCGCCGGCGGGATCCTCGGACTCTCCGGCGGCGCGCACGAGGCGGGTCCCCACGATCACCCCGTCGGCCCCCGCGTCGGCCGCCTGGCGAGCCTGCGCGGGCGTGGAGATCCCGAAGCCGAGCGCGACCGGCACCGCGGTGGCGGCCTTCGCACGGACGACCACCTCGGCGAAGCGCTCCGCGAGCGCGTCGCGCTCCCCGGTGGTGCCGACGACGGAGACGGTGTAGAGGAACCCGCGCGCACGCGCCCCGATCTCAGCGAGCCGCGCCGGCGGGGTGGTGGGGGCGACGAGCGGCACGAGCGCGAGGCCGTGCGCGTCGCACGCGGCGAGCACCTCGGCGGCCTCCTCGAAGGGCAGGTCGGGCACGATCAGCCCGCAGGCCCCTGTGCGGGCGAGGCGCTCCACGAAAGCGGGGGCGCCGGGCGCGAGGACCATGTTGGCGTAACACATCAGCACCACCGGCACGGCGGGAGCAAGCGCGCGCGCGACCTCCAACACCCCGGCGAGGGAGGCCCCCGCGGCGAGCGCGCGGGTGGCGGCGTCGTGGATCACGGGCCCGTCGGCGAGCGGGTCAGAGTAGGGCACGCCAAGCTCGAGGACGTCCGCGCCGGCCTGCACGCACGCTTCGCCGATGCGCGTGGACTCCGCGAGCGTGGGAAAGCCACCCATCAGGTAGGGCATCAGCGCTGCGGAACGTCCCTGGCGTGCAAACGCAGCGGCGATTCGCTCAACCCCGCCACTCATGAGCGGGCCAACACCTCCGCCAAGTCCTTGTCCCCGCGTCCGGAGAGGCACACGAGGTCGAGCTCCCCGTCGGGCTGGGCGAGCGTCCAGGCGAGCGCGTGCGCGGTCTCCAGGGCCGGGATGATGCCCTCCAGGCGGGCCACCTCCGCGAAGGCGGCGAGCGCGTCGCGGTCGGCGACGGCGACGTAGCGCGCGCGGCCGGTGTCGCGCAGGTGCGCGTGCTGGGGGCCGGTGCCGGGGTAGTCGAGTCCCGCGGAGACGGAGTGCGCCTCGACGATCTGGCCCTCCTCGTCCTGCAGCACCGCGGAGAGCGCGCCGTGCAGCACGCCCGCGCGCCCGCCGACGGTGAGCGGCGCCCCGTGGCGAGGGGTGTCGACCCCCTCCCCCCCGGCCTCCACGCCGATCAGCTCGACGGCGGGGTCCCCGAGGAACGCGGTGAAGATCCCCAGCGCGTTGGAGCCCCCGCCGACGCACGCGACCACGCGCGCGGGCAGGCAACCCTCGCGCTCCAAGAGCTGCGCGCGGGCCTCGTCGCCGATCACGCGCTGCAGGTCGCGCACCAGCGCAGGGTAGGGCGCGGGGCCGACGACGGAGCCGATCACGTAGTGGGTGCTCGCCACGTTGGTCACCCAGTCGCGGATCGCCGCCGAGGTCGCCTCCTTGAGCGTGCGCGCACCGGCGTCCACGGGGTGGACGGTCGCGCCGAGCAGCTCCATCCGCTGCACGTTGGGGCGCTGGCGGCGGGTGTCCTCGACGCCCATGTAGACGACGCACTCCATGTCGAGCAGCGCGCACACGGTGGCGGTGGCGACGCCGTGCTGCCCCGCGCCGGTCTCGGCGATGACGCGGCGCTTGCCCATCCGCCGCGCCAGCAGCGCCTGGCCAAGGGCGTTGTTGAGCTTGTGCGAGCCGGTGTGGTTGAGGTCCTCGCGCTTGAGGTACACGGTCCGCCCAAGGCGCTCGGAGAGCCGCCGCGCGCGGTACAGCGGGGTGGGGCGCCCGCCGAAGTCGCGCAGCAGGCCCTCCAGCTCCGCCCGGTAGGCCGGGTCCTCGCGGGCGGCGAGCCACGCCTGCTCGAGCTCGGCGAGCGCGGGCATCAGCGTCTCGGGGACGTACTGCCCCCCGTAGCGCCCGAAGCGGTGCTCGATCGTGCTCACGGGGCGAGCCTACCGCGAGGTGGTGGGGTTTGGATGGCTTCCGCCCTTACGGGCTCCAGCAGCGGCGTTCGTAGCGCGGGACGCGGGCGTGGTGCACGGACCGGCTCCCCTGCGTTTGCCGGCGAGGCGCGCGGGGGGCGGCCCGCAGGCCCCTCGGTGGGAGCCGGCCAAGCGCGCACGGTGGGGGCCCGCGGGCTCCCACCGCAGGACCACCGGGACCTTCACACCGGAGCGCCGACCGGTGCGGCCCCCTGGACCGCGGCGAAGAACGCGCGCAGGCGCTCGGGGTCCTTGCGCCCCGGCGCGGCCTCGGTGCCGCTGGCGGTGTCCAGGGCGAAGGGCCTTGCGCGGTGTCCCTGACTACAGGCCGCGAGGATCGCTTCGACGGCGTTCTCCGGCCCAAGGCCGCCGCTGAGGATCAGCGGGACCGAGGAGCGCCGCGCGGAGAGCAGACTCCAGTCGAAGGTCTCTCCCGTGCCTCCCCGCAGCTCGCGCTTGTGCGGCTCCGAGGAGCGGGCGTCCAGCAGGTGGTAGTCCACGTGGAAGCGCTCCAGATCTCGCACCTCGCCGATCGAGGACACCTGGGCGGCCTTGACGACCCGCGCCCCGGTGCGGTGCCCCGCCTCCGCGCAGTACGCGGGCCCCTCGTCGCCGTGCAGCTGCAGCATCGTCAACCCGAGCTCGTCGCTCACCTGCACGACCTCCTCCAGGGGCGCGTTGACGAACACTCCGCACACCTCCACCCGGCGGCGCAGCACGGAGGCGATCCGCAGCGCCTCGTCGGTCGAGCACGCGCGGGGGGAGCCCTCGTAGAAGATCATGCCCACCGCCCACGCTCCGAGCTCCACTGCGAGCTCAGCGTCGTCCAGGCGCGTTATGCCACAGACCTTGATACGAGTGGCGGCGTCGAGCATAGGCCAACGGTAGCGGGTGGCCCCGGCGGCACTGGCCCGACCGACCGCCGGGCCTTAACGACGAAGCGCCCGCTTCGCGGACGCTTCGATGAGTCAGCAGTCTGCTCAATCTGGAGAGCAGCGCAACGAGACGGTCTTTAGCTATTCAGGTGTGGTGGGGTTGGGAATCGAGTTGGGGCGCTGGCCGAGGGTAAGGGTGACGGTTTTCTTGGTGTAGCTGCCGCTGCCGGTGGCGCGCAGCAGTTCGATGGTTACGGTCTCCCCTGGCTTCTTGGCCCCCACGTCGGCGGCGAGGTCTTCGGAGCTCGTGACCTGTTTGCCGTCGAACGTCACGATGATGTCTCCGCCCACGGAGATTTCGTTGCCGCCGATCTTGGCTTCGACGTTGCCGGCGTGGATGCCGGCCTTGGCCGCGGCGGTGCCGGCTTCGACTTTCTCGACGAGCGCGCCGCTCTTGACGGGCAGGTTCAGGCTCGAGAGCGAGCCGTCGATCGTGATCGTGCTGACGCCGAGGTAGGCGCTGCGGACGGTTCCGCCCTTCTCGAGTTCGGACAGCTCGGTCTTGGCGGTGTCGATCGGCACGGCGAAGCCGATGCCGACGTTGCCGCCCCCGTTGCCGCCGGTCTCGATCTGGGAGTTGATGCCGATCACTTCTCCCGTGGCATTGAGCAGCGGGCCCCCGGAGTTGCCGGGGTTGATCGGAGCGTCGGTCTGCAGGACGTTGTCGATCGTGAAGCCGTTGGGGGCCGTGATCTGGCGCTGCAAGGCGGAGATCACGCCGGTGGTGAGCGTGCGGCTGAGCCCGAAGGGGTTACCGATCGCGAGCACGGGGTCACCGACCTGGGCGGCGCTGGAGTTGCCGAGCGTGAGCGGGTGCATGGTGAGGCCTTCGGTGGGGATGCGCAGCACGGCGAGGTCCTGGGAGGGGTCCTTGCCGACGACGTGGGCTTCGACGGTCTTGCCGTGTTCGAAGCTGACGGAGACCTTCACGGCGTTCTCCACCACGTGCCAGTTGGTGAGGATCGTGCCGTTGGCGTTGATCACGAACCCGGAGCCCGTGGCGACGCCCTGCTGCTGGGATTCGCCGAAGCCGAAGGGGGATTCGCTCTGGCGCACGATCGTGGAGGTCACGAAGGCCACGCCGGGGGCGGTGCGCTCGTAGATTTCGTGGGCGGTCGGCCCGCCGGAGCCCTTGGCGGCGCCCGCCGTGGTGGAGGAGGTGGCGGCGGCGGCCACCGAGGACGCGGCCTGGACCTGGGTGACGGTCTTCTGGGTGGAGCCGAGGCCGCCGGCGGCAGCGATCACGGCCACCACGACGCCGCCCCCGACGAGGGCGGAGAGGAAGGGAATAGCGAATAGGCGTTTCATCGCGAGGAGGTGGTGGGGAGAGGGGTCATTGTGAGTATGGAGGGAGCGTTCATCGTGAGGACAGGATGAACGGTTGCGATGAAGGCGATCTAAAGGGTAGCCCCGGCGTCTCTAAAACCTTGGGAGTCCTCACCCGTTTGGAACCCCTTGGAGCCCTCACTCCGCGACTCCCCGGCCGGCCTCGGCGTCGCAGGAGCGCGCCAGCAGCTCCCTCAACGCGGCCTCGGGGTCGGGGGCGCGCATCAGCGTCTCTCCCACCAACACCCCCCGCACGCCCCGCTGCCGCAGGCGCCGCAGCTGCTCGGGGGTGGCGATCCCCGACTCCGAGATCACCGCCACCCCGTCGGGGATCTCATCGAGCAGAGCGAAGGTGCGCCCGACGTCCACCCTGAAGTCGCGCAGGTCGCGGTTGTTGACTCCGATCAGCTCGGCCCCCAGCTCCAGAGCGCGGTGCAGCTCCGGGCGGTCGTGGACCTCGACGAGCACGTCGAGCCCGAGCGCGCGGGCCTCGCGATGCAGAGCCTGGAGCACGGACTGCTCCAGCGCGGCCACGATCAGCAGCACCGCGTCGGCGCCGGCCGCGCGGGCCTCGTGCAGCTGGTAGGGATCGACGATGAAGTCCTTGCGCAGGACCGGCAGCGCGCACGCGGCCCGGGCCAGGCGGAGGTCCTCCAGGGAGCCGTCGAAGTGGGGGCCCTCGGTGAGGATCGACACAGCGGCGGCGCCGCCGCGCTCGTAGGCGCCCACGATCTCGTGCACCTCCGGGCACTCCCGCAGCCGACCGGCGGAGGGGGAGCGGCGCTTGAACTCGGCGACCACCGCGATGCCCGGACCCGCGATGGCATCGCGGAAGCGCCGCTCGCCAGCGGAGGAGTCTGCGCCGAGGGCAGGACGAGCGGGTTTCCCATCCATCAGCTCCTCCACGGGCAGCTCGCGCTTGCGCCGGGCGACCTCGGCGCGGGTGGAGGCGAGGATGCGCTCGAGCACAGTGGGTACGCCCACCCCGACGGAGGTGCCGCGGGAATCGGTGGCGTTCACGGGATCGCCTCGATACCGCCGTGGAGACCCGAAGCGCGTGACCGCCGCCGAGCGGCGGTCACGTTCACGGAATCGCCCCGATACCGCCGAGGAGACCCGACGCGCGACCGGAGCCGAGCGTTGGTCGCGTTCACGAAGCCGCCTCGGCGGGGGCGTGCCGGAGAGTGGCCTCCACGTAGCCCGCGAGCGCCCGGGCGGCGGCCCCGTCGGCGAGCGCTGCGCGGGCCGCCTGCACCCCCTCGGCGAGCGTGGGGACGGCGCCGGCGGCGTAGATCGCGGCGCCGGCGTTGACGAGGGCGAGGTTGGATCGGGACCCGTCCACCCCGTCCGCCCCGCCCACCCCGTCCTCGCCCTGAAGGATGGCGCGGGTGACGGCGGCGTTCTCGGCGGGCGTGCCCCCCTCCAACGCGGGGTCCGACGGGGAGGCCGGCACGATCCCCAGCTCCTCGGGGCCGACCGTGTAGCGGCGGATGTCGGGGCCGTCCACCTCCACAACCCGGGTGGGGGCACAGCTGGAGACCTCGTCGAGCCCGTCCTCGCCACTGACCACCAGCGCGCGTGTCACCCCGAGCAGCGCGAGCGCGCCTGCGACCACCTCCAGGAAGCGGGGGTCGGAGACCCCGATCAGCTGGCGGGTGGCCCCGGCGGGGTTGGTCAGGGGACCGAGGAGGTTGAAGATCGTGCGCACCGCCAGCTCCCGGCGCACCGGCACCACGAAGCGGGTCGCCCGGTGGTGGGCGGGGGCGAACATGAAGCCGAAGCCGGCCTCCTCGATGCAGCGCGCCACGCCGTCGGGATCGAGGTCGATGCGGGCGCCGAGCGCCTCCAGCAGGTCCGCCGAGCCGGAGGGCCCGGTGGCGGAGCGGTTGCCGTGCTTGGCCACCGCGCAGCCCGCGCCGGCGGCGATCAGCGCTGCGGTGGTGGAGACGTTGAAGGTCCGCCGCCCCCCGCCGGTCCCCGCGGTGTCGAGCAGGTCCTCGCGCGTGCTCGGCACGTGGGCGGCGAGCTCACGCATCGTGCGCGCCAGCCCGGCGAGCTCCTGCACGGTCTCCCCCTTGGTGCGCAGCGCGATCAGGAAGCCCGCGATCTGGGTCTCGGAGACCTCGCCGTGCATGATCTCCGCGAGCACCTCAGCGGCCTGCTGCTCGCTGAGGTCCTCGCGCGAGGCGAGCGTGTCGATGGCGCGTGTGAGGATCGGGTTGGGCATCGGCGGAGGCGGGGTCGAGCGTCAGGCGAGGAGGCAGGTGGGAGTCAGTCGAGGAAGTTCTTCAAACAGCAGCTTGCCCTCGCCGGTGAGCACCGACTCGGGATGGAACTGCACGCCCTCGGCCGGCAGCTCGCGGTGGCGCAGGGCCATCAGCACGCCCTCGCCGTGTGCGGAGGACTCCAGGCAGTCGGGCAGCTCCGGGTCCACGACCAGGGAGTGGTAGCGCCCGACGGTCAACGGGCAGGCGAGGCCGCGGAAGATGGTGCGGCCGTCGTGCTCGATCGTGGTGGCCTTGCCGTGCACGGGGGGATTGAGGTTGACGCGCCCCCCGAACGCCTGGGCCATGGCCTGGTGGCCGAGGCACACGCCGAGGGTGGGGACGCCGGCCTCGGGCATCCGGCGCACGACCTCCAGGGAGATCCCCGCCTCGTCGGGGGTGCAGGGTCCCGGGCGAGACCACGCAGCGCTCGAACCCCCCCTCCAACAGCTCCTCCACGGTGGCGCGGTCGTTGCGCACCGTGTCCACCTCCGCCCCCAACTCGCCCAGGTACTGCACGAGGTTGTAGGTGAAGGAGTCGTAGTTGTCGATCATCAGCACGCGCACGGTGTCTGCTCCAGGTATCTCCAGGTCGCTCTACGCCCAGTTGGGCTGCGCCGCCGCCAGCTCGACCGCGCGCATCACGGCGCGGGCCTTGGCGAGGGACTCCTCGTACTCGTACGCGGGCTTGGCGTCTGCGACGGTGCCCCCGCCGGCCTGCACGTACGCGCGGCCGTCCTTGACGACGACCGTGCGGATGTGGATGCAGGTGTCCAGGTCCCCGGTGTAGGAGAGGTAGCCGATCGCACCGCCGTAGCCGCCGCGCTTGACGGACTCGAGCTCGTCGATGATCTGCATCGCGCGCACCTTGGGGGCGCCCGAGAGGGTGCCGGCGGGCAGCACCGAGCGCAGGGCGTCCATCGGAGAGATCACCTCGCGCAGCCGGCCGTTGACGGTGGAGACGATGTGCATCACGTGGGAGTACGTCTCGACCGCCATGAACGTCTGCACCTCCACGCTGCCGAACTCGCACACGCGGCCGAGGTCGTTGCGGCCGAGGTCCACGAGCATCACGTGCTCGGCGCGCTCCTTCTCGTCGGCCAGCAGCTCCTGCGCGATCCGGCGGTCCTCCTCGGCGCTCGCCCCGCGCGGGCGGGTGCCCGCGATCGGGCAGGTGGAGACCGTGCGGCCGGTCACCGTCAGCAGCGGCTCGGGGCTCGCGCCGGCCACCTGGAAGTCGCCGAAGTCCAGGAAGTACATGTAGGGGCTGGGGTTGACCGCGCGCAGGCCGCGGTAGACCGAGAAGGCGTCCTGGTCGATCGGAGCCGACCAGCGCTGGGAGGGCACGACCTGGAAGGCGTCCCCCGCGTACACGTACTCGACGATGCGTGCCACCATCGCCTCGAACTGCGAGCGCTCCATTTCGGGCTCGAACACCGGCGGCTGAGACCCGCAGGCTCCCGAGGGCGCAGCCGCCTGCGGCAGCGGGCCGTCCAGCGCGGCGCGCACCTGCGCGATCGTCGAGCGCGCGCGCGCGTAGGCGCGCTCGAAGTCGTCCCCCTCGACGCCCGCCGCGTCAAGGGGGACGCGCTCCATGCCCGCGTCTTCCACGCCCCCGTCCACCATGCCCCCGCCTTCCACGCCCCCGCCTTCCACGCCCTCCTCCTCGACACCCCTCCCCTCGACACCCTCTCCGTCAGCATCTCCGCGTTCACCCTCCCCCTCGACGTAGACGTGGGCGAGCACGGTGATCGTGTGCTTGAGGTGGTCGAACACCACGACCACGTCGGAGAGCATCAGCGCCATGTCGGGCAGCCCGAGCGGGTCGGGATTGGGCTCGCCGAGCGGCTCGACCGTGCGCACTAGGTCGTATCCGAAGAAGCCGACGGCTCCCCCGGCGAAGTGCGGCAGCTCCGGCAGCGGCGCCTGCCGGTAGGGAGCGAGCGCCGCCCCGGCACACGCGTAGGGATCGCCCTCGTCACCCAGCGACCAACGGACCACCGCGCGGGGGCGGATGCCGAGGAAGGAGTAGCGGCCCATGCGCTGGCCCTGCTCGGCGGACTCCAGCAGGAACGCGGGCTCGTCGGGAGCAAGCCCGCGGAGCTTGAGGAACGCGGAGACGGGGGTCTCGCAGTCGGCGATGAAGCTGTGGCGCAGGGGGATCAGGTTGTGCTCGCGCGCGAGCACCCGCGCCCGCTCGAGCGTCGGCTCGATCTCGAGGTCCGCGGCGTGGACGCGCGCGGGGCGCTCAGCGGCGACGGGCATCGAGCACCCGCTCGGCGTTGACGAGGGCGCGGCCGCGGCTGTGGAGCAGCACGAGCAGGTGGTAGAGCACGTCAGCGGCCTCTTCGTCCACGCGCTCGTCGGACTCCTCCCGCGCGGCGCGCGCGACCTCCTCGGCCTCCTCCATCACCTTCTCGCCGATCCGCGGCGGGTCCTCGAGCAGCGCGACGGTGTAGGAGCCCGTGGAGCGCTCGCGGGCACGCTCGGCGAGGGTGCGCTCGAGCCCCGGCAGCGTCTCGTGGGGCGCGAGCGGCTGCTGGCCGATCTCCGATTCCTCGCCGCGGTGAAAGCAGGTGCGCTCCCCCGTGTGGCACGCCGGCCCCGCGGGCTCCACCAGCGCGAGCAGCGTGTCTCCGTCGCAGTCCACGCGCAGCGCGCGCACCGCCTGGGTGTTGCCGCTGGTGGCCCCCTTGTGCCAGAGCTCCTCGCGCGAGCGGCTCCAGAGGTGTAGCTCCCCCGTGGCCCGGGTGCGTTGCAACGCCTCCTCGTTCATGTAGGCCAGCATCAGCACCTCCCCGCTGCTCCAGTCCTGCACCACGCAGGGCACCAAGCCGCGCTCGTCGTAGACGACCGAAACCGGGAGACACGCGCCTGCGGGGCTGGCCGATTCGGGGATGCTGGCCGAAACGGGGATGCTCGCCAAAGGCGAGCGTCCCCCGGCTTCGGCGGAGCGAGTGTCTCCCTGATCGGTCCCCGTTTCGGCCAGCGCGTTGACCTTCTGTGCGGCGGGGACGTTCATCCACGGGATTGTAGGCGGCGCTTGGGTCCCTTCCAGTGCGCCCGCCCTGCCCGGCTCCCGGCCGCGCCGCTCGCGCCACGTCATCATGATGAGGGTGGCGTCGGTGCTCGAGCGCAAGCTGATCGTGGTCACCGGCAAGGGGGGCGTCGGCAAGACCACGGTGTCCGCCGCGCTGGGCCTGCTCGCTGCGCGCAGGGGTTTGCGGACGATCGTGGTGGAGGTGACCGGCGCGGAGGCCGGAGGGGGCGTCGCGGGGACGGGCCGCCTCGCCGCGCTGCTCGGCCGTCCCGAGCCACCGCGCCACGGGGTGGAGACGGAGCTGCGGCGGGGGCTACTGTGGAGTTTGTCGATCGATCGCGACCGCGTGCTCGCCGAGTGGCTGCGGGCGATCGGGGGTCGCGTGCCGGCCCGGGTGCTCACCTCGAGCTCGAGCTTCCAGTACCTGATCGCCGCCGCCCCGGGCGCGCGGGAGATGATCAGCATGGTCAAGGTGTGGGAGCTCGCCCAGGGCAGGCGCCCGCAGGACCGCGGATCCCGGGACGGGAGCCGGGCCGGGGGCACAGCTGACTACGACCTCGTGGTCCTCGACGCCCCCGCCACGGGCCACGCGCTGGCGATGCTGCGCTCGCCGCGGACCTTCTCGGAGATCGCGCGCGTGGGGCCGATCGCGCGGCAGTCCCAGCAGGTGCGCAGGCTCCTTGAGGACCCCGCGCACTCCGCCTACCTCGCGGTGGCGCACCCCACCGAGATGGCGGTCACCGAGACCCTGGAGCTGCGCGAGGGCCTGCGCCGGGAGCTGGGCCGGGAGCTCGACGGCGTGGTGGTCAACGGCGCGCTGCCGCGCCGCTTCGAGGGCGGTGAGCTGCAGCGCATCGCCGCGCTGAACGGCGCGCCACTCCGCGGGGAGTCGCAAGGCGGGGAGTCGCAGGGCAGGGAGTCGCAAGGCGGAAAGTCGCAAGGCGGGGAGTCGCAGGGCAGGGAGTCGCAGGGCGGGGCGTCCACCGGGCCGGCCGGCGCCCGAACGGACAGCGGTACCAAGAGCCCTGGCGAGAGCGCCGTGATGCGCTCGGCCGTGCGCGCCGCGCACGCGGTGCACGAGCGCGCGCGCTCGCAGCAGAACCAGCTGGCCCGCCTGCGCCGCGAAGGCCTCGACGTGGTGAGAGTCCCCTTCGCCTTCAGGGCCAAGCTCGATCTCGCCGCAGTCGAGGAGATCGCTGAGCGGCTGGGCGCCGCGCTGTCCCCCTCGCGTGGGCGCAGCCGGCATAGGGGGGCGTGAATGTGCGCGAGGCGACTCGGTAAAGGCTACGACGGCGTGAGCGTGCGCAAGGCGGCAGACGCGGTGGAGGTCACGGCGGCGTAAGCCGGTCCGCGTGGAGGCGGGCTGGGCGCTGCGCCCCGCCGGTCCGTGTGGAGGTCGGCCGGGCGCTGCGCCCCGCCGGTCCGCGTGGAGGTCGGCCGGGCGCTGCGCCCCGCCGGTCCGCGTGGAGGTCGGCCGGGCGCTGCGCCCCGCCGGTCCGCGTGGAGGTCGGCCGGGCGCTGCGCCCCGCCGGTCCGCGTGGAGGTCGGCCGGGCGCTGCGCCCCGCCGGTCCGCGTGGAGGTCGGCCGGGCGCTGCGCCCCGCCGGTCCGTGTGGAGGTGGGCTGGGCGCTGCGCCCTACACGCGCAGCGCAGCGGAGATGCGCTTGGCGGCGGCGATCACAGGGGGGCCCAGCGCCTTGCGGAGCTCCTCCATTGAGAATGCGTCGGTGGGGACGGGGATGCCGACCGCGGCCATCACATCGCCGTCGGGGCCGATCACGGGCGCCGCGATCGTCCGGATTCCGGGACCGAGCTCCTCGTCGCCGAGCGCTACGCCCTCCGCCCGCACCTGCTCGAGCTCTGCGCGCAGCGCCCGCTTGCTGGTGATGCTGTTGGGCCCCCGCCGCGTCAGCTTCAGGCTGGCGATCGTCCGCTCTCGCTCCGGTTCGGGCAGGTGCGCGAGCAGCACCTTGCCCATCGCCGTGCAGGGCGCCGGCAGGCGCGCCCCCGCCCCCAGGTCGAGGTCGACGGCGTGTTGTCCGCGCCGCCAGCCGCGCAGCCGGTCCACGTAACGGACCTGATCGACGTCGAGCACCGCGAGCGAGGCCGTGCGGCCCGTCTGCTCGCGCAGCTCGCGCAAGTGCTCGCGGGCCTTGCCGCGCAGCGCCATCGAGTCCAGCACCGACATGCCCATGTCGGCGACCCGGGGAGCCAGTCGATAGCGGCGCGCCTGGTCCTGCTCGAGGTAGCCGAGCGCGACCAGCGTCGAGGCGTAACGGTGGGTGGTCGAGCGGCTCATGTTCAGCTCGTCCGCGAGCTTGGCGATGCCGAGCACTGGCTGCTGGGCGCTGAAGCAGTTGAGGATCGCGAGGCCCGCCTGCAGCGAGGAGGAGAACCGCCCGCGGCGCCCTTCCTCGACCGGCTCCCCGTCCGCGCCGCCCGTTGCGTTGCGGTTGAGCGACCTCTGCACCTGCTTGCTCAAGGGCAAATCTCCCCCCGAGGGTGGATCCGGCCCAGTCTGGACGGAGCCGGGATCGAGCAGCCTTGAATGCAGGTCACGCCCCCTCTCGGCAGAGCCGAGGGCTGGAAGCTGCACGGGATGCGGGTCGAGCGCCGCGCACGGCGCCCGACCCGCGGTGGAGCGTTTCGGGAACAGTCCACGCCACCCCTGGCATCCTCAGCCGCGTGTCGCGTACGACACCGCTTCTCTCCCCCTCGCCGAAGAGCCATGACCCATGGGCTGACGTTCGTGTCCCGCATTGCAAGCGCATGATCCCCCATCCCCTACGCGGTACTCAATGCACAAGTGAAAATAAGATCTGGAGGTGGGCCGAGATCAGTGTCCGCACTAGGCGGAGCGCAGCGCGTAGGCGGCACGCCACATCCGCAGGACGGGCAGCAGCAGCACCGTCAGGGATCCACCCGCGCATACCAGCCCGCGTGTGCTTTCGCGCATCGAGGGCGCCCGAGCGCTGTCCTTGGAGAGGTACATCGCGACCATCGCGGCAGCGATCACAGCGTGCCGGTGGCCTTTGTGCAGATGGCGCGCCTCCCACGTCGATCGCCCGACCAACTCCCGCACACGCCGCAAACCGGCCTCGTCGGTGGGGTAGTGCTCGATGTAGGCGTGGTTTCCGATCGTCGCGTCTTCCGCCCGGTCGACGTAGCTGTCGAGCATCGTGCTCGCCGCGGAGAGCCACGGAAAGTAGGCCGCGTGAACGGCTGCCACCTCGTGCTCGCCGCCCACCGATTCGGCGGCCAGCGCAAGCAGAGCGTGCACCGTGAGCGACGCGCTCGCCGCACTGGAGAGCTCGAACCAGCTCGCGTCGAGATAGCCGGTGCATTCTCGCCGCGCCCACCGTCGCAGCTGCTCGTCGCGATCGAGCGGGTCGAGATCGTGATTGATACCCAGCACCAGCGCGCGCGTCGCCTCGCGCAGCAACATCCCACGCACCTGCGGGTACCCCGGCAGCAGGGCGCAGCTCTCCCGGCAGGCTTCCACGAGCGCTCGCAGATACCCGCCGTCGTCCGTGTAGAGGTGATGGCGGTAGTGGTCCGAGATGCATCGGTCGGGACTCAACGCCTCGATCAGAGCGAGGTGGAGCTGGCGGCCGTTCGCCGGGCTTGCCTCACGCTCGTTCACGTTGTCAAGGAAGTCCAGGACGATCTCGTATGCGACGAGCAGGCCCAGCAGGCGTGGGTTGCGACGACGCGGGAGGATCGAGAAGAGAGCCGCGCCGTCGATGTGGGTCCGCTTGCGCACGAGGGCGCCCAGCGCATCCTCGCGGATCGGCGCATCGGGGATCGCCCGTGCCAAGCGCTGCCACGCGCTCAGCTCACGTGAGACCAAGCGCAGCCCCCACAGCAGCTCGCGGATCGCGGCAGCGACCAACGCCCAGAGCTGTCTGGGAGAGAGCGGCGTTGGATTTGAAAACTCGCTAGGAATCGAGATCTCAAGATTAGATGGCGAACCGGCCGTAGTGATCAGCGCTGCCCAGCTTTGCGCATCTTCTCCCGCCGTGCGTGCCCGATCCGCCGATTGGTTGCCCACCAACCCCCTTTGACGGCCCGCCCACCTCGTGCACCCACTCACCCACTCCACCACCTCACTCCCGCCGCACCTCCCACTCACTCCACTCACCTCACTCCCGCTGCACCTCCGCCCAGCTCCCACGCCGCGAACCGACCTGAGCCGCTCGGCGCTCCCTGACCTGAAGGGTCAATCCTGGAGGATGATTGCGGGACGGACACACGCCGCGAGATAGCCGGGCACGGCGAGAATCAGAACCGCGACCGTGGTGACCAACCCGAAGCTGCCGAGCGCCACGAGCGCGCCGATCGAGTACACGATCGGGAATCCGGTGACCACGGCGAGCGCGTGGCTCAGCAACAGCTGACCGTAGAGCCCGAACACCGCGCCGCTTGAACAGCCCGCGCCGAGCAGCAGCGCGCTCTCCACAAGCAGCCCACGCCACAGGATGCCCCTGCCGAAGCCGTCGACCTTCATGTCGGCCAGCCGCCGCCGCCGCTGCCAGATCACCGACCCCATCGCCGCCGCCATCGCCAGCATCGCGGCGAGGAGCACGAGGCCGCTGATCTGGGTCAGTCGCGAGAGCCCCTGGCGGCTCGTCACGCGCCCGCGCTCTTCCCGCTGGCGCATCGTTTCCGCGACGAGCCCCGACGCGGGCCCCAGGGCGTCGCGCACCTCGCGGCGAAAACGCTGCGGAGACACTCCCGGCGCGAGCACGAGGTTGTACGCGCTGGCGTCCGTGCTTCCCCACGCGCGTGCGTAGTCCTCGGCGTTGAGGACGATCGCGCCCGGCGGCCAGCCGACGTTCGTGATCAGCGCCGCCACACGAAAGGCAGTGGGTCGTGGCGAGGGCAGCGTGAGCCACTGGCCGATCCGCACGTCGTGTTCGTGGGCGATCGCCTGCGAGACCACCGCCCAGCCGCCTTTGCGAAAGCGGGCCGTGGCGAGAGCGAGGCCGCCCTGCACCAGCTGACTGGAGGAGATCGGCTGGGTGGCCGTGCGCGGGGGCGCGATCACCCAGACGCGGCGAGTCCCATAGTCGAGGAAACCTCCCCGGTAGACGCTCACCGCCCTCACGCCTGGCAACCTCGCGAGCACCCTCGCCGAGGCGCTGGAAAACGGTGTGGTTGCAAGCAGATTGGACGACCCCGATGGCGCGACCCACCACTTCGAGAAGGCGTTCACGGCATGGGTGGACTCGTCGATGCCACGCTGCAGGTTCGCATGGGCGCCCTGGATCGCGACGCTGCCGAACACCGCGATCGCCCCCGTCGCCGCAATCGCCAGCGATCGCGCCCGGCTGGCCTCGGAGGAGAGCTCGACCACCGCCAGCTGAGAAGCCGCGCCACCGATCGAGCGCTGGAGACGATCGAACGCGAGGATCGCCGTGTGGATCAGGGACGGCAGCAGCAGCAGCAGCGCGACGATCAGGCTCACGATTCCCAGGATCGCCTCCTGCGGCGCAATCACGAGGATAGTCGTGGTGAGCACCAGGCAGGCTGCCCCACCAAGCAGCGCCGCTGCGACAGCACCCGGGTTGGAGGTCCCCCGGTCCGCGCGCGGCTTCAGAACCGAAAAAACATTAGCTCGCAGCGGCGCCAGCACGCCGACGAACGCCGCCAGCAGCCCTCCGCCCGCGGCGATCGCGACGCTCTGCCACGTGACGATCCGCAGCGAGCCGGGCGCAAATGCGAAGACGAGGTAACCCGGGCTCCCTCGGAAGAGCGCGAGCGAAAGCAGGTCCCCGAGCAGCAGTCCGAGCAGCGAGGCGACGACGCCGAGGACGAGCGCGTCGAACAGCAGGATCTCAAGGATCATCCGGCGGGCGTAGCCGTCCAGGCGCAGGTCCTCGACCAGACTCCGACGCTGGGGCACGGTGAGCAGCATCGCGTTGAAGGCAAACAGGAAGCCGACCAGCGCACTGATCGCGGAGAACAGCAGCGCCGACTGGTTCTCCGGACCCGCCGCCTGGTGGAAGAGCATCGGGTCGTAGTTAGCCGAGTGGACGTTGAGGCGACCGGCGGCCAGGCGCAGCAGGCCGGTCCGCGCTTCACCATCGCGGCCCGCGTCGGGCCGCACGAAGATGCTCGTAAGGCGTCCCCGCATCCCAGTCAGCTGCTGTGCGTAGGCGAGCGGCGCAATCGCAACCGGGCTGTTGACCAGCGGGCCGATGTCGCTTCTGAGCAGTACTGCGCCGAGGAACGCCTGCTCGACACGAGCGCCGATCTGAAGCTCCGCGGACTGCAGCGAAGCGAGGCCGATCCATCTCGCGAGCGGCAGCGGCATGGCGAAGGCCTGCTGGCGTTCAAGCTGGGCGGCGGTGAAACGGCGCAGCAACGGTCCGCCGAGATGCGCGAAATGCGGATCGGTGCTGAGCAGGTTGACCGCCTGTTCGCCCTTCGGCCCGATCACATTGGCATTCGCTTCCAGCAGCGGCACCGCCGATTGCACGCCGGGAAGACGCCGCACCTCGCCGAGCAGCCGCTGGTCGAAGCCCTGGGGGCTGCGCGCGGACAGCTGGAGGCGCATTCCGCCGACGATCCCGTTGACCAGCTGCTGCACCGAACCGTCCAGGCTGGTGCTTGCGATCTGGGAGGCGAACAGGAGCGCGACCCCCACCGCGATCCCCAGGATCGCAAACAGCTCCTGCACGAGTCGTTCGCGCAGGCGCACACGGTAGAGCACCACGACGTTGCGCAGCCTCATCGCTGTAGCGGATCGAGATCAAGAGACATCGAGCGGGACCGGCAGGGGCTCGGGCACACGATCCTCGAGCCGCCCATCGCGCAATGTGTGCACGCGATCGGCGTACCCCGCCGCCTTTGGATCGTGAGTGACGAGCACCGTCGCCACCCCGCGTTCGCGGCAGATGCCGCTCAGCAGCTCGAGCACCTCGTGACTGCGCCGCGAGTCGAGGCTGCCCGTGGGCTCGTCGGCGAGCACCAGCGTGGGGTCGGTCGAGAGCGCCCGCGCGATCATCACCCGCTGGCGCTCCCCCATCGACAGCTGCTCCGCTCGGTGGCGCAGGCGCTCGCCTAGCCCCAGCTGCTCCAACAGCGGGCTCACGCGGCGGTGGGCCTCGCGAGGCTTGAGATCGCTCCCCAACAGCTTCAGCGCGGCATTGTCCAGCGCGCTCGCGCCCGGAATCAGGTTGAACGACTGGCGCACGAACCCGAGCTCCCGCAGCCTGTACTGGGTGCACTCCCGCTCTGAAAGCGCGGATATCTCGCGGCCCCCCACGAATACCTTCCCGCTGTCCGGACGCAGTAGCGCGGCAATCAGCATCAGCAGCGTCGTCTTGCCCGAGCCGCTCGGCCCGTACAGCGCGACCATCTCGCCCGCCGCCACCGACATCTCCACTCCATCCACCGCTCGCACCGGCTCGTCTTCTCCAAGCCGGTAGTGCTTGACCAGAGCGCGCAGCTCGAGCATCGCACCGATCCCCGGGGCGGGCACGGTTCGGGGGATGTTCGACCCGACCGGCTCCAGGGACTCGATCATCACACCGAGGGCTGCCCGCCGCGCAGTTGGATCACCCTGCCCCGCTCGGCCTCCTCAGCCGGCTGCAAGGGCTCGGAGGCGCTCGCCAGCCGCCCCGCCCCGAGCGAGAGGATCTGATGAGCGCGCATCGCCGCTGGCATGTCCGGGACGGCCATCAGCACCGCGATCGCTTCCTCCTCCGCGAGCGCGCGCAACAACTCAGTGACCCGCTCGCGTTCGAGGACATCGAGGTTGGCCGTCGGATCGTCCACGAGCAGAAGCTGCGGGGCGCGCGCGATCCCGTGGGCGATCCCGATCAGCGCGCGCTCCCCGTCGCAGAGGCTCTCCCACCGCTGACGGGCGTGCGCGGAAACCCCCACGCGCTCGATCGCATCCCCCGCACGGGCATATGCCTGCCGGCGGTTGTGCTCCACCAGCAGCGGAAGCGCCACGTAGTCGATCATCCGCAGATCGCTCTTCGGCCCCGTGCGCCGCACCCAGCCGATCCTCTCCAGCATCAGCCGCGCGTGCTGGGACACCGAGAGGCCCGCGAGGTCGACGCCGTCGAAGCGCACGGTGCCGCTGTCCGGTCTCTCCAGGCGGGCCGCGAGCTTCAACAGGGTCGTCTTGCCCGAGCCGCGCGTGCCCCACACCGCCGTGAACTCGCCCGCTCGCACGTCAAGCGTCACGTCCCTGAGCACCCTCATCTCCGAATCCCCGCGCCAGTAGCTCTTGCTGACAGCTTTGAGCGAGAGCAGGGGGCCCATCGTCAACTCGCCATACGTCCCCGGGTCGCGCGCTCGTATTCGGAGTGCATCCCTTCCAGGGACTCCCGCACGCCCTGCAGCCACGTCAGCCGCGCGTCCCAGAATGAGAGCTCGGCATCTCTGATGTGCACCAGCACCAATCCCGACCACCTGTCCGGCGCGGGCGGGCGCGTGCGTTCGAAGGAGCGCTTGAGCTCCTGCACGCGAGCCAGGCAGACGAGCTCCTGTCCGTATACCAGCTCCACCAGGCGCGGCAGGTTGTGGGGCTGGCAGAGCGCCACCTTCATGTGCAGCTCGTCCCGCAGGGGGGGCGCCGTGGAGGAGCTGAGCAGCCACTTCTCGAAGTGCCTGACCCCCGCGGGGGTCGCTTCGAAGGAGCGCGAGTCCGCCCGCGAGCCCGGCGATCGCCGCGGGGCGGGGTACCGGGCAACCGCCGCGGCCCGCTGCTGGCTCACGCTTGGCCGCTGGCTCGCGCCGGCTCGCTGCAAGGCGGCGGTCGCCACTTGAGGCCTCGGAGCGCTCCTGCGGGCGCTCGCAAGGATCATCCGGGAGGGTGGGGTGTCCCGTACGGGGTCCCCGGAGGGGTCCTCCCCGATCGTGCGCACGAGCCCGTCCCGCTCCAAGCGCGTGAGCGCCGAGTAGACGTTGGAGTCCACGAACCCCGCCGAGGCCAGGCGTTGGCGTAGCTTCGCCGTCAGCCGATGAGCCGGGCCGGGCTCCTCGATGACCAGTCCCAGAACTGCGATCTTCGCGGACATCTATCCCCCAAGGCTTCCTTGACGACCTCGTTCTCGTAGGCTTAACCCCACCGTAGGACACTGTTTCCCCTGCCGTACGGTGTGTTACATAACGTACACCAAATCGCGGTTTTGTGCAGCGCCTTGATGAACCGTACGAATATATTGACATCCACCTACCGCGAGTGGACCATAACATCAATATCAGATTTGGCCTGCCCCGCACTTTCGCAAAGGTCCTGCGCACAACCCCTAGCACGGCCTCTCGGGGGCGTACCCAGACATCCACACGTTTCAAAGGCTTGACAAACCCCACGTATACCGGTGCTCCACTCCCGCTATCCGTGGCTTGACAAAGCCTATGTGATCCCCAGGCGGTCGAGTAGGCCATCGTCTCTCCTCCAGTCCCGGCGCACCCGCACCGACAGGTCGAGGTGCACCCGGCAGCCAAGCTCCCGCTGAAGCTCCCGGCGGGCGGCGCTGCCGATCGCTCTGATCATCCGGCCCTGCGCCCCGATCAAGATGCCCTTCTGAGAGGCGCTCTCCACCCAGATCAGCGCCCTGACCCGCACCCCCTCCGCTGGCCGAAACGGGGATGCTCGCCGAAGGCGAGTGTCTCCCGGCTTCGGTCGATCTCCGATCGGTTGGCCGATCTCCGATCGGCTGGCCGATCTCCGATCGGTCCACTCCTCCACCACCACCTCCACCGCGTGGGGCAGCTCCTGGAAGGTGCGCCTGATCGCGGCCTCCCGAATCAGCTCCGCCGCCAGCAGTTGCGGCGCCTGATCGGAGCGTTCGTCCGCCGCGAACAGGAAGGGGCCCTCCGGCATCAGCGCCGCCAGGTGCGCCACGAGCTCCCCCACCCCCTCTCCCGTTCGGGCCGAGATCGGGAACACGTCCCCGTCAAGCTCAAGCTCCGCAGCGCCTCGCAGTGCCTCCAACGTTCTCGCACGGCTCAGCCGGTCCACCTTGTTGACCGCGATCGCCACCGGCGGGGAGTGAGTTGGGTGGGTCCTCAATTCCTTGAGTGACCGCGCGATGAAGCGGTCCCCTGGGCCCACCCCCTGCTCGCCGCTCAGAACCAACAGCGCCGCATCCGCCCCCTCGAGCTCCTCGCGCACTCGTCGCGCCATGCGCGCCGTGAGCGCATCCCGTGGGCGCTGCACCCCCGGCAGGTCCACCACCACGATCTGGCACTCCCCCTCGGTGCGCACCCCGCGGATCGCGCGGCGCGTGGTCTGCGCGCGGTCGGCGACGATCGCCACCTTCTCACCCACCACCGCGTTGACGAGCGTCGACTTGCCCACGTTCGGGCGCCCCGCCAGCGCGACGAAGCCCGCGCGGGTCACGGACCCCTCCAGGGCGCCGCGCTGCGAGCGCCTGACGAAACGCCGGCTGACGCGCGCGCAAGCGCGCAGGTCAGGAGACCCGCGCAGGCCGGCGGGCCTGTGAAGGCAAGGGGCACGCCGCCGATCATTGGTCCAAGGCGCCGGTGCTCGCCGGCAGACTCTCCCACCGCAGCAGCTCAGCCTGCACAGCCAGCATCTCCCCCTCGTCGCTCTCGTGGTCCATCCCCACCAGGTGCAGCACCCCGTGAACGATCGCCTCGCACAGGTCCTCGGTGTGCTCCGGGCAGATCACCACGTCCCCCAGCTCGCGCGCGGCCCGCTGCGTGGGCGCTGCGCCGTCGATCGGGAAGGAGAGCACGTCCGTTGGAGTGTCCTTGCCGCGGTGCTCCGCGTTCAGCCGGGCGATGCGCTTCTCGTCGACGAGCTCGATCGCAAGGTGGCCCTCTTCGACGCCCGCGGACACTGCGGCGAGGACGCACAGGCGCCGCACCCGCGCCGCCGGTGGAGCGTTCTCTCCGAGCGCCTGCGCACCGAACACCTCGACTTCGACCACTGCGCTACGCCCGCCGGCGATCCGCTTGGCGGCCGCCGATCTGCGGTCGGTCCGGGACGTACCGCTGGGCGTGCTCGTCGTACGCCTCCACGATGCGCTGCACCAGCTTATGGCGCACCACGTCCTCGCCCCCGAAGCGCACGAACTCGATGCCCTCGACCATCCCCAGCACCTCTCCCACCGCGATCAGGCCCGAGCGCTGCTCGGGCGGCAGGTCCATCTGGGTTACGTCGCCCGTCACCACCATCCGCGAGCCGAAGCCCAGCCGCGTGAGGAACATCTTCATCTGCTCCGGCGTCGTGTTCTGCGCCTCGTCCAGGATCACGAACGAGTCGTTCAGCGTCCTTCCGCGCATGAACGCCAGCGGCGCGATCTCGATCACACCCCGCTCCAGGTGCTGGGTGACCTTCTCCGGGTCGAGCATGTCGTGCAGCGCATCGAACAGCGGGCGCAGGTACGGGTCGACCTTCGCCATCAGATCCCCCGGCAGGAAGCCCAGCCGCTCCCCCGCCTCCACCGCGGGGCGCGTGAGGATGATCCGGTTGACCTCGTTGCGCGACAGCGCCGCCGCCGCCATCGCCACCGCCAGGAACGTCTTGCCCGTCCCCGCCGGGCCCACGCCGAAGGTGATCGTGCGCTCGCGGATGCAGTCCACGTAGCGCTTCTGGTTAACCGTCTTGGGGGCCACCCGCAGCGAGCGGTGGCGCCACACCACGTCCTCCAGCACCTTCGCCGGGGACTCGTGCGCATCCAGCGCACCCGTCACCGCCGAGATCGTGCCCGGGCCGATCTCGTGCCCGCGCGCGATCAGCTCCGAGAGCTCGCGCACGACCCGCTCCCCCGCCCGCATCTCGCCCTCCGAGCCGTCCAGCGTCAACAGGTTGCCCCGCAGGAACACCCGGCACTCCAGGTGGCCCTCCAGCGCCCGCAGCACCGCGTCCTGACTGCCCGCGAGCTCCGCCGCCACGTCGCCCGGCAGCTCGATCTGGGTCCTCATCCGCGCAGCTGCCCCCCCACCTGCGCGCGCAGCTGCGAGTCGAGGGCGCTGGACCTCGCGGCCCGCCTCATCCGCCAAGCGCCGCCCGCACCAGCCCCGAGACCCGCTTGCCGTCGGCGCGGCCGTCCACCGCCGCCATCGCCAAGCCCATCGCGCGGCCCATGTCTCTGACCGACTCCGCTCCGCTCTCGCGCACCGCCTGCTCCACGATCTCCCGCAGCTCCTCCTCGGGGACCTCTGCCGGCAGGTACCCGGCGATCAGCTCTGCTTCGGCCTCCTCCGTGGCCGCCAGCTCCGCGCGTCCGCCCTCGCGGTAGGCCTCCGCCGCCTCCAGCCGGCGCTTGCGCTCGCGGCGCAGCACCGCCAGCTCATCGGCGCTCCCCTCCTTCGCGGCCTTCTGCAGCTCCGAGAGCACCATCCGCAGGGCGCCCACGCGCGCCTTCTCCCCCGCCTTCATCGCGGTGGCCAGATCGCTCTTCAGCTGCCCTTCGACGCCCACTTGTGGGCCAAGGATAGCCGCGCGCGCGGCCTGTCGAGTCGCTTCGATCGCAGGGCTCACACGGTGGTCACATCAGGCAGTCCGTGCTTCGGCCCCGCGGCGCGCCCGAGCTGCCTTGTGCCGCGGCTCACACCGGCGTCGCTCGCAGGCCGTCCGCGTGCAGCTCCCCCACGCTCACCTCCACCAGCTCGCCCGCCCCCGCCGCGTGCGCCGGCAGGTAGCAGCGCGTGTAGTCGGCCGTGTACCCCGAGCACTGCGTGTCCGCCACCTTGTCCACGAGCACCCGCTCGGAGCGCCCCACCTTTGCCGTACGGTGGTGGCGCGAGCGGACCTCCGAGAGGCCCCGCAGCTCGCGCGAGCGGCGCTTCTTCTCCTCGGGCGGAACCCTGTCGCCAAGCGACTCCGCCACCGTGCCCGGGCGCGGCGAGTAGGAGAACGCGTGCACCCTGCTGATCCCCGCCTCCCGCACCAGCCCGAGCGTCTGCTCGAACGCCGCCTCGTCCTCGTTGGGGAAGCCCACGATGACGTCCGTTGTCACGTTCACCTCGGGCACCGCTGCCCGCAGCGCCGCGATCGTCTCCAGGTACTCGCCCGCCGTGTAGTGGCGGCCCATCGCCCTCAGCACCCCGTCGTCGCCGGACTGCATCGGCACGTGCAGGTGCGGGCACACCTTCGGCTCCTCGCGCAGCGCCGCCACCAGCGAGTCCCGCACGTGGATCACCTCCACCGAGGAGAGCCGCACGCGCTCCACGCCCTCCACCCGCGCCGCCCTCGTCATCAGCTCGCCCAGCTCCAGGCCCTCCTCCGGATCGCGGTAGTCCCCCACGCTGATCCCCGTCATCACCACCTCCGGCTGGCCCTGCGCCACGCGCGCCGCCACCTCTCCCAGCACCGCCGAGGCCGCGCGCGAGCGCGCGCTGCCCCGCACCGTCGGGATGATGCAGTACGCGCAGTGGCAGTCGCACCCGTCCTGCACCTTCACGAAGCCGCGGGTGCGCGCCGCCGCGGAGCGGCGCTCCAGAAAGACACCGTTCGGCGCCTCCTCCAGAGCCGCGCCCCGTGGCCCGCCATTCAGCGCACGCTCGCCGCCGCGGCTCATGCCGATGGCACCCGGGGTCTTCGCTCGGCGGCCCACCAGCGCCTCGTGCTCCAAGTCCACGCAACCCCCTAGCGCGCCTGCCATCGCCTGCGCGACGTCCTCCGCCGTGCCCGTGAACGGCTTTACCGCCGCATCGATCTCGGCGAACTGGGCTGCTCGCAGGTTGACCGCGCAACCCCCCACGTACACCTCCCGCGCCGTCTTCAGCGAGCGGCGCACCGACTGGCGCGACTTCGCCTCGGCCTCGCCTGTGATGCAGCACGTGTTGATCACGTGCAGCTCCGCCTCCACCTCTGGCGCCTCCACGTGCCCCGCCTCCAGCAGCGCCCGGCGCGCGAGCATCGCGTCCGCGTGGGAGACCTTGCAGCCGAGGAACTTCACCGCGAAGCGCATCCTCCGCGCAGGGTACCGCCGCGCCGATCGTCTGTCATGCGGTCAGCGCAGCCCCGATCGTCTGTCAGGCGGTCGTCTGGGGCTCCTCGTGCTCCAGGACCGGGGGGTGTCCCAGCTGGCCCAGCTCAGCGGTGTCCCGGTCGAACAGCAGCGCCACCGTCCAGTCGACCACCAGACGCAGCTTGCGCCTGTAACCCGGCATGTTCGCCAGGTGGTACGTACGCGCCAGGAACCAGGCCGGAAAGCCCCGCCACCTGATCCCCACCGTGCTCGCCACCGCCTGGTGTCGGCCCAGGTCCACGAACACCCCCAGCGTCCTGTATTTGAATGGACGCACCCTTCCGCCGGCGCCCAGCTCCGCCGCCACGTTGCGCGCCACCCGCCGGCCCTGGCGGATCGCGTGCTGCGCCGTCGGCGGTGCGGACTCCCCTCTGCGCGCCGGGTCCGGCACCGCTGCCGCGTCCCCGATCGCCCACACGTTCTCCTGGTCGCGCACCCGCATCGTGCGATCCACCTCGATCCGGCCCCCCTCGCCCAGCGCCAATCCCATCTGGGCCACCACCGGGTGGGGCCTCACCCCAGCCGTCCACACCACCGTGCGCGCCCCCACCAGCTCCCCGTCGCTCAGGCGCACCGAGCGGTCCCCCACCTCCGCGATCGTCGTGCCCGTGCGGATCTCGATCCCACGCCCCCGTAGCTCCCGCTCCGCGAACGCCGCCAGACTCGGGGCCACCTCCGGCATCACCCGCTCCTGCGCCTCCACCAGCATCCACCGCATCCCCTGCGCCCGGCAGCGCGGATACAGGTCGATCACGTCGCTCATGAAGTCCTGCAGCTCCGCCACCCCCTCCACGCCCGCGTAGCCCGCCCCGACGAACACGAACGTCAGGTGCTCCGCCCGCGCCGCCGTGTCGGCCACCGTCTCCGCCACCTCCAACATCGAGATCACTCTGTTGCGTAGCGCGATCGCATCCGCGAGTGTCTTGAAGCCGATCGCGTGCTCCACGAGGCCCGGGACCCGCCGCGTGCGCGAGATCGACCCCAGCGCCACGATCAGCTGGTCATAGCGCAACTCCTGGCGTCCCGCCTCCGGCTGGCCCGCCTCCGATCTGTCCACAAGCAGCACCCCCCGCCGCGGGTCCGCGCCCGCCACGCGGCCGAGCCACAGGTCCGTGCGCCGCAACTGCTCGCGCAGCGGCACCACCACATGGCGCGGCTCCAGCGTCCCCGCCGCCGCTCCCGGCAGCAGCGGTGTGAACAGCAGGAAGTTCACGTCGCTCACCAGTGTCACCCGCGCGCTGTGGGGCGGCAGCGCCCGCTCCAGCGTCCGCGCGGCGTAGAAGCCCCCGAAGCCGCCGCCTGCGATCACCACGTCCCATGCCACATCGCCACGCTATTGGTCGATCGCGGTAGAGACCAATGTCACGAGGCGGCGCGCGATTGTGCCGTAGTCGTGGACGCGCCGTTGCGCGCCGCGCGTCGTCTGTCAGATGGCCATCGCTCAAGCGCGCTCGCCGTGTTTGTGCGCGAGCTGCATCAGGCGGCGGTCGTAGCTCAAGAGCTCGCCGCCGAGCACACGCGCAGTTGCAAGCACGATCGCGTCCGGCAGACGCAGCCGCTCGTGGCGGGCGCGCAGCTCCGCTGCCTGCTCGCCGACCGCGGCGGTGAGCGGGGTGACGGCGATACCCATCGCAGCGATCGCCTCGCGTGCTTCGCCAACGCGCTCAGCGCGTGCAAAAGCGACGAGCGCCTCGCTGTATGCGCTCGCGGGAACCAACAGCTGTTGTCCTGCCAGATCGGCGGCCTCTGTGTCGTCGATCGCGCTGGCATGGTGGGCGTTTGCCGTGTCCAGTAGGCCAATCAAGACACTGGCGTCGAGGATCAGCGCTCCCACTCGTCACGGAGCCGATCGAGTTCACCGTTCCGATAGATCTCAGTCGCGATGCCCGCGTGACGTCGGACCCGCGAGCCACGGGTCGCGAGGACGATCTCGCCCTCCCCGATCGGACGCACGGTCAGCTCGTCGCCGGCGCGCAGGCCCGCTGCGCGCATGGCATCGACCGGGATCGTGACCTGGTTCTTGGAGGACACCCTGGGCACGGCCTTTACTTTAGCGCAACGACTGGTAAAGGTGCGTTCGGGCCGTGGATGCCACCCTCGATGAGGGCAACAGCGTTGATGAGCCTTTCCGTGTCAGCCGAGCTCGAACAACGGGATGCCCGATGCTGCGGGGCGACTCCCGATCCGACCCAATAGGCTGCCCGCCATGGACGCATCGCTCTACGCCGACGCCCTCGCGCCGTTTTCCGCCGAAGCTGCACGCCTGCTTCCCACTGGGGCCGAGGTGTTCGACGCCCACACCCACCTCGGGCTTGACGAGGACGGGCGCTCGCTCACGCTTGCCGAGCTGCTCGGCCAGCTCGACGACGCTGGGGCGCGGCGTGCCTGCGTGTTTCCTCTGCACGACCCCGACCGTCGCCCCGCCTACCGCGTGCCCAACGACCGCGTGCTCGCCTGGGCGGGCGAAAGCGAGGGCAGGCTCGTTCCCTTCTGCCGGCTCGACCCCTTCGAGGAGCCCGTCGCGGAGGCCGAACGCTGCCTCGCCGCGGGCGCGCGCGGGATCAAGCTCCACCCCCGCGCCCAGGAGTTCGCCTTCGACGGGCACGAGCTCGAGGGGATCTTCGAGGTCGCCGAGCAGGCCCGCGTGCCAATTCTGATCCACGCCGGGCGTGGGCTGCCCCCGATCGCCCAGGGGCTCGCCGAGCTCGCGCTTCGCCACCCCGACGTTGTGTTGATCCTCGCCCACGGCGCGATCTGCGACCAGGGGATTCTCACCTCTTTGCTTGCCGACCACCCCGGCGTGCTCTACGACATCTCCTGCTTCTTCGCGCTTGACGTCGTCGAGCTCTTCGCGCGGGTGCCGGCCGAGCGGATCGTGTTCGCCTCCGACCCCCCCTACGGGCGTCCCCAGAGCGCCCTCTACATGGCGCTGCGCCTGGCTGCCCACGCCGGCCTCGACGAGCGAGCTGTCCGCCGACTGCTCGGCGAGACCGTCGCCGGGCTCTTCGACGGTCGCGGACTGCCGCCCGTCACGCCCCCGCGCCGCGGGTCTTCGATCACGCTCTCCGGTCGCCTCGCGCGGGTGTACGGCTACGGCAGCCTCGCTGGGCCCGCCCTCTTCGCCGGCGTCCCCGAACAGGCGCTCGCGATGCTCGAAATGGCGATCGCCGCCTGCCGCGACCCCGAGCCGGGGGACGTCGGGGAGGCCCTGGAGACGATCGGCTCCGCGCTCGTTGCCGCCGCCGCCCTGCTGCAGGGCGAGGACGGGGTGCGACCTGCGATCGATCTGATCTTTCGCGCGATGGCCCGTGCCGTCACCGAAGTTCCCGATCCCAGCTGAGGGCCCCTGACGAAAAGACGGAAAATGCGCGCTCGTCGCGTGGAAGCTATTGACATGGCGCCATATGTCTGCGTAGGTTCCGTCCTTGAGAATGCTGCCTTCCTTGAGAATGCCGGCTCGAATCCCTGGGAGCCGGGGCGCTGTCGCGCTGCTGTTAGGGACGGTCCTCCTCCTGGGAGCCGCGCGGGCAGCGAGAGCCGAAACGTATGAGCACGCGGTTGAAACCACAACGGGCCTCGCGCACTTCTGGCCGATGGGCGAAGCGAGCAGCGAATCCTCGTTCGCGGACGTCGTTGGCAGCGCGAACGCCGAAGTTCTGGGTGGGGTGACGCTGGGAGAACCGGGTGGTCTGATCGGGGACTCCTCGACCTCCGCGCTATTCAACGGCTCCTCCGGCGCCGCGCGCGCGAGCGTCGACCTCTCGGGCACACACGAGCTCACGGTCGAGTTCTGGATGAAGTGGAGCTCCTACGGCGCCGACGACCACCTCGCGATGGAGTTCACACCCAACTTCAACGAACACAACGGCGGGTTCCTCGTCGACCCCGACGCCACACCCGGCTCGGACTTCGCCGCCTCTGTCGGACACGGCGCCTCGGTCAACACCGTCTTCTTCAAACGCCCCACCGCAGGCGAATGGCACTACTACGCCTTCGTCATCGACACCGAAGCATCCGCGGAAGAAGAGATCACCCCCTACGTCGACGGCCACACCGTCACCTACACCAAGTCCGAGTCAGGCACGGGCGCAGGCAACTTCGCCAACTCCACCCTCTACTGGATGTCACGCGACGCCAGCACCCTGTTCGGCGCCGGCAACATGCAGGACCTTGCGCTCTACGAAAACACCCTCAGCTCCAGCACGATCCTGCACCACTACGAACTTGGCGCGTACGGGCCCAAAGCCTCCTTCACCTCCACGCCTATCGCGGCGACAGCCGGGGTGCCGGTGCACCTCGACGCGTCGGGCTCCTCTTCGACAGCTGGGCCGATCACCGACTACGCCTGGGACTTCAACGGCGGCAAAACCTACGCAACCGACACCGGCGAAACACCCACGACCTCCCACACCTTCACCGAACCCGGCACCTACACCGTCGACCTGAAGGTGACCGAAAGCGAAGGAGCGAGCGCGACCTTCAGCAAAACGATCGCGGTCGGCGCCGCGCTGCCCCCCTACGAGCAGGCCGTCGAGAGCACCATGGGGCTCGCGCACTTCTGGCCGATGAGCGAGGGCGGCAGCGAAACTTCGTTAGCGGACTCGTTCAGCGGCGCGAATGCGGAAGTCCTGGGCGGCGTGACGCTGGGAGAACCCGGCGGCCTGATCGGGGACTCCTCGACATCGGCGCTTTTCAATGGCTCCTCCGGCGCCGCGCGCGCGAGCGCGGACCTCTCGGCCACGCACGAGCTGACGGTGGAGTTCTGGATGAAGTGGGGCTCCTACGGCGCCGACGACCACCTCGCAATGGAGTTCACACCCAACTTCAACGAACACAACGGCGGGTTCGTCGTCGACCCCGACGCGACACCCGGCTCGGACTTCGCCGTCTCGATCGGACGCAGCTCCTCGGTGAACACCGTCTTCTTCAAACGCCCCACCGCGGGCGAATGGCACTACTACGCCTTCGTCATCGACACCGCGGCCTCCGCGGAAGAAGAGATCACTCCTTACGTCGACGGCCACACCATCACCTACACCAAGTCCGCTTCGGGCACCGGCGCCGGGAACTTCGCCAACTCCACGCTCTTCTGGATGTCACGCGACGCGAGCACCCTGTTCGGCGCGGGCAACATGCAGGACCTCGCGCTCTACGAAGGTACGCTCAGCTCCGGTACGATTCTTGACCACTACGAACTCGGCTCGAACGGGCCCAAAGCGTCGTTCACCTCCACACCCGTCGCCGCCACCGCCGGGGTGCCGGTGCACCTCGACGCCTCCGGCTCCTCATCCACAGCCGGGCCGATCACCGACTACGCCTGGGACTTCAACGGCAGCAAAACCTACGCAACCGACACCGGCGAAACACCCACGACCTCCCACACCTTCACCGAACCCGGCACCTACACCGTCGACCTGAAGGTCACCGAAAGCGAAGGACGGACCGCGACCTTCAGCAAAACCATCACGGTCGGCGCCGCGCTGCCCCCATACGAGCAGGCCGTCGAGAGCACCGCTGGACTCGCGCACTTCTGGCCGATGGGCGAAGCCGGCGGGGAAACGTCGTTCGCAGACGTGTTCGAGGACGCGGACGCAGAAGTCCTCGGGGGAGTGACGCTGGGGGAACCGGGTGGACTGGTCGGGGACTCCTCGACGTCGGCGCTCTTCAACGGCTCCTCCGGCGCCGCGCGCGCAACCGTGGACCTCTCGGGCACGCACGAGCTGACGGTGGAGCTCTGGATGAAGTGGACCTCCTACGGCGCCGACGACCACCTCGCGCTCGAGTTCACACCCAACTTCAACGAACACGACGGCGGGTTCCTCGTCGACCCCGACGCCACACCCGGCTCCGACTTCGCCGCCTCCATCGGACGCGGCTCCTCGGTCAACACCGTCTTCTTCAAACGACCCACCGCCGGCGCATGGCACTACTACGCGTTCGTCCTCAACAGCGAAGCGCCCGCGGAAAGCGAGATCACCCCCTACGTCGACGGCCACGCGGTGCCCTACACCAAGTCCGAGACGGGCAGCGGCGCCGGGAGCTTCGCCAACTCCACCCTGTTCTGGATGTCGCGCGACGCGAGCACCCTGTTCGGTGCCGGGAGGATGCAGAGCCTCGCGCTCTACGAGGGGACGCTCAGCTCCAGCACGATCCAGCACCACTACGAAACCGGGGTCGGCCTCCTGAACACGAGCGCGCCGAGTATCACCGGCTCACACGAGGACGGCCAGACGCTCACCGCCGACCCCGGGAGCTGGAGCGAACCCGAACCGGCCTCCTACGCCTACCAGTGGCAGAGCTGCAACCCCGAAGGCGGGGAATGCCAGGACATCGAAGAAGCCACCGGCCGGTACTTCACCCTCTCCTCCACGGATCTGGAAACGACGCTGCGCGTGGTCGTCACGGCCACCAACTCCGCGGCCTCCGTCCAGGCGACCTCGGCGGCGAGCTCGGAGATCGAACCCGGGCCGCCGAGCGAGCTGCAAGCGCCCTCGCTCTCCGGAACCCCAGCCGCCGGTGAAGCGCTCCAGGGGAACCCCGGCGTGTGGGGAGGCACCGAAACAGAGGTCAGCTACCAGTGGGAACGCTGCAATTCATCGGGAGGCGAATGCGCCGACATCGCGGGCGCGACCGAGCCGAGCTACACGCTCGCCGAAGGCGACGTCGGGAAAACGCTGCGCATCAGGGTGGGCGCGAGCAACGCACTGGGCTCGCTCACGGCCGTCTCGCCCGCATCGCCCGCGATCGAAGCGGCAGCCACACTCGTGAACACCTGGGCGCCCAGCATCTCGGGCACGCCCCGCGACGGCCAGACGCTGACCGCGAACGCCGGCAGCTGGCTGGGTCTCAGCACGATCGGCTACGCCTACCAATGGCAGCGCTGCGACCGCTACGGCAACGGCTGCGAAGACATCACAGGCGCCACCGCCTCGACCCACACGCTGGTCTCCGGGGACGTCAGCCACGCGCTACGGGTCCTCGTGAGCGCCGAAGGAACGAGCGGGACGGTCTCGGAGACCTCGCCCGCCACCGCTACGATCGCGGCCGAAGGCGACCCGACGATCGAAGAACCGCCGGTGACATACGGGACCGGGCTCGTCGGACACACGCTCACCGCGAGCACCGGAGCGTGGTCAGGAGAAGGCTCGATCGGCTACGCCTACCAGTGGGAGCGCTGCGACGAAGACGGCGGGAGCTGCACGTCGATAAGCGGCGCCACCGCAAGCTCCCACACGCTCACCGAAAGCGACGTCGCCTCGACCCTGAGAGTGCTCGTGACCGCCACAGACGGTGGCGGCAGCACCATTGGAGCGTCGGGCCCCACAGCCGCCATCAGCCCGACGGCGCTCGCCGATGTATCCGCGCCGTCGATATCCGGGCCCGACGAACTGGGACGGGCATTGAGCGCCGACCCCGGGATCTGGACCGCCGCAGGGTCGATCGCCTTCACCTACCAGTGGAAGCGCTGCAACAAATACGGCGCAAGCTGCAGCTCGATCACCGGCGCCACCGACCCCTCCTACACGCCCACCGGGAGCGACATCGGCCACACGATCGAGGTCGTCGTCACCGCGACCGGGACCTCGGGGAGCTCCAGCGAGCCCTCCGAGCCGACCTCTGTGATCGTCTCGGAACCGATGGCCCCCGAAAGCCTCAGCGCACCCTCGATCGAAGGTAACCTCACCGCGGAAGACACCCTGACCGCCCAGCCCGGCCTGTGGCTGGGCAGCGAACCGATCACCTACAGCTACCAATGGCAGAGGTGCAACGAAGAAGGCGAAGAATGCGCCGACATCGAAGGAGCGACGGCCGAAACCTACACGCTGCCTGAAGGCGACATTGGCTCCACCGTGCAGGTCGTGGTGAGCGCCAGCAACTCCCACGGCAGCGCCAGCGCCACCTCCTCGCCCACCGAACTCGTGGGGGCGCCCGGGGTGCCCGCCAGCAGCGAGGGACCCGTGATCGACGGAACCGCCAAGGTCGGTGAACGGGTCTTCGCCGGCAACGGAGACTGGTCGGGATCGCGACCTCTGAGCTACTACTACGAATGGGAGCGCTGCAACACGGCCGGCGAAAGCTGCGCCGCGATCGAAGGCGCCACCAAACCGAACTACACGGTCGTGAGCGGCGACGTCGGCTCAAGCCTGCGCGTGAAGGTGACGGCAAGCAACACCCTCGGCAGCACCAGCGCGCTCTCCGCTCCCGCGATCGTCGCCGCGGCCGGTGAAGCGGACATCGAACCGGCATTGGAAGTCGCCGAGGAAACAGACCCCTCGGTTCTGGCTCCCTCGACGACAGCGAACCTCGAAGAACAGGCCGTCAAGCCCTCGCTCACCGACCCGGGGGAAGAACTCTCCTCCACGACGACCTTGACCAGCTCCACCATCTCCAAGGAAACCCCTGGCGAATTCGCGGTCAACACCGCCGACGGCGAACTGAGCATCGCGCCGCTCGACATCTCGCCCGACGCCACCACGATGCCGACGATCGTCAACGGTGCGGCAGCACTGTTCGCCGAAACCTCACACGAGACCGACACGATCGTACGCCCGAGCGCGCTCGGCGCAACAGACCTTCTGCAGCTGCGCTCCTCGGCAGCGCCGACCTCGTTCTCGTGGGAAGTAGGCATCGGCCCCGACCAGCAGCTCGAAGAACTGCCCGACGGCAGCATCGCCGTAACCGAACCGGAACCCGGCTCCGCCCTCGAAGGCTCGCTGCCTGAAGATATCCTGGAAGAACCCGAAACAGAATCCGGCGAACCCAGCGGCGAAGGCGTGAGCGGCGATGCCGCCGGAGAAGAACTGGAAAGCTCCGTCGAAGAAGAAAGCCCGCTCGAAAAACTGCCCGCCGCGCCCCAGATCACCACTTCCGAAATCACACCCAAATCGGGGGAACTCCACCCGCAGGACACCCAGACGCAGTACGAAAAAGCCACCGGCAGCCTTTCTTACGCCGAAGCGCACACCGCCAACAGGCTGCTCATGGTCATCAAGAAGCCCACGGTGGTGGACGCCGAAGGAAATGAAGTGACTTCCACCCTCAGCGTCGCCGGCAACACCTTCAAGATAACCGTCTCCCCCAGCGAAAGCGCTATCTTCCCGGTGACAGCCTCGATCGCCGTCGCGGCTCCGAGCGACGAAACCGGGGGGACATCGCTCCCCGAAGCCCACGACGGATTCTCCGATCCGCAACCGGCGACCTTTGAACATTTTGACTCCAACCTCGAGAGCGGGCCTCTACAAGTTGATGGGAGAGCGCGACTGGTTCTTGATTACAACACATCTGCCAGTAACCCAGGACTCATTAAATGGCTCAAGGCAGCCTATAAAGTGCATCTCGAACCGTACATCACCCTAAGAGAATGCGAACCCGGACAATTCGGCACGCCGTGCCCGTCGCACTCACCGACACTCAAGGAATACCAGAAAGCCGTAGAAAGGCTTATGAAAGCTTTCAAGCAGGAAAACAGCAAAGAAGAACTACCGGCGGTGAAGGTCTGGGGAGCGTGGAACGAGCCAGACAATGGCCACAACCCCCTCCTCCACCATGCGCACAAGGCGGCACTCCTCTGGAAAGTAGCTCAATACGTAGCACTATCTAAGGTACGCTGCTGTACCGTAGTTGCTGGCGAATTTGAACAATACCATCGCAACTACACCAAAACCTATAGGGAAACGATCCTCAAAGACCATGCATTCTGGTCCGGCAAGCCGCATGTGTGGGGACTGCACGACTATCACGACCCTCTTCGATCAGCCGAACTAGGCCACTACGTTACAGAAGACGCTAAACAGTTCCTTAGCCTTGATAGCCAGCGGCTTGGTCATCCTCACCTATGGATTAGTGAGGCCGGTGTAGAGCTCCAAGGTGGGGCTAGACAGACACCACTTACAGGCGAAGGTGAAGATGAACTCAAGCGACAGCGACTAGCGGCCAACGATTTTCTTAAGCTTGCTAAAGTCGCACGCGAGATGAAACGGAAGCGCCCCTCGGAACATGTTTTTCAGCATATAGAATGGCTCTACTACTATCTCTATAGAAGCCCGACAAAAGCCCAGCGAGAAAAACACGTCTTCGACAGCGCGTTGTTAGAAGTCGAACCAGCCAAGCCTGAATATGAAGAGCGGGAAGCCTACTGCATCCTGGCACTTGGCAAGCCCGCATGCCCATCAAGGGTTATAACCAAAGCGCCGATCTCAGGGGCAACAACATCGAGTGCGAGCACTGTCTTGCTGACCGTCGATTCAAGGGGATTGCCCACAAACTACTTCATCGAGTATGGCACGACAACATCATACGGGCATATCACGTCATCGACCGCGGTCGCCAACAACAGTGGAGCGCAGAGCGAGACCGTCGCCCTCAGCGGCCTAGAACCATGCACCACCTATCACTATCAGGCGGAGGCGGAAAACTCGGCCAACGAAGGCAAACCGAGTATCGGCGGCGACCAGACCTTTCAGACGGGCGGATGCATAGCGACGGCCGTTGCCGCCGGTGGTTTTCACACATGTGCGGTGCTTTCCGGCGGTAGTATTGACTGTTGGGGCTATAACAAATATGGGCAGCTGGGTAATGGTACGACCAGTACCAGCTCAACGCCGGTACCGGTGAGCGGCATAAGTGACGCGACTGCTGTCGCATCCGGCGAACAGTTTACCTGCGCAGTGCTTGCCACCGGTGGAGTGGACTGCTGGGGCAGAAATGACGAAGGGCAACTCGGCAACGGTACGACGGAACACAGCTTGACGCCGGCGTCGGTTAGCGGTATCAGTGATGCAACGGCGGTCACCGCCGGATACAACTCGGCATGCGCGCTGCTCGCCAGCGGGGAGATCGACTGCTGGGGAAACAATGAATATGGGCAACTGGGCGACGAAACGACCGAAGACAGCTCAACACCCGTTGCGGTTTCTGGGATCAGCGATGCAACGGCAGTCATGACTAGCGATGCCGGCGGAAGCTTTACGTGTGCGGTACTCTCCAGCGGTGGCATCGACTGCTGGGGCTACAACGAATACGAATACGGGAATCTGGGAAACGGCACTAAAGAAAGCAGCTCGACGCCTGTGCCAGTGAGCGGGATTAGTAGCGGACTCTCGGTCGGTGCGGGTGGGCAATTTGGGTGCGCCCTCATCTCCAGCGGTCACATCGACTGCTGGGGCAACAACGAATACGGGAATCTGGGTGATGAAACAATCGAAGGCAGCTTTACGCCCGTAGCAGTGAGTGGGATCAGCGAAGCGACCGCGGTAAGTACCGGGGCGGACTCTGCGTGTGCGTTGCGCCTCAGCGGTCATATCGCCTGTTGGGGCTGGAACGGCCTCGGGCAGTTGGGCAACGGTGCGGGTTTAGAAGAAGGACCTACTCAGAGCTCAGCGCCTGTTTCAGTGAGCGGGATCAGTGACGCGACCTCGATCAGCGTCGGCGATGACTATGCATGTGCGGTGCTCTCCGATGGCAGCATTGACTGCTGGGGATACAACGGGATAGGGCAGCTGGGCAATGGTACGACCGAAAGCAGTTCGACGCCCGTGCTAGTCAGCGGAATCGGCTGACCACGACCTGACTAGATGGTGTGTGTCGATATCCATGGCGTGATCGCCCTCGCTATGGCAATCGATACCCTGGATGGTTGCCTTGCTCAAACAAACGTCTGCGGCCTCCGCAACTTTGGAAGACCTCGATAGTCTTAAGGCCATGCGCCGAATAGCGATATCTACGATCCCAGTGCTCGTGCTACTCTTGGCGGCGGCTTCGCCGAGCGCTGCCCGTATCCGCCACACGACAGCGCCATGCCCCCCAGCTAAATCCCATGTGCTGCTGGCCGACCCCGAAGCAGAGTTGTACATCGTCAAGGAACGTCTACCCCATTTCCCTGAACCCGAACCCGTCGTTCGCGGCTGTGCACACGGACAAAAGCACTCCTACCTCTTGGGCGAAACCGAAGAACATAATACCTCATATGGAGGGGGTGGGAGTTCGGGGGTGATGCTGGAGACGCTTGCCGGTACGGTCGTCGCGTATGCCGAAGCGGCGGTCTATGGTAACGGTAAAGAAGAAGCGCCCAGATATTTTATGGTCGTCCGCGATCTGAGTACTGGTCGGGTGCTTCATAAGGTGACGACCGGGGTGTTTGTGAAACCCGAAACGGTGCCTGTCAGCATCGGCTCGGTCACCGCGATTGTGGTGAGGAGCGACGGTGCGGTGGCCTGGATTATAGAAACAGGCTTTCCCGCCATCTACCAAGTCTACGCGATTGATAAGTCCGGGCGCCGAGTGCTGGCGTCCAGCGCTGACATCATTCCTTACTCGCTGGCACTCGCAGAAAACATGCTGTACTGGACACAGGGTAGTCGGCCTTTCTCCGCATCGCTGAACTGAGGAGGATCACCGGGCACAATGCGCCGAATAGCGATATCCACGATCCCAGTGCTCGTGCTGCTCTTGGCGACGTCTTCGGCTACTGGGATGCGCACTCGCCACAAGATGTCCGTGATGTGCCCGCCGGGTCACTCGCGATCGGTCGTCGCCGATGCGCAGGCACAGATATATGAGTCGCCAGCATCATCTAGATACCCCGAATTACTTGATGTCTATGGATGTGCTTATGGACACAAACGCTCGTTCTTGCTCGGTCCGGTGCCGTACGGCTCGTCAAGCGGCGCTGGTGGTGTCAGTCACGAGGCACTTTTTGGCTTGATCATTGCTTATGACGAAGTCGCGAACAGTCCATGTTGTGACCACTGGTGGGTGCTGGTCCGCGACCTGCGTGACGGCCGCGTGCTTCGCAGAGTTCCCACGGGCACACCCGTGAGGCCCGAACCATTGTCCGTTGGTATCGGTCCTGCTGTGGCGATCGTGGTGAAGCGCGATAGCTCGGTGGCATGGATCGTTGAAACTGACCAAGAAGAAGGTAAGTACCAAGTTCACGCGATTGACAAGTCCGGGAGCCGCGTGCTGGCCTCCGGCTCCGATATAGACCCCTCCTCGCTGGCACTCGCGGGAAGTACGCTGTACTGGACGCAGGATGGCCAACCAGCATCAGCCGTGCTGAACTGAGACGCCATACGCCGTCAGCCAAACCGCCGCCCACTCCCCCCTGTGGCGACGTTCATGCTCGCGCAGTCCAAGAGCTTCGAACGCCCGGACAACCTCGTCAACCTCATGCGCGAGCAGGCCGCCTGCGAGCAGATCCCGCGGAGCCGCGGGCATGAAGCGGGCGAGGTCCAGCAGGAGCGGGCGCAGCAGGTTGGCGAGCACCACCGGGGGCGCGTCGCCGGCCCAGCGCGACGGCGGCGCATCGCCGACCCGCGACGATGACCCTGCCTCGCCGGCCCACGGCAGCGGCTCAGCGCGCAGGTCAAAGCGGCGCACCTCGATCTCGACACCGTTGACGAGCGCATTCTCGCGCGCCGCCTCGACGCTCTCGGGCTCGTTGTCGAGGCCGAGCACGGGCGTGAAACCAAGGTGGGCGGCGGCGATCGCGAGCACCCCTGAGCCGGTGCCGACATCCAGCAACGGCCCCCGCGACTCGTCGCGGAGCGCGACCTCAAGCAGCAGCTCGAGACATAGGCGGGTGGTGGCATGAGCACCGGTCCCGAACGCCTGGGCGGGGTCGATCACGATCTCCCGCACGTCGCCACGGTCGCTCGGGGGCTCCCACGGCGGGCGCACGTGCAGCGCGGGCAGCGGCGTGAGCGCAGTGCGAGGCGACAGTGGCTCGCGCTCAGAGCAGACTACGGGCGCGGGCGCCTCGATCAGCACCGGCCGGTGAAAGCGCTTCCAGCGCTCCGACCAGTCGTCGGGCAGCTCGCTGGTGGCGATCTCCACCAGAGCCTCCCCCGCCACCGCGCGCAGGTCCGGCAGCTCCGGCAGCTCGCCGGGGCTGCCATACACCGCGTACTCGACGACGCCCTCCCCCACCTCCGCCTCCTCCACGCCCGAGGGCGCTAGCTCCAGCAGCTCCGCCAGCACCAGCTCCGCGTCCTCACGGCGGACACGGACCGCGAGGCGGATCACGCCGCCTGGTGGCGCAACGCGCGGCGCAGCTTGGAGAGCACCGATTCCTCGGTGCGCAGGTTCTCCTCGGTCAGCGTGTCGTGCATACGCTCCATCAGCTCGCGCTGCTCGGCGCTCAGGCGCTTGGGGACCACCACGTTGACCACCACGCGCAGACTGCCCCGCTTGCCGCCGCGCAGGCTTGGCATCCCCTGGCCGCGCACTGTGAGCACCTCGCCCGGCTGGGTGCCGGGGTCTATCCGAATCGAGGTTGTGCCATCGAGCGTCGGCACGTCGAGCGTCGCTCCCACGGCCGCCAGCGGCGCGGACACGTCGAGGGCGGTGATCAGGTCGTCCGCTTCGCGCACGAAGCGCTCGTCGGCGCGCACCCGCACGAGCACGTACAGGTCGCCCGCGGGCGCGCCCGCCTCGCCCGCGTGGCCCTTGCCGCCAATGCGTATGCGCTGGCCGTCGGCGATTCCCGCGGGCACGTCCACGGTGAGTGTGCGCTTGGCGGCGCGGCGTCCCCTACCGCGACACTCGCGGCAGGGCTGCTTGGCCGTGCGCCCATCGCCGTGGCAGGTGTCGCAGACGACCGTGCGCATCATCTGGCCGAAGGGGGTGCGCGTCACTGCCTGCAGCTGCCCCGCTCCTGCGCAGCGCGCGCACGTCTCGATCGGGGTGCCCGGCTCCGCGCCGTTGCCGTGGCAGTGCTCGCAGCGCTCGACCGCCTCGTGGGTGATCTCCTCGCTCGTGCCCCGCGCCGCCTGGCGCAGATCGATCTGGAGCGCTACCGCCACGTCGCCTCCCTGCGCGGGGCCCGCGGAGCGCCCCCCGAAGGGGCTCGAGCCGCCGAAGAAGGCGTCGAACAGGTCGCCGATCGAGCCGAACGCGTCGAAGTTCGGGGCGTACCCCCCGGAGCGCAGGCCCTCGTGGCCGTAACGGTCGTAGGTCGCGCGCCGCTCCGGGTCGGAAAGGATCTCGTACGCCTCCGCGGCCTCCTTGAACTTCTCCTCCGCCTGGGGGTCGTGCGCGTTGACGTCCGGGTGCAGCTCCCGCGCGAGGCGCCGGAAGGATTTCTTGACGTCCTGCTCGGAGGCGTCGCGCGCGAGGCCCAGCACCTCGTAGGGATCGCGCGGCAGCGAGGCGCGGCTCATCGCCCCACCCTAGCCGCATTTTCCGTAGTTTGGCCCACGGAATATGCGCCTATCAGCTCTCCGCATAAGTCTCTTCGACGAAGCGGGAGAGCTCGTGGGCCACCTCCCGCACGGCGGGGATCGCGTGCGCGTAGTTCATCCGCACCGGGCCGATCACCGAGACGATCCCGAGTCGGCGTTGCGCCACGCCGTACCCCGCCGCCACCATCGCGAACGAGCGCATCGCCGGAATCTCGTTCTCGTGGCCGATGCGCACGTACACGCCCGGCTCGCTGAGCGCCGTGCGCAGCACGCTCAGCAGCGCCACCCGCCGCTCCAGGAGCTCCATCAGCTCGTTGATCTGGCCGACGTCCCCCAGCTGAGCCTCCGAGAAGAGCCGCGCCGCGCCGTCGAGGTAGAGCACGTGCTCGGATTCCGCCGCGAGATCGCCGAAGGCGGGGATCAGGCGGTCGAGGAACGCCCGCTCCATCGCCGCCAGCGTCGGGTCTGCGAGTCGTTGATGGAGCATCCGCGCCCCTAGGCCGAGGCCCACGAGACGCTCGTTGAGGTACTCCCCCGCCCACGCCACCAACCCGGGGTCCACCGGCTCCTCGAAGGCGGCCAGCACCTTGGAGACCCCTCCAGTGGATGTGATGAGGACCGTCACCACCATCTGCGGCTGCAGCGCGAGCACCTCCACGTGGCGGATCGTCGCGGTGCTCGCCGACGGCGCGGAGACCACCGCGAGCAGATCCGTGACCTGCGAAAGGGTTGTGCTCGTCGCCCGCATCGCCTCCTCCACCTCCTGGCGCGTCAGCGAGAGCTCCAGGCGCGGGGCGGGCACCAGGCCCTCGCCGGAGGCCAGCATCCGGTCCACTACGTAGCGCTGGCCGGCGTCCGTCGGCACGCGCCCCGCGGAGGTGTGCGGGTGGGCGAGCAGGCCGTGCTCCTCCAGCAGCGCAAGCTCGTTGCGGACAGTGGAGGCCCTGCAGTCGAGCTCGGGGTCGGCGGCGATCACCTTCGAAGCCACCGGCTGGCGCGTCCGCAGGTAGCCCTCCACCACCTTGCACAGGATCAGCTCCTGCCTGGCCGTAAGCATGGCTTGATTCTAGGGTCCCACCGGGTCGGCAAGGGACCTCGTCGGGGAGCTCCGTCTGCTTCTCGCCCGTGCTCCACGCCGCCGTGATAGGCCGATCGTCCTACCGCAGCGCCGTTGCGGGCGAGGCTAGATCTCCAGCTCCGCCTCGGCGTTGCGGACGATCTCCTTCTCCCCCTGCACCGCGACCGTGTCGATCAGCACGCGGCCCTCCCCCGCCTCGCGCACGGTTCCCGTGACGACGACCTCCTGCTCGGGAACCCCCATGCCGCGGAACTGCACCGCGAGGCGCCGCAGGTGCTCGGGCCCCCCCGCCGCCTCGGTCTGGGCGCGGGCCACCTGGGCCATCGTCCACAGCCCGTGCAGGATGCGCCCGGGCAGGCCCACGGCGCGGGCGAACTCCTCGTCGATGTGGATCGGGTTGAAGTCCCCTGAGGCGCCCGCGTAGCGGGCGGTGAGGTACTTGTCGGGCGTGACCCGCACCTCGGGTACCTGTGCTCCCACCTGCTGGACGATCTTCGATCGGTCGGCCACCTGAGCTCACACTCCTCGAACGATGTTGGTCCACGTGCCGAGCGAGACCTGCTCGCCGCGCTGGTTGGTGGAGATCGACTCGAACACGTAGTAGCCGCGGCCGTCCCGTTCTGAGATTTCCTTGACGCTCGCCGTCGTGGTGATCTCATCGCCGGCCACAACCAGCGGACCCCACACGAACTCCTGGCCGCCGTGCACCATCATCGCGAAGTTCATCTCGATCTCGGGGTCGAAGATCGGCGGCCCCATCGATGGCGCGCAGTAGACGACGGCGAACATCGGCGGCGCCACCACGTCGGCGTAGCCCTCCGCGCGGGCCGCCTCCACGTCGAGGTGCACGGGGTTCGTCTCGCCCACCGCCCGGGCGTACTCCTTGATCTTCTCGCGGCCCACCGCGTAGAGCGTGGGCTCGTAGGTCTTACCTACCGCTTGGCTGTTGACAGGCACCTTGATCGGACTCCTTGGACGGGGAGGGCTTGCGGCGCGGCAGTCTATGGCATATCCAGGTGGACGCACACGTGCCCCTTAAATACGAAAAGCGCCCCCGGGCCGACTGCGAGACGCCGTTTGCCGGAGCCTCGCAGCCAAACCGCGGAGACACGATCCCGGGCATCAACCGAAACGACGGCTTGCCCCACGGGACCGATCGGCCCTAGAAAACCAGATCGACCTCGCCAGCTCCGGCGCCGACCAGTTCCCGCTCGCTGTCCTCCCCGCCCAGCTCGTCCGCCGATCCGCCCTCGCCGCGCTCGCCGGCGGGCCGATCCAGGAACTGGACGTTCTCCGCCACCACGCTGACCGCCTGGCGCTTCTGCTGGCCGATCTCGGATCGGTCAGGAGTCTCCCACTCACGCCACTCCAGGCGCCCGTCGATCGCCACGAGGCTGCCCTTGCGCATGTAGCGGGCCACGTTCTCCCCCAGCCCCCCGAAGGCGCCGACGTCGAAGAAGTGGGGCCGCTCGTGGTACTCGCCCTCGGGGTCGCGCCGGACGCCGTTGCACGCGATCCTCAGGTTGCACACGCTCTGACCGGAGGGCAGCTCGCGCAGCTCGGGGTCCCGCGTGAGACGGCCGACCAGCACGACACGGTTGATGCTCGAATACGACATGGATTCGTCTCCTTTTGCTGTCAGTCACTGCCCCGCCAGGGAACCTACCCACCGCTTGGGACGGTACGCTCGGCCGGGCCCGCGGGCAGTGCCTCGAGCGGGACCACCACAACCCGCTCGCGGGCGTTCGCGCGGTCGATCGCGCGCTGCACGGCACGCTCCACCTCGGGCGGGGCGAGGTACAGCACTCCGGCCACGCAGCGCGCCCGTGCCCACGCCCGGCAGATCGCCGCCAGCCGCTCCGGCGCCTTGACCGTCAGCTCCACCTCCACCGCCACCGGTAGGCCCTCCGGAGGATCCGCCGGCCACAGCACCAGGTCGGGGCGGTGGCGCTGCTGGCCGAAACGGGGATGCTGGCCGAACGGGGGATGCTGGCCGAACGGGGGATGCTGGCCGAACGGGGGATGCGAGCCGAATGCGAGTGTCTCCCCGCTTCGGTCGATCTCCGATCGGTCACCGCGAGCGCCCACGCCGAGCTCGGCGCTCGCAAGCACGCGGCGGCGCTCGCGCTCTTCGCAGCGCAGCTCCCGCTCGCCCTGCACCCGGTGGTCGGGGTAACAGCGCTCCAGGGCCGCCGCGACGCGGGCGCACTCGATCAGATGCAGCGTGTTCGAGGCGCTCACGCGGCAGGGGTCGAGACCGCGCACACCGGCCGCTCGCAGGCCGGCGTGCGTGACCGCGTAGAGCGTGGGCCTACCCGTCAGCGGTCGGCGCCGCTTGAGCAGCCGCTCGGCCTCCGCCGCCAGCAGCCGCCCGCGCGCCGAGGCCACGCTGACGCCCAGGTGCTCGGCCAGAGCTTCCGCCGTGACCGCGCCCAGGCCCGCCGCCCACCGCACGATCGCGACGCGCGCGGGGGGCTGGGAGGGGTCGTTGTGGTTGTCGTAACTGTTGTAGCTGTTGTTGATCCTGGTGTTGGTATGCGCAAAGACCATCGCGTGGTCCTCCTTCTTCTCGTCGTTTGTCGTTGTTTCAGGGCTGTTCCGGCGAGTGCATCCGCGCGAGCGCCACGCCACGCCGGCCGCCGAGCCGGATCACGGCCGCGCAGCCCCGCGGGAGGCTCGTGACCTCCTCGGGGCCGATGAGGTGTTCCTGTACCCGTGTGCGGGTGCGTCGGCCGTCGCTGCTCAGGGTGGTGCGCCACGCCCCCCTGCTGCCCGCCAGGCACGCGATCAGCTCGGCCGACTCCGGGACCACCTGGCGATGGGCGATCAGGCTCGTGAGGTTGCCCAGCACCTGCTCCAGCAGGGTCTCGCGACCCGGCAGGCGCATGTCGGAGAGCTCCTGGGTGCCCAGGAGCAGGCTCATTCCGGCCGAGCGCGCCCGCCCGAAGAGCCTCGCCACGTGCTCGGCCGCCAACGCCGAGAACTCGTCAATCACCACGAGGCACCGCGCCGGGCGCTCCTGCAGCGCGGAGACCACCGTCTGCAGGTCCTGCACGATCGCGGATCCCAGCATCTGCGCGAGCAGCGGCCGGCTGTCGGCCTGGAGGCTGAAGCACACCACCGCTCCCTCGCGCACCGCCTCCAGCAGATCGAAGGACTCCGCGCCGGGGGTGGCGGGATCCAACCAGCGGCCCACGTCGGACTCGGCCATGATCGCCAGGCGGTCGCGCACCCCCGTCAGGTCGCTCCGCTGACGGGGTGTGAGGGAGTCCAGGTAGGCGTACACCGCCCGCGAGCGCTCTCCCTCCAGATCCCTCGCGACCAGCTCCAGCCGCGCCGGGTCGAGCGCCTCCACGAGGCCCGCGAGGCTTACCTCGTGCCCGGTGGCGCGCAGCGTGCGGACGGCGTGCCCGAGGTAGCGCTGCGCCTGGCGCTGGTAGTGGGGCTCGGTGAAGCGCTCCCCCGCGAGCGCCTTGTCGGCGATCTCCGTCTCGCCGCCGCGGGCGTAGGGGTTGTACACCGCGGGCCCCTGGGGGTCCCATGCGATGAAGCGTCTGCCGGCGGCGAGCGCGGCGCGGCGCAGCTGCTCGCGCATCCAACGGTCGTTCTTGGGGTCCACCACGACCACCGCCATCCCGCTCGCGATCGCCCGCGTGGCGATCCACGTCTGGGTGACCGTCTTGCCGGAGCCCGTGGCGCCCACCACCAGCGTGTGGGTGCCGCTGGCCGAAACGGGGATGCTGGCCGAAACGGGGATGCTGGCCGAAACGGGGATGCGAGCCGAAGGCGAGTGTCTACCGGCTTCGGTCGAAGGCGCGTGTCTCCCGGCTTCGGTCGCGCCGCCGAGCTCGATCGAAACCGAGCGGTCGCGGCGGTCGGTCCCGACGTCTAGCTCCTCGCCACGCAACCACCGTTCGCTCCGCTCGTGGCCACGCAGTGCCACCCAGCGAGTGCTCCACCGTGCGCACTTCTCGCCGGCCCAGCCTACGATCCCACCGCTCCGCAGCCATGAACGCACGCCGCGCACGCCGCCGCGCAGTCCGTCGAGCGGGGTCGTGCGGCTCGCGGCTATCTCAGCGAGGTCGGCGCCGGCCTGCAGGTCTTCGCCGTGCCAGCGCCGTCCGCGAACGGCGGCGGCGAGCGTCGCCACGCCCAGCGTCACCGTGGAGCCCGCGAGCACGGCTGAGGCGAGCAGGACAAGCGCGAACGCGCCGGCCGCCCAGCTCCAGTGGAGGTGTCGGTGGCGCATCACGCGCGCTGCGAGGAGTCCGAGGAACACGCCGATGGCGACGTGGACGGTTGCTCCCACCAACCACTGGAAGACGTGCTCCAGCGGGGCCAACGGGTCCGTTTCCTGATTGAGGGTCGCTTCGTTCGATGAGGACATGAGGAGTCCCCTCCTTTCACTTGTATGGAGCACTCGGCCCGGGCCGAGTGCAGGGGTTGACGAGCGACGGCGAGCCGTCGGGGCTCACCGTCGTTGGCGCTGCATGGGTACTCACGAGCCCGAGAGTCCCGCCGTCGTGGTGCTGCACAGGCGGAACGAGCCCGCCGACCCACTCGGGTCAGCGGGATGCGTGGTTCAGAAGCTCAGATAGCTGGCGGAGAGGGCGTCAGAACGCGCCACGAGCCGTAGGCGATCACAGCCGTAAGCCACGGCTGCTCAAAGCCGATCGTGACCAGGCCCAGGAGCACTCTCTTCGGTGATCGCCTGCAGCGCTCGACGCTCTCTAGGAACCAAGGTCAGTCGCCGTGCTCAGCGGGCGTAGCTCTTCGGTGGGGGTCACGGGGTGACGGACGAGGACGCCGTCGTGGTCGATGGCGTAGGCGCCCATGCGCTCTAGCGGTGGGGAGTAGGCGTGGAGGGTTACCGCGGGATCGGTACCGGCGTGGCGTACGCGGTGGATGTCGGCTGGGGAGAAGTGAAATGTCTCGTTCACGGCGTATGTCCGCTCGCGTGGTGGGCCGTCGATCGCGAGGCGTTCCTCGCGGACCGCTCCGCTGAGGACTGCCACTGCGCCCGCGGAGCGGTCGTGGTCGTGAAATCCGGTGTCGTGATCGTCCATCCAGCAGATCAGCCATGCGGTGAGGTGATCGTCACTGATCAGCTCCTCGTAGAGTCGTTGGGTGGAGTCGTGCTTGACATAGTGGATCCATAGCTCGGGCCGGTCGGCGAGCTCGGCGACGAAAGCTTGGAGCTCCGGACCCGAGAGGTCGCGCCCGCGCGGTCGCGGAACAGAGGAGAGGCGCGTCAGGTTGATCGGCCGCTGGGCCTGGGAGAGCGAGGGCGGGCTCATCGCGCGCCGGCCCCCAGGGTTGCGCCGAGCGCGCGGCGCGTGCCGTCGGCGATTGGATCCCAGTCGAGCCCGTCGGGCATGCCGAGCTCACCGGGCTCGACGACGGGACGATCGGAGCCGTAGAGGAGCTGCTGCGCCCCGACGAGCTCCGCAAGAGTGCGAACGGCCGAAGGTCCGTAGGAGGAGGTGTCATAAAACACCAGCGGATCGGGGACGTAGCGCGCGGGGCCGCCGCGCGAGGCGAGGCGCTCGGCGTGAAGCGGAGCGAGGCCGGCGAGCATCGAGAAGACCACCCGCAGCTGCGGATGCTGGAGACGCCCGGCTGCGAGGAACGCCAGCCAGGCCGCCTGCATGTCAGCGATGTAGCGGGTGAGCGCCGGCCACCACAGTGGATCGCCAAGCGACGCCTCCCCCACGGCCTGCGGCTCGTTGGGCCCGGGCCCGGGGTGGACGAGCAGTGGGGCTCCGAGCAGCTCCAAGCGCGCAAGCACCGTTCGCAGGCGAGCAAGGCCCTCGACAGACGAAAGCGCGCCTGCGGGAAGCGAAAGTCCGACGCAGCCGCGGCCGATGACGCGGTCAACGTCGTCGGGATCCGGGCGGTCGAGCGCGACGGCACCCCACACGCCGAAGGGACCGTCTAGCGAAAGCACCCCGTCGTGGTAGGCGTCGATCAGGGGAAGCGACTGCTCGCGCGGAAGCGACTCGATCCCCAAAGGGCTCGAGAGGCACAGCAGCGCGCGGTCGAGGCCGTCCAGCTCGACGAGGGCCGCACGACGGGTGGGCGCGTCGTTTGACAGGTCAAGGACATAGGGCCGCTCGCCCGCGAGAAATAGCACGGTCAGCCCGTGTTCGCGGCGAACGAAGGAGAGCTCCCGTCGTTCTGTGAGCGCTTGCACGAGCGGCTCGGTCCATAGGTGCTGGTGTATGTCGATCTTGATCATGGCTCGGAAGGGTGGCGCGCCGCTCTAGACGCGCACGCGGACTCGGCTGCGGGAGCGCGTGGCGGAGAAGAAACGTCAGGGACGACAGCAACATTCGAGCACGCGGCCATCCGCCGAGGAGACGCCGGTCACAGCACACTGCCGAACGTCGCCGTCCCGCCGGCGGATGTAAGCGAGAACCAACATTGTGCATAAACTCTATCAAGATTCTAGGCTTTGTCAAGAGCGCTGCTTTCACATGGATCCAAGCGCGTCGGTCGGCGCCACTCACGGTCCCGCTTCGGACGACGGCAGCCCGAGCCGACACCTCGCGCTCGCTCCCCACCAGAAGGAATAAAGCTCACTTCAGCCGGTAGCCGACGCCGCGCACGTTGACCACCCACCGCTCGCCGCCCTCCGCGCGGAGCTTGCGGCGCAAGCGGCTCGAGTGGCTGTCGAGGGTGCGGGTGGATACGGATCTGGGATAACCCCACACGGCGCGCATCAGCTCCTGCTTGGCGAACACGCGCTCCGGCTCGCGGGCGAGGTGCAGGAGCAACTCGTACTCCAGGCGCCGCAGCTGCAGCGGACGCCCGTGGAGACTCACGGCGTGAGCGCGGGCGTCGATTGCGAGCGGCCCCACCTCGACGCATTCGGAGCCGCCACAGCCTGCCGCCCGGCAGAGGAGCGCGCGCAGGCGTGCCCGCAGCTCCAGATAGCTGGCGGGGCGCGAGAGGAAGTCGTCGGCGCCCGCCTCGAAGGCCCGCAGCAGGTCGGGCTCCTGAGCCCGGGAGCCGACCACGATCACCGGCAGGTCGGCAGGCCAGGGACCCGCCGCGCGGGCGCACGCGGTCGAGGCGCCACCGCGGATCTCCACCAGCAGTTCGTGCGCCGCGTGCGGCGACTCCAGATCGCCGAGCAGCGCGACCCCCGGCGACAGGGTGCGTGCCAGGACCCGCGCGTGCTCGGCGGTGCACGCCAACCGCGCCCGATACCCGTCGGCCGCGAGCTGATCGACGATCGGCCCTCCGATCTCGGGGTCGTGCTCCACCACCAGGACCCGCGGCGGACCCTCGAAGCGCTCGACGTTGGCGCTCAAAGCTCGACCTCGCGCGGGCTCACACCGAGTCCGTGGCGCGCGATCAGCGCAAGCACCTCGCTGTGGATCCACGGGGTCGGCTCGCCGCCGCCGCTCTCGGGGGAGATGCCGACGCGGCGGGCGAGCCAGCTGGTCTCGCCGCTGGCGTTGCCTTTGCCGTCGCGCTTGACCCGCCCGCAGCGAAAGGCGATCTCGCTGAGGCTGAGCCCCCGGGTGCGCATGGCGTTCAGCACCGCCCGGCGCAACCCCCGATTGAGCACGATGCGGCTCGCGTCGATTCGTTGCAGCTCGGCGCGAAGCACCGCGACGGAGACCGCGGAGTCCTCGCGATGGCGCGCCAGCGCCTCGGCGGTGAGGGCGCGGACGGGCTCGTAGCTTTCCAGGCACCCCACGACGTCGCGCACGCTCTCGGGCTGCCGGCCGATCTCCGATTTGTCGATCTCCGCCCAACCGATCTCCGATCTGTCAACCTCCGCCCGGTCTCCGCTCCCGCCAAGCTCGCTCCCACACGCCCGCCGACACCAGCGCAGCTCCGGGATCGACATGCTTGTGTCGAACGCCTCCAGTCGGTGGGAGTAGCCGTGCCGGTCGAGCAGCTCCGCTGTCTCCGGCGGTGGGGCTGAACCGAGCTCTGGGCCCTCCTGCGTGCGTCCCCCAGAGAAGGGCGCCGCGAGCAGATCCTCGGGGGTGACCGGCCGGCACCTGCGGCCGCGGGGGTCCCGCAGGTAGTCGCGGCACACGAGGACCGCATTCTCGGCGGGCTCATCGGCGGCAAGGTGTGCCACGAGCCGCCGGTCGCCGAGGGTGGCGGCGTCGCAGTCGACGACCAGCACGCTGCCGGCGTGCCCGGGCCGGGCGAGAACCTCGCGCAGGCGCCCCTCGGCATCGGTATAGCGGGCGAGCGCGCCGTGACCGGCCGCGGGGTCGCGCGCCTCGTGGGCGGCGAGGCGGACGGGTCGGGTGAGGGGGCGGGTTGCCCGGGGAGTCCGAGATCCTGATGTGCGAGATGGCTTCTCGGGAAGCGTGGTCGGTGTCATGGCGCATGTCTCCTGCCCGCTCTTGAGGGGCCGCCGTCGGTGGTCGAGTGGCAGCGGCTTGTAGAGCTCCCGCGGACGGCCGTCAAGCGGCGCGAGAGACGCGTGCGGGTGTGGGCGTTCGAGCGAGATCCCCTAAAGGGGGATCTCGGGGCTCACATCGTGTGCGCCGTGCCAGTCGAAGCTGGCGCGAACGGGTCCACTGAGGCTCCGGGTAAGGACATGCGTGGACTTGGACGGCAGTATGGGCTGTGACTTTGCGGCCTGGGTGAGGGGAATCGGAGGGCTGCGATCCTAGCGTCGCCCGGCGGGAGTGGCGACCCGCGCACCCTCGCCGCGGGCCAAGCAGCGCAGTCGCCCACACCGACGCGGCGCACTCCAGCTCAACGGCGCCACTCCTGAGGCCCTGGGCGCGCAGTCGGGCGCGTGAGCGACGGGTGGTGGACTGCACAAAAGAGCGCGGGCAGACGGGGGCGACTGCGCCTCTGAGGGTGGCAACCGCAAATCCCGAGGGGCAACTACACGCGTCTTTTCGCGCCAGGTTGGGCGGGGAGCTCCCCTACCGCGGGCGTGCCCCGGGAAGAAGCTCCCGCAGCTCGATCGCGGCCTCGCGGACACTAGGGTCGCCGTCGGCGGCGCGCACCGCAGGGGGCAGGCGGGGGACACCGTAGGCGAGCAGCAGCCCCTCGTGGGCGTCGCGCTCGGAGGCGAACACGATCGCGGAGCGGCCGGGGTACTCCCAGTCGCGGGGGTACTCGCCGGCGTAGGCGCGACATGCGCCCAGCACGTGGTCGGCCCGCCGGGCGCACTCCCGCGCGCGGGGGCGGTCGCGGCAGAGGAACACCACCAGGAGATTTGGTCCCACCCACCCGCCGCGACCGATCGGGGGCACACAGCCCGAAGGGCTGGGTCGGCCAGCGAAGCGGGGGACGCACACCGACCAGCCGGCGAGCAGGTGGTCGTAGCGCTCGAGCTTGGCGGCGGCGGCCGGATGGGATCGAGTGGGAAGGCGATCGTCGAGCTCGACCAGCAGGCACACGCCGGCGGCGCCCACCTCGACGCTCGCGTCGGGGCGCACGGTCTCGAAGCGCTCCACCTCGACGCGCGCACCGGCGGAGTCGGTACGCAGGAAGTCGTGAGGGGCACGCCCGCCCGGTAAGCGCAGATCGGCGGGGCCGATCGCGATGCGTCCGGCGGGGGTCGAGCGCAGCGGCGGCGAGAGCGCCGATTCCTCGGGCCCTCTCAACCTCAGCGCGGACCCGCCGAGGGCGCGCTCCAGCGCGAGCGCCCACCCGCTGACGTGCACGTCGTGGCGGGCCTGGCGCAGCCGGCGGTCGCCCGCAGCGGGCGACGAGGACGAGGGCGACGCGGAGAGCCAGGCGGATGAAGAGGACTTGGATTTGGAGGAGGGGTCGCGTGTTTCGTCGACCTCGGCGTGGACGAGGGCAGCCAGGCGCCCGTGAGCCCGCAGCAGCTCGAGCCCGAGGGGAGCGATCGCGTAGCACATGGGCGCGCCTCCCCCGTCGCGGCGATGGAACTGGAAGCGCTCCACGAGCGCGGCGTCGGAGAGTCGCTTCAGGCGCCGCTGGGTGGTGGTGAGGGCCCGTTGGGGGTTGAAGCGGCGGTGGATCTGGCTGGTGAGCACGTGGCGCATGTCGGCGACGAGCGCGAGGATCTCGAGATCGAGCGGGTCGGGATCGAACGGCCGGGGCGAAGCGACGGGCCGCGCCCAGCGCAGGCGGTGAGCGTCGTCGAGGTCGACCAGCTCGGCGTAGCTCTCCGCGGCGGTCTCGGAGAGCGACCAGTGGGCATCCTGGCCGGTGCCCTCCCCACCGTCGTCGCGGGGCACGGAGGCCCCGCGCTCCTGTGCCTCGCCGCCCCCCTCACCCACGCGGACGATCCCAAACGACTCCCTCCCGTCCCCCACGCGCCGCGGCCCCGGATCCGCCTTCCGCTGGCCGATCTCCGATCGGTCCCAGTGGGGCTGACTGAGGTCGGCCAGGTACCGTCCGCCGCGCTCCTCCTGGCGGACGGCGTGCAGAGCGAGGCGCTCGGGGTCCACGCGCAGCGGGATGGTCTGCGCGACGAACGGGGACTGGCGGCCCTCGGGGGTGCTCCAGCTGACGATCGCGTGGTGCCTGGGCAGGTGCAGGCGCGCGTCGGGGCGCCCGAGCGCGGAGAGGCCGCCCACTTCGGGGCGCACCGTGTCTGAGAACTCGGCCATCATCAGGCTGGCCGCCGCGCGGGCGTCGCGCGCGGAGGCGGTCGCGAAGTACACGCGGTGGGCGAACAGCGCGTCGAGCTGCTCGCGGACCTCGCGGTCGGTCCACTGGGCGTCGGTCTGCCAGCACGCCACGGTCTCCAGGCCCGCGGAGCGCTTCAGAGCCAGCGTCTCGGCGAAGCCGCGGTTGAGCACAAGCGGGGCCTCGTCGACCTTGAGCGCCACCGCCACCCGCCGCTGCGCGGGGACGGCGTCCTGCTGGCGGGCCAGGGCGGCGTCGAGCATCCCCACGAGCAGTTGCATCAGCACGGAGGTGTTGCCCGCCCCCATGCTCCCCAGCGCGCCCTTGACCACGATCACCTCGTGCCCTGCAATCGCGCGGTCGAAGTCCACCGCGAGGGATTCGTTGAGCAGGACCCGCTTGATGGATGGGGAGTTCAGCAGGCGGGCGAGCTTGTTCACCGGAGCGTCGAGCTTGGCGGTGGTCGTGCTGCGCGAGTCCGCGAGCTGCGCGGCGAGCTCGGCGGTGAAGAACTGTGCGATCTCCCTGAACTCCGGCAGCGTCCGCACGTGGGCCCCGACACGGGACCGGTAGGCGTAGCCCTCCTCCCCCACCGACAGCAGCCGCGCAGCGTCCCACAGGCTGGAGCGAGGGTCGTGGGCGAGCACTGCGATGATCGCGTTGCGCAGGTAGCGGTCCGACGACGCACGGATGTCGGCGTCGCTGAAGAGCTGCTTCAACGCACCCACCACGTAGTCGGCGATCACATCCGCGGGGGCGTCCACGGCGAGCGGGTTGAAGCCGCAGGTGGGGTGGGAGAAGTCGAGCAGCGTGCACGTGCGCTCGGGTGGCACGAGGCTCACCGCGGCCTCCGCGGCGTCGCCCTTGGGGTCGAGCACGATCACCGCGCAGCGCTCCCGGCGCAGGTCCTCCGCGACAGTGGCCACCAGGTAGCTCGACTTGCCCTGCTCCACTGCGCCCGGCACAGCGGTGTTCTGGCGGCGCAGGTGGGGATGGATGCAGACCGGCCCGAGCGCGTCGCGCAGCAGTCCTGCCCCCGCACGGGGGCGCATGATCGCGGGGGGCGCGGGCGCGAGCGGCAGCGCCCCGCGGGCGAACGGCACCGTGGCGTACTCCACGGAGGGCACGTGCCACAGCGCGGCGAGCTCGGTGGAGGCGAACACCCCCTTGCGCAGCGGCGGCAGGGGGTTGCCCTCCCCGCGCGCGACCCGCCTGGCGTAGAGCCCCAGCAGGCCGTGGCGCACCGCGGTCCCGCGCTCCACCAGGCGGTTCTCGGCGCCCTCGGCGCGCAGCTCGGAGGCGATCCGCTCGCACACCTCCCGCGAGGGGCCCGCCACGCGCAGGTCGACGAAGTAGAGCGGGCGGTGCTGCACCTCCAGGCCGCCCCGCAGCTCGGCCTCCTCCACGTGGGAGCGGTCGCGCACGAACAGGTGCTCGCGGCGCTCGCGGGAGAGGTGGTCCTCGTGGCGCTTGTAGCGCCACTTGGCGTACCGTTCGAACCCGGCGGGGGCCGGGGTCAGCGCGAGCTGCACGAACGCGTCCTCGCCGCAGGCGCCCATCACGTTCATCAGCCTGTCCACTGGGGGCTCGCGCGCGAGCTCATAGCGGTCGAGCTGCTTGACGCGCTTGATGAAGCCCGCGTGCTTCTTCAGGCGCAGCAGCGCGAGGGACCGAGCGGGGGACAGGTTGAGGATCTCCTCGGGCGGCGCCACGCGGCTGTTGGGATAGGCGCTGCGCACGGCCGCCCCGACCATCTGCTCCAAACCAAGAGGGCAGGCGACGGCGAGCAGCGCGCTCGCGGTCCCCTCGGCGGCGTGACGGTGGTGGACCTCGAGCGCCACCGAGGGCTGGCCGCGCAGCAGGCGCCTCCACCAGCGCCGCTGCAGGCGCTTGTGGAGAGCCTCGAACATCGCCACGATCCCCTCCACGCTTGTACGGTCGGTGCGATACGCCTCCACGCGCAGACGCACGTACCGCCGCCGCCGGCGCGCCCGCCAGCGCACCCCAAGGAGCAACGCGGCAGGCGCGAGCGTGAGCGCGGTGAGCAGTTCCACGAGTGACGCGAGCGGACAGCGTCCCGGCGGATGCAGCCCTTCCGGAGGATGCAGGCCTCCCGGAGGACGCAGCCCTCCCGAGGGACGCAGTCCTCTCAGCGGGTGCAGCCCTCTCAGCGGGTGCAGCCCTCCCAGCGGATGCAGCCCTCCCAGCGAATGCAGCCCTCGCGACGGGAGCACGCCACGCGCCCCCGGGACGCCCCGCAGCGCTGCCCCAAGGCCGCCGCGAAGCAGCCACGCGAGCACCGCCACACCCAGCAGCGCGGCCGCCAATCCGAGCAGTCGCCAGATCAGTAGACGTGCGAGCACCTCGTCCCTCTGCTCCGACCGCGAGCCGCCGAGCGGGACAGCTCAGGGGTGCGGCAGATGGCTCCAGACCTGCGCGGGCCGCGACTCGCCGGATGGCTACGGGTCCACGCGGGCGGCGACGATCGCGATGTCGTCGCGCAGCCGCCCGCCGCCGCGGGCGCCGGCGAGCCCCTCCAGGCGCCGCACGAGCGCGCTGGGCTCGGAGGGACCGCCGCGGGCGAGGTGGCCGCAGAGCTCCTCGGGGCCGATCACCCTGCGAGGAGCTCCGGCGTCGGTGAGCCCGTCGGTGTAGAGGACCACGCTGGCGCCAGCCTCGAGCGTGACGAAGACGTCGTGGGAGCTGACCTCGCGGAGCACACCTAGCATGGTGCCGGAGACCTCGGGGCAACAGGTGCGGCCGTCGGCACCGAGCAACACCGGCGGGGGATGCCCGGCGCTGGCGATCGTCGCGCTCACTGGGGCGCCGCGGGAGAGGTCCAGGCGGACGAGGATCGCGGTGGCGAAGCGCCAGGCGAGCTCGTGGCTGAGCATGGCGTCGTTGACGGAGCGCAGCACCCGAGCGGGGCTGTCCTGGTGGAGCGCGAGCGCGCGGATGGAGTGGCGCACCAGCGCGGTCACCGCCGCCGCCTCGGTGCCCTTGCCGCAGACGTCGCCGACGACGAGCCAGCACCCGGAGGGAACCTGGAAGACGTCGTAGAAGTCACCGCCCACCTCGGCGCCCTCGCCGACGGGGTGGTAGGCGGAGGCGAACCGCACGCCGGGCACCTCGGGGAGGGCGTCGGGTAGCAGGCTGCGCTGCAGGGTGTGCGCCTCGTGGGCGCGTTCGGCGTAGAGGTTCGCGTTGTCGAGCGCCATCGCGGCGCGGTTGGCGAGATCCCGCATGAGCGGGAGGTGGGTGGGGTCGAAGTCGCGTCCGTTGCCGGTACGTAGGAAGGAGAGCGTGCCCAGCACGCGTCCGCGGGCGATCAGCTTGACGACCACCGCGGAGCGGTAGCCGGCGTGGCGCATGAAGCGCATGTGCTCCTCGCTCTGGGCGGCCTGCCGAAGCGTGGCCGGGTCGGTGAGATCGTGCACCGCCACGGGCTCGGCGGAGCGCAGCGCGCGGGCGACGGGGTGGGAGCCCTCGATGTCGAGCGGCTCGCGGGCGCGCAGCTCTTCCAGGCGGCGTGTGAGCCGCTCTTCGACGGCGGCCGCCACGGAGTCGCCGATCGTTCCATCCTCGCGGACGAGGTCGATGACGCACAGGTCGGCAAGCTGTGGAACGGCGGTGCCGGCGACGGTGTGCATGGTCTGCAGCGGGTCGAGCGAGGCGTCGAAGGCGGCGCTGGCGGAGATGAGCAGGTCCTTAGCCTCGGCTGCCCTGCGCAGCTCTGCCACCTCGCGGAGGAGCGCCGCGAACCGCGCGGAGTCCCGCGGGCCCGGCACCTCACGCGCGGCGCCTGCACCGGATGAGCGTGTCCCCTTTGCCATCGCCCCCCAACGGTAGCTTCACCGCGGCCTGGTGGCTCGCTCGACCTGGCCGCCGCGGTCGGTGAGGTACCACTCGTTGGAGGCTCCCTTGATCTGGCCTTCCCCCAGGTTGCGCACCAGTCGCAGGCGCTCCAGCCGGGTGAGGAGCTTGGAGATCTGGCCCTGGTCGGCGATACCCGCGCCTTCGGCGATCTCGCGGTTGCTCGCCCCCGGGTGCTCGCCGATGAAGGTGAGCACGCGCACAGTGCGGTAGGTGAGGCGCATGTCGAGCCCCTCGAGCGGATCCTTTGCGGAGCGTCGCGAGGACCGCCTGCGCCTGGGCAGGACGGGGGGCTTGCGGGTCAGCTCGCTGCTGGCGGCGCGAGCGCCGAGGTAGGGAAGCACGAGCATGCTCATCAGCGGCCCCAGGAGGGCGGTGAAGGGTTCGTGGCTGCGTGCGAGCAGCCGCGTGTGCAGGACGGCGAAGACTGCGCCCACCACACCTTCGGCGGTGACGTCCGGCGATTCCTCGGTGGCGCGAGCGACGTGGGCGCCAGCGCTTGAGCGGCCCTGGTCGACGACCTTCTTCACCTGGCCCATGATCTGGGTGCGGCGCTTGAGCACGCGGGGACCCGCCGCCAGCGCCTCGACGACGCAGATCCGGGCGAGACCGGGCTCGTCGTCCATGAACCGCAGCAGGGCGAGCAGACCGGCGCGGATGCCCTCGCGCCAGCTCGACTCCTGCTCGTAGGCCTCGGTGACGAGCACGCTCAACTGGTCGACCGCCTGGTTGAAGGCTGCGAGGAAGCAGTCCTCGCGATCTTCGAAGAGGTCGTAGAACGTCTTGCGGGAGACCCGCGCACGGGCGATCACCTGGGCTACGGTCAGCCGGGCGTAGCCGACTTCCTCAACCGCCTGCACCGCGGCCGTGAGCATCCGGCTGCGCTGAATCTCCGAAACCTGTCCACGCGGCAACCCATTGGGACCCGGACGCAGCCGCGGGGCTGTCGAGCGTGTCTTATCCTTTGAAGCCATCTTATTCCGCCTAATCGGTCAGTCTTTTCACTTTTGGACGACATGATGGTCGCTGTAGCGCATTCGCGTCACGGCTCCCGGCCGGAGCTCCGGCGCCCAAGGTCATGGCGACGGCCCCCTGGTACTGTCCGCAAAGGTTCATGGGTTGACGCCAAGAAGTCGAGGCGCGTCTCCCACTCGCCCCCGAGAGCTTTCGACGGATGACCAGCATCCTGATAGATCAGATTGAGGTTGCTTGATTGGCTGGGGAATGGGACCGTGCACCGGTCGCATCGTCAAAACAGTGTCATTGACAGTGGTGGAACGATCGTAACGGGATCGGCCGACAGACGATCTGCGACCGCCCTCGCCACCGGCGGTCCGAGCTTCCGCGGGCGCTACCGATGGCGTGCACTTCGCGACCGCGACGGTCAGACCGGCGGAGGGGGCAGCCGCACGAGCGGTGGGGCGCCTCGACGGGGGCGAGCGGGCGTTCCGTTCGTGCTCAGTCGCTTGGCAGGCGCCTTGCGGCCTTCAGAAGTACCGCCAACGGGATTCGAACCCGTGTTACCGCCGTGAGAGGGCGGCGTCCTAGTCCCCTAGACGATGGCGGCCCATGTGAGGAGAGGTGCCTGAGGCTAGCAAAGCAAGCCACTGCGTTCCCCGTCAGGCAGCGAGCTGCCGGCCCAGCGGACGGCCGTGCGATATCTTCGACCCCCACCGCGCGGATGTGGCGGAATTGGTAGACGCGCACGGTTCAGGTCCGTGTCGGAGTAATCCGGTGGAGGTTCGAGTCCTCTCATCCGCATCACGAAGTGCCTGTAAATGGGATGTTTGGAGACCCTGGGATCATGCGTTTATCGGGGCGACCAAAGCCCCGTGACAACACTTTGAGCCGCGTAGCGGGTGCCCGGGACGCTTCCAAAACTCGCTGGGCGGCAAGAACTTCAAGGGAGCGCCTCAGTGGATCATGCTCCCACCAGTTCCGCGAGCAGCGCCTGCGGCGCAATGATGCGCACGCCGCGGTGCTCGCCGACCGGCAGCAGGTGCCTGCGGTTACCCGACACGAGAACATCGACTCCCGCCGCCACCGCGCTTGCCAGGATCAGCGCCCAGCTGGCGAGTGCCTCACCGGCCGAGCCGCCACGCGGGTCACGCAGGTAATGCCGATCAGGAGGTTGAGGTCGATGAGCGGGATGCGAGTGGGGAAATAGGTGACATCCGCGCAAATGAAGCGCTTGCGCAACTCACGAAGGATCTCGCGCGCGTGATTGACGTGTTCGCTTGCTATGAGCCAGTCGTAACTTGTCTTGTAGCGGTGCTCGAACGCACGGCGGCTGGTCACGCGGCGGCCGAGGCTGTAGCCAAGCCCTCCCTCACAAGGGATCACCACCGAGAACACTCCGCTCGGCTTGAGTAGCCGCTCGATCTCATTCAGCGCGAGCGGCAGGTTGGGAAGGTGCTCCAGCACGTGGATGGCAATCGCGCGGTCGAAGCTCGCGTCGTCGTAGGGTAGGCGCCGCTGGCAGTCCGCGATGACGGTGCGCGTGGATGGGAAGTCGCGCCTGATGGCCTCGGCCATGCTCTCGCGCAGCTCTACCGCGTGGTACTCCTGCGTAGTGAGGTCCTCGTAACGCAGGTGCTCACCAAGGCCCGCACCGATCTCCACGGTGCGGCCGGAGCGGGAAGAGCGCGCCGCGTACTCGTGGTTGAAGCGCACCACGTGGCTGTGCTCGTCGGGCAAGCGCTCGTGATAGTGGCGCATCCAGTCATCCCGAATGCGCTGCTGCTCTTCAGTGAGCTGCGCAACCGCCTTCGGCCAGTTCGAGGGAGCGGAGCTTCTGAGAGACAAGGACAGAGCCATCGGGATCGTTCCATATTCTACAGCCGGGTGGGCCGCGCTACCTGCTCGTGATGACGCCGCAGATCCACCGTCTGATCGAGGCGCTCCACGCCGGGGAGCGCAGCGATTTCGGGCGGATCTTCGAGGAGCACGAGTCCGAGCTGCTCGAGTAGCCAGGAACTGTCAAGCGCAGTGTCTCCGTCGGACGGCGTGGGCGCCCGGCGGGGCACAGCAAGCCCCGGCGAGAGCGACGCTCCCGCCCTGGCCGGCCGGCCAGTAAGATCGAGGGAGCAGGCGCGTCAAAGCGATCAGGAGGTCCGCCACATGGCATCGGTCGGCAGCGATCTGAGCAACGGCGCTCCCCCCACGGGGAGCGAGGATCTCGAGGGAGTGCTCGTGGTGGAGCGCGAGCGGTGGAAGGACGGGCCGCCGCACGAGCTGTTCGGGCAGCTGCGGCGGGAGTGCCCGGTGCACTGGACGCGGGAGGTCCCGGAGTTCCCGATCGAGAAGGGGTACTGGTCGGTGACGCGGCCGGAGGACATTCTCGCGGTGAGCCGCGACTGGCAGACGTTCTCCTCGGAAGCGGGCGGGGTGACGCTGGCTTCGGCGGTCTTCCCGATCGAGCTCACGCGGGCGATGTTCATCGGCATGGACCCCCCGAAGCACGACCGCGTGAAGGCGCTCTTCCAGGCGGGCTTCACGCCGAAGCGGATCGCGGCGCACGAGGAGGCGATCAGGGGCATCGTCACGCGGGTGCTCGACCGCGTGGAGGGCCAGGAGCGGTGCGAGCTCGTCAACGACGTGGCGCAGCCGGTGGTCTCGCGCGTGATCGGGAGCTTCATGGGGATCCCCGAGGAGGACGACGCGGCGTGGGCGCGGCTGATGAACTCGACGCTCGGAGCAGGCGACCCGGACCTCAACCCGGGCGGCGTGGAGGGCGCACTGGCGCGCGAGGTGCCGGAGATCTTCGAGCGCTGCCGGGCGATGATCGCCGAGCGTCGCGAGCGCCCGACGGACGACCTGACAAGCGTGCTGGTGCACGCAGTGCTCGACGGGGAGCGTCTGGAGGAGCACGAGATCGTGATGGGCTTCTTCCTGCTGGTGGCGGCCGGCAACGACAGCACGAAGGCGACCTACAGCAGCGGGATGCGCGCGCTGATGGAAAACCCCGAGCAGCGGCAGCTGCTGCTGGAGGACCCGACGCTGGTCCCGGGCGCGGTGGAGGAGGCACTGCGGATGTTCCCCGCGTTCGCGCACTTCCGGCGCACCGCTACGTGCGACACCGAGCTCGCGGGCCAGCCGATCAAAGAGGGCGAGAAGGTGGTGATGTGGTACGTCGCCTCGGGCCGCGACGAGCGCCGCTACGAGGACCCCGACCGCTTCGACGTGACCCGCAACCCCGAGCACCAGGCGTTCGGCGCAGGCGGCCGGCACTTCTGCCTGGGCACCGCGCTCGCCCGCCTGGAGCTGAAGGTGATGTTCGAGGAGACGCTCCGGCGCTTCCCCGCGATGGCGCTCGACGGCCCCCAGACGGTGGTGGAGTCGGCGTTTATCAACCAGCTGAAGACGCTGCCCGTGAAGCTCGCTCCGTAGCGGGGTGCACCTGACGCCGCGGGCGGACGCGTGCAGAGGGGTGGTCGTTTGGGATCGTCCGCGCGGGCTCGTTCAGCCCCGAGGTGGTGGGCGTGGGGCCTCCTACCCCACGTCCAAGGGCGCAGTCCCGCGCCGGCAGGGCGCGGGACTGTGTCGCTCAGGTGCTCAGCGGCCGGCGCGGGAGCGCTGCCCCATCCGGATGGCGAGGCCCATGGAGAGCAGGAGCAGGCCGGCTCCGACCACCCAGCGCAGGTCGAGACCTGTGAAGGGCAGCGTGGACGCTTTCGCTGCCTGCGTGGTGCTCGTCGGTTCGGGAGTGGTGGCAGGGGTGGTTTTAGTCACTTCTTTGGAGGGTTCGACTTCTTTTTTCGGTTCGGTCGTGGTTGTGGGGGTGGGAGGTTTCTGGTTGTAGCCCGAGGTCCCCGTGCTCGACGTCCCGCTCGCCGCCAGGGCGGGCGTGGCGGGGACGATCAGTGCCAGCACGGCCGGCAGGGCGAGCAGCTCGCGGCGCGCGAGGCGTCGGCGGGTGCGGCGTGCGCCGCGGCGGTGGGACGTCTCGTTCATCGATGCTGCACCTGCTGTCTGCGACCTACTCGAAGCCACTCCTTCGGTCCGAGTCATGCGCACCTCCGTGTTCGGTGTTCGATTGTGGGCCCCAGCGGGCTCGGGACCGCGGTGCGGGGTTCGGCGAAGTCTATTGCCAACGTAGGATTGCTTCTTTCCCGTTCTACCGTCGAGGTCGTTCTCCTGCCCGGCGGAACCGGCGTGTGTGGTAGACGCAGTGGAGCGGCGCGATGAGTTTTTCGGACCCCGGCCCGTCTGAAGGGCAAAGCCCAATCGATCCTGGAGGCACACGATGAGCAAGGTTGTCGTATCGCAGTTCGTCACGCTGGACGGCGTCATCGAGAGTCCCGGGCCGGAGGAGGGGTTTGACAGGGCGGGGTGGGCGTTTCGGTTCGACCGCGGACCCGAGGGCAACCGGTTCAAGTTCGAGGAGGTCATGGCGGCCGGCGCGCTGCTGCTCGGCCGGGTGACCTACGAAGGGTTCGCGCGGGCCTGGCCGACGATGGAGGGCATGGGCGAGTTCGGGGAGAAGATGAACGGGATGCCCAAGTACGTCGTCTCCACCACGCTCGAGCGGGCCGACTGGAACAACTCGACGATCCTCAAGGGCGACCTCGCCGGCGAGGTCGCCAAGCTCAAGGAGCGGGTGGAGGGCGACGTCCTGATCAACGGCAGCGCCCAGCTCGTGCAGGGGCTGGTGGAGCACGACCTGATCGACGAGTACCGGCTGATGGTCTACCCGATCGTGCTCGGAAAGGGCAAGCGGCTGTTCGGCGATTCGAGCCGGTCGACGGCCCTGGAGCTCGTGGAGACGACCAGGGCCGGAGAGTGCCTGATCCTGACCTACCGCCCTCACCGCTGAGCGGAGGCGGGGGCGCCCACCATGACGCGCCCCTCCAGGGTCCCGTCCTGCAGCTGGGCGCGCAACACCTTCTTGTCGAACTTGCCCACGCTCGTTTTGGGGACCTCGGCGATGAAGGCGAACTCGTCCGGCAGCCACCACTTCGCCACGCGCGGGCGCAGGTGCTCGATCAGATTGTCCGGCGTGGCGGTGGCGCCCTCACACAGCACCACACAGCACAGTGGGCGCTCCGACCAGCGCTCGTCGGGCTTGGCGATCACCGCGGCCTCGATCACCTCCGGGTGGGCCATCAGCTCGTTCTCGAGCTCCACCGAGGAGATCCACTCCCCGCCGGACTTGATCACGTCCTTGGCGCGGTCGGTGATCCGTACGAACGCCTGCTCGTCGATCGCCGCGATGTCGCCCGTGCGCAACCACCCCGCGTCGAACTTCGGATCGCCCGAGGTGTCGTTGTAGTAGCTGGAGGCGATCCACGGGCCGCGCACCTGGATCTCGCCCGTGGACTCCCCGTCCCAGGAGACCTCCTGCCCGTCGTCGTCCACCAGGCGCAGCTCGACCCACGGCAGCGGCTTGCCCTGCAGCGCCCGCTCGTCCCAGTAGCGCTCGTCGTGCCCGCGGTCCTCCGGGGGGTCGGAGAAGGTCGCGACGGGGCTCGTCTCGGTCATCCCCCACCCCTGGTGGATGCACACCCCGTGGCGCTCCTGGAAGTCCTTCATCAGCTGTCGCGGCACCGCGGAGCCCCCGCACACCGAATTGTTCAGCGAGGAGAGGTCCACCTCGTGCGTGTCCGCGTAGCGCAGGAGGTCCGCGAAGATCGTCGGCACGCAGCCGACCACCGTGGGGCGCTCCTGCTCGATCGCCCGCGCCAGGGGCTCGGCCTGCAGGAAGCGGTCGGGCATCACCAGGTCCGCCCCGCACAGCGCCGCCGCGTGCGGAAGGCCCCAGGCGTTGGCGTGGAACATCGGGACCACCACCAACACGCGCTCGCGCCGGGAGAGCCCCAGGTTGTCGGCCATCAGCGAGGCCGTGGCGTGCAGGCAGAGCGAGCGGTGCGAGTAGAGCACCCCCTTGGGGTTGCCCGTCGTGCCGCTCGTGTAGCAGAGCGCCGCCGCCTGGCGCTCGTCGAGCTCCGGGTAATCGAACGATCCAGGTCCAGCTTCCTCGAGCAGCTCCTCGTAGCGCAGCACGTTTGGAAGAGAGCCGGCGTCGCCGTCGCCCATCACAACGAAGTGGCGCACTCCTTTGAAGGTCGGGGCCAACGGCTCCAGCTGCGGCACGACCGAGTCGTCGACGAAGATCACCTGATCCTCGGCGTGGTTGACGATGTACGTCAGCTGCTCCGCGAACAGGCGGATGTTCAGCGTGTGCAGCACCGCCCCCACGCACGGGATCGCCATGTACAGCTCGAAGTGGCGCTGGTTGTTCCACGCGAACGTCCCCACCCGGTCCCCGTCTCCGATCCCCAGCCGCCGCAGGGCCCGCGCGAGGCGATCGACCCGCTCGGAGACCTCCCCGAAGCTCGCGCGCTCCGTCCCCACCTCGGTGAGCGTCGCCACCTGCGCGGTGGGATGGCAGTCGCGCATCCGCCGCCGCGCGTGCTGGAGGGTCAGCGGGAAGTCGTTCTGCATCAGCCCTTCGAGCATCACCGGAGCATACCTATGAGCGCACGCTCCTCCGAGCCCAGTGGAGCGGGCGGCTCGTCGAGGCCGAACCACCCCGTCTGCGCGATCTCCACGGGGTCCGCGCGCACCTGCGCCGGGTCGGGGAGCTCCGCGCGCGCGTAGGTGAGACGCGCCGCGATCCGATCCAGGCGCGGCTCGAACGTGCCCACCTCCCGCAGCTCCAGGTCTCGCAGCCCGAGCTCCTCCTCCATCTCCCGCGCGGCCGCCCGCAGCGGCGGCTCCCCGCGGCGCACCGCTCCGCCCGGCAGGTACCACGTGTCCCGCCGGCCGTAGGTGTGGCGCACCAGCAGCACCTCCCCGCGGTGGGTCAGCGCGCACTTCACGCCACTGCCCCTCCGCGGCCACAGCAGCGCGCGCAGCTGCAAGCCCCGCCACGCCACGCGGTACAGGCGCCGCATCACCGCCACGCGCAGCGCGCTCACCGACACCCGCGGCCCGAGCACCTCACACGCGCTGGCCGAAACGGGGATGCTCGCTGGAGGCGAGCGTCTCCCGGCTTCGGTCCGTTCGCCGACCCGCGGTCAGCTCCCGGTAGACCCCCCGCGTGCGGCGTGCCACGTCGCTCCAGTCGAAGCTCAGCACGTGCTCGGAGGCCTCCGCCACCAGGCGCTCGCGCAGCTCCGTGTCCGTCAGCAAACGCTCGATCATCACGCCGAGGTGCGCCGCGTCGCCGCCGTTGAAGCGCAGGCCCACCCGCTCCCCCGCCGGCACCACCTCGCGCAGGCCCCCCGTGTCCGCCACGATGCACGGGCACCCCGACGCCATCGCCTCCAGCGCCACCAGCCCGAACGGCTCGTAGATCGAGGGCACCACGCAGAGGTCCGCGATCCGGTACAGCGAGTGCAGCGCGTCGTCGCCGATCCACCCCAGGAACGCCCCGTGCTCCAGCAGGCCCAAGCGCTGCGCCTGCTCTCTCAGCTCGTGCTCGTGCGTGCCGCTGCCGGCCACCAGGAAGCGCACGTTGCCGACTCGCTCGATCACGCCCGGCAGCGCGTCCAGCGCCAACTGGAAGCCCTTCTCGTACACGAGGCGCCCCACCAGCACCACGAGGCGCTCCTGCGGCGTCGCGAACTCTGCCCGCAGGGCCTCCAAGTCCCCCACCGGGCGCAGGTCCCCCGGGTCGATCCCGTTCGGGATCACCGCGATCCGGTCCTCCTCGATGTCGAAGATGTCCGCCACGTGGCCCCGCATGTAGTGCGAGCACACGATCACTCCGTCCGCGCGCTTGGCCATCCACTGCTCCACCCCGTGGATGTGCGCCTGGGGCTCGTCCTGCACCCACCCCTGGTGGCGCCCGTGCTCGGTCGCGTGGACCGTCGTCAGGTACGGCACCCGCACGCGCTCCGCCAGCGTCGCGCCCGCGTGCGCCACCAGCCAGTCGTGGCCGTGCACCAGCTCGTAGCTGTGCTCCTCCGCCAGCGCCTCCCCCGCCGCCAGCATGTCCTCGTTCATCCGCTCCACCCACCCCACGAAGCGGTCGAGGTCCCGCGGCCACCCCGGCTCCCGTACGCGGTGCACGCACACCCCCGCCCGCAGCTCCGCCTCCCGGCGGCCGACCGAAGCCGGGGGACACGCGCCTTCGGCGCTGGCCGATTTGGGGATGCGAGCGGAGCGAGTGTCTCCCCAATCGGTCCCCGTTTCGGCCAGCGAGCGCTCCCCCGTGCCGCGTGTCAACACGTCCACCGCCACGCCCTGGCGCACCAGCTCCTCCGCGAGCTTGCGCACGTGCCGCGCGAGCCCTCCCTCGATCACGGGCGGGTACTCCCAGGAGAGGATCAGCACACGGTCGGCCACGCTACGCACCCTATCTCCCCCAGCCCTCCGCCGCCGAAAGAGGCGGCCGGCGCCGAGGAGGAAGGTACACCCCGGCGCCGGCCAGCCGGCGCATGACGGACCCTTGGAGTTATCACGGCCGGCAGCTTGTGGCACCACCTGATTCGGCGCCGAAGATCCCGTTCTCGTCCCGCTTCCGCGAGAGTCCCCTGTAGCTCTTGAGCCGTAGACTATCTGTCCGAGCCCCGGCAAAGCTCACCCAGCGGCGGGAGCGCGAGCGAGCCACCCGATCCGGTGCCGAAGACGGGAGGTGTCCTACCCTGCGGACGCCGTCTCCTCCTCCCCGCGGACCCCCCAGCGGCTCACGGTACGCCGCAGCTGGAAGTACGCGATCGCGCCCGGGATGCTCGGTAGCCAGAAGGCGAACAGGCGGTACACCAGCACCGCCGGCACCGCCAGGCTCGGGCTCACCCCGAACGCCACGAACGCGCCGATCATGCCGCCGTCCACCACGCCGATCCCGCCCGGCAGCGGCAGCAGGTTCGCGAGCATCCCCACGAAGTACGCCTGCACCAGCACCGCCAGCGGCGGCGCTTCCCCGAAGGCGCGGAACGACGCGTAAAGCACCGCGACGTTGAACCCCCACCACGTCACCACCCCGACCATCGCCAGGTCTGGGTGGCGCAGCTTCTCGAAGGCGAACCGCACCCCGCCCGAGATCGACGCCGGGCCGCTCGCGAGCTTCCCCAGCCAGCTCGCGCTGCGCGGACGGCGCGCGCTCAGCCGCCCCAGGCGCCGCTCGAGGTCATCGGGCACGAGCGCGATCGCAAGGAACACTGCGATTCCCACCACCCCCACGATCGCCGGGACGATCGTCATCGCAAAGGGGTGCGCCCCTCCGAAGAGGCCCGTGTAGAGGCCCACGCCGCACACCACCAGCGCCACCATGTACACGCCGTAGAGCAGCACGAGGAACGCGATCATCCGCTGGGCCACCTCCCGGCCCTCCATCCCCGAGCGGCGCAGCGACCACGCTGTGATTGCCACCCCGCCCGCCCCGCCCGCGGCGAACAGGCGCGTGGCCGCCAAGCCCGCCATTGTGATCTGGTAGCTGTGGCGTAGGCGGATCGGCGAGCCCGTGGGCACGTGCACACCCTGGAAGATCGCGACGTAGCTCGCCATCGAGATCACCTCCACCACCAGCGCCACGGCGATCCACCCCGCGTCGCCTTCGCCGAGCCTGTTCCACGTGTGCTTCACGCCGCCCAACTGGGGCAGCACCACGTACAGGAACGCCAGCGCCGCCGCCACGAATGCCACGAATGCCAGCATCCGCCTACGGGTCACTTGCAGGCGCGGCATCTCCTCCCGCTCGGAGTCCTCGCGCGGGCGCCCCACACGAGTGGACCTGGGTGGGGAAAGCTCGGAATCCATCAGCAGCCGCCGTTGGCCGGTCTCCGACCGGTCGCCGCGTTGGCCGATCTCCGACCGGCCCATCAGGGCGCCATCGGCCGTGAGCGCCTCCGCCTGCAACAGAGCCATACCTATCTCCTTCGACGCCTCCCCCGCCAGCCCCTGCGCGGGGGCGGGGGTCTCCCCTTCCGTGTTTGCCGATCTCCGATCGGTCGCCTCACCCCGCTCCATGCGCCTTCGCCTCCAACACCGCCACCGCGCGCTCGCATCGCCTGAGGGCCGGGCCCGCGCGCGGTCCGAGGCGGCGCACCGCCACCGTCAGCGCCGCCCCTCCGAGCAGATCCGCGACGTAGTGCTCCCCCAGGTACACCAACGCGAACCCCAGCGTCGAGGCGTACGCCCACCCCGCCGCGCCCGCCACCGGTCCCGTCTCGGCGAGCAGCAGCGCAGCCATCACGGATGTCGCAAAGTGCAGCGAGGGCATCGCAGCCAAAGGATTGCCTCCGAACACACTGTAGAGGGACCCCCAGCCGTCACGCCAGAACGACTCCCCGTACTCCACCATCATCCGCCGCACCTCGACCATCCTGCGCGGGGCCGGATGCGCCCCGACCGCCCTCTCGCTCTCGCTCGCCAGGGGGCCGCGGCCGTTCTCCGGAGCCGACGCCGCGTACCACGGAGGGGCCGTCGGCAGCACCCAGTAGATCATCGCTCCGACGTCGAACACCGCGTAGGTCATCGCCGCCGCCCGCTCGAAGCGCCGGGGATAGCGCAGGAGGATGTACGCCAGCGCCCCGTGCGGCACCATGAACCACGACCAGTGCGTCCACACCAGCGCCTTGTCCAGCGTCCGCCACCGCGGGCCCTCCGGGCCGACCCGCGCGAGACGGTGTTGCAGGCGTACCGTCGGCAGCTCGCCGAGGCCGAGCGCCCGGTCGATCGCGATCGGGTAGTCGATGTGCACCCGCCCCGCCTGCTCGGCCTCCTCGTCGTGCGGCGTCTTGTACGCCGCCACGTACGCCCACATCTGCAGGCAGCACACCGCCACGTCGCGCCGCTTGGAGCGGCGCACCGCCACCGACAATCCCACCGGCGCGGCGAACGCAACCGCCTGCACGACGATTGGCCGCGCCTTCACCCGCTTGCGCATCAGCGGAGCCGCCACCCCCGCCGCCACCACTGCCCAGGCGGTTGCTCTGATCGCCCTCGACCGCCGCACAGGGCGCGGAGTATATGGACCTATGGACCGCTCACTCCTTCGCCCGGGCCGCCGCCACCAGCGCGCCCACGATCGGGCTCGCCTCGTCGGCCTCGGGGTGCCACTGGACGCCGAGCACGAAGGCTCGACCTTGCCCGCCCGCCCCGCCGTCGAGGACTAAGGATCGATCCTGCCCGCCCGCCCTACCGTCTAGCTCGAAGGATCGATCCCCACCCGCCCCACCGTCCAGCTCGATCGCCTCGGGGAGCTCGTCGATCGTGGAGTAGCCGCTGACCACCAGGCCCTCCCCCACCCGGTCAACGCCCTGGTGGTGGTGGGACTTGGTGGCGTGGCGCGTCTCGCCGGCGACCCGCGCGGCCAGCGAGCCGGCCACCAGGCGCACCTCGTGGTCGGCGCCGTCGAAGCTCCCCGCCACGCGGCGGTGCTCGTGGTGGCCGAAGCGCTCGGGAAGGTGCTGCAGCAGCGTTCCCCCGTGGGCCACGTTGATCAGCTGCATCCCGCGGCAGATGCCCAGCACGGGCAGCTCGCGCGCGATCGCCCCGCGCACCAGCGCGAGCTCGAAGGCGTCGCGCTCGGGCACCGTCTCCACCGTCTCGGCGTGGCGCGGCTCGCCGTAGGCCGCGGGGTCGATGTCCGCGCCGCCCGCCAGCATCAGCCCGTCGAGCAGATCCAGCGCCTCGCCGGGGTCCTCGGTGACCCTGGGGTCGGGCGGGAGCAGCACCGCCAGGCCGCCCGCGCTCTGCACCGCGTCAACGTAGTTGCGCGGCAACAGCACCGCCTGCTGGTCCCACACGCTCCAGCGCGCGCGCTCCAGGGCAGTGCAGATGCCGATCACCGGACGGGCCACCCGCACACCATAGGATGCCGACACGCACTCCACCCCGCCGAGAGGAGCCCGATGAGCGAGACCGATGCCCCCACGACCCTTGAGACCGTCAACCTGCAGATCGGCTCTGTCGCCACGATCGAGCTCAACCGCCCCGAGGCGCTGAACGCGTGGAACAAGCAGCTCGGTCTCGACCTGCTCGCCGCTTTGCGCCTCACCGACGAGGACGACGCCGTGCGCGCCGTCGTAATCACCGGGGCCGGGCGCGCGTTCTCCTCCGGAGCCGACCTGAAGGACCTCGGTGTCGAGCTGACCCCCGAGGGGCGCCCCGACATCTACAAAATCCTCACCGAGCGCTACCACCCGATCATGCACGCCATCCGCGAGCTGCCCAAGCCCGTGCTCGCCGCGGTCAACGGCCCTGCCGTCGGCATCGGCTGCTCGTTGGCGCTCTGCTGCGACCTCGTGCTGGCCGCGCAGAGCGCCTACTTCCTGCTCGCCTTCGTGAACATCGGCCTGGTGCCCGACGGGGGCTCCTCGCTGTTCGTGCCCACCCGCGTCGGCATGGCCCGCGCGAGCGAGATGGCGATGCTCGGCGAGCGGATCTCCGCCGCGCAGGCCCTGGAGTGGGGGCTGGTCAACCGCGTTCTGCCCGACGAGCGCCTTCGCGAGGAGGCCGTCACGCTGGCGCAGCGCCTCGCGAGCGGGCCCACGCGTTCCTACGCGGGCACCAAGCGCCAGCTCAACAACTGGCTCTACGCACGCATGGCCGAGCAGCTTGAGCTCGAGGCGGAGCTCCAGCAGGAGATGGCCGGCAGCGACGACTTCATGGAGGGCGCTGCCGCGTTCATAGAGAAGCGCCCGCCAGTGTTCCGCGGGCGTTGAAGCGCGTTCCGCCCGGGCCTGAATAGAATCCCGCGCGCCTTGAGCCACCTCCTGCCATCGACGCTCGCCTTCTTCACCCCGCACTCGGGCGCGTCGCCGAACGCGAACCAGATCAACAGCCTCTACAAGATCACCCTCTACATCGCCCTCGTGATCTTCGCCGGCGTCGAGGGGGCGCTGGGGTATGCGCTCTACCGCTTCCGCGCGCGCAAGGGCGCCGTGGCGGCCCAGATCCGCGGGAACACCCGCCTGGAGATCGGTTGGACGGTGGGCGCCGCGCTCATCCTGGTGGTGCTCGCCGTCATCACCTTCCTCAAGCTCTCCTCGATCCAGGACCCCCAGAACTCGAGTCCCGGCGGGAGCGCGCTGGTCGGGCAGAGCGGCGAGCTGTACGCCACCGCCGACCGCCGCCTGCCGCCCAACGGCAAATCGCTCGAAATCACGGTCATTGGGCGCCAGTACATCTGGCAGTACGTCTACCCCGGCGCCAGCAACCCCGACGGACTGGGGGCGCCGTACGCCTACCAGGAAATGGTGGTCCCCACGAACACCACGGTGACGCTCGACATCGTCTCCGCGGACGTCATTCACTCCTGGTGGATCCCCGCCCTCGGAGGCAAGTTCCAGGCCGTACCCGGCTACCACAACTACGCCTGGTTCAAGATCGAAAAGCCCGGCGTCTACCGCGGGCAGTGCGCAAACATCTGCGGCCGCGGGCACGCCCGTATGATCGCCACGGTGCACGCCCTCCCGCCGGCGCAGTTCGACGCGTGGCTGGCCGAACGCAAGCGGCTGATCGAAGAAGCCAACGCCGACGCGAAGGCCGAACGGGCGGCGCTGGGCAGTCAGACCGGCGCCGGACAGGTCGAGAACCCCTAATCCCAGAAAGCACAACCGATGGCCATCTACGCCGCCCCAGCTCCCCAGATAGTCGCCCACCGCGCCACCGACCACGGATCGGGCGGCGAGGAGCGCGGCTTCATGAGCTGGCTCACGACCACCGACCACAAGCGGATCGGGATCATGTACATGGTCCTCACGTTCGTGTTCTTCATCCTCGGCGGCGCCGAGGCGCTGATGATCCGCCTGCAGCTGGGAGCCCCCGAGAACACGCTGGTCAGCCCCCAGACCTACAACCAGCTGTTCACGATGCACGGGACCACGATGATCTTCCTGTTCGTCGTGCCGATGTTCGCGGGCCTCGCTAACTACTTCCTGCCGCTGATGGTGGGCGCGCGCGACATGGCCTACCCGCGCCTGAACGCGCTCTCCTTCTGGCTGCTGCTCGCCGGAGGCATCGTCTTCTACGCCTCGATCTTCTGGAACCCGCCGGAAGCCGGTTGGACCAGCTACGTGCCGCTCTCGAGCGCCTTCTACTCTCCCGGAGCGGGGCAGGACGCGTGGATCTACCTGATCCACCTCACCGGGCTCTCCTCGATCCTCGGAGCGATCAACTTCTACGCGACGGTCGCCAACATGCGCGCCTCCGGGATGAGCTGGGGCCGGCTGCCGCTGTTCGTGTGGGCGATGCTCACCTACTCGGTGCTGATCATCTTCGCGATGCCCGTGATCGCCGGAGCGGTCACGCTGCTGCTCACCGACCGCCACTTCGGCACCCACTTCTTCGACGCCGGCCAGGGCGGCTCGGCGCTGTTGTGGCAGGACCTCTTCTGGTTCTTCGGGCACCCCGAGGTCTACATCATGGTGCTCCCCGGCTTCGGCATCGTCTCGGAGATCCTGCCGGTGTTCGCGCGCAAGCCGATCTTCGGCTACCGGGCGATCGCCACCTCCACCGTGGCGATCGGGTTCCTGGGCTTCCTCGTGTGGGCGCACCACATGTTCACCACCCCGATCCCCGAGGTCATCCTGATCTTCGCGATGCTGAGCTCCCTGCTGATCGCGATCCCCACGGGTGTGAAGATCTTCAACTGGATCGCCACCCTCTGGCGGGGAACGGTCGAATTCAGGACGCCGCTGCTGTTCTGCGTGGGCTTCATCTCGCTGTTCGTCATCGGCGGCATCTCCGGCATCTTCCTCGCCCTCTTCCCGGTGGACTGGCAGCTCAACGAAACCTACTTCGTGGTCGCCCACATCCACTTCGTGCTGGTCGGCGGATCGGTGCTCCCGATCTTCGCCGCGATCTACTACTGGTTCCCCAAGATCACGGGGCGGATGCTGAGCGAGGGCCTTGGCAAGCTCAGCTTCTGGCTGATGTTCTGGGGCATCCTGGCAACCTTCCTGATCCAGCACGTGATCGGACTCGAAGGGATGCCCCGGCGGGTGTACGAGTACGAAAACGTGGGGCACCTCGCGCTTTACAACGCGATCTCCACGATCGGCGCCTTCATCCTCGCCGCGGGGGTGCTCGTCACGATCGTCAACGTCGTGCGCAGCCTCAAGGCAGGCGCGGTCGCGGGACCCGACCCGTGGAAGGCGAACACCCTGGAGTGGTTCACCACCTCCCCCCCGCCGGCCAACAACTTCGACGTGATCCCCCGCGTGCGTTCCGTGGAACCGATGAAGGACATCCGCCTGGAGATCGAGCGCCGGACCACCGCCGGGCGGGCGGGGACTGAATCCGGTCGCGCGACCGTGCCCGCGGGGGCCACGCAGGTGGGGGTGTAGAAGCCATCCGCAGGCTCGTGCACGCCGTAATGGGCCGCTGGAAGCCATCCGAGGAGCTTTCGGAGGGCTTCGCAGCGCCCTGCGGCGCACCCACCTCCGCGCGCGCCTAGACTCACCTTCAATGGACGGCTCCTCCACACCACTCGGTGCCGCACCGGCACTCCAGGCGCCCCTCCCGGCTGCCTCCGTCACCGTCCCTAGCGCGTCCGCCCGCGAGCACCGGCCGACCACCGATCGGAGATCGACCGGCGCGCGCCGGCTGGCGGCCGACTACCTAGAGCTGACCAAGCCGAAGGTCCAGTCGCTGCTGCTGCTGACCACGATCGCCACGATGTACGTCGCCGGGGACCCCTCGCTGCTACTGGTGGCACTCACCTGCCTCGGCGGCTACCTCTCCGCGGGCGGCGCAGGGGCGGTCAACCACTGGTTCGACCGTGACATCGACGCTCGCATGACGCGCACCGCCGGGCGCCCGATCCCCGCCGGGCGGATCTCCCCAGGAGCCGCGCTCGCGTTCGGCTGCAGCCTGGCGGCGCTCTCTTTCCTGGAGCTCTCGCTGACTGTCAACGTGCTCGCCGCGAGCCTCGCGCTGTCGGGCTTCCTCGGGTACGTGCTCGTGTACACCGTGTGGCTGAAGCGGCGCACCCCGCAGAACATCGTGATCGGCGGCGCCGCCGGCGCCATCCCGCCGCTGGTCGGGTGGGCCGCCGTGCGGGGCTCGGTCGGCGGCGTCGCGGTGCTGCTGTTCTTCATCGTCTTCTTTTGGACTCCCCCCCACTTCTGGGCGCTCTCGCTGCTGATGAAGGACGAGTACGCGAAGGTCGGCGTGCCGATGCTCCCCGTGGTGCGCGGCGAGGCCGAGACCCGCCGGCAGATCCTGCTCTACGCGGTCCTGCTCTACGCCGTCACCCAGCTGCCCTTCTGCGCCGGGGGCTTCGGCGGCATCTACCTGGCAGCCTCGCTGACGCTCGGCTTCGGCTTCATCGCCGGCGCCGTGCGCCTCTACCGCCGGGCCGACCGGCGTAGCGCGCTGCAGCTCTATCTCTTCTCGCTCGCCTACCTCGCGCTGCTGTTCTGCGCGATGGTCCTCGACGCCCACCTCCACCTATAGACTTCTCGCCGCGCGAGCCGACCTCCGACACCCCAATCGCCACCATGACCCGCCGCCTAGCCCGCAAGAACATCCGCACCGGCCTAATCCTGGCCGCGGTCTGCATGTTTATGTTCGGGCTCACCTTCGTAGTCGCCGCCCTTTACGTTTCGTGAGTCCACTCGACCCCGAGATTCCGCCCGTCGGCGAGGAGATCCACCTCCCCGGCCCGAGCCTGTTGCCGCTGCTGACAGCGGTGGGAATCACGCTGGCGCTGGTGGGCGTCACGACCTTCATCGAGCTGACCGTCATCGGCGTGATCCTTACCGTGGTCTGCGTGATCCGCTGGATCGGAGACACGCGCCGCGACATCGACGAGCTTCCGCTCGACCCTCACTGACCTCCGTCGAATCACACCCGGGAGGGGGTTCGGGGGGAGGGCCCGCCCTCCCCCCGCTCAGAACGCGCCGCGACATCGACGAGCTTCCGCTCGACCCTCACTGAGCGCGCAGGCGGATCCGCCGCCTTCATTGCGCCCGATGGAGCGGGGCGCGCAGCCTGACCCATCGCAGGCAGCGAAGCAGACCATCAGTCTGGCCACCCCCGTTGCGCTCGGCGGAGCAGGATCCGAGCAGCAGACAACCTCACTGCGACTCGAGAGACTGGGGGTCGTGTGGCCTGCGCCACCGCGGAAGTGGATGACACGGCCGTGTGGGCTTGCCGGCCGAGGTCGCAAGTCCTACACGCCAGGTCAAGTCACGGAGACCGTTGAAGAAGGTGCCGCGACCCAATCGCAGTCGGCGAAGCCCTTGGGGTGAGGCACTGCGCGTGGCCCCTCGCGGGGCGCGTGTGGCCTGCCCCGCCAGGGGGGGAGGGGGTGTCGGGGGAGGCCCACCTCCCCCGACGGGAAGGGGGTCGGGGGGAGGGTACCCCCTCCCCCCGCGACGAAGTCGGTGGAGCGCCACGCGTGGTCCCTCATCCACGCGCGGCCCCATCGGCGGGGGCGCAGCCGTTCCCCGTCAGGCGCCCTCGCCTCTCTCTCACCCCACCGCGGCGCCGGCTGGAACGGGACAGACAGCCCCATCGGTGGTCCAGCAGCGCACGATGTCGCGAACGGAGAGGATCCCCACGGGCTCCCCTCCCTCGACAACAATCAGATGACGGAAGCCGCCCCGCACCATCGCCGCGGCGGCCTCCTCCAGCGACCAGTTGGGCGCCGCGTAGACGACCTCGCCGGTCAGGTGCTCGGCGACGCGCTCACCGTCAGGGTCCTGCCCGGCGCCGACCGACAGCAGGATGTCGCGCTCGGTTAGGATCCCCGGGCCGGGCCCGTCAGGATCGATCACGACGGCCGCGCCCACGCCCCGCTCGGACATCAGCCGTGCCGCGTCGCGCAGGGTGTGGCCGGGACCGACCGCCAGAATCGTCGGGGTCATCCCTTCGTGAACCTCCATGGACAGCTCCTTTCTCGAGTCGGTCCCGGTCGTTGACGACCGGAAAACGAGGGGCCCGGCTCGCCGGGGGCACACAGCCCGAAGGGCTGCGTCGGCCGGCTGCGTCACCCTCTCGCCGAGGAAGATTGCAACTAATGCCTCAATGTACCGCAGGTCGAGCACCACGTCAAGTCGCCCGCCCGCCGTTCGTCGGGCGAAGGCAATAGGATCAAGTTTGGGATGGATGGGCTTGCTTTGACACGTCTAATCGCGGGCGCAGAGGCGCTCCTCGCCCGTGCCTAAGATTCAGCGTCCGCTCGTCTGGACAGCCATCGCCGCGGCGCTCGCCACGGCGATCGGCATCGTGCTGAGCTACGCGATCCACTGGTTCCCGCCGCAGGCCTCGGCGCAGGCGAAGAACACCGACCGCCTCTACCACGTGCTCGTGATCGCCTCGATCCCGATCTTCGTGCTGGTGGTCTCCGTGATCCTCTACTGCATCTGGCAGTTCCGCATGAGATCCGGCGAGGAGCTCAAGGACGGGCCGCCGATCCACGGCAACACGCGCCTGGAGGTCTTCTGGACGGCGATCCCCGCGGCCCTGGTCCTCGGCCTCGTCTCCTACTCGTTCGTGGTCCTGAACGAAAACGAAAAGAAACCGCCCGGCAAGGAAATCCAGGTGAACGTGACCGGCCAGCAGTTCTTCTGGAGCTACGAGTATCCCTCCTCGGTGACGGGGGGAGCACCGCTGAAGAGCTACTCGCTCTACCTGCCCAAGGGCGAGTCGGTGTACTTCCACATCCACTCCAGGGACGTCATCCACGCGTTCTGGATCCCCGCGTTTCGCCTGCAGGAAGATGCGGTGCCGGGCATCACCACCCACTACCGCGTGACGCCCACCCTGCTCGGCACGTACCCGGTCGTCTGCAACCTGCTGTGTGGAGCCGGCCACTCGCTGATGCGCTCGGCCGTACACGTGGTCTCCCCGGCCCAGTTCCAGGCGTGGATCAAGAGCCAGATGAGCGTCCCTTCGACAGTGGCCACGGGATAAAGTGGGAACCGCTCGCACACCGATGATCGGAGGGAGCTAGCCGGATGGTCGTCAGACTTCGCGCACCGGGTTTCTACCGCGCCTTCTTGGCCGCGGCGCTCGCGGTTGCCGTCGCCACCGCGCTGACGTGGGTGGTGCGAGCCTCGACGGGGCACGCGACCTTCACCCACTACCTCAGCGGCGACGCGATCCTGACGGTCTCGCTAATCGCCTGCCCGCTCTTCTTCCTAGTCGGGTTGGGGGCCTTCGACTACTGGTTCTATTGGGTGTCCGGCCGCCCCACGCGCCCGGAGGAGCACTCCAACCACGGTGCGCACACCTGGAAGGACTACTTCAAGGTCAACACCGACCACAAGGTGATCGGCGTCCAGTACGTGGTGACCTCCTTCTTCTTCCTGCTCGTCGGCGGGCTAATCGCGATGCTGATGCGCATCCAGCTGGCCCAGCCGGGAGCGAAGTTCGTGGACGCCAACACCTTCAACGGCCTCTTCTCGGTGCACGCCACGATCCTGATCTTCTTCTTCGTGATCCCCGTGTTCGCGGGCCTCGCGAACTTCGTGCTGCCGCTGATGATCGGCGCGCCCGACATGGCCTTCCCGCGCCTGAACGCGCTCTCCTTCTGGATGCTGCCGCTGGGCGGGATCATCATGCTGCTGAGCTTCTTCGCGCCCGGCGGCGCGTTCGCCGACGGCTGGACCGCCTACGCGCCGCTCTCCACCGTGTCCCCGATTGGGCAGAACTTCTTTTCAGTCGGGGTGCAGTTCGCGGGAGCCTCGTCGGTCGCCACTGCGCTCAATTTCCTTGTGACGATCATCACGATGCGAGCGCCGGGGATGAGCTTCTTCCGGATGCCGCTGCTCGTGTGGGCGAACTTCTCGACCTCGCTGCTGGTCGTGATCGCGACCCCGTTCGTCGCGGCCTCACAGTTCATGGTCCTGCTCGACCGCGCGCTGGGCTTCAACTTCTTCGACGCCGACAAAGGCGGCAACGTGCTGATGTACCAGCACATCTTCTGGTTCTACTCCCACCCGGCGGTCTACATCATGATGCTGCCCGGCTTCGGGATCATCAGCGAGATCCTCGCCGTGAAGGCGCGCAAGCCGATCTTCGGCTACCGCATGATGGCCTTCTCGCTGCTGGCGATCGTGGGACTCGGGTTCACCGTCTGGGCACACCACATGTTCACCTCGGGGATGCCCCACTGGGTTCGCATACCGATGGCGGTCACCACCGTGATCATCGCGGTGCCCACCGGCATCAAGGTCTTCTCGTGGCTTGCCACGCTGTACCGCGGGGTGCTGCACGTCAACACGCCGATGCTGTTCGCCCTGGGCTTCCTGATCACGTTCACGGCGGGCGGGATCAGCGGAATCATCCTGGCGATGCTCCCGATCGACATCCACGTGAGCGCCAGCTACTTCATCGTCGCCCACATCCACTACGTGCTGTTCGGCGGCTCGCTGATGACGATTTTTGCGGGCGTCTACTACTGGTTCCCGAAGATGACCGGGCGCATGTACGACGAGCGCCTGGGCAAGTGGCACTTCTGGAGCACGTTCATCTTCTTCAACCTGACGTTCGCGCCGATGCACATCCTCGGCCTCGACGGGATGCCCCGCCGCGTGGCCACCTACGCCGCCGAATACGCGAACCTCAACCTGTTCATCTCGATCTGCAGCTGGATCCTCGGGCTGAGCACGCTGATCTTCGTCTACAACATGGTCAACTCCTGGCGCGGCGGCCCGCGCGCCGAAGCCAACCCCTGGCGGGCGCTCACGCTCGAGTGGCAGGTCTCCTCCCCGCCCCCGATCTTCAACTTCGACAGAGTGCCCACGGTCGTGGGCGGGCCGTACGAGTACGGCGTCCCCGGCGCGGTGCACGGGATCTTCGCGCCGGCGCCGTTGCCCGCCGAGGTCCGGACGCAGACTGCCGGCAGCGTGTCCGTGCCCAGCGGCGGCGAGTGAGCGAGCGATGAGACGCGCCGCACTCATGCACCAGGAGCCCTCGCACGGCGCGGGGTTGGGCTCGGACGCACACCGCACATACATCGGGAGAGGGGACTGAGGGGCAGATGAAGGAGATACTGGTGGTGGCCAACCGCACGCTCGGAGGCAAGAAGCTCCTCGACCGGGTTCGCGAGCTCGCCGCATCTGGCGATGCGCGCTTCCGCCTCGTGGTGCCCGAGAGCAAGCCCTCCTCGGGCCTGGTGATCTACGACGAGGCGGTGCGCGAGTCCGCCGAGGTGCGGATCGACCTCGCGGTGTCGCTGCTGGCTGAGGAGGGCATCGAGGCGAGCGGCGCCGTCGGCGACCCTGACCCATTCCTGGCCACGATGGACGCGGTCGCCGAGCGCCGTCCGAGCGAGGTGATCATCTCCACCCACCCGGTCACGCACTCCGGCTGGCTGCGGCGCGATCTGATCGAGCGCATCCACAACGCCTCGGGGCTGCCGGTGGAGCACATCGTCACCGACCTCGAGCACGAGGGCCTGCCGTTCCGGGTGACGCTGGTGATCGCCAGCAAAACCTCGAGCGGCGAGGAGCTGGTCGAACGCCTCACCGAGAAGGCGGCCCACGGCGAGCGCCACCTGTTCATCGCGGTGGTCCCCCAGCAAGGCGGCGACGGCGCAGCGCCGCGCGAGGCGCGCACGCGCCTGGCGGCGATGCTCGAGAAGCTGCGCGCCGCGGGGCTGCTCAGCTCGGGCATGATCGGAGACCCCGACCCCTACACCGCAGCCATGAACGCGCTGGAGCTGTTCAGGGTCGACGACGTGGTCATCTCCACGCTGCCCGACGAGCGCTCGGGCTGGATGCGCTCGAACCTGATCGAGCGCGTGCGCGGCGACGCGACGGTCCCCGTGGAGCACGTTGTGGTCGACCTCCAGGCGGGCGACGCGGCCCCAGCCGCCGCGAGGAGCTGAAGGGGGAGCGATGGAGGCCGCCAGCATCGCCCATGCCGCGCACGGAGTCGAGGGCGCAGGCGAGCACCACGGCCCGCCGCCGGCCCACAGCAGCTCGCGTGTGGACCCACAGCTGCTCGGAATGCTGCTTTTCATCATCTCCGAGGTGATGATCTTCGGGGCGTTCTTCACGGCCTACTTCTTCATCCGCGTCGCCCAGGGCGACCCCTGGCCGGCGACCGGCACCAAGCTGCCGGTCGCCGTCGCGGGCATGAACACGCTGATCCTCGTGTCCTCGTCGTTCACGATGCACTGGGCGCAGACCTCGATCAGGAAAGGCAACCGCCTCGGGCTGAAGGCCGGCATGGTCGCGACCTTCCTACTCGGCTGCACCTTCCTGTTCATCCAGATCAACGAGTACGCCAATATCGGCTTCGCCCCCCAGGACCATGCGCAGGAGACGATCTTCTACTCGCTCACCGGCCTGCACGGGGCGCACGTGACGATCGGCCTGATCCTGCTGTTGATCGTCACGATCAGGTCCTTCCGCGGGCACTTCAACCCCGATGAGCACCGCGGCGTCGAGGTGCCCGGCATCTACTGGCACTTCGTGGACATCATGTGGATCGTGGTCTTCACCACCGTCTACGTACTCTGAGGGCCGTGGGCACACTGCGCTGGCCGAAACGGGGACTCGCGCCGAAGGCGCGTGTCACCCGGCTTCGGTCGGCGTCCCCAGTCGCTCGCGTGCGTAGCACGCCACGCTCCTTGCGTCCTTGGCCTGCTTGGCCCACGACCCTCAGAGTGCGGCTGCCACGATGTTGAACCCGCTGCGCTCCGAGGGCGAGATGTTCCGCCTGCTGATCTACGTGATCGCGGTGTTTGGCGTGATCATCGCGCTGATCCTCATACTGCGCGCCATCTTCTGACGCCCTCAGTCGGAGTCGGTTACTTGACCGTGAGCGTGCCCAGCATCCCCGCCGCGCGGTGGCCGGAGACCTGGCAGAAGAACGTGTAGGTGCCGGGCTTCAGCGTGACCGAGAACGAGGCGGCGCCCTTGGACTGCAGAGGGGTCGCGCCCAACACGAGGCCGCTGGTGCCCGTCTGGATGGCGACGTTGTGTGTCACCCCGGACGTGTTCTTCATGGAGATCGTCACCTGGCCGGCGGTGGCAGATGCCTTGTTGGTGGTATAGGCGAGCTGCCCGGCGGGGTTGGCTTCGAATTCGAGCTTGCCGGCCTTCTCGACGGCCGGCTTACCGGAGCCCGCGGGGGCCACGGCGCTGGCCAGCAGGCCGGTGTCGCTGCCGGGCCTGGCAGCGGCGTAGGCGACGTAGGCAGCGATGTCTTTCAGCACAGACCCGCTCGCGAGATCCCTGGGCATCACGTTTTCGGGGTTGGGGTATTCCACCTGGTACTCCACGACGCTGCGGATCGAGCTGCGCCCAAGCCCTTCGGCGACGCCGTGGCGGAACGCTTCGTCGAGGCTGGGCCCGACGGTGCCCTTCGTGGAGGCCCGCGCGAGCACGTGGCAGGCGCCGCACTTGGCGACGAACTGCTGCTTGCCAAGGATCAGGTTGGCGTTCTCGCCGTGCTTGATCGAGCCGCAGCCGCTCGCCGCGAGGAGCATCGCGCCGCTCGCCGCGAGCAGCGTCCCCCGACCGACCAAAGATCGGCCAGCAGATCCTGTGTTGCGCAGTCCCCTCACCGGCGGGGACTCTATCCAACGGAGCGGGCGGCGTCTTCCGGCTTGGACAGCCCATCCAGCTCGCCGTTCGCGGCGGCGACCACGCTGTGGGCGACGCACCTATCCGCGCTCTCTCCGCGGGCTTCTGTAGAGTCCTCCCGATGAGCGTCCAGCAGCGCTACCGCCTGCGCAACCCGGCGAGCGGGCGGGAGATCGTCACGGAGGCGCAGCCGGGTGAGATCTACCTCGACCGGGAGTCGGGCGAGCCGATGGAGGTCGTGGGCAAGCTGCTTCCCCTCGCGCCCTCCGCCTCGCGGCTTCCCTGGGCGGTGGAGCACCTGCGCTTCTGCCCGTGGTGTCAGCAGCTCGCGCAGAGGGACCTGAACGACTGCCCGACCTGCGGCCGTCGGATGGGACCGCTGGAGCCGTGACCGGTCGGCCACCGGCCGACCGTCGAACGTTCGCCGCGCTCCTTGCGGGTACGGCGGCGCTCCTCGCGGCCCTGACGCTGGGGGCCTGCGGAGGCGGCGGCAACACGGCCGACGTGGCACCCCGCAACACCCCGGAAATCACCCCTCCGAGCAACACCCAGGCGGAAAGCGAAGCGACGCACACCACCTCCACGACGACGACCGCCACCACCTCCACTTCCACGACCGGCTCAAGCTCCGCCGCGGGCTCGAGCGAAGAAAGCTCAAGCTCCGGCGAACAGTCGTCGGCGGGTACAGCCAGCGAAAGCTCGAGCTCGGGCGGCAGCTCGGCGGAAGGGGCCTCCTCGCCATCGGAAGCGAGCTCCGGGTCCAGCGGCGGCACCGGGGGGAGCTCGGAACCCTCCAGCGGAAAAAGCGGCTCCTCGGAAGCCACGAGCAGCCCCACGGGCGGAGCCGGAGCGCCTTAGCGTCGGTCAGCCGCCCTACCTATGGGGTAGAGATCAGGGTGGCGCTATAAGTGAGTCGGGCTTGGCGGTAGAGGCAGAAGTACTGCACGACCGCCCCGGACTGCTGAACTGACTGGGCACTGGTGCTCGAGCACTGCTTGCGGGGCCGGCTCGCCCGCCAGGAGGTTTCGTTGGTGAACCCCAGCGCGAGCGCGGGCGCCCAGGTGGGGACGGCGAGCGCGATCACGTCGCCCTTCTTGACCTGGATCGTGCTGGCGAGCGGGAACTGGGCGGTCTTGCCGAAGTAGGAGGCCAACTGCACCACCGGGCTCTGCGTGACGAGCTTGTAGGCGAGGTTCGGCTTGCGCTGGGGTCGCAGGACCGCGATCGAGGCCGAGGCGGTCCCGCCCTCGTTGGTGTTGAAGAACTTGACCTGGGTCGCGTTGGGCGAGCCGAGCGTGATCGTCCACGCCACTACCGTCCCTTCGCGGGGCGCCGTAACCAGGCCGCGCGTGCTCCCCACCTTCACCTGGAAGCCGGTGGTGCGGGTCACCGCCAGGCACGAGCTGGGACAGCTCGGCGTGGTGGGGGGCGTCGTTTCCGGGAGCATCCCCACTTCGGAGAGCTTCGCCGCGGAGCCCACGGGCAGCGCCAGCGTCAGGCCGATGCCTGCGAGGAGCGCGGTGATCGATGTGCGTCGCATATTGGGCATAGAACACTCAAAGAAGAGTTATGTAGCGGTTCGCTATGCGCGGGCGAGTTCCTGCGCGGCCGCCGCGATCTCCTGCGGGTCTCCCGCAGTGGGAGTCCACGGCAGGCGCAGCGGATCGTCGGCGTAGCGCGGGATCACGTGGAGGTGGAAGTGGAAGACGGTCTGCCACGCCGCGGCGCCGCAGGCGTTGAGCAGGTTGACCCCCTTCGCCCCCAGCCGCTCGCGCATCCGCCCCGCCAGGCGCTGCGCAGCGGCCGTCGTGGCCCGCAGGTCCTCGGCCTCGACGCTCAGCAGGTCGCGCGTGTGGCGGCGGGGAATGACCAGGGCGTGGCCGCGGGTGGCGGGGTTGATGTCCATGAAGGAGACCGTGAGCTCGTCCTCACCGACGATCGTGGCGGGCAGCTCGCCGGCAACGATCTTGCAGAAGATGCAGTCGGGGTCCGTCATGACGGTGCAATGCTAGCCGTCCGAGCCCCGCCGGACGACGCGAGGACCTCAGCCGTGCGTGCCAAGCTATCGGGTCGCGGTACGTGCCAAGCTATCCGGTGGCCGTGCTCGCGAGGAACCGGCGCGCGTGCTCGAGCGCCTGCGCGCGGGTGGCGATCTCCCCGGCGTAGCGGGCCGCGGCGAGCTCCTCCAGCAGCTCGCCCAGGCGCGGGCCCTCGGGAAGGCCGAGCGCGCTCGCGAGCTCGTCCCCGCGCACGAGCGGTTGCGGCGGGCCGACGGCGCGCCAGCCGATGGCGTCCGTGAGCATTCCGCGGGCGAGGCGCAGGTGAGCGTCGATCGACTCCTGCGCCCGCTCCCCACGGGTGGCGAGGCGGTCAGCGACGGACAGCAGGGTGACGTTGACCTCCACGGGCTTGCAGGCGCGCAGATAGGCGAACACGCTCCGGCGAGCCAGCGGCTGGGGGTCGTGCACGAGAAAGCCGAGCCGCAGGTGGTGGCGAACGAGCGCCTCCACGTGCGCCTGCAACCGCCCGCTCGCTCGCAGCCTGCCGAGCACCTCACCGGCCACCTGCGCTCCCAGGGCGTCGTGCCCGACGAAGGTGACGCGCCCGTCCGCAGGACGCACCTCGCGAGTCAGCGGCTTGGCGGCGTCGTGCAGCAGCGCACCCCAGCGGAGCGCTCCCCCGCGGGTCAGCCCGTCGGCCAGGGGCTCCGCGAGCAGCGCGGCGAGCGCGGACGCGTGCCGGCCGACCTCCGCGGGGTCGAACCGGGAGGGGTCGAACCGCGCGGGGTCGAACCGGGAGGGGTCGTGCCGGCCGACCTGCGCGGGGTCGAACCGGGACGGGTCGCCTTGCGCGTGCTCGGCGAGGAGCGCGGCGAGGTCGGGGGCGCCGCGCTCGCAGGCGGCGGTGAGCGCGATCGTGCAGTCGAGCACCTCAAGGGTGTGGTCGTACACGTCGAGGTGGTGGTAGCGGCTCTGCTGAACACCGCGCGTGGCGTGGAGCTCGGGCAGGACCACGGGGGTGGCTCCGACGTCCGCCATCAGGCGCAGGCCGTCGAACGGCGCGGGGGGCGTCGAGGATGCGGCGCAGCTCCATGAACACGCGCTCACCGGCGACGACACGCAGCCCCTCGGCGTGCGCGCGTGCCAGCGTGCGCGTGGGGGTGTCGGGCTCAAGGTTCAGCTCGACGGCGATCCGCACGAGGCGCAGCACCCGCAGGGGGTCCTGGGCGAACGCCTCCGGCCCGGTGGCGCGCAGGCGCCGGCGCCCAAGGTCCTCGACGCCCCCCAGCGGATCGATCGCCTCGCCCATGCCGGTGCCCGGCTCACCGAGCGGCTCGGCGATCGCGTTGACGGTGAAGTCCCGCAGTGCGAGGTCCTCCTCCAGCGTCGCACCGCGAAGCCGCTCGAGGTTGACCTGCCAGGAGCCGTCGCGGGCGAGGACGCGCCAGCCTCCGTACTCCTCGGAGAGCGCGAACGCTGTGGCCCTACGCGCCGCGCGGGCGATTGCGCGAGCGGCCTCCCGGGGCTCGCCGTCGAGCACCACGTCGAGGTCCTGGGTGCGCCTGCCGAGAATACGGTCGCGGACGGCGCCGCCCACCAGCCACGCTCGCCGGCCGGCGAGCGCTGCACGGATCAGTTCGAGGGGGTCATCCGTCGCCGGCAAGTTGCGCCACCCCGTCGTCGCTGTGGTGTACGCGGGCGACTCGTGCGGTGAGCCCGCAGGTGACCTCGTAGTTGATCGTGTGCAGGCGCCGCGCGACCTCCTCGGCGGTGATCCGCTCGGCGCCCTGGCCGCCGATCAGCACGGCGGGCTGATCGAGCAGCGCGAGCGCGATCGGGTCAGGGCCGAGGTCGACGGCGACGGAGTCCATGCTGACCGTCCCCACCAGGGGGTGGCGGCGTCCGGCGATGAGCGCCTCGGCGTCGCCCGAGAGCCCCCGCCGCCAGCCATCGCCGTAGCCGATCGGGAGCAGGCCGAGGTGGGTGTCGGCGGTGGCGAGAAAGCGGCGGCCGTAGCCGGTGCTCTCGCCGGCGCGGCAGCGCTTGACGGCAGCCACGTAGGAGATCAGCTCCAGGGCGGGCTCAAGCCCCCGTGCGAGGGGGTCCTCTCCGAAGGGGTCCATGCCGTAGATGGCGACGCCGCAGCGCACCATGTCGAAGTGGGCGGCGGGCTCGCGCAGCACCGCGGCGCTGTTGGCGGCGTGCGCGAGCACGTCGGGGTGCTCCCGCTTGACGGCCTGCGCCCACCCGGCGAAGCGCCGCAGCTGCTCGTGGAAGAAGGCGTCCCCGCGCTCGTCGGCGGTGGCGAAGTGGGTCATGATCCCGGCGAGCTCCACGTTCGAATCGGCCGCAGCGGCGGCCACTACGCGGGAGGCGCGCTCGGGGTCGCGCACGCCGAAGCGCCCCATCCCGGTGTCGAGCTTGACGTGCACCCGGGCGCGCTTGCCCATGTCTCGCGCGAGCACGGCAGCGTGGGCGACGAGGTCCTCCTGCCAGGCGACGACCTCCATGTCCAGGAAGACGGCCTCCTCGACCTCCAGCGGTCGCAGGGGCCCGAGCACGAGCAGACGGGCCTCCGTCTCGTCGACGAGCTCGCGCCCCTCGGCGACGCTCGCGACCGCCAGCCACGTCGCGCCGCCGGCGAGCGCCGCGCGGGCGCTCTGCAGGAGCCCGTGGCCGTAGCCGTCGGCCTTGACGACGGCGCACAGCTGGACGCCCTCGCGCAGCTCGGCGCCGAGGCGCCGGCAGTTGCGCTCGATCGCGGCGAGGTTGACGCGCGCGACGGCGCGATCGACGCTCACGGCTCTCGCGCCTCAGATCGTTCGGCGAGGCGATCGATGCCCACTGATGCCTCCCCCGAGCGCGTCGGCACGCAATCGACGCTCACGCAACCCCCCACCAGCCGACACGGGGCGAGCCCCACCCTCACGGCTCCCCCGCTCCGGTCCGCGCAGAGGGCAGCGCGGCGATCACGTCGGTGGCGATCACGCCCTCCGCGGCGCCCACCGCGCGCGCAGCGGCGCGCCCGGCGGCGGCGTGTAGCCGGACGCCGGTGGCCGCCGCCGCGAACGCGGGCAGGCCCTGGGCGAGCAGCGCGGCGATGACCCCGGTGAGCACGTCCCCGGTGCCCGCTGTGGCAAGCGCAGGGCTGGCGCCGGGACTAACGAGGACCGCGCCGTGGCCGGAGGGGTCCGCGATCAGGGTGTCGTCGCCCTTGAGCACCACGACGGCGTGCGCGAGCTTGGCGGCGGCGCGGACGTGGCGCAGGCGCTCGCGCTCGATCTCCTCGGTGGGCAGCTCGAGCAGCCGCCCGAGCTCGCCCGCGTGGGGTGTGAGCACGGTGGGCGCCTCGCGCTGGGCGAGCTCGGGCAGGCGTCCGGCGTGGGCGTTCAGGCCGTCGGCGTCGATCACGGTTGCGACGGGGGCCCGGCGGGCGAGCTCGCGGGCGAACGCTACCGCTCCGGAGCTGCGCCCGAGGCCGGGCCCGAGCGCGAGCGCGCCCCCGCGCTGGGTGGCCTCGAGCACGGCGTCCACGGCCTGCGCGGTGAGGGAACCGTCCTCGTCGGGTAGGCCGCGAGTCATCAGCTCGGGGAGTCCACCCGACGCGAGGATCTCCTGCAGTGAGCGGGGCACGCAGGCGGTGAGGTAGCCGGCGCCGGCGCGCATCGCGGCGTGCGCGGCCATCCGCGGCGCGCCGGTGAGGCCGCGGGAGCCGCCCGCCACGAGCACGTGGCCGCTGGAGAACTTCGTCGAGGAGGCCCCGCGACGGGGGAGCAGGCGCAGCACGGACGCGTCGATCAGGCCGACGCTGGCCTCGGTAGGGGCGCCGCGAGGGATGCCGATGTCGAGCGTGCGCACCTCCCCCGCGTGGGCCTTGCCGGGGTGGATCCACAGGCCGGGCTTGGCGGCGTGGAACGTGACGGTGACTGCGGCGCGGACGGCGTTGGCGCAGACCACACCCGTGGAGGCGTCCACGCCGCTGGGCACGTCCACGCTCACCACGGGCACCCCGGCGTCGTTCACCGCGTCGATCGCCTCGGCAACGGTCCCGCGGGGCTCGCCGGCGAAGCCGGTGCCGAGCAGCGCGTCGACGATCGCAACGGACCCCTCGAGCGGCCCACCAGAGTCGAGCTGCATCGGAGGCGCGCCGGGCAGGCGCAGGAGGTTCTCGCGCGCGTCTCCCCGCAGCTCCTCGGGGGAACCGGTGGTGAGGACTGTGACCTCCTCGCGGCCGGCTTCGCGCAGCAGGCGCGCGGCGACGAGCCCGTCGCCGCCGTTGTTGCCCTTGCCGCAGACGATCGTGAGGGGGCCGTCAGGCGCCAGCTCCTCAACGGCGCGCGCGACCCCGATCCCGGCGCGCTCCATCAGATCGAGCGAGGGGACGCCCTCCTCGTCGATCGCCCAGCGGTCGATCGCGCGCATCGTCGCGGCGTCGGGCAGCGGTGTGCACCACTCGGGGAGGGCTCCCATGCCAGCGATCCTAATAGCCGCGCCGGGGTCCCACGGGAGGATCGGGGTCCCTGCAACCTCGCCGGCGGGAGTCCGCGCGCACTCGGTGGACCGTCGGGGGCCCTACTCGACCGTTACGGTCTTCGCGAGGTTGCGCGGCTGGTCGACGTTCAGGCCGCGGCGGCGGGCGATCTCGTAGGCGAGCAGCTGCAGCGGGATCACGGCGAGGATCGGCTGGAGCATCCAGTCGATCGCGGGCACGGGGATGGCGGCGTCGACGTGCCCGAGGATCTGCTCGGAGCCGGCGGTGGTGACCGCGATCACGTGGGCGCCGCGGGCGCGGACCTCCTGGATGTTGGAGGCGACCTTCTCCAGCACGGGGGAGTCGGTGGCGACGCAGACGACGGGGGTGGAGTCGTCGAGCAGGGCGATCGGGCCGTGCTTCATCTCCCCGGCGGCGTAGGCGTCGGTGGCGGTGTAGGAGATCTCCTTGAGCTTCAGCGCGCCCTCGAGCGCGACGGGCAGCCCGACGTGGCGGCCGATGTAGAGGAAGAACTCGCTCTCCCAGTGCTGGGCGGCGACGTCCCTGACCTGGGGGACGACGCCGCCGGAGCCGTCGTCGGGGCCGGTGACCTCGGCGATGCAGTGGGGCAGGCGCTTGACCTCCCCGACCAGCTCGGCGAGGCGGGCCGGGGGCAGGGTGCCGCGCAGCTCGGCGAGGCGCAGGCCGAGCAGGTAGAGGACGGCGATCTGGCACACGAACGTCTTCGTGGCCGCCACGCCGACCTCGAGCCCCGCCCGCGTGAAGAGCACGCCGTCGGCCTCCCGGGTCGCCTGGGAGCCCATCACGTTGGTGATCGCTAACACGGTGGCGCCGCGCTCGCGGGCGAGGCGCATGGCCGCCAGGGTGTCGGCGGTCTCACCGGACTGGGAGATCCCGATCACGAGGTCTCCGGGCCCGACGACGGGGTTGCGGTAGCGGTACTCCGAGGCGACGTCGATCTCGACGGGCACGCGGGCCCACTCCTCGATCACGTAGCGGCCGATCAGGCCGGCGTGGTAGGCGGTGCCGCAGGCCACCATCACGATGCGCTCGACACCGGCGAGGATCGACTCGTCGAGCGCCCCCTGCTCGTCGAGGTCCACGCCGTCCCCGCGGGCGGTGCGGTCGGCGATCGTCTCGGCGACGGCGTCGGCCTGTTCGTGGATCTCCTTGAGCATGAACGTCTCGAAGCCGCCCTTCTCGGCGGTGTCCTCGTCCCAGTCGACCGTCTCCGTCGCGCGCTGCACAACGACCCCGTCGGGGGTGGTGACGGTGACGCCGTCGAGCTCCAGCACGACGATCTCGCCGTTCTCGATGTACTGCACGGTGCGGGTCTGGGCGAGGAAGGCGGGAACGGCGGAGGCGACGAACTGCTCGCCCTCGCCGCGGCCGACCACGAGCGGGCACTCGCGGCGCGCCCCCACCAGCGTCTCGGGCTCGTCGAGGCTCATCGCGACGAACGCGAAGTGGCCCTGCAGGTCGGCGTAGGTGGCGCGCACGGCGTCGGCGAGGTCGCCGGCGTAGTGGTGGGCGATGAGGTGAGCGATCACCTCGGCGTCGGTCTCGGAGGTGAAGGCGCAGCCCTGCGCGAGCAGGCGCTCGCGCAGCTGCATGTAGTTCTCGACGATCCCGTTGACGACGACGTGGACGCGGTCCTCGCTGTCGTAGTGGGGGTGGGCGTTCTCCTCGCTGACTCGTCCGTGGGTGGCCCAGCGGGTGTGAGCGATGCCGGTTGTGGGGGGTTTTATGAGGGTTGCGACCTGCTCCCGCCCACTCTCCTCCGCGGCCCCCTCAGCATCGACCCGATCCCGCCCCCCGCTCAGCTTGTTCTCGAGCGCGCGGAGGTTGCCCACGGCCCGCACGGCCTCGATCCGATCCTCGGCGATCACGGAAATCCCGGCGCTGTCGTAGCCGCGGTACTCGAGCTTCTGCAGGCCGGCGAGCAGCAGCTCACAGGCGGGGCGCCTGCCGACGTAGCCAACGATTCCGCACACAGGCGATCGGTCCTTTCGCGAACGGCGACCGGCCGGGGGCTCCTGGCGCCGCACCGACTCCCGTCTCCGAATGGAGGTCGCTTCCGAAGATACCACCGGCCCGTGAGCGGGCTAGAACAAGCGTCCACCGGCCCCTGCGCGTGTGAACCGGCGCGCCGGAGAGACGTATACCCAGGAGAAGGGTCCGGATCGCCAGAGGAGAATCCGAATCGGCTTCAGCGTTGGGCTACAGCCGACGGCTGCTCGCGAGATCAAGTGCAGCAGGCGAGCTCGTACTCGATCGCAGGCTCACGCGAGGCCGTGCTCAAGTGCAGCCTCAGGCAAGGCCGGACTCAAGCACAGACTCAGGCCAACTCGTGCTCGACGAGCGCGACGAGACGGGCGCAAACCTCATCGGCCTCCTCGTCGGTGGGCGCCTCGACCATCACGCGCACCAGGGGCTCGGTGCCGGAGGGACGCACGAGCACGCGCCCGCGCCCGGAGAGCTCCTCGTCGGCGGCGCGCACGGCGTCGGTCACGGTGTGGGCGCCCGCCAGCGCCCCGCGGTCGCGCACGCGCACGTTGACGAGCCGCTGGGGGAGCTTGCGCATCGCGTGGCGTTCGCTCAGCTGCCCGCCGTCGAGGGCCTCGAGAGCGAGCAGAGCGCTGGCGATGCCGTCGCCGGAGCGGTTGAAGCCGATGTCGATGATGTGCCCGGATTGCTCGCCGCCGAGCACCCACCCACGGGCACGCAGCTCCTCCAGCACGTAGCGGTCCCCGACCCGGGTGGACGCGACGGCGATGTCCGCGTCGCGCATCGCGGCGTGGAAGCCGTAGTTGGTCATCACCGTGACCGCGACTCCCCCGCCGGTGAGGCGCCCGGCGCGCTTGAGGTGCAGCGCGGCGAGCGCCATCAGCTCGTCGCCGTCCACCACCTCCCCGGCGCCGTCCACGGCGAGTACGCGGTCGCCGTCGCCGTCGAAGGCGAAGCCGACGGCGTGGCCGCCCGAGAGAACCTGCTGGCCGAGCAGCTCCACGTGAGTCGAGCCGCAGCCGGCGTTGATGTTGCGCCCGTCGGGGCTGTCCGCGATCACGCTCACGGTGGCGCCGAGACGCCTGAAGATCTCCGGCGCGACACGGTGGGTGGCGCCGTTGGCGCAGTCGAGCAGCACGTCCAGGCCCTCGAGGTTGAGGCCGGCGAAGCGGGTGTGCAGCTCGCGAAGGTAGTCCTCGTGCGTGCCCCGCAGCTCGCGCACGCGCCCGATCGTCTCCCCGCCGGAGCCCTCGACTCCCTCCAGCGCCCGCTCGATCTCAAGCTCGGTCTCGTCGGAGAGCTTGAAGCCGTCGGACCCGAAGAACTTGATGCCGTTGTCCCGGTAGGGGTTGTGGGAGGCGGAGATCACGGCCGCCAGGTCGAAGCCGTAGCGGGCGATCAGCAGCGGGGCGGCAGGGGTGGGCAGCACCCCGCCGAGCAGGGCGTCGCCGCCGGCGGCGCTGACCCCGGCGGCGAGCGCGGCCTGGAGCATCTCCCCAGACTCGCGGGTGTCGCGGACGATCAGCACCTGGGGACGCTCCGCCGCGGCGTGTGCGGTCGCGGCCCGACCGAGGTTGAGCGCGAGCTCGGCGCTCAACAGCTCCCCGGCGACGCCCCGCACGCCGTCGGTACCGAACAGGTGACGAGTCATTTCCCCCCTAGCGCTTGGAGAACTGCGGACGCTTGCGCGCCTTCTTCAGACCGGCCTTCTTGCGCTCCTTGGCGCGCGAGTCGCGGGTCAAGAAACCGCGGCGCTTGAGCTCGCCGCGCAGGTTCGGGTCGGCCTCCAGCAGCGCCCGGGAGACCCCGTGGCGCAGGGCCCCTGCCTGGGCGGAGATGCCGCCGCCGTGCAGGAGCGCGACCACGTCCATGCGCTCCTCGTAGCCCACGGTCTCCAGCGGCTGGCGGATGTTGCGCTGCAGCGTCGCCCGCGGGAAGTGCTCCTCCAGGGTGCGCCCGTTGATCTTGTAGGCCCCGCTGCCGGGCCGCAGAGTTACGCGCGCGATCGCGGTCTTGCGCTTGCCCGTCGCGTGGTAGCGCGCGCCTGCGGCGAGGTCGATCGCGGCTGTGGAGATCGGCCGCGCGAGCTGCTCCTCCTCCGCGTCGTCCTGCCCCCCCGCGCCCTCGGCCTCCTCGTCCTCGATCGCATAGGGGTCCTCGGGGACGTCGCGCCCCAGCGGGTCCACGCCCTCGGGGACGATGTTCAACTTCGAGGTGCGCCCCCGGGACGGCCGGCTTCACGCGGGGAGCCGGCTCCTCTTCGTCCTCCTCCTCGAGCTCCTCCTCCGCTTCCAGCTCCGGCTGCTGGGCAGCTGCCTCTTCGGCCACCAGCTCCTCGACGATCTCCTCCACCACCTGCTCCGCGATCAGCTCCTCAGCCGTAAGCTCCTCCGCCACCTGCTCCGCCGCGACCAGCTCCTCGGCAACCAGCTCCTCTACCACCAACTCCTCCACCACCAGCTCGGCCGCCAGCTCCTGCGCAACGGGCTCCTCGGGGGGGGCCGACTCCTCCGCGACGGACTCCTCGGCAACCGGCTCCGCGACGGCGGGCTCCTCGGTCACCGGCTCCTGCTGGCCCGCCACCGGCTCTGCCGGCGGGGCCGCCGATCGGTCGGGCTCCTCCTGGGCGACGGTCTCCTCGACTGGGGGCGTCTCCGCCGTGGGCGGCTCCTGCTGGCCGCTCTCCGCCCGGTCCGTGGGCGTATCCTGCGGGGAGGCCGGCTCCTGCGTCGGCTCCTCCGGCGTGGGCTCGTCGGCCATTAGGCGTTGACCTCCAGCGTCTGCGGCTTCTGCGCAACGTGTGGGTGCTCGGGGCCCGCGTACACCTTGAGCTTCGTGAGCTGCTTGCGCGCGAGGCGGTTGCGGGGCATCATCCCCTTCACCGCGATCCTGATGATCTCCTCGGGCCTGCGGGCCAGCATCTCCTCGAAGCTGCGCGAGCGCAGCCCCCCGGGGTAGCCCGAGTGGCGGTAGTAGCGCTTGTCGGTGCGCTTCTTCCCGGTCACCGCGACCTTCTCCGCGTTGATGACCACCACGAAGTCGCCCGTGTCGATGTGCGGGGTGTACTCGGGCTTGCGCTTACCCCGCAGCACGTCCGCGAGCTGCGTCGCCAGCCGGCCAAGGGTCTTCCCGTTGGCGTCGACGAGCAGCCAGTTGCGCTCGCGGTCGGTGGGCTTGGCGACGTAGGTCTTCATCATCTAAACGTGAAAAAGGCGCCACGCGAAACATCGCGCAGCGCGAGAGAGTGCATGATAGGGGATCGCGGCTTCCCCTGCCCGTTACGGCGCCCCGGCGCGGAATCCGCGGTCACCCGCAACGTCCGGTGACCGGCGACACAGCGCTCCCGTCACCGAGACCGCCACGCGTCTCCCACAAAAATCCCCGAGGGTGTCACTCCCACTCGATTGTTCCCGGTGGCTTGGAGGTGATGTCCAGGACCACCCGGTTGACCTCGCGCAGCTCGCCGATCATCCGCGAGGCGATCGTCTCCAGCAGGTCGTACGGCAGCCGTGCCCAGTCCGCGGTCATCGCGTCGTCGGAGGTCACCGCGCGGATCACCACCACGTAGCCGTAGGTGCGCTCGTCTCCTTGCACGCCCACGGTGCGCACGTCGGGGAGCACGCAGAAGGACTGCCACAGCTCGCGGTAGAGGCCCGCTTTGCGGATCTCCTCCTGCAGGATGTGGTCCGCCTCGCGCAGCACGTCCAGGCGCTCCTTCGTCGCTTCGCCCCCCACCACCCGGATCGCGAGGCCCGGCCCGGGGAAGGGCTGGCGCCACACCAGGCGCTCCGGCAGGCCGAGCTCCGCGCCGACCGCGCGCACCTCGTCCTTGAACAGCGCCCGCAGGGGCTCCACCAGCTCGAAGCGCAGGTCCTCGGGGAGTCCCCCCACGTTGTGGTGGGACTTGATCGTCGCTGTCCCCGTCCCCCCGCCGGACTCGATCACGTCGGAGTACAGCGTGCCCTGCACCAGGAAGCGCGCGGGTTGGGACGCGGAGATGCGGGCGGCCTCCTCCTCGAAGACCGCGATGAACTCCGCCCCGATCGCCTTGCGCTTGGCCTCCGGCTCGGTGACTCCCTGCAGGCGCTCCAGGAAGCGCTGCTCGGCGTCCACCGCGACCAGCGGCACCTTGAACGTGTCGCGGAACGTCGCGACCACCTGTTCCCCCTCGTCCTTGCGCATCAGGCCGTGGTCCACGAACACGCACGTCAGCTGGTCGCCCACCGCGCGGTGCACCAGCAGCGCCGCCACCGAGGAGTCCACGCCGCCGGAGAGGCCGCAGATCACCTTGCCCTCCCCCACCTGGGCGCGGATACGCGCGATCTGGTCCTCCACGATCGACGCCGCCGACCACTCCGGCTCGCAGCCGCACACCTCTGTGAGGAAGCGGCTGAGGATCTCCTGGCCGTAGGGGGTGTGCACGACCTCGGGGTGGAACTGGATGCCGTACACGCCGCGCTCCGTGCTCTCGACCGCCGCCACCGGCGAGGTGCTCGTGTGGGCGAGCGCCTTGAATCCGGGGGGCGCTTCGAAGACCGTGTCGCGGTGGGACATCCAACAGGTCTGCTCCCGCGGGGTGCCCCTCAGCAGCACCCCCGGCTCGTCCACCGTCAGGTCCGAGCGCCCGAATTCCCCCACCTCCGCCTGCTCCACGCGCCCCCCGAGCTCGTGCACCAGCAGCTGCATCCCGTAACAGATGCCCAACACGGGGGCCCCGAGCTCCAGCAGGCCCCGCTCCAGGCGCGGGGCGCCCGGCGCGTACACCGACGCGGGGCCCCCCGAGAGGATAATCCCGCGCGGGCGGCGCGCGGCGATCTCCTGGAGAGGTACGTGGTGGGGCAGCAGCTCCGAGAACACCCCGCACTCGCGCACCCTCCGCGCGATCAGCTGGGAGTACTGGCCTCCGTAGTCGATGACCACCACCTCTTCGGTGGCTGCGGGCACCGCGACCCGCTCCTCGACGACAGGGGCGGGTACCGAAGCCGAGTTAGTCATTTACGAGGAGGGCGGCCTTCCCGTTGACCGCGCCCATGCCCACGCCTTGGTCGCGCTGAAGCGCCTTGCCCTCGGTCTGCAGGGCGGGCGCGACCACGACCTCCGCGCGGTTGAACTCCGCGAGGTCCTTGTGGCCGCACGTGGCCATCGAGGTGCGCAGGCCCCCGAAGAGGTTGAAGGTGCCGTCGTTCTCGCGCGCCGGCCCCACGAGGATCTCCTCGAGCGTCCCGTTCTGGGCGGTCGCCACGCGCGCGCCGCGTGGCAGCGTGGGGTGGAAGGTGGCCATCCCCCAGTGGAAGCCGTGCCCCGGAGCTTCGTAGGCGCGGGCGAGCGGCGAGCCGATCATCACCGCGTCGGCGCCGAGCGCGATCGCCTTGGAGACGTCGCCCCCGTTGCGCATCCCCCCGTCGGCGATCACCATGGAGTAGTCGCCGGTCTCGAGCATGTGCGTGGAGCGCGCGTGCGCGACGTCCGCGATCGCTGTCGCCTGGGGCACCCCGATGCCGAGCACCCCGCGCGTGGTGCACGCCGCGCCCGGTCCGACACCCACGAGCACGCCGGCGGCGCCGGTGCGCATCAGGTGCAGGCCGGTGTGGTAGGAGGCGCACCCCCCCACCACCACGGGGACGTCGAGGGAGGGGATGAACTCCTTGAGGTTCAGCGGCTCGGTGACGGTGGAGACGTGTTCGCCGGAGACAACCGTCCCCTGGATTACGAGCACGTCGAGGCCCGCCTCCAGCGCGATCTCGTGGTAGCGCAGCACCCGCTGGGGGGTCAGCGAGGCGGCGACGACCACCTTGTGCTGCTTGATCTCCTCGATGCGCCGCGCGATCAGCTCGGGCTTGACGGGCTCGCGGTAAATCTCCTGCATCTCGCGCGTGGCGACCTCCTTGGGCAGCTGCGCGATCCGCCGCAGCTGCTCGTCGGCGTCCTCGTAGCGGGTGAAGATGCCCTCCAGGTTGAGCACCGCGAGGCCGCCCAACCGGCCGACGATGCCGGCGGTGGTCGGCGAGACCACCCCGTCCATCGCGGAGGCCATCATCGGCAGCTCGAACTGGTAGGGCCCGAGCTTCCACGAGATGTCGATGTCGTCGGGGTCCCGCGTGCGCCGCGACGGCACGATCGCGATGTCGTCGAACCCGTACGCGCGGCGGGCCTTCTTGCCGCGTCCGATCTCGATCTCCATCAGTGCATCATTGCAGCCCTCGCGGATGAGCACCGAGAGGCATTTTTTGGAGGAGCTGGAGTTCGCACGGCGAGACCGGGGAGACCTCCAAACAGCCCGGAGGGGTGCCGACGAGCGCGTTGGAGATCGCACGCACACCCCGGGCCGGGGCACGTTCCGGGGCTCGGATATCCTCGCCGTGTGAACGATGCGACGCCTGCGGAGGACGGTGGGACAGCGGCCGGAAACCGGCCGGCTGGAGATCCGCTGGCTGGCGATCGACCGACCGGCAGCCACCCGGCCGGCTACGACGCCCGCGCGATCGAGCAGCGCCGCCAGCGCGAGTGGGAGGCGCGAGACGCCTTCCGCACGCCCGCCGTGCAGGAGGGGCGGACGGGCATCTACATCAAGGCCTCCGCGCCCTTCACCTCCGGCAACGTCCACATCGGCCACGTGCGCAGCTACGCGATCGGAGACGCCTACGCGCGCTTCCAGCGCGCGCGGGGAGAGCCGGTGCTGTTCGCGTTCGGCTTCGACGCCTTCGGTCTGCCCGCGGAGCTGGGGGCGATCGCGGGCGGGGAGTCCCCCGCCACGTGGGTCGCGCGCTGCGCGGAGCACATGACCGGCCAGCTGCGGCGGCTCGGGTTCTCCTTCGACTGGGAGCGCACGTTCATGAGCTCCGACGCGGTGATGTACCGGTGGTCGCAGTGGCTCTTCCTGACGCTGCTCGACGCCGGCCTGATCTACCACGGCAGCGGCAGCGTCGACTGGTGCGAGACCTGCCAGACCACGCTCGCCACCATCCAGGTCGAGGACGGCGCCTGCTGGCGCTGTCACAACCCCGTGCGGCTGATCCAGCGGCCGCAGTGGTACCTGCGCATCAGCGCCTACCTGGAGGAGAACGACCGCCGCCTGGGCGAGCTTAGGAAATGGGACGAGACCTCGCTCGCCTCCCAGCGCTTCGTGCTCGGCCGCGTGGACGGCGTCGAGATCGAGGCCTGCGCCCCCGACGGCCGCGAGCTGACGGTCTTCACCCCCCACGCCGAGGGGCTGGCGCTCGCGCGCTTCGTGCTGCTGTCCCCCAAGCACCCCGAGGTGGAGCGCTGGACGGCGAGCTCCACGGTGGGTGAGCAGCTGGAAGAGATGCGCCTCGGTGGGTGGGAGCGCAGCTCGCGGGGGGCGGAGACGATCGCGCTGGTGGACACCGGGTGCACCGTGTCTCTACCCGACGGCCCCCCGCTGCCGCTACTCGTCTCCCCCGTCGTGGACGAGCGCTTCGGCGCCACCGCGGTGCTCGGGATCCCCGAGTTGGATCGCACCGACGAGCTGATCGCCCAGCGGCTGCCGGGTCTGCCGGACGGGAGCGATGAGAAAAAAGAGACCCCAAAAGAGACCCCATACGGCGCGCACGCGCGCGAGGCGAAGCGCTACAAGGCGAACGACTTCTCGATCTCCCGTCAGCGCTCGTGGGGGACGCCGATCCCAGTCGTCTACTGCGAGCGCTGCGGGACCGTGCCCGTGCCCAAGGAGCAGCTGCCGGTGGCGCTGCCGCTCGATCTGAAGCCCACGGGCGCCGGCAACCCGCTGGCGGAGCGCGAGGACTTCGTTAACACCGCCTGCCCTCGTTGCGCGGGAGCCGCCCGGCGCGAGACGGACACGCTGGACTGCCACTTCGACGCGCTGTGGCTGTGGATCCCTGCGTGCGTGCCCGCCTCCGAGCGCGCCCGCCCGCTGGAGGAGATCCTCGCGCTGGGCGACCTGCGCGCGTGGCTGCCCTCCGAGCGGCTCGTCGCGGGGTCCGACAGCGGCAACTTCATGTTCGACCAGCGCGTCACCACGAAGGCGCTGCGCGACCTGGGCCCGCTCGCGTTCCTCGCCGACGGGGAGCCCTTCGCTGGGGCGCTGATGCACGAGATGGTGATTCGCGACGGGCGCAAGATGAGCAAGCACCTCGGCAACGTCGTGGACCCCGACGAGCTGGTGGAGGCCTTCGGGGCGGACACCGTGCGCATGGCGGTGCTGTGGGCGGCGCGCCCGCAGAAGTCGCTGAACTGGAGCGACTCTGCGGTGCAGTTCTGCCACCGCTTCCTGCGCAACCTCTGGGCCTACTCCCACGCGCGCTTCGCGCAGAGCGTGGAGGACTCCGAGGAGCTCGACCCCGCGCGCACCGAGCACCTGCGCCGGCGCCTGGAGAAATGGTGCGAGACCGCCGTGGAGAAGATCACCGAGGAGCTCGCGGAGCTCGAGATGCACAGTGCGGTGCGCAACGCGATCCGCCTGCTGGACCGCGTCAAGGACTTCGAGTCGCGCGTGCTCAAGCACAGCGGAGCGCTGTGCCGCGAGGACCACGAGGCGCTGCGCGCCGCGCTGGGGCTGATGGCGAGAGTCCTGATCCCCTTCGCTCCGCACGTCGGGGAGGAGCTGTGGCTCGCGTCGGGCCTCGCCGAGCCGGGGGTCGATCCGCCGTGGCCGCGGGAGGGAGAGTGCTCGCGGCAGGCTCCGAGCCCCGTGCCCGCGGGCGCCTCGGGCTCGGGGTCCGATCCAACCGCCGGGGGCAAGGAGTAGAGGAGATGGGCGCCCGCAAGGCCGCACGCCGGAGAGAAACAGCCCGGGGGCGGCGGGGCTCCGCGAACGTCTCAGCTCTGCGGACCTTCACAGGATCTGCCCATCGTGTCGGCCTCACCCTCTGCGATGATGTGAGGAGAGCAAGCGGATGAGCACTGCACGAGACCACGCCGGGGACTGCCAGCGGACCCGCTCTTGCGCGACCGAGCTGGTGTGCCGCAAATGCGACCTGCACTTCCCGCTCGCCGAGGGCGGGGCGTACTGCCCACAGTGCGGCAAGAGCCTCGACGTCGACTACGACTACGAGCTCGCCGCGCACCGCCTGCGGGAGACGCCGATGGAGGAGCGCCCGCTGAACATCTGGTTCCTGGAGGAGCTGCTGCCGATCCACGACGCCGTCGGCACCACGCGTGTGGGCGAGTACGCGGGCTTCACCCCGCTGATCAAGGCCGACCGGCTGGGCGCGGCGGTCGGCCTGCGCAACCTCTACATCAAGGACGACAGCACCTCCCGCCCCAGCCTCTCCTACAAGGACCGCGTGGTGAGCATGGCGATGGCGCGCCTCTTGGAGCTGGGCCGCGGCGAGATCGGGTGCGTCTCCACGGGCAACGTCGGCACCGCCGTGGCCTCGCTGGCGGCGAAGGCGGGGGTGGCGGCGTACGTCTTCTACCCCAACCGCCTGGAGAGCACCAAGGCGCACGCCTGCCGCGCCCTCGGCGCGAGGGTGTGCCAGGTGGAGGGCAACTACGACGAAGCCAACAAAGCGTGCCGCGCCCTCGCGGAAGCGACGGGACTCGAGTTCGCGAACATCACCCTGCGCCCGTTCTACGCCGAGGGAGCCAAGACGGAGGCGTACGAGATCGTGCAGCAGCTCGGGTGGCGCGCGCCGGACCACATCGTCTCTCCGGCCGCCGGAGGAACGCTCTCCTCGCGCATCCACAAGGGCCTGCAGGAGCTCGAGCTGGTGGGTCTCGCCGAGACCGCCCACACCAAGATCGACATCGCCCAGCCCGAGGGCTGCCGGCCGATCGCCGAGGCGATCCTCACGGGGGCCTCGGAGATCAACCCCGTCAAGCCGACCACGCTCGCCCACTCGCTGGGGATCGGCTCGCCCGGCGACGCGGTCTTCGTGATCGACGCCGTCCGCAGCCGCGGGGGCACCGCGGCGGCGGCGAGCGACAAGGAGATCTTCGCGGGCATCGACCTGCTGGCGGCCACCGAGGGCATCCTCACCGAGCCCGCCGGAGGAACCACGGTGGCGGGCGTCAAGAAGCTCGCCGCCGAAGGGCACCTGCACCCCGACGAGGTCGTGGTGGCGGTTATCACGGGCAACGGGCTGAAGACCCTCTACGACCACCCCTCCAAGAAGTGGCCCGGCAAGGTGCAGTGCGACATGGAGACGATGCGCTCCGTGCTCGAGGGCTTCCAGCGCGAAGCTGGCCTCGCCGCGGCCGGCGAGCAGCTGCACGCGTAGGCTCCGCGCGCGGGCTCCGCGCGCCGCCGGCGCGGGGGTGAACACCGACGCGGGGCCTAAGCACACTGGGCGCGCGGGTGAGCACCGGCGCGGCGGCTGCATCGGCCCGCTTCCGCCAGCTGCGAAAATGCCGGCCGTGGGACGGCTTGACGACGTAGACCTGCACCTCACCCTCTCGCGCTCGGAGTCCGAGCGGCGTCTGCCCGAGCTTCAGCAGCGCCTGCTCATGCTGCGGTTGGTCCTCGCGGGGCTGCGCGGCGAGGATGGCCTGGGTCCGCCCGTGTGCGTTCTCTTCGAGGGCTGGGACGCCTCCGGCAAGGGGGGCGCGATCAAGCGCCTGACGGAGCCGCTCGACCCGCGTCACGTGCGCGTCGCGCAGTTCGCCGCGCCGGACGCCACCGCCAAGCGCCACCACTTCCTCTGGCGCTTCTGGCCCGCTCTGCCGGGGCGGGGCGGGCTTACCGTGCTCGACCGCTCCTGGTACGGGCGCGTGCTGGTGGAGCGCGTAGACAACCTCGCCACCGAGCAGGAGTGGAAGCGGGCGTACGGTGAGATCGAGGAGTTCGAGCGGATGCTCACCGTCGAGGGCACCGTGCTGATCAAGTTCTGGATGCACATCTCGAGCGGGGAGCAGCTCAAGCGCTTCGAAGCGCGCGCCAACGATCCGCTCAAGAGCTGGAAGCTCTCTCCCGAGGACTGGCGCAACCGAGGCCAGCGCGAGCGCTACGAGCAGGCCCTGGAGGAGATGTTCGAGCGCACCGACACCAAGCACGCCCGCTGGCACGTGGTCGCCGCGGAGTCCAAGCACTACGCGCGCGTGCACGTGCTCGAAACTGTCAACGGCGAGATCGAACGGGCGCTGCGCCACGCGGGCGCGAAGCTCCCCGATGCGTAGCGCCACAGACCGCTACAAGTGGATCGCGCTGTCGAACGTCACCCTGGGGGTGCTGCTCGCGACGCTCGACGGCTCGATCGTCCTGATCGCGATGCCCGACATCTTCCGGGGCATCCACCTCGATCCGCTGGTGCCGGCGAACAGCTTCTACCTGCTGTGGATGATCCTTGGCTTCCTGGTCGTGACGAGCGTGCTGATCGTCAGCTTTGGGCGGCTCGGGGACATGTTCGGCCGGGTGCGCATGTACAACCTCGGCTTCGTCGTCTACACGCTGGCTTCGCTGGCGCTGACGGTGGACTGGCTGACGGGGCCGCCCGGCGCGATCTACCTGATCGCATTTCGCGTGGTGCAGGGGATCGGCGCCGCGTTCCTGCTGGCCAACTCGGCGGCAATCCTCACGGACGCCTTCCCCGCCAACCAGCGCGGCATGGCGCTCGGCATCAACAACATCGTCGGCGTCAGCGGGATGTTCGTCGGGCTGGTGCTCGGGGGCATCCTGGCCCCGATCGACTGGCGGCTGGTGTTCCTGATCTCGGTGCCCGTCGGGTGCTTCGGCACGGTGTGGGCCTACCTCAAGCTCGAGGAGCGCAGCACGCCCAAACGGGCGCCCGTGGACTGGGCGGGCAACCTCACCTTCGCGCTCGGGCTGATCGCGATCATGGTGTCGGTCACCTACGGCATCCGGCCTTACGGCGGCCACGCCACGGGCTGGACCAGCCCGCGGGTGATCGCGCTGCTGGGCGCGGGAGCGGCGTGTCTGGTGGCGTTCGCGGCGATCGAGCGGCGGGTCCCCGAGCCGATGTTCCGCCTGCCGCTGTTTCGCATCCGCGCGTTCACGTTCGGAACGCTCTCGACGTTCCTCTCCGCGGTCGCCCGCGGCGGGCTGCTGTTCATGCTGATCATCTGGCTGCAGGGCATCTGGCTGCCCCAGCACGGCTACGACTTCACCGAAACGCCGCTGTGGGCAGGCATCTACATGCTGCCCCTCACGCTCGGGATGCTCGTCGCCGGCCCGACCTCCGGGTACCTCTCCGACCGCTTCGGGGCGCGCTGGTTCGCGACCGGAGGGATGCTCGGCGCCGCGCTGAGCTTCTTCCTGCTGTACCTGCTGCCAACGGACTTCTCCTTCCCGCTGTTCGCGCTCGTGCTCGCCCTCGTCGGCATCTCGATGGGGATGTTCGCCTCCCCGAACCGCGCGGCGGTGATGAACAGCCTGCCACCGGGGGACAGGGGCGCGGGCGGCGGGATGAACCAGACCTTCCAGAACTCCGCCCAGGTGCTCTCGATTGGGATCTTCTTCACCCTGATGATCCTCGGCCTGGCCACGGACCTGCCGCACACGATGGCCGCGGGCTTGGAGGCGCACGGGGTGTCCGGCGCCACCGCGCACAGCGTCGCTCACCTGCCGCCGGTGTCGATCCTGTTCGCCGCGTTCCTCGGCTACAACCCGATTCAGCACCTGCTCGGCTCCCACGTCCTCGCCTCGCTGTCGGCCGCCAACCGGGCGACGCTCACCGGCCGCTCCTTCTTCCCCCACCTGATCTCCCCGCCGTTCCGCACGGGCCTGCACGAGGCGTTCGCCTTCGCGATCCTCGCCTGCCTGGTCGCCGCGGCCACGTCGCTGGCGCGCGGCGGCAAGTATCTCTACGCCGCGCCGACTCCTCTACAAACCGCCGACGCCGGCGGGAGCGAGCCCGTCGCGGTCGTACCGGCGGTGCCGTAGGTGGCGCTGCCAGTCGGTGCTCAGGCGCCCTGTGGTGCTCAGGCGCGCTGTGGGGTCCAGTGGCCGACCGCTGGGGATGGTGCGATGCCGCAGGCCAGGCGTGGGTCGGGGATCGGAGCGCCAGCGTCGGTGTGCAGCGGGATCACACCGGCCCACGCGGCGAGCGCGTAATCCTCCTCGTCGTCGAGGGGCGGCCCGGTCCGGACCTTGGCCGAGGCCTCGTCGAGCGGGAGAGCGAGCACGTGGATGGCCTTCAGCTCCTTGACGGTGGGTGGGCGGACCTCCTGCCAGCGTCCGGGGATGAGGCGTTCGGTGAATGCCTGCACTGCCACCATGCGCTCGGGGAGGCCCTCGACGGGACGGGCGGTGCCGAGCACGACGACCGAGCGGTAGTTGACGGAGTGGTGCACGGCCGAGCGGGCGAGCACCAGCCCGTCGATGAGTGTCACCGTCAGGCAGGCCGGCGCCCCGGCGCGGAGCGCACGGATCGTGCGGCTGGCGGCGGAGCCGTGGAAGTACACCTCCTCTCCGACGCGTGCGTGCAGCGTGGGGATCACGTAGGGCTGGCCCTCGTGTGCGTAACCGAGGTGTGCGACCATCGCCTCGTCGAGGATCGCGTCGATCGCCTCGCGGTCGTAGGAGGCGCGGGCGGGCATACGACGGACCTTCGTGCGCAGTGAAGGGGCGGCGGACACACCCCAAACGCTAGGCCAGCTTTGGCCCACCGAACAGGGCCAAGCAGGTGCGAGAATCTAGGGCCAATGGACCTTCACATCGATCTGGCGAACGCTCCTGGGCGATCTCTGCGCGCGCGTGTCGAGCACGCGCTGCGCGAGGCCGTGCGCGGCGGGCGCCTGGCGCCCGGCACGCGTCTTCCTTCCACGCGCGCCCTGTGCACCGAGCTCGGGGTCTCGCGGGGTGTGGTCGTGGACGCCTACGCGCAGCTGGCAGCCGAGGGCTATCTCCACACCCGCCGCGGCGGAGGAACAACGGCCGCCGCGACGCTCACACGGGAGCGCTCGTCACAGCCGGACACCACGCTGAGGGTGGCGGTTCGTCACGACATGCGTCCCTTCCGCCCGGCGCTGAGCGGTTTCCCGAGGACGGCGTGGTCCTCTGCCCTGACGCGGGTGCTGCGCAACGTGCCCGACGAGCGCCTGGCCTATCCCGACCCCACCGGCACTCCCGAGCTGCGAGCCACGCTCGCCGCCTACCTCGGCCGGGTGCGCGGCGTACGCAGCGACCCGGAGCAGATCGTGGTGACAAACGGCCTGCGCCAGGGCATCGAGCTGTTGTGGTCGACCCTCGCCGCCGGCGGCACACGGCGAGTCGCCGTCGAGGACCCTGGCTGGCGCGGAATACACGAGACAGCCACAGCCGCCGGGCTGGAGCTCGTGCCACTCCCGGTAGACGGCGATGGCCTGATCGTCGAGCGTCTGGAGCAGGAGAACGTCGACGCGGTAGCCGTGGCGCCCGCGCACCAGTACCCCACCGGCGCGGTCCTCTCACCCAGCCGTCGTGCCGCCCTGGTGGCCTGGGCACAGAAGCGGGACGCGCTGATCGTGGAGGACGACTACGACGCCGAGTACCGCTACGACCGCCAGCCGATCGGCTCGCTGCAGGGTCTCGAACCCGACCGCGTCGTCTACGGCGGCTCGGCGAGCAAGACCCTCGCCCCGGCGGTGCGCCTCGGCTGGCTGGCCCTCCCCCAGCGCCTCGTGGAACCCATCGCCGTCCGTCAGCGCCTGCGCGGAGGGATGCCCGCGCCGCTAGAACAGCTTACGCTCGCCGATCTGATCGAGCGCGGCGAGCTCGACCGCCACCTGCGCCGCCAACGCCGGCGATACCACCGCCAGCGCGACGCGCTGCTGGCCGAGCTCGCCGACAAGCTGCCCGAGGTGACCGTCCACGGCGCCGCCGCCGGTCTGTACGCCGTGCTGCACCTCCCCGAAGGCTTCAGCGAGCAGACGGTGCTCGCCGCCGCACGCTCGCGAGGCATCGCCCTGGAGGGACTCGCCGCGAGCACCCCGGCGATTGTCGTCGGCTACGCCAACCTCACCGACGCCGCCATCGCACCAGCGGTGGCCGCGCTTGCAGCAAGCATCGCGGAGGGCACCACCGCGCCAACGTCGGCGTGCGCCTGATGCGCACCACTGAGGTCAGCCACGAGCTCGCAGGACAGCCCGCGGGATGGCTTGAGCGCCGCTCAGCGGCGCCGAGACAGGAGGTGAGCGGAGCGCGGGCGCGACCTGCTCCCGGACTCGTGCTCCCGAGCAATGGTTGTCCAAGGGCCAATAGAAAAGCCCCGCCGGAGCGGGGCTTTTCCTTAGCAGGTCGATAAGCGGGATTCTGTCGCGAGCAACCATCCATCTGAGCGGCCTACCTGGACCTCGGCGGGCAGCCTGCGAGCGGTCCTGTCTGGCCTTGCATCGGGTGGGGTTTGCCCAGCCGCCGCGTCACCGCGACGCTGGTGCGCTCTTACCGCACCATTTCACCCTTGCCCACCAGCCGTTCACGTGGGACGGCCGGCGTCGGCGGTTTGTTTCTGTGGCACTTTCCCGCGGGTTTCCCCGGGTCGATTCCTCGACCACCTTGCCCTGTGATGTCCCGACTTTCCTCGAAGACCAAAGCCTCCGCGGCTGCTTGACCTACGCCCCTCAACTTAGCGCGTACCGTCCCCCTCGTAAAGGTTCTACGGCAGATCTCTCTACGCCCGCACTGGTTAGGTCCTGAGCCGCGCCACCGTGTCTCTGTTGGCGAAGCTGTGGCTCCCCCCTTCCGCCGCGAACGAAGCTGTGGCTCCCCCTTCTGCCGTGAAAGGTGGACCTTGCCCCACACGCCTAAGAGCTTTCAGCGCAGTCGCGTCCCGCAGTCCACGCAGTCCCCGTGAGGGGCGCCATCGGGGACGTCGCCACGAGAGGCCATCCCACCTCCCCCGGACGCCATCTTGCCGCCGCATACCGGACAGCACACAATCTCACAGACGCTCAGCTCCTCCCACGTGCCGGCAATCAGGTCATCCAGCGTCAGGGCGCCGGGCGCCTCCCCGCGCACGGCGGACTCGACCCCGCATGCGTGCTGGCCGACCCAGTCCTCCGGGCTGTGTGCCCCCGATCGGTCGCGGTCCACCTGCCTGCGGGCCTCCCCCCCAAGGGGACCGGGGAGGCGTTGTCGCCGGCGCCTTCGGAGAACAGCGGCACCCATCAGAGGCTCCTCAGCAATCCGACCACGCGCCCCAGAACCTTGACCTCCCTGCTGCGGATCGGCTCCATGGTCTCGTTCTCGGGCTGCAAGCGGATGTGGTCGGCTTCGCGGAAGAAGCGCTTGACAGTCGCCTCCTCCCCCAGCAGGGCAACCACGATCTCGCCTTCCCGAGCGGTGTCCTGGGGTCGCACCACCACCAGGTCGCCCTCGAGGATGCCGGCGTTCTTCATCGAGTCGCCGCGTATCCGCAGGAGATACTGGCCGTCCTCGCCCCCCGCGACCTCCGGGACGGAGATGTAATCCTCGATGTTCTCCTCCGCCAGCACCGGCTGGCCCGCGGCGACGGAGCCCACGAGCGGCAGGTCATCGGAGCGCACGATCGAGCGCATGCTGTCCACCGCGTTGCCAACCGCTCGGTCGAGCAGCTCGATCGCCCTCGGCTTGGAGGGGTCGCGACGCAGGAGGCCGATCTTCTCCAGGTTGGCCAGGTGGGCGTGCACGGTCGAGGAGGAGGCGAGGCCCACGGCCTTGCCGATGTCACGTACCGTCGGGGGGTAGCCGTACTTGGCGGAGTACTTGCGGATGAAGTCGAAGATCTCCTGCTGGCGTTTGGTCAGATCCATGATCTCTAGGTCCCCCGGTTTGCTGGATGGAAAGATCGGACGAACATGTGTTCGTACAGTAGCGCCGCCCGCGGACGGACGCAAGCCCAATCGCACGATGGATCGCTCGGACACCGGATCGATGGCCGGGAGGATGTCCCGCGGCCAGTCCGGGTTCCAGCCGACGGGCAACGGATGGAGCCGGCCGGCGGGGCTATACTCGCCCACTCTGCGCCCGTGGCGGAATTGGTAGACGCGCAAGGTTGAGGGCCTTGTGGAGATTGTTCTCCGTGGTGGTTCGAGTCCACTCGGGCGCACCAAAATGTTCGGACTAAAACCTCCACACCCGGAAATGGCTGGGGTTGCTTCGGCGCCCGCGAGAGCATCTAGCTCCCGTGGGCGCTGGTCGTTCTAGACGAACAGACATTGGAATGCGCGGCGTCGTAGAGCCTCGTTCACTGCCTCGCGTAGCTCATCGCTGGCTTGGGCGACGGCTGCTCGCCGCAAGTCCTCGCCCAGCAGCACGTCGAATGGCTCGGCCAGCTCACCGCTGACCATGCCATCGTCATCGATCAGTAGCCGCTTGCAGAACGCCAGGTTGACTCTACGGAGGAACACCAGGGCTGGAGGAGGCGTGTACTGTTGGAGGCATGTCCCCGGACACGCCGCTTCGTGTTGTGGTGGCTAATGATGAGCCGCTGATTCGCCAGGGGGTCGTCGGCGTGCTCGAGCAAGAGGGCCTCGAGGTAGTTGCGGTCGCCGCTGAACCATGTCGGCGAGTACCAGGGCGAGATCGTCGCCGCGAACATCCTCGGCGAGCCGCGAGAGGCCAACTACGAGGCCGTGCCGCGCGTCGCCTTCACCGACCCTCAGGCCGCGGCGGTCGGCGCGGGCGAGGCACGATTCAGCGCGACCGCCCCCATTTCGAATGTGTCCAAGACCGCCACTTACACGCACGCCTACGACGAGTCCAACGGATTCCTGACGCTGCTCAGCGACGGCGAGCGGCTGACCAGCGCCCATGCCGTCGGACCCGAGGCCGGCGAGTGGCTGCAGCAGGCGACGCTGCCCATCCGCGCCCGCGTCTCGCTCGCTGTGCTGCGCGACACGATTCAGCCATTCCCCACCTCCTCGGAGATTTACAGCGCCGCGCTGAAGGCGCTCCACGGCGAGATCACGGCGGCGCGCCATCCAGCCGGGCTGGATAACGGGCGCGTGGCGAGCTTTCCAGGTAGGGAGGACATCATGGAGTTCCTGGTCGAGTTCGAGGTCAACGTTCCGGACGGAACGCCGGAGTCTGAGGTCAAGGACCGCGAGAGCGCCGAGGCATCCGCGGCAGCCAAGCTGGTGGACGAAGGGCATCTCCTCCGGCTCTGGAAGCTGACCGTCGCACACGGCGAGACCAAGATCGTTGGCCTATACCTCGCCAGCAGCGACACCCAGCTCGACGGTCTGCTCGGCGCTCTGCCGCTCTATGAGTGGATGGATATCGCCGTCACCCCGCTCGAGCCCCATCCCAACGACCCGGCCGCGGCCCGACGGGAGCCAGGCATGAGCAATCAGCTTCCCGATCCTCGCCTTACCCGGGTCTACCGCCTGGAGGCCACCCTCGCAGAACCGCTGGATCTTGGCGACATCGCCCAAGGCCATCGGCGCATCGTGCCCCTGACCGGTGGGACGGTCGCGTCCCACCAGCCGGGGGATTTGAAGTTGCGGGCGTAGCCTCCGCTTTGTCCTGAGAAGACCAAGCGATGGAGGTACGCCCGCATGGAGAAGGTAGCCCCGAGCGAGAGGTTTCGCTCAGAACTGGATGAGGTCCTGGCCGGTGTCGGCGAGGAGCAAGACCCGATCGAGACGGTCGGCCGGTTGGGTGCGCGGCTGATCCTGCAGCAGGCGCTGGAGGACGAGGTCAGTGAGTTCCTCGGCCGCCGCCGCTATGAGCGCCGCGATGAGACGGTCAGTCACCGCAACGGCCACGAACCGAAGACGGTCAAGACGACGAGCGGCGCTATGCGCCTGGAGCGCCCGAGGATCCGGGATGCGGGCAAGCTCGGGTTCGAGAGCCGGATCCTCGGCAAGGGCGTCACCCGCACGCACGCGCTGGAGTCGCTGGTAATCAGTGGCTTCCTGCGGGGCCTGTTCAACCCGCGACGTGGAGGCCGCCCTGGAGGAGGTCTTCGAGGAGCCGATTGCGTCCAAGAGCACCGTCTCTCGGATCTGTGAGGACACCCGGGAGCGATACCGCCAGTGGTGCCGCAGGCGCCTTGAGCAGCACGACATCGTTTACTGCTTCTTGGACGCGATCTACCTGAAGCTCCGCCCCGACGACACACCATCGGAGGGTGTTCTGGTGTGCTGGGGCGTGACGCTTGAGGGCCGCAAGATCCTGCTCGGATTGGCGTTGGGGAGCCGCGAGAGCTATGACGCGTGGCTCGCGTTCGGCCGCGACATGATCAACCGGGGGCTCCGCTCCCCGGCGCTCGTGGTCGCCGATGGGGCACCTGGGATCTGGAAGGCCGTACGTGAGCTCTGGCCGCACGCGCTGGAGCAGCGCTGCACCGTCCATGTGCTGAGGAACGTCACGGGCAAGCTGCCGGAGCGCCACCACCAGGAGGTCAAGGCGCGCTGGTGGAAAGCGTTCGATGAGGCCCGCTCCCCAGGCGAGGCGACCAGCGAGCTGCAGGGCATCATCGCCGACTACCGCACGGCGTATCCCTCGGCGATGGAGGTCATCGAAACGGACCTGCCGGCCCTTGTTACGCATCTACGGTTCCCCTCCGAGCATCGCAAGCGGATCAGGACCACGAATCTCCTGGAGAGAACGTTCGTGGAGGTCCGCCGGCGTACCAAGGTCATCGGCCGGTTCCCTGGCGAGACCTCAGCGCTGTCTTTGATCTGGGCCGTGCTCGAGCTCTCATCCCGCGGGTGGCGCGGGGTAAAGATGAACCCCAAGACCGTCACTGAGATCGAACGGCTGCGCCGTCAACTGCGCGAGGACCCAGCCCCACCCGTGACCGACGACACCGAGGAGGTGATCGCCGCATAAGATCCCCAGCCAGCGGAGCTACGCCTCGGTGAATTCACCCGGGAAAAGGGACGCGACCGGTGGGACGTTCACCGGCTCTGAGATCAACGGGAAGTTGCTCGCGGGCGCCAGCGCCGACTGGCAGATCGTCCTGCCCGATGGAACCGTACTCGGCGACGTCCGTTACACGCTGCAGACCGACCGGGGCGATCTGCTCTACGTCCAGTCACGAGGCGTGCGCCACAGCAGTGCCGAGGTCCTCGCACGTCTCGAGCGCGGTGAGAACGTTGACGCCAGCGAGTACACGTTCCGCACTTCAACGCAGATCGAGACCGCAGCGCCCGATCTCGACTGGCTGAACAAAGGCGTCTTCATCAGCGTTGCCAGTCGCAAGGCCGCAAGCGTGATCTACGAGACCTACCTCGTCGGATGAGCCCGGAGCCAAGCGTGAGTGAGACGGATCAAAAGGTCGTGATTGTGACGGGGGGCTCGCAGGGCATTGGCGCTGGTCTCACGAGGGCATACCGTGAGCTTGGTTATGCCGTGATCGCGACTTCTCGATCGATCGGGCCGTCTGAGGACTCCGGCATCGTGACCGTTCAAGGCGATATCGCCGACCCTGACACGGCGCAGCGCGTCGTGTATGAGGCGATCAAGCGCTTTGGCCGGATCGACACTCTGATCAACAACGCTGGGATCTACATCGGCAAGCCCTTCATGGAGTACACGGTCCAGGACTTCAACGCCGTGATCGCGGTAAACCTCGGCGGCTTCTTTCACATCACCACGCGGACAATCAAGCATATGCTCGAGTTGGGTCACGGTCACGTGGTCAACGTCTCAACGACGCTCGTCGAACACGCTAACGCGAAGGTGCCGTCCGCCCTGGCCAGCCTGACTAAGGGTGGCCTAGCTGCGGTCACGAGATCGCTTGCCATCGAGTACGCCTCACGTGGTCTACGGATAAATGCGGTCTCTCTTGGTGTAATCAAGACGCCGATCCACGACGAGAGCGCTTATGTGTCGATTGGCGCCTTGCACCCGGTCGGTCGGGTGGGCGAGGTCGAGGACGTGGTAGGTGGAGTCCTCTATCTCGAGTCGGCGCCTTTCGTGACCGGAGAGATCTTGCATATCGACGGCGGCCAAAGCGCCGGACACTGACCGTGCGCCTGTCGTCTCCGATCCACACCCCATCACACTCATCTACGACGACACCGATCCTCCGCTCAGTCCACCTATGTAGCCGCGCGGGGGGCCACGGGTCGGGCAGAGCTGGGCTTGCTGGCGTGCGCTCACTCGAACCCATGGAAGGGCGAGCGATCGCCCGCGTTCCAGGCGTCGCGCAGCCCGGGGGCGCTGAGGTCCCAATCGGGGCGGATCTCACGCGTCACGGCCCGCAGGTCATGCCAGAGGTCGACGATCGAGGGGCGCCCCCAGAACCAGTAGCCGTTGTAGACGCTGTGGATGACCAGGCCGGGCTTCAGAACGAACGTGTGCGGGATCATCGGGTCGTGCTCGGGGTCGGTGTACTCCTGGATGTCGAGGTCCTTCTGCACCGTGCGCCCGGGATCGGAGAGGAAGGTCCACTGCGCGCCGACCGACGCGCGGAACTCTTTGAGCTCGTGATCGGCGTCGGTCGAGATCGTGGCCATCTGGGTGTAGGCCACGGCGACCTTCGGGTAGAACGCGGCGAGTTCGAGGTGCTGCTGGTGCTCCTTCGGGCAGTAGTGGCCGCGCGCGAGCGTGAGGATCATGCGGATCGTCGCCCTGCAGCTCGCTGAGCCTGCTGGGGGGCTTTCGTGTGATCGGGCAGCTCGTAGTCTGGGAACGTGCCGCCGGGAGTGATGTCGGAGCGCATTGTCTCTCCTTCTATCAGCTCGCCATCGGCGGTCCCGCGCCGAGGACCTTGGACGCAGCCGCCATCTCGCCGCGGAGCGCCTTCAGCGCGGCGACGTAGATCTCCGAGAACGTCGGGAACGGCTGGATCGTGTCGGCCAGAACGTCGAGTGGGATGTGCGCGCGGATCGCGAGCGTGGCCTGCTGCAGCCACTCGCCCGCCTCGGGGCCGAGCGCGTAGGCGCCCGTCAGCCGCTCGCCGTCGCTGAGGAGCGTCAGGAAGCCGTTCTGCTCGGCGTATGCGCGCGTGTAGGTGGCGGTCTTCGGCACCTCCGACAGCGGGACCATGGCGCTGAAACGGCCGGCGGAAGCGCCCACCGCCGCGGCTTGCGGGTCCGTGTAGACGACGCGCGGAACGGCCTCGTAGTTGGCCTTTCGCGGCTCGCCGAGGATGTTCGCGGCGACCACGTCGCCCTGGTACTTGCCGACGTGGGTCAGCGGCCAGAGGCCGTTGACGTCGCCGATCGCCCACAGACGCTCCGCCGCGCGCAGGTGCGCGTCGACCGGAACTCCGTGCGCGTCCGGCTCGACGCCGACGGTCTCGAGGCCGATCCCGCGCACCCGCGGACGCCGGCCGGTGGCGACGAGCAGCCGGTCGCCGCGCAGCTCGCGCCCGTCGTCGAACTCGAGGACGTAGTCCTCGCCCTCGCGTCGCGCGGCGGTCGCGTTCGCGGACAGGACGAGCTCGATGCCCTCGCGGCGCAGAACCTCGCCGAGCGCCTCGCCCAGCGGCGCCGGCTCCCGCGCGAGCACGTGCTCGGCCATGTCGATGACCGCCGCCTCGCCGCCGAGTCGGCGCACGGCCTGCGCCATCTCCACCCCGACCGGCCCGCCACCCAGGATCAGCAGGCGGCGCGGAATGGCCTTCATGGACGTCGCCTCGCGGTTGGTCCAGACGCCGTCGAGCTCGCGCAGGCCCGGTACGGGCGGCACGACCGGATCGGCGCCGTTCGCGAGGACGACGTGGTCGGCGGTGTGCCGCACGCCGTCGACCTCGACGACGCCCGGGCCGGCGAGCCGGCCGCTGCCGCGCAGCAGGTCGATGCCGTGGTCGGCCAGCCAGCGCTCCTGTCCGGCGTCGGAGTAGTCGGAGACCATGAAGTCACGCCAGGCAAGCGCCGCCTCGACGTCGACCTCGGCGCTCGCGGCGGCCTCGCGCGCCCCGTGGACCGCCTCGCCCGGCCGCAGCAGCGTCTTCGACGGGATGCACGCCCAGTACGAGCACTCCCCTCCCACGAGCTCGCGCTCGACGACGGCCACGCGCAGGCCGCCCTCCGCCAGAGCGCCCGCGCAGTGCTCGCCCGGCGAGCCGCCGCCGAGCACGATCACGTCATAGTCGCTGCTCATGTCGGCAGCTCCTCGCCGGCGCGCTCGCGCACCATGTAGAGCGCGTACCAGTCCGGCCAGTCCGGGTCCGCCTCGGCCCGTTCGCTCCTCGTGCTTGCCGTGCGCCTCGGCTGCCCGTCTGAGCGCTTCCGCGAGGTCTTCCACGGACTCATACGTCGTGGTCATCGAGCCTCTCCTTTCAGCGGCCCGGAAGCCGTGTCTTGATCTCCTGGAGCAGCCAGCCGTTGCCGTCCGGATCGCTGAACGCGGCGAACGAGCCGTAATCGGCATGCTCCGGAGCCGGCCCGCTCACGCGTCCCTCGGTACCGGCGTGATGGAAGACCCCCGTCACGTCGTGGAACGGCTCGCTGACGTCGACCCCGCGCCCGATGAGATCGGCACGGGCCTCGTCGATGTCGTAGACCGTGAGCTGCAGGCCTTCGGACGAGCCGGGCGGGGCTGAGGTGACGCCCTCGCCGAAGATGATCGAGCAGGCGGAGCCCGGAGGCGTCAGCTGCACCACCCTGTAGCCATCATCGACGGCGAGGTCGGCGTCGAGCCGCCACCCCAGCCCCTCGTAGAAGCGCTTCGCCCGATCGACATCCGAGACCGGCACGACCACGACCTCGAGCTTCACCTCCCCGGCCTTCACCGGCGGCGCTGCCCGCCGCGCTTCTCGCTGCTCACGTCGACACTGCTCATCTCGGCCTCCATCCGGTTGGTGGCGCCGCAGCACGGCGGCGCGTTCTCGCCGACCCGCGTAGCGCGAGACAGCGACGGCGCGAAGGCCGGCGCTGCCGGTGGGCGCTACGGAAGAGATCGGCACGAGCCCCTTTCCGGGTCGCCCCGGCCGTCCTTCGACCGAGAACGCTCCCCTTGAGTCCACACACTCTCCTTCTCATCCGAACAGAAGTCAAGGTCCTCACGCGGCAAGTGGCGAGCCCGGCGGCCCTGAAAAGCGAACCCGCTCTGCGGCCGCCTCGCCGGGCATCCCCATCGCGGTCTGCTCTGCGCACAGCGCGCCATTCCGGTCGGAAAAGCGCAAGTTCGCGTTGTGACCTCATGCCTGATAAGGTGGTCACATGCGCGAGATTGGTGTCCGTGAGTTGAAGCTGTCGCTGAGCGAGACGCTGCGAGCGGTCAGCCGCGGACAGCAGGTGCGCGTGACCGTCCGCGGCAGCCCGATAGCGGACATCGTTCCGGCTGGCGCCTCCGCTGACGATGATCGTCTGCGAAGGCTCGTGGCCGACGGCCGGTTGGTCGCGCCGACGCGCACGCGGCCGACCAAGGCACCACGACTCGCGAAGAGCCGACGCAGCGCATCATCGCTGGTGCTCTCAGAGCGGGACGACGAGCGCTGAATCTCTACCTCGACGCAAGCGCACTCGTCAAGCGCTACGTAGCTGAGCCCGAGAGCGACGTAATTCGCGACGCCATGGACGATGCCGACGGATGGTTCATGTGCCGTGCCGGCTACGTCGAGACTGTTCGCGCCGTCGGTCTAGCCGCCGGCAAGACGGCCGTCAAGACCGTCGGTGATGAGTGGCCCATGTTCGGCGTCATCGAGATAGACCAGCGCCTCGTAGAAGACGCCGCCGCGCTTGCGATCGATCGTGCACTGCGCAGCCTCGACGCTCTGCACCTCGCCGCTGCTCTCGTGCTCCCGCACGAGGATCTCGTATTCGCGACATGGGATCGCCGACTGCACAACGCTGCAGGCGGAGCAGGACTTCGTCTCATCCCAGAGACCCTCACCTGACCTACCGTTGGCGACCCGCGATTGCGAACCACGCCTCCTCAACAGATTCCATCCTCACGGCTCGCAAGAATGATTTAGAAGCCAAATAGCTATGGAGGTGTGCGTGCGCAGATCACCCACGATGCAGGCGCGTGCCGACCTTCCCGCCGAAAAGGAGCAGCATGGCTGCGGGTTTTGGCGGATGCCGGGAGCTCGATCGGAGAGGATGGTTCTCGGTAACGCGAGACCCGCCCCGAGCCGCGCCCAGCCGCGGAGCCTCTTGGAGCACCGACCAAGCCAAGAAGGAGGAGCTCACCATGAGCGACAGACCAGTTTTCATATATGCCGCTACCTATGCCGACGCCGCCAGCGCAGAGGCGGACTACGACACGCTTCTCGAATTGCATGAGGCGAAGCTTGTCGGCACCTATGACGTCGCGCTGGTCACGAAGGACGCCGACGGCAAGGTTCACGTCGAGAAGCACGAGAAGCCAACGCAGCACGGCGCCTGGGGAGGCATCGCCGTCGGAGCGGCGGTCGGCGTTCTGGCCGCGCCAGCGATCGTCCCCGCGGCATTGCTCGGCGGCATTATCGGCGGCCTCGGCGGACACTTCAAAAAGGGCATCTCAAAAGACGACGCCAAGGAACTCGGGGACCTCATCGACGCGGGACAGGCAACGCTGCTCGTGATCGGGGAGTCGCGCCTTGAAGAACAGCTCAACAAGGCGCTCACGCGCGCCGAAAAGACGACCGAGAAGGAAATCGACGTCGACAGCAAAGAGTTCAAGCATGAACTCGACGAGGCAGAGAAGGAGTACGCCGCGAGCTAGTGGCCAGAGTGACTGCGGCCGAGCCATCAGCCGCAGCCGCCGAGTCCGTTCGTGGTGAGCCCAAGCTCCGAAGTTGCCGCGAGTCTCGCGCCTCGCGGCAATCCCCGTTTGTGCGTTCAACCCGCAGGCGGCAGACCATCACTCCGCGTGTCGTACGAAAGATCACGACCCTGGGTGTCGGCGGTCGATCAGTGCCGTGGCGTGTGTCCTGACCCGATCAACACCGAGCCGGCGAACACGATCTCATCTCCATCGCGACGCGACGCGTTCGCCCCGGCACTGAGCGCCCGCTGCACGATTTCCTCTCGGACGCCCGACTCCATGCCGGCCAACGCGATCGCGAGCGGACCGGCGAGCTTCGGCACCCGCTCCCACCAGGCCTGCAGCGAGACCGCGTGCATCGGGGTTGCGATGGTCTCTATCCGAACGTCCGCCAGGCCGCCGTCCTGCAACACGGATGTCAAGAGCCCGGCGTCGTCAAGCGAGAACGGTCCGCGAATGTTCGGCGGTGGAAACGGTACACCGAACTGATCGCCGACAGAATCCAAGACCAACCCGAGCCACGGGTTCAGGCCCCGAGGGCCCCAGGTCATCGCCGCATACCGCCCTCCGGGCCGCAGAACGCGAGCGGCCTCCTGCACTGCGCCGGCGGCATCCTCGACGAACATCAAGCCGTGTCGACTGATCACGGCATCGAAGTGCCCATCCTCAGCCACGATCTCGCTCTGGTCGAAGACCGCAGTGCTGACCTGCGAGTGGCCGCTCGCCCTCCGGGCGGCCACAGCGACCATCTCGGCGGCAGCATCTGACAGCACAACTGAGCCGCTCGGCCCAACACGCTCAGCCGCGGCCAGACCGGCGCCTCCAGGACCGGCAGCCAGATCGAGGACCGCATCGCCCTCACCGACGCCCGCCGCATCGAGCAGCGACTCGGTTGCGAGCGCGAGATGCCCATCGACGAATTGGGCGCTTGCCTCCCATCCCGGCGCGACGCTGTTCCACATCTCTGACATCCCATCGCATCTTCTCACTTACGGCCCAGCGCCCCCGTGCCGGCGACACGGAGCGACCGCTCGCGCAGCTATCGATGCACTGCGGCACCCACGAGGGCGCTCATCAGCTCGACTGCGGCGTTGTCATCGAGTCCCTGCTCTCGCACCAGGGACTTCCAGGTGGAGAACGCGATCACGTGGCCGAGGACAGCCCCTGTGCGGAGCTTGGCGGCTCCTCGAAGCCGTCGGCCTGTCATGAGCGTGTCTTGCGCCGAGGTAAAGTAGCCTCGGAACGCAGCGAAGCGCTCTCGAACGATCGGCACGGTGGCCTCGTCGCGAAACAGGTTCTCGAGCATGGTCTCGGTTCGCCGGTAGAAGGCGTAGAGCTCGCCGAGCGCCACCGTCAGGCGTTCATCAGGGTCATTGACCCTCGACCAAGCTGCGAGATCGGGCGGCTGGTTGGAAGCCGACCAGTAGGCGGTGCATGCGTCAAACAGCGCCGCCTCGTCGGGAAAGTGGCGATAGAGGGTCGAGCGGCGAACTCCCGCGTGCTCCGCGACAGCGCTCATCGATGTCCGCGAAGGCCCAAGCGTCCCGTGCAGCTCCACGGCGCTCTCCGTGATGCGTCGGCGGGTCTGTTCCTGGGACTCAGCGCGGCGCTTCATGCGATATGGGCGAGATTGATCGGGGCGAGATTGATCGGTCATGGCTGTCCGCTCAATTCTGCCACGCGCTCCGGCGCCTGTATAGTTTGCGCGACACTACTGTCCAATGAAATGAGGGAGCAATGCAGACCACTTCGAGCCGGATAGTCGGGCCCACAGATGGCAAGGCCGGGTTCCTCGGCAGTATCGGGGTGCGCTTCATGCTCAATGGCGATACAAGCGACGGTGGCTTCTCACTCGTTGAGCACCCCATGTCGGCGCGCGCACTCGCGGCGCCGATGCACCGGCACACACGCGAGGATGAGTACAGCTACGTGCTGGAAGGCCGCATGGGAGCGCTCCTCGGCGAGGACGTGCTCGAGGCAAGCTCAGGCGACCTCGTGCTCAAGCCTCGCGGCGAATGGCACACGTTCTGGAACGCCGGGGATGACCCATGCCGGATCCTCGAGATCATCGCCCCGGCCGGCTTCGAGCGTTTCTTCGCCGAGCTGGTCGACCTTGGTGGCGTCGCGCGGGCGGACCCCGGGATCCTCGGCGAGCTGTGCGAGCGCTACGCGCTCGAGATGGACCCCTCGAGCGTCCCCGGTCTGATCGAGCGCTTCGGCGTGCGTTTTCCCGCGGAGCCCCTCACGCGCTGAAGCCTCGTGGAGGGTTAGCGCATCCCCCACAGGCTGGTCGCCCCAACTCGCGATCATCCTGCGGAGTGGCGGATGCCCCAGACGCCCGACCGTCCTCAAACGTCCCGAACGCTCACCGCGAAGGTGGCACGGTAGCTCTCGCCCGGCCCCAGCAGACGCAGGCCGGCGCCGGTGCGCAGCGCGTTGGCGGGGGCGGCCATCGGCTCGAAGCAGATGAGACGCCGGGCGGGCGGAGCGAACACCTGCGCGCACGGGTAGCCCTCGAGGAACTCGAGCGCGAGGCGGCGTCCAGCGGCGACAGTGAAGCGAGCGGGCTGGGAGAGGGAGTCGAACCCGTCGTCGAACCCGCGCTCCGCGAGCTCGAAGGTCTGGCCGGGAAGCGTCCGCTCGGGGACCGTCGGGATCTGGCGGTCGTCGAGGGCGAGGCGCCGCATCGGGGGCAGCTCGACCTGCCAGCGCTCGCGCGGCGAGCCCGGCGGGGAGAGGTAGGGGTGAAAGCCGAAGGCCACCGGCACGGGGTCCTCGCCGCACGCGTCTACCCTCACCTCGATCTCGAGCCGGCCGCCGCCGAGGCGGGCCTCGTAGCGAAGGTCGTGGCGGAAGGGGAACACCTCGAACAGGTCGGGGTGCGCCTCGCTCCAGCGCAACACCGCGGCGAGCGACTGCGCGCCGGAGGTGGGCGCGCGAATCGGCTCCCACCCGAGCCGGCCTCCGATCAGCCCGTGGATCGGCAGGCCGTTGCCGTCGAGCGCGATCCGGGTGGAGTCGTGGGGAACCGCGACAGTGCGCCCGGCGACGGTGTAGTCGAAGCCGGCGAGCCGGTTGGCCCAGGGGTAGAGCAGCGGGATGCCCATCGTCTTGCCACGCTCGACGTAAGCTGCCACGCCGGCGTTCTGCGCCAGCAGCTCCTCGCCGCGGTGGCGCAGCGAGCAGCAGAGCATCCCAGCGCCGGGCAGGAACGTGGCCTCCAGCGACGCCTCCTCGTCGCGCAGCGTCACCGTGGCGAGCTGGGCGCTGCTCATGGGAGGCAGTCTCGCAGACGCTCAGATGGAGCGCTGGTAGGCGCGAAACGCGTGCGTGGCGAACCAGCCGCAGGCGAGCGCCAGCGCGAGCAGGTAGCCGCTGCGGGAAAGGACGAGGCCCCAGTCGGGGCTGGCGGAGAGCGCGGAGCGCCCGGCCTGGACGGCCCAGTTGACGGGGTTGAAGCGGGCGACTTCCCGGATCCACACAGGGATGAGGTTTTCCTGCATGAACGTCGCGGAGAGGAACGTGAGGGGCAGCACGATGAAGTTGACCGCGGCGATCAGGGTCTCCTCGCGGCGGGCGAGCAGCGCGAGGCCGTTGGAGATCCCGCCGAGGGAGGCCCCGAGCAGCACGGAGACGGCGATCAGCACGAGCACCCCGGGGACCCCGCCGGGGAAGGAGGCACCGACGAGCAGGCCGAGGGTGACGATGATGGCCGACTGGATCACGACCACGATCGCGAGCTGGATCAGCGGCCCGGCGATCAGCGGCCAGCGGCGCACGGGCGAGACGAGGAAGCGGTCGAGCACGCCGCGTTCAAGGTCGTTGAGCATCCCCATCCCACTCCACCCGGAGGAGAACAGCGCGGTCATCACGACGATCCCGGGGGTTAGGAAGTCGATGTAGGAGCCGCCCTTGAAGCCGGGGATGTCGACGATCCGCTTGAACAGGGCGCCGAACAGCAGCAGCCAGATGATCGGCTGCACGAGCGTGATCGCGAGGTACCAGGGCTGGCGCAGGACCGTGCGCAGCTTGCGCAGGGTCATGTACCACGAGGAGGCGAACGTGCTCGTGTTCATCGGTCCCTGTCGGCCTCCCCGAAGGCGCGTCCGGCGTGGCGCAGGTAGACGTCGTCGAGCGAGGGGCGGGCGACGGTCGCGGAGGCGACCGCCACGCCGGCGCCCTCGAGCGCGGCGAGCGCGGCCGGCAGCGCGACAGCGCCGGAGTCCGCTCGGGCGCGCAGGGAGCGGCCGTCGAGGGCGATCTCGTGGAGACCCTCCACGCCGGCGAGCAGGCCGGGCGCGCGGCCGTTGGCGGAGGCGTCGGCGAGCTCGATCTGGATCGCGTCGCCGCGCAGCTGCCCCCTGAGCTCCTCGGGGGTGCCGCCGACCACGACCCGTCCGCGATCCACGATCGCGAGGCGCTGGGCGAGCCGGTCGGCCTCCTCGAGGTAGTGGGTGGTGAGCAGGATCGTGAGGCCCTCGTCGGCGGCGAGGTGGGAGATCTCCTGCCACATGTCCGCGCGGGCCTCGGGGTCGAGGCCGGTGGTGGGCTCGTCGAGGAACAGCACCTCCGGACGCTGGACGAGGCCCATCGCGACGTCGAGCTTGCGCTGCATCCCGCCGGAGTAGGTGCGCGCCAGCCGCCCCCCGGCGTCGGCGAGGCCGAAGCGCTCGAGCAGCGCGTCCACCTGCTCGGAGAGGCGCCGTCCGCCGAGCCCGTAGAGCTGTCCGGCGAGCGTGAGGTTCTCGCGACCGGTGGCCTCGGCATCGACGCCGGAGCGCTGGGCAACCACCCCGATCGCGCGGCGCACGCGGTCGGGGTCGCGCAGCACGTCCTCCCCGGCCACCACGGCGGACCCGGAGTCGGGCCGGGTCAGCGTGGTGAGGATCTTCACAGTGGTGGACTTGCCCGCCCCGTTGGGGCCGAGCAGGCCAAAGATCGTCCCGGACTGCACCTCGAGGCTGAGGCCGTCGAGCGCGCGCACGTCACCGGGGTACGTCTTGACCAGGTCGGTCGCCTCGATCGCCGCGGACATCGCTCGCCAAGATAGCGGCCCACCGGTCCTCGACCGGCTGCCCCGGGTCGCCGCAACGCCCGTCTGCGCCGCCTCGCGAGGCCCTACTCCACTGCCCGCGTCGGGGCCTCCCCCCAGAGCTGCTCGAGACGGTAGAACTCGCGCGTGGCGGGGGTGAAAAGGTGGACGACAACGTCGAGGTAGTCCATCAGGACCCACTGCGCGCGGCCCACGCCTTCCACGCGGCGGGGCAGGACGCCGTGCTCGTGCTTGACGCCCGCGTGGATCGCGTCGTGAATCGCCTTCACCTGGCGGTCGGTGTTTCCAGAGCAGACCAGGAAGTAGTCGGTGTAGCCGACGAGTCCGCGCATGTCGAGCTCGAGCACGTCGTGGGCCTTCTTCTCGAGTGCGAACCGCGCGATCTCGCCGGCGAGCTCGGTGGAGGTGAGGGCTTGGGCGGTGGGGCTCACGGCGCGGGCGCTCCGGCGGCGGCGGTGCGGTAGAGGTCGTGCGCAGCGATGTACGAGGCCACCGCGGGCCCCACCAGCTCCTCGACCGGCTCGCCGCGGCGCGCGCGCTCGCGCACCAGCGAGGAGGAGACGGCGCACACGGGCATGTTCAGGAAGCCCACGGGCCCGCCGGGCGGCTGCTGGGCAGGGGACCGCGGGTCGGCCGCCCACTCCAGCCGGTCGAGCGCTTTGCGCACCTCCTCCGCCTTGGAGTCGGCGCGTAGGGCGATGGCGAGGTGGGCCAGCCGCGGCAGCCTGGAGGCTTCGTGCCAGGAGGGCACGGTACGGGCGACGTCGGCTCCCAGGATGAACGTGATCTCGTTGTCGGGGTGGGCTGCATGGAGAGCCCTCAGGGTATCCACTGTGTACGAGGGGCCGTCCCGCTCGACCTCCAGGGCACAGACGCCGACCCCCTCGACGCCGGCCGCCGCGAGGCGGCACATCTCCAGACGGTGCCCTGGCCCGGGATCGTCGGCGGCGGACTTGCCCGGGGAGAGGCGGGCGGGCACCAACAGCACCCGCTCCAGGTCGAGCTCGTTCTTGGCGTGGCGCGCGAGCGCCAGGTGTCCGAGGTGCGGAGGGTTGAAGGTCCCGCCGAGGACGCCGAGGCGGGCGCACGGCGCGTCGGCGCTGGGCGGGACATCTGCGCTGGGCGCGTCGGCGCTGGGCGAGGCGTCGGCGCCGGGTACGTCGGCGCCGGGCGGGGGCGCTGAGTGGAGTCGATCCACTGACTCCTCAGGCGCGGACGTGCCCGTCGCCCTCGACGAGGTACTTGAAGGTGCAGAGCTCGCGCAGGCCGATCGGCCCACGGGCGTGGAGCTTCTGGGTGGAGTTGCCGATCTCCGCGCCCATCCCGAACTCCCCCCCGTCGGTGAAACGGGTGGAGGCGTTGACGTACACGCACGCGGCGTCCACCCCGAGTCCGAAGGCGCGCGCGGCGGCGGCGTCGCGGGTCAAGATCGCCTCAGAGTGCCCTGAGCCGTAGCGGCCGATGTGGTCGATCGCCTCCTCCAGCGAGTCCACCACCCGCACCGCGAGCGTGAGCGCCAAGTACTCCGTAGCCCAGTCCTCCTCCGTGGCCGGCTCGGCGGGGTCAGGCGAGATCAACTCGATCGTCCGCTCGTCCCCGCGCACGAGCACTCCGGCGTCGCGCAGCGCGCGCGCCACACGCGGCACGAACGCGGGCGCGGCGTCCTCGTGCACGAGCAGCGTCTCCGCGGCGTTGCACACCCCGGGGCGCTGAACCTTGGCGTTGAGCACCACCCGCTCCGCGGCGTCGAGGTCGGCAGCGGCATCGACGTAGACGTGGCAGTTGCCCGAGGCGGCGTAGATCACTGGCACAGTCGCGACCTCTTTGAGCGCCGCCTTCAGCCCCTCCCCCCCACGCGGGATGATGAGATCGAGGGTGTCCGTCTGAGTGGCGAGCTCGGCCAGCTCCTCGTGCCCACCACCGGCGACGAGGCTCACGCAGCCGGCCGGCAGCCCCGCGCCGACGGCGGCCTCGGCGGCGATCGCGGCCAGCACGGCGTTGGAGTGCGCGGCGGTCGAGGAGCCGCGCAGCACGATCGCGTTGCCGGCCTTCAGACAGAGCGCGGCGGCGTCGATCGTGACGTTCGGGCGGGCCTCGTAGACGACCGCGATCACCCCGAGCGGCACACGGACCTTGCGGACGTCCAGGCCGTTGGGCAGCCGCCGCCCGTCGATCACCTCCCCCACCGGGTCGGGCAGCGCGGCGATCTGCCCGACGGCGGACGCGATCGCGGCGATCCGCCCTGGGTCCAGAGCGAGGCGGTCGAGCAGCGCGTCGCCGATCCCAGCCTCCCGCCCGGCGCGCACGTCGAGCTCGTTGGCGTCCAGGATCTCCGGGGTGCGCTCGATCAGCGCGTCCGCGATGGCGCGCAGCGCGGCGTCCTTGACCGCCGTCTGGACCGTGGCGAGCTGGCGGGCGGCGCGCTTGGCGGCGGCGCAGAGCTCTGGAATCGATACGGCGGTCGCCGCAGTGGCCATAGCCCTAAGGGTACCGGCGTCCGGTCCTGCGCTCCCGGGCGCTCGGCACGTGCACGCCGCGCGGGTGCGCGCTACAACGCCCGCCCCGACCCCCCTTGTGGGGGTCCCCCTCAAAATCCTTCCGTCGGCAGCGAGCGGCGCAGCCTACGCCAGCACCAGCTGGTCGCGGTGCACGGCCTCCTCGGTCGCGTGCGGCAGGATCTCGCGGACGGCCTCGGACTGCAGGCCCTGCGCGCGGCGCAGCTCCGCGGCGGTGTAGTTGCAGAGGCCCTTGGCGATCGTGCGCCGGCCCTCCCCGTCGCGCTCGGCGATCTCCACGGCGTCCCCCGCGTCGAACTCGCCGAGCACCTCGACGATGCCGACCGGCAGCAGGGAGGTGCCGCGCTCGCGCAGCGCGCGGGCGGCGCCCTCGTCGACCAGCAGCGTCCCGCGAGCCGGCTTGGCGTAGCGCAGCCACAGCTTGAACGAGGAGTGGCGGGCGGCCCCGGGGTGAAAGCGGGTGCCCTCGGGCTCGCCCGCGAGCGCGGCCTCCAGCGCCCCGGGGCGCACGCCGCTGCAGATCACCGCGGGGATCCCCGCGGCGCCCGCGACCTCGGCGGCGAGCACCTTCGAGCGCATCCCCCCGGAGCCGAGCGGCGAGGTGGAGTCGCCGACGTCGAGCGCGTGAAGCTCCGCGAGGTCGTGCACGTCGCGGACCAGCTCCGCGGCGGGGTCGCGGCGGGGGTCGGCGGTGTGCAGGCCGTCCGTGTCGGTGAGCAGCACGAGCAGCTGCGCGGCCACGAGCACCGCGAGGTGGGCGGCGAGGAAGTCGTTGTCCCCGAAGGAGATCTCGTCGGTCGCGGTGGTGTCGTTCTCGTTGGCGACGGGCACCACGTGCCAGTCGAGCAGCTGGCGCAGGGTGTGGCGGGCGTTCAGGTACTGCGCGCGCGCGCCGACGTCCCCCACGGTGAGCAGCACCTGCGCGGAGGTCACCCCCCGCGCGCGCAGCAGCTCGTCGTAGGTCCGGTAGAGCTTGCCCTGCCCCACCGCGGACGCCGCCTGCAGCTCGGGGATCGCGGTCGGGCGGGCGGGCAGCCCCATCACGCGCACCCCGCGGGCGATCGCGCCCGAGGACACCATCACGCACTCGTCGCCCGCGGCGTGCAGCGCGGCGACGGTGTCGCAGATGCGCCCGAGCACGTCCTCGCGCAGCTCCCCGTCCTCACGGGCGACGATCGAGGAGCCGAGCTTGATCACGACGGTTCGCATGGGCAGCCCTGGAGCGTAGATGGCCCACTGGCGGGTCGCCGTGCGGGGGTGGTGGAGCGTTTTTGATGAGGGACCCCCACAAGGGGGGTCGGGGCGGGCGTTCGCAGCGCGGAGCCGGGCGACGTGCACAGACCGCACGGTCGTCCGAGGCAGCATCGGCTATCTATAGGCGGGCAGCCCTCCACAAACTGGCAGCCCTCCCAAGCGGGCAGCCCTCTAAGGCGGGCAGCTCTCCACCCCCACGGGCAGCCCTCCACCCCCGAGCCGAAGGAGCCAGCCGACGATGAGCAGCGAGAGTCCCACCCCCTCCCCTGACGCTCCCGTCTTCCTGATCACCGGCGCCTCGACGGGGATCGGCGCGGCCACGGCCCGCCTCGCGGCGCGCGAGGGCTACCGGCTGGTGCTCGCGGCGCGCTCGGGGGAACGTCTGCGGGAGCTGGCCGCGGAGCTGGGCGGCCCCGAGCGGGCGCTGGCGGTGGAGTGCGACGTGACCGAGTGGCCGCAGCAGCAGCGCCTGGCGGCCGCAGCGCTGGAGGCGTACGGACGCATCGACGTGGCGCTCGCCAACGCCGGCTTCGGCGGCCCGCGGGGCTTCCTCAACGACACGCCCGAGCACTGGCGGGAGATGGTCCTGACGAACGTGTACGGCGCGGCGCTGACCCTGCGCGCGACGATCCCCGCACTCACCGAGTCCCGCGGGCACCTCCTGCTGACGTCGAGCGTCGCCGGCCGGCGCGTGCTCCCCGGGTCGCTCTACTCGTGCACGAAGCACGCGGTCACCGCGATGGGCGAGGCTGCGCGCCAGGACCTGCACGGCAGCGGCATCCGGGTAACCGTGATCGAGCCGGGCATGACCGACACCCCCTTCTTCGAGAACCGCCCCACCGATCCCCTGGAGGCCGAGGACATCGCCCGCGGAGTCCTCTACGCGGTTGCCCAGCCCGCGCACGTCAACGTCAACGAGGTCCTGATCCGCCCCACGGCTCAGCAGGGGTAGCGACGACCGGCGTCGCCTATTCTTCCTCGCCCATGCAAGAGCTGTGGACCACGGTCGATCGCTACATCTGCGACCACCTCCTCGCCGAGGACCCCGTGCTCGACGCCGCGCAGCGGGCGAGCGCCGACGCGGGCCTCCCGCCGATCGCGGTCACCCCGAACCTGGGCAGGCTGCTCGAGCTGCTGGCGCGCGTGCACGGCGCGCGGCGCATCCTCGAGCTTGGGACTCTTGGCGGCTACAGCACGATCTGGCTTGCCCGCGCGCTCCCGCCCGGGGGGCGCCTCGTGACGCTCGAGGCCAACCCCCGTTACGCCGAGGTCGCGCGGGCGAACATCGCCGACGCCGGCTTCGCGGACGTCGTGCAGCTGCGCGTGGGCCCCGCGCTCGAGACCCTCCCGGAGCTGGCCGCCGAGGGCCAGCCGTTCGATCTGATCTTCATCGACGCCGACAAGCAGAACAACCCGGGGTACCTGGAGTGGTCGCTGAAGCTCTCCCGTACCGGAACCCTGATCGTCGCCGACAACGTCGTGCGCGGCGGAGCGATCCTCGACGCCGACGCCAGCGACCCACGCCTCGGCGACGGCGGGGTGCAGGGCGTGCGACGCTTCTACGAGCTGCTCGCCGCCGAGCCCCGCCTCAGCGCGACGGCCATCCAGACGGTCGGCGCCAAGGGCTACGACGGGTTCGCCCTCGCGCTCGTGACCAGCGAGCAGTAGCGGCGGTTGGCTTGTCGCGGTGCGGACGCCCGCGCCGCCGAGACGTGCCTCTCAAGCGATCGCAGGTGCGTCGTCCACGCCGAAGGCCCCGGGTACTGCGCTTTGTCACTGGCCACCCCCGCGGCCGCGAGGCTCCTTGTCACCGACCAAACGCCCCGGCAGCCACGAGGCGCACGACGGTCGCCCCCGCAAGCCGCACCGCCGCTTCGATGTCGTCGCCGCGAGCGGGGTCGAAGTTGGTGTTGAGCGAGAGCGTGGCGAAGCCGTGCGTAAAGGACCAAACCGCAACGACCCCGCCCCAGACCTCCTCCTCGCTTGCGTCCCCGAGGGTGTGCCGCACAATGCCGAACAGCACCTCGGCGGCCGCCTGGCGGGCGCCGGCGACGGTCGCGTCGTCGGCGCGGTAGAGCTCCGGTCTGAACATCACCTCGAAGTGCGCGCGGCGCTCCAGCGCAAAGCGGATGTAAGCGATCCCGGCCTCGACGAGGTCGCCGCCGCTGTCGGCGAGCGCGGCGCGCATGGCGTCGGTGAGCAGCCCGTACCCCTCGGCCGCGATCGCTGTCAGCACCCCGGCCTTGTCGCCGAAGTGGTGAGCGGGCGCCGCGTGGGAGACGCCGGCGCGCCGAGCGACGTCGCGGAGGCTCAGCGCCGCCGGGCCGCCGGCCGCGATCGAGTCAAGCGCTCCGTCGAGCACCGCCCGGCGCAGATCCCCGTGATGGTAGGGCGCCTTCGAGGTTGCTCGTCCCGGCACTGCGGAGAGGCTACAACCCAGGTGCTAGACATTGACAAGATCGCCCTTGACATGGTAACTTGACGCCGACAAGATCCCGGCTCGAGGAGGAAACGATGTACGAACAGTTGGGGCGTGCGTTGATGGGCGCCGGCGCGCTGACGCGACTCTCCTACGGCCTGGGGGCGCTCCTCGCTCCCGACGCGATGCGCTCGAAGCGGCTCGCACCGGACGTCCGCGGCCACGCCGACGGCCGGATGGACTTCCGCGGATTCGGAGGACTGCACGTCAGCATCGCCCTGCTCACGCTGCGGGCGGCCCTGCGGAACCGCAACACTCGACTGTTGCTCGACCTGAACGTCGGCTGCGAGCTCTCGGACGCGGTGGCGACGCTGCTCGAGTGGCGCGCACGCGACCGCGCCGACCCGGTTGTGCGCGGAAGCCTGGCCCTAGCCTCAGTCGGCCTCGCCACCTGGACCACAGCGCTGTACAGCCTGCGGGCCGCCGAGTAGCGGAGGAGACGTCGGCGGGTGCGGAAGGTCGCCGTTGCGCGCTGTGACGCACAGGCTGACGATCAGCGAGAGGATCAGTATCCACGACGCGCTTAGAAGTAGGACCATGAGGCGGATCTCGGGGTTTGAGGTTGCGTGCCGCTCTAGGCGCGGACGCGGAGTTGGCTGCGGGAGCGCGTCGCGGAACTGCTTCTTCGCGACTGCCGGCTGGGTCGTACGCGATGGTCGGCGTGCTCGCCCGCGCCCTCCGCGTCGCTGATCGCCCAGGCGAGCCGCTCGACGAACTGTGCTGCCGCGTGGTCGGTGCTCAGGTGCACTGAATGGACGTGCTCGTCGAGCCAGACGGAGACGTTGGCGGGCAAGGGGGATGGATCGGTGGTAACGATGACTCTTGGCATCTGAGGCTCCTTTTGGGACTTGGCGATGATGTGGTCAAGGCATCCGCTGCGAGAGCGGGAGCCTCTGAGAGGGGCGTCCGGGGAGGGCGGGGGCACCTCCCCGGACGCGAGGAGGAGAGACGTCAGGTACGACAGCAACGTTCGAGTACGCGGTCCCGCGCCGACGCGACGCCGGTCACAGCGCACTGTGTGGCATCCCTGTCCGCCGAGCGGAGATACGCGTGATCAAACATTGTGCACTAATCTTATCAAGATTCTGGTCTTTGTCAAGGAGTATTGCTTTCGCATCGATTCGAGCGCGTCGGTTTGGCAGCTCACGGCTCCGGGTCCTGCACGGAAGCCTCAGACGCCGATCAGCCCGAGCGCATCCAGGTTGCCGATCCGAGAAGGGAGGCTCTACGCGGGCGAGTGAGTTCGCGGTGTGCTAATCTCCATAAAATTGATCGACAAGCTCTAGATTAGGCTGGTTCCCCGTCTCCGCAGCTTGTCTTAGACCTCCCGAGCCATGATCAAGATCGACATACACCAGCACCTTTGGACCGAGCCGCTCGTGCAGGCGCTCGCAGCGCGTCGGGAGCTTCCCTTCGTTCGCTGCGACCACGGGCTGACCGTGCTGTTCCTCGCGGGCGAGCGTCCGTATGTCATCGACTTGTCAGCCGAGGCGCCCGCTCGTCGTACCGCCCTTGTCGAGCTCGATGGCCTCGACCGGGCCTTGTTGTGCCTCTCCAGCCCCGTGGGGATCGAGTCGCTTCCGCGCGAGCAGTCGCTTCCCCTGATCGACGCCTACCACGATGGGGTGCTTTCGCTTGACGGCCCCTTCGGAGTGTGGGGCGCTATCGCTCTTGACCGCCCAGATCCCGACGATGTAGACCGTGCCATCGGCCGCGGCTGCGTCGGGCTTTCGCTTCCCGCCGGCGCGCTCGGCAGCGTCGACGCCCTTTCCAGCCTGCGCTCGGTGCTGGCGCGCTTGGAGCTGTTGGGAGCGCCACTGCTCGTCCACCCCGGACCTGGCCGCGGTCTCGGCGCCTCGCGGGCTGTGGGGGAGACGTCCCTGAGCGATCCTTTGTGGTGGCCCGCGCTCACCCGCTACGTCGCCGAGATGCACGCTGCGTGGCTGGCCTTCCTCAGTGCCGGGCGTCCTCAACATCCAGAGCTGCGGGTGGTCTTCTCGATGCTCGCCGGCCTCGCTCCGCTTCACGCCGAGCGCCTCTACGCGCGGGGCGGTCCCGCCCGGCACGTCCCTGATCCGCTGGTCTTCTACGACACCTCCTCCTACGGACCTTCGGCCGTTCGCACGCTCGCAAAGATCGTGGGGGCCCAGCAGCTCCTCTACGGCTCCGATCGCCCCGTCGTCGAGCCTGGTGAGCTCGGCATGCCCGACCGGCTCGACTGGGATCCGATCGCCGACGGCACGCGCCGCGCGCTCGGCGCCACCCGGACAGTGGCCGCGCGATGAGCCCGACATCGTTCTTCCCGGCCCCGCGTCCGATCGACCTCACGCCCCTCTCCTCTGTCCCCCGCCCACGCGGGCGCGACCTTTCCGGCCCGGAGCTCCAAACCTTTGTCGCCGAGCTGGCCGACCGGCCCGAGCTGTGGATCCACTTCGTCAAGCACGACTCCACCCAGCGCCTCTACGAGGAGCTGCTCAGCGACGATCACCTCACCGCATGGCTGATTTGCTGGATGGACGATCACGACACCGGCTTTCACGACCACGACGTCTCCGCCGGCGCGGTAGCCGTGGTCAGCGGAGCCGTGCTCGAGGAGCGCCTCGCTATCGACGGCCCGCCGCGCGATCGCACCTTCGCCGCCGGCGAGAGCTTCCACTTCTCGCCCGCCGACATCCACCGCGTACGCCACGCCGGCTCGGATCCCGCGGTCACCCTCCACGTCTACTCCCCGCCGCTTGACCGAATGGGCGCCTACGTCGTTGACGACGACGGCGTTCTCGCCCGTCACCCCGTGTCCCCCGTCGAAGAGTTGCGCCCGCTCGAGCGCGGAGAGTACGCGGCATCTGCGCGTCGTCGGGGACGGGTAGGAGGGGCGTGAGTGGCGAGTGCGCAGACGCGGCTGGCAAGCCAGCACTTGCTTGCTGCGCGACGTAACAGAGGCCGGCTCGAGGCGAGCTGCTAGCCGGTGAATGGATTGCCACAAGCTGGAAGTGAGGCGGTGGCGCCAATGGCAGCACCATCTAGTAGGAGTCGGGCGGTCGCCGCATGGATGGCTGAAGACACACGCTGTTCAAAGGCCGGTAGGTCGTGGCGGAATGCTTCGCTGCGACATGACGAGGCGAGTGCAATAAACGCCGTGTGCAGTGTCTTGGCGGTGTTCGTGCGGAGTCGCATTTGGTGCTCTAGCCCTTCGAGCAATGCCGCCAAGTCGCCACGCGTCGTCGTTTCATAGGTTTGCCGTCACACGCGTGTGCCGACTGCGAGCAGGTACTCCTTCTCGAAGCGCGCCTGCTCAGCGGTGCCGCGGTTCCACTCGTCGCAGAAGCGGTCGAGCGCGTCGTCGAACTCCGCCTCGCGGCCGGTGCTGGACGCATTCGCGCGCGCGACGATGGTCGGGCCGTACCGCGCCTTGAAGTGCTCGCCGTAGTCGCGGGGATGCTCGAAGGCGGTGATCTCCAGTACACCGCGCTCCAGCGTGCGCCAAGCGACCCGGTCTCCGAACAGCTCGCGCATGTGGTCCTCGCTACCCCACAACGGCGGCGACTGCGCGCCTGGCGGAGGCGCCGGGGCAAACGGACCCATCGTCCGGAACAGCGCGCCGATCATGCCCTCGGGCGTCCAATTCAGCATCCCGATCGTGCCGCCCGGACGACAGACCCGGGCCAGCTCGTCGGCGACGTCCTGGTGGTAGGGCGCGAACATCGCACCGATCGACGACATCACGACGTCGAACGCCCCATCCTCGAATGGCAAGCTCTCCGCATCTGCTGGGACCCAATCGAGCGCGAGCCCGTTCGACTCCGCCTGGCGCCGGCCAGCCTCGAGCAACTCGGGCGTCAGATCGCTCGCCGTCACGCGCGCGCCGCGCTCGGCCGCCGGAATCGATGCGTTGCCGGTCCCCGCGGCGACGTCCAGCACGCTCATCCCGGCGCCGATGCCGCAGGCCTCGACGAGCCGCGGTCCCAACGGCAGCAAGAAGGTCTCGACCATCGACGGGTAGTCGCCCGATGCCCACATCGCACGATGGCGCGCCTTGAGCTCGGGATTCGGCACAGCGGCTGACACGGCAACCTCCCAGATAGATAAGCCGATCATACTTCGCCTCGGCACGCCCTCGCTGTGCTCGTATGAACCCTTCCCGCCCAACGCCGCTCCGGCGGGCCGACCCCTACGCCGAGCCAGTGCGCCATCGAGGCCCTGGACGTTGCGACTGGACTCGCGCGAGGCGACGAGATGCCGTGTGGGGTGTGCATCTACCCCGGGTGGCTACAGGCGGCGAGCACCGCGGGGTCCGCACGCCGTTTCTCGCTCGCGTATGGCATTCTACCTGCGTGGCGCACCGTCTCCGCGCTTTCGTGGTGCTTGTGCTGGGCGCGTTGGCCGCCACCGGGGTCTGCGTGGGCGTGGCCCGTGCCGCCAATCTGACGGCACTCGTGGCCAACAACAGCGGCGGAGTGAACTTCGGCAGCATGACGCCGGTCAACATCGCCACGAATGAAGTGGAACCGTGGAGTCCGCCCGGAGGACCCAATCCGATGGCGATCGCGTTCACCCCAAACGGCGCCAGCGCCTGGGTGGTCGACGAGGTGGGCAATACCGCCGAACACGGGTTCCTCGAGCAGGTGCTCGTCGAAGCCAGGAGCAGCGGCGCGAAAATCTCCTCGATCTATGACCCGTGGGCGATCGCGATCACGCCCGACGGCGCGACGGCATATGTAGTCAACAGGAACGGTTCGCAGAGCGCGATCGTGCCGGTGACGCTGGCAACCGATGAAGTCGGCAAAGAAATCACGATCGCCAACGCGATCGCGATCGCGATCGCGCCGGATGGGTCCACGGCCTACGTCCTCAGCGGCATCTCCGGCCAGCAAGGCTCGGTGATACCGGTGGAACTCGCAACGGGAACCGTCGGAGCGGCGATCCCCGTCGGTACCTACCCCCGGGCGATCGCGATCACGCCCGACGGCACGACCGCCTACGTGCTCAACTCCGGCGATGAGAGCATCACCCCGATCGACCTGGCGAGCGGCAAAGCCCAACCAGCGATCGCGTTCTCCGAAGTGGTCTACGCGGCGGGCGCGATCGCGATCGCGCCCGATGGGCTTACCGCGTACGTGCCGGCCCAGGAGAACTCCGTGCATGCCAACGCCGATGTGATCGAGCCGATCGATCTCGCCGCAGGCACGGTCGGAACCCCGATCTCCGACGGTCAGAAAGAAATACCCGTCGATATCGCGATCAGCCCGGACGGCGCGACGGCCTACGTGACACAGCTGAGCGGCGAACTGATCCCGGTCAACCTCAACGAAGGCAAGGCCGGCGAACCGATCGACGTGAAGGGCGGGTTTGAACCTCCTGACACCGGGGCCGTGGCTATCCAACCCGACCAGGTGCCGGTGGCCGCGTTCGGCACGACACCGGCGCCCCCGGGGGAACCGACGAAGTTCGACGGCTCCGCCTCCAGCGCCAGCTTCGGCTCGATCGCAAGCTACGAATGGGAATTCGGCGACGGCCAAACAGAAACCACGGCCACGCCGGAAACCATGCACGTCTACGCCGAAGCCAAGACCTACACGGCGAAGCTCACCGTGACCGACAGCTCCGGTACCTCGACCAGCCAGGTCTACACCGGGCAGATGATGGTGCGCAACGGTGGCCCCAGCGCCGTCGTCGAACACTCGGTGGTGATCGGCGGCTCCCAGTCTCCGAAAGTGAAGCTGAGCAAAGAAAGCCTCGCGTTCGGCGAAGCGGAAGTCGGCCAGACGGGAGGCCCCGAAACGATCACCGTCGAAAACAGCGGCTCGGCCGAACTCCTCATTGCCCCGGGTGGTGTGCGGCTCGCCGCGGCCGATCCTGGCGCGTTCAAGCTCAGCGCCGACAGCTGCTCCGGACGGCGCATCGCGGCGGGCCATAGCTGCAGCTTCAAGGTGAGCTTCGCCCCGGGCGCCCCCGGCGCCGCGGACGCAAGCGTCGAGATCGAAGACAACGCCAACGGCAGCCCGCAGGCGCTGACGCTCACGGGCACGGGGATCGCGACGAGCGCGCAGCTCAGCAGCGTGAGCCTTACCTTCGGGCAGATCGCCGCCGGCGAAGTCAGCCCCGCGCAGATCGTCAGGCTCAGCAACGGCGGCAGCGCCCCGTTGAGGCTGCTGGGGCCGGGGGCGGTCACGCTCAGCGGCGCGCAGGCCGCCGCGTTCAGGGTGAGCGAAGACGGCTGCTCGGGACAGACGCTCCCACCCGCCGGCTCCTGTGCGGTCGCGGTCACCTTCGCGCCGAGCGTCGCCGGCTCGAGCTACGCAGCGACCCTCGCCTTCGCCGACAATGCCCCCACCAGCCCGCAGACGGTCGCTCTGAGCGGGAGCACGCCTGCGCCTCCGACCCCCGCGAACGTGTCGGTGAGCATCGGCAGCCTGCAGTTCCTCAGCAGCGTCGGCACGACGAGCACTCCGCAGGCTGTCTACGTGAGCAACACCGGAGGCCTGGGGGCACACGTCAGCGGCGTGACCCTTGGCGGGGCCCAGCCCAGCGCGTTCAGGATCGTTACCGACGGCTGCGCCGGGCAGCTCCTACCGCTCGGCGGGATGTGCACGATCGCGGTGGCGTTCGCACCGCCGGTCCCTGGCGCCTACAGCGCGACGCTGCTGGTTGCCGACGAAGCCCCCGGCAGCCCGCAGTCGGTCGCGCTCAGCGGCGAAACCACGGGCACGATCACAGGCACCGTGCTCGACACCTCTGCGGGTGATGCGCCTGTCCACGCGCAGGTGGAGGCGTTCTGCGTGCACGAAAACGGACTCTGTGCGGGCGGCCGCCCGGCCTGCGTGGCGGGGATCACCTGCAGGTTCGTTTTCACAGGCGCCGACGGCTCCTACGCCCTGACAGGCCTGTCGCCGGGCACCTGGCATGTCAACGTCTACCCGTTGAGTCCCGGCCTTAGCTCCGGCTCTGCGAACGTCAGCATCGGGAGCACAGCCGGCGTTGTGGCCAACTTCGCGCTCCACGCTCCGCATCCGCTGAGCGGCGGGGTGTCCTTCGCCGGGCCCAACGGGGACACCGAATCCGGCGTGCCGACGGTCTACTACAACCGCCCCTTCTCCTTCAAGGTGCCGGTGCGCATCGGCCCCGGCACGCCGAACGAAACGGAAGTGTTCCTGGTGACGACAGCGCTCGGCAACGAAGGCGCCACCGGCGGTCAGGGTGGGGGCTTCAACCTCGCCGGCGCGGCACTGTTCAGCGTGCACTACGACGCCAGCGGTAGACCCAGGACGATGTCGCAGATCATGGTCGGTGAGCTCGAGTGCGGACCGCCGGATCAGCCCTCCCCGTGCGGCGCGTTTGGAACCGCGGCTGCCAGCGCCGGCGCGCATGCAACCGCCGCACGAGTACCCACCGGCGGCAGCCTCTTGCAAGGAGGACTCGCGCAAAGTGGGCTCGCACTGGGACGTATCGCCTCGTGCGGGGGGCCACCCGGCTTCCGCAACGGAACCGCTTTTGGATTTGAAATCAACCCAACGACCAACGGCGGCATTCAGATCGAAATGTCGGTCGTGCCGGGCCAGCCGCCGGTCGCCTTCATCTTTGATCCCGTAGGCCTCGCGCCCTGGTCGCCCACCGGTAACGGCCTGGTGAACGCCGCGATCGAACTTGGGATCGGCGCCATCAACAAACTGGGGTCCTCGGTCCTCCCAGGTCTCAGCGCATACAACACGCTCACGAAAGTGCTGAGCTCAGGCGTGACCGCAGCCGAAAATCCAACCGCCGGCAACGTGATCAACGCGGGCTTGCAGACCTACGTGACCCAGCTCAACGTCGAAGACCACGGGGCGATGTACTACCTCGGCAGCTACGGCAAGGGCCTGATCGGGAAAGTCCTCAAGGAAAAGTCGGAAGGGACGGTGCCGGGCAACACCGAAGGACCGCTCACCGGCCCGGGCCCCGGCAAACCGTGCGAAGAAAAAAGCGGAGCGGGTGGCGGAGGTGGGGCAGGCGGCGGTGGAAGCGGCTCGGAAACGTTCGGCGGCGAAGGCTATATCGACCCCAGCGGTCTCGTGCAGAGCCCCGGCCACGTGCCGATCGCCGGCGCAACCGTCACGCTCACGCGCTCGGCGAGCGCCACCGCCCAACAGATCCCCGTTGCAAACGGCAGCACCCTGATGTCGCCCGGCAACCGTCGCAATCCCGGGCTGACGAGTCTGCAGGGCGCGTTCGGCTGGGACGTGCTTCCGGGCTACTACCAGATCGACGCACGCCGGCCGGGCTGCCACGCCGCGCGCGGGGGCAGGGTGTCGCGCTCGGCCGTCAAGCCGGTTCCGCCGCCGCAGACCAACCTCGTCCTCACGCTCAAGTGCCCGAACCTCAGACGCAGCTCCACCCACCTGCGACTCAAGCTGCTGCGCGGGATCGACGGCACGAGCGTCCTGCGGGTCGCCGTGCGCTCCTCGCGGCGCCTGCGCTCCAGGGCGGGCGACTACGTCGGGACGATCGTCGTGCGCAACGCTGGGCGCCTCCTCGCCTCCGTGGCCGCCGACCCGCGCACCGGTCTCGCCGTGATCGATCTCCCGCCGCTGGCCGGAGCCAGGCACAGCGTCACCGTCAGCTTCTCCGGCAACGGCCTGCTGAGTCCAAGCGGCGCACGGGCCCGCCGCGGCTGAAACGCTTCGGCGTCCATGTCGGATGAGGAACCCACGAGTCGGCGTCCGCAGATAGTCGGGGGTCCTCTTGAGCTCCCAGCAGGCACATTCTCAGATGAATTTCGCCTGTTCCGGTACGACCTCAGATACCGAGGCCGCATGCTACACGTGAACGTCTACGTAGACAACTCGTCGATGGCGTGTGACCCTAGGTCGTTACGAGGTTCCCTGAGAAACAACGTCTCAACACAGGGACGCGCGGCGCTAGAAGCCTCGCTCAGCAGTGGCCAGATTCCTAAGTGTATGGTCGTTGACTCTGACGGGGCGATACACAAACAGGATCAGAGGCCGGGAACCATCGCCCTGTGGGCCGGGCCAGTCCTTGGTGTAGCGTTCGTGTCTTTGTTGGTGTGGTTTCTCGACTGGCTGGGAGTAGCAACATGGTCGGGGCTTATTGTGGTGCCGTACCTCGCTGTCGGCACTTTTGACGCGGCTGGAGTATTGGCCGTCGGCCTCATTTCGACTCGAGCCTTGAGTCGCCTTCCCCATCCCGCTGCGCCGATGTTTGCGGATATGACAGCAGCTAAGCGCCACAAAAAGCTCGGTCGCATTCAGGGCTTTGTGGACACGCTCCTAAAGTGGCCAGCAGTAGTCATCGCATGGCCGCTGGTCCACCGTGAGCTGCGTGGCCGCCAGAACGTAAAGGCAATAGCTGACCTCCGCATCCGCCGGCCGCTGGTCGTGACCGAAAGCGTTTGGACGCTTTGCTTCGTCGTCCTACTTACTCTGCTGGTCAGAGTGAGCGGCCACCACTGGTATCTACGCTTCGCCTGCTATGTCGTGATAGCTGCGATTCTCGCCGGCCAAGCTCGGTTCGTCATAAACGGTGATAACCTGCGCCAAGAGCTGCGCAGAACGGTAGGCAGTCCAGTCGCCCAGTTCGCGCTAATTGCACTAGCAAACTTCGCCGCGCTCACGGTAGCCGCGTTCGTTCTGCTGCGGTGGCCGGCTGGGTCGCCTTTTCACTGGAGGTCGCTTTGGCTGGAGAGTCGTCAGATACTGTCGTTCAGCCACGTCGGTGCCGTTTTTGGTGCGCGCCACACTGGTGCTACCACCGTTTTTGTGGCCACCGCTGGCGTAGCGGTTTATGCATCCCTCCTCGGCCAGTTCCTGCACCCGCTGCAATTTCTCCGATCCGATAATGACCGCCTTGAGGTTGTACGACGATTGCTGCTCGCGGGTGACAGTGAGAATGCCGACCGTTGGTTGAAAGACGTAGGCCGCGGCGACAGGCAGCTTGCAGTGCTGCACGCTGAGGGGATGCTCGGTATCAAGTCCCAAGACTTCAATCTGGCTCTACAGAGGGCCCGGGGGGCAGCGGTCGTGCGCAGGCTCACGACTTCGCCTGAAGACGAGGACGATGCGCGGTGGATACTGGGTGAGTGGGCTCAGCAGCTCAGAGACGGAGAGGCCTGTTCCGATGTCGTTGGCTATCTCGTCGCAAGCGGTACCGGCGACCCCTGCTTGGCCGCCGTCATTGACGAAATGCTGGAACGAGGAGTTCCCCAGCTGGCTGATGCGCTCGAGGCACACCTTACAGACCGGACGTACCCGTTGTCACTATCGGCGATCGCGAAGTCGAGGGAGGACTGGACAGGAGCCAAGGAGCGACTGAGATCGGCAGTACCGCGGCAAGAAGCAGGGCGTCTCGTGAAGCGCATGCTTCTCTCCTACGCAACGGTCCTTGCTTTGCAGGCCGACGATCGGCGCAAGATGCGCGATGCGGCAGCGGAAGACAGTCGTGAGCTTGTCAGGGAAGCACAAAGCTGGCACATCGAGCAGTTCCCATTGTGGCTGAGAGAGTGGCTGGCGCGCGAGATTGATGCTCGAGCGCGACACAGAGTTGTATCTGGAGACGAGCAGACGGCAAAGGCCCTGCGAGAACTACATACGGCGCTCGAGGCCGACGTGCCGTCATACACGGCCGGCCAGTTCCAGTGCGCTAGCGCCGAGGTTGGAGCGCAGTCCGGGCGTCGCCTACCAGAGAACCCTTTTGCTTAAAGCACCCTCCTGTCGGGAATAGAACACGACCAGTACCGATTTCGATCGCCAGCATCAAACGGACGCTCCACTCGCTCATAGCGAAGCTTGCCGAGCACCCGAGCAGCACCGGCTTCCGAGCAGCACCGGCTTGGAGAACGGTTGGCGCGCTTTCCGCTCGCGCGAAAGCGGACGTGGTCTTGAGGACACGCGCGCCGAACTACGCAGACGCGCAGGAGATCGCGCCGCGCTGATGCGTTTCCGCGCTTTGCGAAGGCACGCCGCGCGTTTCCTTGGGTTGCGCGGAAAGCGGTGGCGACAGATAGCCGCCGCGTTAGGCGCAGGTTTAGACACCCACGCCGCCCCAACTCTGCCGTTGTCGCCGTAGCCGCCGATCAGGGCGGTGTTCCCATCGGAGGACAGCGCCACGCTCCAGCCGAACGCGCCTGCTCCGCTCTCGCCCCTGCCTGTGAGCTTGGAGCCCTGCTGGGTCCAGATCGAGCCCGAGCGCGTGAACACCCACGCCGCCCCAACAAAGCCGTTGTCGCGGTAGCCGCCGATCAGGGCGGTGCTCCCATCGCCCGACAGCATCACGCTCACGCCGAATCCGCCTGCTCCGCTCTCGCCGTCAGGCAGGATATTCGGCTGTCGTTCTCGCAAACCCCGCTGAGGGCCCGTATCGCGTCGTGGTCAGCGGGCGTCCTCGCACGAAGTACAGCCTGTCGATGTTGACCGTGGAAGCGTCTGGGGTCGGCGCAGCGGCGCCGCTCGTAGTGACGAAGGGCGGGATATTGGGGCGTTCGGGGCACGCGACGTTCAAGTGCTCGGTCCCTGTAACTGAAACACCTCGCATTGCGGCCCATCATGAGGTGCGCGTTTCGTCGCTGGGGCGTAAACGGACCAAGGTGAAGTATCGTCGACCCCACGGCGAGAGCGCCGTCGGCCACGCGATACCGGTGATGTGCAATCCGCGATCTGGAAGCGCGTTCCGAGTCGGACGACGATCGTGCATTGCACGGCCAGGGCGCCGGTGGGACCGATCGCCGAATCGATGTTCAAGGTAGTTGTGACGCGCTAACCCGTCCTGACAGCGCTGATCGGGGCCGCTTCCTTGCACGCTCGCTTGGCGGCGAACACAGGCGTCAACGGCGTGCATGAAACGGCAGCGCCGAACCAGCGACTGGCCCGGACCTCCGGCTCGAGCCGTCGATCAGCGGAGCTCGTCCGACTCGCCAAAGTTCTCAACAAGCTGGAAAAGGCGCACGTGGGAACGCGCGATCGCTCGAAGTTCGCGCATCAGGCTGTGAGCCTCAGGCGAATCCGTGAGTTCCTGGCGCTCCTTGATCGTTCGCATGCGCACCATCACCATCATCGCGTCGCCATTGGTGCTTTCGTAAAGCTGGGCAGACACGAAACCTCGGCGGCCGACGATCATGTTTCGCACTCCGTCGGAGATCCCTCGGGCTAGCTCACCCCGCTGCGACGGGTCGACCGTCCAGACGTCGATCAGGATCGGGGATTCCGGGGATTCCATTTGGGCGCACTGAGTCTACATCGTTCGTGAGCCGCCGAGTGTACGCCAGAAGACCTACAGAGGACGCAACCGTACCGGCAGCGTCTTGTGCTGGTTGGCAAACGGCGACTCGACATAGGTCGGGTTGCCGGCGATCTCCATTTCAGGGTAACGCTTGAGCGTCTCATCGATGAGGATCCGTAGCTCGAGGCGGGCGAGCGCGGTACCCAGGCAGAAGTGCCGGCCGCCCGCGCCGAACGCCTGGTGCTCGGCGTCGCGCATGATGTCGAAGCGGTCGGGGTCCTCATAGCGAGACTCGTCGCGGTTGGACGACGGGTACCACATCACCACCTTCTCGCCCTCGCGGATCGTCTGTCCGTGCAACTCGGTGTCACGAGTAGCGGTGCGGGCGAAGTGGGCAAAGGCCGGGAACATGCGCAGCGACTCCTCGACGACCGCCGGCACAAGCGACGGGTTCCCCAGAACCTCCTGTCGCTGGTCGGGGTTTTCCATCAGAGCCCGCATCCCGCTGCAGTAGGTCGCCTTGGTGCTGTCGTTCCCGGCCGCCATCAAAAGGAAGAACCCCATCACGATCTCGTGGTCCTCGAGCCGCTCGCCGTCGAGCTCCGCGTGCACGAGCACGCTCGTGAGGTCATCCGTCGGTGACGCACGTCGTTCGGCGATCAGCTTGCCGCAGCGCTCGAACACCTCAGGCACCTCGCGCTCCATCACGATCTGGGCGCCCTCGGGCGTCGCGTCCGGGTCGCCCGCCCCAACGATCGCGTTGAAGAGGCTGGCCCAGACCTCGTCATCCTCGGGCGGCAGGCCCATGAAGCTGCCGATTACCCGAGCCACCGCCGGCTGCGCCACATCGCTGACCAGATCGCAGGTATCGCGGCCATCGAGCCGGTCAACACGCCGATCGTGATCGCGCGGATTGCGTCCTTATGTTCAGCGATCCGCTTCGGCGTGAAACCACGCTGGAAGAGCGCCTTGATCCGGTCGTGCTTAGGCGGATCCATACCGATGAACATCGCCCGCTGCAACTCCAACGGCAAGATCGCATTCTTCAAGGCGGTAAACCCGCCGATTTCGGAGGAGAAAGTCTGCCAGTCGCGGCTGACCTCGAACACGTCGTCGGCCGTCGTCACCGACCAGAAGCCATCCTCGTCGGGGTAGTCCGAGATGCCCTTCGACCAGTGCAGCGGACACTCTGAGCGCAGTCGCCGGAACAGCTCGAGCGGCGGCCCCTCCCGGAAGCGGGCGCGATCGGCTACACACACCTCCACAAGCGGCGTCTGATCCTGGCTGGTAGCGCTCACGATCTCACCTTCCCGTAGTCACGCTGCGGCGTCCTCCAGCAGAGCCTACTCCACATAACTCCGCCCATTGCGCCCCAAGGGCCTATCCCGGTAGGCCCTAAGCCGAAAGACGCTGCGCAGCCCTCACCACCGTCCGCCGAACCTGTGGTGGCCCGAGGACCGCACCTGGTGCGTGGGCACAGACGTCGACCTGATGAGCACCTGTGTCGGCGGGAGCAGCGCATCCATCGGCGCGGTGCTCGCAGACGACCGGCTCGAGTCCCTTCCGGTCTCCGTCGATCAGTCCGTCACCTGGGACTCGGACACGATCAATCCGCTGCCCGCGCCGCCAACGCCTCGCCCAAAAGTGCCGATTTCCAGGACTTTTCCTTGAAGCCCCCGGCAGGACTCGAACCTGCGACCCTCGGATTAGAAATCCGACGCTCTATCCAGCTGAGCTACGGAGGCGTGTTTCTATCTCCACAGTGTGGCGATCCTCGCTGAGCGACGCTGGGCGGGTCGGCGGGCATGGGTCCCCTTGACAGAGCGTCCTTCGGGAAGCGGCCTTAAGCAAACTTGATCCAGAACCGGTAAAAGTTGATCCATGACTCCCGCATCCAGCACCGATCCCGACCTCACCCGCAAGGAGCGGCGCGAGCAGGCGCGCTCGGAACGCAAGGCCCTCGAGGCCTCTGCCGCCCAGGCCGCGCGGCGCACGCGCATGATCCAGCTCGGCGGCGTCATCGGCGCCGCGGTGGTGATCGTCGTCGTGATCCTCCTCGCCACCAGCGGGGGCAAAAAAGCGGGCCTCGCCACTGGCAGCCAGAAGAATGCGGAAGTCACCGCGGTGACCTCGCTGATCGGGGGCATCCCTCAGTCGGGCAACGTCCTCGGCAACCCCAACGCTCCCGTAACCCTGCAGTACTTCGGCGACCTCGAGTGCCCGATCTGCAAGGCGTTCACGCTGGGCGTCCTGCCCACCCTGATCCCGAAGTACGTGCGCACCGGGAAGCTAAAGATCCAGTACCGCTCCATGCAGACAGCCACCCACGAACAGGAAACATTCCGCGCACAGCAGATCGCCGCGCTCGCCGCCGGCAAGCAGAACCTCGCGTGGAACTACATCGAGCTCTTCTACCACGAGCAGGGCGAAGAGGGAAGCGGCTATGTCACCGAAGGCTACCTGCAGGGTCTCGCCCAGCAGGTGCCCGGGCTGAACCTCCCCAACTGGAGCGCTGCGCGCAACGACCAGACCTTCCCCGAACAGCTCACGAGCGACGCCCAGACCGCCACCCAGCAGGGCTTCACCGGCACTCCCTCCTTCCTGCTCGGCAAGAGCGGCGGGACCCTACAGCCGTTCAAGCCCGAATCGTTCAGCGAACCCTCGTCGTACGCAACCGCGATCGACAAACAGCTGGGCTGAGCGAGATGAGCCGCTACGTGCACGAGCCCCCTGCACAGCGATCCGTCGCGGCGGCACTGACGGAGACACCCGGGCTGGTCCTGAGCCTGAGCACGAGGAGCCGGGTGTGAGCACGCGCGGTGTCCGGTTCGCGATGATCGCAGTAGCCACCGTCGGCCTCGGCGTGGCCAGCTACCTCACCTACGTCCACTACGCCGGCGGCCCGATCCTGTGCCTGAAGGGTGGAGGCTGTGAGACGGTGCAGCACTCGATCTACTCAAAGCTCGCGGGCGTGCCCGTCGCGCTCATCGGGCTGATCGGCTACATCGTGATCCTCGCCTCTCTGCTCGCTCCCGAGAGCGAGTCCACGCGGCTGGCGACGATGACCTTCACCGTGGTGGGCTTCGGCTTCTCGGTCTACCTCACCTCGCGCGAGCTCTTCTCGATCCACGCGATCTGCCCGTGGTGCGTGAGTAGCGCGGTGATGATGACCCTGCTCACGGGCATGGCCGTCTGGCGCTTCCTGCAGGGCGACGCGCCGCCCATGGACACCACCTCCTCCGCAGCCCTTGAGCCCGACTCCGCCGCTCCGCTCACCGCTGGCTCCTGAGGAGCACAGCGCCGTCGAGCGTCAAAAGCGTGCTGCCGCACGGGCCGCCGCAGAGCTGGTCGCCGCGGACACGCGTGTCGGGCTGGGCACAGGATCGACCGTCGCCCACCTGCTGCCCGCGCTCGCCGCCCGCGGTCTGCACGGGTTGCGCTGCGTGGCGACCTCCCCCGCGACCGCGCAGGCCGCCCGGGCACTCGGCTTCGCCCTCGTGGAGCTCGACGAGCTCGGCACGCTCGACATCGCGATCGACGGAGCCGACCAGATCGACCCGCGCGGCTGGCTTATCAAGGGCGGGGGCGCTGCGCACACCCGCGAGAAGATCGTCGCCGCAGCCGCCCGGCGCTTTGTCGTGATCGCCTCAGCGGAGAAGGCCGTGTCCGAGCTCGCCGCACCCGTACCCGTGGAGATCCTGCGCTTCGGAGCGCACACCACGCTCAGCGCGATCGCCCCCGCGCGGCTGCGTGAGGTGCCCCCGAGCCCGGACGGCAACCTGATCGCGGACTACTTCGGAGCGATCGAAGACCCTGAGCGCCTCTCCACCAGGCTCTCCGACACCCCTGGCGTTGTCGAGCACGGCCTGTTCGCCCCGAGCCTCGTAAGCGACATCCTGATCGCGCACGACGACGGGGTCGAGCACCGCCACGGCGCCAAGCGGGTCTGAGCCGGCAACCCGCCGCGCCGCGGGGCGGGGGGTGGGCTGCCATCGCCGGACAGCCCGTCACCGAAGACCCACGCCGACGTGGACGCCGGCGTTCTCAGATGCTGATCAGCTCCAGCTCGTCCAGGCGCCGCGCCGCACGCGCAGCCCACACAGAGTCGTCCCGCCGGTGAAGCACGCCGTCGCGCTCCAGGCACCCGAGCGCCTTCTCGAGCACCGCCGGCTCGAAGTCCGAGATCTCCTCCGCCAGCTCTGCGCGAGGCCAGCGCTCCTGATGGTCGTCGCTGAGGATCTGCAGGACGATCGCTCGTTCGACTCTCCACACAACTCCGTTCGGCTCCCGCCTCTCGGGCTCTCCCTGCATCGAACTCGCCTCCTCTTGTGCCGCGTTCTCTGAGCCGCCCGCCGGCTTCTCGGACTGCTCGATTTCAGATCGCTGCGAAGTTACTCGGCGCTTGAGACGGGAGGCTCGCTCGGCCGGGTACCTTTGAGCCGTGGCCCCCCGCTCACGCATCCTGGCGTTCGGGTCGGCCGCCGCGCTCGTAATCGCCGGCGGTGTGTGCGCCGTGCTCGTCGAGGGAGTCACGGGCCAGGTCCTCACCATCGTCCTGGTGTCGGCCGGATTGGGCGGAGCTGTGCTCCTGGTATTCCTGGAGGTCGGCCTGAGCGAGGACCGGGAGCGTACGAGGGACGAAGAGCGTCGACGCAGGCGGAGAATGCTGTCGTTCGACCCGCGACGGCGGTCGCGGCTGCGCCGTAAACCACGCCGCCCGAGCTGAGCCGCAGCCGGGTCTGAGACGCCACACACACCACCGAGCTTGACGGCAAGCTTCATCGCTATAGTCCCTGCGGCTCGCGCCAAGCCAAGCCCAACAGGGGGGGAAGTTGTCTACCCAAGCTCTGTCGCCCATCTCGGAGAAGCTCGCGTTCTATCGACGTGCGGCCAACTACATCGCGGTGGCGATGATCTACCTCCAGGACAACCACCTGCTCGAGGAGCCGCTGAAGCCCGAGCACGTCAAGCACCGCCTGCTCGGCCACTGGGGGACGGTGCCGGGGATCAACCTGATGTACGCGGGCCTGAACCGCCTGATCCTCGACACCGACGCCAGCGTCCTGCTGGTGACCGGCCCGGGTCACGGCGCGCCGGCGAACCTGGCCAACCTGTGGATCGACGGCTGCCTGGAAGATGTCAAGCCCGAGATGAGCCGCGATCGCGAGGGCCTCGCCAAGCTCGTGCGGCTGCTTCTCCTGGCCGGGCGGCTTTCCGAGCCACATCGCCCCGATCGTGCCGGGCACGATCCACGAGGGCGGCGAGCTCGGCTACGCGCTGGCGACCGCCTTCGGCGCCGCGCTCGACAACCCCGACCTGATCGTCGCCTGCATCGTCGGCGACGGCGAGGCCGAGACCGGGCCGACGGCAGGCGCCTGGCACTCCAACAAGTTCCTCGACCCCGCGACCTGCGGCGCGGTGCTCCCGATGCTGCACCTCAACGGCTACAAGATCGCCAACCCGACGATCTTCAGCTCGATGAGCGACACCGAGCTGACCAAGCTGTTCGAGGGCTACGGCTGGCACCCGCATGATCGTCGAGGGCGACGACCTCGACGGCGAGCTGGCGCTCGCGCTCGACACCGCCTACGGCGAGATCCGCGAGCTGCAGAGCGCCGCCCGCGAAGGGCAGCCGGCCCGAGCGGCCGATCTGGCCGATGCTGATCGTGCGCTCGCCCAAGGGCTGGACCGGCATCCGCGAGCTCGACGGCATCCAGCGTCGAGGGCACCTCCAAGGCCCACCAGGTGCCCGCGATGCAGGCTCGCACGCAACCCCGAGCACCTGCAGGCGCTGGAGGACTGGCTGCGCTCCTACGGCCCCGAGGAGCTGTTCGACGAGAGCGGCGGCCCGGCCCCCGAGATCGCCGCCGATGTGCCCGACCGGCGAGCTGCGCATGGGCGCCAACCCCCACGTCAACGGCGGGCGCATGCGCGTCGCGCTGCAGCTGCCCGAGCTCGGCGCAGCACGCCGTCGCGCTCGATCGGCCCGGCGGCGCGACCGAGCAGCTCGCTCGGCGCGCTGGGCGGCTACCTCGGCCACGTCTTCGAGCTCAACCGCGAGCAGAGCAACTTCCGCATCGTGTGCCCCGACGAGGTCGCCTCCAACCGGCTCGGCGCGCTGTTCGAGGTCGAGAACCACGCCTACGAGTGGCCGGTCGACCCCGAGATCAGCCCCGACTACAAGCCCGACGGTCGCATCATGGAGGTCCTCTCCGAGCACAACTGCCAGGGCTGGCTACAGGGCTACGTGCTCACCGGCCGCCACGGGGTCTTCCCCTGCTACGAGGCGTTCATCCCGATCGTCGACGGGATGGTCAACCAGTACGGCAAGTTCCTGAAGATGTCCCGCGAGGAGGCGCCCTGGCGCGAGCCGGTCGCGTCGCTGAACTACCTGCTCACGTCCGAGGGCTGGCGCCAGGACCACAACGGCTACTCGCACCAGATGCCGGGCTTCATCAACTCGATGCTCAACCGCCGCGAGGAGCACGCGCGCGTGTACGTGCCGCCGGACGCCAACACGCTGCTGGCGACGATGGACCACTGCCTGCAGGCGACGGGCTGCATCAACCTCGTCATCGGCTCCAAGCTGCCCGCTGCCGCAGTGGCTCTCGATGGACGAGGCCCGTGAGCACGTCGCGCGTCGGAGCCTCCGCGTGGGAGTGGGCGAGCAACGACGACGACGGCGAGCCCGACCTCGTGCTCGCCAGCTGCGGCACGATCCCGACGATCGAGCTGCTCGCGGCCGCGAGCCTGCTGCGCGAGGACGTGCCGGACCTGAAGGTGCGCTTCGTCAACGTCACCAACCTGTTCGCGCTGGCCGCGCCCGGCAAGCACCCCGACGCGCATGCCCGCGGGCGCCGTTCGCCGAGCTGTTCACCAAGGACAGGCCGGTGATCTTCAACTTCCACGGCTACCCCTCGGCGGTCCACCAGCTGATCCACCGCCGCCCGCAGCAGGAGCGCTTCCACGTGCGCGGCTACGCCGAGGAGGGCACCACCACGACGCCCTTCGACCTGCTGGCGATGAACGGCGTCGACCGCTACCAGCTGGCGATCGAGGCGCCTCAGCCGCGTCGACGTGGCGATCAGCGACAACATCGGCGGCATGTCGGGCGCGTTCGCCGTGCGCACCATCGGCGGCGCGCAGGAGGCGATCGAGAAGTACCGCGAGCAGCTCGCCGAGTACCGCAGCTACGTCCGCGAGTTCGGCGACGACCCGCCCGAGCTGACCAACTGGGTCTGGCCCGGAGCCAGGGCGTGAAGATGTGCAGGGAACACGTCATGACGTGCCGGGATCGATGGCACGACGCCGCGAGGTATCGATGAGCGCTGACGCCGACACGGGCGACGCTTACGCACACGGGCGGACGTCAGCTTCCAGCCGGCGGGATCCAGCCGTGAGATGCGGAGGGGTGCGTAGCGCGACGCGCACACGGGCGCCACCTCCAGGCCGGCGAATACCGCGCAGAGCCGTGAGGCGGCGCTCGCAGGTCTCGCCACCGCGCCAGAGGACGTCGAGCTGCTGGTGCTCGCCGGGCGCGCCGGCGTCGAGCTCGACGCCGACGACGCCACCGAGCAGCTGCGGCGCGCGACCGAGCTGGCTCCCGAGCACGCCGACGCCTGGCACTACCTGGGCGAGGCGCTCGCGACCGAGGGCCGCATGGACGAGGCCGGCGACGCCTTCCGCAGCGCGGTCGAGCTCAACCCCGACGACCAGGTGGCGCTCAGCCACCTCGGCCACACCTCCGCCGCGACCGGTCGCGAGGAGGAGGCCGTCGGGCTACCTGAGCCAGGCGGCGCAGAGCATGCGCGGAGCCTCGACCGCGGCGATCAGCCTGGTCGACATGTACCGCACGCTCGGCCAGCTACGAGGAGGCGCTGGCCCAGGCGCAGCGCATCGCCGAGGCCGAGCCCGACGACGTCATGGCCGCGCTCGACGTGGCCGAGCTCAGCCTCGAGGTCGGTCAGCTCGACGAGGCGGTGGCAGCGTTCGAGCGCCTGCGCGAGCTCGACGACGTACCCGGGCACGAGGCCTATCCCCTGCACGGGATGATCAAGGCTGAGATCCAGCGCGAGGACTGGCAGCGCGCACTGCGAGCTCGCCCGTGAGGCGCCGGTCACCGACCCGCAGGGACGCACGGTCAACCTGATCGCCTTCCTCCAGGCCCAGACGCGGCGAACCGGCCGAGCAGGCGCCCACGCGCGAGGAGGTCGACGCCGCCCTGGCGGCGTCGCTGGCCGAGTACCGGCGCATGCACGCCGACGACCGCCGTCTCGCCGCGGAAGATCTCCTTGGCTGAGCTCGCGACAGCCAGCCGCGCCGGCCGTCGGCGGAGTGGTTTCGCTGCCCCTCCTGCGCGGCGTTCGTCTACCACAAGCGCCTGCGCCGCAACCTCGGCGTCTGCCCCGACTGCAACCACCACTTCCGGCTGCGCATCCGCGAGCGCCTCGGCCAGCTGCTCGACGAGGGCAGCTTCGAGGAGCTGAGCGGCGACCTCGAGATCGCTCGACGCGCTCTCCTTCGCCGACTCCAAGCCCTACGTCGAGCGGATCGCACAGGCGCAGCAGAAGAGCGAGACCAAGACCGGCGCGCTGCACGGCACGGGCACGATCGACGGCCTGCCGATCGTCGTCGCGGGGATCGACTTCTCCTTCATCGGCGGCAGCATGGGCGGCGCGGTCGGCGAGTCGATCACGCGCGCGGCCGAGCTCGCGCTGCGAGACGCGCACGCCGCTGCTGGTGATCTCGGCCTCCGGCGGCGCGCGCATGCAGGAGGGCTGCGTCTCGCTGATGCAGATGGCCAAGACCAGCCAGGCGATGGCGCGGCTGGCCGAGGAGGGCGTGCTCTTCATCTCGCTGCTCACCGACCCCACCTACGGCGGCGTCAGCGCCTCCTACGCGACGCTCGGCGACATCCTGATCGCCGAGCCCGACGCGCACATCGGCTTCGCCGGGCCCGACGGTGATCGAGCAGACGATCCGCCAGAAGCTGCCCGACGACTTCCAGACCGCCGACTTCCTGCTCGAGCACGGGATGCTCGACCTCGTCGAGCCGCGCGAGAGCCTGCGGCGCACGATCCGCAACCTGCTCGAGCTCCACGCCCAGGCCGAGGCCGCCCGCGGCGAGGACGCCGCGGCGCGGCAGCGGCGCCTGCCGGCCACCGAGGGCGCGGCGCCGATCGTCGATCCCGAGCAGCTGCCGGCGCGCGATCCCTGGGAGATCGTCCAGCTCGCCCGCCACATCGACCGGCCGCGGATGCTCGACCTCGTCGGCTTCGTCTTCGACGACTTCCAGGAGCTGCACGGCGACCGCCTGTTCGAGGAGGACCAGGCGATCGTCGCGCGGCCTCGCGCGCCTCGGCGAGCTGACCGTGATGGTGATCGGCCAGCAGAAGGGCCACACCACGAGCGAGCTGGTGGAGCACAACTTCGGCATGCCCGAGCCCGAGGGCTACCGCAAGAGCATGCGGCTGATGCGCTACGCGGCGCGCTTCGGCCTGCCGCTCGTGACGCTCGTCGACACGCCCGGCGCCTATCCCGGGCTGGGAGCCGAGGAGCGCGGGCAGTCCAACGCGATCGCCGAGTCGATCATGCTGATGTCGCGCCTGCCGGTGCCGACCGTGACCGTGGTCACCGGCGAGGGCGGCAGCGGCGGCGCGCTCGCGCTCGCCGTCGGCGACCGGGTGCTGATGATGGAGAACGCCTACTACTCGGTGATCAGCCCCGAGGGCTGCTCGACGATCCTGTTCAAGGACGCCAGCGCCGCCCCGCGCGCGGCCAAGGCGCTGCGCATCACGAGCCCCGACCTGCTGCGCCTGGGCGTGATGGACGCGGTCGTGCCCGAGCCCGAGGGCGGCGCGCAGGCCGACCCGCCGGCCGCCGGCGCGAACCTCAAGGCCGCGATCGTCGCCAGCCTCGCGCGAGCTGCTCCCGCTCGAGCCCGGACGAGCTGATCGCCCAGCGCTACGAGCGCTTTCGCAAGTTCGGCGCGCCCGGGCCGCCAGCCCGCACTTCCGCCAATCACAGGGGAGACATGAGCGAAAACGAGAACACCAAGGCCAGCCCCGACCGGGAGCTGATCGAGTCCGTCTGGGCCGAGGCCCGCGATCTGATCAAGCGGCTCGAGGGCAGCACCGTGCAGCGCTTCGCGGTCGCGGCCGGCGACTACAAGATCGAGATCGAGCGCGGCTCGCCCGCCGGCGGCCGCGCCGGCGCGCCGGCGCGCCGCGGCCGCCGTCCGCCGCCCGAGCGGACCCGATCGCCACCGGCGCCGGCCCCGGGCTGGGCGTCGCCCCCGGAGCGCGCATGGCCTCGGGCGTCTTCACGCTCGGCGACCTGGAGGCCGGACAACCGGGTCCCGGTCCTGGCGCCGCTGGTCGGCACCTTCTACGGCGCCGCCCAGCCCGGCGCGAAGCCGTTCGTCGAGGTCGGCGACGCCGTCGAGCCCGGTCAGACCGTCTGCATCGTCGAGGCGATGAAGATGATGAACGAGGTCGCGGCCGGCGAGGGCGGCAAGGTCGCCGAGATCGTCGTCGAGAACGGCGAGTGGGTCGAGTTCGAGCAGGTGCTGATGTACCTCGAGCCGGCCGAGGCGAGTGAGCCGCGTGTTCGAGAAGGTCCTGATCGCCAACCGGGGCGAGATCGCGCTGCGGGTCGCGCGCGCCTGCCGCGAGCTCGGCATCAAGTCGGTCGCCATCTACTCGACCGCCGACGCCGAGTCGGCGGTCGTGCGCTTCGCCGACGAGGCCGTGCACGTCGGGCCGCCCACCCCGGCAAGAGCTACCTGCACATCCCGAACGTGATCGGCGCCGCCCAGAAGACCGGCGCCGACGCGATCCACCCCGGCTACGGCTTCCTCTCCGAGGACCCGTTCTTCGCCGAGATCTGCGCCGACAACGGGATCACGTTCATCGGGCCCGCGCCCGGAGGTGATGGAGAAGGTCGGCGACAAGGCGATCGCGCGCGATCTGATGCAGAAGGCCGGCCTGCCGCTGCTGCCCGGCACGATCGAGCCGGTCCAGACGGCCGACGAGGCGCAGGAGATCGCCGACGCGATCGGCTACCCGGTGATCATCAAGGCGGTCGCCGGCGGCGGCGGGCGCGGCATGAACGTCGTGCGCCGCGCCGAGGACCTCGCGCGCCTGTACCAGACGACGCGCGCGACCGCGCAGGCCGTGTTCAAGGACAGCGCCGTCTACATCGAGCGCTACCTCGACGCCCCCCGCCACACCGAGGTGCAGCTCGTCTGCGACAGCCACGGCAACGGCGTCTACTTCTTCGAACGCGACTGCTCGGTGCAGCGCCGCCACCAGAAGCTGATCGAGGAGGCGCCCTCGATCCACCTCTCCGACGAGCAGCGCCGGGACATCGGCGAGCGCGCCGTCGCCGGCGCCCTGTCGGTCGGCTACACCGGCGCCGGCACGATGGAGTTCCTGCTCGACCACGAGGGCAACCTCAGCTTCATGGAGATGAACGCCCGCATCCAGGTCGAGCACCCGGTCAGCGAGATGGTCACGAGCGTCGATCTGATCCAGGAGCAGATCCGCGTCGCCGCCGGCGAGCCGCTGTCGGTCTCCCAGGACGGACGTCGTGCTGCGCGGCCACGCGATCGAGTGCCGCGTCAACGCCGAGGACCCCGACCGCGACTTCGCCCCCGCGGCCGGGCGCCTGGACGTCTACGTCCCGCCCGGCGGGCCGTGGACGCGCGTCGACTCCCACTGCTACCCGGGCTGGACGATCGCCCCGTTCTACGACTCGCTGATCGCCAAGCTGATCGTCTGGGCGCCCGACCGCCCGGCAGGCGATCGAGCGGATGGACCGCGCGCTGTCGGAGTTCCAGATCGAGGGGCGCGGCGTGAAGACGACGATCCCCTTCCACCGCCGCGTGCTCGCCGACGAGCAGTTCCGCTCCGGCGACGTGACGACCGACTTCGTCGAGCACTTCCTCGCAGCCGAGGCGTTGGCGGCGACATGAGCGGCCAGTTTCTCGCGACGCCCGCGACCGACCCAGAGCAAGGAGACCACCATGAGCGGTGAAGCCGCAGTCGAGATGTTGCCCGAGGTGCTGGCTTATCTGGGCGAGCAGCGAACCCTCACGCTTGCAACCGCGAGCCCGAGCGGGGTCCCCCACGCCGGCACTTTCCTCTACGTGCACGACGGCCCCGAGCTGTACTTCTGGACGAAGGCGCACACCACGACCGCCCGTCACATCGAGCAGAACCCGCTCGTGTCCTTTACGGTCAACCAATACTCCGATGACCTGCAGAAGATTCGCGGGTTGCAGGGCCGGGGAGAGTGTCGCGTGATCCTCAGCGGCGAGCAGATCGCCGACGTGGCCGACCTCTTCGGGCAGAAGTTTCCAGCGCTGTCACCCGGGACCACCATGACGATCTCGTTCTTTCGCATCGTGGCGAGCGAGATGCAGTTCACCGACAACAGCGACGCAGCGGCTCACCAGGAGGGCACCTTTGGCGTCGAGTTCCATCGCGAGCGGGCCTACAGCGTGTTCAGCGACCTGCCGTTGCAGAGCGCCGCCGACCTCTCGGGCGAGCTGCAGATCCTCGACTTCCCCGCGGGCGAGGTGATCGCGCGCGAGGGCGGTCCGGCGGACAAGTTCTTCATCGTCGTGGACGGCGAGGTCGAGGTCGAGCGCGGCGGTCAGGGTGCAACCACGACGCCACTCGGTCCCGGGCAGTTCTTCGGAGAGCTCGCGATCCTGCGCGACCGGCCTCGAACGGCCACCCTAACGGCGCGCGGGCCCACACGGCTGCTGGCGATGGAGCGCGATACGTTCCGCGACATCGTCGCCCAGTCCCTGGGGACCACCACGGACTTCGACGAGATCGTCCGCGCACGCCTGCGGGGCCTCGACTGACGAGCTTTCTGCGAGAACGCGCCCTGCTCATGCCAGCCTTCAGCAGCGAGGACTTCCGCAACACAGTTGGCGCGTTCGCCACCGGCGTCACGGTCATCACGACGCGCGGAGAGGAGCACGCGTACGGTATGACCGCCAACGCGTTCTCCTCGGTATCGCTCGATCCCCCGCTGGTCCTGGTGTGCACGATCTCGCGCTCGGAGGGCAGTGAGCATCTTCGACGCAACGGGGTGTTCGCCGTGAACATCCTGGGCACCGACCAGGAGCCGCTGTCGCGGTACTTCGCCTCGAAGGACCGCCCCCGCGGCCGCGACGCGTTCGGCGACGTTTCGCACAGGGTGGCCAGCAGCGGCTCGCCGATACTCGACGGCTCCCTGGCCTACCTGGATTGCCGGCTGCACGCCGAGCACGCGGCGGGCGACCACGACATCTTCATCGGTGAGGTGCTCGAGCTCGGCACCAAGGACGAGGCCGAACCGCTGATCTTCCACAAAGGCCAGTACCGGCTGCTCGGAGCGGCTTAGGGCCTGGAGTCGGCGAAGGCCGACAGCTTCTCCGGCGAGTCGGCGGCGAACACCTCGACCTCGCCGTCGATCTGACGCACGAGCCCTCCCAACACCCGACCGGGCCCAAGCTCCAGGAACCTCTTGCAGCCCTCCCCCACGAGCGTCTGCACGCAGTCTACCCAGAGCACAGGGCTCGCGATCTGCTCCACCAGGGCTTGGCACACGTCCTCGCCGGTTCTGATCACCGCGCCGGAGGCGTTGGCCACCACCGGGATCTTCGGATCCTTCCAGGTGAGCTTGTCCATCGCCTCGGCCATCTGGCGCTGAACCGGCTCCATCAGAACGCTGTGGAAGGCGGCCGCAACCTTCAGGCGCACCGCCTTGCTGGCGCCGGCCTCCTCGGCCAGCTCGAGCAGCCTCTGAACGCCCCCCTCCTCCCCGGAGACCACGGTCTGCCGCGGGCTGTTGAAGTTGGCGGGAGCAACCGTGCCCGCCTCGGAGGCCTTGAGGCACAGCGCCCGCACCTCGTCGGCCGCCAGGCCGACGATCGCAGCCATCCCGCCCGGGTGCTCGGACTGGCAGTTCGCCATCAGCCTCCCGCGCAGCGAGACGAGCTCCATGCCCGCCTGCACGTCAAGCGCTTCCGCGGCGACCGCCGCCGTATCCTCACCCAGGCTGTGCCCGGCCATGAAGTCGGGCTCCAGGCCCGACTCGCGCGCCAGCTGGTTGAGGGCGAGCGAGAGCGCGAACAGCGCCGGCTGAGCCACGTCGGTGCGAGTCAGCTCCTCCATCGGCCCCTCCAGCGCGATCTGGCGAACAGCCAACCCCGACGCTTCGTCGGCCAGGCTGAAGTAGCGATCGAACAGGTCAGGGCGCGCGTCGCGAAGCTCCGTGCCCATACCCACACGCTGCGAGCCCTGTCCGGGAAATACAAATGCCGTTGCACCCATGTGCAGCGCTCCTTTGTCGTCGCTTCCGATGTCGCTCGTGGGCGAGAAGCTAACGCAGATCGACCGCCGAAGCGCGTTCACCCGCGCTACCGGCCTCTGGACGCGCCCGCTAGCCGGCCTGGCGAGAATCGGCGCCGGCGGTCTCGACCTCGCGCAGCCGGTTGGTGTCGACGTCGTAGACGAAGCCGCGCACCATGTCACGGTGCAGCAGGAACGGAGATTGGCGCACGCGCAGGATGGATTGACGCACGTCCGCGTCGACGTCGGTGAACGACTCGATCGCAAACGCCGGCGCCACGCCGGTTGCCTTCTGCAGCTCGGCGCGAAACCCATCGTCGGTCAGCGACTGCATTCCGCAGTCGGTGTGGTGGATGAGCATCACCTCGCGCGTGCCCAGCCGCCGCTGGGACACCGCCAGCGAGCGGATCACGTCATCGGTGATTACGCCGCCCGCGTTGCGCAGGATGTGCGCCTCGCCGCCGCTCAGGCCAAGCGCCGCGAATACGTCCAGGCGGGAGTCCATGCACGTCACGACGGCCAGCCGGCGGTTGGGGCGAACGTCGAGGTGTCCGCCGGGCCGCGCGGCTGCGAAGGCCTCGTTGTTGACGAGCAGCTCGTCGATCGCGTCCACGTACGGCACCCTAGCTGGATCTAGATAGGCTTGGCCCCTCACACGACTTTTGGAGGAGGGTGTCTTGGATCTCGGACTTAGAGGAAAGCGTGCGCTTGTCACGGGCGGCTCGCGCGGCATCGGGCGATCGCTCGTGTTGGGGCTGGCGCAGGGGGGCGCCTCGGTTGGCGCTTGCTACAACCGGGAGTCCGACGACGTGGCGCGCCTGCGCGGCGAGCTGGAGCAGATTGGAGGCGAGAGCTTCCTCGCCCAGGCAGACCTCTCGGATCCATCCTCGGCGGAGGCGTTCGTCCAGGACACAAGTAAACGCTTTGGCGGCCTGGACATCGTCATCAACAACGCCGGCGTGGTGAGCCACGCGATGATCGATCAGCTGGAGCTCGAGGAGTGGCATCGGGTGATCGACACGAACCTGACGGCCGTCTACCTCGTGAGCAAGGCAGCCCTTCCGGCTATGGGCGAGGGAGGATCGATCGTCAACATCACATCGGCGGTCGCGATGCGCGGTATGCCGGGGCGCGTCCACTACATCTCCTCCAAGGCTGGGCTGATCGGCCTGACGCGGGCCCTGTGCAAGGAGGTCGGTCGGCGGGGCGTCCGGGTCAACGCGGTCGCGCCAGGCATCATCGAAACCGACCAGACCGGCGAGCTCGACGAGGCCGGTCGTGCGCGCTACTCCGGCCTCGCCGCGCTCAACCGGCTGGGACGGCCAGAGGAGATCGCGAGCGTTGCGCTGTTCCTGGCCAGCGACCACGCCAGTTTCGTCTCCGGCGTGACGCTGAACGTCGACGGCGGGATCTGAGCCAGAGGGCCGACAGCGAGATCTGACCCAGAGGGTCAGGGGGCGCGGGGCTCTGACCCAGAGGGCCGACGCGAGATCTGACCCAGAGGGTCAGGGGGCGGGGCTCTGACCCAGAGGGCGGCCAGAGGGCGGGGCCGAAGAGCCGATCGGGACGCTGCTACGCGTCTGCGACCCGCTCACCCGCGTCGTCGACCGAGAAGGTGCCGTTGAAGATCTCTCCCGTGAACAGGTGAAGCTGGAAGTTCTCGGGTTCGTGGGCGTCCTCGAAGAACTCCCCGAAGCGTTTGATCGCCTGCTTGTGGTACTCGGCCTCGGTGCTGGCCAGAAGCTCGTCCTCGCCTTCCCAGAAGGTGATCGAGAGAGCCTTGCCGGTGTCGTGGTCGACCAGCGAAAGCGCGCCCTTGAACCCTTCGCGCGCCTTCGTGACCGGCAGGACGTTGTCATACCACAGCTTGAGTCCCTCATGCACCCGTCCCTCGGGTGCCTGGACATGGGTCACGCGACAGAACACGTGTTCCCCCTTTTCGTACGGGTTGGACGGGATTGAAGCTCGCGTCGATCCTAGCGCTCCGCCGGTGGTGTTGCGATGTCCTCACCCGCGTCGCCGGCAGAGTAGGCGCCGTTGAAGATCTCTCCCGTGAACAGATGCAGCTGCATGTCCTCGGGTTCGGGAGCGTTCTCGAAGAACTCTCCGAAGTGTTCGATCGCGCGCTCGTGGTTCTTGGCCTCTTCCCGAGCCGCACCCTCGCCCTCCCAAAAGCTGATCGAGAGCGCTCTACCTGTGTCGAAGTCGGCCAGCGAAAGTGCGCCCCTGAAGCCCTCGCGCGCCTTCATGATCGGCAGGACGCGTTCCACAGCTTGAGGCCCTCGTGCACCCGTCCCTCGGGTGCCTGAACATGAGTCACGCGACAGAACACGTGTTCCCCTTCGTGCGGGTTGGATCAAATGGGAGCTTGCGCCAATCCCTGCACCCCCGCTGCACCCCCGCCGGTGGCACACCCGATGTGCCAGACTCCCGCGTCGGGTTGGAGGATGCTACAGCGAATGGAGAAGCCCGATGGCCGACGGTAACAAGGTGATAATCATGGGTGCTGGAATCGGTGGTCTCAGCCTCGCTGTGGGGCTCCGGCGCAACGGCGTGGCGTGCTCGATCCACGAGTGCCGGCCCGAGGTCGCGGAGCTGGGGACGGGAACCGGGATCCAGCGCGTGGCCCAGCAGGGACTCGAGATGCTCGGCCTGGGCGAGTCCCTGCGCGATGTTGCCGGACAGCCGTTCGAGGCGCTGCTGCTCAAGTCCTACAAGGCCGGACGGCCGATGGCGAAGATCCCGCGGCGGGGCGAGGCGTTCGTCGTGCACCGCGGCGAGCTGCTCGAAGTGCTCAAGCGGGAGCTTGGCGACCTCAGCCTGATTCGCTGCAACTCGGAATGCGTCGGCTTCGAGCAGGATAGTGACGGCGTGACCGCGCGCTTCGCCGACGGCACCACCGACCGCGGCGCCGTGCTGATCGGCGCGGATGGTGTGCGCTCGGTCGTTCGCGCCCAGATCGTCGGCGACGGGCCGCCGTTGTACTCGAGCCAGATCGCGTGGCGTGGGATGCCCGTATACACCCATCCCACGCTCCCGTCCAACATCTCAGAGCAGGTTTGGGGTCCCAAGACGCTCTTCGGCATGTTCCCCTGCAAGGAGCGCCTGTTCTGGTGGGCAAGCGACGTGCGGCCCGAGGGGCAGGCCGATCCGCCAAGCGGCCGCAAGCAGGATCTGCTGGCCACCTTCGGCGATTGGCCTGAGGGTATAGCTCAGGTGATCGAAGCGACGCCGGAGGAGCAGATCTACCGCGGGGACGTCTATCACAGGATACCTGTCAAGAGCTGGAAGCAGGGCCTTGCGACGCTGCTCGGCGACGCGGCCCACCCCACGATGCCCGCATTCGGGCAGGGCGCCGGCATGGCGATTGAGGACGCCGCGGTGCTCTCGGGCGAGCTGAGCGCGGTCGGCGACCTCAGCGATACGGCCGCGCTCGGCGCGGCGCTCGAGCGCTATGAGCAGCAGCGCATCCCCCGCACCAGCGCGATCGTCAACCGTGCGCGCAGGATGTCAAAGCTGTGCACCTGGAAGAGCGCGCCCGCGCTCGCGCTACGAGAAGCGATGCTCCGGGCGGTTCCGGAGAGCATGTGGCTGCGCACCTACGAGCATGAGCACACCTATCAGCTGTGATCGCTGACATGTAGGATCTCCTCCGATGGTGCGCGCGACCCTGCACATGAAGGTCAAGGACGGTCGCGGCACCGACTTCGAACGCGCCTGGCGCGCAATTGCCGAGGAGGTTCGAACGGCCCCCGGGAACCTCCGCCAGGCTCTCACGAGGGATCCCGAGAACTCCGACAGCTTCGTCGTCACCAGCGACTGGACCAGTAGGGAGGCGTTCGGCGAGTTCGAGCGGAGCCCGGAGCAGGATGAGCTGACGGCGCCGCTGCGCGAGCTGCGCGCATCCGCGCACATGACGGTGCACGAACTCGTTATCGACATAGAGGGAGGGGCAGGCTGATGGCCGCACGCGTGATGGTGTTTGCCAAGATCAACCGCGCGGACGCCGACGCGTTCGAGGCGGCGTATGCGCAGGTCACCGCCAACGTGAAAGGCACCGCCGGACACATTGGCGACGAGCTTTTGCGACGCCGGGAGCCGCCGGACGCCGAGGATCAGCCCCTCAGCTACGTCCTGCTGAGCGAGTGGGAGAGCAAGGACGCGTTCCTGACATGGGAGGAGTCGGTCGCCCATGTCGCCAAGCGCTCGCCCATGCACCCATACTGGGCCGGTAAAGTCGAGCGCGTAATCTTCGACGTCGCCCACACGATCAAGTCAGACCGTCTGAGGGGGTCTCATGTACGCACGAGTCAACGCCACCGAGTGGAACCCCGAGAAAGTCGACGCCGGTATGCAGCTGACCGAGGAGAAGATCATCCCCTCATACCAGGAGCATCCGGGCTTTCGCGGCTACATCCTGCTGACCGAGCCCGACGGCGGTCCGCACGCAATCGCGATCACGCTGTGGGACAGCGAGGAGACCAGGGAGTCGAGCGCCGGGATCGCACGGGCGATGGTCGGGGAGCTGAAGGACGTCCTGCGGGCACCTCCGAAAACCGACAACTACGACGTGCGCTTCTACGTGCAGGAATAGAAAGGGAAGGGGGCTGCAATGGCGCAGTACTGGGCACTCATGTGGGACATCAAGCCGGGGTCTCAGGATGCAGTTCGACAGGCTTTCAAGGAATACGGACGTCCCGACCACACTGTTCGCGACGAGGACGGCAACGACGTCGGAACGCTGATCAGCACGCAGGTGTTCATGAAGGACAACACCGTGATCAGGGTGGTCGAGACGACCGATGGCGTACCCCTGCCGGTCCTCGGGCAGCACATGGGTCGCCAGCCGGCGATCCGCGAGCTCGAGGACAAGATCGACCAGTACGTCGCAGAGCCGCGGGACATGTCCACCAGCGATGGCGCGCGCGCGTTCTTCCTGAAAAGCACGATGGAGCTGCTGGTGACGCGGCGGCACGACGAATGACCGCTGGGCCGCCCGGACCGCCGGGGGGACCTTCAGGACAGCCGGAGGGGTCGCCCGGACCGTCCGTACCGGCAGGTGGGCCACCCGGACCGCTGGGGGGGCCGCCCGGACCGCCAGGACCTGCAGGTGGACCGCCCGGGGGACCGCCGGGCCCGGCGATCGTGGTGGACGAGCAGCGCGCAGCCGACTTTGCGTCGCTGTTTCGCCTCGACGGCCAGCGCGTGATCTTGGTGGGCGGATACGGCGGCATCGGCGAGGTCACCACCCGCCTGTTCGCGGACTGCGGCGCCGAGCTGATGATCGCGGGACGCTCACAGGAGAAGGCGCAAGCGCTCGCCGAGGAGCTCTCCAGGGCGGGGCACGTCGCGTGCGGCACGCGCGTGGACATCGCAAGCCGCGAGAGCGCGCGCGAGCTCATCGAGCAGGGCAGGCGCGAGCTGGGCGGGGTGGACGTGCTCGTGAACCTCGCCGGGATCGACATCGAGGCGCCGGCCGAGCGGTTCGAGGAGGAGGCGTGGCAGTCGCTCCTGGACGTCAACCTCTCGGGCGCCTTCTGGCTGTCCCAGGCGGCCGGCGAGGCGATGATCGACGCCGGCCGCGGCGGGCGCATCATCCACTACTCGACCACCCGCAGCGTCGCGGGCGCGCGCAAGGGCTTCGCGGGGTACGCCGCCAGCAAGGCAGGCCTCAACGGGCTCATCCGCCAGCTCGCGACCGAGTGGGGCAGGCACCGCATCACCGTCAACGGGGTTGCGCCGGGGTTTGTCCCCACCGAGCTCGTGCGCGACGCTGCGGCTGATGATAGGTTCGTCGCGATGATGCTCGGACGGATCCCCTTCGGCCGCTTCGGCGAGCCGGTCGAGCTCGCGGGCGCGACGCTGTTCCTCGCCTCCCCCGCTGCGAGCTTCATCACCGGGCAGGTGCTGTTTGTCGACGGCGGCGTGACCGCAAGCTCCTAGTAGCGTGTCTGCCACCGACGCCGACAAGCAGCGCATCGCGTTCATCGGCCTCGGTGTGATGGGCAACGGCATGGCCTGCCGGCTCGTCGAGTCGGGGTACGACGTCGCCGTCTACAACCGCACGCGCGAGAAGGCAGACGAAGTCGCCAAGCTCGGCGCCCGCGTCGCCGACACGCCCGCAGACGCGGCGCGCGAGGCCGACGTCGTGATGCTGAGCCTCGCCAACCAGGACGTCGTCGCGCGGATGCTGTTCGACGAGGACGGGGTGTTCGAGACCCTTGGCCAGGGCGCGTACATCCTCGACATGAGCACCGTGCCACCCGAGTTTCCGCGCGAGGTTGCGGCGCGCGCACACGAGGCCGGCTACCACGCGCTCGATGCGTGCGTGCTCGGCAACCCGATGCACGCCAGGCAGGGTGAGATGCGGGTCATGGCCGGCGGCGAAGAGCAGGACTTCAAGGCCGTCGAGCCGCTGCTCGAGGTGCTCGGCAAGGAGGTGACGTATCTCGGCGAAAGCGGCATGGGCGCGACGATGAAGCTGGTCCTCAACATGCTCATGGGGGTCCAGATGCCAGCGCTCGCCGAGGCGGTCGTGTTCGGCGAGCGCGCCGGGCTGGCGCGCGAGCAGGTGCTCGAGATGATCTCCAAGAGCGGCTACAGCTCGCCGGTGATGGGCTTCCGCTGCGCGATCATGGGGCAGCGCAACTTCGAGTTCGCGGCGTTCAAGCTCGGGCTGATGCGCAAGGACATGACGCTCGTGCTCGGCGAGGCGCAGAAGGCGGGAGTGCCGATGCCGGTCACGGAGAGCGCCCACGCGATGCTCACCGCCGCACAGCAGCAGGGGCTCGGCGATCTCGACGTCGCCGCGATGCTCGCCTTCCAAGAGCGGATGTCCGGGGTGCACGACTATCCCTGGCCCGGCGCTGAGCCCGCGGAGGACGGTGGGGCGGCGTCGTGATCATCGACATCCACGGCCACATCACCCATCCCGAGCTGTTCAAGCGCTACCCGATGCCGCCCGCGCTTGCGGACATCGAGGGGATGCTCGACCGCAAGTCGCAGGCCGGGATCGGCCTGACGATCGTCGGCAGCCCGGTCGGCTTCGGGACGATGAGCAAGCGCGGCCACGACAACTACGCCCAGTCGGCCGACGAGCTTAAGTCGTTTCACGAGTGGCTGGCCGAGACCGTGCGCAAGCACGCCCCGCGGCTGGCCGCCTACGCCTACACGAACCCGTTCGGCGACGATCGGCTGCTCGACCAGACCGCGCAGACGGTGAAGGACGGAGGGTTCGTCGGGCTGATCGTCAACACGAGCGTGGGCGGCGAGTACCTCGACTCGCCGCGCGCCGACCCGTTCTTCGAGATGGCGGCCGAGCTCGGCAAGCCGATCTTCCTGCACCCCCCCGCCGAGCCCGTCGGCAGCGGCAGCATCGAGGACTTCCGGCTGGTCGAGCAGGTGGGCCGCTTCATGGACGTAACCGTCGGCCTGGCAACGCTCGTGTTCTCGGGCCGACTTGAGCGGCACCCGGACCTCGACGTCATCGCGGCCACCGCGGGCGGCGCGATCTCGTTGCTCGCGGGGCGCATGGACCAGGCCTATCAGCCACGCCACTGGGCCGGCGGTGGGCCCCCTGGCGGCGGCCCCCCTACTGGCGGACCTCCCGGTGCCGGACCCCCTGCTGGCGGACCCCCCGGAGGCGGCCCTCCAGGCGGACCCCCGCCCATGGCCCAGTACACGAACAAGATCACCCAGCCCCCGAGTACGTACCTGCGGCGCGTGTACGTCGATACCGCCAACTACTCGAGTGTGCCCAACCACCTTGCGAACCTGGAGTTGATGGGCGCAGATCACATGCTGTTCGGGACCGACTCACCGCCGCTTGCGACGCCGCTGCAGGACGCGGCGGCGATGGTCGACGGACTGCCCATCTCGGCCGCCCAGAAGCAGGGCATCCTGGAGGGGAACGCGCGGCGACTGTTCGGGCTGTGATGTTCGAGCTCGCCTCCATCTTCACAGTCGCCACCAACATCGGCTATCCACTGATCTTCCTGATCGTGGTGATCGAGACCGGCTGTGGGGTTCCGTTCGCGCCTGGCGAGATCGCGGTCGTGACCGGCGGGATCGCCGCAAGCGCCGGCAAGCTGAACATCGTGCTTGTGATCGCGGTGGCCGCCGCGGCCGCGATCGTCGGCGACAACATCGGGTACGCGATCGGCAGGCGGGGCGGCCGCTGGATCCTCGAACGTCCCGGCCCGTTCGTGCGCCAGCGGCGCGAGATGGTCGGTATGGGCGACTGGTTCTTCGACCGCCACGGACCGAAGGCCGTGTTCCTCGGCCGCTGGCTGCCCGTCCTTCGGGTGTACGCCTCATGGATGGCCGGAGCGTCGCGGATGCCGTGGCGCAAGTTCGCGATCTGGAACGCCGCCGGTGGCATCGCCTGGGCGGCAAGCATCGCGCTGTTCGCCTACTTCGTCGGCGCAAGCGCGAAAAACGCGGTACAGAAGTTCGGCGTGTTCGGCGTGGCTGTGGTGGCGATCGGAGTGGTAACGATCGTGGTGACGATCCGGCGCAGGCGCCGCCGCTTCGAGCTCGAGTCGGCGGACGGGGTCGCGCTCCCCTCGGCGCACGATGCGATCGCGGAGTCGCTGGTGACGCCGGCGGCCGAGCAGCCGCCGGCTTAGGATTTACACAGGAGCGGGTTTCGGGTCCTGCCCTCGGTAAAAAGTTCCGAGACGGCCCGCTAGCGAGCGCCGCCGACGCCCGGGGGCGGCCCACCAACGCCTGCAGGCGGCCCGCCGACACCCGGAGGCGGCCCACCCATGCCCGGGGGCGGTCCACCCATAACCACGACCGAGGAGTCCCACAGGCTGTCGATCCCGACGACCTGCTCGCGCGCCTGCTCGATCGTGAGACCGGACTCCTCGAACAGGCCGTCGGCCTCCCACCGCTGCGGGTCGAGGCTCACGGCGTACGGGTTGAGCGGACGATCGGTCGGCGGCGGGCCGTCCGGCAGCGCTTTCGCGGCCTGGTTGAAGAGTGCGATGGCCATCGCCTCCGAGTTGCGCACCTCGGAGCGCAGCTCCTCCAGCAGCGCCTCGTCGTCGGGGTACTCCTTGACCATACCGATCAGTCCCGCGACCAGCACGGGGAACATCCCGAGCATCGCCGGCTCTCGCGGCTTGCTCTCGAGCTTGTTCCATTCACCGAACAGTTTGTGCATGTTGATGTTCAGTTTGAACAGGCGCTCCAGATCCTCGTCGGCACGCTTCATGAAGTCGAGGTCGGTGAACTTGTTCTGGGTGAACAGCAGCACGTTTCCGGTGTGGTTGGAGTAGAAGTCCCAGCATTTGAGACCGCACATCACCCACGGGTTGCCGAAGATCGGGTAGGAGTCCCGGTAGCGGGCGATGACGTGCGCAAAGAGGCGCTGGTACAGCTCGCCGTAGTAGCTCATCCGCTCGCTGACGTCCTCACCGTCCAGATCGCGAGCCACGAGATCGGCGGTGAACGTGTTGCTGTAGGCGATGAAGTCAGAGCCGGGCGAGTAGAAGGGATCGGCAAACGCCGCCGCCTCGCCCACCAGTGACCAGCGATCGCTGGAGAGCGTCTGCTTCACCCCGTACGCGAAGTCTTTGACCCGCAGGAAGTCTTCGATGTCCTCGGGACGCTTCTCCACCGACGCGGCGAGCTGCGGCTCGTGCTTGCGCAGCCACCCGAGCAGGTTCTCGAGCTCGTTGATCTCGTCGTAGGGGTGAAAGCGGGGATCGGCGCACACGCCGATGCTGATCGGTCCCGTGGAGAGCGGGATCATCCACACCCAGTAGCCCTCCCCCATCAGGTGGTTGGTGCTGAACTGGCGCACGCCCGCCTCGGGCATCCGCGCCATCCACTCCGCGTTGTCGGCGCCCCATTCCTCGAGGTCCAGCCCGCCACCGAGCCGAAACCACGCGGAGTTGATGTGGTGCCCGCAATCGGTCCCGAGGTCGAGCTTGCGCTTCAGGATGCTGGCGCGACCCGCGGCGTCCACGACCCACCGTGCGGAGATCGTCGTCTCGTGCTCGAACTGCTCGATCGTGACGCGGTGCTCGTCGTCGCCGGCGCCGAGCTCGACCTCACGGACCCGCGCGCCCTGCTGCACGTCGGCGCCGAGCGCCCGGGCGCGCGCCGCGAGCTTGTTCTCGAACAGGCCCCGGTCGAGCTGGTAGTTGTCGTGCGGCGGATAAATCGGGGGGCCCATCTCCACCCGCTTGGTGATGTCCTCGTTGGTCTCGGACGCCTGGAAGTAGCGCAGCCCGCACTTGCGCACCTGTTCTTTGGTCAGGTGGTCGTGCATCCCGACGACCTCGGCGAAGTAGTGCGCGCCGGAGGGGACGGTCGACTCGCCGACCTTGAACGCCGCCAGGGGCGCCGGGCCCTCGCGCTTCTCGAGGACCACCACACTTGTCGCGGGACGCATCTCCTTGAGCTGGATCGCCAGGGTGAGACCCGCCAACCCACCCCCGAGAATCGCGACGTCGTAACGCTCTGCCGGCGGGCGAACCGCCGCAAACTCCACAATGGAATCGCCTCGCTCGATGCTCACGGCTCCCCTTTGCTCATATTGGATTGTCGGCCGAGGCGTCAATCCAGCTGCCGTCTTATCCAGCCGTCTTACTTACCCCAGCCAGGGCGGACGAGCCATCCTATACGATCGCCGCTCCCAGCGCACCTGCCGCCGCGCTGGCGCTCAGGAATCGAGCGCACCGCCGCGCACGTGGAAGCTCGATCTGCTGGCCTGTGCAAAGCAGGCTCGCATCGGCGCCAGCAGGCGGGCGTGATCCTCCGAGGCGTCCCAGGCGTTCGAGGACTCCATGCTCTCCCACTCGCTGATCACCAGCCAGCGCTCGCCATCGTCCATCGACTCGCACAGCTGGTGGCCGATCAGCCCCGGCTCCCGCTCGACCCGCTCGCGCAGCGCGGCATACGCGCCCAGCAGATCCTCCCGGGAGCCCGGCTTGATGCGGACGTCGACGACGAGCCGGACGCTCATGCGTGTGAAGTGCAGGACGCTGTCGGCTTGGGGCGTGGGTCCTTTGAGCGAACGCTGCCAGCTTGCCCACTCATGCCCTTAGCCCTCCGAGCCCTCCGCGGGCGGATCCCAGCTGTAGAACTCCCGCGCCTGGGCGTCCTTCGGTGAGCGCCACGTCTCGGGATTGTTGGGGGTTATGTAGGGATCGAGCTTGCGGCTGATCTCCTTGAACAGGTCGTGGTCGCGCACCCTGTCGACGGTCTCGGCGAACTCGTCGTCGGTCTCCACGAGGTGGATGTAGATGTCGTCGAGCACAAACAGGCTGCGATGCCGGACCCCGGTTATCTGCGGCAGCTCGGTCTCGTCGGACTCGGCGAAGATCCGTGCGACCTCCTCCTCGGCGCCGGGCTTGATACGAGCGACGATTACACCTCGCTTGATAATGGCCTGCCTCCTTTGCGCCCGTTTCTCAGCCGCCGAAGCATATGCGATCGGGATGAATGGCGCGGTGCAGCGAACGTAACGGATGACTCGGTGCAGCAAGTGGGCGGATGGCGCGGTGTGCGTGACGCGCTCGGGCGGGCAAGTCACGATAGAGTGCGCGCGAGCCGCCATGTCCAGTAGACGACTGCTAGTTATCTCCCGCCACCAGACGAGGCTGCTGCTCAGCAATCCGGGGGCGCTCGTGATCTTCGTAATCATCCCGCTGCTGACGATGGTGATCATGAAGTCGACCGAGAAGTCGGCGCTGCTCGCGGCTGGCTATCGCCACGTGAACGGGGCCGAGCAGGCCGTACCGGGGTTCACCGTAATGTTCGTGTTCTTCTGGCTGGTGTTTGTCGGACGCTCATTCTTCGCCGAGCACGCCTGGGGCACGTGGGACCGCCTCCAGATGATGGCGAGCACGACCGAGGTCATCCTCGGCAAGCTGCTGCCCACATTCGTCGTGATCAACGCCCAGATGCTCATTCTGTTCGCAGTCGGGGACCTGGCACTGGGCCTGAACTCGAAGGGATCGTTGGCAACGCTCGTGATCCTCGCGCCGGCGTTGACGCTCTGCGTGCTCTCGCTCACGCTTGCGCTCGTCGCGGTCTGCCAGGCGCTGACCCAGCTGGACGCGTTGTCAAACCTGTTTATGCTGGTGTTCGCCTCGCTCGGAGGAGCGCTCGCCCTAACCACCGCCCTGCCCGGGTGGGCTCAGAGCATCGCGCCCGCCATCCCCAGCCACTGGGCGATGCAGGCGATGACGAATGTAATCCTCAAGGGCGAAGGGTTCGGCTCGGTGATTGGGCCCGTGGCTGCGCTGCTGGCGTTCTCCGTCGGCTTCCTGGCACTTGCGGCGCTTCGCTTCCGCCCGACCGACCGCAAGCAGGTCGCGTGAGCACTGACGCCAGCACCTCCCGGGCGATCACCGGCGAGCTGCTCCGCGTGATCGCCGGGCCGGCGGCAGGCGCTGACATCCCGCTCGGCCACGACGTCCCGATCGGGCGCGCCGTGGAGGGTCCGGGCGGCCTCGGCGGCGACGAGGAGCTCTCCCGCAACCACGCGCGCATCGCGATGCTCTCCAGCGGCGCCTACGCGCTCGAGGACCTCGGCTCGACCAACGGGACCTACCTCAACGGCTGGAAGATACCCTCCTCACAGCTGCTCAGCCCAGGCGACCGGATCCAGGTTGGGCAGACGGTGCTCGAGGTCGTGCTGCCAGCCGATCCGCAGCGAACCGTCCTTCGCAGGCGACCGGTGATTTTGGCCGGCTCCCCCGATGCTGAGGCACTGCGAACGCCGCAGGCAAAGGCGACGCTCTACGCGAGCGGCGTGCGCAAGTCCTACGGGGATCTTGAGGTCCTGAAGGGAGTCGACCTCGAGGTCGAGCCTGGAGAGATCGCGGGATTGCTCGGCCACAACGGAGCGGGCAAGACGACGTTCGTCTCGTGCGTGGCGGGATTGCGGCGGGCCGACTCGGGGACCGTGCTCGTCAACGGGGTGGACGCGACCAAGGATCCACTGCGGGCGCGCCACCACCTGGGCATCGCTCCGCAGGATCTCGGCATCTACCCAACCCTCACGGTTCGGACCAACCTCACGCTGTTCGGCGAACTCGGCGGCATGACGGGGCGCGAGCTTTCAAACCGTGTCGAGGAGGTGGGCGAGGCGCTCAGCCTCACGCCCAAGTTCGACGCGCCCGCCGGCACGCTGTCCGGCGGCCAGCAGCGGCGCCTGCACACCGGCATGGCGATCGTCTGCAAGCCACCGCTGCTGATCCTCGACGAGCCGACCGTCGGCGCCGACATCCGCACCCGCCAGGAGGTCCTCGATCTCGTCAAGGCGCTCGCCAACGATGGACACGCGATCTGCTATTCGACCCACTACCTCCCCGAGATCGAGCAGCTCGGCGCTTCGGTGGCGCTGCTCCAGGGCGGTGCGATCATCGCCCGCGGATCGATCGCCGAGCTCGTGTCCAAATACTCCACCCAGGTGGTGGAGCTCGAGTTCGAGGGACCAGCGCCCGAGATCGCGGTCCGCGGAGGCGAGGCCGCGCGCGAGGGCTCGGTGCTGCGCATCAAGACCGCCAACGCCGCGGAGACGGCCGCCGCCGCGCTGGGCCAGCTAGGTGCCCACGCGATGAGGCTCCGCAACATCGAGCTGGTGCGACCGAGCCTCGACAGCATCTACCTCGCCCTGACCGAGCAGCGCTACTCGAGCGAGGAGCCGGCGTTCCGAGGCCAGGCGGACGACGGCGCACTCCCAATCGCCTCGCGGGCCGCGCTGCAGAACTCCGGGTTGAACTTCAGGCGCCTGTAGCGCCGCGACGCCGCGCCGGCGTCAGAGGTCGTACTTGATGCTGTTTGCCACCGCTCGGCGCCAAAAGGCGGACGGAACGGCGCGCAGGGCGGTATTGCGGACCGACGCCGCCGCGGGGTTCGACAACGACAGCAGGCGCCCTCTGCGCCGCGAGGTCATCACGATATTCGCGCAGCGCGGCATCCGCGCCCGCTGAAAGGACTCCAGTGCGCCGGCGAGCATCCGCTGGTCGCGCAGCCCGTCTGTGAGCGAGAGCTCCTTGGCGAGCACGACCGCGTCCTCCATCGAGATTCCGGCTCCCTGCCCGACGAAGGGGGTGGTCATGTGCGCGGCGTCGCCGATCAGCACGACCCGGCCCTTGACCCACGTTCGCTCCGGGTCGCGGTCGCAGATGTCGGTTCTGATGATGTCCGCCTCGTCGGTCGCCTCCACGAGCCTGCGCGTCACCTCGGGGAAGCCGCGCAAGTGCCCCCTCAGCAACTCGCGCAGGCCGCTCGTGGGGTCGGCGCCTCCCTCCGGCTCACGCTTGGCCATCGCCCAATAGATCCGGTTCGCGCCCACCGGGAACATCGCGAACTGCCTGCCCGCGCCGAGGAACATGCGCGAGGTGTCCGGCGGTAGTGCGTCCGGGCCCAGCTCGATGATCGAGCGCCAGCTGGTGAGACCCGAGTAGCTGGGTGGAGCGTCGGCCTCGCCATACACGTACTTGCGAACGACCGACCTGCCGCCGTCGGCGCCGATCAGGAGCGCGCCCCGCTCGGTGTGGCCATCCGCGAACGTCGCGGTGACCCCCTCCGAGTCCTGCTCGACGGCGACGCACTCCGAGTTCAGGCGCAGCACGCCCTGCTCGACGGCGTCGACGAGCGCCAGCTGGACGTCGGCGCGCACCAGGCTGATCGTCGGCGTCCCGTACTCGTCGGCGACCTCTCCCTGCGGGAAGCTGAACAGCAGCTTGCCGCGGATGTTGCGGATCTCCTGAGCGCGCATCTCCGTGCCCGCGGCGACGATCCGCTCACCGACTCCGAGCTTCTGCAGGGCGCGCAGCGCGTTGCTCTGCACGCCCAGGCCGGCCCCCGCCTTGCCGAGCTCCGATGCTCGCTCGAACAGGCGCACCTCGATCCCGATACGCGCGAGCGCGATCGCAGCGGTGAGGCCTGCCGGCCCAGCGCCGACGACCAGCGCTCGGCGGTTGCCGTCCGCTCCCGCGGTCTCGCCCCCCGACTCCGTCTTAGTTTGGATGGCGGGTTCGGAGGATCCAGGACCAGACCCCATCAATTTGCAGACTCCGCCGCCTGCGCCTCCAAGCGCTCCTTGATGACCTGCATCTGCTCCTTGGTGTTCTTGTTCATGTACTCCTCGGCGTGCTCGTCGTCGGCGGGCGCCTCTGGCTTCATCGAGAAGTCCTGGACCCACCGCATCGCGGTGCCGCTCGTCGGCCTCCTCGAAGTACCACTCGATGTTCATGTACTGGAACGGGCCGGTCTCGATCCGCCGCGACTTCGAGCTGTGCGTCTGCTGGGTCGGCGATGCGCTCGGAGGTCCAGCTCCACACCTGCCCGTCGTAGTCGGGGTCGGGATGGGTGGTGAGCCTGAAGCGAACTGTGTCGCCGTCGCTGCTCGAGCACCTCCGCGTTCGGCGTACTCGCTGAACAGGCTCGGCCAGCTCTCGATGTCCATCATCCGCTCCCACACGAACTCCAGTGGGGCCTGGATGATCGACGGAGTTGTCGGTATGCGCGGCCATCGCCTACTCCTGCTCGGCGAGGCGTCGGTTTACATAGTCGATCGCCTCGCCCACGCGTGTGGATGCTCCTCGGCGTCCTCGTCGGGGATCCTGAACCCGTAGTCCTGCTGCATGGCGAGCTGGATCTCCACGAAGGCGAGCGAGTCGAGGCCCATGTCCTCGAACGTCGCTTCGCGGTCGTCCATCGACGTCGGCCTCTGGGCAGGCCCACCCGATCGACGAGGATCCGCTTGAGATCCTCAAATGCGAACTGCGTCTGCTCGGTCAACGTCATCCTCCTTCGGTTGAGCGGTTTTCGAAATCGACCGGTGTGCCAGCGACCTGCAGCGCGGGCAGCTGCTCGACGGCCGCCGGCGCCCCGCGGCGAGGAACAGGTCGGCGAGGTGGAAGTCGCGCCAGTCGGCCGGGCCGAAGCGTGGTGTGATGACCACGTCGGCGAGGTCGGCGTGACGGGCGCTCGTCTGCGAGCTGGCTGAGGTCCATGACCTCCAGCAGGTGTCGAGCATGCCGCCCCGCGGTCGGCGCTCGCGAGCGGGCGCCGACTCGGGCTGCTCCGGCCAGGCCGCGAGCGTCTCGGCGCCGCATCAGGTTGACCGAGACGGCGACGTCGGCCCCGTCCTCGAACACCGCGCCGGTCGGCACGGGCACGAGCGCCAGACCGTCCACCAGGCGGTGGCCGCCGCGCTCGTGGGGCGGGTACACGCCGGCCAGCGCGGTGGCGGCCAGCAGCGCCTCCCACAGCGGCCCCTCGCGCAGCGGAGCGGGAGCGCGATCGGTGAGATCGACGGCCATGACCGTGAGCGGGATCAGCGTGTCCGCGAAGGAGCGCTCCGCGGTGCGTCTCGCGCATCAACCGGCTCATCGCCTCGAGCGCCGTCGACCCACCGCCCAGCGAGGTTTTGAACAGCTCGGCCACGTTGTCGGCGTCGAAGGCGCCGCGCAGGGTCGCGTCGATCTCCGCGGAGTCCATGCCCAGCGCCAGATAGGCGCCCACGATCGCGCCGATGCTGCTGCCCGACACGTAGTCGACGACGTAGCCCGCCTCCTCCAGCACCTCCAGCGCGCCCACGTGGGCGTAGCCCTTCGCTCCCCCGGCACCGAGCGCCAGGCCCAGCTTGGTCCGGGTTAGATGGCGCGCAAGCCAGGCCGCGTCCGCAGGGCCCATCCCGGCACCATCCGCGGGGGTAAGCCCGGCTCGGTCCGCGGGGGTAAGCCTGGCGTCGTCCGCAGGGGCCATCCCAGCGCCGTCCGCGGGGGGAAGCCCAGCGCCGTCCGCTCGCGGGCAGGCGCGCACCACGCGAATCGGCGCGCCGGCCGGCCAGTCGCGGCTGGCCGCCAGCGCCTCCTCGCCAACCAGCACGGCCTCCACCTGAGCGCCGCGCGAGTTCGGGGCCCGCGCCAGCGCACCCAGCTGCTCGGCTTCCTCGGCCGAGCCGGCCAGCGCCACCACGCGGTCCACTTCGTCGAGCAGGACAGCAACGGTCTCGGGGTCGAGCTCGCCGGGCAGGAGGACGGTGGCGTGCTCATCGGTCAGGTCGTCCACCGCGGTCAGCGCTCCGGCGAACGACAGGCGCCGGTCCAACCAGACCACCGGGCGGGGGCTGGCGCTGCGCGCGGCAGCCGCCACGCGCGCTGCCGTGGCGGCCATCGCGGGACCGCTGAGGAGCGCCACGGACTCGCCACGCTGGTGCTCGACGCGGCGCGCGTTGGCCCTGACAAGACTCTCGCTCTGAATGCGGATCAGGTTGATGAGGATCCCCGGAAACCGCTGCGCGAGGGCGAGAAAGCGCTCAGCGTCCAGCTCGAGGGCGGAGGTGGCAGTGGCGGCAACCACCGTGGCGGTTCGCGGCTCACCGGTGATCGCGCCCTGAGCGCCCACCACGTCGCCCTTGCGCTGGCGGGCGATCACCTCGCCCGCCGCAGCGTCGGAGCGCCCGGCGAGGATGTGGACCAGGCCCCCGGTGATCAACCACAGCCGGTCGCTGCTCTCCCCCGCGGCGCAGATCTGCTCGCCGGCGCCAAACGCCCGCGGGCGCATCTGCTCGGCGACAGCCCGCAGTTCCGCATCGGCCAGCCCGGCGAACAGCGGACCAAGGGACACCGGTGGCGAGCCGTTCGACATCTAGATCTCCACCTCGTGGGAGCGCAGACTGCGGGCCAACTCGCGCCGGTCTGGCTTGCCGGAGGCGAGCAGCGGCAGCTCGTGTACGACGCTGACGCCGTAGGGCACCTTGTAGCCCGCGATTCCCCCGCGTGCGAAACGGACGACGTCGCGCCCCTCGAGCTCGGCCGTGGAACTAGGCACGACGAACGCGTGCAGGGTTTCGCCCATCGCGGCGTGCGGCACGCCGATCACGCTCGCCTGGCTGATGTCGGGATGGGTGAGCAGGAAGCTCTCGACCTCGGCGGGGAACACGTTGAAGCCGCCGACGTGGACCACTTCCTTGGCCCGTCCCGCGATCGACAGGTTCCCGTCGGCGTCGATCCTCCCGAGGTCCCCGGTGCGAAACCACTCGCCGTCGAAGGCCTCGTCGTGCTCTCGCGGACGGCCGTGGTAGCCCGCGGTTATGTAGGGGCCGCGCACCTCGATCTCTCCCAGCGCCTCGTCTCCCTCGCCCAGCCCCTCCCTCTCACTGGTCCCACCTCTCTCCCCCAAAACACTGTTTCCCTCGCCCAACCCACCCCTTCCCCCCAGCGCCCCGTCTCTCTCCCTCAAAACCCTGTCTCGCTCGCCCAACGCCCTATCTCCCTCGCCGGAGCGGGCCACGCGGAACTCGTACCCCGGGAGCGGACGGCCGACCGTGCGATACCGGACCGCGGGCGGGTCGTCATGACGGCAGCTGCTTGCCGCGCCGATCTCCGTCATGCCATACATGTTGAGCACACGCGCCTCACGCCGGTCGAGATCTTCGAGCACCTCAGGCGGACACGAGGACCCCGCAGTGAACCCGCTCTGCACCGGCAGCTCGGCCGTCGCCTTCAGCAGCCGCGCGAACAGCGCCGGTGCGCCGTGCAGCACGCGAGCCTCGGGCCGGCGCACCGCCTGCATCAGCGCCTGGAGCGATGTTGTGGAGTCGACCAGCACCGCCTGGCCGCCGGCGGCCAGGCAGCACAGCAGGCAGGCCAGCCCGAACGCGTGCGAGCCGGGGACGACCAGAACACAGGCCGCCTGTGCGCAGTCGCCCAGAAGCTCCGCGAGGCTATTTCCCTCGGCCACGCCCAGGGCGTGGGACATCAGCGCACCCTTGGGCTCGCCGGTGGTGCCGGAGGTGTACATAATCGCTGCGACGTCCGGGTGCAGCGGCTGCGGTGTCTCGCCCGCCGGCCAGTCCATCTCCTCGCGAATCTCTCCGAGCTCGTCGACGACGATGCCGCTCCTTAGCGTCGGGATCAGCTCGCCCAGGGTGTGCAGCTCCTGCACCAGCGAGAACCCCCCGTGGGAGGCGATCGAGATGGCCGCCGAGGGCTGCGCGTCGGCGAACACACGCCGCAGCTCGAAGCTGCGCAGGCGAGCGCTCAGCGGGACGGCGGTCGCGCCCGCACGCCACGCCGCGAACAGCGCGACCACGAGGGCGGGCACGTTGGGTGCTATCACCGCGACACGCTCGCCGGAGCGTTCGCCCAGGCGTGCCGCGAGCCGGTCGACGGCCGCGCGCAGCTGGCTGTAGGTGAGCTCGACGTCGGCGTGGGCGAGGGCCGGGCGCTGCGGGCTATGCGACACAGCGGCCTCCAGTAGAGAGCCGATCTGTGGTGGCTGCGGCATGAGCAGGGTGCGCTCGATGGTAGCTGGCGCTCAGCTCATGCGCCTGAGCACAAGTGCGCTGTTGAAGCCGCCGAAGCCGCGCGCGTTGACGAGGATCGTCGAGAGCTCCCCGGGGCGCTCGGATCCCCTCACGAAGTCGAGCTCGCCGTCGGCCGGCTCGTCGAGGTTGACGATCGGCGGGCAGCACGCCGTCGCGCATCGCACAGCAGCGCCGCCGCCGACGTCCAGCGAGGCGCCACCGGCGTACAGGCGGCCGACGCATCGCTCTTCGGAGCGGTCACCGGGCACCTCGCCGGCGCTGCTCGCCGAACACCGCCTTGATCGCCCGCACCTCGAGTGCGTCGAACTCGGGCACACCGAAGGCGTCGGCGAAGACCGCGTCGACCTCGCCGGCGTGACGCCGGCGTCCTCGAGTGCCACCGTACATCGCCCGCGCGAACTGCGTGCCGTCCGGAGCCGGTCTGCCCCAGTGGTGGGCGTCGTTGGTGGCGCCGTAGCCGGCGATCTCGCCGTAGATCTGCGGGGCTTCGCGCTGCTCGGCGCTCTGCAGGCTCTCGACCAGCAGGATCGCGCCGCCCTCGCCGGGCACGTAGCCGTTGGCGCGCGCGTCGAAGGGGCGGTAGGCCGTCGGCCGGGTCCTGCTGCGGTGCTCAGGTAGCCCGTTGCCCAGCTGGCAGGTGAGCGCGTACGGGCCGATCGGGGCCTCGACGCCGCCGCTGACCGACGGTCTCGACGCCGCGCCGGATCGTGCGGCGCGCGTGCGCGAGCGCCTCCAGTCCGCCGGCGCCCTCGGCGATGACGACGCCGCAGGGGCCCTTCATCCCGTGCTTGATCGAGATCTGGCCGGTGGTGGCGGCGTAGAACCAGGCGATCGACTGGTAGGCGCCGACGAACTCCGGCCCCTTGCCCCACAGCGCCTGGATCTCGCTCTGGCCGAACTCGTTGCCGCCCGAGGAGCTGGCGGTGATCACGCTCATCGAGTAGGCGTCGAGCTCGGCCGGGTCGAAGTTGAGCGTCGTCGCAGCGCCATCTGGGCGGCGGCGAGGGCCATCCGCGTCCAGCGGTCGGTCTGCACCTGATCAGGCGCTGGTCGATGTGGTCGCCGGGCTCGAAGTCCGTCGACCTCGCCGGCCAGCGTGCGTCGGGTACGCGCGAGGGATCGAAGCGGGCGATGCGCGCGATCCCGCTCTGCCCGGCCCGCGTTGCCGACCACCACGACTCGCGATCCCGATCCCGTTGGGGGCGACCACGCCGATGCCGGTGATCACGGCGCGACGGTCGGCGGATGCAGGGAGCAGTCGTGTAGCTCACGCCGACACCTCGCGCAGCTCGTCGGGCAGCGAGAGGATCATCGCCGACTGGAAGCCGCCGAAGCCGCTGCCGGTCGACAGCGCGACGTCGCACCGGCTTGCGGACGCGCGACGTTCGGGCGTGTAGTCAGGTCGCACTCGGGGTCGGGGTTCTCCCAGTTGGCGGTCGGCGGGACCACGCCGCGGTCGATCGCCAGCGCGCAGGCGGCCATCTCGATCGAGCCGATCGCGCCGAGCGAGTGGCCGATCATCGACTTGATCGAGCTGATCGGGACCTTGTAGGCGTGCTCGCCGAGCGTCTGCTTGAACGCGGCCGTCTCGTGCCGGTCGTTCTGCTTGGTGCCCGAGCCGTGGGCGTTGATGTAGTCGATGTCCTCGGGCCGTGATCTCCGCCTGGCGCAGCGCGTCGACGGATCGCCTCGGTCATCTCGCAGCGCGTCGGGCTTCAGGCCGGTCATGTGGAAGGCGTTGCCGCGGGTGGCGATAGCCGACGACCTCGCAGTAGATGTGGGCGCCGCGGGCCAGCGCGCTCGCAGCTCCTCCAGGATCAGCACGGCGGCGCCCTCGCCCAGCACGAATCCGTCGCGGTCGCGGTCGAACGGCCGCGAGGCGTGCGCGGCGTCGTCGTTGCGGCGGGAGGTCGCCTTGATCGCGTCGAAGCAGGCCATCGAGATCGGCGAGATCGGCGACTCCGAGGCGCCGGCGATCACGATGTCGGCCTCGCCGTCCTGGATCATCTGGTGGCCGTAGCCGATCGCGTCGATCCCCGAGGTGCAGCCGGTCGAGACCACCGCCGCGGGGCCGTGCGCGCCGAACTTCAGCGCCACCTCGCTGGCGAGGCTGCTCGGAATCAGCGCCCTGGTAGAGGAACGGCGGGGCGTAGTCGGGGTCGACCAGCCACTCGCGGCCGTGGTTGGACACCGCCACGTAGCCGTCCTCGAGCACCATCGTGCCGCCGACCGCGGAGCCGAGGCTGACGCCCAGTGCGATCGCGGTCGATCGGTCTCGAGCTCGAGCGCGCTGTCGGTCATCGCCTCGATGCGCGGCCGCGACGGCGAACTGGATGTAGCGGTCCATGCGGCGCGTCTCGTGCTCGCTCAGACCGGCCGCCAGCGGGTCGAAGTCGCACTCGGCGGCGATCTGGGAGCGGAAGCCGCGAGGCGTCGAAGAACGTGATCCGCCGCGTCGCGGTGCGCCCGGCGGTGATCTGCTCCCAGAAGGAGTCGCGCGTGCTACCGCCGGGCGCGACGACGCCCACTGCCAGTCACCGCTGTCCGCCTTGAGGTCCGCCCCGTCGCTCATCTTGGCGGCCTACTCGGTGTCCACGTGGCCGGCGTCGGGGCGGGGCGCCAGTGGACCGAGGTGGAAGACGATGAACGCCTCCTCCTCGCCATCGTTGACCAGACGGTGGCGCACGTTGATCGGGATCAGCAGCGCCTGGCGGGCGCTGAGCCTGTGGGACTCACCGTTCGAGCTGGGCGTCGAGTCCGCCCGCTGACGACGTAGATGAACTCCTCCGAGTACGGGTGGTAGTGCTCGCTGATCCGTTCGCCCGGCGCGAGCGTGGCCACGCCCATGAAGCCCGACGTCGAGCCCGCGGTCTTGGGGCTCAGCAGCGTGCGGACATCGCCGCCGCGCCGCGTATCGGCCGGCATGTCGTCGACCAGGCGAATCTGCGCCTCACCGGCGGGCTCGGATTGGGGCTGCTCTGAGGACATCGGCTTTCCTCGTCTCTCGTTCGTGGACCGGGCCTGAGAATCTATCCCACGAAGGGTTATGCTTGCGCTGCGCTGGTGGGTCGGGAGATTCGTCGGGAGATCAGTCGGGAGATCAGGAGGATCGGGTTGGAAGTCGGACCGATGACATCGATCGACGTGATCGCCTCGGCGCTGGGCGAGGCACAGCCCCTGCTCGGCGAGATGAGCTCTCCCGATGGGGCCCTGACGCTGCTCTTCTGCGACATCGAGGACGCAGCGGAGATCGGTGAGGAACTGGGACCCGAGCGCGCGTCGGAGTTTCTACGCGACCACCGCGCAATCGTCGAGCAGGTCGTCCAGCATCACACGGGCACGGTGGCGAAGTCCCACGACGACGGCTTCATGGTCGCGTTCGACAGCGCCCACGCGGCGCTGCGCTGCGCGATCGACCTGCAGGACTCGCTCGCCGACCGCACCGTCCCCGGAGGCGAGCGCCCGTTGCGACTGCGTGTCGGCCTGCACACCGGGTTCGTGATCACCAACGAGGAAGAGATGTACGGGCGCAACGTCGTGCTCGGCGCCCGCATCGCCGGCTGCGCGCAAGGCGGCGAGATCACGGTCTCCTCGACGCTGAAGGAGTACACCGAGACCGATCCCAACTTTCGCTTCGAGGAGCGCGGCGAGCACCGCTTCAAGGGCGTCCTCGGCGAACACAATGTGTTCGCCGTCGTGCGGTAGGGATGGCGCGAAACATCTACATCACGGCGATGGGCCCCTACAGCGGCAAGTCCGTCGTGGCCCTCGGCTTCACCGAGATGCTCTCGGCGCGCCTGCAGCGCGTCGGCTTCTTCCGACCCATCATCCGCAGCGCCACCGAGCCGGACCCGCAGATCGAGCTGATGCGCCATCGCTATCAGCTGCAGTCCAGCTACGCGGAGATGCATGGCCCCACCGCCGACGCGGTGACGGCGCTGATCGCCAACGGCGCGCATGAGGAGATCGAGAAGCAGGTCCTCACCGCCTACCGGGAGCTCGAGCGCCGCTGCGACTTCGTCGTGTGCGAGGGCACCGACTTCGTCGGCTCCACTCCGGCGCTCGACTTCGACCTGAACGCGAACCTGGCCAACCAGCTCGGCTGCCCAGTGCTGGTGGTGATCAACGGGGCGGCGAGCACCGACATCGTCGAGGAGGTGCAGCTCGCGCGCGAGGAGCTACAGCGCAAGGACTGCGAGCTCTTCGGCGTGATCGTCAACCGCGTCGCGCCCGCTGCCGTGGACGAGGTCGAGACCCGGCTCGCGCCCAACACCGGCCAGGAGTGGGTCTACGTCATGCCTGAGCACGCCGAGCTTGGCTACCCGAGCGTCGGCGAGATCCAGGCGACCCTCGGCGCGCGCCCGGTGCTGGCCGTCGACGGGATGCTGGACCGCGACGTGCGCGAGGTGCGGGTGGCGGCGATGAGCGCCGAGCATTTCATCGAGGATCTCGAGGACGGCACCCTCGTGGTGGTGCCGGCCGATCGCTCCGACATCGTCGTCGCGTGCCTCGCCTCCACGCTCTCCCCGTCCTTCCCCGCCGTCTCCGGGCTGCTGCTGACGGGCGGCTACCAGCTCTCCCCCACAGTGCGGGGACTACTCGAGACCTCCCCCTTCCCGGTCTTCGAGATCGACGCGCGCACGCACGTCGCCGCGGCCGCCATCTCGGGCGTAAGACCGGTCCTGCGGGCGGAGAACGAGCGCAAGATCGCCGCCGCCCTTGGTCTCTTCGAGCGCAGCGTGGACAAGGTCGAGCTGCAGATGCGCTTCATGGTGGAGCGACCGGCGCGGATGACGCCGACGATGTTCGAGTACGAGCTGATCGAGCAGGCCAAGTCGGCGCGCCGGCACATCGTGCTGCCCGAGGGTGAGGACGACCGTGTGCTGCGAGCCGCCGACATCCTGCTGCGCCGCGGGGTGGTCGCCGCTGACGGTGCTGGGCGACCCCGACGCGGTGCGCGGGCGTGCCGCCGCGCTGGGCCTGAACCTGGACGACGCGGAGATCCTGGATCCCCTGAGCTCGCCGCAGCGCGAGCGCTACGGCTCGGCCTACCACGAGCTGCGCAAGCACAAGGGGATAACCGAGGAGATCGCCCACGACGCGCTCGGCGACCCCACCTACTTCGGCACGATGATGGTCCACCTGGGAGAGGTCGACGGCATGGTCTCCGGGGCGGCTCACACAACCGGCGACACGATCCGCCCGGCGTTCGAGTTCATCAAGTCCCGTCCCGGCGTCTCGGTCGTTTCGAGCGTCTTCTTCATGTGCCTCGCCGACCGCGTGCTGGTCTACGGCGACTGTGCCGTCAACCCCAAGCCTGACAGCGCGCAGCTCGCGGACATTGCGATCAGCTCCGCGGACACCGCGGCAGCGTTCGGCATCGCCCCGCGGATCGCGATGCTCTCCTACGCCACCGGTGACTCGGCCAAGGGCGCGCAGGTTGACGCGGTTCGCGAGGCCACCGAGACCGTGCGACGACTGCGGGGCGATCTCAAGGTCGACGGCCCGATCCAGTACGACGCCGCCGTCGACGCGGGCGTCGCCAAGCTGAAGCTGCCCGACAGCGAGGTGGCCGGGCAGTGCGACCGTCTTCATCTTCCCCGACCTCGACACCGGCAACGTCGCCTACAAGGCGGTGCAGCGCTCCTCCGGGCGCGGTGGCGATCGGCCCTGTGCTGCAGGGTCTGCGCAGGCCCGTGAACGATCTGAGTCGCGGCTGCTCGGTCACGGACATCGTCAACACCGTGGCGATCACCGCGATCCAGGCGCAGGAGTCCGGCTAACCCAGGGCGCCACCAGCGCCCATCATTGGATCTGGTATGTGCGCTCGTGCTCCCACAGCACCTGCCAGAACCGTCGCGGCATCGCCGACAGGACATTCTCCCGCATGAACAGCGCCGCCGGATGCTTCACATGCGAGAGTTTGGCCAGCCGCGCAGAGCGGTTGACGATCAGGCTCGTGCGCGGGATGCGCTTGCGCTCATAGGACGCAAACGCAGCCTGCACCGCGCCGGGCGCAGACAGGCGGCCGACCGCGGACAGCTCGCGCCCGAGCACGACGCCGTCCTCGATCGCCATCCCCGCGCCCTGCCCCAGTGTCGGCGTCGTCGGGTGCGCCGCATCGCCGAGCAGCGTCACCCGCCCATCGTGCCAGCGCTTGAGCGGCTTTCGGTCATAGAGGTCCTGGTGGAAGATCTGCTGATCGGGGGTCGCCTCGATCACCTCCTGGACTTCCGCGGGCCAGCCGTCGAACGTGTCCAGGAGGTCGCGCTTGCGCCCGACCGGCGGGTTGACCGCGCCCTCGGGCCGGATCTGGCTCCCCCACCAGAACAGCCGCTGGTCGACCGGGAACATCCCGAAGATCGACGACGGGCCGTAGACCTGCTGTGCGAAGTCGCGCCCCAGGGACTTGTGGGTGTACTCGGGCAGCGCGCGCCACACCGTCGCACCCGAGTACCGCGGCGCGCCGTCGCCGATCGCCTTCGCGCGGACCACCGAGTGCAGCCCGTCAGCCCCAACCAGCGCCGCGCCGCGCTCCTCGCGGCCGTCTGCGAAGAGCGCCGTGGCGCCGGCGGCATCCTGGCGGAAACCGACGCACTCCATGCCGCAGTGGACGACGCTCAGGTCTCCGACGGCTCGCGTGAGGATCTCGAGCAGCTCCCCGCGATGGACGGCGACGACCCCGCGGTGCCAGGGGATCTCGGCCAGCGTGCGCCCATCACGCCACGAGAGGAGCCGCAGCGCCTCGAACCCGGGCCCGGAGATCCCGCGCAGCTCATCGCCGAGCCCCAGCATCGACAGCGCCTGGGCAGCAACGCGCTGGATCCCTACACCCGTGCCCAGCTCCCGGAGCTCCGGCTGGCGCTCGAAGATCTCCACGGGGACGCCGCCGGACCGGAGCGCGGCCGCAGCCGCGAGGCCACCGACACCACCGCCGATCACGAGCACCCTTTCAGAGTCCTGCATCCCAGCGGACTCTACCGGCCGCAGCTCGCGTGCTACCAGAGCCGGGGTCGACCTCGACTGACCCCGCGCTCAGCTGCCCTGCGAGCTCCTCGGAGGCGGCACCAGACCTGCCGCCTCGTACAGCAGCCGCGCGTACTCGCCGGCGCTCTGCGGACGATCGGCGAGGTTCTTTGCGAGTGCGCGCAGGACCGCCGGCCCGAGCGTGGGCGGCACACCATCCAGCCCTGCCGTGGGGTCCGGCGGGTCCTCTTGAAGCTGGGCGCGAAGCACGCTCATGCCCTTGCGGTCGCCAAACGGGGGGGCGCCGCTGAGGCACTGGCAGATGACGCACCCGAGCGCGTACACATCGGTCGCGGCGCTCACCTCCTCGCCGCGGATCTGCTCGGGTGACATGTAATCGAGCGACCCCAGCGCCTGACCAGGTCGCGTGAGCGCCGTGCCCTGGCTGTCCTTGGCGAGGCCGAAGTCGGTGATCAGCGCGGTGCCGTCCATGTCCAGCAGGACGTTCGCGGGCTTCACGTCGCGGTGCACCATCCCGCCCGCGAACAGCGCGTCCAGCCCGTCCGCGACCTGCGCACAGATCGCGAGCGTCGTCGCGACGTCCAGGCGCCCCTCACGCTTGAGCTTCTCCTCCAGCGAGCCGCCCTCGACGAAGCGCTGGGAGAGGTAGGGCACACCCTCGTGCTCGCCGGTATCGAGGACCGGCACGACGTGCGGGTTCTTGACCTGCTGAGCGATCCGTGCCTCACGCTCGAAGCGCCGCCGGAAGACGCTGTCCTCCGCGAGGTCCCCCCGCACCAGCTTCAACGCGACCGGCTCCCCATCGGACCCGACCGCGCGGTACACACGCCCCATCCCACCGACTCCCAGCACCGACTGCACCCGGTAGGGCCCCACGCTCGCGCCGACCAGCGGGTCGCGCTCGCCGTCGTGCGCGGGATCGTCCATTGGCCTACAGGATGGCACGCGTGCGCCCTATGTGCCTGCGCTCTGATTCAATTGTCGTGTGCGTAGTTCTCAGCCGGGAGGGCTGATCGGCATTCGAGCAGGGGTGGCCGCGCTGGCGGCGCTCGCCGCGCTGGCGTGGCAGCCCGCCGTGAGCGCCGCTGCCCAGACGGTCATCAACGCCCCCGGCAGCTCGCTCAGCTCGATCTACATCGAAAGCAGCCTCGACTGCCAGGTCCAGGCCAGCGGCGACACCAGTCCGAGTTTCTTCGGCAGCACCGAACTCGGCGGGTGCGGGACGTTCCTGGCCCTCACCGAAGGGGAGGAAGTCCCCGTGGGCGGCACCCTTTTCGGCCCCAACCCGGAGGCCGCGTCCTGGGAAGCGAAGACGGAATTCACGTCCGCCGGCGCCCAGACGCTCACCGGCGAAGGCACCGCCTCCAAACCGTTCGTGATCACCACCAGCGTCTACGCGATCGAGCCGGAAGACATTCGGGTGGCCGAATTGACCGAGACCGACAGCTACATCACCGGCCAGGACAGCTACGAAACCACGATCGTCGTCAAGAACCTCGGCGGGGTGGCGTTGAAAGGCACCCTCTACCACGTCGGCGACTGCTTCCTGGCCAATCTCGACACCGGCTACGGCGCCGAAAACGTGCCCTCCGCAGGCTCGGTCGCCTGCACGATCCACCCCAACGACAACCCGCTCGCGCGCTTCATGGCCTTCACGCCGATCGCCACCAGCGGCTTTCCGATCGGCTCGGCCAACCATGTGGAGAGCCACTGGCCGACCTTCTGGGAAGACGTGAAGCCGAATGGGGAACCGCTCCCAAACACCGTCCACGTCGCGGGTTCAAACAATGAACCTGAGGACAACGGCATGGGCCTGTCCTGGCCGATCCACCTCGAAGGATCGGGTTCACTTCCAACTGAACACGAAGCGACGCTGAAGCTCACCACCACCATCTCGCCCGACAGCGCCCCCACCTCCAGCACCAGCATCGGCACCCCATCCAGCAACGCCACCGGCACGTGCGTCGCCAACGGCCAGGTCCCAGTGACCGTCTCGGCGGTCAACGGCGCCAAAGCGGTGAACTACATCCTCGACGGCGCAGCCCCCCAGTCGGTTCCCACCAACGCATCCGATCAGGCCACGATCGCCCTGAGCCCCGGCCAGCACACGCTCGAATACTGGGCCGAAGACCTGACCGGCGCGCAGGAGAGCCCGCATCACACGCTGACGGTTACCGTAGCCTCTGGTGGGCCGAGCCTGACGATCACAAGCGACCAGGGCAAGAACAGCTACCAGGTCGGCGAAGCGGGCTCGGTCACAATCGCCGCCGCCGGCCCCGGCCTCACCGCCAACCCCTCGGCGGCGAAGGTGCCAATCTCCACCGCGACACCGGGGAGCTTCTCGGTAGCGCGTACCGCCGCCGACCCCTGCGGGACGACCAGCGCGAGCTTCGCCTACACGGTCGCACGCGCCACCCTGGCGTCCCTCCCGCCCCCGGTGCTGGGCAAGACCGTCAACGTGGAACCGGTGAGCGGCGAAGTGTTCGTCAAGCTTCCCCCGACGGGGAATGCGAGCCTGGTTGGCCCGCTGGAGGCCGTCGCCCCGCTCGAAACGGCCACCGAGAGCCTGCACAAGGGCGTCGGGTTCATCCCCCTCAGGGAAGCGCGTCAGATCCCGGTGGGCTCGTTCCTGGACACCACCGCCGGCGTCGCGCGTCTGGCCACGGCTACGGCAACGCAGGGCAAGTTGCAGTCCGGCGACTTCGGGACCGGCATCTTCAAGCTGCTGCAGCGCCGCAAGCAGCGGGGGCTGACCGAACTGGACATGATCGACAACCACAGCGCCCGCCAGGTCTGCTCCACGCTCGGCAAGGCCCGGATCGCGGCCCGGCATCTGAGCTCGAAAGTGCTCGGCCGGCTCAACGCCAGCGCACACGGGCAGTTCAGGGTGCGGGGCCGCTACAGCGCGGCGACCGTGCGCGGGACGGTCTGGAGCGTGGGCGATCGCTGCGAAGGGACGCTTACACGGGTCACGCGCGGCGTCGTGCTGGTCCACGACTTCCGCCGCCGCAAGACGATCACGCTGTTCACCGGCGAGTCCTACCTGGCCAGAGCACCGCACTACTAACCCAGCGATGCGACTGGACATCGGCCCACGCCTCCGTTCGTGCCTGCACCCAGCGGCGATGGTGTCCGCGGTGCTGGTCACACTGGCGGCCACTGCCGGGTTGGCCGCGTCGGCGCAGGGCGCGACCTACACGGTGGGGACGCTCAGCGACCTCAGCGGGCCGTGTGCGCCCGCCTCTGGAAACTGCTCGCTGCGGCAGCTCATCGACTTCGAGAACGAACTTCCGACCACCCCGAATCCGCCCGACGTCATCGTCGTCCCGGGGGGCAAGTACAACCTCACCCACGGCGCGCTCGTGATCACGCAGACGCTCGCGATCGTCGGAGCCGGGGCGCGCACCACCAACGTGGACGAGCCGGAAGCCACGTTCCCGGAAGAACGAGTGTTCGACATCCAGCTCCCGCCAAATGGAGGCAACGTGCCGACGGCGGTCATCTCGGGGCTGGAGATCTCGGGTGGGACCGCCAATGGAGAAAACGGATCTTTCGGCGGCGACGTCCGCAACGCCGGCTCGCTGCTCCTCAGCGAAGACTGGATCACAAAAGGCACCGGAGAATCGGGGGGCGGGATCTCCAACGACACCGGCACCCTGGTGCTCGAGCGCTCGCTCGTGTCGGGAAACCACGCCTCGATAGGCGGTGGAGACTCGGGCGGCATCCAGAACTTCGGCACTCCTGGAACCACTGACAAGCCCGGAACGCTCGCCGTCCTTGACTCGACGATCGCCGGCAACGACGCACGGTTGGGCGGTGGCATCTTCAGTTGGGGCGATCCGACGAACACGATCACGATCGAGAACTCCACGATCGCGTTCAACAGCACTCAGGAAGAGACCGGCGGCCCGGCCCGCGAACCGGGGGCTGGGCTGGCCCTTGGTTCCACCGACGGGGGCACGGCGCAGGTCGTAAGCTCGATCATCGCCGACAACACCGAGACGCTCCCCACCGGCGGTATAACCGCCACGAACTGCTCGGCTCCGGAACCGGCCAAGATCGTCTCCCTCGGCTACAACCTCGAGAGCGGGACCGACTGCGGCTTCACGTCCACCGGGGACCTGCAGGAAACCTCTCCCGAATTCAGCTCCGGCGAACCGCAGAACAACGGCGGCAACACCGACACCCTCGGCCTTGAACCCACCAGCCCGGCGGTCGACGCGATCCCCACCAACAACCCGTTCTGCAGCAGCGCCGACCAGCGCGACGTCACCCGCCCGCAGGGCGCCGGATGCGACATCGGCGCGTTCGAGGTGCTCCCGCTCACGATCCAAGCCACAGAGGGATCTCAGTTCTCCGGCCAGGTCGCAATAAGTCCAAGCTGCGGCATCTTTTCCGAACCCACCCCCACGATCGAATGGGGGGATGGGGGGACGTCGGAAGGAACCCTGGACGAAGCGGGAGTCAACGGAACCCACACCTACGCCGAGGAGGGGACCTACACGGGGACGGTCACCTACAGCAACGACTGCGACCATGGCACGCCGATCAAAGTCGCCTTCCTGGCGAAGGTCGCCGACGCCCCGTTGAGCGCGACCGGGGTACCCGTGAGCGCGACCGCCGGCGCGCAGTTCAGCGCCACGGTGGCGACGTTCACCGACGCCGATCCGGCCGGCACGGCATCGGACTACACAGCGACGATCAGCTGGGGCGACGGCACCACCTCGGCGGGAACAGTAGGCGCAGCGGGCGGCGGTGGCTTTGCCGTCACGAGCTCACACACGTACGCCAGCGGCGGTGCCTATCAGACCAGCGTCACGATCACAGACGTAGGGGGCGCCACCGCAACCGCCACGAGCACAGCCAGCGTGGCCAACCCCGCCCCCGCCCCGCCGACGCTCCTCGTGGCTTCGCCACCGACAGTGCTAACGACGACCAGCGCCGCGTTTACGACGACAGTCAACCCCCACGGGCTGGCGACGTCGGTGCACTTCGAATACGGACCGGTGCTCGGCAGTGCCAGCCCGGCGGTGATCGCCTACGGCTCCGTGACGCCCAACCAGTCGGTGGCTGCGGACTTCGCCAACCACACGGTCACGGCGACCGTCACCGGCCTGCTGCCCAATGTCCCGTATAACGTGCGCGCGGTGGCCACCAACAGTGCGGGCAGCGCTGTGGGCGCCAATCAGACCCTCCAGACCCCGGCCGATCCCCCACCGCCACCGCCGGTGCTCGGCAAGTCCGTCAACGTGACGACGGTGTCGGGGGTGGTCTATATCGAGCTGCCGCCGGGCGCCAAACTGGCTTCGGTCTCGCCGTTCTCAGCGGGCTCGCTGGAAGCGCAGGCGTTCGCCGCGCTCACCAAGGGGCAGAGCTTCGTGCCGTTGACCGAGGCGCGTCAGATTCCCGTCGGCTCGACTCTCGATACGACCGGCGGCGTGGCGCGGATCACCACGGCCACCACTTCCTCCAAGAAGGGCAAGCTGCAGTCCGGCGACTTCGGAGCCGGGATCTTCAAGCTGCTGCAGCGGCGCACGCAGCGGGGACTGACCGACCTGAACATCATCGACAACCACAGCGCCCGTCAGGTCTGCGCGAGCAGCGGCAAGGCCCGGATCGCGGCTACGCATCCGAGCAGCAAAGTGCTCGGCCGGCTCAATGCCAGCTCGCACGGACGCTTCACCGCGCGCGGGCACTACAGTGCAGCAACCGTGCGCGGGACGATCTGGAGCGTGGCCAACCAGTGCGACGGGACGCTCACACGGGTCAAGCGCGGCGTCGTCTCAGTCCGCGACTTCCGCCGCCGCAAGACGATTACGCTGTTCACCGGCGAGTCCTACCTCGCCAGAGCACCACACTCCTGACTCGGCGATGGGATTTGGCATTCGCCCATGGCTGCACTCGCGCCTATGCTCGGCGGCGATCGTGTCCGCAACGCTTGTCGCGCTGGCGGCCGGGGGCGGGCTGGCCGCGTCGGCGCAGGCGGCGACCTACACGGTGGGGACGCAAAGCGACCTCACCGGCACCTGCGCGAAACCCGCCTCCGGCAGCTGCTCGCTGCGGCAGCTCATCGCCTACGAGAACGCGCTCGCCACCACACCGAATCCGCACGACAGCCTAGTTGTCCCGGCCGGCACTTATGGCTTGACCAATGGCGAGCTCGCGATCACCCAGTCACTCGCGATCGTAGGTGCGGGGGCGCGTACCACGCATGTGGAGGTGCCGGCGGGAGTGCCCGCGGCACGGGTGTTCGACATTCAGGTTCCGAACAGCGGTAGCAAGCCGGCGGTGACCATTTCGGGCCTCGAGATTTCGGGCGGGACCGCCAACGAAAGCAACGGCTTCTTCGGCGGCAACGTTCTCAACGCTGGATCGTTGGTCCTCAACGAAGACTGGATCACCGCGGGGACCGCATCCTCGGGGGGTGGGATCTCCAACAACGGGGGAACGCTCCTCGTCGAGCACTCGCTCGTGTCGGGTAATCACGCCAGCACCGGCGGTGGGGACTCGGGCGCAATCCAGAACCACGGCACCGCCGTCTGCGGCGCCGCCTGCTCTCCCGGCAAAAAGGCGGTCCTGACCGTCGAAGACTCAACGGTCGCCGAAAACGACGCGCGCCTGGGCGCGGGCATCTTCAGCTGGAGCGATGCGGCCGACGGCAACGAAGTCTCGATCGTCAGGTCGACGATCGCCGACAACCTCACGGAGGAAGAGCGCGGCGGTTCCGCGCGCGGGCCGGGCGCGGGGCTCCTGATCAGCGACGGGACGGCCAAGGTGGCGGGCTCGATCGTCGCTTTCAACGACGAGTCAACCGAAGGCAACTTCATCGCGACCAACTGCTCGCCCTCGCGACCGCCGACGATCGCCTCCCTCGGCTACAACCTCGAGAACGGGACCGACTGCGGCTTCACCGCCACCGGAGATCTACAGGAAACCTCTCCCGGGTTCAGCGCCGGCACGCTTCAGAACAACGGCGGCAACACCGACACGCTCGCCCTCGAACCCACCAGCGCCGCGACCGACGCGATTCCCACCAGCTACTCGCGCTGCAAAGGGTCCGACCAGCGCGGCACCACCCGCCCGCAGGGCGCCGGCTGCGACATCGGCGCGTTCGAGTTGGTCCCGCTCACGATCCGAGCCACCGAGGGAGCCAAGTTCTCCACGCAGGTAGCGATCAGTCCAAACTGCGGCATCTTCGACCCGCCCACTCCCACAATCGCATGGGGGGATGGGCAGACATCGGCCGGAACGGTGACCGAAACGGGCATCAGTGGCAGCCACACCTATGCCGAGGAGGGAACCTTCAACGGCACGGTCACCTACACCAACGACTGCGGCTCGCACAAAGTCGCGTTCCAGGCGAAGGTCGCCGACGCTGCGTTGAGTGGGGCTGGTGTGGCGGTGAGCGCGGTGGCAGGGGCGTCGTTCAGTGGGAAGGTGGCGACGTTCAGCGACGCCGATCCAGGGGGTGTGGCGTCGGACTACACAGCGACCATCAGCTGGGGCGATGGCACCTCGAGCACAGCGGGAACGGTCAGCGCCGCGACCGGCGGAGGCTTCGAAGTCAAGGGCTCGCACACCTACGCCGCCGCCGGCCAGCACACGACCAGCGTCACGATCAGCGACGTGGGAGGCGCCAAAACGACCGCCACCGGGAGCGCCAACGTGGTTGGGCAGCCCCTCGTCTCGAACGTGAGCGTCCTGTCGGTCACGGAAACGACCGCCAAGATCGGCTTCAAGATCGACCCGGACGGCGCTGACACCACCTACGTGATCGAGTACGGGCCGAACACGAGCTACGGCCAGAAGACGGCACCGGTGGACATCGGCGCGACTCGCGGTCCACAGTCGCTGACGCGGACACTCACAGGACTCGTCCCCAACAGGACCTACCACTTCGACGTGGTGGCCACAAACTCGGCCGCGCCGAAAGGCGTGGGCGGCGGCGATCGATCGTTCACCACCGAACCTGACGCCCCGTTGAGCGCGACCGGGGAATCCGTGAGCGGGATGGCAGGCGTGAAACTCAGCGCCACGGTGGCGACGTTCACCGATGCCGATCCGAACGGGGTGGTGTCGGACTACACGGCGAGCATCGACTGGGGTGACGGCTCCTCCACCGCAGGGACGGTCAGCGCCGCGGCCGGCGGAGGCTTCGAAGTCAAGGGCTCGCACACTTACGCCGCCGGTGGCCAGTACCCGACCAGCGTCACGATCAGCGACGTGGGGGGCGCCAAAGCGACCGCCACGGGCAGCGCCGACGTGGTTGGGCCGCCGGTCGTCTCGAACGTGCACGTCATCACGGTCACCGAAACAGCGGTCACGATCGGCTTCACAATCGACCCCGCCGGCGCCGACACCACCTACGCGATCGAGTACGGGTCCGACACGAGCTACGGCCAGCAGACAACCCCGGTGGACATCGGCGCCACCGGGGGTCCCCAGTCGCTGACACGGACGCTCACGGGACTCGAACCCAACAAGACCTACCACTTCGATGTGCTCGCCACCAACTCGGCGGTGCCCGGGGGCGTGGGCGTCGGCGATCAACCGTTCACCACCGGGCAGCCCAGCTCGCCCATCGTGCCGCCTGCCCCCTCGGCCAACAACCCCCTTGTGAGTGCGGCCCCCGGGTCGGGCGTGCTCGACTTCAAGGAAACGCTGGCGGCGCTTCCGCCGCCGGTGCTTGGCAAGTCCGCGAATGTGGAGCCGGTGTCAGGGACCGTCTACATCGAGCTGCCGCCGGGCGCCAAACTGTCCTCGTCGTCGCTCTCTGTGCGAGCGTCCGCGGCGGTTACGAAGGGGCGTGCGTTCATACCGTTGACCGAGGCGCGTCAGATTCCTTTTGGATCGATTCTCGATACGAGCGCGGGTGTTGCGCGTATCACCACGGCTACGACTACCTCGGCAAAGGGCAAGCTGCAGTCTGGCGACTTCGGGGCCGGAGTCTTCAAGCTGCTGCAGCGACGCAGGCAGCGGGGCCTGACCGAACTGAACATCATCGACACTCACAGCGCCCGCCAGGTCTGCGCCACGCTCGGCAAGGCCCGGATCGCGGCTACCCATCCGAGCAGCAAAGTGCTCGGGCGGCTCACCGCAAGCTCCCACGGGCACTTCACCGCGCGCGGGCACTACAGCGCCGCGACCGTGCGCGGGACGACCTGGAGCGTAGCCAACCAGTGCAACGGGACGCTCACGCGAGTCAAGCGCGGCGTCATCTCCGTCCGCGACTTCCACCGCCGCAAGACGATCACGCTGTTCACCGGGCAGGCCTACCTGGCCCGGGCTCCCTTCAAACGGGGCTGATCTGCGACATGGCCCCGTGCGGGGCGGGAGTATCCCTCAGACAGAGCTGAGGGTCGATCTGCGGCATGGCTCCCGGACGGGACGGGGAGATCCCCAGGCGGGGCTTGAGGATTGCCGCGACGTGGGCCCGGGCGGGGTTGCGGGCTCCCTCAGGCGGGGGCGATCCGCGGCCTGCGCGCGCCCAGGCTGGGGAGCGCCTCGCCGTCGGCTTCGATCGCGCTCACCGCGAGTTCGGCGAACAGCGCGGCCCGCTCGGCGTCGTCGGTCCCGTAGTGGCCGCCGTCGCGGCGATCCAGCAGCGACAGCACTCCAAGCGGGCGGCCAAGGCGCACGAGTGGCACGACCAGCATCGTGTAGGGGACGTGGCCGGTACCGGCGGCGATGCGGGACGCAAAGCGGGGATCGGTGCGGCAGTCGCTGACCGCCAGCGGCTGCCCGCTCTCGACGACGCTGCCGGCGAGGCCCTGTCCGGGGGGCAGCCGCACTCCCACGATCTCGCGCCCCCCCGCCCCCCACGCCGACTGGTAGACCAGCTCGCCGGTGTTGGCGTCGGTCAGGGCGATCGATGAGGCCGCCGCCCCGAACACCCCGGCCGCGGTGCGCGCGATCCCCTCGATCAGGCCGCGGCGGGCGGCGGGCTGCTCGACTGAAAGCGTGAGCGACCCCCCGACCGAGGACTGGGAGTGGCCGCCGAGCGCGCGGGCGAAGGCCGCGACCGAGGCGACCCGCCGCTCGGGGATCATCTCAAGGCCCGCCTGCACCGCCTCGGCGATCTCGGGAGGGACCTCGGGGACGAACTGGCGCAGCTCGGTCGGGCTGGCGTACACGGGCGGCTTGCCGACTAGCATCGTCCACAGCGTGGCGGCCAGGCCGAAGACGTCGCTGCGCGGGGATACCGAGCCCCCGGCGAACACCTCGGGCGCCATGTACCGGGGCGTGCCGATCCCCATCGTGCCTTCATCTTCTTCATCGTCCACGAGCAGGCGGGCGATCCCGAAGTCGACCAGTACGACGCCGTACTCGCCAAGAATCATGTTGTGCGGCTTGACGTCGCGGTGCACGATCTGCTGCTCGTGCACGTACTCCAGCGCCTCGCACCCCTGGCGGGCGTACTCCACCGCCCGGTCCAGCCCCAGTCCCGGATTGCCGTCCCGCGCCAGCAGGGCGTGCAGGTCGATGCCCTCGACCAGCTCCATCACCAGGTACTGGCCGCGCTCGTCGGCGAAGTGGTCCAGGACCTGGACCACACGCGGATGGCGCAGCAGCGACAGCAGCTGCGCCTCGACCTCGAAGCGCTCGGCGTGGCGCGTGTTGTGCACGTGCTTGACCGCCACGGCCGCGCCGGTGCGGGTGTCGCGAGCGCGGTAGACCGCGCCCATCGCACCACTTGAGATCGGCGCCTCGAGGGTGTAGCGGTCGGCCAGCGTTAGCGCCTCGGGCAGAACGAAGTGTGACTGATCTCTCATCATCGAGGAATCAGCGTAACGCAGCCCCCCGCCCGCCGTCACCGGTGCGTCGGCCCCGAGGCTCGCCGAGAGGTCGGCGGCCGGGAGCTCGGATGGCTTTCGGGGGGCGATCTCGGCTCGGTGAAGTGGTCGGCGACCGGGAACTCGGATAGCTTTCGGGGAGGCGATCTCGGCTCGGTGAAGTGGTCGGCGACCGGGAACTCGGATAGCTTTCGGGGAGGCGATCTCAGGTGAACGGGTGAAGCGCAAGCGCAGGCGAGCCGGACCGGCACGCACGCGACGGCTACGGCTGGCGCTGCTGGCGATCGTGGCGCTGGGCGCCGCCGGCCTCGCGATCGTCGCCTACGAGACCGACCTGCTGCGAACGCTTGAGCTCGGCACCGTCAACGCCCGCTTCTCGATCCGCGGCCGCCAGCGGCCCCCGGCGAACATCGTGCTGGTCGAGATCGATGCCGCGACCTTCGACGAACTGGGCCTGCAGTGGCCCTTCTCGCGCCGGGTGCACGCCCGAGCGATCGAAGAGATCGCGCGCGACCATCCCAGCGCGATCGCCTACGACGTGCAGTTCACCGAGGCCAGCGCCTGCCCTCTCTCCGCCACAGGCTCCCAGCCGCCTCCCGGCCAGTGCCCTCAGGCGCGGGGCGACGAGACCGCGCTGCTCACCGCGCTCCAGGGCGCCGAAGGGCGCACCGTGATGGCCACGACCGAGACCGACGCGCACGGGAACACCAGGTTCCTCGGCAGCGGCGAAGGAAGCGCGCTGCTGAGCGAAGTGGGATCGCGACCCGCCAACGCGCTGCTGCCCACCGATCCAGGCGGCGTCCTGCGACGCGTCGGCTTCTCCGTCGGGGGGCTGAAGACGCTCGCTGTGGCGAGCGCCGAAGTCGCCGACGGGCATCGGGTGCACGCGCGCAATTTCGACGGAGCCCCCGCCTGGATCGACTACTACGGGCCGGAAGGCACCTTCCGCGCGGTGTCGTTCTCGACCGTCTACCGCGGTCGCCTGCCGCACGGCTTCTTCCACAACAAGATCGTGGTCGTCGGCCCCTCGGCGCCGTCGTTGCAGGACATCCACCCGACCTCCACCGCCAGTCAGATGCCGGGCGCCGAAGTCCAGGCCAGCGCGATCGAGACGGTCCTCAGGGGCCTGCCGCTGCGCTCGGTGGGGGCGTGGGTCAACCTGGCGCTGATCGTGCTGATGGGCTTCGCCGCCCCACTGGCGAGCCTGCGGCTTGGCCCGATCGCCACGATCGCGCTGGCGGTCGCGCTCGCAGCGGCGTTCGCGGCGGCCGTGCAGATCGCCTTCCAGCAAGGACGCGTCGTGTCGTTCGTATATCCGCTCGGAGCCCTGATCCTCAGCGCGGCCGGGGCGCTCTCGGTGCAGCTGGTCACGATCGCCTTCGAGCGCGAACGGGTACGCGACCTGTTCTCGCGCTTCGTGCCCGAGAACGTCGTGGACGAGGTCCTGGCCAGCGCCGAGGGAGGGCTGCGCCTGGGCGGCGTGCAGCGCGAGGGAACCGTCATGTTCACCGACCTGCGCGGCTTCACGACGTTCGCCGAAACGCTGACCCCGGAACGTGTGATCGAGGTGCTCAACCGCTACCTGAGCGAGATGAGCGACGCGATCCTCGACCACGGGGGCACCCTCGTGGCCTACATGGGCGACGGGATCATGGCGGTGTTCGGAGCGCCGATCGTCCAGGCCGACCACGCCGACCGCGCGCTCTCCACCGCCCGCGAGATGCTGACCGTGCGCCTGCCCCGCTTCAACGCGTGGCTGCGCGAGCAGGAGCTGGGATCTGGGTTTCGCATGGGCATCGGCCTGAACTCCGGGCGCGTGATGTCGGGCAACGTCGGCTCCGAGCGTCGCGTCGAGTACGCGGCAGTGGGCGACGCCACCAACGTCGGCGGCCCGCATCGAGCAGTTCACCAAGGGAACACCCCACCAGCTGCTTCTGTCGGAGGCCACGAAGGAAGCGCTGACCACGCTACCCGAGGATCTGGTGTTCGTCGAGCAGGTCGAGTTGCGCGGCCGCCGCAGGCACACGACGCTCTGGTCGCTCGTCGACGAGGGGGCGAAGGGGGAAGAGAGCCAGGCGGAGTCCATGCCGGCTGTTCAGCCCGAGCACAGCCAGCCGGAGTCCTCGCCGGACGATCGACCCGAGGAGAGCCAGCCGGTGCTGTCGGCAGCCAATCAGCCCGAGAACAACCGGCCGGAGTCCCCACCGGACGATCAACCCGAGGAAGGCCGGCCGGAGTCTCCGGCCGATCAGCCCGAGACCGTGTAGCCGGCCTGGCGCAACGCCGCAAGGGCGTTGGTCACGCGGGCCCGGTCGCTGCCAACCGCGCGCCCGGACCGCGCATACGCCGCTTCATCCCCCGCTCGCGCGGCCGCGGCCAGCGCGGCGTAGTCGCGGCCAAGAGCCGCCAGCGAGCCGGCGACGCTCGCGTTGGTGCCCTGCACCGCGGGACTCACGGTGAGCCGCCCGAGCGCTCGCGACGCGGAGTTGTAGGCCACGGCGAGCTGCGCGGCCGCAGCGGCCTGCGCCGATGCGCTCGACGCGGTGCGCAGCCGTGTGGTGCCGGCGCCGGCGGCGGCCCGCAGCGTGCCGAAGGCGCGTCCCAGCGAGGTGGCGTATCCGGGGCTGGGTGCCAGTCCGAACGCGGTGGTGCCGTTCAGCTTCAGCGTGGCGGCGACCTGGGCGCATTGGGCGGCCGGCGAGGAGGAGGAGGAGGAGGAGGAGCCCAGGCACGCGACCGTGGCCACGCCATTGGCGGTGGGCACCGCGTAAAGCGTCAGCGTCCCGGCGAGGCCATGCACGGACAGTCCGCTGTAGCGGTATGCCTCCAGGGCGCCCAACCGCACCGGCTCGGGTCGGGGCAGCGTCCCGTTCAGGGCGGAGGTGAAGGCCGCCGGCAGCAGCGAGGATCCCGAGGCGTGCACCTCGCCGGCGACCAGGCGCTCACCGGAGGCGCCGGCGGCGGGCGAGCTCGGTGCCAGCGCGAGCGGCTGCGAGAACGCGAGCCCCGCAATCGCGGGGGCGCTCGCGAGCTGCTGCCAACCGGACGGGAAGGAGAGCTCGACGTCGCCCGACGACGCCGAGTGGCTGAAAGCTTCCCCGGAGCCGCCAGAGCCTCCTCCGAGCAGGAATCCGACAGCCGCCGCGAGCACCGCCGCCGCGAGCACTGCCGGCAGGAATCTCCCGCGGGCGGCTCCTGTGGGGGCGCGTGTGGCGGTCGGGGTTGCCACGGGCCGCGCGCCGGCGGAGGGGCGGGCCTCAGCGTCGGCCCTGCGCCCCGCTGCGGCCGGCTCGCCGACGGGCGCTCCCGTCGCCTCCGCCGCTTCCGCCGCCCCCGGGGCCCCCACGGCAGCCGCGGCGAGGCGGGTCGCGCCGGGGTCGCTCTTCGCGGCCGGGCCCCGCACGCGCGTCGGCGTCCCGGTGGTGGGGCGCAGGCGCGTCGCCTCAGCGGAGGCTCCCGACGCGGGCGCGTCGGGCACGGCGCCGAGCGCTCGCCGCGCCTTCAACATCAGCTCGCCGGCCGACGCCGGCCGATCCTCGGGATCCTTCGCCATCCCCTCGCGCGACCACCTCGTCCATCGCTACCGGGAGGTCCGAGCGCATCTGCGACAGACGCGGTGCGGGCTCGGTGAGGTGCGCGAGGAGGACGCGCTCTTCGGTGGCCCGGGCAAACGGAACCTGGCCGGTAAGGCACTCGCAGAGCACGGCCGTGAGGCGCATACACGTCACTGCGGGCCGTGGCGCGCGCCCCGCGGGCCTGCTCGGGGGAGATGTAGTCGATCGTGCCCACGAACTGGCCGGTTTCGGTCATCGCTGCGTCGTCGTGAGCCTTGGTCAGCCCGAAGTCGGCCAGGTAGGCGTGGTCGCCGGCCCCGACCAGCACGTTCTGAGGCTTGACGTCGCGATGGATGAGCCCCTTTGCGTGCGCCGCGTCCAGCGCCTCGGCCACCTGCGTGAGCAGCCGCAGCGCGCGCCTGTCGTCGAGCTGGCGCCGCAGGATCAGCTCCTTGAGCGTGGGACCCTCGACCATGCGCATCGCGAGGAACAGCCGGCTGTCGGTCTCCCCCGCCTCGTAGACCGTGACGATGTGGGGGTGGTCGAGCGCCGCCTGCAGCAGGCCCTCGCGACGGAAGCGCTCGCGGAAGTCGGGATCGGCGCTGAGCTGCGCGGTCAGCACCTTCAGCGCCACCACGCGCTCCAGCGACAGCTGCGTGGCGCGGTAGACGGTGCCCATGCCGCCCTCTCCGAGCGTGCCGTCGATGCGGTAGCCCGCGACGACCGTGGAGCTGTCCAGCGAGTCCATCAGATCACCGGCGCTGTGGGGTCGAAGGGGGGGTCACGCACTCCTCGACACTAGCGTTCCGAGTGACTCGGGACACTAGCCCACGAGCACCGGGCCGCTGCCTTTGCCGCCGCTGCTCGGCGGAGCCGCGGGCGTGGAGGGCGCCGTTGGAGCCGGCGTTGGAGCCGGTGTCGTTGTTGGAGCGGGTGTCGGCGTCGCCGCGGGGGCACCGGGTGCGGGAGCGGTTGGACGCGGCGGACGGCGCAGCGCCGGCAGCGCCGCCGCCGGCAGCGCGAGACCGGAGGCGTGCACCGGCGCCGAGGAGAGCACTACCGGCGTGGGGAGCGGCGGCGTGTGTGCCGTCCCGGCCGTTGCACTGTGCACGGCGAAGGCTGCCCCGAACGCGAGTGCGGCGACCAGCGCCGCAATCGCGGCGCGCCCGCGCGAGGTGGCGGTCATTCGCAGCGCTCGGTCATTCGCAGCGCTCGGGCTTCTTCGAGCCCGGGGCCAGGCACCGCTGGGTCTTGGTGAAGCTCCCGTGGCCGACCCGGTATTCGATGTAGGCGCCGACTTTGTTCTTCGCGGTCACGTAGATCTTCAGGGCGGCTCCATCGGGCAGCACCGCCCCGCGCAGTCGGGGAAAGCCGAGGGACCGAGCCGTCTCAGCCTGAGGGCGGCATCCGCGCGTGCAGCGCACCTCGACGCGGGACTTCTTCGGAGCGCTTACGGCGAGGTTCACCACGCGCACTCCACCGGCGAGCGGCGCTGCGGTGAGCGTCGCTTCCGCCTGCAGGCGCTTGGGCTGGACGACGTAGTCGAACAGGAACTCGACGCTGCCCCCGGCTTCGCTGGCCCCGCCGATCTGGATCGTGTACGACTTCCCGGCCTGCACGCTCTCGAACAGTTCGCCGGCCATCGTGGGCTGGTTGACCGCACAGCGACGCTGGCTGTTGTCGGGCAGCTGCGTCTTGGGGTCGAACGGCATGACCGCCATGACCGTGCCGAAGTCCGCCGAGGTGCGGATCCGCACCAGCCCGTTGGCGTCCGGATAGAAGTCGTACCAGATCGTCTTGCCCTCGCTCACGCCGTTGCAGCCGGTCAGCTCGGGGGGCCCGCCCTGGGAGGAGGGGCTGAAGATGTCCGGCTGCACCGTCGCCGCAGTCGTGTCGCGCATGTCGCGCAGGGTTTCCGTCCGGTTGAGCGGGGTGCCCGGCTGGTTGATGTTCAGCGACTTCAGGTAGTTGTCGTTGATCGGCGGCGCCGGCGCCGCTTCACACGGTGCTTTGACGCAGACGATCGGTGGCGCCGGTGCCGCGACGCTCGCTGTCATAGTCGCCGTGGCCCCGATCGCCAGCAGCGTCGCCAGCGCGACGGCTGCCATCGGCCACCGGGAACGCGTGTGTGTTGCTCGCATCAGACCACCTCGCCTCACTTGCCGGGAAGACGCCAATCATATGCCAGACTCCGGCGACCCGCGCCGGGCGGTGTGCCGAAGACCTCTGCCGCCCACACGCCGCCAGACCCGCAGCCCACACGCCGCCAGACCCGCACCGTATGGCGCCCTGAAGACCCCTGCCGCCCAACACTCCGCCAGACCCGCACCGGACGGCGCGCCGAAGACACTGCCGCCCGACACGCCGCTAGACTCGTGCCGCGCGGCATGAGCAACAGCGGGAGCGAGCCAATCGACACCGAGATGCCGGGCTCCGTCGGCGTCCGTCGCTTGGCGATCCACTACACCGCGCTGGCGCTGGTGACCGCCGGTGTGGTCGCCTTCGTCTTCGGCTCCGGCACCACCAAGCACGCCCAGCCGCCGATCGCGGGGGGCTACGACGTGTCGGGCTCGGCCGGGTGCCTTGGGCTGAAGATCGAACTCGTCCAGTCGGGGCGTTTCGTCACGATCTCCAACGCCCAGTCCACCCTCGGCGGCGCGCTGACGTTCGTGAACGGGCGCCTGCAGCGGTGCGGTGCACTGCGTGGGGGGCCGCACCGCCCAGATCGACGCCCGCGTCGTCAGCGGCGTGCTCGCGGGCTCGCTCGGCGGGCTGCCGGTGAGCGCCGAGCTCAAGCGCGACCCACCCGAACCCGGGGCCCCCAAGCCGCTCGCCCCGCGGCTCTGTCGGGGGCGAATACCAGCTCGCTCCGACCTCGGCCTGTCTCGGCGGCAAAGTGAAGCTCACGCAGTCGGGCTCCACGGTCAAGGTGGTGAGCTCCAAAAAGCCGCGGGGCACCCTGATCTACCGAGCAGGGGCACTCGCTGGCGCGATCTCCTGCGAGCACGGCGGCGGGCGCACGCTGGTCGGCACCGCGGCGGGCCGCGCGCTGGACCTGGTGCTCACGCCACCCGCGCTCAAGGCCGGCGCGACCGCGGCGCCGCTGCCCGAACACATCGCGGCGACCAAGCAGCGCACCGCCGAAAACACCGTGGTGGCGTTCTTCATCGCGGTCGTGATCGTGATGCTGTTCGCCCGCCTGTGCGGAAGCCTGATGCCGAGGATCGGCCAGCCCCGGGTGATGGGCGAGGTGCTCGCGGGCATCCTGCTCGGCCCGACCGCGTTCGGCGCGCTCGCCCCGGGGCTGCAGTCCACGATCTTCGCGTCGGACATCGTCCCCTACATCGGCGTGGCGGCGAACCTCGGGCTGATCTTCTACATGTTCTTGATCGGCCTGGAGGTCGACCTCGGGCAGCTTCGCGGCCGCGCGCAGGATGACCCTCGCCGTCTCGAACACGGCGCTGCTCGTGCCCCTGATGCTGGGGATGCTCGTGGCGCTGCCGCTCTACCCCCTGCTGGCCCCGAACATCCGCTTCGCGGCCTTCGCCCTGTTCGTCGGCGTGTCGATGTCGATCACCGCGTTCCCGGTGCTGGCCCGGATCATCTCCGAGCGGCGAATGCTCAAGCGGCCGCTGGGCGCGCTGGCGCTGTCGGCGGCGGCCGTAGACGACGTCTCGGCGTGGTTCCTGATCGCGCTCGCCACTGCGGTGGCGGGGGCCGGCAGCGGCGTGGCGGTGCTCGAGACGATCGGCTGGGCCGCGGTGTTCTGCCTCGGCATGGCCTTCCTGGTGCGTCCGATCCTGGCGCGGGCGGCGGTCGCCTACGACGAGGCCGGGCGCGTGCCCGGGACGTGGATCACGGTCATCTTCGCGGGCGTGCTGCTGTCGGCGATCGCCACCGAGACGATCGGGATCGCGGTGATCTTCGGCGCGTTCGTGATGGGGATCGCGATGCCCCGCCACGCGGGGCTCAGCGAAGACGTCACGCGCCGGGTGGAGGACTTCGTCCTGACGCTGCTGCTGCCGCTGTTCTTCGCGTACACCGGTCTGCGCACCAACGTCGCACTGCTCGGCCGCGGAGAGCTGATCGCGATCACCCTCGCGCTGTGCGCGATCGCGATCGTCGGCAAGTTCGGCGGAACGCTGATCGCGGCCCGCGTGATTCGCCTGCCGTGGCGCCAGTCGGCGGTGCTCGGGGCGCTGATGAACACGCGCGGACTGACCGAGCTGATCGTGCTCAACCTGGCGCTCACCGTGGGGGTGATCTCGGCGGCGCTGTTCGCGGCGCTGGTGATCATGGCGCTCGTGACGACGCTTCATGGCGGGGCCGCTGATGCGGCTGCTCGATCCTCACAACGCCTTCGGAGAGCAGCCCGAGGAGGAGCTCGCCGCCGCCAGCGCGACGCTGACGCCCGAGCAGCGGGAGACCGTGCCCGAGCGCTCGATCCTCGTGGCGCCCCAGAGCGCGGCCGCCCTCGACCAGCTGCTGGCGCTGGCCGAGCCGCTGGCGCGCTCGGAGCCGCGCCGCGAGCTGATCCTCGTCCGCCTGGTCAGGCCACCCCGCGGCGCGGCGGTGCGCGGCGGCCTGCAGACCGAGGCGCGGCTCGTGAGCGAGGCCGCCGCCCAGGTCCAGGACAGACGCCAGGAGCTGCTGGACGCCGGACTGGCCGCCCGCGCTGTCGCGTTGACGTCGGCCGACGCCGGCCGCGATCTGACGCGCCTGTGCCGCGACGAGGACGTCGACCTGGTGCTGATCGACGGCCGCCGGCCGCTGCTCGGCGACGGCGTGCCCCGCGAGGAGGTCGGCACGGTGCTCGGGGACGCCCCCTGTGACGTGGCCGTTCTGGTAGCACGCGAGGGCGTCGAGGTCAGCCCCGGCCCGGACCGTTCGGTGATGGTGCCCTTCGGGGGCGCCGACCACGACTGGGCGGCGCTGGAGCTCGCAGCCTGGATCGCCGCCGCCAGCGGGGCGCCGCTGCAGCTGCTCGGCTCCTCCGGGCAGCGGCGAGGACGGCCGCGACGCCAGCGGTCTGCTGGCGAACGCCTCGCTGATCGTGCAGCAGTTCGCGGGGGTCGTCGGCCGAGCCGATCCTGGCCGAGCCCGGTCGCGACGGCATCCTCGCCGCGGCCGCGGGAGCCGGGCTGCTGCTGGTCGGCCTCTCCGAGCGCTGGCGCAAGGAGGGCCTGGGCGAGACCCGCCGGGCGATCGCCCGTTCGGCTCCGGCGCCGATCGTCTTCGTCCGGCGGGGCGAGCGGCCCGGCGCCCTCGCTCCCTCGACCGAGCTGACCCGCTTCGGCTGGTCGACCGCGGCGCTCGGCAAGTCGGTCTGACGATCCGAGGACCCCTCGGAGGTCGGTCACGTGCGCTCGGTGCGCGTCCGGCTCGGCGTAGGCGTTCAGGCTCCGAGCGCCTTGGCCTGGTGCGCTTGGGCGCGCGCCCAAGCTAGCTAGGTGCGTTCGCAGGGCGCCTGGCCAGGTGCGCCGTTCAGGCGCCGGGCGCCTTGGCCAGGTAGAACTGGCCGGTGAACAGCGTGATCGTCTTGCGGCGGCGGAAGTCGCGAACTGAGACGACACCGCGCTTGACCCGGGTGAGCGTCCCGTCGCAGCGATCGGTGACGCTCCACTGCGTGCCCCGCACCGTCGTCGCGCTGTAGCTCCCGCGCGTGGTGAACCTCCCGTGAGCGTTGGAGTTCAACTGCCCGAGCACCTTGCTGCTCAGGTGACTGGCCGCGGCTCGCGCCTTGCCGAGGCTGGCGCAGACCTGACGCGCACTGTGGACGTCGAAGATATTCAATTCTGTGAGCCCCCGCTGCTTGCGAGCTTGGAGAAGCTTGAAGAGGCCGGCGCCAAACTCGCCGGACTGCAACCTGCCCTTCGTGGCAGTGGCCGTGGTGATACGCGCCACGCCAGCAGTCGTGTCGAGAATCGAGCCAACAGGAATCTGACGCGCTTCCGCAAGGGGAATGAACCCGACTCCCTTCGTCAAACTCTCGACCGCTGAGCCCAACGGCGCATCAAGGCTCGTGTGCGCGCCGGAGGGCAGCTTCACGAAAACTTCGCCGCTCACCGGTTCCACATTCACACTGCGGCCCAGGACGGGAGCCGGCGTCGTTGGCTTTGAGATGCGCTTTGCGAAGGTCGGCTGGTTGTTGCGCCCGTTGCTGTCGGAGAACGTCCCCGTGAGGGTGTCGGCATCGGCGCTGATTGTCATAACAGCGGTCGAGCTGTAACTCTCCAGCTTGAAGTTGGTGCTGTTGAGCGTCACAGTGTGGCCGCTGATCGTGCCGTTCACGGTCCACGAGTCGCCGCTCGTCGCCGACCCCGTCCCGCTGATCGCGCCCGTGGCGAAGTCCTCGCTCGTGATCGTCAACGTCTGCGGGAAGGTGGGGTTGGCTTCGCACTGCGCGAGCGTCCCGCCGACGCACGCCCAGGCGTTGAAGCTGCCTCGCAGATCGGGGGCGGAGCCAACCTGCGCCGACGCGAGAGCCACCACGACGAGGGCCACGCCGCCACCGGAAAAGGCCACAGTCAAGCCGTGCCCACGCCTCGCCAGCAAGACGATTTGGGTGAGGAAACGCGAGATCGAACCGAGAACGGGCAACGAGGCCTCCCTTGCTTTACGCTTCAGGGAGAGCGACGCGACTCACTGACGTCAGCGAGGCTTCCCACCCTCCATGCATGCCAAAACAGAGCTTATACCCGACGAGCCCGACCCGCTGATCGGCGCCACCGTCGGGCGCTACCGGATCGAGGAGCTGCTGGGGGTCGGTGGGATGGGACGCGTGTACCGCGCGGTCTGCGACGGGGAGTCCTTCGCGTTGAAGCTGGTGCGCGGCGACCTCGCGGAGGACAGCGTCTTCCGACGGCGCTTCGAGCGCGAGGCACGGATCGCTCAGCAGGTCAAGAACCCGCACGTCGTGCCGGTCCTCGATACCGGCGAGCACGAGGGTGTGCCCTACCTCTCCCAGCGCTTCGTCGAGGGCGGCTCGCTGGAGGAGAAGCTAAAGCGCGAGGGACGCCTGGACGTCCCGACGACGCTCGCGATCTGCGCGCAGGTCGCGGACGGGCTGGACGCGCTGTTCGCGGGCGGGATGGTGCACCGCGACGTGAAGCCCGCGAACGTCCTGCTGGACACGGACGGCACCGCGCTGATCACCGACTTCGGCCTCGCCAAGGACAGCCAGGGCACCGCGCTCACGCGACCTGGTCAGGCGCTGGGGTCGCTCGATTACATGTCGCCCGAGCAGATCCGCGGCGAGGACGTGACCGCCGCGACCGACGTCTACGCGCTCGGGTGCGTCATCTGCCAGTGCCTCAGCGGGACCCCCCCGTTCGCAGGCAAGCAGGGTATGCGGATCCTGTGGGCGCAGCTCCAGGACGAGCCGCCCGACCCGTGCGCCGAGCTGGACGGCACTCCCCCGGCGCTGGGACCCGCAATCCTTCAGGCGCTTGCGAAGGGTCCCGCCGACCGCCCGCAGAGCGCCGGCGAGTACGGGCGCCTGCTGTACCGCGCGGCCGGCCTCACGCCGCCAGCCGCCACGTAGGCGCTAACGATCTTGGTCGGGCCCCGCAAGCGCGGCCCGCCAGGCCCCGTCCTCGAAGACCATGTGCACAGTCTCCCCGCCGTCCCCGAGCGCGATCCGCGCCTCGCGGGCGTCGAAATCGACCTCCAGCTTGAGCGTCAGCGGCGGGACCCCGCTGGCGGGTAGCGCAGGCGCTGGCGGGGCCTGACTTGCCGACTGCTCAGCGGCGGGCGAGGGAGCAGTATCGCTGCCTGGCTGCTCAGGCGCAGGCGGCGGAGCGGTCTGACTGGGCGGCTGCACGGAGGCAGGCGACGGGGCGGTACCACTGCCGGGCTGCACCGGCGGTAGAGCCTGACTGGCCGGCTGCACGGGCGCAGGCGACGGGGCGGTACCACTGCCGGGCTGCACCGGCGGTAGAGCCTGACTGGCCGGCTGCACGGGCGCAGGCGACGGGGCGGTGTCGCTGCCTGGCTGCACAGGCGGCGGGGCGGTCTGGCGTGCCGGCTCCTCGGACACGACCGGCTCGACGGGGACCGGCGCGCGCTGCTGGCCGGAGACCGACGTCGCCTGCTGAGCAGGAACGCTTCGAGCGAACACGGTGGGGGCGTGGAGGGCGTCGGAGACCGGTCTGTCGGGGGCGTCGCGGGGCGCCTCCACCGGCTGGGGCCGCACGATCTCCCTGACCACCAGCGTCGTGGCGCCGGTCTCGATCGAGTCCCCGAGCGACAGCAGACGGGGGCTCTGGATCCGCAGGCCGTTGACGAACGTGCCGTTGGAGGACCCCAAATCCTCGATCGCGTAGTCGCCGGTTGCTTCGCGCGAGATCCGGGCGTGCTGGCGGGAGATCTCCTCGTCCTCGGAGAGCCGGCCGGCCCCGGTGGCGTGACGTCCGATGACGAGCTCGTCCTCGACAAGGATCGCGCTGCCGGGGGCGTTGCCGCTGATCACCTCCAGGCGCAGGTGGATCGAGCCGGCGTTCATTGGGGATCGTCCACGTGGGCCCGTTGCCCCCCGGGCGCGTGGGCGCTGGGCCTCCTACCCAGCGTCAGCGGCTTGCACGGCCGTCCACGGGTGCTCATCGGGCCACCGCGGCGATCGCCGGGCCCCGGTCCTGCTCGCCGCGCTCGGCCCTGATGACGTGCATGACGGCGTTGATCAGGGCCAGGTGCGTGAAGGCCTGAGGGAAGTTGCCGAGGTGACGGCCGGTGCGGGGGTCGATCTCCTCGGCGTAGAGCCCCAGCGGGCTGGCGTAGGAGACGAGCTTCTCGCACAGCGCCCGGGCGCGCTGGAGCTCGCCGATCTCACAGAGCGCGGAAACCAGCCAGAACGAGCAGATCGTGAAGGAGCCCTCCTCGCCGGTGAGCCCGTCGTCGGTCTCCTCGACGCGGTAGCGCAGCACCAGCCCGTCCTCGGTGAGCTCCTCGGCGATCGCCAGGACGGTGGCCACGATGCGCGGGTCCTCCGCCGGCAGGAAGCGCACGAGCGGCATCAGCAGCAGCGAGGCGTCGAGCGTGGTCGTGTCGTAGTGCTGCGTGAACACGCCGCGCTCGTCGACCCCGTTTGCGCAGAGGTCCGCGTGGATCTCCTCAGCCGCCGCGTGCCAGCGCTCCGCCCACTCGCGGTCGTCGCGCAGCTCCGCCAGGCGGGCTCCGCGGTCGGCGGCCACCCAGCACATGAGCTTGGAGGAGGTGAAGTGCCGGGGCTCGCCGCGGACCTCCCAGATCCCGCAGTCGGGCTCGCGCCAGTGCTCGAGCGCACCGGCGACCTGGCGCTTGATGATCGGCCACAGCCGGTCGGGCAGCTGGTCGCGCGAGCGCGTGTGCAGGTAGATCGAGTCGAGCACCGCGCCCCACACGTCGTGCTGGCGCTGGCGGTAGGCCCCGTTGCCGATCCGCACCGGCTGCGCCCCGCCGTAGCCCGAGAGATGGTCGAGCTCCTGCTCGTCCAGGCGGCTCTCGCCGCCGATCCCGTACATGATCTGCAGCTCGCCCTCCTCGGCTTCGGCGAGGTCCGCGACGAAGTAGAAGAAGTCGTTGGCCTCCCAGTCGAAGCCAAGCGTGTAAAGGGCCCACAGCATGAACGTCGAGTCGCGGATCCACGTGTAGCGGTAGTCCCAGTTGCGTTCGCCGCCCAGGGTCTCGGGCAGCGACGTCGTGGCCGCCGCCACCATCGCCCCGGTGGGGGCGTAGCTCAGTCCCTTCAGCGTCAGGGCGCTGCGCTGGAGGTACGTGCGCCAGGGGTGGTCGGGGAAGGTGCCCTGCTTGAGCCACTCCTGCCAGTGGTGGGCGGTCCGCACGAGCCGCTCGTCGGCCTCCTCGTAGGTGGTGGGCAGCGGGTGCTCGGACCAGCCCAGCGCCGCGAACCCGGCCTCCCCTTCGCGCAGGATCGTGCGCGCCCGGGCGCGCGGGCCCTCGAACCCGAGGTTCATGTCGGTGACCAGCCGGAGCTTCAGCTCCATGCCCTCCGAGCCGGCCGTGGCCTCGTTGTAGCCCGGCCCCGTGTAGGACCACTCGGCCGCCAGGCCCCCGTAGTCGAAGACCGGTTCGCAGTCGAGGTGGATCTCGGCCCACCCCTGTACGCAGCGCACGGTCCGCAGCAGCACGTGGTCGGCGTCGTAGTCGGTCGGCGAGCGCCGGTGGGTGCGCGAGCGCTCCTCGTTGTGGTACCACGGCCCGATGCACAGCACGTCGCGAACCACCACCCACCCGGTGCGCGTCTCCCAGCTGGTCTCGAGCACCAGCGTGCCCGGCAGGTAGCGCACCGCACCGGGAACGGTCACTCCGGCCGGCCCCAGTCGAAAGCCGCCGGCGTCGCGGTCGAGCATCGACCCGAACACGCTCGGCGAGTCCAGGCGCGGCAGGCACATCCACTCGACGTTGCCGCTCGGCGCGATCAGCGCGCAGGTCTCGCAGTCCGACAGGAAGCCGTAGTCGGCGATCGGCGGAAACGGGCTTCCCGGGTCTCCGTGGGGTATCGCACTCACCGCGCCAAGGCTACTGGGCCGCCCTGCGGCAAGCCGTGCGGGCGAGGCCGCCCGCACGTCAGGACAGCTGCCGGATAGGCTCTGCGGTCGGATGACATGGGTCGAAGTCTTTACCGCGTTCGTGGTGTCCCACCTAGTCGGCGACTATCTGCTGCAGACCGACTGGCAGGCCCGCCACAAGCGCGGCGGGCTGGCACGGGGGGGAGCAGGGGACGCGCGGCGCGCGCTGTTCACCCACGTCAGCGTCTACACGGTCTGTTTCATCCCGGCGCTGGTGGCGAACGACCTCGGCGCGGAACTGCTGTGGGTGGTCCCGGCGATCTTCGTCCCGCACCTCATCCAGGACGACGGACGGCTCCTCCACACGTACATGAAGCAGGTCAAGCGGTTGGACCCGCAGGAAAACCTGGCGGTGTCGATCGCCGTCGACCAGACGTTCCACCTGCTGGCCCTGCTCATCGTCGCGCTGCTGATCGGCTCCTGAGCATCGACGCGGGGCACGGAGGCCCCGCGCCCACCACCCTGGAGGCGGAGCTCGCCCGCGCGGACGATCCCAAGGCAAAGCGACGGTCACACCACACGCGCAGTCGGGTTCGCCAGCGTTCTGTCACTGTGGTCCAGTGAAGCGCTTCAAGAGCTGGGACGGGGTCGAGATCGCCTACCGGGAGTGGGGCGAGGACACGGCGCAGGTGCCCGTCGTCCTGCACCACGGCTTCGTCGCGAACGCCGAGGCGAACTGGGTAGCCACCGGCGTGCTCGACGCGCTCCTCGCCGCGGGACGCAGGGTCGTAGCCCCCGACGCCAGGGGTCACGGCCAGTCCGAGAAGCCGCATGACCCCGCGTGCTACGGAGAGCAGCGCATGGCGCGCGACCTCGCCGTGCTGCTCGACACGGTCGGCGCCGGGCAGGTCGATCTCGTCGGCTACTCGATGGGAGCGGTCGTCTCGCTGCTCTTCGCGGCCAGCGAGGAGCGGGTGCGACGCCTGGTAGTCGGAGGTGTCGGCTCGGGTGTGGTCGAGTGCGGAGGGGTCGATCGGCGCGCGGTCTCCAACGAGTCGATCGTCGAGGCCCTCAGCGCCGAGGACCCCGCGAGCATCGAGCGTCCCGAGGCCGCGGCGTTCCGGGCGCTGGCGGACGCGCTGCACGCCGACCGCGAGGCGCTCGTCGCACAGGCCAGATCGGTCTACAGGGGCGGCGTGGCGCTCGATCGTATCTCTGCGCCGACACTGCTCCTGGCCGGCGAGCGCGACCCGATGGCCGTGCGTCCCGAGGTGCTTGTCGCCGCGATCCCGAACGCGGTGCTTCAGACCCTTGCGGGAAACCACATCGAAGCTCTGGGCGACCCGCGCTTCACGCGGTCCCTCGTCGACTTCCTCGCCTGATCGACCGGCTGCACGGCTGGGGTTCGGCGTGGTGCGGTGCGGCACGGTGCAGCGCGGCTCCGTGCGGCGCGGCCCGCGGCTCCGCGGCGCGGTGGCGTCGCGCCGGACGCCGAGGTTCCTACTCGCGCAGGAGGTGGCGGCGGAGGAAGGCCAGCTGATCGGCGAGCACCGCCTCGTGTGGGGGGCCGTCGTAGACGTCGAAGTGGTCGACACCGGGGTAGGTGCACAGCTCGCCGAGGCGGGCGCGGCGCGCGGCCGCGATCGCCGGGCCGGGCTTGGCGACCCTGTCGGCCTCTCCGACACAGACCAGCCACGGGCAGTGCAGTGTCGTGGCGTGGCGAGCCGGGCGGTAGGGGACGCCGAGGAGCCATCGTGCCGACACGCGATCGCGCCAGCGTGACTCCTCGCCGATCGCGACGACGTGCCGCCAGCCCGCCTCGGCGCCAGGCGCGTTGATGAACGCCGCCTCGTGCGGCTGCCCGACAGCTGGAAGATGCCGGCCCAAGACGGCCGCCCACAGCATCCGAGCGGCGACGGGCGGCGAGGGGCGGTGCGCCTGGCGCAGCGCGTCGAGGAACGGGACCTGGCTGATGACAGCTGCCACACGCCCGTCGTACGCGGCAGCGGCGAGAGCGTTGCCAGCGCCCATCGAGGATCCGAACGTAGCGACCCGGCTCGCATCGACACCGGGAAGCGACCGGGCGAACGCGATTGCCGCACGCCAGTCCGCGAGCTGACGTGCAGGGTGGAACAGATCCGGCTCGCCGCCGCTGTCGCCGAAGCCACGGTGGTCGAACACGAGCGCGGCGACACCTGCGTGTGCGAAGCGCTCTGCGAACGCCCCGAGCCGGTCCCGGCGCGTCCCAGAGAGGCCATGAGCCATTACCACCACCGGGACCGTGCTCGCGTCGCCCGCGGCGGGGTACAGCCAGGCCGCGCAGGAGTCGGCGCCCGAGTAGAAGATGTGGTCCTGGCGGCTCAAGTACAGTTGGAGTATGGACGACACGCCTGCCGAGCCACTCATGGATCCCACCGAGCGCCACCGCGAGGAGCGCCGGGCCGTGGATGAGGCAGGAGGAGGCGAGGCCGAGGGCTTTGAGCTCGCGGAGCAGGATCTCATCGAGAACGCCTCTCACGGCGACCAGCACACCCCGCGTCTCATCATGCGAGACGCGGGGCCCGACGAGGAGTCGGCCGACTCGGTGTACGGCGAGGCTGACAGCGAGCACCTCAGCGACTGACGCCCCGGGCCGGAGGTGACGGCCGGCGCGCACGCCCCCTACGAACGCCCAGAACTCGGCGTCGCGTCACGTGAGCAGCGGGTGAGGTGCGGGCCGAGGGGGCGTGGCGATCTCCTCGTAAGCTGGCGTGCGTGATCGACCGCTCGCCCGATTTCGCCCGCACCGCGGCCGACTACCCTCGCCACCGCGCGGTGAGTGAGCAGCACGAACAGCTGCTGCGCCGTGCCTACGAGGCGTTCAACGCCCGCGACATCCAGGGCGCCCTGGCGACGCTGCACCCGGAGGTCGACTGGCCGAACGCGATCGAGGGCGGACGCGTTCGCGGCCGCGGCGAGGTGCGGGAGTATTGGGAGCGACAGTGGGGATCGTTCGACTCACGAGTGCACCCGTTGCGTATCGAGCGGGGCCACGGTGACCGTGTGGTCGCGACGGTCCGCCAGCTTGTGCGAGACCTCGCGGGGAACGTTGTCTCCGATGAGACGGTCGAGCATCGCTACGTGATCGCCGGAGGGTTGATCGAGCGCATGGATGTCCACGACCACTGGACGATTCGCAGCGCCACCGAGGAGGACTTCGCGTCCGTGCTCGGCTTGTGGGAGGCGGCGGGCAGCCTGCCGAGCGTCAGCGACACCCGCGAAGGCCTCTCGCGCCTGCTGAGCACCGATCGAGATGCGCTGCTCCTCGCGGAGTCCGGTGGTGTGGTGGTCGGGTCGCTGATCGCTGCTTGGGACGGGTGGCGTGGCAGCTTCTACCGGCTCGCGGTGCATCCCGACCACCGCCGGCGGGGTCTCGCGGCCACACTGCTGCAAGAGGGCGAGCGTCACCTGCGAGCGCGTGGTGTCGTCAGGCTCACAGCGATCGTCGCCGAGAACGATCCAGCCGCGATGGGGTTCTGGAAGGCTGTTGGATACCAGCGCCAGCCCAACCGGGCGCGGTTCGTACGGCAGATCGAGGACTGATCCGTCTTCAGGATGGGCATCGACGCGAGGAGCACTTGGTCCGATCCGACGAGCGCTGGTCGTGAGCGCAGTCAGCCGGATTTCGTGGACACCTTTGTCCCTGGCACGGGCTTGGGCGCGCAAGCAGGCGTGCTTCCGGGCAGCCGGTACCGGTTGTCCGCGACTAGCCGGTAGACCTTCGCCGCCATCCACGAGATCCCCGGCAGCAGGACCATGCGGCCGATGATCTTCCAGATCGGTCCAGCGGTGTTCAGCATCGCGGCGATTGCCTCGTGTCCCGAGCGGACCGTGCCGTCGATCTGAACCCACTGCACGGCATCGGTCGCCTGCTCCTCGGTTACGCCCAGCGCAACCAGATCGGCGAACTGCCACGCGACGATCTCTGCATCCGGCCCGATCCTCTCCAGGACACGCACACAGCTCGTACAGAACGCGCAGTCCCCCTCGTAAACGAGTACCGGACGCTCTCGACGGCTCACGTGCACATTTTGCCCCGCGCTACGGCCCGCTTTTCGGTGTGGCGGGCCATGTCAGTCCCACGATTCGCTGAGCAGTCGATCGACCGCGAGTTGCAGCACCTGAGACCGGGTCTTATCACCGTGCTGCGCTGCGATGAAGTAGCTGCCGATGAACAATGAGAACGCCAGCATGGAGCGAGCCTCGACATCGTTCTCTTCCACACAGAACTGCCCGAACAGTGAGCGGAGATACCCCATGCGTCGGTTGTCGACCCGGCGCAGTCGCTCGGCGACGTCCCTGTCGCGGCGCGACCAGTCCCGAAGTGCCAGCTCTACGGCAAAATCGACCGACGAGGCCAGCTCGAAGAGCTGCTGCAACTTGGCTCGCGAGTCCGCCGACTGGCGCTCGACGCGCGCGATGACGTCGTCGACCACGGCCTTCTCCCAGGTGTCGAGCATCTCCTCGAGCAGCGCCTGGCGATCCGTGAAGTGCCAGTAGAAACCACCCTTGGACACCCCCAGGGACACGGCCAGCGCCTCGACCCGCACGGCATCCGGGCCTCCTCTCGCCAGGGCCTGGAGCGCCGTGTCGACCCATGCGCCGCTTGGAGTCCGGACATTGGCCATCGACATATCTATACGGCACCGTATTGACAAATGCAAGCGGCCCGCCTAACATCCATACGACATCGTATGGATCGAGGATCATGAGGCTCCCGAACGCAGCACACGAATCTCGCCCCTGGCGTATCCGCCAGATCGCACCAGACTTCACTCTGGAGGATGTCTGGGCCCTCCCCGTGCACGGTAGCGCCGAGGACTTCCAAACACTGCTTGAGATAGCAACCTCCTTCCATCCGGCCAACGCGAAGTCCCTCCCGACTCGCGTCCTGTGGAGCGTCCGCGATCACCTCGGCAGCATGTTCGGCCTCGGCAGGATTTCGGCCCCGATCGACAACGGTGGGGACGACGTCGCAGGCAAACTGCCAATTCCGGGCACGAACGAAACCTCACTAGCCGACCGACTGCCAGACGATCTACGCAACACCGCGACGGATCTAGATTTCGACTCCCTGCCTTTCCAGCCCCTCTATCGCACCGACGTCGAGTTTGCCGCGGAGCTGTCAAACCAGACCGTGCACGGCGTGATGCACCTGGCATGGGTCGATCAAGACGAAGGCCGCTACCAAGGACAGATGGCGGTCTACGTCAAGCCACGCGGCCGGTTCGGGAAGGGATACATGGCGCTCATCAAGCCGTTCCGGTATTGGGTTGTCTACCCAGCGCTCATACGACAGATCGAACAAGCCTGGAATAACCGCGCTCCTCAGTAGGCCCACGTTCGGGGACCGTGAAACGTGGGGCCGGCCGGCGCGCTACTGGTCTGGGCCGATGGTCGTGGGTGAGACGGGCGGGGTGTGGGGCCAGGCAAGTGAGATCACGTTGCCGTCAAATGCCAGCACCAACCAAGATCCTGAAGCAGACCTCCGATCGGTTGCGTGCCCCACGTCCGGGTCGTGCGTCGCCGTCGGCGGATACAACGACACCGTGGGCGAACGCGAGGAAATGGGGGTAAGCGAGACAGGCGGGGTATGGGGTCAAGTGACCCAAATCACGCCACCAGCGAACGCCAAGAACAACCCGGCTCTTCGCGGCCTGACGTCGGTCGCGTGCCCGGTATCGGGGTCGTGCGTGGCGGTCGGCGACTACGAAGACGCCTCGGGAGAATACGAGGGGATGGGCGTGAGTGAGACGGGCGGGGTATGGGGCCAGGAGAGCGAGATCGCGCTGCCCGCCAACTTGCACGACCCTTTCGGCCTGGAATCGGTTTCGTGCCCCGCCTCGGGGTCGTGCGTCGCGGTCGGCTTCCAAATCGTCGCGAACGAGACGGGCGGGATGTGGGGTCCCGCGAACGAAATCGAAGTCACGTTGCCCAGCGCCAACCAGACTCTTGGCAGCAGACAATTCGGCCTGGGCGGCGTCGCCTGTCCCGCGCCAGGGGCGTGTGTCGTGGTAGGCGACTACCAGAACAGCTCAAGCGACCTACGGGCGATGGTGGTCACCGAAGGGCCATCTACCCCACCGTATGTGCCACCTAAGAACGGCAGCCTGCCGATAATCTCCGGCAGTGCAAGGGTTTGGCAGACCTTGAGTTGTGCTCAGGGTAGCTGGACAGGCAACCTGCCGCTGACGTTCACCTACCAGTGGCGTCGTGATGGCGTCGGCATCGGCGGGGCGACCGGCTCCACCTATGTGGTCAAAGAAGCTGACGCGGGCCACACGCTGACCTGCGAAGTCATCGCTACAAACAGTGTGGGTAGTGCAAACGTTACGAGCATAGGCGTGAGCGTGCCAGCCCGTAGGCCGCGGTCGGGCAGCTCCTGTCCGGATGTCGTGATCTATGGTGCGCGTGGTTCCGATGAGGACAATACGGCCGCAAACGTAGGTATGGGCCCAGTGCCATACGAGGTTGCACAGGAAATCACAAACCGCCTGCCCGCCGGCCACCGGGTCGAGATGATTGGAGTGAACTACCCTGCGGTGCCTGCAACGGCGCTGGTAAACTATGAGTGGAGTGTTGTAACCGGGACCGAAGTACTGGTTGAAGGGTACAACGGACAGGGTGGGCTTGTGAGCCTAGTTCTAAAATGCCACAAAGTCGCTGTTGTTCTAGTCGGCCTCAGCCAAGGTGCTCACGTCATCCATTACACCATGTCGTTGGCGCCACAACATCCTAGCGCTGTCACAAGTCGTATCGCAGCCATCCTGCTGTTTGGCGACCCCGTACACCAGCCCAACCAGAGCTACAACGTTAGTAACCAAGCTGCCAAGGGGGTCCTCCTTGGTTTCACTCCTCTGCCCGGTAACAATGGACCGCCAGACATCGTCAGTTCACTTCAGCCGGCCACACAGTCATACTGTCTGCCATACGACCCTATCTGTGATTCGATGGGGGCGTTGGAGCCCGGAGCTTTTGTTGCGTATCGTACGATCCATAATAGCTATGGCTCTTCACCGTACATCGCGGATGCGGCTTCGTTTGCGGTGAACCGCATCAACGGGATGCTAGCCCGTGCCGCAACAGCAACGGTAAGGACAGGGGTACCCTCTATGGTGGCACGTGCCAGCCGGGCCCACAGGAATCACATTGGCCACAGGTGCATTAGGCGGCAGGCAGGTCCTTTCGATGCGACCTCTGTATGCCCACATGTTACCCATGGGGTACGCCCGCAACGTCAATCAACCTACAAGGGCAGTTCGCGGAATAGGGATAAGATCACAATGACGGCGAGCAGGAATGCAGCGAACGTCTCTGTCAAGGCGGTCGACCGCTGCGGTACTGTTTTTAGCGGCACAATTGTAGTTACACGAGGCGGTATCTTCGATGGCACGACGCCGGAAGGGTTCGAGATCACCGGGCTCTTTGCCAACAAGCGCGTCGTTAGAGGAACACTCACCGATCCAAGCTGCAAGAGCCTACCCATCCGCAGCTTTACGCTCCGCCGGCGAGGGCACTCGTCAGTAAGCGCTCGATGAGGGTGCTGCAGACGCCGTCGAGGGTCAGCAGCTGGGCCCAGACGAGGATGTCGTGAGCCAGCCGCAGGAACGCAGCCAGAGCAGATCGAGCTCGCGGTACACCAGGCGCTCGACAGCGGGCTCACGACACCCCGGCGGCTGCGCGCCGCCGCCGCAGAGCGTCCCGCCCGTGTGCGGAACCTCATCGAACACGCCCTTGCTGGAGGCCACGCGTGAGATACGGCAACGGCGGCGCCTTCCGCCAAGCGCTCGAGCAGCGAATGAAGACCCGCGCCGGCGAGGACGGAGCGCGCCTTGCGCGCGACCGCAAGCGTGTCGCCTTCGACCGGCTGCTCGCCGTCTTGCCGCCATCGCACCCGGCAGCTGGCTGTTGAAGGGCGGATTCGCGCTCGACCTGCGGCTCGCCGAGCGAGCCCGGGCCACGAAGGACGTCGACCTCGACTGGCAAGCCGCCGAAGCGGAGCTTCTCGACACCCTGCTCAAAGCCGCCGAATGGGACGCCGCCGACTTCTTCTCCTTCAAAATCGAACGAACTGGCGCGGCCACAGGACCGCCTTGGTGGAAGCCGCTTCCGGGTCGCCGCAACCCTCGGCGGACGGCCGTTTGAGACCTTTCTGCTCGACATCGGCTTCCACAGCGAGCCGATCGCGGGGATCGAGACGCTGATGACCCCCGATCTCCTCTCCTTCGCCGGCATCGAGCCGGTGACCGTCCGAGTCGTTCCGCTCGAGCTGCAGATCGCGGAGAAGCTCCACGCCTACACTCGAACCCACAAAACAAGCGCCCCAGCACGCGCACGAAGGATCTCGTCGACCTCAGCCTGATCGCCGAGCTCTCCGCGCTCGACGCCGCCTATGACCGCCGTCAGCTCGGGGCAAATAGGAAGGGATCGCCGACTACTCGGGCAATCTCACAGCGCGTAATCTGGTCATCGACGGCGCCAGCAGCGGCGCTGCCGCAATGGTATACGGGAGCGAGCGTGATCCTGCCAGCAGTGCCAGCAGCTCCTCGTCGTCCGATCCGACAGTTTCGGACTCGACCGTCGCGACGCTTCCTATCGATGGAGAGGAGCACTCTCGCTTGGCGGTCTTCGTCGGACAGGACCCAGTCCCCGTCAGGAGACATGCCCGGCGCCGGATGATCCGACGCTTGCTGCGGCGGCGGGGCAATGAACGACGCGGGTCAATGGGGCCGTCACGCGCTCGCCGTGCCCTTCCGGTCGTTCCGCGAGTCGCGCACTCGGGTAGAGGGTAGACGTACAGCGAATGTCGCTCCTTCGCTCGAGGTGATCGCTTCGACCTCTCCACCGGCCGCACGGGCCAGGCGACGGACGAGCGGTAGGCCGAGGCCCACGCCGGGGTGGGCGCCCGCTTGCCTGTTGGTGGCGCTGAATCTCGGATCGAAGATCCGCTCGCGGGCGGTGGCATCGACGCCGGGGCCGTCGTCGCGGATCTCGAAGACCACCTCCCCGTCGAGCCGGCGGATCGCCAGCGTGATGTGGTGTCGCGCGTAGCGGGCCGCGTTCTCGAGCATGGGAGCCAGGATGCGCTCGACGACGTCGCTTTCGACGGCGACCCTCACGGGGACGTCGCACACGAGCTCTATTACCTTCCCCTCTGCTGCGAGCGACTCGCGCAGGGGAGCGGACGCGCGTTCGGCGGATGCACGTGCGTCGCTCCCGCTCGCCCCGGTCGAGATCGTCGCGCGGGCGGAGGCAAGCAGCGTCTCGACCACGCGCTGCAGATCCTGCGCATTGCGTCTGATCGACCGCAGGGCGGTGCGGTACTCCTCCGGGGTGCGGTCCCGGCTGGCGGTCAGCTCGGCCTCGGCGAGGATCTTGGCGAGCGGCGTACGCAGCTCATGGGAGATCTCGGCCGTCAGCTGCTGCTCATGCCTGAGGCTCTGGGTCAGACGGTAGAGAAGGCCGTCGAACACCGAAGCCAGGGAGGTCAGCTCATCGTGCGGCTCCCCCGCGTAGAACCGGTGGGAGAGATCGTTGGCGTCCCAATCGGCGGCCCGCGCGGCGGTCCGGGCGACCGGACGCAGGGCTCTGTCGATCAGCCACAGCGAGAGCGCCGCGACCGCGGCGAGCGCGAGCAGTCCGAGGACGATCGATCCGAGTAGCGCCGAGGAGGCGGTGCTCTCGTAAGGCGCAAGCGAGGCGGCGACGACAACGGTTCCCAGCCGCCGTCCGGCCCGCCGCGCCGGCACGGCGTACATGCGGGTGTGGGTCGCGTTCACGCTGATGAAACCCGAGGCCGCTGCGAGCCCGTGGGCTGCCCGCTGGTTGCGCGGGTCTGCGCCGGCGGGCTGCTCCAGCGTGCGTTGTCCCGCGAATATCCACGTCTGCGCGTCGATCGAGCCCTGGTCGGGGGCCTCGATCACAGACACGCGCCCGTCCACGGTGCCGAGCCCGCGCAGAACCGTCGCCGCGCGCTCGCGCAGCGTGTTGTCCCCGTCGCTGCGCACCCGCGCATCGAGCACTAGGTTGAAGGCGACGACGAGGACGGCGAGCGTTATCGCGGCGCCTGCGACTGCGGTCGCGGTGAGGCGCGCGCGCAGGCTCACGCCGCGGAAGCTCATTGCAGGCGGTAGCCGACGCCGTGCACGGTCGTGATCGCGGGCGCGCCGGGAATCGCTCGGAGCTTGCGGCGCAGGCGTGCGAGGTAGACGTCGATCGTGTTGTCGTGCACGACCGCTCCGTCGGGCCAGGCCGCGCGCGTCAGGTCGCGGCGGCTGACGACGCGCTCGGCGCCGGTGGCAAGCGCGCCGAGCAGCCGGAACTCGGTCGGGGTGAGCCGGACGCTTCGCCCCCCGCCCGTGGCTTCGTGGGTCGTCGGATCGAGGGTCAGTCCGGCTGCGTTGACCGTGCCGTCGGACCCGGCCCGCTTGAGCTGCGCGCGCAAGCGTGCCGCGAGCTCCTCCAGCGAGAACGGCTTCGTCAGGTAGTCGTCGCCGCCAGCGCCGAAGCCGGCCAGGCGATCGACGAGGGCGTCACGCGCCGTCAGGAACAGCACCGGCGACTGGATCCCGCGTGCTCGCAGCGCCTGGCAGAGGTCGCGGCCGTCGGCATCCGGCAGCCCCACGTCGATGACGAGCGCGTCGGGCTCCTGCGCGGAGACCCGCTCCATCGCTTCCGCGCCGGTTCTGGCGCCGCTGACGGCGAAGCCCTCCTCCTCGAGAGAGCGCCTGAGGACGGCGCGCAACTCCTGGTCGTCCTCGACGAGCAGGATCAGCGGGGAGGGCATGGGGTAAGTATCACTGGGCGGTCGAGGGCTCGTGTCGGCCTGGGCGGGGGCGGGGGCGTGTCTACTGCTCGCGCAGGATCTCCCCGAGCGCGAGGCGTCTGATCCCGTGCGTCGCGACCGCGGTCGCGATCACCGTGGCGACGATCGCCGCCCCGGCTAGGCCGGTGAGGAACGCCCACGGGATCGCCAGCGCGTCGGGCGGGGGGTCGAAGACGTGCTGGAGGATTGCGACGAGCATCGTCGACAGCAGCCAGCCGAGGAAGATCGCGAGCGCGAGTCCGACCGTCAGCACGATCGCCGCCTCGGTCCACAGGAACGCCGAAATCTGCGACAGGGGGGCGCCGATGGCGGCCATCGTGGCGAACTCCTGCCGGCGCTCGGAGATGCCGAGCGCTACGAACAGGGCCATCGCAGCCGCAGAGAGGATGATCGCGAAGGTCTGCTCGATGTGGCTGATGCCCGTGAGGTCGACCGTCGTGATCGAGCTGCTCGTGCGTGCCCCCTGTGTGGTGATGTTTTCGACCTTGGTCCCGGCTGCGCTGGTTGCGAGGGCCACGCGGCGAGCGATGTCCGGTGGATAGCCGTTGACCTTGGCGAACACCACGTTGGGACCGCCGGCGTGGGTCACCGACTCCAAGTATCCGATGTTGGCGACCATGAATGAGTCCTTGGGCGCCGAGGGGAACTCCTGGACGATCCCGGCCACGTGGAACGGGACGACCTGGAAGCGCCCGGTCTGATCGTCGAGCACCCGCAGCCGCAGGAGGTCTCCGTTTTTCAGCGAGAAGTCGGTGATCGTCTCTTTGCTGACGAGGATCCCGTCACGTGTCGAGCGCAGCCGTTCTAGCACCTGCTGGGCGGTGGATCCGATGAAGTAGGAGTCACGCAGCGTGGTGGCCCTGGCGAATGAGGACGCGTCGATGCCGTAGGTGTCCTGGAGGTCTGGTCCGACGTACGCATACGAGTGCTCGACCCCGGTCGTCGCGGTGACGCCGTGGACGGCGGCGATCTGGCGGGTGAGGTCGTGCGCGGAGGCGGCCCCGGGCGCCGCCGTCACGGTCACGTCGGCGCCGAGCGTGAGCTGCGCATCGACCGCGACCTGCTGCTCGTAGGTGGCGGAGAAGATCCCCAGGTTCACCCCGAAGGCCAGCAGCAGCCCGACGACCACGAGACCGCGGTTGATCGCCGCGCCGCGGCGTCCCGCGCTGACGAGCAGGAAGGCCGGCCGCGACGCGGCCCGGCCGCCGACCGCGCGGGCGAGCACCCAGGAGAGGGCTCGCCCCCGCAGCCGGACGAGCAGTAGCGTCGCCCCGATCCACAGCAGGGCCGGGGCGAAGAACATGTAGACCGACAGGGAGAGAGTGGGGTTCGAGTCGGGGTTCACCACCGCCGAGAAGCCCGTGCTGACCGTCAGCCAGTAGATCAGGCCGCTGACCGCGAGGCAAGTGAGGTCGAGGTACAGGCGCTGCCACAGCGGGCGCCCATCGCGACGCGTCCCCCTGCGACCCGTGGCGACGCTCGTCCGCAGAGAGGACACGCTGGCGCCGACCCGTGCCGCGCCGGCCCCGGCGGTTGCCAGCAGCACGCAGATCGCGCCGATCGCCAGCACCCGTCCGGTCGTCGCGTGCGTTCCGCCGATCACGAGGGCCGAGACCGCGCCGAACGCGGCGGCGGTGCCCAGCAGCCCGGCGGTCAGCCCCAGGATCACGCTCTCCACGCTCGCCAGCACCAGCAGATCCCGGCGCCGGGCGCCGCGTGCACGCAGCAGCGAGAGGTCGCGGCGATCACGCTCGACGCTGCCGAGAGCCGCCAGGTAGGCGAGTCCGAGCGCGATCAGCGCGCCCGGCACGGCCAGCATGATGTACAGCGTCTCAGCGTAGAGCGCGTCGCCCGCCGCGGTGTTGAGCGAGTCGGACAGGTTGTCGACGAACTGGATCCGCCCGGGAAACGTGCGCTCAAGCCGGTTGCGGGTCTGCGTGGCGCGTTCGAGCGCTTGGCTGGGGCTGCCCCCGCTCAGGGCCACCGGGTCGAGCTGGGTCTGCACCTGCCACTGCACGCCCGTCTGCGCCCCCGGCTGAACGTTGGCGCCCGTGCTCGCGACGCCGATACTCGTGAGCCCGCGCGCGTAGGTCGATGCGAACGTGTCCAGTGGCATGATCGCCACGTTCGCCGGAGGCTGCGCGGGAGCCGGGCCGAGCTGAGGGTTCAGCGGCTGGAACAGCTTGTCGGACGACGTGACCAGCGCCACACCGGAGACGGGATACGTGCGCGGGGGGCCGCCGCGTGGCGGGCTGAGGCTCACCCGGTCGCCGAGGTGCGCCTGGAGCGTCGCCGCCATCTGCTGGTCGAGCACGATCGCTCCTGGGCGCAACGCGCCCTTGAGCAGGCGATAGGTGTGGAGATGGGTCGCGTAGTCCAGCGGCACGGCGAGGACCGCGCCAGGGCCCGAGTTGGTGCGGCCGCTCGGACCACTGTGTTCGGCGCCGGCGAGAGGCGCGGTCGCAGCCGCCGATGCCTGCAGCACGCCCTTCTGTCCGCCTACTTCACGCGCCAGCGCGCGGGCCTCCTGATAAGAAGCGACGGGCCCCTGAAGGTCGAGCGGCACTCCCCGAACGGCGCTTCCGGCGACGGTTCGCAGCGAGTTGCCAACGAACAGCAGCATCCCTCCGAGCAGGGCGACCGACGCTGCCAGCACCAAGACCCTGATCAGCGAGCGGCCGGGAGCGCGAAGCAGCCATGAGACCGCGAGGCGTACGGCGCTCGTCATCGGCTCGCCGCTCCCCCGACGCGTCCATCAGCGAGCTCGACCACCCGCCCGGCGCGCGCGGCGACGCTGGCGTCGTGGGTTGCGATCACCAGGGAGAAGGAGAACTCCGCCTGGAGAGCATCGATCAGGTCGAGGACGCGCTCGGCCGTGTCGGAGTCCAGGTGGCCCGTGGGCTCGTCACAGAGGAGCAGCTCCGGGCTCTGAGCGAGCGCCCGCGCGATCGCAACCCGTTGCGCCTCGCCGCCCGACAGCTCGCTCGGCAGCGAGTCGAGCTTCGCCGAGAGCCCGACGACCTCGAGCAGTTCCTCGGGCGAGTAGTCGCCTACCGCCGAGGTCGACGCATCCGACTGGGCGCGAACCTCGCGGGCGAAGGCCACGTTCTCGAATGCCGTGAAGTGGCTCAGCAGGTTGGACCCCTGGAAGACGTACGCGATGCCGCGGGCGCGGGCGCGCCCGCGGGCGGCGTCGTCGAGCGAGGAGAGCTCCTGCCCGTTCCAGCTCACGCGACCGGCGCTTGGGACGACGAGCCCCCCGAGCACGTGCAGCAGTGTCGTCTTTCCCGAGCCGGATCGTCCCCAGAGAGCCAGCCGCTCCTGCGGGGAAACCTCGAGGTCGACGCCGTCGAGCGCGGTGACGTGTGCCTCTCCCTCGCCATAGGAGACGCTCACCCCCTCGCAGGCGATCAACGACGGCGGGGCCGTGACCGCGTCGGCGCTGCTCACGCCAGGGCCTTTCCGTCGCACATCTCGATCACGCGCTCTGCACGAGCGGCCACGCGCTCGGAGTGGGTGACTACCACGACGGTGCTCTCGTAGCGACGGCAAAGCGTCTCCAGGGCCTCGAGCACGATCTCCTCGTTGTGCTGGTCGAGCTCCCCGGTCGGCTCGTCGGCCAGCACAAGACGGGCTCGCCGGGCCGCAGCGGCGGCGATCGCCACGCGCTGCTGCTCGCCGCCCGACAGCGCCGCCGCCCGGTGCGATCCGCGCTCGCCGAGGCCGAAGGCCGCGAGGCTCCGCGCCGCGGCGCTCTCGGCGTCCTCGCGGCCGGCGAGCCGCAGCGAGATCGCGACGTTCTCCTGGGCGGACAGGGCCGGCCACAGGTTCTCGCTCTGGAACACGATCGCCAGGTCGCGCGCCCTGTAGGCGGCGAGCTCGGCCTCCTCCAGTCGCCCGAGCGAACGGCCCCACACACGAAGCTCGCCTGCCGAGGGCTCATCCAGTCCCGCGGCCAGCGAGAGAAAGGTGCTCTTGCCGCAGCCCGAGGGCCCCAGGACGGCGACCAGCTCCCCCGGCTCGACCTTCAGATCCAGGCCGCGCAGCGCCACGGTCTCGACCGGTCCGGAGCGGTAGATCTTGAAGACGTCGTGGCACTCGAGCGCTCCCCAGCGGACCTCCTCGGCGCCCTCTGCGGGCTCGACGTAGAGGCTCCTCAGAGCCACTTGAAGCTTTCGACCATCCGCCTGTAGGCGTCCACGTTGTCGACGCCGACCGGTGTGCCCAGATCGACCACGGCAACGCGTCCGCCGTGCGCCAGCACGTAACGGTCGACCATGAGCGTCACCTGCTTACCCGTCACCGGGTTCGGCGCGCTCTGCGTCGTGTAGGTCACCTTGACGGCCGGTCCGCTCTTCAGCGCTATCGCGTGAGCGGTGTTCGCCTTCAGCCCGGGCGTGGATCGCTCCATCGTTGCCAGCTGCGACCGGACGCTCGCCGTCGTCGCCGCGGCTCCTCGCGAGACGACGATCCGCACGAGGTTGTTCTTGTCCGCGATCGAGACGCGGTCCACGGATTCCTGCACTGTCCAGCCCTCCGGGTAGAGCATCGAGACATGCAGCTGCGGCGCCCTCAGGGTCAGGAAGTTCTGGGTGTCTGGGATGTCGCCGGTCGCGGCGGATTTGGCGTCGGCGGACAGCGCCGCGGCGCTTTCCGGAGCCGGTCCGCCGACTGAGCTCGAGGAGCTTGCGATGCCTGAGCTGCCGCCGCAGCCGGACGCCGCGAGGGTGAAGGCGATCAGCAGCAGCAGTGGCGTTCGCGTGAGCATGCGGCCCAGACTGCCACGGGAGACCTGAACGCCTCCTGAATGCTCGCCGAGCGAGGCTGGTTTCAGGTGAGGACCTTGGCCTGCAGGGCGCCTACTGCGCTGGTAGGCGCGCCGGTGTCGAGTCGCTCCTTGCGCCAAGGTACTCCTCGAGACGTCCGGGGTCAGCGAGGAGGGAGTCAGGTATCGAGAGCCACACGTCGGCGCCGCCACCTGAGCGGTTGGCGAGGTGCGCCTCGCCGCCGTGCCCGCGCGCGATGCTCCGCACAATCGAGAGGCCGAGTCCCACACCCCCCGCGGTTCGTGCCCGGTCGGCCCTTGTGAATCTCTCGAAGGCGGTCTCCAGGAACCCGGGAGGGAATCCAGGCCCGTCGTCGCTCACATGCAGCAGGACGGTCTCACCACTGCATTCCGCTTGCACCTCGACCGTCTTGGCGCCGTAGCGCAACGCGTTGTCGATGAGGTCTCCAAGCGCCTGCTCGAGGCGGAGCGGGTCGGCGCGCATTAGGAGCCCCCGAGGAGCACGCGTCAGCAGGACGGCGCCCGTGGTGCGCGCTCTCGAAGCGAAGCGCTCCTTCAGTCGCTCAAGGCTCTGACCGACGTCGATCGCCTCGCGGTGAATCGGCAGGCTGGCCTGGTCTGCCTCGGCCAGCGTCAGCAGATCTTCGGCGAGCCGAGACAGGCGACCGGCCTCCTCGGCGGCCGAGGCGATTGCGTCTCGGAGCTCTGCGCGCGAGCTTTCGCCCAGGAGCGCCACGTCCAACTCCGTTCGGAGGATCGCCAGCGGCGAACGAAGCTCGTGGCTGGCGTCGGCGACGAACGTCCGCTCGCGCGCGAACGCGGCCTCGTTGCGGGCGAGCATCTCGTTCAGCGTGTTCGACAGACGTCGCAGCTCGTCGTCGGCGCTCGGAACGGGAAGTCGCTGACCAGGCTGGTCCAACGAGATGTGCTCGGCGCGGCGGCGCATCCTCTCGACGGCGCGCAGCGCCAACGCCGCTACCGCGTACCCCAGCAGGGACGCGAGCAGAAGCGCCACAGGCCCGCCGAGGAGGAGCACGGTCCGCAGGTCAGCAAGCGTGGCGTCGTGCTGCTGAAGCGAGGTGCCGACGACCACGATCATGCGTTCGTCCTGCGCACGCACTGGAATGGCGAGCAGACGCGAGTTTCCAACCAAGCCGGGGACTGTCTTGTTCTCGACCAGCAGCGGGGCCGCGATGGCTCGCGAGCGCTCAGCTGGGCTCAGCAGGACTCGCGGCGGCAGCGAAGGCGTCCGGTCCAGGACCCTCCCGTCCGTCGTCAGGATCTGCGCAAACCGTTCGCCAGGCGTCGCGAGGGAGCTCTGGCCCGCCTCCTGGAGACCTGAGTTGGCCTGCAGCACGAGCGCGCGCACGTCCTCCGCGCGCGAGCGCAACCCCTCGCTGAGCGAGCGGTCCAGACCGCTTTGCACGCGGGCGTAGACGAACAGGCCCAATGCCCCGAGCAGGAGCGCCATCGCGCCCGCGAAGGCGAGGGTCACTCTCAGTCGCAGCGAGAGTCGGCCGAGCATCGGCAGGACCGTCATCCGGCCTCCTCGCGCAGCCGGTAGCCGGCGCCTCTCACAGTCTCCAGTGCGTTGGCGCCGAACGGGCGATCGACCTTGTCCCGCAGTCGGCGGATGTAGGCGTTGACGATGTTGGAGCGGTTCTCATATGCGCGGTCCCAGGCGCACTCGAGCAGGTCGAGCCGGGACATCACCTCGCCCGGATGTCGCATGAGCGCCTCCAAGAGCGCGAACTCCTTCTGGGAGAGGCCCACCTCGGTCTCGCCTCGCCATACGCGACGGGCAGCCGGATCCAGGCGTAGATCGGCTGCCGCAAGCACTGCCGGGCGCTCGGCGGCGCCCCGGCGCGCGAGGGCTCGAAGCCGGGCGAGCAGCTCCCGGAAGGCAAAGGGCTTGGTCAGGTAGTCGTCGGCCCCAGCGTCCAGCCCCGCGACGCGGTCGTCCACCCTGTTGCGCGCCGTCAGCATCAGGATCGGCGCCCAGACCTCGCCGGATCGAAGCCGCCTGCAGGTCTCGAAGCCATCTATGCCCGGCAGCATCACGTCGAGGACAACCGCGTCATACGGAGTCGATTCGGCCATCCAGACGGCGTCCTCGCCGCTGGCGGCGACGTCGGCAGCCAGTCCCGCCTTGCGCAGCCCCCGCTGCAGGGCCGCGGCTAGCTTGACCTTGTCCTCCACGACCAGTATCCGCACGGCACTCCCAGCTTGGCGTGTCTGTCTGAAGCGCGCCTGAAGAGGCGTGGGTGGGGCCGCGGTCGGCCCCACCCACGCCTGGCAGCTCAGATCGGAGACGAGGCGAGCCTCACTCTTCGCCTTCGAACTGATGGTCGGCTGCAGCGTTGCCGGGTTCGTCTTCGTGACCCCCGGGGCCATCGTTGGCCTGCTCGCTGCCCGACTGTTCCTGACCGGCGGCATTCTGCTGGTCGGGAGCGCTCTGGTCGCCGGACTGCACGTTGTCGCCCTCGCCAGAGCCGGTTGTTTCGGCGTTGGCGGCCTGCGCCGAATGCGCCCGGGTGGAATGGGCGGCCTTGTGGCCGACGGCCGCGTGCCGGTGCGCGCGGGTGCTGCCGCTGTTTGCGAGCGCAACCCCACCGGCAGCCATCACGGCGGCTGCGGCGAGGATCGCTGCGATCGGTGTCAGACGCTTGATCATGGCTCTCCTTTTCTCGATTTCCGTCAAGCGCCGACCAAGCTAGGAGGAGGCACATGAACCGATGATGAAAGCGGTCGGCAAGTGCGGCCGGGCCTCCGGCGCGGCGTTCAGGAATCGTTCAGGTCATCCGGAGAGGATCTCGCTGTGTCGTGCATCCTACGGTGTCTCGTCCCGCCGATCGCCATTGCGCTGCTCGCCGCGTCCGGCTGTGGGGGCGCCCGCGCCCCGGCGCTGAGCTCCCGGCCCACCGGTCCGCAGGGGGGCTCGAGCACCGCGGCGGGCCACGCGACCGCGGCGCTGCGCCTCGCGAAGGTCACCAGGCTGCCGGCCGCAGTGCAGCTGCCGGCAGTAGCGCTCGCCGCACGGGGCGCAGTTGCCCTCGGCGGCTTGAGTGCAACCGATACCTCTGTCCCAAGAACACTATTCATCGGCACTGAGGGCGCGCACGAAGGCAAGCCGCTTCCCGTCGCGGTGCACGATGCCGCCGCGGCCAACGTCGACGGGCACGTATACCTTTTCGGCGGTGGGAGCGCGAGCTCTGCGAGCGCCGCGATCCTGCGCGTTGCGCCTGACGCCAGTAGCGTTGTCGGCCAGCTACCCGTCGGTGCCTCAGACGTCGAGGCCGCCACGATCGGTCACACCGCCTACATCGTTGGGGGCTACACCGAGACGGTCCCGCTTCGCACGATCGTGGCGTTCACCCCGGGTCGCGGCGCGCGTATCGCCGGGATGATGCCGCGTCCGCTGCGCTACGCGGCGGTCGCCGCGGTCGGCGGCCGTCTGCTGATCGCGGGGGGCACCTCGGGCGTCACGGCCCGGCGCGAGATCCTCCTCTTCGATCCTGCCACGGGGAGCATCCGTCTGCTCGGACGGCTGCCGCATCCCCTCACCCATGCGGCAGGCGCGTCGCTGAACGGCCGCTTCTACGTTCTCGGCGGCCGCGGCGAGAGCCTCACGGGACAGAGCTCGGCAATCTTCGAGGTCGATCCCCTCAACGGCTCCGTACGCCCCGCCGGGCGTCTGCCGCAAGCGCTATCCGACCTGGGCGCCGCCTCGCTGGCGGGGCGCATCGTCCTCGTCGGCGGGCGCGACCCGAGCGGGACCGTCCACGACCAAGCCCTCACGCTAATGCCCGCCCGGTGAGCCCGCGCGCAGCAAGACGCCTCGCCGCGATGCTCGCGATCGCTCTCGGGCTCGGCGGGTGCGGCGGCGGCTCAAGCACGAGCGGCCATCGCACGACCCCGAGCCCGATCGGCGCGGCGCACGTCGGCACCGCCCCGAACGTGCCCGTCGCCGGCAGCATTCCGGCGCCGCTAGACCCGAACAACGTCTACGCGGCCGAGCGCCCGGGACTGCTGAGCCCCGCCGTGCGTGGCGATCCCGCGCTCGTCTACGTCCCCAACAGCGTCTCGAACACGGTTGACGTCATCTCGCAGAAGACGTTCAAGATCGTCAGGCAGTTCCCGGCCGGCGCGCTCCCTCAGCACGTCACCCCCTCATGGGATCTGCGCACGCTGTATGTGACCAACAATGCGGGCAACAGCCTCACCCCGATCGATCCCCGCACCGGCCGCCCCGAGCGGCCGATACCGGTGCTCGACCCGTACAACATGTATTTCACCGCCGACGGTCGCTGGGCGATCATCGTCGCCGAGGCGCACCGCGAGCTGGACTTCCGAGCGGCACAGTCGATGGCCCTTCATCACGCGCTCCCGACGCCGCCGTGCGCGGGCGTCGATCACATGGACTTCACGGCCGACGGACGGTATGCGCTGGTCTCCTGCGAGTTCGCCGGACGCATGATCGTCGTCGACCTCAACAAGGAGACGATTGTGAAGACAATCGACCTGGCTGCGGGCGCGATGCCCCAGGACGTCAAGCTGTCTCCCGACGGCCGCACTTTCTATGTGGCAGACATGGCCGTGAACGGCGTGTGGCTGATAGCGGCTCCCACGATGAGGAAGATCGGGTTCGTCCACACGGGCCTCGGCGCCCACGGACTGTACCCCAGCCGCAGCGCAAAGGTGCTCTACGTCTCGAACCGAATGGAAGGCTCGATCACCGTCCTGTCATTCGCAACACGGCACCCGATTGCCAAGTGGCGGCTGCCCGGCGGCGGCTCTCCCGACATGGGAGGCATCTCGGCCGACGGCAAGGTGCTCTGGCTCAGCGGACGCTACAACGCCGAGGTCTACGCCATCTCCACCGTTACCGGGCGCCTGCTGCACCGCATCAAGGTCGGCGACGGGCCACACGGGCTATGCGTCTGGCCCCAACCCGGGCGCTACTCGATCGGCCATACAGGCATCCTGCGCTAGACGGACCGGGGCACGGCGCATGCTTTCGCTGCAGCCTTCGCGGTCATCCGCTCAGCGCCATCGTCCCATCCGTTCTCGCGCGACTCGCGGTCGCGTGTCGGGCCGCCCGGTTGGGCGCAGCCGGTCGAAGGCCTGCCCCCGCATCTGCCGGACACTAATACTTGGACGGCATTGCGAGCGTGTGGCGAACGGGGCGTAGCCTGTCGCTTAGGACGACGTTCGTGCGCGTCGCTTGAAGGTCGGATCGCGCTTGCTCCCACGGGGCGATGCGGAAGCCTTCTCGTCCTCGACGAGCAGACCTCTTGCTTGTCTGTTGCGATTGCTGCGGTGGCGTAGGGCTGGGCTTCTGTTATCCCTTGGCGTAGGAGAAGTGGTGTCGCGGTGAACCGCAGGTGCATCCTGCGTTTTGGGGCAGAGGTCTGGGCTGGCTCAGGTTGCCTGCCGCATGCTGGCGCTGTCGGCTTGATGCTGCAGCCGGCATCGCTGGCGGTGCGATGTCTATGGCGTGTAACGCGCCATGTATCTTGTCTGATTGTCGCTTGGCTGCTTGCCGCACGTCCAGAACAGGAGCGCATGACCGTTTGGGCTCGCCACGATCTCTCGTTCGTCGCCGCCCAGTTCGCAGTTATCTCGCGGGTTGGATAGCAGCACAGGTCGTCGGAGGCGACGGTTGGTGTTTGCAGTGGCGAGCCCACACGTGAGATAGGGTCCGTTGCGGTGGTTATGGAGAGCCTCGGAGTGCCAGACGAGGATCGCGCGGCCATAGTCGTCTATCGAGGCCTTTAGGTCATCGGGAATCTTGGCCGCGAGATCTTGAGGAGGTCCCAAACGCCCGGTGAGGTTGCCGATCTCGACGGTCACGACGCTCTTGTAATGGGGGACCCATGCCACCAAGATGGTGTCGTTCCCGCCGGCTGCGACGGTTGCGTCTTCGGTGGGCCCATCGATGCGGAGTCGAGGCCCAAAGGTGCCCCCAGCCGGACTGCGCACCATCGAGAGCTGGCTTTCTTCGTGTTCGTGAAGGAGTGCTTGGTCCCCATCGGTATCTGTTGCAAACCCGTTGGAGGTGAGTTGTTCCAGAGGGCCGTAGGCCGGTACGACGCTGCGCTTGATCGGGCTCCACGTACCGTTGGGCTCCGTGTTCACCACAAAGGCATTCGCTTTAACAACCAGGACCGCCCGCGCGGTCGACGAGCGACTGGGCACGCGGCGGCAGGCGATAGCTCGAGCTCTGCGGCGGCGGCCAGCCCGAGGAGTAGGCTGCGTCTGCAGACCAAGCCAAGTCAAGACGGGAGGACACTTGAGCACTACAAGCCAGGATCAGACGCCGCTCGACGAGCTGGGCGTCGCTGACCGCGCCCACTTCCAGCAGGGGCCGCCGCTGGAGCTGTTCAGGCGGTTGCGCGCTGAGTGTCCGGTTCACTGGTCGAGCGGCATCGCTGAGTTTCCCGACGAAGCCGGCTTCTGGTCGGTGACGACCGCCGAGGACGTATTCGAGGTCAGCCGTGACTGGCAGACCTACTCCTCCGAAATCGGCGGCTTCACCGCGTCCAACGCAGGCTTGTCGTTGGAGATGCAGCAGGCAATGTTCATCGGGATGGACCCGCCCAAGCACGACCGGCTGAAGGCGCTCTTCCAGCGTGGCTTCACGCCGAAGCGGATCGCCGAGCACGAGGACGCGATCCGCGCGATCACGATCGAGGTGCTCGAGCGGCTCGAGGGCCGGGAGACCTGCGATCTGGTCAGCGACGTCGCCCAGCCAGTGGTGGCGCGGGTGATCGGCAGCTTCATGGGCCTATCGCCCGAGGACGACCAGGCATGGGCGAACCTGATGAACGCAATCGTCGGCGCGGGCGACCCGGACGCGACGCCGGAGGGTGCACAGAGCGTGATGGAGCGCGAGGTGCCCGAGGTGTTCGCGCGCTGCGGCAAGCTGATCGCCGAACGACGCACGACGCCGACCGATGACCTCACGAGCGTGCTCGTGCACGCGGAGCTCGACGGCGAGCGGCTCGAGGACCACGAGATCGTGATGGGGTTCCTGCTGCTGATGGCCGCCGGCAACGACAGCACCAAGGCGACCTACTGCAGCGGCATGCGCGCGCTGATGGAAAACCCCGAGCAACGACGGATGGTGCTCGAGGACCCCTCGCTGGTGCCGGCGGCGGTCGAGGAGTCACTGCGCATGTTCCCGGCGTTCGCGCACTTCGCCCGCACGGCCACACGCGACACCGAGCTGCACGGGCAGCGCATCCGTGAGGGCGAGAAGCTGGTCATGTGGTACCCGTCGTCCAACCGCGATGAGACGCGCTTCCAGGACCCCGACCACTTCGACCTGACGCGCGAAGCCGAGCACCAGGCGTTCGGTGCCGGTGGCCGGCACTTCTGCCTGGGCACCGCGCTCGCGCGACTGGAGTTGCGGATCCTGATCGAGGAGACGCTCAAGCGCTACCCCGAGATCCAGATCGCCGACGAGTGCACACACGTCGAATCAGCGTTCGCCAACCAGCACAAGACGCTGCCGGTGCGACTGGAGGCCTGACGATGCAGCTTGAGCTCTCGTACGAACACGACAACGTAAGAGGTGGCCGGTAGCATCCCGGCCCATATCCGTACCGGACGGCTATGAGACGTTCTCGGGGAGCCCATTCGGGGAGCGCGTGGGTCCCCTCTACGCCGGCCGGTGTGACTCGGCGCCGACGATCGCAGTCCGAATCGACTCAGGCAATGAGAACCGCAGCGGCCGGGCGCACGGCGGCTTGATGATGACCGTGGCCGACATCGCCCGTGCTGTGCGACGTGGAGCCGCCCTCTCGATCATGACGGCTCCGTCAGTATGGGTTCGTCGTCACCTACCCGCACGGACTGGCGCTTAAGTTCCGCTTCCGCGAGCAAGCGGGCGCACGGATCACGCAGGGTCTCACTCTCGCAAGGGACGACGCGGGGGGCGCCAGCGCCGACGACGCCATCACGCTTGCTTGGCGCCGCGAAAGCAGGGGCGTCGAGCATTGCCGCGCCGGCTGCTCCTGATCGTCTTCGCAACGCCTCGTCGGAGCGAGCGTTAGCCGATCGTCAGTCGACGCGCTTGCCTATCGTGCACCTCGACGGGACGAATCGAGGCGGGCGTCGGCAGTCACGCGCTTGCGAGCTCTCGGGAAACGACCAACGAACGGGGGATCGCCACCCCTGTGATCGTCCCCCGGCCGTCGATTCTCCCGCAACGGCTCGCGGCTGCGCTAGCGTGGAGTAATGCTCACTCAGGCAGATCGCGCGGCCGAGCGCCGACGCGTGAAGCTAGGGGTGTTCCAGCGCCCGGTCCGGGACGGCTCGCTGGGGCTCCGCAAGATGACGGCCGAGGGGCGCTGGCGTTATCCCGCTGTGCTGGCCAAGGCTCGGCGCAAGTGACGAGCTTCTTCGTCGGTGGCATCGAGTCGGACGGAGCGCGCGCCGAGAAAGTCTACAGCGAACTGCGCGAGCGTTCGCTGCTCGCCGCGGGTTGCCCTGCGCGATCCCGGCGGATCTTCAAGTTGAGCTGTCGCTTCGATGGACAGGACCGGGAGATCGAGGTCGGCAGGCCGCTGTCCAAGGGCAGCAATGTCGTGGTCGCGATCCTCGACCACGGGCGCTTGGAGGACTTTTGCGTGCATACCGACGCCTGCGGCGAGAGCGTGCCCGCGCGCGTCGGTCACCCTGTCTACTCGGTGACAGAGTTCTCGTGAGCGCAGAGAACGCGGCTGGCGACGCCGAGATCCGCGCCATTGTGAAGCGGCTGGCACGCCCCCACTCCTCCGGCGGGGATGTCGTCGAGCGCGCGGCCCTGCTCGCGTCGGGAAGTGACTTCCCGGCCGTGATGGCCTGGATCGCCGATCATGCCGGAGTGGCCGAGGCGGTAGCTCCCGAAGCTCCCAGACGAGGCCTGCACGGCCAGCGCCTCGGCCTCTCAGGCGGCACCGAGCCGCGGACCCCGCTGCGCTTCGTACTGCCAGCCGGGGCACTGGCCTGAGCGCTCGTTTGCAGGCCACAGGGAAACGTGAAGCTGGTTCAACGGGGACTTGGTCTTCGGGTTTCATCACACCCGGATGACCCTGCCATGGACGCGCTAGGTACTCACAACAAGGAGCTGACAGACATGGCCTCAAGCGGCAAGAAGAAGACCACGATGGGCAAAGCTCACCCGCGATAGCCGGCTCCGCGAGCGTCGGCTGGACAAGCAGGCCAAGAAGGACGCGCGGGAGCTGGCGCCGGCACGTCATTCGGAGTGGACAATCGACGCAACGACCAGCGAGTCTTCCCGGACAGGTGCCAGTTCTCCCAGATTCACGGCCCGGTCTCGCATTCGACGCGAAGCAGGCCCCCGGCCGTAGGCGCCGTCAGCCAGCGTCACGACCGCAGCTGGTCTCTCATCTCCGTGCCCTGGCAAGCGGGTCACCAGCCGAGCTGGCCGGCGAGCTCGTACAGGCCGACGAGCTCTCGGCTCCAAGCAGCCCCGAGCGGGACACGCAACCCTTGGTTGCTATTCTGACGATGCACGTCTCGCAACCATCGGTTGCAGATCAACCGAAGGAGCTAGCGTGGCCGCTGACAGCGTCGAACGAGAGATCCTGATCAAGGCGAGCCCAGAGGTTCTCTGGGGCGTGATCACCGAACCCAAGCAGATCAGGTGCTGGCTCAGCGACGAGGCGGACGTTGAGGGGCGTGCCGGTGCGGACGGCACGCTTACGTGGAGGCCCGGAGGCCGCGGCGGAGATAAGGAGGTGGACATGCTCGACCATGTCGCCTCGAGGCCACGCGGGGCGACGCGTTGATGGCCACCGCGGTCGCCGAGGACGACGCCCTGTGGGCGGCGGTAACAGACCCCATGCGCCGGCGTGTGCTCGACGCGCTGCTCGAGCAGGGCGAGGCGACTACCACGACGCTCGCGGAAGGGCTGCCGGTCACCCGACAGGCGGTCGCCAAGCACCTGGCCATGCTGAACCGTGTCGGCCTGGTGGCAGGCCGGCGGCGCGGCCGGGAGGTGCGCTACGCGGTCCGGCCCGAGCGGCTGGACGACGCCGCCGAAGCGATGGCTCGCGTAGCGGCGCAATGGGACAGGCGCCTGGCACGGATCAAGCAGCTCGCCGAGTCCATCCAGGCCGAAGCTGTAATCGATCTCTGACACCGACAAGGAGGAAGCAATGACCGATCACAGGACCGGAACTCGCGAGGAGTGGCTTTCGGCGCGGCTTGCGCTGCTCGACGCCGAGAAGGAGTGGACGCGGCGCGGCGATGAGCTGGCTCGGCTACGGCAGGACCTGCCCTGGGTTCCGATCGAGAAGGAGTACCGCTTCGAGACCGATGAGGGAACAGCGTCCCTGGCTGACCTCTTCAAAGGGCGCTCGCAGCTGCTCGTCTACCACTTCATGTTCGGGCCCGACTTCACGGCCGGGTGCCCGTCGTGCTCCGCGATTGCGGATGGTTTCTCAGGGTCTGTGGTGCACCTGGTCAATCACGATGTTGCGTTCACGGCGGTGTCGCGAGCCCCGCTGGCGAAGCTGCAGGAATACAAGCGGCGGATGGGCTGGAGCTTGCCGTGGGCGTCCTCGTTCGATAGCGACTTCAACTACGACTTTCACGTATCGCACACCGATCACGAATGGCAGTCGGGCGCCGTCGAGTACAACTTTCGCACCGCCGACTTCCGGCCGTCCGAGAAAAGCCCCGGACTCATCGAGATCGCGTCTGGTGCTGGCACGGATCCCGTGACCTTCAGAAAAGAGGGGCCGGGCATGAGCGCATTCGCCCTCGAGGATGGCGTCCTCTACCACACCTACTCGGCTTACGGGCGAGGCGTCGACGGCCTCTGGGGCATGTACTCGTGGCTCGACCGCGCCCCGCTCGGGCGCAATGAGACCGGCATATGGTGGTGCCGCCACGACGAATACGAAAACGACTGAGCCGTGGCCTCGTCACCGGGGCGTGAGGACCATGAGCGACTCCTCCGGCGCAGTCGGAGCGCGGACGCGTTGCCCTGCTTTGGACGAGCTGGGCACCCGTCCTCAGAAATCGACGACCGTCCTCCTCCGCGCGGCAAGCAGGCCCGGACCGAGAGCTACCGGACACCCCCGCTCCTGCTGCTCATCGGTGCGTAGTTGCTCACCTATGCGCCATCCTGGGGGGCTTCGGGGGTGGCGCAAGCACCGAGTACGCAGCCAAGCGACATCTGATCGGGCTCGTCAGCGAGCTGCGCGGCGCATCCTGAGCCGCGCGAAGCCATCGCCTCTCGGTAGTCCGCGACTCGTGCGAGAATGACAGCATGACCAAGACGGAGCTGCACGAGCTGGTGGAGGGCCTGCCCGAGAACACACTCGACGGCGCCGCCGTGCTGCTGCGCAGCCTCTCGGACGGCAGGATCGATCCCGACCAGACATGGTTCTGGACTCCCGACTGGCTCGCAGGCGAGCTGGAAGCAGACCGCCAGGGAAAGACCGACCCCGGCGAGGTCTACGAGGACACCGACGCCTTCAAGGCGGCGTTGCACGCCGTCCGCAGGCCCCGGTTCCTGCGCGACTACAAAACCTGACCCGCGAGCAGGCAGCCGCCTGGGAGAGCGCCCTTGACCTGTTCATCGCGTGCCTACGACACGGGCGGTTCGAGCCGGGCCTACGGGTCAAGAGAGTGCAGGGATATCCCGGCGTGTGGGAGATGACCTGGGCTCCCAACGGCCGCACCACCTTCGAGTACGGCGACGAGCTGCGCCCCGGCGACCCGCACATCGTCTGGCGGCGCATTGGCACGCACGGCATTTTTCGCAAGCCATAAATCGCTGGAGACGTAAGACCTCGCACGACGGGCAATTTCGCGGGATCGATCTAACTTTCTGGCTCTGGCCGTGACTTAGAATGCTTATGCCGGGCCGCGAGGGCGTAACCGTGCGGGTTTTACGCGCGTTCTACGAAGGGTGAGCGACGGGATTCGAACCCGCGGCCGCCGGGACCACAACATGAGCAGAGGTATTGCTCAGGCCCACAGACCCCGTGTTTATAGGGCTCGTTGCTGATGAATATGGCTGAGTTCGTCGCAATTCGTTCCGCGAGTCATTCCCCGGCGGTCGATGGTTGAGCGAGCCATCGATCCCGGAGGCTGCGAAGCCCTCGCTCGCCCAGTGGGGCTGCAATCCCAGCTATCGGTCAGACGTTTGGGTGATATATTCCCCCCTATGTCTGACGCTATTGACCATGATGGGCTCTACCGCCTCGCCGAGGCTCAGGCGGGCTACTTCACCGCCCAGCAGGCCCTGACCACCGGGATGGACAGAAGCACGCTACGCCATCATGCACGTCCGGGAGGCCGCTACGAGCGTGTGCGCCGTGGCCTCTACCGCCTGCGACACTTCCCGGCCAGCCCGCATGAGCACATCGTCTCGACGTGGCTGTCCATGCACCAAACCCCGGCGGTCGTCTCGCACGAGAGCGCACTCGAGCTGTACGACCTCTCCGACGTGATCCCAAGCGCAGTCCACATCTCGCTGCCTCGTACCAAGCGTGGTCAGCGATCGCGTCCCGGGGTCCGCGTCCACACGCTCCAACACCCGCCCGCCCTTTCGGAGATCCGGTCGCTCAACGGCGTGCCCGTCACGACTCCAGAGCGCACAATCGTGGATTCGCTGCAGGCAGGAACCCAGCCAGAGCAGATCGAACTCGCGGTACACCAGGCGCTCGAGCGCGGGCTCACGACACCCCGGCGGCTGCGCGCCGCCGCCGCAGAGCGTCCTGCCCGCGTGCGGAGCCTCGTCGAACACACCCTTGCTGGAGGCCACGCGTGATCGGGGCCTCCGTCACGGTTGCACTGGCACGGCGTGAGCGCATGACGATCACCAAGGCGAGCGAACTGCTGGTGGAGCCCGCGAGCACTCGCGGGCTGAAGCGCTCCACGGCAATGAGCTACGAGTCGGAGTTCGTGGACGGCGCGGTGTGAAGGACGAAGAGCTGTCAGCGGCCTATGAGATCGAGTTCTTTCGCCGCTCCGACGGAACCGAACCGATCCGGCGCTTCCTTGACTCTTTGAGCGACGACAAGCGCAACGCGCTGGTGGCAGCGCTCACGTTCGTACTGGCGCGCACGGGACTGGACGTATGCCGATCGGAGTGGGGCAAGCAGCTCGGCGGCGGCCTCGCGGAGTTCCGGCTGCGTCACGACGAGCGCGAGGTTCTCTCAGGTCACGGTGCCTCTGACGCGAGCGAACTCCCGGAGACATCCCCGGAGAAGATCCTGTTGCGTGTCTTCTTCCACGCCCACGGCAACCGACTGATCCTCCTGTTGAGCGGCTACGACAAGGGCAGCCGATCGAGCACCCGCCACCAGCAACGAGAGATCGAGCGCGCACGCGCGTACCTCAAGGAGTGGCAGGCCGAGCAGACACGCCACCGCCGCGCCAACGCACCCCGATCCCCCCGTCGTCGTGGACGTGGTTGACACGGCATGTGATATACGCCATACTCTCCACATGGGCATCCGCCTGAGCGAATACACCCAGGAGCTGCGCTCGCGCTACGACGACGAGCAGCGCGCGCACCTCGACGACGAGATGCGCCGCTTCGACCTCGCCGGCCAGCTCCTCGCGCTGCGCCTCGACACGGGCCTCCCCCAGCAGCAGCTCGCCGAGCGCTCGGGCATCTCGCAGGCTGACATCAGCCGCTACGAGCGCGGGCTGGGCAACCCGACCCGCACGACGATCGAGGCGCTCGCCACGGTGCTCGGCGCACACCTGGAGCTCGTACGCAACGGCGAGCAGGCGCAGCAGCCAGAGCCGATCGGCGCCTGAAGCGCCAGCAGCCTGGGCCACCACGCATAACTATCTACCCCACCTGGCCAGAGCTTTACGCCACCATCGCCAACAGCCTCGACATGCTCATCACGGATGTAGGCGAGGCCGTCGAGATTGCCCAGGGGTTCATACGACACATCGACACGTCCTGAAGCTCGCTTCGGAGAGCTCGGCGATCAGGCTGGGGGCAACGAGGCATCGCTCGTCGGCCACAGGCTCCCGCTTCGCGGGCGCAGGCGGGCGTGTGCCCCGCCTCCGTCCATACGATCGCAAGTCGTCCGTTGGGGCAGTGTGGACGACGTTTGCTAGGGCTCCCGCTTCGGCAGGTGGCTGTTGCGTAAAGGGTGTGGCGCGTGGTCGTGAGGCCCTGGTGGTGGGTGACGCGGCGCGGGCGGGTCGATGGTTCTCGCCGGGTCGGCGCCGGGTCGTGTGGTTGGGGCCTCTCTGGGCCCTTTCAGGTCTCGGCGGTGGCTGTCTGGTGCTTGTGGAGCTTCAATAGGTTGTGGGTGGCGGTGATCAGTCGCCACTCCGAGCGTGCGGTGGATCTTCCTCGGCGTTGGAAGCGGTCGATCCGGCGGTTGAACTTGGTATTCGCGAACACCGGCTCGATCATCGCTTTGCGTTTTCGGTATAGCCCGCCGCCAAAGTCGGTCTCGAGCACTCGCCGCATGTGCGCGTAAGCGCCGCCATCCCATCCTGGTCTTGTGTCTCGGCGTTTGCCGGCGTCGGGCGGGATCAAGACCTGGATCCCCTTGTTGATCACGCTCTCCATCTGCTTCTGATGCCAGTAGCCAGCGTCCGCGACCACCACCTCGACGGTGTCAGTCACCCCAGCCCGCTCAAGCTCGGTCTCGGTGGCGGTGACCATTCCTGCCAAGTGCCCGAAATCGGAGGAGTTGACGTTTACCTCGGCAGCGATCACGATCTGCTGCTCTGTCGCAGCGGCCTGCGCGTTATAGCCCTGCATGTATCCGCGTGGCGTCTTCACATTGCGCGAGTCGGGATCGGTCACGTTGACCTTTCCCGCCGGCGTGTCCGGTGGCTGGTAGGGCTTCGGCGGAGCGCCGAAGCGCCGTCCGTCCTTCATCACCCCGCGTGCGCGGTAGGCCTCGTAGGCGGCGTTCGCGGCGCACTCGACAGCGAGCTCATCCTCCAGCCGGCGCTTTGACTGCCGAAGGCGCTCAGGACGCGAACGCGGGATCGGCTTGGCTTCCTCAGCGCGCTTCTCATCGAGGCGACGTTTAGCCTCGCGCAACCAACCCCGCCGGCCCTGCTCGGTGGAAAGCTCCGGCGGCAGCTCATCGCCGCGCTTCTCCCCATACTGCTCGTCCTCCAGACGGTCGGTCTCCGCAGCCTCGCCAAGGATCTCCCTGGCGATCTGCTCATAGTCACGCGCCGCGTGCTGCGAAGCGTTCGCGTGCACCTTCGTGCCATCGATCGCGACCACACCGACCTTCACCAAACCCACCTCCGCGCACAACCCCAACACCTGACCAAACAGATCAGCGAGCGCCGCCTCATGCCGCTGGCGAAAGCGCGCGATCGTCGTGTGATCCGGGCGCCGATTCGCCGCGATCACGCGGTAGGCAACGTCCTCCACGCACTCGCGCTCGATTACCCGCGAGGAGCGCTGTCCCTTGCAATATGCGTAGAGCAGCAGCGCGAGCATCATCCCCGGCTCGTGCGCCGCACGGCCGTGACCATCCCCACGATAGGCGCCATAAAACGCCGACAGATCCATCTCCTCAATCGTCGCCAGCACAAACCACGCCAAGTGATCCCCCGGCAGCCACTCCTTCAGGCTCGGCGGCAACAACAACTCCTGCTCACGGTCACAAGCAATGAAGTTCTGGGGCATACCGACATCCTCTTAAACCCGCCGGACGACCCCCTTTACGCAACAGCCACGACGAACACCACCAGCCTCGGTGTCCCGTTTCGATGTCTCCCGGATGCTTGGTTAGATGAGAAGGCGGTCGTCTACTGGCCGGCGCTGGTATGGCACTGGGCTCTATCCATGTGCGATGGGAGGAGGATCCCATGACCGTCTCGACTGTTCTTGACTCCGCTGGGCGTCGTCGCTCGCCCGCGACGACGCCGGGCTACCACGCTGGACGACCGCCTCGCAACAAGGGGCTGCGCTACCCGGCCGACCCGCCCGCGGTGCAGGAGATCATCGCGGTGATGCGCGAGGCCGGCACCGACCGCCACGGCGCTCGCCTGTGTGCGCTGATAGTCGTGCTCTGGCGCAGCGGGCTACGCATCCAGGAGGCGCTCACCCTGAGCGAACGCGATCTTGACCCACAACGCGGCTCTCTGCTCGTGCGCAATGGCAAGGGTGGCCGGCGCCGCGAGATCGGGATGGATGCCTGGGGCTGGGAGCAGCTACGGCCCTGGCTCACCGCGCGCGTCGAACTGCCGGTCGGGCCGATGTTCTGCGTGATCGACGGGCCGACACGCGGCCGGCCGTGGTCGAGTGCCGCGGTACGCAGCGAGCTTCGTCGCCTCGCCTCCCAGGCTGGAATCCGGCGCCGGTTTGCGCCGCACCAGCTACGCCATGCCCACGCGGTCGAACTCGCGCGCGAGGGAGTGCCACTGAACATCATCCAGCGCCAGCTCGGGCACGTCAACCTCGGGACGACCTCCATTTACCTACAGGAAATTGACACTGAGGAGATCATCGCAGCCGTGAATTCACGGCGAGCGCCGATGATGCCGGCCAGCGCCGGCCTGCAGTTCTGAAAGACCAGTCAGCGAAGCGGGAGCTCACATGGGCTACCGCTTCGCCCTGCCAAAACAGCAACACGCAGAGCGTCGCCAAGACCACCGCGGCTCGTCCAAGCCGAGCGTCTCGCTGGCTACACGGGGCGCGCTTCCTTTCCGCGCTTTGGAGGGCGGCAGTCGGGTGTGTTGGGGTGCGCGGGCCACGGCGGAAGCAGGCTTCCCCGTGCGCTGAAACCAACGACCGCCTTTACTGCTAGAGTAAAGGGATGGCAAGAATCTCGACCAAGAACCAGATCACGATCCCCGTCGCGGCGCTCGACGAGGTCGGGCTGCACGCAGGCGAGCGAGTCACGGTCGAGCCGGCCGGCGACGGGGAGCTGCGGATCCGCCGCACGACCACGACCTTCGAGGATGCATTCGGGACGCTGACGGGCATCTACCCTGCCGGCTATCTCGAGCAGCTCGACGCCGAAGATAAACTGCGGTGAAGCTGCTCCTCGACGCGGACGTCCTGATCGGAGCGCTTGACGGCAGCGACCCCCATCATCATCGCGCTCGCGCGCTGTTCACCAAGTGGCGCGAGGACCAAGACGCTTGCGCTGTCAGCGTCGTGAACCTGACCGAGGTGCTGATCGCTCCCTCGGCAGACGTTTCGAAGCTCGCCGCCGCCCGGGAGGCGATCGCCGCCCTCGGCGTCACTGTGCACCAGCCGAACGAGGCGATCGGGGTCGAGGCGGCGCGCCTGCGACAACGGCACCCGATCAGCCTTCCCGACGCCTACTGCCTCGCGACCGCGAAGCACACGAGCTCGGCGGTCTCGTCTTTCGATCAGAAGGTCCTGAAGGCCGCCACGCGCGAGGGCATCAAGGCCGCCTAACGCCCACAGGCGCGAGCAAGACAGCCGTGCGAGCCGGCCGTCCGCGCTTTCCGAGTCTCCGGGCGGATTCGGGCACGAATACCCTCGCGTGGAAAAGTAGGGGCTTCGCCTCGTGCCACGTGGACGGCCTTGCAGCACCGTGGAAGCGGCGCCACCGTTGACGCGGACACGCTCGCAATCGAGGACGAAGCAGTAGCCAGTAGAGTGCCGTCGGCGCTGCTGGAGCTCGTCCGATCCAGGGGCATGAGCTGAGTCCGGGATCAGTCGCGCTGCGTCGCGCTGCCGCGCTCACGTGATCGGAACGCGCCCGAAGTGCCCCATGTCGGCGTACAGTGCCTCGGCGCCCGTGATCGCGAGCACGACGGCCGCCAGCGAGAAGAACGCGATCGAGAAATGGCCGAACAGGAAGCTCACGGCATACGTCGGCGAGAGCGCCTTGAGGATCTCCGGATGGTCAGCGATGCCGGAGATCCCGCATGCGCCGATCGCTACGAACCACACGATCATCACCGGGCCGAACAGGCGACCGACCTTTGCCGTGCCGATCCGCTGAGTCGCGAACAGCACGACGATGATCGCCGCCGTGATCGGCACGATCAGCTCCTTCAGCGAGGGCTCCACGATCTTCAACCCTTCGACGGCCGAGAGCACCGAGATCGCCGGCGTGATCATGCTGTCGCCGAAGAACAGCGACGCGCCGAAGATCCCCAGCCCCGCCAGCACGAGCTTCGTCCGCACCCCGCCCGGCAGCCGCCGGTGCCGGGTCAGCGTGATCAGCGCCATGGTGCCGCCCTCGCCGTCGTTATCGGCGCGCATCACGAGCAGCACATACAGGAGCGTGACGATGATCGTCACCGACCAGAAGATCAGCGAGATAACGCCGTAGACGCTCTCGCTCGACGCGATGACCGGATGCGGATCGCCAGGGTTGAAAACCGTCTGGATCGTGTACAGCGGGCTCGTGCCGATGTCGCCGAAGACGACCCCCAACGCGCCAACGACAAGCGCCGCCTGCGCAGGGCTGCGCGCACTCGCGCTACGGATGTCGGCAGTCCTGCTCACGGGGCGGCAGGACGGTACACCCGATCGCGCGACGACGGTCTGCAGCCGCTGCGAGCGCAGGTCGTCGATCGACGGCTTCGATGCCTGCGCGGATGAGCGTTAGAAGGCGATCGTTAGAAGGCGATCGCAACGACTGCGAGCGTCGCGAGAGCGAGCACCACGGCGGCCACCGTGAGCCACTTGACCAGCTGAGAGGAGAGCTGGTCGTGGCTGCCCTGGCGCAGCGCGTCTGCGACGCGGTTCTGGCGTACCGCGCCGATCATCAGGATGGCGACCGCGAGTGTCCCGTATCCCAGCCCCAGCAGCCTCAGCGGCCAACGTGCGCCTTCGGCGAGACCGGGCAGGATTCGACCGACTCCGACCGCCACGGCGCTGACACCCACTCCGGTGCGCCACCAGGCAAGCCAGGTCCGCTCCGCGGCCAGCCAGGTACGCCGGGAGGCATCCGCAGGAGCAGGATCGCTACCGTCGGGCTTGGGCACCACAGCTATCCAGTCAAAGTAGCGCGAGCCGCGAGGTTGGACGTCTGGTCCTACTGGCGACCCATTACGGCGCGCATCTCGCTCTCGGTGTCGGTGATGAGCTCGCCGCTGACGTTGACGGTAACGCTGTGGAGCTTTCCGGTGAACCGGAACGGGGCCTTGTAGTCAGGGCTCACCGGTGAGCCGGGATCGGCGCCGCACGTGAGGCCCCCGGGGTTGAAAATGATCGGCGTTGTGAGCGGCATGTCGGTCTCGGCCACGAGGTCGCCATCGACATAGAGTTGGGCACGCCCCGGAGCGCCCTTCCCATTGGGAATATCCGGTTCGCCAGTCGGCTCGAACTCGAACCGCAGCTTGTGCCGGCCCGCCGGCACGGCCTCTGGTGAGGCCACGCTGTAGATCGCCCGGCGAACATAGTTGTGGACGTAGTGGAGTCGGCCGTCCTTGACATAGAACGACCAACCCCCCACGGCCGAACCCTGGCATAGGAGCACTCCCTCCGCACCATCGTCGCCGATCTCGACGTCCGCATTGAAGCTGTGCGGGCGGTTCAGCAGTCTCGGTGTCGCGTAGAACGGTACGGTCTGGGTTCCCGGCCGGTAGGTGTAACTGTTGCGTGTTTCAGCGATCTGCGGACGCTCGGTCATTAGCCGCTCAACGGCGCTGCCGTCGATCGGGAGCACGTTGTACCTTCCCGCCTCGACGTACCACATGGCGATCATCTCGATGAGCTTGTCCCGGTGCGTGTCGGCGAGGTTGTGGTTCTCGGCGGGGTCCGCGGCGACGTGGTAGAGCTCCCAGTGTTTAGCATCAAGTTCGCCCAACGTCTCAGCCGAGATTGGTGCCCCCCAGGGCTTGCCGGCCTCCGCGAACGAGGGGCCCGGCCACGGGCAGACCGCTCGCCAGCCGTGATGGTCGATGGCGCGGTGACCGAACATCTCAAAGTACTGCGTGCCGTGGTGGGTTGACGCCGCCGCGTCATCGAAGGTGTCAGCGAAGCTGACGCCGTGGATGGGGGACTGCGGCACCCCCCTAATCGTGGCCGGCGACTCGATCGCGAGTACGTCGAGCACGGTCGGGACCATGTCGATGATGTGCCCATACTGCGAGCGCACCTCACCGCGGCTCTCAATGCCCTTCGGCCAGTGGACAAGGAATGGGTCGTTCACACCGCCTCGGTATGTCTCGCGCTTCCAGCGGCGAAACGGAGTGTTGCCCGCCCACGTCCAACCCCATGGGTAATGGTTGTAGGTTGTCGGACCGCCGATCTCCTCGATCGCCTTCAGGCTGTCCTCCAGGGGCTCGGGCGCGTTGTTGAAGAACTGCAGCTCGTTGGTCGTTCCCGTCACGCCGCCCTCGGGACTCGCCCCGTTATCGGAAACGAGCATCACGATCGTGTTCTCAAACTCGCCGATCTCCTTCAAGAAGTCGAACAGCCGGCCTATGTGGTGGTCGGTGTGCGACAGAAACCCGGCGAACACCTCCATGTATCTAGCGGCGAGCTTGCGTGCCTCTGGTGAGAGAGAGTCCCAGTCGGGTACGTCGGGGTCGTGGCGCGAGAGCTCGGTGTCGGCATCCAGGACCCCGAGCTCCTTCTGACGGGCGAGCACCCGTTCACGGTAAACGTCCCACCCGTCGTCGAACTGGCCCTTGTAACGATCCGCCCACTCTTTGGCCACGTGATGCGGCGCGTGAGCGGCACCCGTGCAGAAGTGCATGTAGAACGGCTTGTGCGGTGCGACCTGCTCGACATCGGTAATGAACTCGATCGCCTTGTCCGCCAGATCCTCCGTTAGGTGGTAGCCATCCTCGGGCGTGCGCGGCGGCTCGACCTGATGGTTGTCGTATACCAGATCGGGAGTCCACTGGCTTGTGTCCCCGCCGAGGAAGCCGTAGAAGCGCTCAAAGCCCCGACCCAATGGCCAGCGGTCGAACGGACCCGCAGCCGACTCGTACTCCGAGGGCATCAGGTGCCACTTACCCACCATGTAGGTGCCGTAACCGTGCTCCAAAAGGATCTCGGACAGGAACCCGTTCTCGAACGGTATGTTCCCGTTGTAGCCGGGATAGCCAGTTGCGAGCTCGTTGATCGCGGCCGTCGCGTTGGCGTGGTGGTTGCGTCCGGTGATGACACATGAGCGCGACGGCGAGCACAGAGCCGTCGTGTGCATGTTGTTGTAGAGCAGGCCACCCTCAGCGAGCGAGTCGATATTCGGCGTCGCTATCGGGCTGCCGTAGCATCCAAGCTGACCAAAGCCCGTATCGTCGAGGACGATCATAAGCACGTTCGGCGCACCCGGCACCGCCCTCACCGGCGCGGGCCACGCGGGGGTCGACTCTTCAGTCGTGCGCCCGATCACGCCCGGAAACGGCGTCCCAGCTGGGTATTCGTTCAGCGCCATCTCGTTCTCCTTCCGGGGATCCCTAACCGTTCACAACGTACGTAGGCACGTCAACTAGCTCGTGATGTACTCCTTCTCTGCCTCGTCGAGTTCACGCTTGAACTCCTTGCTGTCGACGTCGATTTCCTTCTCGGTCGTCTTTTCCGCGCGCGTGAGCGCCTTGTCGAGCTGCTCTTCAAGGCGCGACTCCCCGATCACGAGCAGCGTTGCCCCTCCCGCGTCGATGAGATCCCCGAGTTCCTTGGCGTCGTCTCTTGAGATGCCCTTTCTGAAGTGTCCGCCGAGGCCGCCGATGACGCCGCCGAGCAACGCTGCGGGGACGACCGCCGGCGCGGCCAGAACGCCGACCGCCGCTCCAACGGCGATGCCTCCCCAGGCGCCGTGCTGCGTTGGCTTCTCGTGCTTCTTGACGTGAACCTTGCCCTCGGCGTCCTTCGTGACCAGCGCGACGTCATAGGTGCCGACGAGCTTCGCCTCATGCAATTCAAGAAGCGTGTCGTAGTCCCCTTCGGCACTGGCGGCGTCGGGGTAGGTAGCGGCATAGATGAAAACCGGCCTGTCGCTCATGATGAGCTCCTCCTTCTTGGCTTGGTTCGGGCGCGCCAAGACGCTCCGCGCGCAGCTTGGCGCGGCTCAGGGCAAGTCTTGCGTACACCGAACCTTACCCTCCGATCGACCTTCCCGCATCCGCCAAAACCCGCAGCCACGCTTCTCCTTTCCTGCGGGCAACAACGCAAGGGCCTGCGCCCAGGGCAATTTCCCGTCCCACGGATATCGGTACTTCGCCGACTGTGCGTCGCCCTATCCATCGGGGAACTCGGCGGCGGTCTGGCGCCGCAGCACCTCAGTCCCGAAGAGGGCGAGAGCGAGGAAGACGATGATCCCGGCCGGTTTGTGAGTTGCCGGGATCGGCCCCCAGATGAAGATCAGCAACATGATGAACGCGACGATGCCGAACGTCCATTCGGGCTGATCGCGCAGGAACGGAGCGATCGCGCGGCGAGCCTTGACGGCCAGGCGCGCCGGGCCGGCGAACCAACCGGCGGCAATCAACGGGATACCGACGAACACAAACGCGCCCGCGATCTCCGAGAGCATCCCCGTCGCGATCGACATCACAGCCCCCACGGCAGGCCGGTTCGCTTCGACCTTGACCAATGAGTTGGTCACCTGCGACTCGATGATCGCGCGCCCAGCCAAGACGAGCACGCCAGCGAAAATGATGGCCGCCCCGACCGACATCAGCGTGCGGCGGCGGCGTCCACGCGCGAGCAAGATCGCGAGCGCGTAGAGCAACGGCACGATGATCGTCAAAAGCAACGCGAGCCCCTTAAGGGCCTTGCCGGCGTCCTGGACGAACTTGAGCTGATCGGACTTGAGGATCTTCAGGTTCGCCACGGACGGCGGGAGCTTGGAGCTGACATCCGGTAGGCCGAGACGATTAGCGATTTCCGCGGTGATCGACGCGAGGTCGAGCGACACCTGCCCGCCATTGGTAGACACAGCTCCCCTGCCGCCTTCGACGATCGAGACGAACGTCTGGTCCGCCGCGCGGTTCGCTTTCTTCCAGGCTTCCTGGACGCGCGCACTCGCGAGGGCGCGCAGCGCCGCTTCATTCGCGAGGTTACGCAGCGCCCCGGCAACCGGCCCTGCCAGCGGCTGGACCTGCGGCGGCAGCTTGGCCTTGAGTTCCTGTTCCACGTTGACGTTCGCGTAAATCTGATCAACCAGATAGTTGGATGTCGCTTCGCGAACCTCGGCGTTCTGCAGGAGCTTGGTGCTCGTGTTCGCCCAGTTATCTGGGTTGAGTAGCTGGCGGTTCGCCCACACCGCGAAGATCCCAAGGACCGCCAGCACCGTCGTGCCCCACACCAGCACACGGACCAGGATCCGCCGGCCCCGCCCAATCGGAGGCCTGCCAACCGGCTGGGCGGCAGGAGCGCCACCCGGCACTGCATCCCCAGGAACAGCCTGCTCAGGCATATCGCTCTCCTGCATTCGGACCCACTCATGCTAGCTGCTGGTGAGCGCCTTGCAGACTTGAATGGACCAGGCTGGGACAGCACCCTCATCCACAACCGACGCGGTCGCCCCTGGAGAGCGCCAGTATGGGTAGCCCCTAGCGGCGCCCCACCCCTCAACCTATTCGTGGTGGATCGGCCCCCACTTGCAATCTTGCGCGAAAGGAGGCACCGCTGTGAGATTCGTCCACGCTGTCGCTTGGGACGACGAGGATCTGCACGCCCTGCCGGCCCGGACGTGCTCGCTCCTGTAGGCGGTTGCGGGCGCGTGACCATGGGCGCTGCTGGCAACTGGTGTCGTCCATTGCGGAAGTCTCGGACTTGACGAGCGACGCGCTCGCTCCGCTGTAAGCGCGATAGCGGGGAAGACGGGTAAAGAGCGTGGTGTTGGGGCGGCGCCGACTGGAGACCCTAAGCAGCTTGACGCTCTGACGCTCAGTGAGGGCTGCGCAGCCCTTTCGGCCTAGAGGGCAACGGGCGGAGTTATGTGGAGTAGGCTCCGCTAGAGGACGCCGCAACGTGACTACGGGAAGGGGAGATCGTGAGCACTACAAGCCAGGATCAGACGCCGCTTGACGAGCTGGGCGTCGCTGACCGCGCCCACTTCCAGCAGGGGCCGCCGCTGGAGCTGTTCAGGCGGTTGCGCGCTGAGTGTCCGGTTCACTGGTCGAGCGGCATCGCTGAGTTTCCCGACGAAGCCGGCTTCTGGTCGGTGACGACCGCCGAGGACGTATTCGAGGTCAGCCGTGACTGGCAGACCTACTCCTCCGAAATCGGCGGCTTCACCGCGTCCAACGCAGGCTTGTCGTTGGAGATGCAGCAGGCAATGTTCATCGGGATGGACCCGCCCAAGCACGACCGGCTGAAGGCGCTCTTCCAGCGTGGCTTCACGCCGAAGCGGATCGCCGAGCACGAGGACGCGATCCGCGCGATCACGATCGAGGTGCTCGAGCGGCTCGAGGGCCGGGAGACCTGCGATCTGGTCAGCGACGTCGCCCAGCCAGTGGTGGCGCGGGTGATCGGCAGCTTCATGGGCCTATCGCCCGAGGACGACCAGGCATGGGCGAACCTGATGAACGCAATCGTCGGCGCGGGCGACCCGGACGCGACGCCGGAGGGTGCACAGAGCGTGATGGAGCGCGAGGTGCCCGAGGTGTTCGCGCGCTGCGGCAAGCTGATCGCCGAACGACGCACGACGCCGACCGATGACCTCACGAGCGTGCTCGTGCACGCGGAGCTCGACGGCGAGCGGCTCGAGGACCACGAGATCGTGATGGGGTTCCTGCTGCTGATGGCCGCCGGCAACGACAGCACCAAGGCGACCTACTGCAGCGGCATGCGCGCGCTGATGGAAAACCCCGAGCAACGACGGATGGTGCTCGAGGACCCCTCGCTGGTGCCGGCGGCGGTCGAGGAGTCACTGCGCATGTTCCCGGCGTTCGCGCACTTCGCCCGCACGGCCACACGCGACACCGAGCTGCACGGGCAGCGCATCCGTGAGGGCGAGAAGCTGGTCATGTGGTACCCGTCGTCCAACCGCGATGAGACGCGCTTCCAGGACCCCGACCACTTCGACCTGACGCGCGAAGCCGAGCACCAGGCGTTCGGTGCCGGTGGCCGGCACTTCTGCCTGGGCACCGCGCTCGCGCGACTGGAGTTGCGGATCCTGATCGAGGAGACGCTCAAGCGCTACCCCGAGATCCAGATCGCCGACGAGTGCACACACGTCGAATCAGCGTTCGCCAACCAGCACAAGACGCTGCCGGTGCGACTGCGTCCGCTGTAGGTCGTCCGGCGTACGCAGGGCGACGACAAGCGCCGAGCACAGCGACCTCTCCTATCCAGCGCTAGGCAGGGCGCTTCCCGCTTGCCTCGCAAGCGATCGTCTCGACCAGCGCTCCTCGGATGCTCGCAAGGGACGAGGACGAATGCTGACGTGCATCAACGCAGACGCTTTCACACTGCTGTGCGCAAGCAGGCGTGAACTTACCCTCGTCCAATATGCTTGGACGTCGTCCGGAGGAGCACTGTTGAGGGAGTCCATAGCGGCAACCGCTTCGCTGGCGTTGCGCTGCCGCCGTGGAGCGGCGGGGTCGTGTTCGGCGAGGATCCGCAGCGCTTCGCCGTGGTCGGCGACCGCGCGCTCTCGATGCTGCGGATGCGCTCGCGGACAGTACGCTGCAGCTCGGCCTACCCAGCATGGATGGGCACGGCTAAGAAACAGAAGGCGCCAACTCAGCAGCCGCCATGGGATGGCGATCTCGCTTGAACAGGCCATCTTCCTCCGTGCCGAGGACGAAGTACATGGACGACTTGACGCATAGCGCCGGCAGTCGAATGCTAGATGAGCGAAAGAACCCATATCTAGCCATGCAAATGTAAGGAGGTAGGACATGCATCCACACGGATCACCACCACGAGCACGCGAAGATGGTCTCCTTGTCGAGGAGCTCGGCGAGGAGCTCCTCCTCTACGATCGAGACAGCCACACCGCTCATTGCCTGAGCCCGATCGCAGCCTGCGTCTGGCGGCATTGCGACGGCGAGCGCGACATGACTGAGCTTGCCGAGCTCGCCGGGGCAAGCGAGAACCTAGTCGCCGACGCGCTGCACGAGCTGCGCAAAAAGGACCTGCTTGTCGCCGAACCCGAACTCATGCAGAGTACGGTCCCCGGTGTCTCTCGCCGGGAAGCGATCGGCCGGGTCGCGCGTTACGGCGCCGCCGTCGCCGCCGGGTCGCTGATCGTCTCCGCTACCGCCGCCACGCCAGCGATGGCCAACTCGGGAGGACACATTGAATGTAAGGCTGCGACGGGCAAGACCTGCTGCCTATGTGAAAGCGGCGGAAAAGAAAAATGCTACACCCTAACAACAACAAACCCAGAAGAATGCAAAAAAAAGTGTGAAGAACAGAAAGAAACACTCAATGTAGGGGGCAGCCCGTTCGAATGCCCATAGAATGCCGGCTGGATGCTGCGGCGTAGCTCAGCTCGGCTGATGGATGGTACCTGGCAGGGGGCTCTGCACGTGTCGCCCACCGGATTGCTGTCATAGGCCAGCCATCTTGGCTCATACTCAATATTCCGTTGCATTTCGCGCCACGGGCTTTCTACTAGGGCTATTGGAGTCGGGCTATCCCGGCCGGTCACGAGCTTCGGCTCGTTCAACCCGCGGTCGCGGAGATCGCGGAACACGGCCGCCCAGGAGTCCTCGCTCTCACGGTAGCCATCCTCGACCGCGAGCAGCTCCTTGGCGCCGTCCTCACGGACGCCGATCACGACCAGCAGGCACAGCCTCGGGTCCTCGCCGAGACGGACGCTGACGTTCACGCCGTCGACGAACAGGTAGGCGTAGCGGTGGAACCGCAGCTCCCGGGTGCGGAACGCGGCGTGCTCGGCCTGCCACTGCTCGGTCAGCCGCTGGATCGAGCTGGACGACAGCCCCGAGGCGTCCTCGCCCAGCAGATCCCGCAGCGCCGGCCCGAAGTCGCCGGTCGAGAGCCCGTGCAGGTACAGGATCGGCAGCACCTCGGTGACCTTCGGCGACCGACGCGCGTACGCCGGCAGGATCCGCGAGCTGAACCGCCTGCGCTCCCCGGTCTCCTCATCGACGCGCTTGTCGTTGACCCGCGGCGCGCGGACCGGGACCGTGCCCGAGCCCGACCGTCACCCGGCGCTCCCGCGCCCGGCCGTTGCGGACGACCAGCCGCTTGCCGTCCTCATCGACCTCCTCCACGAACGCGCCGACGTACTCGTCAACCTCGGCCTCGAGCGCCGCCGCGATCATCCGGCGAGCGCCCTCCCGAGCGAGATCATCGAGCGTGACCCGACCCTCATCGTCCTCCCCGACGGGGAGCCTGCGAACATCTGACATGGCGTGCCTTCCTGTCCGGCCTCACGCGGCTCGGTCTTGATCAACCGGGAAGGTACGCCGCCTTCCTCTTCACACGCATCCACAACTTCTGGGTATAGCTCCGGCCGAGCGTTCGAGGCGCGGTCGCCGCCAACGCCAAGATTGCTGCTTCGTCCCCGCGGGAGCGGTCGTCTGACGACCCCCAGCCGACGTGATCGAGACTCGTCCGTAGCGGCAGTGGGCGTGTCCGACGCTCACGCGCCTGCTCGGTCGGAAAGACCAAGCACGGCACCGATGGCCACCAGCCCGATGGGACGGGCCACCATCCCAGCCTGACTAACACCCTCACCTCAAAAGGGGCAAGTCTATGGACCGGCCCCCGCCGGTCGCGTCACAGGTGACGTAAAGGGCTGCGACGTTGCGCATGCGTATGACTGTCCAGCAGAAGTACCTGTGCGCCTCGGAGCAGCCCCTGCGCGAGGCTCAGGCGGTGACGCTGGCCGCCCGAAGGGCGTGTGGTCAGCCGCGGGCGGGAGCCGGCCGCGTCTCGCCCTGAAGCGCGAGACGTATGAGCGACTCGATTGCGACGCGGCCGGCGACGGGCGCGCTCCTCACCGTGCCATCCGACGCCACGAGGACAGCGGAGGGAGTTGCGATCACTCCGTATGCGTGCATGACAGTTGACTGCTCGTCGATAAGAACGTCGGTCAGCGCGTGCTCACGCGCGAGCTTCTCGGCTTCCATGGCCTCCACGTCGGTTACCAAGGTCAGGGCCAGGCGTTCGATGATCGTGTCGTGCCAGCGTGCGAGTTCGGGCAGGAGCGCCGCGCAGGGTCCGCATCCGGGGTGCATGAACGTGAGTACGCAGGCCCGGTCATCGGCCAAGAGGTCCTGAAGGCTCACGACGCGTCCCGCGGCGGAGGGCCAGGAGAAGCGTGGCGCCAGCGCTCCGATCTGCCGGGGCACCGCAGCCACCCGGTCGTCCGTCGAGCGCAGCCCGCGGTTCTCGCGCCATAGAAGAACGGCCGTCGTCGCTGCAAGAGTTGCCAGTGAGCCGGTCGCGATCAGCCAGAACTCACGCGCGTCGGTGCCGGCCGCCCATGAGAGAAGCGAAGGGCCGGGGCCCGCGAGCGCGACGTATGCGGCTGGTAGTGCCAGCACGAAATTGCGGGCTACCGTCGCCCAGCTCGCCGGTTTGGAGTGCACCTGGCCGAAGCAGTGGCAATCCGGGGCCTCGCCGCGCCGCAGTACTCGTGTGAGCCCCACGACGAACAACGCGAGGAGCACCAGGCTGCCCACGGCCCCCCAGCGGGCCGTTGTCGGAAACACCAGCGCCGTCGCCGCCGCGAGCTCGGCAGCTGGCAGGAGCAGCACCAGTGGACGGGCAAGGCGGGGCGGCACGTCGAAATCGGCCAGTGCCTGCCGCGTGCCTGGCCGATCGGCGAGCTTCGCGACCCCCGCGACGAGGAACACCGCGGTGAGACCGAGCCGAGCGATCACCAGCGCATCGTTCATGATCCAAATGTACACCCGCTACGGTCCCATGTGTGGCTGGTGAAAGCGCGGCAGAGTCGGTGGCAGTCGAAGCGTTCGGTGTGACCGTGGCGGTCACCGCTGATCCTCAGCACTTCGCGGCCGTGCGCGATTTCCTGCCGCCGTGCGCTCGTCCGGTGAGGCACTCGCCCGAGCGTGGCCGCTTCGCGCTCGTCAAGGACACAGACGAGGCGCTTCTGCGCATTGTGTGCGACGACCAGCCAGTCGCGGGCCCGTTTGACCTGCGACTCGCGCTCGGCATCCTCGACGCCGAGTTGCGCATGTACATCGCGCTGCATGCTCCCGACCATGTTTTCGTCCACGCTGGAGTTGTCGGGGTGGGGGAGCGCGCGATCGTCCTTCCGGGGAGGAGCTTCGCCGGGAAGACCACGCTCGTGGCCGCGCTCGTGCAAGCGGGCGCGGAATACTGGTCCGACGAGTACGCCGTGCTCGACGCCGACGGCCTCGTTCACCCCTACCCCAAGCCTTTGTCGGTGCGCATCAACGACACCCGCGAGACCGACGAGCAGCCCGTCGAGAGCCTCGGCGGACGAGCCGGCGATCGACCTCTACCCGTCGCTCTGATCGCATTCACGAACTACCGCCCCGGAGTTACCTGGGCACTGCGCCCCTGCACCGCTGGAGAGGGCGCCGTCAAACTGCTGGAGCACTCCATTGCTGCGCGCTCACGTCCGGAACAGGTACTCGTAGCCGTGCGGCGCGCCGCGACCGACGCCGTGGTGCTCGAGGGAGACCGGGGCGACGCCGGCGAAGCCGCCGGCGCGCTGTTGTCACGGTAGGCAGCAAGCTGCCAAAGCGGGCCAGGTCCGCACACGCGCTTGCGCGCAGCGACATCGCGGACACCGGCTGCTGACTGGGGCCCGCCCGCACGGGACGTTTCCGACTAGCGCCACTGCCGCCTCGCCCCCCGACCACCGCCGTAGCTCTACGCCCCGCCCTTCGCTCGCCGGATACGCCACAATGTGTGGATCGCGCCGGGCGCTAGGCCGATCACCCAGATCGCGCGCCAGAGGTAGGCGCCAGCCAGCCCGAGCTTGCCGCGCCGGGCCAGCGGTGACCACCACCGCATGTAGTCGGGTCGTGGAAAGACATCGCTTACAGCGATCGCCAGCTTCCGCCTGATCCCCGCGTCGGCGGAGAGCAGTGCGTAGAGCTCCTCGGCAATCACGTTGCCCTTGCGCCGGATCTCGTGCTGGAGCGACCGCACGTCACCGAGATCTAGTCTGCGGGCCAGATCCCCGCCCTCGGGCAGGAGCCGCAGGCCGGCTGCGAACGCCGGGACGCCCCGATACGCGCGCGCGAGCTCCAGCGCGCTCGACCACTGCGACTCCTCGACGCAAGCGAGCGCTCGCCGCAGATCCTCCAGTGGTTTGCCGTCCACCTGGTTCGCGTGATGCGCGGCGTGCAGAACCACGTGCAGCAGCACTGTGTCGCGGTCGGGCACGCGCAACTCGACCCCACCGATGACCAGCCGGTCCGCGTTCGCGGCGAGGCAACCCCAGATCGCGTCCGGGTCGCCGTCGAGCCCTGGCAGCCGGCAGTGAAGATCCACCATCCCGCCGCTGCGGCGGTTGAACGCCGTGCCCCCTGGGTCCAGCGACAGTGGCGATGGCATCCATGGGCGATACTCCACGAAGCCCAGACGCACGAGCACGCCGACCGCGCCTGCCCGGTCACCAGGCGCCACCATAAGATCAGAGTCAACATAGGGACGCACCTCGCCCGGATACAGCCACCTGGCGAGCACCGGACCCTTAAGCACAAGCGTCTCGATTCCCGCACAGCCGAACGCACCCGCGACCTCGGCTGTGAGCGCGTCGACCTCGGCCTTGAGCGCGAAGTTGCGCGCCAGTTGGGAATAACGGTCAAAACATTCTGTGCTCATCGCGGATCGCCACACAATCCAGCCGCCACCTCAGCAGCGGTGCGCATGCGCCTTCTGTCGCTTCGTTCCTTTGCATTCGGCCTCGCATTTAGGTTGCCACGGTCCGCAACTGCACCTCATCGTGCATTCGGCTCGATGACCAAATCCAGGGCACGGTAGCACGGTGCCTCAATCAGGCACACGTAATTCAGTGTATCACCGCGCATTCAGATTCTTCGGTTCACTGTTTAACCGAACCATCACTTCCACAAAATGTCTCGCATTCTATTATGTCCCTGGTGGACGTAACACAACTTTCATTAATGCAGATGCAACAAGTTTTGGGGCTGCCTCCACCTATTACTTTACAAGCGGCTGTACCCGAGTTGGCCATCGCTGGCGTGGCGGCGGTAGCGGAGACGATCAGCGACCCGGCGGCGGCGGCGCCGTAACGCGCGACCCGGCCGATCGCTTCCCGGCGAGAGACACCGGGGACCGTACTCTGCATGAGTTCGGGTTCGGCGACAAGCAGGTCCTTTTTGCGCAGCTCGTGCAGCGCGTCGGCGACTAGGTTCTCGCTTGCCCCGGCGAGCTCGGCAAGCTCAGTCATGTCGCGCTCGCCGTCGCAATGCCGCCAGACGCAGGCTGCGATCGGGCTCAGGCAATGAGCGGTGTGGCTGTCTCGATCGTAGAGGAGGAGCTCCTCGCCGAGCTCCTCGACAAGGAGACCATCTTCGCGTGCTCGTGGTGGTGATCCGTGTGGATGCATGTCCTACCTCCTTACATTTGCATGGCTAGATATGGGTTCTTTCGCTCATCTAGCATTCGACTGCCGGCGCTATGCGTCAAGTCGTCCATGTACTTCGTCCTCGGCACGGAGGAAGATGGCCTGTTCAAGCGAGATCGCCATCCCATGGCGGCTGCTGAGTTGGCGCCTTCTGTTTCTTAGCCGTGCCCATCCATGCTGGGTAGGCCGAGCTGCAGCGTACTGTCCGCGAGCGCATCCGCAGCATCGAGAGCGCGCGGTCGCCGACCACGGCGAAGCGCTGCGGATCCTCGCCGAACACGACCCCGCCGCTCCACGGCGGCAGCGCAACGCCAGCGAAGCGGTTGCCGCTATGGACTCCCTCAACAGTGCTCCTCCGGACGACATTCGAGCGGCTCGGCCGAGCGAAGCCAGACGCCCGCTTCCGTTGCGCAAAGCAATCGTCATCAGCCCGTGCGCGCCGGTGCTTGCACGTCGTCCTTTGCGCAACTGTGGTGCCGGGGTTGGCCTGTGCCTGCATTGCTTCGGCAAGCAGGCGGGAGCTGTAACGAACTCTTGGATCGTTTTACCCGCTGGACCGCGCGCTAAAGTCGGTATCGTGAGCGACGTGTGCCGCTGCCGACCGTAGAGAACTAGCCCAGGCAACGGGGATACGGGTTGACCTTTGAACTGCCGTCGATCAACGGTTGGGTCGCGGTGCTGAGGACGCTGTAGAACTGGGGCTGCAGGTTGAGCCTAGTATCTTGAAGGAACCGCTGCATCGCAGCACTGCGCGCCGTTTGCGTGCACGCAGCGCGGGCCTTATCGAGGTCGATCAATAGCTGTGGCTCCGAGCTACTCCGCAGGGCGTGTTGCCGCGCGAGCTCAGTGACGAGTGTCATGACGTCGTTGATTTCCAGCATGTCGTAGTAGCGCGTGAATGCCGGCGGTGGGGCCGGTATCGCTAGTGACCGCACAAGGTCGAAGCCACGGATGCTCGTCGGGCGAGCGGTGAATGCCTTCCGTATGCTGGCCTTGTCGAAACCGTGTGTCAGCATTCGTCGTTGCAACGACCGTTCCCACGCGGTCCCTCGATGACGTGGAAGTGCTCTCAGGCGTGCCCCCGGGATGCGAACATCTGCGTGCAAGCGATGAAGTCCCTCGGCGAAGAGGGCTCCTGCCTTGCGCTGTTCGTCTATCGCGATCGTAAGCATTCCGAAGTACACCTTACGTGCCGCTTCTTGGACTACGAGCGTTTCGGAGTCGCGCTTCTTCCGTGCGATCAGCGTACGATTCCGAGAAATCGCGATCGCCTCGATAATCCCCGTAGCCCTCGCAGTCGCACCTGAGTATCTATTAGCCAACCGGACCAAGACGCCACATGCGCCAGCCTTCAGATTGCTCGGGCACGGTCGCTTGCCGCGTTCGCGCTCGACGAGCGGGTGCGGCAGCGCAACGCTCTGGTAGTTCGCTTCCGGCGGGTCCACAACGGAGCCGAGCGCGTCTTGCAGCGCATTCGAAAGGACCAACTCAGTGACGTTGGTAAGGCACTCCACCGCGAAGATCTCTGGAACCAAAACCGCCGCCCCGCACCACACTCCAGCGTCCCATGCCGAGGGAACGTCGTGAGCGGTGCTGATCACGTTCCACGCCGTCTTGAGCCACGACGGAATCACCAGCAGGCCGGTGCCCTCGGGCAGCAGCAGGTCCGACTGCAACGTGGTGTTCCCGGGACCGGAAGGAAGACGTCCGTCGAGCTTGTACGGTGTGACGAGACAGGCCAGCGGATGACCGATGTCGCTCTGATCCACTTGGTATTCGTTTCCTGAACCTGCCCCCGATCGTGCCGGGCTGGTGCCGCCGTTCTGCGCTACATAGACCCATTGCGTCTCGAAGTTGTAGTTGGTGTAGGACCAGTTCCCAGGCTGGCATCTGACTCTGTACCCTTTAGCGGCATCTGTCCCGTTCACCTGCAGATAGGGCGCTTCGGTTGCTTGCGGTTCCGGTGGAGTAATTTCGAGGCGGACCTCGGGACCCCAGGTCACCAGCCCGTCATAGAACACAACCAGACGGACGTAATACGGCGTGTCGGCTGCCAGGCCGCCGATGTTGGCCGAAACTTCCTGCGAGGTCGTACCACTTAGAGCTCCCGAGCCGGCTACGGAGCCCCAGTATCCAGTGAGAATTTCACCGTAGGAAGAAACCGTGGGAAAGGAGAACGCCCCATAGCGAAATTCGTAGGTCACATCATTCCCGTGGGGGTCGATTCCCCCGGTTAGAGTCGCACTCGAGGGCCATCCGCCATAGGCATAGCCTGTCTGCACAGTCGGGGTGAATGTCCCGGTCGTCGCAAAGCTGACATCGCTTCCATAGCCAGTTCCAGCCGAGCTCGTAACGACGAGCCGAACGTGATACGTGGTGCCAGGCGTCAGGCCCGTAAGACTCGCCGAAACCGATACAGGCGACGCTCCAGCGCCGACCGTCTGCGCACAGAGCACCGTAGAACCATAGACGTTAACGCTTTCGCCATATTCAAAGTAGCAGCTCTTCAGCGCATCTTCCCCGGGTATGACGGACCCGTTAAGAGTTACGGCAGTGGAAGTGACATTACTCGAACCGCCCGTCACAACACTGGGAGCGCCGGAACCACCACCGTTCGTGTGGTTCGTGAACACCCACACCGCCCCCTGGAATCCGTTGTCGCCGGGTCCGCCGATGAGGGCTGTGTTGCCGTCGCCGGATAGTGCGACGAGGCCGAAGCTGCCTTCTCCGACCTCTCCTTTGGCGGTCAGCTTTTCCCCTTCTTGCACCCACTGTCCGCCGGAGCGGATGAACACCCAGGCTGCGCCGATGGCGCCGTTGTCGAAGGGTGCTCCGACGAGGGCTGTGGCGCCGTTGCTCGAAAGCGCCACGCTGTCGCCGAGCGCGCCTGCCCCGACCTCGCCGATGGCGGTCAGCTTCTTGCCTTGTTGGTGCCATTTTCCGCCGGTTCGCGTGAAGATCCATGCGGCTCCGGGTCCGAGGACGCCTTGGCTTCCGCTGGGCGCGCCGTCGTAGGGTCCGCCGATCAGGGCGATGTTGCCGTCCGAGGAGAGAGCCACGCTCGAGCCGAACTGGCTTCTGGGTCCAACCTCTTCGGCGCCGGCCAGATATGGCCCTTGTTGGGTCCATGCTGAGCCTGTGCGGGCGTATACCCAGGCCACGTTGTCGTTGCTTCCGATGAGCGCCGTGTTCCCGTCGGCTGACAGCGAGACGCTAGTGCCGACTTCGCCTTTGCCTCCCTCTCCGCCGCCCGTGAGCTTTTCGCCTTGTTGGGTCCAGGTTGAGCCTACGCGTGTAAACACCCACGCCGCACCTAGATAGTTGTTGTTGACGGGCGCTCCGACCATGGCGGTGTTCCCGTCGGCTGAGAGCGCCACGCTGGCACCGAAGACGCCGGAGCCGATCTCTTCGCCCGTTTTCGCGGTGAGCTTTTCCCCCTGCTGCGTCCAGGTCGAGCCGGTTCGCGTGAAGACCCACACTGCACCCGCGTAGTTGTTGTCCGCTTCGCCGCCGATGACGGCTGTGTTTCCGTCTGCCGAGAGAGCCACACTATCGCCGAAGCTGCCGTTTGTCGTCTCCCCTATGGCGGTGAGCTTTCCGCCCTGCTGTGTCCAAGTCGCGCCGGTTCGCGTGAACATCCATGCGGCATTGTCCTCAGCCCCCACCAGGGCCGTATTGCCGTCCGTCGAGAGGGTGACCTTGCCGAGCTGGCCGGCCGCTCCCTCGCCGCTGCCGGTCAGCTTTCCTCCTTGTTGGACAAGCGGGTTGACCCGGATTGGGTAGGCCGCGTCACTTGCGTCCACCAACAACTGTAGTTCCCCGTGTCCTAGTTGTATCCAGCTGCGAAGGCGCCGCCCGCGGGCATCGATGGCGGCCAGTCCTGTGTAGCGGAACACCGTCCTACCCGCGTGCATTAGAACGCTCTGCCCATTCTGAGCGAGCGAGACCTGAACGTGTCCCGTGAGCGCGAGCGACAGGATCAACGGCCCAGTGGCGTGTCGGCGCGGCGCGCGGGCAAGCGTGAACCCTTGCTCAAGCCCGAGGGGCCCGTTTGCGTACCACTCGGTGAGGCCCCGGTGTGCGTATAGGACGCGGTTCGCATCAGCTCGGGGTCCGACCTGGCTGAGCGCGGTGAACGAGGAACCGTAGCCCACGGCGCGCAGCCTCAGCCCCAGATGAGTCGTACCTAACACGACGGATACCCCCGAGCTCGTGAACTTGGCGCTCAGGTGCTGTGCGGGGCTCGACGCTGCGAACCCTCCCTCCGAGGGACTGACCCGGTACGCCTGACCGTCGGCTCCCAACGCGGCGGATACCGGACCCTGCGCTGAGAGGGGGAGACTCAAGAGGCTCTTTCGCGAGAACGGGTGTGAGCGAACCGCCGCCGGCACCGATGAGCGCCCACCGGCCAAGGTCTTGTGCGCCACCGTCCCGACGGCCAGCGCCAGCAGCGCGGCCGCGAACAGCACCTGCCATGCGCCCAGCATCTTGAACCTCAGCACAGGGCGATCGTTCAAGGAGACTGTTGGCGCAGACTGTAGAGAGCCGACCCGCCCGGGCTTTGCAGGGCTCGCTGATCCTGCCTCCATTGTCCGCCGCTCACCCCCCCGTCCGCATCTCGTGGTAAGAGCGGAGTCTTGCAGATCTGGCGTCGAGGCCGTCGTTTCCGGCACGCTCGAAGCGCCAGCGGGTTCGGCGATCGACCCACCTGTCGCAGGCTCATAATCGATAGCGAGGCCTATGGGCACCGTCCGCTCGCGCAACATCGCCTCCGAGCTAGGGCCTCAAGTCGCTGATCGGTGGCGATTCGCACGGCGAGCGGACAGAGCCCGGCTGAACCACGCGCGATCCCCCATAGCTGATAGGTTACGCACCGTGGATCGGCAAGCGGCATAGCGATCACATGTTATTCACAAGACCAGGCGGGATCGCGAAGTCCGGCTTTCGCTGGCCAATGTGTCTGGCGTTCGTAGCCGCTGGTGCCCTTCTGGGTACCGGTCATCCGGCATCGGCCTCGGCCTCTACGTGCAGCGGCATCAGCTGCACCAACCAAGATCCTTACACCACTGGGTGCAACGCTGCCGATTCGGTCGCTGGTACATCACCTATCGATGACGCCGCTGGCAACAAAATCGGCGAACTGAAGCTTTATTGGTCGCCCTCGTGCCAGGCCAACTGGGGCCAAGCTTATTTTGACGATGGCAACCCCCCAAGCACAGCGCCGGTCGAAATTACGGTTGTGGGCAGCTCGGCGGGTGCCGGTTACGATAGGGGGCCGGTATCGTTCACGTACAGCGGCTCTGGTTCGCCCGTATGGGGGAACATGGTGTACTCGCCCGGCTGCGCCTATGCGACGGTGGTTCGGGGAGAAGACGCGGGCAAGGCAGTCCAGAAGGGCTGCGATGTGATTCGGGCGTGGGGCTGGGGGGTCTCAGACGGCCAAGAACGATTCGAGCTCTGCACGAGCTTCTGCCAACCCGGCCTTCGAGGGGCAGGCCCCGGCGAGTTTGGTGAAGGCGAACTGCTTTCCTCTCCGACCACGGTCGCAACCGACTCCTCGGGACACGTATTTGCAGCCGACGACGCTAACTCCCGGATCGAGGAGTTCACCTCAGGGGGCTCGTTCATCAGGGCGTGGGGATGGGGCGTCGCGGACGGTCAGGCACGCTTTGAGGTGTGTACGAGTACGTGTAAGAACGGCATAGGGGGGTTCGGTGCCGGTCAGCTATCGGAGCCTGAAGGTCTCGCCACAGACTCCGCTGGCGACGTGTTTGTGGGGGAGTACGGGAGCAATCGCGTATCGGAGTTCAGTCCGACGGGTTCGTTCATCCGCGCGTGGGGCTGGGGGGTATCCGACGGTCAAAACCAGTTCGAGATTTGCGCGAGCTCCTGCCAGCAAGGCCTCGGCGGAGGCGGTGCCGGTCAGCTATATGGGCCAGTTGGTGTGGCAACCGACACCTCCGGAAATGTATTCGTCGCCGACTACGGCAACGGCCGGATCGATGAGTTCACCACCTCGGGAGCATTCGAGCGGGCGTGGGGATGGGGCGTGTCCGATGACAAAGCCGAACTCGAGATCTGCACCACCTCATGCATGCGAGCTCCCTTTACGAGCGGGGGCGCCGGTCAGCTCGAGTATCCAGCTGGTGTGGCAGTTGACGCCGCCGGGGACTTGTTCGTGGCAGAGGGCGACCGGATCTCGGAGTTTGCGACGACGGGATCGTTTATCCGCGCTTGGGGGTGGGGAGTCGTCGATGGCGCAGAACGGTTGGAGGTCTGTACGAGCTCTTGTAGGCAGGCCTTGTATGGGGAAGGCGCCGGTGAGTTCCTTGACGACTTGGGGGTAACTACCGACCGGTCCGGCGATGTGTTCGTGTCTGACGGCGAACGTTCAGGAACGCCGTATGGTCGCATTAGCGAGTTCACCTCGTCTGGGGCATTTGTCCAGGCGTGGGGTTGGGGGGTCTCCGACGGCCAGAAACGGTTCGAGGTCTGCACCGCGTCGTGTCACCGGAGCGTCGGTGGGGGCGGTGCCGGTCAGCTCTCCTACCCCGGCGGTCTCGCAACCAACGTCTGGGGAAACGTTCTGGTGGCCGACCTCGGCAATGGCCGCGTCGATGAATTCGGCACCGAAGCGGCGCCTACGCAAGCTAACGGCGCTCCCAGTGTTGTGACGGGCGGTTCGAGTAATGTCACTTCCACTGCCGTAACTCTTAACGGGTCCGTCATACCCGGGGAAGATGCGCTGAAGAGCTGCTACTTTGAATATGGCGAAAGCGTTAACGTCTATGGTTCTACGGTGCTCTGTGCGCAGACGGTCGGCGCTGGAGCGTCGCCTGTATCGGTTTCGGCGAGTCTTACGGGCCTGACGCCTGGCACCACGTATCACGTTCGGCTCGTCGTTACGAGCTCGGCTGGAACTGGCTATGGAAGCGATGTCAGCTTTGCGACGACCGGGACATTCACCCCGACTGTGCAGACAGGCTATGCCTATGGCGGATGGCCCTCGAGTGCGACTCTAACCGGGGGAATCGACCCCCACGGGAATGATGTGACCTACGAATTTCGCTATGGGGCGTTCTCCTTTCCCACGGTTTCTTCCTACGGTGAAATTCTCACTGGATACTGGGGCTCCGTAGCCGGCTCGGGAGCTCTAAGTGGTACGACCTCGCAGGAAGTTTCGGCCAACATCGGCGGCCTGGCAGCCGACACGCCGTATTACGTCCGTCTGGTTGTGTTCTATGACGGGCTGGTGACCTGGGGTCCCGAGGTCCGCCTCGAAATTACTCCACCGGAACCGCAAGCAACCGAAGCGCCCTATCTGCAGGTGAACGGGACAGATGCCGCTAAAGGGTACAGAGTCAGATGCCAGCCTGGGAACTGGTCCTACACCAACTACAACTTCGAGACGCAATGGGTCTATGTAGCGCAGAACGGCGGCACCAGCCCGGCACGATCGGGGGCAGGTTCAGGAAACGAATACCAAGTGGATCAGAGCGACATCGGTCATCCGCTGGCCTGTCTCGTCACACCGTACAAGCTCGACGGACGTCTTCCTTCCGGTCCCGGGAACACCACGTTGCAGTCGGACCTGCTGCTGCCCGAGGGCACCGGCCTGCTGGTGATTCCGTCGTGGCTCAAGACGGCGTGGAACGTGATCAGCACCGCTCACGACGTTCCCTCGGCATGGGACGCTGGAGTGTGGTGCGGGGCGGCGGTTTTGGTTCCAGAGATCTTCGCGGTGGAGTGCCTTACCAACGTCACTGAGTTGGTCCTTTCGAATGCGCTGCAAGACGCGCTCGGCTCCGTTGTGGACCCGCCGGAAGCGAACTACCAGAGCGTTGCGCTGCCGCACCCGCTCGTCGAGCGCGAACGCGGCAAGCGACCGTGCCCGAGCAATCTGAAGGCTGGCGCATGTGGCGTCTTGGTCCGGTTGGCTAATAGATACTCAGGTGCGACTGCGAGGGCTACGGGGATTATCGAGGCGATCGCGATTTCTCGGAATCGTACGCTGATCGCACGGAAGAAGCGCGACTCCGAAACGCTCGTAGTCCAAGAAGCGGCACGTAAGGTGTACTTCGGAATGCTTACGATCGCGATAGACGAACAGCGCAAGGCAGGAGCCCTCTTCGCCGAGGGACTTCATCGCTTGCACGCAGATGTTCGCATCCCGGGGGCACGCCTGAGAGCACTTCCACGTCATCGAGGGACCGCGTGGGAACGGTCGTTGCAACGACGAATGCTGACACACGGTTTCGACAAGGCCAGCATACGGAAGGCATTCACCGCTCGCCCGACGAGCATCCGTGGCTTCGACCTTGTGCGGTCACTAGCGATACCGGCCCCACCGCCGGCATTCACGCGCTACTACGACATGCTGGAAATCAACGACGTCATGACACTCGTCACTGAGCTCGCGCGGCAACACGCCCTGCGGAGTAGCTCGGAGCCACAGCTATTGATCGACCTCGATAAGGCCCGCGCTGCGTGCACGCAAACGGCGCGCAGTGCTGCGATGCAGCGGTTCCTTCAAGATACTAGGCTCAACCTGCAGCCCCAGTTCTACAGCGTCCTCAGCACCGCGACCCAACCGTTGATCGACGGCAGTTCAAAGGTCAACCCGTATCCCCGTTGCCTGGGCTAGTTCTCTACGGTCGGCAGCGGCACACGTCGCTCACGATACCGACTTTAGCGCGCGGTCCAGCGGGTAAAACGATCCAAGAGTTCGTTACAGCTCCCGCCTGCTTGCCGAAGCAATGCAGGCACAGGCCAACCCCGGCACCACAGTTGCGCAAAGGACGACGTGCAAGCACCGGCGCGCACGGGCTGATGACGATTGCTTTGCGCAACGGAAGCAGATGTCGAGCGATTTGCTTGGAGATAGCGCAAAGGAGTAGCCGGTGGTGTCTAGCCCGACTATCCCCGTATAGCGTGCCTCGCGCGCACGAACCCCCACCGACCACCGCGCAACCCAAGCAACCAGCCCAACCCTTTACGCGACAGCCTCTCAAGCGCCATGTTCATGGCAGTGCGGCGATCCTAATGCCCTGTGCTTCAAAGCCGGCTCTGACTTCTGAGAGGTCGAAGACGTCATCGACGCCGAGAACCCCGTTGGGGATCTCGCCTTGGTCCTTGCGGTCGAGCAGCACCTTGGCGCAGGTGGCGATCGACGCTGCGGTCATCGCGAAGTTGCCCTTGCCTGTGACGGCGCTTGCCGCCAATCGATGTCCGTCGCGCAAGACACCACAGAGATGGCATTGGAGCTTGGCGACGGTGCTGCGGGCTTGGCGCTCGGAGGTCAGGGTGAGCAACGAGAGCGGCAGTTTGGAGATCAAGCCGAGCGCGTTGATCGCCATGACCGGATCGCGTGCCCACCGCTCGAGCGTGTAGCCATAATTGCGGACTGGGAGTCGTTCGGCGAGGTTGCCTATGAGCCCGATCGCACCTTCAGGATCGGTGAACTCGAGGCAGCGGAGCCTGCCGAACGGCTCGGGAAACTCGACGATGGCGGTGGGGTGACGGTGGACGCTCGTCAACGCTGGATGGGAGAAGTCTTCGACGGTGCCTCGGCCTGCGGGCTCACGTACTGAGAACGTGCCGGCGTTTTCCAAGCAGTCCGCGTCGGGATGAGCGACGAGCAGATCCTTGAAGACAAGTGAGGTCACGCCCGGGCCGAGCCCGATGTCGGTCACGACGAGTCCGTTGGCTGCATCCCCGAGTGCCTTCACGGCGGCCCGCTCAGCGGGTGAGATAATGGCCGTGAACATCGTGCCGCCTTCGCGCAGCACGAACCGCTCTGCGGTGCGCGACCGGTCGTTGACCATCGAGATCACGAGGTCGGCGTCGGCGCACGCCTCGGGAACCGAGTCGGGTTCGTCGAGATCGACCAGCCGGAAGTCATCCGCTTTCTCAGGTCTTCGACCGGCACGGATCACCTCGAAGCCAGCACGGCGCAACGGTTCGACGCAGAGTCGTCCGAGTGCATCCTGCGCGCCAATCACCAGCACCTTGCGTGCCCCGCTGCGCACGACGCGGCACGCTACCAGACGCCCCTAGCTTCTGGCGGGTTTTGTGGCCTGGCTCACCGCGACGCCACCACCACGCTGACTTCTCTCGGTTGCGAGGGCTGTAGCAGGAGCCGGTGGTAGTGGCGTGCGAGGTAGCGCTTGAGGCACCGCACCGCCCGAAAAGCCAGTCCCCGCCTACCGGATCTGCATCCCCGAGATCGCGCGCGAGATCACGAGCTGCTGGATCTCGGCGGTGCCCTCGAAGATGTCGTAGATCTTGGCGTCGCGGTGCCAGCGCTCGACGGGGAACTCGCGGGCGTAGCCGTTGCCGCCAAGGATCTGCATGGCGCGCTCGGTCACCCACACGGCGACCTCGCCGGCCTTCCACTTGCTCATCGAGCCCTCGGCGTTCTCGAAGGGGACCTGGTTGCGGCCCATCCACGAGGCACGCCAGACAAGTAGGCGGGAGGCGTCGATCTCGAGCTTCATACGGGCCAGCGTGAAGGCGATCGCCTGGTTCTCGATGATCTTCTTGCCGAACTGCTCGCGCTCCTTGGCGTACTCCAGGGCGTACTCGTAGGCGGCGCGGGCGATCCCGAGCGCCTGGGAGCCGACGGTGGGTCGGGAGGATTCGAAGGTCTGCATGGCGGCCTGCGACTTCGAGCGCTTGCCCTCGCGCACACGGGCCAGGCGTTCGTCGAGCTTCTCCTTGCCGCCGAGCACGTAGCCGGCGGGGATCCGGCAGTCGTCGAGGTAGACGTCGGCGGTGTGGGAGGCGCGCAGGCCGTGCTTTGAGACCTTGGCGCCCTGGGAGATGCCCTTGGCTTCGCTCATGGGGACGACGAAGGCGGCGTGACCGCGGGAGCCGAGCTCGCGGTCGACGGTCGCGATCACGACGTGGACGTCGGAGATGCCGCCGTTGGTGGCCCACGCCTTCTGGCCGTTGAGCACCCACTCGCCCGTCGCCTCGTCGAACTTGGCGGTGGTGCGGATCGCGCTGACGTCCGAGCCGGCGTTGGGCTCGGAGGAGCAGAAGGCCGCGACCTTGACGTCCTCGGGAGTGCCGAAGCAGCGGGGGATCCACTCGCCGATCTGCTCGCCCGATCCCTGACCGAAGATCGCGGCGACCGCGAGCGAGGTGCCCATGATCGCCATGCCGATGCCGGCGTCTCCCCAGAAGAGCTCCTCGTTGACGATCGGGAGGGTGAGACCGGTGGGATCGGCGAAGAACTGGGCGAGCCCTTCGAAGCCGTAGAGGCCGATCTTGGCGGCCTCCTGGATGATCGGCCAGGGGGTCTGCTCCTTCTCGTCCCATTCGTGTGCGGCGGGCCGGATGACGTCGGCGGCGAACCCGTGCACCCACTCGCGCACGTCCTTCTGGTCCTGGCTGAGGGCCATCGAGAAGGTGGCCTCCCGGTTGGCCGCGCTGGTGATCGCCTCGACCGCCGCCTCGGCGGCCTCGGTGGTGTCGGCAACGGGAGTGGCTGACATCGAAGGAGCTCCTTTTCCGTTCTAAAGCAGACTTTGAGGGGATGGATGGGTCGGGAGCGGCGATCCCGGGACGTCGCTCGCGGCACGCGCAGCAAGGCGTAGCCCTCTGCGAAGAACCTACAGCTTACCGGAACGATCGTCCCATCGCATTGAATTTGCCGCCTGCGCGCTCGCCGATCGTCGATCGGCCGTCTCCAATCGGCCCCGACAGGCTCGAGAAGCCCCGCATTCCTCACTAATGCCCCAAACCTGACATGGTTTATGGTATTAGTCCCGTTTCATGCTCATGTCCCCGATGCAGAAGGTGACCATGCACAAGCGCTTCATCGCCGTCCTCCTATCCCTCTCGCTGCTGGCGGTGCCCCTGGCGCTCGCCGCGTGCGGGTCCTCCTCGAGCACGGACAAGAGCGCGGCCCTCGTGGCCTACTCGACCCCGGAGGGGGCCTACGCCTCGCTGATTCCAGCCTTTCAGGCGACCCCGGAAGGCAAGGGAGTCGCGTTCAGCCAGTCCTACGGGCCCTCCGGGGAACAGAGCCGCTCGGTGGCCAACGGGCTGCACGCGGACGTCGTGAACTTCTCGCTGGAACCGGACGTGACGCGCCTGGTGAAGGCGGGTCTGGTCTCCGCGAACTGGAACAAGAACGCGACCCACGGGTTCGTGACGAACTCGGTGGCGGTGATCATCGTGCGCAAGGGCAACCCCAAGCACATCGCCAGCTGGAGCGACCTGATCAAGCCGGGCGTGGAAGTGCTGACGCCGAACCCCTTCACCTCGGGCAGCGCACGCTGGAACATCGTGGCGGCGTACGGGGCGCAGCTGAAGGAAGGCAAGACCCCGGCGCAGGCCGAGGAATACCTGAAGGCGCTGTTCCACAACGTGGTCAGCCAGGACAGCTCGGCACGCAACGCGCTGCAGACGTTCCTGGCGGGCCGCGGAGACGCGCTGATCGACTACGAGGACGAGGCGATCTCCGATCAGAAGAAGGGATCGCCGATCGAATACGTGATCCCGCCCGACACGATCCTGATCCAGAACCCGATCGCAGTGGTGGGCGGAGAAGGGACGGCCCAGGCCAAGAGCTTCGTCGCCTACCTGCTCTCCCCCGCGGGCCAGCGGATCTGGGCGCAGAAGGGCTACCGCCCGGTGATCCCGGGAGTGCCGGGGGCAGCGAGCTTCCCGACACCCCCGGGCCTCTTCACGATCGAATTGCTGGGCGGCTGGAGCAAGGTGGACAAGCAGTTCTTCGAACCGGAAACGGGGATCGTGACGAAGATCGAGCAGTCGCTGGGAGTCTCCACTGCCAAATAACGCGACAAGCCTCGCGCTCCGGCGTCCGTTCGCCGGCGTCCGCCCGACCGCGGTGCTCGGCCGCGGTCTGGTGGGCGTCTACCTGTCCGTGCTCGTGCTGCTGCCGATCGCGGCGCTGCTCGCACAGGCCAGCACGGGCGGACCGGGGGCGTTCTGGCGGGAGATCTCCTCGCCGGAGGCGGTGGCGGCGATCAAGCTCACGGCGATCGCCTCGGCGATCGTGGTGGCGCTCAACGCGCTGTTCGGGACGCTGATCGCGTGGGTGCTGGTGCGCGACGAGTTCCCCGGCAAGCGGATCGTGAACGCGCTGATCGACCTGCCCTTCGCGCTGCCGACGGTGGTGGCGGGCGTGGTGCTGCTCGCGCTGTACGGGAAGGGCAGCCCGCTGGGGATCGACATCACGTTCACCCGCACGGCCGTGGGGATGGCGCTGCTGTTCGTGACGCTGCCGTTCGTGGTGCGCTCGGTGCAGCCGGTGCTGCTGGAGCTCGACCGCTCGATGGAGCAGGCGGCAGCGTCGTTGGGCGCGGGCCAGTTCATGGTGTTCCGCCGCATCGTGCTGCCCAACCTGACGCCCGCGATCCTCTCGGGGGTGGCGCTGAGCTTTGCGCGAGCGCTGGGAGAGTTCGGGTCGATCGTGCTGATCTCGGGCAACCTGCCGTTCAAGACGGAAGTGGGATCGGTCTACGTCTTCAGCCAGATCCAGGCCGAAAACCTGCCGGCGGCGGCGGCGGTGTCGGTGGCGCTGCTGCTCTGCGCGCTGGTGGTGTTGAGCGCGCTCACGGTCCTCACGCGCATGAGGTCCAAGCATGTCGGCTAGCGTCCGCCGTCTCGGTCTGCGGTTCGTGGCGCTGGGCTACCTTGCCCTGCTGCTGATGCTGCCGGTGGGGATGATCTTCTACCGCACCTTCGAACACGGCCTGGCCGCGGTGTGGAGCGCGGCGAGCGCGCCGAACGCGGTGCACGCGTTCTGGCTGACGATCGAGCTGGTGGTGATCGCGGTGCCGCTCAACACGGTCTTCGGCATCGCCGTCGCGCTGCTGCTGGAGCGCGGCGGGCGCTTCCGCGGCCGGGCGCTGCTGAGCCTGCTGATCGACCTGCCGTTCGCGATCTCTCCGGTGGTCATCGGTCTCTCGCTCGTGCTCGTCTACGGCAAGACCGGATGGTTTGGCGACTGGCTGACGGCCCACGGCATCCAGGTGATCTTCTCGGTGCCCGGCATGGTGCTGGCGAGCGCGTTCGTGTCGCTGCCGTTCGTGGCGCGCGAGACGATCCCGGTGCTGCGCGAGCTGGGCACCAGCTCCGAGCAGGCGGCAGCGACGCTGGGCGCGGGCCCCTGGCAGACCTTCCGCCGGATCACCCTGCCGGGGATCCGTTGGGGGGTGGTGTACGGGGTGGTGCTGACGACGGCCCGCGTGCTCGGCGAGTTCGGGGCGGTGAGCGTGGTCTCAGGGCGGATCGAGGGACAGACGCAGTCGCTGCCGCTGTACGTGCAGGACCGCTTCGAGAACCTCGACCCCACGGGCGCCTACACCGCGGCGGTGGTGCTGGCGCTGCTGGCGTTCGCAACACTGGCAGCGATGAGCCTGCTGACGCGTCGCGCGCGCAAGAGCTCCGCACCGGCGCCCCTCGGTCCGGTGGACCTTGCGAGCGTGCACGACTCCGCGGCGACACTGGCCGAGCGCGAGCCGGCGGGAGCGGCGGCCTAGTGGCGATCGAGGCGCACGACGTGAGCAAGCGCTTCGGCGAGTTCGAAGCGCTACGAGGCGTCAGCGTCAGGGTGAACGACGGGTCGCTCACGGCGCTGTTGGGCCCCAGCGGAAGCGGCAAGTCGACCCTCTTGCGGATCGTCGCGGGCCTCGAGACCCCCGACTCGGGCACGGTGCTGATCGGCGGGCAGGAGGTCACGGACACCCCGGCGCGCGACCGCGGGGTGGGGTTCGTCTTCCAGCACTACGCGCCGTTCAAGCACATGACTGTTTATGACAACGTGGCATTCGGGCTGACCGTGCGCCGGCGCCCCAAGGCCGAGGTGCACGAGCGGGTGCACGAGCTGCTGAGCCTGGTGCGCTTGGAGGGGCTTGCGGAGCGCTACCCCGCCCAGCTCTCCGGCGGGCAGCTGCAGCGGATGGCGCTCGCCCGCGCACTCGCGCCCCAGCCCGAGGTGCTGCTCCTGGACGAGCCCTTCGGCGCCCTTGACGTGCAGGTGCGGGGCGAGCTGCGCGAGTGGCTGCGCCGCCTGCACGAGCAGATCCACGTGACCACGATCTTCGTCACCCACGACCAGGAGGAGGCGATGGACGTGGCCGAGCAGATCGTCGTGATGAACGCGGGCCGCATCGAGCAGGCCGGCACCCCGCGGGAGCTGTACGAGAGCCCCCGCAACGGCTTCGTGATGTCGTTCGTCGGGCCGGTCAACCGCCTCGGCGACGCGCTGCTGCGCCCCCACGAAATCCAGATCCTGCCGGAGGCCGACGCGGGCGCCACGGAGGCGCTGGTGCGCCGTGTGGTGCACCTGGGCTTCGAGGTGCGCGTCGAGCTGACCCTCCCAGACGGCGGCGACATCTGGGCGCAGGTGACTCGCGAGAGCGCGCATGAGCTCGAGCTGGAGGAGGGCCAGATCCTCGCGGTGCGGATGCCGGCGCCGCGCACGTTCGCAACCTAGCTTTACGGCGCGCCCTACCTAGTCTGCCAGGCGTCCTCTTCGCGTGTCAGCGCGATGACCTCTTTGGGCAGCTTCCCGGCGGCGACGTCGGCGACGGTGACGCGCTCGAGCACCTTGCGGAGGTTGGCGCGCAGCGCCACCCACACCTGCTGGAGGGACTCCGCGGAGCCGACGTAGGCGATCTCCTCGGGGCGCTGGCCGCGCACCCCCACGAGCGGCCCCTCGACAGCGCGAATCACGTCTGCGAGCGTCACCTCGGCAGCCGGATGGGCCAGCCAGTAGCCCCCCTCGGGCCCGCGCTGGCTGCGCACGATCCCGGCGCTGCGCAGCTGGGTGAGGATGTTCTCTAGGAACGAGAGGGGGATGCCCTGGGCCTGGGCGACCTCGTTGACCTTGCGGGGCGACTCGGAGCTGCTGGCCGCCAGCTCCACGGCGGCTCGCACGGCATAGTCGGCCTTCGCGGTTACGCGCATCGCGGGGATTCTGTACTAAAACGCGCCGGAACGCATCGCAGGGACCGGCGTCGGCCGACGGAGACCCACCCCGCCCTGAGGCCCGCTCCGCGCCGCAACAGGCCCGATCGCCACCACCGCGGAGGTCCGCTCAATCGGGCGGTGGTCGGCCGCGAGGAAGATGCACCCCGCCAGTTTGGACGTACCCACGACGACCTCCACCCGGGAGACCTCCGACCCCGAGGCGCGGTCGCTAGAGGGCTAGATAGGTTGACCTGATGAGGGTGATGCCGGCGTTGGTCGCCACCTTCCACTTCTTCCCGGGAGGGACGATGAACGTGATAACCACCTTCGTCGTCCCGGTAGCGGCCGGACTGTTCACGTCTTCGGCGATCACCGTGCCGCCGACCGCCACCTGTACGGTGGTTTCCGTGGCCGTTTTGCAGGACACGGTCAGTATGACCTGCACCGGTTCCGCGGCGGACGGTTCAAATTCGGTGTTCTGCGCGCGTTCCGTCAACGCCCCATATTCCCCGGCGACAAAGCTCGCGCCTTTTTCGCCTTTTTCGCCTTTCGCACCGGCTTCGCCTTTTTCGCCTTTCGCGCCCGCTTCGCCTTTGACGCCCGCTGCTCCCGCTTTGCCTTCTTTTCCTTCTTTGCCTTCCGCGCCTTTCGCGCCCGCTTCGCCTTTTTCGCCTTTCGCGCCCGCTTCGCCTTTAGCTCCCGCCGCTCCCGCTTTGCCTTCTTTTCCTTCTTTGCCTTCCGCGCCTTTCGCGCCCGCTTCGCCTTTTTCGCCTTTGACGCCCGCTGCTCCCGCTTTGCCTTCTTTTCCTTCTTTGCCTTCCGCGCCTTTCGCGCCCGCTTCGCCTTTTTCGCCTTTCGCGCCCGTTTCGCCTTTGACGCCCGCTGCTCCCGCTTTGCCTTCTTTTCCTTCTTTGCCTTCTTTGCCTTCCGCGCCTTTCGCGCCCGCTTCGCCTTTAGGACCTTCCGGCCCAGTCGCACCTACCGCGCCTTCCGGTCCTTCTTTGCCTTCCGGGCCCGCTTCGCCTTTGACACCAGGTTCGCCTTGCGGCCCCACTTTGCCTTCCCCGCCCGTCGCACCAGTTTCGCCTTTGACACCGGCAACGCCTTGAGGACCCACCGGCCCGGTCGCACCCACAGCGCCTTCCGGACCTTCCTTGCCTTCCGGACCCTGCGCGCCCGTTTCGCCTTTGACACCCGCAACGCCCTGAGGACCCACCGGCCCGGTCGCACCCACAGCGCCTTCCAGTCCTTCTTTGCCTTCCGCGCCCGTTTCGCCTTTGACACCGGCAACGCCTTTGGGACCTTCCGGCCCAGTCGCGCCTACCGCGCCTTCCGGACCTTCTTGACCTTCTTTACCTTCCGCGCCCGTTTCGCCCTGAACACCCGCAACGCCCTGAGGACCCACCGGCCCCGTCGCGCCCACAGCGCCTTCCAGTCCTTCTGTGCCTTCCGGACCTGTCGCACCGGTAGCTCCCGTTTCGCCCTGAACACCCGCAACGCCCTGGGGACCCACAGGCCCGGTCGCACCCACAGCGCCTTCCGGACCTTCCTTGCCTTCTTTACCTTCCGGGCCAACTTCGCCCCTTACACCAGGTTCGCCTTGCGGCCCCGCTTTGCCTTCCGCGCCCGCCGCGCCCGTTTCTCCTTTGACACCCGCCGCGCCCGTTTCGCCTTTAGGGCCAGCTTTGCCTTCCGGACCAGTTGCGCCTTTCGCCCCTTCTTTGCCTTCTGGGCCCGCTTCCCCTTTTGGTCCCGCTTTGCCTTCCGAACCCGACGAGCCAGTCGCGCCTTTCGGCCCTTCCTTCCCTTCTTTGCCTTCTGCGCCTTTGGCACCGACTTCGCCTTTAGCGCCCGCTTCGCCTTTCGGCCCAGCTTTGCCTTCCGGGCCGGCTTCGCCTTTGGCGCCCGCTTCGCCCCTGAGTCCTTCCTTGCCTTCCGCGCCGGGGGCGCCCATTTCGCCTGTGATACCTGCCGCGCCCGCTTCGCCCCGCGGCCCTTCTTTGCCTTCCGAACCCGGCGCACCGGTTTCGCCTTTGGCGCCCGCTTCGCCCGCGGGTCCTCCCCTACCTTCCGCGCCGAGTTCCCCTCTCAGCCCTTCCCGGCCTTCCGCGCCGGCTTCCCCTCTGGCGCCCGCTGGGCCTGGGCCGCCGCGGGGGCCCGTCACGCCGGCTTCGCCCTCGGGTCCTTCGTTGCCTTCCGGACCCGCTTCCCCACTTGGTCTTCCTTTACCTTCCGGGCCCGTTTTGCCCCTGGCCCCCGTTGCGCCCCGGGGTCCTTCCTTGCCTTCCGGGCCCGCTTCCCCTCGCGGTCCTTCAGAGCCTTCCAGGCCTGCACACCCTGGAGGGCCCGGAGGGCCTGCCACTCCAAACCCTGTCGGAAATCCTTCGAGACCGTAGAGCTCCGGGGGCATCGGAGGGCCTGCCACTCCCGGAGGTCCTGGGAATCCTTCGGGTCCCGGTGGCCCCTGGCATCCAGGTGGCACTTGAGGACCTTTCGGTCTTTGAAGTCCCGCCACCCCCGCGGGCCCCCTCTTGCCAACTCCCGCCGGCCTCCTGTGGCCCGCTCCACCGGGGGACCTGCCATCCGGTCTCGTGCCGCCCTCGAGCGCGATGCGCACCGGGGGACTGTTCTGCTTGTCAGGAGAGATCAGAAAATGGGTTGCGGCCAGCACTCCACCGCCCGTGAAGAGCAAGACCGCAAGCGCGGCGGGGATCGAACGGTGAACAAGTGCCTTCAACATGCCGTTATCCTGGATACAGCCGACTGGGAGGTCGCGGCTGCTCCCACGCACACAGCACGGTTGCCGGCCAGAGCGAGGGACCGCAAGTGCTTCGGCCAGACCACGTGAGACCTTTAGGCGCGGATCGAGACTTTCAGGCTAGGGATCGAGACGGGGAGCGTCTGTCAGTCGGGGAACCGGCGCCAAGCCCCTCCGATTCGGTACAGTTGCTACTTGCGATGCACCCGCCCGTTTGGTCTGGCTGCAGCCGTCCCGGTCGCTCTCCTGGTCGCTCCTTCCCTCGCAGGGTGCGGGAAAAGCGCGCCCACGCTGAACACCGTAACGGTGGAGCGCGCGGTCGCCGCGTCGATCCTCACTCAGCACCACCTGTCGGCGACCGTGAGCTGTCCGTCCAAGGTGCCGCGGAGAGCCGGAGTCGTCTTCACGTGCACGGCCAACCTAAACGTGGGGACGTACCCGGTCTCGGTGACTGAGACCAACAGCAGCGGCCACGTCGAGTACCAGAACCAGGCCTCGCTGGTCACTCTCAACATCGCGGGAGTCGAGCAGGCGATCAAGCAGTCGATCAGCAGCCAGAGGCACCTCAACTCGACAGTGACCTGCCCGGCTGAGGTTATCCAAAAAGCGGGAATCGTTTTCACATGTACTGCAGTGGTCAACGGCCGGTCGTCCCCGTTCGAAGTGACCGAGGTCGATGACAAGGGCCATGTCCGCTACGTCGGGCGATGATCCTCACGTACCTCCCAGCCGCGGCTGTGCGAGAGCGCTCCGCCTAGGGCCTCCGCGGAGATCCTGCTCAGTCAGGCGCGCGCCTCGCGGCCCATGGCCCTTCAGTCAGGCTCGGGCCTCACGCCCATGGCCCCTCAGTCAAGCGCGCGCCTCGCGCCCATTGCCCTTCAGTCAGGCTCGGGCCTCGCGCCACATGGCCCACATCCTGGGGCCGCGCGGCAGGCGCAGCTCCGCAGTGACGCGGAAGCCGTGGCGGGCGTAGAAGTCGATGTTGCGCTCCTTGGAGGACTCCAGGTACGCCCCGACCCCATCGGCGTCGCACTGCTCGAGCACGGGCCCGAGCACAGCCGAACCGAGGCCCTGCCCCTGAGCGGCGGGGTCGGTGCCCAGCACCGCGAGGTACCAGTGGGGCGGGTGGTGCGGATGCCGGCGCTCGAGTCCCACGAGCCCGGTCGCGATCAGCGGCGCGCGCCCGAGCAGGCGGGGATGCAGCAGGCACCGCGCGAGCTCGGCGTCCTGGCGAACGGTCGTCCTCCAGCGCTTTGGCGGCGCCCACAGCGCGGCGGTGGAGAGCTCGGGCGTGGTCCACACGTCGCGCTCGGAGATCAGGTGGCGCAGGCGGGCTGCGTTGAAGCGCTCAAGCACCCGCAGGCGGAGAGCGTCCGGTCGGCACGACCACGCCGCCACCGGATCGTCGAGGAACGCTCGCGCGAGCATCTGCGCGAGCGCCGGCACGTCCTCCGAAGTCGCGCGGCGCGTGGGGGTGGGAGCGCTCACTCACGCAGGATGACATACGGCGGGGCTTTCCGAGCCCCGAACTAGGGGTATTTGTATTCTTTTTCGTATTTTTCCCGGGCTTCTTTTTCCTGTTTTTCCCGCGCTTCTTTTTCTGCTTTGTTTTCTTTGGCCGGGGCTTTTTCTTCGGTGGGTGCCGTGGCGGCGGGCGTGGTCGACGTGGGCGTAGTTGACGTCGAGCTGGTTGACGTCGTCATGCCCGTCCCCGGGCTTTCGTAGCCGCCGCCACCCCCGTTGGAGCTCGGAGCGGTGGAGGTGGACGAGCCGCCGCCGGAACCTTTGCTCGGGGCCACGGCGGTCGCCGCGTGCCAGGTGCCGCCGAAGCTTTTGATCCCCTGCCCGTTGGTCTGGCCCTTCGCGTGGTCTCCGAAGAAGCGGTAGAGGGGCATCCCGCGGAGCGTCACCTGGAGCATTCCGTTGCTGCGATGCAGGAGCCCCAGGCCGCCGTGCACTCCGGGCCCGGCCGTGAGCTTGGCTTTGCGCGAGCTCACGGTGAGCGGCGGCCAGAACTTGAAGCATTCGCCCTTGCAGAGAAGGTGGTGGGTGGTCTCGGGGCTCAGGGTGTAGAGCGTGCGCCCCTGCGGGGAGACCACGATCCGCTCCCCGAGCTTCGAGCTCGGCGCCGAGGAGACAGTCGAAGCGCTCATCGCGAGCGCGAGCGTCGCCCCCGCGGCGAGCGCCAGCACCGCCGCGGCCGCCCCCAACGCCAACCTCGTGGGACGCACTCGCACCCCGCGCCGCCCTCCTGCGTCCCGCCTTCTGAGCTCAAGCATGTCGCTCCCTTCGGTGGTGGTCACTACCCAAGGACGCCGGCGGCGCCAGAACCTTCCAGGGTAAGGCTCAGGCCAACGCCCCTTCGCGCTCGGGCGGGAGCGTCCCCTCGTGGCAGCCGGCTGCGTCGGGACTCGCGCCCACGAGGGGGCCGCCCGGGCACTCCTCGGCGCGCACCACACGGCGCGGGTTCTCGATCCCCACCGAGCCGATGAGCCCGCCGAGCAGAACGAGACCCCCGGCGATCCCGATGCCCACGCGGAAGCTCTCGAGCGAGGCGTCGTCGGCGGCACGCACGATCGCGAGCGCTTCAGGAGGCGCAAGTCCCGCGACGGAGGGACGCCCGAGCGTCTGCCGCTTCGCCTGGGCCACCGCCGCCCGGCCGGGCGCCGACAACGGCACTCCCTCCAGGTGACGGTCGAGCGTGGCGCCGAACTGGATCGCCACGACCGCGCCGAGCGCCGCGATCCCGAGCAGTCCCGCGACCCGCGCCACGGCGTTGTTCACGCCCGAGGCGATCCCGGCCTGGCGCTCCTCCACGCCCGCGAGGACGGCCGCGGTCAGCGGCGCCACCGTGAGGGAGAGCCCCAGCGAGAACAGCAGCAGCGCGGGCAGGACCTCGCTGACGTAGTTGACGTGGACGCCCACGCGCAGCAGCGCCAGCAGACCCAAACCGGCGACCACAGGACCGAGACCCATGAACAGCCGCGGCCCGAAGCGATCGGCCAACCCCCCGAAGCGCCGCGAGAGCGTCAGCATCACAAGCGTCGCCGGCAGCGTCGCGAGACCGCTCTGCAGCGGTGTGTAACCCGCGACCTGCTGGAGGAAGAGCACGAGGAAGAAGAACAGCACCGAGAGCCCCGCGTACATCGCGAACGTCTCGACGTTGCCCACCGCGAAGTTGCGCCGCGCGAAGAGGCTCAGCGGGAGCATGGGGTCACGGGCGCGCGACTCGTACACGAGGAACGCCGCGAACAGCACAACGCCGGCGAGCAGCGGCCCCGTGACCGCCGCGCTCGACCAGCCCAAGCGCGGCTGCTCGATCAGCGCGAACACCGGCCCCCCAAGACCCAGAGCGCACAGCAGCGCGCCGGTGAAGTCGACTCTCCGGCCGCCGGCGATCGGCGAGGCGCGGGGGATCACCGCGAGGATCAACGCCACGCAGAGCACCACGAAGGGGAGGTTGATCAGGAAGATCCACCGCCACGAGGCGATCCCCAGCAGCACCCCCCCGCCGAGCGGACCGAGCGCGGCGGCGATCGCCCCGAACGCAGTCCACGTGCCGATCGCAGCGCCGCGCTCGGATTCGGGGAACGTCTCGACGATCACCGCGAGCGAGCTCGGCATGAGCAGCGCGCCCGTGACGCCCTGGAGCGCACGGCAGACGATCAGGAAGCCGATCGTGGGCGCGAGCGCGCACAACAGCGAGGCCGCGCCGAAGCCACCGACGCCGAGCGCGAACACACGCCGCTCGCCGAAGAGGTCCCCGAGCGAGCCGCCCACCAGGATCAGCGAGCCGAGCGTCAGCAGGTAGGCGTTGCTGACCCACTGCTGGCCCGCCAGACCGCCGCCGAGGTCCCGCTGGATCGTGGGCAGCGCCACGTTGACCACGGTGCCGTCGAGCAGAGCGATACTCGACCCGAGGATGCACGCCGCGAGCGTCAGCTGCTTGACGCGGGCGGCAGGCAGCGAGCTCACACGCGCACTGCCTGCCGGTCGAAGGCGGTGGACAAGTTCGCTTCTACTTTGGGATCGTCCGCGCGGGCAAGCGTCGCAACAGGCGCGCGGGCGCGGGGCCTCGTGCCCCGCGTCGGGGCGTGGTGCGCAGGCGGCGGCGTACGGGCGCGAGGCCTTGTGCCCCGCGTCGGGGCGTGGTGCGTAGGCGGCGGCGTACACATCGCGGACCCGAGTGCCAGCTGCGCATCCGGGACGCGAAAGGCTGTGTCGGCGCGCGGGTGGTGCACACCAACCAATGTAAGGCAGTCAGCTCACCGGGGGATGTTCTGGAGCGGCCCCCGACTCCGTGAGCCCCGTCCTAACGGCGCAGCTCGACGGTGCGGGTAACCGTGACCGCTGGGCCGTGCTGCGGTGTGAGCGTGATCCTCACGCTCAGCGCGAGGTGTCGCAGGCGCCTGAGCGCGCGCAGCGCCTGGGCGTCGAGCTTCACCGTGAAGGAGACGCTGCCCGCGGACACCGAGTTGCGCAGCAGACGCCCCACACGCACCGCCGCCGCGTGCTTGGCCGACGCCAGCGAGGCGCGCCTGGCGAGCAGGTTGACCTCGAGGCGCCCCCCGGCCCCTGCCGCGGACACGTCGAGCGAGCCTGACACCGAGGAGCCGTGCTGAGAGGAGCGCAGCGAGGGGCCGCCCCCGAGCGGCGAGCCGCTCGGGGATTCGGTGTTCGGCGTCGTGGGAGGCGGCGGGGCGGAGGACTGCGTGGCGGTCGGCGGTGGCGAGGTGGGCGTCGTCGTTGTAGGCGTCGGTTCCGACGGCGGTTCCGGCGGGAGAGTGGTGAACACCTGGTCCGCGCCGGGCACAGGCAACGCGTCCGAGGCGTTCTTTGCGAGCACCCGGAAGTGGTATTCGGTCGCCGGCGCCAGTCCGGTCAATTTCGCGGATACGGCGTGGCCGGCGTGATCTTCGCCGCTCAGCAGCTGATTCGCAGTCGTCTGCCCGTAGCCGGCTGTCGTGCCCCATTCGAAGAAGTATTCCGTCGCCTGGCCATCGGGGTTGACGGTGCCGGCCAGCGTCGCTTCGGTTGCGCTCGACACAGTGGCGGCGCCGGTCGCCGCGAGCGGCGCGCCCGGCGGCGTTTCGGTAGTGAACGTCCTGTCCTGGCCCCTGGTGGTGCCCGCTTCGTTCTTTGCCACCAGCTGGAAGTGGTAGGTGGTGCCGGGCGCCAGGTTGGTCAATTTCGCGGACACTGTGTGCCCGACGTGATCCACGACACCCAGCGGCAATTCTTCCGTCGTGTGCCCATAGCCGGCGGTCGTGCCCCAGTTGAAGAAGTATTCCGTCGCTTTGCCTTCCGGATTGACCGTCCCGTGCAGCGTCGCTTCGGTCTGGCCAACCCCGCCCGCCGCTTCGGTGCTCGCGGTCGGCTCCCCGGGGATGGCGACGGTGATCGTGCCGGACATCGCGGCGCCGTGAACGGTGCAGTAGAACGTGTAGGTGCCCGCCTGCGCGAATTTACAGGTGCCGCTCCAGTTCGTGCCCGAGGCGGCTTCCGTCGTGCCGACGGGAACACCGTTACTGCATTCCGGCGTCCCCGGCCCGGTGATCCAGTGCACGCCGTGGGCAACAGCAGTCGGATTGCTCAACGCAACTTCCCCGCCAGGCGCCACGGTCGCCTGCGAAGGCGACCAGCGGTGGACAGTGCCATACAGACCACCTTCATTGACCGCTTCGATCGACGGCACTACCGAGTTCGCCACCGCCGGGAGCACGAAGGCTCCCAACGCGACCGCCAAGAACAGGTATCGCCTACGCAATCGCATCCCCTACTCCTCTCAGGTGTGCTCGACAACGGTGCGGGTGACAGTGAACGGTTCGCCGTAGAAGGGGGTGAGCGTGATCCGCACGACGAGCGCGAGTCGCCGCTGGCGCCGAAGCGCGCGCCGCGCGTGGGCGTCGAGCTTCACGACGAAGGACACGTTGCCCGCGGACACAGAGCCGCGGACGAGCCGTCCGACCCGCACCCGCGTCGAGTGTCTGGCCAGGGCGGCGCGCTTGGCGAACACATCGATCTCGAGGCGGTCCCCGGCGCCGGCCTTGGAGATGTCGAGCGAGCCCCTGACCGCACCACCCCGCTGAGGGGAGCGCAGCGAGGGCCCGCCGGCGAGCGGGGGGCCCGAGGAGGGTCCGACTGGCGTGGTCGGACTCGTGGTGGTCGTTCCCGTCGTGGTGGTGCCCGTGGTCGTCGTGCCCGTGGTCGTCGTCGCGGTCGTGGTCGTCCCGTTGGCGTTGACGGTGACCGTGCCGGTCATTTCGGGGCCGTGGACGGTGCAGTAGAACGTGTACGTGCCGGCCTGCGCGAACCTGCACGTGCCGCTCCAGTTGGTGCCCGCGGCGGCTTCCGTCGTGCCGACGGGCACACCGCTGCTGCATTCCGGCGTCCCCGGCCCGCTGACCCACCGCACGCCGTGGCGTACGGCCGTCAGGTTGCGCAACGCCACGACCCCGCCCGCCGCCACGGCGACCTGCGGGGGCGACCAGCGGTGGCCTTCGTTGTACGCGCCTTCGTTGACCGCGTCCACCGTCGGGCCGGTTTCCGAGCTCGCAACCGACGGAAGCACCGCCACGGCCGCTCCAAGCAGAGCCGCCAAGGGAACGTAGCGCTTGCGCATTTTCACTTCTCAGCCCGCCTTTGGTCGACCCCAGGGGCCGACACGGCCCCTCCTAAGCGCCGCACGGCGCCTCTCTGCCTCCCAAGACGCCCCCGGGTATTGAATCCTTCCCGAGCAGAGCAGGGATCTGGCCTTAGCTACGCCGCGTGTTTCTAACCGAGCGTACCGAGCCGCCCCGTCCCCCAGCCGCTGCCGGCGCGCCAGCCGAGGCCGCGAGGCAGGACGCCTCGCGCGCACACGCCCGGTGGCCCTAACCGAGCGGACGCGGACGATCCTAAAGCAGAACCTGAGGTCTCCCGCCGACCTGTCGATCTCGTCGCTCCCCGTTCGTCTCGACCGCCCGACGCAGGATGGGCTTGCGGAGACGCGAGGCCGTCCGGGCGGAGCGGACTCCGCCTCAGGCGTGGTGCGACGCTTGCGGCGCGACGGAGGCGGCCTTCTCGGCGCAGCTCTGAAGGAACGCTTCGGTGGCGGCCACGTCGAGCGGGCGGGCGAACAGGAAGCCCTGGCCGCTGTCGCAGTCCTCGTCTCTGAGCAGCGAGAGCTCCTGCTGCTGCTCGATGCCCTCGGCGAAGGTCTCGATCGAGAGCGCCTTGCCGAGCTGCACGAGCGTGTGGATCAGCGTCTCGCCCTCCTGGTTGTGCCTCAGCCCCGAGATGAACGAGCGGTCGATCTTCAGCGCGTCGACGGGGAACCGCTGCAGGTGGGCGAGCGAGGAGTAGCCGGTGCCGAAGTCGTCGATCGCGATCCGCACGCCGAGCTCCTTGATCGCGGCGAGCCGGCGCGCGGTCTCCTCGACGTTGCGCATCAGCGTCGTCTCGGTGATCTCGATCGTCAGCGCCTCCGGGTCCAGGCCGCTGTCGGAGAGCGCGCCTTCGATGTCGGCGATGAGCTGGTCGGTGTCGAGCTGGCGGCCGGAGACGTTGACGGCCATGCCGATCGGATACCCGGCCGCGCGCCACGCGGCGCCCTGGCGGCAGGCCTCGTCGCAGAACCCACCTGCCGACCTCGGTGATCAGCCCGGTCTCCTCGAGCAGCGGGATGAAGTCGTCGGGCTGGACGACGCCGCGCACCGGGTGCTTCCAGCGGATCAGCGCCTCGACGCCGGTGGGGCTCATGTCGCTGAGGTCGAACGTCGGCTGGTAGGCGAGGAAGAACTCGTCCTTCTCGAGCGCCTCGCGCAGGTCCATCTCGAGCTCCATGCGGCTCTGGACGGTGTCCTGCATGCCGGTCTCGAACACGACGTAGCGGTTCTTGCCGTCCCACTTGGCGCGGTACATCGCGATGTCGGCGTCGCGCAGCAGCTCCTCGGCGGAGGTCGCGCTCGCCGATCGCGATCCCGATGCTCGCGGTCACGGTCACGCGCGTCTCGCTCGTCCGCGCCGAGCTTGAACGGCTGCTTGAGCGCGTCGAGCAGGCGCTCGGCGATCAGCTCGGGGCCCGCCGCCAGCGAGAGCTCCTCGGAGATCACGACGAACTCGTCGCCGCCGAGACGCCCGAGCGCGTCGGCGTCGCGCACGACGCCGTCGAGCCGCGCGGCGACCGCCTGCAGCAGCTCGTCGCCGGCGCCGTGGCCGAGCGTGTCGTTGATGCTCTTGAAGTTGTCGAGGTCGATGAACAGCGCCGCCACCGGCGTCTGGCTGCGACGCGAGCGGGCGAGCATCTGCTCGACGCGGTCGAGGATCAGCGTGCGGTTCGGCAGGCCGGTCAGCGGGTCGTGGGTGGCCAGGAACGCGAGCTCCTCCTCGCGCCGCGCGAGCTCCTCGTCGGTCCGCTGGCGCTCGGTCTCGAAGCACTCGCACATCCGCAGCGAGGCTGAACTCGAGGCTCAGCTGCAGCATGTTCAGGCGCTTGCGCGAGCGCCTCGGGCGAGACGTCCAGCTGCGCGGCGCTCTCGCGCAGCACCTCGGCCATCACGTTGCGCCACCAGAAGCAGCGCCTGGTCACCTCGTTCAGCGAGGCCGCGCGGTGCGCGGCCAGCTCGCCGAAGATCTCCCAGGTTTCCCGGCCGGCCTCGAGCGCCACCTCCATGCCCTCGCCGGCGATCCAGCGGGCGACCGCGATCGTCGAGCTCCTGCAGATCCGCTCGAAGCTCTCCTGGACCAGGGCGTCGACGACCTCGCCCGATCCGCTGGTTCGCGCGACGGTCTCGCGTGAGCACGTCCTCGGCGCGCGCCTTCAGCGCCTCGCCGAGACGACAGAGGTCCCCTGTGGGCGGCTCGGAGAGAACGGACGGCGGTACCGGCACCCGTATCTCATCCCGTCCCAAGGTTGAGCGTTCAACTGCCATCTTAGGTCAGCAAATCGGCATCCTGCGCCCATTTCATGAGGATTGACTCCCACGCAGTAGACAGCAGTCTGCGAGTGGCATCCGACGGCACGCGCGAGCAGCAACGCTGCAGGCACCCTGACCGTCCTCGACGGCGAGGCCGAGCGCCTGCTCAAGCTAGCCTGCTGGGCGTGGGCGCCGACGACGGCCTACCGAAGATCCCCTTCGCCTCCGCCGCCGAGTGGGAGGCGTGGCTCAAGGACAACCACACCGTGCCCGACGGGCTGTGGCTCAAGATCGCCAAGAGAGGCGCCGGCATCGAGAGCGTCCGCTACCCAGAGGTGCTCGAGAGCGCACTCTGCTACGGATGGATCGACGGGCAACGCGAGGCGCTCGATGAGCAGTACTTCCTCCAGCGGTTCACGCCTCGACGGCCGCGCAGTAAGTGGTCGCGGATCAATCGCGAGAAAGCCGAACAGCTGATCGCGGACGGCAGGATGCACGCGGCCGGCCTCACCGAGGTCAAACGGGCCGAAGCGGACGGCCGGTGGGAAGCGGCATACGAGGGCCAGAGGCGCAGCACCGTTCCGGACGATCTCCAGCGCGAGCTCGACGCACGCCCAAAGGCCAAGGCGTTCTTCGCCGAGCTCAGCAGCCAGAATCGCTACGCGATCCTCTACCGGCTACAGGACGCCAAGCGGCCGCAGACGCGTGCGCGGCGGCTGGCGAAGTTCGTCGCGATGCTCGAGGCGGGCGAGACGATCCACCCGTAACAAGCCAGCAGCTCAGATGCGCCACCAGCCGAAGCTGCTCCCAGACCCCGAAAGGCCGGTAGCCCTGGGCGCGCAGCTCATCCACGAAACCAGCCGCAAACGACTCAAGCGGGCCGTCACCCGAACCCGCGACGGATCAGACATCAACTACTCCCTTCCCTCGATTGACGGGAAGAGAAGGCTTCCCGGACCACTGGCACGCTGGCTGGCCGGCCAGGGTTAGAGACAGTGGTAGAGTCCTATTCTTTGCCAGGCTATGCTCCCGCGCATGGCGAGTGTGGCCGCGAGGCAAGGTACCTATGGTCACGTGGGGCGTGGCATTCAACTGGCGTTCCTCCCGACGAGGAAACTTCATCGAGGAAGTAGGCGACATGATGATCCTGACCGCCAGGACCGTCGCCTCGGCCCTCAAACCCCCTACCCATACGGCGGGGAGTTCGTCTCGCAGTTCTTCGCGCTGCGGCTGTGCTGGTTTCCGCTGCTGATCTCCACGCAGATCAAATGATTTTGGGGCAGGTGCTATGAACGAATGGCTTGCGATCCCGCGCGAATGGCTCTCCTCCTCTGGGGAGATCGCCGGCTTCGCTGGCCAGATAGCGAGCGAGGTTTTCAGTCTGCGCGTCTTCCGCTTCTTCGGCGAGGCCCTGCGCCAGTCGGGCATCCTGATCATCTCCTCGACGCTGATCATCTGGTCGCTGATGTTCATCCTCGGCCTGGAGTGCGGCATCGAGGGCGCCTACTTCCTCGAGGCCGAGGGCGCTCCCGCGTACTCGGGGGTGTTCACCGCGTGGTGCGACCTGCGCGAGATCATCCCCTACGCCTTCGGCTACATGATGGCCGCCAAGGTCGGCACCGGGATCGTCGCCGAGCTCGGCGCGATGCGCATCTCCGACGAGATCGACGCGCTCGAGGTGATGGGCATCAACTCTGTCACGTTCCTCTGCGCGACCCGCCTGCTCGCCGCGTGGCTCGTGCTCCCGTTCATGTACCTCGCCGGCATCGGCGGCGCGTTCCTCGCCTCCTACATCGCCGTCGTGCAGCAGGTCGGGGTGGTCTCTTCCGGCGGGTACTTCCTGATCTTCTGGCAGTTCCAGAACCCTCCCGACTTCGTGTTCAGCCTGGTCAAGGCCATGTTCATGGCCACCGCGATCATCCTTGTCGCGTGCTACTACGGCTACAACGCCTCCGGGGGCCCGGTCGGGGTGGGGACCGCGACCGCCAAGTCGATGGTGCTGAACCTCGTGCTCGTGCACCTCATCGGGATGCTCGGCACCCAGATCTTCTGGGGCGCCAACCCGCGCGCCCCAATCGGAGGGTGACATGAGCGGCTCGCCACAAACAATCTGACAGTCCCCAGGGTGGGCTGTAGAGTGCTCGGCCGCCATGCACGATCAGGAATCATGGCTGCTGTCGCCGCCGGGATGCGAGCAATCGGTTACGCAGCAGACAGCGACGAGCACGCTCTCCGCGATGCCGGCGCCGAGATCATCCGGTCCCTGGACAGGCTCCCAGAGCTCTTGGCCCATCGAGAGAGGCTTCGATGAGTCGTAAGCACGCACTGATCGTGCTGGGCATCGCGACCGTTGCGTTCACGGTGATCCTCGAACTAATCGACCCGTCGCACGTGTCGCACGGGCCGACGATCCTCGACTTCGAGTTCGCGGGCAGCCAGTCGCGCGCGGCGGAGTGAGCCTGTGACAATCGACCCGGTACAGCGACCGCGAAGAAATATCGAGCTCAAGGCCCGCGACCCGAACCCCGGCGCCTCACTGGAGGCATGTCGAGCGCTTGGGGCCGAGGACCACGGCGAGATAACCCAGCGCGATACCTACTTCGAGGTCCCCAGGGGCGGGCTGAAGCTCCGCGAGGAGCATCCCGGCCACACCCATCTGATCCAGTTCGAGCGCGCCAGCGAACCGCAGCAACGCGAGAGCCGATACCGCATCATCGAGGTCGACGACGCCGGCGTTCTCCTAGCCTCGCTCGCCACCTCGCTAGGCGTATGCGTCATGGTCGCCAAGCGCCGGCGTCTGTTCCTCTGGCGCAACGTCCGCATACATCTCGATTGTGTCGAGGGACTCGGCGATTTCATCGAGCTGGAGGCCGTGGCGCCACCGGCCTCGGATCTCACGAACGAGCATGAGCTTGTCGCCTCGCTGCGCAAAGCCCTGGAGATAACCGATGAGCGCCTCGTCGGACTCGGATACGCCGAGCAGCTTCTGAGCGAGACCGCCCCCCGCAAGACGACCACTATTACAGCGCGCGGGCGCGAGAGTGAGTGGACAGCGCCTGAGCACGTCCGTCGCTATCTCGACCGGGCGGATGAGTTCCCGCACCGCGCGGAGGGCGAGAGCGTCCTGCTCGACGCGGTTCCCGCGGGCGCTCGCCGAGTCCTCGATCTCGGGACAGGCGACGGCCGCCTCCTGGCGCTGATACAGCGCGATCGACCCGAGGTCGTCGGTATCGGCCTCGACTTCTCGGAGGTCATGCTCGATGCGGCGCGCGAGCGGTTCGCCGCCGACGGTCGCGCCGAACTGGTCCAACATGATCTCTCAGAGCCGCTCCCCGAGCTAGGGCGCTTTGATGCTGTGATCTCGTCGTTCGCGATTCACCATCTCGAGCACGAGCGCAAGCGGTCGCTCTACGGCGAGGTCTTTGACCTGCTGGAGCCCGGTGGCGTGTTCGCGAATTTCGAGCACGTCGCCTCACCAACCCCTCGGCTGCACGCAGCGTTCTTCGCCGCGATCGACGAGCCGATCGAGTGCGAGGACCCATCCGACCGACTACTGGATGTCGAAACCCAGCTTCAGTGGCTGCGCGCGCTCGGCTTCGATGACGTCGACTGCTATTGGAAGTGGAGGGAGATGGCGCTGCTTGTCGCTGTCAAGCCGCCGCGATAGGCGCTATCTGGAGCTGCCCGCTACACCCCCGAACCCCCAGTCATAGAGCGCAATCGCCCCTGTGAGGCGAAAGCGGCGGACGAGATTCGAACTCGCGACCCCAAGCTTGGGAAGCTCGGGGTGGTCGGGGCGTTTTGCCCTGCAAATCTGCATATTTTCATAAAAACCCTGTGCCCGTGGCCGCACGGGGGCAGCAAATCTCGCAGGTTTTGGGCGCCGCTGAGCGTCTGGATCGAGCGTGGTGGCATAGGCAGCGAAGGCTACGACGATCACAGGACGGAGGATGCGCCTTCAAGCGCAGAACGGAGGACCTTAGCGTCCGGCCAAGGCTTCGACACGGAGCCGATCACGATCATGCCCCGGCTGTACTCCGCGCGGGTCCGGTCCCTTACTAGTCGGCCGGGGTCAAGTCGGAAGTGGACCTCGGCGCGGTCTTCGCCAGCGGGAGCCCGCTCAGCGTCATCCGAGCCAAAAACGTCCGACAGCCGCGACTCGAGCACGCCGTTCAGGTAGGGAACGTGGTGCTCCTGGAAGTAGGCGGGAATGGCCAGGTGCAGACCCTCGCCATCGCCGTACACGTCGAGCGCCTCCCAGTGCACCGCGCCGATCGTGTCTTCGATCTCTCCGGGCGGTGTCATCGCGAGGAGATTTTACGCCCCGAGCCGCCTGGAGCTCCTGGAACGGACTCGGCAGCCACTCGACACCGACACGCGCGCTGCGGCAGCCTCGCGCATCTCCTCGACCGAGAAAGCAGGTCCAACATTGGAGGGCGTCTCACTGGCTCCCGGCCTTGATGGGGGCGTCGAGCAGCTCGTCTGAGAGGTCGATGCTTTTGACCTCGGGGTGATCAAGAAGCTTCCTCGTTACGGTGATGACACGCCCAGCCACGTGGTCGCGCCAGGCGAAGAGATCGTTGACCACCGCCCGTGGGACGCGGAGGGCCTGCTCGACGCGCAGGTCCTCGGTGAAGATGACGATCAGGACCGCGTCATAGCCGTCCGAGCGCACCGGCGAGAGGTTGCGGCGCGTCTTCGCCCCTGTCCGCCGCAGGGCCTTGACCTGGAGCAGCTCTCCGCTTCGGGTCCTCACGTCCCACGAGGCCTGGGAGAACGAGCCGCGCTCGCCTTCATAGTGCAGGGCCACGAGGGCCTCGGCGATGTCCCCGATGGGGTTGTTGAAGGTGCGCACGACCTCGCGGTCATGAAGCTCGCGGAGCGCCTGCGCCCAGAGGACGAGCAGCTCCCGGGTGGACAGCTTCGTGAGGTCAATCGCGCGGGCCACAGATGCTCCCTGGGCCGGCGCCCTCTACGCTCTCGGCAAGAAGCCGGAGCAGCTCGCAGTCATCCCGCCCGGCGACCCACTCTGAGCCGACGGCAACGAGTACGTTCATGAGCCCAGCGAGCCCCTCCGGCTGCACCTGCGAAGCCATGTAGGCCAGCTTGCCGCCGTTGTCGGTGTCCGCGTTGAACATCAGCACCGCCGTGTGCGGGTCAGCGGCGACGGCGACACCGGCGATGCTCTTCAGGCGCACCTCGATTTGCGGCCACAGCTCGTCCGGCTGCCGCCAGACCTCCACCGGCTCCTCCCTACCAGCGAAGATCTCGCCAGCGGCGCAGCCGCTCGCGAGATCAGCGCCCGGGAAGACCACGACGGGCTCTTCGCCGGTGAGGAGCAGGGGCTTCGCAAAGCGCCGCACGCCGACGAGGGTGTCGAGGTGCAGGCGGGTGGCCACCTTTTCGATCAGCGGCACGAGGCGCGCGTGATGGCGAAGGCGTGGGGGCTTGAGCTCAACGCGGCCCGGCGTGTCCAGCGCGCGCCTGAGGAGCGCGTGGATCTCGCCGCTGATGGCGCCGCTTTCGTGCTCGTTCTCTAGGCGAGCTCGCATGTGGGCGATGAGCGTCGCCTGCGCTGAGACATCCCAGCTTTTGCGGAAGCCGGCGGTGCGCACCATCAGTGAGGCGATGAAGAGCTGCAGCTCGGCCCGCTCCCCAAGCTCAGCCTTATACAGGCGCATGTGGCCCTCGGCGTCGGCCTCGATGCCGAAGCGGACGATGGCGTCGAGCCCGGCTGAGCCGACGCCATCGAGGTTGGCGAGCGGCCCGGTCTCCAGCTCGTGCTGCCAGGCGCCGTCCTCGTCCTGGTAGCTATAGAAGCGCCCACGTGTGCCCACCTTCTCGGGCGCCTGCCGGCGCAGGACCTTGCGCTCCGGCGCCCGGCGCACGACAGTCAGGCGCTCGTCGTCGTTGGCGAACCGCGCGAGCATGTGGCGCGGGACGATGTGCTGCTGGACGGGCTCGGTGCCTGCGCTAGTGGCCATCTTACCGACGATATCTACGCCGCCTCGGCGCCCGGCGCCCCTGCATACGCACAAACGCCGCCGGCTGCGCCGGGTCTATGGGGTTGGTGGCCGACAGCGACGCCGGCGAGGATGGCGTGCCTATGCCGTCGATGGCGGCAAGGTCAGTATCGGTGGTGCCGGGATGGCCATGCACCCATTCTGGGCCGGGCCCCGGATGCTCGGTCCGAGCTGCCACCGTCGCGGACAGGCTCATTCGCTGATGAGCAGCGCCCGGTAAGATCAGCGAGAAGGGGTTCATGCGCGTTCGATGGTCCACGAGCCCCCTTCTGCGGCGGTAGCTCAGTTGGCAGAGCGCTGGCTTCCCAAGCTATAGCCCTACCTGCGAGTTTCCCCAGTGCTTACGGGGCTTTTCGGGCGGGAGGCCGACTTAATTCAGCGCCCGTTTTGCACCCGTACTGCAGATTCGCACGTTTTCTGGCCAGCGGGGGCGTCTTCGAGGTGCTTCGGAGGGGCGGCCTGGAAGGGTGCGGGCCGGTCGTGATGATGCCTGCGCGCTCATTCTGAACTTCATCGTAGGTGCGCGCACGCGCTGGCAATTCCCCTGGAGTCGCTCGCGCCAGAGATACCGTGGGCTGGTGGTCGCCATCGTCCCCTCCTATCTGAAGAAGCTCGCCAAGGCCAGGGAGGACCTCGCCGCCCTGGAAGAGGAGATCGAGCGCTACGTGATGCGCGACCCCTACCGGGTCGTCGAGAGCGCCGAGGGCAGGCGCCAGCCGAAGGTGCGTCGCCTGGAGATCACCTCCGACCCGGCGAACACCGAGATCCCCACCATCGCGGCGGGCATCATCTACAACCTGCGCTCGGGGCTCGACCACTTCATGTCGGCGCTCGTACCGAAGAAGCAACTCGGGAGCGTGCAGTTCCCCATCTACTTCCAGGGCGTGTGGGAGGACGCCGTGGGCGAGGAGGACGGGCAGCGAGCGAAGGAACGTTGCCGCTGGCGCTCGGACACCAAGGCGCTGCCGGAGCCGGTGCTCGACATCCTGAAGGGCTTGCAGCCGGCGGATGGCGCCGACCAGCCCGATGACGAAACGCACGTGCTGCAGACCATCAACCAGCTCGCGAACGCCGACGACCACACACGCGCGCCGGTGGCCGCGCTCGGGCTAAGCGACTGCATGGTCAAGTGGACGCTGCCCGACGGCACCGTCCAGTACGGAACCGGGCACGCGCAGCGGGATGCGCGCGGGCGCCTCGACACCTTCATCCAGAACGGGTCGAAGCTCAAAAACATCCCCTTCGACGCGACGAGCGTGGAGGTCGCCTGCGTGCCCGTGGTCGCGCTGCACGTCGCCAGCCACGGCCGCTACTCGCCCATCCCGCATCTGCTCGCGCACGCCGCCGGCCTCATCGAGAAGCGCGTCATCACGCCGCTCATCCCCTTCGTGCGCTCCGACGCGCAGTAAGGCCCTCGCCTGCGCCGAGCACGGCGCGCCCGCGCCTCAGCGCTTCGTGAGCGGCGGCAGGTACTCCCTCTTCATCGCCTTCTCCAGCTTCACGGCGGCGGCCTCGGTTGCGCCCTTCCGCCAGGCGATCTCACAGCGGTCGAGCCAGGCGCGCACGCGCCCCGCCTCTTCGGCGCTCACACGGTAGAGCCCCTTCTTGATCTCGTAGGCGGTCGCGATGCCGAGATGCTCGGCGGTGTTGCGGCGCATCGCCGAGCCGCCCATGCGCAGGCCCCGTCCCGAGTGATCTCCCCCGACCCGGTCCTGGAGCTTCTTGGCCTTGCCGACGTACATCGGCTTGCCGGAGCGGTAGAGGGCATAGACGCCGGGGTCGAGCGGCACGTCCTCCTTCCTGAGGCCCGACATCGACCGGCGGCGACGCCGGCCCATCTGTGACCAGAGAGTGGCCATCGGCGAAGACTCCCACGGACGGAGCCTGGAGGAGCCCGGCCTCACGGGTCTCGCCAGAGGCACCTCTATCGTCGTCAGGATGTCGATCTCGCTGGACCCTTTGTTCCCCGTGCAGGACGTGCGTGAGGCCACTGCTGGCCGTGCGCCGCTGATCGACGCGCCCCGGCACGGACACGTCTCGCCGGTTGCAGCCATCTATGGCTTCCTCGAAGAGCAGCCGACGATGGCCCTCGAGCTGGCGTTCTATCCAATCGGCGACGCTCCAGAATTCCTGACCGAAGAGTCTTGGATGAGCTACCGCGAGAGGCTCGGCCTCGCTCCGTTCGCGGGGCCAAGCTCGCTCCGTGGTGGCCTCGATGATGGCTGGCGCGTGGAGTTCGGGCCCCATGCGCTGATCTCGAACCCCGCACGCCGCTTTCAGTTCGTCGTTCCTCGCCCCGATGCTGACTGGGAGGAGGCGGTCAAGGCGAACGGCTCGTGCTGCGTGATCCTCGGCTCCGGGCTGGGCGCTGATGATGAGACCGGCGCGTTCGGGATTCCTGCGACCGCCGCAGCCCTGGCCGCCGCCTACGCCGGTTCGTGGGCTGTCCCCGAGCTTGCCGACATCCCAAGTCTCCATGTGGTGCCCCTGAACAGCTTCCGGCCCTACGACCCGATGCGGCCCGCGACGTTCGTGCTCGACGCTGACGTGCTGATTGCGATGCAGCGCCTCTGCTTCGCGCCCGAGCGACTCGGCGAGAAGGCGCAGCCCGTGCGGCATCTCACCGCCAACCTCCTCGGGCGCGACGTGCTTCCTGGACCTGCTCTCGGTCAGCTCCTCCAGCCGACGAGGGCGACCCTGCAGCCGCGCGCAGCCCTGGAAGCGCACGCGGCGTTCGAGTTGCTCATGGCTCTCAGCCGCGCCGAGGTCATGGACGAGCGCCGCCCGCCTGAGACCTTCGACCCAAGCTACGAGCAGGAGATCGCCGGCGCCGCCGATCTCCCTCAGATGCTGTGGATGTATGCCGGGGTCCTCAGGCTCAGGCAGCTATGGGACCCAAGCCACAGCCTGCCACAGCGGGCGCGGAACTTCGAGGCGTTCATGCGCTGGCTCCGCGAGGAGCTGCGCCTCAACGCGGCGCTGCTGGTCCAGGTCGCCTTCAACCTGTGGATTGCAGACGACGCCGCGCAACGGCAGGCGAGTCGGCTGCTGCGCTTTCGAGCCAAACCTGTGACCGACGCCACCCTTGGCGAGCTGTGGGGAACGGCCCACGACCTCTTCCTCCTCAATGGCCAAGTGGATGCCATGCAGGTGCCCGATGTCGTGGATGCCGTCATCCTCACCTTTGACGCCGGGCTCGCGGGGATGCGAGACTTCTTCGAGCACGTGGGCATCGGCGAGATCGCCTCGGCCACAGGAGATGAGGCCGGCTATGCCTGGAACTCCAGGGTGAAGGCGAACTTCCATCCACGCCTTGAGCACCTGCGGACACGCGTGGCGAAGCTCGCGGCTGGCCTTCATGCCGACATGTTCATCCGCTTGGAGGAAAGGGACATGGCAGCCTTTGACATGGAGCGCCTGCTTGCGTTGATCGAGCGGGAGGAGCGGCTCGTGAAGGAGTCGCGGTGAGGAAGACGGAGCCGGGTGAGCGCGCGGGCTGGGCGCCGGGGAGCCGCGTGCAGGTGCCCGTTCGCTGAGGCCCTCTCGCGCTACTTGCCCCACAAACGCAGGGGAGGGCCTAGGCGACGCTCCCGCATCCGAAACCACGTGGCGCAAAGATGCGTGCGTGAGGTTTGAGCACATCGAGATCCGCAACCTGCGCAGCTTCGGCGCGGAGAAGACGGTGATAGAGCTGCCCGCCGACCGGAACCTGGTGGCGGTGGTCGGCGCCAACAACGCCGGCAAGTCCAACCTCATCACCGCTGTCCGCCTGGCGCTCGGTGCTGCGCGTCGCGCCGACCTCGATCCTGCCGACTTCCACCAGCTCGACATCACGCAGGAGGTGCGCGTGGAGGTCCATCTGCGCACCCCGCTCAAGAAGGAGAACATCTTCCGCACGACGGACGAGATCCACGGCTTCTTCTATCGCACGTGGCGCGGCGACCGGGGCGAGGACAAGGGCCGGCTCAAGTTCGAGAACTACTGCCTCGACGCCTCCAGCAACACCTACCGCCCGCCGGCGGCCATCAAGCGCGGCAGTGCCCCCGCCGACCCCGACACCGACCCGGTTCGCTTCTTGCCTGCGCCCGCAAGCCGGATTGTCCCGTTGCTGGGGCGTGTGCACTACCTGACCCCGAGCCTCTATCGAGCCTTCGACACCGGCGGCTACGGCGTGCTCGCTCAGCTCCTCGATCTCTACCGGGAGGACTTTCGCTCGACGGCGAACACCTACGAGCTACCCGACGGGAGCACCGTCCCCCGTGAGACGGCCTACGAGCGCTTTTCCGGGCGCATGGAGGAGATCCTCCGCACGCCGAAGCTCGCGTCCATCGAGCAGTCGCTGAGCGACAACCTGCGCTCTGTGCTCGGGCCGAGGGCGACCGGAGCTGAGGTGAGCCTCTCGATGCCGAGTGCGGAGGAACTGCTCGCGGACATCCTCACGCTGCACGTCCAGGACGATGCGGCGAGCCCTGCCCTCGCCGTCGAGCGGCTCGGCGATGGCTACCGCAGCCTGGTCCGCCTGGCCATCCTGCGCACCTACGCCGACTTCGCCGAGCACACGCGGCCCGCCGTGTTCCTCATCGAGGAGCCGGAGGCGTACCTGAACCCTCATCTGCGCCGGGTCTTCGCCGCGACGCTCCGAAGCCTCGCCGAGCTGGGCAACGACGTCATGGTCACGACCCACGACGCCGCCTTCGTCTCGGTCGCTGACTACACCAGCGTACTGAGGGTCGCCAAGGAGACGGGCTGCAGCAAGGTCTATCGCTGCACGGCGCAGCTCGACTTCTCCTACGAGCGGGTCGCCGAGAAGCTCCGTCGTGGCAGCGCCGCCGAGGTGCTCTTCGCGCAGCGGGCGGTCTTGTGCGAGGGCCAGGACGACGTTGCGGTCACACGGACGCTGCTCGACCGCCTCGGTGTCGATGTCGACCGCTGCAGCATCAGCGTGGTGGACTGCGGAGGGCGCGAGAACCTGCCGGACTACATCCAGCTCCTTGACCAGCTTCACATCGAGCTGCTCGTCGTCACTGACGGCGACGCCAGCAAAATCGCAGCGGCGGACGATGGCACGGCGCAGAAGGTCGAAGCGGTCGAGAAGGCGGCAGATGGCCGCATGTTCCGGCTCGCTGAGGACATCGAGACGGCTCTCGGCACGACGAAGACGCGCAACAACGCCAGGAGCCTCGTGGAGCTGGTCGAACGGCTCGACCTGGATGGACTGCCAGCCGAGGACGAGGTTGCCCAGCTCGCCGAGGCGCTGAAGCGATTCTGCGGGAACGGCTCCGCCATCGAAACCCAGCCGGCGACACAGCAGCAAGACCCCGGAGATGAGCACCCTGCAGCCAGCGCCGCACCAACGCCAGCCCCGCCCGCCCGCGAAGATGACGCGCGTGGCCGCGACGACTGATCTCTCCAAGATGCCCACCCGGGCCCTCTGGGCGCAGGCGCTCCCATTCGTAGGAGCCGTCCTCATGCGCGAGCAGCCGAAGGTGCTTGTTGGTCCAGGTCAGCTCCAGCTGGCCCTCGTACTCGCTCATCGCGAGATCTCCATCTCGGCTTTGAAGGACGCTGGCATCAAGGCATCGTATGCGAGGTCGAAGACGCTGCGGAGCCCGTCGATGCCCTCGGAGGCGTCGGCAAAAGACAAGACTTCCGTCCGCTGTCGCCTTATCCTTGAGTGTCTATGCCCAGAGAGGCGAAGACACCACCCGGCTCGGGCAGAAGCGGCGTCAGCCGAAGTCGGCGACGCCGCCGGGGAGCGAGCCGATGAGCCCGGTCGAGAAGGCAGCGCAGGGCATCGCCGACTCCGCTCGCGCTACCGAAAGGCACGTCCCGGAGGGCCTCGTCGCGACGGCGCTCAAGGACATCTCGCCCGCTGAGCATCTGACCAAGCAGATTGAAGAGATCAGCAAGGGCGCGGCGGAGCGCATGGGCGCGGGCTGGGCCGAGGGGCTCGGCACGAGCTACGCGACCGACCTCGGCGTCGCCGGGCTCGCGCCCGACATCTCGAAGCGCATGCAGGAGGCGCTCGGCATCGCCAGCTCATTCAAGTCGCCCGCGCTGGACGTGGCCGGGCTGGCTGGCGCCGGGCTCGCGAGCCAGCGGCTCGCCAAGCAGTTCAGCGACATCACCGGCGCCGCCGGGCTTGCCAAGCAGTGGGCGGCTCCGACCGGCCTCTTCGCCGGTGAGAACTTCAAGGCGCTTACGGCGGTCCAGGAGATGATGGCCGGGACGAAGCGCATGGAAGACATGCTCGCCCTGGGCAAGACGACCATGCCGGGCGTGCAGGACCTCGTGAGCGGTGGCCTGCTCGCGGGCTTGAACCAGCAGCTCCTCCGCTCGCCGCTCGCAACCAAGGGCCTTTTCCCCGCCGACCACCTGGCATCAGTGTTCGGTGCGTCCGGTGCGCTCGCCACAGCCAAGCTGGCCGAAGCGACCATCGGGCCGCTGGCCAAGCAGATGGCCTCGCTCAGCGCGCTCGCCATGCCGAACCCGCTCGCGGGCATCACGATGCCCGACCCGCTCGCCGGGATGACCGTGCCGAACGCTCTCGCCGGGCTTACCGTGCCTAACCCCCTGGCGGGCATCGCCCTGCCGAACCCTCTCGCGAGGCTCACCGTGCCGAACCCGCTGGTCGAGATCCTGGAGCAGGGGCGCGAGATCGACGCGGCTATCGAGCGGGTTGCGAAGGTGTGGGAAGCGAGCGCGCTGTGGTTCCTCCTCTCCATCCTCAGCGTCGGGCAGCTCGTGGCCCTCGCGCGCATGGACCGCGCCGACGTGGAAGCCGTCCTCCTCGACGCGCTGGAGATCGTGGTCACGACCGGCACCTTCACCGCCGCGCTCATCGCCACCGTCAAGAAGGCGCCGTCCTATGTCACTGACGACCAGCGCGACGACATGCTCCACGGCCTTGAGCACGCGCAAGAGGGCGAGTTCTCGCGGGCGGCGGGGCCGCTCACGGCGGGGCTGGAGGGCGCCATCTGGAGCGCGGGGCGCGAGCTGGAAGTCATCGACAGCGACCGGCGCCTCCTCGACAAGCCTGAGCAGGGCAGGATTCACCGCGTCGAGCGGGTCGTGCGCAAGCTCCCCGCCGCGCAGGAGTTCCGCAGCTTCGTCTGTGGGCGCGTCTTCGGCGACCTCGGCAACCCTCTGCGCCACGGCGACCGTAGCGACCGGCGTCAGCGTTCGCTCTTCGCCATCGTCGCCATCGCTGGCTGGGTCGAGGCGTTCATGAAGGTCCCGGCGGCGGATGCCCTCGGGACTCTGCTCAGCGACGAGCTGGCCTCGCGCACCCGGAGGTAGAGCCGACGCTGAGATCAGCGCGGGCGCTCGCACCAAGCCATCACGAAGAGCGGCGAACGAGACTCGAACTCGCGACATCCACCTTGGGAAGGTGGCGCTCTACCAACTGAGCTACCGCCGCCTGATGGGCTCCGACGCGCGTGCGTCGCGGCCCTCCGCCCCTGAGGATACTGCCTCGCCGGAGCCCGGTTTCCTCCGCTCGCGTGGCCCACTTGGGCGCGCGGCGGGAGCGGCATAGACTCTGGCCCATGGCCCTGCCGAAGCCAACGATGGAGATGCTCAAACGCATAGCCGCTGAGACTCCGCACACGCAGGCGGAGATCATCGACTGGTTCCCCGAGGAACCCGAGCAGGCTGCGGCTGCCTTCTCGCTCGCCATCGAGGCGAGAGCGGTCGAGCGCATCTCCGGCAAGGACGACGCCGACGTTCATGCGCGCTGGGCGGTCTCGGTGCAGGAGGCGTATCGCGCGATGGCCGAAGAGTCGGCGAAGGCGAGCGCCGGAGGGAGCTGACAGCGCGCAGCCCGAACGCCCTCGAATTCCCGTTCTGCACCCGTACAGCAAAATTTCGGAAAGTTTGTCCGCCTTTGTCCTAGTTTGTCCGGGCGCGTGAGGCAGCCCGAACGCCGAAATTCGCCTCTACAGCGGGCTTTTTGGCTCTAGGACGCCGTTTTTCGGGGAACAGCTGAGAGGGTAGGGTAAGTTCTTCCCAAGCCAGAGGTCGCGGGTTCGACCCCCGTTCGCCGCTTCCAGCCACCGCCCGACGACACGTTGGGCGGTGGCTGGTCTGTAGGCTCATCAGAGCTGGATGATCGACCTCCTTGTGGTTGGTTGTCATCGGCCAGCCGTCCAAAGAGACTGGCCGCGTAGAGTGCGCGTCCCGTGCGTGAAGCGAGCATCGACTACGACCGGCACGCGCCGGCCTACCCGCGCCACCGGCGCGCCGACCCGCGGATCGCCGCCCGCGTCCATGCGGTGCTCGGCGACGCGCGCACCGTCCTGAACGTCGGCGCTGGCAGCGGCTCCTACGAGCCCGCCGACCGCTACGTGCTCGCCGTCGAGCCGTCCGCCGGGATGCGCGCCCAACGCCCCACCCACCTAGCGCCAGCGATCGACGCCAGCGCCGAGGCACTGCCGCTCGACGACGACTCCTTCAACGCGGCGATGGCGCTCATCACACTCCATCACTGGCACGATCCTGCTGCCGGTCTGCGCGAGCTGCGTCGGGTCGCACGCGGCCCAGTGGTCGTGCTCACCTTCGACATCGATGTGCTCGCAGACTACTGGATGATCAGCGACTACCTCCCGGAGGCGCTCGCTGATGATCGCCAACGCTTCCCGACAATCGATGCGATCGCCAGCATCCTCGGCAGCGCCAACGTCGAGACCGTCCCGATCCCGAGCGACTGTCAGGACGGCTTCTTCGAGGCGTACTACGCCCGGCCGGAGGCCTACCTCGACCCCGCCCTACGCGCCGCCCAGTCCGTCTGGCCGCGCCTGCCCGACGGCGTCGAGCAACGCGCCCTCGCTGCGCTCGAAGCTGACCTCACCTCCGGCGCGTGGGACGCGTGCCACGGGCACCTACGCACGCAGCTCACCTACGAAGGCGGCCTGCGCCTCATCGTCGCCCAGTCTGCCTGACCGACTGAGCAGTCCCGCTGCGACTCACTGCGACTACTCCTGCGATCAGCAGCTCTGGGATCTCCTCCAGCGAGCGGATGATTTCGGCGCCAGCGCTGCGCAGCGCGTCCTCGTCGCTGTCTGCTGTATAGCCGATCGCTCGCATTCCAGCGGCGGCGGCGGCAGTGATCCCGATGGGGTGTTCTCGATGACCACGCAGGCAGCAGGCTCGGTGTTCATCGTGGCGGCTGCGTGCCGAAAGAGCGCGGGGTCGGACTTGGGGCGTGGTACGTCGTGGGCAGAGAACAGCGCGTGCGGCGGGAACAAGTCCCGCAAGCCGGTCAGCCCGAGCGTCATTCGTGTCTTCTCCAATTATGTCGCGCGTCGGGTATGTCGCGGTAAGCGTTGAGGATTGTTGCATCAGAGGCATCCGGTGCCGCTTCGGCCGGATGCGAGAATGGGCCTGGGCCGCAGAGGACTGGCGGCTCGTCCGGAGCGGCGATGGCTTCCCGCGCGCCGTGATTGTTGCTCGTGCCCTTGGTGCCGGCTACCGGAGATGCGTCATGCTACCCGAACGCCGCCATACCCGAGCAACGGGTCAACGGGCTGGGCGCGGCCCGATCACAGCCGCTTTTACCGTGATGGAGCGAGGAGGGTTGCGAGTTCGGTCGGGGTGTGGGCGAGTGCACTGGCTCCGGCGATGAGTAGCTCCTGTTCTGAGCCGATGCCCCATAGAACGCCGATAGCAGGGATGTTGTGCGCGTGGGCGGCTGCGATGTCGTGCTTTCGATCGCCGACCATGACCGGGCGGGCATCGGGCGCCAGCTCGCGCATAGCGCGTCCGATGGTGATGGCCTTTTGCTCGTTCTCGCTGTCGAGCTCGGGACCGATCACGGCGACGAAGAAGCGCCGTAGGCCCAGGGCATCGAGCAACGGCTCGGCCAACCCACGCGGCTTGGATGTGGCGATGAGGAGCGGCAGGCGCTCTGAGAGCTCGTTGAGGATCTCTCGGATACCGGGGAATACCGTCGTCTCGGTCGCGGCCAGCTCGCGGTAGCGGGCGCGATAGGCATCGACGCATGGCTGGACGAACTGCTCGCCTACCAGCGCCTGGAATGTTCGGTGCAGCGGCGGGCCGAGGTACTGGTGGAGTTCGTGCTCCGGCCTCGGTGGCAGACCCTGCGCGGCGAGCGCGTTGTTGACGCCGCGCGCGAAGGGCACGCGCGAGTCAACGAGAACGCCATCGAGGTCGAACAGCACTGCGTCATGATCAGCCATCCCGGCAGATCATGACTGCCCGCAGGCCGAGTGCGCGAGCGCCGCCGTCCAGTCGCCTGGGTCTGCAACCGGATCTTGCGATCCGAAACTATGATCCCACGATCCCCGCGAAGCATTCCCAGGGCACCGGCGACGCGAAGCCCGATCACCCAGCCTTCGAGCACATGCGCCTCGCTGTTGAGGCCCTCGCAACCGACCCAGGGCCAGTCCGCGCTCGACTACACGCAGCAGAGTCACACTTCGGCGTGGTGTACGAAAGCAAGATGCGGACCCCCGCAGAGGAGCGCTTGAGGATGCGCATCGGAGCAGGACTCGTCGAAGGCGGAGACGAGAACGACACCTCCGATGTCGCGGAATCCATCGCCTTGCTCGAGGAGACGCGAGCAGTCGAGATCGCCGGCGACATGCTTCGCATCTATGAACTGATAGCCGGTCTCCGCACCGACGACGGCTACCGATCATCCGAGTAATCAGGATGCCGACCAACGCGGTACGCGCCTACCCAAAGCAGGCTCGCCTCTACAGACCGCTTTATGTCGCCCCAGCTCGCGGGATCAAACGCAAAGAGAAGGATCGCGACCCCTATACGACATAACCCGACGCGCGACATAAATCGAAAAGACGCGACTGACTTTGGCACTGACGGCCTGCGGGATCTTTCCCGGGGCGAGGGTCGTTCTCTGCATATATGTGGCGCGCGGCAAGCCTCATCCTGATCTTTTCCTTTTATCAGCAGCCACAATGGAGGCCGAGCCATCTCGCTGCGCCGTAGTAGAGGACACAGTGCTTGGGATCAGAGCGGCAGTCTCCGCCGGGATGCGTCCCCTCGAGTACGCCGCCGCTACTTGTCAGACAGAGCTGCAGCGGGCAGGTGCAGAGACTTGCGCTCACTAGCCCGGATCGTGCAGGAAGCCGTTTGATGTGAGGTTTGGTTGGTGGTTGTGGGGTGGGGTTGGTTGAGGTTGGCGTGGATCGTTGGGTCGGGGTGTTTGAGGGCGCGATCCGGGGTCGTGGTGGCGGTCGAGTGCCGGTTCGCGGACAGGCTTCGCGGGGCGTGTGGCGCCGGGGGTCCGGGGTGGTCGTCGTGGGGGCCGCGGCCGTGTCAGGCTGGGGGCCGCGGGAGCGCTCTGAGGCGGATGAACGCGGTTGTGAGCTCGTTGGCCCAGGGCCAGCTGGCTTGTATCCGTAGCGTGGCGGTGCGGGCGTGGAAGCAGAGGCGGGCCGCGACGTGCAGGATGCGGTAGCGCAGGCGCTTGGGCTCTGATTTCGCGAGTTCGCCGGTGAATAGCAGGCGCTTGGTCCACACGAGGAGGTCGTGGGCGATCCGTACGAGCTCCAGCCAGACACGGTTGTGCTCGAAGTCGCGGAACGGCAGGTTGCGCATGCCGGTGTCCTTGTCGTTGCGGATGTGATCCTCGACGCGGGCGCGACCGCGGTGATCGCGCTCGACGTGCGCGACTGGGCCGGCCTGGTCTGTGAGGATCGCTTGGAAGCGGTGCCCGTCGTGGTCGGTGAAGGAGAGTTGCGCGCCTGGGTGCGCGCGCTCGCGGCGGACGATCACCCTCGACCCAGCCGGCCACCTCGACAGGTCGAGCCGGCCAGTGATCTCGGCGACCTGTCCGTTGGGGCGCGGACTGCCGTCCTGGGCGAGCGCCGCAACCCAGTCACTGTCAGGGGTTTCGAGGATCGCGCCGCGCACGGTCTCGGTCAGGTCGTAGCCGACGGAGAACTCGATCCGGCCCTCGCGAGCCCAACCCAACAACTCGTGGCTGGCGCCAGCGGTATCGACGCGCAACAACAGCTTGATGTTCTCGACGTGCTCGACCGGGATCTGTCCGATCGCTTGCTCGGCGACCTCGATCTGGTCGATCGCGGTGTTCGCGCCAGCGTTCCCCGGTCGCAACTCGCCGGCCAGCGCTTCGCTGGTCTCATCGCCATAGGCGAGCATCGGGTGAAACCCGTAGCCGCCCTTGAAGTTCCCAGCCGCGCCCTCCTTCTCAGAATGCGACCCGATGAGCGTGGCGTCCAGGTCGATCGTCAAACGCTCCGGGGCGCCCAGCAGCCTCCACACGCATGACCGTGCGTGCGCGTGAGCGACCCGCAACCGCTCCAGGCCCCCCGGGTCACGGGCGACCCGATCCACGACCCGGAACGCAGTCGAGGCCGAGGCGACATTCCCGAACAACGACTCCTGATCGCCGAGCGCCCCGAGATCAGCCAGACACTCCCCACCGTCCGCGAGCATCACCGCGAGATCACCGACCACACGGCCGTGATCGTGCCCGGATCGACGTTGCTTGAAGTCCCCAAGCCCCAACGACAGAGCGCCCCTCAGCCCAGTCTTCTCAGCGACCTCCCCCAGCAGCGCGCTACCCACGTGCGAGACCAAACCCTCTCCGTCCGACACAACATCTACCTTGAACCTGCGGCCATCGCGCTGCACCCGCAAGGTGAACCTCCTGAGCTCGGGAACAAGGACTTCGCAACCCCGATTCTCCAAGCTCAGCCGGACATTCCGCGCCCCGGACCACCCGGGGCGCGGACCGTTAACGAAAGATCCGGGCTAGACAGGAGGCAGCACGATGTCAGGAATTTCAATGAAGATCCACAACAGCCTCATCAGAATCGGTGGAATCGGACTATGCGCGGCGGCATTGGTGTGGCTGGGTGTCTCCTTGCTGGGTTCCAACGACGCCGCCAGCGGTCAAACACCAGCGTCCACGACGAGCGCGTTGGTCTCGCTCGAACTGACCTCGGGGCTCGCGATCGTGCGACGCATTCCCACAGCAGAAGACACGTTGCCCAACGGATTGGAACACAACGTTGCTAACGCAGGAGCACAAGTTGGGGCCGAGATTTCCGCTGCGAAGCTCGCGTTCGTGGGAAAGACTGGCCCGGTATACGTCGTGCCGGGAACGGGTGGTGTCTGCTTGGTCAACGCATCAAAGGTCTCCGACTTCTGCTCGCCAACCGCAGAAGTGCTCTCTGGGCAGGCAACCAGCGGAGTGGCATGCGCCCCCGGCCTACCGCCCGACGAGGTCGAGACGTCCGGGCTACTGCCGGATGGAGTCTCAGACGTCAGGGTCACAATGTCAGACGGGACAACTCAGCCAGTGAACGTCACCGGGAACGCCTACCAAATCTATGCCAGCCAATCGGCCCCACTGCCCGAGACGATCACCTGGCAATCTGGAGGCGTCACCCACTCCACCAGCACAAATCTCCCTCCAGATTCGGCAACAGTGCAGTGCAAGCACCCACCCATCGGCTGACGCCACGCCGCTACGGTCACGGACCCGAGATCTCAGGACTGCGAGATCTCGGGCTTCCGGACGAGGGGTCTACGCGACAGCCTTCAAGGGCTCACGCACGGCGCTCTCGGCAAGCAATCGCCGAGCCTCAGTTCGCGCCCTGCGCCATTGCTCATCGACCGACTGCGGGCCGAGATGGCTGAAGTCGTCGATCTCGTAGCTGTAGTGCTGGGAGAGCATTTCGAGGCTCGTCCCGCACTGCTCGGCGACTGACTGTGCATCTTCGCTGCGGAGCCGCGTCGAGATCCCGCCGCGTCTGAGTGAGTACGGGGTCGCGCCACGCACGTTGGCGTAACCATCTTGGTTGTCGGCGACGGAGTTGACCGCCGGCGTCAGGTATCGCGGCCCCCACTTTTTGGCCTGGTTGCTGCTCACGTGGCAGGCGCCGGTCCTGGGGTCGCGAATGCCCCACTCCTCGCTGGCGAGGTCGCCGGGGATGACGAAGTCGACCGCACGAGTCGAATATCCGTGCTCGCGCAGTTGTGCTCGCCACCAGCTCAAGTCCTCACGCAGGAGCACGGGAACCTTCGCCGCGCGGCCGGTGGCGTGCTCGGTCTTGCCCAACTCGTCCAGCTCGTTCCAGCTCAAGACCTCGACGATGTGCGCCCGCTCGCCCTCGAGCACGGACCAGCGGACGCCGTAGACCTCTTGATTGCGCAGCCCAAGTCCGAACTGCAGCGAGACCAGCGCCGCATCGCGGTAGGCCATCAGCGGCCTGCGCGCTCCGGTGGCGCGCGCGAGCATCTCCGCGCGGACCAACTCGACAACCATCGGCGCGAGCGCCCAGCTGCGGACCTCCTCGCCACGGCGACGGATGGACCCACGCCCGGACCCTCTACGCACAGACTTGCGCCTTTTGCCGACCCGCTCGTTGGCGAGCAGGCAGCCATTGGTCTGGATCTCGGGCACGAGGTCCGACTGCGCCGCCCAGGAGAGCACGGCTGAGAGGACCCGCCACGCGTGGGCGCGAGCGGACTGCCCGACCCGCTCCCGTCGCATCGCCTCGCGCAGAGCCCGCGGCGCGGCGGCGTGGTTGAAGCGCTCCGCCGGTTCCGCCGCCAGCTTCACCGCGTACGTCGCCGGCGGCACCCGCCGGCCTTTGACGGCACCCTCATTGCCGAGTAGGTGGCGATTGGCCGACCACGAGTACGTTCGAAACGTCGAGGTGGCCAAACCGTCCGCCGTGTCGGGGGCGTTGAATGCGAAGTAGAGCTGCACAACCTCGCCGATCGTCCGGGTCTCGGTCGCGGCGTTCGCTTCTCGCGCATCAAGATCCAGCAGAAACCGGCGCAAGCTGTCTGGACCTCGACGCTCGACACCAACATAGGCGTCGATCCATTCATGCGCAGCCTTCGCCGTCGGGAACGAGCGCGAGCGTTCCACGCCCTCGTGGTCGTAGAAGCCCAGGCCGTACGACCTCGCCCCACTCTTCGCGACGTGCGGCCACCTACGATGCCGCTTCCAGGGTCTAGCCATCGTCGGCAGCCACCTCCCTGCGCAACGCCGCAAGCACCTCCGGTGAGAGGTCGTAGGCGACATCCGACCGCTCGCCAGCCGCGAGCTCGCGGCGAGCGCGCTCCGCCGGCATCGGCCTCGCCGAACCGGACTGGGGACGCTCCGCCTTGGGGACTCGACATAGACGTTGCCGCGCACCGTTGACCATCCTCCAGAACTCGTCGATCGCCTCCTGCGGTATCCGGTAGTGGCCGCCGGGGAGCTTTCGATAGTCGAGCAGCCCCGCGGAGATGTAGCGGCGCACCGTGCGCTCGTGGACTCCGAGCCACGCTGCGGCCTCGCGGGTGGTCAGGTGCTGATGTTGCGCACGTTGGGCCTGCCGCCTGCTCATACCCGGCGTATCGAGCAATGCGGCCCGACTCCTCCCCCCGAGCACTTCCGCCGGCTCCGCGCTCGGCACGCCCGCTGACACGACACCGACGCCCCACGAACACCTCCCGGCGCACGTCGAACCCACCGCACTCTCAGCAGACCGCCGACGCCCGATCCCGTGGCAGCACGGTGGCAGCAGATTTGTGTCCTTCTTGCCCGCGAACGCCCGCGTCTGTCCGCAGAGCCGCCGGCCTGCTAACCCCCCGAATCCCCACTCACAGAGCCAAGAACAGCCCCACCAAGCGAAAGCGGCGGACGAGGTTCGAACTCGCGACCTCAAGCTTGGGAAGCTTGTGCTCTACCAACTGAGCTACCACCGCACTGGCCTTGATCTTACGCCCTCGCGCGGAGGCTGCGCCCTGCGCCCGGGCCGTCCGGTCCGCTTTACTCTTCCTTGCCAGTGAGACGACTGCTCGCACCCACTCTTGCGACCCTCTTCGGCGCCGCGCTGCTCGCGCTGCTCGTCTACGGGGTCACCCACCAGGCGGCCACCCGCACCCTCGATCAGGCCGTCGCCGACGGGCGGCAGCCGCTCGCACCGGAGGCCACCCATGCTCTGCCCGCGCTTACCGGCAGGGGCAGCGGGCCAACCCCTGACCAGTCGCTCGCCTCCTACCACGGCCGCGTCGTCGTCCTCAACTTCTGGGCCTCCTGGTGCCCGGGGTGTGAAGCCGAGGCGCCTGCGGTGGAGCGCCTCCAGCGCGAGCTTCAGCGCCATCACGCCACCGTGCTCGGGGTCACCTACGAGGACATCACCTCCGACTCGCTCGCATTCCTGCGCCGCTACCACGTGACCTTCCCGAACCTCGTCGACGGCAGCGGCGAATTCGGCCGCTCCGGCTACGGCACCGCCCAGCTGCCGGAGAGCTTCCTCATCGACCCCTCCGGGCGCGTCGTCGCCATCTGCCGCGGACAGGTCGAAAAGCGGTTCCTCGAACGCGCCCTGCGACTCTCGGAGAGCGTGTGAGAGCGTCCCGCGCGCCTACGCTGGTCCTGCTCGCCGTGGCACTCCACGGGGTACTCGCCTCCCCCACGCTCGCCTCCGGGCCGGGCGCGATCCGCACCACGCTGCCCGCCGTCGAAGGGCAGGTGATGTGCGTGACCTGCAAAATCCCCCTCACCGTCGCCCAGTCCCCGCAGGCCGACCGCGAGCGCGCCTTCATCCAGAGCCTCATCCTCCAGGGCCGCACTGAGGCACAGATCAAGCGCGCTCTCGTCTCTCAGTACGGCCCCGCCGTGCTCGCCCTCCCCCCCAGCCACGGGTTCGGCCTCGCCGCCTACCTGGTCCCCCCCTCGTCGTGCTCGCGCTGCTCGCCCTCCTCGCCCTGCTCCTGCCCCGCTGGCGCCGCCGCGCCCGCGCCGCCGGCGCCATTGTGGAGGACGCGAACACCTCCCCCCCGCTCACAGCCGCCGACGCCGCGCGCCTGGACGCCGACATGGCGCGCTTCGACTGACTCCGCCACCCGGAGACCCCCCGGCGCTACATCTCCTGCGGCGCGCCCACCCCCAGCAGGTCCTCCAGGCAGCGCGCGATCGTGCCCCTCGCCGCCACGCACAGCGCGATCCGCTGGGACTCCACCGCCGCGGGCTCCGCGCCCACCACGCGGCAGTCGCGGTAGAACGCCGTGAAGTCCTGCGCGAGCTCCAACGCGTACGCCGCGACCCTGTGTGGCGAGCGCCGTTGCGCCGCCTCCCACACCTCCCCGGGGAACGCCAACAGCCGCTTCACGAGTGCCCGCTCCGAGGGGTGCAGCGGCGGCTCTTCGCCCGCGCCCTGGTGCGACTCCGCCGCCACCTCCGCCAGCGCCGCCGCGACGCGCGCCTCGCCAGCCTTCGCCAGCATCGAGGCGATCCGCGCGTGCGCGTACTGCACGTAGTACACAGGGTTCTCGTTGGACTGCGCCCGCGCGAGGTCGAGGTCTAGGTCGATCGTCGTGTCGTGCGAGCGCGACAGCAGGAACCACCGCGCCGCGTCCACCCCGATCTCCTCCACGAGTTCCTCCAGCGTCACGAACTCCCCCGAGCGCTTGGACATCTGTGCGCGCTCCCCCCCGCGCACGAGGTGCACGAGCTGCATGATCAACATCTCCAGGTGCCCCCCGTCCGCGCCCAACGCCTCGTACGCCGCCTTCATCCTCGCGACGTACCCGTGGTGGTCTGCGCCCCAGATGTCGATCTGGCGCTCGAACCCCCGCTCGCGCTTGTCCTCGTGGTAGGCGATGTCCGAGGCGAAGTACGTGTGCTCCCCGCTCGCGCGCACCACCACCCGGTCCTTGTCGTCGCCGTAGGCCGTCGTGCGCAGCCACAGGGCCCCCTCGCTGCGGTACATGTGCCCCCGCTCCTCCAAGATCTCAAGCGTCCGCTGCACACGGCTCGGGACGCCCTCGTGCAGCTCGCTCTCGTATTGCCAGTGGTCGAACTCCCCCACTCCGAACGCCGCGAGCGATCGGCGCATCTCCTCCACCATCGCTCCCACCGCCGCGCGCCCCACCTGCGCGGAGTCGGCCGTGGAGGCGTCCGCCACGCTTTGCGCGAGCCGCCCCACGTACTCGCCCCGGTAGCCATCCTCGGGGACCTCCTCCCCCCGCGCCACTGCGGCGATCGACTCGCCCAGCTTGCGCACTTGGGAGCCCGCGTCGTTCACGTAGAACTCCCGTGTCACCTCGTGCCCGTGCAGCGCCAACACCCGCGCGAGCGCATCGCCGTAGGCCGCGTTGCGCGCGTGGCCCACGTGCATCGGTCCCGTCGGGTTCGCGCTCACGAACTCCACAAGGACCCGCTCTCTTCGCGCCGTCCCACCCGCGCCGAAGCGCTCGCCGGCCTCCAGCACCGCCGCCAGCGCCCGTCGGTGCCAGCGGTCCCCGAGGAAAAGGTTCACGAAGCCCGGCCCCGCCACCTCGAAGCGCTCGAGGTCCCCGCCGACCCGCTCGCGCAGCTCCGCCCCCAGCCCCTCTGCCACCTCGCGCGGCGGGGCGCCCAGCCCGGGGGCCAACAGCAGCGCGGCGTTGGTCGAGTAGTCGCCGAACTCCACCCGCGGGGGGCGCTCGAGCGTCACCCCCTCCGGGCCTCTGCCTTCACTACCACCCGCCCCGCCCGAAATCTTCGCCGCCGCCGCGAGCACCGCCTCTCGCAGACCCTCCAGCGGCGTCCGGGGCCCGTTCATGAGGGGGTTTGGCGTCGGAGTCGTCATCAGTAGTGGTAGGGCTCGCCCGCAAGGATCTTATGCGCCCGGTAGAGCTGCTCCAACAGGACCACCCACGCGAGTTGGTGGGGCAGCGTCATCGCGCCCAGCGACAGGCGGTGGTCCACCCGCTCCAGCGGCGGCGCCCCGAAGGGGCCCCCAACCACGAACGCGACCTCCGCCCTCTCCCGGCGGCGCTCCTCCAGGAAGGCACTGAACTGCAGGCTGTCGTACGCCCTCCCCTCGGCGGCCAGCAGCGAGACGAACGCCCCCCGGGGGACCCGCCGTGCCAGGGCCTGCGCATCGCGCACCTCCACCACCTCCAGCCGCACGTAGCGGGAGAGCAGCTTGCGATAGTGGGCCACGTCGTCCGCGAAGGGAGGCCTCACGCGAGCCTCGCCAAGTACGGTGACACGCACAGGTTGCGATACTAGCCCCGTGAACGACCACGACTCAGGCGCCGAGCGCCACATAAACATCCACCTCTCCCCCGAGATCATGGGGGGGGTATACGCCAACTTCGCCAACGTCAGCCACTCCGACTACGAGTTCACGGTGACCTTCGCCCGCGTCGACCACGAGGTCGAGGCCGAAGAGGTCCCCGGCGTAGTCGTCGCCCGCGTGAATCTCTCTCCGCGCTTCATGCGCGAGCTGATCGACGCGATGGAGGACAACTACTCCAAGTGGCGCACCCGCGAGGACATCAAGAACCTGCCCGAGTAGGGTGGCGACGAGGAGGGCTGAGGAGCGCGACGGGACCGCGATGAAGGTCGCGATCGTTTCTGACATCCACGGTAACCGGCACGCCTTCGAGGCGGTGCTCGAGGCCGTCGCCGCGAGCGACGCCGCCGAGCTCTGGTGCCTCGGCGACCTCGTGGGCTACGGAGGGGACCCCGACGCCTGCGTGGAGCTCGCCCGCGAGCACGCCGCGGTGTGCCTCGCCGGCAACCACGACCTCGCCGTGCTCGGGGAGCTGCCGCTGGCGGACTTCTCCCGCGGCGCCAGCCTCTCGGTCCAGTGGACGCAGGAGGTGATCGGCGCCGCCAGCCGCTCCTTCCTCGCCGGCCTGCGCCCCCAAGCACAGGAGGGGCCCGTGGGCCTCTACCACGCGAGCCCGCGCGACCCCATCTGGGAGTACGTGCTCTCCACCCTCCTCGCCGGCCTCTGCCTCGACCACCAGCGCGAGCGGGTCTGCCTGATCGGCCACTCCCACGTCGCGCTCTCCTTCGTGCGCCTCGAGGGCGAGCTCGCAAGCGGTGGAACCCGCCGCGACGGAGCCGTGCTCGACCTCGCCGACGGCGAGTGGCTGCTGAACCCCGGCAGCGTCGGCCAGCCCCGTGACGGCGACCCCCGCGCGGCGTGGCTGCTGCTCGACCTCGAGGGGTGGACCGCGTCCTACCGGCGCACCCCCTACGACATCGCCGGCGCCGCCGCCTCCATCCGCGCCGCCCGCCTGCCCGACTCGCTCGCCGAGCGGCTGGAGTACGGTCAGTGACCGTGCGCAATCCCGATCACGCCCACAGCCCCGCCTCCTGCCGCCACGCCCCCCCCCGCGCCCGTCGGCGCTCCATCGCCGTGTGCGGTGGCGGCGCGCGCCTGCTGGTGGCTGCCCTGCTCGGGGTGCTCGCCGCGGTGCTCGTCTCCTGCGGGAGCTCCAGCGCCGGACTCATCCCCGCACAGAGCGCGGGTCCTCTGCTGCGCGACTTCCAAGCAGTCGAAGCGGCCGCGAAGGTGGGCAACGGCAGCTGTGCGACCACCGAAGCCGCGCTCCGCACAACCGAAAGCAACTTCCACACCCTGCCCAGCTCCGTCGACGCCGGGTTGCGCGCGCGGCTGGAAGAAGGCATCTCCCACCTGCGCGAACGCGCCCTGGCGCTCTGTGCTGAGCCCCTCAGCCAGACCACGACCACGGGCGAATCGACCTCCACCACGAAAACCACCGCCCCGCCCACCGCCACCACCGAAACGCAGACCACCACCAGCGAATCGACCCCCACCACCGGCACCACGCCGGGCGCCACCCAGACCTCCGGCACCGAAGGCGGCACCGCGCCGGGGGTGGGCGGCGCCGAAGGCCAGGGTGGGGAAGGCGGCGCCGGCAGCGGCGAACAGGGCGCTGCCGGCAACGGCTCCGGGGAAGGCGCCAAGAACGGCGGCGCTGCTAACGGAGGTACGGGCAGCGGGGGAGGCTCCGGCAGCAGCGGAGGTGAACAGTGAGCCCGGCGCAGATGGCGGGGTACCTCCCGCGCCCGGCGGGCCACGCCGAAGGCGGGAGGCGAGGTCAGTGAGCGCCGTGGAGATCGCGGGGCGCTACCGCCTGGAGAGCCGGCTGGGCTACGGGGGCATGTCCACCGTGCACCTCGCCTTCGACCAGCGCCTGGAGCGGCGGGTCGCGGTGAAGCTGCTCGCCGAGCACCTCGCGGAGGACCCCACGTTCGTCTCGCGCTTCCAACGCGAGGCGCAGGCGGCGGCGCGCCTCGTGCACCCCAACATCGTGCAGGTGTTCGACTCGGGCCTCGACGAGCGCACCGGCCAGCACTTCATCGTGATGGAGTACATCGAGGGTCGCTCCTGCGCGGAGATTCTGCGCGACGAGGGGTGGGTCGAGGTGGACGAGGCCGCCTCGATCATTGAGCAGGCGTGTGAGGGCCTGCACTACGCCCACCGCCACGGGGTGGTGCACCGCGACGTCAAGCCCGGCAACCTGCTGCGTTCGCGCGAGGGCGAGGTGAAGCTCGCCGACTTCGGGATCGCGAAGGCCACCGAGCAGTCGAGCATCACCCAGGTGGGCTCCGTGCTCGGCACCGCCGCCTACCTCGCCCCCGAGCAGGCGCGCGGCGAGGAGGCGGGGCCCCCCGCGGACCTCTACGCGCTCGGGGTCGTCACCTACCAGCTGATCTCCGGGCGCCTCCCCTACGAAGCCACGTCGCTCACCGAGCTCGCCCTCAAGCAGCAGCGGGAGGAGCCTCCGATGCTCGACACCCTCGTGGCGGCCGTAAAACCCGAGCTGGCAGACGCGGTGGCGATCGCGCTCGCGCTCAACCCGCGCGAGCGCTACCGCACGGCGCGCGAGATGGGCCGCGCGATGAGCGACGCCCAGCACGGTATCTCCCCCGCGGAGCACCCTGCGATCGATCCCTCCGCAGGCGCCCGCGCCGGGCGGGCGGGCGCCGAGACGGCCGCCACCAGCCTGCTCGGGGTTTCGGAGACCCGCCCACCCGCAGGTCGCGCGGGCGCTGCCGGCCGTGGGCGTCAGCCCAGCCGCGACGGGGCAGTCGCCGCCCGCCGGCCGCGGCCCGGGCCGGCTCCCGTGGAACCGATCGCGGCGGCTCCTCGGAGCAGGCCCTCGCGTGGACGGCGCCTGTTCGCCACGCTCTTCGCGCTGCTCCTGCTCGCTGTCGCGATCGTCGCCGTCGTCATCGCAACCGCCCCCGCCCCCACGCGGATCACACTGCGCAACGTCGTCTACACCGACGTCGAACGCACCTCCGCCGCGCTCCAGCAGCTCGTCAGCGAAAACACCAAGTAGCAGGCGAGGCTCGCGCACGCGGGCCTCGGTGAGAGGCCGTCCCTGCGGACGGGGCAACCGTCACTCGTCCACGCAGACTAGCGTCTTCCCGGCGCCGCTCCTGCGCGCAGCGCAGCGGCGACCTCGGGGAGGCGTCCGGCGAGGATCGCGCCGCGCAGGTCGGCCATCAGGCGGGCGAGGAAGGCGAGGTTGTGGAGAGTGAGCAGGCGCATCGCGGTGAGCTCGCCGGCGCGGGCGAGGTAGGAGAGGTAGGCGCGCGAGAGGCCCCGCGCGCAGGCGGGGCAGGGGCAGCCCTCGAGCAGAGGCTCCTCGGACTCGCGGAAGCGGCCCTTGACGAGGTCCAGGCGCCAGCGCGTGGCGGGGTCGGGGACGAGCGCGGTGCCGTGGCGGCCGAGACGGGTGGGCATCGCGCAGTCGAAGGTGTCGATCCCGAGCTCCACCCCGGCGATCAGGTCGTCCACCTCACCGATCCCGAGGAGGTGGCGAGGCAGGATCTCGCGCTCCCCGCCGAGCTCGCGGGTGGCATACCCGACCACCTCGTACATCTGCGCCTTGTCCGCCCCCAGGGAGCCGCCGATGGCGACCCCGTCGCAGCCGCTGTCGGCGACGGCCCGCGCGGAGGCGCGGCGCAGGTCCTCGTAGACGCCCCCCTGCACGATCCCGTACACCAGCTGGCCCGACGACCCGTGCTCGGCGTGCCAGCGCAGGCAGCGCTCAAGCCAGCGGTGGGTGCGCTCCGTGGAGCGCTCGGTGTAGGAGCGGTCAACGTGGAAAGGGGTGCACTCGTCGAAGGCGAGCGCGATGTCGGAGCGCAGCGCGGTCTGCACAGCCATCGAGCCCTCGGGTGAAAGGAAGCGCTCGCATCCGTCCACGTAGGAGCGGAAGCGCACTCCCTCCTCCTCGATCGCGAGGATCGCACCCTGGCGCTCCGGGGAGGGGCTGGAACGACCAGCGCGGCCCTTGACCTCGTCGGCGACGGTGCCGTGGCCCATCGAGAAGACCTGAAACCCGCCGGAGTCGGTGATGACGGGTCGCTCCCAGCCCATGAAGGGACCGACGCCGCCGAAGCGCTCGATCAGCTCGGGGCCGGGGTTGAGCAGCAAGTGGAAGGTGTTGCCGAGCACCATCTCGTACCCCAGCGCGGCAACCTCCTCGCCCAGCAGCCCTTTGACGGTGGCCTTCGTGGCGAGCGGCACGAAGGCCGGTGTGCGCACCTCCCCGCGGGCCGTGTGCAGGGTCCCAGCGCGAGCCAGGGAGGCACCGTCGCGGGCTTCGATCGTGAGCGCGGACACGGCGGCATCCTAGAGTGACCACCATGCTCGCCTCGCTGATCGACGTCAACCACCTGGTGGAAGTGTCGGGCTACCCGATCCTGTTCCTGCTGGTGATGGCCGAGTCGGCCGGGGTCCCCCTGCCGGGCGAGACGGCGGTGATCGTGGGCGGAGTGCTGGCCAGCCGGGGCAAACTTCAGATCGAGCTGGTGATCGCGCTCGCGGCGATCGCGGCGATCGTGGGGGACAACATCGGCTACCAGATCGGCCGCGGGGGCGGACGGTGGCTGCTCGAACGCCCCGGCCCCTTCCACAGCCACCGCCTGAAGGTGCTGGAGATGGGGGAGCCGTTCTTCGAACGGCACGGCCCGAAGGCGGTGTTCTTCGGCCGCTTCATCCTCGGCCTGCGCACGTGGGCCTCGTGGCTTGCCGGCGCCAACCACATGCAGTGGCGCACGTTCTTCCTGTGGAACGCGCTCGGGGGGATCTGCTGGGCGACGGGAGTCGGGCTGATCGCCTACTACGTGGGCCAGTCGGCGAGCAATGCCATCGCGACGTTCGGGATCTACGGCCTTGTGGCGGTCGCGGTGGCGATCGGGGGGGCGCTGATCCTGCACCTTCGACACCGGCACCACGAGCGCAACCGGCAGGAGGCGGAGGAGGAGTCGCTGCGTCGCCGGCGCGCGGCGGAGGCGGCCGACGGAAGTTAGCTTCCTGCAACCGCAGGGGGCGTCGCCGGCGCGCAAGCGAGGGCGGCCGACGAAGCTAGCTTCCAGCGGCGCGGCAGCCCCCGCAGGGGGCGATGCGCTCCCAGAGCTCAGCGAGCGCGCCGAGCTCGCCCTCGGAGAAGCGGGAGAGGAACTGCTCACGGACGACGGCGAGGTGGGTGCCGCGGGCGGCGCGCAGCCGTGCGCGGCCGAGCTCGGTGAGACAGGCGTAGGCGCCGCGGGCGTCGTGTTCGCAGGAACAGCGCTCCAGCAGCCCCTCCCGTTCGAGCCGGTCGGCTAGGCGCGTGAGCCCGCTACGCGAGAGCTGAGCCTGGTCGGCGAGGTCGCACATGCGCATGCGCCCGCCAGGGGACTCAACGAGGTGGTGAAGGACCTCGTAGGTGCTGAGGGGCAGCCCGTGGGTGCGCTCGAGCTCGGCGTCGACACGCTTGGCCAAGGAGGCGTGGGCGCGCTTGAGGCCGCGCCAGGCGCGGAGCTCCCCCTCGCTGAGCGCCTGCTCCTCCACGGTGGCGACACACGGCACGGGGGAGTCGGTCTCGATGGCTGTCGCTGTTGCCATAGCGGTCGGTGCGGACATGACACGGCCCTCTCTACTCAGTCGAACATAGCAGCGAGCGACCCCGGAGACCGGCCGCCGGCGCCCCCGCGCCGGCCTACGAGGAGTGGTCGGCGAGCCGGTGAGGGGTCTCGACGGCGCGATCCACCGGAGCTTCGCGCGTGGCGCGCCAAGCCCACCACATCATCAGCGGCTGGAGGGGCAGGCGCGCGTACAGCGCCCAGCGGGGGATGCGCGGGAACTCGTGGGGGTTGCGGGCCATGTGGAGGTTGGCGGGGAACACGGCGGCGAGCACCGCGATCAGCCAGAGCCCGGCGAGGCGACGGGTGCGAGGCGCCAGCACGCCGAGCCCGCCCGCGACCTCGGCGACACCGCTGAGGGTGACGAGGGTGTCGGACCCCACCCAGTCGCCGAGGCCGGGGGGCACGATCCGGCGGTAGGGGCGGGGCATCGCGAAGTGGTTGAGGCCGGCCCCGACGAAGGCGATCCCGAGCAGTTTCGACCCGCGCCGCCTCCTGCGACTCGCCTCGGGGGCGGCGCCGTTCTCCGACGGTGCCTCACTCTCGATCGCCATGCGCTGCGACTCCTTTCGAGGGACGGGGAGCGCGCACACGCACGCACGCGCCCCACCAAACCGACACCATCACCGGCTCACCCCTGGCGGGCGGGTGGGTGAGCTCAATCATAGGATCAGCGAGCGCCCGGACATCTCCTCGGGCTGGGGGAGGCCGAGCAGCTCAAGAACGGTGGGGGCGACGTCAGCAAGGATGCCCTCCTCCGCCAGTAGCCGGAGCCCCGGGAAGGTGAGGATCAGCGGCACGGGGTTGGAGGTGTGGGCGGTGGAGGGGGAGCCGTCGGGCTCGAGCAGGTGCTCGGCGTTGCCGTGGTCGGCCGTGACGAGGCAAGCGCCGCCGGCGTCGAGCACCGCGCGCACGACCTCGCCGAGGCACTCGTCCACTACCTCCACGGCCCGCACGGCGGCGGGGATGACACCGGTGTGTCCAACCATGTCGGGGTTGGCGAAGTTGAGGACCGCGAACCGAAACCCGCCCTCCCGCTGCTCACGCCAGGCCTCGAGGAACAGGTCGGCGACGGCGCGGGCGCTCATCTCGGGGGCGAGGTCGTAGGTGGGCACGTCGCGGGGCGAGGGGGCCAGCCGGCGCAGCTCGCCCTCGTGGGGGTGCTCCTCGCCGCCGTTGAAGAAGTAGGTGACGTGGGCGTACTTCTCGGTCTCCGCGACGTGCAGCTGCGGGGCGCGGGCGGCAGCGAGCACGCCGGCGAGCGTGGCGGCAGGGCGCTGGGGGGGAAAGGCGACCGGGTAGGGCCACTCTTCCTCGTACTCGGTGAGGGTGGTGTACTGCTCGACGGGCTGGATGCCGCCGCGGCCCTCCCAGCCGGGTAGCTCCTCCTCGCCCTCGCCGAAGCCGCGCTCGGCCAGGGCGCGGGTGATCTCGCGGACGCGGTCGGGGCGGAAGTTGAAGCAGAGCACGGAGTCCCACGGGCGGATCAGGCCCTCCTCGCCGACGGTGGTGGGGGCGATGAACTCGTCGGTCTCGCCGCGCTCATACGCGTGCAGCACGGCGTCCACACCGGTCTCCGAGTGGTGGGCGGCGCGGCCGTGGACGAGCAGGTCGTAGGCGGCCTGGACGCGCTCCCAGCGGCGGTCGCGGTCCATCGCGTACCAGCGGCCGACGACGGATGCCACGCGCACCCTGCCGAGCGACCCGGCCGGCCAGAGCTCCTCACACCAGCGCTCCACGCGGCCGACGTGGCCGGCCCCAGATTCCGGGAGGGTGTCGCGGCCGTCGGTGAAGCAGTGGACGACGAGGTCGCGGACGGAGAGGCGCCCGGCAAGTTCGATGATGGCCTGGAGGTGCCCAAGGCTCGAGTGGACGCCGCCGTCGGAGACCAGCCCGATCAGGTGGACGCGCTCGGAGCAGGTGAGCGCGTGGGTGATCGCGGGGTTCTCGGACAGGACCCCGTCGAGAACGGCGTCGTCGATGCGGGTGAGGTCCTGACGCACGACGGAGCCGGCGCCGAGGTTGAGGTGGCCGACCTCCGAGTTGCCCATCTGCCCCTCGGGCAGCCCGACGGCGCGCCCGGAGGCGGTGAGCGTGGTGTGGGGGTAGGTCTCCCACAGCTCATCGAACACGGGGGTGCGGGCGAGCGAGACCGCGTTGCCCGGGCCGGGCTCGGCGAGACCCCAGCCGTCCAACACGACGAGACAGACGCACGGCAGGGGGAGGTCCGTCACGTGGCAGCCTGCACGATTTGGGCGAACGAGCCTGCCTCCAACGAGGCCCCGCCCACGAGCGCCCCGTCGACGTCGGGGAGGGCGAGCAGCAGGGAGGCGTTCTCGGGGTTGACGGAGCCGCCGTAGAGGACCCGCACGCGCGCGCCCACTTCGGGGCCGGCGCGGTCGGCGACGAGCGCGCGGATGAAGGCGACGGCGTCCTGGGCCTGCTCGGGGGTGGCGGTCTCGCCGGTGCCGATCGCCCAGATCGGCTCGTAGGCGATCGCGACCTCGGAGAGCTGCTCGTCGGCGAGCCCGGCGAGGTCATCGCGGACCTGCTGGCGCAGCTTGCGCTCGGTGTCGCCGGCGGCACGCTCGGCCTCGCTCTCGCCCACGCAGAGGATCGGGCGCAGGCCGGCGGCGAGGACGGCGGGGAGCTTCAGCGCGAGCGCGCGGTCGGTCTCGCCGAAGAGCGAGCGGCGCTCGGAGTGGCCGAGCACCACGCCGTGGGCCCCGGTCTCGACGAGCATCGGCGGGGACACCTCGCCGGTGAAGGCGCCCTCGGGCTCGTGGTGGACGTTCTGGGCGTACACCTCCACGCGGGAGCCGCGCGCGGAGTCGACCATCGCGCGCAGGTCGGTGAAGGGCACGCAGACGGCGACGTCCACGCCGGAGAGGGCCGCGAGCTCCGGGAGCAGCGCCTGGATGTACTGCTCGGCCTGCGCCTCGGTCTTGTGCATCTTCCAGTTGCCCGCGACCAGGGGGGTGCGCGCCATCACGTGACCTGGGCACCTTCCAGGGCGTGGACGCCGGGAAGGGTGCGGCCCTCGAGCAACTCCAGCGTGGCGCCGCCGCCGGTTGAAAGGTGGTCGACGGAGTCCTCGAGTCCGAACAGGTCGAGCGCGGCGGCCGAGTCCCCGCCGCCGACCACGGTCGTACCAGGGGCGCGGGCGACGGCCTTGGCGACGGCGCGGGTCCCGGCGGCGAAGTGCTCCAGCTCAAAGGCGCCCATGGGACCGTTCCAGAAGACGGTGCCGGCGCGCTCGATCTCTCGCGCGTAGCGCGCAGCGGTGAGGGGGCCGATGTCGAGACCCATCCAGCCGGCGGGCACCTCGACGCCGTCGAGCACGCGCCACTCGGCGTCGGCGGCGAGGTGGTCGGCGATCGTGAGGTCGCTCGGCAGCTCCAGGCGCGCGGCGCCGTCGCGGGCGGCCTGCGCGAGGGCGCGGCGGGCGTGTTCGACGTCGTCGTCGTCGCACAGCGAGGAGCCCACGGCGTGGCCCTGGGCGACAAGAAAGGGGAAGCACATCGCGCCGCCGACGATCACGGTGTCGGCGATCTCAAGGAAACGGTCGATCACGGCGATCTTGTCGGCCACCTTGGCCCCGCCGATCACGGCGGCGAGCGGGCGGGCGGGGCGTTCGAGGATCGCGTTCAGCGTGTCCACCTCGCGTTGGAGCAGCCGCCCGGCGGCGTTGGGGAGCAGGTGCGCGACGCCCTCGGTGGAGGCGTGGGCGCGGTGGGCGGCGCCGAAGGCGTCGTTGACGTAGAGGTCGGCGAGCTCGGCGAGCGCGCGGGCGAGCTCGGGGTCGTTGTCGGTCTCGCCGGGTTCGAAGCGGACGTTCTCGAGCAGCAGGACCTCGCCGTCGCACAGCCCCTCGGTGAGCTCCCGCGCGCGCTCCCCGACGGTGTCGGGAGCGAAGGCCACCTCGGCCCCGCCCAGCAGCTCGCGCAGGCGCGCGGCGATCGGGGCGAGCGAGAGGCCAGGGACGCGGCGGCCTTCGGGGCGGTCGAGGTGGGAGACCAGCACCAGACGGGCGCCGCCCGCGCGCAGCTCCTCGAGCGTGGGTAGCGCGGCCCGGATGCGGGTGTCGTCGGCAACCTCGACCTCACCACCGGAGCCGACGGAGAGGGGCACGTTGAAGTCCACGCGCACCAGTACGCGCCGGCCGCGAACGTCGAGATCCCGGATGCTTCTCACGGCCCCCCGACCGATCCGCTCTACAGGACCCTCTGCGCGAGGTCCACGAGCCGGTTGGAGTAGCCCCACTCGTTGTCATACCAGGCCACGACCTTGAGCATCGTAGCGTCCACCACTGCGGTGAGCTGCGAGTCGACGATCGCTGAGTACGGGGAGCCGACGATGTCGCTGGAGACGATCGGGTCCTCGGTGTAGGCCATGATCCCCTGCAGAGGCCCGTTCTCGCAGGCGCTTTTTAGCGCGAGGTTGACCTCCTCCACGCTCGTGGGGCGCTCGCACTCGACGGTCAGGTCCACCACCGAGCCAGTCGGCACCGGGGCGCGCACGGCGAAGCCGTGCAGGCGGCCCTGCAGCGCGGGGATTACGAGGCCGATCGCCTTGGCGGCGCCGGTGGAGGCGGGGATCAGGTTGATCGCGGCGGCACGCGCGCGGCGGAGGTCCGTGTGGGGGAGGTCCTGCAGGCGCTGGTCGGCGGTGTAGGCGTGGATCGTGGTCATCAGCCCGTGGCGGATGCCCACCGTGTCGTTGAGCACCTTGGCGACGGGCGCCAGGCAGTTGGTGGTGCAGGAGGCATTCGAGATCACGTGGTGGACGGCGGGGTCGTAGGCGGTCTCCAAGTTGACCCCCGGCACCACCGTCACGTCGGGGTCGCCGGCGGGGGCGGAGATGATGACCTTCTTCGCCCCGCGCTCCAGGTGCAGAGCTGCGTGGGCGCGGTCGGTGAAGCGCCCGGTGGACTCGATCACCACGTCGACCCCGAGCTCCCCCCACGGCAGCTTCGCGGGGTCGGTCTCGGCGAGCACCTGAAGCTCGTGGCCGTCCACCTCGATCGCGCCGTCCAGCGCGCGCACGGTGCCCTTGTAGGGGCCCAGAATCGAGTCGTAGGAGAGCAGGTGCGCGAGCGTGCGGGCGTCCGTGAGGTCGTTGACCGCGACCCACTCGATCTGATCCAAAACGAGGGGCCCAGCTTGCTGGCCTGCGGCCGACTGCGCCACCCTCGCGGCCGAATCCTCACGCGCCTTGGCGGCACGGAGCACGTTGCGGCCGATTCGGCCGAATCCGTTGATTCCTACACGTACGGGCACTCTTTACAGCCTCCTCTGGCGCACTGACAAACGGGGGATGATGTCCCGCCCACCCGCGAAAACGAACGATGCCGGACCTCAGGAGCTTCGCTTCCGAGGACCCGGCGAGCGGGAGGAAGGCTAGCGGACCGCGCCGGGAAGGGTCAGGGCGGCCGAGGGTTCGGGTCCCCGGCGGGACCGTGGGAGCTCAGCGGGAGTTAGCGACGATCTCCACGCGTAAATCGTCGGGGTCGAGCAGGTACGCGGCGTAGTAGAGCGGGCCGTAGTGGGTCCTGAGCCCCGGCTCGCCGTCGCCGCGCCCACCCGCAGCGAGACCCGCGGCGTACGCGTGGTCCACCGCCACGCGCCCCGCGGCGCGGAAGGCGACGTGGCCGTAGCCTGGCGCCGGGACCCGTCCCCGGGTGACGATCCAGAAAACGGGGGCGGTCACGCCGTAGGCGATCGCGTGCGAGCCCTCGTGTACGCGGCGCACCCCGATCGCGAAGAAAACCGCGTCGTAGAAGACGGCGGAGCGCTCGAGGTCGGTGACCTCGACTCCCAGGTGGTCGATCATCGGCGGCAGTCTGACGGACAGCGCACCCGGGCGCCGCCGGTGCCGATCCGCGAGGCGATCTGCGCGAGCAGCGCCCGGCGCGCACCCGTGGCTCCGGATCAGGCGTCGCGCGAGCGCTTGTCGATGTCGCGGTGGGTGACCGCAACAGTCAAGTCCTCGCGGTCGCGGTAACGCGCCGCAAGCTGCTCGGCGACCGCCACGGAGCGGTGGCGCCCGCCGGTGCAGCCGATGGCAACCACGAGGTGGGCGCGGCCCTCCGCGATGTACTGGGGCAGCAGGAAGTCCAACAGCGCGTTCAACCGCTCGTAGAGCTCCAGCAGACGCCCGTCGCGGGCGACGTACTCGACCACGCGAGGATCCTCGCCGGTCAGCTCGCGCAGCTCGGGAACGTAGTAGGGGTTGGGCAGGAAGCGCACGTCGAAGGCGAGGTCCTCCTCGCGCGGGGGACCGTGCTTGAAGCCGAAGCTCATGAGCGTCAGCGCGAGGCGGCCCCCGGCGCGACCCGGAAGCAGCTCGTCGGCGATCTTGCCGCGCAGCATCGCCGCCGACATGCCGGTGGTGTCGATCACCACGTCGGCGCGGTTGCGCAGCGGCTCCAGCAGCGCCCGCTCGGCGGCCACGCCTGCGGCGACAGAGCCGTCGGGGGCGAGCGGGTGGCGGCGGCGGGTCTCCTTGTAGCGGTTCACGAGCGTCTGCTCGGCGGCCTCCAGGAAGAGCACGTGGTGTTCGAGGCCGAGCGACTTGAGATCGTTCGACGACGGCTTGCAGCGCCTCGAAGTAGACGCCCCCGCGCACGTCGGACACGACCGCCGCCCGCTCCACCTTGGAGCCTTCGTGCACGAACAGGTCCACCAGCGAGCGGATCATCTCCGGGGGGAGGTTGTCCACGCAGAAGAACCCCGCGTCCTCGAAGACGTTCATCGCAGTTGACTTGCCCGCGCCAGAGAAGCCGGTGATCACCGCGAGCTCCTTCAGGCTCGTCTCCACGGCCGGTTTCTCGGGGGAGCGCTGGGAGCCTCGCAGGGGCCTGAACACGGACACCGTTTGATTGTGCCGCGTATGGCGGACACCGACAGCCGCTTCCCCCTCACTGTTTCCCAACCGCTCGCGGCTCAGCCCGCCCGATGAAGGCTCGCGTGCAACTCACGCGCGACCTTCGCGGGCAGCCCAGGTACGGCCTGGAGCTCCTCGCGGGAGGCCGCCACCACGGCTTCGGGAGAGCCGAAGTGAGCGAGCAGGGCGCGCTTGCGCGCGGGGCCGACGCCCGGCAGCCCGTCGAGCAGCGAGCTGGTCAGCGCGCGGTCGCGGCGGGTGCGGTGGTGGGTGATCGCGAAGCGGTGCGCCTCGTCGCGCGCCCGCTGGAGCAACTGCAGCTCGGGGGTGTGGTGGTCGAGCACAAGCGGCGCGCGGCGGCCAGGGATGAAGACCTCCTCGACGCGCTTGGCGAGCGAGATCACCGTCACGCCGCGCTCGCGGAAGCCTCGCAGCGCCCGTACGCCCGCGGCGAGCTGGCCGCGGCCCCCGTCGATCACGACGACGTTGGGGAGCGCCGCGAAGCTCGCGTCGTACTCGGGGTCGTGGGGGGAGAGGTCGAGCTGGAGCTCCCACCGGGCCAGGCGGCGCGCGAGCACCTCGGCCATCGCGGCGTAGTCGTCGGAGCCCTCGACGGTGCGGATTCTGAAGCGGCGGTAGTCGGATTTCTTCGGCGCGCCGCCCTCCAGCACGACCATCGCGGCGACGGTGTGGGTGCCGCCGAGGTTGGAGATGTCGAAGCACTCGATCCGCACCGGCGGCACGTCGAGGCCGAGCACGCGCTGCAGCCCCTCCAGCGCCTCCACGCGGCTCTGGCGGCGGCGCTCGGCGCGCAGGTGCTCCTGGTCCAGCGCGAGGCGCGCGTTGCGTTCCGCCAGCTCGAGGATGCGGCGCTTGTCTCCGCGCTCGGCGGCGCGCAGCTCCACAGGGCCGCCGCGGCGGCTCGCGAGCGCCTCGGCGAGAGCCTGCAACCCGGCGGCGCCATTCCCCGCAGTCCGCCCATCGGCCGCCCCGAGCTCACCACCCCGCCCCCGCGGCCCGGATCGGTCCCCTGCGTCCGGCTCGCCTGCGGCGGCCTCCCCCGCCGGCTCGCGCTGAACGAGCTCCCGCTGCACCACGATCCGCGCGGGGATCGAGCTGTGACCGGCGTAGAACTGGAGCATGAACTCCTCCGCAACCTCCGCGAGCCCACGCTCGGCCTCGTTGGAGAGGTAGAAGGACTGGCGGTCCGAGAGCACCCCGTCGCGCACCTGGAAGACCTGCGCGTTGGCCTCCGTCCCGTCCAGCGCCACCGCGACCGCGTCGAGCGTGCCGATCGACTCGTTGGCCACGCGCTGGCGCTCCAGCAGCGAGCGCACCGCGCGCAGGCGGTTGCGCTCCAGGGTCGCCTGCTCGTACTCCTGGGCGGCCGCCGCGGCTCTCATGCGCTCCTCCAGGCCGCGCTCGATCGCCCGATAGCGCCCGGAGAGGAAGTCGATCACGCCGTCGATGCTCGCGCGGTACTGCTCCCTGGAGACGTACCCCACGCAGGGCGCCTCGCAGCGCTTGATGTAGTAGTCCAGGCACGGGTTGCCGCTGCGCCGCCCCGGCTCGGGGCCGGTGCAGGAGCGGAACATGAAGACCTTCGTGAGCAGGTCGAGCGTGCCGCGCACGCGCTTGGCGTTCGAGTAGGGGCCGAAGTACGCGCGCCCGGGGCGGTGGCGCTCGCGGGTGAAGTACACCCGGGGGAAGTCCTCGTCGAGGGAGATCGCGATGAACGGGTAAGACTTGTCGTCGCGCAGGCGGATGTTGAAGCGGGGCCGGTACTGCTTGATGAAACTCTGCTCCGCGAGCAGCGCCTCGGCCTCCGAGGCGACCGCCACGAACTCGATGTGCTCCACGCTCCCAACCATCTCCGCGTGGCCCGGGCTGGAGGGGACCTCGGCCTTGGAGAAGTGCGAGGCGACCCGCTTGCGGATCGACTTCGCCTTGCCCACGTAGATCACGCGGCTCTTCGCGTCGCGGAACAGATACACGCCCGGCTGGTCGGGCAGGCCACGGCGCTGCTCTGCGAGAGTGGCGGTCACGACGGTCGCCGGGCCCCGACCTGGGGGGCCGTCGTTGTCGTCGGGTGCAGGCGCGGAGTCGCGGCACAGGGGGCCAACGGAGCCGGCGGGGACGACGTCGTCGCGTGCGGGCGCGGGATCGCGGTCAATAGCTGCGCGAGTAGCGGTAGAGCGCGAACAGCGTGTAAACCACGAGCGCAAGCAGCACGAACCACACCAGCTCCCCAAAGCCCGTTTCCCACATTCGCGTCTTGGCGGCAAGCGTCACCACGCCCACCCCGAGCGCCCCGTAGAGCAACGCGCGACGGTCGTCCCCGAGGCTGTAGATGTTGACGCGGCGCCCGCGGTAAAACGACAGCCCGGCGTATGCAAACCCCACGCCGAACGCCACGCTCAGGATCGTCGCGAACGTATTCGCCGCGCGCCCGCCCCCCGGCAGGAACGTCACCGCGGCCGCGAGCAGCAGCAGGATCCCCACGTTGCGCGCGGTCTTCAGGCGGTCGTTCACACCGCTCAGTCTAGTTGTGGGGCAGCCCTACTCCACCAGCGCTTCAAGGCGCGCGTAGGCGTCCTCGACGGCACGACGGGCTGCTGTGTGGCGCGCCTCGGACTTGGCGGCCTCGTACTTCGTGGCCCACGCGGCGGGGTCGGCGAGTTCGTCCTCCAGGGCGCGCTGCGCAGCCTCCGCCTCTTCGATCGCGCGCTCGGCCCTTTGCTGGTCGGTCAGCCGGTTCTTGGAGGGACCCTTGGGCTTGACCTTGGCGGCCTTTGGCTTCCCTGCGGTCCCAGCCTTCCCACCCCCGTCGCTGGAGGGCCCCACGCCATTCGTGGACCCGGCGCCGCCCGCGCCGCCGTTCGCGCCGGCCCCGAGCCGGGAGAGCACGGCGGGTGGGGGCCCGTCGCTTCCGTCCAGCGCCTCTCCCGCCGCACGGCGCTCTTCGCGCACGCGCACGTACTCGGGCCAGCCGCCCGTGTAGCTGCGCAGGGAGCGCGCCTCCACGGCCACGGTGCGGGTGCCCACCGCATCCAGCAGCGCGCGGTCGTGGGATACGAGCAGCACCGCTCCCTGGTAGGCGCGCAGCGCATCCTCCAGCGCCTCGCGGCTCTCGATGTCGAGGTGGTTGGTGGGCTCGTCCAGGATCAGCACGTTGGCGCCGGAGTTGACCAGCACCGCCAGCGAGAGTCTCCGGCGCTCTCCCCCGGAGAGGCCGTCCAGCGGTTTTTCGGCCTCCTCGCCGGAGAAGAGAAAGCCACCGAGCAACGCACGCGCCTTGTTGGGAGTCAGGCCCGTCGCGTGCTGTGCGGCGTCGAGGACACTCTGGCCCGGGGGGCCGCCCGCGCCGAGCTCGTCCGCGTGCTGGGAGAGGTAGCCCACCTTCACGTTGTGCCCCGTGCTCAGACGGCCTGCCGCCAGCTCCCTGCGGCCGGCAAGTGACTCGATCAGCGTCGTCTTGCCGCTCCCGTTGGGGCCCACCAGCGAGACGTGCTCGCCGCGCTCCAGCCACAGCTCCGCGTGCTCCAGCAGGACGAGCGGCGCGCTCCCGACCTCGACACACGCGTCCTGCAGCTCGAAGATCACTCTCCCCGAGCGCTCCGGCGCCTTGAACGCGAACTCAAGGCCCTGCCCATCGCGAGGGTCGCGCTCGATCCGCTCGATCTTTGCAAGCTTCTTCACCCGCGACTGCGCCTGGCGCGCCTTCGTCGCCTTGTAGCGGAAGCGCTCGATGAAGCGCTCCATCCGCGCGATCTCCGCCTGCTGCTTGTCGATCGACTTGCCCACCGCGATCTCGCGGGCCGCCTGCTCGCGGCGCCAGTTGTGCCACGTACCCGCGAAGAATCGGGATCTGCCGGCCTCTAGCTCCAGTACCGAGGTGCCGACGGCCTCCAGGAACCAGCGGTCGTGCGCGACCAGCGCCACCGCCGCGTCGAGGCCCGTGAGCGTCTGCTCCAGCCACTCCAGCGACTCGATGTCGAGGTGGTTCGTGGGCTCGTCCAGCAGCAACACCTCCGCGCCAGTAGCGAGCGCTCGGGCCAGCGAGGCGCGCGTGAGCTGCCCGCCGGAGAAGGTGTCGAGCGGGCGCTCCAGGTCGTCCTGCGCGAAGCCCAGGCCGCGCGTCATCGTCGTCGCGCGGTCGCGCCACAAGTAGCCCCCCAGCGCCTCCAGGTGCGCCTGCGCGCGGGCGTAGCGGTGGAGCGTCGCCTCCGTCGTCCCCTCGACGGACCCCTCTCCCTCGCCCCCCTCCCCTGCCATGCGGCGCTCCAGCTTGGCTAGCTCCGCCTCCGCGGCCAGCTCCTGAGTGCAGCCCGAGAGCACGTACTCGCGCAGCGCGATGCCCCGCTCCCGCGGCGGGCGCTGGTCGTGCAGCGCCACCCGCGCGCCCTTCGCGAAGCTCAGCTCCCCGCGGTCCACGGACTGCTCCCCCGCGAGCATCCGCAGCAGCGTCGTCTTGCCCGCGCCGTTGCGCCCCGCGATCGTCATGCGCTCGCGGCGCTCCAGCTTGAACGACACCCCGCGCAGCAGCGGCCGCCCGGCGATGTCCTTGTGGAGGTCGGATGCGATCAGTACGGCCATCGGTGTCGCATGGTAGGGGCGAGGGTTCTCGGCCCGGGCTCGGTCCCCCCGGGCGCAGGACGGGGCCCTGTCCCTCCGGTAGCATTCGGACGGCCATGCGCCGACTGCTCGCCAGCCTCTCCTCCAGCCTCCTGTTGCTGCTGCTGCTCGCCCCCGCCGCGCTGGCCGAGAACGACGGGCGCGGCTTCTACGGCGCGACGAACGACAAGGTCGTGACGGTGGCCGGTTTCATCCTGATCGTCTTCTTCCCCACCTTCATCCTGCTGGCGAGCCTGCTCCAGTGGCGCCTGGAAAAGCGCAAAGACGCACGCATCGCCGCGCAGCGCTCGCACGCCAGCGACCCCCGCTGGCGCGGCGGCTGGTAGCGGCGAGCGAGGGTGTCCCGCGGGCGGACCACGTGAACGAGCGCGGCCCCACCCCCACGTGAGCGACGCCTCCGCCACCGGCGGCGAGGAGCACGGCCCGCCGGCCCAGCAGCCCGTCCGCTACGAGCGCCGCGGGGCCGCCGCGCTGGTCACGATCGACCGCCCCGAGCGGCGCAACGCCGTGGACGGCCCTACCGCCGCGGCGCTGCACGAGGCGTACCTGCGCTTCGAGGCCGACGCCGAGGCGCGCGTGCTCGTGCTCACCGGGGCCGGCGGGGTCGCGTTCTGTGCGGGCGCCGACCTGAAGGCGATCGAGAGCTTCGGCGGGCGCCTCACCGCGCCGGAGGGGCCGATGGGCTTCACCCGCCTGACCCCCTCGAAGCCGACGATCGCCGCGATCTCCGGCTTCGCGCTCGCCGGCGGCCTCGAGCTGGCGCTGTGGTGCGACCTGCGGATCGCCACCTCCGACTCCCGCCTCGGCTTCCCCGAGCGCCGCTGGGGGGTGCCGCTGATCGACGGCGGCACCCAGCGCCTGCCCCGCGTGGTCGGGCTCGGGCGCGCGCTCGACATCATCCTCACCGGGCGCATCATGGACGCCTCCGAGGCCCACGCGATCGGCCTCGTCAACGAGCTCGTCGCGCCTGGCTGCCACCTCGAGCGGGCGCTGGAGCTGGCCGAGGGCCTGGCGCGGTTCCCTCAGCGCACGATGCTCGCCGACCGCCGCGCCGCGATCCACGGCATGGGCCTCGGTCTTGCCGACGGCCTCGCGCTGGAGGCCCAGGCCGGCCCCGACGTCTTCGAGGACGCGATCCGCGGCGCGGCGCGCTTCGCGGGGGGCGAGGGCCGCGGCGGGGCGGGCGCCGGAGCGTAGATCCGACGGGCTCCCGGGCACGGAGCTGGCCGCGGACTGTCCCACTCGCCGCGCGCGAGTCGGTAAGAGAAAGCGATGGCCCTCGCAACCGCCCAGAGCGCTCCGCAGAGAGATTCATTTTCGATGCTAGACTCATGCATCATGAATCAAACACGCAGGACTACTGTCGCCGCAAGGCGCTCTTCGCTCGACACGCTGGAGGCCGAGGCGCGCCGGCGCGACGTGGCGCTCACCGTGGTGCTGGCCGAGGCCATCGACGAGAAGGCGGCCTCTCTGCACGCCTCCCGCCGGCCGCGCCTGGGTCTGGGACGCTCGACCGACGGGCTCTCCGCGGCGCAGCTGACCGCGGAACCGGTAGCCGAGCTGCCGTCATAGATGGCCCTGGTGCTCGACACCGGCCCGTTGCTGGCCGCCCTCGACGCCGCCGACCCCGACCACGTCCGCTGCGCCACCCTCCTGAGCGAGTCGCAAGAGGATCTCGTCATCCCCGCCCTCGTGCTCGCCGAGCTCAACTACTGGTGCCATCGGCGTCTCGGCGTCCACGTCTGGATCGCCTTCCTCGACGACCTCCTCGCCGGCGCCTACCGTCACGAGAGCCCTACGCTCGCCGACCTGACACGCTGCCGCGCGCTGCAAGCTCAATACGAGGACCACCCCCTCGGCGTCGTTGACGCCTCCGTGCTCGCCCTCGTCGAGCGGCTTGGCGAGGAGCGGCTTGCGACGCTCGACCACCGCCTCTTCGCTGCCGTGCGCCCCGCACACGTCGAGGCGCTTGCGCTGCTGCCCTGAGGTCGGTCGCCGTAGTAGACTAAGTCTTATGACTAAGTCCGTTGGGGTGCGCGAGGCCAAGACACATCTCTCGCGGCTGATCGAGGATGTGGCCGCCAACGAGGAGGTCGTGATCACGCGCCGCGGCGAGGCGGTCGCCAGCCTTGGCGCCCCGCCGAGCCCAACACCCCTGCGATTTGGGATCGACGAAGGGCGCTTCGTCGTGCCGGAGGACTTCGACGCCCCCCTCCCGGACGAGCTGCTCGCCGCGTTCCGCTCCTCGACGTGCCGATCCTGACGGCGGACGCCGCCATCGCCCAGTACCCCGTGCGCACGCTGCTCGTCGAGGCCGGTTAGCTCTATCCTCGCCCAATGGCCTACTTCGTAACCGGCGCGACCGGCTTCATCGGGCGCCGCCTCATGGAGCGGCTGCTCGCCAACCGGCAGGGGAAGGTGTACGTGCTCGTGCGCGAGGCGTCGCAGGGGCGCCTCGATGAGCTGACCGACCGCTGGCGGGTCGCCGCGGGGCCCTCGGTGGCCAAGCGCGTCGTGCCCGTGCTCGGGGATCTGCGCCGGCCGCTGCTCGGGGTCGCGAGCGAGAGCATCGAGGAGCTGCGGGGGCAGGTCGAGCACTTCGTCCACCTCGCGGCCGTCTACGACATGACCGCGCCCGCGGAGCGCAACACCGCCGCGAACGTCGGCGGGACCACGCACGCGATCGAGCTCGCGCGGTCGCTGGAGGCGGGGTGTCTGCACCACGTCTCCTCGATCGCCGTCGCGGGCGCCTACCGGGGCACGTTCACCGAGGAGATGTTCGACGAGGGCCAGAAGCTGCCCTCGCCGTACCACCGCACGAAGTTCGAGGCCGAGCGGATCGTGCGCGAGCAGCCGTTCGTGCCGTGGCGGGTGTACCGGCCGGGGATCGTCGTCGGGGACTCGCGCACCGGGGAGATGGACAAGGTCGACGGGCCCTACTACTTCTTCAAGGCGATCCAGCGGCTGCGCCGGCTGGTACCCGAATGGGCGCCGCTCGTCGGCGTGGACCTGGGACGCACCAACATCGTGCCGGTCGACTGGGTGGCGGGCGCGATGGAGCACCTGATCCACCAACCCGACCTCGACGGCTCCGCCTTCCACCTGACCGACCCCCGGCCCCAGCGTGTCGGCGAGCTCGTCAACGAGCTCGCCGCCGCCGCGCACGCGCCGCGAATCGCGGTGACGCTCGACCGCCGGCTCACGCGCGCGGTGCCCACGTGGCCGTTGTCGCTCGCGGCGGCGCTCCCGCCGTGGCGCCAGCTCGGGCGCCTCGCGCTGCGCGAGCTGCAGATCCCCGAGGAGGTCGTGGCCCACATGGAGCTCGTGCCGCGCTTCGACAGCCGCGCCACGCAGCTCGCACTCGCCGGCACGGGCCTGGAGCAGCCGCCCGAGCTGCGCACCTACGCCGCGCGCCTGTGGGACTACTGGGAGCGCGAGATGGACCCCGACCTGAGCCGCGACCGGACGCTTGAGGAGGTGCTCACCGGGCGGCGCGTGCTGATCACCGGGGCCTCCTCGGGGATCGGGCGCGACACCGCGCTGAAGGTCGCCGCCGCCGGCGGAATCCCGCTGCTCGTCGCGCGCAACGTCGAGCGGCTCGAGGAGCTCCGCGCCGAGATCGTCGCCGCGGGGGGAACCGCGTTCGTGTACGCCGCCGACATGTCCGACATGGAGTCCGTTCGACGGGCTCGTCGAGCGCGTGCTCGCCGACCACCGCAACGTCGAGATGCTGGTCAACAACGCGGGGCGCTCGATCCGCCGCTCGATCGCGCTCTCCTACGACCGCTTCCACGACTTCGAACGCACCATGCAGCTCAACTACTTCGGCGCGATCCGCCTGATCCTCGGGCTGCTCCCCCACATGCGCGAGCGCGGCTCGGGGCACATCGTGAACATCTCCTCGATCGGCGTGCAGACCAACCCGCCGCGGTTCTCCGCCTACGTCGCCTCGAAGGCCGCGCTGGACGCCTTCACCCGCGTGGTCGCCTCCGAGACGATCGGCGACGGAGTGACCTTCACCACGATCCACATGCCGCTCGTGCGCACTCCCATGATCGCCCCCACGAAGATGTACGACGCCTTCCCCGCGATCACCCCCGACGAGGCCGCCGACATGATCTGCGAGGCGCTGCGCACCCACCCCAAGCACATGGGCACCCGCCTGGGCACCGTCGGCGAGGTCCTCTACGCCCTCTCCCCCAAGGCCGTCGACCGCATCCTGCACCTCGCCTACCGCGTGTTCCCCGACTCCGCCGCCTCCCGCGGCGAGCAGGGCGCCGAGGAGCGCGCCTCCTTCGAGCAGATCGCGATGGCGACGCTCACGCGCGGGGTGCACTGGTAGAGACCGCGCGCCCGTTCCGCCGGCCCACACGCGGGGTCGTCCATGAGGTTGTGCTTTGGGATCGTCCGCGCGGCGCAGCTCGGCCCACAAGCGCGTGTGCGCGGGGCCTCCGTGCCCCGCGGCCGCAGCCTGTCAGCTCCCCGTGGCACGGGGCTTTCGTGCCCCGGAGACGGTGTCGGCCGCCAGGGGCGCGGGGCCTCACGGGTGGGTGGGTACGGATCCCTGGACGTCAGCGATCCGCTCAGAGAGTGCCGCGCGGGACGATCCAGCGCGTGGGCTGGCCGGTGATCGCGGCGATGCGGTCGAAGTCCTCGTCGTAGTGCAGCAACTCCACTCCGGCCGTCTCCGCGGCGGCGGCGATCAGCAGGTCCCCGTAGCCCACGCTGCGCTGGTGAGCGCCGCCCTGGTGGGCGAACTCGTGGTAGACCTGAAGCGCACGGCGCCACTGAGCCTGACCGATCTGATAGAGGCGCAACGCGTCGAGCTCCTCTTGCATCTGGTCGAAATCGGATCCGCTGCGAGCACTGGCAAGCAACTCGAAGGCCACCATCGAGCAGGTCCCGACCAAGCCCTCGGTCACCCTGGCGGTGAACTCCTGACCCGACCTGACTGTGCGCTTTGCGATGAACCAAGCGCTTGTGTCAGCTAACTGCATCAGCCTCTACGCGGCCTTCTTGGGATTGTCGGCCGTTAAGTCGCCCGAGCCTGGTCCGCTCTCGCTCGGGCTGCGCGAAGGCCAGAAATCGCCAAAATCCGCGCCCAGTTTGCCCCACGGCTTCGTTTCCACGCGCGATCGCCGCATCTCCTCGAGATCCTCCAGCGTCATCCCCCAATCCCGCTCCGCCAGCCGCCGCAGGCGGTCGCGACGGACGACTTCGCGCAGCGCGGCGTGCACGGTGTCGGTCGTGTTCCTGGCCTTCAGCGCCTCGCGGGCCTGAGCGACCAGCTCCGCGTCGAGGTTGATCGTCGTTCGTTTCACCATCGCGTACCCTCGCATGTATCTGAGTCGAGATCAATAGCCATACAGCGATTGTATCTATGTGTGCACATACTTGGCACACAGCGGTCACATTGGTATGCATCCTGCCAGCCGGGCGTCCCTGCGATGATTGGGCCGTGAACGACAGCGGCCCCGCGATCGAGGTGCGCGACCTGCGCAAGCGCTACGGCGAGTACGAGGCCGTGCGCGGGATCGACATCGTCGTGCAGCGCGGCGAGGTGTTCGGCCTACTCGGGCCCAACGGCGCCGGCAAGACCACCACCGTGGAGATCCTCGAGGGCTACCGCGCGCGCAGCGGGGGTGAGGTATCGGTGCTTGGGTACGACCCCGCCCGTCGCTCGATCGAGCTGCGCCGTCGCATCGGAATCGTGCTGCAGTCGGGCGGGATCTACAGCCACATCACCCCGCGCGAGGCGCTGCGCCACTGGGCGAGCTTCTACCCGCGCCCGCGCGACGTCGAGGAGGTGCTGGAGCTCGCGGGCCTGCGCGAGCGGGCCGACGTGCGCAGCCGCAAGCTCTCCGGGGGCCAGCTGCGGCGGCTGGACTTCGCGCTGGCGCTCGTCGGCGACCCCGAGCTGATCTTCCTCGACGAGCCCACGACGGGATTCGACCCCGAGGCCCGCCGCGCGGCGTGGGAGACCGTGCGCTCGCTGCGCGCCCTGGGCAAGACGATCCTGCTGACCACTCACTACCTCGACGAGGCGCAGGTGCTCGCCGACCGCGTCGCGATCGTCAAGGACGGCCGCGTGCTGGCGATCGGGCCGCCGCGGGAATTGGGAACCCACCCACCCGGGGCCTCGCACTACCGCGTCGCCTACCGCGGCCCGGACGGCGGGCTCGTCGAGCACGAGACCGACGACCCCACCGGCCTGCTGCACACCCTCACCGCGGAGGCGCTCGCGCGGGGCGAGCGGCTGGAGGAGCTCACCGTCGGGCGGCCCTCTCTGGAGGACGTCTACCTGGAGCTGACCGCGGATGTCGAGGGGCCCGTGCCGCCAGACCGGACCGGAGGCGATAGGACCCACTCGCGCGCCGGCACGGCTGGAGGCGATCCCCCCGCGAGCGCTGCGCCCCTGCCCGCCCGCGGAGGGAGCGCCCGATGAGCGAGGCCCTGGCCCTCTCCTGGCGGCAGTACCGCCTGGAGCGACGGATGTTCTGGCGCAACCCGAGCGCCGCGTTCTTCAACTTTCTGCTGCCGCTGCTGCTCCTGGCCGGCGCCGGAGCGGCGCTCAGCGGCAACCAGCACCAGCTGAACCGGCTCGTGCCGATGATCGCGGGCATGAGCGTGATGTCGACCACCTTCACCGCGCTCGCCTACAACATCGTCTTCCTGCGCGAGCGCGGCGTGCTCAAGCGCATCCGCGGCACGCCGCTGCCCACCGGCTCCTACTTCGGCGGCGTCGCGGCCAACGCGGTGACCAACACGGCGGTGCAGATCGCGATCGTGGTGCTTGCGGGGCGCGCCCTCTTCGGGATCGGGTGGCCGCAGCAGTGGGGCTCGCTGGTCGTGTTCGTGCTCGCCGGCGTCGTCTGCTTCGCCGCCCTGGGGGTTGCCTTCGCGCACGTCATCCCCAACTTCGAGTCCACCGCCGCGTACGTCAATGCCGTGTTCCTGCCGGTGGTGGCGGTCTCCTTCTACGCGTTCGACTCCTCGAGCGCACCTGGCTTCGTGCGCACGATCGCCGACGCCCTGCCCCTGAAGCCGCTGATCGACGGGCTCTCCAGCGCGATGGTCACGGGCTCGAACCTGGGCGGCAACCTCGACACGCTCGCCGTGATCGCGCTGTGGGGCGCCTTCGGGCTGTGCTTCGCCGTGCGCGGCTTCTCCTGGGAGCAGTCGCGCCGATGACCTGGTGTTGCACCGACCGTCCGGGCGCCGTACCATCCGCGGCCGACACGGTGTCGATCTGCGAACCACTCACGGGAGGGACCACATGAAGCAGCTTGCCGAGGGCCTCTACCAGCTGAGCGGCCAGCCGCGCAACGCGATCAACGTGTACCTAGCCGGGGACGTGCTGATCGACGCCGCCACCCGCCAGGCCAAGCGGCGTATCCTGCGCCAGCTCAAGGGGCACACGCTCACCGCGCACGCGCTCACCCACGCACACCCCGACCACCAGGGGTCAAGCCACCTGGTCTGCGAGCGCTTCGGCGTCCCGCTGTGGTGCGGAGCGGGGGACGTCCCCGCCATGGAGACTCCCGGGGGGATCAAAAACCCCAAGGCCCCCGTCTGGCTGAACCGGGCGCAGGAACGCTTTTGGACCGGGCCGCCGCATCCGGTGGCGCGCGCGCTGCACGAGGGCGACGAGGTCGCCGGCTTCACCGTGCTGGAGACCCCCGGGCACTCCGCCGGGCACGTCTCCTTCTGGCGCGAGTCTGACCGCGTGCTGATCGTCGGCGACGTGCTCGGCAACATGCACTTCATCACCGGCGTCCCCGGGCTGCACACACCCCCGGACCTCTTCACCCCCGACCCCGCCCGCAACCACGAGTCCGCGCGGCGGCTCGCCGCCCTGGAACCCGAGCTCGCCTGCTTCGGCCACGGTGCCCCGCTGCGCAACCCCCGCAAGCTCGCCGACTTCGTCGCGCGCCTGCCGCAGTAAGACCCGCGCGGCGGTGCGCGGCGGATAGCATCCCCGCGAGGATGGCCGAGAACATTGCGGTGGAGAGCGCCGACGACATCGCGGGGATGGAAACCGATGCCGAAAGCGTCTTCCTCCCCGACGGGGAGGGGCGCTTCACGCCGACCGAGCACGCGCGCGGGCCGTGGGACCCGCAGGCACTGCACGGCGGGGCGCCCGCGACGCTGATCGCAGCGGCGTTCGAGCGGATGCTGCCCGAGGCCGACCTGCCGTTCGCGCGCCTCTCCTTCTCCTTCCTGCGGCCGATCCCGATGGCGCCCCTGGAGCTGCGCACGCGCGTCGTGCGCCCCGGCCGGCGCGTGCAGGAGCTGGAGGCCGAGCTGTGGGCGGGCGAGGAACTCGTCTGCCGCGCCCACGCGCTGCGCATCCTGCCTGCCCCCGAGGAGCTGCCCGCGCTCGCTGCGCGGGTGGTGCAGGAGCGTCCGATCCCCGCGCTCCCCGGCCCTGAGGAGGCCCACCCGGTGCGCTTCGCGCTGGACGACGTGGAGCGCCGGAGCTTCGCGGCGACCGCGATCGAGATGCGCTTCCTGCACGGTCGCCCGCTCAAGGGCCAGCTCCCCGAGGTCGGAGTCTCGAGCGCCCACGCCCCCGTCGGCACCGCCGGGGTGTGGATTCGCCTGCGTCGCGCCGTGCTCCCCGGCGAGACCCCCAGCCCCCTCGTGCGCGTGATGGCGGGGGCCGACTTCGGCAACGGCGTGAGCGCGGTGCTGCCGTTCGACGAGTACCTGTTCATCAACGCCGACCTCGCCATCACCTTGAACCGCCGCCCCGAGGGCGAGTGGGTCGGCCTTGACGCCCGCACCCTGCTGCACCCCGGCGGGCTCGCCTGGTCGGAGAGCGTCCTGCACGACGAGCGCGGGCCGCTCGGGCTCGTCACACAGGCGCTGGTCGTGCAGCGGCGCTGACAAAGTAGTTGCGTACGCACCTATCTGATAAGGTTGTGCGCACAACTACTTTGAAAGGGAGTCCCCCATGCCCACAGAGTCCCCCGTCGCAACCGCCACGACCGTGCTGCCCGCCGGCGCCTGGAAGGTCGATCCCGTCCACTCAAGCGTCGAGTTCCAGGTCAAACACCTCGGTATCGCCACCGTCAAGGGCCAGTTCAATGAGTTCGAGGGCACCCTGGAGGTCGGCCCCGAGGGCGCAGTCGCCTACGGAACCGTGCAGGTGGACAGCGTCGACACCCGCGAGCCCCAGCGCGACGCGCACCTGCGCTCAGCGGACTTCTTCGAGGCGGAGCAGTACCCCGAGATCGGCTTCCGCTCGACCGCGATCCGCCCCAAGGGGGAGGACGAGTTCGAGATCGAGGGCGACCTGAGCATCCACGGGGTCACGCGCTCGGTCACGTTGCAGGGAACGCTGGAGGGCATCGAGCCGGAGGACCACCAGGGCAACACGCGGGTGGGCCTCTCCGCGAGCGCTCAGATCAACCGCTCGGACTTCGAGATGCGCTTCAACGCCGCGCTCGGCTCGGGCAACGTGGTGGTCAGCGACAAGGTCAAGATCCTCGTGGAGGTGTCCGCGGTGAAGGCCGACTGACTCAGGGCGCAGCCACACCAACGCGGGTGGCCGGCTGAGCGCGTGACGCGGCCGGCTGCCCCCAGCCCGCGGCGCGCGACCTCAGCGAACGACGACGTCGCCCAGGGCCTCGTCCACCGCGGCGAGGGTCTGGGCGTCGAGCGTCACGCCAGAGGCCGCAGCGTTGGCGTGGACCTGCTCGGGCCGGCTGGCGCCGACGATCGCGGAGGCGACGTTTGGCTGGCGGAGCACCCACGCGAGCGCAAGCTCGACCATCGAGAGCCCCGCGCCCTCGGCGACCGGCACGAGGCGCTGCGCGGCCTCGAGCACGCGATCGTCGAGCAGGCGGTCCATGAAGACGCTCATGCTCTCGCTCGCCGCGCGCGAGTCCGTCGGCGGCGTCTGCCCGGGAAGGTACTTGCCGGTGAGCACTCCCTGGGCGAGCGGGGACCACACGATCTGAGAGATGCCCTCGCGTTCGCAGAGCGGGATCACCTCCGCCTCGGGCGCCCGCCAGATCATCGAGTACTGCGGCTGGCTGGAGACCCACCGCTCCACGTCGGGCAGCTCCAGCGACTCCGCGATCCTCTGCGCGGGCCACTCGCTGAAGCCGATGTACCGCGCCTTGCCGGCCCGCACCACTTCGGCGAGCGCCCCCATCGTCTCCTCCAGGGGCGTCTGCTCGTCGTAGCGGTGGCACTGGTAGAGGTCCACGTGGTCGGTGCGCAGGCGCCCGAGGGAGGCGTCGATCTGCTTGTGGATCTGCGCCGCGGAGAGCCCCCGGTCGGTGTCCGACATCGAGAAGTACACCTTCGTCGCGAGCACGTAGGAGGAGCGCTCGTAGCCCGCGAGCGCCTCCCCCAGCAGCGTCTCCGCGGCCCCCTGGCCGTAGACGTTGGCCGTGTCGAAGAAGTTGATCCCCGCCTCGAACGCCGCGCGCACGCACCCTTCGGCCTGCTCGCGCTCCACCCCGCCCGAGTACGTCAGCCACGATCCCAGGCTGATCTCCGAGACCTCCAAGTTGCTGGTGCCGAGCTTGCGGTAGTTCATCTCGGTGGGGAGCCTAGACGATCTGTGGCGTGGGCTGCCCACGTTCGATGCGGGCGCGCTCGGCGGCTGCGACCTGTTCGAACGCGGGTACACAGGATCCTCGCCGCAGAGAGCGGGGCGCGAACGGGCGCGTGAGCCGCGCCGTGGCGAGCGCCGCGTGGCACGCCGCGGCGTGCGCGGGGGTGTAGCGCAGGCCGTACAACTCCCGCACGCGCGGCGGCAGCGAGCCGAGCATCACGAGGTCGTGGACCCGCTTGGCCGGCAGCCCGCTCGGGGACATCGGGATCTGAAAGGCCGAGGCGTAGCCCATGTAGCGGGCCTCCCGCGTGAGGAACAGGTCGGGGCCCGCGAGTTGACGCTCGTACCAAGCACGGAAGGCGGAGTGGGTGGGGGGAAAGCTCTCGCGTGGAGCGCAGAAGAGCACGGCGAAGCGGATGTAGTCCTGCCACAACGCTTCGCGCTCGTCTTCGGTCAGGGAGCGCACGAGGTGCTCGTAGAACCATTCCGCGGAGTCTGCGATCACCGCGACCGTCCACAGCATCAGCTGGGGGTCCAGCGCCGAGTAGGGGGTGCCGGCGGGGTAGTGGGACCCCGCGTCCTCGGGGAGCGAGCCCACCACACGTTCATGCATACGGTGGACGGCACCCAGCACCCTGTCGGCCTCCGCGCGGGCGCCGAAGAAGACCCTCTCGAACATCGCGCCGGTGTGGGTAATGCGCCGGAAGGGGGTGAGCTTGTTGCGGGTGTGCTCGCTGGTGCCCACGTAGTTGAGCGGCTTGACCGCACCGACGCACAGCGCGCGCTGCCCGTACATCAGGCCCACCGCTCTCTGTTCGTGAACCCGCCGCAGCAGCGACTGCCCACGCGGGAAGTAGCCATCGTCCACGCCAGCACCTCCAATCAGGTAGGGATGGCCTGAAAGTACAGCAGCAGCGGGATCGGCCCGCCGGCGGTCAGTTCGCGCGCGCGCGCAACCGAACCTGCCTGACCATGATCTACCGTCGCCGCCCCGCGGCGAAGCTCTGCACGGGCGGGGCCACAGCCCGCATACCGGCGCCCACATCGGCGCCCACATCGACACCCACGGCAGCACTGGGCAGGTGATGCACGCGCGCCCCGGCGTCCGCCTCCTCACCGCCCAGGTGGCGCTCCAGCGCGGCGAGCTCGCGCACGACCACGTTGACGACCGGGGGAACCTCCTCCATGCCCGTGACGCGCTCCACCGCGGTGCGCTCCAGGCGCCCGCGGGCGAGCAGCAGAGGCTCGGCGCGGGCGAGGGGGCGGTGGCGCTCATAGACGGCGCGGGGGACGATCAGGTTGATGTGGCCCCACTCGTCCTCGAACAGCAGGAACATGGTGCCCTTCGCGGTTCCCGGCCGCTGGCGGGCGATCACGAGGCCGGCGACCGTGACCGCGGAGCCCTGGGGCAGGCGGGCGAGCTGGGCGCTGGTGGCGAGCATGTGCGCGGTGAGCCGGGGGCGCAGGGCGGCCATCACGTGGTCGCCGACGGTGACGCCGGCGGTGGCGTAGTCGGCGATCAGGCGATGCCAGCGGCTAAGGGGGCGCAGGCGGGGTGCGTCGGGGAGCCCCAGGGGCAGCGCGAGCTGGGTGCCCTCGCCGGCGGCGCGCCCCGGGGCGGCGACCCCGAGCTGCCACAGAGCGAGGCGTCGCCGCGCATCCGCGGAGGCGGCGGCCTCGGGCGCCTCGCCGCTCTCCACGAGGCCGTCGCAGGCCCCGGACCAAGCGAGCTGCTCAAGCGTGGGGCGCCCGGCGCCGCAGCGGGCAGCCAGCTCCCCAAGGCTGCCGAAGGGGCCGCCGCGCTCGCGCTCGGCCACGAGCTCGCGCACCTCTTCGGCGCGGACGTCCTTGATGTAGCCGAGGCCGAGACGCACCCCCAAGCGCGCCTCCCCCCCGCCGGCCGCGTGCCCTGACCCAACCACCTGCCCCGCCCCAACGGCCTCCCCCGCGACAATTGCCAGCCCCGCGTCGGCCACCAGGGTGGAACCCTCTCCTGGCTCCACGGTGCACTCCACCGCGGAGGTGTTCACGTCGAGCCCGAGCACGGCTATACCGCGCCCTTCGGCCTCGTGGAGGAGGGTGTCGGGGGCGTAGAAGCCCATCGGCTGCTCGTTGAGGAGAGCGCACAAAAACTCGGGGCCGTAGTGGACGCGCAGCCAGGTGGACTGGTAGGCGAGCAGCCCGAAGGCGGCGCCGTGGGCCTTGGGAAAGCCGAAGCCGGCGAAGCCCTCGACCATCTCCCACACGCGCTCCGCCGTAGGGCGCTCGGCGCGCACGTAGCGGAGCGCCCCAGCAAGAAAGCGCTCGCGGTGGCTCTGGAGCGCCTCGTGGGAGCGCTTGCGGCTCATCGCGCGGCGCAGCCCGTCGGCCTCACGGGGGGAGAAGCCGGCGAACGCTTGGGCGACCTCCATGACCTGGTCCTGGAAGACGATCGTGCCGAGGGTGCTCCGCAGCACGTCGCGCAGGGAGGGGTGCGGGTAGGGGATCTCATAGGAGGGGTCCTCGCGCAGGCGCCGGCGGTGCTCGATGTAGGGGTTGATCGCGCCCCCCTGGATCGGCCCGGGGCGCACAATCGCGACCTGCACGGTGAGGTCGTCGAGGTCTTCGGGAAGGGTGCGCCGCAGCGACTGCATCTGGGCGCGGCTCTCGATCTGAAAGACTCCGACGGTGTCCGCGCGACGGACCGCCCTGAAGGTGTCGGGGTCGTCGAAGGGGATGCGGGAGAGGTCGATGCGCTCACCGCGGGCGCGGGCGATCAGCTCGACGCAGCGTTCCACCGCGGAGAGCATGCCGAGCCCGAGCAGGTCGATCTTCAGGAAGCCGGCGTCGGCGCAGGAGTCCTTGTCCCACTGCACCATCTGGCGGCCCTCCATCGCGGCGGGGACCACGGGGCAGCAGTCAACCAGAGGCCGGGTGGCAAGCACCATTCCACCGGAGTGCTGGGAGAGGTGGCGGGGCAGCCCATACGCCTCCGCGGTGAGGCGCGCGAGCCAGGCCCAGCGGGGAGAGTCCGTCGGGATGTCGTGCTCGGCGGCGCCGCGGTGGTTGTCCGCCGCGCGAGCCACACGCTCGATCTCGCCGGGTGGCAGACCGAGGACCTTGCCGAGCTCGCGAATCGCGCCGCGGGCGCGAAAGGTGGGAAAGGCGGCGACGAGCGCCGCGCGCTCGCGGCCGTAGCGCTCGTGCACCCGGGGGATCAGGACCTCGCGGATGTCGCGGGGGAAGTCGAGATCGATGTCGGGGAGGTGCTCGAGGCCGGTGTGCAGGAAGCGCCCGAGCAGGAGGCGGTTATGGATGGGGTCGATGTGGGAGAGGCCGGTGAGGTAGCAGACGATCGAGGAGACCGACGAGCCCCGCCCGCGCCCAGGTGCGAGCAGGGCGCGGGCGGAGTCGGGCCCGCGCACCTCCAGGGCGACCTCGCGGGCGAGCTCGAGCAGCTCGTGGTGGAGCAGGAAGAAGCCGGCAAGCCCCAGTGAGTCGATGATGCGCAGCTCCTCCTCCAGGCGCGCCTCTGCCTCGTGGAGTGTCCCGTAGCGTTCCTGCAGCCGCGCGCGGCACAGCTCGACCAGGCGGCGCATCGCGCCGGGGTCCTCGGCCCCGGGGTAGCGGTAGCCGAGGTCCGTGGCCAGGTCGAAGCGAAGCTCCTCGGCGAGCCGCAGGGTCTCACGCACCGCCCCGGGGTGCTCGGGAAACCGGGCGGCCATCGCTGCGGGGGCGCTCAGGACGTGGCTGTGGTTGCCCCGCCGCAGCGGCTCGGAGGCGTCGAGCGTGGTGCGGTGGCGAAGCGCCACGAAGGCGTCCTGCAGCTCGGCGCGGGAGCGCGCGTGGGCGTGCACGTCGCCGGTGGCGACGCACCCCACGCCGAGGCGTAGGGCGAGCGCCTCGAGCGCCCGGTTGCGGGCGCGGTCGTGGCGGGCGTAGGGGCGCTGCAGCTCCACGCGCAGGCTGCGCGGACCAAACGCGTCGAGCAGCCGCCGCGCGGTGGGCTCCTCGAGCACGCCGCAACCGATCGCCGACCGGCCGGCACAGCCGGTGAGGCACACCAGGCCCTCGCTGTGCTCGATCACCTCATCGAGGCTTACGGACGGTTCGCCGCGCTCGCGGCCGGGCCCCTCACGCGTGTGGGCGTGCGCGCGGGTCAGCAGCCGGCAGAGGTTGCGCCAGCCGCGCGCGTCGCGCACCAGCAGCGTGAGGTGGCGCGCCTCCGTGGGAGGACCGCCGGGAGGGTAGGGTCCGCCGCCCGCGCCGCGGCGCTCGTGGCTGGTTCCGCCATCTGCGGCGGCGTCAGCGGCGGCGATCACGTCAATCTCGGCCCCGTGGATCGCGCGCAACCCGCACTCCCCGGTCGCCTGGGCGAGCTCCATCGAGCCCGACACCGAGTTGTGGTCGGTGAGCGCCAGCGCGGTGTAGCCGAGCTCCGCGGCCCTGTAGGCGAGCTCGGCCGGTTGGGAGACCCCGTCCAGGAAGGAGTAGGCGGAGTGGCAGTGCAGCTCGACGTATGGAGCACCGCCCGCCACCTCAATCCGCCTGGGCGAACCACTCGCCGGAGCAGAGGTCGTGGAAGACCACGAGGTTGCGCCCACGCGCGCTCACGACCTCCCAGTAGCGGCGGCGCAGCGGCCGACCGGTCCACCAGCTGTCCTCCACCAGCCATGACTCGCGCACCTGCTCGACCCGCCTGCCGTCCACCTCGCGGGGCGCCCCGCCGGCGCCCATCCGCACCCGCGCGGGGCGGGGCAGGTTGAGGGCGCGAAGAGCAGTCGCACCGGGGGCACGCGGACTCTCGACGGCGTGATGGCCACGGGAGGCCGAGCGATCCCCGCCGGAGGCCAGGCACTCGCTGGAGGTCGGACGTTGCACGAGCCGGCTCCCCACCGCTCAACCGGGGAAGGGGGTGAACACAACCCGTCGCTCGGGCACGCGGGAGTCGGGATCGACGCACTGGGCACGCAGCGCAGAGTGGGGTCCGGCCGACGCGCGCACCTGGCTCACGGCCTCCCCCAGGCGTGCGCGGCGCAACACACGACCGCTCTCCAGCAGCGTGCCCTGTGCTCCCTCGGGCGGGCCGAAGCGCTCGGCGGCGAGGCACAGCGCCGCGGCGGGCGCGGGTAGCAGCGCCAGGCGCGGGGCCAGCGCCAGGCGCAGGCGCCGCGGGTCGGAGAGCGCTTCGCGAAGCACCACCCGCTCGCACCACGTGCCTCCCTCGACCAGTTGCGCGGAGAGCGTCACTGCACGCAGCGTCCGCCCGCGCCGCTCCGGGCGCGCCAGCAGGCGGTCCACGAGCACGCCGAGGACACGCTCCAGGGCCAGTCCGGAGCCGGCCTCCCACAGCTCCAGCGACTCCTCCATGTGCTCCTCGACGGAGCGCGCGCGCAGCTGATCGTCCTCGCCGCTAGCCAGGCGCCGGGCGAGCGTGCCGTGCGCCCCGAAGCGGTCGGCCACCGCGTCGCGTCCCAGCGCCGCGAGCTCTCCCAGCGTGCGGATTCCCAGCCGGGTCAGGGGCTCCACCAGCGCGGCGGTCTCCTCGCGGTAGCCCAGCAGCGCCACCGGCCTGGAGGCGAGGTAGCGGCGGGCCTGCACACGGAGATCGGGCTGCCCAAGGGAGCCAGCCTGCGGGCGAGAGCCGGCCTGCGCGGGGAGGTGGGCGACGAGCCGTGCGCGGCGCGAGCGGACCTCCAGCGCCGCGGCCAGCGCGCAGAAGCGAGTCGGGCCCGCGCCCACCCGCGCCGGGCGCGCCAGCGCGCGGCGCGCGGCCACGATCACACCCTCCTCTCCCCCGTGCAGCCCGCGCAGACCGTCGGCCTCGAAGTACGCGAGGCCCGCCCGCGCAAGCTCCACGGCGGCGCCGATCCCCTCCAGCGCCCGCGCCGCCCGCTCCCACTCCTGCGCCACGCCGAGCGGGTCGCCCGCCACCAGGCGCAGCTCCGGGCAGCGCGCCATTGCCTCCCCCAGCGCCATCCCAGGCGCGATCCCGAACGCCTCCGCAGCCCCCGAGACCTCCCCCACCCGTGCCTCGCCGGCTGCACTTCGATCGGTGGGCGCGGGAGCGATCGCCAGCGCGCGCCCTGCCAGCGTCTCCGCGCCGCCGGCGGCGACGATCAGCTCGAAGCGGGGAAGGTGGACGCACACGACCATGGGCGAACATATGTTCGCATAGGAGGGGGCGTCGCGCAAGTCGGGTCAGGTGCGCTCACCGTCCGCGGACGCGAGGCAGGGAAGCCTCGCGCGCACGGACCCTCGCCAATGACGCGGCCCACGCGGACGATCTCAAAAAATTGTCAGTCCATCCCCAATCCACCGGGGTCGGGAGGGGGACCCGCCCCCTCCCCGCTACTCAGTCCATCCCCAGCGGACCTTCGGCGGATCCGCTGAGGAACTGGCGCACGAAGGGGTTCTCCGAGGAGAACATCTTCGCGGCGTCGCCCGCCTCCACGATTCGTCCGCGCCACAGGAGCGCGATGTATTCGCCGATCCGCCGCGCGGAGGCGATGTCGTGGGTGACGACGATGTAGGTGCCCCCGTGCTGGCCGTGCATCTCTTTGATCAGTTCGCACAGGAGTGCCGTGCGCACAGGGTCGAGGCCCGAGTCGGGCTCGTCGAAGATCACGATGTCCGGCTCCATCACCAGCGCCCGGGCGAACCCCGCGCGCTTGCGCATACCGCCGGAGAGCTGGTTGGGGAAGTAGTCGATCGCCTCCGTCAGCCCCACGTCGCTCACGCGCTCGCGGACCAGCTTGCCGATCTGCGCCTCCGACATGTCCGTGTGCTGGCGCAGGGGGAAGGCGACGTTGTCGAACAGCGACATCGACCCGAACAGGGCGCCGTCCTGGAAGAGCACCCCGATCTTGCGGCGCAGCTCCAGCAGGTCGTGCATCGCGAGGCTCGGCACCGATTTGCCTTTCACGATGACGTCCCCGGAGTCGGGGAACATCAGGCCGATCAGGTGTTTGATGAGCACGCTCTTGCCTGTCCCCGAGGGGCCGAGCACGGTCGTGATCGTGTTGTCGGGGATCGCCACGTTGAGCCCGTCCAGCACGGGCAGGCCGCCGAGGCGCTTGTGCACGTCGTAACAGCGGATCGACCAATCCCCGTCGCCGTGCTCGGTGTCCCAGTCGAACTCCGAGTGGTACTCGAACTGCGCGGCCGCGTCGAGCGTCGCGTTGTCCTGCAAGGCTGGCCCCTGGCCGTCCTCGGGCCGAGCCTCTTCCGGGGTGGGTGGGCTCTGCTGGCCGAAACGGGGATTCGCGTCGCCGGCGCGTGTCTCCTGGTTTCGGTCCTCCGCCATCGAGGAGATACTAGCCTGCGCCCCCGACCTCGGCAACCGATTCGTGCTTTGACCCGTGGTCCACGCCCGACTCGCCCAGCGCTCGAACCATCCGGGTGCGCGCCTGAACCCACCGACGCCGTGGCTTCGCGGCCCCTCAAGCCTGCCGCCAGCACCGTAGTATCGGCCCCATGGCGCAGACGATCGCGGTCCTCTCCCAGAAGGGCGGCACGGGCAAGACCACCGCGGTGCGCACGCTCGCGGACGCCCTGCGGCGGGCGGGGGTGCGCACGTTGGCCGTGGACCTCGATCCGCAGGGCAACCTCTCGGACTACTTCGACGTGCCTCCCGACGCGCAGCCCACGATCGGGGACGTGCTGAGCGGGCGCGCCGCCGTGGCGGAGGCGATCCACGAGGACGTGGTCCCCGCCAACCTCAACCTCGCCGAGACCGAGCTCGCGCTGGGCGGCCGGCTGGGGCGCGAGCTGACGCTGCGGCGCGCGCTCGCCAAGCTGCCCGGGGACTCCTACGAGCTGATCCTGATCGACTGCCCCCCCTCGCTCGGCCTGCTCACCGTCAACGCGCTGGTCGCCGCCGACTACGCGCTGATCACCGCCGAGGCCCAGTACTTCGCGCTGCAGGGGGTCCAGCAGGCGCTTGAGGTGATCGAGCTCGCGCGCGACACGCTCAACCCCGAGCTCGAGCTGCTCGGGGTGCTGCTCAACCTCGCGGACATGCGCACCGTGCACTCCCGCGAGGCGCTCGCCTCGCTGCGCGAGCAGCTCGGAGAGAAGGTGCTCGACACGGTGGTGCGCTCCTCGATCGCCTACGCCGAATCGGCCGAGCGCGCCGTCTCGATCCTCGACCACCGCCCCGACCTCGGCGCCGACTACCTCGCCCTCGCCGAGGAGCTGCTTGGGCGACTGCCCGGTCTCGAGCGGGCGCGGGGGCGCCTCGCGGAGCTCGGGTAGGAAGCCGCCCCCCAGGTCCACCTGCCGCCGGTCCCGTGGGTGCAAGGCAGAGAGCGCCGACCGCAGATCGGCCAGCGCTCACAGCGCCGCCTGCTCACTCACCCTCGTGAGCAATCTCAAACTTGAGCATCGTCAGAGCGCCGCCGGGAAAGTCATCACCAACGGCGGACATTGGTCTGGTGTCCTGACCGGCAATGAAGCATGGGAAGCCGGATGGTTCATCCGTAAAACGGTCCGGAACTATCGGCAGTCGCACTCGCTGAACGCGACTGAGAGGGCGCGCGCCCACAGTCTCGAAAAAGCAGCCAGGGAACTGATTGCCGCCGCCAGAGTGGTGGGACACGCTTCCATCGCCCACTCCCTCACCCGCAACGGCTACATGGGTATTACCGCGGACGCTGGACCATACGGAAGCAATCTCCGCCTGGTGTTCTCGATCGCCGGGGGAATCGGCCCCTAGCCGACCCCGGCACCAGGCTCTACATCCCCCCGACGTAGGCCCCCTGGGACTCGAATGGGGCGCGCAGCAGCGTGGCCCAACCGTCGATCTCCGGCTGGAGCGCCGCCACGACGGCGCCGGTCTGCTCGTAGAAGCACCACACCAGCACCGTGGGGCCGGCCCCGGAGATCGTGGCGCCCAGGGCACCCAGCTCCCGCGCGCGGCCGGCGAGCTCGAGGGAGCGCGGGAAGAGGTGTGCGCGGCGCTGCTGGTGCAGACGGTCCTGCAGGCCGCGCGCCACGAGGTCCCAGTCGCCGCGCGCGAGGCCCAGCGTGAGCAGCGCGCCGTGAGCGACGTTGAAGACGGCCTCCCCCAACGGCACCTCGGCGGGCAGAGCCGCGCGCGCCGCGTGGGTGCGCACGGGATCATGGGGCACCACCGCCAGCGCCTCCAGGCCGTTGGGGGGCTCGAAGCGCACGGCCTCCCCGTCGGCGCACACCACAAAGCCCCCGTGCAGCGCCGCCGCCACGTTGTCGGGATGGCCCTCCAGCTCAGAGGCCAGGGCCAACAGGTCGGCGTCCTGCTCGAAGATGTGATCGGCCGCCATCAGCCCCGCCACGATCGCCGCCGCGCTGGAGCCGAGGCCGCCGGAGAGGGGGATGTCGGAGCCGATCCGGAACGTGAACCCCTCCGCGGGATGCAGGCGCTCGAAGGCCCGCACGCAGAGGTTCTCCCGACCCCGCGGCAGCGGCAGATCGGTCTCGACTGAGAACTTCCCGGTCTCCTCGACCTCCAGCTCCACGTGCAGCGCCAGCGCAGCAGCCATGCAGTCGAATCCCGGCCCGAGGTTCGCCGAGGACGCCGGCGCACGCACGACCCGGCGACGTCTGAGAAAAGAGGAGCCCGGCTCGCCGGGGGCACACAGCCCAAAGAGCTGGGTCGGCCGGCTGCGCCACCCTCCAGGGATCACCCGCCACCGCCTCCGACCAAGGCCCGGGCCTGGGAGGTAGCGGCAGGACGGCCCAGCCGCCTACGGATCACCCAGGACCGCCTCTTCCAGCGCCACCGTTTCCGCGGCGCATGGGATCACGCGGCCGTTGCTGTTGTCGATCGCGGTCTGCTGGTCCTTCAGGCCGCGGCCGGTCATCACGCACACCACGCGGCTCGCTCCGTCCGCTCCGTACTTGAGCAGGCCCGCCACCGACGCCGCCGAGGCGGGCTCGCAGAAGATCCCCTCCCGGGCCGCCATCAGCCGGTACGCCGCCAGGATCTCCGCGTCGCTCACTGCGCGGATCGCGCCGCGCGAGTCGGTCATCGCCGCCATCGCGTCCTCCCAGCGCACCGGGTTGCCGATCCGGATCGCGCTCGCCACCGTCTCCGGGTGCGCCACCGGGTGGCCCAGCACCAGCGGCGCCGCGCCCTCCGCCTGGAAGCCGAACAGCCGCGGGGAGGCGCCCTTCTCCGTAAACCCCCGCCAGTAGGAGGTCACGTTGCCCGCGTTGCCCACCGGAATGCACAGCAGGTCCGGCCCGCCTTCCAGTTCCTCCACGAGCTCGAACGCCGCCGTCTTCTGGCCTTCGATGCGGTATTCGTTGACCGAGTTCACCAGCGTGATCGGGTGGCGCTCCACCAGCTCCCGCACGAGCTCGAGGCCCCGGTCGAAGTTGCCCGACAGCGCGATCACCCGCGCGCCGTGGATCAGCGTCTGCGCGAGCTTGCCGATCGCGATCTTGCCGTCCGGCACGATCACCGCGCACGTCAGGCCCGCCCGCGCGGCGTACGCCGCCGCGCTCGCCGCCGTGTTGCCCGTGGAGGCGCAGATCACAGCCTTCGAGCCCTCGCGCACCGCTGCGGAGACCGCGCAGGTCATGCCGCGGTCCTTGAAGGAGCCCGTCGGGTTGCCCCCCTCCAGCTTCAGGTGCACCTCCGCGCCCACCATCTCCGAGAGCACCGGCGAGTGCAGCAGCGGCGTGCCGCCCTCGCTGAGGCTCACCACGGGGTCCTCCGGCGCGAACGGGAGGTGCTCTCGCCAACGCTCGATCAGGCTCGGTCTCATCCAAACTCCTCTTCTATCACCCTGATTGCGCGCGGGGTCGCGCGCACGAGGTCGAGCTCGCCAAGGCGCTCCAGCGCCTCGCGCAGGCGCGACTCGAGCAGCGGGTGGAGGACCATCGTCAGCGGCACGACGTCCTCGCCGACGCGTCGCTGCAGCACCGACTTGATCGACGCGCCGTGCTCGCCGAGGACCTGCGCGATCGCGCCGAGCACGCCGGGGCGGTCGGCGACGTCGAGGTGCACGTAGAAGGCGCTCTCGACGTCTCCGAGCAGCGGCATCTCAAGCGGCGGCGCCGGCGGCCGGGCGCCGCCCGTCATCACGCTCACCACGTCGCCCAGCACGGCGCTCGCGGTCTGCCGGCCCCCGGCGCCGGGCCCGGACATCGTGATCTCGGTGATCGTCTCGGATTCGACGGTCACCGCGTTGAACGGCCCGGACACCGAGGAGAGCGGGTGCCCGGCGTAGAGGAACGCAGGGTGCACCCGCACCGAGAGCCCGCCGTCGCGGCGCTCGGCGGTGCCGATCAGCTTCAGGCCGAGGCCCATTTCGCGCGCGGAGCGCAGGTCGTCGGTCTGCAGGTGCTCGATGCCTTCGTAGCGCACGTCGTCGAGGTGCACCGGCGCGCCGAACGCGAGGCGGGCGAGGATCGCCATCTTCGCCGCCGCGTCTCTGCCGCTGACGTCGTCGCTCGGGTCCGCCTCGGCGTACCCCCGGCGCTGAGCCTCGGCCAGCGCCTGCGCGTAGGAGCCGCCGCGGTCCATCTCGCCGAGGATGAAGTTGGTCGTGCCGTTGACGATCCCGTGGATGCGTTCGATCGGCGTCGCCGACAGCGACTCCTCGAGCACCCGCACGACCGGCACGGCCCCGGCGACAGCCGCCTCGAAGCGCAGCCGCACGTCGTGGGCGCGCGCGGTCTCGAACAGCTCCTCGCCGTGCTGGGAGAGCAGGAGCTTGTTGGCGGAGACGACGTGCACTCCGGCGCGCATCGCCGCCAGCAGGTACTCCCGCGCAGGCTCGATCCCGCCCATCAGCTCGACCACCAGCTCGGCGCCGTCCAGCACCTGCTCGAAGCTGCCCTGCGTGTGCGTCAGCACACCGGTGATCACCGGCGCACGGCCGTTGAAGCGCTCGATCTCGGCGGCGCGCTCGTCCAGCAGCGTCGCGAACGCCGACCCGACCGTGCCGTGGCCGAGCAGGCCGATCCTAAAGGGCTCGGCAGACACGGAGGGCTCAGCAGATATGGAGGGCTCGGCGGACACGGAGGGCTCAGAGGACATCGCGCGCGGTCAACTCCTCAAGGCTCTCCCGCCGTACCACCACGCGCGCGTCGCCGTCCTTGCAGAAGACCACAGGCGAGCGGGGGACGCCGTTGTAGTTGTTGCACATTGCGTACCCATACGCCCCCGTCGCCGGGGTCACGATCACGTCGCCCGGGCGGGGGTCGTCGAGCAGCGCCTCGCGCACGATCACGTCGCCGGACTCGCAGTGCTTGCCCGCGAGCACGCACGGGACGCTCCCCCCGAGGCGGTCCGCCACGTGCGCTTCGTACACCGCCCCGTAGAGCATCGGGCGCAGGTTGTCCGACATGCCGCCGTCCACCGCCACCCACGTGGAGACGTTGCGCTTGACGCTCTGGACCGTGTACAGCGTCACGCCCGCGTTGGCGCTCAGCGCGCGGCCGGGCTCGATCAGCAGGCGCCGCGGGGGGGCGGGCTTGGATAGATGCTGGCGCGCGGCCTCCACGAGCGTCCCCACGTACTCCCCGATCGCGGGCGGGCTCTGGTCGGCAGTGTACGCGACGCCGAGGCCCCCGCCGAGGTCCCACGTGGCGAATCCCTCGGGGCCCCCGAGCTCCCCGAGCGCGGCGAGCTGCGCAACCTCGCGGCGGAAGGGCTCCAGGTCCAGCAGCTGGGAGCCGATGTGCGCGTGGACTCCCTCGAGGGAGAGGCCCGCCACGCCCCGCACCCGCTCGATCGCCGCCCCCACCTCGTCCATCCCGAAGCCGAACTTCGAGTCCGCCTGGCCGGTGGAGATCTTCTCGTGGGTCTCCCCCCTTACGTTCGGGGTCGCCCGGACCAACACCGGCTGCGTGCGCGTGGGGCCCACATCCCCAAGCTCTCCCTCTCCAATCAACCGCTCCAGGCGGTCCACCTCGTCGAGGTTGTCGAGCACGATCAGCCCCACGCGGTGGCGCAGCGCCATGCGCAGCTCCACCTCGGACTTCGCGTTGCCGTGCAGTACCAGCCGCCCGGGGGGGAAGCCGGCGTTCAGCGCGAGGTGCAGCTCCCCCTCGGAGGCCACGTCGCACCACAGGCCCTCCTGCGCAAGCGTACGCAGCACCGCGGTGCAGGGAAACGCCTTGGAGGCGAACACCACGTGCAGTTCCTCATGGCCTGCGCGCCGGCCCGCCTCCGCGAAGGCCCGCGCCCGCGTGCGAAGGTCCTCCTCGGCGACCACGTACGCGGGGGTGCCGAACTCCCGGGCGAGCTCGATCGTGTCGCAGCCCCCCACCTCCAGACGCCCGCGCTCGTTCACCGCACTCCCCAGGGGAAAGACCCGCTCCAGCCCCTTCGTGAGGCCGCTAGTCATCTCCGTGGCCATTGCGCCCTTGATTATCGCGTGCCCGTCAGGCCGTCGCAGACCGCAGGGGTCCAGCGCCCTCCACCCGCAGCCCCGCGAGGCCGCGTCCGCGCATCATCAGCGCGAGCCACACGGCGCCGACGAGCATCAGCGCGACGCTCTCAAGCTGCGGGGCGGTGAGGCCGGCGAGCGCCTCGGTGTTGCGGCGGACGAACTCCACGAGGAAGCGCTCCAAGCCGCTGAGCAGGCAGTACAGCGCGAACACCACCCCCGGGCGCACGCGGTCGCGCAGGCGCCACAGCAGGAAGGCGACTAGTCCCATCGAGACGGTCTCGTAGATCGGGGTCGGCTGCACGGTCACGCCGGGGGGGGTGGGGACGGTGCCGTGGGGGTAGCCCATCGCCCAGGGCAGAGAGGAGCGGATCCCGTAGTCGCCGTCCCCGGAGACCTGGCAGCCGATGCGCCCGATCGCGTAGCCGAGGGCGAGCGCGGTGGCGCACATGTCCAGCATGACCAGCTGCAGCTGGTCCCGCCAGCGCATCCACCCAAGCACACCGGCGGCGCCGCCGATCGCGCCCCCGTACCAGACGAGGCCGGAGCCGGAGAAGATCGAGCCCAGGAGGTCGTGTTCGACCTGGTGGTAGTTCTGGATCACGAAGTACCCCCGCGCCCCCACGAGGCCGCCGGCGAGCGCGGCGAAGACGATCTCGTACGCCCAGTCCACCGGCTTGCCCAACTCCCGCAGGCGGCGCGCGACGAGCAGCCCGCAGGCGAGGAAGCCGAGCGCGAAGATCACGCCGAAGCTCTTGATCGAGAGGCCGAGGACGTCGAAGGCCGGTTTCACAGACGGCCACTTTAGGGTGTCCCGCCGGCCACACGCGCCGCCGGGCGAGCGGGTCCCGTATGGGGCCCTCCTGCGAGCGGGTCCCACACGCGCCGCCGGGCGAGCGGGTCCCGTATGGGGCCCTCCTGCGAGCGGGTCCCACACGGGACCGTCGTGTGACGTCCTTTAGGGAATCGCAATCTGCTTCTGCCACAATCGCCTTGTCATGGCCACCGCAACCAAGACGAGCCGCAAGACCTTCGGCAGAGACACGGGCCTGCAGGCGCGGATGCTGCTGACGCTGTTCCTGCTGGGCCTGCTCTACGTGGTGTTCGTGGGCGTGCTGTTCGCCGTCGGGGCGGGAGCGGTGACGATCGCGATCTTGGCCGGCGGGCTGATGCTGCTGCAGCTGTTCACTGCCGACAAGCTCGCGATGGCGTCGATGGGCGTCAAGGAGGTATCCCCGGCGCAGGAGCCCGAGTTGCACGGGACGATCGAGCGGCTGTGCGTGCAGGCGGACCTGCCCAAGCCGCGGGTCTGCGTGATGGAGACCTCGATGCCCAACGCCTTCGCGATGGGCCGTTCGCAGAAGTCGGCCACGGTGTGCGCTACGCGGGGCATCATGGAACTGCTCTCCCCCGCGGAGCTTGAAGGCGTGATCGCGCACGAGCTGACGCACGTGATCAACCGCGACGTGATGGTCATGACGCTGGCCAGCTTCTTCGCCACCGTCGCCGCGTTCATCATGCAGTTCGGCTTCTTCTTCGGCGGCTTCAGCAGCAACGACGATGAGGAGGGTGGTATGGGCTACGTGATCCTCGTCTCAGTGGCGGTCTACGCCATCTCCTTCCTCCTGTTGCGGGCGCTGTCGCGCTACCGCGAGTTCGCCGCTGACCGCGGCAGCGCGGTACTGACAGGCCGCCCCAGCGCGCTGGCGTCGGCGCTGTTGAAGATCAGCGGCACGATGGAGCGCGTGCCCAACCAGGACCTGCGCCAGGCCGAAGCGATGAGCGCCTTCTTCATCCTGCCCGCACGCACGAAGCAGTCACTGATGAACATCTTCGCCGACCACCCCCCGCTGGAGCGGCGCCTGGCGGCGCTGGAGCGGTTGGAGTCCCAGCTTCAGGGCGCCGCATAGCCGTGAGCCTGCTCGACGCTCTCACCGGCCGCCACCAGGTCAAGGGGCCCGCGCCGGATCGCCTGTTCGCGATCGCCACCGCCTACATCGCCCTGCAGACCGAGCACCAGATCGACCCCGCGGGTAAGGCCGCGATCGTCTTCCAGGCGCTGGCGACGAGCGAGTTCGAAGCGACGATCCGCGAAATGGAAGAGGTCGTGACAGCCACCGGCGGGGAGACAGGGACCAAGGTCGCCACCCAGGACGACGAGTACGGTTACCGCTGGATGGTGCTGCGCAGCCCCGCGGGGGCGCCCAGCGTGGAAGACCTCGCGGTGGGCATCAACGCGGTCTCCAGCTCGATCGAGCTGGGTGGCCATGGGGAGCGGCTGTTGTGCGCCGTGTTCGCGTTCGTGGACGCGAACAAGCGCCGGGTCTACTTCATCTACAACTACAAGCGCGGCTTCTGGTACCCGTTCGTCCCGGCTGGGGTGGGTGGGTCTCAAGACCGCTCGACCGAGCGCGAGCTGCAGCTCAAGGCGCAGATGGGCGGCGAACTGCCGATGGAGCCCGAACTGGAGCGGTGGTTTCCCCTGTGGGGGATACCGATCTAGGGATCCCGCCTTTTAGGAACCCCCGCCCCTTGGCCATGAAGGCCTCGCGGGCGCACGAGCACTTGCGGCCCGAGGTCGCCCCCGTCTCATCTCAGTCCGGGGCTCATCTCAGTCCGGGATCAGCCCCGCGCCCGTGAACTCGCTCTGGGCCTCCGCGAGCGAGATGTCGGGCGGAGGGAGGATCAGATCGGAGCCCTCGAGGTCGTCCTCGGCGAGAGGCGTGCCCCGATCACGCACGAAGGCGAGCAGCTCGTCGTAGGCGCTGCGGAAGCGCTGCTCGTCGTCGGCCTCGACCGCGGCGACGACCGCGTTGTCGAGCTCGTTCAGGCGCCCGTCGTCGGTGGAGTCCAGGCGGAACTGGTCCTCGCCGGAGATGCGCACGATCATCCCTGACCACCCTCGCCCGGGGCCTGCTGAGCGTCCTCGCCGGCGGAGGACCCGCCCGCCCCGCCGGGCGCGGGGATCTGGCCCGCGGCGCCGGGGGCGGGCGGGCCACCGCTTCCGACTTCCGCCTTCAGCTTGGCGAGGTCGTCGTCCACAGCGGAGGAGGAGGAGAGCTGCTTGAGCTGGCGGTCGATGTCGTCTTCGCCGGAGCCCAGCGCGGTGATGTCGTCGAAGGTCCCCGCAGCTTCGAGCTCGGTGACGGCGTTGGCGCGGGCCTTCATGTTTTCGGTCTTGTCCACCGCCCGCTGCATCGCGAGGCCCACGTCGGCCATCTGCTCGCCCACGCCGGTGGCGGCTTCGGAGATCCGCACCTGGGCGTCGGCGGCCGAGTACTGCGCCTTGATGACCTCCTTCTTGGTGCGGAACGCTTCGATCTTGGCGCGCAGCTTCTGCTCGGAGTCGACCAGTTTCTGCTGCTGGTCCTCCAGTTCGGTGACCTGGGCGTCGAGCGACTGCAGCTCGGTCTGGACGACGTTCTTGCGCTCCAGCGCCTGGCGGGCGAGGTCCTCCTGGCCGCCGGAGAGCGCCTGGCGGGCCTGGGTGTCGAGCTTGACGACCTGCTGCTGGAGCGTGGTCTCCTGCATCTGCAGGCGCTTCTTGGCGGTTACGACGTCGGCGATCCCCTTCTTGACGTTCTGCAGCTGTTCGACCTGCTTCTGGTAGCTGTAGTCCAGGGTCTCCGCGGGGTCTTCGGCTTTGTCCAGGAGCTTTGAGACCTTCGCCTTCACCACGGTTGACATGCGCCCGGTCAAGCCGGCCATTGCGTTCCTCCTGAGATCATCTCTGCTCGTGGACGATACGGGGCAGGCTCAAGCGTAGCCTACGCACGGCGGCCGAGCGCAGCTGGCAAGCCGCTCGCTCGAGCACCCCGCGCCCTCGGGGCGGGCCGCCTACAGCCCGACGGGGTGGCGCCGCACGAAACCGGGGTTTCTGGGACGCAGGGGGCGCCAGCGGGGGCCCTGCTGGTTGGACGGGTCGTCGGCCGAGCTGGTGTCCAGCCGCAGGCCGGCGACGGTCATGTAGGCGTGTTCGGGGTTGGCGAAGACTGTGACCCACTGCCCGACGCCGTGGCCGCTCCAGGCCATGAATTCCGAAGAGTCCATCGGGGTGGAGAGCAGAGCCGCCCCGTGCAGTGCGAAGGAGACCGTGCCCGAGCAGTCGTAACCGGGGGAGACGAAGGAGGCGTGGCCGCCGCCGAAGATGTAGGGCAGGCCGATGATCTGGTTGCCCGCCCAGACGATCTCCTGCACCGCGGCCGGCGCGGACATGGGCGCCGCGGCGAGTCCGTTCACGTAGCGCGCGGTGATGCCGGGGACGAGCAGCTCGGGCTTGGCGGTCCCAGCCGGCTGCACGGAGCTGCCGCCGGTGGCGCCGTTGGTCTCGCCCGCCGGGGGCGGGGGCGCGTAGGGGACGATCTGGCCGGTGGAGGTCTCTTCGTAGACCGGGCCCTTGTAGAGGAGGCTCGCGGAGTGCGCCGTGATCGGGGCGGTGTAGACGTGCGGCTTGGTTGAGACCCCGCCCGCCCCACCCGTCGAGGTGGAGGCGCCCCCGGCGGTCGCGGGGTTCGTCGGCGCAGGCGCTGAGGAGGTGACGGAGGTGCCCCCGGAGACTTTGGTGGTGCCGCGAGCCGGAGCCGCCGTGGGGGCCACGGTGCTCAGAAGCGCCAAGCTGAATAGCGTTGAGCCAAGGGCTCGTACCCGCAAAACAACTTCCTCTTTCGTTGGCCTGCGGGGTTAGCTGACGGACTAGCGCTAAAAGAGCCTGCGCTTCTCACGGCTTCACCGTGGGATTCGCCCCAACAACTTGGGTCCCCCGTTCCATGGCATCTGGCCATGGATTCGGCATTCGCGGCGGAACCCTAGCAAAGCGCAAGGACGGTTGCGCCCGTTGCATCGTCTTTCCCGCACTTTGCGGGGAATGGACCCACCGCGCTCAGCGGTCCCGTACGCCGATCGGCAGTGCTCGCCAGGGCTGGAGGAGCGCGGCCCGCGCCGCGGAGGAGCCGCCGCCCGTGCCGTGGAAATTGGGGCCGTAGTAGCACGGTCCGCGCCTTGGGAGGAGCCACCGCCCGTGCCGTAGAAAAGTTGGGGCCGCAGTAGCCCGGGCCTGCGCTGGGCTGGGAGCCGCCGCCTGCGCCGTAGATAGTGTCTCGGACATGCCCTCCCCCCCACTCCGGCTGGTCGCCGCGCTGCTGTTCGGCGCGGCGCTCACGGGGTGCGGCAAGTCGCTGCCCGCCGAAGGCCAGGACCGCGGGGCGGCGGTCACGACGGTGGCGAGCACCGGCGAGCTCACAGTGAGCGGCGTAGTCACGAAGAACACCACCAGGCTGGGCGGCGCCGACCCGGTCGCGGACGCCGCCGCTGTGGCGCTGGCGGTGCACCCCGGGCTGACGCCGGCCACACGGCCGCAGGCGGTCGTACTGGTTGACAGGCGCAATTGGCCGGTGGCGCTGGCGGCTGCGGCTCTTACCGGCTACCCGCTGGGGGCCCCCCTGCTCTACAGCGAAGGCGACTCTCTGCCGGCGATCTCCGGACAGGCGCTGGCCACGCTGCGGCCCACCGGCACACCGCTGCTGGCGGGAACCCAGGTGATCGAGATCGGCACCTCGGCGGCCCCCGCCGGCTACCGCGCGCGCTCCGCAGAGCCAGTGGGCGGCGGTGGAGCGAGCGGAGGTCCCTATGCGCTGGCCGCGGGTATCGAGAAGCTCATCGCCACCGCTCACGGCAGCCCTCCCCAGCGGGTGGTCGTGGTCAACGCCGGCGGACCGCCCGCGCTGGCGATGCCAGCCGCCGGCCTCGCTGCCGAGACCGGCGCCCCGATTCTGCTGGTGAGCGCAAGAGCCGTTCCCGCGGCGACCCGGGCCGTGCTCTCAACTCTGCACCGCCCCACCATCTACGTGGTCGGTCCCCCCACGGCGGTGAGCCACTCGGTGCTTACCGAGCTAGCCCGCCTCGGTCCCGTCCGGCGCATCGACGCCCAAACTGGCGGCGAGAGCGGCACCGGACCGGTCGCCAACGCGATCGGCGTAGCCCGCTTCAAGGACGGGTCCTTCGGCTGGGGCGTCAACGAACCGGGCCACGGCCTGGTGTTCGCCAACGCCGCCTATCCCCTCGACGCGCCCGCCGCCGCGCCGCTGTCCGCCAGCGGAGACTACGGCCCGCTGCTGCTGTTGGAACGCCCCGGCAAGGTGCCCCCGGCGCTCGCCAAATACCTCAGCGACATCGAGCCCGGCGCCCCCGAATACCAGCCGGTGCGGGGGTTCTACAATCACGGCTGGCTGATCGGCGACGAGCACGCGATAGCGGCCACGACGCAGGCCGAATTGGACGGTCTGCTCGAGACCTCACAGGGCCCCTCCACTCCTGCCGCCACGCCATCGGAGACCTCCCCGTCCGAAGCGTCGCCACCCGAAGCCTCACAACCCGAACCCTCAACGTCCGAAGCCTCACAACCCGAACCCCCCACAACCCAGACCCCAGGATGAGCCAAGCCGAGGACCCGCACCTACTGGAGCGCTCGCGCGAGCACGAGGTGAGCGTCGAGGACGTGCGCCGGCTGATGGGCGCCTCCACCCCACACTTCGCACTGCAGCTGCGCGAACGGATCGCGCGGCTGATCGCGAACCTGCCCCCAGGCCACCCCGCACGGGTGGAAGGCGAGCGCGAGATCGCGCGCCTGGAGCGACTGGGGCTCGCCGGCGAGACGCGCGGGGAGACCGGGGAAAAAGACTGGAAGATGCACGTTCTGCCCTCCGTGACGCCGGAGCGCACACTCGAATAGCCGGCGGGAGGCCGGGAGGGAGCCTGGCCCTCCTGCTCAAAAAGACTGGAAGATGCACGTTCTGCCCTCCGTGACGCCGGAGCGCACACTCGAATAGCCGGCGGGAGGCCGGGAGGGAGCCTGGCCCTCCTGCTCAAAAAGACTGGAAGATGCACGTTCTGCCCTCCGTGACGCCGGAGCGCACACTCGAATAGCCGGCGGGAGGCCGGGAGGGAGCCTGGCCCTCCTGCTCAAAAAGACTGGAAGATGCACGTTCTGCCCTCCGTGGCGCCGGAGCGCTTGCTTGACTAGGGGGCAGTGCTCCTGTCCCGCCGCAGCTCACCCGAGACTCTTGAACGCTGCCCGCTGAACCTCTGTGACGGCAGCGGCTTTGCGATCGACGAGCAGACGAACACCGCCTCCGATTGCGCGTGCCGCGCGCAACGCGTGGCGAACGCCCGGGCACGCCGGCTACGCGACCGGGTGCCGCGCCGCTACATGGATCTCTCCTGGGATCGCCATCCGCTCACGCAACTCGCGCAGGACCCCCTGAACGGGAGCTCGGTACGAAGGGTCAGACGCTACTGCACTGACATCCACGCGAACCTCACGGAGGGCAGAGGCCTGTGGCTGATGGGTCACACGGGCACCGGCAAGACGACGCTGGGCTACATGATCGCGGCCGCGGCCTCCCAGACCCAGCACTCGGTGCTGAGCTTCAACGCCGTGGACCTCTTGAACCGCGTGCGGGCGACGCTCGACCCCAACAGCCGGGAGACCAGCACCGAGGTCATCAGGACGCTGGGGGAAGTCGAGCTGCTGCACATCGAGGACCTGCGAGTGGTGCGACCCACGGAATGGGTGCTGGAGCAGCTCTACCTGATCGTCAACACCCGCTACGAGGAACGCAGGTCGATCGTCTTCACGTCCGACATCGACTCGGATCAGGACGGCCCGCTCGAGCCGATCCCGAAGGAGCTGGAGAAGCACATAGGAATGCGCACGTTCTCACGCCTGCTGGAGATATGTGGCGATCCCGTCGTCATCATGGGCACCGACAAACGTGTCGACGGGGACGTACCCGGTGCCCGCAAGGTTGCAGACGATCCGACCCCGAGCGCGCAGCCGTGGGAGGACCTTCCCACGCCGCTCACGCTCTCCTGATCACCCGTCCCGGAGCACCCGCGCGTGGCGCGCGTCGAGGAAGCGAGCGCGGAGCACTTTGAAAAGCAGCGCGAACAGCGCGAAGTCGAGCGCGAGCAGGCCGACGAGGAGCAGGCGCGGCACCGAGGTGACCGCGGAGAGCCCGAACACCACCGCCGAGTTGAAGACGAGCACGGGGATCAGCGCGAGCAGCACCGTGTGCGAGCGGTAGCCGCTGCGGTGCTCGCGCACGGTCACCTCGATCGTACCGATCGCCACCGCGCCGATTCCCGCGAGCACCGCGGGCCCGCCGTCGGAGAAGCCGTGGCGCGACTTGGCGAACCCGACCGCCGCGCCGATCGCGCCGGCGAGGATCAACAGCTCCGACAGCGGCAGCGGGTGCCAGGGCGCCGGGGGGCGCTCCCCGTAGGTGGGCGCGCTGGGCGACTGTCGCGGGGCGGCGCGAGCCTTCGCGCGCGAGGCGGGCGGAGTCGAGGCGCGCGCGGGCTTGTGGGGGGAGCCGACCGGCGCCCGCCCGGCGCCGGCGGGACGACGCTTGCGGGAGCGGGCACGAGCCATCGGGGAATCGATCCTAGCGGCTATCTATGCTGAGAACGATGCCCGGAGACGACACGCTCTCGCCGCCCACGCCCCGGCCGACCGAAGCCGGGGGACACGCGCCTTCGGCGCTGGCCGATTTGGGGATGCGAGCGGAGCGAGTGTCTCCCCAATCGGTCCCCGTTTCGGCCAGCATCCCCGTTTCGACCAGCATTCCGGGCAGCGCGCTGGCGGGCCCGTTCGGAGTCGGGGAGTACGCGGCGGCGCTGCGCGCCCGGCTGCGCGCGTTCGCGCGGGTGCAGCTCGTGGGGGAGCTGGCGGACCTGCGGCTGTCGCGGGCGCGGGTGTACTTCGAGCTGCGCGACGCCCACGGCGCGATCGCGTGCGCGGCGTGGCGAGAGGACTGGGAGAGGATGGTGAGCCGCGCCGGGACGGTGCGGGAGGGGATGCAGGTGGTGGTGGCGGGGGGCTGCGACTACTACCCGGGCAGCGCGAGCGCCTCGCCGAGCTTCTCCTTCGCGGTGAGCGACCTGCGCGTCGCAGGCGAGGGGGACCTGCTGGCACGGATCGACCGTCTGCGCAAGGTGCTCGCCGCCGAGGGTCTGCTGGAGCGCCAGCGACGCCTGGCCCGACCTTTGCTGCCGCACACAATCGGGGTGGTGACGGGCGAGGGCGGCAAGGCCCGCGACGACATCCTCGCGGGCCTCGCCCGCCGCGGCTGGGCGGGCCGGGTGGTGTGGGGCTTCGCCCCCGTGCAGGACCGTCACGCCGCCCCCGCGATCGTCCGCGCCCTGCAGGACCTTGCCGCGGCGGGCGGGGTGGACGTGGCGATCGTGGCACGCGGCGGGGGCTCCCTGGCGGACCTGCTGTGCTTCTGCGACGAGACCCTGTGCCGCACCGTGGCCCTCCTGGGGGTACCCGTGATCGCCTCCGTGGGACACCACACCGACCGCACACTGCTCGACGACGTGGCCGCCGTGAGCTGCTCCACCCCCACCCACGCCGCGGAGGAGGCGGTGGGGGTGGACTGCGTCCGCGCCCGTGCCCACTTGGGGCGCGCGGCGGCGCGCCTGCAGGACCACGGCCGCCGCGCGGTGCTCACCCGCGCCCGGACCCTGGCGGCGCTCTCCCGCGCCCCCACCGAGCAGCTCGCCCGGCAGCGCACCCGCCTGCACCAGCAGGTGCGCGAGATCCGCGCCGCCGGACGCCGGCGCGCAGCGCAGGAGCAGGCGCTGACGCGCCGCCGCGCGCTGGTGTTGGCGCGCCAGAGCGACGCAGCCGTCGGCCACTGCCGCCGCCGCGGTCCCCGGGAGCTGGAGCGCCTCGCGCTCGCGCTCGCCGCCCACGACCCCCAGCGAACCCTGGAGCGGGGCTACGCCCTCGTGCAGAGCCCCACGGGCGAGCCGATCCCCACCGCCGAGCGGGCCCGAACCCAGGCCGAGGTGCGGCTGCGCTTCGCGGACGGGACCGTCGGGGCGCGGATCGAGGAGGACACGTGAGCGACGAGCCCCCCACGTCAACCCACCCGCAGTCCACGGGCACCGAGCCCACGGAGGCGCCCGCCTACGAGACGAGCGTGGCGCGCGTGGAGGAGATCATCCACCGCCTCGACACGGGCGAAGCCAGCCTCGGCGAGACGCTGGAGCTGGTGCGAGAAGGCAAGGGGCTGATCGAACAGTGCGCCCGGGAGCTGGAGGCGGTGGGAGGCGCCCTGGAGGAGCTGCGACTGGAGGACCTTGTCTCGCGCCTGGAGAGCGAGGGCGCCCAGGGCGGGACCGGGGGCTCGCGGTGAGGACGCGTGGGGCGGCGCACAACGCACAGACGCTGGACAGGAGGTCCAGCGCCCCCAGGCCTGGGGCACAACTGACCCACGTGGACGATCCCAAATGAGCACGTGGGACCTCCTCGCAGGCCTGGAGGTACAGATCGACAGCTACGCGCTCGAGCTCCTGAGCGCACGAGTGTCGAGCGAGTTCGAGCGCGCCTCGACCGTGATCCGGCTGCGAGGCGGGGGCGAGGAGGGGTTGGGGGAGGACGTCACCTACGACGCGGTGGACCACTCGATCCTGCTCGCCGACTTCCACACGGCGGGGCCCACGCTGCCGCTGGCGGGCCGCTTCACGGTGGCCTCGTTCGCGGAGCGCCTGCGAGAGCTGGAGCTCTTCCCTCGACCCCCCCAGCGGGAGGTCTCGCAGCGCTACCGGCTGTGGGCGTACGAGTCGGCGGCGCTCGACCTCGCGCTGCGCCAGGCGGGGACGACGCTGCACGCGCTGTTGGGCCGGAAGCCCGAGCCGGTGCGCTTCGTGGTCTCCCTGCGCCTGGGCGAGCCGCCGACGCTGGAGCCGCTGCGCGGGCGCCTGGAGCTCTATCCGGGGCTGCGCTTCAAGCTCGACCCGACGAGCTCGTGGGACGAGCGGCTGATCGCACAGCTCGCGGCCACGGGGGCGGTGGAGTCGGTGGACTTCAAGGCGTACTACTCGGGCTCAATCGTGGACCAGCCAGCCGACCCGGAGCTCTACAGGCGGGTGGTGCAGGCGCTGCCGGAGGCGTGGATCGAGGATCCCGCGCTCACCTCCCAGACCGATGCGGTGCTGGCGGCCCACCGGGAGCGCTTCTCGTGGGACGCGCCGATCCACTCGGTGGCGGACATCGAGGCGCTGCCGTACCCGCCGCGGATGGTCAACATCAAGCCCTCGCGCCTGGGGGGCTTGCGCAACCTCGTGGACGCCTTCGACTACTGCGCGGCGCGGGGCATCGGCAACTACGGGGGCGGCCAGTTCGAGCTGGGGGTGGGCCGCGGGCAGATCCAGTACCTCGCCTCGCTGTACCACGCGGACGCCCCGAACGACGTGGCGCCGAGCGGCTTCAACCTGCCGGAGCCGCAGGCGGGCCTGCCGCGCAGCCCGCTCGCCCCCGCCCCCTCGGCGGTGGGCTTTCGCTGGAACTCCGCCGGCGCCTCTTAGTGAAAACGAGGGGCCCGGCTCGCCGACCACCGGCCGGCTGCGCCACCCTTGACTGAAAACGAGGGGCCCGACCGAAGCCGGGAGACACTCGCCTTCGACCGAAGCCGGGGGACACGCGCCTTCGGCGCGAGTCCCCGTTTCGGCCAGCATCCCCGTTTCGGCCAGCCGGCCTCCGGCCGGCTGCGCCACCCTCGTGGCGCAACTTCCGTCCCGCGGCTCGGTTGCGAACCCCATAGCCGGTAACGTCCGGCGCCCGTCCGGCCCCTTCGCATGGAAAGCACTCCTGCCAACAAGCGATCAAGGTTCACGGCGGTGGCAGCGATAGCGCTGTCGCTCGCGGCACCCGTGGGGGCGGCGGCCACCGAAATCTCGGGCGGTACGTCCCCGCCGGGGACCTCGGGCGGAAGGTCGGGGTCGCAGAGCGGGGGGCAGTCGCCCCAGAGGACCTCGACCGGGAAGTCGAAGAAGCCGGCGCCCAAGAAGACGACGAAGGCCCCGCCGCAGCCCGCGGTGAAGATCACAGGCGCGCAGTGTGTGCCCGCGAGCAGCTGCGGGACGAAGGCCCACGAAGTCTCCGCTCGCGGCACGTTGCTGTTGCAGGGGCGGGGGCTGAAGAGCGGCCAAGCGGTGGCGTTCCCGCACTCGTGGGGAGCACAGATCGCGCGCAACTCCCCGAGCGGACGGCTGCGCACTTCGGCGACGGGCCTGGTGGTAACTGTGCCGGGCAACGCGCACTCGGGCCAGATCGCGGTGATGTTGGGGGGGGGACACCGCTCGAACCTGTACGGACCCATCAAAGTGGTGGCACACGCGCTGCACCCGCCGCGCCCCCCGGCTCCGAAGCCCGTGGTACCGGCGCCGAGCGGGGTGGCAAGCACCGCGGCCGGCACGGCGTTCGCGGGCCAGGGGATGTGGATCTGGTACATGAGCCAGTCCGACAGGGGCAACGTGGCGGCGATCGTGGCGCAGGCGAAGGCTGCGGGCGTGAGCACGCTGTTCATCAAGAGCTCCGACGGATCGAGCAACTACTGGAGCCAGTTCAGCAAACAGCTCGTGGAAGAACTGCACGCGCAGGGCCTGCGGGCGTGCGCGTGGCAGTACGTGTACGGCACCAACCCGGTGGGCGAGGCGGAACTGGGGGCGCGAGCGGCGGCCGAAGGAGCGGACTGTCTGGTGATCGACGCGGAGTCCCAGTACGAAGGGCTGTACGGCGCGGCGCAGACGTACGTCGCCACACTGCGGGCGAAGGTCGGCCCGGCGTACCCTCTGGGGCTGGCGTCGTTCCCGTACGTGAACTACCACCCCTCGTTCCCCTACTCGGTCTTCCTGGGTACCGACGGGGCGCAGTTCAACGCACCGCAGATGTACTGGCACGACATCGGGACCAGCGTGGGTGGGGTGTTCGTGAAAACGTACGAACAGAACCTCGTCTACGACCGGCCGATCCTGCCGCTGGGACAGACCTACGGGGGGGTGGGCTCCTCGGAAATCGTGGGCTTCCGCTCGCTCTCCGGCGCGTACGGGGCGGCGGGGGAGTCCTTCTGGGATTGGCAGGAAACGTCCGCGTCGGGGTGGGCCTCGCTGGCGGCGCCGCTGAACACGAGCCTCACGGTGCCCCAGCCCGAGCTGACGTCACCGCTGCTGCGCGAAGGCGCGAAGGGCGATCAGGTGCTGTGGCTGCAGGAGCACCTCGCGAGCGCGATCCCGGGCCTGCCGACGACGGGGATCTTCGGCTCCCAGACGACTGAAGCCCTGCGGCAGTTCCAGACCGCTCACGGCCTCCCCGCGACAGGGGAAACGGACGCCAGCACGTGGGGAGCCGTGCTGGCGCTCCCGCCGGTCGAAGTGAACTGGACCGGCGGGGGCCCGCAGACCTGATTTGGGATAGCCGGCCTCTCCGGGCCGGCCCGCGGCGTTCGCAGCGCGGTAACCGGGCGGCCTCGGAGGCGCCGCCCGCCACTGCGACCGCGCGGAGTGCACCGGAGGAACCCCGGGGGGCGCCTCCGGGCTGGCCGCTGCGCTCAGACTCGCTGCTGGCAGCATCCCGTCCGGGGGCGCCTCCGGCGGGAGGCCGCTCAGACGCGCTGGATGAGCGTCCCGGTACCGAGCCCGCCACCGCAGCACATGGTGACGAAACCGATCTCCTTGTCGGAGCGCTCTAGCTCGTGCAGGAGCGTCGTGATCAGCCGCGCGCCGGTGGAGCCGAGCGGGTGCCCGAGCGCCATGGCGCCGCCGTTGACGTTGACGCGGTCCATGTCGGGGCTGTGCTCGCGCCGCCACGCGGCCACGACGGGGGCGAAGGCCTCGTTGATCTCGAACAGGTCGATGTCGTCGATGCTCATCCCGTTGCGCTCGAGGATCTTCGCAGTGGCGGGGATCGGGCCCTCGAGCATTTTCACGGGGTCGCAGCCCACGGTGGTCTGGTTGACGATCCGCGCGCGAGCGCGCAGGCCAAGCGCGGCGGCCTTCTCTGCCGACATCAGCAGCACGGCGGCGGCGCCGTCGGAGATCTGCGACGCGTTGCCGGCCGTGATCTTGCCGTCCGGCTTGAACGCGGGCTTCAGCTGGGCGAGCGCCTCGAGGTTGGTGTCGGGGCGAATCCCCTGGTCGGTGACGAACGTGTCGCCGTTGACCTGGAAGGGGACGATCTCGCGCTCGAAGCGGCCCTCCTCGGTGGCCTGGTGGGCGAGCCGGTGCGAGCGCACGGCGAGCTCGTCGAGCTCGGAGCGGGAGATCTCCCACTGGTCGGCGATCATCTCCGCGCCGAGGCCCTGACCGACGATGTTGTGCTTGGCCATCAGCTCGGGGGTGAAAGCGAAGCCGAACTCCTGCTGGGTCTGCATCCCCGCGGCGAACGGCAGGTGGCCCATGTGCTCGACGCCCCCGCCGATCATCGTGTCGTGCACCCCGGCGGCAATCAGCGCCGCGGAGAAGTTGACGGCCTGCTGGGCCGAGCCGCACTGGCGGTCGACGGTGGTGGCGGGGGTCTCGATCGGCAGTCCCTCCTGCAGCCACGCGTTGCGGGCGATGTTGAAGGCCTGCTCGCCGAACTGCTGCACGCAGCCGGCGACGACGTCTTCGACCTCGGCGGCGTCGATGCCGGCGCGGGCGATGACCTCGCTGTAGCACTTGCCGAGCAGCGCGTTGGGGTGGGTGTCCTTGTAGTAGCCCTTCTCCTTGTGGCCGCGCCCGATGGGGGTGCGCACGGCCTCGACGATCACGACCTCGCGACCCTCTGGTTTCCTCATTTTGAAGTCCTCCGTGTGTAGCGGGTTTCCGGCGTGTGCCGCGCAGCGCCTCCAACCCATACTCTACCGCGTGACACCACTAGATTGACTGGTCAGTCAACCAACTTTTTCGATTCCGACCCGGGGGATCGAATCGATCTCCCGACCCGGGGGTCGGATCGGTCTCCATACAGAAGGAGCAGAGCGAGTGGAGGAACACGCACGCACGAAGGAGCGCCTGGCGATCGTGGGCTCGGGGGCGATCGCTTGCGGCCTGGCGGCGACGGCGGCGCACCACGGCCCGGTGCTGCTGGTGGCGCGCTCCCGCAGCTCGGCGGAGCGGGCGCGAGCGAGCGTGGAGAAGACCCTCAAGCGCCTGGGGGCGGAGGTCGACCCGGAGCACGTGCAGGTGGCGACGGCCACAGATCCGGCGGGGCTCGAGCAGGCGACGTTCGTGGTGGAGGCCGTGGTGGAGGAGTACGCGGTGAAGGAGGCGGTGCACGCGGATTTGCTGGAGGTGCTCGGCGCGGAGGCGGTGCTCGCGAGCACGACCTCCTCGCTGTCGATCGAGCGGCTCGCCCGGGCGAGCGGGGTGGCGGAGCGCTTCGTGGGCCTGCACGTGTTCAACCCGGTGGCGCGCATGGAGCTCGTGGAGCTTGTCTTCCCGGACGCGGCGAGCGCGGAGACCCGCGGCCGGGCGGTGGAGCTGTGCCAGACGCTCGGGAAGACTGCGGTGGTAGTCCCGGACGTGCCGGGGTTCGTCGTGAACCGCCTGCTGTTCCCCTACCTCTTCAGCGCGGTGCGCCTGCTGGAAGAGACGGGGATGCAAGCGGAGGACATCGACACGTGCATGCGGTTGGGGGCGGCCCACCCGATGGGGCCGCTCGCGCTGCTGGACCTGGTGGGGTTGGACGTGGCGAAGGCCATCGGCCAGACGCTGGGGGAAGACGTGCCTGCCCGGGTCGAGCAGCTGATCGGGGAGGGTGCACTGGGGCGTAAGAGCGGGCGGGGCTTCCACAACTACTGAGCGCACTTTGCGTAAGAATTCTCCGGGGCTCTCCCGACTTTTAGGTTTGCTTCATCAAGATGTGGATACTGGTGAGTGCGACACAGTTCGCAACGCACACCCGCCTCCTCCCAGTGCACACGCTCCGGCCCGCTCCCCCCGCGGGCCGGACGTGTGCCTGGGAGGTTTTTTGCGCCGCAACCGCCCGAACCGCCCCGTGCGCCAGCGAGTCTCGCCTGCCATCGTTGGCGACACCAGCCGTTGGCCTCGCCTAAAGCTGTTGGCCACCCCTACAGCCATCGGCCTCGCCTACGAGCCGTTGGCCTCGGCTGTTGGCCTCGCCTAAAGCCGTTGGCCACCCCTACAGCCATCGGGCCACACCTACAGCCACGGCCTCGCCTACGAGCCGTTGGCCTCGCGGGGCTCGACCTCTCGCACAGGCAGGGAGCGGCGCTCGCGGATGCGCACGGACTCGATGCGGTTCTCGCGCACGGACTCCACCCGGATCGAGAAGGGGCCGGCGGTGACAGTGTCCCCGCGGCGGGGCAGGCGCCCGAGCTCGGCGAAGACGAGGCCGCCGACGGAGTTGTAGGCGTCGCTGTCCACGGGCAGCTGCACACCGTGGTCGGCGAGGTCGGTGACGGCGACGTGGCCGCGCACGAACAGGTCCCCGTCGGGCAGCCGGCGCACCTCGCCGGCCGCGGGGTCGGTCTCGTCGGCGATCTCTCCGACGACCTCCTCGATGATGTCCTCCACGGTCACGATCCCGGCGACGCGGCCGTACTCGTCCACGACCACCGCGAGGGAGGTGCGCTGGCGCTGCAGGTCGGCGAGGAGGTCGTCGAGGGGCTTGGTCTCGGGCACGATCGGCGCGTCGTGCACGACCTCCTGGAGCGACGTGTGAGGCCCGTCGTCCATCAGCCGGCGCGCGAGGTCACTGGCGTGCACGAGGCCGCGCACGCGGTCGCGGTCCTCGCCTTCGGTGACCACGAGCCGGGTGTGTCCGGAGGAGATGCAGAGCTTCAGCGCGGTCTCGACGTCCCGCGACACGTCGATCGTGACGACGGCGGGGCTGGGGGTCATCACCTGGCGGGCCTCCTGCTCGTGGAGGTGGAAGACGCCGGTGAGCATCCCGGCCTCCCCGGGGTCGAGGTGCCCGCCGGCGTGCGACTCGGCGATCAGCCGCTTGAGCTCGTCGGGGGAGCCGCCCCCGGGCTCGCCGCCCATGTCGACCCCAAAGACCTTGAGGACGCGCGCGGAGATCGCGGTGATCGCGCGGATGATGGGGCGGAAGAGGACGCTGAAGCCCTGCAGGGGGCGTGCGACGCGGCGGGCGACGCTCTCGGCGCGGTCGATTGCATAAAACTTGGGGACCATCTCCCCGAAGATCAGCTGCACGAAGATGACGACGGCGTAGGCGAGCACCACCGCTAGCACCACGGCGACATCGTGGGAGAGCCCACCTCCGAAGGCGTCCTGGAGCGCGTGGGCGAGCGTGGGGGTGGCGAGCGCGCCGATCGCGATCGAGGTCATCGTGACGCCGATCTGCACCGCGGAGATGTACTCGTTGATGCGCTCGTGCTGGCCAAGGGCGAGCGCCGCGCCGCGCATCCCCTGATCGCGCATCACTTCCAGGCGCGCGCGACGGGAGCGCACAAGGGCATACTCGGCGATCACGAAGAACGCGTTGACGGCGACCAGGAGGGCCGCGAGGATCAGCTTTGCGGGCACTCAGCCAAGCACGTCGATCTGCCGGGCGAGCGCGAAGTCGGCCTCGGTGAGCCCGCCCTGGGAGTGGGTGGAGAGCTCCAGGCGCACCCTGTTCCAGCCGTGCAGAAGGATGTCGGGGTGGTGGCCCGCGGCCTCGGCGAGCTCGGCGACGCGGTTGACGAAGGCGATCGCGGCGGGGAAGTCGGCGAGCTTCCACTCGCGCACGATCGCGCTCCCGTCGCGGGCCCATCCGCTGCCTGCGAGGCGTTGCTCGATCTCGTTCTCTGCAAGCAATGCCACTGCGTCAGACCATACCGGTAGCGGTCAACTGAGCGGCGGCGAGCGAGCCGATGACCGCCGCCGCGGACAGCACAAGGCAGGCGGCGAGCCCAAGCGCAAGCGAGCGGCGGCCTTCGCTGAGGCGGAAGGAGAGGCCAGCCAGAGCGCCGCCGATCAGGCCGCCGAGATGTGCGCCGACGGAGATGTTGGGGACGGTGAAGCTGAAGAGCAGGTTGAAGACGATCAGAAACCCAATGCCGGAGCGCATCACGCTGAGCCCCCGCGCGCGCAGCTCCACGGCAGCGGCGCCCATCAGGCCGAAGACCGCCCCGGAGGCTCCGAGGCTGGGGGCACCGGTGGCCACCAGCGCGCCGCAGGAGCCCGTGAGCAGCGCGGTGAAGTAGATGGCGGCGAACCGCACCGAGCCGATCGCGGGCTCGAGCATCATGCCGAGCAGGTAGAGCAGGTACATGTTGAAGCCGATGTGCAACAGGTCGACGTGCAGGAACGCGCTCGTCACCAAACGGTAGTACTGGTGGCTTTCGGAGATCCCGGCGCGGTAGAGCACGCCTTCGTTGACGACCTTGCCGTAGAGGTTGGAGCCGTTGAGGGTGAACTGCCCTTTCTCGGTCAGGAAGGCGGCCACGTTGAGGGCGATCAGCGCGTAGGTCACGCGCGGCACGGCAGCCATCTGCCGCATCCGCACGACCTTGGTGCGCTGGGAGGCGCACTCGGGACAGCGCATCCCCACCTGGGTGGGGGTCATGCAGTCGGGGCAGATGGAGCGCCCGCAGGAGGAGCAGGAGACCGCGGTCTCGCGGGAGGGGTGGCGGTAACAGGTTGCCATCGGCGGGAGAGAGCGTATCTCTCGCCGCACTCAGATCCGGGAAGATCAGATGGAGCCGAGGATCACCGGGTTGCGCGTCGGCTTGGGGCTGCCCCCGAGGGGCTCGTCGGTAACGAGCACCTTGCTCACCCCGTGCAGATCGCCGGGGACGCCGACCGAGCCGCTGCCGGTCTTGGTGACGGAGAACAGCGCGTCGGTGGGTTCGGGCGTCGCGGCGCCGTGCTCGAGCCACACCTCGTAGATCCGTCCCGGCGGCGGGGCGGGCATCCCCACCACGATCAGCTCCAGCTGCGAGCCCACCTTGCGCAGCTCCGCCGTGGCACGGCGGCCGGGGGCGATCACGACCGCGTGGATCACATCGGTCCTCTCCCCCGCTCCGACTTTGAACGCGAGCGCTCCGATCAACAGCCCCATGCCGACCGCGAGCGTGCCGACCAGCGCCGGGACGAGCCGCCTAAGGATTGAATGCCCGCCCACCCGCGCGGACGCCGCCCTGCGGGCCTCTCGGCCGGCGGCGCCACGCAGTTCGGCCTCGGCGTGCGCGGTGCCCACGACCCGGACGCGCAGGCTCTCGGGGACCGCTGCGCGGGATACGCCGATGGCGAGCGAGTTGGCCACCAACTGCAGTTGGGCGACCTCCGCCCGGCAGGCAGGGCACTCGGCCAGGTGCTCGTGGAGGGCCTGGGCCTCCTGCTCCTCGAGCGCCCCCAGCACGTAGGCGGCGCAGTCCAGTAGCCGCTCGCAACTCAGCTCGTGCACCCGCGAGCTCATGAGAACACCCCTTCGGAGCGAAGTTGCGAGCGCATCTTCTGTAACCCAAGACGCATCCGACCCTTGATTGTTCCCACCGGGGTATCGAGCATCGCGGCGATCTCCGAGTGGGTGAGGCCGCCGTAGTAGGCGAGCTCGATCACGCGACTCTGCTCGGGCGGCAGGTCCTCAAGGGCGGCGCGGACCTCGCGCGCTTCGTCGCGGCGGCCGACCTCCAGGTCGGTGCGCTCCGCCGCCTCGAGCTGCTCGTCGATGCCCTCGTCGCTGACCCTGCCACGATCCTGGACCACCCCCCGGCGCAGCGCGTCGATTGCGCGGTGGTGGACGATGCCCAGCACCCATGTGCGCACGCTCCCGCGCAGGGGATCGTAGCTCGCGGCGCCGCGCCACAGCGAGAGGAACGCCTCCTGGACCACGTCCTCGGCGAGCGTTCGCTTGCCGCACATGCGGAAGGCGAGCGAGCACGCCGCCTCGGCGTGGCGCTCGTAGACGATCGCGAAGGCAGCCGAGTCGTCCTCGCCCACGAGTTGCATGAGCTCCTCATCGGCGAGCATCCGCAGGATGGCCGAGGCGGCCTCCGCAGAGCGCTTGTAGCGGGCGATGTTGGACATCGACATATGCGGTGCTAAAGCCACAGATCAGGGTTATCCGCGACCGGTCCATCCGAGTCAACCACTTCAATCGGATGGACTTAACCGAAGACCAGAATAGTTCATCGCGTGTCGGGACGCTCACGCGAGGGAGCCTCGCCGAGCGGGCCTAGCCGTCCACGACGACGAGCACGCACCGCCACGAGCGCGAGACCGGCAGCGCCGCCGAGCACGACCGCGGCCGCGGGTCGTGCCCAGTTGCGGGGATCTCGCATGGCGGAAAGCTCCCAGCCCTCCAGCTCCTCGGCGGCGAGCTCTGTGATGCTCGTGAGGGTCTCCTCCATCCTCCCCATGAGGTCGGCGGGAGGCTCGATCGGAATAAGCGCACGTCGCAGCAGGCTCTCCAGGTTGGGCGTGGCGTCGCTCATGAGACCGTGCTCACCTCACCATCCCCGTCCCGTGCCCATCGCATCATCCCCGCCCCGTCTCGTTGCATCATCCCGTCCCGTGCCCATCGCATCATCCCCGCCCCGTCTCGTTGCATCATCCCGTCCCGTGCCCATCGCATCATCCCCGCCCCCATCGGGGGCATCCGCGACGAGCCCCTCCAGCTGCTTGATGGCGCGGTGGAGGAGAACCTTTGTAGCGCCGTCGGAGCGCCCGAGCGCGCGGGCGATCTCACGGTTGTCCATGCCCAGGGCGAAGCGCATGATCAGCGCCTCGCGACGATCCTCCGGCAGCAGGCGAACCCCCGCGAGCACGCGGCTCAGCTCGTCGCGGTCCTCCACCAGGTCCTCGGTGGTGTGGGGTGCGCTCAACGCAGCGGTGTCCTCGATCGAGGAGGTCGGGCGGCGGGAGCGGTCGCGGTAGAGGTTGGCGGCGAGGTTGTGGGCGATCCGGATCAGCCAGGGCCGCAGGGGACGCCCCCGGGACTCGCGTTGGGCGCGCTCGAAGTGGCGGTAGGCCTGCAGGAAGGTCTGCTCGGTCAAGTCCTCCGCATCGTGGTGGTTGCCCACGCGGTAGTACGCGTAGCTGTAGACGTCGCGCAGGTGGGTGCGGTAAAGCTCCGAGAACTCCTCGTCGAGCTGGGCCTTGGGCTTGGGGTCCAGAGGGTGGCGCAGTCGGCCGGAGGCCGGCGAGTCGGGCCCCTCCTCTCCAGTTACATGCTCGGCCACTCATAGCACCCTACCTCCACGGGGGCGCGCTCGCGCGGGCTCGTGACGGATCGTGGGCGCGCCTCCGAGCCACTCCCACTGCAGGCTGACGCGCGCCCAGATGCGCTCGGTCACGGCGGCCCCCAGCGCTGGCGAGGGGCTCGTCGTGATGGGAAAGCGCAGCGGCGCCCCACAGCGGATGCGGACCCGGCGGGGGCGCACCCGCCACCCGCGACGGACGTCCTCGGTGCCGATTACGGCAACGGGAACGATGGGCGCGCCCGTTTCCAGCGCAAGCCGCCCGACGCCCCGACGAGGAGCGCCGAGGGGACCGGGACGCACACGGGTGCCCTCAGGGAAGATCACCACACAATCGCCCCGCGCAAGGATCTCGCGGGCGGTGGCGATCGCGTCCTCGTCGCCGTGACCGCGGTCGATCGGAAAGGCGCCGAGGGCGCTCAGCAGCCGAGCCTGCCAGGGGTTGCGGAACAGCTCCCGCTTGGCCATGTAGTAGACGGAGCGGCGGGTGAGAGTCCCGATCACGAAGGGGTCGAGAAAGCTGCGGTGGTTGGCGGCCAGCAGCAGCGGCCCGGAGCGCGGAAGGTGCTCGGAGCCGATGCGCCGCAGACGGAAGTAGACGAGGAAGGTGGGCAGTAGGACGATCCGGACCGTCCAGTAGAAGACCGGGTTCACGCCACGCGCGAGGGCACGCGTGCGTAAGCGCTCCAGATGCTTACGCCGATCGCGCTCGAGGTCCGCCGCGTCCACCGATCCGGCGGCACGGGCGAGGCCACCGTCACGCTCAACGTCCGCCTGGCCTTCCGCGGCGGCACGTGCGAGCCTGGCGTTACGCTCGAGGTCCGCCGCGTCCGCTGCTCCGGCGGCGCGGGCGAGGCTCGGGAGACGGTCGCGCTGACTGTTGGAGACCACAAGCTGGATACCCGCAGGCGCGCGGGCCGTTACAGTGGGGAGGCAATGCCGATCGACCGCGCCAAGACGATTCGCGGGGCGCTTGCGGGCGCGCTGGCGGCGGGCGTGTGGGCGGCGCAGATACCCCTGGACAAGCGGGTGTTCGGCGCGGACTTTGACGACGTGGAGCTGCTGGGCAAGGCCGTCACCCGGAGGCGGGGGTGGCCCCTCGTGGGATGGATCCTGCACCTGCAGAACGGGGCCCTGTTCGGAGCGGTGTACGCCAACGTGGCTCCGCACACGCCGCTGCCCTCATGGGCCCGAGGGCCGGCGGCGGGGCTGGCGGAGAACTTCGCAACCTGGCCGCTCTTGGCGCTCACCGACCGCGTGCACCCCTCACACGAGGAGCTGCCCGCGGCATTCGCCAACCCCCGGGCGCTGGCGCAGTCAACGTGGCGCCACCTGCTGTTCGGGGTGCTGCTCGGTGAGCTCGAGCGACGCATGAACGCCGACGAGCGCGTCGAGCCGCCGGACTACTCCCAGTTGATCTCCACCAACGGCCACGGCCGCTCCGAGCACCTCGCCGCGACCGGCTGAGCGGGCGCTCACGGGAGCGGGCCCGGCGCGCTACCCGGCGGGCGATCTCAGTCTTGTCGTGGACTTATTCAGATGTCTTGCCAGTGATACTTCTCCCGGCGGGTTCAGAGCTTTCCGAGGCGCCTGTGGAGACCGACAAGGTGACCGTCGAACCCTTTTCCACAGCGACGCCAGCTGCGGGAGAGGAGCTGATCACCAACCCAGAGGGCACCTTTTCAGAGGACTCCGAGACCCGGCTGGCGGACAAACCAATGGCCTTCAACTTGGTTTCCGCAACCTCAACGGGAAGGCCAGCCAGGTCAGGTACGGTCTCCGACGAAGGCGAGGAAGACCCACTGGAGACATTCAGGGTGACCGTCGTACCCTTCTTGACAGAGACGCCAGCTGCGGGAGCGGAGCCGATCACCGACCCAGAGGGCACCTTTTCAGAGGACTCCGGAACCCGGATGGCGGACAGGTCAATGGCCTTCAACATGGTTTCCGCAACTTCAGCGGGAAGGCTGGCCAGCTTAGGCACAGTAACCAGTAGCGGTTTCTGGCGACCACCGGAAACCGCGAGCGATACGACGGAGCCGAGGGTCGCAATTGCTCCTGGCTGAGGTGCCTGTGTCAACACTTGGCCGGTTGGCGCTGTGCTGGCGACACGCACGAGCTTCGTGCCGAATCGGCTTTTTTCAAGTCGCCCGATCGCCTGCTGGATCGGCAGGCCGACCACGTTTGGAACTGGGCCACTCACTTTGCCGATCGGCGCGGCCGCAACGGTCAAGGCGACGGTTGAGCCCCGGGGCTTGCTCTCACCCGGGGAGGGAGACTGGGCCAGCACTCGGTGACCGGCACCGTGGAGGGTACGCTGTGAGTGGATCGCAGCTACAAAGCCGTCAGTTGCGAGGATCGCCGTGGCCTCGGACGCGCTCTGTCCTACGACATTGGGTAGATGCGCGTACTGCGTGTTGTTAAGACCATGAGCGGCCGCCACGGCGCCCGTGCCGAGGACAAAGCTTGCCGCTGCGCCCGCAAGAGCCAGCATCGGCTGTCGGGGCACCAAGTCGGCAGGCCTCAACCGGTAAGGGCCCCCCGTGGTTCCCGAGCCGCCAGAGACACCGCCCTGACCCGAATGATGCCTGGAGCTCCCCCCAGCGCCTCGTGTGGTGACCGTCGAGGCCAGGGCACTCGCGACGCCCCTGAGCGCATCGAGCAACGCAAGTAGCAATGCGACTGCCACGATGCGACGTGTGTGATGGGAGCCTCGCTCAGTCAGGAAAGCGCCCAGCAGGGCGCCCAGGGCGCCGGCCAGAAGCTTGCTGGTGAGGCTCGACCCGAGCACCTCGCCGAGCATCGTGAGGGCAACCGAGGAGACCATCTGCAGGGCGATGTCGGGCGGAGCGCTCTCCGGGCGCGCTCGATGGGTTGAGGCGTCGGTGTCGACCATCTCACTCATGACGTCACCCACAGACTGGGGCACCAAGAACAGGTGAGATCATGGGCCGCATTCTGGCTAATGGTATACAACCGCTCTCCGGGCAGACCGCCACGAGACGTTGTGTGCTGTCCACCGGGCCGTTAGGGCACTGGTCGGCGGGCAGCCCATGAGAGAGGGCACGAGCGCCAGTCAGGGAGGCGAGAAGCCTTGAGCCCACCTGGCCTGGCGGCGCTACGATGCGAGCCCACGCCGACGTAGCTCAATTGGCAGAGCACCGGTTTTGTAAACCGGGGGTTGCCGGTTCGATTCCGGCCGTCGGCTCTGCGTGACGACGCGGACGCGGTTACGGGAGGCAGCGCTCAACACCCCGGATGCACCGGGTCGCGAGGTGCGGCTGTAAGGTCGCGAGGGGTGGCGGACAATCACTTGGTGTGAGGGACGCACAGGAGCGGTTCGAGCGCGTGAGCGACGCACAGGAGCAGTTCGAGCGGGTGTTCCGCGGCTGCTACGAGGCTGTCTACGCCTGCTGCCCGTCGCGTAGCGCCGGAGGCGGTCCAGGATGTCGTCTCGGACACGTTTCTGGTCGCGTGGCGGCGGTCCGGAGAGCTCGACGGCGAGCCGCTGCCCTGGCTGTTCGGGATCGCGCGGAGGGTGGCGGCAAACCATCTGCGTGGCAGCGCCCGCCGGGATGCGCTGCAGCAGCGTCTTCACACGGAGCGTCCGCTGAGCGAGGGCGGTGAGATCGGGGCTCGCGATCCGCGGCTCGCCGCCGCGCTGGCAGCGCTGGGAGAGCGTGATCGCGAGGCGCTGGCGCTCGTCGCGTGGGAGGGCCTCGACCACCGCGACGCGGCGACGGCGATGGGTTGCAGCACCGGCGCGTTCGCGGTTCGCGTGCACCGCGCCCGGCGCAAGCTCGCGCGTGCGCTCGCCGGCGAGGAGACCGGCTTGATCGAGATCCCCCAGGAAGCGAGGTCGCCGCTATGAGGTCCAGGACAGATGACTTGGTGGCGCGACTCGGCGCCGCCGATCCGGCGCGAGACCTTTACATCGAGGATACGGCGCGTGAGGAGCTGTGGCGGCGGATCGTCGCGGGCGAGTCTCCGCCTGCCGCGGCGCCCGCGCGTCCCCGACGGCGTGTGCGCCTACGCCCACTCGTCCTCGCCGCCCCGCTGCTCCTCGCCGTCGCTGCCGGGGCGCTCGCCGCCGGCGGCGTGATCCAGTTCGGCGCGCCCGCGGGTCAGCCTCCGGGGTACTCCAAGGCTTCGCGATCGGGGCTCGGGGGGCTCACACGGGGGACGGTGCGACTCCTCCCGATCTCCACGCCGGACCCGATCGGGGGACCGGCGTGGGGTATGCGTGTGTTCAGCACGACCCGTGGCGTCGGCTGCATCCAGGTCGGCCGTCTGGTCAACGGCAAGCTCGGTGCGCTCGGGCAGGACGGCGCATTTCACGACGACGGGCTCTTCCACGAACTGGGAACTTCGACCTTCGCTCCGCTCTACAACTGCACGACGCTCGACGCGAATCGCCGGATCTTCACCAACGTGGCGGTGGGCGACGAGCCCGCCAGCGGGTGGGGGCTCGTGGGCGCGTACGCCCACGGAGGCTGCGTACCGTCCACCAGCTCGCCGGCGGAACGAGCGGGGACGCCGACGATCTGCCCACAGGGCGACGAGCGCGATCTCTACTACGGCCTGCTCGGCCCCGACGCGTCGAGCATCACCTACACGATCGCCGGTCGGCCGCACACTGTACCCACGGTCGGCCCGGAGGGCGCGTATCTGATCCTCACCAAGGCGTCCCCGAAGCAGCTGTTCAATTTCGCCGACGGCGGAACCAAGGATGTGGTGCCGGTCAACGGGCCGATCACCGAACTGCACTACCGCGACGGCGCGACCTGTCACCTCACCTCGCGCAGCTGGATCGGCGGAGCGAGCGCGTGCACGCCGACCCTCCAGGTACCCGTCGGCTATGTTCCTCCGAAGCGAGCCGTGCGTACGGGCGCGCAGGTCGCGGCGCCCGTACGAGCCCGACTCCTCCACACCGCCCGGGGCGGGCACGAAATCCTCGTCAGCTTCACCTCGCGCGTGGCCATCACCCACGCTCGCAGCAGCTACCTGTTCAAGTGGCACGAGCCGAACATGCCCCCACAGGTCAACGGCTTCCACTTCACCAACGGCGACATCGCCGCGGGCCAGACCGTGAGCATGGATATCGGCCGATTCGGCCCGCCGTTGCCCGCGGGTGTCACTCGAGGGACCGTCACCTTCAAGGAAACCGACCTGCCGAGTGAAGAAGAAGAACCCGGCATACTCGTCGGCAGCTTCGCGGTACGCGCCCCCTAAGACCCGTCTCTCCCGGAGATACGTTCCTGGGCTTCAACGCCCTAAGACTCGCCTCCCTGGGACCCCGTCCCCCGCCCTTCAGCGCCCTGGGGCCCATCTCCCTGAGACCCCATTCCCCGGGCTTCTGCCTGAGAGCCGTCTCCCTGCCGGGGATCTTCGCGCGACCCGGCTCCGTGCGGCCCTTTCCGGCCGTCCTCCGAAACGGTGCCTTCGGTGTGTTCGGAGCCGCCGCTCCGCCCGCCATCCAACCCCCCGGGCTGACTCGATTCATCGCCCTGCCCTGCGCCCTCCCCCCGATTCGCGCCGGCTTCTGTGCCGGGCTTCCTTCCCTGGTCTCCCCCGCCGCTCGATCGATTCCCCTCGCCCTGGCTCCCTGCCTGCTCCGAGGCTTCGAGCCCGCGTTTGCCTTCGTTATCGCCATCGCCTTCCGCGTCGCCCCCCCGCGGAGTTGGGCGCTGTTCGACCCCTTCGCTGCCTGGCGCGCTTGCGAGGACTTCACGTCCTTTGCTGTGCCCGCGCCGCGTCGATCCGGGTGAGCGAGGCCCAGCGGAGGGATTCGTCACGCGAGCGGCCGGCTCGCTGGCCGCGCCGTCCCCACCGCGGCCGCCGACCGCCAACGCTGCCCCACCGCTGCCCCTTTGGGGGGCCCTACCGAAGGCGACGGGCGACGTGGAGACTACCGAGAGGGCATTGTGCGACCTCATCGAGCCTGCCTCTCCGGAGGCGGAGCTCGTGGCAGGCGCGTTCCCGGGAGCGGCGATCGCGGCCAGCGCGGGAGGTGAATGGCGGTGGGCGTGGCGTGCGGAATCGCGTACCTGGACGACCGTGCTCGTGATCAAGGTGCCGGCCGTGATCGCCACCGCCCCTCCCTTGACCAGCAGCCCGCCGAGTCCCGCAGTTCCTCCGCCGGCCGCGAGTTCGGCGAGCCGTTCGGGGGCAGGGGCGCCCTGGGTGGCGCCCCCGGCGAGCCAGTCGATGAGCGACGGAGGGGTGAGCGCAGTGGCGGCAGCGCGCAGCGTGGCCCGCGCCCTGTAGGCCAGCCCCCGGACAGCACCGTCGGAGAGGCCGAGGTCGCTCGCGACCCGCGCCTGGCTGTGCCCCACCACCGCGGTGCGGACGATCACCTCGCGCTGTAGCGGAGGCAGCGCTGCCACCTCGGCGAGCGCCTGGCGCGTGGCCAGCCCACGGTCGAGATCGGACTCGCCCGCGCCTGCGACTTGCGAGGGATCCGCGAGGCGGGCCGGCTCGTGGGCGGCGTCGCGCATCGCGTTGACGGCCGCGTTGTGCACCACCCGGTACAGCCACGCTTTGAGTTGGCGGACCTCCGTTCCCCCACTCAGCGCGAGCCAGCTCTTCAGCAACGCGTGCTGAAGGACGTCCTCGGCCTGGGCATCAAGGAGCCCCAGCCGTCGGCAGTAGCTCAGCAGCGGCCTGCGGTAGCGGTGCACCAACGCCTCGAACGCGCGCTCGTGGCCCTGGCGGACCAGCGCGAGGAGCCGCTCATCGGACTGCGTTGCCAGCAGCCGGGTCGGGATCCTTGGGCTCATGGGAGATGGTTGGAGCCCACCCACCCCACGGGTCGGACAAGTGGCCCTGGCGGTTGGGCGCCCACCATCCCCATGTCGTAGCAGACACCTTCCGCGAGACGAAGTCACGCGGAGGGATGAAAGGGCTGTCTAGTGGATCAAGACAACCCTCTCCCACACCGCGCCGGCGCCCGTCAGGTCGAGCTCCGCCTCGCGCACTACCGCGCCGGCGGTCAGTGCGGTCGTTTCGCAGCCCTGCTGCTGGTCGTCATCGTCCCCGTCCACGCCCTGGGCGCCGTCTGCGCCCTGCTGATCGTCCTCGCCCCTCCAGCCGCCGCCGGGGGAGTCCTGCGACGACGGACCGCCGTGCTCCCCTGTCTGCGCACCGGAGTTGTCGTCTCCCCCACCCTGGTCGTCCCCGCCCGTGCCTGTCGGAGGAGCCGCCGGGACACAGATGAGCTTCGTGCGTTCGGTGACCTGGCCGCTCACCTTGTCACCGCCGTTCAGTTCGATCGTCAGCACCCCGTTTTCGAAGGTGAGCACCTTCCCGGCCGTTTGACCGGTGGTCGCCTGAGCGCTCGGAGCAGTCGGGCTGCTCGGAGAGGTCGGAGCACCGCCGGCGCCCTTCGGCCCGGTCGAGTTGGACCCCGCGCTCGATGGTCCGACTGGACCGCCGAACCTCACCAGATGATCGTGCTTGGCCCTCCGCGCATGTCGGCGGACGTGTCGAGCGGCGTGGCGGCCGTGCCCATGGTGAGCCGCGAGCGCAGCTCCGGGCGCAGTCAAGAGCATCGCCGGGACCACAGCAGCTAGGACGATTCGTTTCATTGTCAACCTCCTTTGCCGCGCCGTGGCGCGGTCGGTTAGCCTGCTGGCTCGTTCTTCCGTCGGGTAACGACCCCTTGGACACATCAGACGAGCTCAGCTCACGCGGCTCCCGAAAAATGGTCGATCCCGCCGCCGGAGCGGGCGTTCGTCCAAGCTCAGTGCAGCAGGTGTTCGAGGATGTTTCCGACTTCGTGCACCACGGTCCCGACCAGCGAGCCCGACTGTTCCCCGCTCGAGCCGCTTGAGGTTTCCGACGAGCCGCTCGAGGGTTCCGACCCGCTCGAAGAGCCCTGACCGCCCGACGAGGAGCCTTCCGAGCCGCTCGAGCCGGAGCCCGCGCCGGGCTGGCCGCCGCCGGGGGCGGCCCCGCCCCCTTCCCCGGAGCCCTGCGCTGGAGGACTGCTCGCCCCCGCTCCGCCCCCGGAGCCGCTACCCGCAGCCGAGCCCACAGGGCCGGACTGGGCTGCGCCCGGGCCCCCACTCTCTCCCGATCCACCACCCTGGCTCGATTCCTGGCCGGGATTGCTCGGGGAGGTTGCGCTCGGGACGTTCCCTCTGGAGCGCGGCGCGACTTCGCCCGGGCCCCCACGCGGCACCGCGGGGGGTGGGTGGCCCGCCTGCCCGCAGCACCGGCGCCCGCCGGGAGCACTGACCGCGACGGAGCGGCCCCCGCCGGAAGGGCTGAGCGTTGCGCCGGACGCGCCACGGTGCCCGAGCCCGCCGGGGTGGGCCGGGCGGTGCGACCGCCGGCCGGCGGTACCTGACACGCCCCGCTCCGGCCCTGCGCCGGTCGGCGCCAAGAAGCGCCCTGCGGCGCCGGAGCCCCCGGAGGCGCTCGTCGCGGTGAGCCGGTGCCGATCGCGGCGGTGGGCGGACCCGTTGAGGTGGACGACGGCCGCGCCGGTGAGCACGGTGCCCGCGGTGATCGCCACAACTCCACCCTTCAGCAGCAACCCCCCGAGCCCCGCCGTCGCGCCACCGCCGGCGAGCTCGGCGACCCGTTCGGGCGCAGGGCCACCCTGGTCGGCTCGGCCAGCCATCCAGGCGAGCAGCGGCGGCGGGGTGAGCACGGTGATCGCCGTGCGCAGCGTCGTCCGCGCCCTGTACAACAGCCCTCGAACCGCTCCGTGACTGATGCCGAGGTCGCTCGCGACCTGCTCGTGGCTGTGCCCCGCGACGGCGGTGCGGACGATCACCTCGCGCTGCAGCGGGGGCAGCGCCGCCACCTCGGCGAGCGCCTCGCGCGTTGTCAGTCCGAGGTCGATGCCGGACTCGTCGGCCGCCGACCGGCGGGCCGGGTCCGTGAGCGACTCACCGTCGTGCGCGGCGTCGCGCACAGCGTTGGCGGCGGTGTTGTGGACCACCCGGTACAGCCACGCTTTGAGGTCGCGGACCTCCGCTCCCTCCCGCACGGCGATCCAGGTCTTCAGCAGCGCGAGTTGGATGACGTCCTCCGCGCGGGCATCGGGGAGCAGGCGTCGGCAGTAGCTCAGCAACGGTCTGCGGTAGCGGTGCACCAACGCTTCGAACGCGCGCTCGTGTCCCTCGCGGACAAGTGCGAGCAGCCGCTCATCCGACTGAGTCGCCAGCAGGCGGGTGGGGATTCCTGGGCTCATTGCAAACCACGGGCGCCATAGCGGCCCCCCGGAGTTCCTGGCGGCCCCCGCGGCGGCCGAGCGCCCAACCATCCTTACGACACTTCAGACACCAACCACAGTAAGACTTCACGCGGCTGGACGAAAAGACACGGGCCACAGCCCCCCCGAAGACGCCTCGGGGCGGCCCGCCAGGATGGGCCGCCCCGAAGCCTTGTCCCGCCCCGTGGGGAGGGGCGCTTTGCGCGGGACACGGTCCTGCCGACGGAGGATGGAGCGCCATCGACAGGCTCCGAGAGCGGATTGCCCGCACTTCTGGTTCGTCCTAACGGACGCCCTATAGAGACACGGCTCCCCGGCAAACCTCACGCGAGCGTTCCACCGATCGCGCACCGCATCGATCGCTGCCCCTCCGGGTTATTGAGCCGAACTCAGAGATTTGACCGAGAGTTCGGGGCCGGGGGGATCGGCCTCATCTGAACAACACGATCACCACCTGCACAGAGGAGGCACAGATGAGCCTGAAAAGGCTTCTCCCTTTGGCGTGCGCAGTTGCGGGCGCCCTGTACCCGGCGCTGCCCACGACGGCGGCGTCTGCTTTCGAGCATCCCAGCCTTGGCGGCCGCTGCCGCGTCAGCATCCAGGCTCCCTCGCGGATCACCGCCGGAGAATCGGTCACGATCTTCGGCCGGCTCGCCTGCCGGGGCCGGGCAAGCGCAGCCGATCGGATGGTGAGGCTGTTCCACCACGTCCCCGGCACTCCGGGGTTCACCTACGTCCAGAGCACCACCACCGATGCGAGTGGCTTCTACCAGCTCCAGCTCGCCGACGGCGTTGTGGAAACCAACAGTGTGTGGCACGTACGCTCTCATGGTGCTGAGAGCGCCAACAGGAGGATCCGCGTCGCCACGCAGGTGACGCTGAGCGGTCCCCCGGAAGGCACCCAGATCGTCACGGGGCCGGCTAACAAGGTCACGTTCACCGGCACCGTCACTCCGGCGGACGTCGGAGCACGAGTGATCCTGCAGCGCCAGAACGCGCTTACGGGCAACCACTGGCGCAGGATCGACTCCACTGTCGTGGAAGCAGGGGGCGCCTTCTCGATCGTCCACACCTTCCTGGTCCCCGGCGACGCCAATCTCCGCGTGCTGGTGCGCAGCCAGGGGCGCAACCTCCGAGGCGAATCGAACGTCCTCTCCTATGAGATCTCCCAGGCGCAGAACACCGAACTGACGATCGTGTCCTCCGCGGACCCGATCCTCTACGGGCAGTCGGTGACGATCAGCGGAATACTCGCGGGTGCAGCCAACCAGCCGGTCACGCTGCTGGCGCGCACGGTCCACCAGCGGGACTTCGCGCCGGTCGCGCAGGCCGCCACGAACGGAACCGGCGCCTACACGTTCCCGGCGCAGATGCCGGTCTACAGCACCTTCTACAAGGTCCAGGGCGACGGCAAGTCCTCAGCTGTGCTGTACGAGGGAGTCAGGTACGTCCTCACCGCCCAGGTCTCGGCCGCCTCGGTGCTCGAGGGACAGACGCTCACCTTCACCGGCGGCGTCGCCCCGAGCCGCCCGGGTCACGTGATCTACCTGGAGCGTCAGAACGCCTCGGGCCAGGGCTTCCACGTGGTGCAGTTGAGCTCGCTCAGCCAGGAATCGACGTTCTCGATCGCCTACCAGGTGTTCAGCACGGGGACCCAGGTCTTCCGCGTGTACATCCCCGGCGGCCCCGACAACGGTGGTGCGGCAAGCCAGCTGTTTACGATCCAGGTCGGTGCCGCCCCCGCGGCAACGCTGACGCCGGAAAGGCCCGGCAACTCATCCTCCCCCACAGAAGGGTCGACGTCGCCCTCCGAAGGGGAAAAGGAAGGCGAAGAACGGGGCGGGGAAGACGAACAGGAAGGCCCTCACGGGGGACACCACCACCACCGGTAGAGAGCCCTTTGTAAAGGTCACACCGAGGCCGTCCCTGCGGGGGCGGCCTCGGTCGTTGTGCGGGTCCTGCGCAGGAAGCTTCGACCGTTCCGCGGGCGGTCCTGCGGAGGCTGCCTCGACCGTGCCGCGGGTCAGCCTCGGCCGTAGGGGCGACCTCGGTCGTTCCCTACGCCGCGACCGCCCTGGCCCGCAGGTGCGCGCCCACCTTGCGCTTGACCCGCTGTAGGGCGTTGTCCACGGTCTTGGTGTCGCAGGAAAGCCGCGCGCCCACCTGCTCGTAGGAGCAGCCATCCAGGTAGAGGGAGAGCACGCGGCTCTCCAACTCCGAGAGGGCAGTGGAGAGGCAGCCCACCAGCGAGCGCAACTCCTCGGAGGAAATCACCTGGTTGGCGGGGTCGTGCACGGAGGGGCCGGGGAGCATCTGATCCAGGGTGGGCGCTTCCTCCCCGCTCGCGGCGGGAGTGGAGGAGAACGAGACGTACTGGTTCAGCGGGGTGTGCTTGTTGCGGGTCGCGGTCTTCACAGCGGTGATGATCTGGCGGGTGATGCACAGCTCGGCGAAGTTGCGGAAGCTCGACTCGCGGTCGGTGCGAAAGTCGCGGATCGCCTTGTAGAGGCCGACCAGGCCCTCCTGGATGAGGTCGTCGGAGTCCCCCCCGGCGAGGAAGTAGGAGGAGGCCTTCAGGCGCACGAAGCCGTGGTAGCGGCGCACCAGGCGCTCGTACGCCGTGCGGTCTCCCTGCTTGGCCAGGGCGATCAGAAAACCGTCATCGACCTTGACCTCAGAATGAGGGTTACTGGAGAAACGTGCCACGAGCAGGTCCTTTCTCGGACTGCGAACAGCCCGGATCGCTCAGTGGCGCACTCCTCCCCCGGCGCCAAAGCTATTGAAATCAACTACGGGTCAAGCTTAGGTTCAGCGTTACGGACGCGAGGTTCGCACAGTTATGAAGCGTTGTCAAGGGCACGGCGGCGATTTTGCAAGATCTCGTACAGGATCGCCGCCGCCGCCGCGCTCACCCCCAGCGACTCGGTCCGCCCCAGCAGCGGCAGCGAGATCAGCTCATCGCAAGCTCCCTCCACCCGCGGGCGCAGGCCGCGGCCCTCGCTGCCCAGCACCAGCACCACCCCTCCGCGATAGTCCGGGCGGTCGTAGGGCACCGACCTCTCAGCGGTGCTGGCGCCGTAGGACCAGCACCCCGCCGCGCGTGTCTGTGCAAGGAAGTCGGCGAGATTACGCACCCTGGCCACCCGCAGGTGCTCGACGGCGCCCGCAGAGGCCTTGCAGACCGCGGGCGTAACCTCGGCGGCGCGCCGCTCCGGGATCACCACCCCCGTGACCCCCGCGCACTCCGCGGTGCGGCAGATCGAGCCGAGGTTCTGCGGGTCCTGCACCTGGTCGAGCGCCACGATCAGCGGCTCCCTAACAGGGTGGCGCAGCCGGCCGGAGGCCGGCAAGCCCGGACCCTCTTTTTCGGTCACGCCGAGCAGCTCGTCGGCGCTGACGTACGGATAGCCGCCGGCCTCTGCACAGATTCCCTGGTGGGCGGCTGAGCCGCAACGCTCCGCGATCTCCTCCGCCGAGACCGTCCGCACCGCGACCCCCTCCAACCATGACTCCCGGGCGGCGCCGCCGGTGGCCCACACCTCACCGACCGTGTGGGCACGGCGGCCGCGAAGCGCCTCCATCACGGGGTTGCGGCCGTAGAGGATCACCGCGGCAGCAGCTCGAAGCCGGCCGGCCCGTCGCGGACCTCCCAGCCCGTGGCGGCAATCTCCTCGCGCAGGCGGTCGGCGGCCGCGAAGTCGCGTCCCTCCCGTGCCTGCTCGCGCCGGACTGCCAACTCCCGCACCGCGGCGGGCGCTTCGGCCGATTCCGCAAGCAACCCTCCGAGCCCCAGCACCCCCAGCATTTCACGCAGGTGGCCATCGCCTCGAACGTCATCCATCGTGGTGGTCGCTTCACGAATCCATTCGTTGACGACGGCAAGGGCTTCGGCCGTGTTGAAGTCGCGAGCCAACGCTTCGAAGAACCGATCGCGCACGCTGTCCAAGGCGTGAGGGGAGGCACCCGGGGTCAGCCGTCGCCCCGCCTCGCGAATGCGGCTCACGTTCGCTCTCGCCTGCTCCAAGACAGCTTCGGAGAAGGCCAACGGCTGGCGGTAGTGCCCGGAGGCCAGGTACATGACCACTGCGTCTCTGCCGTAGCGCTCGATCACCTCGTGCAACAGGGCGATGTTGCCCACCGACTTGGCCATCTTCTCGCCGGTGAACTGGATCATGCCGTTGTGCACCCACATCCGCGCCAGCTCCTCACCCCGTGCGGCGCGCGTCTGGGCCGCCTCGTTCTCGTGGTGGGGGAACACCAGATCCGAGCCGCCGCCGTGGATATCGAAGCCGACACCCAGGCTGCTCTCGGCCATCGCCGAGCACTCGATGTGCCAGCCCGGCCGTCCTGGGCCCCAGGGCGATGGCCAGTAGGTGTCCTCGCCCTCCTTGCGTGCCTTCCACAGCGCGAAGTCCAGCGGATCCTGCTTGCGATCCGATCCCTCCACCGGCTCGCCCTGATCCATGTCCTCCAGGCGACGGTGCGAGAGCGAGCCGTAGTCGGAGTCGGAGCGCACGCCGAAGAACACGTCGCCGCCGCTCTCGTAAGCGTGGCCCCGCTCGATCAGCACTCCGATGTACTCGACGATCGGCTCCATCGTCTCGGAGGCCAGCGGCTCCTCATCCGGTCGTCCCAACCCCAGAGCGTCGGTGTCCGCGCGGTAGAGCGCGGTCATCTCCGCTGCCAGCTCGGCGCTCGGGCGGTCCTGCGCACGCGCGGCGTCGTAGATCTTGTCGTTGACGTCGGTGACGTTGATTACGAGCTTCACCTCAGAGCCCTCGTGTTCCAGAAAACGCTTCATCAAGCTGAAGATCACGAACGGGCGGGCGTTGCCGATGTGGATGCGGCTGTACACCGTCGGCCCGCACGCGTAGATCCCCACGCGACCGGGGTCGCGCGGCTGCAGCGGCATCACCTTCCCCGTGCGGGTGTCGTGCAGGTGGATCTGGCGCATGGCGCGCGAACCCTAGCGGCTGCGCAGACTCGCGATCGCGAGCGCCGCGACGCCCTCGCCGCGCCCGACGAAGCCCATGCCCTCACCCGTGGTGGCCTTCACGTTGACGCGCGCGCCCGCCAGGCCCAGCGCCCGGGCGAGGCGCTCGCGGATCGCCTGCCGATAAGGAGCGAGCCGGGGCGCCTCCGTAACCACCGTGCAATCGACGTTCACCACTTCGAGGCCCGCCGCGATCACGGTCGTGACGACTGTTTCCAGCAGTGCCAGCGAGTCGGCGTCGCGGTAGCGCTCCTCGGTGTCGGGGAAGTGCTCGCCGATGTCCCCCAGGCCCGCGGCCCCGAGCAGCGCGTCGATCACCGCGTGGGTCAACACGTCCGCGTCGGAGTGGCCCTCCAAACCGCGCTCGTGGGGGATCTCCACGCCGCCGAGGATCAGCCGGCGCCCGGCGGCGAGGCGGTGGCAGTCGTAGCCGATCCCGCTGAGACTCATCGCACGCCGGGTGGGTCGGGTTCGATTCTCTCCAAGCGCCGGGCGCCGCGCTCGAACACGCACAGCTCGGCGACGCCGAGGCGTTTCAGCAGCTCCAGCGCCTGCTCGTAGTCCGCGCCCACCTCCTGGGGGCGGTGGGCGTCGCTGGAGAGCGCCACCGGCGCGCCGGCCTCCAGGCACATCTCCAAGAACGCCGGCGCCGGGTAGAGCTCTTGCGCGCGCTTGCGCAGACCCGCGGTGGAGACCTCCACGGCGATCCCCGACTCCGCGATGCCCTCGATCGCGAGCTCGTAGTAGCGGCGCAGGTCCCCCTCTGGCCGCGGGCGGTCGGGACCCCACACCTTCACGAGGTCGGGGTGCGCGAGGATGTCGAACAGGCCGCTGCGCGCGGCCTCCCCCAGCGTCTGGAAGTAGCGCCGCCAGATCTCCTCCGCGCTGCGGCCCGTACTCCAGATCCCATCGTCCTCCATGTCGATCGGGTGGTCGCGGAGGAAGTGCACGGAGCCGACCACGTAGTCGAGGTCGCGCGCCTCCAGTAGGTTCGCCATCCGGTCCTCCGCGCCCGGCACGAAGTCCGCCTCGATCCCCAGCCGCAGGTCGGTCTCCTCGCGCACAAACCGGCAGTAGTCGTCGAGGTCGTCCACCGCGTTCTCAAGCCAGAAGGGGTGCTGCCATACCTCCAGCGCCTGGCGGAAGCGGTGGATGTGCTCGGAGACCCCCAGCTCCGCGATCCCGCGCTCGCGGGCAACCTCGCGGTAGCGCTCCACGTTGGCGGGCGTGAAGTGCTCGGCCGCCGTGGCGTCGAGCTCGTCGGGGCGCAGGTGGAGGTGGTAGTCGGTGAGCATGAGGGCGCGATTCAAGCAGGAAGCGCGTCGGCAGGAAGCTGAGGCTGGCTCAGGCTCCGCGGCCGATCAGCAGCTCGGCCAGCGCGAAGTCCAGCGGAGTGGTCACCTTGAGGTTCTCGCGGGGCGCCTCCACCACGACCACCCGGCCGCCCGCGCGCTCCACCAGCCAAGCGTCGTCGGTCGCCTGCGCCAGCACCTCCTCCGGCACGTCGAGGGCGCGCTCCAGGGCGGCGCGGCGGAAGACCTGCGGAGTCTGCACTGCCCAGAGGCTCCTGCGGTCGAGCGTCTCGAGCACGGTGCCCCCCTCGCCGGCCCGCTTGACGGTGTCGGTCACGGGGGCCGCCGCGATCGCCGCGTCCACCCCCTCCCCTAGCGCCGCCTCGATCACCCGCTCGGCGAGCTGCGGCGTGAGCAGGGGGCGCGCGGCGTCGTGCACAAGCACCAGGTCCCCCGGCCCCGCCGCGGCGAGCGCGAGGCGCACGGACTCCGAGCGCACCGCGCCCCCGGGGACCCCGATCGTGCCCGCGGGTGCGACGGCGCCGGGCGGCAGCGCCACCACGATCCGCTCGATCGAGGGGACCGCACGCAGAGCGTCGACGCTCCACTGCAACAGCGGGCGGCCCGCGAGCTCGGCGAGCGCCTTGGGAGCGCCGGCCCCCAGACGCTCACCCCGCCCCGCGGCGAGGATCAAGGCAAGGGCCACGGCGACCTCGCGGTAGCGCTCCACGTTGGCGGGCATGAAGCCGGCCGCCGTGGCGTCGAGCTGAGGATCGGGGCGACGGTCAAGGCGAGGGGGGCCACGGGAGAGCCCTCGCGCACGCGGCAGGGATCAACTGCCGCGTGCGTGAAAGTCCCTACTCGGCCATCGCCATCCGGCTGGACGCGGAGTTGGCGAGCAGCTCGTCCAGGTAGCCTTCGGCCTCGTCCTCGTCCTTGTCCAGGGCGTACATCAGCTCCGAGGCGAGGATCTTCTTGGCGCGCGTGAACATCTGCTTCTCGCCTGTGGAGAGGCCCTTTTCGCTCTCCCGCAGCGCGAGGTTGCGCACGACCTCCGACAGCTCGTAGATGTCGCCGGTCTTGATCTTGTCGCGGTTGTGCTTGAACCGGCGGTTCCAGTTCTTGGGCATGTCGGAGACTTCGTCCTGGAGCACGTCCAGCACCTTCTTGACGGTCTCCTCGTCGATCACCCTGCGCAGGCCGGCGAGGCCGGCGTTTTCCGTGGGGACCTTGACCGTCATGTCGTTGTGGAGGATCTTGATCGTGAGGTACTCGCGACATTCGCCCAGCACCTCCATCTCCTCCTTCTTGAGGACCTTGCCCGCACCGTGGTGGGGGTAGACCACGTGGTCACCCAACTCGAACTCGATGCACTCGCATTCGGTGACGATGTGGAGATCCTCGATCGGCTCTGCTTCGATTGCCTGGGGAATGGGAATGGTTGTCCTCCTTTTAGTGGGTCCGCCCGGGGCGGCCTTGACTACTGGCTACAAACTTCATGTCTGCAGGTAGCGGTCCACGAGGTTGATCTCCTGCAGGCGCCGAAGGCCCTCGCGGATGTCCTTGGCGCGTATCTCCCCCACCCCCTCGATCGCCTCGAGCTCGGCGTCGGTCGCCGCCAACAACTCGTCGAGGCCGCCGCACTCCTTGATGATCTCGCTCACCACCAGCTTTGGCAGCCTGGGGATGCGCCCCAGGGTGCGGTAGCCGCGTGGCGAGACGGGGTAGTCGAGCGTGTTCAGCTTGCGGTCGTATCCGAGCAGCTCCGCCAGGCGCCCGAAGTCGAGCAGGTCCTGGTGGCCCAGCCGCCCCGTCTCCTCCAGGGCGGAGGCGAACGCCTCGTCGGAGTAGCTCGCCAGGTAGTCCTGCACGAGCGCCGACTTTTCCGAGGCGGTGCCCACCATCGTCTCCTCGAGCTGCATCTCGATCAGGCGCCCCTCGGTGCCGAGCTCGACGATGTAGCGCTCGATCTCCACCGCCATCCGCGTCACCAGCTCCGCGCGCTGGAGCACCGTGAGCACGTCGTGCAGGGTGACCCCGCCCTCGAACTCAAGCGCCGTGAGCCGCGTGGAGACCTGATCGAGGCGGGTGCGGTACTTCTCGAGGGTCGCGAGCGCCTGGTTGGCCTTGGCGAGCACCACCGGGATGTCCTGGAGGATGCACTTGGTGCCGTCCACGTACAGCGAGACCACCTCGCGGCGCTGGGAGATCGCGATCACGAGCGCTTCGGTCTGCTTGGAGATGCGCTCCGCGGTGCGGTGGCGGGTGCCGGTCTCGAGCGTCAGGATCGTGGGGTCGGGCATCAGCTGGACGTTCGCCAGCGCGATCTTGGTGGAGTTGGCGTTGAGGATGATCGCGCCGTCCATCTTGGCGACCTGGTAGAGGAGGGCCGGGGAGTAGTCGATGTCGAGCTTGATGCCCCCCGAGAACAGGAAGCTCAGCTCCTCGGGCTCGCCGATCACGATCAGCCCCCCGGTGCGGGCGTGCAGGATGTTCTCCATCCCCTCCCGCAAGGCCGTTCCCGGCGCGACCATCTCCAGCGCCTTCACCAATCCAGGCTCCGGGCGAGCTTCGGTATCGAAATCTTCGCCGGATCGTGGAGCCACAACCGGGTATTTTACGGTATTTACACGGGATTTAGCGCCTCCCCAGCCGGGGTGCCGAGGTGGGGGCGAGGTCCGGCGGTCGATTTCACCGTGTGCTCTATCAAAGGCTCGAATTGTCACCTGCCCGCGCACTTTGCGACGCGCCCGAGCGTAACGGGCCGGGACGCTATGCGGCCACCCGCGCCCGGGCGGGGCGTACCGGCCCGAGGCGCCATGCGGCCACCCGCGCCCGGGCAGGGCGTACCGGCCCGAGGCGCCATGCGGCCACCCGCGCCCAGGCGGAGCACTCCGCACCGAGGCGCTACGCGGCCACCCGCGCCTGGGCGGGGCGCTCGCGCGGGAGTACCCGGGCCAGCGCCTCGCGCAACGTGCCGACCTCGTACGCCCCGGGACCGCTGCCCGCGGGAGCCACGACCTCGCTCAGCCCGTGCCTGGCGGCCTCCTGCAGGCGGCGCTCGGGGTGGCCGACCCAGCGCAGCTCGCCCGTGAGGCCGAGCTCGCCGAAGCACGCGCAGGGGACCGGTGGGTGAGCTCCTTGAAGCGGCACGCCGCGGCTCGCGCCGGCGACGGCGAGGGCGATCGCGAGGTCGCACCCGGGCTCGTCCACCCGCACTCCGCCGACGACGTTGACGAACACGTCCGCCCCTCCGGTCCCCACGCGGCCGTGGCGGGCGAGGATCGCGAGCACCAGCGCCAGGCGGTTGCGGTCGAGGCCCGAGGCCACCCGCCGGGGCTGCTCGAGCTCCGAGGGCGCCACCAGCGCCTGGACCTCGACGAGCAGCGGCCGCGACCCCTCCATCGCAGCCAGCATCACGCTGCCGGGAGCACGGGTGGCCTGCGCCACGAAGCGCGCGGAGGCGTCCAGCACCTCCACCAGCCCGCCCTGGCGCATCTCGAATAGCCCCGTCTCGTTGGTGGAGCCGAAGCGGTTCTTCAGCGCGCGCAGCTCGCGGTAGGGGCGCTCGCGCTCGCCTTCGAACTGGAGCACGCAGTCCACCAGGTGTTCGAGTGCTCGCGGGCCCGCGAGCACTCCGTCCTTGGTGACGTGCCCCACAAGAATCGTCGCGATGCCGCGCGCCTTCGCGAGCTCCATCACGCGCACCGCGACCTCGCGCACCTGACCTACCGACCCGGGCGCGCTGGAGAGCTCGGCCGCGTGGAGGGTCTGCACGGAGTCGATTACACACACCTCCGGAGCGTGCGAGCCCAGCACGTCGAGCACCGCGTCGAGGTCGGTCTCCGCCACGATCGGCACCTGCAGCGCGGGGTTGGGGCGGAGTGGGTTGGCGGGATCCAAGGTAAGGCGCTCCGCGCGCAGCCGCACCTGCTCGGGGGACTCCTCCGCGCTGACGTACAGAGTGCGCCGGCCCAACCCCGCGAGGTGCCCGAGCACCATGTTGGTGAGCGTCAACTTGCCGATCCCCGGCGCGCCGCCGAGCAGCACCAGCGAGCCGGGCACGAGCCCTCCGCCCAGCACCCGGTCGAGCTCTCCGAGACCCGTGGGCAGACGCGCCACGGGCTCCGCGCCAACCTCCTCGAGTCAACGCGGAAGAACCGGCGGCCCTCCGTTCGCCCTGGAGCGGCTCCCCCCACCGCGGGCGCCTCGGGGGGCCGCACGCGCGCCACGCCCGCCTGCTCCGCCGGTCGCGGGAGCGCGCTCCTCAACGAGCGTGTTCCACGCCTCGCAGCCAGGGCACTGGCCGTGCCACTGGGCCGATTGGAAGCCGCACTCCGAGCAGACGTGGACCGATTGGGCGCGGGGCACCCTCGCAGACTACGGCGCGGTGGGGACAGCCTCGCGGGGAGACTCGGGCAAGACAGCAGGCGAGTCAGCAACGCGTCCACCGGGCCACCGGCCGTCCGGTCATCGACGGTCTACTCCGACCGAGGGTTCACCGGCCGCGCCGGTCGTTGACGGTCTACTCCGACCGAGGGTCCACCGGCCGCGCCAGTCGTCGACGGTCTACTCCGACCGAGGGTCCACCGGCCGCGCCAGTCGTCGACGGTCTACTCCGACCGAGGGTCCACCGGCCGCGCCAGTCGTCGACGGTCTACTCCGACCGAGGGTCCACCGGCCGCGCCAGTCGTCGACGGTCTACTCTGCGGCGTCCGCGGGCCCGTCGGGCTCGTCGGCAACGTGCGGCTCCTCGCCGTCGCCATCCCCCTCGGGGAGGCCATCATCGCCGGCGGGCAGCTCGCCGGCGGCGCCTTCGGCGCCGACGGCTACGGGGGTCTTCTGCTTCTTGGGCTTGACGATCGTGAGGCGCACCTCGCCCTCCTCGCCCTCGGCGGCGGGGTTGACCACGACCGTGGCCCCGGGGATGACTTGCTCGCGCAGCACGAAGTCCGCGAGGGGGTCCTCGATGTAGCGCTGGATCGCACGGCGCAGCGGGCGGGCGCCCATCGCGGGGTCCCAGCCCTTCTCGACGAGCATTTCCTTCGCAGGGTCGGTCAGCTCCAGCTGCAGCTCGCGTTCGGCCATCGTCTCGCGGATCCGCAGCAGCAGCAGCTCGACGATCTGGCGGATTTCCTCCTTCTGCAGCTTGTGGAAGACGATCACGTCGTCGATGCGGTTGAGGAACTCGGGCCGGAAGACTTTCTTCAGCTCGCCCATGATGCGGTTCTTCATGTCGTCGTAGGTGATCCCCGTCTCGTCGTCGGAGACCGCGAAGCCCAGCGGCGTGTTGCGCGCGATCTCGGCGGCGCCGATGTTGGAGGTCATGATCACGATCGCGTGGCGGAAGTCCACGGTCCGGCCCTGCGCGTCTGTGAGCCGGCCGTCCTCAAGGATCTGCAGCAGGATGTTGAAGACGTCGGGGTGGGCCTTCTCGATCTCGTCGAGCAGCAGCACGCAGTAGGGCTTGCGCCGCACGGCCTCGGTGAGCTGGCCGCCCTCGTCGTAACCGATGTACCCGGGGGGCGAGCCCACCAGGCGGGAGACGGCGTGCTTCTCCATGTACTCGGACATGTCGATCCGCACCATCGAGTCCTCGTCGCCGAACAGGAACTCCGCGAGCGTGCGCGCCAGCTCGGTCTTGCCCACGCCGGAGGGGCCCAGGAAGATGAACGAGCCCGTGGGACGCTTGGGGTCCTTCAGCCCCGCGCGCGAGCGGCGGATCGCCTTGGAGATGACCTCGATCGCAGGGTGCTGGCCGATCACGCGCTTGTGCAGTTCCTCCTCCATGCGCATCAGCTTCTGGGTCTCGGCCTCGGTCAGCTTGAACACGGGGATGCCGGTCCACATCGAGACGATTTCCGCGATCTCCTCTTCGCCGATCGCGGGCCGCTCGTGGGTCTCGCCGGCTTCCCACTCTTCCTCGAGCTCGCGCTTGCGGTGGGTGAACTTGCGCTCCTTGTCGCGCAGCGCGGCGGCCTTCTCGAACTCCTGGGCCTCGATCGCGGCCTCCTTCTCGCGCCGCGTGGACTCGATCTGCTCCTCGAGCTCGCGGTTGGCGGGAGGGGAGGTCATCGACTTGATGCGCATCCGCGAGGCGGCCTCGTCGATCAGGTCGATCGCCTTGTCGGGCAGGAAGCGGTCGGAGATGTAGCGGTCGGCCAGTTCGGCCGCGCCGCGCAGCGCGTCGTCGGTGATCTGCACCTTGTGGTGGGCCTCGTAGCGGTCGCGCAGGCCCTTGAGGATCTCGACGGTCTGGTCGATCGAGGGCTCCTCCACGCGGATCTGCTGGAAGCGGCGCTCCAGGGCGGAGTCGCGCTCCAGGTACTTGCGGTACTCGTCGAGCGTGGTCGCGCCGATCGTCTGCAGCTCTCCCCGGGCAAGCGCGGGCTTGAGGATCGAGGCGGCGTCGATCGCGCCCTCGGCGGCGCCGGCGCCGACGAGGTTGTGGAGCTCGTCGATGAACAGGATGATGTCCCCGCGCTGGGTGATCTCCTTCATCACCTTCTTCAGGCGCTCCTCGAACTCGCCCCGGTACTTGGAGCCGGCGACCAGCGCCGCGAGGTCCAGGGTGTAGATCTGCTTGTTCTTCAGCAGCTCCGGCACGTCGGCGTTGGTGATCCGCTGCGCCAAGCCCTCGACCACGGCGGTCTTGCCGACGCCGGGCTCGCCGATCAGCACGGGGTTGTTCTTGGTGCGCCGCGAGAGGATCTGCATGATCCGCTCGATCTCCGTCTCGCGCCCCACGCAGGGGTCGAGCTTGCCTTCGGCGGCGAGCTTGGTCAGGTTGCGCCCGAACTGGTCGAGCAGCTTCGAGGACTTCTTGCCTTCCGCGGGACCGCCCGCGCCGGCGCCGGCGCCGGGCGCTCCGGCGCCCTGGCCCTGGCGGCGTCCGGAGGGGCCGGAGAGCATCCGGATCACCTCGTTGCGGATCTTCTCGGAGTCGGCGTCGAAGTCGAGCAGGATGCGGGCGGCGACGCCCTCGTTCTCGCGCACGAGCCCGAGCAGGATGTGCTCGGTGCCGATGTAGTTGTGGCCCAGGCTCAACGCCTCGCGCAGCGCGAGCTCGAGCACCTTCTTGGCGCGGGGGGTGAAGGGGATCTGCCCGGAGGTGACCTCCTCACCGGAGCCCACGATCCGCACGACCTGGGCGCGCACGCGCTCCACGGTGATGTCGAGGCTCTCGAGCACTCGGGCGGCAAGGCCCTCCTCCTCGCGCAGCAGCCCGAGCAGGATGTGCTCGGTGCCAATGTAGTTGTGCTTGAGCGTCCGCGCCTCTTCCTGGGCGAGAACGACGACCTGGCGGGCCCGTTCTGTGAATCGCTCGAACATGGTTCTGGCAGCCCCTTCTCGTCAGTCTCGGGTCTCGGTGTGGGTCCGCAGGGACGGCGAGCCATCCTGCACCCACCTCTTCGTCTCAAACCGTGAGAAAGATGAGCACCCGGATCTCATCGCCGCCATAGGACAGTCTACCAACGGGCCCCCTGGGCCTCTACCGCCTACCGCAGCGGCTACCGCATCGCGGGGAACAGCCCTACCGCAGCGGCTACCGCATCGCGGGGAACAGCACGACCTCGCGGATCGAGTCGCGTCCCGTGAGGAGCATCACGAGCCGATCGACGCCCACGCCGACCCCGCCGGCAGGCGGCAGCCCCTGCTCCAACGCCTCCAGGTACACCTCGTCGTAGGGTTGGGCCTCGTCGTCTCCGAGCGCCCGCAGCGCCTGCTGGGCTTCGAAGCGCTCGCGCTGCTGCTGCGGGTCGTTCAGCTCCGAGAAGGCGTTCGCGAGCTCCATGCCCCCGGCGTACGCCTCCCAGCGCTCGGCCAGCCCCGGCTCGGAGCGGTGCTCGCGCGCGAGCGGCGAGAGCTCGAGGGGGTAGTCGAACAGGAGGGTGGGCTGCACCAGGGTGGGCTCGACGTAGGTGGACAGCAGGTCGTCGACCAGCTGCGGCCAGCTGCGGTCCCCGAGTGGGAGCGCGCAGCCGCAGCGCTGAATGTCGGCCACCAGCGAGTCGCGGTCGCGGTTGGCCAGGATGTCCACGCCCGGCGTCGGAGCACCCTGCGGTGGGACACCCTGCGGCGGGACACCCTGCGGCGGGACACCCTGCGGCGGGACACCGTGCGATGGAGCACCGTGCAGTGGGGCACCATGCAGTGGGGCATCGGGGCCGCGCTGGGCCGGCCCATCCACCATCCCGGTGCTCCGCCTGATCGCCTCGGCCAGTGTCAGGCGCTCAAACGGCGAGCCGAGGTCGAGCGGCCCGTCGTAGTCGACCGCCGCGGCGGCGGCCCGCACCAGCTCTTCCAGCCGGCGCGCGGCGTCGTTGTAGTCGGCGTAGGCCTCGTACCACTCGACCACCGTGAACTCGGGGTTGTGCTTGGTGGAGACCCCCTCGTTGCGGAAGTCCTTGCCGAGCTCGTAGACGCGCTCGAGCCCCCCGACGAGCAGACGCTTGAGGTACAGCTCGGTGGCGATCCGCAGGTACAGCGTGCGGTCCAGGGCGTTGTGGTGGGTTTCGAAGGGGCGCGCGAGCGCACCCCCGTAGAGCGGCTGGAGCACGGGCGTCTCGACCTCGATGAAGCCGGCCCCGTCGAGGTAGGCGCGGACGGCGGAGACGATGCGAGCGCGGTCGCGGAACAGCGCACGGGACTCCGCGCTTGCGATCAGGTCGAGCTCGCGCCGGCGGTAGCGGGTCTCGACGTCGCTGAGCCCGTGGTGCTTGTCAGGCGGCGGACGCAGCGCCTTGGCGAGCACCTGGAAGCGGTCCACCCGCAGCGTGAGCTCGCCGTGGCGGCTGCGCAGCACGGCGCCGTCCACCCCGAGGAGGTCGCCGAGGTCGAGCAGGCGCAGCCGCGCGAAGGCCTCCTCGCCGAGTACGTCCAAGCGGGCGTGCAGCTGGATTTTGCCGGAGCGGTCCACGAGGTCCAGGAACGAGGCGCGGCCCTGGCCGCGTTTGCCGGCGAGGCGCCCCGCGACACGGTGGACGTCCTCGGTCTCCTCGCCGACCTCGAGGTGCTCGTAGGCGGCGCGCACCTGCGCGATCGGGGCGGCCCCGGGGAAGGAGTAGGGAAAGTCCTTGCCCGCCTCACGCAGCCGCTGCGCCTTGGCGCGGCGCTCGGCGATCAGCTCGGGCAGGCCGTGACGGTGGCCCTCCTCGGGCTCCTCGGTCCCGCTCATGGGCGAGAGAGTACTGGGGCCCTCAGGCCCAGGCCCTTCACCGAGTCGAGTACGCCCGCGCGACGAGCTCGTCGTGGATTTGGATAGGACCCCTCCGGGGTCCAGCGGCGTTCGCAGTGCGGTCCGGCGGCTGGTGCAAAAGGCCGGGAGGACTACTTGAGACCGACGTCGATCTTGGTGATCTTGAGCTTGCGCGCGGGGCCGCGAGGGACCTGCACGGCGACGGTGTCGCCCCGCTTGTGGCCGAGCAGGGCACGACCGACGGGCGACTCGTTGGAGAGCTTGCTCTCCTCGGGGTTGGCCTCGGCGGAGCCGACGATCGTGTACTTCACGGACTTGGAGGTCTTCTCGTCCTTGACGTGCACCACGGAGCCGACCTGCACGACGTCGGTGGAGAGCTCCGTGGAGTCGATCACCGTGGCCATCCGCAGCCGCTCCTGCAGCTGGGCGATCTTGCTCTCGAGCATCGCCTGCTCGTTCTTGGCGTCGTCGTACTCGGAGTTCTCGGAGATGTCCCCGAACTCGCGGGCCTCCTTGATCCGTTCGGCGACCTCGCGCCGGCGCGCGGTGGAGAGCAGCTCGAGCTCGTCTTTGAGCTTCTCCAAGCCTTCGGGGGTGAGGATGACGTCCTTCGGCATGTGGGCGGGTGGGATCGATTCCGCGGGACGAGTGCAGTCGATTACGAACGAAACCCGCCGGTTGAACGGGCCCACCCGGGGCTGGGCGGGTCTGATCCTGGCTCGGCGGGCTCCAGCGAGCGCAGCAGTATAGCGACCACAAGTGGGCTCTCCCACCCCGGGCAAAATCTCGCAGGCCGAACCCGGCGGGCCTACGCCACGAGCGCCGCGGACCGGCGCGGGGAGGGGCGCAGAACGTCGCTCCCACGCTCTCCCAGTGCCAACAGCTCCCGGGCTTCGGCGAGCGTCGCGCTCGCCTGCAGCGACTCTTGCAAACGCGCGAGCCGCGCCCGATCGAGACCGAGGCGGGGGAGGTACCAGGGGTAGAACTTGCGCAGGTAGCGCCCCGCGCGCTCGACCCCGAGGTGCTCGGCGGCGCGAGCGAGCACCCAGTCGAGCTCCGCCAGCACCTCCGCGGGCGTGGGCTCGGACTCGCGTCCGCGCACAAGCTCCTCGAACAGCCACGGGTTGCCGAGGCAGCCGCGCGCGAGCATCACCGCGGCGACGCCGGTGCGCGCGAACGCCTCGCGGACGCTGCGCGCGTCGTTCATGCCGCCGGTGAGGATCACGGGCGCGGGCAGCGAGGCGGCGAGGCGCGCGGCGAGCGCGTAGTCGGGCGTTCCCCGGTGGTGCACCGCGGCGGACCGGGGGTGGAAGGCGATCGCGGAGACCCCCGCGTCGGCCACGAGCCGGTGGGCGAGCTCGAAGCCCGAGGTGTCCCCGGGGCGCTGGCCGGAGCGGAGCTTCACAGTGATCGGCACGGCCGCCCCCCCCTCGACGGCGGCGCGGGCGACGGCGACGGCGCGGGCGGGGTCCCCCAGCAGCGCGGCGCCGGCGCCGGTCTTGCAGACCTTGGGCACCGGACAGCCCATGTTGAGGTCGATCGCGTCGGCCCCCGCGGCGACCGCGGCGGCGGCGGCGGAGCGCATGACGTCGGGGTCCTGCCCAAAGAGCTGGATCGAGGTCGGCGCTCCCACCCTGCCGGGCCCCACGGCGCGCTCCTCGGGGTGGATGCGCAGCAGCTCGCGGAGGGTGCGCTCGTTGCGGTAGTGGATCGCGTGGCTGGAGACCATCTCCGAGACCGCCATCCCCGCCCCGTGGCGCTTGGCCTGCAGGCGCACGAACCAGTTGCCGATCCCCGCCAGCGGGGCGAGCAGCACGCGGTTGGGGACCCGCAGGGGACCTAGCTCCCAGGGGTCTGTCAGCTGGGGGGTGGGCATGGGCGCATTATGGCTGGGCGGAGGTCGTGCGCCGCAGGCTCGGGGCCTATGCTGATCGCGATGCGGTGAGAGACGACGTGGGAGGATGGGCGCGTGCTGTTCGAGGACCGGTCCCGGGCGGAGTCCTTCGGCGCGGTGGCCGCGCAGTACGACCGTGCCCGGCCGTCCTACCCGCCGGCGCTGGTGGACGCGCTGCTCGCCGACGGCGCGGGGAGCGTGCTCGACGTGGGGTGCGGGACGGGCATCGCGGCCACCCTGCTTGTGGCTCGCGGTTGCGCGGTGCTCGGCGTGGACGTGGACGCCCGGATGGCGGAGCTCGCCCGCGCGAAGGGCCTTGAGGTGGAGGTCGCGCAGTTTGAGCAGTGGAGCCCGTGCGGCCGGCGCTTCGATCTCGTGACCTCCGCGCAGGCGTGGCACTGGATCGACCCCCGAGCGGGAGCAGCGCGCGCGGCGGACGCCCTCCGCGAGGGGGGACGGCTGGGGGTGTTCTGGAACTTCGGCGACCCCCCGCCGCACGTGCGGGAACGGCTTTCCCCGATCTACACGCGCCTCGGGCCCGGCGTCGAGAACTACTCAGTGCTCTTCGGCAACCGCGACGCCCGTGTGCAGGACACGCTCGCCGGCATCGGCGACTGCGGCTCCTACGGCCCCCCAGAGACGACGAGGTTCGAGTGGAGCCAGCGCTACGACACAGCCGAGTGGCTCGAGCAGTTGACCACCCACAGCGACCACCAGGCGCTGCCGGCCGCGCAGCGCCAGCGTCTGCTCGAAGCGGTCGGCGAGGCGATCGACGCCGTTGGGGGTTCGTTTGAGATGCCCTACAAAACCGTGCTCGTCAGCGCGCGCCGGACGTGACGGCCCGCGTGTCGCACTGAGTGAGCGGCCTCACGGCAGCGCCGCGGCCGTAAGGGAGCGGTGCAGGCCGAAGGAGTGACTTGAAGGCGGGGATGCGGATTGACAGCCGAGGCCGCGGGGCACGGAGGCCCCGCGCGCACGACGCCCGATGCGACCCCCAACCCGCGCGGACGATCCCCAAAGACACTCGCCGGTGGCCGCGCGCGCCGGCCTACGCGCGGTTGCGCTCGTAGATGAGGCGCAGTCCCGTGAGGGTGAGGAGGGGGTTGACCCCTTCGATCGTGGAGGTGTAGGGGACGATCGCGTGCGCAAGGCCGCCGGTGGCGACGGTCTTGGTCTGCGGCCCGAGCTCCGCGCGCAGGCGGTTGACGATCGCGTTGACCTGGCCCGCGGTCCCGTACACCACCCCCGAGCGGATCGCGTCGATCGTGGTCTTGCCGATCAGCGCCCGCGGGGCGGTGACGTCGACCCGGGGCAGCGCCGCGGCGCGCTCGGTGAGCGCCTCCAGCGAGATCTCCACGCCGGGGGAGATGATCCCCCCGAGGTACTCCCCCTCCGCCGAGACGGGGTCGTAGGTGATCGCGGTGCCGAAGTCCACCACCACGCACGGCCCGCCGAGCCGGTCGTGGGCGGCGACGGCGTTGACGAGCCGGTCGGGACCGATCTCGCGGGGGTTGTCGTAGCGGATCGGCATGCCCGTCTTGACGCCGGGCCCCACCGCGAGCATCTCGTGCCCGAGGTAGCGCTCGGCCATCTCGCACCATTCGGGTCCGAGCACGGGCACCGTGGAGGAGACGATCGACGCGTCGATCTCCCCCATCGAGACCTGGCGCAGCTCCAGCAGGTTGCGCAGCGCGGCCCCCAGCTGGTCGGAGGTGGACTGGCGCACGGTCGCGAAACGCCAGTGCTCGCGCAGCTCTGTGTCGCAGAAGGTCCCGAAGTGGGTCTGGGTGTTGCCGACGTCCACTGCGAGCAGCATCGCGAACCATTATGCTGGCCCGGTGACGATGAAGCTTTACGTGCTGCCGGGCTCGCACCCCTGCGCGGCGGTGGAAGTGGCGCTGCAGCGCAAGGCGATCCCCTACAAGGTGGTGAACCTGCTGCCGCTGATGCAGGCCGCGCTGGGCCCGGTGCTCTACGGAGGCGGCACGGTCCCCGGGGCGCGCCTCGACGGCGAGCGGCTGGTGGGCTCGCGCACGATCATGCGCCGCCTCGACGAGCTCGCTCCGGACCCCCCGCTGCTGCCGGCGGACCCCGACGCCCGCCAGCGCGTGCTGGAGGCGGAGCGGTGGGGCGACGAGGTCTTCCAGAGCGTCCCCCGGCGGATACTCGACGCCGGGTTCCTGCGCGACTCCGCGACGATGGAGAGCTACGCCGGAGACGCCAAGCTGCCGCTGCCCCGCGCGATGCTGCGCCCCGCCCTGCCGCTCACCGCGAAATTGATGGCGCGGCGCAACCACGCCCAGGATGAGCCTGTGCGGGCGGACCTCGCCGCGCTCTCGGGCCACCTCGAGAAGATCGATGCGTGGATCGCGGAGGGGCTGCTCGGCGGGGAGGAGCCCAACGCGGCGGACCTTCAGATCGGCTCCACGATCCGCCTCCTGCTGTCCGTCGGCGACGTGCGGCCCCTGATCGAAGACCACCCGGCGGCGACCCTCACGCGCTACTTCCCGCCGATGGCGGGCCACGTCCCCGCGGGGACCCTGCCGGCGGAGTGGCTGCCGGCGAGCGCCGCGGCGGCGTAGACCTCGCTCAGGCCGATCGGGGCTCGGTCTCCAACGGTGGCCCCGCCCAGCGCACGCCCTCTCCGAGCGGCAGCGCAGTCAGCGCATCCGCGAGGCGGCGGCCGTCCGGCACGCGCAGCTCGAGGTCGAGCTCCAGCGCGGGGATCAGCACGAAGCGGCGGCTGAGGACCTGTGGGTGGGGCAGGACCATGCGCTCGTGGTGCAGCTGCTGGCCGATCCCCGATCGGTCGCTGAGCAGGAGGACGTCGACGTCGATCGCGCGCGGCCCGTGGCGGGGGCCACCGGCGGCGCGGCCGAGCTCGCGCTCCACGCCCTTCACGGCGTCGAGCAGCTCCAACGGCTCCAACGCGGTGCGCACGCACAGGCAGGCGTTGAGGAAGGGGGGCTGGTCGGGAAGGTCCCCCACGGGGTCGGTGTCGTACACCGAGGAGGACGCCGTCACCTCCACGCCCGCGGCGGGCAGCGCATCGACCGCCCCCTGCAGCTGGGCGCGGCGGTCGCCGAGGTTGGAGCCGAGGCCGAGCAGGCCGATCCGTGCGGGCACGCGCGGAACGCTAACGGAGGCGGCGCGGGTGGCGTCGGGGTGGCGTCGGGTTGGGTCGCCCCGCACAGCGACGACGCCAGTGATCGATCAGGCTGCGTCGGCTGTCAGCGCGTTCCGCACGAGTCGCTCGGCGTCCGGCACCCGAACACGCTCGCCAGAAGGCAGAACGACCGTGATCGTCCCCTCGCTTTCAAGCTGCCGGCGAGGACCAAAGAGCTCTACTCCCAGCGGCTCGCCGCCACGTTCGTCATAGAAGAAGACGTGCCGAGGGTCCTCGGTATCACCTACCTGCCCACCTCCGGCCCGTAGATGATCGATCTCGGGGAAGTAGGCAGTGGGCTCGAAGTCGTAGGGGCCAATCCTCATAGTCGCCTCCACGCATGGGGCACGCGCCGCATCGCGTAAGCAGTGACCACGGTACCAGCGTCCCCGTGGATCTCAACCACCGCGATCAGATATGTGCTCGGACCCACAACGCTGGCAACCAAGCGCTCGCGCACCCGCATCTCATCGGCGTAACGCTCTCCCTGCTCCACCGCCAGCCTGATGACCGTCTCGGCGAGGTAGGCGCGGATCTCTCGGCCTTGCTCGTCGTCTCCACGAGCATGGTCGAGCGCCGCCTGCGTGAGCGTGATGCGCCGCCCCGCGCGATCCAGGGCACTCCACATGATTGCACTGAAACGCCCAAGGTCGTCATGAACGCGTCCACGTCGATCGATTCGCATGAAGCCCAAGCTACGCGCAGCTTGGGTCGTTTCTCGAGATCGGACTCGAAGGCTAGCTTTACGCCCCCGCGGGCTCGCCCACGCCGCCGGCGTGCTCGCGCAGGCCGATGCGGGCGTGCAGGCGGCGCAGGGGGCGAGGCGCCCACCAGGTGAGCTCCCCGAGGCGACCCATCAGCGCGGGGACGAGCAGGGCGCGCACGACGGTGGCGTCGATCGCGACCGCGAGCGCCGCACCGAAGCCGAGCTCCTTGATGAAGAAGATGTCGGAGGTGACGAACGCTCCGATCGCCACACAGAAGAGCAGCGCGGCGGCGGTTATGAGGCGCCCGGTGCGCTCGAGGCCGTGGGCGATCGCCTCGCGCGTGGGTAGACCGCTGTCGTGGGCCTCCTTGATGCGCGCGAAGAGAAACACGCCGTAGTCGGTGGAGAGGGCGAAGGCGAGGATGAACAGCAGCACGAGGTCGGACTCCTCGAGGCCGCCGATCGGGCTGAAGCCGAACAGCCCCGAGAGGTGGCCGTCCTGGAAGACGAGCACGAGCAGGCCGGCGCCGACGGCGACGGTGAGGAGGTTCATCGCGAGCGCCACGACGGGCAGCACGAGCGAGCCGGTCATCAGGAACAGGAAGCCCCCGGTGACGAGCGCGAGGATCAGCAGGGCGAGCGCGGTGTGGGCGGAGATCGCTGCCTTCTGGTCGACGAACCACGCGGTGGAGCCGCCCACGAGTGGTTTTGGAGTCCCGCCCGGGTGGGTGGGACTCCAATTCCCAAGCGTGCGCAGCCGGCGCACGAGCGACTGGTTGGCGGGCGCCCCGTCGGTGCCGCGGGGCTGCACTTCGATCTCCCACGCACCGCGGCCTAGATAGCGCGCCGGCGCGACGGCGGCCTGGCTCCCCGCGACCACCTGCGCGCGCCGTGCGAGCTGCGCGACCTCGCGGGTCCCCTGGGCGGGCGCTCGAACCACCATCGTGATCCCCTGCGAGCCGTCCACGGCGAACTCGCGGGTGAGCGTTTCCGCGACCTCGCGCGGCTGGGAGGTGGCGGGCAGCACGTGGGCGTCGGCGGGGATCAGCGCGAGGCGCAGCGCGGGCGAGGCGATCGCCAGCAGCACGACGGCCGTGACGAGCGCGACCGCGCCGGGGCGGCGCATCACCCAGTGGGCGAACCGCCCCCAGGCGCCCGTCTCGTCGGCGTGGGCAGCGCGCTCGGAGCTGCGCTGCAGCCACGCGGGCGCGAGCGAGTTGATGCGGGGCCCGAGCGCGACGAGCACGGCGGGCAGCACGACCAGCGAGACGGCCCCCGCACTGAGCGCGACGAGCGCGCCGCCGACGCCCATCGAGTAGAGGAAGCGCAGCGGGAAGACGAGCATCGACGCGAGCGCGCCCGCGACGGTGAGCGAGCTGAAGAGCACGGTGCGCCCGGCGGTCCGCAGGGTGCGTACGATCGCCGCCCGCGTGTCCAGTCCGCTGGCGAGCTCCTCGCGGTAGCGGGAGAGCACGAACAGGCTGTAGTCGATGCCGAGGCCGAGTCCCACGCCGGTGACGAGGTTCACGGCGAAGATCGAGAGGCCGAGGAACTGGTCGACGAGGCGCAGCAGCAGGAAGGTGAGCACGATCGCGAAGCCACCCACGAGCAGCGGCAGCGTGGCGGCGATCAGCCCGCGGAAGACCCAGAAGGAGAGCAGCAGGAGGATCGGGATGGCAAAGGTCTCGGCGCGTTTGAGGTCGGAGGTGACGCGTTCGTTGATTTCGTGGAACGCGACGTCGCTGCCGCCGAAGCGCACGCCGCTGCCGGCCAGCTCGGGGCTCACCCGGGCGACCGCGGCGGCAGAGCGTTCGCGGTTGGGGTACGCGGCGAGCACGAGCGTGAGGCGGCCGTCGCGGGAGACAAGCTCGGGAAGGTGCGTGGCGGGGTAGTCGAGCACGCGCTGGAAGCCGGGCTGCGCGGCGAGCAGCGCGGCGACGCGCTGCGCCCCGTTGGCGGCCGCGGGATCGGTGCGGACGTCGCGGGCGCTGGGGACAAGCGCGGCCACGCCGTAGGTGGCGGACTGGCCGGTGGCGCGTTCGATCGCGCGCAGCACCTGCTGGTTCTGGGCGGCGGGATCCTGGAAGTCGGAGGATTCGCTCTTCAGGATGGAGACCACTGGGCCGCCGAGGGCCGCTGCAAGCAGGAACACCGCGCCGGCGGCGAGCAGGACGCGGCGCGTGCGGTTGTTGGCGAGCGCCGCCAGTCGATCGATCACCGCCGCCTCCCGTTCTCAATCCGCCGCCGCGAGCTGTCGAGCCGAGCCATCCCGGAGATTATAAGTGACTGCTAACTAATTGTCAAGAAAGTATTCAGGCGCCGGAATCGACTGCCTTGCGCTTGGAGGGGATCGTCCGCGCGGGCCGTGGAGACAACCCCGCGGATGGGCGCGGGGCCTCCGTGCCCCGCGTCGGCGCCCTACTCCTCCGCCTCGCGCCACACCTCTACGGAGACTTCCTCGACGGTGAGCGGGATCGGGGGCTCGGGCTTGGTGGCCTTGACCCACACCGCTTCCAGCTCGTAGTCGGCGAGCAGGCGGTCGGCGATCGTGCTGCACAGCCGCTCGAGCGTGCGGTGGGAGCGCTGCACGGCGATCAGCGCGACAAGCTGGCAGACCTCGCCGTAGTCGACGGTGTCCTCGACGCGATCGGTGAGGGTGGCGTCGGTCTCCCCCAGCTCCAGGCGAAGGTCGAACATCAGTCGCTGACCGACCTCGCGCTCGGCGTCGCTGACGCCGTGGTGGGTGTACAGGGAGAGGCCCGTGATCTCGATCGTCACCGACTCGACACCCCGCTCGCGCTCCTCCTCCTCCTCTTCCGCCTCCTCGCCCTCCTCCGGTTCCTCCGCCCGACCCCGTCCCCGCTCCAGCTCCTCGACCCAGTCCTCTCCCTCCAGCTCCGCTCCGCCGTTGCGCTCCCCGGCGCCCTCGGCCGGACCCTCGTCCGCCTTCAGCTCGTCGTCCTCGTTCCCGGCACGCGGGTCGTCGTCCTCGTTCATGGCGCGCCCAACGTAGCAGCGGCCACCGCAAGCGCGGCGCGCACGGGGGCGACGTCGTGCACGCGCAGCACGCTCGCCCCGCGCTCGTAGGCGAGCACGCAGGTGGCGATCGTGCCGGGGAGCCGGTCTGCGACATCCGCCAGCTCCGCACCCCCACCCGCGCGATCCGCTGGCTCCGCACCCCCACCCGCGACAGACGCCAGCTCCGCACCCCCACCCGCGACAGACGCCAGCTCCGCACCCTCACCCGCGCTATCCGCCGTCGCCACCCGCCTCCCGGCCACCTGCGGCTTCGCGCCCGTCACAGGCGCTTTCTCCCCGGCGGGCCCCACGGAAGCCACGCCGGCGAGGATGCGCCCGAGGAAGCTCTTGCGCGAGGTCCCCACCACCAGGGGGCGGCCGAGCGTGGTGAGCTCGCGCAGGCGACGCAGCAGCTCGAGGTTGTGCTGGAGGGTCTTGCCGAACCCGATCCCGGGGTCCAACAGCACACGCTCCTCGGGGATCCCCTCCGCGACGGCGAACGCGAGGCGCTCCTCGAGGAATGCTCTGACCTCGTCGACCACGTCCTTGTACTGAGGCCCGCCCGCCCGCTGCATCGTGCGGGGCTCGCCGAGCATGTGCATCAAGCAGCACTCCGCGCCGCCCTGCCCCACCACCGCTGCCATCTCAGGGTCGCCGCGCAGGGCCGTGACGTCGTTGACGAGCGTCGCCCCCGCGTCCAGCGCGGCGCGGGCGACGGAGGCCTTGGAGGTGTCGATCGACAGGGAAGTCGAGCCCCGTCCACCCGTCGCAGAGGGCGAGTGGGTGGGGCGGGAGCGCAATGCCGCGGCGAGCCCCTCCACCACCGGCAGTACCCGCCGCAGCTCCTCCACGGCGCCCACCGGCTCGGCTCCGGGCCGTGTGGACTCCCCGCCGACGTCGAGGACGTCGGCCCCCTCCCCCACCAGCTCGAGCCCGTGCGCGATCGCGGCGTCGGGGTTGAGGAACAGCCCCCCGTCGGAGAACGAGTCGGGCGTCACGTTCACGACACCCATCAGGCGGAAACCGCCGGGTGCGCTCAAGCGACGAGTTGGCCCGCGCGGATACGGGCAGCCATATCCTTGGACTGTTCGCGGATCACGGTGCCATCTTCGAGCTGAACCGCCGGGAACAGCTTCTGGCCGGTGAGGGCTATGTACTCCTTGCGCCGGCTCCGCGGGAACGCCGGGTGCTTGACGACCTGGTAGTCGACGCCGGCCTCGTCGAGCGCCTTCTGCACCTGCCAGCACGGGTGCGGGCCCTTGGCCCACATCGACGAGCAGCGGTGCAGCTTGACGGCCATCTAGGCGAGCTCCGGACGCTCCGGGTCGGTACCGCGGATGTCCGCAGTGCCACCGGCGAGGCCCGGACGGGGCAGCGGCCGTGGGGCTTCGCGGCCGGGGCGGTCGGCGGGCGCGGGCGGCGGCGCGGGGAGCTCGGGGACGGCGTGCTCGTCCTCGGAGCCGAAGACCTCCCGCTCGCTCTTGCCGTCGAGCAGCGCGAGGAACTCCTCCTTCTCGAGCGTCTCGCGCTTGACGAGGGTCTCGGAGAGCGAGCCGAGGCGCGCGCGGTGCTCGGTGAGGATGTCACGCGCACGCTGGTGGGCGGCCTCCACGATGCGCCTTACCTCGTCGTCGATCTCGCGCGCGATCTCGTCGGAGTAGTCGGGCTCGGTGGAGAACTCGCGGCCGAGGAACGGCTGTGAGTGCTCGTGGCCGAAGACGCGCGGGCCGAGCTTCTCGCTCATGCCGAAGCGCATCACCATCTGCTTCGCGGTGGCGGTCACCTTCTCGAGGTCGTTGGAGGCGCCGGTGGTGATCTCGCTGAAGACGATCTCCTCGGCGGCGCGCCCTCCGAGGGTCATCGCCATCGTGTCGTTGAGCTCCGCGCGCGTGGTCAGGAAGCGGTCCTCCTGGGGCATCGAGATCGTGTAGCCGAGCGCCTGCCCGCGGGAGATCACGGAGATCTTGTGCACCGGGTCGGAGTGCTCGAGGTAGTGGCCGACGATCGCGTGGCCCATCTCGTGGTAGGCGGTGATCAGGCGCTCTTTCTCGCTCATCACGCGCGTCTTCTTCTCGGGGCCGGCGATCACGCGCATGATCCCCTCCTCGAGCTCTTCCTGGCCGATTTCGCGCTTGCCGGTGCGAGCCGACAGGAGGGCGGCCTCGTTGATCAGGTTGGAGAGGTCGGCGCCGGTGAAGCCGGGGGTCTGGCCGGCGAGCGCGTCGATGTCGATCACCTTCGCCAGCGGCTTGCCGCGGGTGTGGACTTCGAGGATTTTCGCGCGGCCCTTGCGGTCGGGGCGGTCGACGGCGATCTGACGGTCGAAGCGTCCGGGGCGCAGCAGCGCGGGGTCGAGGATGTCCGGCCGGTTGGTGGCCGCGATCATGATGATGTTGTCCTTCGCCTCGAAGCCGTCCATCTCGACGAGCAGCTGGTTGAGCGTCTGCTCGCGCTCGTCGTGGCCCCCGCCGAGTCCCGCGCCGCGGTGCCGACCGACGGCGTCGATCTCGTCCATGAAGATGATGCACGGGGAGTTCTGCTTGGCCTGCTCGAAGAGGTCGCGCACGCGGGAGGCGCCGACGCCGACGAACATCTCCACGAAGTCAGAGCCCGAGATCGAGAAGAACGGCACGCCCGCCTCGCCAGCGACGGCGCGGGCGAGCAGCGTCTTGCCGGTGCCAGGCGGGCCGTACAGCAGCACGCCGGTGGGGATGCGCGCGCCGAGCGCCTGGAACTTCTTGGGGTTCTCCAGGAACTCCTTGATCTCGTGCAGCTCCTCCACGGCCTCGTCAACCCCGGCGACGTCGCGGAAGGTGATCTTGGGGGAGTCCGCGGAGAGGCGCTTGGCGCGCGACTTGCCGAAGGACATCACCTTCGAGCCCCCGCCCTGGACCTGGTTGAGCAGGAAGATCCAGATGCCGAGGAAGATGATGAACGGCAGCGCGATCGAGAGCAGCGAGAGGATCACGCTGCTCTTGTTGGCTTCGATGTTGTAGGAGACCCCGGCGGCGTTGAGCTGTTTGATCAGTTCGGGCGCGGCCTGATCGACGAAGCCGGCTTCCCACTTTTCTTCCTTGCCCGTCTGTTTGTTCTTGGTGGTGACTTCGATGGCGTTCGACTTGGTCTTGAACTTGACCGACTTGACTTCGCCCTGCGGGATTTCCTTGGTGACCAGCGTCTGATAGCTGTGCGGGACCGTGCCGCCCGAGCTGCTGGAGATCATTTTCGAGACGAAGAACGCCAGCACGACCACCAGCAGGATGGGGAAGGCGGCGCTCTTGAAGAAACGGCTCATAGCGAGATCGTCAGGTTCCGGGACGGCGGCTGGTTAAGCGGCTACCAGCCGTCTAGCGTACCACGGGGGGCCGGATTCTCGGGGCGCAACGGGCGATCACGACCTCTCCAACGCAGCTACGAAGGGAAGGTTGCGGTGGCGCTCGGCGTAGTCGAGGCCGTAGCCGATCACGAAGCGGTCGGGAATCTCGAAGCCGACGTAGCGGATCGGCAGGTCGACCTCGCGCCGGCCGATCTTCGATCGGTCGGGCTTGGTCAGCAGCGCACACACCTCCAGGGAGTGGGGATCACGGGAGCCGAGGTTGCGCAGCAGGTACTGAAGCGTCAGCCCGGAGTCCACGATGTCCTCGACGATCAGCACATCGCGATCGTCGATCGCGATGTCGAGGTCCTTGAGGATTCGCACCACCCCGGAGGAGTCGGTGGCGGAGCCGTAGGAGGCGACCGCCATGAAGTCCACCTCCACCGGGATGTCGATCAGACGCATGAGGTCGGAAAGGAAGAACATCGCCCCCTTGAGCACCCCCACGAGCAGCAGCGAGCGGCCCGCGTCGGCGTAGTCGCGTGAGATCTCCTGCGCGAGCTCCGCCACGCGCAGGCGCAGCTGCTCCTCGCCGACGAGCACCTCGCCGACCTCGGAGGCGGGGGGAGCGCCGTTCGGGTGTGCGGACACGCGCTCCGGGGGCATGACGGCCACGCGAGGAGTGTAGGGCCATCCCGGTGGCGTCGCAGACCCGTCTCGAGGCGGGCGGCGGACTCGACCGTGCGCGGACCCCTCTCGGGACGAGAATGGACTCGACCGCGGCAGACGTCTCAGGGCCGCGGCGGCAGCTGGACCATGCGCAGGCGGCCGTCCTCGATCACCGCGCCGACGAGCCCGCCCACATGCAGCTCGGCGCGCCCGCCGCGACGGGCGAGAGCGAGAATCTCCCCCACGCGGGCGCCGGCCTGGGGCACGTAGTCGCCGGCAGTCCGCTCGGCGAGGCGCACCACGACCAGGCGCCCGAGCGCGGCGGGGAGCGCCCGCAGGCGCTCGATCGCGATGCTGGACGCGCTCCCCAGCTCCGCCTCGACGAGTCCGTCGAGCACCTCGGCCTCCTCGCGCAGCAGCTGAGCGGTGCGCAGCACGTTCTCCTGCGCGGCGGGGTGCACCGTGTCGAGCGCCGGCACGAGCCGGTTGCGCACGCGCGCGCGCGCGTACTGCTCGCTGTCGTTGCTCGCGTCCTCCCGCCAGGCGAGACGGCGAGCGCGGCAGTAGTCGGCGGTCTGCTCACGCGTGAGCAGGAGCAGCGGTCGCACCAGACGGCCCTCGCGGGGGGCCATCCCCAGCAGCGCCCGCCTGCCGGGAGAGGCTGCCAGGCGGTAGAGGATCGTCTCCACCTGGTCGGTCGCGGTGTGGCCAGTGGCGATCAGCGCGCCTCCCTCCCAAGGGCCTGCGCCGGCTCGTCCGCCTTCGGGCCCGCCGGCTCCCTCCGGCGCGGGTCCGCGATCCGCCCCCGGCGCGGGTTCGCCGCCCAGGTGCGCGGGCAACGCCGACGCTTCGCGCGCCTGCGCCCGCGCGTCAATCTCCTGGGCCAGGCCCATCGCCTTGCCATAGCGCAGCTCCCGCGCCCACGCCTGCAGGTTGCCGGCCCCCGCGGGGCGCTGAGCGCGCACAACCTCCAGCGCCACCCCCAGCCGCTTGCACAGCTCCCGGCAGTGGCGCTCCTCCTCCTCGGCCTCCGGCCGCAGCCCGTAGTTGACATGCAGTGCGTTGACGTTGCGCGCGCCGCAGATGCCCACCGCGAGGTCCAGCAGACAAACGGAGTCGCGCCCCCCCGAGAGCATCGCCACCACCGGCCCGTCCGCCGGCAGCAGGCCCCCCGCGCGCACCCGCTCGCGCACCTCCTCGGGAGTCATCGCCCAGCCCCTCCTCGAGCATCGTCGCCGGGCCTCTCCTTGGGCATCGTCCGCGAGACCTCCTCGGGAGTCATCCTCGCGTCGAGGCGAGAAACAGCTCGGTGGGCTCGGAGAAGCCCTTGAGCCCGACGGCGCCGATCAGCTTGAAGGCGAGGCCGTCGACTCCCTCGGCAAGATCGGCCACGGTGCGGGTCACCAGCACCTCACCACCGGCGGCGCGGGCGACCACGCGTGCGGCCTGGTTGACCTCGCGGCCGTAGTAGTCCCCGTCGCGGTAGATCGCCTCCCCGTAGTGGACCCCGATGCGGGGCGGCGGCACCCCCGCGGGGGCCCGTGCCTGAAAGCCGACGGCCCACCGCGTCAGCGCGACGGGGTCCGATGCGACGATCATCACCTCGTCGCCGAGCGTCTTGAGCACGCGCGCGTCGATCGGCAGGGTGCGCTCGACCTCCTCCACGAAGCGCTCCACTGCGCTCACCGCACGCTCGTCGCCCTGCTCCTCGGTGAGGCGGGTGTAGCCCGCGAGGTCGGCGAACGTGATCGCCACCCGCAGGCGCCCCGCTTGGGAGGCCCGCCCGTCCATGTCGGCCTCCATGTGTCCGATCACGTCCTGCTCTACGAAGTGCGCGAGGAAGCGGCCGTGCACCCAGTTCATCAGGGGCGCCGTGAACGGCACCATCTCGCGCGCCATCCCGTCCATCTGCTCCGCGATCTGCAGGCCCGAAACCCCGGAGCGCATCAGGGGCTCGTGGATGTACATGTGGAACAGGCGCACCTCCGTTTCGGCCATCTGGGCGAGCGCCTGCCCGAACACGCGGGCGATCTGGATGAAGGCCGCCTCGGGCAGACCGGCCTCCAGCACGGCCGCGACGTACTTGAGCATCTCCAGGTCCTCGTCGGAGATCGCCTCCACCGACATCGTGCTCAGGCCCAGCGCCCCGACGATGCGCTCGATCAACTCGGGGGCGAGTCCGGTCGCGCGCGCGGTCTGCCGGAGCGTGTGGCGCCCCTCGGGAACGGAGAGGAAATCTTCCACGTCCCCCAGCGCCAGGCGCCCACCGTCGCTGGCCTCGCGGATCTGCTCGAGCGTGTACCCGCGCTCGCGCAGGCGCGCGACGATCCCCACCTGCCTCGCCGCGGGCGCACTCCAACCCCCGTTGTACTGGGGAATCAGCCCCTCCTTGACCCAGCGCCTCACGGTCGCCGGCGAGACGCCCGCGCGGGCGGCGACCCCTGTCAGCTTGAGGTCTCCCTCCCCGGCCACGCTCAGACCTCCGGGTGGGGGTGCTCCCCAACAACCGCCCAGCGCTCGCAGATCGGCTTCGGGGTCGGAATCGGCCGCAACGATGCCGCGATGGACAGCTTGCCCATCACCTCGCGGAACTCGGCCGTGGAGCGGACGGGACTCTCATGCAGCGAAGTCTAGAGACCGACCAGGAGGGCCGGCCTGCCGCGATGCAGACGCTGGGCTGAGCGCCGACCGCAACCCCTACCTCCTTACGCACTCCTCAGATGGCGGCGAGGGCCTCCTGAACAAAGCCCAGAAAGCCCCCGCGCAACCACTCCTCTCACCCACACCGCTCGTCCCCTATGCGTGTTCCTCAACCAGGGCCACTTCACCGCCTGTGTTGTAGTTTCCTGCCGCTATACACGTTTCGGCCGTGTGGCACGACACACCCGACAGGCTGCTGCTTTTCGCTTCTGGGTTCGGGGTTTCCTGGATTGCCCATTTTTTGCTAGCGAACACCTCCGCGAGCGTCACTTCCACGTTCGAGCTGTTCACGTAGCGCCCGACCCCGGTGCACGCTTCCGCAGCCGTACACGACACACCCGACAGGCTGCTGCTTTTCGCGCCCGTCGGCGTCACCGTTTCCTGAATAGCCCATTTTTTACTAGCGAACACCTCCGCGAGCGTCACTTCCACGTTCGAGCTGTTCACGTAGCGCCCGACCCCGGTGCACGCTTCCGCAGCCGTACACGACACACCCGACAGGCTGCTACTTTTCGCGCCCGTCGGCGTCACCGTTTCCTGAATAGCCCATTTTTTACTAGCGAACACCTCCGCGAGCGTCACTTCCACGTTCGAGCTGTTCACGTAGCGCCCGACCGCAGTACACGCTTCCGCAGCCGTACACGACACACCCGACAGGCTGCTACTTTTCGCGCCCGTCGGCGTCACCGTTTCCTGAATAGCCCATTTTTTACTAGCGAACACCTCCGCGAGCGTCACTTCCACGTTCGAGCTGTTCACGTAGCGCCCGACCGCAGTACACGCTTCCGCAGCCGTACACGACACACCCGACAGGCTGCTACTTTTCGCGCCCGTCGGCGTCACCGTTTCCTGAATAGCCCATTTTTTACTAGCGAACACCTCCGCCAGTGTCACTTCCACACCACTGCTGTTCACGTAGTGCCCGACCGCAGTGCACGCTTCGGCCGACGTGCACGACACACCCGAAAGGCTGCTGCTTTTCGCACCCGTCGGCGTCACCGTTTCCTGCAACGTCCATTCTTTGCCATTCCAACCCTCGGCGAGCGTCACTTCCGTGCCGGCTTCATTGATATAATGCCCCACCGCTGTACACGCTTCGGCAGCAGGACACGACAGGCTCGGCAAGCTACCGCTGGCCACCGTCGGATTGGGGGACCCCTGGATCGACCAAGCCGTGCCGTTCCAGAGCTCCGCGAGCGTCAATTCCGTGCCCGTGGACTTGACGTAACGGCCCACCCCCACACACTCTTCGGTTCCCGGGCACCACACGCCGGCAAGGCTGCTGCTTTTCGCGCCTGTCGGATTGGGGGTTTCCTGGATCGACCAGGCCGTACCGTTCCAGCGCTCCGCGAGCGTCACTTCGGTGCCCGCGCTGTTAACGTCGTGTCCAACCGCCGTGCACGCTTTGGTTTCAGTGCACGACACGCTGGCAAGACTGTTGCTTTTCGCTTCTTTCGCATTGGGAGTTTCCTGAACCGCGCCTTTGTTCCCCGCGGTCGTGATCTGCTCGGCAAGCGTAACTTCTTTGCTCCCACTGTTGACATAATTTCCCACAGCGGCGCACGTTGAACTGATTGGACACCTGACCCCCAATAGCCTGCTGCTTTTTGCACCGGTTGGATTAGCCATTTCCCCGATCATCCATTTGCCGATGAACAACAGCTCCTCAAGCATGACTTCTGTACCTGCGCTGTTGACGTAGTGCCCCACAGCGACGCACCCTTCGCTTGGTTCTATGGGGAGACACGACACACCTGACAGGCTGGCGCTTTTCGCACCCGTCGGGTTGGCTGTTTCCAGAATCGACCATCCTCCGCTCAGAGTCCAATGCTCCGCGAGCGTGAGTTCTGTGCCTGCGCTGTTGATGTAATGCCCCACCGCATAGCACGATTCGCCGGTCGCACACGATATACCCGTCAAACCGGCGCCTTTCGCTTCTTTCGGGCTGGGCAATGTCGCGAGAGCCCATCCAAAGCCGTTGTTGAAGTTCTGCTCGGCCAGCGGAGTTTCGACCCCCGAGCTGTTGATGTAACTTCCAACCGCAGTGCACTCGTTGAGACCGATAAACAAAATGCTTTCGCATGACACGCCCGACAGGCTGCCGCTTTTCGCGCCCGCCGGCAGATTGGGAAGTTCCTGGAGTCCCCATTCGTCGCCCACTACGCCGTCCCACGACTCGGCAAGCGGCACCCGCGTGCCGGCGGCGTTGACGTAGCCTCCGACCGCCATGCACTGAATGCTATTGCACGATGTGCTCGACAGGCTGATGTTCTTAGCGTTGAATTTCGCGAGGTTCGGGATTCCCCGGGTGAACCAACCGCTGAGATGCGGAACGCCATTGGGTGTGCCCTCGCCGGTCGGGCCGTCATAGCCCGGCCCGGCTTTGCACGCATACGCGTTTTCCGCCGGCGGCGTGCAGATTCCGTTGCTGCCTACGGTGACGTCGAACAGCATGCCCGGATGCTTGTAGAAGGCTTCGGCGCTCGCGGTTTTGGTGGCGCTGTTGGCGTGCGCCTCGATCCCGGCGAGGAGGGGCGAGGACACGCTCGTGCCGCCGATATTGACCCATCCGCTCGCGGCGGGCGTGTTGTAGACCGACACGGGCGTGTTCGGGTCGGCGACAGCTGACACATCGCTGTCGATGCGTTTGGAGCAGGACGGGTCGATCTGCCAGGCCGGCTTGGACTCGTACAGGCTGCAGCCGCTGCCGCCGCCTGCCCATGCCTTCTCCGACCAGCCGCGGGAGCCAGTGGCTTTGTTGAGGCTGGTCCCCCCCACCGCGATCACGTTGGGAGAGGTCGCAGGCCAGCTCGGGGCGCCCACGCCGTCGTCGTAGCCCGAGTCCCCGGTAGATACCGTCACCGGAATACCCGCGTGATTGTAGGCTGCGAGATATTCTTTGCACCCTTTTTTGGCAGGGCAAAACGTTTCGTTGTTCTCAGGGTAGCCGTAGCTGTTGCTGATCTCCGTCGCTTTGAGCGTCGCCGCCTCTTCCACTGAAGCTGCGGTGTCTTTTGCTTCCTGAGTAGTCGCCTGCACCAGGAGAATATGGCAACCCGGACACGCGGCAGAGACCATATCCAGGTCCAAGGCGGTCTCCACCGTCCAGCCCACTTCGAGTTCTCCACCTTCCGGCGGATAGTTTTTTTCTTCGCCTTTCTGGTTGACCTTTTTGAAGCAGCCGCTGGCTTTGGTGCATGCCGCAAGGCCATATTTTTCGCGATATTTGGCGAGATCCGATTCGGCCGCCGCGTAGCCATAAGCGTCGACGATCGCGACCGTTTCTGTCGTGCCACCCGTGGTGGGAATGCCGTAGGCCGACTGCAGGTCTTTTGGATCGTAGCCCCCGAGTTCACCGCCGCCTTCAAACAACGGCCCACCACCAGCTTGCCGATAGCCGGACGGTGTCTTCACTGGAGCAGGGTCGATCACGATGTTGCACTCGATCATCCGGCCGCCGGGCGGACACGGGGTATACGGCTTTGTCGTGGAGGGAGCCAGCGAATACCCCAACCTCTTTTCACGAGCGGTTTCGGCGCCCGCCGACTGGCCAAACGCCGAACAAAGCAGCGCCGCAGAAAGCGTCACCGCCAATGCCATCCGAACCACCGCCGTCCGACGAACCGGACGCACCTTCCGACTCCCGCCGCTCGACTCCCGCCGACCAGTTTGCGACTTCACACCGTGCCCCCGACCGTCGCTCGCCATGCCTTCCTCCCCTATCGTCCCAGCTTAAGTGGATCGCGCACCCGCTTGCGAATCTCAGCCCAGTCTCAACGGGTTGTAAGGCTCAAGGCAACCCTTTTCGAACATCTGTGGGCCACGGCACTCGCTTGCAAAGTTCGGCCCAGTCTAAACGGATTGTAGGGCTCAAGTCAACCCCTTTTCGAACATCCGTCGATAATCGGATTCGATGAGTGGCGGGGTTAGTCCGATATTTAGGATCCGAGCAGGCCGATCGATCCCGCGGAGACTCACATCGGAATCTCGAACGCTCGATCCCACTGCGTCACCGCGGACCGCGAGTTCGTTGTGCCTTGGTGAATTTTGAGCCCGGACGGTCAATCATTTGATGCAAACTATTAGGATCTCACTTCGAGCTGCGTGGCTTTGGTCTGGATCGGCCGGAGCGAGCTTCAGGCCACCGATCCAGACCGCTAATGTCCTCGCAGGTGTCACCGCTCAAGCCCGTCCACCTGCGCCCGACGGCCGCGCTGGCAGAGCGCGTGCTGCTGCCTGGGGACCCGGGGCGGGCGCTGGCGCTGGCGCAGCTGCTGCTGGAGGGGCCGCTGATGTTCAACCACCACCGCGGCCTGTGGGGCTACACCGGCCCGGCGATCGTAGATGGGCGGCCGCTGACAATTCAGAGCACCGGGATGGGCGGTCCCTCGGCGGCGATCGTGTTGGAGGAGCTGATCGCGCTCGGCGCCCGCCGCGCGATCCGCGTGGGGACCTGCGGCGCGCTGGACGGGAGCCTTGAGCTGGGCGACCTGGTGGTGGCGCGCGAGACGCTCACCGCGGACGGAGCGAGCCGCACCCTGGGAGCAGGCGAGCGGATCGCCGCGGACCCCGAGCTGACGGCGGCGCTGGAGCGTGCCGCCGACCATATGAGCGCCGCCGCGCCTCCACTCAGCGCCGCCAACGGCGCCGGCGCCCCCTCGGCAGAGACAGACAGGGGGCAACCGCCCGCGGGGCGGCGCACGCACACGGGAGCGACGATCGCGAGCACCGACCTCTTCTACGAGCCCAACCGTGGGCGCGAGCGGGAGTGGCGCGCGGCGGGCGCCGTGGCTGTCGAGATGGAGGCGGCCGCCCTGTTTGCGGTAGGCGCGCGCGCGGGCGTCCCGGTAGCCTGCGTGCTCACTGTGTCGAACGTGCTGGGCGAGGACCCCGAGGAGCGCCAGGAGCACATCGACGACGACGCGCTGCTCCTCGCCGGCGGGGCGATGGGCCGGCTGGCGCTCAGCGCGCTGGTTTAGAGCTTCTGCCCGCCGTCCGCTTGGCGGCGGAACTCTTGGCGGCTACCCGCTTGGCAGAAGGCTGGTTGGGGCCAGAACGCTTGACGGAAGGCGGTTTGGCCGATGGCCGGTTGGCGGCAGACCTCTTGACGGAGGGCTGCGTGGCGGACGGCTCTGTGGCGGACGGCCGGTTGGCGGCAGCCCTTCTGACGGAAGGCTGCGTGGCGGACGGCTCTGTGGCGGACGGCCGGTTGGCGGCAGCCCTTCTGACGGAAGGCTGCGTGGCGGACGGCTCTGTGGCGGACGGCCGGTTGGCGGCAGCCCTTCTGACGGAAGGCTGCGTGGCGGACGGCTCTGTGGCGGACGGCCGGTTGGCGGCAGCCCTTCTGACGGAAGGCTGCGTGGCGGACGGCTCTGTGGTGGACGGCCGTGTAGCGGCAGACCGTCCGCCGTCGAGCTTGCCGGAGAGCGACCGCAGCTGCTCCTCGATCGCTGCGAGGCGCCCATCGATCGACTGGCCGGAGAGGCTGCGACCGATGCTGTGCACGCCATCCTCGATCCCCTCCAGCCGCTGCGAGACCGAGCGCACGCGGCGAGTGAGACGTTCGATGTCGGCGGCCGAGGGGAGGTTCAGCGCCCCCATCGCGAGCTCCTGCGCCTGGGCGGCCTTCTCGCGCGCGTCGGAGGCGCGGCCTAGCGCCCCGCCCAGCAGCGAGTTCTCGAACAGGTCCGTCAGCGCCTTGCCGAGGCGATCCTCGGTACCGCCTGCCAGCCGCTCGCGCAGGCCCTTCGGTGCATTTGTATCGGACATCCGGACGCTCCTCGTGTCGGTCGCGAAGACGAAACGGGCGGGAGGCATAGAGGATACGGTGCGTCCATGGCTGAGCGCCTCTTCCTCTTCCTCCAGTTGGAGCTCCCCTGGGAGCTCGGCCCGTCCGACGGGCGCTACCTGCTGCGCGAGCGCGAGGGAGGAGAGCCGCAACGAGTGGTGGTGCTCGACACCGTGGGCGCCGCTCGGCGCCGTGGGCGGCTCGGCGCACGACGTCCGCCGACCACACCCGAGCCCGCGCCCGTGCCCACCACACGGGCCACGGTGATCGACCCCGTGTCGGTCTCCGCGGAGCGCCAGGCCCGCACGTGGCTCGCGCAACTGGACGCCCAGCGCGAGGCGGACGCCGCCGCCGCAACCCTCAACCGCGTGCTGCTCGCCCACCGCATCGCCACCGCTGACCCCCACGTGCGCGAGCTCTCCCCTGCGCACGCGCTGGTCGTACGGGCCGGGTGGGGCGAGGGTGAGCAGGTGGCCTACGGCCGCTGGCTGCACGCCCGCGAGCTGCGTCTCGACGAGCCCCGCACCCGGCGCTCCGCCGTGCTGCGCTCCCACGAGCGCTTCGCCGCGCTGCTCGGCGCGCGCGAGCAGCCACTCCTCTGCGAAGAGCTTGCGCTGCGCGCCCGCCTCGACCTCGACGAGGGCCGTCTTCCCCACGCGGCCCTGGAGCTCGAACACGCCTACACCGCCGCGCTGGCCGAGCTCGCCGCGGAGGGGCGCCCCGATCTTGCCGAGCGCATCGCCGAGCTGGCCGAGCTGCGCCCCGGTGTGATCGCGGCCGCCCGCGCCGCGCTCGATGGGGGTGGTTCGCTTAGCGGTGGTGGGGCGGATCCCCCCGCGGTCCCCGATGAGGAGGTCGTTCGTCACGCGCTGAGCCGCCTGGAAGCTGCGCTGCGCGCCCGCGCAGCGGCGGGACCCGGGCAGCGATAGCCGGTCTCGCGGCGTGCTGTCCCACTCTGCGTGCCCAGTCGTAACAAGAGTATGTGCCCCCCGCGCCCGCGACTCCCCCATCGTCATATGACCTGATCGTTCACAGAGCAGACGAGTCGCGACTCGCGTACCGCATCGTGAGAGGCGTTCGTCCTGGCAACCCCAACATGCTCGACTCGTTTCGCTCCAACTAGGAGCTTGGTACCCGCCCTCGCGGCTTGGAGGTCGAATCTGCGCTCATCTACATGGGGCTCTCGATGTATTTGAAGCGGGAGATGGCAGTCACAATCGCGCGACGCTGGCGGCGCATAGGACAACACGTCGCCGAGGTCCAACTTGAGCCGGGCTGCGGCTTCTGCTGGGCGCACACCGGCCATCCGGGACACATCACTGCGTGGGGGCGTCCGCTGCAGTTGCTTGACTGTGTAGCCGATATCCTGCCGATAGGCGATTAGCAATGCACTACGTCCTGCTGAGCAGCACTGGAAACCTGATTGGGTCATACGACGAGGAGTCGGCGGCCGGCGCTGCTCTGCGACGGATCGTCGCCGCGGAGCCCGAGGCCGCTGAGGATGTGGCCCTGTTTACTCACGGGGACGACGGGATGCCAGTCGGCGATCCGGTCTTCGCAGCCGCCCCCACCAGCATTCGCTGAGGTCTAATTGCCGCCCTGGGTGCCCGGGTAGAGTGCAGCGATGGACCCCACCACCACAGCCCTCGGCACCTGGAGCGGCGGGCGCTTCATGCACTTCGGCGAGCCGCTCCAGGAGCAGCGCCTGCGGGCGCTGCTGCGGCCGGGCGGGGGCATCGACACGGTGCTCACCGCCGACGTCTACGGGGAGGGAGAGGCCGACCGGCTGTTGGGCGAGTCCCTTCGTGGCGTGGATCGCGAGAGCTACTGCCTGGTGGGCGCGATCGGGCACGACTTCTACACCGGGGAGCGCGAAGGCGCGAAAGGCTTTCCGCGCTTCACCGACCCGCGGCTGCGCGGCGAGGAGGAGTACGCGCAGTACATCGGGATGGCCACGGAGCGCAGCCTGGAACGGATCGGGGTGGAGCGCTTCGACCTGCTGCTGCTGCACAACCCCGATCGCACGGGGTACACGAGCGCCGCGGTGTGGGAGGGGATGCAGTCCGTCCGCGCGGCCGGCCTGACACGACTGCTGGGGGTCGCGCCGGGCCCGGCGAACGGATTCACCCTTGACTTGATCGACTGCGTGGAGCGCTTCGGCGAGCTGCTCGACTGGGCCATGGTCATCCTGGGGCCGCTCGAGCCGTGGCCGGGGGAGCTCGTGCTCGACGCCGCCGCCGCCCACGACGTGCGCCTCATCACCCGCGTCGTGGACTACGGGGGCCTGTTCCACGACGACGTGCTCCCCGGGCACGCCTTCCCTCCCTACGACCACCGCAAGTTCCGCCCCGAAGGCTGGGTGCAGGCGGGGCGCGAGAAGCTCGAGCGGATGCGCCCCTACGCCGCCCGCCACGGTCTCACGATGCTCCAGCTCGCGTGCCAGTGGAACCTCACCCATCCCCCCGTGCGCTGCGTGGTGCCCACGCTGATCCAGGAGTCCGCTGCGGATGGGAGGCCCATCCCCCGCCCGGTAGAGGACAAGCGCGCCGAGCTGGCCGCACTGGCCGACCTGCGATCCACGCCGGCGGCACAGCTCAGCGAGCTCGACGTAGCCGAGCTGCGCGCGATCGGCGACAACACCGGCTGCATGGCTCTCAAGGGCGCGAGCCCCGCCTACGAGGGCGCTCCGCTGGCGGACCGCTGGGCCCTCACCGAGGAGCTCGCCGAGCTGGCCGCGCGCTGGAGGATCGCGCCGGAGCGCGACCTCGCGGGCCTCGGCGGTTAAGGCCGGACGCGGGCCTTGGCGGTTGAGGCCGGCTCGCGTCCCGGGCGTTTGGGACGCTCCGGCTAGTGCGCTCGAAGATCCGGATGGTTTGCGTACAGCGCGGATCCCATCCGCGGCTGTCGAGTAGTCTTCCCCGCCGTGCAGTACCTGCCGGCCTTCGGCTTGTTGGACAACCCATTCGCGCCACGACGCGTCGAGGGGGTCGATCCGCGCTTGACGGACAATCTCGTGAGCCGGCCCCTACAGATCGACAAGAGCGAGTTGCTACGCCCGTTATACGTGGCCGACGCCGGCCCCTTTCGAGATCACGAGGTGGACTTCACCTCACGTGTCCGCGAGGCCGGCTACTTGGACGAGGACTTCGCGCAGTCGCTTGCCTTCCTGATCACGGGTCCCGAAGGGACGGGGAAGTTGACCCTCACCAACGTCCTGCTCAGAATCGCGCTCGGGGACAACGGCCCCGGCAGACACGAGCCGCTGCGTTTTCGCAAGTCGCACGACACCGACGCGCTGCTCACAAGCATCAAAGACCGCGTACAGAGCGAGGGCCAGCCGGGCACCCTCTGCGTACTTGTCGTAGAGAGCGTCAGCGCCTCCGCCCTGACGCCGCTGACCGAGCTCTACCTCGAGCTCCTCGAGGAGCGCGTGGTCCTGTTCATCATGGAGAGCGACGACCTCGAGCTGATCGCGGGCGACGCGGCCGCCCGCGCCCGAGCATCCATCGTGCCCTACAAGACCGACTGGCTCACCCCGAGTGACGCTCAGGCCTACGTGTCCTCTCGGCTCACCCACTTTCGTGCTCCTGAATACTGCGATTGCCTGTGCGAGCGGGACGCGTTCCCGTTCGAGCCCGACGACATCGCTCGTGTCGGGCTGCCCCCAGACCTCACCGGGGGCTCGAACGGGAACGCTGGGCGCATGGGGTTTCGCAATCTCAACAAGCTCCTCTCCGAAGCACTTCGCCACGCCATCAAGACGCTTCCCGAGGGACACGACATCCGCAACATCGACTGCGATGACTTCCCGCAGTACATGATCAACCTCCGCGACGCCTACGACGAGCTCAGTTCCCCCGGCCCATCGGTGCCCACTTGATCCTCAAGGCCGTTTGGACCAACCGATCTCCATGACCCTTCAACCCAACCTTTTCCCCGATCTCCCCGTCACCTCGCTCGAGAACGCCTCCTCCGCCGAAGTCACCTTCGCGACGGACGCGGTGCGCGACGCTCGCGCGCTCGCCGGGAGCTACGTCCAGGGCATCGCCAACCATGGGAGCGGTTCGCTGCTCGCTCGCATCGAAGGCGAGTACGGCTCCGGGAAGACTCACCTGCTGCTCGCCACGCGCGAGGCGATCCTGCGTGAAACCGAGCGTCTCGCGCTGCCTGCGCCGGTGATCCTCGCCACCCCGAGCATCGAAGCCACTCCCTTGGAGTGGTATCGCGAGGGCATCGGCGCGGAGATTCAGAAGGCCCCGCTGGAGGAACTGGTGGTCGAGCTCTACAGTCGGGCGGCGCAGACCACCGCGCGTCTGTCGATGCTCACCACCGGCGCAGTCGAGCGTATGCAGGACAGACCAGCGCTCGCACGCGAACTGGTCACAGACGAATGGTTGAATCAGACGGCGGTCGAGGGCACGTTCTCCGAGCAACTCGAGTCTGACTCCCCCGACGCGACGGATTCGGTGCGCCACGCGTTGTCGCTACTGCTTTGGGACCGGCGCGACATGGCGCAACGCTGGCTGGCCGGCCGCTCCCTCTCGGACCGGGACGTCGCGCTGACGGGTCTTCCCCGCGTGCTGGCCAGCGAGCAGGACATCCTCGGTGTCATCACCGCAATTGCTGGGCTCGCGCATAGCAGCGGCAGGCCGTTCGTGCTGCTGGTCGATGAGTTCGAGCACTTTGTCCGGTATGACCGCGCACACAGCAGCGCCACAAACGTAACCTGGCTCAAGCGCCTCTTGGAGCACCTCTCCGCGCATAGCGCCTTTGTGATGGTCGCCGGGCACCCGAGCGCGTGGACGGCCGAGCGCGATCTACTCGATCGATTTTCCGCCGGTCGAGTGCTTCGACTCACACCTCTGTGTGGAGAGCAGGTCCAAAAGATCGCCGACCAGTTCTCCAGGCGCGAGGGCGTGCTCGACAAGTCCACCGCCGAGGAAGTCACCCGCTACTCACGCGGGAACATGCGTAGCGCGCTGGCGATACTACGCAGTCTCTTCGAGGTGACCGACGGCTTCGCGCGGGCGCCGACGCCAGCGGACATGAGCCGCATAGACAGGGAGCTCGAAACACGGGTTCAGCCGGATGTGGCCATCGAACGTCTTACCGACCTGTTCCACACGGACGGGTTCTCCGTCAGCTATGACACCGAGGTGGCACCCGGGATCCGCGTGGACCTCGTCGCCGAATATGAAGGCGTTCCCGTGATCTTCGTCGAGTGCCATCGAGCAACCTATCAATCCAGGCAGCACGACCAGCTGCAGAACTTCCTCGAGCGGGCAGGTGTGTGGCGAGGAGCCACAGGAGCCGCCGCCGGCTTCTTTCTGAGCGAGGGCAGCCTCGATCGGAGGGTGGAGCTACTGCTCGAGGGCAATGAGCTCAACGTGTACGCATACGATCTCACCCGCCCGGACTTCATCGAGGAGGTTCAGCCGATCGTCGAAGAGCTGGCCGAGCAGGCGAGATCTCGCCCGGAGGCTCGCGGTGGTGACTTACAGAGTGACAAGCACGCCGCGCAGCTGGTTGACAGCGTCGAGGCGATCAAGCAGCAGGACGCGCCTCTCTATGCAGATCTCCACTCTCGCCCCAGCGAGATCCCTGCCCTCCCCGAAGCAGCATTGAGCGAATCGCGCGACCGGCCGCGCGAAGTCTTCGAGCTCCTCACAGAGCGCCCCGGACGCGGAAAGCGAAACCGTATGCTGTTCAGCTCGCCCGTGAGGCTCCTGCAGCTGCTGATCGTCGTTGCTGGCATCGCACTCGTCATCCTCGCGCCCACATTCGCACGCCTGAACTTCCCAAGGTCGGAGGCCTCATACGAATCGATGAAGCTGATCCTCCAAATCTCCGGAGGACTGTGCGCCCTGCTGGCCGGCCTCGCGATCGGGTACCGCCTCTATGCGATCGACAACTACCACGACTTTCGCGACAGGGTGCTCAGAGACCTGCTCCTCCGCGGCGCCCGGGACGACGCACTGATCAAGTCTTCGTCGATCCTCGAGGAGACTCTGGAAGAAGTCGGTCCCGGGGCACGCGCGCGCGAAGTTGCCCTCAAGCGCATGCGCGACGAGCGACTGCCGGTATAGGCGAGAGAACATGCACTCGCTATCAATACCGCCAATACCGTCATACACCGACGACACGCCCGCCGAGCGCCCGAGTTTCAACTTCGAGCTCATCGCAAAAGGACTCGCGCGAGCGCTTGCACGCGGGTCGGACGCGGCTGTGGTGGTCGGCATCCACGGACCGTGGGGGTCGGGCAAGACCACGCTGCTCAAAGCTGTCCGGCGAGCGATCGAGACCCGGCCCGACGCCGGCGAGACCGTGTTCGTCGAGTTCAACGCGTGGAAGTACCGCGACCGCGAGGCGTTGTGGCGCGCACTGATCCTCCACGTGATCGCCGCGCTCCGTGAGCAGGAGCTCGACAAGCGCTCCCTGGACGAGCTGGAAGAGTCGCTGTATCGCACCGTGACGGTCCGCGAGGCGGGCCCGTGGAGCGTGGACTGGCGGTCGCTGATCGTCGAGATAGCCGCAATCGCGCTGTCTGTCCTGCGCATCGGTTTTGTCGCGGACTGGCTGCGGAGCTCGTCGAAGTTCTTCGCGGGTCTCTTCGGGCGCAACAAGGAGGATGACGCCGGGGCGATCGGCCGGCAGAACATCGAGACTCTGAGCAGGGTCATCGAGCGCACCACCGTCGATCGGCAGATCGCTCATGTCCGTTCGATCGAGCAGTTTCTCGGACGCTTCCAGGATCTCATGAACGACGCCACGCAGCGGGGACTGCGGGTCTGCGTGCTCGTTGACGACCTCGATCGCTGTCTGCCGGAGACGGCGCTCGAGGTGTTCGAGGCGGTCAAGCTGTTTCTCGACGCGCCGGGGTGCGGTTTCGTCGTGGCGCTGGATCGGGATGTGATCCGCAAGGGACTGGCTCTGCGCTATCCGAGCGCGACCGCCGGTGAGCGCTCGGTCGATCCCGACGCATATGTCGAGAAGACGATCTCGATCTCCTACGACCTTCCACGGCTCTCGGTCGCCGACATAAACGAGCTGGCTGTTGACTCGGGGCTCCCCTTCGCACTCACAGATGAGGAGCAGCAGCTGTGCGAGGCCGGGCTGGGGAGGAATCCGCGACGGTGGAAGCGGTTTGTCAACCTGCTGCTCCTGCACCGCGACCTGAGTGAGCTGGGCTCCCCGCCGGCGCTGCCGCAATCCGCCTCGCCCTGGTCCGACCCGCCATCCCCCTCCCGAACGCTGTACTTGAAGCTCCTGCTCCTGGCCTACCGGTACTCGGGCATCTTTGGCGCCGCGGTGGACGATCCCGATCTGCTCGCGCGGCTCCAGAAAGCATCCAACGCATATGAGTCGGGGCGCAACCGCCCGAACGGCGACTTGGACGCCGCCCGGCGCGCGCGGGGCAAGGCGCTGGAGGCAGAGCGTACGATCGTGCAACAACTGGCCCTGGAGGAGCTGTTCTGGAAGCTCATGTCCGGAAGACCAGACCTCAATTCAAGTGACGCGCAAGACATGGTTGCATGGCTCGGTACGCCGGGAGTACCGCAGGCCGCGGATTGACACTGCAAGCAACCCTTGGTCACAGTCCTACGGGCTCTGCCCAGCTGCCGTGGGCTCGCCACGCGAAACGCCGCGGCGGCCGGAGGCCGCTATCCAAAAATCTCTGCGACCACCCCCGGACCGCGACTCGCGCGCGGCCTACCTCCCCTCGAACCGCGGCGCGCGTTTGCCCAAGAACGCCGCGATGCCCTCCCTCGCGTCGGCGCTTGCGAAGACCGTGGCGAAGGCGCGCTTCTCCGCCTCGATCCCCTCGTCGAGGTCGCCCGCCGCGGACACGCGCTTGATCTGCTCCACCGCCAGCGGCGCCTGGCTGGCCAGCTTGCGCGCCCACGCGAGTGCCGTGTCGAGCAGTTCGTGGTCGTCGACCACCGCGCTCGCGAGGCCGTACTCGTAGGCCTCCGCCGCGCCCATCGGGTCGCCCACGAGGTTCATCTCCAGCGCCTTGCTCTGGCCCACCAGGCGCGGCAGGCGCTGGGTGCCGCCGAAGCCCGGGATGATCCCCAGCTTGATCTCCGGCTGGCCGAACAGCGCCGAGCGCGCCGCGATCCGCACGTCGCAGGACATCGCCAGCTCGCAGCCGCCGCCGAACGCGAGGCCGTTGACCGCGGCGATCGTCGCGATGCTCTCGCTGCCGAGCTCGCGGAAGAGCGCGTGGGCCTTGTGGATCAGGGCCTCTCCCCCCGCGGCGTCCATTGTCGTGAACGCCTTGATGTCCGCGCCCGCGCTGTAGAGGAACGGGTTCGAGGAGGCCACCACCAGGGCGCGCACACCGGCGCTCTTGGCGTGCTCCCACACCTTGGCGAGGTCCTCGATCACCTGCGGGGCGATCGAGTTCATCTGGCCGTTCGCCAGCCACGCGATCGCCACGCCGTCCGCGCGCGTCTCGAGCTTGACCACCTGGGTGGGCGGGGTCGAGTCATCGGCGTCGGGCTGGGGGTAGGCGTAGAAGCCCTGGCCGCTCTTCTGCCCGAGCCGGCCCTGGGCGACCAGGCGGCGCAGGATCCTCGGCGGCGCGAAGCGCTCCCCGTGGAGCTCCTGCAGGTTCTCCAGCCGCTCCAGGATCGTGTCGAGGCCCTCCACGTCGGCCTTCATGAACGGCGGCATCAGCCCCCGCCGCGGGTCGAGGCCCGCGCCCGCCATCAGGCCGAAGTCGATGTCGCGGTGGACCGCCACCCCCTCCTCCAACACGAGGCACGCCTCCACGAACGTCTTCAGCGTCAGCGCCTCCACGAGCGCCGGCACGTCGGGCTCGCCCTCGCCCTCCAGGTTCGCCGTCCCGTCCGGGCCGTAGAAGCCGTCCCCGACCGTCTTCGCCCCGAGCTTGCCCTGGGAGACCAGCTTCTGCATCCCCTTCGGGACGTAGAAGCGCTCCGGGCCGTAGGACTCCGCGAGGTGTTCCGCGACGTGCAGCACCGTGTCCAACCCGAGCAGGTTGACGAGAAAGTAGGGGCCCATGGGCACCACGTTCGCCGCGCCCACCCCCTCGTCGATCAGCTTGATCGAGAGGCCCTGCTGCTCCTGCGCGCGCCACACCTCCGAGGTCCCCGCGTTGAGGATGCGGTTGACCACGAAGCCCGGCACCTCGGCACACGTGATCGGCTGCTTGCGGATCGCCTGCGCAAACGTCACCGCCGCGGTGACCGTCTCCGGCGAGGTCTCGTCGCCTTCGACGACCTCGATCAGCGGCATCACCGCCGCGGGGTAGAAGTAGTGGAAGCCCACCACCTTGTCGGGGCGCAGCGTCGCTTCGCCGATCTCCGTGATCGACAGCGAGGAGGTGTTCGAGGCGAGAATCGCGTGTCCCGGCGTGGCCGCGTCGAGCTCCGCGAAGACCGCCTGCTTGATCTCCATCCGCTCGGGGACCGCCTCGATCGCGAGGTCCACGTCGCCGAAGCCCGCGTAGGAGGTGGTGCCCTCGATGCGCCCCGTGATCTGCGCGATCTGCGCCTCGCCCTGCTCCTGGGTCAGCTTCCCCCGCTCCACGAGCTTGCCCACCTGGCCCGCCGTGACGTTGCGGGCCTCCTCCAGACCGGCCTGCACGAGGGCGTCGTCGATGTCCTTCAGCACCACCGGGATCCCCGCGGCGGCGATCGTCTGCGCGATCTGCCCACCCATCGTCCCCGCGCCCACCACCGCTGCCTTGAACACGAACATGCCGGCCTCCTCGATTCTCTCTAGCTCGTTGGACGCGAGAGCCTAACGGGGCACGCCTCGCTGCTCGCGCTCGTTGGACGCGAGGGCCCAACCCGACGGCACGCCTCGCTGCTCCGGCTCTGGACGCGAGAGCCTAACGAGGCACGCGCCGCGGCGCCGCAGCGCACCTCTAGACTCACTCCGGGGTTTCTACCTACGTACTGGAACTCGCTACGAAAGGTGGGTGCACGATGGTTGGACGATCAACGATGACGGTCCTCGTCGCAGGGTTGGTGTCTCTGGTCCTACCCGTGGCCGCCCCTGCCTCGATCAAGCCGGGGGCCTACACCGGCCCGGCGCAGGCGGTCGGCTACGGCTCTGCCGTCCTCACCGGGTCGACCGACCCGCACGGGAGCAACACCTCCTACTACTTCCAGTATGGGCCCACCCGCGCCTACGGCGCCCAGACCCCCATCGCCGACGCCGGAGCGGGCCTTCACCCGGTGAAAGTTAGCGTCCCCGTCACCGGGCTGCAGCCGATCACGACCTACCACTTCCGCTTGATCGCCGTCAACGCCACCGGGGCGACGACCGGCAGCGACCGGGTGTTCAAAACCCTCAAGGTGCCGCTCTCCCTGCAGATCCTCGCCTCCCCCAACCCGACCGTGTTCGGGGGCGCCGTCACGGTCCAGGGCACGCTTTCGGGCACCGGCAACGGCGGCGTTCCCGTCGTGCTGCAAGCCAACCCCTTCCCCTACACCCAGGGATTCGCCACCGTCAGTAACCCCGAGCTGACGAGCGCCACCGGGGGCTTCTCGTTTCCGTTCCTCGGCCTCACCGAGGCGACGCAGTTCCGGGTGCTGACGAGCACCAAGATCCCCGTGGTCAGCCCGGTGGCGATCGAGGGCGTGGCGGTCCGTGTGGTGGCCCACGTCGGGCGCGCCCACCGGCACCGGCGCCACCACGCGCGCATCTACGGGACCGTGAGCCCCGCTGTGGACGGCGCGGAAGTCGCGATCATGCGCATCACCGGCGGGCGCAACGTGCTGGTCGCGGGCACCACGCTGCACCACAACAACGCGACCACCTCCCGCTTCAGCCGCGTGGTGCGGGTGAAACGTGGGGCGGTCTACCGCGTGCTGGTGAGAGTCACCAACGGAGCCCAGACGTCCAACTACAGCGAGCCGCTGTTCATCCGCTGAGGGTCCGCGGTCCGAGACGGTCGCCTACGCGGCGACCGTCTCCGCGGCCTCGATGCGGCGCGGCAGCAGCGTTTCGCGGGCGATCACCAGGCGCTGGATCTGCGAGGTGCCCTCGTACAGCTGCATGATCTTCGCGTCGCGGAACAGCTTCTCGACGGGGTAGTCCTTGATGAAGCCGTACCCGCCGTAGATCTGCACCGCGTCGGTGGCGACCTTCATCGCGGCGTCCGCCGCGAAGCGCTTGGCGTGTGAGGAGATCAGCGTGTTGCGTTCGCCGCCGTCGAGCATCGCGGCCGACTTCCACGTCAGCAGGCGCGCCGCCTCGACGTCGGTGGCCATGTCCGCGATCATGAACTGGATCGCCTGGTGCATCGCGATCGGGACCCCGAACTGGGTGCGTTCCTTGGCGTACTCGGTGGCGAACTCGAGCGCCGCGCGCGCGATCCCCGTCGCCATCGCCGCCACGCCCGGGCGGGTGCGGTCGAGCGTCATCATCGCGAGCTTGAAGCCCTTGTTCTCCTCGCCCAGCAGGTTCTCCGCGGGGACCTCCACGTCGTTGAAGGAGATCGTCGCGGTGTTCGAGGCGCGCTGGCCGAGCTTGTCCTCCTTCTTGTCCACCACCACCCCCCACTCGCGCTCCACCACGAACGCCGAGATGCCGCGGTGGCCGGCCTCCTTGTCGGTCTTCGCGTAGACGGTGTAGTAGTCGGCGTAGCCGCCGTTGGTGATGAAGCACTTCGAGCCGTTCAGCACGTACTTGTCGCCCCGCCGCACCGCGGTCGTGCGCATCCCCGACACGTCGGAGCCCGCGTCGGGCTCGGTCAGGCAGAAGGAGACCAGCTTCAGCTCCTCCGTGACCGCGCCCAGATACTTTTTCTTGACCTCCTCCGAGCCGCCCAGGACGATCGGGGCCGTCGCGAGACCGTTGCAGCCGAGCGAGGTCTGGATCCCCGAGCAGCCCCACGAGAGCTCCTCCTCGATCAGGCACCCGTCGAGGTAGCCGAGGCCCGGGCCGCCGTACTCCTCCGGGATGTGGGTGTTCATCAGCCCCACGTCCCACGCCTTCTGGAGGATCTCCTGCGGCCACGTGCCGTCCTTGTCGTACTCCCACGCGACCGGGCGGATCTCCTTCTCGGCGAAGTCGTGCGCCAGCTCGCGCAGGTTCTTCTGCTCGTCTGTGAGCGTGAATTCAACCATTTCTTGTCACGGGCTCCTCGGGCTGGCGCGGGACTCGCGCCGCCCCCGGGTGGGCCGGGCCGTTCGCCGCGCACGGGTAGATTGACTGGTCAGTCAACGCTGGCCACCCCAGAGGGTAGCGGAGCGCGCCCCGTTGAGCAACAATCCATCGATGCACGCCCTCTTCCCCATGGTGCTGTTCGGCTCGATCGGGCTGTTCGTCCTCCTCGGCGTGCTCTCGATGTTCACCCGCACCAACCTCCACGACCAGATCGGCCAGGGCGGCCTCTTCATCGGCGACGACCCGTTTGGCGGTGGGCCACCCGCGTCGGGGGGGTCTGGCCCGGCCGACGAGCGGGAGCTCGAAATCCGTCAGATGCTCAGCGCCCGCAGCCACCGCCTCGTGCGCCAGGGCCACGCGCCGCTCGACATCGACGCCGAGCTCGCCAGGCTCCAGTCGCCGGACACCGGCGGGCACGACGCCGCGCTCACCGCGGAGGTGCGCCAGCTCGTGCTCGCCCGCAACGAACGCCGTCAGCGCCAGGGGCTCGACACCCTTGACGTCGAGACCGAGGTGCGGCGGACGCTCGCCGAGCTGGACCCTCAATGAAGAGGCCCCTGGGCGTGCTGCTGCTGGGCGCGCTGCTGCTCGTCCCCTCCGCCCTCCCGGCGGCAGCCCAGGCCCGTGGGCCGACGGTGTACGGCGCGCTGGCGAGCCTCCAGCGCAGCGGCGCGCTGAGCGCGGAAGAGTACGGGGAAGACTCCTCCACCTACACCGCGGCGCTGCACGCGGTCAAGCGGCTGAGCGGCACGCGCCGCGCCGAGCTCGCCGCCGTGATCGCGAACGTGCAGCAGCTCGCCGCCGCCGGCGAGCTCACGTCCTCGCGGGCGCCCGCGCTGTTCCTCACGCTCGAACGCAACGTGCAGTGGTGGACCGCCGAACCGCTGCTCGCCGCCGACCAGCGCGTGAGCTTCCCGGAAAGCCGCCTGGTGTGGGAGTACTACCCCGGGCAGGGCCTCGAGATCCAATGGCTTGCGACCTTCGGGGAGGCCAACGGCTACTACCTGCAGGGGCACGAGAACACCCAGCTGCGCGAAGTCCTCGAAGAAGCGATTCCGCTCGCCACCCACCGCGCGGGGGGAATCGCGTGGGAGTACCTGTTCCACTTCGACGGCGGCTCCCCGCCGTGGACCTCCGGACTCTCCCAGGGGACCGCGCTGCAGGCCCTCGCCCGCGCGTACTCGCGCCTGAAGGAACCGGCCTTCCTCGCGGCCGCCAAGCAGGCGCTCGGCCTCTTTCAGACCCCGCCGCCCGCGGGCGTGCGCGTCTCAACCCCCGCGGGCGCTCACTACCTGGAGTACACCTACGCCCCGCGGGAGCGCATCCTCAACGGCTTCCTCCAAGCGGTCACCGGGCTGTACGACTACGCCAAGCTGACCGTCGACCCGCTCGGAGCCAAGCTCTTCGAAGCCGGGGACGCCGAGGCGCGCCTCGAGGTCCCCCACTACGACACCGGCGCCTGGTCGCGGTACGACCAGCGCTCCGAATCGAACCTCAACTACCACGAACTGCTCACCACGTTCCTGCAAAACCTCTGCCAGCGCACCGGCGAAGGCCCGCCGCTCCCACCGACCCCGCCGGCCTCTGCGCCGCCACCCACGCCCGCCCCACCCACGCCGGCGCCCGCCTCCAGCACCGGAGGGGGCACCGCGACCCCGGGGACCGCGACCCCGGGCACCTCAACCCCCGCCGGAAGCACCGGGGGCGCCACGGCCGCCGCGCTCGCCAGGACCCCCGCCGGCGCGGTGGCCTCAGCGGCCGCGATCGGCAGTGGCAGGTCCCCGACGGGTACCGCGGCCGCTGCCACGACCCCTTCGGCTACGCCGCCCACGCCGATCCCGGGCGACGCGATCTACTGCACGACCGCGCAACACTTCACCGCGGACCTGCACACGCCGCCCGCGATCGCGCTGCTGAGCCACACGCTGCCCGAGGCGGCGCGCGCCGGGGTGCGGCTGTCGCTCTCGAAGATCGCCACCGTCAGCCTCACGATCCGCCGGGGCGGGCGCGTGGTGTGGAGCAACAGCGCCCTCGTGGAACGCGGCGATCCGCGACTGCTGTGGGTGACTCCGGCGAAGCCGGGCGCGTACACGGTGAGCGTCAGCGCGGTTGACCTCGCGGGCAACAGGGCGAGCACGAGCGGGACGATCACGCTCGGCACCCACGCGCCCCGCGCCCACCCGCTCGGCAAGCGCCGCTGAGCGCGCCGGCGCGCGGGCGGGGTGGACGAGACTCCATCCGCCGCGGGGTGGGCGCCCATCCGGCAAGCGGGGTGGACGGGACTCCATACAATCGGGGTGTGCCGAGCCGAGCGAGCAGCATCCGTGGCGGCGCCGACCCCGGGGGCCGTTCCGCGGGCTCGGGGATCGCGCACGCGTGGGCTGTCCTGAATCGCGACCGGCGCTTCGCGGCGGTCGCGGCGGTCGCGCTGTTCGCGACCATGTTCCTGCCCTGGTACCAGCAGAACGCGGTGGTGAGCGCCGCGAAGACGGCGCCGCTGGTGAGCCGCAACCTGGACGCGTTCGCCGTCTTCTCGTTCGTCGAGGCCGCCGTGCTCCTGGTCGCGCTGGCGGTGCTCTTCCTGTTGTTCGCGCGCGCCGACGGGCGGAACTTCCATCTGCCCGGCGGCGACGGGGCGGTGGTGCTCGCCGCGGGGCTGTGGAGCGCCCTGCTGCTCGTGCTGAGGCTGTTCGACAAGCCGGGTGTCACGCAGCACGGGGTCGCCGCCAACGTGGGCGTCCAGTGGGGGATCTTCTTCGCGCTGGCCGCCGCCGGCCTGCTCGCCTACGCCGGCTCGCGGATGCGCGTGGCGCAGCGCCCCGGACCGCCCTTGGTGCGCCGCCCAAAGCCACCGAGCCAGCCGCCGCAGGAACCTGAGCCCGAGGCGCAGGAGACGGTCGTGCTCTCCCACCGGGAGAGCAACCCAAGACCGGTCCCGGTCCCGGCGACGAAGCGTGGGCGCTACCCTCCGGCCCCGGGGCGAGCAGGCACTCCATCATCCGAGCAGCTCTCTTTCGAGGATCCACCGGACCTACCATTGCGATGACGATGACGCCCCCCGACACCCAAGACACGCCCGCGAGCGCTGCCGAGGCGGCCGAGGGCCTGCGTCGAGTCGGCTACCTGCCGGGCGAGTCGACAGCGCTGGTGGCGTTCCTGGCGGTGCGGCTCGGCAAGCCGGTGCTCGTCGAGGGCCCCGCGGGGGTCGGCAAGACGGAGCTCGCGAAGGCGCTGGCGCGCTTTTTGGGACGGAGCCTCGTGCGGCTGCAGTGCTACGAGGGCCTGGACGAGGCGAAGGCGCTGTACGAGTGGAACTACCGCAAGCAGCTCCTGCGCATCCAGGCGCAGGGCGGAGACACGGGCTGGGAGGAGGTGCAGGAGGACATCTTCGGCGAGGAGTTCCTGCTGGCGCGCCCGCTGATGAGCGCGATCGCCTCGGAGGAGCCCGTGGTGCTGCTGATCGACGAGATCGACAAGACCGACCAGGAGTTCGAGGCGATGCTGCTGGAGGTGCTCTCCGACTTCCAGATCTCGATCCCTGAGCTGGGCAAAGTGGAGTCGCGCACCCACCCGGTGGTGCTGCTCACCTCCAACAACTCGCGCGAGCTGACGGAGGCGCTGAAGCGGCGCTGCCTGTACCTGTGGCTCGACTACCCCGAGCTCGAGCACGAGCTCGAGATCGTGCGGCTGCACACGCCGGAGCTGGCGGCGACGGTGGCGCGCAGGCTGGTCGAGGTGGTAGGGATGGTGCGCGAGCTCGACCTCAAGAAGCCGCCCTCGATCGCGGAGTCGATCGACTGGGCCCGGGCGCTTCTGCTGCTGGGAGCGCAGGACATCGACTCGGACACGTTCATGGAGACGATGTCGGTGATCGTCAAGCACCGCAGCGACATGGACGTGGTGGCCGAGCGGGTGGGGCTGAAGCTCGGGTCGGCCGTCGATGCCGTCTGAGGGCATCGCGGCGCGGTTGCTGGAGCTGGGCGAGGAGCTGCGCCGAGAGGGCGTGGCGGTGGGGACCTCGGAGCTGCTGGACGCGTTCGCGGTGCTGCGCGAGATCCCGTGGACCGCGCAGGAGGACTTCCGCGAGGCGCTTGCCGCGACGCTCGCCAAGAGCCAGGAGGACCGGCTGATCTTCGAGCTGGTGTTCGACCGCTTCTTCTTCCGCGCCGTCGAGCTCGCGGCCGTGCGGGAGGGTGTGCGCGAGGGGGCCCACGACGGTCAGCCGCGGGAGGGCGACGCCGGGGAGCTCGACCTGGGAGAGCTCTCGGAGGAGGACCTCGACGCGCTGCGCCGCCAGATCGCGGCCGCGCTGCGCGATGGCGCGGACGGCGCGATGCGCGACCTCGCGCGCATGGCGATCGCGGCGCTCGCCCGCCGCGACGGGGGCTCGGGGGTGATCGGGGTTGACGTGCAGCGCATCCGCCGCGCGCTCGGGCTGCGCGCGGAGCCCCAGCCGGAGCTGCCGCAGGACGACCCCCGCCGCGAGGGGCTGCCGCGCGAGGCGCTGCGCCGCTTCGAGGCGCTGCTGCGCCGGGAGCTCGAGCGCGCGCAGGTGCAGCGCACAGGGACCCTCCCCCCTGCGCGGCCGCTCGGCGAGCTCGACCGTGCGCTGCCGTCCGGGCCCCTGCAGGACCTCGCGGCGGTGCACCGCGTGGTGGCTCAGCTGCGCCGGCGCCTGGCCACGCAGGGCCACCAGACGCGCGGGCACCGCCACCACGCTCACGTGGACGTGCGCCGCACGATGCGCGCCTCGCTGCAGACCGGCGGGGTGCCGGTCGTGCTCAAGTACCGCCCGCGCCGCCCGCGCCGGCCGGAGGTGTACGTGCTGTGCGACGTCTCTACCTCCGTCACCTCCGCGTCGGTCTTCTTCCTCTCGGTGCTCCACGCACTGCACGACGCCTTCCGCAAGATGCGCTCGTTCGTGTTCATCGAGCGGATCTCCGAGGTCACCGACATCTTCGAACGGGAGCGCGACTTCAGGGCGGTCAACGAGCGGATCGCCTCCGACGCGGGGGTGGCGGACATCTCCGGCTACACCGACTACGGGCGCGTGTGGTCGGAGTTCCTGCAGCTGATCGGCGACGACCTGGGCCCGCGGGCGACCGTGATCGTGCTCGGCGACGCGCGCACCAACGGCCGCGACCCCCGCGCGGACGCCTTCGCGGCGATCGCTGCGCGCGCCGGGCGCACCTTCTGGCTGAACCCCGAGCCGCGCCTGTACTGGAACTACGGGGACTCCGTGATCGCCGCCTACGAGCACCACTGCACGGCATTCGAGTGCTGGACGACCGCCCAGCTCGAGGACTTCGTGCGCGCGCTGGCGCGGCCGGAGTTGGCGACTGGCGCGGGTCTCCGTTAGACGGGGGGGTCAGACCTACGAAGGCATTGTGGCTACCAAATCGACGCGACTCCATATGCCGCCAGCGTCGAGTCACAGGTCACGATCGGCAGGTGCTCGCTGAGCGCCTGCGCCACAAGGAGCCGATCGAACGGATCGCGGTGGGATCGCCCATCTAACTCGACAAACGGCAGCTCCTGGAGTCGCGCGACGTGCGCCCACGCAATGTCAAGTACACCGAAGCCGTCCTCTTTCGTCTGCTGCGGCCAGTCTTCGTCGACCGCCAGCTTGCCGATGGACCGCTTGATGGCGATCTCGACAAGGGTGCCAGCCCCGACAAGGGGATTGTCGGCGGTCTCAATCGCCTTGCTGGCTGCCTTCGACAGACGCCGGTCCGCGCCCAGCCACCAAAGCAGCGCGTGCGCATCGACAAGCAGACGCATCAGTCTGCGATACCTAGCGTGCGCGCGATGTCCTCGGGCCACTCGTCGAAGTCCTTGGATATTCGCACACGACCGCGCATCCGGCCGGGCTTACGCTTGGCGCCGGTCTCCCCGGCGGTGATGGCGACCAAGCGGGCCACCGGCTTGGGTCCACGACGAAGAACGACCTCCTCACCGTCCTCGGCCAGGTGGACAAGCTTCGAGAGCTGGGTCTTGGCTTCGCCGATGCTGTAGGTCGTGGACACACACGGAGGCTAGCAAACTTGACCAAGTTGGTCAACCATCTGGGGGCCGCCGATCCTCGGGAGCGCGCTAGCATCCCCTCGCAGAGAGAAAACACAGGGGGGCTGGCGGGAAGCTGGCTGAGATGGCGCACTGATGACTCCCGGCGCCGACCCTTCGAACCTGTGGGGTAATGCCCGCGGAGGGAGTGGCGTGAGTGTCGATAGGACTCAGAGCCGGGCCGCAACCGTCTGAGACGGCCGCACAAGAGTGCGCGGTCAGAGTCAGCGGTGTGAGCCGCACCTATGCAGAGAGCGAGGCCGCAGGCGCAGCCACGGGCGGCGCTGAGCGCGCGGTGCGGGCGCTTGCGGACGTCTCGCTGCACGCGGACCGCGGCGAACTGCTGGCGGTGGTGGGTCCGAGCGGCTGTGGCAAGACGACGCTGCTGGAGCTGATCTGCGGCCTGCAGACTCCGGACGCGGGCACGGTGCACAGCGAGCCGGCGGCGCTGATGCCCCAGCGCGATCTGCTGCTGCCGTGGTTGAGCGCGGTGGACAACGCGGCGCTGGCGTTGCGGATCGCCAGGCGTCCGCGCGCGCAGGCGCGGGAGCGGGCAGCGGCGCTGTTCGCGGAGCTGGGCCTCGCCGGCTTCGAGGAGGCCCACCCGCACGAGCTCTCCGGCGGGATGCGCCAGCGGGTCGCCTTCCTGCGCACGCTGCTCTCGGAGAAGCCCGTGCTGTGCCTGGACGAGCCGTTCGGTGCATTGGACGCAATCACACGCGCGGAGATGCAGGGGTGGCTCGCGCGGGCGCTGGAACGCGAGCCGCGCACGGTGGTGCTGGTGACGCACGACGTGGAGGAGGCGGTGCTGCTCGCCGACCGGGTGGCGGTGCTCTGCGCCCGCCCCGGCCGTGTGGTGGCGGAGCTCGAGATCGAGCTGCCGCGCCCGCGGGCGCGCACGGACCCGGCGGTGACGGCGCTGCGCGAGCAGGCGCTGATCGCGCTGGGACTGGGAGGCCCGTCGTGAGACGCCGCGTCGTAGACGTCCTGCCGGCGCTGCTGCTCGTGGCAGCGCTGCTGGGGGCGTGGGAGCTGTACGTGTCGGTGGGAGGCGTGGACCCCTCACTGCTACCAGCCCCGCACGCGATCGCCACGGCGCTGTGGGGCAACACGGGGATCGTGTGGAGGAACTTCACGATCACCGCGAAGGAGGTGCTGCTCGGCCTGGGCGTGGCGCTGGCGGGCGGCTTGGCGATGGCGGTGGCGATCCACCTTTCCCCCCTGTTTCGCCGTGCGACGTACCCGCTGGCGGTCGGCTCGCAGGCCGTGCCGATCGCAGTGATCGCCCCGCTGCTGGTCTTCTGGTGGGGCTTCGGGATCTTCCCCAAGCTCGTGGTGATCGCGCTGATCTGCTTCTTCCCGGTGGTGGTCACGACGGTCGACGGGCTCGCCGCCGTGGACCCCGATCAGCTCAAGCTGCTGCGCACGCTGGACGCCTCGCGCTGGCAGGCGTTCCGCTTCGCCGAGCTGCCGGCGGCGCTGCCGGCAGCGCTGAGCGGCGCGCGGATCGCGGTCGCGGTCGGCGTGATCGCGGCCTTCATCGCGGAGTCCCAGACCGCCACGGTCGGGCCGTACGGCGGACTGGGGCGGGAGATCGTCACGGACGGGAACGCCTTCCAGAACCCCCGCGCGTGGGCGGCCGCGACGGTGCTGTGCCTGTTCGCGATCGCGTGCTTCTACACACTGGCGCTCGCCGAACGCAAGCTGAACCCCTGGAACCACCGAACAAGAGGAGCTCGACCTTGACCAAGCCACCGTCCCGCCGTTCCTGCACCCGGCTGCGCCTGGCCCCACGCACCCTCCCGCGCCTGAGCCGGCGCGTGGTGGGGCGCGCGGCGCTGGGGGCGAGCGCCCTCGCGTGCGCCCTCGCCCTCGCGGCGTGCGGGGCCAAGCAGGACACGATCTCACCGGCGGGGCTGAAGCGCTTCACGGTGATGCTGGACTTCTACCCCAACGCCGACCACGCGCCGCTGTACGCGGCGATCGCGCACGGGGACTTCCGCGCGGCGGGCCTGGAAGTGCAGCCGCAGACCCCCGCGGAACCGGCTGACCCGCTGAAGCTGCTGGCGGCCGGGAGGGTGGACGCGGCGATCTCCTACGAGCCGGAGCTGCTGCTGGCGCGCGACCAGGGCCTGAAGCTGGTGTCGATCGGGGCGCTGGTGCAGCGCCCGCTGACGTCGATCATCGCGCTGCCCAAGCAGCACGTGAGCAAGGTGGCGGACCTCGCGGGCAGGCGGGTGGGCACGGCCGGCATCCCCTACCAGGCGGCGGAGCTGAGGACGGCGCTGCAGAACGCGGGCGTGAACCCGGCGAAGGCGCAGGAAGTGAACGTGGGCTTCAACCTGGTGCCGGCGATGCTCTCGGGCAAAGTGGCCGCCACGCTGGGGGGCTTCTGGAACTACGAGGCGATCCAGCTGCAGCTGATGCACAAGCATCCGACGGTGATCCCGATCAACGAGACGGGAGTGCCGAACTACGACGAACTGGTGCTCGTGGTGCGCGCGGAAGAGGCGCACCGCGACGGCCAGAACCTGAGGGCGTTCATGCAGGCGCTGACCCGCGGCGAGCACGAGGTGCGCGCGAACCCCGCGGCCGCGGCGAAGCTGATCGTGGCGGCCAACCCGAGCCTCGAAGAACGCCTCCAGCTGGAATCGATCAAGCGCACGCTGCCCGCGACCCGGCCCGCGGAATCGAGCCGGCCGTACGGCTACCAGGACCCCGCTCAGTGGGCGGCGTTCGGGCGCTGGATGTACACGCGGGGCCTGCTCAAGAGCGACCCGGACGCGACGGGCCTGCCGCCGTTCACGAACGAGTTCCTGCCGGGGGAAGGGATCTGAGTCGATCGGCTACGTCAGACCGTCTCCCAGCGGGCGCAGAGGTGGTAGAGGATCACGACGTCCAGGGCGATGATCATCAAGGCCCACAGGGGGAAGAGCGTGAAGGTGCCGAACTGCACGAGCAGGTTCAGCGACACGAAGAAGATGCCGACGAAGCGCGCCCAGCCCTGTCCGGCAAGCAGGCCGAGGCCGGTGAGCGCGACCAGCGTTCCGAGGATCAGGTGCCCCCAGCCCCACGCGGTGATGTCCCACACGACCACCCCGTGGCCGCCCACCGTGACCACTTCGTTGTTGATGACCGCGGCGAGGCCCCACATCGCGTCGAGGAAACCCTCGATCAGCATGAGTACACCGGCGAAGACGATCCAACCGCTGATCGGCCCTGGGGACTGGTAGCGATCGCCGGCGGCGCCCGGCTCGGGAATGGTGCTGGACATGGCGGTCCTCCTCAGCGATGGTTGCGCCGCCCCGCTCGGACGGCATGACTGGACTGAAACACGTGGACGGCCCGGCGTCGCCTGCCGTCGGGCCACAGCATCGCCCGCCCGCGGGTGAGGTGGCATCACCCCCCCGGGATGACCCCGCGAGGTGATTGACTATGGCGATGGGCGCCCCCGCCTCGACCGTCGCGCCGCTGCGCGAGCGCCCCGCGTGGGTGGCGCTCGCCGGCCACCACGAGGCGCTCCGGGACGTGCACCTGCGCGAGCTGTTCGCGCAGGTCCCCGCGCGGGGGGAGCGGTTGACGGCGGAGGGGGCGGGCCTGTTCCTGGACTACTCGAAGAACCGCGTCACCGACGAGACGCTCGGCCTGCTGGTGGCGCTGGCGGAGCAGTCGGGCCTCGCGGCGCAGGTCGCGGCGATGTTCGCGGGGGAGCGGATCAACGTCTCGGAGAACCGGGCGGTGCTGCACGTGGCGCTGCGGATGCCGCGCAGCGCCTCGCTGGTGGTGGACGGCGTGGACGTCGTGGCGGAGGTCCACGGCGTGCTCGAGCGGATGGCGGCGTTCGCGGAGCGCGTGCGCGCCGGGGAGTGGCGGGGCCACACCGGGAGACCGATCCGCAACGTGGTCAACATCGGGATCGGCGGCTCGGACCTCGGCCCGGTGATGGCCTACGAGGCGCTGCGCCACTACTCCCAGCGCGAGCTGACGTTCCGCTTCGTCTCGAACGTGGACGCGACCGACTTCGTGGAGGCCACCCGCGACCTCGACCCGGCCGAGACGCTCGTCGTCGTCTCCTCGAAGACGTTCACGACCCTGGAGACGATGACCAACGCGCGCTCCGCGCGGGAGTGGACGCTCGCGGCGCTGGGCGAGGAGGCGGCGATCGCCAAGCACTTCGTGGCCGTCTCCACCAACGCCGAGGAGGTCGCGAGGTTCGGGATCGACACGGCCAACATGTTCGGTTTTTGGGATTGGGTAGGGGGCCGGTACTCGATGGACTCGGCGATCGGTTTGTCCACCATGCTCGCGGTGGGACCGGAGCGCTTTGGGGAGTTGTTGGCAGGCTTCCACGCGATGGACGAGCACTTCCGCGACACCCCCCTCGCGCGCAACCTGCCGGTGTTGATGGGCCTGCTGGCGGTGTGGTACGGCGGGCACTTCGGCGCCGAGACCCACGGGGTGATGCCCTACGAGCAGTACCTGAAGCGCTTCCCCGCCTACCTGCAGCAGCTCACGATGGAGTCGCTCGGCAAGCACGTCACGCTGGCGGGCAGCGAGGTGGACTACCAGACCGGCGCGGTCTACTGGGGCGAGCCGGGGACCAACGGCCAGCACAGCTTCTACCAGCTGATCCACCAGGGCACGCGGCTGATCCCGGTGGACCTGATCGGCTTCGCCCAGACACTCAACCCACGGGGCGAGCACCACGACATCCTGATGTCCAACGTGTTTGCGCAGGCCGAGGCGCTGGCGTTCGGCAAGACCGCCGAGGAGGTGCGCGCGGAGGGGGCCCCCGAGGAGGTCGTGCCCCACCGGGTGATGGAGGGCAACCGCCCCACGAACACGATCCTCGCCGAGCGGCTGACCCCGCACACGCTGGGCGCGCTGGTGGCGCTGTACGAGCACAGCGTCTTCACACAGGGGGCCGTGTGGGGGATCGATTGCTTCGACCAGTGGGGGGTGGAGCTCGGCAAGGCGCTCGCCAAGCGGATCGTCCCGGAGCTGCAGAGCGAGGCCGAGCCGCAGCTCGCCCACGACAGCTCGACCAACGCGCTGATCCGCCGCTACCGGGCTATGCGCGCGGCAGGATGAACCGCTCGACGGCGGCCGCGAAGCCGTCCTCGTCGTTGGAGGCGCTGACACGCCGCGCGGCGCGCTGAACCTCGCGGCCGGCGTTGCCCATCGCGATGGAGAGGCCGGAGTGGGCGAACATCAATACGTCGTTGGGCATGTCGCCGATCGTGGCGATCGCCTCGGTGGGGATCTCGTATCTGCTCGCCAGGTAGCGGACGACGCTGCCCTTGTTCGCCTCGGGGTGGGTGACGTCCAGGTAGTAGGGCTGCGAGCACGAGGCGGAGACCCGATCGCCGAACTGCTCCCGAGCGGCAGCTGAGGCGCGGTCCACGGCGTCGAAGTCGTCGCTCACACCCACAATCTTGGCGACGTCCCCGACGATGCCCTCGAAGCTCTCGAGCAGCGTGGGAGCGAACTGCACGGTGTGGCGCTCGCGCTCCACGTGGGGGCCGTGCGGGTCGCGCACGTACCAGTCGGCGCCGCGGTAGACCCAGACGTCGAGGGCGAAGGACTCCAGCAGCGCGAGCGTCGCAGCGACCAGCTCGCCGGGGACCGCCCGCTCCTCAATCACCGCCATGTCGGGTTCGACGAGCAGGCCGCCGTTGAACGCCGCCACGGGAGTGCTGAGCTGCAGCGGCTCGACGAGCATCTCCATCCCGCGCGGGGGACGGCCGCTGGTGACCGCGAACAGGACGCCCGCGTCGTGCAGCCTACCGACGGCCTCGATCGAGCGGTCGGTGAGGGCCTTCTCCGAGGTGACCAGCGTGCCGTCGACATCGGAGAGCAGCAGGCGGATGGGGGGCGGTGGCATGCGGGGCGGCTCCTGTTCGCTGGGGGCGATTCGCATAGTGCCAGCAACGGCGGTGTCGCCGCCACCCGCCTGCCTTCGCCGCAGCCCCACACAGAACATAGCACTAATACATCTAAAGTGCTATGTTCTTGGCGTAAAGGTGCCAAGTTCCCCACGGGCCGCCCAGTGCAAACCTTCCGAACGCTAGAACGTCAGATCGGCATGGTCCCCGCCCCGGTGGCGAGGGCGCTCGGTGGCATCGACCGGGCGCACGGGGCTGAGTCCGCGTTTCGCGGTGAGCACCCCGAGGCACTGAGGACGCTCACCGAGATCGCGCGGATCCAGAGCGTGGAGTCCTCGAACGCGATCGAGAACATCACGGCGCCGGACGAGCGCATCCAGAAGCTTCTCGCGCAGAAGACGACCCCGGCCAACCGCGGCGAGGAGGAGATCGCGGGATATAGGGCGGTGCTTGACACGATCAACGCCGACGCGGCGCACATCCCGTTCACCCCGAGCGTGGTCGAGCAGCTGCACCGCGACCTGTACCAGTTCACGAACACCCCGGCGGGACACTGGAAGAGCGTGGAGAACTCGATCCAGGAAGTGATGCCCGACGGCGTGCGGGTGGTGCGCTTCCAAACCGTCCCGGCGATCGCCACTCCAGCGGCAATGGAGGAGCTGCACGAGCGCTTCGCCGCCGCGCGGGACTCCGGCGAGCACCACTCGCTGCTGCTGGTGGGGTGCTACGTGTTCGACTTCCTCGCGATCCACCCCTTCAGGGACGGCAACGGCCGCATCAGCCGGCTGCTGACACTGCTGGCCCTCTACCAAGCGGGATACGAGGTCGGCCGCTTCATCAGCCTCGAGCGCCTTGTGGACGAAAGCAGGGAGACCTACTACGACGCGCTGCGGGCCGCGGGCCACGGCTGGCACGAGGGGGAGCACGACATCGGCCCGTGGCTGCGCTACTTCCTGGGCATCCTCACCGCCGCGTACCGCGAGCTGGAGGGCCAGGTCGGCACAGTGGCCGGCCGGGGCTCTAAGCGCGAGGCGATCCGCCAGTTCATCCGCCACTCGATCACAGAGGAGTTCACCGTCGCCGACGTGCGCCGAGCCGTCCCCGCCGCCAGCCAGTCCTACATCAACAAGACCCTCACCCGCCTACGCGGGGAGGGTGTGATCGAGCCCATCGGCACCGGCCGGGGCGCTCGCTGGCGACGGCTCGCCTGAAGACGGAGCCTGCACCCGGGCGCGGAACACGTAGAAGGACCAGCCCTGGTAGGCCAGGACGAGCGGGAGGAACAGCACCACGACGATCGTCATGACCACCAGCGCGTAGTGGCCCGAGGCGGAGTTGTTCACGCTCAGGTTGAACGCGGCGCTGGTGCTCGACACCATCACGTTGGGGTACAGGTCGATGAAGATCGACCCGACGGTGGCGGCGATCGCGGTGGCGGAGGCGGTGAAGGCCCACCCCTCGTGGTGCTCGGAGCGGGCCAGCCGGGCAGCGAACACCACCGCGATCAGGGCCAGCACTTCGACGGGCCCGGGCACCTGGGTGTGGCCCATGACGACGCGCGTCCAGATCACGAAGCCCAGCACGAGCGCGACTGCGGCCCATCCCAGCGGCCGGGACACCGCGCGGGCGCGCTCGCGCACGTCGTCGGTCGTCTTGAGCATCAGGAACGTGGAGCCGTGCAGCAGGCACAGCCCGAGGATCGTCAGGCCCGTCCACAGGCCGTAGGGCGTCAGCAGGTCGAAGAAGTTGCCGGTGTACTCGTGGCTCCCGTCGATCGGCAGGCCGTTGAGCAGATCGCCGAGCCCGACGCCGAGCAGCAGCGGGACGAACAGGCTGCCCAGCGTCGTGCACCACGTCCACGTCGTGCGCCAGCGGGGATTCTCGCTCTTGCCCTTGAACTCGAAGGCGACACCGCGCGCCATCAGCGCCACCAGCACCACCAGCAGCGCGAGGTAGAGAGCCGAGAACATCGTGGCGTACCAGCCGGGGAACGCGGCAAACGTGCCGGCTCCCGCCACGACCAGCCACACCTCGTTGCCGTCCCAGAAGGGCCCGATCGTGTTCAGCGCGACGCGCCGCTCGGAGTCGGTCCTGCCCACGATCGTGTGCAGCACGCCGACCCCGAAGTCGAAGCCCTCCAGTACGAAGAAGCCGATCCAGACGATCGCGATGATCAAAAACCAGAGTGTGTGCAGGTGCATGAGGCTTTAGCGGTAGCGGCCCAAGCCGGGGGGCTGGTAGTGGTCCGTAGGTCTCTGCATCAGTAGGTCAGCGCCGGGACGGCGCCGGCCCCTCCCGTGGCTGCCTTGGATCCGTCAACCCCCTCGTCCCCGTGGTCGAGCCCTTTGCGCGCGTAGCGCAGCATCAAGACAAGGTCGGCCGCGCCCAGCGCCAGGTAGATCAGCACGAACACGATCAGGCTGATCCAGATGTCGGTCGAGCTGACGGAGGGCGAGGAGGCGTTGACAGTCTTCATCAGGCCCTGCACGATCCACGGCTGGCGCCCGTTCTCGGTCAGCATCCAGCCGGCGGTGTTCATCAGAAACGGGGTGACGACGGCCCAGAGGGAGCAGCGCAGAAACCACTTGGAGCGATCGATCGTCCCCCGGTGCAGGAGCCAGGCGCCCCACAGCGCGAGCGCCAGCACGAGCGAGGCGAGGTAGGCCATGACGCGCATCGACCAGTACTGGATGAACACGTCGGGCACGTAGTTGCCGGGGCCGTATCTCTTTTCGTATTCGGCCTGGAGTTGGGTCAGTCCGACCACTTTGCCGTTCCACGAGTTGGTCGCGAGCAGCGAGAGCAGGTGGGGGACTTCGACGATCTGTGAAGGTGTCATGTCGTTTTTGCCTCCCCCGATCTGAAACAGCGAGAACGAGCAGGGCTGGCAGTTGCTCCACTGCGCCTCGGCGGCGGCGATCTTCATCGGCTGGTACTTGGTCTCCACGACGCCGAGCTCGCTGCCGACGAACAGCGCGAGCACGATCGAGGGGATCAGCACGGCCAGCGACAGCGAGGCGGTCCGGTGGAAGGACTCCACCTCCCGCCGTTTGCGCAGGTACCAGGCGGAGACGGCGAGCATGATGAGCGAGCCGGTGACCATCGAGGCCAGCAGGACGTGAACGTACCCCCACAGGAACGTGGGGTTGGTGAACAGCGCGCCGACGTTGTTCAGTTGCGGCTGGCCGGCGTGGTTGAGGGTGTAGCCGACGGGGTGCTGCATCCACGAGTTGGCGGCCATGATGAACAGCGCCGAGAGCATCGCCCCGATCGAGACCATCCAGATGCACGCGAGGTGAACGCGCTTGGGCAGGCGATCCCAGCCGAACAGCCACAGCCCGAGGAAGGTGGACTCCAGGAAGAACGCCGCCAGTCCCTCCATCGCGAGCGGCCCCCCGAAGACGTCGCCGACGAAGCGGGAGTAGACCGACCAGTTCATCCCGAACTCGAACTCCTGCACGAGGCCGGTCACCACCCCGACGGCCACGTTGATCAGCAGCAGGTTCCCGAAGAAGCGCGTCAGGCGCCGGTACTCCGGGCGGCCGTTGCGGTGCCAGGCAGTCTGCAGGATCGCAACGAGAAACGCGAGCCCGATCGTCACTGGAACGAACAGGAAGTGGTAGATGCTCGTCGTAGCGAACTGCCAACGTGCCAAGTCGTTGGTCATTCTTTTGGCACTCTACTCGCTCGCGCGGCACCGAGTACAAGTACCTCGTCCATCTCCTGCAGGTCGGTGAGCCGGTGGGTAATCAGCAGCGTCGCACGGTCCCGTGTGAGTACCAACAGGTCGGCGAGGATCGCATCCGCAGTCGCCGTGTCGAGGTGCTCTCCGGGCTCGTCCAGGATGAGAATGGGAAAGTCGGCGATCAGAGCCCGGGCGATCGCCAGTCGCTGGCGTTGCCCGCCGGACATCCGCGCGCCGCGCTCGCCGACCTCCGTGTTCAAACCCTCTGGCAGCTGTTCGACCCAATCGAGTAACCGAACCTTTGCCAAGACCTCGTAAAGCTGCTTGCGGGTTGCCTCGCGCCGCGCCAGGCGGAGGTTCTCCTCGATCGTGTTGTCGAAGACGTGGACGTCCTGGGCCACAAGCCCAACCACACGGCGGCACTCCTCGCCGTCGAGATCGGCGAGCTGCACGCCGTCGAGTGTGACGGACCCACCCTGGTAGGGGATGAACCTCAGCAGCACCCCGGCGAGCGTGGACTTCCCCGCGCCACTGGGACCGACGACGGCGACGCGCCGGCCGGAGAAGAGGTCGAGGTCAACGCCATCGAGTGCCCACCGGGCCGCCCCCGGGTACCTGCTGCGCAGACCTCGCACACGCAGGGCATGTGGCTGGGAGACGGACAGCGCATCCGGCCAGGAGGCGAACGCGCTATGTGGCCGGGACGCGAACGCGATAGGTGGCTGGGAAGCGAATGCGACATGTGGCTGGGAGGCGAGCGCCACGGGGTGTGCGGGCTCGACCACGGGCGGAGGGGCATCGATCACCTCGAACACGCGTGCGGCCGAGCGGCGCACGCGCTGGAGGGTCTGGGTCGCGGTCGGCAGGCCGGCGACGAGCTCGAACGCGACGAGCGGGATCAACGCGATTCCGGCAAGCCACACGCCGTCCAGCCGCCCCGCGCGCACGGCGGCGACGCCCACGAGCAGCCCACCCCACGCGGCAAGCCCGGAGCAGAGGGTCGTCAACCCCTGGCCGACTCCTGCGGTGCGCGCGTTTGCGCCGGCGATCCGGGTGGCCTCGGCGTCGGCCGCCAGGGCGCGGCCCAACTGCGCCGGGGCGGCCCCGTTGACGAGCAGCTCGGGGGCGCCCTCCAGGAGGTCCACGACCGACGCGGTCAGCTCCCCCCGGACGGCCGCCTGCCTCGCCTCGGCGCGCGCGGCGAGCGTCCCCGTCAGCCACGGCACGAGGACGCCGGCGAGCAGCAGCGCGACGAGCAGGATCGCCCCCGCGGCGGGGAGCATCCACCAGACAACCCCGACGGTGGCCGCTCCGACGAGCAGCGCGATTGCGAACGGGGGCACGACCCGCAGCAGCAGATCCTGCAGGGAGTCGACGTCGTGGACAAGGCGCGCGAGCAGCTCCCCGCTGCGAAAGGCGGGCAAGCCCAGCGGGGCGAGACGCTCCAGACGCTCGTAGATGCGGACCCGCAGGTCTGCCAGCACGCGAAAGGCCGCGTCGTGGCCGACGAGTCGCTCGCCGTAGCGGCAGAGGCCCCGGGAGAGCGCGAAGAACTGCACGCCGACGATCGCGACGGCGACGGCCGACTCCTCGGGGCGCTCCGAGGAGCGCGAGATGAGCCACGCAGACGTGGCGATCAGGCCGATCGCGGCGCCGAGCGCCCCGGCGCCGAGCAGCGTGGCAAGCGCCAGCCGCCCCGCAGCGGGACGGACGAGCGCGAGCGTGCGCAGCAGCGGGGCCTGCGGCTCCCGGTCCTCGTCCCTCACGCCGCGACCTCCACCGGGGCGAACGAGAGCACGCGGTCGGCCATGGCCAGCAGCGCAGGGCGGTGGGCGACCAGCACCACGGTCCGCCCGTGGGAGAGGCGCCGCACGGCCTCCAGCACCTCCTGCTCGGTGTCGCCGTCGAGGTTCGCGGTCGGCTCGTCGAGCAGCAGCAGGGGGGCGTCGCGCAGGAACGCGCGCGCGAGCGCGACCCGCTGGCGCTCGCCCGCAGAGAGCCCGGCGCCCCGCTCGCCGAGCTGAGTCGCCAAGCCATCGGGCAGGTCGGCGACCACGCCGTCGAGCCCTGCGGCGGAGACGGCGGCCCGAACCTCCTCGATCGACGCGCCGGGGCGGCCGAGGCGCACGTTCTCGGCGATCGAGGCGGCGAACAGGTGCGGTCGCTGGGGCACCCACGCGAGTCGCGCGCGCCACGCGTCGGGGTCGAGCTCGGCAAGATCGCTGCGCCCCACGCGAACCGCTCCGCGCGCGGGCGCCACCAGTCCGAGCAGCACCCCGAGCAGCGTGGACTTGCCGCACCCGCTGGGACCGGCGAGCGCAAGCACCTCGCCCGCTTCCACGGTCAGGGAGACACCGTCGAGCGCGGGCTCGGCGCGACCGGGATACACGACCCGCAGTCCCTCGATCGCGATGTCGGCGACCGCGGGGTCGGGCACGTCGGTGCGCGTGCCGCGGGCCGCGGGGGGCCGCTCCAGCACGGCGAACACCTGCTCGGCGGCGGCCATGCCCTCTGCGCTCGCGTGGTAGTTGGCGCCCAGCCGGCGCAGCGGCAGGTAGGCCTCGGGGGCGAGCACGAGCACGAACAGGGCGGTGCGCAGGTCGAGCTGCCCGGCCATCAGGCGCAGGCCGATGGCGACGGCGACGAGCGCGACCGAGACGGTGGCGAGCAGCTCGAGGATCAGCGAGGAGAGGAAGGTGACCCGCAGCGTCGAGATCGCGGTGCGGCGACAGCGTTCTGTGACCTCGCGGATGGCGCCCGCCTGGGCCCGCGCGCGCCCGAAGACCTTCAGCGTGGGCAGTCCGGCGACGACGTCGAGGAAGTGTCCGCCAAGCCGCTCCAGGGCGCGAAGCTGCCGGTCCATGCGCTCGCGAGTGGTGGCGCCCACGAGCGCCATGAACAGCGGGACTAGAGGAATCGTCGCGGCGACGATCGCAGCGGAGATCCAATCCTCGGAGAGCACCACGGCGAGCACGACGAGCGGCACGATCACAGCGAGGAACAGCTGCGGCAGGTACAGCGAGAACCAACCGTCGAGCGCGTCGATCCCGCGCGTGGCGAGGATCGCGAGCGCGCCGGTGCGCTCCTCGCGGGAGCTGTCGAGGCCGAGCTCCGCCACGCGCCCCACCAGCGCGGCGCGCAGCTGGGACTTGGCGCGCGCTGAGGAGCGGGCGGCGGCGAGCTCGGCCCCCCACGCGACCGCGGCGCGGGCGACCACCACGCACAGCAGCACGATCAGCGGCGAGCGCAGCTGCGCGAGACCCCTCCCGTGGCGAAAGGCGCCGGCCACGACGTCGGCGAGCAGCCACGCCTGGGAGACGATCAGCAGCGCGCTGAGAGCACCCAGTCCGACCGAGACGAACAGGAACGTCCGGGTCGCACCCGCGTAGTGGAGCAGCCTCGGGTCGAGCGCCCTCACGGGGCCATCGTCACCGAGCCACCCACGGGCCGTGCCAGTGGCCGTGGCCGGCCACGAGCCGCTCGGCCTCCTTGGGCCCCCAGGACCCCGGCGCGTAGGGGTGAACCGGCGGGGGGCCGTCGAGCAGGGGTTTGAAGATGCGCCACGCCTCCTCGACGCTGTCCTGGCGGGTGAAGCGGGTGCTGTCGCCGCGCATCGCGTCGAGCAGGAGCACCTCGTAGGGGGTGGGAGCCTCGCCGCCCTCCTCGGCGAACTCCATGTCGAGCGTGATCGCCTGGGGCCCGCCGCCGTCGGCGCGGTGGGCGTCGAGGATCACCTGCGTGCCGGTGGAGGGGTCGAGCTTGATGACGAGCTGGTCGGGTTCGGGGCGGCGGTGCCCGCGCTCCATGAACCCCAGGCGCGGGGGGTGGCGGAAGACGACGCGCAGCTCGGTCTGGGTGACGGGGAGCCGCTTGCCGGTGCGGATGAACCAGGGCACGCCGGACCACCGCCAGTTGTCGATCTCCAGGCGCATCGCAGCGTAGGTCTCGGTGGTGGAGTCCTTCGCGACGCCGTCGATGTCGCGGTAGCCGTCGTACTGCCCGCGCACGTAGTGGGCCGGGTCGCCGTCGGCGGTGGAGCGGAAGACGGCGTACTTGGCGTCCTTGAAGGTTTGTGCGTCGTCGCCGGCGGGGGCCTCCATCGCGGCGACGGCGAGGACCTGCATGAGGTGGTTGACGACTACGTCGCGCACCGCGCCGACGGGGTCGTAGAAGTGCCCGCGGTCCTCGACCCCGAAGCTCTCGGCCATCGTGATCTGCACGCACGCGACGTGGTTGCGGTTCCAGATCGGCTCGATCATGGTGTTGGCGAAGCGCAGGTACAGGAACTCGTCGGTGCCCATCTTCCCCAGGAAGTGGTCGATCCGGTAGAGCTGGGACTCCTCGATGTACTGGTGAACTTCCGCGGCGAGGGCGCGTGCAGAGGCCAGGTCGTGGCCGAAGGGCTTCTCCACGACCACGCGGCCGGTCTTTGTCAAGCCGGCGGAGGCGAGCTGCTTGATCACGGGCCCGAATAGGAAGGGGGGGATCTCCAGGTAGAAGACGGGGCTGCTCGCATCGCCCACGGCGGCCACGAGGCGCTCGTAGGTGGCGGGGTTGGTGAAGTCGCCACTCACGTAGGAGAGCCGCGCGGCGAAGCGCTCGAAGACGCCCTCCTCCACGGTCTCGCCGGTGCCCTCGATGCACTCGCGGGCGTGCTCGCGCAGGTGCTCGAGCGTCCAGTCGTCGCCGGCGACCCCGACGATCGGGCAGTTCAACAGGCCGCGGCGCTCGAGGCGGTAGAGCGAGCGGAAGGTCATCACCTTGGCGAGGTCGCCGGTGATCCCGAAGACGACGAACACGTCGGCGGGCCGGGGCTCCCCGGAGTGGTGCCCGCCCGCGGCGGTGCGCGTGCCGGTTGTTGCGGTGGCGCTCATGTCCCTGTGCCCTTTCGGTAGCGGGTGAAACAGGTTCCTATCGAATCTCGCGGCCAGAGGGGTGACCGCATATCGCCTGATCGGGGTGATTGTCCTTGCATCGGGGTGAATTGTCCTTGCGTCAGTTGCGCCTCGATCCCCGAGCGACGGCATCCTCGCCGTCGGGCCTTACGCTTCCGCGTCGCTGCCGAGGCTGCCACGCGCGGCGGCCCTGCCCCCGAGGTCGCCTCCGGAGCCGCGTAGGACGAGCGCGAAGAGCACCGCGATCAGGCCGCCGGCGAAGGGGCCGACGAGGTAGACCCAGTAGTTGCTGAAGTTGCCCAGCACGAGGTCGGGCCCGAACGACCGCGCAGGGTTCATCGAGGCAGCGCTGATCGGGCTCGCCCACAGGCCCGCGAGCACGATGTAGCCACCGACTCCCACCGCTGCCAGCGCGCCCACGTTCTGGGCTTTGGAGGCGGTCCCAAGGATCGTGCTCAACAAGCCCACGGTGAGCACCAGCTCGATCAGCATCGCCTGCCAGGCGTGGATGCCGGGGCCGGGCTCGGTGGCGCCGAGCATCCCGACCTTCCCGAAGACCGCGTCGAGGAACAGGCACGCCAGCGTCGCGCCCAGCAGTTGCACGACGATGTAGCCGGGCACGCGCCGTCGCGGGAAGTCGCCACGCAGCCAGAACATGATGCTGACCACAGGGTTGAGGTGTGCGCCGCCGACGGCCCCCATGAAGAGGATCACCGCCATCACCGTCAACCCCGGTGCGGTCACGGCAGCCCCGCGGGGCACGCCGCCGTGGCTGACGGCGTTGACGACCCCGCCGCCCGCGCCGGCGAGCACCAGCAGGAACGTGCCGAGCAGCTCGGAGAACAGCCGCCGCCACTCGTGGGCGGGGTCGTCGAAGTTGAACGCCGAGGCGCTCTCGAGCGTCAGCAGCTCCCGCCTGAGGCGAGCCATCTGCCCCGGGGTGGGCGCGCTCTGGCGGGTGGGCGCTCCACCGGAAGGGTGCTCTGCACCAGTGACACGCACCCCCTCGCCGGACGCGCTTTCGCGGAGGGGCTCTCCACCGGAAGGGCGCTCTACACCAGGGACACGCACCCCCTCGCGGGCGCGCTCTCCCTCCGGGGTGCGCTCTTGGTCGCTCACCTACCCTGCCACTCTACCCCGACCCTCCACATCCACTGTGAGGTGTGGTCCTAACCTGTAGCTCATGGCGCGCGTGGGCCTGCTCACCGGTGGCGGGGACTGCCCCGGATTGAACGCCGTGATCCGCGCGGTCGTGCGCAGCGGGCTCGCGCGGGAGGAGCACAGCTTCGTGGGGTTCCGCCACGGCTGGGCCGGGGTGCTCGCCGACGAGGCCATCGAGCTCACGCCGCAGAGCACCGTCGGGATCCTCCCGCGCGGAGGCACCATCCTCGGCACTTCCCGCACCAACCCCTTCGCCGAGGGCCAGGGGGGGCTGGACGCCGTCCGCGACACGCTCAAGCGCCGCGACGTCGACGCGATGATCCCGATCGGCGGCGAGGACACGCTCGGCGTCGCCCTGCGCCTGCACCGGGAGGGCGTGCCGATCGTGGGGGTCCCCAAGACGATCGACAACGACCTCGGCGGCACCGACGTCACCTTCGGCTTCCAGACCGCCGTGCAGATCGTCACCGACGCCATCGACCGTCTCCACACCACCGCCGAGTCCCACAACCGCGTGATGGTCGTCGAGGTCATGGGCCGCCACGCCGGCTGGATCGCCACGCACGCCGGGCTCGCCGGGGGCGCCGACGCGATCCTCGTCCCCGAGCGTCCCTTCGACATCGAGGAGATCTGCGCCCACCTGCGCCGCCGTCTCAAACGGGGCCGGGACTTCTCGATCGTCGTCGTCGCCGAGGGCGCCACCCCGCGCGAGGGCACCCTCCAGACCGTGCGCGGCACCGCCACCGACGCCTTCGGCCACGCCCGCCTCGGCGGGATCGGGGTGACGCTGGAGCGCGAGATCGAGCGGCGCACCGGCTTCGAGACCCGCGTCACGATCCTCGGCCACGTGCAGCGCGGCGGCAGCCCCGTCGCCTTCGACCGCGTGCTCGCCACCCGCTTCGGGGTCGCCGCCATGCGCGCCGTCGCCGCCCGGCGCTTCGGCACGATGGTCGCGCTGCACGGCACCGCCATCGTCGAGGTCGCGCTCGCCGAGGCGCTGCGCGAGCCCAAGCTGCTCGATCCCGAGCTGTACGCGACCGCTGAGCTGTTCTTCGGCTGATATGCGCGCAATGGTCTTCGAGGAGGTCGGCCGGCCGCTGCGGGCGGTGGAGCGGCCCGTCCCCGAGCCCGCTCCCGGGCAGCTGCTGCTCAGGGTGCACGCCTGTGGGGTCTGCCGCACCGACCTGCACCTGCTCGACGGGGAGGTCGCCATCGCCTCCCCTCCGCGGATCCTTGGGCATCAGATCGTCGCCACCGTGCAGGACGACGGGCGGCGTGTCGGGGTGCCCTGGCTCGGGTGGACCTGCGGGGAGTGCGTCTACTGCCGCTCCGGGCGCGAGAACCTCTGTCCCCGCGCCCTCTTCACCGGGCGCGACCTCGACGGTGGGATGGCCGAGTACGCGCTCGCCGACGAGCGCTTCTGCTTTGCGATCCCCCCCGGCTACCCCGACATCCAGGCCGCCCCCCTGCTCTGCGCTGGGCTGATCGGCTACCGCGCGCTGCGCATGTGCGGGGAGGCCCGCACCCTCGGCCTTTACGGGTTCGGCGCCGCCGCCCACATCCTCGCCCAGGTCGCCCGCTGGCGGGGGCGGCGCGTGTTCGCCTTCACCCGCCCCGGCGACGTGCCCGCTCAGACCTTCGCGTTGGAGCTCGGCGCCACGTGGGCCGGCTCCTCAGAGGAGTCCCCGCCCGAGCCCCTCGACGCCGCGATCGTCTTCGCCCCCGACGGCGCCCTCATCCCGCTCGCTCTGCGCGCCCTCGCCCCGGGCGGGGTCGTCGTGTGCGGCGGCATCCACATGAGCGACCTCCCCTCCTTCCCCTACTCCGCCCTCTGGGAGGAGCGCGCGATCCGCTCCGTCGCCAACCTCACCCGCCGCGACGCCGAGGAGTTCCTCGCGCTCGCCCCGCGGGTCCCCGTCAAGACCCAGGTCACTGTCTACCCGTTGGAGGACGCCAACAGGGCGCTGGAGGACCTGCGGAAGGGGCGCTTCACAGGGGCGGCGGTGTTACGCCCTAGCCTTCCCGGCGAGGAGCTCTGAGGTTCCGCCCGCTCGGTCCCGTATGCTACCCACGTCTCTTAGGCGGCCTAGAATCGCAAGGCGGGCACCGTTGCGGATGTTGAGGTCCGGCTTAGGAACGTCGAGTAGAACTATCGTAGGGCGAGAGTCCCAGTCCCCCACACATTCCACCCGAGCCCATCCTTGGCATCTCCTCAAGAGAACATCGTTAACTTCAAGCGCCCCCCCGTTGCGGAGGTTGCCCTGGCTGTCCAGTTCGCCGAGCCCGTCACCGACGACACCATAACGCTCAGCAAGTTCTGGCCCGCCGTCCAGGCCGACTTTCCCGAAGTTAAGCCACAGCCACCACTCCCGCCGTTGACCGAGACGTTTGAGGTCCCGACACCACCAAGCATATCCTTCCAGGTGCTGGGCGGCCCACAGGCTTCGCGCTATTGGTTCCTCGGCGCCGGAGAAAACGAGCTTGTACAGATTCAACCCGATCGCTTCGGCTTCAACTGGCGAAAAGGCCCAACCGACGAGACGGCCTATCCGCGGTATCCGTACGTCCGAAGACGCTTTGAGTCCGTATTCTCGATTTTTGTCGATGCACTACACCAACTCGGAAAGACGGTTCGCCCGACCTGGTGCGAGGTTACGTATATCAACCCCGTTGCGTTTGGAAACCCCGGAGAGCCTCGCCCGGATCTGTCCACCGTCTTGCGCCGTCTCGCGCCATACGAATTCCAGCTACTGCCTGAGCCTGATAACACAACCCTAACCGACCGTTTCCTTCTCGTGCGCGACGGGGCTCCCTTTGGTCGATTTTACCTTACCGCGAACCCGGCGTACACCGACGACCGGTCACTCGGATACAACCTGATCCTCCGGATGATCGGTCAGCCGCGGTCTCCGGATTTGGCTGGCGTGCTGGATGTATTTGACGAGGGGCGCCTCCTTATAGTGAATACTTTCAGAGACACCACAACACCAGAGATGCACGAGGAGTGGGGGCTTGATGACAACGGCTGAAGCACGTCCGCAGTACCTCTTGGATCGCGTTGTGCATGTCGAGTCCCACGCACCTCCGAGCAGCTCTCTCACATCAGGAACGGGGGCGCCGGTGGTTACGATAAAAGGTGGTTACGCAGCGGCGTGGTTCCTCGATGCCATCGGTCGACTCGAAGATCTGGCCGCGCTCGCGCCGGGTTGGGACAGCTATGGCGCGAAGTCCGTCGCCGCGGATCTGGCACTGGCCGCGGTGAAATTTCTGGCTGACGTGGCCATCGCCGCGCCCGATGTGCACGAGCCATCGATCGTGCCCTTGTCGGACGGAGGTATTCAGGTGGAGTGGCATCGTGGCGGCATCGATCTAGAGGTCGCGTTTTCCGATGATGAACCGGGCGTTTCTCGCGTCGACCACACAAACGACGACACGGCGGAACGTCCACTGAGCGACGCGCTGAGTGAGGTGCTCCGGGCGACTACTCGACTCAGCGCGACGTGATCGCCGCAGACGCGCCCATCGCAGACACAACCGAGTTGTATCGGCGTGTCCACGTCAATCAGATTGTCTGGGACGACAACGTGAAACGCCTGCGGCCAAACAAAAATGTGTTCAAGGACCACGAGTTGTCGGTGCAGGTCGCGTCCCACCAGCCGGGGGATTTGAAGTTGCGGGCGTAGCCTCCGCTTTGTCCTGAGAAGACCAAGCGATGGAGGTACGCCCGCATGGAGAAGGTAGCCCCGAGCGAGAGGTTTCGCTCAGAACTGGATGAGGTCCTGGCCGGTGTCGGCGAGGAGCAAGACCCGATCGAGACGGTCGGCCGGTTGGGTGCGCGGCTGATCCTGCAGCAGGCGCTGGAGGACGAGGTCAGTGAGTTCCTCGGCCGCCGCCGCTATGAGCGCCGCGATGAGACGGTCAGTCACCGCAACGGCCACGAACCGAAGACGGTCAAGACGACGAGCGGCGCTATGCGCCTGGAGCGCCCGAGGATCCGGGATGCGGGCAAGCTCGGGTTCGAGAGCCGGATCCTCGGCAAGGGCGTCACCCGCACGCACGCGCTGGAGTCGCTGGTAATCAGTGGCTTCCTGCGGGGCCTGTTCGACCCGCGACGTGGAGGCCGCCCTGGAGGAGGTCTTCGAGGAGCCGATTGCGTCCAAGAGCACCGTCTCTCGGATCTGTGAGGACACCCGGGAGCGATACCGCCAGTGGTGCCGCAGGCGCCTTGAGCAGCACGACATCGTTTACTGCTTCTTGGACGCGATCTACCTGAAGCTCCGCCCCGACGACACACCATCGGAGGGTGTTCTGGTGTGCTGGGGCGTGACGCTTGAGGGCCGCAAGATCCTGCTCGGATTGGCGTTGGGGAGCCGCGAGAGCTATGACGCGTGGCTCGCGTTCGGCCGCGACATGATCAACCGGGGGCTCCGCTCCCCGGCGCTCGTGGTCGCCGATGGGGCACCTGGGATCTGGAAGGCCGTACGTGAGCTCTGGCCGCACGCGCTGGAGCAGCGCTGCACCGTCCATGTGCCGAGGAACGTCACGGGCAAGCTGCCGGAGCGCCACCACCAGGAGGTCAAGGCGCGCTGGTGGAAAGCGTTCGATGAGGCCCGCTCCCCAGGCGAGGCGACCAGCGAGCTGCAGGGCATCATCGCCGACTACCGCACGGCGTATCCCTCGGCGATGGAGGTCATCGAAACGGACCTGCCGGCCCTTGTTACGCATCTACGGTTCCCCTCCGAGCATCGCAAGCGGATCAGGACCACGAATCTCCTGGAGAGAACGTTCGTGGAGGTCCGCCGGCGTACCAAGGTCATCGGCCGGTTCCCTGGCGAGACCTCAGCGCTGTCTTTGATCTGGGCCGTGCTCGAGCTCTCATCCCGCGGGTGGCGCGGGGTAAAGATGAACCCCAAGACCGTCACTGAGATCGAACGGCTGCGCCGTCAACTGCGCGAGGACCCAGCCCCACCCGTGACCGACGACACCGAGGAGGTGATCGCCGCATAAGATCCCCAGCCAGCGGAGCTACGCCTCGGTGAATTCACCCGGGAAAAGGGACGCGACCTCGGTGCACCTTGGGGACGTCTTGGAGGACAAAGACCTCCCCCCGTCATCGGTCCTTGACGGGAGACCTAGCCATCATCTTGTCGCGTTGACAACCACCTTTGTCACACAGGAGGAACAAGTGGTCTCACGCGATCCACAACTTCACGACGAGTCGCACGGTCTCGTCACCGGCACCAAGCCCAAGTCCCGACGCGACCGGCTTGCGCTTGCCGCGCGATGGGAGGCCTTACGCCGCGAGGCTCTGACTCCGGAGCTCCAGGCGGATTTGGACAGGTTCGAATCCGCCGACGGTTACTAGCCGGTAGGTTCGCTCGGCTGCAAGGCTCGGGGCACTGCTCACACGCTCATCACGTGCACCGCCGCCAGCCCCGCCCACTCGCCGTAGGGGGCGAAGAACGCGCGCACCTCGTGCTCCTGCGCGCGCGCATGCGGGTCCCCACCGCTCAGCCGGCGCCCCACCAGCTTCAGCAGGCCCACGTCGCCCGCCGGCACCTGGTCGTGGCGGCCCTGGCCGTGCAGTGCCAGCATCTCGACCGTCCACGGGCCAACGCCCGGGATCGCGCGCAGGCGCCCCCATGTGCGCTCGTGGTCGGCGCAGTGCAGATCGACCCGCCCCCGCGCGACTTCGCGCGCCGTGCGCACCAGCGTGCGTGCCCGCCCGGCCCCCAGGTCCAGCGCCTGCAGCAGCGCCGGCGCCACCCCCGCGATGGCCTGCGGCGTTGGCACGTCACGCAGCTCGCCACCGTCACGCGAGCCACACCGGTCGCGCTGGGCAGGCACGACAGGGCGGGTGGGCACGTGGCGCCGCCCCAACCGCGCCACGATCCGCCGCTCGATCGCCGCTGCGCGCTCGAACTCGATCAGCTGCTCGCAGATCGCCCACGCCAGCGCCTCCCACGGCTCCGGGCGCCGGCGCACCCGCAGCCACGGACGCCGCCGTACCGAGGCGCCGATCAGCGGGTCCCGCGCGAAGCGTGCGTGAAAGGCGCGCAGGTCCTCGTCCACTCCCAGCGCGAAGCGCATCCGTGCGATCCCGTGCTCCGCCCCTGCCTGCGTGCGAGCCCACGCCCCGAACACGACGCGGTCCGGAGCCGCCTGGGCGACGCGCACCACCACCGGCTCCTCGCCCCGGTGCAACAGCCGTTCCAGCACGCCCCCTCGGTGGCGCAGCACCCCGTCCACCCCTCCGTGCGCGGGGAGGCGAAACGGCCACGCGGGGCGCACCTCGACGCGCGCCTGTACCTCCAGAGGTGCCCCCGCGCCAGAACGCGTCCTCTCCGCCGCGCGCAGTTGCGGCCGGACGCTCCTCGCAGGGCTTGCGCTAGTCGCGGCCACCGAGCAGGTGGACGTCCACCAGCAGCGAGCGGCTGCCCACGATCTTGACCAGCTCCCCCGCGCCCTTCGAGGACCCGCGCCCTCGGCCCCCGCCGGCGCGCCGGCCGAGGCGCCGCGCGGAGCCCACCCGCAGGAGCTCGCGGCGGTGCGCGCGACGGTGCGCCAGGCCCGCGAGCGCGGCTCCCGCGACGAAGCCCGTGGCGGCCACCGCCGCCGCCTGTACCGCGGGCGCCACCGAGTCGGGGGTCCGACGTGCCGGGGTCGCCCGTGGCACAGGCGTCACCACCACCGCGTTGACTTCCTCGGTGTCGCCACCCTCGGCCTGCGGCAGGTCGCTCTGAAGCGGTTCGCTCACGCCGCCGAAGTGTAGAGAGCGCTCCAGACCGCTAATCCAGGACCCGCTCGTACACCCGGTAGCGGCGCTTGATCTCGCCGCCCATGCCTTCCATCGCGCGGTTCATCGGCTTGTTCACCTCGAGGATCCACCCCATCTCGCCGCCCTTCTGAGGCGTGCGTTCCGCGGCGTCGAAGTGCATCTGGTAGAAGCGCGCCGCGACGCCGGTGTGCTGGTACTCCGGCTTGACCCCCAGCGCGAACACCCGCACCGCGTCGATCTTGCGTTTCTCGCGCAGGGCGGTCACCCACCCGAAGGGCAGCAGCCGCCCGTTGAGCTTCGCCAGCACCTGGTTGAAGTCGGGCAGCGTCAGCGCGGCTCCCACCACCTCACCCGTGTCCCGTTTTTCGGCGACCATCGCCCAGTTCTCGTCGAGCACGGGCTTGAGGTCCTTGGCGTAGTGGCGGACCTCCTCCTCGTTGAGTGGCACGGAGGCCCAGTTGCTCTCCCACGCGGCGTTGTAGACCTCCAGGAACCTGGTCACCTCGGCCTGCAGGTCCTTCTTGCGGAAGTTGCGGCACACGATCCCGTGCTCGGACTCGAGCTTGTCGGCGGCCTCCCAGATCGCGGGGTGGACCTTCTCGCGCTTGTCCACGTACAGGCTCCACATGTACAGGTCCATCGCCTTGGCCATGCCGACGTCCTGCTCGAAGAGGCGCTGGTAGTAGGGGTGGTGCCAGGGGCAGAGGATGATCGGCGGGTACTCGTGACCCTCGACCAGCAGCCCGATCTCGTCGTTGGTCGTGAAGTCCATCGGGCCCACCATCCGGTCGCGGCCGCGCTCGCGCAGCCACGCCTCGGCGGCGTCGAGCAGCGCACGGGCGGCCTCGGGGTCGTCCTCGCACTCGAACCAACCGAACAGTCCCCACGCGTTGTCCTGGAACTCGTTGAAGTTGCGATCCACGTGGGCGCTGACGCGGCCGACCGGGCGCCCGTCGCGCCACGCGAGGAAGTACTGCGCCTCGGCGTGCTTGAAGAACGGGTTCTTCTTCTGGTCCAGCCGCTTCTTCAGATCCATCAGCAGCGGCGCCACCCAGTTGCGCTCGTTACGATAGAGCCGCCACGGCAGCTTGATGAAGGTGTCCAGCTCGCCCCGGGACGCGACCGGGCGGATCTCGACGCCCGTCGTCGCCTCAGCACCCTTGACAGCCATCGCTCGCCACCCTACACACCCACGTTGACAGACGCCACCGCGACCACGCCGGCGGACGACGGTGCCCCCCCCGACCAGACGGACGACGGTGCGCCCGACCAGACGGACGCCGCGCCCACTCCGACGGACGCAGCGGCTCCCGCGTCGAAGGACGTCTTCGCCAAGGTCCGCAACCACGAGCGCGCCGAGCTGCTCGCCGCGGCGCGGGAGGCGGACGTCCTGCCCTACTTCCACGTCCTCACCTCCCCCGCGATGCCCGTGGTGGAGATGGAGGGGGCCCAGCGGATCATGCTGGGCTCCAACAACTACCTCGGCCTCACCGGGGACGAGCGCGTGCTCGGGGGGGCGCAGGACGCCCTGCACCGCTACGGCACCGGCCTGACCGGCTCGCGCTTCCTGAACGGCACGATCCCGCTGCACCTCGAACTGGAGCACGAGCTCGCGGAGTGGATGGGCGCCGAGGACGCGCTCGTGTTCACCACCGGCCACCAGGCCAACGTCGGCACGCTGGGGACGATCCTCGCGCCCGGCGACACCGTGATCGCCGACTCCGGCGACCACGCCTCGATCTTCGACGGGTGCGTGCTCTCGCGCGCGAAGCTGCGCCCGTTCCGCCACAACCGCCTGGAGAAGCTCGAGAAGATGCTCCAGCGCGCCCAGGGCGACGGGGGCGGGGTGCTGGTGGTGCTCGACGGCCTCTTCTCGATGGAGGGCGACATCGCCCCGTTGGTGGACGTCTGCGAGCTGTGCGAGCGCTACGGAGCGCGGCTGATGGTCGACGAGGCGCACGGCGCGGGGGTGCTCGGCGCTCGCGGCGCCGGCACCGCCGAGCTGCTCGGCGTCGAGGATCGCGTCGACCTGCGGATGGGCACCTTCTCCAAGTCGCTGGCCTCCTGCGGCGGCTTCGTCGTGGGACCCGCCGAGGTGATCGAGTACCTGCGGATCTACTCGCGCCCCTTCCTCTTCACCGCCTCCGCGGTCCCCGCGGCGCTGGGCGCGGCGCTGGCGGCGCTGCGCGTGTTGCGCTCCGCGGAGGGCCCTCCGCTGCTCGCCCGCGTGCTCGAGAACGCGTGGCGCCTGCGCGACGGCCTGGCGGAGCTCGGCTTCGCCGTGGTCGCCCCCCAGCGGCTGCCCGAGCACCCGTCCGTCGCCGCCGCGCCCGGGGTACGCCCCGACGCCGGTGGCGCCCCCACGATCGTGACCCCGATCGTGCCCGTGCTCGTCGGCGACGACTGGAAGGCCGCGCTGCTGTGGCGCGCACTGTACGACGCCGGGGTGTTCGTCAACACCGCACTGCACCCCGCCGTGCCCCCCGGCGGGGCGCTGCTGCGCACGAGCGTGATGGCCACCCACGACGAGGCGACGCTCGATCGCGCGCTCGACACGTTCGCGCGCGTCAAGCGCTCCTTCGAGGCCGAGCACGGGCCGCTGCCCGGGGGCGGGCTGGGATCCGAGTCTCTCGACTAAGGTTCCACATAAGCTCAGTGGGGAAAGAGAAAAAGGTCGCTTCTTGCGCACGATCTGCACCGACCGCTGTTGACCGCGACCCCCTTGCTGGTTAGCTTGAAGAGGCGCTACTGCATCAACGCTCGGAACTCGCTCCACGTCACAGGTAGAGGGGTGCCGAGACCGGAAGGACGTCCGGTGGGCGAGCCGAGAGCGATCGGTGCGGGCGCGGTACTCGTCAAATAACCAAGCAAGGTGTTGCGTCGCGGTGACCTCCCGCGGCGGCAACGGGGAGTGAGCTCAAACATGAACGCGACAGCGACGATCGCCCCTGCCGGCCCTCAATACATGCGCGCCCTGGAACGCGCCAACAAAGTGCGACTAGCCCGCGCTGAGCTCAAGCGGAGGGTGGCGACGGGGGAGCTCGACGCTGCCGACGTCATCCTCGAATGCCCGTGGGAGGCGCACAGCATGACTGTGGCGGACCTGCTGATAAGCCAGCGCCGGTGGGGAGCGAGCCGCTGCCGCAAGCTGCTCTACCAGCTGCAGGTGTCGGAGACCAAGACCGTGGGGTCGTTGACCGAGCGCCAACGTCGTACGCTCGCCTCGGCGTGCCAGGAACAGAGCGTGATGGCGCTCAACCGCTGAGGCCAAGCCGGGAGGAGCGTCTCACGCACCCGGCGCGGCGCAGAAGAGTGTCGTGAGGCGGGGCCGCGCGGCCTTCACGCATGTGACAACGCGCTGCCCCGCACCGGGAGAAGCCGCGCGCCGCAGGCGCGCGGCCGGGGTAACGGACAGCCCGAGGAGAGCGTCAGCTGCCACCAGCCGGCGAGCATCCCGATTACGCCGAGGCGGGGACGCACCTCCCACACCCCGCAGCCGCGTTCGCCGAGGTCGGTGACGGGCAGGCGCACGAACTTGTAGCGGCCCGGTTCCTGCCTCATCCGCTCCAGCAGATCGCGCGAGCGCGTTTCCAGCTCCGACCGCTGCCCCGCCTCGCGCTGGGCCCCGCGCAAACGCAGCACAAGCCGATCGCGCAGCCGCTCGAGCTCGGCCAGCGAGAGGAGATGAGGACCCGCTCGCCCGGAGGGGCGGGCGGGATCCCAAGCCGGAACCGGGAAGACGTGCGGGAAACGACCCGCGACGATCCCGGAGAGCTCGCGCTCGAGCTTCGCGACCTGCGCCCTCAGCGACTCGCGTGCGGCGCGCTCCGCCGCCCTCTTGGCCGATCCGCGATCGGCCTCCGTGCCCAGACGGAGACGAAGGACCTGACGATCGATGGTGGGCTGCTCGGTTGGGACCATTGCCCAGCTGCTCCTCCTCGGGGGGCTGCCGCTGGAGCGATTCTATCAGCGCTCGCCGGACCCTTACCACGGACCTTCCAACATCGCGAGGCACATCCAGAGCGCCTCCTCGACATGCAGGGAGGAGACGCCGGGGACCTGCAGTGTGAAGAGCTCGAGCTCGACCGCGCCGGCACCGGGGAGCAGGCCGGGGGCGATCTGCCCGAACAGCACCGCCACCGCGGAACGGGCGTCGGCGACGACCAGCTGCCCCGCGGTCAGTGGGGGCGCGTCGGGCGAGCCTCCGAGATCGGGTGAGCGGGCAGGCGAGCGGGCGGGCGGGCCTCCCAAACACTCGCCCTCACGGCTTGCGCGAATGCCGAGCGGGCCGTCGACCGCCGCCGCGTCGAGCGCCCACACCGGCACGCCGGTGTCCACCAGCGCAATCAGCAGGACGTCCGCGAGCAGGTGGTTGGAGTGGAAGCCCCCCTGGAACATCCGCGCGAGCATCGCCTCCTCGATCGGCGTGCGCACCACGTCAGGGTCGAGGCCGATGTGCCTGAAGAACACGCGGTAGGCCGCCGGGACCGCCCGCTGGCGCAGGTTGATCGCGTGCGGCCCCGCCCACCGGTTGGAGAGCTCCCGCAGCCGCTCCTTCACCGCCGGTGGGGAGCGATCGGAGATCGGCCGGCGGCCGGTGGGAGCGACGGCTGCGCGAATGTGCACAAGGCGCAGCCCCGGCAGCTCCTCCTCCACCTCGCGCTCGCACCAGCCGCGCGTGGGCTCGTTCACCGCGGCGGCCTCCATCCGCGGGCGCGGGCGCCCGCCACGAGCGCGCTCACGCGCGCGCGCAGCGTGGCGAGCGGGGGCCGGTAGAGAAGCGCCTTGCTCTGCACCACCCCCCCGGGATAGGCGAAGGTCAGCTGGGGACAGGTCGAGACTTTGTAGAGCCCCGCCAGCACCCCGTCGCCGTCGATGCCGATCGGAACGCTGCTCAGGTCGCGCGAGCGCATCAGCGCCCGCAGCTGCCCGCGGTCGCCTTTGATCGAGACCGCCGCGAAGCGCACCCCGGGGAAGCTGGAGGCAAGCGTCTGCAGGTCGCCGAGGATCGCCGGGCAGCCGCTGGAGTCCACGAACAGCGCCAGCACCACCGGGCCCTGTTCGTAGAGCTGGCAGACGTTGAGGATCTGCGGGCCCCGCTCCGCGCACGCCGGGCGCCTGCCGGCGGAGCCGTCGTTGGGACGGGTGGCGACGTCGGCGTCCCCCGACAGGGTCCCGCTCGCGAGCGGGACCGCGAACGGCGGCATCCGTTCCCCCGCCGTGAGCCCGATCGCCCCGTGAGACGGGGTGAGGATGGTGTTGAGCGTGATCAGCCCGAGGATCGCCAGCGCCAGCGCACCCACCCACCGGCCGTAGCGCTGAGATGAAAAGGGACCCGACCCCACGCCTGCGCGCCCTGCGGACCGCTCAGACCGGCTCATGGCGCGGGCGTACGCGCGCGCGGAGCGCCGCCAGAGGACGGGAGAGAACGAGTCTCCGCCGGGTGAGCTCGCCCGGCTCCGCGAGCAGCAGCGCCGCGGGCAGCGCCACCAGCACCCCCACGAGGGAGACGCTGAGGTCGACGAGCGTCACTACGCCGAAGTCGCGGAGCATGCGGATGTCGGAGAGGACGAGCACCCCGAAGCCGGCGATCGCGGTGACGCCGGAGGCTGCCACGGCGGCCCCGGTGCGCGCGTAGGTCACACGCAGCGCCTCCAGCAGCGGCCGGCCGGCGATCCGCTCCTGGCGGTGGCGCTCGGAGAGGAGCACGCTGAACTCGGTGGAGATCGCGATCACCAGCGCGCTGAGCGTGACCGACATGGGGTTGAGCGGCACGCGGATGACGAACACGAGCAGCGCCGACCACCCGGTGGCGAGCGCCACCGGCAGCAGCGGCGTCAGCGCCCGGCGGCGATCCCCCCGGAAGGCCGCCAGCAGCACGAGCGCGGCCGCGGCGAGCCCGGCGAGCAGCGTCAGCACACGCCGCCAGGGAGCGGCCACCTGCGCACCCGACTGCGCCGCGAGCACCGGCAGCCCGACCAGCTGCGCGCTCAGCCCGGGCGGCGGGTGCAGGCTCGCGCGCATCGCTTCGATCACGTGCTGCTGCTCTTCGAGGGGCATCAGGCGGATGCCGAACGCGAGCGTCGCCACGCGCCGGTCAGGGGTGATCGCGTTCTGAGAGAAGTACGGCGGGATCGCCCGCAGCAGGCCGTCCACCTTGGCGCGGGTGAGCTTCGCGGGCGCTGCCCCGCCCGCTGCGCCAGGTGGGCGAGCTTCCGATCCCGCCAATCCTCCTCCCTGAAATAGCGTCGGCAGAGAGAAGGCTGGACACAGCAGCGCCCTCCCGCAACCGCGGGTCGCGGTGTAGCCGAAGCGCTTCAGGACCGCGTTCTGGTAGGAGCTCATCCATTCGATCGCAGCGGGAGTGGCAAGGTTCTTGCCGGCGACCCTCAGATTGATTTCCCCGCCCACCCCCGAGGCGCGCTCGAGCGCGTCGAGGTTGCGCAGCGAAGCGAGGTTCTGGGGGACGAGCTTTTCGAGGTTGGTCTCCACGTGCGTCTGCGTGTCGAGCGCCCAGCCGAGCGCAGCGAGCACAAGGCCCACGCCGATCACCCGCCCCGGGTTGCGCACCGCATACACGAGCGCTGCCTTGGAGATGTAGCGAGTCAAGAAGTTCTCGCGTAGCAACTCTTGCGCGCCGCGCCAGGAGGGCGCCAGGAGCCCACCGGTGCGCGGGCGCGGAGGAGGAGTTGTTCCGGCGAGCGCGAGCACCGCGGAGCCCACGACGAGGGCGCAGAGCAGGGCGAGGGCGATGCCCACGATCAGCAGCAGCCCGAAGCCCCGCACGGTCGGCACGGGGGAGAGCGTCAGCACGAGCAGCGCTCCCGCCCCGGCCGCGGCGGCGGCGGCGAGCGTGGGGCCCCCGGCCGCGGCGGCGCGCCGAATCGCGGCCCGGACGTCCCCCGCGCCATCTTCGCGGGCCTCCTGGACGCGCGACTGGAACTGGATGGCGTAGTCAACGGCAAGCCCGATCAGCACAGGCAGGACGGCGACCTGAGCGACCGTCAGGGACGCCCCCACGGCGGCGAGCCCGCCGAAGGTGAGCGCAGCGGCGAGCGCGGCGATCCCCAGCGGCAGCAGGCGGGGGCGCCCGCGGAAGATGAGGCTGAGGGCGGCGGCCATTGCGAGCAGCACGGCCACGAGCAGCAGCTCGAGCGAGTGCGTGATCGAGCTCGTCAGGTCGGACACGATCACGGGCTCGCCGGTGAGCAGGTAGCGCTCACCGTGCTGCAGGCGCCACTGAGGCATCGCGAGCGCGCGGCGGACCAGGGCGATGGTGCGCACGCGCTGCGCTTCGCTGGAGCCGGCCCTCATGCGCACGGAGACAAGCGCGGCTTCGCGGCCCGGGAAGAGGTAGGCGAAGCGCTGCTTGGGGGTCCCGGGGATCTTGGCGACGTTGTCGAACACGAGCGTGGAGACAAAGCTCGGAGAGTTGAGGCTGGGTGGCGCGGTGAGGCCGTACTCCGTCCCCAGCAGCGCGATCTCCTGGACGTAGCGTTCGAGCGTGGACTTGCTGGCTTCTTCGCCGAGTTTGCGCGCTTCGGCGGCGGAGCGACCCTGGGCGAGCGCCGCACGGCGGATGGCCTGTTCGGCCTGTCGGGCCCGGGTCTCGGCCTGCGCGCTCTGGGCGGAGAGCTGTTCGTCGATCTGCTTGACCGCCTCGTTCACGAAGGTGCCGGGGCCGATCACGACCTTCACGGTGCCCAGTCGCGCGAGCTGCCCGCAGGGGCCGTGGTACCCGCCCTCGCGGGGGAGCGCGGCGTGCGGGACTTTGCCCGAGAGGCACCCCTCCAGCCCAAGGAGGCGGTCGATGTCGGAGCTCAGCAGCAGCTGCTGCAGGTTGCCCTGCACCATCACGTCCACGGGCTCTTCCCCGAAGGCGCGGTAGTAGCGCTGAGTGGCCTTGTACCCGGCGCTGGAGCGCCCCACGAACGTGTCGGTGGCGGCGCTGGTGTGCAGGCGCAGCGCGAGCGCAGCACCGCCCAACCCGAGCGCTGCCGCGAGCACGACCACCAGCAGCGGCCGACGGGCGGCGCCGCCGGCGAGAGTGGATAGAAGCCGGGCAGTGGACACAGTTACGAGGCTAATGGATCACCTGTTGGTACAACCCACCCTCCCGGCGGATGGATCGTCGTTCCTGGCCAGGACGCAGTGAGCGAAGTGTGCTTTGCACACGAGCGATCGAGGACGCCGCCAGGCGCGACGAGACGCCGCCGGGATCACTCCATGCCCAGCGGCCCGGCTGAGTCTCCCGAGAGGAACTGGCGGACGAAGGGGTTCTCGGAGCCGAACAGATCTTCGGCAGGCCCTGACTCGACGATGCGCCCGCGCCAGAGGATCGAGATGTGCTCGGCGACGCGGCGGGCGCTCAGGATGTCGTGCGTGATCACCACGTAGGTCCCGCCGTTCTCGGCGTGCACTTCCTTGATGAGCTCGCAGAGCAGGGCGGTGCGCACAGGATCGAGGCCCGAGTCGGGCTCGTCGAACAGGACGATCTCGGGATCGAGCACCAGCGCGCGGGCGAACCCGGCGCGCTTGCGCATCCCGCCGGAGAGCTCGTTGGGCATCTTCTCGTTGGCGTTGCCGAGGCCGACCTCGCGCAGACGACGGTTGACGATCCCGGCGATCTCCTCCTCGCCCTTCTCGGTGTGCTGGCGCAGGGGGAAGGCGACGTTGTCGTAGAGGTTGAGCGAGCCGAACAGCGCGCCGTCCTGGAAGAGCACCCCGAACTTCTTGCGCAGCTCGAAGAGGTCGTCGTCGGAGAGCGAGGGGATCGAGTGCCCGGCCACGATCACGTCACCCTGGTCGGGGTAGAGCAGGCCGACGATGTGCTTGATGCAAACCGACTTGCCGGTGCCGGAGGGCCCGAGGATCATCGAGACCTGGCCTTCGGGGATGCCCAGGTTCAGCCCCCGCAGCACCCGGTTTGAGCCAAACGCCTTGTGGACGTCGATGAACTCGATCGCGTCGGGCGCCTCGGTGGGGCGGCTGGCGCTCGTGTGGTACTGGAAGTCCTGCTCCTCGGCGGCGTCCGCCGTCTCGTGCTCTAGCGCCACTTACCCTCCGATCGGGGCGCGCGGGTTGGCCCCCCAGAAGACCTGGGTGCCGACCATCCCGATGAGGTGCACGAGCACCAGGTTGAGCACCATCGACTTGGCGGTCGCGGTCCCCACCCCGACGGGCCCGCCGGAGGCGTTGTAGCCGTAGTAGCAGGCGACGAGCACGATCGCGGTGGCCATGAACATGGCCTTGACCAGGCTGAACACGAAGTCGGGAGGGTTCTGGAACTGCCAGAAGATCAGGAAGTACCCGCCCGCGGAGACCACCCCCACCTGCTGCACGACGGCGATGTAGGAGGCGAGGAACGCGCCGCCGATGCCGGCGAGGTACATGAACGGGAGCACGAGCCACGCGGCGAGCAGGCGGGTCGCGCAGAGGAAGGTGACGGAGTCGATGCCCATCACCTCGAGCGCGTCGATCTCGTCGGAGATGCGCATCGCGCCAAGCTCGGCGACGATCCCGGTGCCGACCTTCGCGGCCATCATGTAGCCGAAGGCGTAGGGGATGATCTCGCGCAGGTCGCACCACGCGGTGAACACCCCGGAGTACGCGGGGGCGCCCTGGGCCTCGAGGAAGTAGGCCCCCTCGATGCCGCACTCCAAGCCGAGAATGAACATCAGCGACCAGATGATCAGCGTCGAGGAGATGATCAGGATGCCCGACTGGCGCAGCCCCTCGCCGAAGAAGCGGAAGACGCGCAGGTCGTAGACGTTGCGCATGATCTGGCCGGCGAAGCTGGCGATCTCGCCGGAGGAGGAGATCCATTCCCGAGGGAGTGCGAGCCATTCGTTCATCGCGCCTCACCCCCCACTATTTAATCTGCAGGATCTGGGGGTGGGTGGCCAGCAGCGTCTGCGTGAAGACGTAGTCGAAGGCGAAGATCGCCAGGAAGGCGACGACGACGGCCTGGTTGACGGCGCGCCCCACGCCCTCGGCGCCGCCGGAGGCGGTCATGCCCTTGTAGCAGCAGACGATCGCGATGATCGCCCCGAAGAGCACGGTCTTCAGCGCGGAGCCCCACAGGTCGGTGGTGGAGGCGTTGTTGAAGAGGTTGTCCCAGAAGGGCCCGAGGGGCTGGTGGTAGACGAGCTCGGCGAGGACCCCGCCGAACAGGCCGAAGAGGATGGCGTAGATGTTGAACAGCCCCGTCACGAGCATCAGCGCGAGGAAGCGGGGGACGACGAGGTTCTTGACGGGGTCGACGCCGAGCACCTGCAGCGCGTCGAGCTCCTCGCGGATCTTGCGGGCGCCGAGGTCGGCGGTGATCGCGGTGCCGGCGACGCCGGCGAGCACGATCGCGGTGACGTTGGGGCCGATCTCGCGGATCGCGGCGAGCACGAAGATCCCACCGAGGCGGTCCAGGGCGCCGAACAGCGTGAGGAAGTTCGCGGCCTGCAGGCCGGGCGCGGCGTAACAGATGCAGACGGTCGAGACGAGCAGCGGAAACCAGCAGAGGCGCAGGGCGAAGAGGAACTGCGAGACGAACTCCCCGCCGTAGGGGTAGGGGGGACGCAGGGCCGAGGAGATGGTCCTGCCCGTCAGGATCATCATGTCGCCTACTTCCTCGATGAAGTTCCTCGTTGGAAGGAACGCCCGCTCGGCGGCACCGCGAACCACTTCTTACCTGCCCCTCCTCGGGTGACAAGACGGCGCCGGTGCGCCGCTGCACAGACTCTACGCGATCTGGTGGCGGAGTGCCACCCCTTTGGGCGTATCGCCCTTGGCCCCGGCCGCTGGTATCGTGGCGACGCTGTGAGGGGGAGTCGCGTGCCTAGGGTCATGTTGCTCGGCGGATGCGGAGCGCTCGCGAGCGCGCTCGCGGCCGGCTGCGGAACGGCGCACCAGGACGTCCACGAACCGCGGGGCAGCTTCACGGTGCGCGTCGCGCACGCGAGCTTCCCCACGCACCAGGCGGTCGCGCGCCCGGCGCAGCTCGCGTTGGCCGTGCGCAACACCGGCGCGCGCACGCTGCCGAACGTGACCGTGGCGGTGACGTCTTTCTCCTACAACAGCAAATACCCGGGGCTCGCCAGCCGCCGGCGTCCTGTGTGGGTCGTGGACCAGGGCCCGGGGCGGATCGCCAACCCGCCGGTCCGGACTGTGGAGGTGGACCCACCGGGCAGCGGCACGACGTCGAACTACAACGTCTGGGCGCTCGGCCCGCTGGCGCCGGGAGCGACGCACAGCTTCGTGTGGCAGGTGTCCCCGGTGAAGCCGGGGGTGCACCGGGTCTTCTACAGGGTGTACGCGGGCCTGAACGGCAATGCCCGGGCGCAGCTCGCGAGCGGCGCGGCCCCGGTGGGGAGCTTCACCGTGTACATCGCCGGCCGTCCGCCGCTGACCCACGTGAACCCGACGACGGGCAAGGTCGTGCCGGGTCCGTACACGCCTCCGGAAGGGTAGGACGGGCGGGACCAGTTCCTCCATTTGGCCCGCTGTCGAAAGATCGAGGCGGCGATTTCGCCAAAGGGAGGCGTACCAGGGGGCGCGGTTGTCTACGATGCGTGGTCGGCTCGCCTCCGCCGGCGGAGGCTCCGCGCCTGAACCCCAGCCCACCCTGAGAACGCGACGAGGAGGAGTAGAAGCCCCCCATGCCCAGGACCCGTCAGCAGAACGTCACAGCAGCACAGTGGAGCGCCAACGGCACGGCGCTCGGCTCGCCCGATCTGACCCTGCCGGGCAACCAGGTGTTCGCGTCGAACGTGTTCAGCCCGGTCGTCCAGCGCCAGCGCCTGCCAAAGGACGTGTACAAGGCGCTGAAGAAGACGCTGGAGCGCGGCGAGGCGCTGGACCCCTCGCTGGCCGACTCAGTGGCGCAGGCGATGAAGGAGTGGGCGATGGAGCGGGGGGCAACCCACTACACGCACTGGTTCCAGCCGTTGACGGGCTCCACCGCGGAGAAGCACGACTCCTTCTACGGCCCGGTGGGTGACGGGACGGCGATCGCGGAGTTCTCCGGCGGGGAGCTGATCCAGGGCGAGCCGGACGCCTCGTCGTTCCCGACTGGGGGCATCCGCGCGACGTTCGAGGCGCGGGGCTACACCGCGTGGGACCCCACGTCGCCGGCGTTCATCCTGGAGAACCCCAACGGGGCGCTACTGTGCATCCCGACCGCGTTCACGTCGTGGACGGGCGAGGCGCTCGACCACAAGATCCCGCTGCTGCGCTCGATGGACGCGCTCTCCGGCGCGGCGGTCCGGGCGCTGAAGCTGCTGGGCGTGGAGGACGCCCAGCGCGTATTCACTACGGTGGGCCCCGAGCAGGAGTACTTCCTGATCGACGAGCAGTACTACTTCGAGCGCCCCGACCTGCTGACGACGGGGCGCACGCTGTTCGGCGCGAAGCCGCCGAAGGGCCACGAGCTCGACGACCACTACTTCGGCTCGATCCCCGAGCGGATCCTCGCGTACATGTTGGAGACCGAGCAGGAGCTCGCGAAGCTGGGAGTGCCGGTCAAGACGCGCCACAACGAGGTGGCCCCCAACCAGTACGAGTTGGCCCCGATCTTCGAGAACTCCAACGTCGGCTCCGACCACCAGCAGCTGACGATGCAGGTGATGCAGAACGTCGCGCGCCGCTACGGCCTCGTGTGCCTGCTGCACGAGAAGCCGTTCGCGGGCGTCAACGGCTCCGGCAAGCACAACAACTGGTCGATGAGCACCAACACGGGCGCGAACCTGCTCGAGCCCGGGGACACCCCGCACGAGAACCTGCAGTTCCTGTTCTTCTGCGCGGCGGTGATCCAGGCGGTGAACACCCACCAGGCGCTGCTGCGGGCGTCGATCGCAAGCCCCGGCCAGGACCACCGCCTGGGGGCCAACGAGGCGCCGCCGGCGATCATCTCGATCTTCCTGGGCTCGGAGCTGGAGCGGGTGTTCGGGGCGATCGAGGCGGGCAAGGCGCAGACCTCGAAGCCCGGCTCGTTCCTCGGCCTCGGCACGCCGGTGCTGCCGGCGCTGCCGCTGCACGGCGGCGACCGCAACCGCACGAGCCCGTTCGCGTTCACGGGCAACAAGTTCGAGTTCCGCGCGCTCGGCTCCAGCCAGTCGCTGGCGCTGCCCAACACGGTGCTGAACACGATCGTGGCGGAGGCGATCGACGACCTCGCGGACAAGCTGGGCGCGGCGCTGAAAGGCGCGGGGGCGAACCTCGAGAAGGCGCTCACGAAGGTCGTCAAGGAGAGCTACGCGGCGAACAAGCGGGTGGTGTTCGGCGGGGACAACTACTCCGAGGCGTGGCACAAGGAGGCCGAGAAACGGGGCCTCTACAACCTGCGCTCCACCCCCGAGGCGCTGCCGTGGCTGGTCGAGAAGGGCACGGTGGCGCTGTTCAAGAAGTACAAGGTGCTCTCCAAGCGGGAGCTGGAGTCGCGCTTCGAGGTGTTCACCGAGCAGTACGCGGTGAAGCTCAACATCGAGGCGGAGACCGCGGCGGCGATCGCGCGCACGATGCTGCTGCCGGCGGCGGTGCGCTACCTCAACGAACTGAAGGCGAGCGGCCTACAGGAGCTGATCGGCGAGGTGGAGCCGCTGGTGAAGGAGCTGCACTACGCGCTGGTGAAGCTGGAGGACGCGAACCTCGCGGACAACCAGCCGGACTCCTCGGCGCCGAAGTGGGCGGCGTACATGCGCGACCGGGTCGTCCCCGCGATGGAAGACACGCGCGAGGTGGCCGACCGCCTGGAGGGCCTGGTGCCCGACGACCTGTGGCCGCTGCCGAAGTACTCGGAGATGCTGTTCATCAAGTAGCCTGAGGGTCAACCGAATAGGGAGACACTCGCTTCGCTCGCATCCCCGATTCGGCCAGCGGCGCCTGGCGGCGTCCTCACCGATCGGAGATCGACGGGATCTCCGATCGGCCAGCACGTGTGCCGAGCACACTTCGCTCACTGCGTCCTTGCCATGCTTGCCCTCCGACCCTCAGGCGGGCGTAGCAGGTCTGTGGCGGGCGGCGTGGAGGGGGTTTGTTGGGCGGGGGATCGTCCGCGCGGGTTTCTGCGGGGTCACCGGCCGTGGGCGTGGGGCCTCCATGCCCCACGACCGCGCATTCACGTTGACCAATGCCCGGGCTCCGTCACTCGGAGTCCAGGCACTCTGGCGAAGTGGCGGACGTTGCGGGTCACGAGCGGCGCGTCGGCCTCCAGGCAGATGCCGGCTTGCATCGCGTCACGTATGTCGATCCCTTCACCGGCCGCGCGCAGGCCGCGCAGCACAGTGCCAGCGCGGACCGCGGCCTCCCGCGTGAGCTGCAAGCACGGCACTGCGAGCAGCACGTCGGCATCCGCAGCGTCCTGCTCGTAATCTCTTCCGAGCGCAAGCTCGAAGGCCGTCACGGCTGTAACCCTGAAGGCAAGGCTCTGGCGGACACGCCGAACAAGTTCCCAGCCTGGCCCTACCCCGCGCAGGTAGTCGATCAGGACATCGGAATCTAAGACGGGGGCAGTCGCCAAGTCGCCCACGCCTCTTTGCGTTCACGCTCCCACTCCTCGACGTCCATGTCGCTCCATGCACCCTCGGCTGCCTTGATCGCATCGACGAGTCGACGGCGATCGTTCTCCGACTGGAAGTACTCCGCCAGCGCCTCCTCGACGATCGGAGAGAAGCCGCGAATCCCGCGATCGACGGCGACCGACTTCAGACGCCTGTAGATGGGGTCCGACAGCTCGATAGTCGTGCGCATACATGCATTGTAATGCACCAGACTGCTACGGACCCAACGAAGACCACAGTCCCTGATCCTCCTCCCCCAGCCGCCAGAGCCCCGCGGAGAGCCCGAACTGGCGGGCGATCCGGATGCGGTCGAGGGTCGCGCGGGCGTCCATGAACCAGACGCGGTGGGAGACGCCGGCGCGGGTGTAGGCGAAGGTCAACTCCCCGGAGCGTGGATCGCGCACAGGGGTCGCCCCCGCTGACCCGGCGAGCGCAAGGACGCCGGCATACTGCAGCGCGGTGGCGCGGCGAGGGCGCCCGCCGGAGGTGGGCCAGTCGAGGCCGTACATCGGCACCCCGAGCACGAAGCGGCGCGCGTGCGGCAGCGAGGCGAGGTGGCGGGCGACGCCCCGCACGAAGGAGAGCGGCGCGAGGGGCCCCGGCGTAGAGCCTTCCCAGTGGGTGCCCCAGGCCATCGCGAAGACGGTGTCGGCGGCAGCAGCGAGCGCGCGATCATCGTAGAAGCCGGCCGCGGGACGGGGGATCGGTTCGTGGGTGACGCCGACGACGTCCACGGCGAGCCGGCGGTGCTCGGCGTGCAGGCTCGAGGCGAGCGCTGTGACGAACGAGGTGAGCGCGCCGCGGTCGCGGGCTCCGTCGTTCTCGAGGTCGAGGTTCAGCCCCGCGTAGGAGGAGCCGGCGGCGAGCGCGACCAGTTGCGCGAGCGTGCGGTCGCGGAGAGCGGGCTGGGTGAGGATGCGGTGCACGACGGCGCCGTCCTGGCAGGTGTAGCGGGGCAGCTCCACGAGCTGGTGGGCACCGGCATAGGCGTCGACCACGGGGTTCGGAGCGCCCGCGACGCCCCCGCCCGGAAGCGCGCATTCGAAGTAGGTGGGGTAGACCACGCCGATCGCGCCGACGTGGGCCTGCAGGTCGGCGAAGGAGTCGGGTGAACTGCTCAGCAGGAACGCCTGCAGCTGCTGGGCGTCCGCCGCGGCCGGCGCCGACAGCAGGAGCGCCGCGCACGCCAGGACGACGCGGATCGCGCGAAGCGTCACTGCGTCCAGCGTAAAGACCGGGCCGGAAGCAGGCGCAAAGGCCCGGCCGGAAGCAGGCGCGAGTGCCACCCGGCGAAGCACCAGCCGCATCTCAGCCGACCTGTGAGACCCCGCCGGGCTCGGCCCCGCGGCTCAGCCGCCGAGCTGGGGCAGTTCCCAGATGCTCTGGTCCTCGCTGCCGAGGTGCCAGAGGCCGATGCCGAGGCCGAGGGATTCGGCGAGCTGGGCGCGGATGCCGAGCGACTGCTGGTCGGTGTACCAGACGGAGTGGGGCACGCCGCTGGCGTCCACGTAGGAGAAGTGGGGGTCGGCGGCGACCGGTTCCCATTCGGGGGTGACCCCGAGCTCGCTCTCGAGCGCCACGATGTTGTTGAACTCGAGCGGGGTGCCGGGGTTGGAGGGGCCGCCGCCGCCCGGCCAGTCGACCCCGTACATCGGCATGCCGATCACGAACTTGCTCTTGTTGGGCATCGTGGCGGCGTAGTCGGCGACCTTGGTGAACCACGTCAGTTCGTCCATCCCGCCGGGCACAGAGGTCGTCCAGTGCAGGCCCCAGTCGAGCACGAAGATGTAGTCGGAGGGCCCGGAGAGCGCGGCGTCGTCGTACATCGCGGCGCGCCCAGTTTGGACGTTGTAGTACTTGGCGGTGACGATCGTCGAGAGTTTGTCGCCCTGGGAGTGGAGCCGTTCGGCGAGCGCGGTGATCCACGCGGTGAAGGGGTTGCGCTCAGCCGGAGGGGCACCCTCGAAGTCGACCTGGATGCCCTGGTAACCGTAGGTCTGACACATCGAGGCGAGCCGTTCGATCATGGCCTGCCCCGCCGCCGGTTCATTGAGGATCTGGGTCTCGTCGACCGGGTTCTGGCAGTTCAGGCGCGGCATCACCGCGATCTGGCGCGCGCGCGCCCAGCCGGTGACGAGCGGATCGTCGTGCCCGTTGACTGCCCCGTTCACCCCGCAGTTGAAGTAGGTGGGGTAGACGACCCCGATCTGCTGGTAGTGGGCCTGAAGGTCGGCGAAGCTCTGGTCGGTGGAGGCGAGCAGGAAGGCCTGCACGTTGCCATGGGTCGGCGGGGGGTCGGTGGTTTCGATCGCAAGCGGGACGGTGGGGGCGCTGATCGCTCCGAGCGAGTCAACGGCGGCGACGGTGATCCGATAGGTCGTGGACGGCGCGAGGTTGGCGAGCGTGATCGCGGTGGCGGAGGTCTGCCCGACGGGGATTTCGTCGCGGAAGACGCGGTAGCCGACGATCTGGCCGCTGACGGGCGTCGAGGGCGACCAGGTGAGCGTGGCCGACTGGGCGCTCACTTCGGTGGCGGTGAAGTTGGGGGGCGTGGAGGGCGGGGTGTGGGTGGTGAACACGGAGACTTCGGGAGCGGGAGCGCTGAGGTAGCCGTAGGAGTCAAGCGCCCGTACAGTGAACGTGTAGTGGCGCTGGGAGGCGAGCGTCACCGTGGTGATCTGCCCGTTCACGACACGCTCGGGCTGCCCGTTCTCGAACAGTAGGTAGCCGATCAGGCGGCCGCTGTTGGCGGCGCCGGCCTGCCAGGAGAGGGTGGCGGAGGTGTCGGTGACGCGCAGCGCGGAGATCAGCGCGGAACCCTGAGGAGGAGTGTGGGTGGTGGTGAGGTGCAGCGGCGGGGTGCGCGCGCTTTCGCGGTGCAGGGCGTCGACGGCGGCGACCTGGATCAGGTACGTGCGGGTGGAGGAGAGGTGGGTGAGGCGCATCGATTCTTTGGTGCTCTGGCCGACCAGGGCACCGTCGCGGTAGACGCGGTAGCCGATGATCCGCGCGGAGCCCGGCCGGCTGGGCACCCACCAGACGGTGGCGCCGGCTTCGCTCACTTCGGAGACGCTGAGCCGGTCGGGGGTGCTGGGGGGAGCGTTGCCCGCCACCGCGCCGTGGCGCGTGCTGCGAGATGTGCCGGAGCCGGCCGCGACCTTCAGCGCCTTGCTCGCCGGCCCCAGGCGCCCGCGAGTGTCGACGGCGGCGACGGCGATCGTGTGAGCGCGGGCGCCGCTCAGCTTGACGACGTAGACGCGCCCGCGGGTCTGCCCGGCGACGGCGCCGTCGCGCAGGATTCGGTAGCCGGCGACGGGGGCGTCCCCGCGCGCGGCACGGCCCCAGCCGATGCGCACACCGGTCGTCGTGGGGGCGAGCGCGCGCAGCCCGTGCACGCGCCCGGGGGGCCGCAGGCGGAGCGCGCGGTGGATGCTCGCCGCGCAGACCCGCGGGGTGCTGGGATAGCGGGCCTGCACGGTGAAGGTGGTGGACCGGCCGGGCACGACCGGGAGGACCATCGCGGTGCGGGCGGTCTGCCCGACGGTGCGCCCGGAGCGCAGCACGCGATACGCGACCCCGCCCGCAGCGGTGGCGCTCGGCGCCCGCCAGCTGAGACGCACGCGCGGCCCGGCCAGACGCGCGAGGCGCACTGCGCGGGGGGCACGCCCGGCGCAGGCCCGGGCGCTTGCGGGCGAGTGCCGGTGGACGAGGGAGACCGGCGCGGCGAGCGAGACGGCGGCGCAGGCCGCTAGCAGCAGGCCGGCGGCCGGGAGGGCGGGCGCGATGCCGGAGGGGCGGTTCACGGCCTACTCCCGGCTTCCTGCCCGGGTGTGATCAGGAGAGGCGGCTTGGCCGCCACTTCCGCCGCCAGGCGGCGTTCGTTGGCGGCCACTTCGGCCGCCGAGCGGTGTTCGGCGAGCGGGGAGACTCCAACCTGCGGTGTGAAATCCCCGGCGACGGGTTGGAACACGTCCACCTCCAGGCGCGCAGCCCCGATCGGATAGCGCCCCGGCTCGGGCGGTGCGCGGTGGGTCTTGGCGGGCGCCAGCGCGCGCGCGATGGGCCGCTCGGCCCTCAGCGCGAGCGTGGCGGGTGCACGCGCGAGCGAGGGGGCCCCCAGCAGCACCGGCAGCAGCGAGGCGGGCAGCAGCAGAGCGGCGAGCGCGCGCTTGAGAGGAAGCCGGTGGGTCACCCTATCCCCCGTCTCCCCCGGCGCCGAGACCGGCGGTCGCAGGTCGGGTGCCCCAGGCGGCGGTGCGGCAGGTGGCGATCGCGTAGTAGGTCTGCCACAGCATGATCGCCAGGTAGAAGAAGACGAACAGGATCCCGTAGAGCCAGAGGACGTTGTAGCGATCCTGGAAGAGCAGGAAGTAGAAGGAGTAGACGAGCGCGAGCGCGTAGATCCCGGCGAGGTAGGTCAGCGGCAGGACGCCGTGGTGGGCGAGGGGCGCCCACACGAGCGAGTGCAGCGCGGCGATCGGCGCGACCAGCGGGAGCAGGATGCTCATGTAGGTGAAGAGGGCGGCGACGGGGTGCTTGCGCCAGATGAACTTGGCGACGAGCAGCGACTCACGCGTCCACGAGCGCTTCCAGCGGGTCTGCTGCTTGACGAACGCGTGGAAGGTGGTGGGCACGATCGTGTGCGAGATGGCCTGCTTTTCGTAGAGGATGCGCCAGTCGCGCAGCACGCAGTTGGTCAGCGAGCGGTCGTCGCCGAAGGTGGACTCGATGCCGAGGAAGGTCTGGCTCTCCCACCACTCGAGGCGCGGCAGGATCGCTTCGCGGCGGTAGGCGGAGAAGCACCCCGAGCAGCACGTGACCGCGCCGAACACCGATTCGGCGGCCTTGACGACACGGAAGGCGACGAAGTAGCGCACGGCCTGCATCCGGGTGATCCAGGTGTCGCGCACGTTGAGCACGTTGGCGTGCCCGCAGACCGCCCCCACCGCGGGGTCGGCGAGCGGCTGCACGAGCCGTTTGAGCGCGTCGGGCTCGACGGAGGAGTCGGAGTCGACGAACACGATCACCTCCGCGGAGGTGGCGCGGATGCCGGCGGCCATCGCGGCACGCTTGCCGCGGTTCTGCGGAAAGTCGATCACGTGCACGCGCCCCTGAGAGTCGGCGGCGACGCGCTGCATCTCCACCAGGGTGCCGTCGGTGGAGCCGTCGTTGACGGCCACGAGCTCGAGCTTTTCGGTCGGGTAGTCGAGCGCCAGCAGCGAGCGCAACGAGTGGGCGATCGCCTCCTGCTCGTTGAAGCCGGGCATCACGATCGCGATGTGGGGCTCGATCCCGGCGTCCGGCCGAGTGCGGTAGAAGAGGCTGAGCAGGAAACGCGAGAGGATGTAGGTGGCGACGGAGATCGAGTACACGCCGAAGAACACGTTGGAGAACAGCAGCCCGGCGAAGGCGGCCTTGTAGGCCATCACCGCGGCGAGCAGCAGCATCAGGTAGAGGCCGGCAAGCCCCTTCAGGATGCGGTTGGCTGTGGTCCGTCGGATCGGCATCACTCAGGGGGTGAAGCGCAACAGCCCGGCGTCGTGGCGGCGGTAGGTGCAGTCGAGCACCGCGGGGCAGCGCTCCAGCCAGTCGTAGTCGTGCTCGGGATGGAGCGTGGCGAGGATCGTCAGGTCGTAGTCCTCGGGGTCCAGGACCGGCCCGTCGAGCCGGCGATCCACGGTCTCCGCGCCCGCCGCGGCCGGGACCGGAGCCGGGGCCGCGACCCCGTTCAACCGCACGCCGTCGACCTTGAGCGTCTGGACAAGCGGGTCGTGGAAGTCGACACTGGCGCCCTCGGAGCGCAGGCGGGCGATGATCTCGAGCGCGGGCGCCTCGCGGGTGTCGGCGACACCCGGCTTGTAGGAGGCGCCGACGAGGAGCACACGCGCCTGCGGCAGCGGCCGTCCCAGCTGCACGAGCACTTCGTGGGCGCGCCAGGCGACGTGGCGGGGCCGGCCGGAGACCTTGCGCAGCGCCTCCTCGGCGACCGTGGCGGGGCGGCCGCGCTCACGCAGGTCCGAAAGCAGGTAGTAGGGGTCCACGGCGATGCAGTGCCCCCCCACGCCCGCGGAGGGGTAGTGGGCGAGGAAGCCGTAGGGCTTGGTGGCAGCGCCGTCGGTCACCTCGATCGGGTCGAGGCCGTGCGTGCCGCAGGCTTCGGCGAGCTCGAAGGCGAGCGCGATGTTGACGGCGCGGAAGGTGTTCTCGTAGAGCTTCACGAGCTCCGCCGCCTCAGGGGAGGAGACGCGGTGCAGGCGCTTGCAGGTGTGGCGCAACACGCTCGCCGCACGCGTCGCGCACTCCTCCGTCACCCCTCCGAGCACGCGCGGGGTCTTCAGCTGCTCGTGCTCGCCGACGCCGGGGTCGATGCGCTCGGGGGCGAACGCGACGAACACGTCCTCGCCGACGCGCAGGCCCCGCTCTGAGAGCGGCTGGACGAGCAGCTCGCGGGTGGTGCCCACGTAGGTGGTGGAGGTCAGCACGAGCGTCTGGCCGGGGCGGGCGTGGCGCACGACGGAGGCGCACGCGTCGCGCAGGATCCGCGGGTCGGGCTGCAGCCGCTCGTCGACGGGGGTGGGCACGCAGATCAGCACCAGGTCGGCGGCGTCGAGCGCCTTGACGCGGTTGGTGAGCACGAACCCGTCGCTCGCCAGGTGGCGGCGCAGGTCTCCCTGCTCGGTCTCCAGCAGCTCGGCGTCGCCGCGGCGGATGGCGCTCAGGCGGGGCCCGCTGACGTCGATCCCGACGATCCGGCAGCCGGCGTTGCGCAGGGCGATCGCGGTGGGCAGACCGACGTAGCCGAGGCCGACGACGGCGACCACCGTGTGTCCAGCTCGCTTGGAGCGGTTTACGGTGGCGCGGCGGCGGGTAGACCGTGGGGGAACCTGTAAAGCGATGGGCTGTGGCATGGGCGGAGTCCTCTCCTGGCTAGAGGGCTGGGTAGTGGCTGTGCAGAATGGACGCTCGCAAGCCAAGTTGCACGGCCGGTGGACGAGTGGTTGAGCGACGTCCCAAAGAGCCATACGGGTTTGTCGTCCGGAAGGGCCGACACGCCTGCCCGAGAGGGGCAGCCGTAGCAATCCAACAGCCCCAGGCAGGTCGGTAGCATCGAGAGGGGCAGCCGCAGGCGATCCAGCAGCGGCAGGCGGGTCGGTAGCATCGGAGTGTGCGCGACTACCGCCAGGCAATCTCCAGCAGGGTCGTCGTCTACGACGGCGGCATGGGCGCGACCCTGGAGCAGTTCGAGCTGACCGCCGAGGACTACGGCGGTCTCGCCGGCAAGTGCCACGAGGCGCTCGTGCTCCACCGCCCCGACGTGATCGAGGGGGTGCACGCCTCGATGCTCGACGCCGGCGCGGAGGTGCTCGAGACAGACACGTTCCAGGCGTCGCGGCTGAAGCTCGACGAGTGGGGCCTCGCCGCCCACACCCTCGAGATCAACACGAAGGCCGCGCAGATCGCGCGCAAGGCCGCCGGCGAGCACCGCTTCGTAGCGGGCTCGATCGGGCCGACCGGGTTCCTGCCCGCCTCGGAGGACCCGACGCTCGGACAGATCCGCTTCGGGGACCTGGTGGAGGTCTTCACCGAGCAGGCCCAGGGCCTGATCGACGGCGGCGCGGACCTGCTGATCGTCGAGACGGCGCAGGACATCCTCGAGGTCAAGGCCGCCGTGTTCGGCGCGCGCGAGGCGTTCAAGCTGACCGGGCGCACGCTGCCGATCCACACCTCCGTGTCGCTGCTGCCAAACGGCGGCAAGATGCTGCTCGGCACCGACATCTCCGCGGTGCTGTGCACGCTCGAGGCGCTGCGGGTCGACGTGATCGGCCTGAACTGCTCAACGGGGCCAGAGGACATGCGCGACGCGATCCGCTTCCTCGGCGAGCACAGCCCCGTGCCGGTCGCGTGCATCCCGAACGCGGGCCTCCCCCTGCAGGGACCCGACGGCGAGACGATCTTCCCGGAGCGGCCCGGGCCGCTGGCGGAGGCGCTGGGGGAGTTCGTGGAGCGCTACGGCGTGGGCATCGTGGGGGGCTGCTGCGGCACGACGCCCGAGCACATCCGCGCGATCGTCGAGCTGCTTGGAGACCCGCACACCCGACGTCCAACCCCTCCGCGTCCCGCCCCCCGTCCCCCCCACCTCTCCTCGATGATCGCGGCGACCCCGCTGGTACAGGAGCCGCGCCCAAGCATGGTCGGCGAGCGCGTCAACTCGCAGGGCTCGCGCAAGGCCAAGGAGCTGCTGCTCGCCGAGGACTACGACGGGCTGGTGCAGATCGCCGAGGACCAGGTCACCGGAGGAGCACACGTGCTGGACCTGTGCGTGGCGCTGACCGAGCGCGCCGACGAGGACGAACAGATGCGGCTGGTGGCCAAGAAGGTCTCGCTGACCCAGCCCGCGCCGATCCAGGTGGACTCCACCGAGCCGGAGGTGATCGAACGCGCCCTCGAGCAGATCCCCGGTCGGGCGATCGTCAACTCGGTCAACCTCGAGGCGGGCCGCGCCAAGCTGGACCGCGTGGTGCCGCTCGCGCTGGCGCACGGGGCGGCGCTGATCGCGCTGACGATCGACGAGGTCGGGATGGCCAAGACGGCGGAGCGCAAGGTCGAGATCGCCAAGCGCATTCGCGACCTGTGCTGCGAGGAGCACGGCCTCGACCCGCAGCTGTTGATCTTCGACTGCCTGACGTTCACGCTGACGACCGGCGACGAGGAGTGGCGCCCGTCGGCCGTCGAGACGATCGCGGGAATCAAAGCGATCAAGGAGCAGATCCCCCACGTGAAGACCTCGCTGGGAGTCTCCAACGTCTCCTTCGGCGTGTCCCCCGGCGCGCGCGCGGTGCTCAACTCGGTGTTCCTGCACCACTGCGTGCAGGCAGGCCTCGACCTCGCGATGGTCAACCCCAACCACATCACCCCCTACGGGGAGATCTCCGACGCCGAGCGCGAGCTCGCCGACGACCTGGTGTTCAACCGCCGCGAGGACGCCCTGGAGCGCTTCATCGCGCACTTCGAGTCCAAAGGGGAGCAGGAGACCCAGAGCGCGGTGGACCCCACGGAGGGGATGGAGCCCGAGGAGGCGCTGCACTTCCACATCCTGCGCCGCCGCAAGGAGGGCGTCGAGGAGTGGATCGACCGCTCGGTGGAGAAGATCGGCGCCGTCCCGACGCTCAACGAGGTGCTGCTGCCGGCGATGAAGGAGGTGGGCGACAAATTCGGCGCAGGCGAGCTGATCCTCCCGTTCGTGCTGCAGTCCGCGGAGGTGATGAAGCGCGCGGTCGCGCAGCTCGAGAAATACCTCGACAGGATCGAGGGCTACACGAAGGGAACGGTCGTGCTGGCGACGGTGTTCGGCGACGTGCACGACATCGGCAAGTCGCTGGTCAACACGATCCTCACCAACAACGGCTACACGGTGGTGGACCTCGGCAAGCAGGTCCCGATCCAGACGATCGTGGACGCCGCGCAGGAGCACAAGGCGACGGCAATCGGGCTCTCAGCGCTGCTGGTCTCGACCTCCAAGCAGATGCCGGCGTGCATCCAGGAGCTGCACGCCAAGGGCCTCTCCTACCCGGTGCTGATCGGCGGGGCGGCGATCAACCGCGCGTTCAGCTACCGCACGCTCTACCCCGGAGGCAGGGAGTCCGAGGAGGTGTACGAGCCGGGGGTCTTCTACTGCAAGGACGCCTTCGAGGGCCTGGCGGTGATGGATCAGCTGATCGACGCCGACGCGCACGTGGCGCTGCTGGAGAAGCTGCGCACGGGAGCGACCGCATTCCGCGCGAAAGGCGAGGCGCCCGTCGAGGAGGTGAACCTCGCCGACGACTCGGTGCGCTCGCCCGCGCGGACCGACGTCCCCGTGCCCACGCCGCCCTACTGGGGAGTGCGGGAGATCCCGGTGAACCTCGACGAGGTCTACAGCCACCTCGACACGCACGTGCTGTTCAAGCTGCACTGGGGCGGGAAGGGCGTGAAGGGCGAGGCGTGGCGCGAGCTCCTGGAGGGCAACTTCCGCCCGCGACTGGAGCGGATGTGGCGCGAGCAGAAGTACCTGCACCCGCGTGCGCTGCTGGGCTTCTTCCCCTGCTACGCCGAAGGCAACGACATCGTGGTGCTCAACCCCGAGGACCGCGCCACCGAGCTGACGCGCTTCGTGTGCCCGCGCCAGCCGAAGGGCGACCGCATCTGCCTGGCAGATTTCTTCCGCCCGGCGAACGAGGATGGGTCACCTCCGCCCGAGCTCGACGTGATCGCGGTGCAGGCGGTCACCGTGGGCTCGGAGGTGACAGAGCTGATGGCGAAGCTCGAGTCCGATGGCGAGTTCGCCGAGCAGCTGTACGTCCACGGCGTCGGCGTGCAGACGGCGGAGGGGCTGGCGGAGTGGCTGCACCACGAGGCCCGCGCGATGCTCGGCATCCCCGCCGCGCAGGGCAGGCGCTACTCGTGGGGCTACCCGGCGGTGCCCGAGCAGGCAGAGCACCTGAAGGTGGAGAAGCTGCTGGGCCTCGCGGACATCGGAATGCACATAACCGACGGCTACGCCCCCGAGCCCGAGCAGTCCACGCTCGCGCTCGTAGCCCACCACCCCCAGGCGATCTACTTCGGCACGCGCCAGGGGCGGCTCCTTGCAAACGGGTCTCCGGACGACCTCATCAAGGGCTCCCCCCGAGACCCCTCGCTGTTCGGTGCCGACGAGAGCTCCCCCGGACTCGGCGACGAGGACCCGCCGGACGGAGCGGTGGAGTCCGAGGACGAACCGGCGATGGCCGGCTGAAGCGATCGACGCCCAATTCCTGTCCCGCCGCACGCCCCTGGGCGGATTTAGTTATGTGGCGAAGAAGGTTCATGAAGTGATCTCGCTCCTCAAAGCGCACGGCTGGGATGAGGTGCGCGAGCGCGGAAGCCATCGCCATTTCAAGCATCCCGACCGCTCGCCAGTGGTCACTGTGGCAGGCAAGCGAAGCGATACGATGAAGCCAGGCACGTTGGCGGAGATCAGACGAAAATCTGGAATTGAGGAGCTGCGATGACCGAGTACCTAGTCATCTATGAGACCGGTGAGGACGGAGGCTGGGGCGCCTACTCTCCCGATGTCCCAGGCTGTGTGGCGGCCGGGCAGACGAAAGAGGAGGTCGAAAAGCTCATGCGCGAGGCGCTTCCAGATCACATCGCCCTCATGCGTGAGGTGGGCGAGCCTGTGCCCCAGCCACATCATGTGGCCGGGTTGGTCGCTGCCTGAGCTCAGAGCCACCGCGAGCTCAGACCGCTTGGCGAGCGCTCTGCGAGTCACAGCACGTCGGTGACCGCTACGCGCGCGAGGTGGCCTCGCCGCTCCCCGGCAGCGGCGGCAGGCGGACCGGCGTGGCGTGCATGGTGCGCAGGCGGACCTCCTTCCAGGAGAGGCCCTCCTTGACGAGGGCGGGCATGCCCATGATCACGGCGGTGGCGACCTCGACGGCCTGGAGGATGATCCCGTAGGCGACAGCGTCGGGGGTGGAGACGTGGTAGGCCCCCGCGAGCACGGCGACACAGGCGGCCTGGAAGACGCCGACGTTGGCGGGGGTGGCGGGCACGACGGCGGTGACGTTGACCGCGAACAGCACTCCCGCGGCGCCGGCGATCCCGACGCGGTGGTCGAGGCCGAGCGCCATCAGCAAAAGCCAGCAGGAGGCGCACTGCAGCGCCCAGGCGCCGAGCTGCACGGTGGTGGCCACGGCCGCGCGGCGGGGCTGGCGGAAGACGCGCAGGCCCTCGCGCACGCGCAGCAGCGAGCGACGCAGCCCGAGCACCAGTGAGTGCAGCCGCGCGGAACGGGAGATCGCGGAGCGGGGCAGCAGCACGGGGGCGAGCAGCACGACCGTCAGTGCGGCCAGGGGCACGAGCGCGGCCACGGCCAGCGCCCCCTCGTGGCCGTGCAGGAGGGGAACACCGGAGAGCATCGCCGTCCCGAGAAGGGCGAGCGCAAGCAGGTTCAAGAGCGTCTGGGAGACCATCGTGCCGAGCACAACGGGCAGGGTCTCGCGGGGGCGGCCGATGCGGCGCGCGACGACCAGCGCGCGCGAGGGCTCCCCCAGGCGGGCGGGCAGGGTGGCGGACATCAGAACGCCGATGAAGGTGCCCTGCAGCGCGTCCCTGCGCCGCGCCGGGCGCCAGGTGGGAGCCGCGCTGAGGATCGCGTGCCAGGCAAGGCCGCGCGCGACCATCGAGGTGCACATCAGCGCGAGGCCGGCGGCCACCAGCCCGGGGCTGGAGGCGACAAGGCTTTCGAGCACGCGGCCGACCCCGATCCGGGAGAGCGCGCTCAACGCCAGCGCGAGGCCGGCGAGCGAGGTGAGGGCGAGCGCGCCGCGGCGGACCACTCGCAGCGCCCGCCGTGGGACGGGCAGCGCGAGCTCGGGCTCGAGGCTGGGCATTCGCTTGGCGCGTACGCGGGGGAGCAGGTCGGCAGGCGCGAGGCCGTGGCGCACCGCGAGGCGGGCGGGCTTGGAACGAGCGCGCCCGACGGAGAGCGCCTGCTCGTAGACCTCGAGCACCTCGGCGGCGACGTGGGGCCAGGCGAAGCGCTCGGCGCGCTCACGCGCCGCCGCCGCCATCTGTGCGCGCCGGGCGGGGTCCAGTGCCAGCACGCGCAGCGCCTCCGCGAGCGCGCGCGCGTCGCCGCGGGGGGTGAGCAGGCCGTCGACCCGGTCGCGCACCACGTCGCGGTAGCCCGCGATGTCCGACGCCACCACGGGTGTGCCGGCGGCGAACGCCTCGGTGAGCACCATCCCGAAGCTCTCGCCGCCGAGCGAGGGCGCGCACAGCACGTCGGCGCGGCGCAGCTGGTCGGCCTTCTGCTCCTCGGAGACCTTGCCCAGCGCGTGCACCCCGCGATCGTCGAGCAGCAGCGGCGCGACGTCCTCGGGCCCCGCCCCCACGAGCGTGAGCGTAGCGGGCACGTGCTCGCGCAGCGCCTCGAAGGCGCGCAGCAGCACGGGCAGCCCCTTGCGCTCGACAGCCTGGCCGACGAACAGGATGCGCAGGCCCTCACCCTCACCCTCACCCTCACCCTCACCCTCGGAGTCCTCGCCGCCGGCCTCGCCGAGGTGCACGCCGTTGGGCACGATTCGGTAGCGCCCGCCGAAGAAGCGCCGCGCGGTCCACGCGGCGGCCTCGGAGACGGCGATCCGGGCGTGCAGGCGGTTCATGCGCCGTCGGGCCCCGAGCAGCACTCCGATCCCGTTGGTGAGGGAGTTCTCGGAGAAGCTGTGGAAGGTGCCGACGAGCGGGGTGTCCCCTGCGCAGCCGGGCGCGTACCAGCCGACCAGCGGCACCACGGGCTCGTGGATGTGCACGAGGTCGTAGCCCCCGCCGCGCAGCTCTCGCGCCAAAGCCACCAGCGCGTCGGGCGTGGCCGCGAGGTTGGAGATCGCGCCGTTTGCGGGAAACCCCATGGTGCGCCCGAGCGGTACGAACCGCTCCGGCGGGGTGAGGCTTTGGGGACGTGCCCCCCGGTGCATCCTGCGCGCGAGCGCGTCGTCGGGGTCGAAGGGCGCGAGTATGCGCGCCTCATGGCCGGCCGCCTGAAGCTCGTGGGCGAGGGCCTCGATGTGGCGGGTGACTCCCCCCGGGTACGTCCACGAGTAGGGCGAGACGAGTGCAATCCGCACGTATGAACCTTAGCCTCTCCGGTCCCCGAAGGCCAGTAGCCTGTGAGGTGTGAGCGAGCGCCACTTCGTCAAGTACACCTTCCTGAAGGTGGACCCTGCGTGGCGGCGCCTGGACTCCGAGGCCCGCGCCCAGGACAAGCGGGAGTTCATGGCGGCCTGTGAGGACTTCGCGGACGGGCACCTGCTGCAGTCCTTCTCGCTCGTGGGCACCCGCGGCGACGCGGAGCTGCTGCTGATCTCCGAGGCGGAGAACCTCGACCGCATCCACGAGTTCCACGTGGTGCTGGCGCAGAGCGGCCTGATGAAGTGGGCGCAGACCCCCTACTCGTTCCTGGGGATGCGCAAGAGCTCGGAGTACTCCGACGATCTGCGCACCGCCCCGCGCGGCTTCCGCGGCAAGTACGTGTTCGTCTACCCCTTCGTGAAGTCGCGCGAGTGGTACGGCCTGCCGGCGGAGGAGCGCTGGCGGATTATGCAGGGGCACATCGCGGTGGGGCGCGAATACCCGGGGGTGGACAACCACACGACGTACTCCTTCGGCCTGGACGACCAGGAGTTCGTGGTGGCGTTCGACACCGACGACGTGGGGACGTTCCTGGACCTGGTGCAGCGCCTGCGCACGACGGAGGCCTCCCGCTACACGGTGCGGGACACCCCGAGCTTTACCTGTATCGCCGCCTCGCTGCCCCGTGCGCTGAACGCGCTCGACGGCGAGCCGGTCGCGCTCGAGGCGTCGGCGGCGGGCGCGTGAGGCCCCCGGCGCGGAGGTGACCCCGCCCAACCCCGCAAAGGGCCGTACCCGCCGGACCGCCGGGCCTGCACAGGCCCGGCGCCGCCCCTCCCAGCGCAAGGCGGTCGCTCAGCTGAGCGCCGCCGACCCGGTGCTCGCCGCCATCATCGGGGCCGTCGGCTCGGATCTCGGCGACGCGCGCGCCGGGCGACCCGCCGACCACTATGGGGCGCTGGTGCGAGCGATCGTGGGCCAGCAGCTCTCCACGAAGGCGGCCCGCAGCATCTACCTGCGCCTCACCGAGCGCTTCGACGGGAGCACCCCGACACCGGAGCAGGTGCTCGCGGACGAGCCCGAAGAGCTGCGCGCCGCCGCGGGGCTCTCGCGCGCGAAGGTCGGCTACCTGCGCTCGCTGGCCGAACACGTGCTCTCCGGCGAGCTCGAGCTCGAGCGCCTCGACGAGCTGGACGACGAGACGGTGATCGCGGAGCTCGTCGCGGTCAAGGGCCTGGGGATGTGGAGCGCGCACATGTTCTTGATGTTCCACCTCGAGCGCCCCGACGTGCTGCCCGTCGGCGACCTCGGCATCCGCCGCGCGATCGAACGCGCGTACGCGCTGAAGGCGCTCCCGGACCCCTCCGAGATGGAGCGGATCGCGGAGCCGTGGCGCCCGTACCGCACCCTCGCGTGCAGGTACCTGTGGCGCTCGCTGGACAACGAACCGGCGTAGCGCACACGCACAGCTCGTGTCGTTCGGCCAGCCCACACCGACACGTTGCGGTGGGGCACACGTCGGCCACAAGCCCACACCAGCGCACGCGAGGGCGAGCCACAGGGATCCCCCCGAACAAGAAGCTGTGCCTCCTTGACAACAGGTTTTGGCCTGCCTAAAATACTTCTGTGATGGTGCCTGATCAGATTTCTGCGTCCGTCCAGGACTACGCCAAGGCGGTGTACGCGCTGGAGGCGCGCAAGGGCGCTGCGGTATCGACCAACGAGCTCGCCGAGCGACTGGGCGTCACACCGGGATCGGTGTCGGCGATGGTGCGCAAGCTCGTCCGAGCGTCGGGCTGGTCGAGCACGAGCCCTACCGCGGCGTGCGGCTCACCGGCGCAGGGCCGCCGCGTCGCGCTCGAGGTGCTGCGCCACCACCGGCTGCTCGAGCTGTTCCTGGCCGAGGAGCTCGGGATGCCGTGGGATCGCGTGCACGCCGAGGCCGAGGTGCTCGAGCACGTGCTCTCCGAGGAGCTCGAGCAGCTGATCGCGGCGCGCCTGGGCGACCCGACGGTCGATCCGCACGGCGATCCGATCCCCACGGCGCGAGCTTCGAGATCGACGAGCGCCGAGACCCGCAGCCTCGACGAGCTGGCGCCGGGCGCCGCCGGTCGCTTCGTGCGCGTCTCGGACTCCGACCCGGAGATGCTGCGCTACCTGGCCGAGCAGGGCATCGCGCTCGGCGATCGCCTCGAGGTCGTCGAGCGCCAGCCGTTCGGCGGGCCGGTGTTCGTGCGCTTCGGCGAGCGCGAGCATCCGATCGGCGGCGACGCTGGCGCGTGCGATGCGCATCGAGACCGAGGAGGGCCGGCGGTGACGCCGCTGCGCACCGACGCCGGTTCCCGCGCTCGAGGGCGCCGTCGAGGGCGCGTCGGTCGCGCTGCGCGCGAGCCCGGCGCGGGCATCCCGAGCGCGCTCGAGCAGCTGCTCGCCAAGGGTCGCCTGCGCGCGACGCTGGCGATGCTCGGCCCGGCGTTCGTCGCCTCGATCGCCTACGTCGACCCGGGGAACTTCGCCACCAACCTGCAGGGCGGCGCGCAGTACGGCTACCTGCTGCTGTGGGTCGTGCTGGTCGGCGAACCTGATGGCGATGCTGATCCAGTACCTCTCGGCCAAGCTCGGGATCGTCACCGACCGCAACCTGCCCGAGGTCGTGCGCGAGCGCTTCCCGCGCGCGTTCACCTGGGGGATGTGGGTGCAGGCCGAGATCATGGCGATGTCGACCGACATCGCCGAGTTCCTCGGCGCCGCGCTCGGGCTGAACCTGCTGTTCGGCGTGCCGCTGCTGCCGGCCGGCCTGATCACCGGCGTGATCGCGTTCGCGATCCTCGAGCTGCAGACGCGCGGCTTCCGCCGCTTCGAGCTCGCGATCACCGCGCTGCTCGGGATCATCTTCGCGGGCTTCCTGTACGAGACGCTGCGCATCGGCCCCTCCGCCCACGGATCGCTGCGCGGGCTGCTGCCCGGGCCTGCACGGCACCAGCTCGCTGTACCTCGCGGTCGGGATCATCGGCGCGACCGTGATGCCGCACGTGATCTACCTGCACTCGGCGCTGACCAACGGCCGCATGCCCTGCCGCAACGACCGCGAGCGCAGCCGCGTGCTGCGCTTCGAGCGCCTCGACGTGATCATCGCGCTCGGCCTCGCCGGCCTCGTCAACATGGCGATGCTGGCCGTCGCCGCGAAGCTCTTCCACACCCCCGCGCTCTCGGGCCTGAGCACGATCCCAGAGGCTCACGCGCAGTTCGGCCACCTCGTCGGCGGCACCGCTGCGCTCGCGTTCGCGGTCGCGCTGCTCGCCTCGGGCGCCTCCTCGTCGAGCGTCGGCACCTACGCCGGGCAGGTCGTGATGGCCGGCTTCATCAACGTCCGCATCCCGCTGCTGCTGCGCCGCGCGATCACGATGATCCCCGCGCATCGTCGATCCTCGCCATCGGGCATCAACCCCACCAGCGCGCTCGTGCTCAGCCAGGTCGTGCTGTCCTTCGGCATCCCGCTCGCGCTCGTGCCGCTCGTGATGCTCACCTGCCGCCGCGACGTCATGGGCGTCCACGTCAACCGCCGCCTCACGACCATCGCTCGCCTGGAGCTGCGTCGTCCTGATCAGCGCGCTCAACGTCTTCCTGCTCTACCAGCAGTTCTTCGCGAGCTGAGCACCACCCACGCTCCGCCAGCGCAGCCATCCGACTGTCAGCTCTCGTTGAGCCTGATCCACTCGGCTAGAAAGGGCTCGGCGATGCGGTACTCGCCGCGGCCTATCCGGGCGACCAGCTCGGCGGCGCTCAGCGCGGCAAGCGCGGTCTGCACCGTGGCCGCGACCGGCAGCGCGTGGCGATGCCTGTACTCGCCGCTCAGCGGCCGTCCGGGCTGCTCGGCGGCAAGCGCCTGCAGCACCCGGCGCTGGGCGGCGGCCGCACGCGACCACAGCAGGCTGAAGTGGGCGTGCTCGGAGCGCAGCGTCGCACCCGTCGCGCGCTCCAAGCGCTCTCCTGCGGCCGTCTCGCCGGGGGGAGTCTCCTCCCAGAGGAAGTAGAGCAGCTCCTGTGTGGCGTAGGGGTGCCCGCCGGTGATGTCCAGCACCCCGGCGCACGCCCGGGGGTCGAGCGTCTTACCGGTGCGCGCGAACCCCTCGACGGCGTAGCGCCCGAACGGCGCCCGCGGGATCGCGCCCAGCTCGCGCTGCTTGGCGCTGCGCCAGAAGGGCTCGTGCTCGTCGTTGAAGATCCGCTCGATCATGTGGCGCGCGCTGCCGAGGTAGACGTGGGCCACCTCGGGCTGCTCCTGGAAGACCGAGCGCATCAACTTGAGCAGGCCGCTGTCGATCTCGACGACCTCCTGGAACTCGTCGAGCACCAGCGCCACCCGCCGGCCTCGCTCGGCCGCGAGCCGCCCCGGGAGCGCGAGCAGCCCCTCGAGCGTGGCGTCGAGATCCTCGCGCGCGGCACGGGCGTCGAAACTGAAGGACAGCGAACCGTCGTCGGGGTCGATCGTCGCTGTCGGAGCGACCCGCAGCCCCGCGAACATCCGCAGGCGCTCACGGGCGCGGAACAGCGGGGAGGCGATCTCGTCGTAGATCGTCTTGGCGAGCTTCTCGGCCAGCTTCTCCCTGGTCGGGGTGCGCATCAGGTCGACCTGCGCGATCAGCACGCCGTCCCCCACGAGCTGCTGGGCGACCCGCCAGATCAGCGAGGACTTGCCGTAGCGGCGCGGCGCGAACAGGACGACGTCCTGTCCGTTGCGAATGTCGGCGGCCAACTCGCGGATCTCCTCCTCGCGGTCCGTAAACGCCTCGTCGAGCGCCAGCGCGCCGAAGCGAAACGGGTTGGTCGGGTTGCCCGAGCCACGTGCCACCCCTAAATTATGCCTGACAAGATAATCTTTGTCAAGATGATTTAGTTTATCTCATAGAAGATAATGCTAGGAGACATAAAGCCAGGACGCCCCGACCTCAGACCGCCGAGTCCTGGCGCCCTATCACGTGCCACTACCTCTGGCGCCCACTCGACAACGAGCCCACGTAGTTCTCGCAGCCCCCTGACGGTCGGAGGGCAAGCAGAGCAAGGACGCAAGGAGCGAAGTGTGCTGAGCACACGAGCGACTGAGGACGCCGCTATGCGCAGCCATCCGACCGTCAGACGGCGGTCAGACTGCTGAGAGCTGCTCCTCCTCGGCCACGCGGAACGAGGAGCCACAGCCGCAGGCGGCGACAACGTTGGGGTTGTTGACCTTGAAACCGGCCCCCTGGAGGCTCTCCTCGTAGTCGATCTGGGAGCCCTCCACGTACTGCAGGCTGGCGCGGTCGACCAGGAGCTTCAGCCCGTGGCTCTCGAAGACGGCGTCGCTGTCGCGCTGCTCGTCGAAGGCGAGCTGGTACTGGAAGCCCGAGCAGCCGCCGCCGCGCACCCCGACGCGCAGCCCCGCGAGGGTCACGTCGGCACTCTGGCCGGCGAGGAACTCGCGCACCTTCTCGGCTCCCTTGTCGGTGAACGCAACCATCACTATCCGAAGTGTAGCGAGCCCCGCCACCCCAGCTATCCTTGGCCTTGAGATGCCCACCCCCGACGAGATCAAGCAGCGCATCGAGGCCGCCATTCCGGGCGCCCGCGCCGAGGTCGAGGACTACACCGGCGGCGGCGACCACTTCCGTGCAACCGTCACGGCGGAGGCGTTCGCCGGGCGCAGCCGCATCGACCAGCACCGGCTCGTCTACCAGGTGTTCGGCGCAGAGATCGGTGGGCCGATCCATGCGCTGTCGCTGAAGACCGAGGCCGGTTGAACCCACTCGACCCCGTCAGAGCCCCGCACCGCGAGAACCCAAAGGAGCCCCCCATGCAGAGCATCGATCCGATCACCGCCCCCTCCCTCGAGACCAACCCGATCCGTGCCGCGATCGAGCAGGCGATCGCGGAGAACCCCGTGATCCTCTTCATGAAGGGCACCCCCGAGGCCCCCGCCTGCGGCTTCTCGCGGAGCACCGTCGCCGCGCTGCAGAGCCTCGACGCAAGCTTCGCCGCCGTGGACGTGCTGGGGGACCCCCGCATCCGTCAGGAGCTCTCCGCGCTCTCCGACTGGCCGACGATCCCACAGCTGTTCGTGGACGGCGAGCTGGTCGGCGGGTGCGACATCGTCACCGAGATGTGCGAGTCCGGCGAGCTCGCGGAGGTCCTCGGTCTCGAGCGCAGCGCAGGCGCCGTGCCGGCGCAGCAGTCCCCCGCAGAGGGCACCGCAGGAGGACTGCAGATCGAGAACCTGCTGGGCTGAGCGCGACGGCGTCCGGCCGCGCCCGCCGTCGCGCCACCTGGCTTTTCGGCCGACCCGATAGGTCGAAGCGCCGCAAACCCATCGAGGGCGGGGCGTTGCTAGGGTGCTCGCCCCATGTCTTCCGTAGCGGTCGTCACGGACTCCACCCACTACCTTCCCCGCGCACTCGCCGACAGCGAGGGCATCCACCAGGTGAGCCTGTACATGGGTTGGGGCGACGAGCGCCAGCGCGAGACGGAGATGGAGAGCTTCGACGCCTTCTACGAGCGCCTGGGCTCCGATCCGGAGCAGCCCACCACCTCCCAGCCCTCGATCGGGGACTTCCTCGCGGTGTGGGAGCCGCTGTTGGAGGCCGGGCAGGACGTGGTGTCCGTGCACCTCTCAGGCGGGATCTCCGGCACCTGCGAGGCCGCCCGCCAGGCCCGCGACCTGCTCGCCGAGCGCGGCCAGGGCGAGCGCGTGGAGGTGATCGACGGGGAAACCGCCTGCGGAGGCCTCGGTTTGCTCGTGCTCGCGGGCGCCGCGGCGGCGCGCGGAGGGGCGGACAAAGACGGAGTCATCGCCCGCGTGCGCGAGACGCGCGCGGCGCTGCGAATCTGGTTCTGCATCGACACCCTCGAGTACCTGCGCCGCGGGGGCCGCGTCGGCAAGGCCCAGGCGTGGATCGGAGGAACGCTGCGGATCAAGCCGATCCTCACGCTGGGGTACGAGATCACGCCCGTCGAGCGCGTGCGCACCGCGGGGCGGGCGTTCGAGCGGATGGTGCAGTACTTGCACGAACTGCGCGAGGCGGGCTCCGACGCGTGGGTGGTGCAGCACATCCAGGCCACCGAGCAGGCCCAGCGCCTGATCTCGCGCGGACGCGAGATCTACGGCTCCGAGCCGCTGTTCGTCTCCGAGGTCGGCCCCGTGATCGGTACCTACGTGGGACCCGGCCTGATCGGCGTCGGCGGGATCCCGCGCGCGCTGGTGGCCTGAGCAAAAGCTGGGCTGCTCGGTCGCGCAATGTCAAGTGTCGCCAGGGCTACAATGCGAGCATGAGCGCAGCGAGACCCAAGGCTCCCACAGTGCCGAAGGCAAGTCCGCCCCCGGCAAAGCGGCAGGATCTCGCACGCGGACTCCCTGGTACCGATCGCGAGCGCGCAGCACAGCGCCAACGGTTCGCCGAGGAGCACCGCGAGACGTTGCGCCGTTTGGGCAAGTAGAGGGTGACGGTCAACTACCCGGAGTTCGGCGATTTCTGCGATGTCGCTGCCACACCCGAGCAGGGGTGGAGCCCCGCCAGTGTCAGCGTCGCCGCCGGCGGCGGCTGCGCACACCCAGCGCAAGGCCGACGACGGCCGCCCCGATCAGCAGCTCGCGGCGGTGACGAGCCACGTGGGCGCGCCAGTCGGTGAGGCGCGCCACCTCGCCGTGCAGGCGCTCCATCGAGACCGCGAGCTCCGCGCGGTTGGACTCGATCGAGTTGCGGATCTCCTCGGTAGAGCGCTGCGCCATCAAGAGGCCCCCTCGCCGCCAGCGGAGGGGGCGCGGTAGGCGCCCGCGCCTGCCGCGCTGTCGGCGCCTGGCGCGCCATACGGACTCGTGCTCGCGGCGCCGCGCGAGGCGGTGCCGTGCTCGGAGCTCGCGCTCATCGTCTCGCGAATCCTCCGCGCCTCCTCGATCGCCATGGTGGGCACCGGGGGGGCTCCTTTTTTGACGGCTCGGGCGGCGAGCAGCCCGGCGACGGCGCCGAGTACTACCAGGATCAGGGCCATCGCGAAGAAGCCCCAGAAGTAGGTGAACTCGCTGCCGATCGGGAGGTAGTAGTAGAGCAGCCACGCGCACCCGATCAGCACGAAGAAGAGGGCGGTGAGGAAGAAGACGCCTGCGACCACCGCGACCACGGCGCCGCGGGCGAGCTTGGAGACCTTCTCGGAGACCTCCGCCTTGGCGAGCTCGACCTCCTCGCGGACCAGCACCGTGACGCGCTCGGTGACGTCGGTGATCGCGGTGGCGATGTTTTGGGGCCCACCGGCCCCTGGCTCGGTACGCTGCTCGTTGCCGGACGTCGCGCTCACGCGCGGGGCTCCTCGCCGAGCACCCGCCGCCACGCATGAGCCGTGGCGCGCGGGGCACTGCCAGAGGCGACGCTCACTCCGGGGGCTCCTCGTCGAACACCCGCCGCCACACCAGGCCGGCGGCGCGCTGCGCGAGGATGCTCGCGAGGGCGCCGAGGGCGGTGAGCATGCCGGACCACACCAGCCGCTTAATCATCTCGTTCTCCATCATTGGGGGAGTGTATTGCTCACGGTGGTCGCCTCCAACCCGCCGCACACGGTCTCCACCACGAGCCACTTCGCGCGCTCGTAGTGCTCCTCGCTGCGGGGGAGCAGCTCGAAGATCCAGCCGGTGAGCATCTGCTCGATCGCCCCGTAGAACGCCATCGCCGCGAAGTTGGCGTCGATCTCCGTCTTGAACGCCCCTTCCTCCTGGGCGGCGGTCACGATCGCGGCGATCTGCTCGTAGGCCTTGCGGATCTGGGCGACGTGGGTCTGCCCGAAGGAGTTGGCGGCGCGGGTGACCTCGACGATGATCACCTTCATCAGGTCGGGGTCGTGGCGGTAGGAGTCCACGATGAAGGAGGCGATCGCCTGGAGCTTCTCGCGCGCGCACAGCTCCTCCTGGGCGTCGACCTCGCGGATCGTCCGCAGCATCACCTCCCAGCGCTCCAGGAAGAGCGTGTCGAGCACCTCGTCCTTGGAGGCGAAGTAGTGGTAGACCAGGCCGTACGCCACCCCGGCCTCGTCGGCGATGTCGGAGACGCGGCACGCGTGGAAGCCCTGGCGCGCGAACACCCGCACGGCGGCGTCGAGGATCAGGCGGCGCTTGTCGGGGCCGTTTTTGGCTCGGGCAACGCTCACGCGACCGCTCCCTGCGGCCGGTGGTAGACCCCCGGGCGGCGGTGCGCGAGCACGGGGAGCTGGGCGCGGATCTCCTCCTGGCGGGCGAGGTCGAGGTCGGCCGCGACGAAGCGCTCCCCGTCCTCGGCGCGGGCGAGCACGACCCCCCAGGGGTCGACGATCATCGAGCGCCCCCCGGAGCGGTGCCCGCCGGGGTGGGGGCCGACCTGGTTGGCGGCGATCAGGAACGCCTCGTTCTCGATCGCGCGGGCGCGCACCAGGACCTCCCAGTGGTCGCGGGTGGTGGGCAGCGTGAAGGCGGAGGGGAGCGCGACCACGCGGGCGCCGCGCAAGGCGAGCACTCTGAACAGCTCGGGGAAGCGCAGGTCGTAGCAGATCGCGAGTCCTAGCTGCACACCCTCGGAGGTGGCGCTCAGCACGACCTCCTCCCCGGGCTCGGTCACGGCGGACTCGTTGTAGGCCCTGCCCTCGACCTCGACGTCGAACATGTGCAGCTTGCGGTACACCGCCCGCACCTCTCCCCGCGGGTCGATGTGCAGCGAGGTGTTGGCGAGCTTCTCCCGCCCGGGGACGCGCTCTACGATCGAACCGGCCACCAGGTCGAGCTCGAGCTCACGGGCGACCTCGCGCGCCCACGAGACCGCCGGTCCGTCGAGCGTCTCGGCGCCCGCGCGCAGGTCCTCGTCGGAGCCGAGCACGGTCCACTTCTCCGGGAGTACGATCAGGCGCGCGCCGTCCGCCGCCGCGGCCCGCACGAGGCGGTCGGCGGTGGCCATGTTCGCGGCCTTCTCGGCGGTGGTGTTGAGCTGGACTGCCGCGACTCTCAAAGCGCTTCCTCCCGTGAGTATCCCCCCACAGAATAGATTGACCAGTCAGTCAACACCCGCAAGCATAGCGCCGGCGGGGCCCCCGACCGCGGACGGCAAGCTCACGGGAGTTGCCCCCACGAGCGACGCGCAGAGGGACGTCGAGGCGGTCGTGCGCCACGGAGCGCCCGTGCCCCCTGCCCACATGCTCCTGTTGCGCGGCTCACGCCCGCTGAAGCGGTGGCGGTACGTTGCCGTCTTCTGCGAGGAGCTGATGGCGTGCGCGGCAGTGGTGCGGGTGGGCCCCGCGCGCCAGAGCTTCTGGGCGGTCCTCACTCGCGCCGACTCGCGTCTGCAGGAGCGCACACACACGCTCTTCCGTCGCGGCGCCGTCGAGCTCGCGCCCGGGCGGCTGCGGGTGCGCGAGGGCGGCGTGGAGCTCGACGTCGCCCTCGAGGAGGGCGCCGGCATCCAGGCGCTGTGCCCCCACGGTCGCGGCTACGTGTGGACGCGCAAGCAGGCGGGCGTCCCCGCCCGCGGGACGGTGGCGCTCGAAGGCGGCCCGCCCCGCGCGATCGAGGCCCTCGCGGTGGTCGACGACACCGCGGGCTACCACGCGCGCGTGACGGAGTGGCGGTGGGCGGCGGGCGTCGGCGTGGACCCCGCGGGGACGCCGCTGGCGTTCAATCTCGTCGAAGGCGTCAACGACCCCCCGAGCGGCAGTGAGCGCGCGGTGTGGGTGGCGGGCGAGCCGCACGAGGTCGCGCCGGTGAGCTTCGCGCCCGACCTCGCCCGGATCACAGCCGCCGACGGCTCAGAGCTGCGCTTCGCCACCGAGGCGCAGCGCAGTCGCCGCGAGAACCTGCTGGTGGTGCGCAGCGAGTACCGCGCGCCGTTCGGGACCTTCAGCGGCACCCTTCCCGGCGGCGTCCAGCTCGCTCATGGCCTGGGCGTGGTCGAGCACCACCGCGCGCGGTGGTAGCGAGCGAGCACCGGGCCCCGCGCAGCGAGTACTGAGCCCCCCCGCACCTACGTGATCGAGCGAACGCCCGAAGCCCAGCGTTCACGCGTACGACGCTACGCGCCCGAAGACTCGCCGAGCGCCCGCGGTCGCCTGGGCGAGCGCCGCAAGCGCGTGCTCTCAAGCGCGGAACGCCGCGCCCTGCGGCGCGTTGGCCGCGGACCCGGCGACCGCGCCGGACTCGAGCAGCGCCGCGATCTCCTCGGGACCGTAGCCGGCGGCGGCTAGAACCTGCTCGGTGTGCTCCCCCAGCGCGGGGCCGGGGAGGCGGTTGTGGGCGCCGGGAGTGCGGGCGAGCTTGACGGGGACGCCGAGCTGGCGCACCCCGCCCGCGACGCCGGGCTGCTCGAGCGTGACGACCATCTCGCGGGCGCGCACCAGCTCGGAGTCCAGCGCCTCGTCGAGCTCCAGGACCGGCTCCAGGCAGCAGTCGTGCTCGGTCGCGAACTGCTGCCACTGCGCACGGGTGCGGGCCTTGAAGATCTCCACGACCTGTGCGTGCGCCTCGGAGCCGGGGGCCTCGAACTGGCGCTCGATCAGGTCCTCGCGCTCGACGCCGCGGCACCACGCCTGCCAGAACTTGGGCTCCAGGGCGCCGAGCGTGACCCAGCCGTCGGCGCACTCGTAGGGGCGGTAGCAGATCAGCGAGCCCGCCAGCGGCAGGCCGCCGCGGCGGGGGACGGTCCCGTCGGCGAAGTACGCGCCGGCTACCATCGCCAGCCACGAGAGCGCGCCGTCGGCCATCGAGACGTCCACCACCTGGCCCAGGCCTGAGCCTGTCCTCCCCGTCTCACCCGCGCCGGGGCCCTCCGACGGCGGCCCCGCGCCGGGCTCCCCAGACGCCGGTCCCGTGGCGGCCCCCCCGGACGGCGGCCCCGCGCCGGACTCCCCAGACGCCGGCCCCGTGGCGGACGCCGGAGATCCGGACCCCGCCCGCCCGGCGGGTCCTCCGTCCCGCTCGCGCAGCGCGGCGAGGATGCCGAACGCGGCCATCAGCGCGCCCCCGCCGAGGTCGGCGATCTGGCCCGCGGCCTGGATGGGATGCCCGCCCGCCTCGTCGCGCTCTCCGGTGAGCCCGAGCAGGCCGACGAGGCCGAGGTAGTTCATGTCGTGCCCGGACGCCGCGCGCTTGGGGCCGGTCTGGCCGTAGCCGGAGATCGCGCAGTACACGATCCCGGGGTTGACCTCGCGCATCCGCTCGTAGCCCACCCCGAGGCGGTCCAGCACGCCGGGGCGGAAGGACTCGAGCACGACGTCGTGCTCGCGCACCAGCGCCAGCAGCACCTCGCGCCCGCGCTCGTGCTTGAGGTCGATGCGGATCGAGCGCTTGTTGCGGTTGAGTGCGAGGAACAGGGCGGACTTCGCGCTGTCCGCGGCACCCTCCACGTAGGGGGGAGACCAGCGGATGTAGTCGCCCATGCCGGTGTCCTCGACCTTCAGCACCTCCGCGCCGAAGTCCGCCAGCAGCAGCGAGCAGAACCCTCCGGGCAGCAGGCGGGAGAGGTCCAGGACCCGAATGCCTTCGAACGGCAGGCTCATAGCGAGCTCACGGCGGGCTCACCGCGGACCGCCCGTCCACGCGGGACGGGCGGCCACCGCGCCCACGATCGCCACGCGCACGTCGCGGGCGGCCGGAGGCCGCTCATCAAAAAGCTCCCACTAGTGCCCGCCTCCGCGTTGCGGGATGTTCAGCAGCCCGCGGGCCTCCTGCACGGTCGCCGGGCGGCGGCCGACGTCTTCGGTCATCTGCCGCGCCTTGGCGACCAGCTCGCCGTTGGAGCGGGCCATCTCGCCGTCGGGGAGGTAGAGGTTGTCCTCGAGGCCCACCCGGATCGAGCCGCCGAGGGTGAGGGCTGCGGCGACGAGCTGCCACTGCACGCGGGAGATGCCGATCACCGCCCAGTGGGAGCCCGCGGGGACGTTGGCGACCATCGCCGCGAGGTTGCGCGCGCCCGGCGGCACCCCGCCGAGCACGCCCATGATGCAGTCCACGTGCAGCGGGGGCTTCAGCACGCCCATGTCGATCAGCGGCTCCAGGCTGCCCACGTGGCCGAGGTCGAAGCACTCGTGCTCGGGTTTGATGCCGAGCTCGTTCATCGCTCCCAGCAACTCGACGATCTCCTCGAAGGGGTTGGCGAAGACCATCTTGAAGACGAAGTCTTTGCGCGAGCGCGAGTACTTCGCGTAGTTCATCGACCCCATGTTCAGCGCCGCGACCTCGGGGCGACACTCGCGCAGGTACGCTACGCGCTTCTCGACGGACACCCCGGCTGCGCCGGTCGAGAAGTTGAGGATCGCCGCGTCCCCCACCTCCGCGCGGATCGCGTCGCCGATCGCCCGGTAGTCCTCGACCTCGAAGCTCGGCGAGCCGTCCGGTTTGCGGGCGTGGATGTGGATCATCGTCCCTCCCTCGTCCACGATCCGCCGCGCCTCGGCGGCGTACTCCGCGGGGGTGTACGGGATCGCGGGGCACTGCTCGCGGTTGGCGAGCACGCCGGAGATCGCGCAGGTGACGACGACGGGGTCCTCGATGCTCACGAAGGGAATCCTTCGGCCCGGGCTAGGATGTGGACATGGGCGACCCGGTGAGCCTGACGATCGTCTACGAGCCTGGCGAGGATGGCTGGATCGTAGTCTCGATCCCTGAGGTGCCGGGTGTCTTCAGTCAGGGCCGTACGCGCAACGAGGCCCGCGAGATGGTGCTCTCGGCCCTGAACGATTGGCTGCGGTTCTACGTCGAAGAGCAGACCGGCGGTGGACCGGGTGAGATTCCGGCGGACGCCGAGACCGAGCCGGTGCATTTGAGCTTCGCGGCGTGAAGCGCCGCCAACTCGAACAGCACATGCTGAGGCATGGCTGCCGCCTGGATCGGGAGGGCGCCGAGCACTCGTGGTGGGCCGCATCAGCGGGCAGGCCGCGCGCCGCGGTGCCCCGCCACCGCGAGATCGGCTACGGGTTGGCGCGCAAGATCTGCCGGCAGCTGCAGATCCCACCGCCTGAGGGCCCGCGCTGACCACCTGGAGCGTCCTCGCGTCGGCCACTCCTCGGGTCCTCACACCGGCACCACCCCGTGCCCTCACACCGGCACCACCCCGTGCCCTCACACCGGCACCACCCCGTGCCGCTTCCACGGCCGCTCGACCTTCTTGGTCTGCGCCATCTCCAGCGCCCGGCAGATCGTCGCGCGGGTCTCGCGCGGGTCGATCACGTCGTCGATCAGGTCGTTGCCCGCGGCGATGTAGACGTCGAACTGCTTGCGGAAGCCCTCGATCAGCTCCGCGCGCTTGGCCTCGGGGTCCTCGGCCTCTTCGACGGCCTTGCGGAACGCGATCTCGACCACGCCCTCCGCGCCCATCACGGAGATCTCGGCGCTCGGCCACGCGACGATCAGGTCGGGTTCGTAGGCGCGTCCGTTCATTACGTAGTACCCGGCGCCGTACGCCTTGCGGGTGATGACGGTGATCTTCGGCACGGTGGCGTTGGCGACGGCGTAGAGCATCTTGGCGCCGTGGCGGATGATCCCTTCGGCCTCCACCTTCGTGCCCACCATGAAGCCGGGGACGTCCTGGAGGAACACCAGCGGGATCGCGAAGGCGTTGCAGAGGTTCACGAAGCGCGCGGCCTTGTCGGCGGAGTCGTTGTCGAGGATCCCCCCGAGCTGCCGGGGCTGGTTGGCGACGATCCCCACGGGGCGCCCCCCGAAGCGCGCAAAGCAGGTGATGATCGTCTTGGCCCACTGGCGCTTGATGTCGAGGTAGGAACCGTCGTCAACGATCAGCTCGATGACCCTGTACATGTCGTACGGCTTGCGGTTGGACTCCGGCAGCACGTCCAGCAGCGCCTCCTCGGCGCGCTCGATCGGGTCTGATTCGGCCCCGCCCGCCCCGCCCGCCCGCACGGGGGGTCGCTCTTCGCAGTTCTGGGGCATGTAGGAGAGGTACTCCTTGATGCGCGCGATGCACTCCTCGTCGTCGGCGACCTCCATGTCCCCCACGCCCGACTTGCGGCAGTGCACGCGCGAGCCGCCCAGTTCCTCCTGGGTGACGTCCTCGCCCACCGCCGCGCGCACCAGGTGCGGCCCCGCGAGCGCCATCGAGCCGCGGCCCTTGACCATCGGCACGAAGTCCGCGAGGCCGGGGATGTACGCGGTGCCGGCCGCGCACGGCCCCATCAGCGCGGCGACCTGGGGGATCACCCCGCTCATCACGACCTCCTCGCGGAAGAGGTGCCCGGAGCCCGCGAACATCGCGCCGGCGGCCTCCTGCACGCGCGCGCCGGCGGAGTCGAGCAGCCACACGAACGGGATGCGCTTGGTGAGCGCGAGCTCGCGCAGGCGCGTGGTCTTGATCTCGCCGGTCATCCCCATCGAGCCCGCCATCACCGTGAAGTCGTACGCGCACACCGCCGCGAGGCGGCCGTCGATCTTGCCGTAGCCCGTGATGACCCCGTCCGCGGGGGCCTCCACGCCGTCCATCGCGCGCTGCGCGAAGTGCGGGCGACCGTGGATGCCGAGCTCCACGAACGTGCCCTCGTCGATCAGCAGCGCGATCCGCTCGCGCGCGGTGAGCTTGCCCCGCTCGTGCTGCTTGGCGATCTTCTCCTCGCCGCCGCCCAGCCGGGCCTTCGCGCGGCGTGCCTCCAGGTCCTCGACCAGCGGTCGCAGCAGGGACGTGGGGACGTCGGTTGCGGGCTCGTCGCTCACGTCAGCGGCCTTTCCACTGGGGGTCGCGCTTCTCGAAGAACGCGGTGACGCCCTCCACGATGTCCTCGGTGGAGAGCGCGAGCGTGAGCTGCGCGCGGAGGTAGTCGAGCGCGTCGTCCAGCGGCATGTCCATCTGCCGCCGCATCGCCTCCTTGCCGAGGCGCATGATCAGCGGCGACTTGGCGGCGAGCTTGCCGGCCCACTCCGCGACCGCGGCGTCGAACTCCGCGGCCGGCACGACCTTGTTGACGATCCCGGCGGCAAGGGCCTCCTGTGCGCTCCAGCGCTCGCCCAGCAGCAGCAGCTCGTTGGCCTTCTTGCGAGGCACGTTGCGGTAGATCAGCGCCATGATCATGAATGGGAACGCCCCCACGTTGATCTCCGGCGTGCTGAACGTCGCCTGCTCGGAGGCCACGATCAGATCGCACGCGAGCGCGATGCCCAGTGCGCCCGCGAGCACATGCCCGCGCGCCGCGCAGATCGTGGGCTTGCCGAGCGAGCCGATCAGCTTGAACAGCCCCACGAAGTGCTCGGAGCCGAAGTGCTTGTGCACGAGCGACACCTCCCCTGCGAACCCTCCGAGGTTGGCCCCGGAGGAGAAGACCTTCTCGTGCGAGGAGGCCAGCACCACGCAGCGCACCGCCTCCTCCTCGCGCGCCCGCTCGAGCGCCGCGATCAGCCCGCCCAGCAGCTCCGCCGACAGCGCGTTGCGCGTGTCGGGCTCGTTCAGCGTGATCGTCGCCACCCCGTTGACCACCTCGTAGAGGACCACCTGCTCGGACACGCCCGGCATCGTACCCGCCTCGAGCAATCCAACGCTCGATCCTTGGCCAGCCGGCCAGCCCGAAACGAGGCGCGGCGGACACGATCCAGGTTGATGTCTAGCTCCGTTTGAAGGCACTCTCGTGCAGGCCCGACTGGCGCAGGATCGAGCGGAAGGTGCCGCGCGGGACCTGCTTGCGGCCGGCCGGGACGATGACGGTGAGGGTGGGGATGCCGGTTTTGCGGTACTTGGCGTGGCTGCCGCGCTGGGCGACGAAGAGGAAACCCTCGCGCTCAAGGGTCCTGGCGATCTGCTCCGAGGAGTAGAGCTCAGGCACCTTGGAGCGTCAGCGTGCGGAGCTCTACTCCTCGATCGGACTGGCATCGCTGGCGGGGGCATCCTCGAAGTAGAGTTCGAGGGCCTCCTGGAGGTTGGCCAAGGCCTCGGCTTCGGAGTCGCCGAAGCTGGACACGTCGACGTTGAGGCACTGAGCGACGTAGTGCTCCCTCTCGCGATAGACGACCGACTGTAGGTCGAGCTTGCTCACCATTCGCATGATACGGCGACCTTACGCGTGGCTTGGGATGGAACAGCAGATCCGCCCGCACCCCCCTTTGCGTAAGTTTGGCTGAAGCGCTAGTTTCTCCAGACACAAGCGAGACGACCCAGACCCGAGCACGACAAGGAGCCCCACCGATGGCCGCCACCGCCGAGAGCGTCCTGAAGCCCGACTTCCAGGCCAAGCGCAAACACTTTCTGTTCACCGACGAGCACGAACAGCTGCGCGAGTCGATCCGCAGCTTCGCCCAGAAAGAGCTGGCCCCGCATGCAGACGAGTGGGAGGAGACCACGTTCCCGGACTCCGTCTTCACGCGTATGGGCGAGCTCGGCTTCCTCGGCCTCGACAAGCCCGAGGAGTACGGGGGCCAGGGCGGCGACTACTACAGCGCGCTCGTGCTCGCCGAGGAGATCGGGCACTCCAACTGCGGGGGCCTGGCGATGGGTGTCGCGGTGCAGACCGACATGGCGATGCCTCCGATCCTCGCGTTCGGCACCGAGGAGCAGAAGCAGCAGTGGGCCGCGCCCGCGATCGCCGGGACGAAGATCCTGTGCCTCGGGATCACCGAGCCCGATGCGGGCTCCGACGTCAAAGGGATCAAGACGCGCGCCGTCAAGGACGGCGACGAATACGTCATCAACGGCTCGAAGACCTACATCACCAACGGCCACCGCGCCGACGTGATCGTGCTTGTCACGAAGACCGACCCCGACGTCGGCTACGACGGCTTCACGCTGTTCCTCGTGCCGATGGACGCCCCCGGGGTGATCCGCGAGCAGAAGCTCAAAAAGATGGGGATGCACGCCTCCGACACCGCGCTCCTGGCCTTCCAGGACGTGCGCGTGCCCGAGTCCGCCGTGCTCGGGCAGGTAGGCCGCGGCTTCTACCACATCATGTGGGAGCTCCAGGGCGAGCGCCTGATCGGCGCCGCCGGCTCCGTCGCGGGCGCGCAGCGCGTGTTCGATCGCACGCTCGTGTACGCCAAAGAGCGCCACGCGTTCGGACGCCCGATCGGCAACTTCCAGGTGATCCGCCACAAGTTCGCCGAGATGGCCACCAAGCTCGAGACCGCCCGCCAGATGGTCTACATGACCGCGTGGCGTCAGCAGAACGGCGACTACCCGGTGCGCGAGATCTCGATGGCCAAGCTCTACGCCTCGCGCATCGCGTGCGAGGTCGCCGACGAGTGCCTGCAGATCCACGGCGGCGCCGGCTACATGAAGGAGTACGGGATCGAGCGCGCGTGGCGCGACCTGCGCCTGAACCGCATCGGCGCCGGCACCGACGAGATCATGCTTGAGGTGATTGGGCGCTCGTATGGACTCTGATCGGTTCAACCCGACGGGGGGAGGTCGGGAGGGGGGCTCGCCCCCCTCCCGTTCAGACTTGCTCGAGGTCATCGGGCGGTCCTACGGTCTTTGATCTTTAAGACAGGGCCGCATGCGGCCCTGTCCCGACCGGCGCATGCGCCGGTCGGCCGGACGGTGCATGCACCGTCCGGAACAACACAATGAGCCCCACGCCCCCCTTCACCGACGAGCACGAGGAGCTGCGCTCCTCGATCCGCCGCTTCGTCGAGCGCGAGCTCGCCCCCCACGCCCAGGAGTGGGAGCAGGACGAATGGTTCCCCGACGAGGTCTTCGGAAAGCTCGCCGCCCACGGCTTCCTCGGGCTGAAGTACCCCGAGGAGTACGGCGGCCAGGGCGGTGACTACCTGCACGACGCCATCCTCATCGAGGAGCTGACCCGCACCGGCTCCGGCGGGACCGCCGCGGGGATCGGCGCGCACGTCAACATCGCCACCCCCCCGATCTGGAAGTTCGGCACCGAGGAGCAGAAGCAGCGCTACCTCGCCCCCGCGATCCGGGGCGAGCAGATCGGCGCGCTCGCGATCACCGAGCCCGGCGCCGGCTCGGACGTCTCCGCGCTGCGCACCCGCGCCGTGCCCGTGGACGGCGGGTGGGTCCTCAACGGCGAGAAGACCTACATCACCAACGGGGTGCGCGCCCACTTCGTCGTGACCGCCGTGAAGACCACGGAGGAGGGCGGCCACCACGGGATCTCCTTCCTGATCGTCGATCGCCAGGAGGGGGTCAGCTCGGCAAAGCTCAAGAAGCTCGGGTGGGCCGCCTCGGACACCGCGACGATCGCCTTCGAGGACGTGTTCGTCCCGGCGGAGAACCTGCTCGGCCCCGAGCACGAGGGCTTCAAGCTGATCATGGCCAACTTCCAGTGGGAGCGCCTGGCGATGGCGCTCGGGGCCACCGCCGCGATGGGGCTCGCGTGGGAGCGCACCGCCGCCTACGCCCGCGAGCGCCACGCCTTCGGGCGGCCACTCGCCAAGCACCAGGTGACCCGCCACAAGCTCGCCGACCTCGCCACGTCCGTCTACACCTGCCGCTGCGTCACCTACGACGCGCTGCGCCGCTTCGTCGCCGGCGAGGAGCCCCTGCGCGAAGTCACGATGGCCAAGCTCCTCACCCAGCGCGCCTCCTACGAGCTGATGGACGAGTGCTTGCAGATCCACGGCGGCGCCGGCTACATGCGCGAGCTGTGGGTCGAGCGCGCCGCCCGCGACGCCCGCCTCGGCCCAATCGGCGGGGGCAGCGACGAGATCATGCGGGAGATCCTCGGGCGCGTGTTGGCGCTCTGAGCCAGCGGTCCGCGCAACGGGGGGAGGCACGGGAGGGGGGCCCGCCCCCCTCCCGCCAAGACATGCGGGAGATCCTCGGGCGCGTGTTGGCGCTCTGAGCCAGCGGTCCGCGCAACGGGGGGAGGCATAGGCGGGGGGCCCGCCCCCTCCCGCCAAGACATGCGGGAGATCCTCGGGCGCGTGCTCGCGCTGTAGCACAAACCTGTCCAAAACCACGCGTCCTGGCTCAGGTTCGGCGTTGCAGCGGTCGATGCACGGGACGTGGCAGTCGCCCGCCCCAAACCGCTGCTCACTCTCGGCTGCTGCCTGAGCGCAATCGCGGCCGTCCTCCCGAGCGCCGCGGCGGCGAGCGCGTGCGCGAACGCGAACCTGACCCCGCAGACCAACAACGTCGGCCTGGTTCGCGCAGCGGTGGTGTGCCTGATCAATCAGGAACGCGAACGCCACGGCGAGAGCCCCCTGCAGCCCAACGCCAAGCTCACCCGCGCCGCCGAAGGTCACAGCCGGGACATGGCCAGCCAGGACTACTTCTCCCACGTCGCCCCCAACGGCGAAACCCCGCTCGACCGGATTCGCGCAAGCGACTACATCTCGAACCCCCAGGCCGGCTACGTGGTCGGCGAGAACATCGCGTGGGGCACCCTCTGGCTGGCGACGCCGCAAGCGATGGTCAACGCGTGGATGGCCTCTCCAGGGCACCGCGCGAACATCCTCGAAGCGCGCTACCGCGAAACCGGCGTGGGGGTCTCCCCACGCCCCCCCGCGTCGCTCGCCGAAGGACAGGCGGGGGCGATCTACACCCAGGACTTCGGCTCGATCGCGACCCCCAGCCGCTCCGCGCGCAGCTCCGCCCGGCACGCGGGCCGGATAACCTCCGCTGCTCAAACCAGCGAGCAGAGGAGCCACACACACCATGGGAGTACTCGACGGCAAAGCCGCCATCGTCACAGGGTCCGCGCGCGGCATCGGGCGCGCCACCGCAGAGCTGCTCGTCGCGCACGGCGCGCAGGTGCTCATCAACGATCTCGACGGGGACATCGCAAAGCAGGCCGCTGAGGAGATCCAGGGCGAGACGGCGGTGTTCGCCGGCGACCTCACCAAGCCCGGCGTGCCCGACCGGCTCGTGCAGAGCGCCGTCGACGCGTTCGGCCGCATCGACATCGTCGTCAACAACGCGGGCTACACGCTCGACGCGCCGATCCACAAGATGTCCGACGAGCACTTCCAGGCGATGCTCGACATCCACACGGTCGTGCCCTTCCGCGTACTCCGTGCCGCCGCGCCGCACCTGCGCGAGCCCGCCAAGCAGGAGCGCGAGGAAGGCAAGGAGGTGTTCCGCAAGGTCGTCAACGTCTCCTCCACCTCCGGCACCTTCGGCAACCCCGGGCAGGCCAACTACTCCGCCGCCAAGGCCGCCGTCGTAGGCCTCACCAAGACGCTCGCCAAGGAGTGGGGCCAGTTCAAGGTCAACGTCAACGCCGTCGCGTTCGGCTTCATCGACACCCGCCTCACGCAGGCAAAGGTCGAGGACAACACGATGGAGAAGGACGGCGAGCGGATCCAGCTCGGCATCCCCGAGCAGCTGCGCCAGATGGCCTCCGTGCTGATCCCCCTCGGCCGCGCCGCCTCGCCCGAGGAGGCGGCGGGCGGGATCTTCTTCCTCTGCACCCCCTGGTCCAACTACGTGCACGGGCAGACGCTGCACGTCACAGGCGGGATGTTCGGGGGGATGACCGGCTGAGTACCGCGCCCGGGCCGGCGCGCTAGGCGGTCGCGACCCCGGCCTCCCACCCGCTCAGGGCCCGCGCAGGTCCAGCAGGCACCCCGAGAAGTAGGCCCCCGCGGGGGAGGCGAGGTAGGCGGTGAGCGCCGCCACCTCGCCCGCGGCGCTCTCCGCGCCCGGGGCGATCGTCACCGTCGTGATCCCGTGGCGCGCCCACTCGATCGAGAGCGTCCGCGCAAGGTTCTCGAGGCCCGCGCACGCCGCCTCGGCGTACTCGCCCGCAGCGGCGCTCGGTGCGAGGTAGACGATCCGCCGGGTGGGTGAGCTCGGCTCGACGGGCAGGAAGGCGCCGTTGACGACCGCGCGCGTGACGCTCCAGGCGGAGTCCACGCAGACCCGCAGAGCCCTGTGCCCGTCTCCGCCCGGCGCTCCGCCTGAAGCGAGGCCGAGGGCGAAGAGCCCGGCGGCGTCCACCGCAACCAGATCGATCCTCCCCAGCTCCCCGACCACGGCGGCGATCTCGGAGTCAAACGCGGCGTCCTCGGCGAACGGGGCCCAGTGGCTGGAGGACACGCTCGCACCGAGCGCCCCGCACGCAGCCGACACCGCGGCCCCCAGCGTCGTGCCGGCGACGGACCCCTCCGTGGCACCGGCCACGTGCACGGCGACTCCCTCCAGGACGCTGGGGCACAGCAGCTCGGATGCCTGAGTCACGGTCACGGCCCTGAGCGCCCCCGACGGGCGCCCTACACCGATGGATCGGTCGGCCGCGGGCGGGAGTGGGCCGAGCTGGAGTGGGCCAGCGAGGTGCGCTCGCGTACGCGCTTGAGCACGCCCCGACGCCCGTGCTCCTCCAGGCCCGCGTAGAGGCGCTTGATCTCGGCGAGGATCTCGTCGGCGACCGCCTGCTGCTGCTCGCGGGTGGGGTCGGCGACGCGCTCCCAGCGCAGCGCCTGCCCGTACTGCACGGTGACCTTGGGCAGCTGCAGGCGCTTCCAGTTGCGGATCCGCGAGGAGCCGTGGATCGCGATCGGCACCACCGGCGCCCCACTCTCCAGAGCCAGGCGTCCGATCCCGCGCTTGGCCTGTTCGGCGAGCTGGCCGGTGCGCGAGCGTCCCCCCTCGCAGTACATCGTGATCGCCCCGCCGCGCGCGAGGATCGTCTCGGCGGTGGTGAAGACCTCCTCGTCGCGCACCCCGCGGCGCACGGGGAAGACGCCGCCGTGGGTGTAGATGAACTGCATCGGGGGCTTGAAGAGCTGCGACTTGGCCATGAAGCGGACCTTGCGGCGGATGTAGCAGCCCATCAGGAAGTGGTCCATGAAGGAGAAGTGGTTCGGCGCGAGGATCACCGCGCCGGAGCCGGGCACGTTGTCTGTCGAGATCGCACGCGTGCGCAGGCCGGCGTACGCGTACAGCGAGGTGACGAAGCGCGTCGCCTCGTACGCCCAGTCGGGTTCCCGCGTGCGCGCGCGCTCGTGGAAGCGGTCGAAGTGCTCCTTCGGCCGCGGGTCGGTGTACACCTGCTCGCGCATCGGCGCCAGCTCGCTCATCTGCCCTCCCCTGCCGGCTTGGGCTGTGGGCTTGCTCGCTGCTCCATGGCCTTTCTACCTCGCGGGGGCGCCAAGGTTACGCGAGCGGGAGCTGCACCGTGACTAGCGGGCTGTGGAGGGCGATGACGTCGAAGTCGCTGTCCTGGTGCAACAGCTGCGCGCCGGTTCTGATCGCGACGGCCGCGATCAGACAGTCCGGGAGCCGGCGGACCGTCCTTCCCCCGCGCCGGCAGGCGCGGTACAGGGCCGCGGCCGCCTCGTGGTCGGGAGGCTCCTCGAGCCTCAGGAACGCGCAGCGGTTGAGCAGGCGGCGCAAGTCGCGCGCGTGGCGTTCGTCGCGGGCGCCGGCGAGGACCTCGAGCAGCACGGTCCCGGTGGTCGCAAGGGGCTCGTCGGCCTCGACCGCCGCGCCCAGACGGTGGTGGGCCGGACTGCCGGTGGCGCGCTGAAACTCGACCCAGGCCGAGGTGTTGACAAGGATCACAAGTCCGGGGCCTGCCGGGAGAGGCGCATTTCCTCCAGGTCGCCCTCCCACCCTGTGCCCTGCATCGCCAGCGCTTCCTCGCGGCTCATCGGCTCCAGATCGAGTTGACGCAGCGCGAAATCGATCGTTGCGCGCTTGGTTCGCAGCCCGTAGCGATCCATCACACGGCCGACCAGCTCGTCATCCAGCTCCACGTTTGTGCGGCTCATGTGTAGATGATACACCACCTTGCGCAGGCTCGCGCCACAGGCAGCGCGCCGTGGGCCCCTCGTCCATCCCGTGGCGCTCGGCGTCGGCACCCACGGTCCGCGTGGTGGCGGGGTCTTCCGTTTGGGATCGTCCGCGCGGGCTCGTGTGGCCGCCGGGGTGCGTGCGCGCGGGGCCTCCCTGCCCCGCGGCCGGGCGGGGGGCGCTGGCGAACCCGCTCAGTGCTTCTTCTTGCGGCGCGCCTTGCGCTTGCTCTTGGTGTTGTGCTTCTTGCCCTTCTTCTTGGCTTTCTTGGCTTTCTTGCCGGACGACTTGGCTGTTTCGCCGCCGGAGGGGACCAGGAGGGTTCGCAGCGCGACCGGTTCCTGGATGATCTGCGCCGGGTATTCCCCGGTCGTGAACGTCCCGTCCGCCCCATAGCTCGTGCCGCCGCCGTTGCTCGCCACGAGCCGGTAGTGGTAGGTCGCGCCGGGCAGCAGGTTCGGGACTTTCACGACGACGGGCTGGCCGCCTTCCAGCGCGCCCATGTCGACCTGGACCGTCGGCCAGCTCGACCCGTACGCGGTGCTCGTGCCGTACTGGAACAGGTACGTCGTGTCCCACCCGTGTGGGTCGATCGCGCCCGAAAGCGTCGCGGCACCGACGCCGACGCCGCTTGCGCCGCCCGTTTCCACGGTGGGGGCCGGGATCGGCAGCGTCGTGAACGTCTCGTCGGGGCCCTTTACTTCGGTCGCGCCGGGGCTGCTCGCCACGAGCCGGTAGTGGTAGGTCGTGCCCGCCTGCAGACCCTGGATCGGCTGGGAGACCGGCACCGTTTCGTTGCTGATCGGCGTGTAGTTGTCGGGGACGGGCTCGACCGAGCCGTACGCCGTGCTCGTGCCGTACTGGAAGCGATAGTTGACGAGCGCTTCGCCGGTTTTGAGTGTGCCGTTGAGCGTCGCAGCGAACTGCGTAACGCCCGACGCGGGCAGCCCGCCAACCACCGGCGGCGGCAGCGTTTCGGTGTAGAACGTCTGGTCTTCGCCGAAGTTGGAGCCGTTGGCGTTGACCGCCTTGAAGCGGTAGTGCACCAGGCTCGCCGGCGGGAGCGAGAATGCGATTTCGGCGCTCACGGGCAGCGGGCTGTTGCCTTCCAGCGGCAGCGACTGGGCGCATGGCGCGCTTTCCCCGTATGCCGTCGTGACCCCGTATTCGACTTCGCAGGCCGTGACCGACGTTTCATCGGGGTTCACTGTGCCGCTCACCGTTGCCGAGGAGCGCGTGACGCCGGTCGCGGGCGCGCTCGTCACGACATCGGGCAGCGTGACCTGGCCGAACACCAGAGCGAACTGCTGCTGGAAGTTGCTGGCGTAGACCTCGTGCGTAGATCCACTCACGCCGATACCCAGACCAGGACCCTGAGGACCGAATTCGTGTGCGCCCAGCTTCGCGCTCGGCGCAGACGCGCACAGCGAGGTGTATTCAGCGACGAAGTTGCCTTCCGAGAGGGTTTGGGAGCTTGTAAAGATGTGGCCGTCGGACGGGTCGACGGCGACCGCGCCGCCGTCACCTTCCACTGGTAGGACGTTGCTGCCGCCGGGACAGTCGACGGGCGCGCCGGTGGGGCTGTACTCCCTCACCTGGCCCCCGGGACCCTCATAGAGGTTGCCTTCCGGGCCAACGGCAAGCCCGATGAAAGTCCCTGAAGATAGGAATTGTTCGATATATTTACCGGAGGAGGTGAACTTGTCGATCATCGCATTGCTGGTGTCTACAGCATAGAGATCGCCAGTGGCATCGACCGCCACGCCGTAGGGCTTGAAGGAGCCCTGGGGTGTTTCGCTCCCGTCTATCTGAAATTGGAATTTCCCCGTAGGGTCGAACTTTGCGACAGCGCCTACCGTACCTTCTCCCCCACGGCTGGCCACGTACACGTCCCCATCTTTTGGATCTACCGTGTCCAGACCGAGATGCCCTTCACTGAAGATCGGGTGGGCGGACCCCGGGATGTTTTCGTCACCGACTTCGACGAGCACGTTGCCCGACGAGTCGAACTTCACCAGCTTTGCTCCCGCGAAACCTTCAATCCCGCTCACAACCCACACATCACCCGCCGAGGGGCCGCTCGAGTTGTCGACAGCCACACCGCTGCTGGGCTCGACCGTGCCCGGTGTGCAGAGCGCCGTTCCCAAGGAGGGACAGAGGCTCTTGTAGCCGATCGCGGCGTCGGAGGGCGGCGCGGCCACCGCCAGCACGCCGAGCGCCACCAGGCCCGCCGATATCAGTCTACGGATGCGCATCACTTGCTCCTCCTATCGGCGTTGTGAGCATGACCTGCCCTGCCGGCCCCTCTGCCCTGCCGTCTGCCCACGCTGACTCTGCCGCGGTGTCGTGCGACTCTGCGTCGAGCCGGGCGCGCAATGGCCCCGGCACCAGCGGATCTGGCGGTCGTGCGACTCGCGGGGGCTTTGCCCGCCGGGGCGAGCAGCGGCGTCGGGAGCAGCGGTAGGACCGCGGCCTCGGGGAGCGTCGACGAGGGGTAGGTGGCCGTCGTGAACGTCTGATCGACCCCATAGACCGTGCCGAAAGCGTTGGTGGCGGCGATCCGGAAGTGATAGGTCGTGCCAGGCGTCAGACCCTGCAGCGGGACGGTAAACGTATGTGCGCCGGCCACCGAGCCCGCGTCGCCGAAGATCCGTGTGCCGTAGCTCGTGTCGACCCCGAGATCGAGCTCGTACGTCGTCTCGAGCCCGCGGGCGTCGACCGATCCAATCAGCGTCGCTGAGCCCTGCGCCACACCGCTGGCCTGCCCGGTGCTGACCACCGGCGGCTGCGGCAGTGGTGTGGTGAACGTCTGATCGGCCCCGACGACCTGACCGAGCGCGTTCGTTGCAACGACCCGATAGTGATAGGTGGTGCCGGGCTGCAGGCCCGTGAGCTGCTGCCCCACGACGACAGGGCCTTCCGCGACGCCACTGCTTTCCACGACACCACTGCCGATATCAGCGTCGGGCGCAGGGACGCTCGTGCCATATGCCGCGCTCGTGCCATATTCGAAGTGATAGGTCGTGTCGGCGTCGCCGCGGTCGATCGTAGCGTTGAGCGTCGCCGCGGTCTGCGCCACCACCGAGTTGGACTCGCCCACAAGCGATGGCTTGCTCTGCCGGGAGTAGATCCACACGGCTTCGTTGCCGCCATCGGTCACGTACACGAGGCCGGTCGGGCCGACCGCGAGCGTGTTGATCGCCCCCAGTCCCGAGGTGCCGATCGTGCCCAGGCCAAAGTCGCTGAGCTCTTCACCGGCGGGGCTGTAGAGGACGACGTGGAAACCGGGCCCGCTGTTCTCACCTACGAAGATGTCGCCGGCTCCATCCAGGGCGACCGCCTGGGAGCCGTCACTGCCCGGACCACACGTGTCTTTCGATGCCGCGGTGCAGACATTACCTTTGGTCGTCTGATTCACGCCGGTGCCGATCGCCCTCACGAACGCGCCGCTCGAATCGAACTCCTCCACGCGGCCGTTGCCATCATCGGCGACATACAAGTTCCCGGCCGAGTCGACCGCGACGCCCGTCGGTTCCTTCAACGCATCCCCACCGGACCCGGTGATCGTCTGCAGCACACTCCCTTCCGGACCGAAGACCTGCACCTCGTTGTTCGGCGCGTTCGGCAGATACACGTTCCCCGCCGAATCGCTGGCTATCTGCACAGCCGTGAACGTTCCTGAGAGGTTTGCCGACCCCGAGATCGAGAATTCGGAGATTTTCGAGTAGAACACATCATGCTTGTACCTTTCCATCTCCTGTTCAAGCGCACTGATCACATAGACGCCACCGTCAACGGGATCGAGGGCGATACCAGACATATATCCTTCGCCGAATTTTGCGAAAAGTTGACCATTTCGGTGGTAGACGCTGACGCCTCCGTGTAGCAGATAGTCGACGTAGACATCGCCGGTCTGCTGGTCAACCGTGACACCGATCGGCGCCGTGGTTGCTTCAGCGACGCCGAGCTGTCCGACTGGCCCGTAGGAGACGCTTGCGTGTGCGGCGGGGCCGGCGATCATTCCTACCGCGAGGGCGGCGAGTGTCGCGAGGATTGTTCTGGGTGTCCTCATCTCAGTTGCTCCTCCGGTGCGCGGTGTGATGACGCTTGGCTGTTCGGGCCTTTTTCGCTCGTTTGGATGCCTTCGCTTTGGGGCAGCCGGTGACTTTGATCGGCGTTTTCTGCTTGAGCTGTGCGCCGTCCTGCCCGATGAACGAGGTCGGCATCACCAGCTTGCTCTTGCAGAGGTTCCCGTTCGCCGCCAGCGCGGAGCCCTTGCCCTGCGGGAGGAACAGCTCGAACGTGCTGACCGGCACGTCCGGGATGTTCGTGAACGTCGAGCTCGTGATCCCGGCCTTGGAGATGAACGTTTCGCCGACCAGGTCGACGCGGACGCCGTAGCCCTGGAGGACCGCGACGAGGTTCGGGAACGCCGCACCACCGTGCGAGACGAAATACACAGGACCCCGCAGCTTCACCGGCAGAATCGGCGTGACCGCCTGCACCGCGCCGATCGCCGAACCCGCCGGACAAGCCGCCGGATTCGCTTCAAACGTGCTGTCCGGACACGCTTTCTGCAACGTGGTCAACCGCGAGGGCAGCTGCTTGGGGAGTTCCACCTTCACCTTCGCGATGTTCGACTGCGGGCCCGAGGGCACCACGAGTTTCGCGTCGAGGCTCGCACCGCCCGCTTTCGAGGTTTTACCCGAGGTAGCGACACTAAATTTCGGGGCGAACGACAAGCCTGCACACCCAGCGACCGCGAACGGCGTGGAGACGCTGGTCTGCGTACCCTGCGAGCCAGACACGGTCGCGGTGATGTGCAGCTGCGCGCAATCCGTCGGGTTGAAGATGAACCCGGGCCGGTCGATCGTGACATTCGTTTTCCGCAGGCGCAACGGGATCCCGTCGAGAATCTGCGGCAGCGGGTCCGTCGTGACCGTCAACGCCGTCGTATGTGGATCGACACTGATCGCCGCACGAACCACCACATTCCCCAGGTCGAACGGGCCCGCTTTCGTCGGGACCACGATCGACAGGCCAAACGGTGCGCCCTTGTACGGGCCTGTCAGATACACCTGACCCTGCTGGTAGTAGGGGTGCGAACCCGGACCAGCCGCGACAGTCATTTTCCCGATCTGCGAAGCCGCCGGGCACGTCCCGAGATCCGCCTGCGGCTCCCCGCACAACGGCACCGTCGACAAACTCCCCAGCAGACCCGGAGGCGTAACGACCTTGATCTGGGAGAAGTCCTGTTCGCGGTCTTCGCGGTTGAACGTCACCGTCAACGGGCTGAGCTGCCCCGCGTTCGCGTTCGACGTCCCCGCTTCAAACCCAGGATTGAACGGCATCACCGCAGGGCACGCCCCGCCGTTGCCATCCCAATCCACGTTGAACTGCGACACAGGCGTCGCGTCCGGCGTGATCGGCGAGCTCCACGGCGTCAAATCCGCGGTGCTCGTGAACGTCCCACACGACTGCGGCGTCGCCAACGACGCACGCAAACCACTGTTGAAATGCAGCTGCACATCGGTCACAGGCAGCTCTGGGATATTCTTGAACGTCGTCGTCAACTGCCCCGTGCTCGAGTTCGTGAAGATCTTCCCTTCCTGCTTGATCACCACACCCGAGCCTTCGAACTGCAGGAAGATCCTGTACATGTTCCCATCCGACGCATCCGCGTCCGTACACGGGTCACAGTGCGGCGTCCCCAAGAACACCTGGCCTTCCAACGGTTCAGTCAACAGCGGCGTCGTGACCTTCACCGTCCCGATCTGCGACGCCAACGGACACGAGCCCACGGTCGCCTCGGAGAGATCGATCTGCGCATCCGTGCAGCCCGCCAAGCCATCGCCAGCCGACGGCGAGATCGACAGGCCCGACGGCAACGTCACCGTCGTGCCCTTGATCTCCGGCGTCACCATCACTGGGAACTGCTGATTTGCCTGCGGAACATGCAAATCGACCGTCGTTCCCGCCGGCTCATCCGCCTGCGTCACATCCGGCGTCACCGACAACGACGGATTGAACTGCAACAGTTCGCAACCCCGAAGCGACGGGAACACCGACGTCGTCCTCGACTTCCACCGCGGATCGCTGAAATTCGGCTGGCCGTCGGGCAGATACGAACCCTGTTCCTGCCACGAATCCACCGCCACACGTGCCGTTTGCGGCGCGGTCGAGCAATCCACCGGATTGTCCAAGAACGCCACCGGCGCACCGCCTTTCACCGCTTCCCGATATCGGTTGTACACGTTCGGGTCGTTCGCCGGCGTCCCGAAGAACGTCACAGAGATATCGACCGGAGGGCCGCCCTCAGGAATGTCGGGCGTGGTGATTCGCACGCCATAGTTTGAATCCGGTGTGACGCTCGCATACAGCGGCACAGAGATAGCACCGAAGGAGATCACGAACTCGGCCGGATATCCCTTATCGGGAACCACGTTGTACACAGGATATGTGCCAATGCCGTTCAGGAAACTCCTATAGAATATCCCGAGCCTCGCCACGCCTATCTGGGTGCTCGGCGGGCAGAGCTGGACTACGAGATCGTACTGTGGGCACCTTTCCACGACGGTGGGATCGCCCACAAAGCCACTGGGGACATCGACGACGACATCCTTCGTATGCGCTTCCAGACCCTCCAGACCCCCCGCCCCTCGGAAATCGTTGAAGTGGGATTTTGTCGTGTTCAGCGAGAAGGAGACGGTCGTCTCGTACGGGTGATCGCCCGCCTGGCCGTCGGTCAGCCCATCGACGCCCGTGACTTCATCCGACGCGGCCGCGAGCCCGAACGGCTCCGCCAGCGATTCCGCCGCTGTGCCGATCGCCGTTTCCACGTTCGAGGACGTGCTCGGCGCCCCGCCACCTGACACGAACGCGCTGTTCGTCACCGGGCCAACCGTCCCGGGTTCGACCGTAACCCCCACCGCCATCACCAGGCTTTCGCCCGGGGGGAGGGCGGCACTGTAAGTACAGGTCGCCGTGGCCTGCACGCACGACATCGGTTCGGCCCCCGACGTCAAATCCGTCGAGCCTTCGACGCGAACCGCTTTCAGACCCCGGGGCAGCTCGTCGCTGATCGTGATCGTGCTCCCGTCTGTCGGCTGGCTACCGGTGTTGGTCACCGTCAGCGAATAGGTGTCGGGCAGTCCACCGCCGGTGTGTTGCGCAGAGAAGATCGTCGGACCCGCGACCGCTTTGATCGCAAGACCCGGACTGGGAACAGCCGCCGCCAATGCGCTGGGGCCACCGAGGATTGCGGCGAGCACCGCCGCCGCGCCGAACATGCCAAGAACAGGCTTTCTCATGACCGGCCCGCCTTCCGATTCGCACGACCGTCCGCGACGGCTCCTCTTGCCTTCCTCCCGCGCCGCCCGAGGTGCCCTCGACCGGCATTCCCGCCTTTCGGCCGCCGTTTCTTAGCCTTTGCCTTCTGTTTCGGTTTCCCCTTCTGCTGCGCCGCCGGCGCACCGGCCAACGGAGGGTTGCCGCCCGCCTGGAACTCGCTGCCGGGCGACAGCAGCGTCGGCGCCGCGCTCAGCGGTCCCTGGCAGGCATCGCCCGAGCACGACGGGGATAGCTTGGGCGCCAGAAAGCCACCGTCGATCCGCGCGTCGTAGATGTCGAGGTTGGTGTCGGTATCCTGCCCGACCAACCGATCCGCGGACTGGAAGAACACGTTGCTGCCAGAAGCATCTGAGCCGAGGAGTTCAACGGTGCTTAGGTTGGCGAAGCTGGCAACGTCCTCGCCGTCGGAGATCAGGCTCACCCTCCCCGCGTGGTACTCATAGATATTGTTGGCATACACAGACCCTCCGGAGCTTTCTTTCCCGATCACCGTCTGATCGGACGCCTGCGGAGTGAGGCCAACAGTGCTCTGGAAGAATATGTACGAGCCATCAGCAGACACAGACGATGCGGTCGCGTAGCCGTTGGGGCTATAGGTCGAGAAATAGTACCGCGATGGTGACTGAATCATCGCATCGTTGGTAACCCCTGAATAGATATTGCGCTTGGGGCCTGTGACATTGCCATTGTGGTTGAAGCCATCCTGGCCGATCGACACACGTACCAGTGCACCGGTCTGCGCGTCGTACTCGAAAACCTGCCTGACGCCCCTGCTCGTGTCATCGGGCGTTAGGTCGCGTTCACTGAGGAACACCAGGAAACGGCCGTTCGGCGTCGCGTCCGCCGCGAATTCATTTCCAGAAGTTTCCCCAGACACGTCTCTTGCGGAGAGCCTCGCAACAAACGCTATGTGGCCGGCGGGGAACTGAACATCGCGCTCGAACACATATAGATTATTGGCGCCCGCTTCGGCCGATTCGCCCTCTGTATTCGCCACCCGTGTCAAGACTCCGGTCGCTATGAAGTACACGTGTGAGCCATCCTCCGAATTCAATGGAGACTTTCCGCTTCCACCCATCTGCACCAGGTCCGGAGTGGGGTTCGAGACCGTCGAGTCACCGCGAGAGACGCGAACGACCCTTTCCCCGGCCGGCGCGTCGAAGTCGTACTCGTAGATGTTGTCGTGCGTGTCGCCCCCGAGCAGCGGCTGGGTGGTCGTGAAGAAGACCTTGGATCCGTCCTCCGAGGCGCCCTGGAAATGCGCATTCGCGAGCACGCCCGCTTCGGTGTCGCACGCCGCGCAGTCTTCCTTCGACGGCTCGGAGACCGCGACCGTGTGCGCTCCGGGCAGCCCATTGTCGATCCGCGCGAACAGCTCCGCGACCGGCGGGCCGCTGCCGCTGCACGACGACGTCTTGGGTGCCGCGGTGAAGAACACGGTGTTGCCATCCGCAGAGACGGCATTGTGGCCAGACGTGATTGTACCGGCGAAGACTTCTTCACCCGCAACCGCCTGTGAGCTATCGCCAATTTGGTCTCCACACTGGCTGATCACGGCACCGCTGTTGTCGACCCCAACCAGCAGTGGGGCAGTGTTGTCCGCTCCAACAATGTACTCATATGCAGAGCTATCACCTTCCAGCGTGCCGTCCGACGGCCAGTGATACTTGGAGGTGGAGAAGAAGTAGCGCGACGACCCGCGCGACAAGCCAGTGAATGTTACGTCTGCGCTGGCCCCTAATTCAGAAGGTGTACCGAACGGCGCCGTCGGCGCCAGCGCGGGGCCGATATCCACGATCGAGCGGTCTTGACGGCGCATGAAGAAGTGGAACCCGTTTTCAGGTTGCCCAATCTTGCGGGCGGCCCACACCGTCGTCTGGCCACTCGAGCCTTCTTCCGATTCACCCGCCAGATCGAAGAACCCTTGTAGTAGATACGGCAGGTATTCGGCGCTCGACAGGTCATCTGGCGTGCTCACCCAGCCCGAGTCCGTACGCCGTGTCGTGTAGATCACCCCCGGGTAGGGAAAGATGATATTGGGGAAGCCTTCCGCGCCCGCGAACCCTCCGCTCACAGTCAGCTGGGCCGACTGGCCGCTCGGACTGATCACCATGACTCGCGCAAAGCCCGCGGCCTTGTAGGGTGGTGTCACCAACTCGTAGGCGCGGCAGTCTGGTAGGTGCGCGGAGGGCCCGGTGCGGAACGCCGCGTTGGGGCATTCTTCGGCCGCGGCGGCCGACGGCAACGCGGCGCCCGCGAGCGCGAGCGTCAACGCGAGGACGGCCATGCGGCCTGCCCGGCGCCGCGACGAACGCGCGAAGCACGACAGCCGCGCGATACCCAAACTCAGCCTATGAGCACTCATGAACCCATCCCCTTCCGGAAACCCTTCGAACTTGGAGGGAGAACCCCCCGGGTACACGACACAGAACCCGCGGGAACGCGGACGACACAACGACGTTGCAGCTCCTGGGAAGCAGTGGCACCCGCGCTGTGTGGACAGCGGGGCATCACGCGGCCGCCCGCTCACCGGGGGCATGGATGCGGATGCTCTGCGCGACCCGCCGACCCTTCGGAGTGAGACCCCACGCGTTCGGCTCGCCTTTGGCGTGCCCCTCACTCGTGTTCGTGAGCAGCCCGAGGCGCTCCAGGCGCGCCAACAGCTTGGAGACCTGCCCCGGGTCGTGGATCCCCGCGCGCTCCGCGACCTCACGGTTGCTCGCCCCCGGACGGTCTCCCACACCTTCGAGAACCCGCGCGGTGCGATACGTCAGGCGCATCGAAACACCCTGCAGCGGATCACCCACAGCCAGCCCAGGCGCAATCGGACCAGTCGGAGCGCGCAGGAGCGCCGCGGGCATCGACCGAACCTGCTCGCGGCGCGCCGCCGCCACACCCATATAGGGCAGCACGATCATCCCCACCAACTCACCCAAAAGACCCGTGAGCGGTTTACGTTCACCCCGCAACAACCGCGCGTACACAATCGCGAACGCCGCACCGACAACGCCCTCCGCCGTCAACGCGCTGCACCCCCCACCCCGCGCGCTCTCAACACGACCCTCGTCCACAAGCCCCGCCAAACCCGCGAGGACCTCCTCACGACGCGCAAGCAAACGCGGACCGCCGCGCAACGCCTGCACCACACACACCCGCGCCAACGCCGGCTCACGATCCAAAAACGACAGGATCACCCACAACCCGCCACGCACCCGCTCACGCCACCCAAGACCCTCCAGGCCCGCCGCCTCGACCTCCCCCTCGATCAGCGCGACGACATCCTCCAGCACCGCGGCCAAACACTCCTCGCGGTTGGAGAACAGCTCATAGAACGTGCGGCGCGATACCCGCGCGCGACCCGTTATGTCCGAGACCGTCGTATCCGCATAGCCAAGCTCATCGACCGCGACAACCGCCGCCGCCAACAACCGCGAACGCTGGATCTCCACAAGCTGCTCACGCGGAACACTCGTACCCCGCGCAGGCTCCACCACCGCAGCCCCCGACCGCCGCACACCCCCACGCGACCCAGACACCCGCCCACCACGACGGGTCGCTGCGTGCGAGGGCATCACACCATCTCCCATGCGAGGGGGACCCCTGCTGCACTATCTGAGGCCGGGTGAGACCAACCCCCGCACGCGGGGGAACCCGGGCGGCGCGTCCGCGCCGCTACCGGTCGGCTAGCTGCTAGCCGAGAAGCCGAAGAGAGAGAGAGAGATGCATCAGACCGCTGATGCATCTAGCAAGAGCACCCAACGGGCTCCCGCGCATACCCGACACGTTATTCCCTCTCGAAACCACGCTAACCAATCTCCCTCATACGTTCTGACCCAGTCCCTCGTCCCAAACCCTTTTCCTGCAAGCGCTTGGATGTCAACCACAAGACAGGCCGACCCAAACCAGACCTATGTACGCCCGGCCCCACCACACGTGGACACCGCGACAGACGCTATATAACCACACCCGCAACACGTTGTCAAGCCCCCACCCTGTCGCACCCCGCCCCGCCGGCGGCCCAGGAGGGGCTCGTATCGTCGGGCGTCAGGTCGCGGTCGCTGGCGAACACGAAGAAGCGCCGTCGGACGACCGGAGGCCGCCCATCAAAAATCTGTCGCTTGGACTCAGCCGCAGGCGATCTGAATCACCCCGGCGACCGGCAGAGGGTGATCTCCAGGCCGGGAGTACCGCGAAAGTCCTCGTCGCGTGTGTAGAGGGGCAGGCCGTGAGCGCTTGCGGTCGCGGCGATCAGCACGTCGGCGACCTTGGGGCGGCGCCCCTGCAGGCGTTCGTGGGCGACGATCGCGGCGAACCGTCGCGCGACGGCGTCGTCGACGGGCAGGGGATCGAACTCTCGCTCGATCTCTCCCAGGATCCCCAGGCGCCGGCTGCGCAGCTCGTCGGTCCGCGCCAGCAGCACGCCGACGTGCAGCTCGGCGAGCGTCATCGCCGAGATCGCGGCCTCGTCGGGCAGCGGCTGCGTGACGCCCTCGCCGCGAGCGATCACGACCGAGGTGTCGAGCAGGCCTCGGCTCACTCGTCGAGCTCGTCGACTGTCTGGGCCAGCGCCTCGTCGATGTCGGCCGCGAAGGTGGGGTCGGGCGGGTGGCGGCTCAGAAGCCGTTCCACGTCGGCGCGCGGTACGAACCGCTGCGCGCGCGTGTCCCGCACCGGCACCAGATCGGCGACCGGCCGGCCACGCACAGTCACCCGCAGAGAGGCGCCTCCCTCGACCTCCCGAAGAACCGCTCCGATGCTGTTGCGGAGCTCGCGTTGAGGCACCTGGCGAGCCGGCTGTCCCATAACGTAGCTATACCGTAGCACATACTGCTACAGGTCCTGGTCGTTTGGGATCGTCCGCGCGAGCGGGTTTCGGCCCACGGTGGTGGGCGCGGGGCCTCCTACCCCGCGTCCCCGCGTAGCGCGCCGGCGAACCGGCTCAGTGCTTCTTCTTGCCGCGCACCTTGCGCTTGCTCTTGGTGCGCTTCTTGCGCTTCTTGCCCTTCTTGCCCTTCTTGGCCTTCTTGCCGTGCTTCGAGGACGGTTTGGCGGCTTTGCCGCCCGAGGGGACCAGCAGCGTCTGAAGCACGACGGGTTCCTGGATGACCTGAGCAGGGTATTCCCCGGTCGTGAACGTCCCGTCCGCCCCATAGCTCGTGCCGCCGCCGTTGCTCGCCACGAGCCGGTAGTGGTAGGTCGTGCTCGGCAGCAGGTTCGGAATTTTCACGACTACGGGTTGGAGGCCTTCGAGGGCGCCCATGTCGACCTGGACCGTCGGCCAGCTCGACCCGTACGCGGTGCTCGTGCCGTACTGGAACAGGTAAGTCGTGTCCCACCCATGCGGGTCGACCGCGCCGACAACCGTCGCGGAGCCCACGCCAACGCCACTTGCGCCGCCCGTTTCCACGCCGGGAGCAGGGATCGGGAGCGTCGTGAACATCTCATCCGGACCCTTCACTTCGGTCGCTCCCGGGCTGCTCACCACGAGCCGGTAATGGTAAGTCGTACCCGCCTGCAGACCCTGAATCGGCTGAGACACATGCACCGTTTCGTTCGTGATCGGCGTATAGCCGTCGGGGATCGGCGCGACCGAGCCATACCCCGTGGTGGAGCCATATTCGAAGCGATAGTTGGCGAGCCCTTCGCCGGTCTGGAGCGTGCCGTCGAGCGTCGCCGCGAACTGCGTGACGCCAGACGCGGGCAGCCCCCCAACCACGGGCGGCGGCAGCGATTCGGTGAAGAACGTATGATCTTCTCCAAAGTTCGAGCCGTTTGCATTGGCCGCCTTGAAGCGATAGTGCACCAGACTGGCTGGCGGGAGCGAAAATTTGATTTCAGTGCTCACGGGCAGCGCGCTGTTGCCTTCCAGCGGCAGCGACTGCGCGCACGGCGCGCTTTCCCCGTATGCTGTCGTAACCCCATATTCGACTTCGCAGCCAGTGACCGAGGTTTCATCCGGGTTCACCGTACCGCTCACTGTCGCCGACGCGCGCGTAACGCCCGTCACGGGTGCGTTCGTCACGACGTCGGGCAGCACAACCCTGCCGAACACCAGAGCGAATTCCTGCTGAAAATTGCTGGAGTAGACCACGTGCGTCAACCCATTCACAGCGAGCCCCAGACCGGGACCCCCGGGTCCGAATTCGTGTGGGCCCAGCCTAGCGCTCGGCACAGATGCGCACAGCGAGCTGTATTCAGCGACGAAGTAACTTTCCGAAAGGTTGCTGGCACCAGTGAAGATATGACCATCAGATGGGTCGATAGCCACTGCGCCGCGGGTCCCTTCCACAGGGAGGACGTTGCTGGCACCGGGGCAGTTGACAGGCGCTCCGGTGGGGCTGTACTCGCTCACCTGACCGGCACTCCCCACATAGAGATTGCCTTCTGGGCCAACGGCAAGAGTATTGGCGAAAACACCGGGCGCCGGGAACTGTTCGATGTATTTCCCGGCCGAGGTGAACCTGTCGATCATCCGGTGTTCGCTGTCGGAGACATAGATGTCACCACCGGCACCGACCGCTACACCGTAGGGTGCGAAGGAGCCCTGCGGCGTTTCGCTCCCCGTGAACTGGAGCTGAAAGACCCCGGAGGAGTCGAACTTGGTGACCACACCCGGCCTCGTGCTGGCCAGGTATACATCGCCGTCGGCCGGATCGACGGCGTCCTGCTGGATCGCCCTCTGACTGAAGACCGGCTGAGCGGAGCCCGGGATGTTTTCATCAGTGACTTCGAGGAGCAGATTCCCCGACGCATCGAACTTCACCAACTTTGCTTCATTGACGCCTTCGATCCCACTCGCGACCCACACATCCCCCGCCGAGGGCCCACTCGAATCATCGACCGCCACGCCCTCGTTGGGAACGGCCGTGCCTGCCGTGCAGAGCGCGGTTCCCAGGGAGGGGCAGAGATTGCCATACCCAATCGCGGCGTTGGAGGTCGGCGCGGTCGCCGCCATCACGCCGAGCATGACCAAGCCCGCCGACATCAATCTACAGACGCGTTTCACTTGCTCCTCCTGTCCGCCCGATGAGTATGGCTGGCCCTGCCGGCCCCTCTGCCCTTCCGCTCGTGACTGCTTGACCTGGCTCTCCCAGCCTTGCGGTGGACAGCCTCATGCGCGGTGGACTCGGCTCCTGCGGAGCTGGCGGTCGCGCCACCCACCGGGGTACCGCCTGCTGGAGCGAGCAGCGGTGTCGGCAGCAGCGGTGGGGCCCCGGTGTTAGCGAGTGTCGAGGATGGGTAGGAGGTCGTCGTGAACGTCTGGTCAACTCCGTAGACGGTGCCGAAGGCGTTGGTGGCGAGAATCCTGTAGTGGTAGGTCGTGCCGGGCGTCAGGCCCTGCAGCGGAACCGTAAACGTATTCCCACCGGGCACGGAGCCCGCATCGCCGAAGATCCGTGTGCCGTAGCTGGTATCGACCCCGAGATCGAACTCGTAGCCCGTCTCGAATCCCTCGGTATCGACGCTCCCCGTCAGCACCGCCGTGTTCTGCGCGACGCCGCTGGCCAGCCCGGTGCTGACCACGGGCGGCTGCGGGGGCGGCGTCGTGAACGTCTGATCGGCTCCAACGGTCTGGCCGAGCGCGTTCGTCGCGACGACGCGATAGTGGTAGGTGGCGGCGGGCTGCAGGCCCTTGAGCAGCTGCCCGACGACGACAGGATTGCCTTCCGTGCCGCCATTGCCGATGCTCGCGTCGGACACGGGCACGTTCGCACCATAGGCTGCGCTTGTGCCGTATTCGAAGCGGTAGGTGGTTTCCGAGTGGCCCGGGTCGATCGTCGCGTTGAGTGTGGCCGAGGTCTGCGCCACCGCAGAGCTCGACTCGTTCGAGAGCGATGGCTTGCTCTGCGGGGCGTAGATCCACACCGTGTTGTTGCCGCCGTCGGTCACGTACACCAGGCCGGTCGGGCTGACCGCGAGCGTGTTGCCCACGCCGAATAGCGCGGTACCGATTGCGCCCAGGCCGAAGTCGCTGAGCTGTTCGCCCGTGGGGCTGTAGAGGACGACGTGGAAGCCCGACACGCCGTTCTCGCCGACGAAGATGTTCCCGCCCGCGTCCACGGCGACCGCCTGGGAGCCGTCACTACCCGGCCCGCATGTGTCTTTCGAGGCCGCTGTGCAGACATTGCCTTTGGTCGTCTGGTCCACGCCGGTGCCGATCGCCATCACGAAAGCGCCGCTCGAGCTGAACTCCTCCACGCGCCCGTTGCCACTGTCCGCGACGTACACGTTCCCAGCTGAGTCAACCGCGACACCCGTCGGTTCCTTCAGCGCGTCACCGCCAGCGCCGGTGATCGTCTGCAGCAAGCTGCCTTCGGGGCTGAACTTCTGCACCTCGTTGTTCGGCGCGTTCGGCAGATACACATTCCCCGCCGAGTCACTCGCGATCTGCACAACCGTGAAGGCGCCAAAAACATTCGCCGACCCCGCGATCGAGAACGCAAACCTCTGTTGATAGAAAACTTCAAACCTGTAGGTTTCGATCTGCTGGGCCGTGCCCACGCCTTCGGCGGCTTTGACCACGTAGACATTCCCGTTCACAGGGTCAACCGCGACACCGGACACATTCCTTTCGTCAAATGTGGCGAAATGGCTGCCGCTCCGGCGGTACGCGTGGACCCCGCCTTCCAGCAGATAGCCGACGAAGACTTCACCGGTCGACTGATTGATCGTGACACCAACCGGGCTACTGGCGTGTTCTTCACCCGCGCCGAGTTGCCCGATCGGCCCGTAGATGATGCTTGCGTGTGCCGCAGGGCCGGTGATCATGCCTACCGCGAGGGCGGCAAGTGCGGCGAGGATTGTTCTGGGTATCCTCATCTCAGTTGCTCCTCCTGTGCGCGGTGTTATGACGCTTGGCTGTTCGGGCCTTTTTCGCTCGTTTGGACGCTTTGGCTTTCGGACAGCCGGTGACTTTGATCGGGGTGTTCTGCTTCAGCTCTGCGCCGTCCTGTCCGATGAACGAAGTCGGCATCACCAGCTTGCTCTTACAAAGATTCCCGTTCGCTGCCAAGGCGGAGCCCTTGCCCTGCGGCAAGAACAACTCAAATGTGCTGACGGGCACATCCGGGATGTTCGTGAACGTCGAGCTCGTGATCCCCGCCTTGGAGATGAACGTTTCACCAACCAGATCGACACGCACACCGTAGCCCTGGAGGACCGCCACCAAGTTCGGGAACGCCGCACCGCCGTGCGAGACGAAGTACACAGGGCCCCTGAGCTTCACGGGGAGGATCGGTGTGACCGCCTGTACTGCCCCGATCGCCGACCCGGCCGGGCACGCCGCCGGATTCGCTTCAAAGGTGCTGTCCGGACACGCTTTCTGCAACGTCGTCAATCGCGATGGCAGTTGCTTGGGGAGTTCGACCTTGACCTTCGCGATATTCGACTGCGGACCCGAAGGAACCACCAGTTTCGCGTCCAGACTCGCGCCGCCTGCTTTCGAGGTTTTACCCGACGTCGCGACACTGAATTTAGGGGCGAACGACAAGCCCGCACACCCAGCGACCGCAAACGGCGTGGACACGCTGGTCTGCGTACCCTGAGAGCCGGACACGATCGCGGTGATGTGCAGCTGCGCACAGTCCGTCGGGTTGAAGATGAACCCGGGCCGGTCGATCGTCACATTCGTTTTCCTCAGCCTGAGAGGTATCCCATCCAGGATCTGCGGCAGCGGATCGGTCGTGACCGTCAACGCCGTCGTATGCGGATCGACATTGATCGTCGCCCGCACAACGACGTTACCCAGATCGAACGGGCCCGCTTTCGTCGGGACCACGATCGACAGGCCAAACGGCGCACCCTTGTACGGCCCCGTCAGATACACCTGTCCCTGCTGATAGTACGGGTGCGACCCCGGACCCGCGGCAACAGTCATTTTCCCGATCTGCGACGCCGCGGAGCATGTCCCGAGGTCCGCTTGCGGCTCCCCGCACAACGGCACCGTCGAGAGCGACCCCAGTAGGCCGGGGGGCGTCACGACCTTGATCTGCGAGAAGTCCTGTTCGCGGTCTTCGCGGTTGAACGTCACCGTCAACGGGCTCAGCTGCCCCGCGTTCGCGTTCGAGGTCCCCGCTTCAAACCCAGGATTGAACGGCATCACGCTAGGGCACGCCCCACCATGGCCATCCCAATCCACGTTGAACTGCGAGATCGGCGTCGCGTCCGGTGTGATCGGCGAGCTCCACGGCGTCAAATCCGCAGTGCTCGTGAACGTCCCACACGCCTGCGGCGTCGCCAACGACGCCCGCAAACCACTGTTGAAGTGCAGCTGCACATCGGTGACCGGCAGCTCCGGGATGTTCTCGAACGTCGTCGTCAACTGCCCTGTGCTCGAGTTCGTAAAGATCTTCCCTTCCTGCTTGATCACCACGCCCGAACCTTCGAACTGCAAGAAAATCCTGTACATGTTCCCATCCGATGCATCCGCATCCGTACACGGGTCACAGTGCGGCGTACCCAAGAACACCTGGCCTTCCAACGGTTCAGTCAACAACGGTGTCGTAACCTTCACCGTCCCGATCTGCGACGCCGACGGACACGAACCCACAATCGGCGAGGACAAATCGATCTGCGCATCATTGCACCCCGCCAAACCGTCACCCGCCGACGGGGAGATCGACAGACCAGACGGCAGCGTCACCGTCGTACCCTTGATCTCCGGCGTCACCAACGCCGGGAACTGCTGGTTGGCCTGCGGAACATGCAAATCGACCGTCGTCCCCGCGGGCTCATCGGCCTGGGTCACATCCGGTGTGACCGACAGCGACGGGTTGAACTGCAACAGTTCACAACCCACGAGCGATGGGAACACCGACGTCGTTTTCGACTTCCACCGCGGGTCGCTGAAGTTCGGCTGGCCGTCGGGCAGATACGAACCCGGTTCCTCCCACGAATCCACCGCCACACGCGTCGTCTGCGGCGCCGTCGAGCAATCCACCGGATCGTCCAAGAACGCCACCGGCGGCCCACCTGTAACAGCTTTCCGATACCCGTTGTATAGGTCCGGGTCATTCGCCGGCGTCCCAAAGAACGTCACAGAGATATCGATCGGGGCGCCCGCCCCCGGAATATCGGGCGTGGTGATCCGCACACCGTCATTGGAGTCCGGGGTGACGCTCGCATACAGAGTCACGGGGATGCCGCCGAAGAGAATCACGAACTCCGCCGGGTACCCCTTGTCGGGAACCACATTGAAGATCGGGTTCACCCCTTCGACCGGCAAAAAGTTCCTAGATTTTATCCCGAGCCGCGCGTAGCCTATTTCGCTGCCCGGCGGGCATACCTGGATCGCGAGATCATACTGCGGGCACCTTTCGATCACGGTCGGGTTGCCCACAAAGCCTGGGGGGAGATCGACGACCACGTCCTTCGCGTGCGCTGCCTGATGGTGCAGGCCACCGGCGTCTAGAAAACCTTGGCCGCCGGGGCCGCCTACCGTGTTGAGTGAGAAGGTGACCGTCGTCTCGTAAGGGTGATCGCCGGCTTGGGTATCGGTCTGCCCGTTGACGCCGGCCACCTGGTCCCCAATCGATGCCAGACCGAACGGCTCCGCTTCGGATTCCGCCGCCGTACCGATCGCTGTTTCCACGTTCGTGGACGCGCTGGGAGCCCCGCCGCCCGACACGAACGCGCTATTCGTCACAGGGCCGACTGTCCCGGGCGCGACTTCCACACCCACAGACACGATCAGGCTTTCGCCTGGCGGCAGCGAACCGCTGTACGTGCATGTCACAGTCGCCTGGACGCACGACATCAGTTCGGCCGGCGTCCGATCCGGCGCACCTTCGATGCGAACGGTCTTCATACCGTGAGGCGGCTCATCGCTGATCACGATCGGGCTCCCATCCGTCGGCCGGCTGCCTGAGTTCCTTACCGTCACCACGTAGGTATCAGGTGTAAGCTTGCCGTTGTCTTCGGAGGAGAAGATGGTGGGCCCTGCGACCGCTTTAATGGTCAGGCCCGGGGCAGGAGCAGCGGCCGAGGCGCCGACCGCCCCGACGATCCCCACCAGTGTGGTGCCCGCAACGAGCAGGCCCAGGACTAGCTTCCTCATGACCGACCCGCCTTCCGCTTCGCTAAGCCGCGCGTAGCGGCCCCCTTTGCTTTGACACCACGTCGCTTGGAGTGCCCCTTGCCGGCCTTCCCGCCCTTGGGCCGCCGCTTCTTGGCCTTCGATTTCGGTTTAGGTTTCGGTTTCGCCGCGGGCTCACCCGCCAATGGTGGATTGCCACCCGCCTGGAACTCGCTGCCAGGCGAGAGCAGTGTCGGCGCCCCGCTCAACGGCCCCTGGCAGGATTCCCCCGAGCACTGCTGCGGAAGCGCCGACGCGGGAAAGCCACCGTTGACCCGCGCATCGTAGATGTCGAGGCCGGTGTCGGTGTCCTGCCCCACCAGATGATCCACGGTCTGGAAGAACACATCCTTGCCCGACGCGTCCGTGCCGAGCAGTTCGACATTGCTCAGGAAGCTCAGGCTGGAGAGATCCTGACCGTCGGAGATGAGACTCACCCGACCGTCGTGGTACTCATAGATGTTGTTGGCATATACCGGTTCTCCCAAATATTCCGTCACCTCTCGTTCGTCGAAAGCTTCCGGGGTGAGACCGACTGTGCTCTGGAAGAAGATGTAGGACCCGTCCGCCGACACCGACAGATGGCTCCAATAGCCGACCGGCTGACTGCCTTCAAAGGAGCCCGTAATCGCGACTGCCGGCGACAAGATTGACGCCGCGTTGGGCAGTATGCCGTGTATGTTGCGAGCTTTGGCGGACCTATTGCCGTTGTTGTTGAAGCCGCCCTGACCGATCGATACGCGCACCAGCGCGCCGGTCTGCGCGTCGTACTCGAAAATCTGCCTGGCGGTGCTCGTGTCGTCCGGCGTCAGATCGCGTTCGCTGGCGAACACGAGGAAACGGCCATCGGGCGTTGCCTCTGGCGCCCAACCACCGGCCTCAGACATATCCCCTTCCGACAATCCAGCGACGAACGCGATGTGGCCGCCGGGGAACCCGGCGTCGCGCTCGAACACGTACAGGTTGTCGGTGCCGGGTTGGGCCGATTCGCCCTCTCCATTCGGCGCCGTCGTCAAGACCCCGATCGCCACGAAGTACACGTGCGAGCCATCCTCGGAGTTCACCGGAGTCCGTCCGACCATCCGCACCAGCCCTGGGGAGGGATGAGACACGGTGGCGTCGCCGGCGGTGGCTCGAGCGACTCTTTCACCAGCGGGCGCGTCGAAGTCGTACTCGTAGAGATTGTTGCTCGTGGCGCTGTCGAGCAGCGGCTGCGTGGTTGTGAAGAAGACCTTCGAGCCGTCCTCCGAGGCGCCATCGAAGTGCGCATCGGCGAGCACGCCCGCTTCTGTATCGCACGCCGAGCAGTCTTCCTTCGAGGGCTCGGAGATCGCAACTGTGTGCGCATCGTGAAGGCCGTTGTCGATTCGCGCGTACAGCTCGCCCACCGGCGGCCCAGAGCACCCCGGTTCCTTGGCACCAGCCGTGAAGAACACCGTATCGCCGTCCGTGGAGACGTCATTGTGGCCAGAACTGGGTTCGCCGCTCTGAGACGAGCCTTCGCCGAGGGCGACTCCACACTGGCTGATCAGGGCGCCGCTGTCGTTGACCCCCACCAACAGCGGCGCTGTGTTACCGGTCCCCACGTACTCGTAGAGAGAGGCACGTCCTTCCAGCGTGCTGTCAAATGGCCAGTGGTACCTGTTTGTAGCGAAAAAGAAACGTGATCCATTGCCTGACGGGGCATCTGAGAGCAGTCCGGAGTTCGTGCCCAGCTCGCTGAGCGATTCGGTTGGCGCCGTCGGTGGCAACGCAGGGCCGATGTTGACGATCGAGCGGTCGGCACGGCGCATGAAGAGGTTGACCCTATTGTCGGGCTGCTCACTGCCCCGATCCATCCAGACCGACATCTGGTTGTCGAGACCTTCTTCGTCGCTGAACCCCCAGTTGGCGAACCCGCTCTGCAGGAACGGCAGATATTCGGAGCTCGGCAGGTCGTCTGGTGTGCTCACCCAGCCCGAGGGCGTACGCCGCGTGGTGTAGAGCTCGCCCGGTAGGGGAATGATGATATTCGGGTAGCCTTCGATTCCGGCGTAGCCCCCGTCCACGAACATCTGCATCGAAAGGCCGCTCGGGCTGATCACCACAGGCCTCCCAAAGCCCGAGTTCTTGTAGGGCGGCGTCACCATCTCATACGCGCGACAGTCCGGCAGGTGCGCGGACGAGCCCGTGCGGAACGCCGTGTTGGAGCATTCTTCTGCCGAGGCGGCCGCCGGCAGCAGGACAAGTGCGGTCCCGGCCGTGAGCGCAAGCGCCGACGCGAGCGCGGCCGCGCGGGCGACCCGGCGCCACGGGGAGCGCACGGCGCGCGGCCGGTCGGTGTACAACCTCAGCCTCAGCTTGTGAGCTCTCATGAATCCATCCCCTTCCGGAAGCCTTCGAACCTGGGAGGGGAGAACCCCTCAGTACATGACACAGAGCCCGCGAAAGCGCGGACGACAACGACGTGCGGCACCTGAGGAGCGGCCCCGCCCACACCGCTCAGGTAACAGGGCATCACGCGGCCTCCCGCTCACACGGGCCATGCTCGCGGATACTCTGCGCGACCCTGCAGCCCTTAGGGGTGAGACCCCACGCGTTCGGCTCGCCTTTCGTATGCCCCTCGCCCGTGTTCTCGAGTAGACCAAGGCGCTCCAAGCGCGCCAGCAGCTTGGAAACCTGCCCCGGGTCCTGGATCCCCGCGCGCTCGGCAACCTCACGGTTACTCGCCCCCGGGGCCGCGGCGACACCTTCAAGCACCCGCGCGGTGCGATACGTCACACGCATCGAGACACCCGCAAGGGGATCACCCACTGCGCCCACCGCCTCACCACGCTCACCAGCCGGACCCGCAGGCGCTGGCCGCGCCTGCTCCCTGCGCGCCGCCCCCGCACCCAGATACGGCAGCACGACGATCCCCATCAACTCACCCAACAAACCCGTAAGCGGCCCACGCTCACCCCGCAACAACCGCGCATAGACGATCGCGAACCCAGCACCCACAACACCCTCCGCCGTCAACGGCGTGCACCCCCCGCCACGCGCACCCTCCAAACGACCCCCATCCACAACCCCCGCCAGGCCCGCGAGGATCTCCTCACGACGCGCCAGCATCTCCGGGCCGCCGCGCAGCGCCTGTACCACACATATCCGCGCCAACGCCGGCTCGCGATCCAAAAACGACAGGATCACCCACAAACCCCCACGCACCCGCTCACGCCACGACAGACCCTCCAACCCCGCCGCCGCGATCTGCCCTTTGATCAGCGCGACGACGTCCTCCAGCACCGCGGCCAGGCACTCTTCACGGTTGGAGAACAGCTCGTAGAACGTGCGGCGCGAGACCCGCGCGCGGCTCGTGACATCCGCGACCGTCGTATCCGCGTAGCCAAGCTCGTCGACCGCGACGACCGCCGCCGCCAACAACCGCGAACGCTGAATCTCAACGATCTGCTCGTGCTGGCCGATCCCCGACCGCTCACCACCACCCGCGACACGCACCGCCGCCGGCCGCCGCGCGCCCCGAGGCGCCCCCGACACCGGTACACCCCGACGCGACGCCGCGCGCGCGGGCATCACACCACCCCCCAGGCGCGCTGCACCCCAGCATCCGCGTTACCCGAGGCCAGGGCGAGCCCTCCCCGCGCGGGGAAAGCCGGACGGCCCGCCAGGGCCGGCCGAGAGAGGCTTCTAGCGGCTAGCCGAGAAGCCGAAGAGAGAGAGAGAGAGAGAGAGATGCATCAGGCCGCTGATGCATCTCGCAAGAGCACCCAACGGGCTCCCGCGCATACCCGACACGTTATTCCCTCTCGAAACCACGCTAACCAATCTCCCTCATACGTTCTGACCCAGTCCCTCTACCCAACCCCAGCTCCTGCGAGCGCCTGACGTCAACCACAAGACGGATGACCCAAACCAGACCCTATGTCCGCCCCGACACCCCACACCGTGGGCTGCCGCGACCGTCTAGATGTAACCACATCCGTAACGCGATGTCAAGTCCCCCGCAGAAACCCGCCGCTGGCGCGGGGCGCCCCGCGAACCGACTCAGCGCTTCTTGCGAGGCGCCTTGCGCCTGCTCTTGGCGTGCCCCTTGCCGGCCTTCCCGCCCTTCGGCCGCCGCTTCTTCGCCTTCTTGCCGTGCTTCGAGGACGGCTTGGCGGCTTCGCGGCCCGAGGGGACCAGCAGCGTGCCGGTCGCCAGCGGTTCCTGGATGACCTGCGCCGGGTATTCCCCGGTCGTGAACGTCCCGTCCGCCCCGTAGCTCGTGCCGCCGCCGTTGCTCGCCACGAGCCGGTAGTGGTAGACCGTTCCCGGCAGCAGATTCGGGACGACAACGACCACGGGCTGAGCGCCTTCGAGCGCGCCCATGTCCACCTGGACCGTCGGCCAGCTCGACCCATACGACGTGCTCGTGCCGTACTGGAACAGGTAGGTCGTGTCCCAGCTGTGGGGGTCGATACTCCCGCCGAGCGTCGCGGAACCGACGCCGATGCCGCTCGCGCCGCCCGTTTCCACGCTGGGTGCGGGGATCGGCAGCGTCGTGAACGTCTCGTCGGGGCCCTTGACTTCGGTCGCACCGGGGCTGCTCGCGATGAGCCGGTAGTGGTAGGTCGTGCCGGCCTGCAGGCTCTGGACGGGCTGCGAGACCGGCACCGTTTCGTTGGTGATCGGCGCGTAGTGGTCGGGGACCGGTGCGATCGAGCCGTACGCCGTCGTGGTGCCGTACTCGAAGCGGTAGTTGACCAACGCTTCGTCGGTTGTCAGCGTGCCGTTGAGCGTCGCGCCGAACTGCGTGACGCTCGACGCGGGCAGCCCGCCGACCACCGGCGGCAACAGCGATTCGGTGAAGAAGATCTGGTCTTCGCCGACGTTGGAGCCGTTGGCGTTGCCGGCGCGCAGACGGTAGTGGATCAGGCTGGCCGGCGGGACCGAGATTTTGATTTCGGCACTCACCGGCAGCGGACTGTTGCCTTCCAGCGGCAGCGCCTGTGAGCATGGCACGCTGCTCCCATATTCGGTCGAGATGCCATATTCGAACTCACAGGTCGTGACCGATGTTTCATCTGGGTTCACGGTCCCGCTCGCCATCGCCGTGGTGCGCGTGACGTTCGTCGCGGGGGCGCCCGCGACGACATCGGGCAGTGTCACCGTCCCGAACACCAGAGCGAATTCCTCGTTGAAATTGCTGGCGTAGACCTCGTGCGTCGTTGCGTTCACACCGATTCCCAAGCCAACACCGTTCTGGCCGATTTCTTTGGCGCCCATCCGCGCGGTGGGCGCGGTGGCGCAAAGCGAGTCGTACTCGGCGACGATCTTGCCTTCCGTCGGGCTCTGCGCGGCCGCGAAGATATGCCCGTCGGACAGGTCAACGTTGACCGCACCGCCACCCCCTTCCACCTGCAGGACGTTGCTGGAGCCCGGGCAGTCGACTGGCGCTCCGGTGGCGGTATACTCCCTCACCTGGCCCGCGAGTCCCACGTACAGGTTGCCTCCCGGCCCTACGGCGAGGGTTGCAAAAGTTCCTGGATAAGCGAACTCTTCGACATATTTACCAGATGACGTGAACCTCTCGATCCATCCGGATGCATCTGCGACATAGAGGTCGCTGCTTGCGCCGACCGCCACACCGTAGGGAGCGAAGGAGCCCTGCGGTGTTTCGCTCCCCGTCAGCTGGAGCTGAAAGACCCCGGAGGAGTCGAACTTCGTGACTGTCCCTACCCCATGTCCGATTGCTCCCCTGCTGGCCAGGTACACAGCGCCGTCTGCTGGATCCACAGCGACTCCCGTGATGTCCCTTTCGCTGAAGGCCGGTATGGCGGAGCCTGGGATGTTTTCATCGCTGACTTCGGCGAGCACGTTGCCCGACGCGTCGAACTTCACCAGCTTCGCCGGTGTTGCGCTTTGGATTCCACTCGCGACCCACACATCCCCTGCCGAGAGCCCACTCGAATTGTTGACCGCCACACCGCCGCTGGGGATGATCGTGCCCGGTGTGCAGAGCGCGGTTTTCAAGGAGGAGCAGAGGCCGGTGTACCCGACAGCCGCGCCGGCCGGCGCGGCGGTCGCCACGAACACGACGATCGGCAACACCGTCGCCAGGCCAGCCAACATGAGCTTGTGGATGCGCATCACTTCCCTCCCCTGTCGGCGTTGCGAATACGATCGGCCCCACCGGACCCTCCGCCCTTCCGTCTATGCCCCCGAAATCCGCGGCTGCCTCTCCTCGCCCTCCCGGCCTTGCGGTGCCGGGCCACGTGCGCAGCAGCGGGCCTGGCACCCACCGCGGTCGCGCTGCCAGCGGGTGCGCTGCCCGCCGGAGCGAGCAGCGGCGTCGAGAGCAGCGGGGGAGCCTCGGTCGCGGCGAGCGTAGAGGTCGGGTAGGAGGCCGTCGTGAATACCTGGTCGGCCCCGTAGACGGTGCCGAAGACGTTGGTGGCCAGGATCCTGTAGTGATAGGTCGCGCCGGGGGTGAGGCCCTGCAACGGAGCCGTGAACGTGTGCGCACCGGGTTCGAAGCCCGCATCGCCGAAGATCCGCGTGCCGTAGCTCGTATCGACGCCGAAATCGAACTCGTAGCCGGTCTCGAACCCCTCAGGGTTGACGCTCCCCGTCAGCGTCGCCGTGTTCTGCGCCACGCCGCCCGCCTGCCCCGTGCTCACCATCGGTAGCCGCGCCGGCGGTGTCGTGAACGTCTGGTCGGCCCCCTCCACCTGGCCGACCGCGTTCGTGGCGAGCAGCCTGTAGTGGTAGGTGGTGCCGGGCCGTAGACCGGCAAGCTCCTGGGCGACGGCGACAGGGCCCTTCAGGCCAGCGCCGATGCCGGCATCGGGCGCGGGGACGCTCGCCCCATACGCGGTGCTCGTGCCATATTCGAAGCGGTAGCTCGTATCCGCGTAGCCAGGATCGACCCTCGCCTCGAGGGTCTCCGAAGCCGACCCTACGCTCAAGCCCGACTCGCTCAGGATCGAAGGCCTGCGCTGCTGAGCGTAGACCCACACCACGCCGTTGCCGCCGTCGGTCACGTAGACCACCCCGGACGCGCTGACGGCGAGCGCGTTGATCGCGCCGAGTTCAGAGGCGCCGATCGTGCCCATGCCGAAGTCGCTGAGCTGTTCCCCCGCAGGGCTGTAGAGAACGACGTGGAAGCCGGACCCGCTGTTCTCACCGACGAAGATATCGCCGGTCGCGTCCACGGCGACCGCCTGGGAGCCATCGCTTCCCGGCCCACACGTGTCTTTCGACGCCGCGGTGCAGACGTTCCCTTTGGTCGTCTGATCCACACCGGTGCCGACCGCCATCACGAACGCGCCGCTCGAATCGAACTCCTCCACGCGGCCGTTGCCGTTATCCGCGACATACACGTTCCCGGCCGAATCGACTGCCACACCAGTCGGTTCCTTGAGCGCGTCGCCGCCGGCGCCGGTGATCGTCTGCAGCAGGCTACCTTCGGGAGTGAACCTCTGCACCTCGTTGTTCGGCGAATTCGGCAGATACACGTTCCCCACCGAGTCACTCGCAATCTGCACAGCCGCGACGAGTTCTAGAAGGTTTACCGAGCCCGCGATCGGGAACTGCGAGAGCAGGTCTCCGGTTTCCCCATCGTAGGTCTGGAGCTGCGGAGGACCTCCAAAGGAGAGGCCGTCAACCGCATAGAGATGCTCGTTGACCGGGTTGACCGCCGCACCGGAGAAGAACTCGGGGCCGCCCGGGCCAATTGTTTTGCCTTGTCCGAACGGAGAAAGAGGACGACCAAGCGGACCCGGATCGACCGGCGCGACCAGTTCTCCCGAGCTATCGAACTTGTCGATGCGTTCTTCGGAGAAGAGATTGGTGACGTACACATCGCCGTTCGCCTGGTCGATCGCCACACCGAGGGGCCTACTTCCCGGCCCGGCATTAAAGCTCGTCACAGGGCTGTAGGCGATGCTCGCGTTTGCCGCGGGGCCGCCGAACATGCTCCACGCGAGTGTGGCGAGGGTGGCGAGGATGATCCTTGGTGTCCTCATCTCAGTTGCTCCTCCGGTGCGCGGTGTGGCGATGCCTGGCTGTTCGGGCCTTTTTCGCTCGTTTGGATGTCTTGGCCTTGGGGCAGCCGGTGACTTTGATCGGGGTGTTCTGCTTGAGCTGCGCGCCGTCCTGCCCGATGAACAAGGTCGGCATCACAAGCCTGCTCTTGCAGAGGTTCCCGTTCGCCGCGAGCGCGGAGCCCTTGCCCTGCGGCAGAAACAGCTCGAACGTGCTGACCGGCACGTCCGGGATGTTCGTGAACGTCGAGCTCGTGATTCCCGCCTTGGAGATGAACGTTTCACCGACCAGGTCCACACGCACCCCATACCCCTGAAGGACCGCCACGAGGTTCGGGAACGCGGCGCCGCCATGCGAGACGAAATACACCGGGCCCCTGAGCTTCACCGGCAGGATCGGCGTGACCGCCTGCACCGCCCCGATCGCCGAGCCCGCCGGGCACGCTGCGGGGTTCGCTTCGAAGGTGCTGTCCGGGCATGCTTTCTGCAATGTCGTCAGCCGCGAGGGCAGCTGCTTGGGCAGTTCGACCTTGACCTTCGCGATGTTCGACTGCGGACCTGAAGGCAGCGTCAGTTTCGCGTCGAGGCTCGCCCCACCAGCTTTCGACGTTTTACCCGACGTCGCGACGCTGAATTTCGGGCCGAACGACAGGCCCGCGCAGCCAGCGACCGCGAACGGCGCGGCCACTTCGGCCCGGGCCCCCTGGGAGCCGGAGATCGTCGCGGTGACGTGCAGCTGCGCGCAGTCGGTCGGGTTGAAGATGAACCCGGGCCGATCGATCGTGACGTTCGTTTTCCGCAGCCGCAGCGGGATGCCGTCCAGGATCTGTGGCAGCGGGTCCGTCGTGACCGTCAACGCCGTCGTATGCGGATCGACCGTGATCGTCGCGCGGACCACCACGTTCCCCAGGTCGAACGGTCCCGCTTTCGTCGGGACCACGATCGACAGGCCGAACGGCGCGCCCCTGTATGGGCCCGTCAGGTACACCTGTCCCTGCTGGTAGTACGGGTGCGAACCCGGGCCTGCAGCGACCGTCATTTTCCCGATCTGCGAGGACGCCGGGCACGTCCCGAGATCGGCCTGCGGCTCTCCGCACAGCGGAACCGTCGACAGACTCCCCAGCAGGCCGGGGGGCGTCACGACCTTGATCTGCGAGAAGTCCTGTTCGCGGTCTTCGCGGTCGAACGTGACTGTCAACGGACTCAACTGGCCCGCGTTCGCGTTCGACGTCCCCGCTTCGAACGCCGGGCTGAACGGCGGAACGCTGGGGCACCCCCCGCCATGGCCGTCCCAGTCCACGTTGAACTGCGACACCGGCGTCGCATCCGGTGTGATCGGCGAGCTCCACGGCGTCAGATCGGCCGTGCTGGTGAATGTGCCGCACGCCTGCGGCGTAGCCAAAGCCGCACGCAGCCCGCTGTTGAAGTGCAGCTGCACATCGCTGACCGGCAGCTCCGGGATGTTCTTGAACGTCGTCGTCAACTGCCCCGTGCTCGAGTTCGTGAAGATCTTCCCTTCCTGCTTTACAACGACACCCCCGCCTTCGAACTGCAGGAAGATCCGGTACATGTTCCCATCCGAGGCATCCGCGTCCGTACAGGGATCGCAGTGCGGCGTACCCAGGAACACCTGACCTTCCAACGGTTCGGTCAACAACGGCGTCGTCACCTTCACGGTCCCGATCTGCGACGCCAACGGACACGAACCCACACTCGCTGAAGACAGGTCGATCTGCGCATCGCTACAACCCGCCAAACCATCTCCCGCCGACGGGGAAATCGAGAGTCCCGACGGCAACGTTACCGTCGTATCCTTGATCTCCGGCGCTACCAACGCGGGGAACTGCTGGCTGGCCTGCGGAAGATGCAGATCCACTGTCGTCCCGGCCGGCTCGTCTGCCTGTGTCACATCCGGCGTCACCGACAGCGACGGATTGAACTGCAACAGTTCGCAGCCTTCGAGCGACGGAAACACGGTTGTAGACTTTGACTTCCACCGCGGATCGCTCAAATTCGGCTGACCATCAGCCAAATACGAACCAGGATCCTCCCACGAATCCACGGTCACACGCGCCTGCTGCGGCGCCGTCGAGCAGTCCACAGGATCGTCCAGGAACGCCGTCGGAGGCGCACCCGTCACTGCTTCCCGGTATTTGTTGTACACGTTCGAGTCGTTTGCCGGCGTCCCGAAGAACGTCACAGACACATCGATCGGAGGAGCCCACCCCGGGATATCGGGCGTCGTTACCCGCACCCCATAGTTGGAGTCCGGAGTGACACTTGCATACAACGGCACGGAGATACCGCCGATGAGAATCACGAACTCGGCCGGGTAGCCCTTGTCGGGCGCCACATTGAACACTGGGTACGTCGGGGCCACGCCGGTCGGGCCCCTGTCTATGATCGCCAGCCTCGCGATACCAATCTGGCTGTTCGACGGGCACTGCTGGATCGCAAGATCGTATTGCGGGCACCTTTCCACCACAGCTGGATTACCGGCAAAGCCCGGGGGAACATCGACGATGACGTCCTTCGTATGGGCTGCCAGGCCGTGCGGCCCGCCGGAGGATACAAAGCCTTCGAACGCGGCGGGAGTGGTATTCAGCGCGAAGGAGACCGTGGTCTCGTATGGGTGGTCGCCCGCCTGAACGTCGGTCAGCCCATTGAGGCCCGTCACTTCGTCCGCGATGGCCGCAAGGCCAAACGGCTCCGCCACGGATTCCGCCACCGTGCCAATCGCCGTTTCCACGTTCGCCGCCGCGCTCGGCGCCCCCCCGCCGGACACGAATGCGCTGTTCGTCACGGGTCCCACCGTGCCTGGTGGAACTTGCACGTGGATCGACACCACCAGGCTTTCGCCAGGCGGAAGCGGGGCATGGTACGCGCACGTAACCGTCGACTTCTCGCACGACATCTGTACGCCCCCCTGGGTTTTATCCTCCTGGCCGCGAATGGAGACTGTCCTCAGGCCAGGGGGCAGCTCGTCGCTGACCACGATCGAGCTCCCGTCGGTCGGCTGGCTACCAGTGTTTGTCACGACCAACATGTACGTGTTGGTGAGAACGGATTCGTTGTATTCAGAGGAGAACACCGTCGGGCCCGCGATCGCTTTGATCGCCAGGCCCGGACCGGGGACGGCAGCCGCAGCGCCGGACGCGCCAAGGATTCCCATCAGCGCAATACCTGCGCCGAGCAGCCCACAAACGATCTTCCTCATGACCGACCCGCCTTCCGATTCACACGAGCGCCCGCGATCGAGCCCCTTGCCTTCTTCCCACGCCGCCTGGCGCGTCCCTTACCGGACTTCCCGCCTTTTGACCCCCGCCTCTTCGCCTTCGCCTTCTGTTTCGGTTTGGGCTTAGCCGTAGGTTCACCCGCCAGCGGCGGATTGCCACCCGCTTGGAACTCGCTGCCGGACGAGAGCAGTGTCGGAGCCCCGCCCAACGGCCCCTGACAGGCATCGCCCGAACACGAAGGCGGTGGTGCCGGTGCGGTAAAGCCACCGTCGATCCGCGCGTCGTAGATGTCGAGATTGGTGTCTGTGTCCTGCCCCACCAGCCTATCCACGGTCTGGAAGAACACGTCGCTTCCCGAAGCGTCCGCGCCAAGGAGTTCGACAACGCTCAGGCGTCCAGAGCTGGCAACGTCCTGACCATCGGAGATCAGGCTAACTCGCCCGGCATGGTACTCATAGACATTGTTGACATATACCGGATCTCCTTCGCTGTCGGTCGCCCCTACCTTCCGATCGAGAGCCTGCGGAGTGAGGCCGACAGTGCTCTGGAAGAACACATACGAGCCATCGGCGGACACCGACACGTTGGTCGAATAGTTTTGGGACTGCACACTGATGCCGTTCGCCGGCGACACAATCGACGCCCCGTTCACTTCTTCCCCGAGTTTGTTGAACTCGACGGCCACATTGCCGTTGTGGTTGAAACCATCCTGGCCGACCGACACGCGCACCAGCGCACCGGTCTGCGCGTCGTACTCAAATATCTGCCTGGCGGTGCTCGTATCGTCCGGGGTCAGGTCGCGATCGCTGGCGAACACTAGGAAACGGCCGTCGGGCGAGGTATCCGGGGACCATTTCCGGGCTTCTTGTGGAATGGACAGGTCTTCTGCCGACAGGGTGGCGACGAATGCGATGTGGCCATGGGGGTAGCGGGAATCGTGCTCGAACACATACAGGTTGCGGGCATCGGATTCGGCGGTTTCGGCCTCTCCATTCGGCACCTTCGTCAACACACCGGCCGCGATGAAGTACACGTGCGAGCCATCCTCTGAGATAAACGGCGACCTTCCGATCGTCTTCGTCCGCAGCAGGCCTGGGGCCGGGTTCGATACAGTCGCATCGCCGGCGCTGACTCGAAAGACCCTTTCCCCATCCGGTGCATCGAAGTCGTACTCGTAGATATTGTTGCTCGCATCGCCGCCGAGCAGCGGCTGTGTGGTGGTGAAGAACACCTTCGAGCCATCCTCCGAAGCGCCCTCGAACCGAGCCCCGGCGAGCACGCCCGTTTCGGTATCGCACGCCGAGCAGTCTTCCTTCGAGGGCTCGGAGATCGCGACCGTATGCGCGCCGGGCAATCCGTTGTCGATCCGCGCGAATAGTTCTGCAACCTTGGGTCCGTTCCCTTGACAGGCCGCCTGGAACTGGGGGTTCACATTACCGTGTGGATACGCTGTGAAGAACACAGTATTGCCGTCTGCGGAGATCGCATTGTGGCCAGCAACGGTTTGGGTGGCGAGATCGTCGTCGCTGCTGCCGAGCAGCGTTCCGCACTGGCTGATCTGCGCGCCGCTGTCGTTGACGCCCACCAGCAGCGGCGTCGTGTTGTCCGTCCCCAAATACTCGTACAAATTGCTATTCCCTTCTTCGGTGCCGTCAAACGACCAGAAATACTTACGGATGGTGAAGAAGTAGCGGGTCCCATTGGGTGACAGGCCAACCGGATTCAGCTTCGCCGCTTCACCCAGCCCCTCAGGGTCCTCCGATGGTGCCGTCGGAGGAAGCGCTGGACCGATATCCACGATCGAGCGGTCGGAGCGGCGCATGAAGAAGTCGACCCTGTTGCCGGGCTCCCAGACGCCACGATCCATCCACACCGATACCTGGTTATCCAGGCCTTCTTCCGAGCTCCATCCCCAACTGTCAAGCCCATCTTTTAGATATGGAAGATATTCACTCGTCGGCGGGTCATCCGACGTACTCACCCAGCCCGCGTCGGTACGGCGCGTTGTATAGGTGGCCCCGGGAAGGGGAAAGCGGATATTTGGATAGCCTTCGATGCCCGCGAAGCCCCCATTCACAGCCAACTGGAGTGAGAGGCCGCTCGGGCTGATCTCCTGAACTCGCCCGAAGCCAGCGTCCTTGTATGGCGGCGTCACCATCTCATACGCGCGGCAGTCGGGTAGGTGCGAGGAGGGACCCGTGCGGAACGCCGCGTTGGGGCATTCTTCGGCGTCGGCGGGCGCGGACAGGACGGCCAGTGACGCGAGGCCCGCGGCGAGGCACAGCGCGAGGGCGAGGACCGCATAGCGGTGTGCGCGCGAGAGCGCGGGTCGAATCCGGCCCGACTCGGAAGATGGGTTCGTCGCTGCCGGTTCTTCGTGCATCACGCGGCCTCTTTCTGATTGCTGGTAGTCATGCCGAGCCGCTGGGCGACCTGGCGGCCCAACGGGGTCAACGTCCACGCGTTGGGCTCCCCCTTGCTATGCCCGACCCCCGTGTTCTCCGTGAGACCCAGGCGCTCAAGGCGCGCGAGCAGCTTCGAAATCTGACCCTGGTCCGCGACCCCCGCGTGCTCCGCGACCACCCGGTTACTGACCCCCGGCAACTCGGCGATGCACTCCAACACCCGCACCGTGCGATAGGTCAAACGCATCGGGACCTCCTGCAACGGGTCAACATCCACCTGCGGCTGCCCGTGCGCTGAGGCAGCCGTGAGCACCCCCCCACGATGCGCACGCGTCTGCTCACGACGCGCGGCCGCCGGGCCGAGATACGGCAGCACGATCAAGCTCATCAACTCACCCACCAAGCCCGCGAGCGGCGTGCGCTCGCCGCGCAGCAGCCGCGCGTAGACGATCGCGAACGCCGCACCGACCAACCCCTCCGCCGTCAGGCCAGTGCAGTCCAAGCCACGCGCGCTCTCCCCGCGACCCTCATCGACCAGGTCCGCCAACCGCGCGAGGATCGCCTCGCGGCGCCCCTGGATCTCCGCGCCGCCACGCGCAGCCTCCACCACGCACACCCGCGCGAGCGCCGGCTCCCGGTCAAAGAACGACAGGACCACCCACAGGCCGCCACGCACCCGCTCACGCCACGCCAGGCCCGCCAGGTCCGCCGCCGCGATCTCACCCTCGACCCTCGCCGCGACCTTGTCGAAGAGCGCCGTCAGGCACGCCTCGCGATTCGCGAACAGGTCATAGAACGTACGCCGCGAAACCCGCGCCCGCGAGGTGATCTGCTCCACAGTCGTATGCGCATACCCGAACTCCTCAACCGCGCCGACCGCGCCCGCCAACAACCGCGAGCGCTGAATCTCGACCAGATGATCCCCCGGCCAATCCCCAAACGACACCGACCCCACGGAGTCCCCCACCACACCGCCCGGCAGACCCCCCTCGCCCGCACCGCGCCGCGCCTCGGCCGCGCTGCGCCGCGCCTCACCCGCGCTACGCCTGACACCCGCCCCCCCGGAGCGCGACACCGCGCCCGTGTGCACACGCGCGCGTCTCACTGCAACGCCCCCCAGCACACCGCCGGCGACCCCGCCCAGCGCGAGAAAACCCCCACCCCCGCGAAACGAGGGAAAAGGCCGCGCCGAAGCGCAAAACGATGCGGACTAGCGCCTAAACGCCAGAGGCAAGAGAGAGAGAGAGAGAGAGAGATGCATCAGGCTGCTGATGCATCTAGCAACACGTCCCGTACGGTGTGCGCGTATCTCCTGCACGTATCTCCCTCCAGAAACCACGCTAAACAAGCTCCCTCATCGAAATGACCCGGCCCCTCCCCATAAAAACCCTCAACAGCGCTGAGAAAGGCCCACAAAGATCGACCCAACCAGACCCTATGTTTGCCCCCGGCAACCCCTCGACCCACCGGAGGAGTCCATCATAGACACACTCGCAGCGTCTTGTCAAGACCCAACTTGCGCGCCGTCCTAAGCACTACGCGACCGGCAGAGGGTAATCTCCAGGCCGGGAGTACCGCGAAAGTCCTCGTCGCGCGTGTAGAGGGGCAGGCCGTGAGCGCTTGCGGTCGCGGCGATCAGCACGTCGGCGACCTTGGGGCGGCGCCCCTGCCGGCGTTCGTGGGCGACGATCGCGGCGAACCGTCGCGCGACGGCGTCGTTGACGGGCAGGGGATCGAACTCTCGCTCGATCTCTCCCAGGATCCCCAGGCGCCGGCTGCGCAGCTCGTCGGTCCGCGCCAGCAGCACGCCGACGTGCAGCTCGGCGAGCGTCATCGCCGAGATCGCGGCCTCGTCGGGCAGCGGCTGCGTGACGCCCTCGCCGCGAGCGATCACGACCGAGGTGTCGAGCAGGCCTCGGCTCACTCGTCGAGCTCGTCGACTGTCTGGGCCAGCGCCTCGTCGATGTCGGCCGCGAAGGTGGGGTCGGGCGGGTGGCGGCTCAGAAGCCGCTCCACGTCGGCGCGCGGTACGAACCGCCGCGCGCGCGTGTCCCGCACCGGCACCAGATCGGCGCGGGGCCTCCTACCCCGCGTCCCCGCGTGGCGCGCCGGCGAACCGGCTCAGTGCTTCTTCTTGCGGCGAACCTTGCGCCTGCTCTTGGTGCGCTTCTTGCCCTTCTTGGCTTTCTTGCCGTGCTTGGAGGACGGTTTGGCGGCTTTGCCGCCGGACGGGACCAGCAGTGTGTTGAGCGCCACCGGTTCCTGGATGACCTGCGCCGGGTATTCCCCAGTCGTGAACGTCCCGTCCGCCCCGTAGCTCGTGCCGCCGCCGTTGCTCGCCACGAGTCGATAGTGGTAGGTCGTGCCGGGCAGCAGGTTCGGAACGCCAACGACCACGGGCTGCGCGCCTTCGAGCGCGCCCATGTCCACCTGGACCGTCGGCCAGCTAGACCCGTACGCCGTGCTCGTGCCGTACTGGAACAGGTACGTGGTGTCCCACCCGTGCGGGTCGATCGTCCCTGCGAGCGTCGCCGAACCGACACCGACGCCGCTCGCGCCGCCCGTCGCAACCGTGGGAGCGGAGATCGGGAGCGTTGTCAACGTCTCGTCCGGGCCCCTCACTTGGGTCGCGCCGGGGCTGCTCGCCACAAGCCGGTAGTGGTAGGTCGTACCGGCCTGCAGGCCCTGGACGGGCTGAGACACCGACACCGTTTCGTTCGTGATCGGCGTGTAGCCATCGGGGATCGGCGCGACCGACCCATACGCGGTGGTGGTGCCGTACTGGAAGCAGTAGTTGACGAGCGCTTCGCCGGTTTCGAGCGTGCCGTGAAGCGTCGCGCCAAACTGCGTGACGCTCGACGCGGGCAGCCCCCCGGCCACGGGTGGCGGCAGTGCTTCGCTGAAGAACGTCTGGTCCAAGCCGACGTTGGAGCCGCTGGCGTTGCCCGCCCGCACTCGGTAGTGCACAAGGCTGGCGGGCGGATAGGAGAATTTGATTTCGGCGCTCACCGGCAGCGGGCTGTTTCCTTCGAGCGGCAGCGTCTGCGAGCACGGTGCGCTTTCCCCGTACGCAGTCGTGACGCCGTATTCGACTTCGCAGGTCGTGACCGACGTTTCGTCCGGGTTCACGGTCCCGCTCACCGCCGCCGAGACGCGCGTGACGCCGATTGCGGGTGCGCCCGTCACAACATCAGGCAACGTGGCCGGCCCGAACACCAGGGCGAATTCCTGCTGGAAATTGCTGGCGTAGACGTCGTGTGTCGTGCCGCTCACACCGATCCCCAGACCCAGACCGAAGGGACCGAATTCGTGCGCGCCTATCCGCGCGTTCGGCGCGGTGGCGCAGAGCGAGTCGTACTCGGCGACGATGAAGCCTTCCGAGGGGGTCTTCGCACTCACGAAGATATGCCCGTCCGACGGGTCGATGGCGACGGTGCCGCCGCCCCCTTCCACAGACAGGATGTTGCTGGCGCCGGGACAGTTTACGGGCGCCCCGGCTGAGGTGTACTCTCTCACCTGGCCCGCGAGCCCCACATAAAGGTTGCCTTCCGGGCCAACCGCAAGGGTGGCAGAAGTGCCGGGCGACGGGAACTGTTCGATGTATTTACCGGATGAGGTGAACTTGTCGATCACCTGATGTGCGTCGTCCGATACGTAGACGTTGCCACCGGCATCGACCGCCACGCCATAGGGTCTGAAGGATTCCTGCGGTGTATCGCTACCCGCGATCTGAAACTGGAAGACCCCAGAGGAATCGAACTTCGTGACTGTGCCTATGGCGCCGTGTTCCGTGTTACCGTTGCTGACCAGGTACACGTCGCCGTCGGCTGGATCGACAGCGTCCTGCTTGAGGGTCACTTCACTGAAGATGGGCTGGGCGGAGCCAGGGATGTTTTCATCGTTGACTTCGAGGAGCAGATTCCCGGACGCATCGAACTTCACCAGCTTCGCCCCAAGGATACCTTCGATCCCGCTCGCGACCCACACATCGCCCGCCGAGGACCCACTCGAATTATCGACCGCCACACCGTCGCTGGGCACGGCTGTGCCCGGCGTGCAGAGCGCGGTTCCCAAGGACGAGCAGAGGCCGATGTAGCCGACCGCAGCGCCCGCCGGTGCAGCGCTCGACGCGAACACGCCGAGCAGCACCGCCAAGCCCGCCAACACCAGCTTATGGATCCGCATCACTTACCCCCCCTGTCGGCGCCGTGAGCATGACCGGCCCCGCCGGACCTCCTGCCCTTTCGCTTGTGCCCGCTGGACCTGCCCCTGCCCTTCCCAGCCTTGCTGTGCCCAGCCGAGTGCGCAGCTGGCCGGGCGCCCGCCGCGCTCGCAGTCGCACCACCCGCAGGAGCTTTGCCCGCTGGGGCAAGCAACGGTGTCGCAAGCAGCGGTGGAACCCCGGTCCCGGCGAGCGTCGAGGACGGGTAGGGCGCCATCGTGAACGTCTGATCGGCCCCGTAGACAGTGCCGAACGCGTTGGTGGCAAGGATTCTGTAGTGGTAGGTCGTGCCGGGCATCAAGCCCTGCAACGAAGCAGTGAAGGTATTCGCACCGGGTTCAGAGCCAGCATCGCCGAAGATCCGCGTGCCGTAGCTTGTATCCACGCCGAGATCGAACTCGTAGCCGGTCTCAAACCCCCGGGTATCGACCGATCCCGTCAGCATCGCCGTGTTCTGCGCCACACCGCTCGCCTGCCCGGTGCTCACCACAGGCGGCTCCGGCGGCAGCGTCGCGAGCGTCTGATCGGCCCCGACAGTCTGGCCGAGCGCGTTCGTCGCTACCACCCTGTAGTGATAGACGGTGCCAGGCTGCAGACCCGCGAGTTGCTGGCCGACGACAACGCTACCTTCCAGGCCGCTGCCGATGTCGGCGTCGGGCACGGGGACGCTCGCACCGTATGCGGCGCTCGTGCCGTATTCGAAATGGTAGGTCGTGTCGGCGTGGCCGGGGTCGATCGTCGCGTTGAGTGTCCCCGTGGTCTGCGCCACCACCGAGGCCGACACGTTCACGAGCGAGGGCTTGCTCTGCCGACCGTAGATCCACACGACGCTGTTGCCGCCATCGGTCACATACACCAAGCCGGACGGTCCGACCGCGAGCGTGTCGATCGCGCCCAGTCCCGAGCTGCCGATTGTGCCCATGCCGAAGTCGCTGAGCTCTTCCCCGGCGGGGCCGTAGAGGACGACGTGGAAGCCGGCGCCGTTGTTCTCGCCGACGAAGATGTCGCCGCTTGCGTCCAGGGCGACCGCCTGGGAGCCGTCGCTGCCCGGCCCGCACGTATCTTTCGAGGCCGCGGTGCAGACGTTCCCTTTGGTCGTCTGATCCACACCGGTCCCGATCGCCATTACGAACGCACCGCTCGAATCGAACTCCTCCATGCGGCCGTTGCCGTTGTCCGCGACGTACACGTTCCCGGTCGAGTCGACCGCGACACCCGTCGGTTCCTTCAGCGCTTCGGCGCCCGCCCCGGTGATCGTCTGCAGCACGTTGCCTTCGGGATCGAACTTCTGCACCTCGTTGTTCGGCGCATTCGGCAGATACACGTTCCCCGCCGCGTCGCTCGCGATCTGTACAGCCGTGCCAAAACTTATATTCCCCGACCCGGCGATCGAGAATTCGGAGATCTTCTTGTAGAAGAAGGCAGTCAACTTATATGTTTCGATCATTTCCTGTTTCGCATTGACCACGTAGACGTTTCCGTTCACAGGGTCGAACGCGACACCGGACAAGAGCCCAGTATCGAACCTGGGGGTGATCTGGTCGCCGCTCCGGTCATATGCTTGAACCCCGCTGAGCAGCAGATTGCCGACAAACACATTACCGTTCGCCTGATCGATCGCGACGCCAATCGGCCCGCTGACTTGTCCCGCACCGATGCTCTCGACTGGTCCGTAGGTGATGCTCGCCTGTGCCGTGGCGCCTGCTGCGAGGCCCAATCCGACTGCGACAAGTCCGGCGAGGATGACTCTGGGTATCCTCATCTCAGTTGCCCCTCCCATGCGCGGTGTGACGATGCCTGGCTGTTCGGGCTCTGCGTGCCTTCCGGGCTCGCTTCGACGCCTTCGCCTTGGGACACCCTGTGACTTTGATCGGTGTGTTTTGCTTGAGTTGCGCGCCGTCCTGCCCGACGAACAGGGTCGGCATCACGAGCTTGCTTTTGCAGAGATTCCCGTTCGCAGCGAGCGCCGAGCCCTTACCCTGCGGCAGGAACAACTCGAAGCTGCTGACTGGCACATCGGGGATGTTCGTGAACGTCGAGCTCGTGATCCCCTTCTTGGAGATGAACGTTTCACCGACCAGGTCGACGCGCACCCCGTACCCCTGCAGCACCGCCACGAGGTTCGGGAACGCCGCGCCTCCGTGCGAGACGAAGTACACCGGGCCGCGGAGCTTCACCGGCAGGATCGGCGTGACCGCCTGCACCGCCCCGATCTCCGACCCCGCCGGGCACGCCGCCGGATTCGCTTCGAACGTACTGTCCGGACACGCCTTCTGCAACGTCGTCAGCCTGGACGGCAGCTGCTTGGGGAGTTCCACCTTGACCTTCGCGATGTTCGACTGCGGACCCGACGGCACCACCAGTTTCGCGTCCAGGCTCGCCCCGCCCGCTTTCGACGTTTTCCCCGACGTCGCGACGCTGAATTTCGGGCCGAACGACAGGCCCGCGCACCCAGCGACCGCAAACGGCGCAGCCACTTCGGTCTGCGTGCCCTGCGACCCCGAGATCGTCGCAGTGATATGCAGCTGCGCGCAGTCCGTCGGGTTGAAGATGAACCCCGGCCGGTCGATCGTCACATTCGTTTTCCGCAGCCGCAACGGGATCCCGTCCAGGATCTGCGGCAACGGGTCCGTCTTGACCGTCAAAGCCGTTGTATGCGAGTCGACCGTGATCGTCGCACGCACCACCACGTTCCCCAGGTCGAACGGTCCCGCTTTCGTGGGGACCACGATTGAAAGCCCGAACGGCGCACCCTTGTACGGGCCCGTCAGGTACACCTGCCCCTGCTGATAGTACGGGTGCGACCCCGGCCCCGCAGCGACCGTCATTTTCCCGATCTGCGAGGACGCCGGGCACGTCCCGAGATCCGCCTGCGGCTCACCGCACAACGGCACCCCAGACAATGAGCCCAACAGGCCGGGGGGCGTCACGACCTTGATCTGCGAGAAGTCCTGTTCGCGATCTTCCCGGTTGAACGTCACCGTCAACGGGCTCAACTGCCCCGCGTTCGCGTTCGACGTCCCCGCTTCGAACACAGGGCCGAACGGCATCACGCTCGGACACGCCCCACCGTGACCGTCCCAATCTACGTTGAACTGCGACACCGGCGTCGCATCAGGCGTGATCGGCGAGCTCCACGGCGTCAGGTCCGCGGTGCTCGTGAACGTCCCGCACGCCTGCGGCGTCGCCAACGACGCCCGCAGACCACTGTTGAAGTGCAGCTGCACATCGCTGACCGGCAGCTCCGGGATGTTCGTGAACGTCGTCGTCAACTGTCCCGTGCTCGAGTTCGCAAAGATCTTCCCTTCTTGCTTGACCACCGTCCCCGCACCTTCGAACTGCAGGAAGATCCGGTACATGTTCCCATCCGACGCATCCGCATCGGTACACGGATCGCAATGCGGCGTACCCAGGAACACCTGGCCTTCCAACGGTTCGGTCAACAACGGCGTCGTGACCTTCACCGTCCCGATCTGCGACGCCAACGGACACGAGCCCACGCCCGCCTCCGAGAGATCGATCTGCGCATCGCTGCACCCCGCGAGACCATCCCCAGCCGACGGCGAGATCGACAAGCCCGACGGGAGCGTCACCGTCGTATCCTTGATCTCCGGCGTGACCAATGCCGGGAACTGCTGGTTGGCCTGCGGAAGATGCAGGTCCACCGTCGTTCCCGCCGGCTCATCCGCCTGCGTCACATCCGGCGTCACCGACAACGACGGGTTGAACTGCAACAGTTCACAGCCCGCCAGCGACGGAAACACCGTCGTGGACCTCGACTTCCACCGCGGGTCGCTGAAGTTCGGCTGGCCGTCCGCCAGATACGAACCCGGGTTCTCCCACGAGTCGACAGCCACACGCGCCAGCTGTGGCGCCGCGGAGCAATCCACCGGATTGTCCAAGAACGCGATCGGAGCCCCACCGGTCACCGCTTTCCGATACCCGTTGTACACGTTTGGGTCGTTCGCCGGCGTCCCAAAGAACGTCACAGATATATCGACCGGGGGACCGTATCCCGGGATGTCGGGCGTGGTGATCCGCACGCCGTAGTTGGAATCCGGAGTGACGCTCGCATACAGAGGCACGGGGATACCGTCGTAGAGAATTATGAACTCCGCCGGATATCCCTTATCGGGGAGCACGTTGAATATTGGATATGTGCCGATGGTACCTCCAAAGCCTCTTGCGAACAGTCCGAGCCTCGCGAAGCCTATCTGGCTGCTCGATGGGCAGGTTTGGACCCTAAGATCGTACTGCGGACACTTTTCCACCACAGTGGGATCGCCGACAAAGCCCGGGGGGACGTCGACGACGACATCCTTCGTATGCGCGGCCAGGCCGTGCAGACCACCGGCGGTTTCGAAGCCGGCGAAGCCGAAGGCGCCTTTGTTACGCTCTTTGGTGTTCAGCGAGAAGGAGACCGTCGTCTCATACGGATGATCGCCCGCCTGCGTATCGGTCAGCCCATCGACACCCGTTACTTCATCCGCGGCGGCCTCGAGGCCAAACGGCTCCGCCAGCGATTCCGCCGCCGTACCGATCGCCGTTTCCACATTCGTTGATGCGCTCGGCGCACCGCCACCGGACGCGAGCGCGCTGTTCGTCACAGGACCAACCGTGCCGGGTTCAACGATCACCCTGATGGACATCACCAGGCTTTCGCCCGGCGGAAGTGGAGCTTCATACGTACACGTCACGGTCGAGCTCACACACGACATCGGTTCGGCCCCTTGCGTCATGTCTGTCGAGCCTTGGATCCCCACCGTCTTCAGACCCCGGGGCAGCTCGTCGCTAATCGTGATCGTGCTCCCGTCCGTCGGCTGGCTGCCGGTGTTCGTCACTGTCAACAAGTAGATGTCGGGCTCTTCATCGCTGTTGTGCTCAGAGGAGAAGATCGTCGGTCCAGCGACCGCTTTGATTGCCAGGCCCGGACCGGGAACGGCAGCCGACGCACCAGCTGCGCCGAGGATTCCGACGAGCGCCACCCCCACGCCGAGCAGACCACGAACGACCTTCCTCATGACCGACCCGCCTTCCGATTCGCACGGCCGCCGACAGCGGCCCTCTTTGCCTTTCTCCCACGCCGCTCGGCGCGTCCCCTGCCCGTCTTACCGCCCTTCGGTCGCTGCTTCTGCGCCTTCTGCCTCTTTGCCTTCTGCTTCGGCTTGGCCTTCACGGCCGGCGCGGCAGCCAACGGCGGGTTGCCGCCCGCCTGAAACTCGCTGCCGGGCGAGAGCAGCGCGGGCGCCCCGCCCAACGGACCCTGACAGGTATCGCCCGAACACGACGACGGTAGGGCGGGCGCCGGAAAGCCACCGTCGATCCGCGCGTCGTACATGTCGAGGTTGGTGTCGGTGTCCTGCCCCACCAGCCGGTCCACGGTCTGGAAGAACACGTCGCCGCCCGAAGCGTCCGTGCCGAGAAGTTCGACATTGCTTTCGCGGCCGACACTCGTGACGTCCTGACCATCGGAGATCAGGCTCACTCGTCCGGCGTGATACTCATAGATATTCATGGCGTATACCGGGTCTCCTTCAGCATCCGTCGCGACCACCTTCTGATCGAGAGCTTGCGGCGTGAGACCGACGGTGCTCTGGAAGAACACATACGAGCCATCGCTCGACACCGAAAGGTGGGTCCAGTAACTGGTGGGCTGATATAACCCAAAAAGTCGACCCGGTGACACGATCGAAGCGCGGTCGATCTCTTCTCCAACTTTGCTGTACCTGGCGGGCACATTGCCGTTGTGGTTGAAGCCGTCCTGGCCGATCGACAGGCGCACCAGCGCGCCGGTCTGCGCGTCGTACTCGAAGAGCTGCCTGGCCGTGCTCGTATCGTCCGGCGTCAGGTCACGTCCGCTGGCGAACACCAGGAAACGACCGTCGGGCGTCATGTCCGGCGCCCAGCTTTCGGCCGACAGCCGCGCGACGAATGCGCTGTGCCCGCCTGGGAACCGGGCATCGCGCTCGAACACATAGAGGTTAAAGGCACCAGCTTCGGCCGATTCGCCCTCCCCATTCGGCACCGTCGTCAAGACCCCGAACGCGATGAAGTACACGTGCGAGCCATCCTCAGAGCTCATCGGAGTCTCCCCGGCCAGTGAACCGCTGCTTTCCACCAGACCCGGGGCCGGGTTCGACACGGTCGCGTCGCCGGCGGTGGCTCGAACGACCCTTTCGCCGACGGGCGCATCGAAGTCGTACTGGTAGAGATTTTCGCTCGTGTCGCTGCCGAGCAGCGGCTGCGTGGTGGTGAAGAACACCTTCGAACCATCCTCCGAGGCTCCTTGGAAATGCGCATCCGCGCGCACGCCCGCTTCGGTGTCGCACGCCGAGCAGTCCTCCTTCGAGGGCTCGGAGATCGCGACCGTATGCGCGCCGGGCAGCCCGTTGTCGATCCGCGCGTACAGTTCCCCGACCGGCGGACGGCTGCCTTCGCATTCCTCACGGGGAAATGCGGGCGCCGTAAAGAAGACAGTGTTGCCGTCGCTGGATACGGCATTGTGGCCAGGGCTACTGTCTCCATTCGAGCCTTCGATTTCGCCGCCAAGCGCAGTCCCGCACTGGCTGATCTGTTTGCCGCTGTCGTCGACCCCCACCAGCAGCGGAGTCGTGTTGCCCGTCCCCAGGTACTCATACAGAGAGGGGTACCCTTTTTCGTGGATAACGTGGTTTTCGACGGTGTCGTCGAACGGCCAGTAGTACTTGCGGATGGAGAAGAAGTGACGCGACGCATTGGCTGACGAGCCAAGCGGGACCAGGTCTGCTTGGCTGCCCAGCAGGTCGGGGGACGCCTGCGGTGCCGTCGGCGGCAGTGCGGGGCCAATATCCACGATCGAGCGGTCGGAACGGCGTGTGAAGAAGTCGAGCCTGTTGTCGGGCTGCCACGCTCCACGGTCGACCCATTCCGTCACCTGGTTATCCGGACCTTCTTCCGCGGCGCCCCCATAGTTCCAAACCCCACTTACTGGGTATGGCAAGTATTCAGTGATCGGCGGGTCGTCCGGGCTGCTCACCCAGCCCGCGGCCGTACGCCGCGTCGTGTAGATCTCCCCCGGAATGGGGAAAACAAGATTCGGGAAGCCTTCAACACCCGCGAAGGCCCCATTCACATACAGCTGTGTCGAGAGGCCGCTCGGGCTGATCGCTCCGACTCTCGCATAGCCCATATCCTTGAAGGGCGGTGTCACCATCTCGTACGCGCGGCAGTCGGGCAGGTGCGCGGAGGGGCCCGTGCGGAACGCCGCGTTGGGGCATTCTTCGGCCGAGGCCGCCGCCGGCAGCAGGACGAGCGCAGTCCCTCCGGTGAGCGCGACCGCCGACGCGAGGGCGGCCCAGCAGCGTGGGAAACGCGCGGCGACGCGCGGCAGCCGGTCGGTGTGCAACCCCAGCCTCAGCCTATGAGCTCTCATGAATCCATCCCCTTCCGGAAGCCTTCGAACCTGGGAGGGGAGAACCCCTCAGTACATGACACAGAGCCCGCACAAGCGCGGACGACGACAACAACCAGCGCCCTTGAAGCGCCCCCGCCCACGCGGATCGGATGAGCGGGCATCACGCGGCCTCCCGCTCACACGGGGCGTGGATGCTGAGACTCCGCGCGACCTTGCGGCCCTTCGGGGTAAGACTCCACGCGTTCGGCTCGCCTTTGGCACGGCCCCCACCCATGTTCTCGAGCAGCCCAAGGCGCTCCAGGCGCGCCACCAGCTTTGAGACCTGCCCCGGGTCCTGGATCCCCGCGCGCTGCGCGACCTCGCGGTTGCTCGCCCCTGGGCGCTCAGCGACACCTTCGAGGACGCGCGCAGTGCGATACGTCAAGCGCATCGAGACACCCTCCAGCGGATCGCCGACAGCCCGCCCGGGCACGGTCGACCCATCGACAGCGCCCGGGGTCCCCGCGGGGGCAGGCCGCGCCTGCTCCCGGCGCGCCGCCGCGGCGCCCCGGTAAGGCAGCACGACTATCCCCATCAACTCGCCCAACAGACCGGTGAGCGGCTCGCGCTCACCCCGCAGCAGCCGCGCATAGATAATGGTGAAGGCCGCGCCGACGACACCCTCCGCGGTCAATGGCGTGCACCCCGCGCCACGCGCGCTCTCGAAGCGGCCCTCGTCAACGACCGCCGCCAGGTCCGCAAGGATTGCCTCGCGATGCTTCAACACCTTCATGCCCCCGCGTAGCGACTGCACTACACACACCCGCGCGAGCGCCGGCTCGCGATCCAGGAACGAGAGGATCACCCACAGGCCCCCGCGGACCTGCTCACACCACGACAGACCCTCCAACCCCGCCGCGGCGATCTCCCCTTTGACCAGCGCGACAACGTCCTCCAGCACCGCCGCCAGGCACTCCTCGCGGTTCGCGAACAACTCGTAGAACGTGCGGCGCGACACCCGCGCGCGGCTCGTTACATCCGCGACCGTCGTATCCGCATAACCAAGCTCGTCGACCGCGACGACGGCCGCCGCAAGCAGCCGCGAGCGCTGGATCTCGCTGATCTGCTCATGCGTGGCACCCGCGGCCACGGGCATCACGACACCACCCACCATCCCCCGCGAGCGGGGAGGCCCAGATGACGCGAACGCGCCGCTACCGGACGGCTAGCTGCAGGCCGAGAAGCCGAAGAGAGAGAGAGAGAGAGAGAGATGCATCAGGCCGCTGATGCATCTAGCAAGAGCACCCAACGGGCTCCCGCGCATACCCGACACGTTATTCCCTCTCGAAACCACGCTAACCAATCTCCCTCATACGTTCTGACCCAGTCCCTCTACCCAACCCAGCTCCTGCGAGCGCCTGACGTCAACCACAAGACGGATGACCCCAACCAGACCCTATGTCCGCCCGGCTGCTCCATCCTCTGTGGGCGCCGCGACCGCACTATATAACCACACTTGTAACGCGATGTCAAGTCCCCCAATCGCCGACCGCCCCCGCACGACCCCCCAGCTTGGCTCAGCGCCTCTTCTTGCGAGGCGCATTGCGCCTGCTCTTGGCGTGCTTCCTGCGCTTCTTGGCCTTCTTGGCTTTCTTGCCGTGCTTGGAGGGCGGCTTGGCGGCTTCGCCGCCGGACGGGACCAGCAGCGTCTGAAGCGCCACAGGTTCCTGGATGACCTGCGCCGGGTATTCCCCGGTCGTGAACGTCCCGTCCGCCCCGTAGCTCGTGCCGCCGCCGTTGCTCGCCACGAGCCGGTAGTGGTAGGTAGTGCCCGGCAGCAGGTTGGGGACTTTCACGACCACGGGCTGGCCGCCTTCGAGGGCGCCCATGTCGACCTGGACCGTCGGCCAGCTCGACCCGTACGCCGCGCTCGTGCCGTACTGGAACAGGTACGTCGTGTCCCACCCGTGCGGGTCGATCGCGCCCGAGAGCGTCGCGGAGCCGACACCGACGCCGCTCGCGCCGCCTGTTTCTACAGTGGGGGCGGGGATCGGCAGCGTCGTGAACGTCTCGTCCGGGCCCGCGACCGCGGTCGCGCCGGGGCTGCTCGCCACAAGCCGGTAGTGGTAGGTCGTACCGGCCTGCAGGCCCTGGACGGGCTGGGAGACCGACACCGGTTCGTTCGTGATCGGCGTGTAGCCGTCGGGGATCGGCTCGACCGACCCGTACGCCGTGGTGGTGCCGTACTGGAAGCGGTAGTTGACGAGCGCTTCGCCGGTTTTGAGGGTGCCGTTGAGCGTCGCCGCGAACTGCGTGACGCCCGAGGCCGGCAGCCCGCCGACCACGGGCGACGGCAGCGCTTCGCTGAAGAACGTCTGGTCGAGGCCGACATTGGAGCCGCTCGCGTTGCCCGCCTTGAAGCGATAGTGCACCAGACTGGCCGGCGGGTAGGGGAATCTGAGTTCGGCGCTCACCGGCAGCGGGCTGCTGCCTTCCAGCGGCAGCGCCTGCGAGCACGACGCGCTTTCCCCGTATTCGATCGTGGGGCCGTATTCGACTTCACAGGTCGTGACCGACGTTTCGTCCGGGTTCACGGTCCCACTCACTGCCGCCGAGACGCGCGTGATGTTCGTCGCGGGTGCGCCCGTCACGACATCGGGGAACGTGGCAGGCCCGAACACCAGGGCAAATTCCTGCTGAAAAACACTGGCGTAGACATTGTGCGTCGTCCCGCTCACGCCGATCCCAATACCAACTTCGCCGGGATGGCCGAATTCGTGCGCGCCGAGCCTCGCACTGGGCGCGGTGGCGCAGAGCGAGTCGTACTCGGCGACGATGGCGCCTTCCGAGGGAGTTTTCGCGCCCACGAAGATATGCCCATCGGACGGGTCGAGGGCGACTGCGCCGCCGCCGCCTTCCACAGACAGCACGTTGCTGCCACCGGGACAGTTCACGGGCGCTCCAGTGGGGCTGTACTCGCTCACCTGGCTGTACTCGCTCACCTGGCCCGCAAGCCCCAGATAGAGGTTGCCTTCCGGGCCAACAGCAAGAACAGTTTTCCCTCCAGGATAAGAGAACTGCCCGACGTATTTGCCGGACGAGTCAAACTTGTCGATCATCTGGTGTTCAATGTCCGAAACATAGAGATCCCCACTTGCATCGACCGCGACCCCATAGGGACTGAAGGAGCCCTGCGGGACCGCGCTTTCAGTTATCTGGAACTGAAAAACGCCGGCAGAATCGAACTTTGTGACAGCGCTTTCCCCAAAAAGCCATACGTGATTGGCCACGTACACGTCTCCGCTGGTTGGGTCCACAGCGTCCTGCGTGAGGGCCCGGTAGCTGAAGATCGGCTGGGCGGAGCCCGGGATGTTTTCATCGTTGACTTCGAGCAGCAGATTCCCCGACGCGTCGTACTTCACCAGCTTATGCCCAGGGATGCCTTCGGTCCCATACGCGACCCACACGTCACCCGCAGAAGGCCCACCCGAATTGTTGACCGCAATACCATCGCCGCCCGCAGGGGGTTCACCTGGTGCACCTGTGCCCGGCGTGCAGAGCACGGTACCCAAAGAGGGGCAGAGATTGAAGTAGCCGACCGCAGCGCCCGCCGGTGCAGCGACCGATGCGAATACGCCGACCAGCACCGCCAAGCCTACCAACACCAGCTTATGGTTACCGCGCATCACTCACCCCTCCTGTCGGCGCCGTGGGCATGGCCAGTCCTGCCAGCCCGCCTACCCGTCCGCTTGTGCCCGATGGCCCTGCCCCTCGTCTTCCCAGCCCTGTTCCGTCGAGCCGAGTGCGCAGCCACCAGCCTGGCGCGCGCCGCGTTCGCCGCCGCGGCGCCCGCTGGCGCTTTGCCCGCGGGCGCGAGCAGCGGCGTGGAGAGCAGCGGCGGAGACCCGCTCGCGGCGAGCGCCGCGGACGGGTAGGTCGCGGTCGTGAACGTCTGGTCCACCCCGTAGCTCGTGCCGAAGCCATTGGTCGCGAGGATCCGGTAGTGGTACGTAGTGCCCGGCGCCAAGCCCTGCAGCGGGGCCGTGAACGTCTGCGACCCGGGTTCGACGCCGGCGTTGCCGAAGATCCGCGTGCCATAGCTCGTATCGACGCCGATATCGAACTCGTACGTCGTCTCGAACCCCTGGGCATCGACCGTTCCTGTCAGCGTCGCCGTGTTCTGCGCCACCCCACTCGCCTGCCCCGTGCTCACCACCGGCGGCTGCGGCGGCGGCGTCGTGAACGTCCGATCGGCCCCGACCGTCTGCCCCAGCGCGTTCGCGGCGACCACCCTGTAGTGGTAGACGGTGCCCGGCGTCAGACCTACGAGCTGGTGCCCGACGACGACAGGTCCTTCTGTGCCGTTGCCGATGTCCGCATCGGGCGCCGGGACGCTCGCGCCGTACGCGGCGCTCGTGCCGTATTCGAAGCGGTAGGTCGTATCGGCGTGACCTCGATCGATCGTCGCGTTCAGCGTCGCCGACGTCTGCGCCACCGCCGAGGCCGACACACTCAGGAGCACGGGCTTGCTCTGCCGCGCGTAGATCCACGCGACGTTGTTGCCGCCATCGGCCACGTACACAAGGCCGGTCGGGCCGACCGCAAGCGAGTTGATCGACCCCAATCCCGAGGTGCCGATCGTTCCTTGGCCGAAGTCGCTGAGCTCTTCCCCGGCAGGGCTGTAGAGGACGACGTGAAACCCGGACCCGCTGTTCTCACCGACGAAGATATCGCCGCTCGCGTCCACCGCGACCGCCTGCGAGCCATCGCTGCCCGGTCCACACGTGTCATTGGAGGCTGCGGTACAGACGTTCCCGTTGGTCGTCTGATCCACTCCGGTGCCGAGCGCCATCACGAACGCGCCGCTCGGGCTGAACTCCTCCATCCGACCGTTGCCGTTGTCCGCGACATACACGTTCCCCGCCGAATCGACCGCCACACCCGTCGGTTCCTTCAACGCATCCCCACCCGACCCGGTGAACGCCTGAAGCACGCTGCCTCCGGGACTGAGCTCCTGCACCTCGTTGTTCGGCGCGTTCGGCAGAAATACATTCCCCGCCGAATCGCTCGCTATCTGCACAACCGTCAAGAGGCCACCGAAGAAGTTCCCCGACCCCACGATCGAGAATTCGGAAACTTGCCCGTAGAAGGCATTGAGCCTATATGTTTCGATTTTCCCTTGATTCGCTTCACCTGCGGAGCCCGCGAAGACCACGTGGATATCTTCTTTCGCGGGATCGACCGCTACGCCCGACAAGAAGTTCGCAAACCCTGATCCTTGGTCGAATATTTCAATACGCTTACCTTCGCGGTTGTACGCGAAGACCCCGCCTAGCAGGTGGGAGACAAACACGTTGCCGTTGCCCTGGTAGACAGCGACACCCACCGCTTGTGACCTTTCGCCTGCGCCGAGGCTGCCGACCGGACCGTAGGTGATGCTCGCCTGCGCCGCGGCGCCCGCCATGAGACCGATCGCGAGCGTGGTGAGCGCAGCCAGGATTGCTCTGGGTGTCCTCATCTCAGTTGCTCCTCCTGTGCGCGCGGTGGCGATGCCCGGTCGTTCGAGCCCGGCGTGCACTCTTGGCCCGCCTGGACGCCTTGGCCTTCGGGCACCCGGTGACTTTGATCTGCGTGTTCTGCTTGAGCTCCGCGCCGTCCTGCCCGATGAACGAGGTCGGCATCACGAGCTTGCTCTTGCAGAGATTCCCGTTCGCAGCGAGCGCCGAGCCCTTGCCCTGGGGCAGGAACAGCTCGAACGTGCTTACCGGCACGTCCGGTATGTTCGTGAACGTCGAGCTCGTGATCCCCTTCTTGGAGATAAATGTTTCACCGACCAGATCGACACGGACGCCGTAGCCCTGGAGGACCGCCACGAGGTTCGGGAACGCCGCCCCACCGTGCGAGACGAAATACACCGGACCCCGCAACTTCACCGGCAGGATCGGCGTGACGGCCTGCACCGCGCCGATCTCCGACCCCGCCGGGCACGCCGCCGGGTTCGCTTCGAACGTGCTGTCCGGGCACGCTTTCTGCAGCGTGGTCAGCCTGGAGGGCAACTGCTTGGGGAGTTCGACCTTGACCTTCGCGATATTCGACTGCGGACCCGAGGGCACCACCAGTTTCGCGTCCAGGCTCGCACCGCCCGCTTTCGAGGTTTTACCCGACGTCGCGACACTGAATTTCGGGGCGAACGACAGGCCCGCGCAGCCAGCAACCGCAAACGGCGTAGACACGTTGGTCTGCGTGCCCTGCGAGCCGGAGACGGTCGCGGTGATGTGCAGTTGCGCGCAGTCGGTCGGGTTGAAGATGAACCCGGGCCGGTCGATCGTCACGTTCGTTTTCCGCAGCCGCAGGGGTATGCCGTCGAGGATCTGCGGCAGCGGGTCGGTCGTGACCGTCAATGCCGTCGTATGCCGATCGACATTGATCGTCGCCCGCACGACCACGTTCCCCAGGTCGAACGGCCCGGCTTTCGTCGGGACCACGATCGACAGGCCAAACGGCGCGCCCTTGTACGGGCCAGTCAAGTACACCTGGCCCTGCTGGTAGTACGGGTGCGACCCCGGGCCGGCCGCGACCGTCATTTTCCCGACCTGCGAGGACGCAGAGCACGTCCCGAGATCCGCCTGCGGCTCACCGCACAACGGCACCGTCGAAAGGCTCCCGAGCAGGCCAGGGGGAGTTACGACCTTGATCTGCGAGAAGTCCTGTTCGCGGTCTTCGCGGTTGAACGTCACCGTCAACGGGCTCAGCTGCCCCGCGTTCGCGTTCGAGGTCCCCGCTTCAAACGCCGGGTTGAACGGCATCACGCTGGGGCACGCCCCACCGTGGCCGTCCCAATCCACGTTGAACTGCGAGATCGGTGTCGCATCGGGCGTGATCGGCGCGCTCCACGGCGTCAAGTCCGCGGTGCTCGTGAACGTCCCACACGCCTGCGGCGTCGCCAGCGAAGCACGCAAACCGCTGCTGAAGTGCAGCTGCACATCGCTGACGGGCAGCTGCGGGATGTTCTTGAACGTCGTCGTCAGCTGCCCCGTGCTCGAGTTCGCGAAGATCTTCCCTTCCTGCTTGATCACCACCCCAGCGCCTTCGAACTGCAGGAAGATCCGGTACATGTTCCCATCCGAGGCATCCGCATCGGTGCACGGATCGCAGTGCGGGGTACCCAGGAACACCTGGCCTTCCAACGGTTCAGTCAACAACGGCGTAAAGACCTTCACAGTCCCGATCTGCGACGCCAACGGACACGAGCCCAAGCTCGCCTCCGAGAGATCGATCTGCGCATCGCTACAACCGGCAAGGCCATCGCCCGCCGACGGGGAGATCGACAGGCCCGAGGGCAGCGTCACCGTCGTGCCCCTGATCTCCGGCGTGATCAGCACCGGGAACTGCTGGTTGGCCTGCGGGAGATGCAGATCGACCGTCGTGCCCGCCGGCTCATCCGCCTGCGTCACATCCGGCGTCACCGACAACGACGGATTGAATTGCAGCAGTTCACAGCCCAGCAGCGACGGAAACACCGTCGTCGTCTTCGACTTCCACCGCGGGTCGGCGAAGTTCGGCTGGCCGTCCGGCAGATACGAGCCCTGTTCCCGCCACGAGTCCACGGTCAAACGCGTGGTCTGCGGCGCCGTCGAGCAGTCCACCGGATTGTCCAAGAACGCCACCGGCACACCACCTTTCACCGCTTCCTGGTATCGGTTGTAAATGTTCGGGTCGTTCGCCGGCGCCCCAAAGAACGTCACCGAGATATCCATTGGAGTGCCCTGCTCCGGGATGTCCGGCGTCGTGATCCGCACACCGTAGTTGGAGTCTGGAGTAACGCTCGCATACAGGGGGATGGGGATGTTTCCAAAGAGGATCACGAACTCCGCCGGATAGCCCTTATCGGGAATCACGTTGTACACCGGATATGCACCGCCATTGGTATTGAAACTTCTACTGTATATCCCGAGCCTCGCCACCCCTATCTGGGTGCTGGGCGGACAGGTCTGAATAGAAAGTTCATATTGTTGGCATTTTTCGACCACCGTTGGGGTGCCCACAAAGCCGGCAGGGACGTCGGCGATAACGTCCTTCGTACGCGCAGGCAGATCATCCACACGACTCCCTCCCAGAAAGACCGATTCTCCTTTTGTCGTGTTCAACGAGAAGGAGACCGTCGTCTCATAAGGGTGATCGCCCGCCTGCGCGTCGGTCAGCCCATCCACGCCAGTCACTTCGTCAGTCACGGCCGCGAGGCCGAACGGCTCCGCCAGCGATTCCGCCGCCGTTCCGATCGCCGTTTCTATGTTCGTGGACGCAGCCGGCACCCCGCCACCCGACACGAACGCGCTGTTCGTCACCGGGCCAACCGTCCCCGGTTCGACAATCACCCCGACGGACATCACCAGGCTTTCGCCCGGCGGCAGCGCAGCGCTGTAGGTACAGGTCACGGTCGACTTCACGCAAGCCATCGGCTCAGGACCGTTGGTCACATCCGTCGAGCCTTCGACGCGAACGGCCTTCAGACCGTGGGGCAGCTCGTCGCCGATGGAGATCGTGCTCCCGTCCGTCGGCTGGCTGCCGGTATTCGTCACTGTCAGGGCATAGGTATCGGGCAGCGTGTCGCCGTTGTGTTCGGTGGAGAAGATCGTCGGGCCAGCGACCCCTTTGATCGCAAGGCCGGGGCCGGGAACGGCGGCGCACGCGCCGGGTGCGCCGATCGTTCCCGCAAGCGCCACCCCAATGCCGATCAGACCGCAAGCGAACTTCCTCATGACCGACCCGCCTTCCGATTCGCACGGCCACCGAGGGCAGCCCCGTTTGCCTTGCTCCCACGCCACCCACCGGCCTCCCCGCCCTTCGCCCGCCGTCTCTTCTTCCTGACCTTCTTCTGTTTCTTCGCCTTCTGCTTAGGCGCCGGCTTCGTCGCCGGTGCGCCGGCCAGCGGCGGGTTGCTGCCGGCCTGAAACTCGCTGCCGGGCGAGAGCAGCTCCGGCGCCGCGCTCAACGCACCCTGACAGGCGTCGCCCGAGCACGACGGCGTCGGCGCGGGCGCTGGGAAGCCGCCCCCGATACGCGCGTCGTAGATATCGAGGTTGGTATCCGTGTCCTGCCCCACCAGACGGTCCGCAGTCTGGAAGAACACATCTTGGCCCGAAGCGTCCGTGCCGAGCAATTCGACAACGCCCACGTTGCCGGCGCGAGTGATGTCCTCGCCGTCGGAGATCAGGCTCACCCGCCCTTCGTGGTACTCGTAGACATTGTTGGCATACACCGGCCCACCAGTGCTTCCCTTGCCGATCACCTGCTGGTCGAGAGCTTGGGGAGTGAGGCCGACGGTGCTTTGGAAGAACACGTACGAGCCATCGGCGGACATCGTGGATCGGGTGGAATAAGCGAGAGGTGCATATTCTGTGAAAAGAAGCACCGGCGAAAACACCTTCGCATCGTTGGTGACTCCTGAATAGACGTTGAGCTTGCGTTCAGTCACATTGCCGTTGTGGTTGAAGCCATCCTGACCGACCGACACACGCACCAGCAGGCCGGTCTGAGCGTCGTACTCAAAGATCTGCCTGACGCCGACACTGGTATCGTCCGGCGTCAGGTCGCGTTCGCTGGCGAACACCAGGAAGCGGCCGTCGGGCGTGAGGTCAGGTTCCCAATGAATCCCAGGTACATTCACGGCTCTATCCCTTTCTGAAAGCCTCGCGATGAACGCGATGTGCCCGGCGGGGTAACGGGCATCGCGCTCGGCCACGTACAGATTGTTGGCGCCCACTTCGGCCGATTCGCCCTCTCCGTTCGCTATCCTTGTCAGCACCCCGGTCGCGATGAAGTACACGTGCGAGCCATCCTCGGAGCTCAGCGGGGATGCTCCGTCGATCTGCACCAGCCCCGGAGCCGGGCTCGAGACGGTGGAGTCGCCGCGGGAGACACGAAAGACCCTTTCTCCAGCCGGTGCGTCGAAGTCGTACTCGTAGATGTTTTCGTTCGTGTCGCCGCCGAGCAGCGGCTGGGTGGTGGTGAAGAACACCTTCGAGCCGTCGGCGGAGGCGCTTTGGAACTGCGCGCCCGCGAGCACGCCTGCTTCGGTGTCGCACGCCGAGCAGTCTGCCTTCGAAGGCTCGGAGATCGCGACCGTATGCGCGCCTGGCAGCCCGCTGTCGATCCGCGCGAACACCTCGGCTACCGGAGGAGCGCTGCGTTCGCACTTTTCGCCCCCAGCGATCTGTTGGTGAGCTGGGGAGACCGTGAAGAACACGGTATTGCCGTCCGCGGAGACGCCATTGTGCCTAGGCGCACGGTTGCCCGCGCCGAGCAGGGTCCCGCATTGGCCGATCTGGTTGCCGCTGTTGTCGACGCCCACCAGCAGCGGGGTCGTGTTGCCCGTGCCCACGTACTCGTACAGCGTCGGGAGCCTTGCCTGCGTGCCGTCGAACGGCCAGTAGTTTTCCTGGTGGAGCATGAAGAAGTAGCGCGAGGAATTTGGCGACAGGCCTATCGGCCTCAGGCCTGATAATTCTTCACCAATATCGGAGGGCACACCCGGGGGCGTCGTCGGCGGCAGCGCGGGGCCGATTTCGGCGATCGAGCGGTCGGAGCGGCGCTTGAAGAAGGAGATGCTGTTTTCAGGCTGCCCGATCTTGCGAGCCATCCACACGATCGCCTGCGTATCGGGGCCTTCTTCCGCGACGCCCCCCCAGTCGTCAAACCCTTGCAAATTAAATGGCAAGTATTCGCTGCTCGACAGCTCGACTGGCGTGGTCACCCAGCCCGAGTCCGTACGCTGTGTCGTGTACCGCACCCCCGGTAGCGGAAAAACGATATTGGGATAGCCTTCGACGCCCCCGAAGGCCCCGTTCACTGCCAGTTCCGCCGCCAGGCCGCTCGCATTGAGCGCAAGGAGCCTCGCGAAGCCCGCATCCTTGAACGGCGGCGTCACCATCTCGTACGCGCGGCAGTCCGGCAGGTGCGTGGAGGGGCCCGTGCGGAACGCCGCGTTGGGGCATTCTGCGGCCACGGCCACGGTGGGCATAGCGGTGAGAGCGCCAAGGAGGGCGCACGGCAGCACCATCCCAATCAGGATCGATCTGCGGGCTTTCATCGGCGCGTCTCCTCCTCGAGCTCGGAGGGGAGAACCCCTCGGATACATGACACAGATATCGCGGGAACACCAACGACGGCTCGCGGCCGGCACGGGGCGGAACCCCCCGCCCCGTTGTCAGCGGCCGTCACGCAGCCCCCGGACGAGCGACAAGGCATCACGCGGCCTCCTGTCGCAGATCGCCCCTGAGCGTGAGCCGCGCCGTGACACGCTCACCCAGAGCCGTCAAGTTCCACGCGTTCGGCTCGCCTTTGGCGTGCCCCTTACCACTGTTCACCAACAACCCCAGACGCTCCAAGCGCGCCATCAGCTTCGAGACCTGCCCCGGGTCGGAAATCCCCGCGCGCTTCGCCACCTCACGGTTACTCCCCCCGGGACACTCGGACACACCCTCCAGCACCCGCGCGGTGCGATACGTCAAACGCATCGAGACACCCGCAAGCGGATCGCCCACAGCCCCCACCGCCCCACCGGGCTCACCAGCAGCAGCCGCAAGCGCCGTGGGCGCCCGCCGCGCCTGCTCCCGACGCGCCGCCCCCGCACCCAGGTAAGGCAGCACCACCATCGCCATCAACTCGCCCTGCAAACCCGTCAGCGGCCCACGCTCACCCCGCAACAGCCGCGCGTACACGATCGCGAACCCAGCACCCACGACACCCTCCGCCGTCAACGCAGTGCACCCCCCACCCCGCGCACCCTCCAACCGACCCTCGTCCACAACCCCCGCCAGACCCGCAAGGATCTCCTCGCGACGCCTCAACACCGGCGGGCCGCCACGCAACGCCTGCACCACACAGACCCGCGCCAACGCCGGCTCCCGATCCAAAAACGACAGGATCACCCACAAACCCCCACGCACCCGCTCACGCCACGAAAGACCCTCCAAGCCCGCCGCCGCGATCTCCCCTTCGATCAGCGCGACGACGTCCTCCAGCACCGCGGCGAAGCACTCTTCACGGTTCCCGAACGTCTCATAGAACGTGCGGCGCGACACCCGCGCGCGACTCGTCACCTCAGCGACCGTCGCATCCGCGTAGCCAAGCTCGTCGACCGCGACCACCGCCGCCGCCAACAGCCGCGAACGCTGAATCTCGACGATCTGCTCGTACTGGCCGAACCCCGACCGCTCACCACCACCCGCGACACCCGCCGCCGCGGACGGCCGCACGCGCCTACGCGCGCCAGACACCGCCCCGCCCCGACGCGACGCCGCGCGCGCGGGCATCACACCACCCCCCAGGCGCGCTGCACCCCAGCATCCGCGTTACCCGAGGCCAGGGCGAGCCCTCCCCGCGCGGGGAAAGCCGGACGGCCCGCCAGGGCCGGCCGAGAGAGGCTTCTAGCGGCTAGCCGAGAAGCCGAAGAGAGAGAGAGAGAGAGAGAGATGCATCAGGCCGCTGATGCATCTAGCAAGAGCCCCCAACGGGCTCCCGCGCATACCCGACACGTTATTCCCTCTCGAAACCACGCTAACCAATCTCCCTCATACGTTCTGACCCAGTCCCTCTACCCAACCCAGCTCCTGCGAGCGCTTGACGTCAACCACAAGACGGGTGACCCCAACCAGACCCTATGTAGGCCCGACATCCACACCGTGGGCTGCCGCGACCGTCTAGATGTAACCACATCCGTAACGCGATGTCAAGTCCCCCGCGAAAACCGGCCGCACGCACGCCTGGCCGAAGAGCGCGGCCTGCTGGTCGCCCGCCACGCCCGCCACCGCCACCGCGTGGCCGTGCAGCGCCTCGGGCCGCGTATCGCCAACTCGCCCGCGACCCCCGCGCGTGCTCGCGTAGGCCCTCCACGTGCTCCAGCAGCCACTCGATCTTCGTCGCCGAGAAGTACGATCGAGCACGAGGTCCGTGCGGGCGCGGACCAACCCCTCGTGGCCGGCCTTGTATAGCTGCCTTGAGATCGTCCGCGCGGGCTGCCGTGGCCGCCCAGGTCCGTGGGCGCGGGGCCTCCTACCCCGCGTCCCCGCGTGGCGCGCCGACCGAGCCGCGGCTCAGTGCTTCTTCTTCTTGCGGCGCACCTTGCGCTTGCTCTTAGTGTGCTTCTTGCCCTTCTTGGCTTTCTTGCCCTTCTTGGCAGACTGTGGTTTGGCGGCTTCGCCGGAGGGGACCAGGAGCGTGTTCAACGCCACCGGTTCCTGGATGACCTGCGTTGGGTATTCCCCGGTCGTGAACGTCCCGTCCGCCCCGTAGCTCGTGCCGCCGCCATTGCTCGCGACGAGCCGGTAGTGGTAGGTCGTGCCCGGCAGCAGGTTCGGGATTTTCACGACGACGGGCTGGGAGCCTTCCAGGGCGCCCATGTCAACCTGGACCGTCGGCCAGCTCGACCCGTACGCGGTGCTCGTGCCGTACTGGAACAGGTACGTCGTGTCCCACCCGTGCGGGTCGATCGCGCCCGTGAGCGTCGCGGCACCCACGCCGACGCCGCTCGCGCCGCCCGTTTCCACGGTGGGAGCCGGGATCGGGAGCGTCGTAAACGTCTCGTCCGGGCCCTTCACCTCGGTCGCGCCGGGGCTGCTCGCCACGAGCCGGTAGTGGTAGGTCGTGCCCGCCTGCAGGCCCTGGACGGACTGGGAGACGGACACCGTTTCGTTGGTGATCGGTGTGTAGTTGTCGGGGATCGGCGCGACCGACCCGTACGTCGTCGTGGTGCCATACTGGAAGCGGTAGTTGATGAGCCCTTCGCCGGTTTTGAGCGTGCCGTTGAGCGTCGCGGTGAACTGCGTGACGCCCGACGCCGGCAGTCCGCCGACCACCGGCGACGGCAACGATTCGGTGAAGAACGTCTGGTCTACGCCGACGTTGGATCCGCTGGCGTTGCCCGCCCGCACGCGATAGTGCACAAGACTGGCCGGCGGGTAGGGGAATTTGAGTTCGGCGCTCACCGGCAGTGGGCTGTTGCCTTCCAGCGGCAGCGACTGCGAGCACGGCGCGCTTTCCCCGTACGCGGTCGTGACGCCGTATTCGACTTCGCAACCCGTGACCGACGTTTCGTCCGGGTTCACGGTCCCACTCACCGATGCCGAGACGCGCGTGACATTCGTCGCGGGCGCGCCCGTCACGACATCGGGGAACGTGGCGGGCCCGAACACCAGGGCAAATTCCTGCTGAAAAATACTGGCGTAGACATTATGCGTCGTCCCGCTCACGCCGATCCCAATACCAACTTTGCTAGGCGCGAATTCGCCTTCTTCATTGAGATGGCCGAATTCGTGCGCGCCGAGCCTCGCGCTGGGCGCGGTGGCACAGAGCGAGTCGTACTCGGCGACGATGGCACCTTCCGAGGGAGTTTCCGCACCCACGAAGATATGCCCGTCGGACGGATCGAGGGCGACTGCGCCGCCACCGCCTTCCACAGACAGCACGTTGCTGCCACCAGGGCAGTTCACGGGTGCCCCAGTGGGACTGTACTCGCTCACCTGGCCCCCAAGCCCTAGATAGAGGTTGCCTTCCGGGCCAACGGCAAGAACGGGAGTCCCTCCGGGATAGGAGAACTGGCCGATGTATTTACCGGATGAGTCGAACTTGTCGATCATCAGGTGTTCGGCGTCCGAAACATAGAGGTCCCCACTTGCATCGACCGCGACCCCGTAGGGCCTGAAGGAGCCCTGCGGGACCGCGCCTCCAGTTATCTGGAACTGAAAAACACCCGAGGAGTCGAACTTCGTGACAGCGCCTTCCCCAAACGTCCATACGTGGTTGGCCACGTACACGTCTCCGTCGGTTGGGTCCACAGCGTCCTGCGTGAGGGCCCGATAGCTGAAGATCGGCTGCGCGGAGCCCGGAATGTTTTCATCGTTGACTTCCAGCAGCAGATTCCCCGACGCGTCGTACTTCACCAGCTTCTGCCCAGGGATACCTTCGGTCCCATTCGCGACCCACACGTCACTCGCCGAAGGCCCACCCGAATTGTCAACCGCAATACCCTCGCCGCCCGCAGGGGGTTCAACTGTGCCCGGCGTGCAGAGCGTCGTACCCAAAGTGGGGCAGAGGTTGATGTAGCCGACCGCAGCGCCCGCCGGTGCGGCGACTGATGCGAATACGCCGATCAGCACCGCCAAACCCACCAACACCAGCTTATGGTGACCACGCATCACTTACCCCTCCTGTCGGCGCCGTGAGCATGGCCAGTCCTGCCAGCCCTCCTACCCGTTCGGTTGTGCCCGCTGGCCCTGCCCCTGCGTTTCCCGGTCCTGCGGTGTCGAGCCGAGTGCGCGGCCGCCAGCCTGACACGCGCCGCGTTCGCGGCCGCCGCGCCACCCGCAGGCGCTTTGCCCGCGGGGGCGAGCAGCGGCGTGGAGAGCAGTGGCGGGGACCCGCTCGCGGCGAGCGCCGCGGACGGGTAGGTCGCGGTCGTGAACGTCTGATCGGCCCCGTAGGTCGTGCCGAAGCTGTTCGTCGCGAGGATCCGATAGTGGTACGTAGTGCCCGGCGCCAAACCCTGCAGCGGGGCCGTGAACGTCTGTGACCCGGGTTCGACACCGGCATCGCCGAAGATCCGCGTGCCGTAGCTCGTGTCGACGCCGAGATCGAACTCGTAGTCGGTCTCGAACCCGCGTGTATCGACCGTTCCCGCTAGCGTCGCCGTGTTCTGCGCCACGCCGCCGGCCTGCCCGGTACTTACCACGGGCGGCGTCAGCGGCGGCGTCGTGAACGTCTGATCCGCCCCGACAGTCGGGCCGAGCGCGTTCGTCGCGACGACCCTGAAGTGGTAGGTCACACCAGACTGCAGACCCGCCAGCGCCTGCGCTACGACAACAGGGCCACCTTCCAGACCACCGTTGCCGATGTCCGCATCGGACACCGGAACGCTCGCGCCATACGCGGCACTCGTGCCGTATTCGAAGCGGTAGCTCGTATCGGCGTTACCCCGGTCGATCATCGCGTTGAGCGTCGCCGAGGTCTGCTTCACCACCGACGCCGACTCGTTCAGGAGCGACGGCCGGCTCTGCCGAGCGTAGACCCAAACCACGTTGTTGCCACCATCGGTCACATACACCACGCCCGACGGGCCGACCGCGAGCGTGTCGATCACCCCCAACCCCGAGCTGCCGATCGTGCCCAGGCCGAAGTCGCCAAGCTGTTCCCCGGCAGGGCTGTAGAGGACGACATGGAAGCCCGCGCCACTGTTCTCGCCGACGAAGATGTCCCCACTCGCGTCCACGGCAACCGCCTGAGAGCCGTCGCTGCCCGGCCCGCACGTGTCTTTCGACGCTGCGGTGCAGACATTCCCATTGGTCGTCTGATCCACACCGGTCCCGACCGCCATCACAAACGCACCGCTCGGGCTGAACTCCTCCATCCGGCCGTTGCCGTTATCCGCGACATACACGTTCCCCGCGGCGTCCACTGCAACACCCGTCGGTTCCTTCAGCGCTTCGGCGCCAGACCCGGTAATCGTCTGCAGCACGTTGCCTTCGGGATCGAACTTCTGCACCTCGTTGTTCGGTGGATTCGGCAGATACACATTCCCCGCCGAGTCGCTCGCCATCTGTACCGCCGTGATTTTGCCCAGAAGATTCCCCGATCCGGCGATCGAGAATTCCGAGATCTTCCCATACCCGACACCTTTTGCATATGTTTCGACCATGTCTCCATTCGTTTCAAGGAGAAAGCCGATCACATATAAATGCCCGTTCACGGGGTCGAACGCCACGCCGGAGTTCAATCCACCGGATAGTTCATCGAACTTGTCAAATCGCCCGCCGGTCCGCTGATATGCGCGGACCGAGCCGGGCAGCAGATCGCTGACAAACACATCGCCGTTCGACTGATCGACCGTGACACCGAAGGGATTGCCCAGTTCTTCACCTATGCCGAGCTTCCCGACTGGCCCGTAGGTGATGCTTGCGTGTGCTGTGGGGCCGGCGATCATGCTGACCGCGAGGGCGGCGAGGGCGACGAGGATTGTTCTTGGTGTCCTCATCTCAGTTGCTCCTCCGGTGCGCGGTGTGACGATGCCTGGCGGTTCGTGCCTTTTTCGCTCGTTTGGATCCTTTGGCCTTGGGACAGCCGGTGACTTTGATCGGCGTGTTCTGTTTGAGCTGTGCTCCGTCCTGGCCGACGAACAGGGTTGGCATCAAGAGCTTGCTCTTGCAGAGATTCCCGTTCGCAGCCAACGCGGAGCCGTTGCCCTGCGGCAGGAACAGCTCGAACGTGCTGACCGGCACGTCGGGGATGTTCGTGAACGTCGAGCTCGTGATCCCCGCCTTGGAGATGAACGTTTCGCCGACGAGGTCGACACGGACGCCGTAGCCCTGGAGGACCGCCACGAGGTTCGGGAACGCCGCACCACCGTGCGAGACAAAGTACACCGGGCCGCGGAGCTTCACCGGCAGGATCGGCGTGACGGCCTGGACCGCGCCGATCGCCGACCCGGCTGGGCATGCTGCGGGGTTCGCTTCGAACGTGCTGTCCGGGCAGGCTTTCTGCAATGTTGTAAGCCTGGAGGGCAGCTGCTTGGGGAGTTCGACCTTGACCTTGGCGATGTTCGACTGGGGGCCAGAGGGCACCACGAGTTTCGCGTCGAGGCTCGCGCCGCCCGCTTTCGAGGTTTTACCCGAGGTAGCGACGCTAAATTTCGGGGCGAACGACAGGCCCGCGCAGCCGGCGACCGCGAACGGTGTGGACACGCTGGTCTGGGTACCCTGAGACCCCGAGATCGTCGCCGTGATATGCAGCTGCGCGCAATCCGTCGGATTGAAGATGAACCCAGGACGGTCGATCATGACGTTCGTTTTCCGCAGCCGCAACGGGATGCCGTCCAGGATCTGCGGCAGCGGGTCGGTCGTGACCGTCAACGCCGTCGTATGCGGATCGACACTGATCTGTGCCCGGACAACCACGTTCCCCAGGTCGAACGGGCCCGCTTTCGTCGGAACCACGATCGACAGGCCAAACGGTGCGCCCTTATACGGCCCAGTCAGATACACCTGACCCTGCTGGTAGTAGGGGTGCGAGCCCGGGCCAGCAGCGACGGTCATTTTTCCGATCTGCGACGCCGCGGAACACGTTCCGAGATCGGCCTGCGGCTCCCCGCACAACGGCACCGTCGAGAGGCTCCCCAACAGGCCCGGGGGCGTCACGACCTTGATCTGCGAAAAGTCCTGTTCGCGGTCTTCACGGTTGAACGTCACCGACAGCGGGCTGAGCTGCCCCGCGTTTGGGTTCGACGTCCCCGCTTCAAACACCGGAGTGAACGGCATCACCGCAGGGCACGCCCCGCCGTTGCCATCCCAATCCACGTTGAACTGCGAGATCGGCGTCGCATCAGGCGTGATCGGCGCGCTCCACGGCGTCAAATCCGCCGTACTCGTGAACGTCCCACACGACTGCGGCGTCGCCAACGAAGCCCGCAAACCGCTGTTGAAATGCAGTTGCACATCGCTGACCGGCAGCTGCGGGATGTTCTTGAACGTCGTCGTCAACTGCCCCGTGCTCGAGTTCGTGAAAATCTTCCCTTCCTGCTTGATCACCACCCCAGCGCCTTCGAACTGCAGAAAGATCCGGTACATGTTCCCATCCGACGCATCCGCGTCGGTGCACGGGTCGCAGTGCGGCGTACCCAGGAACACCTGGCCTTCCAACGGTTCGGTCAACAACGGCGTCGTGACCTTCACAGTCCCGATCTGCGACGCCAACGGACACGAACCCAACGTCGGCGAGGAGAGATCGATCTGCGCATCACTACATCCCGCCAGACCATCCCCGGCCGACGGCGAGATCGACAATCCCGACGGCAGCGTCACCGTCGTACCCTTGATCTCTGGCGTAACCAACGCCGGGAACTGCTGCGTGGCCTGCGGAAGATGCAGATCGACCGTCGTGCCCGCCGGCTCATCCGCCTGCGTCACATCCGGTGTCACCGACAACGACGGGTTGAACTGCAGCAGTTCGCAACCCTGAAGCGACGGGAACACCGTCGTCGTTTTCGACTTCCACCGCGGATCTTCGAAGTTCGGCTGGCCGTCCGGCAGATACGAACCCCGGTTCTCCCACGAATCCACCGCCACACGTGTTGTCTGCGGCGCCGTCGAGCAATCCACCGGATTGTCCAAGAACGCCACGGGGGCGCCCCCTTTCACCGCTTCCCGATAGCCGTTGTACACGTCCGGGCCATTCGCCGGCGTCCCAAAGAACGTCACAGATATGTCCACCGGGGCGCCGGCCGCCGGAATGTTGGGCGTGATGATCCGTACCCCATAGTTGGAGTCCGACGTGACACTCGCATACAGCGGCACGGCGATACCGCCAAAGAGGATCACGAACTCCGCCGGATACCCCTTGTCGGGAATCACGTTGTATATCGGGTATGTGGGGATAGCGTTGAGAAAGCCTCTGCTGAATATTCCCAGCCTCGCTATACCTATCTGGCTGCCCGGCGGGCATGCCTGGTTGGCCAAGTCGTACTGCGGGCACCTTTCCACCACGGTGGGATTGCCCACAAAGCCCGGGGGGACATCGACGACAACGTCCTTCGTATGCGCTGCATAGCCGTGCAGGCCGCCTGAGTCTTCGAAGGAATCACGGTTGCGACTGCCATAGGACGTGTTCAGCGAGAAGGAAACCGTTGTCTCATACGGGTGATCGCCGGCCTGAGCATCCGTCAGCCCGTCGATGCTCGCCACCTGGTCTAGGATGGCCGCGAGACCGAACGGCTCCGCCTCCGACTCCGCCGCGGTGCCGATCGCCGTTTCCACGTTCGCCGACACGCTCGGCGCGCCGCCACCCGATGCGAACGCGCTGTTCGTCACAGGACCGACCGTTCCCGGTTCGACGATCACCCCGATGGCCATCACCAGGCTTTCGCCCGGCGGCAGCGAACCGTTGAACGTACACGTCGCAACCTCCTGAACGCACGACATCGGGATGCCTCCCTCCTCCGCTTTGTCGGTCTGGCCCTGGATGCGGATCGCTTTCATCCCCCGAGGCAGCTCGTCGCTGATCACGATCGGGCTGCCGTCAGTCGGCTGGCTGCCGGAGTTCCTCACCGTCAGCGAATAGGTGTTGGGCGTTCCCTGGCCGTTGTATTCGGATGAGAAAACCGTCGGACCCGCGACCGCGTAGATCGTCAGACCAGGACCGGGGGCAACAGCCGACGCGGCAGGCACTCCCACGGTTCCGGCGAGCGCCGCCCCGGTACCGAGCAGACCAAGTACGACCTTCCTCATGACCGACCCGCCTTCCGATTCGCACGACCGCCCACAGCGGCCCCCTTTGCCTTGCCTCGATGCCGCTTGAAATGCCCTTTCCCACCCTTCGGCCGCCGTTTCTTCACCTTCGGCTTCGCCTTCTGCTTCGGCTTGGGCTTCACGACAGGCGCCCCGGCCAACGGCGGATTGCCACCTGCCTGAAACTCGCTGCCGGGCGAGAGCAGCACCGGCGCCCCGCTCAACGAGCCCTGACAGGCATCCCCCGAACACGACGGCCGCAGCGTGGGCGCCGGGAAGCCGCCGCCGATCCGCGCATCGTAGACGTCGAGGTTGGTGTCGGTGTCCTGTCCCACCAGCGGATCCACGGTCTGAAAGAACACATCGCTGCCAGAAGCATCCGTGCCCAGAAGTTCGACGGCGCCTGCGTGGAGGAAGTTGGCGACATCCTGGCCATCGGAGATCAGGCTCACCTTTCCAGCGTGATACTCATAGACATTGCTTGCGAGTACCGGTTCTCCGAATTCATTTATCTTGATGGTCTTCCGGTCGAACGCTTGCGGAGTGAGACCGACGGAGCTCTGGAAGAACACATACGAGCCATCAGCCGACACCGACAGATGGGTCCAGTAAGCGTCGGTGGAGAAACCGGCGTACCAATATCCCGGTGTAATGATCTGCGCGGCGTCGTTCTCACCATATCTGTCGAACGTGGCGGGCACGTTGCCGTTGTGGTTGAAGCCGTCCTGGCCGGTCAACACACGCGCCAGCGCACCGGTCTGCGCGTCGTACTCGAAGAGCTGCGTGGCCGTGCCCGTATCGTCTGGCGTCAGGTCGCGTTCGCTGTCGAACACCAGGAACCGGCCATCGGGCGTGATGTTCAGCGGCAACCCAGAGACACGATTCAGGTTCTGGCCAACCACGCTCTGGGCGCCAAGATCGGCCGGCGACAACGACGCGATGAATGCCGTGTGCCCGTGGGGGAACCTTGCATCGTGCTCGAACACATACAGGTTGTTGGCATCCGCCTTGGCCGATTCACCCTCTCCATTCGGCACCGTCGTCAATACCCCGGTCGCGATGAAGTAGACGTGCGAACCGTCCTCGGAGTTCATCGGAGTCAGCACACCTGTTTGGTGAATCTTCACCAGACCGGGTGCCGGGTTCGACACGGTCGCATCGCCGGCCGTGGCTCTGACCACCCTTTCGCCGGCGGGCGCAGCGAAGTCGTACTCGTAGAGGTTATTGCTCGTGTTGCTGCCGAGCAGCGGCTGCGTGGTGATGAAGAATACCTTTGAGCCATCCTCCGAGGCGCCGATGAAGTGCGCGTCGGCGAGCACTCCCGCTTCGGTGTCGCACGCCGAGCAATCTTCCTTCGAGGGCTCGGAGATCGCGACCGTATGCGCACCGGGCAGCCCGTTGTCGATCCGCGCGAACAGCTCATTGACCGGGGGCCCGCTGCCTTTGCAGAAGTCCACGCCTACGATGTGTGTGTGGCCTGCTGCCGCCGTGAAGATGACCGTGTCTCCGTCTGTGGAGACGGCATTGTGACCAGAGACGTTTTCGATACCGTTGTCGCCGACCACGGTCCCGCACTGGCTGATCTGTTTGCCGCTGTTGTCGACCCCAATCAGCAGCGGAGTCGTGTTGCCGGTCCCGAGATACTCATACGCAGAGGCAAGTCCTTCTTCTGTGTCGTCCGACGGCCAGTGGTATCCAGATATGGAGAAGAAGTAGCGCGACGCATTGCCCGAGAGCGGCGCACTGGGGGCGAATCCGTTTCCGGTCACACCTGCGTCCCTACCCAGGTTTTCGGGTGTATTAGACGGCGCCAGCGGCGGCAGTGCGGGGCCGATATCGGCGATCGAGCGGTCTGTACGGCGCACGAAGAAATCGATCCTGTTTTCGGCCTCCCACACCCCGCGGCTCTGCCACACCATCTGCGGGTTGTCCGGGCCGTCTTCTGACCCGTAGCCTGCCCAATTAGTAAATCCATTTCGTAGATCTGGCAGGTATTCCGTGGCCGAGAGGTCATCCGGCGTGCTCTGCCAGCCCGAGGGCGTGCGGCGCATCGTATAGGTGCCCACCGGGATGGGAAGATGGACGTTCGATAGGTCTTCTAGGCCTCCGAAGGCACCCGACACAAACATCAGAGCCGAGTTTCCGCTCCGGCTGAGCGACGCGAGAAACGCAAAGCCCGCACCCTTGAACGGCGGCGTCACCATCTCATATGCGCGGCAGTCCGGCAGGTGCGTGGAGGGGCCCGTGCGGAACGCTGCGTTCGGGCATTCTTCGGCCGCGGCCGCCGATGGCAGCGCGGCGATCGCGCCTGTGAGCGCGATCGCTGACGCGAGGGCTGCGCCACGACGCGACGAGCACACCGCGCGCAACAGCCGCGTGGCGTCCGACCTCAGCCTATGAGCTCTCATGAATCCCTCCCCTTCCGGAAGCCTTCGAACCTGGGAGGGGAGAACCCCTCAGTACATGACACAGAACCCGCACAAACACGAACAACAACAACCAGCCCCCTTGAAGCGCCCCCGACCACGCGGGTCAGATGAGCGGGCATCACGCGGCCTCCCGCTCGCAGGGCGCGTGGATGCTGATGCTCCGCGCGACCCTGCGGCCCTTCGGGGTGAGACCCCACGCATTGGGCTCCCCTTTGGCATGTCCCTCACCCGTGTTCTCGAGCAGCCCAAGGCGCTCCAAGCGCGCCAGCAGCTTGGAGACCTGCCCCGGGTCCTGGATCCCCGCGCGCCGCGCGACCTCACGGTTACTCGCCCCCGGGCCCGCGGCGACACCTTCCAGGACCCGCGCGGTGCGATACGTCAAACGCATCGAGACACCCGCAAGCGGATCACCCACAGCTTCCGCCACCCCGCCACGCTCACCAGAAGCACCCACGAGCGCCGCGGGCGCAGGCCGCGCCTGCTCACGACGCGCCGCGCCCGCACCCAGATAGGGCAGCACGACGATCCCCATCAACTCGCCCAACAGACCCGTGAGCGGCTCACGCTCGCCCCGCAACAACCGCGCGTAGAGGATCGTGAACGCAGCGCCAACGACACCCTCCGCCGTCAACGGCGTGCATCCCCCGCTCCGCGCGCTCTCCACACGACCCCCATCCACAACCCCCGCCAGGCCCGCGAGGATCTCCTCACGACGCGACAGCATCTCCGCGCCGCCGCGCAACGCCTGTACCACACACATCCGCGCCAACGCCGGCTCGCGATCCAAAAACGACAGGATCACCCACAACCCCCCACGCACCCGCTCACGCCACCCAAGACCCTCCAAACCCGCAGCCGCAATCTCCCCTTTGACCAGCGCGACGACGTCCTCCAGCACCGCCGCCAGGCACTCCTCACGGTTCGCGAACAGCTCGTAGAACGTGCGGCGCGAAACCCGCGCGCGGCTCGTCACATCGGCAACCGTCGTATCCGCATAACCGAGCTCGTCGACCGCGACGACCGCCGCCGCCAACAACCGCGAACGCTGAATCTCGATGATCTGCTCGTGCTGGACGATCTCCGATCGGTCACCCCCATCAGGGACACGCACCGCCGCGGACGGCCGCGCGCCCCTACGCGCCCCCGACGCCGTCACGCCCCGGCGCGACACCGTGCGCGCGGACATCACGCCACCCCCCAGGCGCGCTGCGCCCCAGCTACCGCACCGTCCGAGCCCGACGCAAGCCCTCCCCCTACGGGGGAGACCGAACGGCCAGCCAGGGCCGAACGATGGAGGCTTCTAGCGGCTAGCCGAGAAGCCGAAGAGAGAGAGAGAGAGAGAGAGATGCATCAGACCGCTGATGCATCTAGCAAGAGCACCCAACGGGCTCCCGCGCATACCCGACACGTTATTCCCTCTCGAAACCACGCTAACCAATCTCCCTCATACGTTCTGACCCAGTCCCTCTACCCAACCCAGATCCTGCGAGCGCCTGACGTCAACCACAAGACGGATGACCCAAACCAGACCCTATGTCCGCCCGGCTGCTCCACCCTCTGTGGGCGCCGCGACCGCACTATATAACCACACTTGTAACGCGATGTCAAGCCCCCAATCGCAGACCGCCCCGCACCGGCCCCAACATGCCACGCAAACGCCGCCAGCGCGGGCTCGTGCAGCCACCAAGCCAGTGGGCGCGGGGCCTCCCTGCCCGCGACTGAGCGCAGTGCGCCTGCGAACGCACGGTCACCCCAACCCTCGCGAGCAAGGGAACCCAGACGACGCGAACGCGCCGCCGGCCACGCAGACCAAGCCGCGGCTCAGCGCTTCTTCTTGCGGTGCGCCTTGCGCTTGCTCTTCGGGTGCTTCTTGGTCTTCTTCTTGGCCTTCTTGGCCTTTTTGCCGGGCGCTTTGGCGGTCTGCCCGCCGGTGGGGACCAGGAGTGTCTGAAGCGCCACGGGTTCCTGGATGATCTGCGCGGGGTACTCCCCGGTCGTGAACGTCATGTCCTGCCCGTAGGTCGTACCGCCACCATTTGAGGCCACGAGCCGGTAGTGGTAGGTCGTGCCGGGCAACAGATTCGGAACACCCACGATCACAGCCTGGGAGCCTTCCAGGGCGCCCATCTCGACCTCGACCGACGGCCAGCTCGACCCGTAAGAGGTGCTTGTGCCGTACTGGAAGAGGTATTCCGTGTTCCACCCGTGCGGGTTGACCGTGCCGCTGAGCGTCGCCGAACCGACGCCGACGCCGCTCGCGCCACCCGTTTCCACCGCAGGTGCGGGGATCGGGAGCGTCGTGAACGTCTCGTCGGGGCCCTTCATCGCGGTCGCGCCGGGGCTGCTCACGACCAGCCGGTAGTGGTAGGTCGTGCCCGCCTGCAGACCCTGCACGGGCTGGGACACCGGCAGCGTTTCGCTGGTTATCGGCGTGTAGTTGTCGGGGATCGGCGCGATCTGCCCGTATGCGGTGGTGGTGCCGTATTCGAAGCGGTAGTTGACGAGCCCTTCGCCGGTTTGGATCGTGCCGTTGAGCGTCGCCCCGAACTGCGTGAGATCCGACGCGGGCAGCCCACCGACAACGGGCGCCGGCGGGATCAGCACCGGCGTGACAAACGTCATGTCCGCGCCTGTGCTGGTGCCGAACGAGTCGGTTGCGATGATCCGGTAGTGGTAGAGGGTCGAGGGTTTCAAGCCCACGAGCTGGGTGTGAACGTGCTCAAGTTCGACCCTTTCCCCGCCGTCGGCGCCAGGCAGCGCAGGGCTCACCGACCCGTATGCTTCTGTTTCGCCGTATTCGAAGTAGTAGTGGGTGTCCGCGCCGTCGGGGTTGAACGACGCGTTGAGCGTCGCGACGGTCTGCGTAGCGGGCTGTTCGACGTTGGTCGCCGCTTCTGTCTGCAGTTCCGGTACGGGGCCGAACGTCGTGAAGGTGTGGTCTTCGCCGAGGTTGACGCCGTTGGAGTTGCCTGCGACCAGCCGGTAGTGGTAGCTGGTTTCCAGCGTGAGGCCGCCCGCTTGCGCGCTGACCGCGACCGGGCTTGACCCCGATCCGGGAGCCGGGGCACAGGGAGCCGTCTGGCCGTAGGAGGTGCTCGTCCCGTATTCGATCTGGCAGAGCGTCACTTCCTTGCCGGCAGGGTTCACGACACCTTCGAGCTTCGCGCTCGTCCGCTGCACGACCGCCGCGCCCGTCGTCACATCGGGAAACAACGCAGCCTTGAAGACCGCGACCGTGTCCGCTTCGCGTTGGCTGGCATACACCGTGCCCGTTTTGCTGTTCACCGCGACCCCTTCGGAAGAGGAGATACCCGCTTCGGAGGAGAACCCCGTGCCGAACGTCTGGACAGGAGACTTGTAGGGTTCCCCGAACGGGCCGAACTCCGCGATCGAGTTTTCCTCATCGACGAATAGACCGTTCGTCGCCGGGTCGATCGCGAGAGCAGTCGCACAACATGCTGCGACCCCTGGACCTTCGCCAACGTCCGGGAATTCGTTCTGACGGTGTAAAAACTTTTCGACAGAGTGATTACCTTCCTCTGCTGTGAAGACGTACACGTTCTCTTCAGAGTTCAACCGCGATCCCGTCAAACGAATATCCCCTCAACGCCTGCGTGCTGAGCAGTTCGTTTTCTTCAGCACCGCTGAACACCTGGAAAAACCCCGCGTCAAACGGCCCGCCGGGAGCTACTTCCGTGCCGGTCCACACGTTACCCGAGGAGTCGACCGCGACAGAGAACACGTTTACGAACCCCCTTTTCAATTCGAAGAGGAACGCGCCTGTCGAGCTGAACTTGTCGATCGCGTCGTGTCCCTGGTCGATGACGTACACGTCGCCTTTGGAGGGGCCGGTGGAGTTGTCGACCGCGATGCCGGTCGGGGAGCTGAAGCCTTCGGGGAAGCTCTGGTTGTCGCTCCCGTTGAACTGGGAAAGGTAGTTCCCTTCTGCGTCGAACCTCTGCACGCGGTTGTTGCCCCGGTTGACGACGTACACGTCGCCGCTTGAGTCATCGACCACGACGCCGGCCGGGCTCGAGAACTGCCCGTTCCCCGCGCCGGAGGCACCGAAGACGGTATTGGGCGCAGCCGGATAACCCTCGAGCGCCGCGGCGGGGCCGGCTGCGAGCGCCAACTGTCCGCCGAGCGCGCCGGCCAATGCCGCCAGGCCTGTCAGCATGAGCTTGTGGATGCGCATCACTTACCCCCCCTGTTGGCGTTGCGAGGACGGCCGGCGCGCGAGTCGCTTCCGCTCTTACGTTTGTGCCGGCCGGATCTGCGGCTGCTCTTTCTGGCCTTGGGGTGTCGCGCGGTGTGCGCCGCGAGCCTGACGGCGGCGGCTTTCGCGGCGGTGCTGCTGCTGGCTGTGGTGAGTAGTGGTGTGGCGAGCAGCGGCGGGGTTTCCGGCTCGGTGAGCGTAGAGGATGGGTAGGAGGCCGTCGTGAACGTCTGGTCGGCGCCGTAGCGCGTGCCGAACGTGTTGGTCGCGAGGACCCTGTAGTGGTAGGTGGCGCCGGCCGTGAGGCCCTGCAGAGCGGCCGTGAAGGCGTGTGGGCCGGGTTCGACGCCGGCGTCGCCGAAGATCCGCGTGCCATAGCTGGTATCCACGCCGATATCGAACTCGTAGGTCGTCTCGAACCCCTCGGTATCGATCGTGCCGGTCAGCGTCGCGGCGTTCTGCGCGACACCGCCGGCCTGCCCGGTGGCGACCGCGAGCGGCAGCGGCGGGAGCGTCGTGAACGTCTGGTCGGCGCCGTTGGTTTGGCCGATCGCGTTGGTGGCAACGACCCTGTAGTGGTAGGTGGTCCCGGGCCGCAGGCCCACCAGGACCTGTCCGACGCTGACCGGGTTCGGGCCTTCCTCAAAGCTGCCGATGTCGATGTCGGGCGCTGGGATGCTCGCGCCGTAGGCCGTGCTGGTGCCGTATTCGAAGCGGTAACGGGTGTCGGAGTAATCGGGGTTGATCGCCGCCCTGAGCGTCGCCGTGGTATGCGTCACCGCGACCGCCGACTCGCTCACGACCGATGGCTTGCTCTGCTGGGCGTATATCCACACCACGCCGTTGCCGCCATCGGCCACGTACACCAGGCCGCTCGGTCCGACCGCGAGCGTGTTGATCGCCCCGAATCCGGAGGAGCCGATCGCGCCCAGGCCGAAATCGGCGAGCTGTTCGCCGGTGGGGCTGTAGAGGACGACGTGGAAACCCGACCCATTGTTCTCACCGACGAAGATGTCGCCCGCGGCGTCGAGGGCGACCGATTGGGAGCCGTCGCTGCCGGGGCCGCACGTATCGCCTGAGGCGGCCGTGCAGACGTCTCCGCTGGTCGTCTGGTCCACGCCGGTCCCTAGCGCCATCACGAACGCGCCGGCCGGACTGAACTCCTCGAGCCGGCCGTTGCCGTTGTCCGCGACATAGATGTTTCCCGTCGGGCCCACGGCTACGCCCGTCGGTTCTTTGAGCGCCTCGGCACCCGATCCTGTGATCGTCGCGAGCAGGGTGCCTTCGGGGCTGAACTTCTGCACCTCGTTGTTCGGAGCGTTCGGCAGGTACACGTCCCCTGCGGAGTCGCTCGCGATCTGCACACCCGTAAAGAGACCGGCTACGTTCGCCGACCCGGCGACCGAGAAGTGCGAGAGCAACGCTCCGCTCGAACCATCGTACGTCTGGACTTCCTGGCCGGCTCCGTCGACTGCGTAGACATTCCCGTCGACCGGATCGACCGCCACACCAGAAAAAAAGAACAAATTAAAAATCTTTAGGCCTTCGCCGAACGGAGAGGGTGGCGAGAGAATCCCCCCCGTGGCGCTGAACTTATCGAGCGGCGGCCCTTCGGAGCCGGCGCCAGCGACGTACACGTCACTACTTGCCGGGTCCACGCTCACACCGAGAGGGCCGCTGACCTGTCCGGCGCCGAAGCTGGTGACCTGGCCGTAGGTGATGCTCGCCTGTGCGGCGGGGCCGGCCGCGAGGCTCAACCCGAGCGTGGCGAGTCCGGCGAGAATGATCCTGGGTGTCCGCATCTCAGTTGCCCCTCCGGTACGTGGTATGACCGTGTCCGGCTGTTCGGGCCCCACGAGCCCTGCCGGCCTTCCTCGCCCTGCCCGCTTTCTTTGCCTTGGGGCAGCCGGTGACCTGGATCGGCGTGGACTGCTTGAGCTGCGCGCCGTCCTGCGCAGTGAACAACGTCGGCATCGCGAGCTTGCTCTTGCAGAGGTTCCCGTTCGCGGCGAGCGCCGAGCCCTTGCCTTGCGGCAGGAACAACTCGAACGAGCTGACGGGGACATCGGGGACGTTCGTGAAGGTGGAGCTCGTGATCCCCTTCTTGGAGATGAACGTTTCGCCGATGAGATCGACGCGTACCCCGTACCCCTGGAGGACCGCGACGAGGTTAGGGAACGCCGCGCCGCCGTGCGAGACGAAGTACACCGGGCCGCGAAGCTTCACCGGCAGGATCGGCGTGACCGCCTGCACCGCCCCGATCGCAGACCCCGCCGGACACGCCGCAGGATTCGTCTGGAACGTGCTGTCCGGGCAAGCTTTCTGAAGCGTCGTCAGCCTCGAGGGCAGCTGCTTGGGGAGTTCGACCTTGACCCGCGAGATATTCGACTGCGGACCCGACGGGAACACCAGCTTCGCGTCGAGACTCGCCCCGTTCGCTTTCGACGTCTTCCCCGACGTCGCTACGCTGAACTTCGGTCCGAACGGCAACCCCGCACAACCCGAGACAGCGAACGGCGTGGACTCTTCGGTCACCGCGCCCTGGGAACCGGAGATCGTCGCGGTGATGTGCAGCTGCGCGCAGTCCGTCGGGTTGAAGATGAACCCCGGACGGTCGATCGTCACATTTGTCGTGCGCAACCTCAACGGTATGCCGTCGAGGATCTGCGGCAACGGGTCCGTCGTCACCGACAACGCCGTTGTATGCCGATCGACAGCGATCGTCGCACGCACCACCACATTCCCGAGGTCGAACGGCCCCGCGTGCGTCGGGACCACGATCGATAGCCCGAACGGCGCACCCTTGTACGGGCCCGTCAGGTACACCATGCCTTTCTGGTAGTACGGGTGCGACCCCGGACCCGCTGCGACCGTCATGCTGCCGATCTGCGACGCCGCGGAGCACGTCCCCAAGTCGGCCTGCGGCTCACCGCACAACGGGACCGTCGAGAGCGATCCGAGCAGTCCCGGCGGGGTCACGACCTTGATCTGCGAGAAGTCCTGTTCACGGTCTTCACGGTTGAACGTCACCGTCAACGGGCTGAGCTGCCCCGCGTTCGGATTCGACGTGCCCGCGCTGAACGACGGCGCGAACGGCATCACGCTCGGGCAGGCTTCCCCATTTCCATCCCAGTCCACGTTGAACTGCGAGGTCGGTGTCGCATCCGGGGTGATCGGCGAGCTCCACGGCGTCAAATCCGCGGTGCTGGTGAACGTCCCGCACGCCTGCGGTGTCGCGAGCGCTGCGCGCAGCCCGCTGTTGAAATGCAGCAGCACGCTCGAGACCGGCAGCTGCGGAATGTTCTTGAACGTCGTCGTCAGCTGCCCCGTGCTCGAGTTCGTGAAGATCTTCCCTTCCTGCTTGACCACGACCCCCGCGCCTTCGAACTGCAGGAAGATCCGGTACATGTTGCCATCCGACGCATCCGCGTCGGTACACGGGTCGCAGTGCGGCGTCCCGAGGAACACCTGACCTTCCAACGCTTCGGGCAGCAGCGGCGTCGTGACCTTGACCGTCCCAATCTGCGACGCCGCCGGACACGACCCCAACTTCGCCGAAGAGAGAGCGATCTGCGCATCGTCACAACCCGCGAGACCATCGCCCGCCGACGGCGAGATCGACAACCCCGACGGCAACGTCACCGTAGTCGCCTCGAGCGCTGGGGCGACCAACGCAGGGAACTGCTGGATAGCCTGCGGGACAGACAGTTCGACCGTCGTCCCTGCGGGCTCGTCCGCGCGCGAGACATCCGGCGTCACCGATAGCGACGGGTTGAACTGCAGCAATTCGCAGCCCGTGAGCGACGGGAACACTGTCGTGGACCGCGACTTCCACCGCGGGTCGGCGAAGTTGGGCTGGCCGTCGGCGAGATAGGAGGCCGGTTCCTCCCACGAATCCACCCAGATCCGCGCCTGCTGCGGCCCCGCCGCGCAATCCATCGGATTGTCCAAGAAAGCGACCGGAGCGCCGCCTTTCACTGCTTCTCGATACCCGTTGAACACGCTCGGATCGTTCGCCGGCGTCCCAAAGAACGTCACCGACACATCGACCGGCGGGGCCCACCCCGGGATACCGGGCGTTATCACACGCACACCATAATTGGAATCCGGCGTGACGCTCACATACAGAGGGATGGCGAAGCCACCGAAGAGAATCACGAACTCCGCCGGATAACCCTTATCCGGAACTATGTTGTACATCGGATACACCGGCCTGCCGGGTAGCAAATCCCTTTCTCCGATTTGGAGGTGCGCGAAGCCGATCTGTGTGCCTGGCGGGCATGTTCGGGTCACGAGGTCGTACTGCGGGCACTTTTCCACGACGTTGGGGTCGCCTGCGAAGCCCGGGGGTACATCGACGACCACATCCTTGGTTTCCGCCGACAACCCGCGAAGACCGCCAGCGGTCGCGAACGCTTCCCTACCCGCTTTGGTCACGTTCGTCGTGTTCAGCGAGAAGGAGACCGTCGTCTCATACGGATGATCCCCCGCCTGCGTGTCGGTCAGACCATCGACCCCAGTCACTTCATCGCTGAACGCCGCGAGGCCGAACGGCTCCGCCGCCGATTCCGCCGCCGTGCCGATCGCTGTTTCCACGTTCACCGACGCGCTCGGTGCGCCCCCGCCCGAGACCAATGCGCTGTTGGTCACAGGACCCACCGTGCCCGGCGTGACCTCCACCTCCACGGCCATGTTCAGCGAGTCATCCGGCTGCAGCGCGGCGCCATACGTGCACGTCACCGTCACTGTTTCACAGGACATCGGCGTCGGCGCTTTGCTCGGCCCTGCTTGCCCATAGATGTCGAGTTCCCCCCTGACGGCGATTGGTCTGAGGCCTCGGGGCAGCTCGTCGCTGATCGTGATCGTGCTGCCGTCGGTCGCGCTACTGCCGACATTGGTGACGACCACCCCGTAGGTGTCCGGGGTCGGAGCGGCATGTTCGGAGGAGAAGATCGTCGGCCCCGCGACCGCCCTGATCGCAAGACCCGGAGCGGGAACGGCGGCAGAGGCCCCAGACGCTCCAGGTATCCCCGCCAGTACCGCGCCCACCCCGATCAGACAACAGACGACCCTTCTCATGACCGACCCGCCTTCCGATTCGCACTTCCGCCGATGGCAGCCCTCGTTGCCTTCCTCCCACGCCGCTTGGCGTGCCCCTTGCCGGACCGCCTGCCCGGTTTCCGCTTCTTCGCCTTCTGCTTGGGCTTCACGGCGGGTCCTCCTGCCAACGGCGGGTTCCCACCCGCCTGAAACGCACTGCCGGGAGAGAGCAGCGCCGGCGCCGCGCCCAGCGGCCCCTGGCAGGCGTCGCCCGAACATGAGGACGGCTGCGCGGGCGCGGGAAAACCGCCGTCGATCCGCGCATCGTAGATATCCATGTTCGTGTCGGTGTCCTGCCCAACCAGTCGGTCCGCAGTACTGAAGAACACATCGCCGCCCGACATACTCGTGCCGAGCAGCTGGACGACGCTTCCTTCATAGCCGAAATTAGCGAGATCCCGACCGTCGGAGATCAGGCTCACCCGCCCAGCGTGATACTCATAGACATTGTTGGCATAAATAGGTTCGGGGGAGACGTGTTCATTCGCTCCAGGTTCGCTCTGGCCGATCACCCGCTGATCGAGCGCCTGCGGGGTGAGACCGACCGTGCTCTGGAAAAACACATACGCGCCATCGGCCGACACCGACCGGTAGGTCGAATAGGCCGACGGGGAGTATCTGCCTTCGTAACTTTCCGACGGCGAGACGATCGAAGCGTCATTGATGCGTTCTCCGCCGGGATGATTGAACCGGACGCTCACGTTGCCGTCGTGGTTGAAGCCGTCCTGGCCAATCGACACACGCACCAGCGCCCCGGTCTGCGCGTCATACTCGAAAATCTGCCTCGCGGTGCTGGTATCGTCGGGCGTCAGGTCGCGTTCGCTGGCGAACACCAGAAAGCGGCCGTCGGGCGTCACGTCGGGAGCCCAGGCTTCGAATACGGACCTGGTCAGGTCCCTTTGCGAGAGCCTCGCAACGAACGCGACGCGTCCGGCGGGGAAGCGCCCGTCGCGCTCGAACACGTACAGGTTATAGGCGCCCCGTTCGGCCGTTTCGCCCTCAACGTTGGGAGTCCTCGTCAACACACCGGTCGCGATGAAGTACACATGGGAGCCGTCCTCGGAGCTCATCGACGATCGACCTCCCGCCGTCTTCACCACTTCAGCGGCCGGGTTCGCCACTGTCGCGTCCCCCGCCGAAACACGGATCACCCGTTCCCCGGCCGGCGCGTGGAAATCGTACTCGTAGACGTTCCTGCTCGCATCGCCTCCCAGCAGCGGCTGCGTGGTCGTAAAGAACACCTTCGAGCCATCGGCCGAGGCGCCCTCGAAATGCGCATCCGCAAGCACGCCCGCTTCAGTGTCGCACGCAGAGCAGTCTTCCTTGGAAGGCTCGGAGATCGCGACCGTGTGCGCATCGGACAGCCCATTATCGACCCGTGCATATACTTCAAGGACCGGCGGTGCGCTACCGTGACAGGAGGTCTGTTGTTTTTTTGTCAATGGCGTGAAGAACACGGTGTTGCCATCGGTGGAGACGGCGTTGTGGACGGAGTCGCTCCGGCCGCTAAAGGAGCCGCCGAGCGCCACTCCACACTGGCCGATCAGCCCGCCTTTGTTGTCGACTCCGACCAGCAGCGGGGTCGTGTTCCCGACGCCCCCATACTCATACAGACTTTTGTCTTCCTCCGCGCCTTCGGCTTCCTGCGTATCGTCGAACGGCCAGTAATCCTTTGCTAGAGTGAAGAAGACGTGTGACGCGTCAGGCGACAGACCGGCCGGCTGCAGTTGCGCCCCACGACCCAGAGCGTTTGGTGATCCCGCTTCCGTCGTCGGCGGCAGCGCGGGTCCGATGTCCACCAGCGAGCGATCAGGATCGCGCATGAAGAAGTCGAGCCCGTTTCCCGGCTGCCACACTCCACGGTCCATCCAGACCGTCGCCTGACCATCAGGGCTTTCACCTCCCACACCCGCATAGTTGGCGAATCCGTTTTCGAGATACGGAAGATATTCGGAGCTCGGCGGATCGTTCGGGGTGGTCGCCCAGCCCGACGCCGTGCGCCGCGTCGTGTAGACGGCCCCAGGGGTGAACCCGATGACATTGGGGAAGCCTTCGGCTCCTTCGATGGCCGCGTTCATCTGGAGCGTAAGCAGCGAGCCGCTCGGATTCATCGCAAAGACCCTCTGAACACCAGCGGACGCCTTGTACGGCGGCGTCACCAACTCATACGCGCGGCAGTCCGGCAGGTGCGTGGACGGGCCCGTGCGGAACGCGGTGTTGGGGCATTCTTCGGCGACGGCCGCCGGCGGCAGGACGGCGAGCGCGCCCACCAGGGCGCACAGCGACGCCAGGCCAGCCAGGGTTGATCTGAAAGCGCTCATCGACGCATCTCCTCCTCGAGCTCAGAGGGGAGAGCCCCTCGGGTACACAACACAGCCCACCAAAACGCTGACGACACGAGAACCGGCGGCCTCCGTACAGCGATCGCACTGCACCCCTGGGCGCAGAGCGCCGGCACCGCGCTCAGGTGACGCGGTATCATGCCGCCTCCCGCTCACCGGGCGCGTGGACGCGAATACTCCGCGCGACCCGCTCGCCCTTCGCGGTGAGGCTCCACGCGTTCGGCTCGCCTCTGGTGTGACCCTCGCCGGTATTGACGAGCAGCCCCAGACTCTCGAGGCGACGCAACAGCTTCGAGACCTGCCCCGGGTCCTGAATCCCCGCACGCTCCGCGACCATACGATTACTCCCCCCAGGAAGCTCCGCAACACCTTCCAACACCCGCGCCGTGCGATACGTCAAACGCATCGAGACACCCTCCAACGGGTCGCGCACCGCCTCCCCCACAACAACCGGCGCCGAAGACACCCCCGGGCGCCCCGCGGGATAAGCCAGCTCACGACGCGACGCCGCCGGACCCCGATAAGGCAACACGACGATCCCCATCAACTCACCCAGCAGACCCGTGAGCGGCTCACGCTCACCCCGCAGCAGCCGCGCGTAAACGATCGCGAACGCCGCGCCGACAACGCCCTCCGCCGTCAACGGCGTGCACTGCTCCCCACGCACACCCTCCACACGGCCCTCGTCCACGACCCGCGCGAGGCCCGCAAGGACCTCCCCACGGCGCCTCAACACCTCCGCGCCGCCACGCAACGACTCGATCACACACACACGCGCAAGCACCGGCTCGCGATCGAGGAACACGAGGATCGCTCGCAGCCCCGTGCGGACCCGCTCACGCCACGGAAGACCCTCGACATCTGCGCGGGCCACATCCTCCGCGATCAACGCGACCACGTCCTCCAGCACGGCGGTCAGGCACTCCTCGCGGTTGGCGAACAGCTCGTAAAACGTGCGCCGCGAGACCCTCGCGCGGCTCGTCACATCGGAGACCGTCGTGTCCGCGTAGCCGAGCTCGTCAACCGCGGACACCGCTGCCGCGAGCAACCGCGAGCGCTGAATCTCGACGATCTGCTCATGCGACACGCCCGGGCTCGGGGCGCGCATCGTCAACGCGCGCGCGGGCATCAACCCGTTCTCCCGCACAACGCACGGTCACCCCAACCCCCGCGAGCGGGAGAACCCGGACGACGCGAACGCGCCGCTACCGGTCGGCTAGCCGCAGACCGAGAAGCCGAAGAGAGAGAGAGAGAGAGAGAGATGCATCAGACCGCTGATGCATCTAGCAAGAACCCCCCGCGGGTCCCCACGCACACCTGACACGCTATTCCCTCTCGAAACCACGCTGAACCATCTCCCTCATACGTTCTGACCCAGTCCCTCTACCCAACCCAACCCTGCAAGCGCTTGGACGTCAACCACGAGACGGGATGACCCAAACCAGACCCTATGTTTGCCCGACGCACCACCCTCGTGCACCGTGCCGTCCATATATAACCACATCGGTAACGCGATGTCAAGTCCCAATGCGCATGGCGCCAGAGCGGTGGCGGGGAACCGGTCAGGCGCCCGGGTCGCCGCGCGCACACCCCAACGCCCCGTGCCACCCGCGGCCGGGCAGGCTCAGTGCTTCTTCTTGCGGTGCGCCTTGTGCTTGCTCTTCGGGTGCTTCTTGGTCTTCTTCTTGGCTTTCTTGGCCTTCTTGCCGGGCGATTTGGCGGTCTGGCCGCCGGTGGGGACCAGGAGCGTCTGGAGCGCCACGGGTTCCTGGATGATCTGCGCGGGGTACTCCCCGGTCGTGAACGTCATGTCCTGCCCGTAGGTGGTGCCACCGCCGTTGGTCGCGACGAGCCGGTAGTGGTAGGTCGTGCCGGGCAGCAGGTTGGGAACACCGACGATCACGGGCTGGGAGCCTTCCAGGGCGCCCATCTCGACCTCGACCGTGGGCCAGCTCGACCCGTAGGCGGTGCTTGTGCCGTACTGGAAGAGGTATTCGGTGTTCCAGGCGTGCGGGTCGATCGTGCCGCTGAGCGTCACGGAGCCGACACTGACGCCGCTCGCGCTGCCCGTTTCCACCGCAGGTGCGGGGATTGGGAGCGTCGTGAATGTCTCGTCGGGGCCCTTCATCGCGGTCGCACCGGGGCTGCTGACGACTAGCCGGTAGTGGTAGGTCGTGCCGGCCTGCAGACCCTGCACGGGCTGGGATACCGGCAGCGTTTCGCTCGTTATCGGCGTGTAGTTGTCGGGGATCGGCGCGACCTGACCATAGGCCGTGCTGGTGCCGTATTCGAAGCGGTAGTTCACGAGCCCTTCACCCGTCTGGATCGTGCCGTTGAGCGTCGCCCCGAACTGCGTGAGGTCCGACGCGGGCAGCCCACCGACGATGGGCGCTGGCGGGATCAGCACCGGCGTGATGAACGTCATGTCCGTGCCCGTGCTGGTACCGAACGAGCTCGTGGCGACGATCCGGTAGTGGTAGAGCGTCGAGGGCCTCAGGCCCACGAGTTGGTTGTGGACGTGCTCGAGTTCGACCGCTTCGCCGGCGTCGGTACCGGGTAGCGCGGGGCTTACCGACCCGTATTCTTTTGTTTCGCCGTATTCGAAGTAGTAGTGGGTGTCCGCGCCGTCGGGGTTGAATGACGCGTTGAGCGTCGCGACGGTCTGCGCGGCGGGCTGTTCGACGTTGGTCGCTGCTTCTGTATGCAGTTCCGGTACAGGGCCGAACGTCGTGAAGGTGTGGTCTGTGCCGAGGTTGACACCGTTGGAGTTGCCCGCGACCAGCCGGTAGTGGTAGCTGGTTTCCAGCGCGAGGCCACCGGCTTGCGCGCTGACCGCGACCGGGCTTGACCCCGACCCGGGAGGCGAAGCGCAGGGAGCGGTCTGGCCGTAGGAGGTGCTCGTCCCGTATTCGATCTGGCAGAGCGTCACTTCTTTACCGGACGGGTTCACGACGCCTTCGAGTTTCGCGCTCGTCCGCTGCACGACCGCCACGCCCGTCGTCACATCAGGGAACAACGCGGCCTTGAAGACCGCGACCGTGTCCCCTTCGCGCTGGGTGGTATACACCGTGCCCGTTTTGCTGTCCACCGCGACCCCTTCCGAGGAGGAGATACCCGCTTCGGAGGAGAACCCCGTACCGAACGTCTGGACAGGAGACCCGTAGGGTTCCCCGAACGGGCCGGACTCGGCGATCGAGCTTCCCTCGTCTACGAATACGCTGTTTGTCGCCGTGTCGAGCGCGAGAGCCGTCGCACAACATGCCGCTACCTCTTTACCAGCTCCTTCATGACCGTGTGGCCACTTCTCGACGAAGCGATTGCCTTCGGTTGTTGTGAAGAGATACAGGCTTTCTTCAGAGTCGACCGCGATCCCAGCAAACGTATACACTCTCGGATCTTCTGCGCGGAGCAGTTCGTTTTCTTCAGCATCGCTGAACTCCTGGAAGCCATTCACCGGAACAGATTCTCCTTCGAACCGCGTGGCTGCCCACACGTTACCCGAGGAGTCGACCGTAACAGCGAACGCGTTTTCGTACCCTTTCAACTCGAAGAGGAACGTACCTGTCGAGCTGAACTTGTCGATCGCGTGATGACCTTGGTCGATGACATACACATCTCCCTTGGAGGGGCCCGTGGAGTTATCGACCGCGATACCAGTAGGGGCACTGAAGCCTTCGGGGAAACTCGGGTTGTCGCTCCCGTTGAACTGGGAGAGATAGCTCCCTTCCGCGTCGAACCTCTGCACGCGATTGTTGCCCTGATCCGCAACGTACACGTCACCGCTGGAGTCATCGACCGCGACACCCGCGGGGCTCGAGAACTGCCCGTTCCCCGCGCCCGAAGCGCCAAAGACGGTATTGGGCGCAGCCGGGTAGCCCTGGAGCGCCGTGGCGGGGCCGGCTGCGAGCGCCAACTGTCCGCCGAGCGCACCGGCCAACGCCGTCAGGCCCGTCAACATGAGCTTGTGGACGCGCATCACTTACCCCCCCTGTTGGCGTTGTGAGGACGGCCAGCGCGCGAGTCGCTTCCGCTCTTACGTTTATGCCGGCCGGATCTGCGGCTGCTCTTTCGGGCTTTAGGATGCCGAGCAGCGTGCCCCATGAGTCTGACGGCGGCAGCGCTCGCGGCAGTGCTCCTGGCCATGGTGAGTAGCGGTGTGGCGAGCAGCGGCGGGGTTTCCGGCTCAGCGAGCGCCGAGGACGGGTAGGAGGACGTCGTGAACGTCTGGTCGGCGCCGTAGCTCGTACCGAACGTGTTCGTCGCGAGGACCCTGTAGTGGTAGGTCGCGCCGGCCGTGAGGCTCTGCAGGACCGCCGTGAAGGCCTGTGGGCCGGGTTCGACGCCGGCGTCGCCGAAGATACGCGTGCCATAGCTGGTGTCCACGCCGATATCGAACTCGTAGGTCGTCTCCAACCCCTTGGTATCGACCGTGCCGGTCAGCGTCGCGGAGTTCTGCGCGACACTACCCGCCTGCCCGGTGGCGACCGCGGGCGGTTGCGGTGGGAGCGTCGTGAACGTCTGGTCGGCCCCGTTGGTTTGGCCGAGCGCGTTGGTGGCGTGGACCCTGTAGTGGTAGGTGGTCCCAGGCTGCAGGCCCACCAGGACCTGTCCGACGCTGACCGGGTTCGAGCCTTCCTCAAAGCTGCCGATGTCGATGTCGGGCGCTGGGATGCTCGCGCCGTATGCCGTACTGGTGCCGTATTCGAAGCGGTAACGAGTGTCGGAGTAGTCGGGGTTGATCGCCGCTCTGAGCGTCGTCGTGGTGTGCGTCACCGCGACCGCTGACTCGCTCACGACCGCGGGCTTGCTCTGCTGGGCGTAGATCCATACCACGCTGTTGCCGCCATCGGCCACGTACACCAGGCCGGTCGGGCCGACCGCGAGCGTATTGATCGCGCCGAATTCTGAGGAGCCGATCGCACCTTGGCCGAAGTCGGCGAGCTGTTCGCCGCTGGGGCTGTAGAGCACGACGTGGAAGCCGGAGCCGTTGTTCTCACCGACGAAGATGTTGCCCGCGGCGTCGAGGGCGACCGCCTGGGACCCGTCGGTTCCGGGGCCGCAAGTGTCGCCCGAGGCTGCGGTGCATATGTTTCCGTTGGTCGTTTGGTCCACGCCGGTCCCGAGCGCCATGATGAACGCGCCGGCCGGACTGAACTCCTCAGTGCGGCCGTTGCCGTTGTCCGCGACATAGATGTCTCCCGTCGGGCCGACCGCTACGCCGGTTGGTTCTTTGAGCGCCTCGGCGCCCGACCCGGTGATCGTCGCGAGCACGGTGCCTTCGGGGCTGAACTTCTGCACCTCGTTGTTCGGAGCGTTCGGCAGGTACACGTTCCCCGCGGAGTCGCTCGCGATCTGCACGCCCGTAAAGAGACCGGCTACGTTCGCTGACCCGGCGACCGAGAAGTGCGAGAGCAACGCTCCGCTCGAACCATCGTACGTCTGGACTTCTTGGCCGATTCCGTCGACCGTGTAGAGATTCCCGTTGACCGGATCGACCGCTACACCAGAAAAAAAGAACAAACCAAAATATGTTCCGCCTTTACCGAACGGAGAGAGTGGCGAAAGAGTCCCCCCCGTCGCGCTGAACTTGTCGAGCGGCGGCTTTTCGGAGGCAGCACTGGCGACATACACGTCATTACTCGCCTGGTCCACGCTCACACCGATCGGATCGCTGACCTGTCCAGCGCCGAAGCTGGTGACCTGCCCGTAGGTGACGCTCGCCTGTGCGGTGGGGCCGGCCGCGAGGCTCAGTCCGAGCGCAGCGAGCCCACCGAGGATTACTCTGGGTGTCCGCATCTCAGTTACCCCTCCCGGTCGCGTGGCTGTGTGTGCCTGTTCGGGCCCCGCGAGCCCTGCCGGCCTTCCTCGCTCTGCCTGTTTTCTTTGCCTTGGGGCAGCCGGTGACCTGGATCGGCGTTGACTGCTTGAGCTGCGCGCCGTCCTGCGCAATGAACGACGTCGGCATCGCGAGCTTGTCCTTGCAGAGGTTCCCGTTCGCGGCGAGCGCTGACCCCTTGCCTTGCGGTAGGAACAGCTCGAAGGAGCTGACGGGGACATCGGGGACGTTCGTGAAGGTGGAGCTCGTGATCCCCTTCTTGGAGATAAACGTTTCGCCGATGAGATCGACGCGTACCCCGTACCCCTGGAGGACCGCGACAAGGTTCGGGAACGCCGCGCCGCCGTGCGAGACGAAGTACACCGGTCCACGGAGCTTCACCGGCAGGATCGGCGTGACCGCCTGCACCGCCCCGATCGCAGACCCCGCCGGACACGCCGCAGGATTCACGTTGAACGTACTGTCCGGGCAAGCTTTCTGAAGCGTCGTCAGCCGCGAGGGCAGCTGCTTGGGGAGTTCGACCTTGACCCGCGAGATATTCGACTGCGGACCCGACGGGAACACCAGCTTCGCGTCGAGACTCGCCCCGTTCGCTTTCGACGTCTTCCCCGACGTCGCGACGCTGAACTTCGGCCCGAACGGCAACCCCGCACACCCCGAGACCGCGAACGGCGTGGACTCTTCCCTCACCGCACCCTGAGACCCAGAGATCGTCGCGGCGATATGCAGCTGCGCGCAGTCCGTCGGGTTGAAGATGAACCCCGGCCGGTCGATCGTCACATTCGTCGTACGCAACCGCAGCGGGATGCCATCCAGGATCTGCGGCAAAGGGTCGGTCGTCACCGACAACGCCGTCGTATGCCGATCAACAACGATCGTCGCACGCACCACCACATTCCCGAGGTCGAACGGACCAGCGTGCGTCGGAACCACGATCGATAGCCCGAACGGCGCACCCTTGTACGGGCCCGTCAGGTACACCATGCCTTTCTGGTAGTACGGGTGCGACCCGGGGCCCGCGGCGACCGTCATGCTGCCGATCTGCGACGCCGCCGAGCACGTCCCCAGGTCCGCCTGCGGCTCCCCGCACAAGGGCACCGTCGAGAGCGATCCGAGCAGTCCCGGCGGGGTCACGACCTTGATCTGCGAGAAGTCCTGTTCGCGGTCTTCACGGTTGAACGTCACCGTCAACGGGCTGAGCTGCCCCGCGTTCGGATTCGACGTGCCCGCGCTGAACGACGGCGCGAACGGCATCACGCTCGGGCAGGCTTCCCCATTTCCATCCCAGTCCACGTTGAACTGCGAGGTCGGTGTCGCATCCGGGGTGATCGGCGAGCTCCACGGCGTCAGATCCGCGGTGCTCGTGAACGTCCCGCACGACTGCGGTGTCGCGAGCGCTGCGCGCAGCCCGCTGTTGAAGTGCAGCAGCACGCTCGAGACCGGCAGCTGCGGGATGTTCTTGAACGTCGTCGTCAGCTGCCCCGTACTCGAGTTCGTGAAGATCTTCCCTTCCTGCTTGACCACGACCCCCGCGCCTTCGAACTGCAGAAAGATCCGGTACATATTGCCATCCGACGCGTCCGCATCGGTACACGGATCGCAGTGCGGCGTCCCGAGAAACACCTGACCTTCCAACGCTTCGGGCAACAGCGGCGTCGTGACTTTCACCGTCCCGATCTGCGAGCCGGTCGGACACGACCCCAACTTCGCCGAAGAGAGAGCGATCTGCGCATCGCTGCAACCCTGAAGACCGTCGCCCGCCGACGGCGAGATCGATAACCCCGACGGCAGCGTCACCGTAGTCGCCTCGAGCGCCGGCGCGACCAACGCAGGGAACTGCTGGACGGCCTGCGGAACAGACAGTTCGACCGTCGTCCCCGCCGGCTCGTCCGCGCGCGTCACATCCGGTGTCACCGACAGCGAGGGGTTGAACTGCAGCAGTTCGCAGCCCGTGAGCGACGGGAACACCGTCGTGGATCTCGACTTCCACCGCGGGTCAGCGAAGTTGGGCTGACCATCCGCGAGATAGGACCCTGGTTCCTCCCACGAATCCACCCAGATCCGCGCCTGCTGCGGCCCCGCCGCGCAATCCATCGGATTATCCAAGAAAGCGACCGGAGCGCCGCCTTTCACCGCTTCTCGATACCCGTCGAACACACTCGGATCGTTCGCCGGCGTCCCAAAGAACGTCACCGACACATCAACCGGCGGAGCAAACCCCGGGATACCGGGCGTTATCACACGCACACCATAATCGGAATCCGGCGTGACACTCACATACAGAGGGATAGCGAAGCCACCAAAGAGAATCACGAACTCCGCTGGATAACCCTTATCCGGAACCATGTTGTACATCGGATACGTCGAGTTGCCGGGTAGCAAACCTCTTTCTCCGATTTGGAGGTGCGCGAAGCCGATCTGCGTACCTGGCGGGCATTTTTGGATCACGAGATCGTACTGCGGGCACTTTTCCACGACGTTGGGGTCACCCGCGAAACCCGGGGGCACATCCACAACCACATCCCTGGTTTCCGCCGACAACCCACGAAGACCACCAGCAGTCGCGAACTCTTCGCTACCCGCTTTGGTGACGTTCGTCGTGTTCAGCGAGAAGGAGACCGTCGTCTCATACGGATGATCCCCCGCCTGCGCGTCGGTAAGACCATCGACCCCAGTCACTTCATCGCTGAACGCCGCAAGACCAAACGGCTCCGCCGCCGATTCCGCCGCCGTCCCGATCGCCGTTTCCACGTTCACCGACGCGCCCGGCGCACCACCACCCGACACCAACGCACTGTTGGTCACAGGACCCACCGTGCCCGGCGTGACCTCCACCTCCACGGCCATGTTCAGCGAGTCACCCGGCTGCAGCGCGGCGCCATACGTGCACGTCACCGTCACTGTTTCACAGGACATCGGCGTCGGCGCTTTGCTCGGCCCTGCTTGCCCATAGATGTCGAGTTCCCCCCTGACGGCGATTGGTCTGAGGCCTCGGGGCAGCTCGTCGCTGATCGTGATCGTGCTGCCGTCGGTCGCGCTACTGCCGACATTGGTGACGACCACCCCGTAGGTGTCCGGGGTCGGAGCGGCATGTTCGGAGGAGAAGATCGTCGGCCCCGCGACCGCCCTGATCGCAAGACCCGGAGCGGGAACGGCGGCAGAGGCCCCAGACACTCCAGGTATCCCCGCCAATACCGCGCCCACCCCGATCAGACAACAGACGACCCTTCTCATGACCGACCCGCCTTCCGATTCGCACTCCCGCCGACAACAGCCCTCGTTGCCCTCCTCCCACGCCGCTTGGCGTGCCCCTTGCCGGACCGCCTGCCCGGTTTCCGCTTCTTCGCCTTCTGCTTGGGCTTCACGGCGGGTCCTCCTGCCAACGGCGGGTTCCCACCCGCCTGAAACGCACTGCCGGGAGAGAGCAGCGCCGGCGCCGCGCCCAGCGGCCCCTGGCAGGCATCGCCCGAACACAAAGACGGCTCCGCGGGCGCAGGAAAACCGCCATCGATCCGCGCATCGTAGATATCCATATTCGTGTCGGTGTCCTGCCCAACCAGTCGATCCGCCGTACTGAAGAACACATCGCCGCCCGACATACTCGTGCCAAGCAGTTCGACAACGCTTTGATGAGTGAAACGAGCGAGATCCTGACCGTCGGAGATCAGGCTCACCAGCCCAGCATGGTACTCATAGACATTGTTGGCGTATATCGGTTCGAGGACCTGCGATTCGTTAGGTCCGGGTTCTGTATGGCCGATCACCTGCTGATCGGGCGCCTGCGGGGTGAGACCGACCGTGCTCTGGAAAAACACATACGCGCCGTCAGCCGACACCGACTGGTGGGTCGAGTAGGCCGGCGGGGAGTATCCTCCTTCGGATCCTTCTGCGTACCTATCCGCGCCGGAGGCGATCGAAATATCCGACGGCGAGACGATCGAAGCGTCATCGACGCGTTCTCCGTTGGGATTGAACCGGACGCTCACGTTGCCGTCGTGGTTGAAGCCGTCCTGGCCTATCGACACGCGCACCAGCGCCCCGGTCTGCGCGTCATACTCGAAGATCTGCCTCGCGGTGCTGGTATCGTCGGGCGTCAGGTCGCGTTCGCTGGCGAACACCAGATAGCGGCCGTCGGGTGTCACATCGGGAGCCCAGGCTTCGAATCCGATGGGCCTGATCAGATCCCTTTGCGAGAGCCTCGCAACGAACGCGACATGACCGGCGGGGAAGCGCCCGTCGCGCTCGAACACGTACAGGTTATAGGCACCCCGTTCGGCCGTTTCGCCCTCGACGTTGGGCGTCCGCGTCAACACCCCGGTCGCGATGAAGTACACGTGGGAGCCATCCTCAGAGCTCATCGACGATCGGCTTCCTTCCGTCTTCACCACTTCGGCGGCCGGGTTCGCCACTGTTGCATCCTCCGCCGAAACGTGGATCACCCGTTCCCCCGCCGGCGCGTGGAAGTCGTACTCGTAGACGTTCCTGCTTGCGTCACCTCCCAGCAGTGGCTGCGTGGTCGTAAAGAACACCTTCGAGCCATCCACCGAGGCGCCCTCGAAATGCGCATCCGCAAGCACTCCCGCTTCGGTGTCGCACGCAGAGCAGTCTTCCTTGGAAGGCTCGGAGATCGCGACCGTGTGCGCATCGGACAGCCCATTATCGACCCGCGCATACAGTTCAATGACCGGCGGCGTACTACCTTGACAGACTTCGGTTTTGGGCAGTGGCGTGAAGAACACGGTGTTGCCATCGGTGGAGACGGCGTTGTGAACGGAGTCGTTGCGTTCTGGGACGTTTTGTTCTTTAGTGAGGCCACCGAGGACCACGCCGCACTGGCTGATCAGCCCGCCTTTGTTGTCGACTCCGACCAGCAGCGGGGTCGTGTTCCCGGCCCCCCCGTACTCATACAGGCTGGTGCCTCGCACCGTGTCATCGAACGGCCAGTAGTCGCCCCCTAGAGAGAAGAAGACGTGTGACGCGTCAGACGACAGACCGTCCGGATACACCACCCCTTTACCCAGAGCGTTTGGCGATCCCGCTTCCGTCGTCGGCGGCAGCGCGGGCCCGATGTCCACCAGCGAACGATCGGGATTGCGCATGAAGAAGTCGAGCCTATTGTCCGGCTGCCACACTCCACGGTCCATCCAGACCGTCGCCTGGCCGGCAGGGCTTTCGCCTCCCACACCGGCATAGTCTTCGAATCCCCTCAAGAGATACGGAAGATATTCGGAGCTCGGCGGATCGTCCGGGGTGCTCGCCCAGCCCGACGCCGTGCGCCGCACCGTGTACTCGATCGCAGGGTTGAACCCGATGACATTGGGGAAGCCTTCAGCTCCTTCGATGGCCGCGTCCAGCTGGACCGTGAGCGGCGAGCCACTCGGATTCATCGCGAAGACCCTCTGAGTGGCAGCAGAAGCCTTGTACGGCGGCGTCACCTGCTCATACGCACGACAATCCGGCAGATGCGTGGACGGACCCGTACGGAACGCCGCGTTGGGGCATTCTTCGGCCGAGGCCGCCAGCGGCAGGACGGCGAGCGCGCCCACCAGGGCGCACAGCGATGCCAGGCCGGCCAGGGTTGATCTGAAAACGCTCATCGACGCATCTCCTCCTCGAGCTCAGAGGGGAGAGCCCCTCGGGTACACGACACAACCCACCAAAACGCTGACGACACAAGAACCGGCATCCTCCGTGCAGCAATCGCACTGCACCTCTGCGCGCAGGGCACCGACGCCACGCTCAGATAGCGCGACATCACGCGGCCTCCCGTTGACCGGGCGCATGGATACGAATGCTCCGCGCGACCCGCCGGCCCTTCGCGGTAAGACTCCACGCGTTCGGCTCACCCTGGGCGCGCCCCTCACCCGTGTTCTCGAGCAACCCCAGACTCTCAAGACGACGCAGCAACTTCGAGACCTGCCCCGGATCCTGAATCCCCGCACACTCCGCGACCATCCGGTTACTCGCACCCGGGCGCTCCGCGACACCTTCCAAGACCCGCGCCGTGCGATACGTCAAACGCATCGAGACACCCTCCAACGGATCACCCACAGCACTGGCCCCATCCAACTCAACAGGAACACCCACAGGCCCCGCGGGCGCAGGCCGCGCCTGCTCGCGGCGCGCCGCCGCCACACCCATATAAGGCAACACGATCATCCCCATCAGCTCGCCCAACAAACCCGTCAGCGGCTTACGCTCACCCCGCAACAGCCGCGCGTACACAATCGCGAACGCCGCACCCACAACACCCTCCGCCGTCAAAGGGGTGCACCCCCCACTGCGCCCGCCCTTCGAGCGGCCCTCATCGACCACGCCGGCCAACCCCCCAAGGATCTCCTCCCGACGCTTCAACATCTCCGCGCCACCGCGCGACACCTGAACCACACACACCCGCGCGAGCGCCGGCTCACGATCCAAGAACCCGAGGATCACCCACAACCCCCCACGAACCCGCTCACGCCACCCAAGACCCTCAAGACCCGCCGCAGCGAACTCACCCACGACCAGCGCTACCACATCCTCCAGCACCGCGGCGAGGCACTCCTCACGGTTTGCGAACAGCTCGTAGAACGTACGCCGCGACACACGCGCGCGACTCGTTACATCCGCAACCGTGGTATCCGCGTAGCCGAGCTCGTCAACCGCGACGACCGCCGCCGCCAAAAGCCGCGAGCGCTGAATCTCGCTGATCTGCTCATGCGTAGCACCCGCGGCCACGGGCATCACGACACCACCCACCAACCCCCGCGAGCGGGAGAACCCAAACGACGCGAACGCGTCGCTACCGGACGGCTAGCCGCAGACCGAGAAGCCGAAGAGAGAGAGAGAGAGAGAGAGATGCATCAGACCGCTGATGCATCTAGCAAGAACCCCTCGCGGGGTTCCACGCATATTCGACACGCTATTCCCTCTCGAAACCACGCTAAACCATCTCCCTCATACGTTCCGTGACCCAGTCCCTCGTCCCAAACCCATTTCCTGCGAGCGCTTGGACGTCAACCACAAGACAGGCCGACCCAAACCAGACCCTATGTTGTCCGGCGCACCACCCCCTGGTGGGCACCGACCCGCACTATATAACCACACCTGTAACGCGATGTCAAGCCCCCAGCGCAGACCGGCCCTGCACCGGCCCCGGGGCGCCATGCGAACGCCTTAGCGGCCGGTTAGGCCGCCATCAAAATCCCAGGCTGCGCGTGCTCGCGGTCACGGCAGCGCGCGTGGCATTCCCGTGGTAGGCTTCTACCATGCACGTGTCAATCGATAGCGCGGGTCGGGTGGTCGTACCAAAGCGTCTACGGGACGAGCTTGGGTTCTCGCCCGACACACCGCTCGAGATCGATGTGGTCAACGGCCACCTCGAGCTCTCGGCGTCGCACGAGCCGGCCAAGCTAGTCGAAGGACCCAACGGACCAGTTATGGCAGCGACGGGCACTCCCCTCACCGACGGGGATGTGCGGCGCACGCTCGAAGCGGTGCGCGAGCGCCGGTGAGGCAGGCGGCAGACAGCAGCATCACGATCGCCGCCCTCGTCGCCGACCACGAGGCCCGTGACCTCGCCGAAGACGCGTTGAAGCAGTGCACCACGACTATCGCGCACGTGGCGCTCGAGACGTACAGCGTCCTCACGAGGTTCCCCCCTCCCCGCCGCTTGACGAGCGCCGACGCAGCCACACTCATCCACGCGAGACTGCCAGCGGCATATGCCGCGCTCGACGCGAGCGAGTACGCGAAGGCGCCCGCCCGACTCGCCACGGCCGGCGTCAGCGGTGGAGCCGCCTATGACGGCCTGATCGCCCTGACCGCACTGGACCACGACCTGGAGCTCCTCACCCGCGACGGGCGAGCCGAGCGCACCTACCGCGCGCTCGACGTGCCCTACCGGCTGGTGCGCTAACGACCGACGCCACGCGAACGCCGTAGCGGCCGGTTAGGTTAGGCCGCCATCAAGCTCCGTGCCCCGCGTCGGCGCGGGGGGCGCCCGCCGGCAAAACCGCTCAACGCTCGCACTGGCTCAGCGCTTCTTCTTGTGGCGCGTCTTGTGCTTGCTCTTCGGGTGCTTCTTGGTCTTCTGCTTGGCTTTCTTGGTGCTCTTGCCGGGCGCTTTAGCCTGGATCCACCGGTGTTGTCCGGGTTGGGGCGTTGAATGACCTCCTGAATCGGGCTTGGTAGCGACAGATTGCGGCTGTCGCGGCCCGGGATCAGGAGGTCACTCGTATGGTGCAGGATGACGAGCGGGTCGGACTGGACGGGGTGCGAGGTCGTCTTTGACGATGAGCGGGTGGTCTCGGACGCGGGGGTCGCGCTGGTCGCGACGCTCGCGGGGCGGCTCGGGATCGAGGCGCTCGTGGGCCGGTTCGTGACGCTTCGTCGTGATCGGCCGGGGGCGGCGAACGCGGGCAGGAAGGTGATGGCGCTCGTGTTCGCGATGCTGCTCGGCGCTGACTGCATCGATGATTGCGATGTGCTGCGGGCGGGTCGCACGCGCCGCCTTTTGGGTGGCTGGCTGCCGGCGCCCTCGACGCTCGGGACGTTTCTGCGGGCGTTCACTTTCGGGCATGTGCGCCAGCTCGACCGGGTGTTGGATCAGGCGCTGGCGCGTGCGTGGCGGGCGGGCGCCGGCCCGGGCGAGGAGCGGCTGATCGTTGACGTGGACAGCTTCATCGGCCAGACCTACGGCTAGCAAGAAGCAGGGCGTCGGTTTCGGATACACCAAACAGCGCGGGTATCACCCGCTGCTCGCGAGCCGGGCGGACACGCGGCGAGGTTCTGCACGTTCGGCTGCGCAAGGGACAGGCGAACACGCAGCGCGGTGTCGTGCGGTTCGCCGAGGAGCTGATCGCCCGCGTCAAACGGGCAGGCGCGACGCGGCGAGAAGCTGCTTCAGGGCCGACTCGGGGTTCTGGAACAGCAAGCTGATCGCAGCGGCTCGAGAGCGCGGGCTGGTGCTACTCGATCAGCGTCCGCCTGCAGTTCTGGGTTCCCGCCGCGATCAAACAGATCCCCGAGTCGGCGTGGCAGCCCTTGGAGGACTACTCCCAAGACGGTGAAGCGCAGATCGCTGAGACGACCACTCACGGACGACGGCTGATCGTGCGCCGCACCCGGCTCATCGGCCCGCAAGCAGAGCTGTGGCCTGACTGGCGGTATTTCCCGTTCATCACCAACCGCACCGAGGCGTTCGAGATCGTGGAGGCTGAGCACCGCCAGCACGCCGTCGTCGAGCTCACGATCCGCGACCTCAAAGACCAGGCGCTCGCGCACTTTCCCTCCGGCCAGTTCAACGCGAACAGCGCCTGGACAGTAATCGCCGCGATCGCGCACAACCTGCTGCGCTGGACCAGCGTGATCGGGCTCCCCGGCCAGACCGTCCGCGCTGCCCGCACCATGCGCCGCCGGCTGCTCCAGATCCCCGGCCGGCTGACCCGCACCGGCCGTCAATGGACGCTTCACCTTCCCGCCCGCTGGCCGTGGCAACACGACTTCACCAGCGCGCTCGCCCGCATCCGCGGCGCTACCCAGAACTCACCTGAGCGACAGCCACCACAACGACAGCGAGCAGACCACCCCCGCCGATAACGGCGCGCTCACCGCTCCCCAGAAAACACGCCGAACGGCCCCACACACCGCCCACACCACCACCCCGACCCAACGACACAGCCCGACCGCCCGCCAACCCACCAAATCACACCCAATCAATCACCCAGCCCAGCCAACACGGTGGATTGAGGTTTAGCGGTCTGCCCGCCGGTGGGAACCAGGAGCGTCTGGAGCGCCACGGGTTCCTGGATGATCTGCGCGGGGTACTCCCCGGTCGTGAACGTCATATCCTGCCCATAGGTCGTACCACCACCGTTTGAGGCGACGAGGCGGTAGTGGTAGGTCGTGCCGGGCAGCAGGTTGGGAACACCGACGATCACGGCCTGGGAGCCTTCCAGGGCGCCCATCTCGACCTCGACCGTGGGCCAGCTCGACCCGTAGGCGGTGCTCGTGCCGTACTGGAAGAGGTATTCGGTGTTCCAGGCGTGCGGGTCGATCGTGCCGCTGAGCGTCACCGAGCCGACGCTGACGCCGCTCGGGCTGCCGGTGGAGACCGTGGGGGCGGGGATCGGGAGCGTCGTGAATGTCTCGTCGGGGCCCTTCATCGCGGTCGCACCGGGGCTACTGACGACCAGCCGGTAGTGGTAGGTCGTGCCGGCCTGCAGACCCTGCACGGGCTGGGACACCGGCAGCGTTTCGCTCGTGATCGGCGTGTAGTTGTCGGGAATCGGCGCGACCTGCCCATAGGCCGTGCTGGTGCCGTATTCAAAGCGGTAGTTCACGAGCCCTTCGCCGGTTTGGATCGTGCCGTTGAGCGTCGCCCCGAACTGCGAGAGATCCGACGCTGGCAGCCCGCCGACCACAGGCGCTGGCGGGATCAGCACCGGCGTGATGAACGTCATGTCCGCGCCCGTGCTGGTACCGAACGAGTCGACGCCAACGATCCGGTAGTGGTAGAGCGTCGAGGGCCTCAAGCCCACGACCTGGGTGTGGACGTGCTCGAGTTCGACCCCTTCACCAGCGTCGGCGCCGGGTAGCGCGGGGCTCACCGACCCGTATTCTTCTGTTTCGCCGTATTCGAAGTAGTAGTGAGTATCCGCGCCGTCAGGGTTGAACGACGCGTTGAGCGTCGCGACGGTCTGCGCGGCAGGCTGTTCGACGCTGGTCGCTGCTTCTGTATGCAGTTCCGGTACCGCGCCGAACGTCGTGAAGGTATGGTCTTCGCCGAGGTTGACGCCGTTGGAGTTGCCCGCGACGAGCCGGTAGTGGTAGCTGGTTTCCAGCGCAAGACCGCCAGCTTGCGCGCTGACCGTGACCGGGCTTGACCCCGACCCGGGAGCCGACGCGCAGGGAGCGGTCTGGCCGTAGGAGGTGCTCGTCCCGAATTCAATCTGGCAGAGCGTCACTTCCCTACCGGACGGGTTCACGACACCTTCGAGCTTCGCGCTCGTCCGCTGCACGACCGCCACGCCCGTCGCCACATCAGGGAACAACGCCGCCTTGAAGACCGCGACCGTGTCCCCCGCACGCTGGCTGGCGTACACCGTGCCCGTTTTGCTGTTCACCGCTATCCCTTCGGAGGTGGAGATACCCGCTTCAGAGGAGAACCCCGTACCGAACGTCTGCACAGGAGACAGGTAGGGTTCCCCGAACGGGCCGAACTCCGCGATCGAGCTTCCCTCATCGACGAATACGCCGTTTGTCGCCGTGTCGAGCGCGAGAGCCGTCGCACAACATGCCGCTACCTCTTTACCAGTTGCTCCATGACCGTGTGGCCACTTCTCGACGAAGCGATTGCCTTCGGTTGTTGTGAAGAGATACAGGCTTTCTTCAGAGTCGACCGCGATCCCAGCAAACGGATAAAGTCTCGGGTGTTCTGCGCGGAGCAGTTCGTTTTCTTCAGCATCGCTGAACTCCTGGAAGCCATTCACCGGAACAGATTCTCCTTCGAACCGCGTGGCTGCCCACACGTTACCCGAGGAGTCGACCGTAACAGCGAACGCGTTTTCGTACCCTTTCAACTCGAAGAGGAACGTACCTGTCGAGCTGAACTTGTCGATCGCGTGATGACCTTGGTCGATGACATACACATCTCCCTTGGAGGGGCCCGTGGAGTTATCGACCGCGATACCAGTAGGGGCACTGAAGCCTTCGGGGAAACTCGGGTTGTCGCTCCCGTTGAACTGGGAGAGATAGCCCCCTTCCGCGTCGAACCTCTCCACGCGATTGTTGCCCTGATCCGCAACGTACACATCACCGCTGGAGTCATCGACCGCGACACCGGCGGGGCTCGAGAACTGCCCGTTCCCCGCGCCCGAAGCGCCAAAGACGATGTTGGGCGCAGCCGGGTAGCCCTGGAGCGCCGCGGCGGGGCCGGCTGCGAGCGCCAACTGTCCGCCGAGCGCACCGGCCAACGCCGTCAGGCCCGTCAACATGAGCTTGTGGACGCGCATCACTTACCCCCCCTGTTGGCGTTGTGAGGACGGCCAGCGCGCGAGTCGCTTCCGCTCTTACGTTTATGCCGGCCGGGCCTGCGGCTGCTCTTTCGGGCCTTGGGATGCCGAGCCGTGTGCACCGTGGATCGGACGGCCGCGGCTTTCGCGGCGGTGCTGCCGGCCGTGGTGAGTAGCGGTGTGGCGAGCAGCGGCGGGGTTTCCGGCTCAGCGAGCGCCGAGGACGGGTAGGAGGACGTCGTGAATGTCTGGTCGGCGCCGTAGCTCGTGCCGAACGTGTTCGTCGCGAGGATCCTGTAGTGGTAGATCGCGCTGGCCATGAGACCCCGCAGGACGGCCGTGAAGGCGTGTGGGCCGGGTTCGACGCCGGCGTCGCCGAAGATCCGCGTGCCGTAACTGGTGTCCACGCCGATATCGAACTCGTAGGTCGTCTCGAGCCCCTCGGTATCGACCGTGCCGGTCAGCGTCGCGGCGTTCTGCGCGACACTACCCGCCTGCCCCGTACTCACCGCGGGCGGCTGCGGCGGGAGCGTCGTGAACGTCTGGTCAACCCCCGCGGTCTGGCCGAGCGCGTTGGTGGCGAGGACCCTGTAGTGGTAGGTCGTCCCAGGCTGCAGGCCTGCCAGGACCTGTCCGACGCCGACCGGGTTCGGGCCTTCCCCGGCGCTGCCGATGTCGATGTCGGGTAGCGGGATGCTCGCGCCGTAGGCCGTACCCCCCCGTCGCTTCTTGTGGGGCATTCTGAGTGGGTTAGCGTAGGGAGGGCTGACCGGCCGGATCGGTGATAGCACGGCGACGAACGCGTGGGCGGCCGCCGTTGGTTTCAAGCCATGCCCGAATGTTCTTCGTGTAAGCGGGCACGTCGTCTTGGCGGTTGGCGTGCAGCTGCATGAGTAGGAGCAGCCGGTTCGTGCGCTCGCGGTTCTTCAGGCCGTAGCGACGGGGATGGAGAGCGTCGCGGATCGGACCGATGAGTCCGTCCATGGGCGAGGTCGAGAGTGGCATGTCGGCTGGTCGCTGGCTGCGCGGGCCGCGGCGATGGAACTGGTCCTCGACGACACGGCCGGTACCTTCGAGCCAGTCTGAGAGGCGCGGGATCTCGGCGGCGTGGGCGTCGCGCACGAAGGGCTGCCAAAACGATGGGCCGGTGAAAGCGGCTTCGACCCGCGGCAAGAGCACGTCGATCGCCGCGCGATGCTGCTGTTCGGTCCGGATCTTCGCCATCAGCCGCTCCAGCGCGTGACGCAGATGCCACTCGCAGAGGTAGAGCTCGGCGTTGGGAAAGGCGGCGCGTACCGCGCCATTGAGTCCGAAGTGGTTGTCACATACGACCCGCAGCGGAGCCTCCTCCAGCGTACGCAGGAACGCTTCCCAGTTGGCCTGAGATGCGTCGGGAAACGCCTCCACGCGCCAGAGCTTGGGGCAGCCCTGCTCAAAGCTCGCGGCGCAGAAGACCCTGAACGCGATCCGGAAGTGGCCGGTAACCGGGTCCCGCACCGAGAAAGGCAGGTCGTCCAGCAGCAGAGATCCGGCGGTTGGCCAGGCCGATGGTCGGTGCGGCTCGAAGACCACCGGCGCGAAGACCTCGACCCAGTCGGCCACCAGCTGGCCGTGACGAGTCACGCGCGGCTCCCCGGTTGCGGGATCGGCACGCAAACGCCGCGCTCGCTCGCGCGCCACCAACGCCGTCTGGCGGTAGTTGCCCCCAGCGCCTACCGCCCCAAGCGCCTCCGCGATCCCACGCGCGACAAACTGATAGTTGCGAGCCGCGTGCGGTCCCTCATAGGGGTACACCGGCCGCTCGCAGGACTCACAAGCGTCGTGCCAGGACTCCTCACGCGGCAGCACCTCAGTGAAGCGATGCGGCCGATCCCCGTTTACAGGCACACAACGGTAGAGCTGACGGCGGTGCCCAGGCTTGCCGTATTGACCGTCAAAGCGCACCCGCGACCCCGCATGCTCCGGACGCGGACAGGCCGCTCGCGCCTTACTCCATGCCTTGCCCTTCGTCGCCATTCCCAGCCACAACGCTAAAACGCAAGCCGGACAGAATGCTCAACCAAAAGCGACGGGGGGGCCGTACTAGTGCCGTATTCGAAGCGGTAGTGGGTATCGAAGTTGTTGGGGTTGATCGCCGCCCTGAGCGTCGCCGTGGTGTGCGTCACCGCTACCGCCGACTCGCTCACGACTGACGGCTTGACCGGCTGGGCGTAGGTCCGGACCAGGTTGTTTTCGCTGTCGGTTACGTACACCAGGCCGCTCGGGCTGACCGCGAGCGTGTTGATCCATTCCGCGGTGGCGAACGTGCCCAGGCCGAAGTCGCTGAGCTTTTCGCCTGCCGGACTGTAGAGCACTACGTGGAAGCCCGACCCATTGTTCTCGCCGACGAAGATGTCCCCGGACCCGTCCAGCGCAACCGACTGGGAGCCGTCGCTCCCGGGGCCGCACGTGTCGCCTGAGGCTGCGGTGCAGACGTCTCCGCTGGTCGTCTGGTCCACGCCGGTCCCGAGCGCCATGATGAACACGCCGGCCGGACTGAACTCCTCGAGCCGACCGTTGCCGTTGTCCGCGACATAGATGTCTCCCGTCGGGCCGACCGCGACACCTGTCGGTTCTTTGAGCGCCTCGGCACCCGACCCTGTGATCGTCGCGAGCACGGTGCCTCCGGGGCTGAACTTCTGCACCTCGTTGTTCGGCGCGTTCGGCAGATACACGCTCCCCGACGAGTCGCTCGCGAGCTGCAGAAACGTGTAGACGCCAAAGTAGTTCGCTGCCCCAGCGATCGAAAATTCCGAGATGAACTTGCCCGTCAACGTGAGCGTTTCGATCTGGTTGAGCTCTTTGATTACATACAGATTTCCATTCACTGGATCTACGGCAGTGCCAGTCACGTCATATACACCTTCCAAACCGGATGTGTCGAATGTGGCAACATGGTTGCCGTTCCTGTCGTACTCCTGGACACCCACGGACGCGAAGTTGCCGACATACACGTTACCGGTCGCCTGGTTGACCGCAACACCAACCGGAAAGCTGAGTTCACCAGCGCCGATGCTTGTGACTGGAACGTAGGTGATGCTCGCCTGTGCCGCGGGGCCGGCCGCGACGCTCAGTCCGAGCGTGGCGAGTCCGGCGAGTATGATCTTGGGTGTCCGCATCTCAGTTACCCCTCCGGTACGTGGTGTGACCATCTCCGGCTGTTCGAGCCCTGTGGGCTCTGCCGGCCTTCCTCGCCCTGCCCGCTTTCTTTGCCTTGGGGCAGCCAGTGACCTGGATCGGCGTCAACTGCTTGAGCTGCGCGCCGTCCTGCGCAACGAACGACGTCGGCATCGCGAGCTTGTCCTTGCAGAGGTTCCCGTTCGCGGCGAGCGCTGACCCCTTGCCTTGCGGCAGGAACAACTCGAACGAGCTGACGGGGACATCGGGGACGTTCGTGAAGGTGGAGCTCGTGATCCCCTTCTTGGAGATGAACGTTTCGCCGATCAGATCGACGCGCACCCCGTAGCCCTGGAGGACCGCGACGAGGTTCGGGAACGCCGCGCCACCATGCGAAACGAAATACACCGGGCCGCGAAGCTTCACCGGCAGGATCGGCGTGACCGCCTGCACCGCCCCGATCGCAGACCCCGCCGGACACGCCGCAGGATTCGCCTGAAACGTGCTATCCGGACACGCTTTCTGCAACGTCGTCAACCGCGAAGGCAGCTGCTTCGGGAGTTCGACCTTCACCCGCGCGATATTCGACTGCGGACCCGACGGGAACACCAGCTTCGCGTCCAAGCTCGCCCCGTTCGCTTTCGACGTCTTCCCCGAGGTCGCGACGCTGAACTTCGGCCCGAACGGCAACCCCGCACAGCCCGAGACAGCGAACGGCGTGGACTCTTCGGTCACCGCGCCTTGGGAACCGGAGATCGTCGCGGTGATGTGCAGCTGCGCGCAGTCCGTCGGGTTGAAGATGAACCCCGGACGGTCGATCGTCACATTCGTCGTGCGCAACCGCAATGGGATGCCGTCGAGGATCTGCGGCAACGGATCGGTCGTCACCGACAACGCCGTTGTATGCCGATCGACCGCGATCGTCGCACGCACTACCACATTCCCGAGGTCGAACGGCCCCGCGTGCGTCGGGACCACGATCGATAGCCCGAACGGCGCACCCTTGTACGGGCCCGTCAGGTACACCATGCCTTTCTGGTAGTAGGGGTGCGACCCCGGACCAGCCGCGACCGTCATGCTGCCGATCTGCGACGCCGCCGAGCACGTCCCCAGGTCCGCCTGGGGCTCCCCGCACAGGGGCACCGTCGAGAGGCTGCCGAGCAGGCCGGGGGGCGTGACGACCTTGATCTGCGAGAAGTCCTGTTCGCGGTCTTCACGGTTGAACGTCACCGTCAACGGGCTGAGCTGCCCCGCGTTCGGGTTCGACGTGCCCGCGCTGAACGACGGCGCGAACGGCACCACACTCGGACACGCCCCCCCATTGCCATCCCAATCCACGTTGAACTGCGAGGTCGGCGTCGCATCCGGGGTGATCGGCGAGCTCCACGGCGTCAGATCCGCGGTGCTCGTGAACGTCCCGCACGCCTGCGGCGTCGCGAGCGCCGCGCGCAGCCCACTGTTGAAGTGCAGCAGCACGCTCGAGACCGGCAGCTGCGGGATATTCTTGAACGTCGTCGTCAACTGCCCCGTACTCGAGTTCGTAAAGATCTTCCCTTCCTGCTTGACCACGACCCCCGCGCCTTCGAACTGCAGAAAGATCCGGTACATGTTGCCATCCGACGCATCCGCATCGGTACACGGATCGCAATGCGGCGTCCCTAGAAACACCTGACCTTCCAACGCTTCAGGCAACAACGGCGTCGTGACCTTCACCGTCCCGATCTGCGAGGCCACCGGACACGATCCTAACTTCGCTGAGGAGAGAGCGATCTGAGCATCGCTGCAACCCTGAAGACCGTCGCCCGCTGACGGCGAGATCGACAACCCCGACGGCAGCGTCACCGTAGTCGCCTCGAGCGCCGGCGCGACCAACGCAGGGAACTGCTGGACGGCCTGCGGAACAGACAGTTCGACCGTCGTCCCCGCCGGCTCATCCGCACGCGTCACATCCGGCGTCACCGATAGCGACGGGTTGAACTGCAGCAGTTCGCAGCCCGTGAGCGACGGGAACACCGTCGTGGACCGCGACTTCCACCGCGGATCGGCGAAATTGGGCTGACCATCAGCGAGATAAGAGGCCGGTTCCTCCCACGAATCCACCCAGATCCGCGCCTGCTGCGGCCCCGCCGCGCAATCCATCGGATTATCCAAGAAAGCAACCGGAGCGCCGCCATGCACCGCTTCTCGATACCCGTCGAACACACTCGGATCGTTCGCCGGCGTCCCAAAGAACGTCACCGACACATCAACCGGCGGAGCCCACCCCGGGATACCGGGCGTTATCACACGCACACCATAATCAGAATCCGGCGTGACACTCACATACAGAGGGATAGCGAAGCCACCAAAGAGAATCACGAACTCCGCTGGATAACCCTTATCCCGAACCATGTTGTACATCGGATACGTCGGGTTGCCGGGTAGCAGACCTCTTTCTCCGATTTGGAGATGCGCGAAGCCGATCCGCGTACCTGGCGGGCACTTTTGGATCACGAGATCGTACTGCGGGCACTTTTCCACGACGTTAGGGTCACCCGCGAAACCCGGAGGCACATCCACGACCACATCCCTGGTTTCCGCCGACAGTCCACCAAGACCGCCAGCAGTCGCGAACCCTTCCCTACCCGCTTTGGTGACGTTCGTCGTGTTCAGCGAGAAGGAGACCGTCGTCTCATACGGATGATCCCCCGCCTGCGCGTCGGTCAGACCATCGACCCCAGTCACTTCATCGCTGAACGCCGCAAGACCAAACGGCTCCGCCGCCGATTCCGCCGCCGTCCCGATCGCCGTTTCCACATTCACCGACGCGCCCGGCGCACCACCACCCGACACCAACGCACTATCGGTCACAGGACCCACCGTACCCGGCGTGACCTCCACCTCCACAGCCATGTCCAGCGAGTCACCCGGCTGCAGCACGGCACCATACGTACACGTCACCGTCACCGTCACACAAGACATCGACGCCGGCGCTTTACTCGGCCCAGCTTCCCCACTCGTGTCGAGATCCCCGCTGACGGAGAGTGCCGTGAGGCCTCGGGGCAGCTCGTCGCCGATCACGATCGTACTGCCATCCGTCGCGCTACTACCGACATTGGTAACGACCACCCCGTAGGTGTCCGGAGTCGGAGCAGCGTGTTCAGAGGAGAAGATCGTCGGCCCCGCGACCGCCCTGATCGCAAGACCCGGAGCAGGAACAGCAGCCGAGGCCCCAGACACTCCAGTATCCCCGCCAATACCGCACCCACCCCGACCAGACAACAGACGACCCTCCTCATGACCGACCCGCCTTCCGATTCGCACTTCCGCCGACAGCAGCCCTCGTCGCCTTCCTCCCACGCCGCTTGGCGTGCCCCTTACCCGGCCGCTTGCCCGGTTTCCGCTTCTTCGCCTTCTGCTTAGGCTTCACGGCCGGCACTCCCGCCAGCGGCGGGTTCCCACCCGCCTGAAACGCGCTACCGGGAGAGAGCAGCGCCGGCGCCGCACCCAGCGGCCCCTGACAGGCATCGCCCGAACACAAAGACGGCTCCGCGGGCGCAGGAAAACCGCCATCGATCCGCGCATCGTAGATATCCATATTCGTGTCGGTGTCCTGCCCAACCAGTCGATCCGCAGTACTGAAGAACACATCGCCGCCCGACATACTCGCGCCGAGCAACTGGACGACACTTCCTTCACCGCCGAAATTAGCGAGATCCCGACCGTCGGAGATCAGGCTCACCCGACCAGCATGATACTCATACACATTGTTGGCATAAATAGGTTCGCGCGATGTTATATAACCGACCACCTGCTGATCAAGCGCCTGCGGAGTAAGACCGACCGTGCTCTGGAAAAACACATACGCACCATCTGCCGACACCGACCGGTAGGCCGAATAGGCCGACGAGGAGTATCTGCCTTCGTAACTTCCAGACGGCGAAACGATCGAAGCGTCATTGACGCGTTCTCCGCCGGGATAAAACCGGACGCTCACGTTGCCATCGTGGTTGAAGCCATCCTGGCCAATCGACACACGCACCAACGCCCCGCTCTGCGCGTCATACTCGAAGATCTGCCTCGCGGTACTGGTATCGTCGGGCGTCAGGTCGCGTTCGCTGGCGAACACCAGAAAACGGCCGTCGGGTGTCACGTCAGGAGCCCAGGCTTCGAATCCGATGGGCCTGATCAGATCCCTTTGCGAGAGCCCCGCAACAAACGCGACATGGCCGGCGGGGAAGCGCCCGTCCCGCTCGAACACGTACAGGTTATAGGCACCCCGTTCGGCCGTTTCGCCCTCGACGTTGGGCGTCCGCGTCAACGCACCGGTCGCGATGAAGTACACATGGGAGCCATCCTCGGAATTCATCGGCGATCGACCTCCCTTCGTCTGCACCACTTCGGCGGCCGGGTTCGCCACTGTCGCGTCCCCCGCCGAAACGCGGATCACCCGTTCCCCGGCCGGCGCGTCGAAGTCGTACTCGTAGACGTTCCTACTTGCATCGCCTCCCAGCAGCGGCTGCGTGGTCGTAAAGAACACCTTCGAGCCATCGGCCGAGGCGCCCTCGAAATGCGCATCCGCAAGCACACCCGCTTCGGTATCGCACGCAGAGCAGTCTTCCTTGGAAGGCTCGGAGATCGCGACCGTGTGCGCATCGGACAGCCCACTATCGACCCGCGCATACAGTTCAACGACCGGCGGCGTACTACCTTGACAGACTTCGGTTTTGGGCAGTGGCGTGAAGAACACGGTGTTGCCATCGGTGGAGACGGCGTTGTGAACGGAGTCGTTGCGTTCTGGGACGTTTTGTTCTTTAGTGAGGCCACCGAGGACCACTCCGCACTGGCTGATCAGCCCGCCTTGGTTGTCGACTCCGACCAGCAGCGGGGTCGTGTTCCCGACGCCCCCGTACTCATACAAGCTATTACCTCCCGCCGCGCCGCCGCCATCCTGCGTATCGTCGAACGGCCAGTGGTCGTCTACGAGAGTGAAGAAGAAATGTGACGCGTCAGGCGAAAGACCAACCGGATGCACCCCACCACCCACAGCTTGCGGCGATCCCGATCCCGTCGTCGGCGGCAGCGCGGGCCCGATGTCCACTAGCGAACGATCGGGATCGCGCATGAAAAAGTCAAGCCCATTATCCGGCTGCCACACTCCACGGTCCATCCAGACGGTCGCCTGTCCGTCAGGGCTTTCGCCTCCCACACCCGCATAGTTGGAGAGTCCGTTCTCGAGATACGGAAGATATTCGGAGCTCGGCGGATCGTCCGGGGTGCTCGCCCAACCCGACGCCGTGCGACGCGTCGAATACATAACCCCGGGGGAGAACCCAACGAGATTGGGGAAGCCTTCGGTTCCTTCGACGGCCCCGGACAGCGAGACCGTGAGCGCCGAGCCGCTCGGATCGATCGCCCTGACATACTGGATGGCAGCGGACGCCTTGTAAGGCGGCGTCACCAGCTCATACGCGCGACAATCCGGCAGATGCGTGGACGGGCCCGTACGGAACGCGACGTTCGGGCATTCTTCGGCCCAGGCCGCCGGCGACACGACGGCGAGCGCGCCCGCCAGAGCGCACAGCGACGCCAGGCCGGCCAGGGTTGATCTGAAAACGCTCATCGATGCATCTCCTTCTCGAGCTCAGAGGGGAGAGCCCCTCGGGTACACAACACAGCCCACCAAAACGCTGACGACACGAGAACTGGCAGCCTCCGTGCAGCGATCGCGCTGCACCCCTGGGCGCAGGGCGCCGGCGCCACGATCAGGTGGCGCGACATCACGCAGCCTCCCGCTCGCTGGGCGCATGGACGCGGATGCTCCGCGCGACCCGCTCGCCCTTCGCGGTAAGACTCCACGCATTCGGCTCGCCTCTTGTGTGACCCTCACCCATGTTGACGAGCAGCCCCAGACGCTCCAAGCGCGCCAACAGCTTCGAGACCTGCCCCGGGTCCTGAATCCCCGCGCGCTCCGCGACCATACGATTACTCCCCCCAGGAAGCTCCGCAACACCTCCCAACACCCGCGCCGTGCGATACGTCAAACGCATCGAGACACCCTCCAACGGGTCACGCACCGCCTCCCCCACAACAGCCGGCGCCGGAGACACACCTGGACACCCCGCAGAACGAGCCACCTCACGGCGCGCGGCCGCCGGACCCCGGTAGGGCAACACGACGATCCCCATCAACTCGCCCAAAAGACCCGTGAGCGGCTCTCGTTCGCCCCGCAACAGCCGCGCGTACACAATCGCGAACGCCGCACCCACAACGCCCTCCGCCGTCAACGGCGTGCACTGCTCCCCACGCGCGCCCTCCACGCGGCCCCCGTCCACGACCCGCGCAAGACCCGCAAGGACCTCCTCCCGGCGCCTCAACACCTCCGCGCCACCACGCAACGCCTCGATCACGCACACACGCGCGAGCACCGGCTCGCGATCGAGAAACGCCAGGATCGCCCCCAGCCCCGTGCGGACCCGCTCACACCACGGGAGACCCCCGACATCCACGCGCGCGACATCCTGCGCGATCAACGCGACCACATCCTCCAGCACCGCGATCAGACACTCCTCGCAGTTAGCGAACAGCTCGTAGAACGTGCGCCGCGAAACCCGCGCGCGACTCGTCACATCCGAGACCGTCGTATCCGCGTAACCCAGCTCGTCAACCGCGGACACCGCCGCCGCCAACAGCCGCGAACGCTGAATCTCGACAATCTGCTCATGGGACACGCCCGGGCTCGGGGCGCGCACCGTCACCGCGCGCGCGGGCATCAGACCGCCCTCCCACACAGCGCGCGGCTACCCCAACCCCCGCGAGCGGGAGAACCCGAGCGGCGCGAACGCGCCGCTACCGGACGGCTAGCCGCAGACCGAGAAGCCGAAGAGAGAGAGAGAGAGAGAGAGATGCATCAGACCGCTGATGCATCTAGCAAGAACCCCCCGCGGGGCCCCACGCATATCCGACACGCTATTCCCTCTCGAAACCACGCTAAACCATCTCCCTCATACGTTCTGACCCAGTCCCTCTACCCAACCCAATCCCTGCAAGCGCTTGACGTCAACCACAAGACAGCCGACCCCAACCAGACCCTATGTCGCCCGGCGCGCCACCCTCGTGGACACCGTGCCGACCAGATATAACCACATCGGTAACGCGATGTCAAGTCCCCTATGCAGATCGGCCCTGCACCGGCCCCGGGGACGCCACGCGAACGCCGCTGCGGCCGGAGGCCGCCATCAAAATGCCTTACACGCTGCTCGCAGAACCGTCCCGTGCAGGGGACCGGTCAGCGCCCGGCTCGCTGCGCGCACGCCCCACCGCGTCGTGCCACCCCGCGAGCAGACACGCCCGCTCGTCCGCGCCCATGCGCGGCTCGAAGCGCGCGCGCTCGCGCCAGCCGGAGCGCACGTCGGAGACGGTCCAGAGGCCCGCGCCGACGCCCGCGAGGTAAGCCGCGCCGAGCGCGGTTGTCTCGGTTATCTCGGGGACCACCACCGGAACGCCGAGAACGTCCGCCTGGAACTGCATCAGCCACCGGTTCACGGTCGCGCCGCCGTCGGCGCGCAGCTCGCGCAGCGGCTCGCCGGCGCCCGTCTCCATCGCGCGGACCGCGTCAACCGTCTGGTAGGCGATCGCCTCCAGCGTCGCGCGCGCGAGGTGCGCGCGGGTGGAGCCGCGCGTCAGGCCCACGATCGTTCCGCGCGCGTGGGGGTCCCAGTGGGGGGAGCCGAGGCCCGTCAGCGCGGGGACGAAGTACACCTGATCGTTCGACTGCAGCGAGGCCGCGAGCGCCTCGGTCTCGGCCGCGTCCGCGATGATGCCAAGGCCGTCGCGCAGCCACTGCACCGCCGCGCCGGTCACGAAGATCGACGCCTCCAGCGCGTAGGTCAGCGCCGGGGTGGGCGAGACCTGACCGGACACATTCCCAATCCCCCACGCGACCGTGCTCAGCAGCCCCGGCGCCGGGGCCGGCGCGGTGAAGCCCGCGTTGAGCAGCACGAACGAGCCGGTGCCGTACGTGTTCTTACCCATCCCCGGGTCGGTGCACGCCTGGCCGAAGAGCGCAGCCTGCTGGTCGCCCGCCACGCCCGCGACGGGAGCTGTGTGACCGTGCAGCGCCTCGGGCCGCGTGACGCCCAGAACGCCCGCGCTCGCGCGCACCTCCGGCAGCGCGCGCTCCGGCACCCCGAAGAGCTCCAACAGCTCCGGGTCCCAACGCCCCGCCGCGATGTCGAACAGCATCGTTCGCGACGCATTCGAGGGGTCGGTTACATACTCGCCGGTGAGCCTATATACAAGCCACGAATCGACAGTCCCGAACACCGCGCGGCCCGCGAGCGCGCGCTCGCGCAGGCCCTCCACGTGCGCGAGCAGCCACTCGATCTTGGAAGCCGAAAAGTAGGGGTCGAGCACCAACCCCGTACGCGCACGGATCAGCGACTCATGCCCCGCCTCGCGCAGTTCCTCGCAGCGCGCGGCGGTGCGGCGGTCCTGCCACACGATCGCCCGGTGCAGCGGCTCCCCCGTGGCCGGGTCCCACACACAGACCGTCTCGCGCTGATTGGTGATCCCCACCGCCTGCAGCTCCCCCGGGCGCACCCCCGCGTCCGCCAGCGCCTCGCCCGCGACCGCGCTCGTCACCTCCCAGATCTCCCTCAGATCGTGCTCCACCCACCCCGGCTGAGGAAAATGCTGCGCGAACTCCCGATACGCGCGCCCGACCATCTCCATGCGCTCGTCGAAGACGATGCACGTACTGCCCGTCGTACCCTGGTTGACCGCGAGGACCATTCGCGTCAGCGTACCGTAGGGGTATTTTGGGATCGTCCGCGCGTGTTCGTGCGGGGCCCGAGGTGAGTGTGCGCGGGGCCTCCGTGCCCCGCGTCCGGGCGTGGTGCGCCCGCGAAACCGGCTCAGCGCTCGAACCGGCTCAGTGCTTCTTCTTGCGGTGCGTCTTGCGCTTGCTCTTCGGGTGCTTCTTGGCCTTCTTCTTGGCTTTCTTGCCGGTCTTGTGCTTCGGCGAGGCCGTCAGAACCCTGCCCGGCCCCACGGGCACCAGGAACGTGCCCAGCGCAGGGGGTTCCTGGACCGCCAGCGCGGGGTACTCGCCGGTCGTGAACGTCATGTCCTGCCCGTAGCTCGTGCCGCCGCCGTTGCTCGCCATGAGCCGATAGTGGTAGACCGTGCCCGGCAGCAGGTTCGGGATGCCCACCACCACGGGCTGGGAGCCTTCGAGGGCGCCCATGTCCACCTGGACCGTCGGCCAGCTCGACCCGTACGCCGTGCTCGTGCCGTACTGGAACAGGTACGTCGTGTCCCACCCGTGCGGGTCGATCGCGCCGGCGACCGTCACGGAGCCCACGCCGACGCCGCTCGCGCCGCCCGTTTCCACGGTGGGGGCGGGGACCGGGAGTGTCGTGAACGTCCCGTCGGGGCCCTTCACTTCGGTCGCGCCGGGGCTGCTCGCCACGAGCCGGTAGTGGTAGGTCGTGCCCGCCTGCAAGCCCTGGATCGGCTGCGACACCGTTACTGTTTCGTTCGTGATCGGCGTGTAGTTGTCGGGGATCGGCTCGACCGACCCGTACGCCGTGGTGGTGCCGTACTGGAAGCGGTAGTCGACGAGCCCTTCGCTGGTTTTGAGCGTGCCGTGGAGCGTCGCGGTGAACTGCGTGACGCTCGACGCCGGCAGTCCCCCGACCACCGGGGGAGAGAGCGATTCGGTGAAGAACGTCTGGTCTTCGCCGGCGTTGGAGCCGTTCGCGTTGCCCGCCCGCACACGGTAGTGCACCAGACTGGCCGGCGGGAACGAGAATTTGAGCTCAGCGCTCACGGGCAGCGGGCTGTTGCCTTCCAGCGGCAGCGCCTGCGAGCATGGCGCGCTTTCCCCGTATTCGATCGTGGGGCCGTATTCGACTTCGCAGGTCGTGACCGAGGTTTCATCCGGGTTCACTGTCCCGCTCACCGTCGCCGAGACGCGCGTGACGCTCGTCGCGGGCGCACTCGTCACGACATCGGGCAGCGTGACCTGCCCGAACGCCAGCGCGAATTCTTTGTCCCAGTTGCCGGCGTAGATGTTGTGCGTCGTCCCGCTCACTCCGATCCCCAGGCCAATCCCAAGAGAACTGAATTCGTGTGCGCCGATTTTCGCGCTCGGCGCGTTCGCGCAGAGCGAGTCGTACACGGCGACGATATAGCCTTCGGACGGGGTTTGCGCACTCACGAAGATATGGCCGTCGGACGGGTCGATCGCGATCGCGCCGGCTCCTCCTTCCACAGCCAGATCATTGCTCGCGCCGGGGCAGTCGACAGGTGCTCCGCTGGGGCCGTACTCCTGCACCTGGCCCCCAAGATCCACATAGAGGTTGCCTTCAGGGTCGGCGGCAAGGAGCACATTCCCGGACGACGAAAACTGTTCGATGTATTTGCCGGCTGAGGTGAACCTGTCGATCACTTTATGTTCGCTGTCGGAGACGTAGACATCGCCCCCGGCGCCGACCGCCACCCCGTAGGGCGCGAAGGAGCCCTGAGGCGTTTCGCTACCCGTGATCTGGAGCTGAAAAACCCCGGAGGAATCGAACTTCGTGACCACACCCGGCTTTGTGCTGGCCAGGTACACATCACCATCGGCCGGGTCGACGGCATCCTGCTTGATCGCTCGCTGACTGAAGACCGGCTGAGCGGAGCCCGGGATGCTTTCGTCGTTGACTTCGAGGAGCACGTTCCCCGAAGCGTCGAACTTCACCAGCTTCGCCGGATGTGCAGATTCGATTCCGCTCGCGACCCACACGTCGCCCGCCGAGGCCCCGCCCGAATTATCGACCGCGATACCGTCGTTGGGTTCGATTGTGCCCGGCGTACAGAACGCAGTTCCCAAGGAAGGGCAGAGGGCGGCATAGCCGACCGCTGCGCCCGCCGGCGCGGCGGTTGACGCGAACACGCCCAGCAACACCGCCACGCCCGCCAACACCAGCTTATGGATCCCGCGCATCACTTACCCCTCCTGTCGGCGCTGTGAGCATGCCCGGGCCCGCTGGACCCCCTGCCCCTTCGCTTGTGCCCGCTGGGCCTGCCCCTCCTGCCCTTCCCGGTCGTGCGGTGTCGAGCCGAGTGCGCGGCCACCCTGGCGCCAGTCACGCTCGCGGTCGCGCCGCCCGCTGGCGCTTTGCCTGCCGGGGCGAGCAGCGGCGTAGAGAGCAGCGGCGGGGACCCGCTCGCGGCGAGCGCCGAGGACGGGTAGGTCGCGGTCGTGAACGTCTGGTCGGCTCCATAGGTCGTGCCGAAGCTGTTGGTCGCGAGGATGCGGTAGTGATACGTTGTGCCCGGCGCCAAGCCCTGCAACGGGGCCGTGAACGTTTGTGACCCGGGTTCGACGCCGGCATCACCGAAGATCCGCGTGCCGTAGCTCGTATCGACGCCGAGATCGAACTCGTAGCCGGTCTCAAACCCGCGTGTATCGACCGTTCCCGCTAGCGTCGCCGTGTTCTGCGCCACGCCGCCGGCCTGCCCGGTACTTACCACGGGCGGCGTCAGCGGCGGCGTCGTGAACGTCTGATCCGCCCCGACAGTCGGGCCGAGCGCGTTCGTCGCGACGACCCTGAAGTGGTAGGTCACACCAGACTGCAGACCCGCCAGCGCCTGCGCTACGACAACAGGGCCACCTTCCAGACCACCGTTGCCGATGTCCGCATCGGACACCGGAACGCTCGCGCCATACGCGGCACTCGTGCCGTATTCGAAGCGGTAGCTCGTATCGGCGTTGCCCCGGTCGATCATCGCGTTGAGCGTCGCCGAGGTCTGCTTCACCACCGACGCCGACTCGGTCAGGAGGGACGGCTTGCTCTGCCGGGCGTAGACCCACACAGTGTTGTTACCGCCGTCGGTCACGTACACCAGGCCGGACGGGCCGACCGCGAGCGTGTTGATTGCCCCCAATCCTGAGCTGCCGATCGTGCCCAGGCCGAAGTCGCCGAGCTGTTCTCCGGCGGGGCTGTAGACGACGACGTGAAAGCCCGCGCCGCTGTTCTCGCCGACCAAGATGTCCCCGCTTGCGTCCAGGGCGACCGCCTGGGAGCCGTCGCTGCCCGGCCCGCACGTGTCTTTCGAAGCCACGGTGCAGATGTTCCCTTTGGTCGTTTGATCCACACCGGTCCCGATCGCCATCACGAACGCGCCGCTTGGGCTGAACTCCTCCATCCGGCCGTTGCCGTTGTCCGCGACATATACGTTCCTCGCCTCGTCCACCGCCACACCCGTCGGTTCCTCGAGCGCTTCGGCACCCGACCCGGTGATCGTCTGAAGCACGTTGCCTTCGGGATCGAACTCCTGCACCTCGTTGTTCGGCGCATTCGGCAGATACACGTTCCCCGCCGAGTCACTCGCGATCTGCACAGCCGTGATTATGCCGAAAACATTCGCCGAACCGGCGATCGAGAATGCTGAGATCTTGCCGTATTCGACGGCCAACCTATATGTATCGAGATGCTGTTCATTCGTTTCAAACAGAGAGTCAACCACATACACATTCCCATTCAGAGAGTCGATCGCGACACCGGAGGCAAACCCCCCCGCCACTTCGTCGAACTTTGTGAACTGTCCACCGGCCTGAGTGTATCCATGGACCGACCCGGGCAGCAGATTGCTGACAAACACATTGCCGCTTGCCTGATCGACCGTGACACCGAACGGTCCGCTAACTTCATTCACGCCGAGCTGTCCGACTGGCCCGTAGGTGATGCTTGCATGTGCAGTGCCGGCGAGCGTGCTCGCCGCGAGTGTGGCGAGTGTTGCAAGGATGATTCTTGGTGTCCTCATCTCAGTTGCTCCTCCGGTGCGCGGTGTGATGGTGCTTGGCTGTTCGGGCCTTTTTCGCTCGTTTGGATGCCTTGGCCTTCGGGCAACCGGTGACTTTGATCAGCGTGTTCTGCTTGAGCTCTGCGCCGTCCTGCCCGATGAACGACGTCGGCATCACGAGCCTGCTCTTGCAGAGATTCCCGTTCGCCGCCAAAGCGGAGCCCTTACCCTGCGGCAGGAACAACTCGAACGTGCTAACCGGCACATCCGGGATGTTCGTAAACGTCGAGCTCGTGATCCCCGCCTTGGAGATGAACGTTTCACCGACGAGGTCCACGCGGACGCCGTAGCCCTGGAGGACCGCGACGAGGTTGGGGAACGCCGCGCCGCCGTGCGAGACGAAGTACACCGGGCCGCGCAGCTTCACCGGGAGGATCGGCGTGACGGCCTGCACCGCGCCGATCGCCGACCCAGCCGGGCACGCCGCCGGATTCGCTTCGAACGTGCTGTCCGGACAGGCTTTCTGCAACGTCGTCAGCCTGGATGGCAGCTGCTTGGGGAGTTCGACCTTGACCTTCGCGATATTCGACTGCGGACCAGACGGCACCACCAGTTTCGCGTCCAGGCTCGCGCCACCAGCTTTCGAGGTTTTACCCGACGTAGCAACGCTGAATTTCGGGGCAAACGACAAGCCCGCACACCCAGCGACCGCGAACGGCGTCGACTCGTTCGTCTGCGTGCCCTGAGACCCCGAGATCGTCGCCGTGATGTGCAGCTGCGCGCAATCCGTCGGGTTGAAGATGAACCCAGGACGGTCGATCGTCACGTTCGTTTTCCGTAGCCGCAACGGGATACCGTCGAGGATCTGCGGCAGGGGGTCCGTCGTGACCGTCAACGCCGTCGTATGCGGATCGACACTGATCTGCGCCCGTACCACCACATTCCCCAAGTCGAACGGGCCCGCTTTCGTCGGAACCACAATCGACAGGCCAAACGGCGCACCCTTATACGGCCCCGTTAGATACACCTGGCCCTGCTGATAGTAGGGGTGCGAGCCCGGGCCGGCAGCGACCGTCATTTTCCCGATCTGAGACGCCGCCGAGCACGTCCCGAGATCCGCCTGCGGCTCCCCGCACAATGGCACGCCCGACAACGACCCGAGCAGGCCGGGGGGCGTCACGACCTTGATCTGCGAGAAGTCCTGTTCACGGTCTTCACGGTTGAACGTCACCGACAGCGGACTCAACTGCCCCGCGTTCGGATTCGACGTCCCCGCTTCAAACCCAGGCGTGAACGGCATCACCGCAGGGCACGCCCCACCGTTGCCATCCCAATCCACGTTGAACTTAGAGATCGGTGTCGCATCAGGCGTGATCGGCGCGCTCCACGGTGTCAAATCCGCTGTGCTCGTGAACGTCCCGCACGACTGCGGCGTCGCCAACGAAGCACGCAAGCCACTGTTGAAATGCAGCTGCACATCAGTCACGGGCAGCTGCGGGATGTTCTTGAACGTCGTCGTCAACTGCCCCGTACTCGAGTTCGTAAAGATCTTCCCTTCCTGCTTCACGACCACACCAGCACCTTCGAACTGTAGGAAGATCCGGTACATGTTCCCATCCGACGCATCCGCGTCGGTGCACGGGTCACAGTGCGGCGTACCCAAGAACACCTGGCCTTCCAACGGTTCGGTCAACAATGGCGTCGTGACTTTCACCGTCCCGATCTGCGACGCCAATGGACACGAACCCAAAATCGGTGACGACAGATCGATCTGCGCATCATCGCAGCCCGCCAAGCCATCGCCAGCCGACGGCGAGATCGACAGGCCCGACGGCAACGTCACCGTCGTCCCCTTGATCTCCGGCGTCACCAACGCCGGGAACTGCTGGCTTGCCTGCGGAAGATGCAGATCGACCGTCGTGCCCGCCGGCTCATCCGCCTGCGTCACATCCGGCGTCACCGACAACGACGGATTAAACTGCAACAATTCACAACCCTGAAGCGACGGGAACACCGTCGAAGTCCTCGACCTCCACCGCGGATCACTGAAGTCCGGCTGTCCATCAGGCAGATACGAGCCCCGGTTCTCCCACGAATCCACCGCTATGCGCGCCGTCTGCGGCGCCGTCGAGCAGTCCGTCGGATTATCCAAGAACGCCACCGGCGCCCCACCGGTCACTGCTTCCCGATACTTGTTGTACACGTTCGGGTCGTTCGCGGGCGTCCCGAAGAACGTCACAGAGACGTCGATCGGGGCGCCGAATTCCGGGATGTTGGGCGTGATGATCCGCACGCCGTAGTTGGATTCCGGAGTGACGCTCGCATACAGCGGCACAGTGTAGCCTCCAACAAGGATCACAAACTCCGCCGGATACCCCTTGTCGGGAATCACATTGTACACAGGATACGTGGGAATAGTATCTATAAAGCCCCTGTCCAGGATGGCGAGCCTCGCCACTCCGATCTCGCTGTTCGGCGGGCACCTCCGGCCGGACAAATCGTACTGCGGGCACCTTTCCACCACGGTGGGGTTGCCCACGAAGCCGGGGGGGACATCGACGACGACGTCCTTGGTGTGCGCCGACCGGCCGTCCAGGCCACCGGAGTCTTCGACGCCTGCTGTAAAGCGGCTGCCATCTGACGTATTCAGAGAGAAGGAGACCGTCGTCTCATACGGGTGATCGCCCGCCTGAGCATCCGTTGACCCGTCGACGCCCGCCACTTGGTCTTCAAACGCCGCGAGACCAAACGGCTCCGCCACCGATTCCGCCGCCGTACCGATCGCCGTTTCCACGTTTGCGGACACGCTCGGTGCCCCGCCACCCGACGCGAACGCGCTGTTCGTCACAGGGCCGACCGTCCCAGGTTCCACAATCACCCCAACGGACATCACCAGGCTTTCGCCCGGCGGAAGCGGAGCGTTGTACGTACAGGTCGCGGTCGCCGGAACGCACGACATCGGCAGGCTCTGTTCAGTTTTGTCCGTTTGGCCTTCGAGCTTTACCGTTTTCATCCCCAGTGGCAGCTCGTCGCTGATCACGATCGGGCTTCCGTCCGTCGGCTTGCTGCCGGAGTTCCTGACCGTCAGCGAGTACGTATCGAGCGGCGACTTGCCGTTGTGTTCGGATGAGAAGACCGTCGGGCCCGCGACCGCGTAGATCGTCAGGCCGGGGCCGGAGACGGCGGCCGACGCGCCAGGCGCCACGACGAGCGCCGCCACGGCGCCGAGCAGACCGAGAACGAGCTTCCTCATGACCGACCCGCCTTCCGATTTGTACGACCGCCCACAGCGGCCCCCTTTGCCTTGCCATGCGCGCGCTCTCGGCGAGCCCTCTTCCCGCCCTTCGACCGTCGTTTCTTCGCCTTCGGCTTAGCTTTCTGCTTCGCCTTGGGCTTCGTCACCGCGGACTCGCCGGCCAACGGCGGATTGCCGCCCGCCTGAAACTCGCTGCCGGGGGAGAGCAGCACCGGCGCCCCGCTCAGCGCACCTTGACAGGCGTCTCCCGAGCACGACGGCCGCGCCACCGGCGCCGGGAAGCCGCCGTCGATCCGCGCGTCGTAGACGTTGACGTTGGTGTCTGTGTCCTGCCCCACGAGCGGATCCACTGTCTGGAAGAACACGTCCCTGCCCGAAGCATCCGTCCCGATAAGTTCAACGATCGGTTCGTAGGTGACACTGCTGACGTCCTGGCCATCGGAAATCAGGCTCACCGTCCCGTCGTGATACTCGTAGACGTTATTAGCCAATACCGGTTCTCCGAGTTCGTCTATCTTGAGCACCTTCCTGTCGAACGCCTGCGGCGTGAGACCGACGGGGCTCTGGAAGAACACATATGAACCATCGGCCGACACCGAAAGACGGGACTGGTAGGTGGCGGAACTATAGTAGTTAAAAGATAGCCCCGGCGCCGCGGTCAATTCGGCTGCTGGCGACACGATATGCGCAGCGTCACTCTGCCCAAATCTGTAGAACGTGGCGGGCACATTGCCATTGTGATTGAAGCCGTCCTGACCGATCGACATCCGCACCAATCCGCCTGTCTGCGCGTCATACTCGAAGATCTGCCTGGCCGTGCTGGTGTCGTCCGGCGTCAGGTCCCGTCCGCTGGCGAACACCAGGAAACGGCCGTCGGGCGTCATGTCCGGTACAAACCCAACGGTGGAGAAGCCAGCCTGTGATAGGTCAGCTGGCGACAGTCTCGCGACGAACGCCACATGCCCGCCCGGGAACCGGGCGTCGCGCTCGAACACGTACAGGTTGTCAGCGCCGCCCGCGGCCGCTTCGCCCTCTCCGTTCGGCGTGGTCGTCAACACCCCGGTTGCAAGGAAGTACATGTGGGAGCCATCCTCGGAGTTCATGGGCCCCACCTGCAGACTGAGTGCCAGCAGGCCTGGCGCCGGGTTTGACACGGTCGCGTCGCCGGCGGTCACCCGCACGACCCGTTCACCGGCGGGCGCGTCGAAGTCGTACTCATAGAGATTTTCGCTCGTGTCGCTGCCGAGCAGTGGCTGCTTGGTTACGAAGAACACCTTCCGGCCGTCCTCAGAGGCGCCTCGGAAGCGCGCTCCGGCGAGCACGCCCGCTTCGGTGTCGCACGCAGAGCAGTCTTCCTCGGAGGGCTCGGAGATCGCGACCGTATGCGCATCCGGCAGCCCGTTGTCGATTCGCGCGAACAGCTCTTCGACAGGAGGGCCGCCGTTGCAGGGAGCCACCGTGAAGAACACCGTGTTGCCGTCAGTGGAGACGGCGTTGTGGCCATAGTTGGAATGGGACTGGTAGTCAAAGAGACCATTGGGTTCTCCAAGCTGAGTCCCGCACTGGCTTATCAGGGCGCCACTGTTGTCGACCCCCACCAGCAGCGGAGTCGTGTTGCCCGTTCCGAGATACTCATACAGGGAGACATCTCCTTCCAGCGTGCCGTCGAACGGCCAGTGGTTCTGAGAAAGGGTAAAAAAGTAGCGGGACGCATTACCCGAGAGCTGCGCGCTGGGCGAAAATCCGTACCCAAAGGCTCCTCCGCCGTCGTCAGACGACCCGGCCGGCGCCGTCGACGGCAGCGCGGGGCCGATATCCACAACCGAGTGGTCAGAACGGCGCGCGAAGAAGTCGAGCCTGTTATTGGGCTGCGAAGCTTCGCGACTCAGCCACGCCACCAGCAGATTGTCCGGGCCGTCTTCGGACCCATAGCCCGACAGGACGTTGAATTTTCCGAATATTGCTGGCAGATATTCGGTGGCCGAAAGGTCCTGCGGCGCGCTCACCCAGCCCGAAGCCGTGCGCTGCGTCTCATACACACCTGTCGGGTTGGGATTATAGAGCGTCGAAAAGCCTTCGATGCCTCCAAAGCCGCCGGTCACAAACAGCAGCAGCGATGAGCCGCTCTGGCTGATCGGCCCCACATACGCAGAGCCCGAACCCTTGAACGGCGGCGACACCATCTCATACGCGCGGCAGTCCGGCAGGTGCGCGGAAGGGCCCGTGCGGAAGGCCGCGTTGGGGCATTCTTCGGCCGCGGCGGCCGATGGCAGCAGGACAAGCGCGGTCCCTGCCGTGAGCGCAAGCGTTGACGCGAGAGCGGCCGCGCGGCCGGCGCGGCGCCGCGGTGAGCGCGCAAAGTACGACAGCCGCGTGATACCCAAACTCAGCCTATGAGCACTCATGAACCCATCCCTTCCGGAAACCCTCGACGTTTGGAGGGGAGAACCCCCCGGGAACACGGCAACAGAACCCACGGGAGAACAGACGACGGTGACCTGCGGCTCCCGCGAACCCGCGCCGGCCCGTTACGCTTGGATAAAACAGAGGACATCACGCCGCCTCCCGCTCGCCGCGGACGTGGACACGAACGCTCTGCGCGACCAGCCGACCCTTCGGGGTCAGGGTCCACGCGTTCGGCTCGCCTTTGGCGTGCCCCTCACTTGTGTTCCTGAGCAACCCCAGACTCTCAAGGCGACGCAGCAGCTTTGAGACCTGCCCCGGATCCTGGACCCCCGCGCGCTCAGCCACCTCACGATTACTCCCCCCCGCGCACTCAGCGACACCCTGCAAAACCCGCGCGGTGCGATACGTCAAACGCATCGAAACACCCTGCAGCGGATCACCCACAGCCCCCCCACCCACAGCTGGCCCATCCGGAACGCGCAGGGACCCCACGGGTGCAGGCCGCGCCTGCTCGCGACGTGCCGCCGCCACACCCCTATAAGGCAGCACGATCATCCCCATCAACTCCCCCAGCAAACCCGTCAACGGCTCCTGCTCCCCCCGCAACAACCGCGCATACACAATCGCGAACGCCGCACCGACAACACCCTCCGCCGTCAACGCGCTACACCCCCCACCACGCGCGCTCTCCACGCGGCCCTCATCAACCACTCTCGCCAGGCCCGCAAGGACCTCCTCACGACGCCTCAACACCTCCGCGCCACCACGCAACGCCTGCACCACACACACCCGCGCCAACGCCGGCTCCCGATCCAAGAACGACAGGATCGCCCACAAACCGCCACGCACCCGCTCACGCCACCCAAGACCCCCCAACCCCGCCGCCTCGACCTCACCCACGATCAGCGCGACGACATCCTCCAACACCGCCGCCAGGCACTCCTCGCGGTTTGAGAACAGCTCATAGAACGTGCGGCGCGACACCCGCGCGCGACCCGTGATGTCCGAGACCGTCGTATCCGCATAGCCGAGCTCATCGACCGCGATAACCGCCGCCGCCAACAACCGCGAGCGCTGAATCTCCACAAGCTGCTCACGCGGAACACTTGTACCCCGCGCAGGCTCCACCACCCCCGCCCGGGATCGCCGCACATCCCCACGCGCCCCAGATACCTGGCCACCACGACGAACCGCTGCGCGCGCGGGCATCACCCCGTCTCCCTCATACGTTGGGTGTTCCCAGCTACGTGGGTGTTCCCAGCTACACCGCCAGTCGCAGCACAGGCCCACTCATACGAGGCTTGCCGGACACACGACCTACGGTGACCGCGGTTTCGGTCTTGCTCTATAGCCCGCTGGTCTCGAACGGCCTCGGTCCTGGCTGCCGTACGTTGTGCACAGCCTGAGGCCGGGTGAGGCCCTCCCCCGCACGCGGGGGAACCCGGGCGGCGCGTCCGCGCCGCTACCGGTCGGCTAGCTGCAGGCCGAGAAGCCGAAGAGAGAGAGAGAGAGAGAGAGAGATGCATCAGGTTGCTGATGCATCTAGCAAGAACCCCCACAGGAGCCCCACGCATACCCGACACGTTATTCCCTCTCGAAACCACGCTAAACCATCTCCCTCATGCGTTCTGACCCAGTCCCTCGTCCCAAACCCAAAAATCCCTGCGAGCGCTTGGACGTCAACCACAAGACAGGCCGACCCAAACCAGACCCTATGTACGCCCCGGCCCCACCGTACGTGGACACCGGGACAGACGCTATATAACCATACCCGCAACAGGTTGTCAAGCCCCCACACCCCGCCGCACCCCGCCCCGCCGGCGGCCCAGGAGGCAGCGTCGATCTCGCGAGGAACTCAGTTACTGCCCGCTCGGTTCCCTCCGACTCTTACCGTTCGTGTCCGCGGCCGGACACGGAAAGATCCTGTACCACCTGCGTGGTACACTGCTGATATGCCATCCACCAAGCCCCGTGTACAGGTCACGCTCGATCCCGAGCTGGCCGCCGCGGTCGCCGAGCTCGGCGGCGCCAAGCCACGATCACGCGCCGTGCACGACCTCGCGCTGCGCGGCGCCGAGGCGATCCGCGCCGAGCAGAACCGCCGCCAGGACGCGATCGAGTTCCTACAGCGACTCGATTCAGGCGAGGAAGACGGATACGACTTCGCGGTATCCGAGCAGCTCCATGCAGAACGCCGCTGAGCCCTACGGCTCAGGCTCCCCGCTTGTATTCGACACCTCCGCGTGGAACCGCCGCACCGATCCCGCGGTCCTACCCAGATGGGCCGCGACCCGCGACACCGGCCTGCTGGCCATCTGCCCAGTGGTCGCGTTGGAGCTGCTGGCGGGCGCACGCAACGAGGAGGCATTCACCAACCTCGACCGCGCGCTGCAAGCACTCACACAGGCCCCGGTGACACGCAACGCGGGCGACGCAGCCCTCGGCGCCTCACGCGAACTGCGCGGCGAGCGGCGCCTACCCGCCGCCGACTACCTGATCGCCACCGCGGCCGCCGAGCGCGGCGCCGGAGTGCTGCACTACGACAGCCACTACGACCTCCTCTGCCGCGCGCTCGGAGTCGAAAGCGTGTGGATCGCCCAACCCGGCTCGATCGACTAACGCTACTTCTTCTTACGGCGCGCCCTGTGCTTGCCCTTCGGGCGCTTCTTGGTCTTCTTCTTGGCCTTCTTGGTCTTCTTGCCAGGCGATTTGGCGGTCTGGCCGCCAGTGGGGATCAGGAGCGTCTGGAGCGCCACGGGTTCCTGGATCACCTGCGCGGGGTATTCCCCGGTCGTGAACGTCATGTCCTGCCCGAAGGTCGTGCCGCCGCCGTTGGTGGCCACAAGCCGGTAGTGGTAGGTCGTGTTCGGCAGCAGGTTCGGGATGCCCACCACCACGGGCTGTAAGCCTTCGAGGGCGCCCATCTCGACCTGCACCGTCGGCCAGCTAGACCCGTACGCCGTGCTCGTGCCGTACTGGAACAGGTACGTCGTGTCCCACCCGTGCGGGTCGACCGCGCCCGAAAGCGTCGCGGAGCCCACGCCGACGCCGCTCGCGCCGCCCGTTTCCACCGCGGGAGCGGGGATCGGCAGCGTCGTGAACGTCTCGTCGGGACCCTTCACTTCGGTCGCTCCGGGGCTGCTCGCCACGAGCCGGTAGTGGTAGGTCGTGCCCGCCTGCAGACCCTGGATCGGCTGAGACACCGGCACCGTTTCGCTGGGGATCGGCGTATAGCCATCGGGGATCGGCTCGACCGACCCGTACGCCGTGCTTGTGCCGTACTGGAAGCGGTAGTCGACGAGCCCTTCGCTGGTTTTGAGCGTACCGTTGAGCGTCGCGGTGAACTGCGTGATGCTCGAGGCTGGCAGCCCGCCGACCACCGGCGGAGATAGCGCTTCGGTGAAGAACGTATGGTCTTCGCCGACGTTGGAGCCGTTGGCGTTGCCCGCCCGCACACGGTAGTGCACCAGGCTGGCCGGCGGGAACGAGAATTTGAGTTCAGCGTTCACCGGCAGCGGGCTGTTGCCTTCCAGCGGCAGTGACTGGGTGCAGGGCGTGCTGTTCCCGTATTCCGTCGTGGGACCGTATTCGACTTCGCAGGTCGTAACCGATGTTTCGTCTGGGTTCACAGTCCCGCTCACCGCCGCCGAGACGCGTGTGATGCTCGTCGCCGGCGCGCCCGTCACGATATCGGGAAACGTGGCCGGCCCGAACACCAGAGCAAATTTCTGCTGGAAATTGCTGGCGTAGACGTCGTGCGTAGACCCGTTCACACCGATTCCAAGACCAACTTCGCCAGGAATGAATTTGCCTGTTTCTTGATCGACATGACCGAATTCGTGCGCGCCGAGCCTCGCGTTGGGCGCGGTGGCGCACGACGAATCGTACTCGGCGACGATGGCGCCTTCCGAGGGGGTCTTCGCGCTCGCGAAGATATGCCCGTCAGACGGATCTATGGCGACCGCTCCGCCGCCCCCTTCCACGGACAGGGTGTTGCTGCCACCGGGGCAGTTGACAGGCGCTCCGGTGGGGCTGTACTCCCTCACCTGGCCCGGGAGCCCCACGTAGAGATTGCCTTCAGGGCCTAACGCAAGGAGGGCGGACCCCCCGTGAGACGAAAACTGTTCGATATATTCACCGGACGCGGTGAACTTGTCGATCATTTCACTTTTGTTGTCTGAAACATAGAGGTCGCCGTTCCCACCGACCGCCACACCTAATGGTTTGAAGGAACCCTGTGGCGTTTCATTTCCTGTGATCTGGAGCTGAAAAACGCCGGAGGAATTAAACTTTGTGACTGTGCCAGCATTCTGCCCGAATCCCGCATTGGCCAAGTAAACATCGCCGTTGGTTGGATCGACAGCATCCTGCTTGATCGATCGTTCGCTGAAAACCGGTAGGGCGGAGCCGGGAATATTTTCGTCGTTGACTTCGAGGAGCAGGTTCCCTGAGGAGTCAAACTTGATCAGCTCCGCTGGAGGGATGCCTTCGATCCCGCTCGCGACCCACACGTCGCCCGCCGACGACCCGCTCGAATTATCGACCGCCACACCGTCGTTGGGAACAGCCGTGCCCGGCGTGCAGAGCGCGGTTCCCAAAGAGGGGCAGAGATTGATGTAGCCGACCGCCGCGCCCGCCGGGGCGACGGTTGACGCGAGCACGCCAAGCAGAACCGCGAGGCAGGCCAACGCCAGCTTATGGATACCGCGCATCACTTGCCCCTCCTGTCGACGCCATGAGCATGACCAGCCCCGCCGGACCCCCTGCCCTTTCGCTTGTGCCCACTGGCCCTGCCCCTGCCCTTCCCGGTCTTGTTGTGTCGAGCCGAGTGCGCGGTTGGCCTGGCGCCTGCCGTGCTCGCGGCCGCGCCACCCGCGGGCGCTTTGCCCGCCGGGGCGAGCAGCGGCGTCGAAAGCAGCGGCGGAGACCCGCTCGCGGCGAGCCCCGAGGACGGGTAGATCGCCGTCGTAAACGTCTGGTCGGCCCCATAAGTCGTGCCGAAGCCATTGGTGGCAAGAATCCTGTAGTGGTAGGTCGTGCCCGGCATCAAACCCTGCAACGGAGCTGTGAACGTCTGCGACCCAGGTTCGACGCCGGCGTCACCGAAGATCCGCGTGCCGTAGCTCGTATCGACACCGAGATCAAACTCGTACCCGGTCTCCAGGCCACGAGTGTCGATCGTTCCCGTCAACGTCGCCGCGTTCTGCGCCACGCCGCTCGCCTGCCCCGTGCTCACCGCAGGCGGCGTCGGCGGTAGCGTCGTGAACGTCTGGTCGACCCCGACGGTCTGGCCGAGCGCGTTTGTCGCAACGACCCTGAAGTGGTAGGTGACGCCAGACTGCAAACCCGTCAGCGTCTGTGCGACCACGACAGCACCACCTTCCACGCCACCATTGCCGATATCAGCGTCCGGCACCGGGACGCTCGCACCGTACCCGGCGCTCGTCCCGTATTCGAAGCGGTAAGTCGTATCGGCGTGGCCCCGGTCGATCGTCGCGTTAAGCGTCGCCGAGGTCTGCTTCACCACCGACGCCGACTCGCTCAGGAAAGAGGGCTTGCTCTGCCGAGCGAAGACCCACACGACGTTGTTGCCGCCGTCGGCCACGTACACCAAGCCGGTCGGGCCGACCGCGAGCGTATTGATCGCCCCGAGTTCCGAGGCGCCGATCGTGCCCTGGCCGAAGTCGCTGAGCTGTTCGCCGGTGGGGCTGTAGAGGACGACATGGAAGCCCGCGCCGCTGCTCTCGCCGACGACGATGTCGCCGCTCGCGTCCAGGGCGACCGCCTGGGAGCCGTCGCTGCCCGGCCCGCACGTGTCTTTTGAGGCCGCGGTGCAGACGTTCCCTTTGGTCGTCTGGTTCACGCCGGTCCCGATCGCCATTATGAACGCGCCGCTCGGGCTGAACTCCTCCATCCGGCCGTTGCCGTTGTCCGCGACATACACGTTCCCCGCCGCATCGACCGCGACACCTGTGGGTTCCTTCAGCGCTTCGGCACCCGACCCGGTGATCGTCTGCAGCACATTGCCTTCAGGATCGAACTTCTGCACCTCGCTGTTCGGCGCGTTCGGCAGATATACGTTCCCCGCCGAGTCGCTCGCGATCTGCACAACCGTGAAGACTCCAAAAAGGTTCCCCGATCCGGGGATCGAGAATCCCGAGACGAAGCCACCATTGGGGCTATATGTTTCGATCTCTTGGGGAGAGGGCTTTACCACGTATACGTTCCCGTTCACGGGGTCCACCGCCGTGCCCGATACGAGCGGGCTAAAGCCAACAGCTTCCGCGTCGAACGTAGCGATATGGTTTCCAGCCAAGTCGTACTCGCGGACCCCGCCGATCACCAGGTTGCCAACATACACGTCCCTATTCCCTTGGTTGACCGTGACACCGACCGTGCCTTGGAGTTCTTCACCCGCGCCGAGTTGCGTGACTGGCCCGTAGGTTATGCTCGCCTGTGCCGCGGGGCCGGCGAACGTGCTCGGCGCGAGCGCGGCGAGTGTCGCGAGGATGATTCTTGGTGTCCTCATCTCAGTTGCTCCTCCGGTGCGCGGTGTGATGATGCTTGGCCGTTCGGGCCTTTTTCGCCCGTTTGGATGTTTTCGCCTTGGGGCAGCCGGTGACTTTGATTAGTGTGTTCTGTTTGAGCTGTGCGCCGTCCTGGCCGACGAACAGCGTCGGCATCACGAGCTTGCTCTTGCAGAGGTTCCCGTTCGCCGCCAGCGCGGAGCCCTTGCCCTGCGGCAGGAACAGCTCGAACGTGCTGACGGGCACGTCCGGGATGTTCGTGAACGTCGAGCTCGTGATCCCCGCCTTTGAGATGAACGTTTCACCGACCAGGTTGACACGCACGCCGTAGCCCTGGAGGACCGCGACGAGATTCGGGAACGCAGCACCACCGTGCGAGACGAAGTACACCGGGCCCCGCAGCTTCACCGGCAGGATCGGCGTGACCGCCTGCACCGCGCCGATCGCCGACCCCGCGGGGCAGGCCGCGGGGTTCGCTTCGAACGTGCTGTCCGGACAGGCTTTCTGCAGTGTGGTCAGCCTGGAGGGCAGCTGCTTGGGGAGTTCGACCTTGACCTTCGCGATGTTCGACTGCGGACCAGACGGCACCACCAGTTTCGCGTCGAGGCTCGCGCCGCCCGCTTTCGACGTTTTCCCCGAGGTGGCGACGCTGAATTTCGGGGCGAACGACAGGCCCGCGCAGCCGGCGACCGCGAACGGCGTTGACACGTTCGTCTGCGTGCCCTGGGAGCCCGAGATCGTCGCCGTGATATGCAGCTGCGCGCAATCCGTCGGATTGAAGATGAACCCAGGCCGGTCGATCGTCACATTCGTTTTCCGCAGCCGCAACGGGATCCCGTCCAGGATCTGCGGCAGCGGGTCGGTCGTGACCGTCAACGCCGTCGTATGCGGATCGACACTGATCTGCGCCCGCACAACCACATTCCCGAGGTCGAACGGGCCCGCTTTCGTCGGAACCACAATCGACAAGCCAAACGGGGCGCCCTTATACGGGCCCGTCAAATACACCTGTCCCTGCTGATAGTACGGGTGCGACCCCGGGCCCGCAGCGACAGTCATTTTCCCGATCTGCGACGCCGCCGGGCACGTCCCGAGATCCGCCTGCGGCTCCCCGCACAACGGCACCGCCGAGAGGCTCCCCAGCAGGCCCGGGGGCGTCACGACCTTGATCTGCGAGAAGTCCTGTTCACGATCTTCGCGGTTGAACGTCACCGACAGCGGGCTCAACTGCCCCGCGTTTGCGTTCGACGTCCCCGCTTCAAACCCAGGACTGAACGGCATCACCGCAGGACAAGCCCCACCGTTGCCATCCCAATCCACGCTGAACTGCGAGATCGGCGTCGCATCCGGCGTGATCGGAGCACTCCACGGCGTCAAATCCGCCGTGCTCGTGAACGTCCCACACGACTGCGGCGTCGCCAACGACGCCCGCAGCCCGCTGTTGAAATGCAGCTGCACATCGCTGACCGGCAACTGTGGGATGTTCTTGAACGTCGTCGTCAACTGCCCCGTACTCGAGTTCGCGAAGATCTTCCCTTCCTGCTTCACGACCACCCCAGCGCCTTCGAACTGCAAGAAGATCCGGTACATGTTCCCATCCGACGCATCCGCATCCGTACAGGGGTCGCAGTGCGGCGTCCCCAAAAACACCTGGCCTTCCAACGGTTCGGTCAACAACGGTGTCGTGACCTTCACCGTCCCGATCTGCGACGCCAGCGGACACGAACCCAACGTCGGCGACGACAGATCGATCTGCGCATCATCGCAACCCGCCAGACCATCGCCAGCCGACGGCGAGATCGACAAGCCAGACGGCAACGTCACCGTCGTACCCTTGATCTCCGGCGTCACCAACGCCGGAAACTGCTGCGCGGCCTGCGGAAGATGTAGATCGACCGTCGTGCCCGCCGGCTCATCCGCCTGCGTCACATCCGGCGTCACCGACAGCGACGGATTGAACTGCAACAATTCACAGCCCTGAAGCGACGGGAACACCGTCGTTGTCTTCGACTTCCACCGTGGATCTTCAAAGTTCGGCTGGCCATCGGGCAGATAAGAGCCCGGGCTCTCCCACGAATCCACTGCCACACGCGTCACCTGCGGCGCGATCGAGCAGTCCACCGGATTATCCAGGAACGCCACCGGGGCGCCACCTTTCACCGCTTCCCGATACCTGTTGTACACGTTTGGATCATTCGCGGGGGTCCCAAAGAACGTCACGGAGATATCGATCGGGATACCCGCCTCCGGGATGTCGGGCGTGGTGATCCGCACACCGTAGTTTGAGTCCGGGGTGACGCTCGCATAGAGGGTCACGGGTATACCGCCAAAGAGGATCACGAACTCCGCTGGGTACCCCTTATCGGGAACCACGTTGTACACAGGATATGTGCCGATGGTATTTAGAAAACCTCTATTTTTTAATCCGAGCCTAGCGAAGCCTATCTCGGTGCTTGGCGGGCAGGTTTGATTCGAAAGTTCGTACTGTGAGCATCGTTCGATTACAGTAGGATTGCCCACAAAACCCGCAGGGACGTTGACGACCACGTCCTTCGTTTGCGAATACTGGCCTCCCTGGCGACCCGCCCCCTGAAAATTCCCTTCCCTATATTCGCCGTACGTGTCCAGCGAGAAGGAGACCGTCGTCTCATAAGGGTGGTCACCTGCCTGCGTGTCAGTCAACCCGTCGACACCCGTCACTTCATCAGCCGCGGCCGCAAGGCCGAACGGCTCCGCCAGCGATTCCGCCGCCGTGCCGATCGCCGTTTCCACGTTCGTCGATGCGCTTGGCGCCCCGCCGCCAGCTACAAACGCGCTATTCGTTACAGGACCAACCGTGCCGGGTTCGATTATTACCCCCACCGACATCACCAGGCTTTCGCCTGCCGGAAGCGGAGCGTTGTAGGTACAGGTCACAGTCGACTTCACGCACGACAGCGATACGAACCCGGCGACCCGGTCCGTCGTACTTTCGACGCGGACCGCCCTCAGACCCCGGGGCAGCTCGTCGCTGATCGCGATCGGGGCTCCAGTCGTTGGCAGGCTACCGGTGTTCGTCACCGTCAACGAGTAGGTATCGGGTAGGGCGTTGCCGTTGTGTTCGACGGAGAAGATCGTGGGGCCCGCGACCGCTTTGATTGCAAGGCCCGGGCCGGGGTCGGCAGCCGAGGCACCGGGTGGACCGAGGAGTCCAGCGAGGACCGCGGCTGCGCCGATCAGACCAAGAACACCTTTCTTCCCCACAGTCCTCATGACCGATCCGCCTTCCGGTTCGCACGGCCGCTGGCAGCGGCCCTCTTTGCCTTGCTCCCGCGCCGCTTGGCGCGTCCCTTGCCGGACTTCCGGCTTTTTGGCCGCTTCTTCTTTGTCTTCTGCTTGGTTGTCTTCTGCTTGGGCTTCGTGGCCGGCGCGGCAGCCAGCGGCGGGTTGCCGCCTGCCTGAAACTCGCTTCCGGGCGAGAGCAGCACCGGCGCCCCGCTCAACGGCCCTTGGCAGGCATCGCCCGAACACGACGGTGTCGGCGAGGGACCCGGAAAGCCACCGTCGATCCGCGCGTCATAGATATCGAGGTTGGTGTCGGCGTCCTGCCCCACCAGCCGATCCACGGTCTGGAAGAAGACGTCGTGACCCGAAGCGTCCGTACCGAGCAATTCAACAGCGCTGACGTTACCGATGCGAGTGATGTCCTCGCCGTCGGAGATCAGGCTCACGCGCCCGGCGTGGTACTCATAGACGTTCGTGGCGTAAACCGGCCCGCCGACGCTTTCCTTCCCAATTACCGTCTGGTTGAGTGCTTGTGGAGTGAGGCCGACGGTACTTTCGAAGAACACATACGAGCCATCGGCAGACACCGACGAGCGGGTCGAGTAGTCGGTGGGATTATAGCCTTCAAAGAAGGCCGCCGGCGACAAGATCAGGGCATCATTGGTAACCCCTGCATAGACATTGAGCTTGGGTTCTGTCACATTTCCGTTATGGTTGAAGCCATCCTGGCCGATCGATACACGCACCAGCGCGCCGGTCTGGGCGTCATACTCGAAAATCTGCCTGACGCCTGTGCTCGTATCGTCCGGGGTCAGGTCACGTTCGCTGCGAAACACCAGGAAACGGCCGTCCGGCGTGATGTCTGGTGAGAAACTGCTCCCTTGACAAAGGTTGCATACATCCCTTGCCGACAGCCTCGCAACGAATGCGATTTGCCCTGAGGGGAAGCGGGAATCCCGCTCGAACACATACAGATTGCCAGCACCCACTTCGGCAGATTCACCCTCCCCATTCGCTGTCGTCGTCAACACCCCCGTCGCGATGAAGTACACGTGTGAGCCATCCTCGGAGTTCATGGGAGACCCTGTCATATAGCCTGCTCCCGTTCGATGTACCAAGCCAGGAGTGGGGTTGGAGACCGTCGAGTCCCCGCGGGAGACTCGGAGTATCCTTTCCCCAGCGGGGGCGTCGAAGTCGTACTCGTAGATGTTTTCGTGCGTGTCACCGCCGAGCAACGGCTGCGTGGTCGTAAAGAACACCTTCGAGCCATCCTCCGAGGCACCCTCGAAGTGTGCGGACGCGAGCACACTAGCTTCGGTGTCGCATGCCGCGCAGTCTCCCTTTGAGGGCTCGGAGATCGCGACCGTATGGGCGCCTGGCAGCCCGTTGTCGATTCGCGCGAACAGCTCCTGGACTGGAGGCGCATTGCCTTTGCACAACGTGTGCGTTGTCGGATACGCGGTGAAGAAAACGGTATCACCGTCCGTGGAGACCGCATTGTGGCTAGATTCGCTTATCGAGGCGTTTTCTCCACCACCGCCTATCACCGTCCCGCACTGGCTGATCTGTTTGCCGCTATTTTCGACACCCACCAGCAGTGGGACCGTGTTGCCCGTCCCCAGATACTCGTATAGCGAACTGGGCCCTACTTGCGTACCATCGAACGGCCAGTAGTAATTTTCGTGTTCGATGGAGAAGAAGTAGCGCGACGAATTGGGCGACAGTCCAATACCATATATTTTCGCTAGGTTCCCCTCTTCTGAGGGACTACCAGGTGGTACTGTGGGCGGCAGCGCCGGACCTATATCCACGATCGAGCGGTCGGGACGACGCATGAAGAAGTCGATCCTGTTTTCAGGTTGCCCAGCCTTGCGGGCCGCCCACACCGTCGTCTGGCCATCCAGGCCTCCTTCCGAGATGCCCGCCAGGTCGGCGAAGCCGGACGCCAGAAATGGCGCGTATTCAAAGGCGGATAGGTCGTCGGGCGTGCCCGCCCAGCCCGAGTCCGTACGCTGCGTCGTGTAGATAATGCCCGGGATGGGAAAAATAATATTTGGGTAGCCTTCAACGCCCCCGAAGGCCCCGTTCACAGCCGTGGCAATTGAGAGCCCGTTCGGACTGATCGCCATGACTCTCGCATAGCCTGCGTCCTTGAACGGCGGGGTGACCATCTCATACGCGCGGCAGTCGGGGAGGTGCGCGGAGGGCCCGGTGCGGAACTGCGCGTTGGGGCATTCTTCGGCCGAGGCGGCCGATGGCAGCAGGACAAGCACAGTCCCTGCCGTGAGCGCGAGCGTCCACGCGAGAACGGCCGTGCGGCCGTCGCGGCGCCACGACGAGCGCGCGATGCGCGACAGCCGCGCGATACCCAAACTCAGCCTATGAGCACTCATGAACCCATCCCCTTCCGGAAACCCTCGACATTTCGAGGGGAAAACCCCCCGGGAACACAGCAACAGAACCCACGGGAGAACAGACGACGGCGACCTGCGGTTCCCGCGAACCCGCGCCGGCCCGTTACGCTCAGATCAACGGAGGGCATCACGCGGCCTCCCGCTCGCCGCGGACGTGGACACGAACGCTCTGCGCGACCAGCCGACCCTTCGGGGTCAGGGTCCACGCGTTCGGCTCGCCTTTGGCGTGCCCCTCACTCGTGTTCGTGAGCAACCCCAGACTCTCAAGGCGACGCAGCAGCTTGGAGACCTGCCCCGGATCCTGGATCCCCGCGCGCTCAGCCACCTCACGATTACTCCCCCCCGCGCACTCAGCGACACCCTGCAAAACCCGCGCGGTGCGATACGTCAAACGCATCGAAACACCCTGCAGCGGATCACCCACAACCCCCCCACCCCCGGCTGGCCCATCCGGAGCACGCACAGGCCCCGCGGGCGCAGGCCGCGCCTGCTCACGCCGCGCGGCCCCTGCACCCATGTAGGGCAGCACGACCATCCCCATCAACTCACCCAACAAACCCGTCAACGGCCCGTGGTCCCCACGCAACAACCGCGCATACACGATCGCGAACGCCGCACCGACGACACCCTCCGCCGTCAACGGCGTGCAGCCCCCGGCGCGCGCACCCTCCCGACGGCCCTCATCAACCACCCTCGCCAGGCCCGCAAGGACCTCCTCGCGACGCCCCAACACCTCCACGCCACCACGCAACGCCTGCACCACACACACCCGCGCCAACACCGGCTCCCGATCCAAAAACGACAAGATCACCCACAACCCCCCACGCACCCGCTCACACCACCCGAGACCCGCGAGACCCGCCGCCTCGACCTCACCCTCGATCAGCGCGACGACATCCTCCAACACCGCGGCCAGGCACTCCTCGCGGTTTGAGAACAGCTCATAGAACGTTCGCCGCGATACCCGCGCGCGACCCGTGATGTCCGAGACCGTCGTATCCGTATAGCCGAGCTCATCGACCGCGACAACCGCCGCCGCCAACAACCGCGACCGCTGGATCTCCACGAGCTGCTCACGCGGAACACTCGTACCCCGCCCAGGCTCCACCACCACAGCCCCCGACCGCCGCACACCCCCACGCGACCCAGACACCCGGCCACCACGACGAGCCGCTGCGCGCGAGGGCATCACACCAACCCCCCCACACGGCAGGCAACCACCCGGGAGCACGCAAAAGCCCGCCGACAAACGACCTCGACGGCCCCTCCCCCTACGGGGGAAGCCGGACGGCCCGCGAGGACCGGCCGATGAATGCTCCTAGCGGCTAGCCGAGAAGCCGAAGAGAGAGAGAGAGAGAGAGAGATGCATCAGACCGCTGATGCATCTAGCAAGAACCCCCACAGGAGCCCCGCGCATACCCGACACGTCATTCCCTCTCGAAACCACGCTAACCAATCTCCCTCATACGTTCTGACCCAGTCCCTCTACCCAAACCCAAATCCCTGCGAGCGCTTGGACGTCAACCACAAGACAGCCGACCCAAACCAGACCCTATGTACGCCCGGCCCCACCACACGTGGACACCGCGACAGACCCTATATAACCACACCCGCAACACACTGTCAAGCCCCCCTCACGCCGCGGACCCCACATGGCCCAGATGCGACATGCGACGTACCCGCGCACCAGCTAGGACCCGACCGAGCCGCGCTCAGTGCTTCTTCCCGCGGCGCGCCTTGCGCCTGCTCCTCGGGTGCTTCTTGCCCTTCTTGGTCTTCTTGGCTTTCTTGCCGGTCTTGTGCTTCGGCGAGGCCGTCAGAACCCTGCCCGGCCCCACGGGCACCAGGAACGTGCCCAACGCTGGGGGTTCCTGGACCGCCAGTGCAGGGTATTCCCCGGTCGTGAACGTCATGTCCTGACCGTAGGTCGTGCCACCGCCATTGGTAGCCACAAGCCGGTAGTGGTAGGTCGTACCCGGCAGCAGGTTCGGGACTTTCACAACCACGGGCTGGCCGCCTTCCAGGGCGCCCATCTCGACCTGCACCGTCGGCCAGCTCGACCCGTACGCCGTGCTCGTGCCGTACTGGAACAGGTACGTCGTATCCCACTCGTGCGGGTCAACCGCTCCGGATAGCGTCGCGGAGCCCACGCCGACGCTGCTCGCGCCGCCCGTTTCCACGCTGGGGGCGGGGATCGGGAGCGTCGTGAAGGTCTCGTCGGGACCCTTCACCGCGGTCGCACCCGGGCTGCTCGCCACAAGCCGGTAATGGTAGGTCGTGCCCGCCTGCAGACCCTGGATCGGCTGGGAGACCGCCACCGTTTCGCCAGTGATCGGCGTGTAGTTGTCGGGGATCGGCTCGACCGACCCGTACGCAGTGCTCGTGCCGTACTGGAAGCGGTAGTCAACGAGCCCTTCGCTGGTTTTGAGCGTCCCGTTCAGCGTCGCCGCGAACTGCGTCACACCCGACGCCAGCAACCCGCCGACCACCGGCGGAGAGAGCGATTCGCTGAAGAACGTATTGTCCAAGCCGACGCTGGAGCCATTCGCGTTGCCCGCCCTGAAGCGATAGTGCACCAGGCTCGCCGGCGGGAACGCGAATTGCAGTTCGGCGCTCACCGCCAGCGGGCTGCTGCCTTCCAGCGGCAGCGCCTGCGTGCACGGCGCGGTGTTCCCGTATGCGATTGTGGGGCCGTATTCGACTTCGCAGGTCGTGACCGAGGTTTCATCCGGGTTCACCGTCCCGCTCACCGTCGCCGAGACACGCGTGACGCTCGTCGCGGGCGCGCCCGTCACGACATCGGGCAGCGTGACCGGACCGAATATCAAGGCCAAGGTCAACTGGAAGTTGCTGGCGTAGACGTCGTGCGTCGTCCCGTTCACACCGATCCCAAGACCAACTTTGCCGCCGGGTATGAATTCGCCCGTTTCTTTATTGACGTAACCGAATTCGTGCGCCCCAAGCCTCGTACTGGGCGCGGTGGCGCACAGCGAGTCGTACTCGGCGACGATGCCGCCTTCCGAGAGGGTTTCCGCGCCGACAAAGATGTGACCGTCGGACGGGTCGACGGCGATTGCTGCCTGGCCGCCTTCCACGGGCAGGATGTTGCTACCGCCGGGACAGTCGACAGGCGCCCCGGCGGGGCCGTACTCCAGCACCTCGCTCCCGATCCCCAGCATAGAGGTTGCCTTCCGGGCCGGCAGCAAGGGTGGACTGGCCACCCTGAGATGGGAACTGTTCGATGTATTTGCCTTCCGAGGTGAACCTGTCGATCATTCCATTTTTAAGGTCGGAGACATAGAAATCGCCACCGGCGCCGACCGCCACACCGTAGGGCGCGATGGAGCCCTGCGGTGTTTCGCTCCCCGTGATCTGGAACTGAAAGACCCCGGAGGAATCGAACTTCGTGACCGTGCCTACGCTCCCATTTATTCCACCACTGCTTGCCAGGTACACATCGCCGTCGAACCGGGTCCACAGCATCCTGCTTGAGAGTCGGCAGGCTAAGGAAAAGCGGCAAGGCGGAGCCGGGAAGATTTTCGTCGTCAACTTCCAGGAGCACGTTCCCCGACGCGTCGAACTTCACCAACTTACCTTCAGGAATACCTTCGTCCCCGCTCACGACCCACACATCGCCAGCCGATGCCCCGCCCGAATTATCGACCGCGACACCATCGGAGGGAACAATGGTGCCCGGCGTGCAAAACGCGGTTCCCAAAGACGGACACAGAGGGGCGTAGCCGACCACTGCGCCCGCCGGCGTGGCGCTCACCGCGAGCACCCCGACCAGCACCGCCAACACCAATTTGTGGATCCCGCGCATCACTTACCCCTCCTGTCGGCGCTGTGAGCATGCCCGGGCCCGCCGGACCCCCTGCCCTTCCGCTTGTGCCCGCTGGCCCTGCCCCTTCTGTTCTTCCCGGCCCTCTGGCGAGCCGCGTGCGCGGCCACCCTGACGCCCGTCGCGCTCGCGCCGCCCGCCGGTGCTTTGCCCGCCGGGGCGAGCAGCGGCGTGGCGAGCAGCGGCGGAGCCCCGCTCGCCACGAGCGCCGAGGACGGGTACGTCGCCGTCGTGAACGTCTGGTCCGCCCCATAGGTCGTACCGAAACCGTTCGTGGCGAGCACCCGGTAGTGGTAGGTCGTGCCCGGCATCAAACCCTGCAACGAGGCCACGAACGTCTGGGACCCCGGTTCGGAGCCCGCGTCGCCGAAGATCCGGGTGCCGTAGCTCGTATCGACACCGAGATCGAACTCGTACCCCGTCTCCAGGCCACGCGTGTCAACCGTTCCCATAAGGGTCGCAGCGCCCTGCGCCACGCCGCTCGCCTGCCCTGTGTTCACCACCGGCGGCGTCGGCGGCGGCGTCGTGAACGTCTGGTCGGCCCCGACGCTCTGGCCGACCGAGTCCGTCGCTACGACCCTGAAGTGGTAGGTGACGCCCGGCTGCAGACCCGCGAGCGTCTGCCCCACGACGACAGCGCCCGCCAAGCCATTGCCGATGTCGGCATCCGGCACCGGGGCGCTCGCGCCGTACGCCGCGCTCGTACCATATTCGAAATGGTAGGTCGTATCGGCCCTGCCCGGGTCGATTGTCGCGTTGAGCGTCCCCGTGGTCTGCTTCACCACCGACGCCGACTCGTTCAGGAGCACAGGCTTGCTCTGCCGCGTGTAGATCCACACGACATTGTTGCCGCCATCGGTCACGTACACCAAGCCAGAGGGGCCGACCGCGAGCGTGTTGATCGCACCGAATTCCGAGGTGCCGATCGTGCCCTGGCCGAAGTCGCTGAGCTGTTCCCCGCTGGGGCTGTAGAGGACGACGTGGAACCCGGCGCCGCTGTTCTCCCCGACGAAGATGTCCCCACTCGCATCCAGCGCGACCGCCTGAGAGCCATCGCTGCCCGGCCCGCACGTATCTTTCGAGGCGGCCGTGCAGACGCTCCCATTGGTCGTCTGATCCACACCGGTCCCGATCGCCATCACAAACGCCCCGCTCGAACTGAACTCCTCCACCCGGCCGTTGCCATTGTCAGCGACATACACACTCCCCGCCTTGTCCACCGCGATACCCGTCGGTTCCTTCAACGCTTCGCCGCCCGACCCCGTGATCGTCTGCAGCACGTTGCCTTCGGGATCGAACTTCTGAACCTCGTTGTTCGGCGCATTCGGGAGATATATGTTCCCCGCCGAGTCGCTTGCAATCTGCACAGCCGGGATTAGGCCAAGAAGATTCCCCGAACCGGTGATCGAGAATGCTGAGGTCTTTTCGTAGCCGAAGTTCAAACTATATGTATCGATGTTGCTTTTACCCGTTTCGAGTAGAGTGTCGACCACATGCACATGACCATTCAAGGGGTCGAGCGCAACACCGGTGGCAAAGGATATCTGATCGAATTCTGTGAGCCGTTCTCCGGTCTCGGTGTATCCGTGGACCGCATAGACCGAGCGTGGCAGTAGATCGCTGACAAACACCTTGCCGCTTGCCTGATCGACCGCGACACCGAACGGTGCGCCGACTTCACCCGCGCCGAAGCTCCCGATTGGCCCGTAGGTGATGCTTGCGTGTGCTACGGGGCCGGCGAGCATGCTTACCGCAAGGGCGGCGAGTGTGGCGAGGATTATTCTGGGTGTCTTCATCTCAGTTGCTCCTCCGGTGCGCGGTGTGGTGATGCCTGGCTGTTCGGGCCTTTTTCGCTCGCTTGGATGCCTTCGCCTTGGGGCAACCGGTGACTTTGATCGGCGTGTTCTGCTTGAGCTCTGCGCCGTCCTGCCCGATGAACGAGGTCGGCATCACGAGCTTGCTCTTGCAGAGATTTCCGTTCGCAGCGAGCGCGGAGCCCTTGCCCTGTGGGAGGAACAGCTCGAACGTACTGACCGGAACATCCGGGATGTTCGTGAACGTCGAGCTCGTGATCCCCGCCTTGGAGATGAACGTTTCGCCGACGAGGTCCACGCGCACGCCGTAGCCCTGGAGGACCGCGACGAGGTTCGGGAACGCCGCGCCACCATGCGAGACGAAATACACCGGGCCCCGCAGCTTCACCGGCAGGATCGGCGTCACTGCCTGCACCGCGCCGATCGCCGACCCAGCCGGGCACGCCGCCGGGTTCGCTTCAAAAGTGCTGTCCGGACACGCTTTCTGCAACGTCGTCAAACGCGATGGCAGCTGCTTGGGGAGTTCCACCTTGACCTTCGCGATATTCGACTGCGGACCCGACGGCACCACCAGTTTCGCGTCCAGACTCGCCCCGCCCACTTTCGTGGTTTTACCCGACGTAGCGACGCTGAATTTCGGGGCGAACGACAAGCCCGCGCAGCCAGCGACCGCGAACGGCGTTGACTCATTCGTCTGCGTGCCCTGGGACCCCGAGATCGTCGCAGTGATATGCAGCTGCGCGCAGTCGGTCGGGTTGAAGATGAACCCGGGCCGGTCGATCGTCACATTCGTTTTCCTCAGCCGCAGCGGGATGCCGTCGAGGATCTGCGGCAGCGGGTCGGTCGTGACCGTCAACGCCGTCGTATGCGGATCAACGCTGATCTGCGCCCGCACCACCACATTCCCCAAGTCGAACGGGCCCGCTTTCGTCGGCACCACGATCGACAAGCCAAACGGCGCACCCTTGTATGGCCCCGTCAGATACACCTGGCCCTGCTGGTAGTACGGGTGCGACCCCGGGCCAGCCGCAACGGTCATTTTCCCGATCTGCGAGGACACCGGGCACGTCCCGAGGTCCGCCTGGGGCTCCCCACACAACGGGACCGTCGACAGGCTCCCGAGCAGGCCGGGGGGTGTCACGACCTTGATCTGCGAGAAGTCCTGTTCGCGGTCTTCACGGTTGAACGTCACCGACAGCGGGCTCAGCTGCCCCGCGTTCGGGTTCGAGGTCCCCGCTTCAAACCCAGGAGTAAACGGCATCACCGCAGGGCACGCCCCGCCGTTGCCGTCCCAATCCACGTTGAACTGCGAGATCGGCGTCGCATCCGAAGTTATCGGCGCGCTCCACGGCGTCAAATCCGCCGTGCTCGTGAACGTCCCACATGACTGCGGCGTCGCCAACGACGCCCGCAAACCACTGTTGAAATGCAGCTGCACATCGGTCACAGGCAGCTGCGGGATGTCCTTGAACGTCGTCGTCAACTGCCCCGTACTCGAATTCGTAAAGATCTTCCCTTCCTGCTTCACGACCACCCCAGCGCCTTCGAACTGCAAGAAGATCCGGTACATGTTCCCATCCGACGCATCCGCATCCGTACACGGGTCGCAATGCGGCGTACCCAAAAACACCTGGCCTTCCAACGGTTCGGTCAACAACGGCGTCGTGACCTTCACCGTCCCGATCTGCGACGCCAACGGACACGAACCCAACGTCGGCGAGGACAAGTCGATCTGCGCATCATCACAACCCGCCAGGCCATCACCGGCCGACGGCGAGATCGACAGGCCCGATGGCAACGTCACCGTCGTGCCCTTGATCTCCGGCGTAACCAACGCCGGGAACTGCTGCGCTGCCTGCGGCAGATGCAAATCCACCGTCGTGCCCGCCGGCTCATCAGCCTGCGTCACATCCGGCGTCACCGACAACGACGGATTGAACTGCAAAAATTCACAACCCACAAGCGACGGAAACACCGTCGACGTCCTCGACTTCCACCGCGGATCTTCAAAGTTCGGCTGACCATCAGGCAGATACGAACCCCGGTTCTCCCAAGAATCAATCGCTATACGAGCCGTCTGCGGCGCCGCTGAGCAATCCGTCGGATTATCCAAAAACGCCACCGGTTCGCCACCTTTCACCGCTTCCCGATACCGGTTGTACACATTCGGGTCATTCGCCGGCGTCCCAAAGAACGTCACAGATACATCGATCGGGGCACCGAATTCCACGATGTCCGGCGTGATGATCCGCACGCCATAATTCGATTCCGGTGTCACGCTCGCATACAGAGGCACCGTAAAGCCGCCGAAGAGGATCACGAACTCCGCCGGATACCCCTTGTCGGGAATCACATTGTACACAGGATACGTGCCGATAGCGTTTATAAAACCCCTGCTCTGGATGCCGAGCCTCGCCATACCGATCTCGCTGTCCGGCGGGCACTTTTCGCCCGTCAGATCGTACTGTGGGCACCTTTCCACCACGGTCGGATCGCCAACGAAGCCCGGCGGCACATCGACGACGACGTCCTTCGTGTGCGCCGACCGACCATCCAGGCCACCAGCGGTCTCGAAGGCGTCGGTAAAGCGGCTGCCATCCGACGTGTTCAGCGAGAAGGAGACCGTCGTCTCATACGGGTGATCGCCCGCCTGGGCATCCGTCGACCCGTCGATGCCGGCCACCTGGTCTTCGAACGCCGCGAGACCGAACGGCTCCGCCAACGATTCCGCCGCCGTACCGATCGCCGTTTCCACGTTCGCGGACACGCTCGGCGCCCCCCCACCCGACGCGAACGCGCTGTTCGTCACAGGACCGACCGTCCCAGGTTCCACAATCACACTGACGGCCATCACCAGGCTTTCGCCCGGTGGGAGCGACCCGTTGAGCGTGCACGTCACCGTCGCCGCAACGCACGACATCGGCAGAATTACCCCTCCCGTTTTGTCATTCGAGCCTTCCACCAGCACAGCTTTCATCCCCCGTGGCAGCTCGTCGCTGATCACGATCGGGCTCCCATCCGTCGGCTTGCTGCCGGAGTTCCTGACCGTCAGCGAGTACGTGTCCGGCGGCGACTTGCCATTGTGCTCCGATGAGAAGACCGTCGGACCCGCGACCGCGTAGATCGTCAGACCCGGGCCGGGAGCCGACGCCAACGCGCCGGACGCCCCAACGCTCCCAGCGAGCGCCACCACCGCGCCGAGCAGACCAAGAACGAGCTTCCTCATGACCGGCCTGCCTTCCGATTCGCACGGCCGCCCACAGCGGCCTTCTTTGCCTTACCATGCGCGCGCCCTCGGCCAGCCCTCTTCCCGCCCTTCGGCCGTCGCTTCTTCGCCTTCGATTTCGGTTTCGGTTTTGCCTTCGGCTTCGCCGCGGGCCCACCCGCCAACGGCGGATTGCCGCCCGCCTGAAACTCGCTGCCCGGCGAAAGCAGCACCGGCGCCCCGCTCAACGGACCCTGACAGGCATCCCCCGAACACGACGGCCGCGCCACCGGCGCTGGAAAGCCACCATCGATCCGCGCATCGTAGACATCAACGTTGGTATCGGTGTCCTGCCCCACGAGCGGGTCGATCGTCTGGAAGAACACATCCCTGCCCGACTCATCCGTGCCAATAAGTTCGACAATCGGTTCGAACGTGATACTGCCGACGTCCTGGCCATCGGAGATCAAGCTCACCCTCCCATCGTGATACTCATAGACGTTTTGAGCAAACACAGGTTCACCGAATTCGTCCAGCTTGATTACCTTCCGGTCAAACGCCTGCGGCGTCAGACCGACAGGACTCTGAAAGAACACATACGAGCCATCGGCCGAGATCGAAAGATTGCTCTGATAGGCATCGGGGCTATAGCGGAGAAAATTCTCCCGCTCCCGTTGCAGAATGGTTCCCGGCGACATGATTTGGGCAGCCAAGCTCTGCCTGAATCTAAAGAACGTCGCGGGCACGTTGCCATTGTGATTGAAGCCATCCTGGCCGATCGACACCCGCACCAGCGCACCGGCCTGCGCGTCGTACCTGAAGAGCTGCGTGGCCGTGGCCGTATCGTCCGGCGTCAGGTCTCGTTCGCTCGCGAACAGCAGGAAACGGCCATCCGGTGTCATGTCCATCCTAAACCCAGGGAAGGTAACGCCATTCCCTGGCAAATCGCCTGGCGATAATCTCGCGACGAACGCCACGTGCCCGCCCGGGAACCGGGCGTCGCGCTCGAACATGTACAGGTTATACCCGCCGCCCACGGCTGCTTCGCCCTCCTCGTTCGGCGTTGTCGTCAACACCCCGGTCGCAAGGAAGTACATGTGCGAGCCGTCCTCGGAGTTCATTGGCGTGACTAGCTGACTGACCTCCACCAGGCCTGGTGCCAGGTTTGGCACGGTCGCGTCGCCAGCGGTCACCCGTACCAGCCTTTCGCCGGCCGGCGCGTCGAAGTCGTACTCGTAGAGATTTTCGCTCGTGTCGCTGCCGAGCAGCGGCTGCTTGGTGGTGAAGAACACCTTCCGGCCGTCCTCCGAGGCGCCTTCAAAGTGCGCAGCGGCGAGCACGCCCGCTTCGGTGTCGCACGCCGAGCAATCTTCCTTGGAAGGCTCGGAGATCGCGACCGTACGCGCACCGGGCAGCCCGTTGTCGATCCGCGCAAACAGCTCTCGGACCGGCGGCCCGCCGCCATTGCAGGCCCCCCCTGTTTTTTCGTGGCCCGCGCCAACCGTGAAGAACACGGTGTTACCGTCGGTGGAGACAGCATTGTGCCCAGAGTCGCTTTCGTTCGCTGTACCGTCGCCGAGCCATGTACCGCACTGGGAGATCAGCGTGCCGTTGTCGTCGACCCCGACCAGTAGCGGAGTCGTGTTGCCCGTCCCCAGATACTCGTACAGCGAGGCATCCCCTACCACGGTGCTATCGAAGGGCCAGTGGTACTGGGAAGCGGAAAAGAAGTAGCGGGCCGCATCGCCCGAGAGCGGCGCGTTGGGCGAGAATCCGTACCCCAAGACACCTTTACCTTCGTCAGCCGACCTCGGCGGCGCCGTTGGCGGCAGCGCGGGGCCGATCTCCGCGATCGAGCGATCGGCGCGGCGCGCGAAGAAGTCCAGCGTGTTGCTGGGCTGCGACGCTTCACGCTCAAGCCACGCCACCAGCAGATTGCCAGGGCCGTCTTCGCCCCCATAGCCCGACGCGACACTGAACCTTAGGAATATTGCCGGCAGATATTCAGTGGCCGAAAGATCCTGTGGCGCGCTTGCCCAGCCCGAGGCGGTACGCCGCGCCTCATACGTGCCCACCGGCGTGGGATTATAGATAGTCGTATTGCTTTCGAGCCCCGCGAAGCCGCCCTCCACGAACAGCAGCAGCGATGATCCGCTCTGGCTGATTGTGCCGACCAGCGGAAAGCCCGAACTCTTGAATGGCGGCGACACCATCTCATACGCGCGGCAGTCGGGGAGGTGCGCGGAGGGGCCTGTGCGGAACGCCGCGTTGGAGCATTCTTCGGCCGACGCGGCCGAAGGCAGCAGGACAAGCACAGCCCCTGCCGTGAGTGCAAGCGTTGACGCGAGAGCGGCCGCGCGGCCGTCGCGGCGCCGCGACGAGCGCGCGATGCGCGACAGCCGCGTGATACCCAAACTCAGCCTATGAGTACTCATGAACCCAACCCCTTCCGGAAACCCTCGACTTTTGAAGGGGCAAACCCCCCGGGAACACGGCAACAGAACCCACGGGAGGACAGACGACGGCGGCCTGCGGTTCCCGCGAACCCGCGCCGGCCCGTTACGCTCAGATCAACGGAGGGCATCACGCGGCCTCCCGCTCGCCGCGGACGTGGACACGAACGCTCTGCGCGACCAGCCGACCCTTCGGGGTCAGGGTCCACGCGTTCGGCTCGCCTTTGGCGTGCCCCTCACTCGTGTTCGTGAGCAACCCCAGACTCTCAAGGCGACGCAGCAGCTTGGAGACCTGCCCCGGATCCTGGATCCCCGCGCGCTCAGCCACCTCACGATTACTCCCCCCCGCGCACTCAGCGACACCCTGCAAAACCCGCGCGGTGCGATACGTCAAACGCATCGAAACACCCTGCAGCGGATCACCCACAACCCCCCCACCCCCGGCTGGCCCATCCGGAGCACGCACAGGCCCCGCGGGCGCAGGCCGCGCCTGCTCACGCCGCGCGGCCCCTGCACCCATGTAGGGCAGCACGATCATCCCCATCAACTCGCCCAACAGACCCGTGAGCGGTTTACGCTCACCCCGCAACAGCCGCGCATACACGATCGCGAACGCCGCACCGACGACACCCTCCGCCGTCAACGCGCTACACCCCCCACCCCGCGCACCCTCCACGCGACCCTCGTCCACGACCCCGGCCAGGCCCGCAAGGACCTCCTCGCGACGCCCCAACACCTCCACACCGCCGCGCAACGCCTGCACCACACACACCCGCGCCAACGCCGGCTCCCGATCGAGGAACGACAGGATCACCCACAGCCCCCCACGCACCCGCTCACGCCACCCGAGAACCCCCAGGCCCGCCGCGCTGATCTCACCCTCGACCAGTGCGACGACGTCCTCCAGCACCACGGCGAGGCACTCCTCGCGGTTTTTGAACAGCTCGTAGAACGTGCGGCGCGACACCCGCGCGCGACTCGTTATGTCCGCGACCGTGGTGTCCGCGTAGCCGAGCTCGTCGACCGCGACGACCGCCGCCGCCAACAACCGCGAGCGCTGAATCTCGACGATCTGCTCGTGCGTGGCACCCACGGTCGGGGTGCGCACCGCCACCGCCCGCGCGGGCATCACGACAACCCCCCCGCGCGGAAACCCGCGAGAGCCGGCCGACGAATGCTTCTAGCGGCTAGCCGAGAAGCCCAAGAGAGAGAGAGAGAGAGAGAGATGCATCAGACCGCTGATGCATCTAGCAAGAACCCCCCGCGGGGCCCCACGCATATCCGACACGCTATTCCCTCTCGAAACCACGCTAAACCAACTCCCTCATAACGTTCTGACCCAGTCCCTCTACCCAACCACCCTGCAAGCGCTTGGACGTCAACCACAAGACGGGACGACCCAAACCAGACCCTTATGTCACCCGCTGCTCCATCCTCGATGGACACCGGCCGCACTATATAACCATACTCGTAACGCGATGTCAAGCCCCCTCGCGCGACCACGGGACGCATCGGCCCCCCTTGACACAACCGCCGGCCCCTGCACCAACCCCGAGGGCACCACGCGAACGCCGCTGCGGCCGGAGGCCGCCATCCCAAAAGACTCTCAAGAGTGTCGGCTGTCGGCTGTCAACCGAGCGCCCACAGGAGCGTGTGGGCGGGTAGCAGCGTGTAGCGTTCGGTCACTCGCAGCTCGCTCTTGGTGGCCATCACGACCGGGCGGCCGGGGTGGGCTCGCGCGGCTGCCGCGGCCGCTGAGAGGGTGGGGTTCTCGCGGTACTTGACCTCCACCACGTCGAGCTCGCGGCGCGGGCCGCAGACGAAGTCGATCTCCCCGCCGCGCGCTGTCTGCCAGATATGCAGGCGCTCGGGGAGGATGAACGTTTCGATCAGGCGCTCGGCCGGTTCGTAGCGTCGCAGCAGCGCCATCCCGACGGCGTTCTCGACGAGCGCCGGCACGTTGGGGGCGAGGCCGGGCGCCCCGTCGAGTGCGATCGTGTGCAACAACGGATCGGCCAGGAATACCTTCTTGTCCCTCGACAGCTCGTTGCTCTGCGTTCCGCTGCGCCAGAAGTAGGTCACGAACAGGAAGTAGCCACCGGCCAGCAGCTCGATGTAGTCGCGCAGCGTCTGGTGGCTGGGCCGTCCTGTGCCCCGACCGAGCGGCACGTCCATCTCGCGCGCCATCGCGCTCCAGCTGACCTTCGCCCCGAGCGAGCGCACCACGCGCTCGAGCAGCGCGTGGCCCGCCGGGACGCTCGCGCCCCGGCGCTGCACCTCCCTGACGAGCGAGTCGTACAACACCCGCCTGACCTCCCGCGAGGGCTCGCGCGCTCCCGACGTCGCCTCGGCGACGGCGGCAGGCAGTCCGCCGAAGCGCAGGTACCGCCCGAGAGCTGCGTCGAGCCTCGGCGCGTAGACACGCATGTCGCGCAGCAGCGCCTCGCCATCGCGGGAGCGCAGCTCGGCGACGGTCAGCCGCGGGGACGCCGGGACCCCGCCGTCGACCGCGCGCGCGAACGCGGCGAAGCTCTGCGGAAGGGCGAGATGGTCGGTGCCCGCCTGGCGGCGCCCGGGGAGCCGCTCGGCGGCGCCATGCTGGAGATCGACCGCGGAGGACCCGGTGCAGACGACGACCTCGCCACGGATCGCGCCGCTGTCCCACAGCGACTTGACGGCTGTCTGCCAGCCCGCCACGGCGGTCACCTCGTCGAGCAGCAGCAGACCGCAGATGCCGTCCCCCAACCCGCCGCGACCGGCGAGATCCAGCGCCCGCTGGACGGTGGCGGCCAGCTCCGAGAGATGCCGCCCCTCCAGCAGATCGAGCGCGAGATAGACGACCGCCCTCCCCGGCAGACCGCCGTCGAGCGCCCGCTCGACGAGCAGCTTCAGATCGGTGCTCTTGCCGACCTGGCGCGGTCCGCGCAGAATATGAATGCCGGGCCGCTGCAGATCCAGGCCGGCGACGAAGTCCGCCGCTAGGCGCACCGGCTGGGCCTCGAGCAGCGTCAGGTGCGAATCCGACCCACGCCAGGCCGCGCTCATCCACCACGGGTTCTGCGCCAGAATCTGCTCGTCCGCGAGCGCCATCGCGAAGGCGAGGATAGCAGAGCAACCGGAAAAATGCTGCTGTTATTGGAAGCTAGCTCTTGATAGGTGCAGCTCTTATTTGGGAATGCCTTCCCGACGAACCGGCTCAGCGCTACTTCTTCTTGTGGCGCGTCTTGCTCTTGCTCTTGGGGTGCTTCTTGGTCCTCTTCTTGGCTTTCTTGGCCTTCTTGTGCTTCGGCGAAGCCTTCAGAACCCTGCCCGGCCCCGAGGGCACCAGGAGCGTGCCCAGCGCTGGGGGTTCCTGGATCACCTGCGCGGGGTATTCCCCGGTCGTGAACGTCATGTCCTGCCCGTAGGTCGTGCCGCCGCCGTTGCTCGCGACGAGCCGGTAGTGGTAGGTCGTGCCCGGCAGCAGGTTCGGGACTTTCACGACGACGGGCTGGGCGCCTTCGAGGGCGCCCATGTCGACCTGGACCGTCGGCCAGCTCGACCCGTACGCCGTGCTCGTGCCGTACTGGAACAGGTACGTGGTGTCCCACCCGTGCGGGTCGATCGCGCCGGAGAGCGTCGCTGAGCCGACTCCGACGCTGCTCGCGCCGCCCGTTTCCACGGTGGGGGCGGGGATCGGAAGTGTCGTGAACGTCTCGTCAGGGCCCTTTACTTCGGTCGCGCCAGGGCTGCTCGCCACGAGCCGATAGTGGTAGGTCGTGCCCGCCCGCAGACCCTGGACGGGCTGCGACACCGGCACCGTTTCGTTGGTGATCGGCGCGTAGCCGTCCGGGATCGGCTCGACCGACCCGTAAGCCGTGGTGGTGCCGTACTGGAAGCGGTAGTCGACGAGCCCTTCGCTGGTCTTGAGCGTGCCGTTGAGCGTCGCGGCGAACTGCGTGACGCTCGATGCCGGCAGCCCGCCGACCACGGGCGGCGAGAGCGATTCGGTGAAGAACGTCTGGTCTTCGCCGACGCTGGAGCCGTTGGCGTTGCCCGCCCTGAGGCGGTAGTGCACGAGGCTGGCGGGCGGGAACGGGAATGTCAGCTCAGCGTTCACCGGCAGCGGGCTGTTGCCTTCCAGCGGCAACGACTGGGCGCAGGGTGCGGTGCTCCCGTATTCGGTCGTAGGGCCGTATTCGACTTCGCACGTCGTGACCGATGTTTCGTCCGGGTTCACGGTCCCGCTCACCACCGCCGAGACGCGCGTGACGCTCGTCGCGGGCACGCCTGTAATGACATCGGGCAGCGTAACAGGACCGAACGCCAGCGCGAATTCCTGGTCCCAGTTGCCGGCGTAGATGTTGTGCGTCAACCCGCTCACTCCGATCCCCAGGCCAACCCCGAGAGAACTGAATTCGTGTGCGCCGATTTTCGCGCTCGGCGCGGTCGCGCAGAGCGAGTCGTACACGGCGACGATATAGCCTTCCGAGGGGGTTTGCCCGCTCACGAAGATATGGCCGTCGGACGGGTCGATCCCGATCGCGCCGCCACCCCCTTCCACAGCCAGAACGTTGCTGGCGCCGGGGCAATCGACGGGCGCCCCGGTGGGTCCGTACTCCCGCACCTGGCCCGCGATTCCCACATAGAGGTTGCCTTCCGGGCCAATGGCAAGGGTGGCAAGACCGCCGGGCGATGGGAACTGTTCGATATATTGACCGGCTGAGGTGAACCTGTCGATCATTTCATGTTCGCTGTCGGAGACATATACATCGCCCCCGCCGACCGCCACACCGTAAGGACTGAAGGAGCCTTGCGGTGTTTCGCTTCCCGTCAGCTGGAACTGAAAGACACCGGAGGAGTCGAACTTCGTGACTGTGCCTACACCTTGTCCCAATCTTCTCGCGCTGGCCAGGTACACGTCACCGTTGGTCGGGTCAACGGCGTCCTGTTTGATCGCTCGCTGACTGAAGACCGGCTGAGCCGAGCCCGGGATGCTTTCTTCGCCGACTTCGAGGAGCACATTCCCCGACGCGTCGAACTTCACCAGCTTCGCCGCGATACCTTCGATCCCGCTCGCGACCCACACGTCGCCCGCCGAGGGCCCGCCCGAATTGTCGACCGCGATACCGTCGTTCGGTTCGATCGTGCCCGGCGTGCAGAACGCGGTTCCCAAGGAGGGGCAGAGAGCGGCATAGCCGACCGCTGCGCCCGCCGGCGCGGCGGTTGAACACGAACACGCCGAGCAGCACCGCCAGGCCCGCCAACACCAGCTTGTGGATCCCGCGCATCACTTACCCCTCCTGTCGGCGCTGTGAGCATGACCGGGCCCGCCGGACGCTCTGCCCCTTCGTTTGTGCCCGCCGGCCCCGCCCCTCCTGCCCTTCCCGGCCCGATGGTGTCGAGCCAAGTGCGCAGCCAACCTGGCGCCAGTCGCGCTCGCGGTCGCGCCGCCCGCCGGCGCCTTGCCCGCCGGGGCGAGCAGCGGCGTGGAGAGCAGCGGCGGAGACCCGCTCGCGGCGAGCGCCGCGGACGGGTAGGTTGCCGTCGTGAACGTCTGGTCGGCTCCATAGGTTGTGCCGAAGCTGTTGGTGGCCAGCATCCGGTAGTGGTAGGTCGTGCCCGGCATCAGACCCTGCAACGCAGCAGCGAACGTCTGCGAACCGGGTTCGAAGCCCGCGTCGCCGAAGATCCGCGTGCCGTAGCTCGTATCGACACCGAGATCGAACTCGTACCCGGTCTCCAGGCCGCGAGTGTCGACCGTTCCCGTCAGCGTCGCCGCGCTCTGCGCCACGCTGCTCGCCTGCCCCGTGCTCACCACCGGCGGCGTCGGCGTCGGCATCGTGAACGTGCGATCGGCCCCGACGGTCTGACCGAGCACGTTCGTCGCGACGACCCTGAAGTGGTAGGTGACGCCGGACTGCAGACCGGTGAGCGTCTGCCCGACGACGACAGCGCCTTCCAAGCCATTGCCGATGTCGGCATCCGGCACGGGGACGCTCGCGCCGTACGCCGCGCTCGTGCCGTATTCGAAGTGGTATGTCGTATCGGCCCTGCCCGGGTCGATCGTCGCGTTGAGCGTCCCCGTGGTCTGCTTCACCACCGAGGCCGACTCGTTCAGGAGCGCGGGCTTGCTCTGCCGGGCGTAAATCCACACGACGTTGTTGGCACCATCGGCCACGTACACCAAACCGGACGGGCCCACCGCGAGCGTGTTGATCGCACCGAGTTCCGAGGTGCCGATCGTGCCCAGGCCGAAGTCGCTGAGCTGTTCCCCGGCGGGGGCGTAGAGGACGACGTGGAATCCGGCGCCGCTGTTCTCGCCGACGAAGATGTCTCCGCTCGCGTCCAGGGCGACCGCCTGAGAGCCGTCGCTGCCCGGCCCGCACGTGTCTTTCGAGGCCGCGGTGCAGACGTTCCCTTTGGTCGTCTGATCGACGCCGGTCCCGACCGCCATCATGAACGCCCCACTCGGACTGAACTCCTCCATCCGGCCGTTGCCGTTGTCAGCGACATACACATTCCCCGCCGCGTACACCGCCACACCCGTCGGTTCCTTCAGCGCTTCGGCCCCCGACCCCGTGATCGTCTGCAGCACGTTGCCTTCGGGATCGAACTCCTGCACCTCGTTGTTCGGCGCATTCGGCAGATACACGTTGCCCGCCGAGTCGCTTGCGATCTGCACGGCCGTAAAGGCACCAAAGAGATTCCCTGACCCGGCGACCGAGAATTCGGCGACTTTGTCGAAAACCTTATCATACGTTTCTATAGTCTGGTCTTTTGCGTCAACCACGTAGACGTCACCGTTTGCAGGGTCAAAAGCGACACCGGACAGCACCTTCCCTTGGTCGAAGATAGTAAAACGGCTGCCGCCCTGGTATGCGCGGACCCCACCGAGCAGCACGTTGCTTGCAAACACATTACCGCTAACCTGATCGATCGCGACACCGATCGTGCCATTCACTTCTTCACCCGTACCGAGCTGTCCGACTGGCCCGTAGATGATGCTCGCCTGTGCCGCGGGGCCGGCGATCGTGCCTACCGCGAGGGTGGCGAATGTAGCAAGGATTGCTCCTGGTGTCCGCATCTCAGTTGCTCCTCCGGTGCGCGGTGTGGCGATGCCTGGCCGCTCGGGCCTTTTTCGCTCGTTTGGATGCCTTGGCCTTGGGGCAGCCGGTGACTTTGATCGGCGTGTTCTGCTTGAGCTGTGCGCCGTCCTGCCCGATGAATGAGGTCGGCATCAAGAGCTTGCTCTTGCAGAGGTTCCCATTCGCCGCCAAGGCGGAGCCCTTGCCCTGCGGCAGGAACAGCTCGAACGTACTGACGGGGACGTCCGGGATGTTCGTGAACGTACTGCTCGTGATCCCCGCCTTGGAGATGAACGTTTCACCGACCAGGTCGACACGCACGCCGTAGCCCTGGAGGACCGCGACGAGGTTCGGGAACGCCGCGCCGCCGTGCGAGACGAAGTACACCGGGCCCCGCAGCTTCACCGGGAGGATCGGTGTGACAGCCTGCACCGCGCCGATCGCCGACCCCGCGGGGCACGCCGCCGGGTTCGCTTCGAACGTTGCGTCCGGGCAGGCTTTCTGCAGTGTGGTGAGCCTGGAGGGCAGCTGCTTGGGGAGTTCGACCTTGACCTTCGCGATGTTCGACTGCGGACCAGAGGGCACCACCAGTTTCGCGTCCAGGCTCGCACCGCCCGCTTTCGAGGTTTTACCCGACGTAGCGACACTGAATTTCGGGGCGAACGACAGACCCGCGCAGCCAGCGACCGCGAACGGCGTCAACACGTTCGTCTGCGTGCCCTGGGACCCCGAGATCGTCGCGGTGATGTGCAGTTGCGCGCAGTCCGTCGGGTTGAAGATGAACCCGGGCCGGTCGATCGTGACGTTCGTTTTCCGCAGCCTGAGGGGTATCCCGTCGAGGATCTGCGGCAGCGGGTCTGTCGTGACCGTCAACGCCGTCGTATGCGGATCGACGCTGATCTGCGCCCGCACCACCACGTTCCCCAGGTCGAACGGGCCCGCTTTCGTCGGGACCACGATCGAAAGGCCGAACGGGGCGCCCTTGTACGGCCCAGTCAGATACACCTGGCCCTGCTGGTAGTACGGGTGGGAGCCCGGACCAGCAGCGACGGTCATTTTCCCGATCTGTGAGGACGCTGGGCATGTCCCGAGATCCGCCTGCGGCTCCCCACACAACGGCACGCCCGACAATGAGCCCAGCAGGCCGGGGGGCGTCACGACCTTGATCTGCGAGAAGTCCTGTTCGCGATCTTCGCGGTTGAACGTCACCGACAGCGGGCTCAACTGCCCCGCGTTCGCGTTCGACGTCCCCGCTTCGAACACCGGATTGAACGGCATCACACTGGGGCACGCCCCGCCGTTGCCGTCCCAATCGACATTGAACTTGGAGATCGGTGTCGCATCAGGCGTGATCGGCGCGCTCCACGGCGTCAAATCCGCCGTGCTCGTGAACGTCCCACACGACTGCGGCGTCGCCAACGAAGCACGCAAACCACTGTTGAAATGCAACTGCACATCGCTCACGGGCAGCTGCGGGATGTTCTTGAACGTCGTCGTCAACTGCCCCGTACTCGAGTTCGCGAAGATCTTCCCTTCCTGCTTGATCACCACACCCGCGCCTTCGAACTGCAGAAAGATCCTGTACATGTTCCCATCCGACGCATCCGCATCCGTGCACGGGTCGCAGTGCGGCGTACCCAAGAACACCTGGCCTTCCAACGGTTCGGTCAACAACGGCGTAGTGACCTTCACAGTCCCGATCTGCGACGCCAACGGACACGAACCCAACGTCGGCGAAGACAGATCGATCTGTGCATCGTCGCAACCCGCGAGACCATCGCCAGACGACGGCGAGATCGACAGACCAGACGGCAGCGTCACCGTCGTACCCTTGATCTCCGGCGTCACCAACGCCGGGAACTGCTGGCTGGCCTGCGGAAGATGCAGATTGACCGTCGTGCCCGCCGGCTCATCCGCCTGCGTCACATCCGGCGTCACCGACAACGACGGATTGAACTGCAACAATTCACAACCCAGCAGCGACGGAAACACCGTCAACGTCCTCGACTTCCACCGCGGATCGCTGAAGTCCGGCTGACCATCAGGCAGATACGAACCCCGGTTCTCCCACGAATCCACCGCTATACGCGCCGTCTGCGCCGCCGTCGAGCAATCCGTCGGATTATCCAAAAACGCCACCGGCGCACCACCCGTCACCGCTTCCCGATACCTGTTGTACACATTCGGGTCGTTCGCCGGCGTCCCGAAGAACGTCACAGACACGTCGATCGGGGCACCGAATTCCGGGATGTTGGGCGTGATGATCCGCACGCCGTAGTTGGATTCCGGAGTGACGCTCGCATACAGCGGCACAGTGTAGCCTCCAACAAGGATCACAAACTCCGCCGGATACCCCTTGTCGGGAATCACATTGTACACAGGATACGTGGGAATAGTATCTATAAAGCCCCTGTCCAGGATGGCGAGCCTCGCCACTCCGATCTCGCTGTTCGGCGGGCACCTCCGGCCGGACAAATCGTACTGCGGGCACCTTTCCACCACGGTGGGGTTGCCCACGAAGCCGGGGGGGACATCGACGACGACGTCCTTGGTGTGCGCCGACCGGCCGTCCAGGCCACCGGAGTCTTCGACGCCTGCTGTAAAGCGGCTGCCATCTGACGTATTCAGAGAGAAGGAGACCGTCGTCTCATACGGGTGATCGCCCGCCTGAGCATCCGTTCAACCCGTCGACGCCCGCCACTTGGTCTTCAAACGCCGCGAGACCAAACGGCTCCGCCACCGATTCCGCCGCCGTGCCAATCGCCGTTTCCACGTTTGCGGACACGCTCGGTGCCCCGCCACCCGACGCGAACGCGCTGTTCGTCACAGGGCCGACCGTCCCAGGTTCCACAATCACCCCAACGGACATCACCAGGCTTTCGCCCGGCGGAAGCGGAGCGTTGTACGTACAGGTCGCGGTCGCCGGAACGCACGACATCGGCAGGCTCTGTTCAGTTTTGTCCGTTTGGCCTTCGAGCTTTACCGTTTTCATCCCCAGTGGCAGCTCGTCGCTGATCACGATCGGGCTTCCGTCCGTCGGCTTGCTGCCGGAGTTCCTGACCGTCAGCGAGTACGTATCGAGCGGCGACTTGCCGTTGTGTTCGGATGAGAAGACCGTCGGGCCCGCGACCGCGTAGATCGTCAGGCCGGGGCCGGGGACGGCAGCTGACGCGCCAGACACCACGACGAGCGCCGCCACGACGCCGAGCAGACCGAGAATAAGCTTCCTCATGACCGACCCGCCTTCCGAATCGCACGACCGCCCACAGCAGCCCCCTTTGCCTTACCTCCACGCCGCTTGAAATGCCCTTTCCCACGCTTCGACCGTCGCTTCTTCACCTTCGGTTTCGTCTTCGATTTCGGTTTCGCCTTTGGTTTCGTCGCGGGCTCGCCCGCCAACGGCGGATTGCCGCCCGCCTGAAACTCGCTGCCCGGCGAGAGCAGCACCGGCGCCCCCCTCAGCGCACCCTGACAGGCGTCCCCCGAGCACGACGGCCGCGCCACCGGCGCCGGAAAGCCACCGTCAATCCTCGCATCGTAGACGTCGACGTTGGTGTCTGTGTCCTGCCCCACGAGCGGATCCACGGTCCGGAAGAAAACGTCCCTGCCCGAAGTATCCGTCCCGATAAGTTCGACGATCGGTTCGTAGGTGACACTGCTGACGTCCTGGCCATCGGAAACCAGGCTCACCGTCCCGTCGTGGTACTCGTAGACGTTATTGGCCAGTACCGGTTCTCCGAGTTCGTCTATCTTGAGTACCTTCCTATCGAACGCCTGCGGCGTGAGACCGACGGGGCTCTGGAAGAACACATACGAGCCATCGGCCGACACCGAAAGACGGGACTGGTAGGTGGCGGGACTATAGTAGTTAAAAGCTAGCCCCGGCGCCGCGGTCAATTCGGTTGCCGGTGACACGATATGGGCAGCGTCACTCTGCCCAAATCTGTAGAACGTGGCGGGCACATTGCCGTTGTGATTGAAGCCGTCCTGACCGATCGACACCCGCACCAGCCCGCCTGTCTGCTCGTCATACTCGAAGATCTGCCTGGCCGTACTCGTATCGTCCGGCGTCAGGTCTCGTCCGCTGGCGAACACCAGGAAACGGCCGTCGGGCGTCACGTCTGGTGCAAACCCACGTTCGAAGGGGCCAGCCAATGATAGGTCGGCTGGCGACAGTCTCGCGACGAACGCCACATGCCCGCCCGGAAACCGGGCGTCGCGCTCGAACATGTACAGGTTATACCCGCCGCCCACGGCTGCTTCGCCCTCTCCGTTCGGCGTAGCCGTCAACACCCCGGTTGCAAGGAAGTACACGTGGGAGCCATCCTCGGAGTTCATGGGCGCCACTCCCGCTGTCAGACTGGGTTCAACCAGGCCTGGTGCCGGGTTCGACACGGTCGCGTCGCCGGCGGTCACTCGCACGACCCTTTCGCCAGCGGGCGCATCGAAGTCGTACTCGTAGAGGTTTTCACTCGAGTCGCTGCCAAGCAGCGGCTGCTTGGTTACGAAGAACACCTTGCGGCCATCCTCCGAGGCGCCCCGGAAGCGCGCGTCGGCGAGCACGCCTGCTTCAGTGTCGCACGCCGAGCAGTCTTCTTTGGAGGGCTCGGAGATCGCGACCGTATGCGCATCGAGCAGCCCGTTGTCGATTCGCGCGAACAACTCCGCGACAGGAGGCCCGCCGTTGCACGGCGCCGCCGTAAAGAATACCGTATTGCCGTCGGTGGAGACGACGTTGTGACCATAGGAGGTAAAGGCTTTTTCGGAAAAGGTGCTGCCTTCGCCGAGCACAGTCCCGCAATGGCTGATCAGGGTCCCGTTGTTGTCTACCCCCACCAGTAGCGGAGTCGTGTTGCCCGTTCCCAGATACTCATACAGAGAGACATCCCCTTCCAGTGTGTCGTCGAACGGCCAGTGATAGAAGACAGAGGTGAAGAAGTAGCGGGAGGCATTACCTGAGAGCGGCGCGCTAAGTGAGAATCCATACCCCACGACATGGCGGGCTTCGTCAGCCGACCCCGCCGGCGCCGTCGGTGGCAGCGCGGGGCCGACATCCACAACCGAGCCGTCGGGCCGGCGCGTGAAGAAGTCGGCCCTGTTGTTGGGCTGCGAAGCTGCACGACTCAGCCACGCCACCAGCAGATTGTCCGGACCGTCTTCCGACCCGTAACCCGACGCGACAGTGAACTGTTTGAATATTGCTGGCAGATATTCGGTGGCCGAAAGGTCCTGCGGCGTGGTCACCCAGCCCGAGACGGTGCGCCGCGTCTCATACGTGCCCACCGGGTTGGGATTGTAGAGAGTTGAAAAGCTTTCGAGACCTCCGAAGCCGCCGGTCACAAACAGCAGGAGCGATGAGCCACTCTGGCTGATCGGGCCGACCAGCGGCGAGCCCGAGCCCTTGAATGGCGGCGACACCATCTCATACGCGCGGCAGTCGGGGAGGTGCGCGGAGGGCCCGGTGCGGAACTGCGCGTTGGGGCATTCTTCGGCCGACGCGGCCGATGGCAGCAGGACAAGCGCAGTCCCTGCCGTGAGCGCGAGCGTCAACGCGACGGCGGCCGCGCGGGCGGCGCGGCGGCGTGACGAGTGCGCGAAGTATGACAGCCGCGCGATACCCAAACTCAGCCTATGAGCACTCATGAACCCATCCCCTTCCGGAAACCCTCGACGTTTGGAGGGAAGAACCCCCCGGGAACACAGCAACAGAACCCACGGGAGGACAGACGACGGTGACCTGCGGCTCCCGCGAACCCGCGCCGGCCCGTTACGCTTGGATAAAACAGAGGACATCACGCCGCCTCCCGCTCGCCGCGGACGTGGACACGAACGCTCTGCGCGACCAGCCGTCCCTTCGCCGTGAGACCCCACGCGTTTGGCTCGCCTTTGGCGTGCCCCTCACTCGTGTTCGTGAGCAGCCCCAGACTCTGAAGGCGACGCAGCAGCTTGGAGACCTGCCCCGGGTCCTGGATCCCCGCGCGCTCCGCCACCTCACGATTACTCCCCCCCGGGCACTCAGCGACACCCTGCAAAACCCGCGCGGTGCGATACGTCAAACGCATCGAAACACCCTGCAGCGGATCACCCACAGCCCCCCCACCCACAGCAGGCTCATCCGGAACGCGCAGGGACCCCGCGGGTGCAGGCCGCGCCTGCTCGCGCCGTGCGGCTGCCGCACCCATGTAGGGCAGCACGATCATCCCCATCAACTCACCCAGCAAACCCGTCAACGGCTCCTGCTCCCCCCGCAACAGCCGCGCATACACAATCGCGAACGCCGCGCCGACGACACCCTCCGCCGTCAACGGCGTGCAGCCCCCGGCGCGTGCACCCTCCCGACGGCCCTCATCAACCACTCTCGCCAGGCCCGCAAGGATCTCCTCGCGACGCCCCAACACCTCCGTGCCGCCGCGCAACGCCTGCACCACACACACCCGCGCCAACGCCGGCTCGCGATCCAAAAACGACAGGATCACCCACAACCCGCCACGCATCCGCCCACGCCACCCCACACCCCCCAGACCCGCCGCGGCGACCTCGCCCTCGATCAGCGCGACGACATCCTCCAACACCGCCGCCAGGCACTCCTCGCGGTTTGAGAACAGCTCATAGAACGTACGACGCGACACCCGCGCACGACCCGTGATATCCGAGACCGTCGTATCCGCATAGCCAAGCTCATCGACCGCGACAACCGCCGCCGCCAACAACCGCGACCGCTGAATCTCCACAAGCTGCTCACGCGGAACACTCGTACCCCGCCCAGGCTCCACCACCCCCGCCCGGGATCGCCGCACATCCCCACGCGCCCCAGATACCTGGCCACCACGACGAACCGCTGCGCGCGCGGGCATCACACCGCCTCCCTCATACGTTGGGGGTTCCCAGCTACGTGGGTGTTACTAGCCAGGTGGGGGTTCCCAGCTAGGAGGGTGTTCCCAGCTAGGAGGGTGTACCCAGCTAGGAGGGTGTACCCAGCTACGCCGCCAGTCGCAGCACAGACCCACTCATACGAGGCTTGCCGGACACACGACCTACGGTGACCGCGGTTTCGGTCCTGCTCTACATGACTCTGGTCTCGAACGGCCTCGGCCCTGGCTGCCGTACGTTGTGCACAGCCTGAGGCCAAGCGACACCGACCCCCGCGAGCGGGGGAACCCGGGCGGCGCGTCCGCGCCGCTACCGGTCGGCTAGCTGCAGGCCGAGAAGCCGAAGAGAGAGAGAGAGAGAGAGAGATGCATCAGGTCGCTGATGCATCTAGCAAGAGCACCCAACGGGCTTCCGCGCATATCCGACACGTTATTCCCTCTCGAAACCACGCTAAACCATCTCCCTCATACGTTCTGACCCAGTCCCTCTACCCAACCCAGCTCCTGCGAGCGCCTGACGTCAACCACAAGAAAGGCCGACCCAAACCAGACCCTATGTACGCCCGGCCCCACCGTACGTGGACACCGGGACAGACGCTATATAACCACACCAGCAACACGTTGTCAAGCCCCCCACCCCGTCGCACTCCGCCCCGCCAGTGGCCCAGGAGGCGGCGTCGATCTCGCGAGGAACTCAGTTACTGCCCGCTTAGTTCCCTTCGACTCTTTCCGTTCGGCCAAGCGTTGTGTCCGCGGCGGGGCGCAGTAAGGTCCTTGTACCACCTGCGTGGTACACTGCTGATATGCCATCCACCAAGCCCCGTGTACAGGTCACGCTCGATCCCGAGCTGGCCGCCGCGGTCGCCGAGCTCGGCGGCGCCAAGCCACGATCACGCGCCGTGCACGACCTCGCGCTGCGCGGCGCCGAGGCGATCCGCGCCGAGCAGAACCGCCGCCAGGAGGCGATCGAGTTCCTACAGCGACTCGATTCAGGCGAGGAAGACGGGTACGACTTCGCGGTATCCGAGCAGCTTCATGCAGAACGCCGCTGAGCCCTACGGCTCAGGCTCCCCGCTTGTATTCGACACCTCCGCGTGGAACCGCCGCACCGATCCCGCGGTCCTACCCAGATGGGCGGCGACCCGCGACACCGGCCTGCTGGCCGTCTGCCCAGTGGTGGCGTTGGAGCTGCTGGCGGGCGCACGCAACGAGGAGGCATTCACCAACCTCGACCGCGCGTTGCAAGCACTCACACAGGCCCCGGTGACACGCAACGCGGGCGACGCAGCCCTCGGCGCCTCACGCGAACTGCGCGGCGAGCGGCGCCTACCCGCCGCCGACTACCTGATCGCCACCGCGGCCGCCGAGCGCGGCGCCGGAGTGCTGCACTACGACAGCCACTACGACCTCCTCTGCCGCGCGCTCGGGATCGAAAGCATTTGGATCGCCCAACCCGGCTCGATCGACTAACGCTACTTCTTCTTACGGCGCCCCCTGCGCTTGCCCTTCGGGTGCTTCCTGCCCCTCTTGGTCTTCTTGGCTTTCTTGACCTTCTTACCAGGCGACTTGGCGGTCTGGCCACCGGTGGGGACCAGGAGCGTCTGGAGCGCCACCGGTTCCTGGATGATCTGCGCGGGGTATTCCCCGGTGGTGAACGTCATGTCTTGCCCGTAGGTGGTGCCGCCGCCGTTCGTCGCGATGAGGCGGTAGTGGTAGGTCGTGTTGGGCAGGAGGTTGGGGACGCCGACGATCACGGGCTGGGAGCCTTCCAGGGCGCCCATCGCGACCTCGACCGTGGGCCAGCTGGACCCATAGGAGGTGCTCGCGCCGTACTGGAAGAGGTATTCGGTGTTCCAGCCGTGCGGGTCGACCGTGCCGCTGAGCGTGACCGAGCCGACGCTGACGCCACTCGGGCTGCCGGTGGCGACTGTGGGGGCGGGGATCGGGGGTGTTGTAAAGGTCTCGTCGGGACCCTTCATCGCGGTCGCGCCGGGGCTGCTGACGACCAGCCGGTAGTGGTAGGTGGTGCCGGCCTGCAGGCCCTGCACGGGCTGGGATACCGGCAGCGTTTCGCTCGTTATCGGCGTGTAGTTGTCTGGGATCGGCGCGATCTGCCCGTAGGCGGTGCTGGTCCCGTATTCGAAGCGGTAGTTGACGAGCCCTTCACCGGTCTGGATCGTGCCGTTGAGCGTCGCCCCGAACTGCGTCAGATCCGACGCAGGCAAACCGCCAACCACGGGCGCTGGTGGGATCAGCACCGGCGTGATGAACGTCATGTCCGCCCCCACGCTCGTCCCGAACGAGTTGACGCCGACGATCCGGTAGTGGTAGAGCGTCGAAGGCCTCAAGCCCACGAGCTGGGTGTGAACCTGCTTGAGTTCGACCGCTTCACCGGCGTCGGCGCCAGGTAGTTCGGGGCTGACCGTCCCGTATTCTCCTGTTTCGCCATATTCGAAGTAGTAGTGCGTGTCTGCGCCGTCGGGGTTCAACGCCCCGTTGAGCGTCGCCACGGTCTGCGCCGCGGGCTGTTCGACGTTGGTAGCCGCTTCTGTCCGCAGCCCAGGTACGGGGCCGAACGTCGTGAAGGTGTGGTCTTCGCCGAGGTTGACGCCGTTGGAGTTGCCCGCGACCACCCGGTAGTGGTAGGTCGTTTCAAGCGTAAGGCCGCCGGCTTCCGCGTTGACCGCGACCGGGCTTGATCCCGAGCCGGGAGCCGAGGCACAGGGAGCGGTCTGGCCGTAGGAGGTGCTCGTCCCATATTCGATCTGGCAGAGCGTCACTTCTTTACCGGAAGGGTTCACGACGCCTTCGAGTTTCGCGCTCGTGCGCTGCACGACCGCGGCGCCCGTCGTCACATCGGGGAACAACGCGGCCTTGAAGACCGCGACCGTGTTCCCTTCGCGCTGGCTGGCATACACCGTGCCGGTTTTGCTGTTCACCGCGACCCCTTCGGAGGAGGAGATACCCGCTTCGGAGGAGAACCCCGTGCCGAACGTCTGGACAGGTGCTTCGTAGGGTTCCCCGAATGGGCCGAACTCGGCGATCGAGCTTCCCTCATCGACGAATAGACCGTTCGTCGCCGGGTCGATCGCGAGAGCCGTCGCACAACACCTTGCTACCTCTGAACCTTCACCATGCACTTTTGGAAATTCGTTTTCAAGGTGTAAAAGCTTACTGACAGCGCGTCAACCTCCTTCTTCTTTCGTGAAGTTGTATACGTTCTCTTCAGAGTCAACCGCGATCCCGTCAAACGAATATTGCCTCTCCCCCTGTGTACTGAACAGTTCGTTTTCTTCAGCACCGCTGAACACCTGGTAAGCGCCTCGGACAGACTGCCCGGTGGAAGAATTGATTGCTTCTGTGGCGGCCCACACGTTACCCAAGGGATCAACCGCGATAGAGAACACGTTCAGGAACCCTCCTTTCAATTCGAAGAGGAACGTGCCTGTCGCGCTGAACTTGTCGATCGCGTCGTGCCCTTGGTCGATGACGTACACGTCGCCTTTGGAGGGGCCGGTGGAGTTATCGACCGAGATGCCGGTCGGGGAGCTGAAGCCTTCCGGGAAGCTCGGGTTATCGCTCCCGTTGAACTGGGAGAGATAGCTCCCTTCCGCGTCGAAGCGCTGCACACGGTTGTTCCCTTGGTCGACGACGTACACGTCACCGCTCGTGTCGTTGACCGCGATACCGATGGGGCTCGTGAACTGCCCGTTCCCAGCGCCGGAGGCGCCGAAGACAATATTGGGTGCGGCCGGGTAGCCCTGGAGCGCCACGGCGGGGCCCGCTGCGAGCGCGAGCTGCCCGCCGAGTGCGGCGGCGAGTGCTGCGAGGCCTGTCGATATGAGCTTGTGGACGCGCATCACTTACCCCCCCTGTTCGCGTTGCCGGCGCGCGAGCTGCTTGCGCTCTTACGTTTGTGCCGGCTGGCCCTGTGGCTGCTCTTTCTGGCCTTGGGGTGCCGCGCGGTGTGCGCCGCGAGCCTGACGGCAGCGGCTTTCGCAGAGGTGCCGCCGGCGGGGGCCAGTAGCGGAGCGCCGAGCAGCGGCGGAGTCTGCGGCTCGGCGAGCGTCGCGGACGGGTAGGAAGCCATCGTGAACGTCTGGTCGGCGCCGTAGCTGGTACCGAACGTGTTCGTCGCGAGGACCCTGTAGTGGTAGGTAGCGCCGGCCGTGAGACCCTGCAGGGGGACCGTGAAGGTGTGTGGGCCGGGTTCGACGCCGGCGTCCCCGAAGATCCGCGTGCCGTAGCTGGTATCCACGCCGATATCGAACTCGTAGGTCGTCTCGAACCCCTCGGTATCGACCGTGCCGGCCAGCGTCGCAGCGTTCTGCGCAACACCACCAGCCTGCCCCGTACTCACCGCAGGCGGCAGCGGCGGGAGCGTCGTAAACGTCTGGTCGGCCCCCGCGGTCTGGCCGAGCCCGTTCGTCGCGACGACCCTGTAGTGGTAGGTCGTCCCGGGCTGCAGACCCACCAGGACCTGCCCGACACTGACCGGGCTCGAGCCTTCCTCGAAGCTACCGATATCGATGTCGGGGATCGGGATGCTCGCGCCGTACGCGGTGCTGGTGCCGTATTCGAAGTGGTAGCGGGTATCTGAGTTATCGGGGTCGATCGCGGCCCTCAGCGTTGTCGTGGTGTGCGTGACCCCGGCCGCCGACTCGCTCACGACCGCGGGCTTGCTCTGCGGGGCATAGATCCACACCACGTTGTTGCCTCCATCGGCCACATACACCAGGCCGCCCTGTCCGACCGCGAGCGTATTGATCGTCCCGAACCCAGAAGAGCCGATCGCACCCAAGCCGAAGTCAGCGAGATGTACACCAGTGGGGCTGTAGAGCACGACGTGGAAGCCCGAACCGTTGTTCTCACCGACGAAAATGTCACCTGCGGCGTCCAGGGCGATCGACTGGGAGCCATCGCTGCCGGGGCCACACGTATCACCCGAGGCCGCGGTGCAGACATCTCCGCTGGTCGTCTGGTCCACGCCGGTCCCGATCGCCATGATGAACGCGCCGGCCGGACTGAACTCCTCGAGCCGGCCGTTGCCGTTGTCCGCGACATAAACGTTTCCCGTCGGGCCGACCGCTACACCAGTAGGTTCTTTGAGCGCCTCGGCGCCCGAGCCGGTGATCGTCGCGAGCACGGTCCCTTCCGGGCTGAACCTCTGCACCTCGTTATTCGGAGCGTTCGGCAGGTACACGTTCCCAGCAGAGTCGCTCGCGATCTGCACACCCGTAAAGATACCGAATACGTTCGCTGACCCGGCGATCGAGAAGTGCGAGAGCAACGCCCCACTCGAACCATCATACGTCTGGACTTCCTGGCCGACTCCGTCAACCGCATAGAGATTCCCGTTGACCGGATCAACCGCTACACCAGTAAAAAAGAGCGTACCAATAAACTGTGTGCCTTTACCGAACGGAGAAGGCGGCGAGAGTGACGGGGTCCCCGTGAAGTGGTCCAGGCTGGATGCGTGGTCGTGTTTCCCGTGATGGGATGGAAGGATGGACACGATCATGAAGCGGCATAGGCATACGCCGGAGCAGGCAGTCAGGAAGATCAGGGAGGGCGAACGGCTCTTGAACGAGGGCGGCGAGCTCGTGGAGGTCTTGCGGCAGCTGGAGGTCAGCGAGGCGACGTGGAATCGTTGGCGTGCGCAGTACGGCGGGATGAAGGCCGATGAAGCGAAGCGCTTGAAGCAGCTGGAGGGCGAGAACCAGCGGTTGAAGAAGCTGGTTGCTGAGCAGGCGTTGGATCTCGACATGCTCAAGGAGCTGGCGGAGGGAAACTTTTGACCCCGGGGCGCCGGCGTAGGGCCGTCGGCACCCTGCAGGAGCGCTTCGGGGTCTCAGAGCGCAGAGCGTGCCGTGTGACGGGCCAGCACCGCTCCACGCAACGCAAGCAGCCACGGCCGCGACGCGACGAGGACCAGCGGCTGGCATCACGGTTGCGGGAGATCGCCAAAGAGCACCCGAGGTGGGGCTGGAAGACAGCGCACGAGATTCTGCTGCGGGAGGGCTGGACGGTCAACCGCAAGCGCACCAGGCGGATCTGGCGCCAGGAGGGCCTGCGACGCCCGGTGAGGGCCCGCAAGCGCCGCCGCCCGGGCAACGGGCAGGCAGCGCGTTTGAGAGCGACCAGGCCCAACGATGTCTGGGCCGTGGACTTCCAGTTCGATGAGACCTCCGACCGCCGCCGCATCAAGCTCTGCAACATCGTCGATGAGTACACCCGCGAGGCCCTCGCGATCCGCGTCAACCGTACCTGCACCGCAGAGAACGTCATCACAGTCATCGAGCAACTCGTCACCCAGCGAGGTACCCCAAAGTATCTCCGGGCTGATAATGGCCCGGAGATGATCGCGTGGACGCTGCGGGACTACTGCCGCCTCACCGGCACTCAAACCGCGTACATCGAGCCCGGCAGCCCGTGGGAGAACCCCTTTGTGGAGTCCTTCAACGGCCGCCTCCGCGACGAGCTACTGAACATCGAGGAGTTCGCCTGTCTCACCGAGGCGAAGGTCATCATCGAGGACTGGCGCATCCAGTACAACACCTACAGGCCACACTCAGCCCTCGGCGGCCTCACCCCCACCGAATACGCACAGAAAGAGAACCACCAACACCAACCAGACCACGCATAAACCCTGGACCACCTACAGGGACCCCTTCAAGAGCATCCCCCCCGTGGCGCTGAACTTAGCGAGCGGCGGCCCTTCGGAAGTAATGCTAGCGACATACACGTCACTACTCGCCGGGTCCACACCCACGCCGAACGGACTGTCGACCGGCCCGGGGGCGAAACTGGAGACCTGACCATAGGTGACGCTCGCCTGTGCGGCAGGGCCAGCAGCGAGGCTCAATCCAAGCGTCGCGAGTCCGGCGAGAATGATCGTGGGTGTCCGCATCTCAGTTGCCCCTCCGGTACGTGGTGTGACCATGTCCAGCCGTTCGAGCCTTGTTGTGGGCTCTACCAGCCTTCTTCGCTCTGCTGGCCTTCTTGGCTTTCTTTGCCTTGGGGCAGCCGGTGACTTGGATCGGCGTGGATTGTTTGAGCTGCGCGCCGTCCTGCGCTATGAACGACGAGGGCATCACGAGCTTGCTCTTGCAGAGGTTGCCGTTCGCGGCGAGTGCTGAGCCCTTGCCCTCAGGCAGGAACAGCTCAAACGAGCTGACCGGGACGTCGGGGACGTTCGTGAACGTCGAGCTCGTGATCCCCTTCTTGGAGATGAACGTTTCGCCGATGAGATCGACGCGGACCCCGTACCCCTGGAGAACCGCGACGAGGTTCGGGAACGCCGCGCCGCCATGCGAAACGAAATACACCGGGCCCCGCAGCTTCACCGGCAGGATCGGCGTGACCGCCTGCACCGCCCCAATCGCAGACCCCGCGGGGCACGCCGCGGGGTTCGCGCTGAACGTGCTGTCCGGGCACGCTTTCTGCAGCGTCGTCAGCCGCGAGGGCAGCTGCTTGGGGAGTTCGACCTTGACCTTCGCGATATTCGACTGCGGACCCGAGGGGAACACGAGTTTCGCGTCGAGGCTCGCCCCGTTCAATTTCGAGGTTTTACCCGACGTCGCGACACTGAACTTCGGGCCAAACGGCAACCCCGCACAGCCACTGACCGCGAACGGCGTCAACTCTTCAGTAACTGCGCCCTGGGAGCCGGAGATCGTCGCGGCGATACGCAGCTGCGCGCAGTCCGTCGGATTGAAGATGAACCCCGGCCGGTCGATCGTCACATTCGTCGTACGCAGCCGCAGCGGGATGCCGTCCAGGATCTGCGGCAACGGATCCGTCGTAACCGACAGCGCCGTCGTGTGCGGATCAACCGCGATCGTCGCACGCACCACCACGTTCCCCAGGTCGAACGGCCCCGCACGCGTCGGGACAACGATCGAAAGACCAAACGGCGCACCCCTGTACGGGCCCGTTAGGTACACCATGCCTTTCTGGTAGTAGGGGTGCGAACCAGGGCCTGCCGCAACCGTCATGCTGCCGATCTGCGACGCCGCGGAGCACGTCCCCAGGTCGGCCTGCGGCTCACCGCACAACGGGACCGTCGAGAGCGACCCCAGCAGCCCCGGCGGCGTCACGACCTTGATCTGCGAGAAGTCCTGTTCGCGGTCTTCCCGGTTGAACGTCACCGTCAACGGCGACAGCTGCCCCGCGTTCGGGTTCGACGTGCCCGCGCTAAACGCCGGCGCGAACGGCATCACACTCGGACACGCCCCCCCATGCCCATCCCAATCCACATTGAACTGCGAACTAGGCGTCGCGTCAGGCGTTATCGGCGAGCTCCACGGCGTCAAATCCGCAGTACCCGTGAACGTCCCACACGCCTGCGGAGTCGCAAGCGCCGCCCGCAGCCCACTATTGAAATGCAACAACACACTCGAGACCGGCAGCTGCGGAATGTTCCTAAACGTCGTCGTCAACTGCCCCGTACTCGAGTTCGTGAAGATCTTCCCTTCCTGCTTGACCACGACCCCCGCGCCTTCGAACTGCAAGAAGATCCGATACATGTTGCCATCCGACGCATCCGCGTCCGTACACGGGTCGCAGTGCGGCGTCCCGAGGAACACCTGGCCTTCCAACGCTTCAGGCAACAACGGCGTGGTGATTTTGACCGTCCCGATCTGCGAGCCCGACGGACACGACCCCACCTTCGCCGAAGAGAGAGCGATCTGCGCATCGTCACAACCCTGAAGACCATCGCCCGCCGACGGCGAAATCGACAACCCCGACGGCAAGGTAACGGTGGTCGCCTTGAGCGCCGGCGCGACCAAAGCAGGGAACTGCTGCACAGCCTGCGGGACAGACAGTTCGACCGTCGTGCCCGCCGGCTCATCCGCACGCGACACATCCGGCGTCACCGACAACGACGGGTTGAACTGCAACAGTTCACAGCCCGTGAGCGACGGAAACACCGTCGTAGACCGCGACTTCCACCGCGGATCAGCAAAATTGGGCTGACCGTCCGCGAGGTACGAAGCCGGTTCTTCCCACGAATCCACCCAAATCTGCGCCTGCTGCGGCCCCGCCGCACAATCCATCGGATTATCCAAAAAAGCCGTCGGCGCAGCACCTTTCACTGCTTCACGATACCCATTGAAGATACTCGGATTATTCGACGGCGTCCCGAAGAACGTCACCGACACATCGACCGGCGGTTTGATCCCCGGGATGCCGGGCGTCGTCACACGCACCGCATAATTGGAATCCGGCGTGACGCTCACATACAAAGGAATCGCGAAGCCGCCAAAGAGAATTACGAACTCCGCTGGATAACCGTTATCCGGAACCACGTTATACATCGGATACGTCGGCGAGCCTGGTAGCAAACCCCTTGCTCCGATTTCGAGGTGCGCGAAGCCGATCTGCGTGCTAGCCGGGCACTTGCGGACCACGAGAAGGTACTGCGGGCACTTTTCCACGACGTTGGGGTCGCCCGCGAAGCCCGGGGGCACATCCACCACCACATCCCTGGTCTGCGCCGACAACCCCTGAAGACCGCCAGCGGTTTCGAACGGATCTAGTCCAGAGCCCGAGTTTGTCGATTTTATCGTGTTCAGCGAGAAGGAGACCGTCGTCTCGTTCGGATGATCCCCCGCCTGCGTGTCGGTCAGACCATCGACCCCAGTCACTTCATCGCTGAACACCGCGAGACCGAACGGCTCCGCCGCCGATTCCGCCGCCGTGCCGATCGCCGTTTCCAAATTCACCGACGCGCTCCGCGCACCACCACCCGACACCAACGCGCTGTCAGTCACAGGACCCACCGTACCCGGCACGACTTCCACCTGCACCACCATGATCAGCGAGTCATCCGGCTGCAACGTGCCGCCATACGTGCACTTCACCGTCACCGTCGTACAGGACATCAGCGTGGGTTCTTTAGGGGGGCCTGCCTGCCCATAGGTGTCGAGATGCCCGCTGACGGCGATCGGTCTGAGACCCCGAGGCAACTCGTCGCTGATCGCGATCGTGCTGCCATCGGTCGCGCGACTACCGACATTGGTGGCGAACACCGCGTAAGTATCCCGAGTCCCACTGTTATGTTCAGAGGAGAAGATCGTTGGCCCCGCGACCGCCCTGAGCGCAAAACCCGGAGCAGGAACAGCAGCCGAAGCCCCAGACGCTCCAAGGATCCCCACCAGTACCACACCCACTCCGATCAGACAACAGACGACCCTTCTCATCACCGACCCGCCTTCCGATTCGCGCGGGCGCCGACAGCAGCCCTCGTTGCCTTCTTCCCACGCCGCTTGGCGTGCCCCTTGCCCAACCCCTTGCCCGGCTTCCGCTTCTTGGCCTTCTGTTTTGGCTTCTGCTTGGGCTTGGGCTTGGCGGCCGGCCCTCCCGCCAGCGGCGGGTTCCCACCCGCCTGAAACTCGCTACCGGGAGAGAGCAGCGCCGGCGCCGCACCCAACGGCCCCTGACAAGCATCGCCCGAACACGCAGACGGCTGCACAGGCGCAGGAAAACCACCGTCAACCCGCGCATCGTAGATATCCAGATTCGTATCGGTGTCCTGCCCAACCAGCCGGTCCGCGGTAGCGAAGAACACATCGCCGCCCGACATATCCGTGCCGCGCAGTTTGACAACACTACCCTCCGCTGTATCGCCGAAGTTAGCGAGATCCTGGCCATCCGAGATCAGGCTCACCCGTCCAGCGTGGTACTCATACACGTTGTTGGCATAGATCGGTTCAGGTATAGATGCTTGTTCCATGGCAACCACCCTCTGATCGAGCGCCTGCGGAGTGAGGCCAACCGTGCTCTGGAAGAACACATACGCGCCATCCGCCGACACCGATTGGCGAGTCGAGTAGGCCAACGGTGCCAATGTAGGGAGTTCGTAAAGACCCTGCGCCGGCGATACAATCGAAGCGTCGTTGGGGCGAGATCCGTTGGGGTCGAACGTGACGCTCACGTTGCCGTCGTGGTTGAAGCCGTCCTGGCCGATCGACACACGCACCAGCGCCCCAGTCTGCGCGTCATACTCAAAGACCTGCCGCGCAGTACTGGTATCGTCGGGCGTCAGGTCACGTTCGCTGACAAATACCAAAAAACGGCCGTCGGGCGTCACGTCGGGAGCCCAGTCTTCGAATCCCCCGGGCGTGATCAGATCCCTTCGCGAAAGCCTCGCAACGAACGCGAGATGCCCAGCGGGGAAGCGCCCGTCGCGCTCGAACACGTACAGGTTGTAGGCGCCCGGCGCGGCCGCTTCGCCCTCGACGTTGGGCGCCCTCGTCAACACACCGGTCGCGACGAAGTACACGTGGGAGCCATCCTCGGAGTTCATCGGCGATCGACCTCCTTGCGCCTGCACCACTTCAGCGGCCGGGTTCGCCACCGTCGCGTCCCCCGCCGAAACGCGGATCACCCGCTCCCCGGCCGGCGCATCGAAGTCGTACTCGTAGACGTTCCTGCTCGCGTCGCCGCCCAACAGCGGCTGCGTGGTCGTGAAAAACACCTTCGAGCCATCGGCCGAGGCGCCCTCGAAATACGCATCTGCAAGCACGCCCGCTTCGGTGTCACACGCAGCGCAGTCTTCCTTGGAGGGCTCAGAGATCGCGACCGTATGCGCATCGGACAACCCATTATCGACCCGTGCATACAGCTCACGGACCGGCGGGGCGCTACGGTTACAGGCTTCGTGTAGACCCCCTTTTGTCAATGGTGTGAAGAATACGGTGTTGCCATCGGTCGAGACGGCATTGTGGAAGGATCCTGCGACTGAGGGAACTGAGGGAATGCCGCCGAGCGCCACGCCGCACTGGCTGATCAGCCCGCCTTTGTTGTCGACTCCGACCAGCAACGGGGTCGTGTTCCCGACGCCCCGGTACTCATACAGGCTGTTTCCTACCGTCCCGACGGCGCCATTCTGCGTATCGTCGAACGGCCAGTGGTCCGCTGTGAGGCTGAAGAAGAAGTGTGACGCGTCAGCCGACATACTGACCGGATACACCACACCACCAGCCACGTCGTACGGCGATCCCGCTCCCGTCGTCGGCGGCAGCGAGGGCCCGATGTCCACCAGCGAGCGATCGGGATCGCGCATGAAGAAGTCGACCCCATTGTCCGGCTGCCACACTCCACGGTCCATCCAGACCGTCGCCTGACCCTCAGGGCCCTTGCCTCCCACATCTGCATAGTTGGCGAATCCAGCGGCGAGATATGGAAGATATTCGGAGCTCGGCGGATCGTCCGGGGTGCTCGCCCAGCCCGACGGCGTGCGCCGCATCGAGTACATGACCCCAGGGGAGAACCCGATGAGATTGGGGAAGGCTTCGGCTCCTTCCACGGCCCCGGACAGCGAGACCGTGAGCGCCGAGCCACTCGGATCGACCGCGAAGACTTGCTGAACGGCGGCCGAAGCCTTGTACGGTGGTGTCACCTGCTCATATGCGCGGCAGTCGGGCAGGTGTGTGGAGGGGCCCGTGCGGAACGCGGCGTTGGGGCATTCTTCGGCTTGGGCGGCCGCGGGTAGGGCCGCGAGCGTGGTCCCTGTCGTGAGCGCGAGCGCTGCGGCGACCGTGATCGTGCGGCGCGCGCCGTGGCGCGATGAGCGCGCGAAGTACGACAGTCGCGTGATACCCAAACTCAGCCTATGAGCACTCATGAACCCATCCCCTTCCGGAAACCCTCGACATTTAGAGGAGAGAACCCCCCAGGAACACGCCAACAAAACCCACAGGACCACAGACGACAGCGACCCGCAGCTCCCGCGAACCCGCCCCCGCCCACCGCGCTTGGATCGACAAAGGGCATCACGCGGCCTCCCGGTCACCGTGGACATGGACATGAACACGGACGCTTTGGGCGACCAGCCGGCCCTTCGGGGTCAGGGTCCACGCGTTCGGCTCGCCTTTGGCGTGCCCCTCACTCGTATTCGTGAGCAACCCCAGACTCTCAAGGCGACGCAGCAACTTCGAGACCTGCCCCGGGTCCTGGACCCCCGCGCGCTCCGCCACCTCACGATTACTCCCCCCCGCGCACTCAGCGACACCCTGCAAAACCCGCGCGGTGCGATACGTCAAACGCATCGAAACACCCTGCAGCGGATCACCCACAACCCCCCCACCCACAGCAGGCTCATCCGGAACGCGCAGGGACCCCGCGGGTGCAGGCCGCGCCTGCTCACGCCGCGCGGCCCCCGCACCCCTATAGGGCAGCACGATCATCCCCATCAACCCCCCCAGCAAACCCGTCAACGGCTCCTGCTCCCCCCGCAACAACCGCGCATACACAATCGCGAACGCCGCACCGACGACACCCTCCGCCGTCAACGGCGTGCAGCCCCCGGCGCGAGCACCCTCAACACGGCCCTCATCGACCACTCTCGCCAGGCCCGCAAGGACCTCCTCACGACGCCCCAACACCTCCGCGCCACCGCGCAACGCCTGCACCACACACACCCGCGCCAACGCCGGCTCCCGATCCAAAAACGACAGGATCACCCACAACCCGCCACGCACCCGCTCACGCCACCCAAGACCCCCCAACCCCGCCGCCGCGACCTCCCCCTCGATCAGCGCGACGACATCCTCCAACACCGCGGCCAAGCACTCCTCGCGGTTTGAGAACAACTCATAGAACGTACGACGCGACACCCGCGCGCGACCTGTGACGTCCGAGACCGTCGTATCCGCATAGCCAAGCTCATCGACCGCGACAACCGCCGCCGCCAACAACCGCGACCGCTGAATCTCCACAAGCTGCTCACGCGGAACACTCGTACCCCGCCCAGGCTCCACCACCCCCGCCCGGGATCGCCCCACGCCCCCACGCGACCCCGACACCCGGCCACCACGACGAGCCGCTGCGCGCGCGGGCATCACACCAACCCCCCCACACGGGAAGAAACCACGCGGGAGCACGCGAAAGCCCGCCGACAAACGACATCGACCAGGCCTCCCCCTACGGGGGAAGCCGGACGGCCCGCGAGGGCCGCCCGATGGAGGCTTCTAGCGGCTAGCCGAGAAGCCGAAGAGAGAGAGAGAGAGAGAGAGATGCATCAGACCGCTGATGCATCTAGCAAGAACCCCCACAGGAGCCCCGCGCATACCCGACACGTTATTCCCTCTCGAAACCACGCTAAACCATCTCCCTCATAACGTTCTGACCCAGTCCCTCTACCCAACCCAGCTCCTGCGAGCGCCTGACGTCAACCACAAGACAGCCGACCCAAACCAGACCCTATGTACGCCCGGCCCCACCACACGTGGACACCGCGACAGACGCTATATAACCACACCAGCAACGCACTGTCAAGCCCCCCCACGCCGCGGGCCCTACGTGGCGATCTCTTCTCGGACGTAGGTGGCCAGCAGCGGGTCGTCGAGCTCCCACTTCGCTGTCTGCGCAGAGCGGTGGACGATGCTCGCGCGCTGCAGGTGTCGCAGCGCACGGCTGACGGCCTGCGACTCCAGCCCGTGATAGGCCGACCGTCCGTCCGCAAGGTTGCCGACAATCCGCACCGCGGTGGCACCCGAGCGGCCCATGCGCCGGATCGCCTCGACTGCGTTGAACGTGACGGGCACGCTCTGCCTGCAACGCGCTCCGCCAGCCGCTGAGCGCCAGCCCAAGGCCGATCTCGCGGGTGTCGGCCTCGATCGACGCGAGATGGGTCTGCTGCGCGATCAGCATGATCGTGCGCGGGTGCAGCTCGCCCAGCTCGATGATGCGCTCAAGCGCGTCCGCCTCCACGTTGCACCGGTCCTCGACAAAGCGCTTCTCCAGCCCCTCGCGCCACTCGCCGGGGAGGATCGGCGTCAGCTCGATGAACCCGCCGAAGCCATAGAACGCGCGCTGACGGCTGGTGAACAGGTCGCGCATCATGTTCTCCAAGCTTCCGGCGAACAGCGCGGTGACCCGGTCCGATCCGTGCAGCGTCTCGCGCATGAACCTCATGAGACCATCCGGATCGCCGTAACCGCCGCCATCGACGATCTCCTGAAGCTCATCCACGAAGAGGACCAGCCGCTTGCCGTCGCGTCCTGCTATTCGCTGCAGAAGCTCGAGCGCCATCCGCAGAGCCCGCTCGGGGTCGCCGGCAGCAGAGCCGGGACGGAACGCCAGCTCGACCGCGTCACCGAGATCGGCCTGGGCCTTCATCGCGAGGGTCAGGGCGGCGCCCTTGAGCACCGCGGCCCCCGCCTCGTGGATCTTCTCGATGAGCTTGTGCATCGGCCCGCGGTTGGCGAGCGTCTCCTGGACCAGCGCCTCCGCGAGCGTGGCGGCGTTCGTCTCCTTGTAGAGGCTGACGGATACGGTGTAGAAGCCCCTGGCGCGCAGCACGTTGACGGCCGCCTCGCAAACACTGCTCTTGCCGGTGCGCCTTGGAGCGGCGACCACGCGATGTGCGCCGCCCGACAGCTGAAGCACAAGCTGGTCCACATCGCCGCGACGGCCTATCATCCGGTCAAGCGGGACGGGCGCGTCGGAGGGGAAAAGGTCGCGACTCTGGATCCGCATCTATGACGATTATGCCATAGTCCTATGACGTAAACGTCATGGTCCAGATGCGCCAGGCGATGGACCCGACCGAGCCGCGCTCAGTGCTTCTTCTTACGACGCGCCCTGCGCTTGCCCTTCGGGTGCTTCTTGGCCTTCTTCCTGGCTTTCTTGGTCTTCTTGCCGGTCGGCTTAGCGGTCTGGCCGCCGGTGGGGACCAGGAGCGTCTGGAGCGACACGGGTTCCTGGATGACCTGCGCGGGGTATTCCCCGGTCGTGAACGTCATGTCCGCCCCGTAGCTCGTGCCGCCGCCGTTGTTGGCGACCAGCCGATAGTGGTAGGTCGTGTTCGGCAGTAGGTTGGGGATGCTCACGACCACGGGCTGGGGGCCTTCCAGGGCACCCATGTCCACGAGCACCGTCGGCCAGCTCGCCCCGTAGGCTGTGCTCGTGCCGTACTGGAAGCTGTAGCTGGTATCCCACCCGTGCGGGTCGACCGTGCCGCCGACCGTCGCCAAGCCCACGCCCACGCCGCTCGCGCCACCCGTCGCGACCGAGGGGGCGGGGACTGGGAGTGTCGTGAACGTCTCGTCGGGGCCCTTCACTTCGGTCGCGCCGGGGCTGCTCGCGACGAGGCGGTAGTGGTAGGTCGTGCCGGCCTTGAGGTTGTGGATCGGCTGGGAGACCGGGACCGTTGCAGTGGCGATCGGCGTCACGCCGTCGGGGATCGGCTCGACGGAGCCGTACGCGGTCGTTGTCCCGTACTCAAAGCGATAGTTCACGAGCGCTTCGCCGGTTTGCAGGGTGCCGTTGAGCGTCGCGGCGAACTGCGAGACACCCGACGCGGGCAGACCGCCGACGACGGGCGGCGGCAGTGATTCGAAGTAGAAGCTATGGTCTTCGCCGACGTTGGAGCCGTTGGGGTTGCCGACCCGCAGGCGGTAGTGCACCTGGCTCGCGGGCGGGAACGGGCTTTTGATTTCTGCGCTGACGGCGATCGGGCTGTTGCCTTCGAGTGGCAGCGTCTGCGAGCACGGCACGCTGCGCCCGTACGCGGGCGTGGTCCCGTATTCGAACTCGCACGTCGTGACTTCCGTGCTGTCGGGGTTCACCGTGCCGCTCACGACCGCGGTCTTGGTCGTGACGTTCGTCGGCGTAGCGTCGGTCGTCGCGTCGGGGATCGTCACCTGGGTGTATATAAAGGCGAAATTGAGGTCATCTACGAAGACCTCGTGGGTCGATTCGCTCACGGCGATCCCCCCGATGGTACTGATTTCTCCTTCGCCGAACTTGGCGGTTGGCGGTTCGCAGAGCGAGCTGTATTCAGCCACGAAGTCGCCGTGCGTTGCGTCTGTCTCGCCCACGAAGAGATGGCCGTTGGAGGGGTCGACGGCGATGGCCATTCCTTCTGTGGAGTGGTAGCCCTCGCCCTTGCTCTCAACCGTCAGCGTGTTACCTCCGCCAAGGCAGTCAACGGGAGCCCCTGAGGAGGTGTACTCCGCCACCACCCCTTCATAGATGCCTTCCACCCCACCGATCGACCTGTTTGCCGGAAACGCCACATACAGATTGCCTTCCGGACCGGAGGCAAGCGTCACCCTCCGAGCCGGCGACGGGAAGCTTTCGATGAACACCCCGGCAGAGGTGAACTTGTCGATCGCCTGGCTTTCGATGTCGGCGACATAGACTTCGCCGGCGGGGCCCACCGCGATACCGCTGGGGTGGAGAGGGCCGCCTGGCGTTTCCGTGATCTGAAACTGAAAGACCCCCGCGGCGTCGAACTTGGTGACCACGCCCGAGGCCGACACATAAACACTGCCGCTGGCCGGGTCGACAGCGATCCCGCCACCCAGCGGGTTGGCGAAGATCGGGACGGCCGAGTTGGGAAGGCTTTCCGGCCCAACTTCAGCGAGCAGGTTACCCGAAGCGTCAAACCTCATCAGATCTTCCGCAGGCCTGCTATGGACGAGGAGAGTGCCGGCCCACACGTCGCCCGCCGATGCCCCGCTGGAGTTGTCGGCAGCCATATCCTGGGTTTCGGTCGCGCCAGCCGTACAGAAGGTGGTCCCCAATGAGGGGCAGAGGTTGAGATAGCCGATCGCGGCGCCAGCCGGTGAGGCGGTCACCGCGAGCGTGCCGAGCAGCGTTGCCAGACCCGCCGACATCGACAACGTCAGCTTGTGGACGCGCATCACCTGCTTCCTCCTTTGTTGGCGTTATGGGCATGTCTGGCCGTCAACCGGCCGCCCCTGCGCTTGTGAGCGCCGGGCTTGCGACCGCGCGCTCCGGCTCCATCGTGTCGAGCTGAGTGCGCGGAGGACTCGCCCGCCGCGCCCGCGGTCACGCCGCCCTTGGTAGTGCCGCTCACGGGCGCGAGCAGAGGCGCCGGCAACAGCGGCGGGCTTTCGGGCTCGGCGAGCGTCGCGGACGGGTAGGAGGCCGTCGTGAACGTCTGGTCGGCGCCGTAGGTCGTGCCGAACATGTTGGTCGCGAGGATCCGGTAGTGGTAGGTCGCGCCGGGCATCAGGCCCTGCAGCGCAGCTGTGAACGTCCGCGCGCCCGGTTCCACGCCGGCGTCGCCGAAGATCCGTGTGCCGTAGCCCGTATCCACACCGATGTCGAACTCGTAGACCGTCTCGGAGCCCTGGGTGTCGATCGTGCCCGTCAGCATCGCGGCGTTCTGCGCCACGCCGCTGGCCTGCCCGGTGCTCACCACCGGTGCCGCCGGCGACAGCGTCGTGAATGTCTGGTCGGCCCCGACCGTCTGGCCGAGCGCGTTGGTTGCGACGACCCGGTAGTGGTAGGTGGTGCCAGGCTGCAGGCCCGCGAGTTCCTGCCCGCTGGTCACGGGGCCTTCCAGGCCGGCACCGATGTCCGCGTCGGGCACCGGGACGCTCGCCCCATAGGACGTGCTCGGGCCGTATTCGAACCGGTAGCTGGTGTCGGCGTCGTTCGGGTTGATCGTTGTCTTCAGAGTCGTCGTGGTGTGGGTCATCGCCAGCGCCGAGGCGCCCACTATCGACGGCCTGCTCTGCTGGGCGTAGATCCACACGACGTTGTTGCCGCTGTCGGTGACGTACACCACGCCGGAGGGGGCGACCGCGAGCGTATCGATCACCCCGACTGCTGAGGTGCCGATCGTCCCGAGGCCAAAGTCGGCGAGCTTTTCGCCTGTGGGGCTGTAGAGGACGACGTGGAAGCCGGAACCGCTGTTCTCCCCGACGAAGATGTCACCGGCGCCGTCCACGGCGACCGCCTGGGAGCCGTCGCTGCCAGGTCCACACGTGTCCCCGGAGGCCGCGGTGCAGACGCTCCCGCCATTCGTCTGATCCACACCTGTGCCGATCGCCATGTCGAACGCACCGCTCGCGCTGAACTCCTCGATGCGGCCGTTGCCGTTATCCGCTACGTACACGTTCCCGGTCGAATCGACCGCGACGCCCGTCGGCTCATTCAGCGCCTCGCCGCCCGAGCCCGTAATCGCCTGTAGCACACTGCCTTGGGGGCTGAACTCCTGCACCTCGTTGTTCGGCGCGTTCGGTAGATACACATTCCCCGCCGACCCGCTCGCGATCTGCACAGCCGTTACGAGACCAAAGAGGTTCGCGGAGCCCGCGACCGAGAAGTGTGAGAGTAGTATCCCATTCGAGCCGTCGTACGTCTGGATTTCCTGGCCAAACCCGTCGATTGCATAGAGATGCCCATTGACCGGATCGACCGCCACACCAGAAAAAAAGTAAGCTGAAAGAGCTTCCACGCCCTGACCGAACGGGGACGGCGGAGAGAGGATCTTTCCCGCAGCGTTGAACTTGTTGAGTCGGTGTACGGCAAAGAAGCTGGCGACGTACACGTCACTGCTCGTCTGGTCCACCGCGACACCGAGCGGGCCCCCGACCTGCCCGGAGCCGAAGCTCGCGACCTGGCCATAGGTGACGTTAGCCTGCGCTACCGGACCGGCGGCGAGGCTCAACCCAACCGCCGCGAGCCCGGCGAGGATGATTCTTGGTGTCCGCATCTCAGTTGCCCCTCCCATACGCGCTGTGACGGCGCCTGGCTGTTCGACTCCTGCTCGCCTTGCGTGCTTTGCGGGCCTTCTTGGCCTTTGCGCACCCGGTCACCTGGATCGGCGTGGATTGTTTGAGCTGCGCGCCGTCCTGCGCGACAAACGAGGTCGGCATCACAAGCTTGCTCTTGCAGAGGTTCCCGTTCGCGGCGAGCGCAGAGCCCCTACCCTCCGGCAGGAACAACTCGAAGTTGCTCACCGGCACGTCGGGGACATTCGTGAACGTCGAGCTCGTGATCCCCTTCTTGGAGATGAACGTTTCACCGACCAAGTTGACCCGTACCCCGTATCCCTGCAGCACCGCGACGAGGTTCGGGAACGCCGCGCCGCCGTGCGAGACGAAGTACACCGGGCCTCGTAGCTTGACCGGGAGGATCGGCGTGACGGCCTGCACCGCCCCGATCGCCGACCCCGCCGGGCACGCCGCCGGATTCGCGTTGAAGACAGTGTCCGGGCACGCTTTCTGAAGCGTCGTCAGCCGCGACGGCAGTTGCTTGGGGAGTTCTACCTTGACCCGCGCGATGTTCGACTGCGGACCCGACGGGAACACCAGTTTCGCGTCGAGGCTCGCCCCGCTCGCCCGCGATGTCTTCCCCGACGTCGCGACAGTGAACTTCGGTCCGAACGGCAACCCCGCGCAGCCCGAGACCGCGAACGGTGCGGACACCCCTGTCTGCGTGCCCTGCGAGCCCGAGATCGTCGCGGTGATATGCAGCTGCGCGCAATCCGTCGGGTTGAAGATGAACCCCGGCCGGTTGATCGTCACGTTCGTTTTCCGCAACCGCAACGGGATCCCGTCGAGGATCTGCGGCAAGGGGTCGGTCGTGACTGTCAACGCCGTCGTTTCCGGGTCCACATTGATCCTCGCACGGACCACCACATTCCCGAGGTTGAACGGCCCCGCACGCGTCGGGACGACGATCGAGAGGCCGAACGGCGCGCCCTTATACGGGCCCGTCAGATACACCATGCCTTTCTGGTAGAAGGGGTGCGACCCCGGGCCGGCAGCGACGGTCATTTCGCCGATCTGCGACGCGGCGGGGCATGTCCCGAGGTCGGCCTGCGGCTCACCGCACAACGGCACCCCCGACAGCGACCCCAACAGACCCGGCGGTGTGGTGACCTTGATCTGCGAGAAGTCCTGTTCGCGGTCTTCACGGTTGAACGTGACCGTCAACGGGCTCAACTGCCCCGCGTTCGGGTTCGACGTTCCCGCGCTGAACTCGGGGTTGAACGGCCACACGCTCGGGCACGCGCCGCCGTTGCCATCCCAGTCCACGCTGAACTGCGAAATCGGCGTCGCATCAGGCGTGATCGGCGAGCTCCACGGAGTCAAGTCCGCGGTGCCGGTGAACGTTCCGCAGGACTGCGGCGTCGCGAGCGACGCCCGCAGGCCGCTGTTGAAATGCAAGACCACGCTCGAGACCGGCAGCTGCGGGATATTCTTGAACGTCGTCGTCAGCTGCCCTGTGCTCGAGTTCGTGAAGATCCTGCCTTCCTGCTTGATAACGACCCCCGCACCTTCGAACTGCAGAAAGATCCGGTACATGTTCCCATCCGACGCATCCGCGGTCGTACACGGATCGCAGTGCGGCGTCCCCAGGAACACCTGCCCTTCAAGCGGTTCGGGCAGCAACGGTGTGGTGACCTTCACAGTCCCGATTTGCGACCCCAGCGGACACGACCCCAAGCTCCCCGAAGAGAGATCGATCTGCGCGTCGCTGCAACCCGCAAGACCGTCACCCGCCGACGGTGAGATCGACAACCCAGAGGGCAGCGTCACCGTCGTGCCTTTGATCTCCGGCGTGATCAGCGCCGGGAACTGCTGCACGGCCTGCGGAACAGCCAGTTCGACCGTCGTCCCTGCCGGCTCGTCCGCACGCGTCGTGTCCGGCAGCACCGACAGCGACGGGTTGAACTGCAACAGTTCACAACCCGTCAGCGACGGGAACACCGTGCTCGACCTCGATTTCCACCGCGGGTCACTCAAGTTCGGCTGACCATCCGGCAGATACGAGCCCGGTTCCTCCCACGAATCGACCGTCACCTGTGTTGTCTGCGGCGCCGTCGAGCAATCCACAGGATTGTCCAGGAACGCTATCGGCGTCGCACCCTTCACCGCTTCCCGATACCCGTCGAACACGCTCGGGTCGTTCGCCGGCGTCCCGAAGAACGTCACCGATACATCGATTGGGGAGCCGTACCCCGGAATGCCGGGCGTCGTCACCCGCACGCCGTAGTCGGAATCCGGGGTGACGCTCACGTACAGCGGCACCGAGTAACCTCCGTACAGGATCACGAACTCCGCCGGGTAGCCTTTGTCCGGCACCACGTTGTACATCGGATACACAGGCTCGCCTGGTGTCGTGGCAGACCTCGTCTGTACTTCGAGGTGGGCGAAGCCGATCTGGGTGTCCGGCGGGCACCTGTGGACCTCGATGTCGTACTGCGGACACTTTGCCACCACATTGGGGTTGCCCACGACACCCGGAGGCACATCGACAACCACGTCCTTCGTGTGTGCCGACATACCACGCAGGCCGCCAGCGTCTTCGAAGTAACCGTCGCCTCCTTTGACGATATCCGTCGTGTTCAGCGAGAAGGAGACCGTCGTCTCATACGGGTGATCCCCCGCCTGCGTGTCGGTCAGACCATCGACCCTCGTGACTTCGTCTTCGGCGGCCGCAAGACCGAACGGCTCCGCTGCCGACTCCGCGGCCGTCCCGATCGCCGTCTCCACATTCACCGACACGCTCGGCGACCCCCCACCCGACACCAACGCACTGTCGGTCACAGGACCCGCCGTACCCGGCGCGACTTCCACCTCAACGGACATCACCAGAGATTCATCCGGCTGCAACGCGGCGCCGTACACGCACGTCACCGTGGAAACTTCACACGACATCCCCGCCTGCGCCCTTGGGGGCCCCGCTTCCCCATAAGTGTTCAGATTCCCTGCGACGGCGATCGCTCTGACGCCCCGGGGCAGCTCGTCGCTGACCGTGATCGCGCTGCCGTCGGTCGCCCGACCCCCGACATTGGTCACGGTCACCGCATAGGTGTCGGGTGTCGGGCCGCCATCGTGCTCGGAAGAGAAGATCGTCGGCCCCGCGACCGCTTTGATCGCTAGACCCGGAGCCGGAACGGCGCCCGACGCCCCCGATACTCCGAGCATCCCCAACAGCAGCACACCCCCACCAACCAGCGCACAGAGAACTCCCCTCATGACCCACCAGCCTTCCCGCCCGCGCGACCAACGACCGTCTTCACAGCCCTCTCTCCGCGCCGCTTCGTATGCCCCCTACCGGTCTTCGACCTCCGTTTCTTCGGTTTCTGCTTCTTAGCCTGCTTCTGCATGGGCTTCGCCGCCGATTCGCCGGCCAGCGGCGGGTTGCCGCCCGCCTGGAACTCGCTGCCCGGCGAGAGCAGCGTCGGCGCCGCGCCCAGCGGACCCTGGCAGGCTTCTCCCGCGCACGACGACGGCTGCGCCGGCGCCGGAAAGCCCCCATCGATCCGCGCGTCGTAGATGTCGATGCTGGTGTCGGTGTCCTGTCCCACGAGCCGATCCGCGGTTGCGAAGAACACGTCACCGCCCGACTCACCCCCACCAAGAAGCTTGACGGCGCTTTCTACTCCGACGTGGGCAAGATCTTGGCCATCGGAGATCAGGCTCACCCGCCCGGCGTGGTACTCATAGATATTGTTGGCGTACACCGGTTCACCATTTTCGGTCTGGCCGTCCACCTGTTGATCGAGCGCCTGCGGCGTTAGACCGACCGTGCTCTGAAAGAACACGTACGACCCGTCGGCCGACACCGATAGGCTGGTGGAGTAAGCCGATGGAAAGTAGGCTTCGTAGAATGCCGCTGGCGTGACTATCCAGGCATCGTTGATCGCTTCTGTCGTCCCTCCTCCCCTGGGATAGAACCTGACGCTCACGTTGCCGTTGTGGTTGAAGCCATCCTGGCCGATCGACACACGCACCAGTGCGCCGGTCTGCGCGTCGTACTCGAAGATCTGTCTCGCGGTGCCAGTGTCGTCCGGCGTCAGATCACGGTCGCTCGCGAACACCAGGTAACGGCCATCCGGGGTGACGTCCGGCCCCCATTTCGTTTCATTCGGAGCGAATCTCGACACATCCTGTCCCGACAGCCGCGCAACGAACGCGATGCGCCCACTGGGGAACCGGGCGTCGCGCTCGAACACGTACAGGTCTTCGGCACCCTGCACAGCCGTTTCGCCCTCCCCGTTCGGAGTGCGCGTCAACACTCCGTTCGCGATGAAGTACACGTGCGAGCCGTCCTCAGAGCTCATCGGGGTCCGCCCGTTGATCTGCACCACCTCCGCAGCCGGGTTCGACACGGTCGCGTCGCCCGCCGAAACGCGGATCACCCGCTCCCCAGCTGGCGCGTCGAAGTCGTACTCGTACACGTTCGTGCTGGTGTCGCTGCCAAGCAGCGGCTGGGTGGTCGTGAAGAACACCTTTGAGCCATCCTGCGAGGCGCCCTCGAAGTGTGCGTTCGCGAGCGCCTTTTCCCCTGTGTCGCACGCGGCGCAGTCTTCCTTCGAGGGCTCGGAGATCGCGACCGTGCGCGCGCCGGGCAGCCCGTTGTCGATCCGCGCGAACAGCTCGACGACCGGGGGGCCGCCGGGGCAGGCATTCGCCGTGAAGAACACCGTGTTGCCATCTGCGGAGACCGCGTTGTGGGCGGAGTCGGTATGGTCGAAGAACCCCTCCTCACCGCCACTGCCGCCGAGCGCCACCCCGCACCGGCTGATCTGCTGGCCGCCGCTGTCCACCCCCACCAGCAGCGGCGTCGTGTTGCCGGTCCCGAGATACTCATAAAGGCTTTCGGTAACACGATTCGCTTCATTCATGGTTTCGTCGAACGGCCAGTACTCGTTTTTTCCGATCGAGAAGAAATAGCGCGACGCGTTCGGCGACAGACCGACCGGATTCAGGTCCGCCGTGCCACCCAGATCAGTGGGGGACTCCGACGGAGCCGTCGGCGGCAGCGCGGGCCCGATGTCCACAAGCGAGTGGTCGGGATTGCGCATGAAGAAGTCGATCCCGTTGTCCGGCTGCCGCGCGCCGCGATCCATCCACACCGTCGCCGGGCCAGCGGGGCCTTCGCCTCCTGCGCCTCCCCAGCTGAAGAGGCCGTCATCCAGGTACGGAAGGTATTCGGAGGTCGGCAGATCGTTCGGGGCGCTCACCCAACCCGATTCCGTGCGCCGCGTCGTGTAGATGACCCCGGGGGCGAGCCCGATGATGTCGGGGAAGCCTTCGGCTCCTTCCACGTCCGTGGTCATCTGGAGCGTCAGGGAGGAGCTGCTGGAATCGATGCCGAGCACCGTCGCATAGCCCGCGTTCTTGAACGCCGGCGTCACCTGCTCGTACGCCCGGCAGTCCGGCAAGTGTGTCGAGGGCCCGGTGCGGAACTGCGCGTTGGGGCATTCTTCGGCCGCAGCCGGCGGCGGCACGACGGCCAGCGCGGCCCCGGCCAAAAGCGCGAGCGTGGACACGACTGCGGCCGCGCGAGCGGACCGGCGCCGCGGCAGGCGCCCGAGGTACGACAGCCGCGCGAGACCCAAACTCAACCTATGAGCGCTCATGAACTCCCCTCCCCTTCCGGAAACCCTTCGAACATGGAGGGAGAACCCCCCGGGTACACGACACGGAGCCCGCAGGAGCGGACGACGCAACGACGTTGCAGCCCATGGGAGGCGGTGGCAAGCGCGCTGTGTGGACAGCAAGACATCACGCGGCCTCCCGCTCGCTGGGGGCATGGATGCGGATGCTCTGCGCGACCCGCTCGCCCTTCGCTGTGAGACTCCACGCATTTGGCTCGCCTTTCGCGTGCCCCCCGCTGGTGTTCACAAGCAACCCCAGACGCTCAAGGCGCGCCAACAACTTCGAGACCTGCCCCGGGTCATGGATACCCGCACGTTCAGCGACCTCACGGTTACTCGCCCCCGGACAATCCCCCACACCCTCCAGAACCCGCGCCGTGCGATACGTCAAACGCATCGAAACACCCTCCAACGGATCACCCACAGCACGCCCAGGTACAGGCAGCCCAGCCGAAGCACGCCTGCTGGGACCCACGGGCACGGGCCGCGCCTGCTCACGACGCGCCGCCGCCGCACCCCTGTAAGGCAGCACGATCATCCCCATCAACTCGCCCAACAGACCCGTGAGCGGTTTACGCTCACCCCGCAACAGCCGCGCATACACAATCGCGAACGCCGCGCCGACGACACCCTCCGCCGTCAACGCGCTACACCCCCCACCCCGCGCACCCTCCCGACGGCCCTCATCAACCACCCTCGCCAGGCCAGCAAGGACCTCCTCGCGACGCCCCAACACCTCCACACCGCCGCGCAACGCCTGAACCACACATACCCGCGCAAGCGCCGGCTCGCGATCCAAGAACGACAGGATCACCCACAACCCACCCCGCACCCGCTCACGCCACCCAAGACCCCCCAGGCCCGCCGCGCTGATCTCACCCTCGACCAGTGCGACGACGTCCTCCAGCACCGCGGCGAGGCACTCCTCGCGGTTCTTGAACAGCTCATAGAACGTGCGGCGCGACACCCGCGCGCGACTCGTCACATCCGCGACCGTGGTATCCGCGTAGCCGAGCTCGTCGACCGCGACAACCGCCGCCGCCAACAACCGCGAACGCTGAATCTCGACGATCTGCTCGTGCGTGGCACCCACGGTCGGGGTACGCACCGCCACCGCCCGCGCGGGCATCACGACAACCCCCCCGCGCGGAAACCCGCGAGGGCCGGCCGATGGGCGCTCCTAGCGGCTAGCCGAGAAGCCCAAGAGAGAGAGAGAGAGAGAGAGATGCATCAGACCGCTGATGCATCTAGCAAGAACCCCACGTGGGGCCCCACGCATATCCGACACGCTATTCCCTCTCGAAACCACGCTAAACCATCTCCCTCATACGTTCTGTGACCCAGTCCCTCGTCCCAAACCCTTTTCCTGCAAGCGCTTGGATGTCAACCACAAGACGGGATGACCCAAAACCAGACCCTATGTTGCCCGCTGCTCCACCTCTATGGGCGCCGGCCGCACTATATAACCACACTTGTAACGCGATGTCAAGCCCCCTCGCGCGACCACGGGACACATCGGCCCCCCTTGACACAGCCGCCGGCCCCTGCACCAACCCCGGGGGCGCCACGCGAACGCCGCTGCGGCCGGAGGCCGCCATCCCAAAAGAGCCCCTGCCCCCGCCTATGCGAACGGGTCGCGGACGCGGATGCCCTCGAAGCGGCGAAAGCCGCGGTCGTGAGTGACGATCGTGCGAACGCCGTGGCGGCGCATGAGCGCCACCATGTGGGTGTCGGTCACGAGGTCGCCTCGCGGGCGCTGCTCTTCGGCGATCTCGCGGAAGGCGCCCCAAAACAACTCGTCCTCGCCGGGCGCGTAGACGTGATCGCGGCTCAGCAGGGAGCCGACCATAGCCAGCGCCTCTGCGGGGGTGAGCGGGTTGGGAAAGACGCTCTCCCGCGTGGCGATCCGCAGAAAGGCCATCACCACAGGCCAGAACAGATAGACAACCTCAGGCCCCTCCGCAAGGCCGGAGAGCACCTCCCGCGCCCGCTCGTTGCGATCGTCGTCGGCGTTCGACGCGTAGAGCAGGACGTTCGCGTCGAGCGCCAGGCTCACCGCTCGAGCCTACGCAAATACTCTCCGTCGAGCATCCGGCCCACCGCCTCCCGGTCGTCGAGGTCGACCCGGGGCCTGCCCATGTGCCTGCTCGGCCAGTACAACGGCGCCTGCTCCCGCGGCGCCTGCTCCCGCAGACCCGCGGCGAGCACCTCAGAGGCCACACGCCCCATGCTCTTGCGCTCCCGCGCGCCGCGCCGGCGCAACTCGCGCAGCACCGATGCATCGAGGTCAAGCGTCGTACGCGGCATGATGCTTGATGCTAGCACGCTTAGCATCAGATGCGCCCTGGGGCCGTGTGGGCGAGGCTCAGTGCTTCTTGTGGCGCGTCTTGTGCTTGCCCTTCGGGTGCTTACCCTTCTTGGTCTTCTTCTTAGCTTTCTTGGACTTCTTGCCAGGCGGCTTGGCGGTCTGGCCGCCGGTGGGGACCAGGAACGTCTGGAGCGCCACCGGTTCCTGGATCACCTGCGCCGGGTATACCCCGGTCGTGAACGTCCCGTCCGCGCCGTAGGTCGTGCCGCCGCCGTTGCTCGCCACGAGGCGGTAGTGGTAAGTCGTGCCCGGCAGGAGGTTCGGGACTTTCACGACGACGGGCTGGGCGCCTTCGAGGGCGCCCATGTCGACCTGGACCGTCGGCCAGCTCGACCCGTACGCGGTGCTCGTTCCGTACTGGAACAGGTACGTGGTGTCCCACCCGTGCGGGTTGATCGCGCCGGAGAGCGTCGCTGAGCCCACACCGACGCCGCTCGCGCCGCCCGTTTCCACGGTGGGGGCGGGGATCGGGAGCGTCGTGAACGTCTCGTCGGGACCCTTTACTTCGGTCGCGCCGGGGCTGCTCGCGACGAGCCGGTAGTGGTAGGTCGTGCCCGCCTGCAGACCCTGGATCGGCTGGGAGACCGGCACCGTTTCGTTGGTGATCGGCGTGTAGTTGTCGGGGATCGGCTCGACCGACCCGTACGCGGTGGTGGTGCCGTACTGGAAGCGGTAGTCGACGAGCCCTTCGCTGGTTTTGAGCGTGCCGTTGAGCGTCGCGGCGAACTGCGTGACGCTGGAGGCCGGCAGCCCGCCGACCACGGGCGGCGAGAGCGATTCGCTGAAGAACGTCTGGTCTTCGCCGACGCTGGAGCCGTTGGCGTTGCCCGCCCTGAGGCGGTAGTGCACGAGGCTGGCGGGCGGGAACGGGAATGTGAGTTCAGCGTTCACCGGCAGCGGGCTGTTGCCTTCCAGCGGCAGCGGCTGGGTGCAGGGTGCGGTGTTCCCGTATTCGGTCGTGGGGCCGTATTCGACTTCGCAGGTCGTGACCGAGGTTTCGTCCGGGTTCACGGTCCCGCTCACCACCGCCGAGACGCGTGTGACGCTCGTCGCGGGCGCGCTCGTCACGACGTCGGGCAGCGTGACCTGCCCGAACGCTAGGGCGAATTCCTGGTCCCAGTTGCCGGCGTAGACGTTGTGCGTCGTCCCGCTCACTCCGATCCCCAGGCCAACCCCGAAAGAACTGAATTCGTGTGCGCCGATTTTCGCGCTCGGCGCGGTCGCGCAGAGCGAGTCGTACACAGCGACGATATAGCCTTCCGAGGGGGTTTGCCCGCTCACGAAGATATGGCCGTCGGACGGGTCGATCCCGATCGCGCCGCCACCCCCTTCCACAGCCAGAACGTTGCTGGCACCGGGGCAGTCAACGGGCGCCCCGGTGGGGCCGTACTCCCGCACCTGGCCTCCAAGACCCACATAGAGGTTGCCTTCCGGGCCAATAGCAAGGATGGCGAAACCGCCGGGAGATGGAAACTGTTCGATGTATTTGCCGGCTGAGGTGAACCTGTCGATCACTTCATGTTCGCTGTCGGAGACGTAGACATCGCCCCCGGCGCCGACCGTCACGCCGTAGGGCTCGAAGGAGCCCTGCGGCGTTTCGCTCCCCGTGATCTGGAGCTGAAAGGCCCCGGAGGAATCGAACTTCGTGACCACACCCGGCTTTGTGCTGGCCAGGTACACATCGCCGTTGGCTGGGTCAACGGCGTCCTGCTTAATCGATCGTTCAATGAAGACCGGCTGAGCGGAGCCCGGGATACTTTCGTCGCCGACTTCGAGGAGCACATTCCCCGAAGCGTCGAACTTCACCAGCTTTGCCGCGATACCTTCGATCCCGCTCGCGACCCACACGTCGCCCGCCGAAGGCCCGCCCGAATTATCGACCGCGATACCGTCATTCGGTTCGATCGTGCCCGCCGTGCAGAACGCAGTTCCCAACGAGGGACAGAGGGGGGCGTAGCCGGTCGCGGCGCCCGCCGGTACGGCGGTCGCCGCGAACACGCCGAGCAGCACCGCCAGGCCCGCCAACACCAGCTTATGGATACCGCGCATTACTCACCCCTCCTGTCGGCGCTGTGAGCATGGCCGGCCCCGCCGGACCCCCTGCCCCTTCGCTTGTGCCCGCTGGCCCTACCCCTCCTGCCCCTCCCGGTCGTGCGGTGTCGAGCCGAGTGCGCGGCCACCCTGGCGCCTGCCGCGCTTGCGGCCGCGCCACCCGCTGGCGCTTTGCCCGCCGGGGCGAGCAGCGGCGTCGAAAGCAGCGGCGGCGCCCCACTCGCCACGAGCGCCGAAGACGGGTAGGTCCCGGTCGTGAACGTCTGATCCACCCCATAGGCCGTACCGAAGCTATTGGTGGCGAAAATCCGGTAGTGGTAGGTCGTGCCCGGCATCAGGCCCTGCAACGAGGCCGCGAACGTCTGCAATCCAGGTTCGGAGCCCGCATCGCCGAAGATCCGCGTGCCATAGCTCGTATCGACACCGAAATCGAACTCATACCCGGTCTCCAAGCCACGCGTGTCAACCGTTCCAGTCAGCGTCGCCGCACTCTGCGCCACCCCGCTCGGCTGCCCCGTACTCACTACCGGCGGCGTCGGCTGCACCGTCGTGAACGTCCGATCGGGACCAACGATCTGGCCAACTGCGTTCGTCGCGACGACCCTGAAATGGTAGGTGACGCCGACCTGCAGACCCGTGAGCGCCTGTCCGACGACAACAGGGCCTTCCAACCCATCGCCGATGTCGGCATCCGGTACCGGAACGCTCGCGCCGTATGCGGCGCTCGTGCCGTATTCGAAGTGGTAGGTCGTGTCGGCGTCGCCCGGGTCGATCATTGCGTTGAGAGTTCCCGTGGTCTGCTTTACCACCGAGGCCGACTCGTTCAGGAGCGCAGGCTTGCTCTGGCGGACGAAGATCCACACGACGTTGTTGGCGCCATCCGTCACGTACACCGAGCCGGACCGGCTGACCGCGAGCGTGTTGATCGCACCGAGTTCCGAGGTGCCGATCGTGCCCAAGCCGAAGTCGCTGAGCTGTTCCCCCGTGGGGCTGTAGAAGACGACGTGGAAGCCCGCGCCGCTGTTCTCGCCGACGAAGATGTCCCCGCTCGCGTCCAGGGCGACCGCCTGGGAGCCGTCGCTTCCCGGCCCGCACGTGTCTTTCGACGCAGCCGTGCAAACGTTCCCATTGGTCGTCTGATCCACGCCGGTCCCGACCGCCATCACGAACGCGCCGCTCAAATCGAACTCCTCCATGCGACCGTTGCCGTTGTCCGCGACAAACACGTTCCCCGCCGCGTCCACCGCCACACCCGTCGGTTCCTTCAGCGCTTCGGCGCCCGACCCCGTGATCGTCTGCAGCACGTTGCCTTCGGGATCGAACTTCTGCACCTCGTTGTTCGGCGCATTCGGCAGATACACGTTCCCAGCCGAGTCGCTTGCGATCTGCACTGCCGTGAAGGCGCCGAGGAGATTCCCCGACCCGGCGATCGAGAATTCAGAACTTTTGTTGTAGGAAAATACTCTAAACTTATATGTTTCGATTGTCTCGTCTTTCGCGTTGACCACGTAGACGTTCCCGTTCGCAGGGTCGAACGCGACACCGGACAGCACCTTCCCCGCTCCGTCGAATGTGGTGAAGCTGCTACCACTCTGGTGGTATGCGCGAACTCCGCCGAGCAGCAGATTACTGACAAACACATTACCGCTTTCCTGATCGACCGCCACACCGATCGTGCCGTTAACTACTTCACCCACGCCGAGTTGTCCGACTGGCCCGTAGGTGATGCTTGCCTGTGCCGCAGAGCCAGCGAGCGTGCTCGCCGCGAGCGTGGCGAGTCCAGCGAGGATGATTCTTGGTGTCCTCATCTCAGTTGCTCCTCCGGTGTGCGGTGTGATGGTGCTTGGCGGTTCTTGCTCTGCGCGCTTTCTTAGCTCGTTTGGATGCCTTCGCCTTGGGGCACCCGGTGACTTTGATCAGCGTGTTCTGCTTGAGCTCCGCGCCGTCCTGCCCGATAAACGAGGTCGGCATCACGAGCTTGCTCTTACAGAGATTCCCGTTTGCCGCCAAAGCCGAGCCCTTGCCCTGCGGCAGGAAGAGCTCGAACGTGCTGACCGGCACATCCGGGATGTTCGTAAACGTCGAGCTCGTGATCCCCGCCTTGGAGATAAACGTTTCACCAACCAGATCCACGCGGACGCCGTAGCCCTGGAGGACCGCCACCAGGTTCGGGAACGCCGCGCCGCCGTGCGAGACGAAGTACACCGGCCCCCTTAGCTTCACCGGCAGGATCGGCGTGACGGCCTGCACCGCCCCGATCGCCGAGCCCGCGGGACACGCCGCCGGATTCGCTTCAAACGTGCTATCCGGACAGGCTTTCTGCAGCGTCGTGAGCCTGGAAGGCAGCTGCTTGGGAAGTTCGACCTTGACCTTCGCGATATTCGACTGCGGACCCGACGGCACCACCAGTTTCGCATCCAGGCTCGCGCCGCCCGCTTTCGACGTTTTACCCGACGTCGCGACGCTGAATTTCGGGGCGAACGACAGGCCCGCGCAGCCCGCGACCGCGAACGGCGTGGACTCCTGCGTCTGCGTGCCCTGCGACCCCGAGATCGTCGCCGTGATATGCAGCTGCGCGCAATCCGTCGGGTTGAAGATGAACCCAGGCCGGTCGATCGTCACGTTCGTTTTCCGCAGCCGCAACGGGATACCGTCGAGGATCTGCGGCAGCGGATCCGTCGTGACCGTCAACGCCGTCGTATGCGGATCGACACTGATCTGCGCCCGCACCACCACATTCCCCAAGTCGAACGGGCCCGCTTTCGTCGGAACAACAATCGACAGGCCAAACGGCGCGCCCCTGTACGGCCCCGTTAGATACACCTGCCCCTGCTGATAGTACGGGTGCGACCCCGGACCCGCAGCAACAGTCATTTTCCCGATCTGCGACGCCGCAGAGCACGTCCCGAGATCCGCCTGCGGCTCCCCGCACAACGGGACCCCAGACAATGAGCCCAGCAGGCCGGGGGGCGTCACGACCTTGATCTGCGAAAAGTCCTGTTCGCGGTCTTCGCGGTTGAACGTCACCGACAGCGGGCTCAGCTGACCCGCGTTCGCGTTCGACGTCCCCGCTTCAAACCCAGGAGCGAACGGCATCACCGCAGGGCACGCCCCGCCGTTGCCATCCCAATCCACGTTGAACTGCGAGATCGGCGTCGCATCAGGCGTGATCGGCGCGCTCCACGGCGTCAAATCCGCCGTGCTCGTAAACGTCCCACACGACTGCGGCGTCGCCAACGAAGCACGCAAACCACTGTTGAAATGCAACTGCACATCAGTCACCGGCAACTCGGGGATGTTCTTGAACGTCGTCGTCAACTGGCCCGTGCTCGAGTTCGTTAAGATCTTCCCTTCCTGCTTCACCACCACACCAGCGCCTTCGAACTGCAGGAAGATCCGGTACATGTTCCCATCCGACGCATCCGCGTCCGTACACGGATCGCAGTGCGGGGTGCCCAGGAACACCTGGCCTTCCAACGGTTCGGTCAACAACGGCGTCGTGACCTTCACAGTCCCGATCTGCGACGCCAACGGACACGAGCCCAAGCCCGCCGAGGACAGATCGATCTGCGCGTCGCTGCACCCCGCCAGACCATCGCCGGCCGATGGTGAGATCGACAGACCAGACGGCAGCGTCACCGTCGTACCCTCGAGCTCCGGCGAGACCAACGCTGGGAACTGCTGGTTGGCCTGCGGAAGATGCAAATCGACCGTCGTTCCCGCGGGCTCATCGGCCTGCGTGACATCCGGCGTCACCGACAACGACGGGTTGAACTGCAGCAGTTCGCAACCTGCAAGCGACGGGAACACTGTCGTAGACTTCGACTTCCACCGCTGATCACTGAGGTTCGGCTGTCCGTCGGGAAGGTAGGAGCCCGGGTTTTCCCATGAATCCACCGTCACACGTGCCAGCTGTGGCGCCGTCGAGCAGTCCACGGGGTCATCCAAGAACGCGACCGGGGCCCCGCCGGCCACCGCTTTCCGGTATCCGTTGAAAGCGTTCGGATCGGTCGCGGGCGTCCCGAAGAACGTCACCGATATATCGACCGGGACACCGGCTGCGGGGATGTCGGGCGTGGTGATCCGCACACCATAGTTGGAGTCCGGCGTCACACTTGCATACAGGGGCACTGAGATACCGCCAAAGAGGATCACGAACTCCGCCGGATACCCCTTGTCGGGCACCACGCTGAACACTGGATATGTGCCCGCTAGGCCATCTACACGTCTGTTGAATATTCCGAGCCTGGCCGTCCCGATCTGGCTGTCCGGCGGGCATTTCTGGATCGAGAGATCGTACTGTGGACACCTTTCCACCACCGTGGGATTGCCCACAAATCCCGGGGGCACATCGACGATCACGTCCTTCGTATACGACTCGAGGCCGTGCAGACCGCCAGCGGAGTCGAAGCCGGCGCCGCCGAAGCCCCCGCTGACGGGCTGGCTCGTGTTCAGTGAGAAGGAGACCGTGGTCTCGTACGGGTGGTCGCCCGCCTGCGTGTCGGTCAGCCCATCGACACCCGTCACTTCGTCCGCAGCGGCCGCGAGGCCATACGGCTCCGCCGCCGATTCCGCCGCCGTGCCGATCGCCGTTTCTACGTTCACGGACGCGCCCGGCGCCCCGCCGCCCGATACCAGCGCGCTGTTCGTCACAGGACCCACCGTGCCGGGCGTCACTTCCACCTGAATTGACACTGCCAGGCTTTCACCCGGCGAGAGCGGGGCTTCGTAGGCGCACGTCACCGTCCCCATCTTGCACGCCATCGTTTGCGGGCTTCTATCCGTCCTGTCCAGCTGGCCGCCGATCGATGTCGTCTTCAGACCCAGAGGCAGCTCGTCGCTGACCACGATCGGGGTGCCGTCTGTCGGTTGGCTACCGGTGTTCGTCACGATCAGCAGATAAGTGTTCGGGTAGGGCTTGCCGACGTTGTATTCAGAGGAGAAGATCGTCGGACCCGCGACCGCTTTGATCGCCAGGCCCGGACCTGGAGCGGCTGCCGCAGCACTCGACGCTCCCAGGACTCCCGCCAGCACCACGCTCGCACCGGCCAGACCAAGAACCAGCTTTTTCATGACCGCCCCGCCTTCCGCTTTGCATGGCCGCCGACAGCGGCTCTGTTTGCCCTCTGCCCACGCCGCTTGGCGTGCCCCTTGCCGGCCTTCCTGCGCTTTGGCTTCGGCTTCTTCGACTTCTGCTTGGGCTTCGCGGCGGTTGGCGCAGCCAACGGCGGGTTGCCACCCGCCTGAAACTCACTGCCGGGCGAGAGCAGCGTCGGCGCTCCGCTCAACGGCCCCTGGCAGGCGTCCCCTGAGCACGCCGGCGGCACCGCCGGCGCGGGAAAGCCGCCGTCGATCCGCGCGTCGTAGATATCGAGGTTGGTGTCGGTGTCCTGCCCCACCAGCGCGTCGGCGGTCTGGAAGAACACGTCGCGGCCCGAAGCGTCTGCACCGAGAAATTCGACGGTGCTTTCGTGGCCGACGTTGGCGACGTCCTGGCCATCGGAGATCAGGCTCACCCGCCCGGCGTGGTACTCGTAGACATTTCTGGCATATATCGGTTCTCCTTCAGGATCTTTCCCAACCACCTTCCGATCGAGGGCTTGTGGGGTGAGACCGATAGTGCTCTGGAAGAACACATACGAGCCATCGGCCGACACCGACACCGCGATCGAGTACGCGTGGGGATGATAGCTTTTGTAGTAAAATGCCGACGGCGATACGATCGACGCATCGTTGGTAATGCCTGAATATTTGGTGATCCTGGGGGTCCTGTCATTGCCGTTGTGGTCGAAGCCGTCCTGGCCGATCGATACACGCACCAGCGCACCGGTCTGTGCGTCATACTCAAAGACCTGCCTGACGCCAGCGCTCGTATCGTCCGGCGTCAAGTCGCGTTCACTGAGAAACACCAGGAAACGTCCGTCGGGCGTGAGGTCGGGCGCAAAGTGTTCGACTTCCACCGGACTGGATAAGTCCCTATCCGACAGCTTTGCGATAAAGGCGGTATGTCCGCCGGGGAACCGTTCATCGCGCTCGAACACATACAGATTGTTGGCGCCCGGTTCGGCCAATTCACCCTCAATGTTCGGCACCTTCGTCAACACCCCGCCCGCGATGAAGTACACGTGCGAGCCATCCTCGGAGTTCACCGGCGAACCCCCGAGCGGGATACGTATAAGGCCCGGGGTCGGATTCGACACAGTCGAGTCGCCGGCCGAGACGCGGACGACCCTTTCCCCAGCCGGCGCATCGAAGTCGTACTCGTAGAGATTTTCGCCTGTGCCGCCACCGAGCAGCGGCTGCGTGGTCGTGAAGAACACCTTCGAGCCATCTTCCGAGGCCCCCTCGAAATGCCCTGCAGAGAGCACGCCCGCTTCGGTATCGCACGCCGAGCAGTCTTCCTTCGAGGGCTCGGAGATCGCGACCGTGTGCGCGCCGGGCAGCCCGTTGCCGATCCGGGCGAACAGCTCCGCGACCGGGGGTCCGCTACCTTCGCACGGTTTGCGACCGGGAATTAGCAGGTGGCCTGGCAATGCCGTGAAGAACACAGTATTGCCATCCTCCGAGACCGCATTGTGGCCAGAATTGGTTTCAGCGGCGATTTCGCGGGCACCACCGATTACGGTGCCGCATTGACCGATCTGCTTGCCGCTATCGTCGACCCCGACCAGCAGCGGAGCTGTATTACCCATACCCAGATACTCATACAGAGAGTTGAGACCATCTTGCGTGCCGTCGAACGGCCAGTAGTTCTTAGTGAGAGTGAAGAAATAGCGTGACGCATTGTCCGAAAGACCAACCGGGCGCAGCCCTTCACCCACAGCAGCAGGTACCCCCGACCCGACCGTCGGCGGCAGCGCGGGGCCGATATCGACGATCGAGCGGTCGGGGCGGCGCATGAAGAAGTCGATCCTGTTGTCAGGCTGCCAAACTCCACGATCGAACCACACCGTCGCCTGGCCATCCGGGCCTTCTTCTCCGCTGCCGCCAAAGCTGGTGAACCCATCGTGCAGAAATGGCAGGTATTCGGAGGCCGGCGGGTCGTCCGGAGCGCTCACCCAACCCGAGGCCGTTCGCCTCGTCGTATAGGTCACGCCCGGAATTGGAAAAATGATATTCGGGTAGCCTTCAACTCCCGCGAAGGCCCCATTCACACCCAACAGGGCCGACAGGCCGCTAGGGCTGATCCCTAGAATCGTCGCATAGCCCGCGTCCTTATATGCCGGCGTGACCATCTCGTACGCCCGGCAGTCGGGCAGGTGCGAGGAGGGGCCCGTGCGGAACGGGGTGTTGGGGCATTCTTCGGCCGATGCGGCCGCTGGCAGCAGGGCAAGCGCAGTCCCTGTCGCGAGCGCGAGCGTCGACGCGAGGACAGCCATGCGGCCGGCGCGGCGGCGTGACGAGCACGCCAAGCACGACAGCCGCGCGAACCCCGAACTCAGCCTATGAGCACTCATGAACCCAACCCCTTCCGGAAACCCTCGACGTTTTCAACACGAACGCTCTGCGCGACCAGCCGACCCTTCGCCGTCAGACCCCACGCATTCGGCTCACCTTTCGCATGACCCCCACCCCCATTCACAAGCAACCCCAAACGCTCCAAACGCGCCAACAACTTCGAAACCTGCCCTGGGTCCTGCACTCCCGCACGCTCCGCCACCTCACGATTACTCCCCCCATCACACTCCGCGACACCCTGCAACACCCGCGCCGTGCGATACGTCAAACGCATCGACACACCCTGCAACGGATCACCCACAACACCCCTACCCACAGCCGGCCCGTCCAGGGCACGCACAGGCCCCGCCGGCGCCGGGCGCGCCAGCTCACGCCGCGCCGCCCCCGCACCCAGATACGGCAGCACGATTATTCCCATCAACTCACCCAACAAACCCGTCAGTGACTCCTGCTCCCCCCGCAACAGTCGCGCGTACACGATCGCGAACGCCGCGCCGACGACACCCTCCGCCGTCAACTCACTGCACCCTGCGGCACGCGCACCCTCCCGACGACCCTCGTTCACCACCCTCGCCAAGCCCGCGAGGACCTCCTCACGACGCGCCAACACCTCCGCGCCACCGCGCAACGCCTGCACCACAGACACCCGCGCCAACACCGGCTCCCGATCCAAAAACGACAGGATCACCCACAACCCGCCACGCACCCGCTCACGCCACCCCAGACCCCCGAGGCCTGCCGCGGCGACCTCGCCCTCGATCAGCGCTACGACGTCCTCCAGGACCGCAGCGAGACACTCCTCGCGATTCGCGAACAGCTCGTAGAACGTGCGACGCGACACACGCGCACGACCCGTGATATCCGATACCGACGTATCCGCATAACCAAGCTCATCGACCGCTACAACCGCCGCCGCCAACAACCGCGAACGCTGAATCTCCACAAGCTGTTCACGCGGAACACTCGTACCCCGCGCAGGCTCCACCACCTCAGCCACCGACCGCCGCAGGCCCCCACGCGACCCGGACACCCGGCCGCCACGACGAGTTACCGTAGGCGTTGGCATCACACCACCACCCACGTACGTTTCCCAGCCGCGCCGCCACTCGCAGCGTTTACCCACTCGTACGAGGCTTGCCGGACATGCGTCCTACGGTGACCGCGGTTTCGGTCTTCTTCTATATGACGCCGATCTCGAACAGCCTTGGCGCCGGCTGCCGTACGTTGTTCGCAGCCTGAGGCCGCGTGCGACCTTCCCCTGGGGGCGGGGGACCCCGGGGGGCGCGTCCGCGCTGCTAGCGGTCGGCTAGCTGCAGGCCGCGGAGCTGAAGAGAGAGAGAGAGAGAGAGAGATGCATCAGATCGCTGATGCATCTAGCAACAGCACCCCGGGGGGCGCCACGCACGCCTGACACGCTATTCCCTCTCGAAACCACGCTGAACCATCTCCCTCATTTGCTCTGACCCAGTCCCTCTACCCAACCCAATCCCTGCTAGCGCTTGGTGTCAACCACAAGACAGGCCGACCCCAACCAGACCCTATGTACGCCCGGGCCCACCACACGTGGACACCGCGACAGACGCTATGTAACCACATCGGCAACCCATTGTCAAGCCCCCGGTGCTTGTTGCTCTTCTCGTGGTCGCGCATATGGGGACGCCGGGCGCGCGCGGTAAGGTTCTTGTACCACCCACGTGGTACACTACTGATATGCCGTCCACCAAGCCCCGTGTACAGGTCACGCTCGATTCCGAGCTGGCCGCCGCGGTCGCCGAGCTCGGCGGCGCCAAGCCACGATCACGTGCCGTGCACGACCTCGCACTGCGCGGCGCCGAGGCGATCCGCGCCGAGCAGAACCGCCGCCAAGAGGCGATCGAGTTCCTCCGGCGACTCGATTCAGGCGAGGAAGACGGATACGACTTTTCGGTATCTGAGCAGCTCCATGCAGAACGCCGCTGAGCCGTACGGCTCAGGCACCCCGCTGGTGTTCGACACCTCCGCGTGGAGCCGCCGCACCGATCCCGCGGTCCTACCCAGGTGGGCGGCGACCCGTGACGCCGGCCTGCTGGCCGTCTGCCCAGTGGTCGCGTTGGGAGCTGCTGGCGGGCGCACGTAACGAGGAGGCATTCGCCAACCTCGACCGCGCGTTGCAAGCACTCGCACAGGCCCCGGTGACACGCAACGCGGGCGACGCGGCCCTCGGCGCCTCACGCGAGCTGCGCGGTGAGCGGCGCCTACCCGCCGCCGACTACCTGATCGCCGCCGCTGCCGCCGAGCGCAGCGCGGGAGTGCTGCACTACGACAGCCACTTCGACCTCCTCTGCCGCGCGCTCGGGATCGAAAGCGTGTGGATCGCTCAGCCCGGCTCGATCGACTGACGCTACTTCTTCTTGTGGTGCGCCCTGCGCTTGCCCTTCGGGTGCTCCTTGGCCTTCTTCCTGGCCTTCCTGGTCTTCTTGGTCTTCTTGCCGGGCGGCTTGGCGGTCTGGCCGCCGGTGGGGACCAGGAACGTCTGCAGCGCCACCGGTTCCTGGATGACCTGCGCGGGGTACTCCCCGGTCGTGAACGTCCCGTCCGCGCCGTAGGTCGTGCCGCCACCGTTGCTTGCGACGAGGCGGTAGTGGTAGGTCGTGCTGGGCAGCAGGTTCGGGATACCGACGACCACGGGCTGGGAGCCTTCCAGGGCGCCCATGTTGACCTGGACCGTCGGCCAGCTCTGCCCGTACGCCGTGCTCGTGCCGTACTGGAACAGGTATTCCGTGTTCCACCCATGCGGGTTGACCGCGCCGGCGAGCGTCGCGGAGCCCACTCCGACGCTGCTCGCGGCGCCCGTTTCCACGCTGGGCACGGGGACTGGGAGCGTTGTGAACGTCTCGTCGGGGCCCTTTACCGCGGTCGCTCCGGGGCTGCTCGCGATGAGGCGGTAGTGGTAGGTCGTGCCCGCCTGCAGACCCTGGATCGGCTGAGACACATGCACCGTTTCATTCGTGATCGGCGTGTAGCCGTCGGGGATCGGCTCGATGGAGCCGTACGCTGTGGTGGCGCCGTACTGGAAGCGGTAGTTGAGGAGCCCTTCGCCGGTTTTGAGGGTGCCGTTGAGCGTCGCGGTGAACTGCGTGATGCTCGACGCGGGCAGCCCGCCGACCACGGGCGGCGGCAGCGATTCGGTGAAGAACGTCTGGTCTTCGCCGACGTTGGAGCCGTTGGCGTTGCCCGCCCTGAAGCGGTAGTGGATCAGGCTCGCGGGCGGAACCGAGAAATTGAGCTCCACGCTCACCGGCACAGGGCTGCTGCCTTCCAGCGGCAGCGACTGCGAGCACGGCGCGCTGCTCCCGTATTCGGTTGTAACGCCGTATTCGACCTCACACGTTGTGACCGACGTTTCATCCGGGTTCACGGTCCCGCTCACCGCTGCCGAGGTGCGCGTGACGCCCGTCGCGGGCGTGCCCGTCACGACATCGGGCAGCGTGACCACCCCGAACGCCAGAGCGAATTCCCGGTCGAAGTTGCTCGAGTAGATCTCGTGCGTGGATCCATTCACGCCGATTCCCAGACCGACACCTTGTGGACCGATTTCGCCCGCGCCGATCCTCGCGCTCGGCGCGGTAGCGCACAACGAGTCGTACTCGGCGATGATGAAGCCTTCCGAGGGAGTCTCCGCGCTCGCGAAGATATGGCCGTCGGACGGGTCGACGGTGACCGCGCGGCGGCCCCCTTCCACAGACAGGATGTTGCTGCCGCCCGGACAGTTGACGGGCGCTCCGGTTGAACTGTACTCCCTCACCTGGCCCGCGAGGTCGACGTAGAGGTTGCCTTCCGGGTCGGCGGCAAGGCTGGTGCCCCCACTAGGCGATGGGAACTGTTCGATATATTTACCAGAGGAGGTGAACCTGTCTATCACACCATGTGCGCTGTCCGAGACATAGAGATCGCCGCCGGCGCCGACCGTCATGCCGTAGGGCCTGAAGGAGCCCTGCGGCGTTTCGCTGCCCGTGAGTTGGAACTGAAAAACTCCGGAGGAATCGAACTTCGTGACCGTACCTGTACTGCTCCCTTCCGTACCCCTGCTGGCCAGGTACACATCGCCGTCAGCGGGATCCACCGCGTCCTGCTCGATGCTCCGTTCGCTGAAGACCGGCAGCGCGGAGCCAGGAATGTTATCTTCGTTGACTTCCAAGAGCGCATTCCCCGAAGCGTCGAACTTCACCAGCTTCGTCGGGGCTATGTCTTCGATCCCGCTCGCGACCCACACGTCGCCCGCCGACGGCCCGCTCGAATTGTTGACCGCCACACCATCGTTGGGCTGAATCGTGCCCGGCGTGCAGAGCGCGGTCCCCAAGGAGGGGCAGAGGGGCGCGTAGCCGACCGCGGCGCCGGCCGGCGCCGCGGTCGCCGCGAACACGCCAAGCGATACCGCGACGCCTGCCAACACCTGCTTATGGATCCGCATCACTTACCCCCCCTGTCGGCGTTGCGAGCATGACCGGTCCCGCCGGTACTCCTGCCCTTCTGCTTGTACCCACCGGGCCTGCGCCCGCTCTTCCCCGCCCTGCCGGCTTTGCGGTGTCGAGCCGCGTGCGCCGTGGAAGGCCTCGCACCCGACGCACTCGCAACTGCGCCACCCACAGGGGCCTTTCCCGCCGGGGCGAGCAGCGGCGTCGAAAGCAGCGGCGGGCTCGCCGACCCCGCGAGCACCGAAGACGGGTAGGAGGCCGTCGTGAACACCTGGTCCGCCCCATAGACAGTGCCAAAAACGTTCGTCGCGAGAACTCTGTAGTGATAGGTCGTACCCGGCATCAAGCCCTGCAACGCCGCCGCGAACGTCTGCGCTCCTGGTTCGACGCCCGCGTCGCCGAAGATCCGCGTGCCGTAGCTCGTATCCACGCCGAAATCGAACTCGTAGCCCGTCTCGAACCCCCGCGCATCGACCGTCCCCGTCAACGTCGCCGAGCTCTGCGCCACACCACCGGCCTGCCCTGTACTCACCACAGGCGGCTGCGGCGGCAGCGTTGTGAACGTCTGATCCGCCCCGACCGCCTGCCCCAACGCATTCGACGCGACGACCCTGTAATGGTAGGTCGCCCCCGGTTGCAGACCCGCCAGCTGCTGTCCAACGACGATAGGACCGCTCAGGCCGCTGCCGATGTCCGCGTCGGGCGCCGGGACGCTCACACCGTACGCGGCGCTCGTTCCGTATTCGAAGCGGTAGGTCGTGTCGGCGCGGCCCGCGTCGATCGTCGCACTGAGGGTCCCCGTGGTATGCGTCACCGCCAAGCTCGACACCTTCAGGAGCGAGGGCCTGCTCTGCTGGGCATAGATCCACACGACGTTGTTGCCGCCGTCGGCCACATACACCAAGCCGGACGGGCTGACCGCAAGCGTGTTGATCACCCCCAGTTCCGAGGCGCCGATCGCGCCCAAGCCGAAGTCGCTGAGCTCTTCCCCCGCGGGGCTGTAGAGCACGACATGAAAACCGGCCCCGCTGTTCTCCCCGACGAAGATCCCGCCGCTCGCGTCCACCGCGACCGCCTGCGAACCATCGCTACCCGGCCCACACGTGTCTTTGGAGGCCGCGGTACAGACGTTCCCCCCAGTCGTCTGATCCACCCCGGTGCCGAGCGCCATGACGAACGCACCAACTGAGCTGAACTCCTCCATCCGGCCGTTGCCGTTATCCGCGACATACACTTTTCCGGCCGCGTTGACCGCCACACCCGTCGGTTCCTTCAGCGCGTCGCCGCCCGAGCCGGTGATCGTCTCAAGCACATTGCCTTCGGGGTCGAACTCCTGCACATCGTTGTTCGGCGCATTCGGCAGATACACATTTCCCGCCGCATCCGCCGCGATCTGCACAACCGTGTAGGAGCCAATAAAGCTCCCCGAGCCGGCGACCGAGAACTGCGAGAGCAAGGCTCCACTCGCACCGTCATACGTCTGGATTTTTGGTGCGCCCGCTTCTCCTCCCGCTTCTTCTTCTGGGAGCGCCTGGACGACGTATAGATGCTCGTTGACCGGGTTGACCGCTACACCCGAGAAGAACCTATTGCCACCAGATTCCGCGCCTTTCCCAAACGGGGGCGAAAGCAGGCCGCCTGCTCGATCGAACTTCTCGACGAACTTGTTGGAGAAGAAATGGGTGACGTACACATCGCCGGTCGCCGAGTCGATGGCCACACCGAGTGGCCGGTCTTCCTGCCCCGCGTCGAAGCTCCCGGCCTGCCCGTAGATAATGCTCGCCTGCGCCGCGGTGGCGGCCGTAAGGCTCACCGCGAGCGCGGCGAGCCCAGCAAGAATCGCTCTGGGTATCCTCATCTCAGTTCCCCCTCCCGTGCCCGCCGTGACGGTGCCTGGCTGTTCGAGCGTGGCGTGCGGTCTTGGCTCGTTTGGACGCTCTGGCCTTCGGGCACCCGGTGACTTTGATCTGCGTGTTCTGCCTGAGCTCCGCGCCGTCCTGCGCGATGAACGACGTCGGCATCAACAACCTGCTCTTACAGAGATTCCCATTCGCCGCGAGCGCCGACCCCCTGCCCTGCGGCAGGAACAGCTCGAAGCTCGAGACGGGCACGTCTGGGACGTTCGTGAACGTCGAGCTCGTGATCCCCTTCTTCGAGATGAACGTTTCCCCCACCAGATCGACCCGCACCCCATAACCCTGCAACACCGCGACGAGGTTCGGGAACGCCGCGCCGCCATGCGAGACGAAATACACCGGGCCCCGCAGCTTCACCGGCAGGATCGGCGTGACTGCCTGCACCGCCCCGATCAACGACCCCGCCGGACACGCCGCCGGATTCGCTTCAAACACACTGTCCGGGCACGCTTTCTGCAACGTCGTCAACCTGGACGGGAGCTGCTTGGGGAGTTCCACCTTGACCCGCGCGATGTTCGACTGCGGACCCGAGGGGAACACCAGTTTCGCGTCGAGGCTCGCCCCGTTCGCTTTCGACGTTCTACCCGACGTCGCGACGCTGAATTTCGGGCCGAACGACAACCCCGCGCAGCCAGCGACCGCGAACGGCGCCGCCACCTGCGACTGCGTGCCCTGCGACCCCGAGATCGTCGCCGTGATATGCAACTGCGCGCAATCCGTCGGGTTGAAGATGAACCCCGGCCGGTCGATTGTGACATTCGTTTTCCGCAGCCGCAACGGGATACCGTCCAGGATCTGCGGCAACGGGTCCGTCTTGACCGTCAACGCCGTCGTATGCGAATCCACGCTGATCGTCGCACGCACCACCACATTCCCCAGATCGAACGGGCCAGCTTTCGTCGGGACCACGATCGACAACCCGAACGGCGCGCCCTTATACGGCCCCGTCAGATACACCTCGCCTTTCTGGTAATACGGGTGCGACCCCGGACCCGCCGCCACCGTCATTTTTCCGATCTGCGAGGACGCCGGGCACGTCCCGAGATCCGCCTGCGGCTCCCCGCACAACGGCACCGTCGACAGACTCCCCAACAGACCCGGGGGCGTCACGACCTTGATCTGCGAGAAGTCCTGTTCACGGTCTTCGCGGTTGAACGTCACCGTCAACGGGCTCAACTGCCCCGCGTTCGCGTTCGACGTCCCCGCTTCAAACCCAGGGCTGAAGGGCATCGCGCTCGGGCACGCGCCGCCGTTGCCGTCCCAGTCCACGTTGAACTGCGACACCGGCGTCGCGTCAGAGGTGATCGGCGAGCTCCACGGCGTCAGGTCCGCCGTGCTCGTGAACGTCCCGCACGACTGCGGTGTCGCCAGCGACGCGCGCAGCCCGCTGTTGAAGTGCAGCTGCACATCGCTGACGGGCAGCTCCGGGATGTTCTTGAACGTCGTCGTCAGCTGTCCTGTACTCGAGTTCGTGAAGATCTTCCCCTCCTGCTTGATCACAACCCCTGCGCCTTCGAACTGCAGGAAGATCCTGTACATGTTGCCATCCGAGGCATCTGCATCGGTACACGGGTCGCAGTGCGGCGTCCCCAGGAACACCTGGCCTTCCAACGGTTCAGTCAACAACGGCGTGCTCACCTTCACCGTCCCGATCTGCGACGCCGACGGACACGAACCCAGAATCGGCGAAGACAAGTCGATCTGCGCATCCGTACAACCCGCCAACCCATCACCAGCCGACGGCGAAATCGACAGGCCCGACGGCAACGTCACCGTCGTACCCTTGATCTCCGGCGTCACCAGCGCCGGGAACTGCTGGTTGGCCTGCGGAACATGCAAGTCGACCGTGGTCCCCGCCGGCTCGTCGGCCTGCGTCACATCCGGCGTCACCGACAGCGACGGATTGAACTGCAGCAGTTCACAACCCGTCAGCGACGGGAACACCGTCGTCGTTTTCGACTTCCACCGCGGATCGCTGAAGTTCGGCTGCCCATCAGGCAGATACGAACCCGGTTCCTGCCACGAATCCACAGCGATACGCGTCGTCTGCGGCGCCGTCGAGCAATCCACCGGATCGTCCAAGAACGCCACCGGAGGCCCACCAGTCACAGCTTTCCGGTACCCGTTGTATATGTCCGGGTCATTCGCCGGCGTTCCAAAGAACGTCACGGAGATATCGATCGGGGCGCCGGCCCCCGGGATGTCCGGCGTCGTGATCCGTACACCATCGTTTGAGTCCGGAGTGACGCTTGCGTACAGAGTCACGGGAATACCGCCGAAGAGAATCACAAACTCCGCCGGATACCCCTTGTCGGGAACCACGTTGAAAATCGGGTTCGTATCTTCGATTGGAAGAAAGCTCCTATATTTTATCCCGAGCCTCGCGTAGCCTATTTCGCTGCCCGGCGGGCATGCCTGGATCGAGAGCTCGTACTGCTGGCACCTTTCCACCACCGTGGGGTTGCCCACAAAGCCCGGGGGAAGATCGACGACCACGTCCTTCGTCTGCGCAGCCAGGTGGTGCAGGCCACCGGCGTCTTCGAAGCCAGGGCGGCCAGGAGTACCCACCGTGTTCAGCGAGAAGGTGACCGTCGTCTCGTACGGGTGATCGCCGGCCTGGGTGTCGGTCTGCCCGTCGATGCCCGCCACCTGGTCCCCGATGGACGCGAGACCGAACGGCTCCGCTTCCGATTCCGCCGCCGTGCCGATCGCCGTTTCCACGTTCGTGGAGCTGCTCGGCGCCCCCCCGCCCGACACGAACGCGCTGTTCGTCACGGGACCGATCGTGCCGGGCGCGACTTCCACCCCGACGGACACGATCAAGCTTTCGCCCGGTGGAAGCGAGCCGTTGTACGTGCACGTCACAGTTGACGCGACGCACGACATCGGAAAGCCTGGCGTTCGATCCGGCGAGCCTTCGATGCGGATCGTCTTCATTCCGTGAGGCAGCTCGTCGCTGATCACGATCGGGCTCCCGTCCGTCGGCTGGCTGCCGGAGTTCCTCACCGTCACCACATAGGTGTCGGGTACTTCACGGCCATTGTGTTCGGAGGAGAAGATCGTGGGCCCCGCGACCGCGTTGATCGTCAGGCCCGGGCCGGGAACGGCGGCCGACGCGCCGGACGCGCCGACGATTCCCGCCAGCGCGGCGCACGCGCCGAACAGACCAAGGACGAGCTTCCTCATGACCGACCCGCCTTCCGATTCGCACGGCCGCTCGCGACGGCCCCCTTGGCCTTTCTCGCACGCCGCTTGGCGTGCCCCTTGCCGGCCTTCCCACCCTTCGGCCGCCGCTTCTTCGCCTTCGGTTTCGCCTTGGGCTTCGCCGCAGGCTCCCCCGCCAACGGCGGGTTGCCACCTGCCTGGAACTCGCTGCCGGGCGAGAGCAGCGTCGGCGCCCCGCTCAGCGGCCCCTGACATGCTTCTCCCGAGCACGACTGTGGCAGGACCGGCGCGGGAAAGCCACCGTCGCTCCGCGCATCGTAGATGTCGAGACCGGTGTCGGTGTCCTGACCCACCAGATGATCCACGGTCTGGAAGAACACATCCCGGCCTGAAACGTCCGTCCCGCGAAGCTGAACATTGCTTTGGAAGCTCAAGCTGGAGAGATCTTGACCGTCGGAGATGAGGCTCACCTGTCCGGCGTGGTACTCATAGATGTTGTTGGCGTATACCGGTTCTCCCTGATATTCGGTCACCACTCTTTCATTGAACGCTTGCGGGGTGAGACCGACGGTGCTCTGGAAGAAGACGTACGACCCGTCTGCCGATACTGACAGGTAGCTCCAGTAACCGGTTGGCTGACTGGTTTCAAAAGAGCTCGAGATGGATTCCGCCGGCGTCACGATCGACGCGGCGTTGAGCAGTTCACCATTCTTACGATCTTTGGCGGAAACGTTACCGTTATGGTTGAAGCCATCCTGACCGATCGAGACGCGCACCAGCGCACCTGTCTGCGCGTCGTACTCGAAGATCTGCCTGGCGGTGCTCGTATCGTCCGGCGTCAGGTCGCGTTCGCTGGCGAACACGAGGAAACGACCATCGGGTGTTGTCTCTGGCGCCCATTTCCCACCGGGCCCAAATACATCTCTTCCCGACAGTCCCGCGACGAACGCGGTGTGACCGCCGGGGAACCGAGTGTCGCGCTCGAACACATACATGTTCTCGGCGCCCGACTCCGCCGATTCACCCTCTCCATTAGGCACCGTCGTCAACACCCCGGTCGCGACGAAGTACACGTGCGAGCCATCCTCGGAGTTCACCGGAGTCTGCCCGATTATCCGCACCAGCCCCGGAGGCGGGTTCGACAAGGTCGCGTCGCCAGCGGTTACTCGGAGTACCTTTTCACCGGCGGGCGCGTCGAAGTCGTACTCGTAGAGATTGTTGCCCGTGTCGCCGTATAGTAGCGACTGGGTGGTTGTGAAGAAGACCTTCGAGCCGTCCTCAGAGGCACCATCGAAGTGCGCGTCGGCGAGCACGCCCGCTTCGGTGTCGCACGCCGAGCAGTCTTCCTTCGAGGGCTCGGAGATCGCGACCGTGTGCGCACCGGGCAGCCCGTTGTCGATCCGCGCGTACAGCTCGTTCACCGGCGGACCGTTGAGGCTACAAGCCGAATTCTGCGCTCCGACGGATTCCGTAGATACCGCTGTGAAGAACACGGTGTTGCCGTCCGTGGAGATGTCATTGTGGCCGGATTCGGTCCCGCCGTTGCCAAAGCTGCCTTCGCCGAGAACTGTCCCACACTGGCTGATCAGGGCGCCGCTGTTGTCGACCCCAACCAGCAGCGGCGCCGTGTTGCCCGTCCCCAGATACTCATAGAGAGAGGCGCGTCCTTCTTGCGTGCTGTCGAATGGCCAGTGGTCCCCTGCCGTGGAGAAGAAGAGGCGCGAGCCATTGGCTGACGGGCTGATTGGGAACAGGTTCGATCCCCTCCCCAGTTCGTCGGGCGTTCCGAATGGCGCCGTCGGCGGCAACCCAGGACCGACATCGACGATCGAGCGGTCGGCGCGGCGCATGAAGAGGTCGAGCCTGTTGTCGGGCTGCCGAACGCCACGATCCATCCACACCGACATCTGGTTGTCCAGACCTTCTTCGCCACTGTACCCCCAGTTGATGAACCCACCGGACAGGAACGGCATATATTCGGAGCTCGGCAGATCGTCTGGCGTACTCACCCAGCCCGAGGACGTACGCCGCGTGGTATATAGCTCGGCCGGTAGCGGAATGACGACATTCGGGTAGCCTTCGATGCCCGCGTAGCCCCCGTCCACAAACATCTGAGTCGAGAGGCCGCTCGGACTGATCACCATTACCCTGGCAAGGCCCGAGTTCTTGTAGGGTGGTGTCACCATCTCGTACGCGCGGCAGTCGGGTAGGTGCGAGGAGGGCCCTGTGCGTAACTGTGCGTTGGGGCATTCTTCGGCCGCGGCCAGCGAGGGGCCGCCGAGCGATGCGAGACCCGTGGTGAGGCACAGCGCGAGCGCGAGGAGCGCGTAGCGGTGTGCGCGCGAGCGCGCCGGTCGCACCCGGGCCGGCTCGCGGGGAAGGGTCGTCGCTGCCGGTTCTTGGTGCATCACGCGGCCTCCGTCTGATTGCTGGTAGTCATGCTGAGCCGCTGCGCGACCTGCCGGCCCAGCGGGGTCAACGTCCACGCGTTGGGCTCTCCCTTGGTGTGCCCCACGCCCGTGTTGCTTGTGAGACCCAGGCGCTCCAGGCGCGCGAGCAGCTTCGATATCTGGCCCTGGTCGGCGACACCGGCGCGCTCGGAGACCGCGCGGTTGCTGACTCCCGGCAACTGCGCGATGCACTCCAACACCCGCACGGTGCGGTACGTCAAGCGCATCGGGACCTCCTGCAGCGGGTGGTAGTCCACCGGCAGCTGCCCCGCCGCGCCAGCGCTCGCGATCGGCGTTTGGTGTGTGCGGGCCTGTTCGCGGCGCGCGGCCGCGGGGCCGAGATATGGCAGCACAATCAAGCTCATCAACTCGCCCGTCAGCTCCACGAGCGGTTTCTGCTCGCCCCGCAGCAACCGCGCATACACGATCGAGAACGCCGCGCCGACGAGGCCCTCCGCCGTCAGCGGGGTGCAGTCCGTGCCCCGCGCGCTCTCCCCGCGGCCCTCGTCCACCAGGCTCGCGAGGCGGGTGAGGATCGCCTCGCGGCGCTTCTGAATCTCCGCTCCGCCTCGCAGCGCCTGCACCACACAGACCCGTGCGAGCGCCGGCTCGCGGTCGAAGAACGCGAGCATCGCCGACAGGCCCCCGCGGACACGCTCGCGCCACCCTAGACCCGCCAGATCCGCCGCCGCGATCTCACCCTCGATCGTCGCCGCGACCTCCTCGAAGAGCGCCGTCAAGCACGCCTCGCGATTCTCGAACAGGTCGTAGAACGTGCGCCGCGACACCCTTGCGCGAGTCGTTATCTGCTCGACCGTCGTCTGCGCATACCCGAACTCCTCGACCGCACCGACCGCACCCGCCAACAACCGCGACCGCTGAATCCCGACCAGATGCTCACCCGACCAGCCGCCACACGACACCGCTCCCGGGGACGCCGCACGTGTACGTGTACGCACGCGAGCGCGTCTCACTGAAACGCGCCCCCACACGCCGCGTACGGCCCCGACCACGGGGTCGCGCACGACCCCGTCCACGAGGCCATCCGGCGCGAGCCAACCCCTACCCCCACGTAACCGGGGGCGCCCTGGCGCCGCGGCGCCGAACGATGCGGACTAGCGGCTAACCGCCAAGGACAAGAGAGAGAGAGAGAGAGAGAGATGCATCAGGCTGCTGATGCATCTACCAACACGTCCTCCCTGGACCACACACATCCGCGGCACGTATCTCCCTCCAGAAACCACGCTGAACAAGCTCCTCATCGAAATGACCCGGTCCCTCTCCCTTAAACCCTCAACAGCGCTGAGCCGGCCCACACAAAAGGTTGACCCAACCAGACCCTATGTCTGCCCCCGGCAACCCCTCGACCCACCGGAGGAGTCCATCATAGACACACTCGCAGCAACTTGTCAAGACCCAACTTGACCAAGGCGATCGGCACGGCGTCGCAGGCGCTCGCGTCGATCTCGCTCCATGCGGATCCTCAGGTGTATGAGCCGCCACACGGAGGCAGCCACAGCTCGACCGGCTGTCCGGCCCCTGCACCGGCCCCGGGGACGCCATGCGAACGCCGTAGCGGCCGGCAGGCCGCCATCAAAAAATCCGTCGGCCCGCAGGCTATTGTCCCGCCCGTCCTGTCGTCCGACATCCAGAGGGGGTTTCCGCGTGGCTGAGGTCGAGGCCCACATCACCGGCACCGTGTGGAAGATCGAGTGCGCCGTCGGCGACCGCGTCGAGGAGGGCGACACAGTGGCGATCCTCGAGTCGATGAAGATGGAGATGCCCGTCGAGGCCGAGGACTCCGGCACCGTCACCGAGATCCGCTGCGCCGAGGGCCAGGCGGTCAGCGAGGGCGACGTCCTCGTGGTGCTCGAGTAGCTTCGCGGCGCTCCGGCGCCCCCGCTCGTCGCGCGCGTTTGCACGCTCCGCGTCCGCGCTCCCTGCGTCGCATCCGCCACGGGCGCCGGGCGCGCAACGATTGACAACAGCTCGCTCCAGAGGCTATGATTCCTGTGCGTCATGGCCTCGCTCGCACCCTCGCCAACCTCCGCGATGGACCGGGCGTTGGAGCTGTTGGAGCCGGCCCGCCGGCCGGCCGAGCCGGCGTTCCAGGACGGCTACCTCGACCTGCTCGGCGGGGAGGACGCGATCCAGCGCCACCCCAACCAGCGGACGATGGCCAACCGCTTCGTGCCGCCGATCTACGAGCGCTTCTCGCGGCCGCTGCTCGGGCGCTTCCTGATGGGCGTGAAAGCTCCCGGGACGCGCGGGGAGCACCGCATCGCCCTGGAGATGCTGGCCCTCTCGGACGGTGCGCGGGTGCTGGACGTCGCCTGCGGGCCGGGCAACTTCACGCGCGACTTCGCCGCCCCCGTCGGCGACGGGGGGCTGGTCGTCGGCGTCGACGCCTCCCGGCCGATGCTCGCCTTCGCGGTGCAGAAGACTGCCAGCGCGAACACGGCCTACCTGCGCTGCGACGCCTGCGCGCTGCCCTTCCGCGCGGACAGCTTCGACGCGATCTGCTGCTTCGGCGCGCTGCACCTGTTCAAAGAGCCCTGGCGGGCGGTTCGACGAGCTCGTCCGCGTGCTCGCCCCGGGCGGGCGCGTTGCGCTGTTGACGGTGCGCGCCAACCTCGACCCCGGCCGGCGGCTCCGGGCGGCCCAGCGGCTCACCCGGCTGCTGACCGGCTCGCACCTCTTCGCGCGGGACGAGGTCCCGCAGAAACTTCGCGCCCGCGGTTTGGTTGACCTCGAGCAGCGCGTGGCCGGCGCCGGACAGTTCGTGTCCGCGCGGCTGCCGGCTCGCTGAGCCGGGCGGTCGCTCAGCTCGCGGGGGCCGGGTGGTGGGGCGCGCCGCTTTGGCCGGGCGGCGTGCGTGCGGGACGGCTCAGCCGGCGGTGGCGACCGGCACGCGGTCGCGTCGCGCGGTGCGCTCGCTCACGATCACCGGCACGTCTTCCTTGGGCGCCAGCAGGGGCAGCAGGCTGACCTTCAGCGAGAAGTCCGGCGGCAGCTCCACCTTGAAGCGCCTCAGCATCAGGGTCGCCACCGTGCGGATCTGCAGTTGCGCGAAGCGCATCCCGATGCACGTGCGTGAGCCGCCGCCGAAGGCGACGTACGCGCCCTTGGGACGCGCGGCCTTGGCCTCCGGCGTGAAGCGCTCGGGGTCGAAGCGCTCGGGCTCGGGGAACACCTCGGGCAGGTGGTGGGACGCGAGCGGGCAGTAGTTGACGTAGGCGTTCGCCGGTGCGGTGAGGCCTTCGAACTCGAAGCTCTCCGTGGCACGTCGCGGGCCGATCCACGCCGGCGGGTACATGCGCAGGGTCTCGTCGAGCGCCTTCTCCAGCTCGACCAGCTCGCCGGTCAACTGCCTGGCACTCGGCACGCCGCCGTCCAGGCACTCCTCCTGCTCGGCGACGATCCGCTCGACCACCTCGGGGTGGCGGGCCAGCTCGTGGATCAGGAAAGCCAGTGTCAGAGCGGTCGTATCGCGGCCCGACAGCAGCAGCGTAATCGTCTGATCGCGGATCTGCACGTCGCTGAGCGGCCTGCCGTCCTCGTCGCGCGCGTCGATCAGCAGGCTCATCACGTCCCCTCCCCCGCCGCCGCCGCGCGCGCGACGCTCGGCGATCTCCGCGGCGAGCGCGCGGTCGAGCTTGCGCAGGTTGCGCATGAACCGCGCCCACGGCGTGAACGGACCGCGCAGCGAGCCCGACAGGGGCGGCAGGGTGCCCATCTGTTCGAGCACCCCGGCCATGTCGCCGGCGCGCGCCCGCTCGCCGTCCGGGTCGAGGCCGAACAGGGTGCGCGCGGCGATGCGCAGCCCCAGCGAACGCGCCCACGCATAGACGCTCACGGTCTGCCCCGGCACGACGCTCTCGAGCGCGCGTTCGGTCTCCTCGACCATGACGTCGAGGTAGGAGGCGACGCTCTCGCTGTGCAGCGCGGGCAGCACCAGCCGGCGCATGTCGCGGTGGTAATCGCCGTCGGTCGTGAGGATGCCGTCGCCGATGATCTCGACGAGACTGCGAAAGTGCGACTCCCGTGTGGTGAAGTTGGAGGCGTTGGAGACGGTCACGTAGTGGTTGGCCGCCGGTCCAATCATGAAAACTATGTTGCCGTGCAAGATACGCAGCGTGAACATCGGGCCGAACCGCTCGTAGGAGTCCACCAGCAGCCCACACGGGTCCTCGACGAAGCGCTTCGACCGCGCGACGCTGAAGTTGGTTTCGCCGGGAGGGTAGGGAGCGCTGGACCACTCCCGCCGCAGATCGCCTGCCATCACCGCGAGCGGATGCGTATGTCGAAGCGGCGCGGGAGCCTCGAGCGGCATGGTTACACCCTAGTCGATCGGTAGCTTACGGTCAAGCCTTTTCGACACATTTCCGGGCTCGCCGGGCGTCGGTCGATGGCCACCAGCGGACCCTCTCGCGGGCGCTCGCAGCGCGTCCGCCGAGCACCCGTCCGAACCCCGGGTACGACAGCTCGGACGGACCCACTACGCTTCGGCCCATGCCCTCCAGCGCCCCCCCGCGCGAGCTCGCCGCCGGCAAGCTCCTCGTCGACCGGCCGGCCGCGCGCGTGGCGCGCCTGACGATCGCCAACCCGGCCAAGCGCAACGCCCTCGACCAGGCGATCCTCGACGCGATCGCGGTGACGCTCCGCGAGCTCGCGGCCGAGGGCGAGGCCCGCTGCGTGATCGTGACCGGGTCCCACGGGATGTTCTCGGCGGGCTACGAGATCGGCGAGGTCGCCGACGTGCGCTTCCAGGAGGACGCCGAGCGCCTGGTCGCGCACCCGTTCAACGAAGCCATCGCCGCGCTCGACTCCCACCCCTTTCCCACGCTCGCGGCGCTGCCCGGGCACACGATCGGCGGGGGCCTCGAGCTGGCGCTGGCGTGCGACCTGCGCGTGGCCGCCGAGGGCGTCAAGCTGGGGATGCCCCCCGCCAAGCTGGGGCTCGTCTACTCCCACACCGGCCTGCGCCGCTTCCTCGACACGATCGGCGCCGCGCGCACCCGCGAGCTGTTCCTGCTTGGCTCCTACATCGACGCGGCCACCGCGCTGGGGTGGGGGCTTGTCAACCGCGTCGTGCCCGCGTCGGAGCTCGAACGCCTCACGCTGGAGCTCGCCGGCGAGCTGGCGGGCAACGCGCCGCTCGCGCAGACCGGCAACAAGCGCGTGATCGCCGCACTCCTGCGGGCGCAGAACGGGCTCCCCGAGGAGGTCGAAGCCGAGCTGATCGCGCTGCGCCGCGCCTCGTTCGACTCGCACGACCTGCGCGAGGGGATGCTCGCCTTCGCCGAGAAGCGCGCGCCGCGCTGGCGGGGCGAGTAGCCCCGGGCTCACGCGAACTTCCCCACGCCGTGCTGGCGGGGGGAGTAGTCCCGGGCTCACGCGAACTTCCCCACGCCGCGCTGGCGGGGGGAGTAGTCCCGGGCTCACGCGAACTCCCGGAACAGCCCGAGCCGCTCCTCGCCGATCTCCTCCCGCTTGGCCGCGTCCTCGACGCCGAGACCCTCGCGCTCGGCGAGGCACAGCACCCCGATCTTGCCCACGTGGCGGTTGAGCTGAACCGCCCGCGTCGCCTCACCCACCTGCTCGAAGGGGAACACCCTCGACAGCGCCGGCACGATCCCGCCCCGTTCGATCAGCCGGTTGACCTCCCACGCCTCCTGCCAGTTGGCGCCGTGACTGCCGATCACCCGCTTCAGCCGCATCCACAGGCGGCGGTTGTCGTACTCGTGGCGGTAGCCCGTGCTCGAGCCGCACGTGACCACCGTCCCACCGCGCCGCACCACGTACACCGACGCCCCGAACGTCTCCCGTCCGACATGCTCGAAGACGATGTGCGGGTCCTCCCCCAGGAGACGGCGGATCTCTCCTCCCACGCGCTTGCCCATCTCCACTTCCCCGAGCCCGTCCAACCCCAGCTCGTCGCGGCGCAGCACGACATCGCAGCCGAGCCGTTCCAGCAGCCGCGCCTTCGCCTCCGAGCCCACGACCCCGATCGCGATGCCCCCACCGTTGCGGATCAGCTGGATCGCATAGGCGCCCAACCCTCCGGTGGCGCCCCACACGAGCACGACGTCGCCCTGCTTGAACTGCGCTCCCAGCGGGCTGACGAGCATCCGATAGGCGGTCATCGCGCAGAGCGTGTTGCACGCCGCCTCCTCCCACGTCAGGTGGCGGGGCTTCGGGAGCAGCTGGGTGGCTTTCACGAGGGAGTAGTGGGCGAGGCCCCCGAAGTTCGTCTCGAAGCCCCACGCCCGCTGGTCTGCGGCGAGCATCCCATCGACCTGCGAGAGCGGGTCCTGAGAGTCGATCACCATGGGGGTTGCGACGACCCGATCGCCGACCGCCCATTTGGTGACCGCCGCGCCTCTGCGCACGACGATCCCCGCGGCGTCCGAGCCGAGGACGTGGTACGGCAGGTCGTGGCGGGCGTCCCACCCCCCGTGGCGCCCCAACTGCTCGAGGAACCGGAAGGTGGGAATCGGCTCGAACATCGCCGACCACACGGTGTTGTAGTTGATCGCGCTCGCCATTACCGCGAGCAGCACCTCGTCCGGCGCCAACTCCGGCATCGGCACCTCGCCGACCCGCAGCGAGCGGCGGACATCCTTGTCCTTCACCCCGGCGAAGATCCCCTCGTCCTCGCGCGCCAAGTGCGCGGCGAGATAGGTCGCCGGGGGCTCGCGGTCAAGCAGGCTGCTCACCTCCCTCTCCACGTTCCCGCTGCTCACGTCCCTCTCCACGTCCTCTCTGCTCACCTCCCTCTCCACGCGCCCTCCGTTCACGCCCCTCTCCACGTTCACCACGTTCACATCCGTCTCCACATCCGTAGACATCTGCTCGTCACCTCCCGCGCACATCGGTAGTCGTTGTCAAAAGCCAGTCCTTCACCGCCTGCGCCGTGGAGTCCACGTTCTCCTCCATCAACGCGATGTGATTTCCGGGGACCTCGACGGTCTCGTGGGCCACGCCCCAGGCGGTTGCCCACGCGAGCTCCGTGAACACGTCGGGGGTGAGCGCGTTCGCCCGCAGCGCGAGCGTTGGCACAGCCACCTCGGTCGGCTCCCAGCCGGCCAGCAGCCCGCCGTAGGCGGCCATCGCCGTCAGTCCGGCATCGCTCACCGGTACGCGCACGTCTTCTCGCGCCAGCATCCCCCAAACCACGTTGCCCAGGACCTCCGCCACGGCCTCGTGCGCGAGCGAGAGGGTGTCGATCAACACGACCCCCGCCGGCGGGCAGCCGATGCCCTGGAGGTAGCCCGCCAGCGCATACGCCAGCACACCTCCGGCGGAGTAGCCCACGAGTACGGGCGGAGCCTCCAACGCAAGCCCTCCGATCGCCTCCGCGTGCACGGCGGCCACGTCACGCACGCTCGCCGGCAGCCGCTCCCCCTCCGCGAAGCCCGGCAGCGCCAGCACCGTCACATCCCGCTCGTCGCGGAAGCTGTGGGCGAATTTCGCGTACTGGTGGGGGCCCGCGGTCGCGAGCACGGTCGGCAGGCAGACGAGACTCGGGCGCCCGTCGCCGGCCGCGAGACGCATCGGCCTGGGAGTCTCCTGCGAGTCGGAGTGCACCTCGAACGTCGGGCGAAACCGGGCTGCGGCGCTCAACATCGCCATGAACTCGGTTAGCTCCCCACGGTCGCCCGCTTCGCGCATCAGCGCGACGAGCGTGCCGGGGGACTCCGCGTCGTCCGGCTGCCCGCCGCCGTCCCGCGGGTGGGCCAGCTCGTGCAGCAGGCGGGTGGCCAGCGCGGCCGCTGTCGGGTGCTCGAACAGGAGCGTCGCGGGCAGCTCCAGGCCGGTGGCGACGCGCATTCGGTTGCGCAGCTCCAGCGCCGTCACCGAATCGAACCCGAGCTCGAGTAGCGCCTGGCGGGGGTCGACCTCCGCGGGCGACTCGTGCCCCAGCACCACGGCGATCTGGGCGCGCACCGCCTCCATCACGATCTGCTCGCGCTCGCTCTCGGGGGACGCCGCCACGCGTCTTGCCAGCTGACCGCCGGCACCGAGCTCCCCGTCGGCCGCGGCGTCGGCCGCGCCCGGGAGCGGGGTCCCCGCCGGGTCCTGCAGTCCGGCAGCGGGCACACCACCCGCCTCGCGCGCCGGCGCTGCAGCCCAGTAGTGCCGACGTTGGAAGGCGTACGTGGGCAGCCCGACCCGCCTGGCGGCGGAGCCCTCGAACACTGTGCCCCACTCCACCTTCACACCACGCACCCACGCTTCGGCCAGCGACGTGAGCAGGCGCTCGGCGCCGCCCTCTCCGCGGCGCAGCGTCCCGACCACGCCGCTTTCCGCCGCGTCGCCCACCCTGCCCGCCGCGTCGCCCCCCGTGCCCGCCGCGTCCCTCGCCGCCTGGCCCGCCGCCTCCTCGACGATCCCCTGCACCGCTCCCCCCAGCACCGGGTGTGGGCTGATCTCGATGAACGTGCACGGCCCCTCCGCCAGCAGCCCGCGCACCGTCTGCGCGAAGCGCACCGTCTCGCGCGCGTTGCGGTACCAGTGCTCGGCGTTCAGCTCCGCGGTGCTCAGCGGCCCGCCGGTGAGCGTCGAGTAAAACGGGACCTTGCCCGCCCGCGGGACGACGGGGGCGAAGGCCGCCAGCATCCGCTCGCGCAGCGCGTCCACCTGCGGGGAGTGCCCGGCGCCGAGCGCGCCGGCGACGCCGCGGGCGCGGATGCCCTCGGCCTCGCACTCCACGAGCAGCTCCTCGATCGCCTCGCGCTCACCCGAGACCACGCTCGCGGCCGGCCCGTTCATGGCGGCGATCACAATTCGCTCGCCCCACCGCTCCAGACGCACCGTAAGCTCCTCGCCGCCCAGCGCGACCGACGCCATCCAACCGGCGCCCACCAGCTCGTTCAGCAGCTTGCTGCGCATCGCCACCAACCGCGCGGCATCCTGCAGCGAGAGCCCGCCTGCAAGCAGCGCCGCCACGATCTCACCCTGCGAGTGGCCGACCACCGCGTCCGGGCGCACTCCGCACGCCTCCCACACCCGCGCCAGCGACACCATCATCGCGAACAGCGCGGGCTGCACCACGTCGACGCGCTCCAGCGACGCCGCGTCCCCCTCGCCGCCGAGCACGCTCTGGAGCGACCAGTCCACGTGCGGGGCCAGCGCCTCCTCGCACGCACGCATCGACTGCGCGAACACCCCCGAGCGCTCCAGCAGCTCCACCGCCATGCCCTGCCACTGGCCGCCCTGGCCTGGGAACACGAACACGGTTCTGCTGCCGCCGCCACCCTGACCGGCGCCGCTGCCGCCCCCAGCCACGCCCTCGACCACGCCCACCGCGGCCCCTCCGTCGGCCAGCGCCTGGAGACCCGCCAGCAGCCGCTCCCGGTCTCCCCCCACGACCACCCCGCGATGGGGGAACGCTGAGCGCCCGGCCAGCGAGAGTCCGACATCGGCCGGGCGCAGCTCGGGGTCGCCGGCCACGTGCTCGAGCAGCCGCGCGGCCTGCCCCCGCATTGCGCCTGCTCCCCTCCCCGACACGATCCACGGCACCGCGCGGCCGACGTCCAGGACCGTGGCGGGCGCGCCCCCAGCGGGCGCGGAGCCGTTTGCCGCCGCGGTCCGCACGTATGTCTCCTCATCAGACAGAGCCTTCCCGCCCGCCGAGGCCTCCCCGCCTGCCGGAGCCTCCCCGCCAGCCGGAGCCTCCTCGCCAGCCGGAGCCTCCTCGACCGTTGGGGCCTCCTCGAGGATCACGTGCGCGTTCGTGCCGCTCACCCCGAACGACGAGACGCCCGCGCGACGCGGCTGGCCGTTGCCCGACCACGGAACCTCCTCGGTCAGCAGCGACACCGCTCCCCTCGTCCAATCCACCTGCGTGGACGGCCGATCCACGTGCAGCGTCCTGGGCAGCGTGCGGTGTCGCATCGCCATCACCATCTTGATCACCCCCGCCACACCAGAGGCAGCCTGCGCGTGGCCGATGTTCGACTTCACCGCTCCCAGCCACAGCGGACGGCCCTGCGGCCGCTCGCGCCCGTAGGTGGCCAGCAGCGCCTGCGCCTCGATCGGGTCGCCGAGGCGGGTGCCCGTGCCGTGGGCCTCCACCACGTCCACCGCCTCCGCCGGCAGCCCGGCGCTCGCCAGCGCCCGGCGGATCACGCGCTGCTGGGACGGGCCGTTCGGGGCCGTCAGCCCGTTGCTGGCCCCGTCCTGGTTGACGGCGCTCCCGCGCACCACCGCGAGCACGGGTCGGCCGGCGTGCAGCGCCTCGGAGAGCGGCGCCAGCAGCAGCACACCCACACCCTCGGCCCACGCGGTGCCGTCCGCAGCGTCTGCGAAGGACTTGCACCGGCCGTCGCGGGCCAGCCCGCCCAGCCCACCGATCTGCACAAACCCATGCGGCGTGGCCATCACCGTGACACCGCCGGCGAGCGCCAACGAGCACTCGCCCTGGCGCAGCGCCCCGCACGCCAGGTGCAGCGCCACCAGCGAGGAGGAGCACGCCGTGTCCACCGACACCGCGGGCCCCTCGAACCCGAGCACGTACGACACCCGTCCCGACACGACGCTGGGCAGGCCGCCCGTCGCCAGGTAGCCGTCCTGTGGCATCTGCCCGCCGTAGAGCGCGGGGCTCACCCCGATATACACCCCGGTCTGGCTGCCGTGCAGCGAACGCGGGTCGATCCCTCCGTCCTCCAGCGCCTCCCAGCTCGCTTCCAGCAGCAGCCGCTGCTGAGGGTCCATCGCCCGCGCCTCCTTCGGGCTGATTTCGAAGAACCCCGCGTCGAACTCCCCCGCGTCATACACGAACCCACCCTCGTGCACGTAGCTGACACCCGGATGCTCCGAATCCTCGCTGTACAGCCGCTCGAGATCCCAGCCGCGGTCCTGCGGGAGCTCCCCAATCCCATCGCCGCCGCGAGCGAGCAGCTCCCACAGCTCCTGCGGCGAACGCACGCCCCCCGGGTACCTGCAACTCATGCCCACGATCGCGATCGGCTCCTGCTCACGCTCCCCGAGCGCCTGCGGCCGCCGACGCTCGACCGCGACGGGCGCCTCGCTCGACTCCCCGTCCCCCACCAGCTCGCCGAGCAGGTGCTCCGCCAGGGCCGCCGGGGTTGGGTAGTCGAAGATCAGGGTCGCTGGGAGACCCAGCCCCGTGACCCCGTCGAGCCGGTTGCGCAGCTCGACCGCCAGCAGCGAGTCGAAGCCGAGCGCCTTGAACGCCCGTCCGGCGTCCACCGCCGCCGCAGATGGGTGGCCGAGGACGCGCGCCACCTCTGTGCGGACCACTTCGAGCACCACCTGGCCGCGCTTCTCGGCGGGCGTGTCGGCGACGCGCCTGCGCAACTCGCTCGCCGCGGCCTCGTCGCGATGTCCACCCGCTCCCGCCACCGCGGCCCTGACCTCGGGGAGGTCTTCGATCATTGGGCGGCGGCCGGCGATGGTGAACACCGGCGCGAACTCCTCCCAGCGGATATCGGCGATCGCCACCGCTATCTCCTCGCGGTTCAGCGCTCTCTGCAATGCCTCTATCGCCTTTTCCGGCACCATCGCACCGATCCCATGCCGGCGCATCGCCTCGCCGGCCACCGGTCCCACCTGTGCAGCAGCGCCCGCTTCGGCCCTCCGCGCCGTCTGGGCGGCGACATCCTCCCCCGCCTCCGGTCCCATCTGCGCAACAACGCCCGCTTCGGCCTTCCGCGCCGTCTGGGCGATCATCCCCTCCCCGGCCCACGCTCCCCACGCCACCGAGGTGGCCGGCAGACCCTGTGCGCGGCGATCCGCGGCCAGCGCATCGAGGAAGGCGTTCGCCGCCGCGTAGCTGGCCTGGCCGCCGCCGCCCAACGTTCCCGCGATCGAGGAGAACAGCACGAACGCCGATAGGTCCATGTCACGGGTGAGCTCGTGCAGGTGCAGCGCGCCGTGCGCCTTCGGCGCCAACACCCGGTCGATCCGCTCTGCGTTCAGCGAATCGATCACGCCATCGTCGAGCACCCCGGCCGCGTGCACCACCGCCCGCAATGGACGCTCGGCGGGGATCGAGGCGATCAATGCCTCCAACTGCTCGCGATCGGCGACATCGCACGCCGCGAGCGTCACCTCGGCGCCGAGGTCTTCGAGCTCCGCCCGCAGCTCCTGGGCGCCGGGCGCCTCGCCGCCTCGGCGGCTGACGAGCAGCATCTGCTCCGCGCCGGCCTTTGCCATCCAGCGCGCAACATGCGGGCCCAACCCGCCGGTTCCCCCGGTGATCAGCACCGTGCCCCGCGGGGCGGTCCAGTCGCCCGCGGGCGACCCTGCGACGTCGTGCGACCCTGCGCCGTCATGCGACTCTTCGCTGTCGGGCGCTCGCACCAGCCGCCGCGCGAACACGCCCGCCGCGCGCACCGCCATCTGATCCTCGCCGCCCGCGTCGGCGAGCACGCCGGCCACGAGATCCACCACACGCTCCTCGATCGCTTCGGGGAGATCCACCATTCCTCCCCACCGTCGGGGGTACTCCAGGGCGAGCACCGCGCCGAGACCCCACACGTGCGCCTGGACTGGCCTGGTTATTCGATCGGAGGGGACGACCGCCATCGCGCCCCGCGTCAGCAGCCACATCGGCGCTCCGATCTCCGCATCCTCGAGCGCCTGCACCAACGCCACCGTGCCAGCCACGCCGCCGGGAACGCTCGCGTGGGCGGGAAGCGCCCTCTCCTCCAGGGCCAGCAGGGATATCACGCCCGCGACCGGCGTGGCCTCGGGCAGTTTCTCTACGGCTTCGCGCAGCGAGCCGGCCAGCTCCTCGCGCGTGACATCTACCCCGCCGACGGGCACCCGCACAAGGTGGGCGCCCCGCGCCTCGAGTGCGTCCGTGAGCGTGGCGATCCACGGGTCCTCATGCGCCGCAGCGGGCAGGATCGCCAGCCACCTCCCGGAGAGCGCCGGTGCGAGCGCGGGCGCGATCGGCTTCCACTGCACCCGGTAGCCCCAGCCCTGCCGCGGCCGGGCGAGCGGCGCGCCCTCGATCCAGTGGCGCCGGCGTTGGAATGCGTAGGTGGGCAGCTCCACCCTCCGTGCGCCCGACTCGCGGAGCATCGCGGCCCAGTCAACCGACACTCCGCGTGTCCATATCTCCGCAAGCGCGCCGATCAACGACGGCCCCTCCGGCCGCCCCCCCTTCAGCACCGCCGCCGCGGCCACCGCGCCCTTCCCGACACCAGAGCTCGTCCCGACACCAGAGCCCGTCCCACCACCAGAGCCCGTCCCGGCGCCGGCGTCGCGCTCCCGCAGACAGTCCGCCACCATCGCGCTGAGCACGCCGTCCGGACCAAGCTCCAGGAAGCCACCCACGCCCTGGTCCGCGAGCCAACCGATGCCGTCGGCGAAGCGCACCGTCTCGCGCACCTGACGCACCCAGTACTCCGGCGTGCACAGCTCCTCGCCGGCAGGCGCCCCGGCCAGGTTCGACACGACCGGGATCCGCGGCGCGTTGAAGCTCACACCGCGCGCGACCTCCAGAAACTCAGCGAGCATCCCCTCCATCCGCGGCGAGTGGAACGCGTGGCTCACCCGCAGCCGCTTGACCTTGCGCCCCCGGCGCTCCCACGCCTGCGCGAGCTCCTGCACGGGACCCTCGTCGCCAGAGAACACCACCGCGGCGGGGCCGTTCACCGCCGCCAGGGAGACCCGCTCCTCGAAGCCAGCCAACGACTCCAGCGCCTCCTCGCGCGTGGCCTGCACCGCGACCATCGCCCCGCCGGCAGGGAGCGCGCTCATCAGCCGCCCGCGGGCCGCGACCAGCCGGCAGGCGTCCTGCAGCGAGAAGACCCCCGCCGCGTACGCCGCCGCCAGCTCGCCGATCGAGTGGCCGGCGAGGTAGTCGGGCCGCACCCCCCAGCTCTCCAACAGCCGGAAGAGGGCGACCTCAAGCGCGAACAGCCCCGCCTGGGTGAACATCGTGTCGTCCAGGAGCTCCGCTGCGGGGGTGCCCTCCTGTGCGAACAGCACCTCCAGCACCCGGCGCTCCAAGTGCTCGTCGAGCGCGGCGCAGACCTCCTCCAGCGCGGCCCTGAACGCGGGGAACGCCCCGTACAGCTCACGACCCATCCCCGCGCGCTGGGCGCCCTGGCCGGTGAACAGGAACGCCACCCTCATCCCTCCGTCTTCCCGCGCGATGCCCTCGACCACGTTCGGTGCCGGCTCACCCGCGGCCAGCGCCGCCACGCCCGCGAGCAGCACCTCCCGGTCGTCTCCAAGCACGACCGCGCGATCCTCAAGCGCCGCGCGGTCGGCGAGCGACAGCCCAACGTTCCCCACACCCGCGTCGTTCTCCTCGGCCTGTACGAAGCCGTGCAGCCGCTCGGCCTGCGCGCGCAGCGCGCTTCTTCCCCGGCCCGAGAGCACCCACGGGATGGCGCCGGTGCTGAGCATCCCGGCGCCCGAGCTGTTGCCCTCCGCCACGACACCATCCGCCACTGCGCCATCCGCCACGACACCATCTGCAACGGCGCCATCTACCCCGGCGGGTGCCTGCACCGCGGCCGCGGGATCGTCCAGCGACGGGGCCTCCTCGAGGATCACGTGCGCGTTCGTCCCGCTGACCCCGAACGAGGAGACGCCCGCCCGCCGCGGCCTGCCGTTCGGCTCCCACGGCCGCGCCTCGCTGAGCAGCGACACCGCGCCCACGGACCAGTCCACCTGGGTGGAAGGCGCGTCCACGTGCAGCGTCTTGGGCAGCACCCCGTGGCGCAGCGCCTGCACCATCTTGATGACCCCCGCCACGCCGGCGGCGGCCTGGGTGTGGCCGACGTTCGACTTCATCGACCCCAACCACAGCGGGCGCTCGGCCGGGCGGTCCCGGCCGTAGGTCGCCAGCAGCGCCTGCGCCTCGATCGGGTCGCCGAGGGTGGTGCCCGTCCCGTGCCCCTCCACCGCGTCGACCTCCTCCGCCGCCAGCCCCGCGTTCGCGAGCGCCTGACGGATCACCCGCTGCTGGGCGAGACCGTTGGGCGCGGCGAGCCCGTTGCTCGCGCCGTCCTGGTTGACCGCGCTGCCGCGCACCAGCGCGAGCACCGTGTGGCCCAGCGCTCGCGCGTCGCAAAGACGCTCCAGCACCAGCAGCCCCACGCCCTCCGAGACGGTCGTACCGTCCGCGGCGTCCGCGAACGACTTGCTGCGCCCGTCCGGCGCGAGCCCCCGCTGGCGGCTGAAGCCCACGAACGGCAGCGGCGTGCAGAGCGCCGTCACTCCACCCGCGAGCGCCAGCGAGCACTCCCCTGCGCGCAGCGCGCCGCACGCCAGGTGCAACGCCACCAGCGAGGACGAGCACGCCGTGTCGACCGTCACCGCCGGCCCCTCCAGCCCCAGCGCGTACGCCACCCGACCCGAGAGCACGCTCGCCGAGGTGCCCGTCAGCAGGTAGCCCTCCGCGCTATCGATCGCCGCCAGCGAGCGCGACGCGTAGTCCTGCGCGGTAGTCCCCGCGAACACCGCGGTCTGGCTGCCGCGCAGCGAGCTCGGTGCGATGCCCGCGCGTTCGAACGCCTCCCACGAGGCTTCGAGCAGCAGCCGCTGTTGCGGGTCCATCGACGAGGCCTCGCGGGGGCTGATCCCGAAGAACTCCGCGTCGAAGTCCGCGATCCCGTGCACGAAACCCCCCTCGCGCACGTAGCTCGTGCCCGAGTGGTCGGGATCGGGGTCGTAGAGCGTGTCGAGATCCCAGTCGCGATCCGTCGGGAACGGCGCAATCGCGTCGACACCCCCCGCGAGCAGCCCCCACAGCTCCTCCGGCGAGCGCACCCCGCCCGGGTATCTGCAGCTCATCCCCACGATCGCGACCGGCTCGTCGAGCTGCGCGGTGCGCGCCGCCGGGGAGGCCGATTCGACCCGCACGCCGTCGACCTCGCCCAGCAGGTGGACCGCGAGCGCCTCCGGGTTGGGGTAGTCGAAGACCAGTGTCGCGGGCAGACGCAGCCCCGTCACCGCCTGCAGCCGGTTGCGCAGCTCGACCGCGAGCAGCGAGTCGAACCCGAGCTCCTTGAACGCACGCCGCACGTCGACCGCCTCGGGCGAGTCGTAGCCCAGCACAGCCGCCACCTCGCCCCGCACCACGCCGAGCACGACCCGCCGGCGCTCCTCCCCGGAGACACCCACCAGGCGCCCGGCCAGCGACGCGCCCGCGACCGATCGGGGATCGGCCGGCGACGCCCGCCGGGCGGGCGTCCGCGCCAGGCCGCGCATCAGCGCCGGCAGCATCCCGGACCGAGCCGCGGCGTTCAGCGCCACCGCGTTCAGGCGCACCGGGAGCGTCAGCGCCTCGCTCGCGCCGAGCGCCGCGTCGAAGAGCGCAAGGCCCTCCGCCGGGGAGAACGCGTCGAAGCCGACGCGCCTGATGCGCGCCAGGTCGATCCCGCGCAGGTGGCCGGTCATCTCGCTGGCCTGCTCCCACCAGCCCCACGCCATCGAGACCGCCGGGAGACCCTGCGCCCGTCGGTGGGCGGCCAGCCCGTCCAGGAAGACGTTCGCCGCCGCGTAGTTGCCCTGGCCCGGGCCGCCCACCGTGCCCGAGGCCGAGGAGAAGAGCACGAACGCCCGCAGGTCCAGGTGCGCGGTCAGCTCGTGCAGGTGCCACGCCGCGTCGACCTTCGGCGCGAGCACCCGGTCGACGCGCTCGGGGGTCAGCGAGTCGATCACCCCGTCGTCGAGGACGCCCGCGGTGTGCACCACCGCGCTGAGCGGGTGCTCCGCCGGCACGGAGGCGAGCAGCGACTGCAGCTGCGCCCGATCGCTCACGTCGCACGCCACGATCGCGACCCGGGCGCCGAGCGCCGTCAGCTCGTTCTCCAGGTCGCCCGCGCCGGGGGCCTCCCGACCGCGCCGGCTGGCCAGCACCAGGCTGCGCACCCCGTGCTCCTTCACCACGTGCCTGGCCACCAGGCCGCCGAGCTCGCCCGTGCCGCCCGTGATCAGCACCGTGCCGGGCTCCCCCGAGGCGCCCGGGAGGGGCTCGCCCGCGCCGCCGGCGGTCCCCACCGTGCCAGGCTCCCCCGACGAGGCGCCCGGCAGGGGCTCGCCCGTGCCGCCCGTGGTCGGCACCTTGCCGAGCTCGCCGAGGGCGAGGGTGTCCGGCAGGGTCAGCACGATCTTGCCGACGTGCCGCGCCTGGCTCATGAAGCGGAACGCCTCCCGGGCCCGCCGCACGTCCCACGCGCGGATCGGCAGCGGCTCGAGCACACCGCGCTCGAACAGCGCCACGAGCTCCCCCAACATCTCCCGCCCGCGCTCGGGCCCGGCCTCGAGCGAGTCGAACGCGCGGTAGGCCACCCCGGGGCGCTCCGCGGCGAGGAGCTCGGCGTCGCGGATGTCGGTCTTGCCCATCTCGAGGAAACGGCCTCCCTCACCCAGCAGCTCGAGCGAAGCGTCCACCAGCTCCCCCGTCAGCGAGTTCAGGACCACGTCCACCCCCCGCCCGGCGGTGGCTTGAGCGAACCGCTCCCTGAACCCCGCGTCCCGCGAAGAGGCGATGTGCTCCTCGTCGAGCCCGCCCGCTTCCAGGACGCCCCACTTCGCGGGGCTCGCCGTCCCGAACACCTCGGCGCCCAGGTGCCTGGCCAGCTGCACCGCGGCCATGCCCACACCGCCGGCCGCGGCGTGCACGAGCAGCCGCTCGCCCCGCTGCAGGCGCGCGAGGTCCACCAGGCCGTAGTACGCCGTCAGGAACGCCCCCGGAACCGACGCGGCCTCGACAAACGACCAGCCTGCGGGCATCCGCACGAGCGCCCTGTGGTCGGTCACCGCCACTGGGCCGAACGCTCCGAACAGCATCCCCATCACGCGGTCGCCGGGCCGCAGGCCGCTCACCCCCGGACCGACCTCCATGACCACGCCCGCCCCATCGCTGCCGATCGCATCCCACGCGCCGCGCAGGGGCACCAGGCCGAGGGCGCTCAGGACGTCGCGGAAGTTCAAGCTCGCGGCGCGCACCGCGATGCGTACCTGCCCCTCGGCCAGCGGCTCGTCCACCTCCGGACACCCGACCAGGCGCAGATCCTCGAGGGTGCCGCTGTCCCCGCCGGCCAGGCGCCACCGCGAGACCCCCTCCGGTGGCGCCAGCACGCCACTCCCGCCCACGTGCGCGAGCCGTGGAGCGAGCACCACCCCGTCGCGCACAGCCAGCTGCTCGCCGACCCCCGCTCGGTCCCTGCTCGCGAGCGCCGCCGCCAGCGCCTGCCAAGACGCCTCCTCGCCGTCGAGGTCCACGAGGACGAAGCGGCCGGGGTGCTCGGACTGGGCGGAGCGCAGCAGGCCCCACACCGGCGCCGCCGCCAGGCCCAGCACCTCCTCGCCCGCCTGCACCTCCACCGCGCCCCGGGTGAGCACCACCAGGCGCGCGCCGGCCAGCCGCTCCTCCGCGAGCCACGCCTGCACGAGCTCGAGCGCTTGCAGCGCGTTCCGGTGCGCACGCTCGGCGACGCCCTCGCCCTCTGCCTCCCCGGGCGACCCCCCGCTCGGCTCCCTATATAGGGCCTCTGGTCGATCAAGACTTTTGGACCCATATAGGGGGTCCGGTCCATCAATACTCTCGGACCTATATAGGTGCTCCGCCAGGTCCAGCCCCCAACCCACGAGCACCACCTCGGGGACCGTCGCGCCCTCGTCGAGCGCCCTGCGCAGGGCTGGAAGATCTGCGTAGGGGACCGCACCGGAAAGGCCACCCTCGTGGACCGTGCCTGACAGGACGCCCTCGCCGCCCAGTGTCGCCCAGCCGCCCTGCGGCGGATCGGGGTCCACCGCGACGGGAGTCCACTCCAGCGCCAGCAGCGACGCACCCCGGCCCCTGCGCCCGCCCTCCAACTGCTCGCGGGAGACCGGGCGGATCACAAGCGACCGCGCGGCCGCCACCGGCACACCCGTGGCCCCGTCGGCGACCGCCACCGATACCGCACCCTCTCCGGCGGGGGAGAGGCAGACGCGCAGCGCCTGCGCGCCAGTGACATAGAGCCGCACGCCGCTCCAGGAGAACGGCAGACCCACGGCGCCCAGCCCGCCCGCTCCGTCTCCCTCGAGCTGCACCACGCCGATGCCGTGCAACGCGGAGTCGAGCAGCGCGGGGTGGACAGCGAAGCGGCTCGCCGACGGGCGCTGCTCGTCAGCCAGAGCCGCTTCGACGAAGACCTCCTCCCCCCGCCGCCACACTCCCAGGAGCCCCTGGAAGGCCGGGCCGTATGCGAATCCCGCCTCGGCAGAGCGGCCGTAGAGATTCTCGACGTCCAGCCCCACCGCGCCTGGCGGAGGCCACTCCGGAGAGCCGAGCACGGCCAGCTGCTCGTCCAGCCGGTTCCTCTCGTCCAGCCGGTCCCTCTGTTCGGGGCTCTGCTCCCACGGCGCGAGCGTCCCGCTGGCGTGGCACGTCCACGCCGCCCCGGTCTGGTCGGCGCCCTGCGAGCCGTCCCCTCCCTTCAAGCCGTGCCCGCCTTCGGAGCCGTCCCCTCCCTCCGCGGGCCGCGAGTGGATGCTCACCGCGCGGGCTCCCGCCTGGTCGGGCTCGCCCAACAGGATCTGGATCTGGACCTCCTCTCCCTCGTCCAGCACGAGCGGCGCCTGCAGGGCGAGGTCCTCCACGAGCTCGCACCCGAGCTCTCCCCCGGCGTACAGCGCGAGATCCAGGAACGCGGTGCCGGGCAACAGCACCGTGCCCATCACCGCGTGGTCGGCGAGCCACGGGTGCGTCTGCAGCGAAAGGCGGCCGGTGTACAGCCGCCCGCCACCGTCGGCCAGCGCGACGGCCGCTCCCAGCAGGGGGTGCTCGGCCGGCGTCTGGCCCGCCGCCGCAAGATCCCCGACGCCCTGCTCGGCGGCCTGCAGCCAGTAGCGCCGCCGCTGAAAGGCGTACGTCGGCAGCCGGACCGCGCGCGCGTCGGCACCGTCGAACACCGCGCCCCAGTCCACGGGCACGCCACACACCCACGCCTCGCCGAGCGAGTGCAGGAAGCGCCGCGGGCCGCCCTCCCCGCGGCGCAGCGAACCGAGCACGCCCGCCTCGTCGGGATCGCCCTCCCCGGCGAGCGCCGCGTCGAGGGTCTCCTGCAGTCCCACCGCCAGCACCGGGTGGGGGCTGAGCTCGATGAAGGTCCGGTAGCCCTCCGCCAGCAGCGCCCGCGTGGCCTGCTCGAACTCGACGGCGTCCCTGAGGTTGCGGTACCAGTACGCGCCGTCCAGCCCGGCGGTGTCGAGCTGACCACCGCTCGCCGCGGAGTAGAACGGCGTCTCGCTCGGGCGCGGCGCGATCCCCGAGCACCCCTCGAGCAGCTCCTGGCGGATCTCCTGCACCTGCTCGGAGTGCGCCGCGTAGTCCACCGGGATCAGCCGCGCCCTCGTGCCCTCGCCCTCGCACTCCGCGACCAGCTCCTGCAGCGCCTGCACCTCGCCGGAGACCACCACCGCGCCGGGGCCGTTCACAGCCGCCAGCGAGACGCGGCCCGCGAAGCGCTCGATCCGCGTCCGCACCGCCTGCGCGCCGGCGGCGATCGACGCCATCCCGCCACGTCCCGCGAGCGCCCGCAGCGCGCGGCTGCGCCGCGCCACCACCTGCGCGGCGTCCTGCAGCGAGAGGCCACCCACCACGCACGCCGCCGCGATCTCCCCCTGGGAGTGGCCCACGACCGCGTCCGGTCGCACCCCGCACGCGCCCCACAGCTCCGCGAGGGCGACCGCCACCGCGAACAGCGTCGGCTGCACGACGTCCACCCGCTCCAGCGGCGGCGCGCCGTCGGCGCCGCGCAGCACGTCTTCGAGCGACCACTCCACGTGGGGCGCGAGCGCCGCGGCGCACTCCAGCAGCCGCGCCGCGAACACCGCCGAGCTCTCCAGCAGCTCGACCGCCATCCCTGCCCACTGCGAGCCCTGACCCGGAAACACGAACACCACCCCGCCGGCGCCGCCCGCGGGCACCACGCCCCGGACCACACCGGCAGCGGGCTCCCCGCCCGCCAGCGCGTCCAGGCCCGCCAGGAGCTCCGCGCGGTCCCCGCCGAGCACCACCCCCCGGCCGTCGAGCGTCGAGCGACGGGCGAGCGAGCACCCGACGTCCTCCACCGCCAGGGCCTCCTCGGCGCCCACGAAGTCCCGCAGCCGCTGCGCCTGCCCCCGCAGACCCTCCGGGCCCCGACCCGACAGCACCCACGGCACCGTCTCCGCGCCGAGCAGGCCGGCTGAGGGGGCACCGTCAGGGGGCGCGCCGTCGTCCTCCTCGCCGGCCTCCTCAAGGATCATGTGGGCGTTGGTGCCGCTGATCCCGAACGAGGACACGCCCGCCCGCCGTGGGCCGCCGTTGCGCGGCCAGGGCACCTCCTCGGTGAGCAGCGACACGGCGCCCGCGGACCAGTCGACCCGGGTGGACGGCCTGTCCACGTGCAGCGTCCGCGGCAGCACGCCGGAGCGCAAGGCCATCACCATCTTGATCACACCCGCCACGCCCGCAGCGGCCTGGGTGTGACCGATGTTCGACTTCACCGAGCCCAGCCACAGCGGACTGTCCGCCGGCCGGTCCCGCCCGTAGACGGCCAGCAGCGCCTGCGCCTCGATCGGATCGCCGAGGACGGTGCCGGTGCCGTGCGCCTCGACCGCATCCACCTCGCCCGCCTGCAGTCCCGCGCTGGCCAACGCCTGGCCGATCACACGCCGCTGGGAGGGTCCGGAGGGCGCCGTCAGACCGTTGCTCGCACCGTCCTGGTTGACCGCGCTGCCACGCACCAGGGCGTGCACCCGGTGGCCGGCCCGCCGCGCGTCGGAGAGCCGCTCCAGCAGCAGCACCCCGACGCCCTCGGAGATGCTCGTCCCGTCGGCCTCCTCCGCGAACGCCTTGCACCGCCCGTCCCGCGCAAGCCCGCGCTGGCGGCTGAACTCCACGAAGATCGCGGGTGTGGAGAGCACCGTCACGCCACCCGCGAGCGCCAGCGAGCAGTCGCCCGCGCGCAGCGCCTGACACGCCAGGTGCAGCGCCACCAGCGAGGAGGAGCACGCCGTGTCCACCGTCACCGCCGGCCCCTCCAGGCCGAGCGTGTACGCGACGCGGCCGGAGACCAGGCTGCTGCTGGCGCCCACCATCGGCGCCGCCACCAGCTCCTCGGTCCCGCCGCCGGTGGGGGGCTGCAGGCCCAGGCCGTAGTCCTGGTACATCGCTCCGGCGAACACTCCCGTGCGGCTGCCGTGCAGGGAGAGGGGATCGACGCCGGCGTCCTCGATCGCCTCCCACGCAGCTTCCAGCAGCTGGCGCTGCTGGGGGTCGGTCACCAGCGCCTCGCGGGGACTGATGCGGAAGAACTCGGCGTCGAACTCGCAGGCGTCCTCGAGGAAGCCGCCGTTGCGCACGTAGCTGCACCCGGGCCGGCCGGGCTCGGGGTCGTACAGCGGCTCGAAGTCCCACTCGCGGTCCGTAGGCAGGTCTGAGATCGCGTCGACGCCGTCTCGCACCAGCTGCCAGAGCTCCTGCGGCGAGCGGGCGGGCCCCGGATACCTGCAGCTCATCCCCACGATCGCGATCGGCTCGCGCGAGGCGTCCAGCAGCCGCCGGTTCTGGCCCCGCAGCCGCTCCGTCTCCTTCACAGACGCCCGCAGCGCCTCCACCACACGGTCCTGGGCAACAGACATGGTCAGCTCCTCGCTCCGGTCTCACTTGGGGAATCGACAACTCCACCCTCGCCCGCGGCAAGCGCGACTCCGCTCTCGCCGGTCGAATCCGCACCATCCAGAGTCATCGCGACAAGGCTCTCGACGTCCATCGCGTCGATCGCGTCCACCTGCTCCTCCCCGGCAGGCCGCGCGACGCCGTTCCCGCCACCGGCGAGCTCGAGCAGCGAGTCCAGCAGCCCCGCCTCCCGCAGGCGACCCAGGGGAATCGAGGAGAGGACCCGGCGGACCTCCGCCTCACCGGGCTCCAGGTCCCGCTCCGCGGCCGTGTCCGGAAAGATCTCGGCGAGCAGGCGGTCGGCGAGCGCGGCGGAGGTCGGACAGTCGAAGATCAGGGTGGCTGGGAGGCGCAGGCCGGTGGCGACGCTCAGGCGGTTGCGCAGCTCCACCGCGGTCAGCGAGTCGGTCCCGAGCTCTTTGAACGCGCGCTGCGGGTCGATCGCACGGGCGGACGCGAACCCCAGCACGGCAGCCGCCTCCCCGCGCACCACGTCGAGCGCCACGCGCCTGCGCTCGCCCTCCGGCGCCGCCCGCAGGCGCCGCGCCAGCGAGCCCGCGGCGCTCTGCGAAGCACCGCGGAGGGGCCCACGCACCAGGCCGCGCAGCAGCGGTGGCAGCGCGCCGGCCCTGGCCAGAGCCCGCCACGCGGCGGCGTCGAAGCGCGCCGCGACGGTCAGCGCCTGGTCCAGCCCGCAGGCGAGGTCGAAGAGCTCGAGGCCCTCCTCGATCGAGAGCGGCGCGACGCCCGAGCGCGCGAGCCTCGCCAGGTCGACCGCGCTCAGCTGCTGGGCGGTGGCGACACCGCTGATCTCCTCCCACAGCCCCCACGCGATCGAGGTCGCGACCGCCCCCCGCGCCCGCCGGTGCGCGGCGAGGGCGTCCAGGAACGCGTTACCCGCCGCGTAGCTGCCCTGGCCCGGGCCGCCGAAGACGCCGGCCAGCGAGGAGAACAGCACGAACGCCGACAGCTCCAGGTGCTCGGTCAGCTCGTGCAGGTGCCACGCCGCGTCCGCCTTGCCGGCCAGCGCCCGGTCGAGGCGCTCCGGGGTGAGCGAGCCGATCACGCCGTCGTCGAGCACGACCGCCGCGTGCACCACCCCGCGGAGCGGCCGCTCCGCGGGCACCGACGCGAGCAGCGCCTGCAGCTGCGAGCGGTCGGCCACGTCGCACGCGGCGAGCACGACGTCGGCGCCGAGCTCCGCCAGCTCGGCTTGAAGCTCCAGCGCACCCTCCGCCCGCGCCCCCCGCCGGCTGGCGAGGAGCACGCTGCGCACCCCCTGCTCGACCAGGCGCCTGGCCACCAGCGCCCCCAGGCCACCCGTGCCGCCGGTCACCAGCACCGTGCCCAGGGGGTCGAACGCCGGGGGCCGGCCGGCCGGCGCATCCGTGGTGTCGGAGTCGACCCGCGCGAGTCGGGCCACCAGGACCTCGCCCCTGCGCACGGCCAGCTGGCCGGTTTCCGAGCGGTCGTCGTGGGCGAGCGCCGGGGGCAGCGCGTTCCAGGAGGCCTCCTCGCCGTCGACGTCGACCAGTACGCAGCGGCCGGGGCTCTCCAACTGCGCCGAGCGCACCAGGCCCCACACCGGCGCAACCGCCAGGTTCGGCACGTCCTCCTCGGGGCCCGCGGCGACGGCCCCGCGCGTGAGGAGCACCAGTCGCGAGCTCGCGTAGCGCTCGTCGGCCAACCACGCCTGCAGCAGCTCGAGCACGCGGTTGAGAACCGCGTGGGTCGCCTCGGGGAGGGAGCTCTGCGAACCGTCGGGCGAGCACTCCACCCCGTCGGGCGAGCACTCAACCAGCACCACCTCGGGCACCTCCGCGCCCGCGTCGACCGCGGTGCCCAGCGCCTCCAGATCGACGTGCGCCTGCACCTGCACTCCCGCGGCGGTCAGCGCACGAGCGAGCGGGCAGTCCTCCCCTCCGAGCACCCCCGCCCCCAACCGGTGGGACCCGGAGACGCCCCCGGGGAGCGCGACCCACTCCTGCCGGAACAGCCGCTGGTGGTGGCCCGCGCGCGCACCGGCGAGCTGGCGCAGGGAGAGCGGACGCATCACCAGCGACCGCACCGTCGCCACCGGCGCGCCGGAGGGGTCCGAGACCGCCAGCGACACCGCGCCGGCGCCCACCGGAGAGAGCCGCACCCGCAGCGAGTCGGCGCCGGCCGCGTGCAGTTCCACGCCGCTCCACGAGAACGGCAGCCACGCCTCGTCGCCCTCGCTCTCGCTCTCACCATGACCCTCGCCCTCGCCCTCGCCACGACCCTTGCCCTCACCCTCACCACGGCCCTCGCCCTCGCCCTGACCCTCGCCCGGCGCGTCCTCGCGCCCCAGGAGCAGCGACGCCCCCAGCGGGTGCAGGGCCGCGTCCAGGAGGGCCGGGTGCACGCCGAACGCCTCCGCGTCGGCCTGCTGCTCGGCGGGCAGTGAGACCTCCGCGAGCAGCTCCTCGCCCACACGCCACGCCGCCCGCAGGCCCTGGAACGCCGGCCCGAACTCCAGACCGCGCGCGGCGGCCTGGTCGTACAGGGTCTCGACGTCCACGACCTCGGCGCCCGCCGGCGGCCACTCCCCCTCGGCCGGCGCCCCGGGCTGCGTGGAGGAGACCGAGGCGGCCGCCTCAGGCTGCGCGGAGGAGGCCCCGTCGGGCGCCGCTGGCTCCTCGCCGGCGAGCACGCCCTCGGCGTGACGCGTCCACTCCTGCTGCTCGGAGGGTCCGTCCCCCGTGGGACCCTCGGGGCGGGAGTGAAACCCGATCGAGCGCCGACCGGACTCGTCGGGCGCGCCCACGAAGAGCTGCAGCTGCACCCCACCCTCCTCGCTCAGCACCAGGGGGGCCTGCAGGAGCAGCTCCTGCACCTGCCCGCACCCGAGGCGAGCGCCGGCGTGCAGGGCGAGCTCCAGGAACGCCGTGCCCGCCAGCAGCACCACGCCGGCCGCCTGGTGGTCGGCGAGCCACGGGTGCGTCTGCAGCGAGAGGCGGGCGGTGAACACCACGCCGCGCTCCTCGGCGAGCGTCACGGCGGCGCCCAGCAGCGGGTGCTCCGCGGAGTCCTGGCCGGCGCCCGTCACGTCGCCCGCGCCGGCGCTCGAGCTGTCGATCCAGTAGCGCTCGCGCTGGAAGGGGTAGGTGGGCAGGGGCACACGCTCCGCGGCGGCGCCCCGGAAGAGCGCCAGCCAGTTGAACGTCCACCCCGCGCGCCCACACCTCCGCGAGCGAGACCGCGAAGCGCTCGGGCGCGGACTCCTCGCGACGCAGCGTCCCGAGCACCCCGTCGCCCCGCCCCTCCTCGCACACGGCGTCGATACCTTCCTGGACCGCGAACGACAGCACCGGGTGGGGGGCGACCTCCACGAACGTGCAGCGCCCGGACTCCAGCAGCGCCCGCACCGTCTGCTCGAACTGCACGGTCTCGCGCACGTTGCGAAACCAGTAGGTCGCGTCGAGCTCGGCGGTGTCGAGGAGGCCCGCGGTGACGGTCGAGTAGAACGGGACCTCGCCCGCGTGCGGGGCGACCGCGGCGCACGCCTGCAGCAGCGGCTCGCGGACCGTCTCCATCTGCGGGGAGTGCCCGGCGCTCACCGCCCCGAGGATCTCGCGGGCGCGGACGTCCTCGGCGGCGCACTGCGCCAGCAGCTCGTCCATCGCGGAGGGCTCCCCGGAGACCACCGTCGAGGAGGGCCCGTTGGCCGCGGCGACCACGATCCGCCCGTCCCACTGCTCGAGGCGCTCGGCGAGGGCCCCCGCGCCCAGCGCGACGGACGCCATCCGGCCCCCACCCGTCAGCCCCGCCACCAGCTTGCTGCGCACGACCGCCAGGCGCGCGGCATCGGCGAGCGAGAGCCCCCCCGCGACGTGCGCGGCGGCGACCTCGCCCTGGGAGTGGCCCACGACCACGTCGGGGCGCACCCCGCAGGCACGCCACAGCGCTGCGAGGGAGACCGCCATCGCGAACAGCACCGGCTGCACCACGTCGATGCGCTCGAGCGTCGGCGCCCCCGGCGCCTCACACAGCACGTCCATCAAGGACCAGTCGAGGTGCGGCGCGAGCGCCTGCTCGCAGGCGTGGATCCCCTCCGCGAACACGGGGGAGCAGGCGAGCAGCTCGCGCGCCATCCCCGCCCACTGCGAGCCGTGGCCGGGGAACACGAACACGAGCCGCCCGGCGCCGTGCACCGCGCCCTCGCCGCGCACCAGCCCCGGGTCCGAGCGACCCTCCGCCAGCGCGCGCAGGCCCTCCTCCAGTCCCGCGCGCCCGCGTCCGAGCACCACAGCCCGGTTCTCCAGCAGGGGACGGTGCGCCAGCGAGTACCCCACGTCAACCGGCCGCGGCTCGCGCTCAGACCGACCGAACGCCCACTGCTGCAGCTGCTGCGCCCGAGCGTGCAGACCCAGCTCGCCGCGACCGGACACGATCCACGGCACCACCCCGCCCGCGAGCACGCCGACCTCGTCTGCGACCTCAGCGGTGGAGGAGACAGCCGTCGCAGCGACGGTGGCGGCCGCGTCGGGGACGCCGTCAGTAGACGTGACCGCGATGGGGGCGCCGGCCGCGGCAACCACCGGCGGGGCCTCCTCGAGGATCACGTGGGCGTTCGTTCCGGAGGCCCCGAACGAGGAGACTCCGGCGCGCCGGGGACCGTCTCCCGAGGGCCACGGCACGGCCTCTCGCAGCAGCTCGACCGCACCCGCCGACCAGTCCACCTCCGGCGTGGGCTGGTCGACGTGCAGCGTCCGCGGCAGGACTCCGTGGCGCAGCGCCTGCGTCATCTTGAGCACGCCCCCCACACCGGCCGCGGCCTGGGTGTGGCCCAGGTTCGACTTCAGCGTCCCCAACCGCAGGGGGCGCTGGGCGGAGCGCTCGCGCCCGTAGGTGGCAAGCAGCGCCTGCGCCTCGATCGGATCGCCCAGCGTGGTGCCCGTGCCGTGCCCCTCCACCGCGTCCACCTGCCCCGCCGAGAGGCCCGCGGACGCGAGCGCCTGACGGATCACGCGCTGCTGGGAGGGACCGGAGGGCGCCGTGAGGCCGTTGGAGGCGCCGTCCTGGTTGATCGCCGAGCCACGCACCACCGCGAGCACCTGGTGACCGAGGCGACGCGCGTCGGAGAGGCGCTCCAACACCACCACCCCCACGCCCTCGCTCCAGCCGGTGCCGTTCGCCGCGGCGGAGTACGCCCTGCAGCGCCCGTCGGGGGAGAGGCCGCGCTGGCGTGAGAACCACACGAACACCCCCGGCGCGCAGAGCACGGTGACCCCTCCCGCCAGCGCCAGCGAGCACTCCCCCGCGCGCAGCGACTGGCAGGCCCAGTGCAGCGCCACAAGCGAAGACGAGCAGGCGGTGTCGACGGAGACCGCGGGGCCCTCCAGCCCGAGCGTGTACGCCACCCGCCCCGAGACCACGCTGCCGCCGAGGCTGGCGCCGACTCCGACTTCCTGGCCGAACGCGGCCGGCCCGGACGCGCCGAGGCCGTAGTCGTGGTACATCACTCCGGCGAACACACCGGTCGGGCTGCCCCGCAGCGCGGCGGGGTCCAGGCCGGCGTCTTCGAGGGCCTCCCAGCTCACTTCCAGCAGCAGCCGCTGCTGGGGATCGAGCACCAGGGCCTCCCGGGGGGAGATGCCGAAGAACACAGGGTCGAACAGCGCGACGTCGTCCAGGAACCCGCCCTCGCGGGTGTAGCTCGTGCCGAGGTGCTCGGGGTCGGGGTCGTACAGCCCCTCGAGGTCCCACCCGCGGTCGGTGGGGAACCCGGCGATCGCGTCGCGGCCGGCCGCGACGAGCTCCCACAACTCCTGCGGCGAGTTGGCGGACCCCGGGTAGCGGCAGCCCAGGCCCACGATCGCAATCGGCTCGTGCGGACGCTCCTCGAGCTCCCGCAGTCGCAGGCGCGTGTCGTGCAGGTCGACCGTGACGCGCTTGAGGTAGTCGAGGAACTTCTCGTCGTCAGCCATCACAGCTCCCGGGGGTGGTTTGAGCAAAGGGGTTCAGGGGGGATCGTCCACGTGTGTCGAGTGCGCCTCCGGGCGGGTGGGCGCTGGGCCTCCTACCCAGCGGCAGCGCGTGGTGCGTAGCTCCAGGGGCAGGGCGCCAGGGGCGAGTGGCGCACCGGGGGTGACGGCGGGCCGAGGGCGACAGAGGGCGTCTCACTGCTGCAGCTCCGCGTCGATGAAGTCGAACACGTCCTCGGCGCTCGCCGAGCGCATCAGGTGGGCCACCGCGAGGCCGTCCTGGAGCGGGCGCTCGTCCCCCAGCCCGGAGAGGATCGTCCGCAGGCGCCGCAGGACGCGCGGGCGGTGGGCGTCGTCGGCCGGCAGAGCCGCGAGCCGCCGCTCCAGCTCGTCGAGCTCCGCGTCGAACGGATCGGCTGCCGGCTCGCCGCCGGGCCCCAACTCGCCCAGCAGGTGGTCGGTCAGCGCGAGCGGGGTGGGGTAGTCGAAGATCAGCGTCGCGGGCAGGCTGAGCTCGGTCACGGCGCTCAGGCGGTTGCGGAACTCGACGGCGGCCAGCGAGTCGAACCCCAGCTCCTTGAAGGTCAGCCGCACCTCGACGGCGCTCGAGGAGCCGTAGCCCAGGACCAGGGCCGCCTGGGCGCACACCGTGTCCTGCACGACCTGCCCTCGCTCGTGCTCGGCCACGGCGGCGAGGCGCTTGACGAGCGTGCCGCGCTCGGGGCCGGCGGCGCGCAGCGGCGCGCGGACCAGGCCGCGCAGCAGCGGCGCCAGCACTCCCGCCGCGGCCTGCGTGCGCAGCGCCCCGGCGTCGAGTCGCGTCGCGACGAGCAGCCCCTCCTCCAGCCCGCACGCAGCGTCGAAAAGCTCGAGGCCCTCCGCGGGCGCGAGCGACGCAACTCCCAGGCGCGCGCCCCTCGCCTGGTCGGCGTCGCTCAGGCGACCGGCCATGCCGTCCGCCTGCGCCCACGGTCCCCACGCGATCGAGACAGCCGGCAGCCCACGCGCGCGACGGTGAGCCGCCAGCGCGTCCAGGAGCGTGTTGGCCGCCGCGTAGCCGCCCTGGCCCGGGGCGCCCAGCGTGCCCGCCGCCGAGGAGAACAGCACGAACGCCGAGAGCTCGGCGCCCAGCGTCAGCTCGTGCAGGTGCAGCGCGGCGTGGGCCTTCGGCGCGAGCACCCCGTCGAGCCGCTCGGGCGTGAGCGAGTCGAGCACCCCGTCGTCCAGCACGCCCGCGGCGTGCACCACCCCGCTCAACGGGTGCTCCGCGGAGACCGACTCGAGCAGCGCCGCGAGCTGCCCGCGGTCGGCCACGTCGCACGCCGCGATCCGCACCTGCGCTCCCAGCCCCGCCAGCTCCTCCCGGAGCTCCTCAGCACCCGGCGCCCGCTCCCCGCGCCGGCTGGCGAGCAGCAGGTGACGCACCCCGTGGGTGGCCACGAGGTGCCTCGCCACGAGCGCGCCGAGCGCGCCCGTGCCGCCGGTGACGAGGACCGTGCCGTGCGCGTCGAACCGCGAGGGCCGCTCCGCCGGAGAAGCCGTCTGTCTCAGGCGCGGCACAAACGCGACGCCGGCGCGGATCGCGAGCTGCGGCTCCTGCGCGCTCGACGCGTCAGCCAGCGCACCCGCCAGCGCGTCGCGCGAGGACTCCTCGTCGTCGAGGTCGACCAGCGCGAAGCGCCCGGGGTGCTCAGCCTGCGCCGAGCGGACCAGTCCCCACACCGCCGCCTGCGCCAACCCCGGCACCGCGTCCCCCGCACCCGCCGCGACCGCGCCGCGCGTCACCACCACCATCCTCGACTCGCCCGGCTCCTCGCGCGTGAGCCACTGCTGCATCAGGCCCAGCACCCTGCTGGCGCAGGCACTCACAGCTCCCGCCACCTCACCACCGTCCTCGCCACCGGCGCTTCCCTCACGAGCCTCCTGCCCACCTGGCGCATCCGGCGCACCCGGGGTCTCGCCGGAGAGCTCATCGGCCATGACGAGCACTGCGTCCGCGGAGCTTCCCTGCCCCACCACGTCCGCGTCCGCGGAGCTCCCCTGCCCAGCGGCGGCGAGCGGCTCCCACTCGACGCGCAACAGCGACCCCCCGCCACCGCTGCGCAGCCGCTCGAGCTGCTCCCGAAACACCTCGCGCGCCACCAGCGAGTCCAGCGCGAGCACCACCGCACCCAGCTCGTCGGTGGCGATCAGCGACACCCCCCCGCTCGCCGTGGGCGAGAGACGGACACGCAGTGCGCACGCCCCGGTGGCGAAGGCGCTGACTCCGCTCCACGAGAACGGGATCACCATCTGCTGCTGCTGCGGTGTGTACAGCGAGCCCACCTGCAGCGCGGAGTCCAGCAGCGCCGGGTGCAGGCCGTAGGTGCGCGCCTGCGCGTGGTGCTCCTCGGGCAGGCGCACCTCGGCGAACAGCTCCTCCCCGCGGCGCCACACCGCCCTCGCGCTCAGGAAGGCCGGCCCGTAGTCGAAGCCCAGCTGCGCCATCTGCTCGTGCAGCTCCTCGGCCGGGACGGGGTCCGCCTCGGGTGGGGGCCACACGCCGCCGGTCGCCCACGCCGCGCGCTGTTCGAGCGCGTGGCGGCGGTCCTGGTCGCTGACACCGCTCGAAGCCAGCACGCCACTGACGTGGCGCGTCCACACCCGCTCGTCCGGTGCCCCCTCCAGCGGTGGCTCCTCCCCTTGCGGCGCCTGCCTGCGGGTGTGGACGGTGAGCGCGCGCCGGCCGGAGGCGTCGGGCGCGCCCACCGCGACCTGCAGCGCCACCCGCTCGCGCCCGGCCAGCACCACCGGCTCCTCCATCACGAGCTCCTGCACGGTGTCGCAGCCGACCGCGCGAGCGACGTGCAGCGCGAGCTCCACGTGGGTGGTGCCGGGTACCAGCACCGAGCCCATCACGACGTGCTCGGCCAGCCACGGAGTGCGCTGCAGCGACAGCGAGCCCGTGAACAGCCACCCCTCCCCGTCGGCGAGCGGGAGCGCAGCGACGAGCAGCGGGTGACCACCGGCGTCGAGGCCGGCCGAGGCGACGTCCCCGAGCCCCGCGGCGTGTGTCTGCAGCCAGTGGCGGCGACGCTGCCACGCGTACGTCGGGAGCTTCACCGGCCGCGCGCCGGACCCCTCGAAGGTCCTGCTCCAGTCGACGTGCACACCGCGCACCCACAGCTCCGCGAGCGCGCTTGTCAACGCGCGCACCTCCGGGCGCCCCCCGCGCAACACCGGCACCGCGACAGCCCGCGTCTCGCCGCGGCCGCCCGTCCCCCCACCGCGAGGGCCGATCGCCCCGCCCGCGCCGGCACCACTACCCGCACCGACACCACCGCCCGAGGCGACACCACCACCTGCGCCGGCACGACCGTCCACCGCGCTGCCGGCGAGTCCCCTCCCGCCGCGAGCGCCCGACCCCCCGTCAGCGAGACACTCCCGCGCCATCGCGCTGAGCACCCCGTCGGGGCCGAGCTCGAGCAGGTTCCCGACACCCTGAGCGCCGAGCCACCGGACGGAGTCGAGGAAGCGCACGGGCTCGCGCGCGTGGCGCACCCAGTACCCCGGGTCGCACACCTGCTCGGCGGACACCGGCTCACCCGTGAGGTTCGAGACGATCGGGATCTGCGGCGCCGAGTACGTGAGCCCCGCGGCGACCCGCTCGAGCTCCGCGAGCGCCCCGTCCATCCGCGGCGAGTGAAACGCGTGGGAGACCCGCAGCCGCTTCGTCTTGCACCCCCGCTCGTCGAAGACCCCCGCCAGCTCCAGCACGGCGTCCTCGTCGCCGGAGACCACGACCGCCTCGGGGCCGTTCACCGCCGCGAGCGCGACCCGGTCCTCGTGGCCCTCCAGCACCTCGCGCGCCACCTCCTCGGAGGCCGCAACCGCGACCATTGCCCCGCCGCCGGGCAGCGCGCCCATCAGCCGCCCCCGAGCGGCGACCAGCACACACGCGTCCTGCAGCGAGAGCACGCCCCCGACGTGCGCCGCCACCAGCTCGCCGACCGAGTGGCCCACCAGGTAGTCGGGACGCAGCCCCCAGTCCTCCACGAGCCTGAACAGCGCCACCTCCAGCGCGAACAGCCCGGCCTGGGTGAACGCCGTCTCGTCCAGCAGCCCGCCGGCACCCTCGCCGTTCCCAGCCCCCCCGGACCGCCCGCCGGCACTCTCGCCACCGCTCACAGGCTCCCCGGACCGCCCGCCGCCACCCACCGGCCCCCCACCGGACGCCTCGCCGAACACCACCTCGCGCAGCGAGCGCCCCACCAGGCCGTCCAGGTGCCCGCAGGCCTCCTCGAACGCACTCCCGAACACCGGCAGCGCCTCGGCGAGCTCGCGGCCCATCCCGACCCGCTGGGCGCCTTGGCCGGTGAACAGGTACGCCAACCCGCCCCCTCCACCGCGCACCGACCCCCGCACGAGACCGGGCGCGTCCTCGCCTCGCGCCAACGCCCGCAGGCCCTCCAGCAAGCTCTCCCGTCCACCGCCGACCACCACCGCCCGGTCCTCGAGCGCCGAGCGGCTCGTCGCCAGCGAGAGCCCGACGTCCGCCAGCCGCAGCTCGGGGGCGCCCTCGGCCCACTCAAGCAGCGTTCGCCCCTGCCCGCGCAGGCCCTCGGCGCCCCTGCCCGACACGACCCACGGCAGCACCCCGGCGCCCAGCACGCCGCCCGTGAGGTCCCCGCCCGGCGGAACCGCGGGAGCAGAGGAGGAAGACGCAGCGTCCGGCGGCGCGGAGGACGTGGACTCCGGCGACGACGCGGGGGGCAGCGACCCGGGCGCGGTGGACAGGCCGCGTGGCGCCTCCTCGACGATCACGTGCGCGTTCGTGCCGCTCACCCCGAACGAGGACACCCCCGCGCGACGCGGCTGCTCGCCCCGCGGCCACGGCACCTGCTCGGTGAGCAGCGCGACCGCTCCACTCGACCAGTCAACTTGGGCGCTCGGCTGCTCGACGTGCAGCGTGCGCGGCAGGGTCTCGTGTCGGAGCGCCTGCACCGTCTTGATCAGCCCCGCCACCCCGGCCGCGGCCTGCGGGTGGCCGACGTTCGACTTCACCGACCCCAGCCACAGCGGGCGGCCGGGCTCCCGTCCCTGGCCGTAGGTCGCCAGCAGCGCCTGCGCCTCGATCGGGTCGCCCAGCATCGTGCCCGTGCCGTGGCCCTCCACCGCGTCCACCTCCGCGGGCGTGAGCCCCGCGTTGGCGAGCGCCTGGCGGATCACGCGCTGCTGGGACGGGCCGTTCGGCGCCGTCAGGCCGTTGCTGGCGCCGTCCTGGTTGACCGCGCTGCCCCGCACCACCGCTAGCACCTCGTGCCCCTGGCGGCGCGCGTCGGAGAGCCGCTCCAGCAGCACCACGCCCACGCCCTCCGACCAGCCCGTGCCGTCCGCAGCCTGCGCGAAGGACTTGCACCGCCCATCCGCGGCGAGGCCACCCTGGCGGCTGAACGCGACGAACGCCGTCGGCGTGGCCATCGCCGCGACCCCTCCGGCCAGCGCCAGCGAGCACTCCCCCGCGCGCAGCGCCCCGCACGCCAAGTGCAGCGCCACCAGCGAGGACGAGCACGCGGTGTCGATCGAGACCGCCGGTCCCTCGAACCCGAACGAGTAGGCCACCCGCCCCGACACCACGCTCCCCGCGCCGGCCGTCAGCCGGTAGCCCTCGAGCTCCTCCGGCAGGTGCAGGCCGTAGTCGGTCGGGTTGATGCCCGCGAACACGCCCGTCTGGCTGCCCCGCAGCGACAGGGCCGCAATCCCGGCGTCCTCCAGCGCCTCCCAGCAGGCTTCCAGCAGCAGCCGCTGCTGGGGGTCCATCGCCAGCGCCTCGTTCGGGGCGAGCTCGAAGAAGGCCGCGTCGAACTCGGCCACGTCGTGGACGAACCCCCCTTCGCGGGCGTGGCTGGCGCCCGGCCGCTCGGGGTCGGGGTCGTGCAGGGCCTCCAGGTCCCACCCGCGGTCCGTCGGAAACGGCCCGATCGCGTCGCCCCCGCTGACAACGAGCTCCCACAGCTCCTGCGGCGAGGCTACGGAGGCCCCGCCCACCCCCGGGTACCTGCAGCTCATGCCCACGATCGCGATCGGCTCCTCGGCCCTCACCACCGCCGGCGCGGCCGGCGCGACGCCGCGCGACCCGCCGAGGGCCTCCCCCACCAGGAAGCGGGCCAGCGCCGCCGGGTAAGGGTGGTCGAACACCACGGTGCTGGGCAGGCGCAACCCGGTCGCGGCCTGCAGCCGGTCGCGCAGCTGCACAGCCATCAGCGAGTCGAACCCGAGCTCTTTGAACGGCCGCTGCGCCCCCACCTCCTCGGCCGCGCCGTGCCCAAGCACGGCCGCTGCGTGCGAGCACACGAGCTCCCCCGCCACCCGCTCGCGCTCGCGCGTGGAGAGGCCCGCCAGCCGCGCCGCCAGCCCGCCGCCGCGAGCATCCTCTGCGAGACCCTCCCCCTGCTCCGAGGCACCTTGCACCTCGGGCAGGTCGCCGATCAGCGGACGCGCCCTCGCGGACGCGTAGGCCGGCGCGTAGCGCTCCCAGTCGATCCGCGCGACGGTCACGCACGTCTCGCGCCGGTCCAGCACCCGCTGCAGCACCCCGACCGCGGGCTCCGGAGCCATCTCCAGCACCCCCCGCCGGGCGAGCTCCCGGCCCGCCCCCACCCCCGCGCCCACGACCCCCCACAGTCCCCACGCGACCGACGTCGCCGCGAGGCCCCGCGCACGCCGATGTTCCGCGAGCCCGTCCAGGTACGCGTTCGCGGCCGCGTACGCGCCCTGACCGCCCGAGCCCATCGTCGCCGCCAGCGAGGAGTACAGGACGAACGCGGTTAGCTCCGCCCCCTCGGTCAGCTCGTGCAGGTGCAGCGCCCCGCCGGCCTTGGCGGCGAGGGTGCTCTCGCACTGCTCCACCGTGAGCTCGTCCACCGCACACGGCGAGTCCACGCCCGCGGCGTGCACCACCGTGTCGAGCGGGTGCTCTTCCGGCACGTGCGCGAGCAGCTCTTGCACCTGCGCGCGGTCGGCCACGTCGCACGCCACCACGCTCACCCCCACGCCCTGGCCCTCTAGCTCCGCCACCAACTCCGCCGCACCGGGCGCCGCGGGGCCGCGACGGCTCGCCAGCAGCAGGTGCTCCGCCCCGGCGCCCGCGAGCCACCGCGCCACGCACGCGCCCAGCCCGCCCGTGCCGCCCGTGACAAGCGCCGTCCCGCGCGGCCTCCACGCGCCGCTTCCACGTCCGTCCCCCGCGCCACTCCCAGGTCCGTCCACCGCGCCGTTCCCACGTCCGTCCACCGCGCCGTTCCCCACCCGGCCCGCCGGCGCGCGCGCGAGCCGCCGCGCGAACACCCCGGCCTCGCGCACCGCGAGCTGATCCTCCTCGCCGATCCCTCCCACCGCGGCGCACAGCCCCGCGAGCGCTCGTTCGTCCAGGGTCTGCGGCAGATCCACCAGCCCGCCCCACCGCTGCGGCTGCTCCAGCGCGAGCGTGCGGCCCAGGCCCCACACCGCCGCCTGCGCCGGGCTCTCCACGCGGTCGCCCGCGCCGACCGACACCGCGCCGCGGCTCACCAGCCACAGCCGCCCCTCCATGCCCGCGTCTCCCAACCCCTGCACCAGCGCCACGGTCGCTGCCACTCCCGCGGGGACCGCACGGACTACGCCCTGTGTGCCCTCGTCCCACGCCAGCAGCGACAGCACTCCGCGCACACGTACGCCACTCACCGACCCCTCCCCCTCCCCCTCCAAACCCGCGCCGTCCTCGACGGGCGCTTCAGACGGCAGTGCCGCGCGCAGCCGCCGCGCCAACTCCTCCCGGCCCACGGCGTTCTCGACCGCCACCTGCACGACCCGCACACCGCGGCTCTCGAGCGCCTCCACCACGCTCGCGCACCGGTCGGCCTCCGTCCCCGCAGGTGTGACCACCAGCCACACGCCCCCCGGTGCCCCCAGGGCGGTCTCCGACCGGTTGCCCACCCGCTTCCAGCCCACCCGGTAGCACCACTCGTCCTCTGGGGTCGCCCCGTTGCGCGCAGCGTCCACCGCTGGTTCCAGCCACAGGCGCCTGCGCTGCCACGCGTAGGTCGGCAGCGCCACCCGCCGCGCGCCCGCGGCACGGGGCGCCGCCGTCCAGTCCACCTCCACGCCGTGCGCCCACGCCTCGCCCACCGCGCTGAGGAGCGTGCGCGCCTCGGGACGCTCGCCGCGCAGCACCGGCCACGCGAGCACCGTGTCCTCCTGCGCGGCTGGGTCGTGGCCGTCCTCGGCGGCCGCTTCCGCCGCCGCGCCCTCGCTGCCCCCGCGCGTCTCGGCCTCGCTCCGCCCCGGGCGCTCGCCGTCGGCCAGGCAGTCTCGGCTCATCGCGCTGAGCACCCCGTCGGGCCCGAGCTCTAGGAAGCCGCGGACCCCCTGCGCGTACAACCACCGCACCCCGTCCGCGAAGCGCACGGTCTCGCGTGCGTGACGCACCCAGTACTCCGCCGAGCCCCACTCGCTCGTGACCTCCTCCCCCGTCACGTTGGACACCACCGGAATCTGCGGCTGCGCGAACGACAGGCCGCGCGCGACCTCGGCGAACTGCTCCAGCACCCCGTCCACGCGCGGCGAGTGAAACGCGTGCGAGACCCGCAGCCGCCTCGTCCTGCGCCCCCGCTCCGCCCAGCTCTCGGCCAGTTTCAGCGTCGCTTGCTCGTCTCCGGAGAGCACCACCGCGGACGGGCCGTTCACCGCCGCCAGCGCGACGCGGTCCTCCAGTCCACTCAGCGACGCCCGCGCCTCCTGCTCGGAGGCCTGCACCGCGACCATCGCGCCCCCCGCGGGCAGAGCCCCCATCAACCGGCCACGCGCGGCGACCAGCGTGCAGGCGTCCGGCAACGAGAGCGCCCCCGCCACGTGGGCCGCCACCAGCTCGCCGACCGAGTGGCCCATGAGGAAGCCCGGGCGCACCCCCCACGCCTCGAGCAGGCGGTACACCGCCACCTCCAGCGCGAACAACCCCGTCTGGGTGAACAACGTCTCATTCAGCAGCGCGCCGCCCGCCACGCCCTCACCGGCCGCGCGCTCGCCGGGGCGCCCCTCGCCCGCCGGCCCCTCGCCCGGCCGCCCCTCGCCAGGCTGCTCCGCGCCGGGCCGCCCTTCGCCAGGCTGCCCCTCGCCGGGCCGCCCTTCGCCAGGCTGCCCCTCGCCGAACACCACCCCACGCAACGACCGCCCCACCAGACTGTCCAAGCACCCGCACGCCTCGTCGAACGCCTCCCTGAACACCGGGAACGCCTCGTACAACCCCCGCCCCATCCCGACCCGTTGCGCACCCTGGCCCGTGAACAGGAACGCCACCCCCTCTCGACCGGCGAGCGCCGAGGCGGCGGTCCCCCGCACGACCCTCGCCGACGGCTCCTCCCTGGACAGCGCGCCGAGACCGTCGAGCAGCTCCTCGCGGCCGGCCCCCACGATGACCGCGCGATCCTCCAACGCCGGACGGCCCGCGAGCGAGAGTCCGACGTCCACCGCCCGCAGGGCGGGCGGGTCCGGATCCCCCCCGACCCGCTCCCACAGCCGCTGCGCCTGCCCCCGCAACCCCCCGGCGCCGCGACCCGACACCACCCACGCGCACACCCCGGCGGCCGCTCCGGGCTCCGACTCCTCCCGCGCGAGCGGCCCGTCCGCGGCCGGCGAGCTCCCGGCCCCGGCCGCCGCCGCCGCGTCCTCGCCCCCTGCGCGCGGCGCCTCCTCGAGGATCAGGTGCGCGTTTGTGCCGCTGATCCCGAACGACGACACTCCCGCCCTGCGCCGGTCGTCGTGGGACCGGTCGCCGTCCGGTGGCCACGGCACCTGCTCGGAGAGCAGCGACACCGCCCCGGCCGACCACTCGACCCGGGTCGAGGGCTCGTCGACGTGCAAAGTCCGCGGCAGCACGCCGTGGCGCAGCGCCTGCACCATCTTGATCACGCCCGCCACACCCGCCGCGGCCTGGGTGTGGCCGATGTTCGACTTCACCGACCCCACCCACAGCGGCCGCCCCTCGGGACGCTCCTGTCCGTAGGTGGCCAGCAGCGCCTGCGCCTCGATCGGATCGCCGAGCACGGTTCCCGTGCCGTGGCCCTCGATCGCGTCGACCGCGGACGCCGGCAGGTCCGCGCTCGCGAGCGCCTGGCGGATCACACGCTGCTGGGAGGGCCCGTTGGGAGCCGTCAACCCGTTGCTCGCTCCGTCCTGGTTGACGGCGCTGCCGCGCACCACCGCCAGCACCTCGTGACCCCCGCGGCGCGCGTCGGAGAGCCGCTCCAGCAGCAGCACGCCGATGCCCTCCGACAGGCTCGTGCCGTCGGCGGCCTCCGCGAAGGACTTGCACCGCCCGTCGCGAGCCAGGCCCCGCTGACGTGCGAACTCCACGAACACCCCCGGCGTCGAGAGCACCGTCACACCGCCCGCCAGCGCCAGCGCGGACTCCCCGCTGCGCAACGACCCACAGGCCAGGTGCAACGCCACCAACGAGGAGGAGCAGGCGGTGTCGAGCGTCACCGCCGGGCCCTCCAGGCCCAACGTGTACGCCACGCGACCCGACGCCACGCTCCCGGCGCTGCCCATGCCCAGGTAGGCCTCGAGATCCTCCGACACCCGCCCGTGCAGGCGCGTTCCGTAGTCGTTGTACATCACGCCCGTGAACACTCCCGTGCGGCTGCCGCGCAGCGCCAGCGGGTCGATGCCGGCGTGTTCGCACGCCTCCCAGCAGCACTCCAGCAGCAGGCGCTGCTGGGGATCCATCGCCAGCGCCTCGCGCGGGCTGACTCCGAAGAACGCCGCGTCGAAGTCCGCCGCGTCGTCGAGGAACCCGCCCTCGCTGGCGTAGCACGTGCCCGGACGCTCGGAGTCCGGGTCGTAGAGCCCCGCCACGTCCCAGCCGCGATCCTCGGGGAAGGGCGAGATCGCATCCCGCCCGCCGGCCACCACGTCCCACAGATCCTCGGGCGTTCGCACGCCCCCCGGGTAGCGGCAACCGATCCCCACGATCGCCACCGGCTCGCGCTGGCGCTCCTCCACCTCCTGCAGGCGCCGCCGCGCCTTGCGCAGGTCGATCGTGACCCGCTTGAGGTAGTCGAGGTACCTGTTGTCGTTGTTCTCGTCGCCGGTCACGCCCCGTCGCCTCCGCCCGCGCCCTCCAGCGCTCCGAGCTCCCTGTCGATCAACTCGAAGACGTCCTGCGCCGTCGCGGACCGCACGTCCTCGTCGTCCTTGGCCGTGGCCTGCCCGCCGTTCAGTCCAGCGAGGAACGCCCCCAGCCGCACCGTGAGCCTCGCTCGCGCCGCCTCGTCGGCCGCGATCGCCGCGAGCCGGCGCTCGAGCTCGACCATCTCCGCCTCCACGGAAACCCCCGCCGTCGCCGCACCCGACGCGAGGCGTTCCACCAGGTGCTCGGCCACCTGCGCCGGTGTCGGGTGGTCGAAGACCAGCGTCGCGGGCAGGTTGAGCTCGGCCACGGCGCTCAGCCGGTTGCGGAACTCGACCGCGGCCAGCGAGTCGAACCCGAGCTCCTTGAAGGTCTGCCGCGCCTCGACCGCCGCGGGCGAGGTGTGCCCGAGCACGGTCGCCGCGTGAGCGCGCACGGTGTCGAGCACGATGCGCCCACGCTCGTGCGTCGAGGCTCTGGCCAGGCGCCTGGCCAGCGAGCCGCGCTCCGCACCGGCGCCTCTGCGCAGCGGCGCCCGCACCAGGCCGCGCCACACCGAGGGCAGCGCTCCCGCTTGCGCAAACCCCCGCAGGACCGGCCGATTGAGGCGCGCCGCGACCACGAGGGGCTCGCCGAGGGCGTGCGCGACGTCGAACATCTCCAGCCCCTCCGCCGCGGAGAGCGGGACGACGCCGGAGCGCGCGATCCGCACGCGGTCGACCTCTCTGAGCGTGCTCGCCATCCCGCCCCTCTGCTCCCACGGCCCCCACGCGATCGAGCAGCCCGCCAGGCCGCGCGCCCTGCGCGCGGCCGCCAGCGCGTCCAGGAACGTGTTCGCCGCGGCGTAGTTGCCCTGGCCGCTCCCGCCGACCACCCCCGCGAGCGAGGAGAACAGCACGAACGCCGACAGCTCCGTGTGCTCGGTCAGCTCGTGCAGGTGCCACGCGCCGTCCACCTTCGGTGCCAGCACCCCGTCGATTCGCTCCGCCGTCAGCGAGCCGACCACCCCGTCGTCGAGCGCGCCCGCGGCGTGCACCACCGCACGCAGCGGGTGCTCCTGCGAGACCGAGGCGAGCAGCGTCCGCAGCTGCTCGCGGTCGGCCACGTCGCACGCCGCGACCCTCACGCTCGCCCCCCGCTCGCCCAGCTCGGCCTGGAGCTCGGCGGCGCCCGGGGCCTGCGGCCCTTGCCGGCTTGCCAGTAGGAGGTGACGCACTCCGTGAGCGACCACCAGATGCCTCGCCAGGAGCGCGCCGAGCTCGCCGGTGCCGCCGGTCAGCAGCACGGTGCCGTCCACCCCCAGCGCCGGCCCCCCGCGCGCCGCGCCCGGCGCCAGCCGCGGTGCGCACACCCCGCCCTCGCGGATCGCCAGCTGGTGCTCCTCGGTCCCGGCGGCGAGCAGCGCTTCGGGCAGCGCCTCCCACGAGGCCTGTGCGCCGTCCAGATCCACCAGCGCAAAGCGCCCTGGATTCTCCGCCTGCGCGACCCGCACCAGACCCCACACCCCCGCCTGGGCCAGCCCCGGCAACTCTTCCTCCGCGCCGACAGCCACCGCTCCCCCGGTCACCACCGCCAGCCGGCACGCCGCGAGCCGCTCCTCCGCGAGCCACGCCTGCGCTACAGCCAGCGCTTCGTGCGTCGAGGCGTGCACCGCGTCCACCACGCCGCCGCTGACCCACTCGCGGGCATCCACGAGCACCACCCGGGGCGCCGCGGCTGCCTCCTGCACCGCGCCACTCAGCGACGCGAGATCCTCGTACACCTCGCACTCCACCCCCGCCGTCCGCAGCGCGCTTGCGAGGGGCCCGTCCCGCCCGCCAAGTAGCGCCAGTCGGTCTCCCGCCGCCGGCGCCCCGCAGGAGACCGGCGCCCACTCGACGCAGAGCACCTGTTGGGGAGCGTCCCTGCGCATCCGGCCGAGCTGCTCCGCGGAGATCGGGCGCAGCGCGAGCGAGCGCACTGCAAGCACCTCCGCACCGGCGCTGTCGGCGGCCCGCAGGGACACCCCGCCCCCGCCCGTCGGCGAGAGCTGTACCCGCAACGCGGACGCGCCCGTGGCGTGCCTGCTCACCCCACTCCACGCGAACGGCAGGGGTGGCCCCTCCGGCTCATCACCCGGCTCGCCGGACCCGGTCGTCGCGGCCAACGCGTGCAGCGCGGCGTCCAGCAGCGCCGGGTGCAGGCCGAACGACTCCCCCTGTGCCCGCTGCTCCTCTGACAGCGACACCTCCGCGAACAGCTCCTCCCCCCGCCGCCACACGCTCCGCAGACAGCGAAACTCCGGGCCGTACTCGAGGCCGCCCGCCGCGAGGCGCTCGTAGAGGTCCGCGACCGCGACCTCCACCGCCCCCGTTGGCGGCCACACCCCTCCGGCAAGCGTCCCGCCGGGGGCAAGCGTCCCCTCGGAAGCCAGCGCCGCCTCCGGAGCGAGCGTCCCGCCGGCGTTACGCGTCCACCCCTCCCTCGCCACCACCCCCTCGTCGGCGCCGTCGGTCACACGCGAGTAGACCTCCACCGCGCGGCAGCCGGCTTGGTCCGGCGCCCCCACGGTGAGCTGCACCTGGACCTCCTCCCCCTCGCCCAACACCAACGGCTCCTCCAACGTGAGCTCCTGCACCAGCTCACAGCCCACCTGCGCACCCGCGTGCAACGCAAGCTCCACGAACGCCGTCCCCGGCAGCAGCACCACACCCATCGCCGCGTGGTCGGCGAGCCAGGCATGGGACTGCAGCGACAGCCGCCCCGTGAACAGCCACCCGTCTCTCTCCGCCAGGGCGACCCTCGCGCCCAGCAGCGGGTGCTCGGCCGACGCCTGCCCCGCCGCCGCGAGATCGCCCGCCCCCGCCTGCGCCGCAAGCCAGTAGCGCTCGCGCTGGAACGCGTACTTCGGCAGCCCCACCCGACGCGCGGGCCCGCCCGCGAACAGCGGCCTGAAATCGACCTCCACTCCGCGCACCCACGCCTCGGCCAGCGAGGCGAGGAAGCGGCGGGGGCCGCCCTCTCCTCTGCGCAGGGAGCCGATCGCCGCGACGCTCGGCGCCGCGAACGCCCGGGCGCCGGGCGAGTCTCCGCGCCCCTGCGCCCCTGCGGCGGGCACCCCCCCAGCCGACGCGCCCCCAGCGGGCACCCCCGCGGCCGACGCGCCCTCGGCGAGCGCCTCCTCGGCGGTCTCCTGAACCCCCACGCTCAGCACCGGGTGGGGGCTGACCTCGATGAACGTGCGGTACCCCTCCCCGAGCAGCGCTCGCGTCACCCGCTCGAACTCCACGGTCTCCCGTAGGTTCCGGTACCAGTACCTCGCGTCCAGCTCCGCGGTGGGGAATGGGCCTCCGGTGACAGTCGAGTAGAACGGGACCTCGCCCGCACGCGGCTCCACCTGCGCAAGGACCTCCAACACCTCCTCGCGGTACCGCTCGACGTACTGGGAGTGCGATGCGACGGTCCCCGGGACCTCCCGTGCGCGCAGCCCCTCGGCCGCGCACTCCTGCAGGAGCTCGAGCAGCGCCTCGCGCTCGCCCGCGACCGCTACCGAGCGGGGCCCGTTCACGCCCGCCACCACGAGCCGCCCGCCCCACCGCCGCAGGCGCTTACGCACCTGCTCGACTCCCTGCCCGACCGACGCCACGGCCCCCTGCCCGACCAGGCCCGCCAGCATCTGGCTGCGCAGCGCGACCACCCGCGCCGCGTCGGGCAGCGAGAGACCGCCCGCCACGTGCGCCGCGGCGATCTCACCCTGGGAGTGTCCGACCACCGCGGCGGGGCGCACTCCGCACGCGCTCCACAGCCGCGCCAGCGACACCATCACGGCGAACAGCACCGGCTGCACCACCTCGATCCGCTCGAGCGCCGGCGTGCCCGGCAAGCCCCGCAGCACCCCCTCGACCGACCAGTCCACGAACTCCGCGAGCGCCTCCTCGCACTCCCGCAACGCCTGCGCGAACACCGGCGAGCAGTCCAGTAGCTCGACGCCCATCCCCTCCCACTGCGAGCCCTGACCCGCGAACACGAACACGACCCCCCCGTCGAGGTCGGCCGTCCCCTCGACCACGCCGGCGGAGGACTCCCCTCGCGCCAGCGCGCCGAGGCTCGCGAGCAGCTCCTCTTGCTCGCCGCCCACCACCACGCCACGGCGCTCCAACGCCGCCCGGTCGAGCAGCGAACGCCCCACGTCCCGCGGGCTCACCTCCGGGGCGCCCTCCAGGAACCCGAGCATCCGTCCGGCCTGGGCGCGGAGCGCCCGTTCGTCCTTCGCGGACACCACCCACGGCACCACCCCCGCGCCCACCGCGCCGTTGTCCGCCGCGGGCGGGTTGTCCTGCGCCAGCGCCGGGCCGTCCTGCGCGGGCGCCTGGTCATCCTGCGCCGGCACCACCTCGTTCTGCGCGGGCGCCACCTCATCCTGCGTGGGCGCCTCCCCGTCCTGCCCGGGCGCCACCCCGTCCTCGGCCGGCGCCTCCTCGAGGATGACGTGCGCGTTGGTGCCGCTGATCCCGAACGACGAGACCGCCGCCCGCCGCCGGGTGCTCTGCGACCCCTCGCCGTTGCGCGGCCACGGCACCGGCTCTCGCAGCAGCGACACCGCCCCGGCCGACCAGTCGACCTGCGCGGAGGGGCTGTCCACGTGCAGCGTCCGCGGCAGCACTTCGTGCTGGAGGGCCATCGTCATCTTGATCACCCCTGCCACCCCGGCGGCGCACATCGTGTGGCCGATATTCGACTTGATCGACCCCAGCCACAGCGGCTGCGCCTGCGTACCGCGCTGCCCGTAGGTGGCGAGCAGCGCCTGCGCCTCGATCGGATCGCCGAGCACGGTGCCCGTGCCGTGCGCCTCCACCGCGTCGACGTCCCCCTCCGAGAGCTGCGCGTCCAGCAGCGCCTGGTGAATCACGCGCTGTTGCGAGGGGCCGTTGGGGGCAGTCAGTCCGTTGCTCGCGCCGTCCTGGTTGACGGCGCTGCCGCGCACCACCGCCAGCACCCGGTGCCCGTGACGCCGCGCGTCCTCCAGGCGCTCCAGGACCACCACGCCCACGCCCTCGCCCCAGCCCGTGCCGTCCGCGGCCTGCGCGAAGGACTTGCACCGCCCGTCGGAGGCGAGTCCGCGTTGGTGGGCGATCTCCACGAACATCCCCGGGCCCACCATCACGGTCGCCCCACCTGCGAGCGCCAGTGTGCACTCCCCCCGGCGCAGCGCCTGACACGCCAGGTGCAGCGCCACCAGCGAGGAGGAGCACGCCGTATCGACAGAGACCGCGGGGCCCTCCAACCCGAGCACGTAGGCCACCCGACCCGACGCGACGCTCCCGGTGCCCCCCGTCAGCCAGTAGCCCTGGAGCTCCTTCGAGGAGCTCCACCGCCCCGCGCCGTAGTGGGACTCGGCCACGCCCGTGAAGACACCCGTGCGGCTGCCGCGCAACGACGTGGGGTCGATGTCCGCGTCCTCCAGCGCCTCCCAGCTTGTTTCCAGCAGCAGCCGCTGCTGGGGGTCCATCGCCAGCGCCTCGCGCGGGCTGATCCCGAAGAACGCCGCGTCGAAGTCGCCCACTCCGTCGATGAACCCGCCCTCGCGCACGTAGCTGGTCCCCGCACGCGCCACGTCGGGGTCGTAGAGCGCCTCCAGGTCCCACCCCCGGTCGGTCGGGAACGGCGAGATTGCGTCTTCCCCGGCCGCAACCAACTCCCACAGCTCCTGCGGCGAGGAGATTGGTCCCCCGCCCACCCTGCCCCCGCCCACCCTGGCCCCGCCTACCCTGCCTTCTCCCACCCGGCCCCCGCCTGGGTACCGGCAGCCCATCCCCACGATCGCCAGCGGCTCGCGCCCACGCCCCTCGATCGCGCGCAGTCGCCGGCGGGTCTTGCGCAGGTCGGCCGTCGCCCGCTTCAGATACTCGCGCAGCTTCGCCTCGTCAGCCATCGGCCCGCTCCTCGTGTTCAGGCGCAGAGCGCACGTCGCTCGCCTCGGCCTCCACCAGCTCGCTGTCGATCAGCTCGAACATCTCCTCGTCGGTGGCCGCGTCGAGGTTGTCCTCCTCGGCGGTCGGCTCGGGGACGCCCTCGAGCTCGGCCAACCCGGACAGAAGCGCTTGCAGACGCACCCTGAGCGCCACGCGCTCCGCGTCACCGACGGGCGCCGCCGACAGCGCCCGCTCCAGCCCGGCGAGCTCCGTGCTCGCCGAGAGCGCCGGCGTCCCGCCCTCCGCAACCCTGCTCACGATGTGCGCGCTCAGCGCGGCGGGCGTCGGGTGGTCGAACACGACTGTGGCCGCCAGCTGCAGGCCGGTGGCGGCGGCGAGGCGATTACGCAGTTCCACCGCCGCCAGCGAGTCGAAGCCGAGCTCTTTGAACGCCCGGCGTGCTCCCACAGCCGCCGGTCCCGCATGATTCAGCACGGCCGCCGCCTGGGAGCGCACCAGTTCGAGCACGACCCGCTCGCGCTCGGCCTCGGGGACGCCGGCCAGGCGCTGCGCCAGCGACCGATCGGGGGCGCCCGCCGCGCGGCGCGCGGGGGCTCGGATCAAGCCCTGCAGCAGCGCCGGCAGCTCCCCGGCGCTCGCCCGTGCGCGCAACGCCGCCCCGTCCAGGCGCAGCGGCAGGACAAGCGCCTCCTCCTGCTCGCACGCGCTGTCGAACAGCTCCAAGCCCTGCTCGGAGGAGAGCACGCCCATACCCGCGCGCGCGATCCGCGCCAGGTCGCTCTCGGCGAGGTTGCCGGTCATCGAGGTCTCCTGCGCCCACGGCCCCCACGCCATCGAGACCGCCGGCAGGCCCTGCGCGCGGCGGTGGACCGCCAGCGCGTCGAGGAACGCGTTCGCCGCCGCGTAGTTGGCCTGGCCGGGACCCCCGAACGTGGCGGCCACCGAGGAGAACAGCACGAACGCCCGCAGATCCAGCTCCCGCGTGAGCTCGTGCAGGTGCCACGCCCCGTCCACCTTGGGCGCCAGCACCCGCTCCAGCCGCTCCTCGCTCAGCGCCCCGAGGACACCGTCGTCCAGCACCGCGGCCGCGTGCACCACCACGCTCAGCGGCTGCTCGCGCGGAACCTCGGCGAGCAGCGCGCGCACCTGCTCCCGGTCGGTGATGTCACACGCGCGCACCCGCACCTCGGCGCCCAGACCCTCGAGCTCCTGCGCGAGCTCGCCGGCCCCCGGCGCCTGCGGACCCCTGCGGCTGACGAGCAGCAGGCTGCGCATCCCGTGCTCGGCGACCAGGTGCCTGGCGAACACGGCGCCGAGCCCGCCGGTGGCGCCCGTGATCAGCGCCGTGCCGCTCCACCGCCCCGCTGCGGCGGGCACCGTGAGCACGTTCTTGCCCACGTGCCGCGCCTGGCTCATGAACCGGAACGCCTCCCGCGCACGACGCACGTCCCAACCCCTGATCGGCGGCAGGGCGAGCGCGCCCCGCTCGAACAGTGCCAGCAGCTCGCCGAGCATCTCCTGGATGCGCCGCGGCCCGGCGTCGACCAGATCGAACGCCCGGTAGGTCACACCCTCGTGCCTCGCCGCCACCTCGGCGGGATCGCGCACGTCGGTCTTGCCCATCTCGACGAACCGCCCGCCGTGCGGCAGCAGCCCGAGCGAGGCGTCCACCAGCTCGCCCGCCAGGCAGTCGAGGACGACGTCCACACCCCTCCCCTCCGTCGCCTCCAGGAACCTCTCCCTGAACTCGGGTGTGCGCGAGGAGGCGATGCGCTCCGGCCCGAGGCCCATGCCCTCCAGCACGCTCCACTTGGCCGGGCTCGCCGTGGCGAACACCTCCGCGCCGAGGTGCTGCGCCAACTGCACCGCGGCCACGCCGACCCCGCCCGTCGCCGCGTGCACCAGCAGCCGCTCTCCCTCCCGCAGCCCGGCCAGGTCCACGAGCGCGTAGTACGCCGTCAGGAACGCGATCGGCACCGACGCCGCATCCGCGAACGTCCACCCCTGCGGCACCCGCGCGAGCAGCCGGCGATCGCCGACGGCGACCGGGCCGAAGGCGCCCTGCACCATGCCCATCACGCGCTCGCCCGGGCGCAGGTCGTCCACGCCCTGGCCCACCTCCAGCACGACGCCCGCTCCCTCTCCCCCCACGCTCGCCGCCCCGGGGTACATCCCCAGCGCGATCAGCACGTCGCGGAAGTTGACGCCCGCCGCGCGCACCGCGACGCGCACCTGCCCGGGGTCGAGCGGACCACCCACCTCTGGACACGCGACCAGGTCGAGGTCATCGAGCGTGTCGCCGGCGCCCGCGTCGAGCCGCCACTGCGAGGCTCCCTGCGGAGCGCTGAGTGCCCCGGTCGAGCTGGCCGGCGCAAGCCGCGGCGCGAGCAGCGCCCCGGCGCGGACCGCCACCTGCGGCTCGCCGCAGCCCGCGGCCGACCCCACCGCCTCCCACGAGGCCGGCGCGTCGTCGACGTCGATCAGCACCAGGCGTCCCGGGTGCTCCGACTGCGCCGAGCGCACCAGGCCCCACGCCGCGGCCGCGCCCAGATCGGTCACGTCCTCGTGCACGCCCGCCGACACCGCGCCGCAGCTCACGATCGCCAGCCGCGCATCCGGGGACCGCTGGTCGGCAAGCCACTCCTGCACAAGCTTCAGCGCCTCCCGTGCGCACGCGTGAGCGGCCGCCGCGCCGTCTCCCTGCGCTCCACGCAACACGACGCGCTCCACCGCCGCGGGCGTCCCGCCCGAGACCGGAACCCAGTCGATGCGGAGCACCTGCTGGCGGGCGTCGCGCATCCCGCCGAGCTGCTCCGCGGAGACCGGGCGCATCGCGAGGGACCGTGCCGAGAGCACGCCCGCGCCGGCGCCGTCCACAGCCCGCAGCGACACCCGGCCCCCGCCCGTCGGAGAGAGACGGACGCGCAACACGGACGCTCCGACGGCGCCCAGCGTCACATCGCTCCAGGAGAACGGCAGGCGCGGCCCTCCCGGGCTACCGTCGGGCTCGCCCGCTGGGCTCGCGGCCAGCGCGTGCAGCGCAGCGTCGAGCAGCGCCGGGTGCAGGTCGAACTGCTCGCCCTGCTCCCGCTGCCCCTCTGCGAGCGACACCTCCGCGAACAGGTCCTCCCCCTGGCGCCACACCGCCCGCAGACACTGGAACGCCGGGCCATAGTCAAAGCCCTCCGCCGCAAGACGCTCGTAGAGATCCTCGAGCGACACCTCATCCGCGCCCGCGGGCGGCCACGCCTCCCCCTCGAGCATCCCCGGCGACCCGTTGAGCGTTTCACCGCCGTCGAGCGCCCCCCGCCCGTCTGGCGCCCCGCTCGTCTCGTCTCCGTTGAGCCCCAGCCCGTCGGGGGACTCCGACTCGCCGCGGGCGAGCACCCCGCTCGCATTGCGCGTCCACCCCTCCCCCCCGTCGACCGGGCCGCCCGCCACCCGGGAGTGAAAGTGCACCGGTCGGCTGCCCGTCTCGTCCGGCTCCCCGACCGTGAGCTGCACCTGCACCTCACCCTGCTCCCCGAGCACCAGCGGCTCCTCGAGCGTGAGCTCCCGCAGCAGCTTGCACCCCACCTGCCTGCCCGCGTGCAGCGCCAGCTCGACGAACGCCGTCCCCGGCAGCAGCACCGCGCCCATCACCGCGTGGTCGGCGAGCCAGGGATGCGCCTGCAGCGACAGCCGGCCCGTGAACAGCCAGCCACCGCTGTCCGCCAAGCCGACCGCCGCGCCCAGCAGCGGATGCTCAGCCGCGTCCAACCCCGTCGCGCCCGCGTCCGCTCCGGGTGCGCGCGGCGCAAGCCAGTACCGCTCGCGCTGGAACGCATACGTCGGCAGCTCCACCGGCCGTGCAGGACGATCGGCGAACAGCGGCCCGAAATCGACATCCACTCCACCCACGTACAGCCGCGCCAGCGCCCCGAGCAGACTCTCGGGCTCACTGCGCTCCCTGCGTAACGTCGGCACAAACAGAGGCACACCCGGTGTCCCCTCGGCCCGCGACTCCCCGTCCGCCTGAGACTCCCCGTCGAGGCCCCCACTCTCATCGTGAGACTCGATCAGGCACTCCTGCCCGAGCGCGCTCAACACGCCGTCGGGGCCCACCTCGACGAAACTGCCGACCCCCCGCGCCACGAGCAGACGCATCCCGTCGGCGAACCGCACCGTCCCGCGCACGTGTTCCACCCAGTACCCCGCAGAGCACGCCTGCTCGGCGGCGAGCAGCTCGCCGCTAACGTTCGAGACGATCGGGATCCGCGGCGCGGAGAACGACACCCCCGCGGCGAGCTCCGCGAACTCCTCCAGCACCGCATCCATCCGCGGCGAGTGAAACGCGTGTGAAACCAGCAGCCGCTTGGTCTTGCGTCCCCGCCGCTCAAAGCTGCCCGCGACCTCCAGGACCTCCCGCTCATCCCCCGAGAGCACGACCGCGCGAGGGCCGTTGACCGCCGCGAGAGCGACCGCGTGCTCACGCCCGGCGAGCTCCCCCAGAGCCTCCTGCTCAGACGCCTGCACCGCGACCATCGCGCCGCCCGCCGGCAGCGCCCCCATCAGCCGCCCGCGCGCAGCCACGAGCGCACACGCGTCGGCGAGCGAGAACACCCCCGCCACGTGCGCCGCCGCCAACTCCCCAATCGAGTGGCCCATCAAGAAATCCGGGGCCAACCCAAAACTCTCCAGCAGCCTGAACGACGCCACCTCCAGCGCGAACAGCGCCACCTGCGTGAACTCGGTGCGATCCAACAACCCCGCCTGCGCCGACCCCTCGCGCGCCCAGAGCACCTTGCGCAGCGGATGCTCCAAGTGAACGTCCACCTCCTCGCAGACACCGTCCAGCGCACGCGCGAACACTGGGAAGGTCTCGTACAGCGCTGCACCCATCCCGGCCCGTTGCGCGCCCTGGCCGGTGAAGAGGTACGCAAGCCCCGTCCGCCCCTCCACCACACCCTCGAACACGTTCCCGACAGCTTCCCCACGCGCAAGCGCGCCGAGACCTCCCAGCAGCCCGGCGCGGTCTCCCCCCAGCACAACCCCGCGATGACCGAAGCGCGAGCGAGACGCCACCAGCGAGTGAGCCACATCGACCGGGTCGAGCGCCGAGTCGCCCTCCACGAGCTCACCCAGCCGTCCCGCCTGGGCTCGCAGCGCCCCCGCTCCCCTGCCAGACACGACCCACGGCAACGCCCCGGCCACCAGGACACGCTCGGCCACTGCCACCTGCGGCGCGCCGGCGGGTCCGCCTGCGGTCTCAGCACGTTCGCCCCGGTTCCCAGCGGGTGGTACACCCTCGGCGTCGGTGGAGCCTGCTCCCGCGGGTGGGCGGGCAGCGGGTTGTGCTCGTCGTGGGGGTGGTGCCTCTTCGAGGATCACGTGTGCGTTGGTGCCGCTGATCCCGAACGACGAGACGCCGGCCCGGCGGGGTCTGTCGGTGGGCTGCCAGGGCACCTCGTGGGTCAACAGCTGGACGGCGCCGGTGTCCCAGTCGACGTGGCGGGTGGGCCGGTCGACGTTGAGCGTCCTGGGCAGCACACCGTGCTTGAGCGCCATGACCATCTTGATCACGCCCGCGACTCCCGCAGCGGCCTGTGTGTGCCCGATGTTGGACTTGATCGACCCCAACCACAGCGGGCGCTCGCGGTCCCGGCCGTAGGTCGCGAGCAGAGCCTGCGCCTCGATCGGATCGCCGAGGGTGGTGCCCGTGCCGTGCCCCTCGACCGCGTCGATCTCGCTGGGCGTGAGACCCGCGCTTGCGAGCGTCTGGGAGATCACACGCTCCTGGGAGGGCCCATTCGGCGCGGTCAGCCCGTTGCTCGCGCCGTCCTGGTTGACAGCGCTGCCGCGCACCACACCGAGGATGCGATGGCCGTTGCGCTGTGCGTCGGAGAGACGCTCCAGCAGCAGGACACCCACACCCTCGCTCCAGCCCGTCCCGTCAGCCGCGTCGGCGAACGACTTGCAGCGCCCATCCGCCGCCAGGCCGCGCTGACGGCTGAACTCCACGAACACCCCCGGCGTCCAGAGCACGGTCACGCCGCCGGCCAGCGCGAGCGAGCACTCACCCGAGCGCAGCGCGTGAGACGCCCAGTGCAGCGCCACCAGCGAGGAGGAGCACGCGGTATCGACCGACACCGCGGGGCCCTCCAGCCCCAGCGCGTAGGCGACCCTGCCCGAGACCACGCTCCCGGCGCTCCCGGTACCCAGGTACCCCTCGAGTCCCGCCAGCGCCCCGCGCCCCAGCCCACTTGCGTAGTCGTGGTACATCACGCCGGCGAACACGCCCGTCTCGCTGCCGCGCAACCCGAGCGGGTCGAGACCGGCGTCTTCCAGCGCCTCCCAGCACACTTCCAGCAGCAGCCGCTGCTGCGGGTCCATCGCCAGCGCCTCCCGCGGGCCGATCCCGAAGAACTCCGCGTCGAACTCTCCCGCGCCGTCCACGAACCCGCCCTCCCTGGTGTAGCTCGTGCCCGGGCTTTCGGGGTCGGGGTCGTACAACCCCTCCAGATCCCACCCGCGATCGACAGGGAACTCCGAGATCCCGTCCCGCCCGCACGACACGAGCTCCCACAGCCCCTCCGGGGAGACCACACCACCCGGGTACCGGCAGCTCATGCCCACGATCGCGACCGGCTCGTCCACAGCGACACGCCGGGCGGACGCCACCCTGCGACCCACCCCGCCGATCAGACCGAGCAGGTGCTCCGCCAGCGCAGCCGGGCTCGGGTGATCGAACACCACTGTCGCGGGCAGCCGCAACCCGCTCGCCGTCGCAAGCCGGTTACGCAACTCGACCGCCGCCAGCGAATCGAACCCGAGCTCTTTGAACGCCCGCTCCGCGTGTACCGCCTCAACCGAGGTGTGCCCCAGCACACCCGCCGCCTCCGAGCGCACCAACTCCAACACCACACGCCCACGCTCCTCCTGACCCACACCGTCGAGCCGCCGCGCGAAGGACCCACCCGCACCCACCCGACGCCGCCCGCGCCCGCCGAGCAGCCCACTCAGCAACCCCCGCACCTCACCCGCACCCGCATCCCCGGCCGCAGCGAGCGCCCGCATATCGAGCCGCGCGCCCACCAGCAGCGCACGCGAGCTCACACGAGCCGCGTCAAACAGCTGCAGACCCTCTCCGACCCCCAACGCAACCACCCCCGACCGCGCCAGACGCCCCAACTGCCCCTCATCCAATCGGTCGCCCATGCCGTTCGCTGCCGCCCACAGCCCCCACGCCACCGAGGTTCCCGCCAGCCCCTGCGCACGGCGGAAAGAGGCGAGCCCATCCAGGAAAGCGTTCCCTGCCGCATACGCACCCTGCCCCGCGCCACCCCACACGCCCGCGGCCGAGGAGAACAGCACGAACTCCCGCACACCCAATTCCCGGGTCAACTCGTGCAGATGCCAGGCCCCCTCGACCTTCGCGGCCAACACACCCTCGACACGCTCGGCCGTCAACGATTCGACCACACCGTCGTCAAGCACCCCAGCCGCATGGACCACCATCCCCAACCGATCGCCCACGCTCCTGACCACCGCCTCGAGCTCACCACGGTCGCTCACATCGCACGCCTCGATCCGCACCCTCGCGCCCAACCCCACAAGCTCTCCCTCCAACTCCACCGCACCCTCGGCCGAGCGCCCCCGACGACTGACCAACAGCAGCTCACGCACCCCACCCTGCGCCACCAGATGCCTCGCCACCAACGCGCCCAACCCACCCGTCCCGCCCGTGATCAACACCACGTCCTCTGCGGCGGCGTCCCCACCGCTCCCTGCCGCTTCAACCCCGCCGGCGCCGCCATCCATCTCCGCGGCCACCCGCACCAGCCGCGGGACGAACAATTCACTCCCACGCACAGCCACCTCGGACTCACCCAACTCCAACGCCTTCGCAACCAGCTCCCGCGAATCCTCCTCGCCCTCGCCATCGACATCGACCAGCACGAACCGCCCGGGATGCTCGGCCTGCGCCGCCCGCACCAACCCCCACACACCGCCACCCGCCAGATCTGTGACACCCCCACCGTCCACGTCCACTGCACCGCGCGTCAAAACCACCAACCGGCTCTCCGCGGACCGCTCGTCCGCAAGCCATTTCTGCAACTCGCCCAGCACGCCGCACACCACGCCGGCGACGTCCCCACCGCCGCGAGGCGCCCCCTCGACACCCACGCAGCTCACCACAGTCCACCCCGCTACTCCCGCACCCACGACCTCGGCCTCGCCGACAGCCGGGCCCCGGACCTCGACCGTCTCAGACGCCACCCCAACCCAGTCCACGCCAAACAACGAGTCCCGTAGAGCCCCCACACCGAGCCGCTCGACCGGCGCCTCGCGCAACGCCAACGAGCCAACCGACGCGACCAGGCCACCACCCTCGTCCACCGCCACCAGGGACACCGCGCCATCCCCCACACCCCTCAAGCGCACCCGCAACACGGACGCGCCCGCGCCACCCAACACCACCTCACCCCAGGCAAACGGCAGCCGCGGCCCGCCCCGTCCAGCCGCGCCATCGACCCCCGCGTCCACTCCGCCCGCGGCCAGCGCGTGGAACGCCGCGTCCAGCAGCACCGGATGCACACCAAACGAGCCCGCTTCACCCTCCTGCTCACGCCCCAGCGCGACCTCCGCGAACACCTCCTCCCCCCGCCGCCACACACCCCGCAACCCCTGAAACACCGGGCCGTACTCCAACCCCGCCCCAGCCAACTCGTCATACACACCATCGACCGCCACAAACTCCGCGCCCGCCGGCGGCCACATATCACTCAGCGACTCGACCCCACCATCCAACGCCATCTCGGCCACCGACCCCTCGGGTCCGAGCACCCCGGCTGCGTGCCCCACCCACCCCTCGCCGCCGCGCAGCGCACCGCCAGCACGATCGTCCACGCGCGAGTACACACCGACCGGCCGGCACCCCGACCCATCGACCCCACCGACCACCACCTGCACCTGCACCCCGTGCCCCTCCCGGAGAACAAGCGGCTCCTGCATCACCAGCTCCCGCACACACCCACAGTCGAGCTGCCCACCCGCGTGCAGCGCGAGCTCCACGAACACCGTGCCCGGCAACAGCACGGCCCCCGACACCACGTGATCGGCGAGCCACCGGTGGCTCTCGAGCGACAGACGACCGGTGAACACCCACCCCTCGCCATCCGCCAACGCCACCACGGCGCCCAACAACGGATGCTCCTCGGCGCTCAGACCGGCCGCGCCCACATCCCCCACACCCACCCCAGACTCAAGCCAGTAGCGCTCCCGCTGAAACGCGTACGACGGCAGCGCAACACGCTTCGCACCCGACCCCTCGAACACCCTCGCCCAATCCGCACCCACGCCGCGCACCCACAACCCACCCACACCGGTCAGCAACGCTCGCGCCTCTCCCTGCCCACCCCGCAACGCAGGCACCGCCACCACTCCACCGCCCACACCCCGGCCAATCACCTCCCGGCCGGCTCCCCTCGAACCAGTCCCCGCGACACCAGCCCCACCCGCACCGGCACCCTCAGCCCGCTCGCTGTCCACGCACTCCTCGACCATCGCGCTGAGCACCCCGTCCGGGCCTAGCTCCAGAAAACAGCCCACACCCTCCCCGGCCAGCCACCGCACGCCATCCGCGAACCGCACCGTCTCGCGCACATGCCGCACCCAGTACCCCGCGTCACACAACTCCCCAGGCGACACCGGCTCACCCGTTAGATTCGACACGACCGGGACCCGCGGCTCGCTGAACGCCACACCGGCCGCGACCCGCCCGAGCTCCTCGAGCATCCCATCCATCCGCGGCGAGTGAAACGCATGCGAGACCCGCAGACGCTTCGTCCTCACACCCCGCTGCTCCCACACACCCGCAACCTCCAACACCGCGTCCTCATCGCCAGACACCACAACCGAACCCGGAGCGTTAACCGCCGCCACAGCGACCCTGTCCTCCCACCTACTCAGCGCTTCGAGCGAGTCGAGCACCTCCCGCTCAGACGCACCCACCGCGACCATCGCGCCACCCTCCGGCAACCCCCCCATCAACCGGCCCCGGGCCGCCACCAACCCACATGCGTCTTCGAGCGAGAACACCCCCGCCACACACGCCGCCACAAGCTCCCCGATCGAATGCCCGATCAGGAAGTCGGGGTGCACACCCCACGCCTCCAGAAGCCGAAACAGCGCAACCTCCAGCGCGAACAACCCCGGCTGCGCCAGCGCCGTGCCATCCAACAGACCACCCTCGGCGGCCGCACCCGGACCCTCCCCGGGGGGCGCACCCGGACTCTCACCCACAGGCCCCTCGCCGAACACGACCTCCTTCAACGAGCACCCGAGGTGCTTGTCCAGATGCCCGCAGGCCTCGTCAAAGGCCGCGCGGAACACCGGGAACGCCTCATACAGCTCGCTGCCCATCCCCACCCGCTGCGCGCCCTGGCCGGTGAACAGGAACGCGACCCGTTCGGCACCCTCCCCGGCTGTGCCCCGCAGCACCCCCGGCGCGTCCTCACCCCGCGCGAGCGAGCCAAGCCCCGCAAGCAACTCGCTCTGCTCGCCACCGAGCAGCACCGCGCGGTCCTCCAGTGCCGGACGGCCCGCGAGCGAGAACCCGATATCGGCCGGGTCGAGCTCCGGTCGATCGACGACGAACTTCCCCAGCCGCCCCGCCTGGGCGCGCAGACCCTCTGGGCCGCGACCCGAGAGCACCCACGGCAGCGCGCTCCCGCCGGCGAGACCCGCAAGCCCCCTGGTGGTGTCGGGGACGGGTGAGGTGGTTTGTGTCGGTGTCTGTGTGGGTGTCGGTGCTTCTTCGAGGATGAGGTGCGCGTTGGTGCCGCTGATCCCGAACGAGGAGACCCCGGCGCGACGCGGTCTGCCGGTGGGCTGCCAGGGTTGTGGGTCGGTGAGCAGCGCGACCTGGCCGGCGTCCCAGTTGACCTGGCTGGTGGGCGTCTGCGCGTGCAGCGTGCGGGGCAGCCGCCGGTGCTGGAGGGCCAGCACCATCTTGATGACACCCGCGATGCCTGCCGCGGCGGCGGCGTGCCCGATGTTGGACTTGAGCGACCCGAGCCACAGCGGGCTCTCCTGCTCGCGGCCCTGGCCGTAGGTCGCCAGCAGCGCCTGCGCCTCGATCGGGTCACCGAGTCTCGTGCCGGTCCCGTGCGCCTCGACAGCGTCCACCTCGTGAGGGGTGAGCCCGGCGGTGGCGAGCGCTTGGCGGATCACGCGCTGCTGGGAAGGGCCGTTCGGCGCGGTCAGCCCGTTACTCGCACCATCCTGGTTGACAGCGCTGCCACGGATCACGCCCAGGACCCGGTGGTCGTGGCGCTGCGCGTCAGAGAGACGCTCCAGCAACACGACGCCCACGCCCTCGGCCCAACCCGTGCCGTCCGCCGTGTCCGCGAAGGACTTGCAGCGCCCGTCGCCAGCGAGTCCTCGCTGGCGGCTGAACTCGATGAACAGCTCGGGTGTGCTCATCACGGCCACGCCGCCCGCGAGCGCGAGCTGGCACTCCCCGCCGCGCAGCGCGCCGCACGCCAGGTGCAGCGCCACAAGCGACGAGGAGCACGCCGTATCGACCGAGACCGCGGGCCCCTCCAACCCGAGCGCATACGCGACCCTGCCCGACGCGACACTGCTGGTGGCGCCCGTCAGCCGGTAGCCCTCCAGGTCATTCGACCCCGTGCCCCTGCCCGACCCATACGCCGAGGACGCGATCCCGGCGAACACCCCGGTCTGGGTGCCCTTCAGCGAGTACGGGTCCACACCCGCGTCTTCGAGGGCCTCCCAGCAGACCTCCAGCAAAAGCCGCTGCTGGGGGTCCATCGCCAGCGCCTCCTTGGGGCCGATCCCGAAGAACCCAGCGTCGAACTCCGCGGCGTCGTACAAAAACCCACCCGCCTGCGCATACGTCCTACCCCGACGGTCGGGGTCGGGGTCGTACAACCCCTCCAGATCCCACCCGCGGTCCACAGGGAACGCGTCGATCGCGTCCCCGCCCCGCACGAGCAGCTCCCACAGCCCCTCCGGGGAGGCCACACCACCCGGGTACCGGCAGCTCATACCCACGATCGCCACCGGCTCATCGACCGCTGCAACCCGGACAGCCACCGCCTGCGCGTCGCCGTCACCGGGTGCACCCACGAGCTCACCAACGAGATACGCCGCCAGTCCGGCCGGTGTGGGGTAGTCAAACGTGAGGGTCGCCGGTAGCCGCAGCCCGCTCTCAGCGCTCAAACGGTTACGCAGCTCGACCGCCGCGAGCGAGTCGAACCCAAGCTCCTTGAACGGTCGTCCCGCGGGCACCGCCTCCGGGGATGCGTGCCCCAGCACTCCCGCCGCCTGGGCGCGCACGAGCTCCAGTACCACCCCCTCACGCTCACCCACTCCCAGCCCCACAAGCCGACCCGCCAACGAACCACCCGCACGGCCCGCCGCAGCCCGCCGGGCAGGCCGGCCCACCACACCCTCCAGCAACGCAGGCAGCTCTCCCGCGCTCGCGTACCTACGCAGCAGCGCCATGTCCAGCGACACTCCCACCACCCCGGCGCGGCCCACAGCAAGGGCCGCGTCGAAGAGCTCCAGCCCCCGCTCCGGGGAAAACGCCCGCATCCCGGTCCGCGCGATCCGGGCCGCCTGCGCGTCCTGCAGGCGATCCGCCATACCGCCCACTCCCACCCACGGCCCCCACGCCACCGAGACAGCGGGCAACCCCCGCGAACGCCGGTACTCAGCCAGCGAATCCAAGAACGTGTTAGCGCTCGCGTAGCTGCCCTGCCCAGCGCCGCCAAACGTCCCCGCCACCGAGGAAAACAGCACGAACGCCTTGAGATCCAGAGCGGCCGTCAACTCGTGCAGATGCCACGCGCCATCGACCTTCGGGGCCATCACCCCCTCCAGCCGCTCCCCGGTCAACGAATCGATCACACCATCGTCCAAAACACCCGCGGCGTGCACCACCCCACTCAACGGGTGCTCCGCGGGCACTCCCTCCAACAGCGCCTCGAGCTGCCCCCGGTCGGACACATCGCACGCCGCGACCACCACCTCCGCGCCCAGACCAGCGAGCTCCTCGACGAGCTCGCTCGCATCCGGCGCCTGGGGGCCCTGACGGCTCACAAGCAGCAGATGCCGCACACCGTGCTCCACCACCAGATGCCGCGCCAGCAACCCCCCGAGCCCGCCCGTGCCACCTGTGATCAGGACCGTGCCCCGACCATCGAACAGTGAGGCGGGCATCGCCAACACGTTCTTACCGACACTCCGCCCGTGACTCAAGAACCGGAACGCCTCCACCGCCTCGCGTACATCCCACACCCTGACCGGCAGCGACTCGAGCGCGCCCCGCTCGAATAACCCGACCAGCTCGACGAGCATCTCCTGGATGCGCTCCGGGCCGGCGTCCATCACATCGAACGCGCGATAAACCACACCCTCGTGCTCTGCCGCGACCTCCGCCGGGTCACGCACGTCGGTCTTACCCATCTCCAAGAACCGCCCACCCCCCACGAGCACCCCAAGCGAGGCGTCCACGAACTCGCCCGCCAACGAGTTCAACACCACGTCAACGCCCCGCCCCTCCGTCACCCTCGAAAACTCCTCCCCGAACTCGAGCGACCGCGAAGACGCCAGATGCTCCTCGTCCAACCCCAGCTCCCTGAGCACACCCCACTTCCCCGCGCTCGCCGTCCCGAACACCTCCGCACCCAACAACCCAGCCAACTGCACCGCGGCCATTCCCACACCACCCGCCGCGGCGTGTACCAACAACCGCTCCCCCTCCCCCACACCAGCCAAATCGACCAGCGCGTAGTACGCCGTCAAGAACACAATCGGCACACCCGCCGCCCGCACAAACGACCAGCCCTCCGGGACCCGCACCACCAGCCGCGAATCGGTCACCGCGAACGACCCAAACGCACCATCCAACAGACCCATCACACGATCCCCCACAGCCAACCCCTCGACCCCCGGGCCAACCCCCACCACCACGCCCGCGCCCTCCCCACCAATCACCGCATCACCCGGATACACACCCAACGCGATCAGGACATCGCGGAAATTCAAGCCCGCCGCACGAACCTCGACACATACCTCCCCAACCCCAAGCGGCACCCCCACCGGGCACGACACCACGCCCACATCCTCGATCCTGCCCCCCTCCCCGACATCCAGCCGCCAACCCACACCACCCTCGACACCACCCTCAGGAACAACGAGCTCGCCACGCGACCCCACACGCACAAGCCGCGGCACGAACAAACCCCCCCCACGCACCGCCACCTCAGGCTCACCTAACGCCAACACCCCACCCAGCACACTCCAGAGCAAAGACTCCTCACCACCCCCACCGGACTCCTCACCACTTCCACCGACGCCCCCATCGACATCGACCAACACGAACCGCCCCGGGTGCTCCGCCTGCGCTGCGCGCACCAAACCCCACACCCCACCACCAGCCAAATCCGATACGCCCTCACCCCTGAACACTGGAACCGCGCCCCGCGTCAACACCACCAAACGCGAACCCGACAACCGCTCATCCGCAAGCCACTCCTGCAACAGACCCAACGCACCACCAACCCCACCACGAACCTCACCAAGCACGTCACCCGCTCCACCAAGCACACTGCCCGGCCCACGCGAACAATCCACAACAACCACAGCAGGGGCCTCCACACCCCCGCCAAACACCTCATCCAGAGATCCCAAATCCGCCAACACACCCACACCCAGACCGTCACCTGCGCCGGAGCTCTCGCCCGCGTCAGAGGCCACCGCCACCCACTCCACCCCAAACAACGAATCCCGCAAAGCGGCTCCGCCGCCACCGATCCGCTCAGCCGGCGCCTCGCGCAACACCAACGAACCCACCGACGCCACCAGACCACCACCCTCATCGACCGCCGCCACCGACACCGCGTCGGACCCCACACGCGTCAAACGCACACGCAACGCCGAGGCGCCCGAGCCACCCAGCACCACCTCACCCCAGGAGAACGGCAGCCGCGGGCCGCCCTGCCCGGCCACTCGGTCACCACCGCCCTCACCCAGCGAGCTCGCGGCCACCGCCTGCACTGCGGCATCCAGCAACGCCGGGTGCAGACCAAACAAACCCGCTTCACGCTGCTGCGCCTCCCCAAGCGCGACCTCCGCGAACACCTCCTCCCCAAGCCGCCACACCCCCCGCAAACCCTGAAACACCGGGCCGTACTCCAAACCCGCGTCGGCCAGATCTTCGTACAGACCGTCAACCTCAACCTCCGCCGCCCCCACCGGAGGCCACACACCACCAGGCGACCCAACCTCGCCATCCAGCGCCGCTGGGGTCGCCAACTCCACAGGTCCAACCACCCCGCTCGCGTGCTGCACCCACTCCCCGCCACCCCCCAGCTCGTCCGTCAGGTGACGCTCCACCCGCGCGAACACACCAACCGGCCGCCACCCCGACCCATCGGGCTCCCCCACCACCACCTGGACCTGAACACCATCCCCCTCCCGCAACACGAGCGGCTCCCCCAACACGAGCTCCTGCACACACCCGCAACCAAGCTGCCCTCCGACGTACAGCGCCAACTCCAGGAACGCTGTGCCCGGCAGCAACACCGCACCCGCCACGACGTGATCGGCGAGCCAGGGGTGGCTCTCCAGCGACAGACGTCCGGTGAACAGCCACCCCTCGCCATCCACCAGCGCAACCGCGGCGCCCAACAGCGGATGCTCGACCGAAACCTGCCCGACAGCCCCCGGGTCCCCCACGCCGTCCGTGAACTCAAGCCAGTAGCGCTCCCGCTGAAACGCGTACGACGGCAACCCCGCACGCACAGCACCGGACCCCTCGAACACTCCCGCCCAATCGACACCCACGCCACGAACCCACAGCTCACCCACACCCGCCAGCAACGACCGCGCCTCCCCCTGCCCCCCACGCAACACCGGCACCGCAGCCACCCGCCGCTCGCCAGCGCCCCGCTCACCGTCCACGCACTCCCCCACCATCGCGCTGAGCACCCCGTCCGGGCCCAGCTCCAGAAAACAGCCCACACCCTCCCCGAGCAGCCACCGCACGCCATCCGCGAACCGCACCGTCTCACGCACGTGACGCACCCAGTACCCCGGATCGCACAGCTCCCCGCCCGTCACGGCCTCCCCAGTCAGATTCGACACGACCGGGACCCGCGGCTCGCTGAACGACACACCCTCCGCGACCCGCCCAAACTCCTCGAGCATCGCCTCCATCCGCGGCGAGTGAAACGCATGGGACACCCGCAGACGCTTCGTCCTCACACCCCGCGCCTCCCACACGCCCGCAACCTCCAACACGGCGTCCTCGTCACCAGAAACCACGACCGATCCCGGAGCGTTCACCGCCGCGACCGCGACGCCGTCGCTCCAGCCATTCAACCCTTCGAGGGAGTCGCGCACCTCCGCCTCGGACGCACCCACTGCGACCATCGCACCACCCCTCGGCAGGTGGCTCATCAGCCGTCCCCGGGCCGCCACCAGCCGACAAGCGTCCTCGAGCGAGAAGACCCCCGCGACGTGTGCGGCCACGAGCTCCCCGATCGAGTGCCCGGCCACGAAGCTGGGGTGCACGCCCCACCCCTCCACCAGCCTGAACAGTGCGACCTCCAACGCGAACAACCCCGGCTGCGCGAGCGCCGTGTCATCCAACGGGCCACCCTCCACAGACGAACCCCGACTCTCCCCGGCGGGGGCGGGCGCACCCTCCCCGTTGGGCCCCGCGTCCCCGAACACGACCTCCTTCAGGGAGCACCCGAGATGCCGGTCCAGATACCCGCAGGCCTCATCGAAGGCCGCGCGGAACACCGGGAACGCCGCATACAACTCGCGGCCCATCCCCACTCGCTGCGAGCCCTGACCCGTGAACAGGAACGCGACCCGCTCAGCACCCTCCGTCGCTGCCCCCTGTAGCAACCCCGGCGCGTCCTCACCCCGTGCGAGGGCCCCGAGCCCCGCCAGCAGCTCCTCCTGCCCGGCTCCGAGCAGCACCGCGCGGTCCTCCAGCGCCGGCCGGCCGGCGAGCGAGAACCCGACATCGAGCATCCCGAGCTCGGGGTCGTCCACCACGAACCCACCCAGCCGCCCCGCCTGCGCACGCAACGCCCCCACACCGCGACCCGACAACACCCACGGCACGACACCGGCGAGCGCGACACCGCTCGCCCGGGACGGCGCCTGGGCGGGCACCCGCGCGTCCGGTGGCGGCTCTTCGAGGATGACGTGGGCGTTGGTGCCGCTGATCCCAAACGAGGAAACCCCCGCGCAGCGGGGTCTGCCGTTGGGCTGCCACGGCTGCTGCTCGGTCAGCAGCGCGACGGCTCCCCCCTGCCAGTCGACCTGGGTACTCGGCTGGTCGACGTTGAGTGTCTTGGGCAACACACCGTGGCGCATCGCCATGAGCATCTTGATCACACCCGCGACCCCAGCCGCAGCCTGCGTGTGCCCGATGTTGGACTTGACCGACCCCAACCACAGCGGGCTGCCCTCGGGGCGTTCCCGGCCGTAGGTGCCAAGCAGTGCCTGCGCCTCGATCGGGTCACCCAGCCTCGTGCCCGTGCCGTGCCCCTCAACCACGTCGATCTGCGCGGGTGCGAGGCCCGCGTTCGCCAGCGCCTGCGCGATCACGCGCTCCTGGGAAGGCCCGTTCGGCGCAGTCAGCCCGTTGCTCGCACCGTCTTGGTTGACCGCGCTGCCGCGCACCACACCGACCACCCGATGGTTGTTGCGCAGCGCCTCGGAGAGGCGCTCGAGCACCAGCACGCCCACACCCTCGCCCCACCCCGTGCCGTCCGCGGCGTCGGCATAAGACTTACAGCGCCCATCGCGCGCCAGCGCCCGCTGGCGGCTGTAGTCCACGAACACCCACGGCGTCCAGAGCACCGTCACTCCGCCGGCCAGCGCGAGCGAGCACTCACCCGTGCGCAGCGCCTGGCAGGCCCAGTGCAGGGCGACCAGCGAAGAGGAGCACGCGGTATCGACCGTAACCGCCGGGCCCTCCAACCCCAGGGCGTAGGCGACCCTGCCCGATACCACGCTCCCCGCGTTCCCCGTACCCAGATAGCCCTCCAACCCCGCGAGCGCCTGACCCGTGAGCCCGCTGGCGTATTCGTGATACATCACACCCGCGAACACGCCCGTCTCGCTGCCCCGCAACCCGAGCGGGTCGAGACCCGCATCTTCCAGTGACTCCCAGCACACTTCGAGCAGCAGTCGCTGCTGGGGATCCATCGCCAGCGCCTCCCGCGGGCCGATCCCGAAGAACCCCGCGTCGAAGTCACCCGCGCGCGGCACGAACCCCCCCTCCATCGCATAGGTGGTTCCCGGGCTGTCGGGATCGGGGTCGTACAGCCCCTCCAGATCCCACCCCCGGTCCGCGGGGAACCCGGAGATGCCGTCTCCCCCGGCAGACACCAGCTCCCACAGGTCCTCTGGGGAGACCACACCTCCGGGGTAGCGGCAGCTCATACCGACGATCGCCACCGGCTCGTCCGCCGCCACCCGCCGTCGCGGCACCACCGCTCTGGAACCCACCCCGCTCAAGCGGCCGAGCAGGTGCTCCGCCAGCTTCGCCGCGCTGGGATGATCGAACACCAACGTCGCGGGCAGCCGCAGACCGCTCGCCGCTTCCAGCCGGTTGCGCAACTCGACCGCCGCCAGCGAATCGAACCCGAGATCCCTGAATGCCCGCTCCGGGTGCACCGCCTCAGCCGAGGCGTGCCCAAGCACACCCGCCGCCTCGGCACGCACCAACTCCAGCACCATCCGCGCACGCTCGCCCTCGGGAGCACCCTCGAACACCTGCACGAACGACCCACCGCCGCCCACTCGCCGGCGACGGCGCACAGGCACCAGACCACCGAACAACCCCGGCAGCCGCCCACCCCCGGCGCTCGCGCGCAACACCCCCATGTCGAGCCGCGCGCCGAGCACAAGTGCGCGCACACTCCCCCGCGCTCGCTCAAACAACTCGAGACCTTCACCGACTCCCAACGCGAGGACCCCCGAACGCGCCAGACGCGCCGCCTGCCCCTCATCCAACCGGCCGCCCATACCCTCGTCCCACAGCCCCCACGCCACCGAGGTCCCCGGCAGCCCCTGCGCACGCCGCCACGACGCAAGCCCATCCAAAAACGCGTTCCCCGCCGCATATGCACCCTGCCCTGCGCCCCCAAACACACCCGCGACCGAGGAGAACAACACAAACTCCCGCACACCCAACCCCTGTGTCAACTCATGCAGATGCCACGCCCCCCTGACCTTCGCCGCCAACACACCCTCGACACGCTCGGCCGTCAACCCCTCGACCACTCCGTCGTCAAGCACACCCGCCGCGTGCACCACCATCTCCAACCGCTCACCCACACTCCCAACCAACACCTCGAGCTCACCGCGATCGCTCACATCACACGCCTCAACCCGCACCCGGGCACCCAACCCCACAAGCTCCTCCTCCAACTCCGCCGCACCCTCCGCCAACCGCCCCGCGCGGCTAACCAACAACAGCTCACGCACACCCCGCTGCGTCACCAGATGCCTCGCCACCACCGCACCCAGGCCACCTGTACCACCCGTAATCAGGACCACGCCCTCTTTAGCGGCGTCCCCACCATCCCCTGCCACACCATCGCCCGACACACCGACCCCACTCACACCCTCCTCCACGCCCACCCGCACCAGCCGCGGGACGAACAACTCACCCCCACGCACAGCCACCTCAGACTCACCCAACGCCAACGCCCTTACAACCGACTCCCGCACACCCTCACCAACAACACCACCATCAACAACAGCACCACCACCGTCCCCGTCCCCATCCCCGTCAACACCATCGACAACATCAACATCAACGTCGACCAGCACAAACCGCCCCGGGTGCTCCGTCTGCGCCGAGCGCACCAACCCCCACACACCACCACCCGCCAAATCCACCACACCCCCACCGTCCACATCCACCGCGCCCCGCGTCAAGACCACCAGCCGACTCCCCGCAGACCGCTCGTCCGCAAGCCACTCCTGCAACTCACCCAACACGCCACACACGACACTCCCGACACTCCCGACACTCCCGACACTCCCACCGTCGCCAGGCGCTCCGCCCCCAACCACACCCACACAACTCAACACGCTCCACCCGGCACCCACCCCACCTGCAACCTCAGCCTCACCGACACCCGGCTCCCCGCCCCCCACCGCGTCGTCGGACGCCACGGCCACCCAGTCCACCCCAAACAGCGCACCCCGCGAAACACCCCCCACGCCACCAAGCCGCTCGACCGGCGCCACACGCGACACCAGCGAACCCACCGACGCCACCAACCCACCCGCCTCGTCAGCCACGGTCAGCCTCACCCTGTCCTCACCCGTAGCCGACACATGCACACGCAACACCGACGCACCCGAAGCGCCCAACACCACCTCGCCCCACGAGAACGGCAGCCGCGGGCCGCCCTGCCCACTCGCCCGGTCCCGGTCCCCACCACCCTCACCGAGCGAGCTCGCGACCACCACCTGCAACGCCGCGTCCAGCAACGCGGGATGCAGACCGAAGGAGCCTGCTTCAGCCCGCTGGTCGTCCCCGAGCGCAACCTCCGCGAACACCTCCTCCCCACGCCGCCACATGCCCCGGACACCCTGGAACACAGGTCCATACTCGAGACCGGCGCCGGCCAGGGCGTCGTACAGGCCGTCAACTCCCACCTCCACCGCTCCCGCGGGAGGCCACACGCCCCCAGGCGACAAGAGCTCACCGTCAACCGCCTCCACCACCGGCCCTCCGGGCGCAAGCACCCCGGCCGCGTGGTGCACCCACTCCTCGCCACCCCCAAGCTCACCGTCCAACCCACGCTCCACGCGCGCATACACACCGACTGTCCGACACCCCGACTCGTCCGGCTCACCAACCACCACCTGAACCTGAACACCGCCCCCCTCCCGCAACACAAGCGGCTCCCGCAAGGTCAGCTCCTGCACACACCCACAGCCAAGCCGCCCACCTGCGTACAGCGCAAGCTCCAGGAACGCCGTGCCGGGCAACAACACCGAGCCGAGCACGACGTGGTCGGCAAGCCACCGGTGGCTGTCGAGCGACAGGCGCCCGGTGAACAGCCAGCCCACGCCATCCACCAACGCAACCGCGGCACCCAACAGCGGGTGCTCGAGGGCGACCTGCCCAACGGCGCCCACGTCCCCCGCGCCGTCCGCCGCCTGCAGCCAGAACCGCTCCCGCTGGAACGCGTACGCGGGGAGCGCCACACGCGCAGCGCCAGAGCCCTCGAACACCCCCGCCCAACCGACACCCACACCACGTACCCACAACCCACCCACACCCGCCAGCAACGACCGCGCCTCCCCGTACCCCTTGCGCAACGCCGGCACCGCCACCGCCCGCGCCCCGGCGCCCAGGGTCTCCCCAACCTCGCCCGCGTCCGGCTCACGGTCCGTGCACTCTCCCACCATCGCGCTCAGCACCCCGTCCGGGCCGAGCTCCAAGAAACTGCCGACACCCTCCCCAACCAGCCACCTGACGCCGTCGGCGAACCGCACCGTCTCGCGCACGTGGCGCACCCAGTACCCCGGGTCGCACAACTCCCCACTCACAGGCCCGCCCGTGAGGTTCGAGACGACCGGGATCCGCGGCTCGCTGAACGCCACGCCCTCCGCGACCCGCCGAAACTCCTCGAGCATCCCGTCCATCAGCGGCGAGTGAAACGCGTGAGACACGCGCAACCGCCTGGTGGGGCGCCCCCGGGCCTCCCACACCCGCGCCAGCTCGAGCACCGCAGGCTCCTCACCCGAGAGCACAACCGAGCCGGGAGCGTTCACCGCCGCCACGGCCACACGGCCCTCAAACCCCTCGAGCGACGCCGACACCTCCGCCTCTGAGGCGCCTACAGCCACCATCGCCCCACCCCGGGGCAGCCCGCCCATCAGACGACCGCGCGCCGCCACCAACGCGCACGCGTCCTCGAGCGAGAACACTCCAGCGACGTACGCCGCGACCAGCTCACCGATCGAGTGACCCGCTACGAAGTCGGGACTGACACCCCACCGCTCCACGAGCCGAAACAACGCCACCTCGAGCGCGAACAGACCGGCCTGGGCAAACTCCGTGTGATCCAGCAGAGCACCCTCGGTCGCACCCGCCTGCGACGCAGGCTCCCCACCAGCAACCTCTCCAAACACCACCCCCCGCAGCGAACGGCCCAGGCGCACGTCAAACAGCTCACACACCTCGTCAAACGCCTGCGCGAACACGGGGAACGCCCCGTACAGCTCGGCTCCCATCCCCACGCGCTGCGCACCCTGACCTGTGAACAAAAACGCGAGGCGCTCCAGACCGGCGCCCGCAGTGCCCCAGACCACGCCCGCGGCCGACTCCCCCCGCACCAGGACAGCGAGGCCCTCGAGCAGCTCCTCGCGACCACGCCCGACCACCACCGCCCGGTCCCGCAACGCCGCCCTGGAGACGGCCAGCGAGAGCCCCACGTCGCCCGCATCCAGGTCTGGGTTGGCGGCTACGTGTCCCCGCAGCCGCTCCGCTTGAGCACGCAGCGCCGACTCCCCTCTGGCCGACACGATCCAGGGCAGCTCCACTGCGCCGACCGACGGCGACCCCGCCTCCAGAGGCCGAGCTGCGCCGGAGGGCGCCTCGCCGGGGGGCGCCCCGCTGGGGGATACCTCGCCGGGGGATACCTCGCCGGAGGGCGCCTCGCCGGGGCGCCTCTCGCTGGGGGACACCTCGCTGGGAGGCGCCTCCTCGAGGATCACGTGCGCGTTGGTCCCACTCACCCCGAACGAGGAGACCCCGGCGCGGCGCGGACGCTCACCCGCCGACCAGGGCACCGCCTCGCGCAGCAGCTCAACCTCGCCCGCCGACCAGTCCACGTGCGGGGAGGGCTCGTCCACGTGCAGCGTCCGCGGCAGGACGCCGTGGCGTAGCGCCTGCACCATCTTGATCACCCCGGCCACGCCGGCCGCGGCCTGGGTGTGACCGAGGTTCGACTTGACCGACCCCAGGTACAGAGGACGCCCCTCAGGACGGCCCTGCCCGTAGGTCGCGAGCAGCGCCTGAGCCTCGATCGGATCACCCAGCGTGGTGCCGGTGCCGTGCGCCTCCACGGCGTCCACCTCAGACGCCGAGAGCCCCGCGCTCGCAAGGGCCTGGCGGATGACCCGTTCCTGAGAGGGGCCGTGAGGCGCCGTCAGCCCGTTGCTCGCACCGTCCTGGTTGATCGCGCTGGCGCGCACCAGCCCGAGCACTCGGTGACCGTTGCGCCGCGCGTCCGCGAGACCCTCCAACACCACGAGACCCACACCCTCAGACCAACCGGTCCCGTCGGCCGCAGCCGCAAAGGACCTGCAGCGCCCGTCGGGTGAGAGCGCACGTTGACGGCTGAAGGCGACGAACACGTCGGGGGTCGCAAGCACCGTCACCCCACCGGCCAGCGCCAGCGAGCACTCCCCGCAGCGCAGCGCCTGACAGGCCAGGTGCAGCGCCACCAGCGAGGAGGAACAGGCCGTGTCGACGCTCACCGCCGGTCCCTCGAGGCCCAGGGTGTAAGAGATGCGTCCCGACACGACGGAGGCCCCGCTCCCAGTCAGCCAGAAGCCCGCGAGCTCGTCGGGGCCCATGAACTGACGCCTGTCGGGGGTGAAGACCGAGACGACGCCGGCGAACACCCCGGTCGGGCTGCCGCGCAGCGAGGAGGGGTCGATTCCGGCGTCCTCGAACGCCTCCCACGCGCCTTCCAGGAGCAGCCGCTGCTGAGGGTCCATCGCCAGCGCCTCGCGCGGGCCGATCGAGAAGAACCCAGAGTCGAACTCCCCGGCGTCGTAGACGAAGCCGCCGTGACGCGCGTAGCTCGTACCCGGGTGGTCGGGGTCGGGGTCGTAGAGAGACTCCAGGTCCCAGCCGCGGTCGTCGGGAAACTCACCGATCGCGTCGCGCTCGGAGGCGACGAGCTCCCACAGGTCCCCCGGCGAGCGCACCCCGCCCGGATAGCGGCAGCTCATCCCCACGATCGCGATCGGCTCCTCGGAGTACGCCGCGCCGCGCCGCGCCGCGACCGTGCCGCCACGCTCGACCCTCTCCACCTTGGAGGCAACCGCTGCGCCGCCGCGCTCCGGCCCCTCCAACTTCGAGTGCAGCAGCTCAGCCACCGCAGCGGGCGTCGGGTGGTCGAAGATCAGCGTCGGGGGCAGCTGCAGCCCGGTCGCCTCCGCGAGGCGGCTGCTCAGCTCCACGGCGCCCAGCGAGTCGAGGCCGAGATCTCTGAAGGCGCGATCGGGCTCCAGCGACTCCGCGGGCAGATGCACGAGGATGGCCCTCGCCTGCTCCCAGACCACCTCCAACAGTCCGTGCGGGGGCCGGCCGTCTGGGTGAAGCTCCTCCTCCGAGCCGACCGACGCCGCGCGCTCCTCCTCCGAGCCGACCGACGCCGCGCGCTCCTCCTCCGAGCCGACCGACGCCGCGCGCTCCTCCTCCGTGGAGGCCGCCGCCGGCGCCTCCCGCTCGAAGCGCTCTCGGAGCTCGCGCCGATCGATCTTGCCGTTCAGGTTCTTGGGGAGCGCCTCCAGCGAGAGCCAGTGCGAGGGCAGCATGTAGGAAGGAAGCTGGCGGGCAAGGAGCTCCCTGAGCTCCACAGGAGAGACGTCGTTGTCGACTGGGGAGTAGGCACAGCAGATCGCCGTTCCCACAAAACCCCCCACGTGCAGGCCTACGACGGCGCACTCCTTGAGGACAGACTGTGCGTTGAGCGCGGCCTCGATCTCGCCCAGCTCGATCCGGTAGCCACGGCTCTTGATCTGCGAGTCGACCCGACCGAGGATGTAGAAGAGCCCGTCCTCACCGACGTACCCCAAATCGCCCGTTCGGTAGAACCGCGGCCTGTCTTCGCGCGCGTCCTCGCTTGCATCCTCGCCCGCGTCCTCGCGCAGCCGGAAGGCAGCGGCGGTCTTCTCCGCGTCGCGCCAGTACCCGGGGCTGAGCCCCACACCGCTGATGTAGATCTCGCCAGTCTCCCCCCGGGGCAGCGGCTGCAGCTCCTCGTCCAGCACCGCCAGCTCCTCACCCCCGCAGGATTCACCGATTGGTATCGGAGCGGTCGGGTCCTCCGGGACGGCGGTCACCATGAAGTAACTCGAGGCGATGGTTGCCTCGGTGGGGCCGTACAGGTTGGTGAACTGGACGTGCGGGAGCCGGCGCATCCACTCGATCAGAGTGGGTGTGGGAATCACCTCACCGCACCAGAGCAGCCGCTCGAGGTGTGGGAAATCATCTTGGCGCAACGCGGCGTACTTGAGCATGAAGGTGAGCGCGGAGGGCACCGAGAACCACTGGGTCAGCTCGCCGTCGCGGATGAAATCGACGAGGGCGTCGGGCTGTGAGTTCGCTGCCGCCGGTACCAGGTGCAGCTCAGCTCCGGCGAGGAACGTCCCGTAGATGTCGAAGGTCGACAGGTCAAAGTGAAGCGGCGGGTGACCGGAGATTCTGTCGGAGGAGGCCGTGCCGAAGTAGGAGGTAGCCCACTCCACGAAGTGGGTTACGTTCGAGTGAGTGATCGTCACCCCCTTGGGCACACCAGTGGAGCCGGAGGTGAAGAGGATGTGTGCCAGATCCTCCGGGGAGCCTCCCGGGTTCGGGGGGTCTGCCTCGGCGGCCGCCCAGTCCGCCCGCCGGAAGACCGGGTCAAAGGAGTCGGGGCTGGGGGAGTCATCGAGCAGTCCGACTCCCATGCTCAGCGCGCCGCCCAGCGACAGCTCCTCAGCGAGTCCCGCGGTCTCACTGCAAGCCAAAACGAGTCGCGGCTCGCAGGCACGAATGATGCTTTCGATCCGTGGTGCCGGGGACGAGACGTCGATTGGCACGTAGGCAGCGCCGGCCTTCAGCGCGCCGTGCATCCCCGCAATTGCGAGCGGCGACTTGGGCAGCAGCAGGCAGACACGGTCCCCTCTGCGGCAACCCCGGTCGGCGAGGAGCCTAGCGAGCCTGTTGCTCTCCAACTCGAGCTCCCCGTAGGTGAGACGTTGCTCGCCCAGGACCACCGCTACCTTCTCCGGATGGCGCTCGGCCGACTGCGCGAGGTAGTCCTGAAGCAGGTGACTATTCGCACGGGGCTGGCCCCTGGGTCGCAGGCGTGCAAGCCTGCGACTCATTGCACCGAACCGGCCTGTGGTTCGCCGACCTCCGACCCACCGTCGAGTGACTCAGGTGGGCGGGCACCAGAGCTGAGCACAACCGGCGCGGTGCCCGCGGGTGCGACACCCGATGACACAGTGCTCGCGGGCGCGATTAAGTGAAGGTCGCCGTCAGGGAGAGCAAGCAGCTCCCCGTCGTGCAAGACCTCTACAGCCGAGAGCTGCCGGCCGCCGACTTCCACCCGCTCCACTCGCACCCAGGCGTCGGCGGCCGCAATCAGCGCGGCGCCGCCCTCCGCGTGCGCGACCGTGCCAGGAGCCGCGAGCGCTCGGCCCCGGTCAACCGAGGCTCCGAGAACGGTGACGTCCAAGCCGTGCGCAGTGCAACGGGGGAAACCCCAAGGGGAAGGGAAGGGGGTGTAGTCGCAAGCCCGCACGAAATCCACCGCGCAGCGGGCCGGCCGACGCCAGTCGAGGTAACCGTCGTCTGGTGGCCCGAGACCGAACCAACGTCGACGGGCAAGGTCCTGTGGATGCAGGGGGACCGGCCCCTCACGCTCAAGGAGGTCCAGCAGTTGCTCGACCAGGGACAGACCTCGTCGAACGCACTGCATCAGGACCGAAAGCCCGGTGTCACTCGTCTGCAGGTCGAAGGCGTCGGCGAAGACGATCGAGCCCGCGTCGAACACCGGTGTCATCTGGTGCAAGGTCACTCCGTGGCGAGCGGCACCCTCGTAAAGAGCCCAGCTGGGTGAGTTCAGGCCCGCGCGCTCCGGTAGCGGACCGGGGTGCAGGTTGTACGCGCCGAGCGCGGGGACCGCGAGCACGTCCGCGTGGATCTTGTGCAGACAGTGGACACTCAGCAGCAGTTCGACCTGCTGGTCGCGCAGCCAGCTTGCCAGCACGGGCGAGCGTACCTCGGCGGCCGCGCGCACCGGCACGCCCAGCGACTCGGCGGTACTCGCCACCGAGGCCGAGGACCCGCCGCCGCCGACGGAGTCGGTGAAGACCGCCACAACTCGGTGCTCGCGCCTAGCGAGCAGTCGTAGCGCCTGGACTCCAGCAGCGTCCTCAGCAGCGAGCGCGATCGTGAGCTGCATTGTCTGGGACTCCACGCCTTTGGTTGGTCAGGGGTCGCTTGTCGAGCTGGTACGGTGGACCCTGCAGCTCGGGTCTGTTTATAGGGATGTCGATGCTAGGCCAACCCGCCCGAATGCGCAAGTCAGAAGTGAAAATTCCGCCCCGAATCCGCCCGCTTTTACGGAAAATCCCATCCCCCGGGCAGATTCCGGCTAATTCTCCGAATTATCGAATATGTGGGAGGGAAATCGCGGTGAGCACCAATCCCTCCCGCGCCAGCCAACGCCCCTCGAGAAGCGGTAGAAAACGCGCACCTACGTCT